>NZ_QRBF01000009.1:118944-142862 GCF_003363265.1 Dyella psychrodurans | reverse complement strand
GACAGGACTGGCCCGAAGGGTGATGTCCAGAAGGCTCGCATGCTGCGCCGCGCGCCTTGAAAAGACGGCCAGTCTTCCCTGCGCCGCGCAACGCGGCCTGTGAGCCATCTGCACATCATGACGCCTGCGCAAACTTGTTCAGAGCATCCCTTCAGTTCTTGCCTTTCGCGACGGGCAACTGCGCCTGCTGCCAGGCCAGCACACCGCCGCCAAGCGTGTAGACACGGGTGAACCCGGCCTTGATCAACCGCTGCGCGGCGCCATCGGAGCCGCGGCCGTCCTTGTCCATCACCACCACCGGCAGTTCGCGGGCCTTGGCGAGGTCTTTGTTCTCCGGGTCGAACTGGCTCATGGCGACATGCTTGGCGCCCGGCACATGCATCTTTTCGAAATCGGCGATGGCGGACAGGTCGATCAGCAGCGGACTGTCGCGGTTGATCAGCTGCGTGAGTCCGGCCGGCGTCAGCTCGGTGTACTTGCGCATCAGCACCATGATCTGGGTGACGATCAGCGCGATGACCAATCCGGCGAACAACAGGGACAGTTCGAGATGGTGGCCCGCGAACTGGGGCAGCTTTTGCAGGAAATCGTTCATGAACTATCCACAGGCGCGGGCGAGGCCGCGCGGTTACAGGTAAACGCCGGATTATAGCCTCAGCGCACGATTACGCTTAGTTCTGGGGTGCGATATCTGGCAGACCGCTTTCCAGCCACCAATGGCTCTTGTCCGGGTCGTACCGCCAGACCTGGTGGTCGACGATGGTTCTTACGGACTGGGTGTGAATGTTGGTCAGGCTGATCTGCACGTTTTGACGCACTTCGTTGTCGCTTACCGGGATCGGGCCGTTGCCGTCGTCATAGCCGCTGACCTGCACTTGATCGAAGCGAGCGCGGGCGAGGTCGGTAAGAGGGTGCGCCGCGCGCACTTTGGGGTCGACGAATTGCTCGGCCGCCTCGAAGCCATCGAAGCGTACGGCGTTGGCGTACTGGATCATCGTCAAACTGAGCGCATCCTGGCGCTTGTTGGTGGCGCAGCCGGACAGCAGCAGCGCGGTCGACAGCAGGATCGGACCGACAATACGACGCATAACGCGAACTCCCCTCCGAGTCGAACGCTATTGTGCCGCAGCCGCGCGGCGCTTTGCCACGAACTGTGCCGCAAGCGTGGCGGCCGGCTTGCCGGGTTCGCCCGGTACGTGGCAGGTCACGGCTATGCGCGCGCGGCCACGGGCGGCCAGGGTGGCGAAGAAGGTGTCCCAGTCCGCTTCCTCGGCGCGCTGTGCCTCGGCCGCGAAGTCGTTCCATACCGGGCTGAGGTAGCGGACCGTGGATTCGCCCACGTAAACATCGCAGTCCTCGCCGTGCCGGCGCAGCGCCAGTTCGACCAAACCCCAGCCCGTGAGAGTCATCAGGCTCACCAGACTACCCCCGAAGGCGCAGCCCTTGTCGTTGACGTTGGGTGCCAGCGGAGTGGCCAGGCGCAACCTTTCGCCGTCGTAATCGCCCAATTCCAGCGCCATCGCGCGGGCCAGCGGAATGCCTTCATGGATAAAGGCCACCAGGGCCTGGGCGGCAGCCTGCAGATCGGGTTTGTTCATCGAGCGTCGTCTTGGGGAAGGGGAACGACAAGTGTAGACGCTACACTCCGGTCCTGACCTTTTTCCGGCGGAATCTGGCGTGAGTGCGCAATCTTCACAACACGGTGGAGTTCTGGCCGGTTGCACCGTCGTGATCACGCGACCCGCAGGCACGGGTTCCACGCTGGCGCGAAGGGTGCGCGCGCTCGGCGGGGTGCCGTTGTTGTTGCCCGGGGTGTCGCTGCGCGCGGCGCCCGATCGGGAATCAGTGCGAGCGGAGTGGGAAAAGGCGCAACGCGATGATGTGCTGATCTTTACCAGCCCCACTGCGGTTCGCCACGCCGTTGCTCTCGCACCGCCGTCGACGCGCGCGAGTGTGATCGCGGTAGGGCAGAGTACGGCACGGGCGCTGCATCGCCATGGGATCGACGCCCAAGTCCCGGTTGCGCGGCAAGACAGCGAAGGCGTGCTGGATCTGCCTGTGCTGCAGCATGCGCAAGATCGTCACGTAACCTTGATTACCGCACCGGACGGGCGCGGGTTGCTGCAGCAGCAGCTCGCCGCACGCGGCGCCGCGGTGCGCGAGGTGCACGTCTACCGCCGGACCGCGCCTAGATTGGGAAGGCGTCATATCCAGGCCGTGCAGCATCTACCCGCTACGGCCTGCGTGCTGCTCTCCAGCGCTGAATCCATCCAGCATCTTCAAACCCAGTTGCCTGAAGAAGCCTGGCGGCGGCTGTGCTCGGCAAATGCCATCGCCAGCAGCGAGCGGATCGCAGATCAGGCCCGTTCCAGCGGCTTTTCGCGGGTTTACTTGGCTCGATCGGCGGTGTCCGACGATCTGCTCGCCTGTGCCTGTGACGTCTGTTCACACACATGCCACGAAGCGGACCGCTTGGGCTGTTAGCATTCGCCCATGAGCCAGGACGACCTCACCTCCGAACGCACCGCGCCCACGGGCGTGCCCTCCGAAACCACGCGTGCCAACCGGCCGCAGACGCCGCCGCGCTCGAACGGCGGCACGCTTGCGCTGGCCTTGCTGCTGGCCCTCATCGCCATCGTCGGGGTGGGCTACGTGGCGTGGAGGCAGTGGAACCTCACGCACATCAGCACCGTGGCACTGCGCACCACCACCAGTTTGGAAGAGCGCGTCAATGGCATGGAACACGCGCTCAACGGCGCGGCCAGTCAGGATGCCGTGCTGATCCAGCGACTGAACGATGCCGACCAGGTCAATCGCTCGCTGCGCGAAGAACTGCTCTCGCAGGACCAGCGCATGCGCGACCTGGAAGAGGCGGTCGGCAAGCTGTCGGAAAAGACGCTCTCCGGCCAGGACGCCATGCGGCTGGATGAAACCGAATCCCTGCTGCGCATGGGCGCCGAGCGCTACACGTTGTTCCACGACGCGCAGACCGCCGCGCAAGCCTATGCACTGGCCGGTCAGTCGCTGGCGGCAGTCAACGACAACGCTTTTGGCGGCGTGCGCCAAAGCATCGATGCCGAGCACGAAGCGCTGCTGAAAAGCCAAACCGCGGATCGCGAGCAATTGCTCCATGCCGTCGTGCAATTGCGTAACGATCTTCCGAATCTGCCGCTAAAGCCTTTGGATGAGCCGGCTGCGAATACGGACAACGGCTTCTGGGCACGCATCCATCGCGCCTTGTTCAGCGTCATCAAGATCACGCGCGACAACGGCGCGCCGGTCGATATCGCCGATGCGCGCATTGCACGCGAATTGGTCGCGCTGGATCTTGCACAGGCACAGACTGCGCTGATCGCATGGGACGACGATGCCTGCACGGCTGCGCTCAAGCGCGCCGATGCCGGCCTCGCTGTGCAATTCGATGCGCAGTCGCCGGCCGTGCAACAGGCGCGCGAACAGATCGTGACGCTCGGCAATCAGCTCAAGCCCGCGATTCCGGTGATGCTCGGCGGTGCGCTCAGCGAGCTGCGCAACCTCCGCGCCGTGCACGCGCTCAAGCTTGAGTCCGACAGCATGCCATCTTCCAGCGGGAAGAAGCCATGAAGCTGTGGCGATGGATTCTGTTGCTGGTCGTAGTGGCTACGCTAGCGGCGTTTTGTTGGCATTGGGTCGCCGAGGATCCGGGCGAAGTGCTGGTGCGTTTTCGTGGCTTTATCGCAAAGACCAGTCTGCTCACCGCCGTGTTGCTGTTGCTGCTCGCATGGGTGTTGGTCACGGTGCTTTGGCGCCTGGCGCGTTGGCCATTCGGTGCGTTTTCGCGGCGCCACCGCAAGCTGAGCCAGCAACGTCTCGCCGATGGTCTGGTGGCGTTGATGGAAGGCCGCCATGGCGATGCAGAACGCGATCTCAATCGTGCCTCCCGCTTGGGCACCTTGCGTGGACCGGCCTTGCTTGCGTCAGCCGAAGCATCTTCGCGTCGCGGCGAACACGGCCGTGCGCTGGAATCGCTGGACGAAGCGGCACAGGTCGCCCCGCGCGCAGCGCGCGTCTTGCGCGCGCGCGTGTTGCGTCGTGACGGCAAGCCCGCCGACGCGTTGACCTTGCTGATTCCCGAAGCCGACAGCGGCAGTCTCAGCCCTGGCGGCTGGCGCGAATACGCACTCGCGGCACTGGCAAGCGGCGACATGCGCCGCGCACGCGCCGCGCTCGATCCGTTGCAGAAAAGCGGCGTGCTGGGTACTCGCGGCTACAGTGCGCTGGAAACGCAGGTACTGGTCGCCAGCCTCAATGCAGCGACCGATGGCGCCGTGCTCAACACATTGTGGTCGCAGCTGCCGAAGGCACAGCGCCGCGCGCCGGCCGTCGTCGACGCGTACGCGCGCAAGGCCGCCGGTTATGGCCTGGTGCTTCCGGCGATGGATGAAGTGGAATCCGCGCTGCGTCGCGAATGGTCGCCGCAATTGGTGGAAACCTACAGCATGCTCGCCGGCGACGATCTCGAAGCACGCCTTCGCCGCGCCGAAGGCTGGCTGGATGGTCATCCCAACGATCCGAGCCTTATGCTGGCGCTGGGTCGCATGTGCGTGCGAATGAACTTGGGCAACAAGGCGCGCCAATACCTGGAGCGCTCGATTGCGCTCGCGCCGAGCGCCAATGCATGGGAAGCCTTGGGCGACATGTACACCGCCCAGGGCGACGCCACGCTCGCGCAACGCTGCTATCGCAATGCCATCGCCTTGGCGCGTGGCGATGCGACCGAGCCATTGCCCGACACCAACATGGTCGGCGGCCGTCTGGATACGCGACCCGTCGCCATCGAAGAACGCGATTCGCATGGCGTGCCACGCTTGCGCAAGTAAGGCGATTGTCGTGAGAAGCTGATAGTCGTGAGCTTCGACTAGCGGACCGGATGTTCTCGGGAGTTTGACATCTACTCAAGCCGCTAGCCCGGTAGCCGGGCCCCATTCGAAGAGGCTTGTCCGACGATCAAGTCTGATCGAGTCGTACCCATTTTTTGCCAATGAGCGCACAGATGCCTTGAGCATCCGGGCATGGCGCCAGTTTGCCGGCGGCTTCGGCTGCATTCACCTGGCGGACCCATTTGGCCTGCTGAAGGATTTGACGGGCATCCCAAGCGAAATAAGCAGCGACGCCGATAATCACCACGCCGCTGAGTGCCAGGCCGATGAATGCTTTCCAGGCCGTGGCGACATGCACGCGGTCGATCATGGCAGCGCGCTGCTGTAGATTGCGGAGCGCGCTTTCGAGTCCGCCCACTGCCTGGCCCATACGATGGAGCAAATCGTTGACCGCGCTGTTGGCGCCGGCAGCAATCACCCTTGACGCGTTTTGCTCCAGTCGTTCGGAGCCGAGCGCCGCCGACTGATCGGCGGCGCTCGCCAAGCTCGTCGCGGTTTGGGTTATCCGCTGGGTCGCCTGATCAAATTGATCGACCAGCCGGCCCTCAAGCTTTTCCAGACCTGCGGCAAACATATTGATCTTGACGATCAACGCTTCGAATTCCTGTCTGTCCATGGCTACGGCTCCTTCCTTTGATTATCGCGTCATGACCGGACCCTGTTGCCGCACCTGGGTCTGTGCCTGCTGTTGCAGTAGCTGCGCCTGTTGCATCACTTGGGCTTGCATCTGATTCGCTTGTGCACCCATCGCCAACCCAGCCAGCCCCTCGGGCGATTGCGCATAGGCATGGCCAACGGCCGTCATGCCGTTGATATCCCCTTTGCCGGCAGCAGCACAGATGGCCTCGAACATGTCGTGCACCGAGCTATCCTTGGTGATGTCGAAGGCGGTGGGACCATTGAGCGCGTTCGGGCCTTGGTTCTTTTGCAGGGCATCGACCTGCGTGGTCAAGGCATTGGCCGTATCTTTGCCGACGACGCCATCGGACGTGAGACCTTGGTCTGACTGAAAAGCTTTGACGGCTGCGTAGGTGGACGGGCCGAAATCGTTGTCCACGGGGAGAGGCTTGCCTTTGGCATCCGTGTAGCCGAGGTCGCGCAGCTGCTGTTGTGTGATCCCTACCGCTTCGCCGCGATCACCTTGACGCAAGCTTTTGGGATGCGCCATGGAATCGGCTGAGCGCTGTTGGTTCTGCGTAGCGGAGCCCAGCCCAAGCTCGTCCATCGCTTTGTTGAAGCGTTCTTCGCGGCCTGCGACGCCGCGCGCATTGGCTGGGTTGTGGCCAAACTGCGTCGCACCGATGAACGTCTGGATATCTTCTCGAGTAGGTGGGTTGCCCGCTTGTACGGTGATGCCGGTGGTCTTCAGGGTTTCCGACTTCCCGGCCAGAAACCCGACAAGCTGAGGGCCGGCATGGCCGAACTGGTTGGCGTAATCAGCGATACCTAACTGGAGTTTGGGGTCTTGGACGATGGCGTCGGCGGCCGTCGGGTTCAGCGCGCGAACCCGATCGATGGCGCTCCCTACGTCAGCAACCCTTCTATCCAGCTGGTCGTTGGTGAACTGATCGATCTTCGCCTGCGGAATCGCCTGCAGCTTGGCATCGAGGGCGTCCAATTTTTCGCGCGACAGACCCCCATGCGATTTCAAATCCTTGATGTCGGCAGTGCCGAAACCGTTTGCTGTCAGAAAGTCTTCTACCGGATTGTTGTTGTCGGCACCGGAGTGGCCGACATCGAATTGCAGCAGGCCGAACGAATAGGTGCTTTTGGCGAGCCCAGCATAGGAAAAGTGATTGGAATCTACCGCTTTGCCTCCAAGCTCAGTGGCAACATAAACCGTAAGCAGTTGTTCGCGGGTGATGGTGGCGCTATCGGACATGGCCGACTCCTTCTAATTCATAGGTGTGCGCATCAACCGCCATAGCATTGCGAATAAGTGAAATCGATCAGGCGTTTATCGGAGGTATCCTGCTGTGTGACTGGCTGTACCTGGAAATCGCCGATCATGTCGTCGTTGCAGATCGCCACGTTCTGGCGTTGCGTACCATTTTGCAAGACACAGTAGCCACCAAAAATCTGCGCGCCAGGCCCTGGACCAATGTGCATCCCATCCGATAGGACGATCAGCCGATGACAACCGATAATTCGACCGCTTTGCTTCTGCTGCTCCAGAGATTGATTGAACGAGTCGATCTGATCATTGGGGTCTCGGGAAACCTGCGCGCCGACGTCACAATAATGGATACCGTGCAGATAGGCGCCGGGCTTTATGCAGTGGGACTCTCCGTCCTCAATGTTTTTCTCATTGCGTGCCAACATAGCGATGCGGTCGGTGTAGACCTGCCGCAGGCACGCCACGTCCAGGCAGATGCCACGGGTGTATTTGATCCAGTTGCGCTGTTCTTTGGCGAGCTCCTTTTTGCCATACGCATCCGTCGCCAGCAGCGCCGTTTTGTAGGCTTGTTGCAGCTTGTCGTCCAGCGCGGACGTTTCGGCATCGCTACAGATCAGCTTTTCCGTGCCGCTCGCGGCCTTGTTGCAATCGAAGCTGGCGGCAAGGGCGTCATGCGCCGAACCCATCAGGATTAGCGCAAAGAGCAACGTCATCGTACGCAGAGAACAGGTTTTCATAGTGAGCACTAAATTCTGCATGTCGTTGGGTGCATGGAAAATACACGATGGTGAGAATCCCGCCACAGGCTGACACTATTGCCGAGTGAGCGGCCTACCGCTTTGTCAGATGATGCCCGCAGAGAAGAAATGATCGCCTTTCAGGTGCGGTTTCATGTCATTACCTCAAGTCAATGGCCTGGCAATGGCATGGGCAAGCATTGCCGCAATTGACTCGAAGGGCAGTCTCCCACTTGGTCAGCGCGCGACTTGGTCTATCTGGGATTGTTCATGGAATTCTACTTTTCATGCGGCGCGATTGAGACTCACTTGTCCGGCGTTTTGGTGAAATCCCAATCGGTTACGATTAAGCTGGCGGCGTTTGCACCATTCCAACCATTGGTGTCGCCGTAGGTGGTGATCCGGATGATTTCCGGCGTGTCGGCATGGCGGAACTGCATGTTGCAATAGCCATCGCCGCTACAGACGTTCAATTCAGGCATTTGCTGGCAAAGCTGGCAATTGCCCAAGTCCGGGTGCTTGCCACACAGATCCTTGTAATTGCCGCCCACCACATTCGCCATGCACATAGCCGTCGCCACGGGCTGCCAGCCGTTTGTTAACAGCTGTTTGCGAATCGTGGCATAAGGTTTGCCCTTTTGGACAAGGCTCAGCAGTGCTTTAGGCACATCTGGACTACTCGCGGCGGGCGCAGCCAGTCCAGCACGCGCCACGTCTTGCGAATCGCCGATTGGGGCGTTGTTATGGTCGCTCCCATTGGCAGAGAGCTGTAAGGGGCCGGCGCCGCAGGCGAAACCAGTCAATGGGACCCACGCGAGTAGAACCAGCAACCCGACAAACAACCTCACGCGCTTGCGCATGCCTGCTACTCCCTTTCCGTGAACCGCCATTACATTTGAAGTCTTGCAGCGACGAGACTGAATAGTTAATTCAGAGTTTGTCATGCGATAGACGTCTTGGGTGCTTTCGGATCGCTGTCATGATCCGATCCGCGAGTTGCAGCTGGCCGAACGAATAAGAGCTGCTGCCGAGCCCGGCATAGGAAAAGTGATTGGAATTACCCGTTTTGCCTCCTAGCTCAGTGGCAATATAAACCGTACGCACTTGTTCGCGGGTGATGGTGGCGCTATCGGACATGGCAGATTCCTTCTGGCTCCTGGGAGGGGCTTCAGTACCCGCCGTAGCAGTTCGTGTAGGTGAAATCGATCAGATGTTTGTCAGTGCGGTCCTGCGGGCTGACGGGCTGCATCTGGAATTTTGCCGTCATGTCGGCATTGCAAATTTCCACGTCCTTGCGTTGCATACCATCTCGCAACACACAGTAGCCGCCAAAACTTTCATTGCTGTTTGCATTGCCCACGGGCTGGTTGATCAGCCGGCTGCAGCTGATGATGCGGCCGCTTTGCTTCTGCTGCGCCAGAGATTGATTGAACGAGTCGATCCGATCATTGGGGTCTCGGTAAGCTTCCACATAGACACCACAATCATGGATGCCGTCTTGATAGCCGCTGGGCTTTATGCAGTAGGACTCGTCGTTCTCAATGTCTTTCTCATTGCGCGCCAACACAGCGATGCGGTCGGTATAGACCTGTCGCAGGCATGCCGCGTCCTGGCAGACACCACGGGTGTATTTGATCCAGTTGCGCTGTTCTTTGGCCAGCTCCTTTTTGCCATACGCATTCGTCGCCAGCAGCGCCGTCTTGTAGGCCTGTTGCAGCTTGTCGTCCAGCGCAGACGTTTCGGCGTCGCTACAGATCAGCTTTTCCGTGCCGCTCGCGGCCTTGCTGCAATCGAAGCTGGTGGCAAGGGCGTCATGCGCCGAACCCATCAGGATTACCGCAAAGAGCAACTTCATCGCGCGTAGAGAACAGGTTTTCATAGTGAGAACTAAATGCTCCATGTCGTTCGGTGCATGGAAAATACACAATGGTGAGAATCCTGCCACAGGTTGAAACTACTGCCGAGTGAACGCCCTGCCGCCATGCCAGACGCTGCCCACAGTGAAGACATGATCGCCTTTGTGGCCTTTCAGATGCGGTTTCATGTCACTACCTCACATCATTGCTGTACATCGTCTTCAGTGGATGCGCGTAAGCGGACATATTTGATTGCCGCCTTTCGAAAGCGGAATCAGTCAATGACCCGCAAGCACCGTCAGACTTCACTGATAGAGCGGCGAGTCATGTTCGTCTTATGTCTAAGGAATTGCCGCAGCCATGCTGGGGCCTCATGAGATAAGCCCATACATGGACAAGCCAGCGCGTCATGCCTCGGGGGAAACGGGGAGCATGAGCTGGCCAGAGGGAGAGGGAATGCATGCGCAGTACCCGTATCAGTAGGGCGATACAGACTCATCGCTGGTTGATCCATCTGGCCGTAGCGCTGGGGTATGCGCTGGTCTATCTGTCCATCGCGCAGACGTTATCAAGTGCCCCTTGGCCGTTTGTCGCCGGGCTTCGCATGGGGTGTCTTTTGTTGGTGCCTTATCGCTACTGGCCTGCGCTGGCACTGGGTGAAGTGGTGCCACTCGCTTATCGCTTTCTCGGGTACGCGGGCGATTGGGGAGTGACGGCGGCTGTGCTTTCGTCGATACCTCCTATCGGGTTGGCCATGCCTGTGGTGTGGTGGTTCCGCAAGCGCGCAGCGATTTTTCCATGGCCGCACCTGGTCGATGTCAAGAAGCTACTGTGCTGTGTGCTTGTGCTTTCCGTGTTGTGGGCGTCGACACGTTACGTGGCCGTGTTGACCGTCCAAACGCCAACCGGCGCTTATCCCGTCGCACCGGGCACCGCCTTTTCGTTTTTTATTGACTACTACTTGGCCTTGCTATCGGTAACGCCGTGGGCTGTCATGGTTCGCCTCCGCGATCGGGAGGCGCCATGGCAACGTCCGTCATGGCGCACCATGGCAGCCAACTCCTTGGCGCGAGATGCTTCCATCGCTGTGCTGATGTTCGCGGTGCTGACGGCGTCGTATCGTGTGGTCGCCGACACCATCAAGCCCGTCGTGATGCTGGTGCTCTTTTTTCCTGCGCTGGGGCTGGCACTCAAGCACGGATGGCGTGCCTCGGTGCTGGGCGGAACCCTTTGCCTTATCAGCATAAGCCTGCTGGTGGAATGGAAACCGGACCCCGGCACGCAGCAGATTCAAGCGGTGCTTGCCTTCACCATTACCTGCCTGTATGTCTTCGGTGCACGCCTGTCCATGCAAATGCGGCTGCTCGAACAACTTCAGGACGACACCCGGGAAGCGCAGCAGATTGCCCAGAAGAATCTCCTGTTCGGCGAACAGCGCCTGAGGCAAAGCGCGCAGGCGTTGGAATGTGTCGTAAAGATCATCAGCCTGGACTATGCCGATGTGCTGCAACGCTTCGTGCCCAACGAAGAGCGGGACGCGTATGGCAACCAGGCCTGGGCCTTGCAGCAAAGCGTCTCCCGGCTGGCGGAAACGCTTCATCCCAGCGCGTGGCGGGATCGAGGGCTAGCCTCGGCGCTGGATGAAACCATTGGCCAGGTGCTGCGTGAAGCCGGCATGAGCTACACGTGCGACACACCGGGGCGCCATCTACGCTTCTTGTCCCAAGCCTTGCAGGTTGCGCTCTACCGCATGGCCTGCGAGGCCATCGTCGGCATCAGCGCATCGCCCGCTTGCACCAGCATCCGCTTGGCGCTGCGCACCGGGCGACGCGATGGCATCCACTGGGTGGCCGTAAGGGTGGATGGCCGGCTCGACGACAGGCACGTTGCGACCGCCATACTGCAAACGCAAGAGCGCGAGCGCGTGGCGCCCAAGCTGGGCGCCACGGCGAAGACCTTCGACGAACTACAGCAAGTGGCCCGTCTGTTCCAGGGCAAGGCACGCCTTCGCGCCACCTCGGCAGGATGGCGTTACACCGCACTGCTAAGCGATGCCGTGTTAGGGAACTCACGCCGACGCGCCAAGACGACGCCCGTTCGTCTGTGGGTAAATTGAAGATGGCGGAGTAATGGAAGCAGCATCACTGAGCAACGATCCCATTCAGAATGCAGTGTGCAGGATCATCACAACCAGAAATCGCCACGACGCTGACGCTGCCATCGCTTTGCGGCTCAGCCGTCACCGTCAGGCTGTCGTCGTGATAGAGCACCTGGGTGAAATCGGTTGGCGAAGTGTTTTGGATGATCGCAACGTTTTGCGCATCGACTCCGATCGGTAGTGCGAACGTCACGCCCTGTGTGATCGCCACGGCGGCACGCACGTTGCCCCGAAGATCATTGACTTGAATGTACTCAATGCCATCACGTTCAAAGCGATACACGTGGTAGTGCACACTGGTGCTGACGTCCGGTGCGTTGGGCCACGATTGGCCCAAACCTGAGACCGGCGCAGCGTCACGCGCAGCGGCAGCGGTGGTCAAGCCTGATGCGATGAGGCTTGCCAGGATGGTTTTGCGAAGGAGATTGCTAGAAATGCCAAGCATGGCGCGTCCTCTGCTGAGTGATCATGTCCCCTGGTAGGTGCAACCTAGCAGGGAAGCGCCCACATGCAGATCCGATTTTTCTCCACGTTGGGTACGGCTTTTGAGTTCAGCAACTGTGGAGGTTGCCTGCTGCAATGCAGTCCAACCTGCTTGGCTGTGATTGATTTAGCGAGCCTGTCACAAGCGATGTATCAGCCGCCCGGCAAAAACCGATAACCCACACCCGGCTCAGTCTTCAGCCATCGCGGCGCTGCGGGGTCATCCCTCAACTTCTGCCGCAACTTCCCGAGTACGATGCGCAGATAATGCGTGTCCTGCACATGCGTGCCGCCCCAGATTTCGCGCAGCAACTGTTGCTGGCTGACGACGCGCCCGGCATGGCGCACCAGCATCGCGAGCACGGCGTACTCCTTGCGCGTAAGCGCCAGCTGCACGCCATCGAGAAACACCTCGCGCAGGCCCAGGTCGATCTGCAGGTGGCCGTCGTCGTAACGAGGCGGCGCTTCGGTGCCGACCACGCGATTACGCATCAGTGCACGCAGGCGTGCCATCAGTTCCTGGATGCCGAACGGCTTGGTCATGTAGTCGTTCGCGCCTGCGTCGAGCGCTTTCACCTTTTCTTTTTCGGTGTCGCGCACGGACAGCATCAGCACGGGTACTTGCGACCATTGGCGAAGTTCCGCCAGCACCTCGTGACCTTCACGGTCGGGTAGGCCGATATCCAGGATCACCAGGTCGGGATCGCGTGTGGCCGCGAGCGCGAGTCCTTCGGCCGCATTGGCCGCAAGCAGCACTTCGTAGCCTTCGGCGCGCAGGCCGATATCGAGAAACTTGCGGATCTGCGTCTCGTCGTCGACGACCAGTACGCAGGGAGTGGTGGCGCTCATGGCGGGGCGGGTGGGTTGGGCAGCGGAAGACTAATACGAATGGTGGTGCCAACACCTTCGCCGGGCAAGGCTTCGACGCTGCCGCCGTGGGCACCGATCATGCCGCGGCAGATCGCCAGGCCCAGGCCGGTGCCCTGCGGCGCGCGGTCGCCGCGGGCCACCGAATAGAACATGTCGAAGATGCGCGCGCGTTCCTCTTCGGGAATGCCCGGACCACGGTCGATCACGTCGATGAACAACCGGTCGCCGGCGATGCGCACCATCACGCGCACCGCTTCGCCCGGCGGCGAGAAGCGTGCGGCGTTTTCAAGGATGTTGAACAGCGCCTGTTCGATCAGCGCCGGATGCACGAACAGCAGTATGGTTTCTTGAGGCAGGATCGTGTCCACCCGCAATTCGGGAAACAACTTGCGCAATCGTGTCACGGCAGATGCCACGATTTCGGCCGCATCGGTCCAATCGCGGTTGAGCTTGAGCGTGCCGTGGCCCAGGCGGGTCATGTCGAGCAGGTTCTGGATGTAGCGATCCAGGCGCTGGCCTTCGCCGAGGATCGCGCTGAGCAGTTCCTTGCGCTCGTCCACCGGCAGTTGTTCCCAGTAGTCGGACAGCGTGCCGGCCGAGCCGATCATCGAAGCCAGCGGCGAACGCAGATCATGCGACACCGAGGACAGCAGCGCGTTGCGCAGGCGCTCGGTTTCGCCTTGTACGCGCGCGCCTTCCAGTTCGGATGCAAGTCGCGCGCGTTCCAAGGCCTGGCCGATGTCCTGCACCATCGCCAACGCCAGGCTGCGCCGATCGATATCCGGCGAGCCGCCATTGTCAAAGTGAAGCGCCGCCACTCCAAGACGGTGCTCCTCGGTGCCCAGCGGCAGCATCCAGCAGCGCGCGGCGTTGAGGGTGTCGGTGTAGCGACCGGCGGGTTCGGCGTGTTGTTCGCACCATTCCGCTGCAGCGAAGTCCTGCGTCGTCAACGTCAGTGTGCGGGAACTGTTGGCGGCGATCTGCAGGCGATGCTCCACGTCGCGCGCCAGGATGGCCGCGTCGCAGCGCAGGACGTGTGCCAACGCGAAAGCGCCCACTTGGTGAATCCCTTCCGCATCGGGGCTTGTGGACAGTCGTTGTCCCAACGTCAGAAGCGCATGCGAATACTCGTGCGCGGCGCGCAGCGATTCCACCTGGCTGGCAAGGCGCGTGGCCAGGCGGCTGCATATCAGCGCGACCACAAAGAACAACGTCACCGCCAGTACGTCGTCGAAGTTGGCGATGGCCAGGGTGTAGCGTGGCGGTGCGAAGAAGAAGTTATAGCCCAGAAAGCACAGGGCCGCGGTGTAGACCGCTACCGCCATGCGCGTGCGCACCGCCACGATCATCACGCCGGTGAGGAAGATCAACGCGAGATTGGCAACGGAAAGATAGCGGTCGGCAATGAACGCCAGGCCGATGGCGATGACGGTGACGATGGTCGCGAAGACGTATTCGTCGCGCCGCCCGTACGTCGCCGGCATCAGCCGCAACCGCTTGCGTGCACGCACCCGCTCGGTGGGCGTGGCAATGATGGTCAGTTCCAGATGCGCTCCGCGCCGCAGCAGTTGCTGTGTCAGCGAACGTCCGAGCATGCGCGCGAAGAAGCGTTCGCGCGTGCGTCCCAGAATGATCTGGCCGACGCCTTCGCGGTCGGCATGCACCAGCAATTCGTCGGCAATCGCATGGCCGCGCAACACCGTGGCTTCACCGCCCAGTCGGCGTGCCAGGCGCATCGCTGCATCGATGCGTTCGCGACGCGCGTTGTCCAGCCTGGCCCCCGTGTCGACGAATACCACGCTCCACGGTGCGCTGCGGCGTTCGGCGATGCGACGCGCGACGCGCACCAGGTATTCGCTTTGCGCATGACCGTCGATGGCGGCCATCACCTGGCGGCGCACCGGCATCTTGCCGCCGCGCGCCAGCATGTGTTCGCGCAGATCGCTGTCGACGTGGCCTGCGACGGTGTCCACCGCCAGCTCGCGCAATGCAGCGAGATTGGTCGGGGAGAAGAAGGCATCGAGCGCGGCCGCAGCGGTTTCAGGCACGTAGACTTTGCCTTGCCGCAGGCGTTCGATCAGTTCGCGCGGCGGAAGATCCACCAGCACGATATCGCGTGCGCGATCGAGGAAGTTATCCGGCACGGTTTCGCGCACCGTGATGCCGGTGATGCGTCGCACCTGGTCGTTGAGGCTTTCCAGATGCTGCACGTTGAGCGCGCTGTACACCTCGATGCCGGCGTCGAGGACTTCGGCGATATCCTGCCAGCGCCGTTCGTGACGGCTGCCGGGCACGTTGCGATGCGCGAGTTCGTCGACCAGGAGGATATCCGGGCGTCGTGCCAGTGCTGCGTCCACATCGAATTCGGTGAATTCGCGACCTTGATAGGTCAGTGTGCGGCGCGGAAGTACTTCGAGGCCTTCCAGCAGCGCGGCCGTTTCGGCGCGGCCGTGGGTTTCCACCAGGCCCACCACCACATCCACGCCTTGGCGCTTGAGCTCGCGCGCAGCCGACAGCATGGAGTAGGTCTTGCCTACGCCGGGTGCGGCGCCGAGAAAAATCTTCAGGCGGCGGTTGCGTTCTTCCTGCACGACATCGAGCAGGGCGTCGGCGCGTGCGTCACGGGAGGTGTCGGTCATGAGGGCATCATAAGGCGTGTGCTTACACTCTTGCCGCGTTAACTCCCTCTCCTACGTGTAGTAGGGGAGGGCTGGGGAGGGGTGAAGCCATCAAGGTTGTCGCAAGCTCGTGCAACCCCACCCCGGCCCTCCCCTGCAAGCAGGGGAGGGAGGAGAGAGCGCAGCGCCTTATTTGCTCTGCAATCCATCCAGCGCCAGATTCAACTGCAGCACGTTCACGCGCGGCTCGCCGAGCAGGCCCAGCTGACGTCCCTGTGTAAATTGCGTCACCAGCGCCAGCACTTGCTCGGCGCTGAGATGACGCGCATGTGCCACGCGCGCCACCTGATACTGCGCGGCCGCAGGACTGATGTCCGGATCGAGGCCGCTGCCCGACGCCGTCACCAGGTCCGCAGGGACCGGTGTGGCATTGCCCGGATCGGCCTTGCGCAACGCGTCGATGCGCTGCTGTACCGCATCGCGCAGCGCCGTGTTGGTCGGTCCGAGATTGGAACCGTTCGAGGCCGTACCGTTATTCGGCTGTGGCGTGGTGGCGGACGGACGACCCCAGAAATACCTGGGGTCGTCGAAGTACTGGCCGATCAGCTCCGAACCGATCGGCTTGCCATCCTTCACGATCAGGCTGCCGTTGGCCTGATGCGGAAACAGCATTTGTGCCACGCCGGTGGCCACCAGCGGGTAGGCGATGCCGGTGATGATCGTCATCACCAGCAACATCGTTACAGCATTGCGAATCAACCGGCTCATGGCGGTTACCTCAGTAGTGAATGATCGCGTCGAGCAGGGCGGTGAGCTGGTGATCCTTCTTGCCGCCGTTATAAGCGTTCAAGTCATACGAACGCTCGTAACGCAGTTCTGGCTGGATCTCCAGATCCTGTGTCACGTAGTGCGTCAGGCCCAGCGTGTGGCTGCTGTAGCGTGTGGCGAAGCCGGTGCGGTTGCCCTTTTCGTCGTTATAGAACTCGTTGCGGAACGACATCATGTTGCTGGGATCCAACTCGAAGTTCAGGTAGTTCACGGCGCCGAACTCGCCGCCCGTGCCGGGCAGGGTCGACTGGGTTTCGCGCGTCCAACCTGGTCCCAGGCCCGGAATGTTGCGGCCGTACATGCGGTACGCCTCGGTCAGCATGTTGATTTTCTGGCTGAATTTATGACCCCAGGTCATGACGTACATCTGCACGTTGTTGTAGTTGATATCCGACTTGTTCCAGTTGTTGATGCAGGGGTAGAGCATGTCGTTGTTGCTGGCCGATACCCAGCGCACGCAGGTCTGCAGCGAGGGACGTGCGGAACTGTTCCAGGGCGCGACGTCGTTGCTGGCATCGATGCCGAGCTGGAACGTCCACTGCTGGCTGAGCCGCGTGGTAGTCAAGATGCCGGTCTGCGTATACGGGTCGACCGTGTACAGGATCGAGTGCGTCATCAGGAAGTTCTGCGGCGAGAACTGCGCCTCGATATCCGGCAGCGACAACCAGCGGCCGACGCGGACCACCATGCCCTCCGCGACCCAGGGGATATACAGGTCGTAGTAGAACAGCATCGGGTCGTCACCG
Organism: Dyella psychrodurans; assembly: GCF_003363265.1. Taxonomy (GTDB): domain Bacteria; phylum Pseudomonadota; class Gammaproteobacteria; order Xanthomonadales; family Rhodanobacteraceae; genus Dyella_B; species Dyella_B psychrodurans. The sequence goes on along the minus strand of NZ_QRBF01000009.1, from coordinate 125,750 downwards.
TAGATCTTGCCGTTGAGCGGCTGATTCGGCGCAGGATTGTTCAGCAGCTGATTGCTGAAAACACCTTTCGTGACGGTGTAGTGATAGTCGTAACCGTACAGGTTGGAAATGTCGAAGCCCCAGTCGATGTGATCGGTCTGAACCGTATCTTCGACGCGGGTAATCGTTGTCACGACCTGATCCAGCTCCACGCGATTCGGACGCGTGTTGTAGGAGAGCGGATAGTTCGTGAAGTTCGACGTGCTGAAGTTCGCGGCCGGTGTCACCCAGCCATACACTTCGATACGGTTGCGCTGCATCCACTGGCCGACCTTGGTGCAGCTCAGTGCCTTTTCCAACGGATAGGTGTTATCGGTATCCGGCACGCCGATCGGTGTGGGCACGCCGCCCAGCTGCCACTCGGCGTTGGGGAAGGGCGGCGAGTCGAACGGTGCATCCATCGCGCGGCGCTTCGGTGCCTGCGCATTCGGATCGGCCGGCTGGGCATCTTCACGATACGCCGCTGCAAAGCGCGACAGGAAACCATGACTGCAATCGGTGCTTATCGACGCGACGGGCGATGCCGGCAGGCTGGTGCTTGCCGGCATATTGCTGACATTGGTGGATAGGGTCGATTGCGCCATCACCTGTGACACAGGGGCAACAGCCAGCAGGATCGATGCGACAAGAGCCTTCTTGAAGTACATACCTTCCTCTCAAACGGGGTCGTAACTGGGCCGGTATCGCCCAGTCAAGCGACACCGAATCGTTGGTTCAGATGCCGGCGTAGCCGCCGAGCACGTATTCGTCTTCCGCCGACAGCGGCTTGTTCGGTGCCGGGACGGCACCGCCCCTGGACTGGCCGCGCACCGGCAGTTCTATCACCACATCGCAGTCGGAATCATTAGACGAGACTCGTAATTCCATTTGGGGGTGAGTTGCATCGGGGAGCGACACAGACAATTTCAGGGTTTGCATAACAGCGCCTCCTCAGGCGAGTCCAAACAAGACCAGCAGCATATCGATCAGCTTGATACCTAAGAACGGCACGACGATGCCGCCCAGGCCATAAACCAGCAGATTGCGCCGCAGCAGCGCACCGGCGCCAAGCGCACGGTACTTCACGCCTTTCAGCGCCAGCGGAATCAGGAAAATGATGATCAGCGCGTTGAAGATCACCGCCGACAGAATGGCGCTCTGCGGCGTGGCCAGCTTCATCACATTCAGCGTGTTGAGTGCCGGATAAGTGGTCGCGAACGCCGCCGGAATGATCGCGAAATACTTGGCCACGTCGTTGGCGATGGAGAACGTGGTCAGCGAGCCGCGGGTGATCAGCATCTGCTTGCCGATTTCCACCACTTCGATCAGCTTGGTGGGGTTGGAATCCAGATCCACCATGTTGCCGGCTTCTTTCGCCGCTTGCGTACCGGTGTTCATGGCCACGGCCACGTCGGCCTGCGCGAGGGCGGGCGCATCGTTGGTGCCGTCGCCGCACATGGCGACCAGGCGGCTCTGCGACTGCATGGTGCGAATCAGCTTGAGCTTGGCTTCGGGCGTCGCTTCGGCGAGGAAATCGTCCACGCCGGCTTCGGCGGCGATGGCGGCGGCGGTGAGCGGGTTGTCGCCGGTCACCATTACCGTCTTGATGCCCATGCGACGCAGTTCGGCGAAGCGTTCCTTGATGCCGCCCTTGACGATGTCCTTCAGCTCGATCACGCCCAGTGCGCGGTCGCCTTCGGTCACGATCAGCGGCGTCGCACCGCGGCGCGCAATGTCTTCGGCCATGCGCTTGACGGCGGGCGGCAGGTGGCTGCCGAGGCCGTCGAGATAGCGTTCCACGGCATCCAGTGCGCCCTTGCGGATCTGGCGCTCGCCCATGCTCACGCCGCTCATGCGCGTCTGCGCGGTGAACGGAACGAACTCGGCGTGCAGCGATTCCAGCTCGCGCTCGCGCAGGCCGAACTTCTCCTTGGCCAGCACGACCACGCTGCGGCCTTCGGGTGTTTCATCGGCCAGCGACGCAAGCTGCGCGGTATCGGCGAGCGTGCGCTCTTCGATGCCCGGAGCGGGGTGGAAGGCGACGGCCTGGCGATTGCCCAGCGTGATGGTGCCAGTCTTGTCCAGCAGCAGCACGTCCACGTCGCCCGCCGCTTCCACGGCACGGCCGGACGTGGCGATCACGTTGGCGCGAATCATGCGATCCATGCCGGCGATGCCGATGGCGGAGAGCAGTGCACCGATGGTGGTCGGAATCAGACAAACAAGCAGTGCAATCAGTACGGTCAGCGTGATCGGATTGCCCTTGCCGGCGACCTGCACGCTGTAGATGGAGTAGGGCAGCAGCGTGGCGCACGCCAGCAGGAAGATCAGCGTGAACTTGGCCAGCAGGATCGTCAGCGCGATCTCGTTCGGCGTCTTGCGGCGCGCTGCGCCTTCCACCATCGCGATCATGCGATCGAGGAAGCTTTCGCCGGGGTTCTTGGTGATCTTCACCACCAACCAGTCCGACAGCACGCGCGTGCCGCCGGTTACCGCGCTGCGATCGCCACCGGCTTCGCGAATGACCGGTGCCGATTCACCGGTGATCGCGCTCTCGTCGACGCTGGCCGCGCCGACCAGCACTTCGCCGTCGCCCGGAACCTGCTCGTTCGCTTCCACCAGCACGTAGTGGCCGGTGCGCAACTCACTCGACGGCGTGAACACGATGGCGGCATCGCGCTTGGGCTCGGCCAGCTTCTTGGCAATCACATCCTTGCGCGAGCTGCGCAGTGCGGCGGCCTGCGCCTTGCCGCGACCTTCCGCCAAGGCTTCGGCGAAGTTGGCGAACAGCAGTGTGAACCACAACCAGATGCTGACCCAGAAGATGAAGCCCGTTGGCGCCTCGCCGTGGCCGGCGAGTGCCTGTACCCACAGCAGCGTGGTGAGAACGCTGCAGACGAATACCACGAACATCACCGGATTGCGGAACTGCAGCCGTGGCGAAAGTTTGCGGAACGCATCCGCAACGGCCTTCCCGATCAGCGCGCGGTCGAAGCTGCTAACGGCGTGTGTATGCGAAGTCATGGAATCAGAATTCCTATTCAATCAGCCCGTATGGGTCAGTGCGCCGACATCAGGTATTCGGCGATGGGACCGAGCGCGAGCGCGGGCAAAAAGGTGAGTGCGCCGACGATGATCACCACACTGGCCAGCAGCGTGACGAACAGCGGCGTGTGCGTGGGCAGCGTGCCGGCCGATTCGGGCACATGTTTCTTGGCGGCCAGTGAGCCGGCCATCGCCAGCATGGCGATGGCGAGCATGTAGCGTGCCCAGAACATGCACACGCTCAGCATCACGTTCCAGAAGGGAATGTTCGCGGAGAGACCGCCGAATGCACTGCCGTTGTTATTGGTGGCAGACGTCACCGTGTAAAGCATTTCACTGAAGCCGTGCGCACCCGGGTTACCCACGGTGGCGGTCGCGGTTGGCGTCATCACGGCGATAGCGGTGCAGATCACTACCAGCGCGCAGGGAATCAGCACGGCGAGGCTCGCCATCTTCATCTCGTACGCCTCGATCTTCTTGCCGATGTATTCCGGCGTGCGGCCTACCATCAGGCCGGCAATGAACACCGCGACGACCGCGAAGGCGAGCATACCGTAGAGACCCGAACCCACGCCGCCGAAGATCACTTCGCCCAGCTGCATCAGCCACATCGGCACCAGGCCGCCGAGCGGAGTCAGGGAGTCGTGCATGTTGTTCACCGCACCGCACGATGCGGCCGTGGTGATGGCGGTGAACAGGCTGCTGGCAGCGATGCCGAAGCGCGTTTCCTTGCCTTCCATGTTGCCGCCCGACTGCAGCGCCGAGGCGTGCTGGTCGATCGAAAGGCTGTGCAGAATCGGATTGCCGGACTGCTCCGCCGCAGTCACGCCGATCGCGAGCGGGATGAAGATCACCAGCATCGTGGCGAGAATCGCCCACCCTTGGCGGCGATCGCCCACCATCTCGCCAAAGGTGATGCACAGGCCGCCTGGGATCAGGAAGATCGCCAGCATCTCAAGGAAGTTGGAGAATGGCGTCGGGTTTTCGTACGGATGCGCGGAGTTGGCACCGAAGAAACCGCCACCGTTGGTGCCCAGCATCTTGATCGCAATCTGCGATGCAGCGGGGCCCATCGGAAGGGTCTGCGTGGTGAGCTGCGCAGGCTTGGTGACAGCATTGCCGGAGGCATCCTTGACGGGGTTGCCGGCCGCATCGGTCACCGGGTTGGCGTACGTGCTGGTCTGTGCCACGGGTACGTCCACATAGGCCTTGAAGTTCTGGATCACGCCCTGCGATACCAGCAGCATCGCCAGCAGGAACGACACCGGCATCAGCACGTACAGCGTGGTGCGCGTCAGGTCCACCCAGAAGTTGCCGATGCCCTTCACCGTCTTGCGCGCAAAACCGCGCACCACGGCGATCGCCACGGCAATACCCGTTGCTGCAGACATGAAGTTCTGCACCGCCAGCGCGGCCATCTGGGTGAGATAGCTCATCGCCGACTCGCCCGAATAGGCCTGCCAGTTGGTGTTGGTGATGAAGCTGATCGCCGTGTTGATCGACAGGTCCGGCGACAGCGCCGGAAAATGCTGCGGATTCAGCGGCAGCCACTGCTGCGTACGCTGGAAAGCGTATACCGCCAGCATGCCCATCACGTTGAAGAGCAGCATGGCAATGGCGTAATGCTTCCAGCTCATGTCCTCTTCGGCGTTGACGCCGCAGATGCGGTAAACGAACCGCTCGACGCCGCCGCCAAGGCGCGTGATGCGGTTGGGCTGGTCGGCGTACACATGCGCCATATAGCGGCCCATCGGTTTGATGAGCAGCAGAAGGACAACCAGATAAACACCGATCTGGATGAAATCGTTGGCAGTCATTCGAACCACTCCGGTTTCAACAGCGCCACGCACAAATAGACTGTCAAAGCCACCGCAATGGCGGCGGCCAGTCCGTAGAAGAAGTTCATGGGATTCGCTCCGTTAGATAGTCGCGGCCGCGCCGCGCGCAGTCAGCTGCGTGGCCCTAGGCGGTCGCAAAGCAACAGAAAGCCCAGCGTGGCCGCAGCCAGCACGAAACCGAAAAGTAGATAGATGACGTCCATGGGTGCACTCGATGCCTCACAGCTGCGAATTGTGAGGATCGGGGCATAAGAAGCGGGTAGCGAAATCGGCGTCCGGCGTATAGAACGCGTAAATTTTTCCGGGGCGAAGGAACTTGGTCGGCTTGATGCCAAAGCTAAGCGCCTGCTGCGCAAAGGGATAGGCGGCCCTTTGGGCTCCGTCCCCGCTTGCAGGGGAGGGTTGGAGAGAGGTTGCACAATCTTGCGCCGACGCCAGTGCGTGCCACCCCCTTCCCGGCATCTCCGTGCTTCGCAGGGGGAGCAGCAGCCCTCGGTGCATCAGACTTTCTTCCGCGTGCGGAGCGTAACCCTGCGTTTAACTGGGAGATCGGTTCAAGTATCTGCGTGCGGATCGCCGATCAACCGCGCTTCCAGCCAATGCGCGATGCGCGTCACCACCAGTGCGCTGGCGATGCCGATGGTCACTTCGCCAAGCCGGGTGAGCGCAACGGTCCAGAACGCACCTTCATGCGGCACCAGCATCACGATCGTCACGGTGGTTGCGCTGAGCTTGCCTGCGCTGCCGATGTTGAAGCTCCAGCACAGCACGATCGCCACTGCCATCGTGATGGCATAAACCACGTAATTGTCTTGCGCCAGGGATGCGCCGATCAGCGCGACCGCTGCGCCGATCGCCGCGCCGATCACCTGGTCCCGCGACAATTTGCGTGTGTCGATGTAAGTCTGCTGTGTCACCGCTATCGCGGTCAGCGCGCCCCAGAATGCCTGTTGGGTATGCAGCAGCAAGCCCAGTCCGTAACCCATGCTGCCGGCAACCAATGCCTGCGCCGCCATGGACAAACCGACGATCAGTCGATGGCTCCATGGTAATCGTGCATATAACTGTTCCATCTGCTGTTGGAAGTAGCCAAGCTCGCGTCGGTCCTCGCGAATGCGTTGTTCGCTCATCGGCGCGCTCTCCTCAGAGCGGTGTGAGGTTGGCGTAGGCGGCGACCAGCCATTTGCTGCCCGCGCTTTCGAAATTCACCTGCAGACGCGTATGCGCGCCGCTGCCTTCGGCACTGACGACCACGCCTTCGCCGAAGCTCGGATGACTGACACGTTGCCCCAGTTTCACCGGCAAATCATCCTTGAGCGACGGCGGCGGCTCGGCGAAGCGCCCCGCGTAGAGCGGGCGGCTGACTTGAACGCGCGGCCTTACCTCGTCGATCAGCGACGGCGGTACTTCGCCGAGGAAGCGCGAGGGCCGCGCCAGCATTTCGGCACCATGCATGCGTCGCGATTCGGCGTGGGTGATGATCAGGCGTTGCCGTGCGCGCGTGATGCCGACATAAGCCAGGCGACGTTCTTCTTCCAGCCGCCCTTCGTCTTCGACGGAGCGTTGGCTTGGGAACAGGCCTTCTTCGAGCCCGACCAGAAATACCAGCGGGAATTCCAGTCCCTTCGCCGAGTGCAGTGTCATCAGCTGCACGCAATCGTCCCAGGATTCGCCCTGGCCTTCGCCGGCTTCCAGCGCGGCATGCGAAAGAAAGGCGGGCAATTCGCTTAAACCCGCTTCGATGTCGTCCGGCGTCAATTCGAAACGGCTGGCGACGTTGACCAGTTCGTCGAGGTTCTCCACGCGCGATTCGGCGTTGCCGCGGCTGTCCTTCTCGTAGAAATCGCGCAGGCCCGATTGCGTGATGGCGTGGTCGATCTGCTCGGCGAGAGCGAGCCCGGTGTC
>NZ_QRBF01000009.1:0-118782 GCF_003363265.1 Dyella psychrodurans | reverse complement strand
AAGGGGAGAGGGAGCAAAGGCGCGGGCCATCTCATCGATCATGACGAGGAAGCCTTTCACCGCATTCTTCGCACGTCCTGCCAGCTCACTGCTGCCGCTCAATTCATTCAGCGCGGCCTCCCACATCGACGTACTTTCGGTGCGCGCACGCCGGCGCAGGGCATCGAGCGTACGATCGCCGATGCCACGCGGCGGTGTATTCACCGCGCGCTCGAATGCAGCGTCGTCGTGACGATTCGCGGTAAGTCGCAGATATGAGAGAGCGTCCTTGATTTCCGCGCGTTCGAAGAAGCGCTGGCCACCGTAGACGCGATAGGGAACATCGTGTTGGATCAGCTGCTCTTCGAAGTTGCGCGACTGGGCGTTCGAGCGGTACAGGATCGCGCAATCCTTCGCATCGCCGTGCTCGGCGATGTATTCGCGGATACGTTCGATGACGAAGCGCGCTTCGTCCTGTTCGTTGTACGCCGCGTACACGGCGATGCGCTCGCCTTCTTCGCCGGCGGTCCACAGCTGCTTGCCGAGGCGGCCGCCATTGCGTTCGATCACGCTGTTGGCGGCCTTGAGAATGTTCGAGGTGGAGCGGTAGTTCTGTTCCAGCTTGATCGTGCGCGCGCCCGGGAAATCGCGCAGGAACTGCTGCACGTTCTCGACCTTGGCGCCGCGCCAGCCGTAGATCGCCTGATCGTCGTCGCCGACCACGAAGACCTGGCCGGTTTGACCGGCGAGCACACGGATCCAAGCGTATTGCAGCGCGTTGGTGTCCTGGAATTCGTCGATCAGCAGGTAGCGCCAGCGTTGCTGGTAATGCTCCAGGATCGCGGGCTGCTTCAGCCACAGCTCGTGCGCGCGCAGCAGCAATTCGGCGAAATCCACCAGGCCGGCACGGCGGCAGGCGTCTTCGTAGGCCTGATAGATCTGCACCAGCGTGCGCGTGACGGGATGTTGCCCGTGCTCGATGTTTTCGGCGCGCTTGCCTTCGTCTTTCCAACTGTTGATCTGCCAGGCGGCCTGGCGCGGCGGAAAGCGCGCTTCGTCGAGGCCGAGGCCGGCGACCACGCGCTTCACCAGTCGTTGCTGGTCGTCGGAATCCAGAATCTGGAAACTTTCCGGCAAGCCCGCTTCGCGCCAATGCCGGCGCAGCAGGCGGTGTGCAATGCCGTGGAATGTTCCTACGGTGAGACCTTGTGTGCCGCCGGGAATCAGGTTGTCCAGGCGCGCGCGCATCTCGCCCGCGGCTTTGTTGGTGAACGTGACGGCGAGAATGGCCCACGGCGGAACGCGTTCCACTTGATTGAGCCAGCCGATGCGGTGCGTGAGCACGCGCGTCTTGCCGGAGCCGGCGCCGGCAAGGACCAGGTAGTGGCCGGGTGGGGCGCAGACGGCTTCGCGTTGCGCGTCGTTGAGCGAATCGATCAGGTGCGAGACATCCATCTGCAAGATTGTAGCGGGTGGATGTGTCGTCGAGGCGCTATAGACTCGTCATTCCGGCCTGCGCCGAGGCGCTTTACAACAGCGAAGCTGGTCAATGACGAGCGCGAAAGGGTGGGTCAGCGCTTGGACATCAATCCGCCCAGCGCCAACAGCGCACCGACCACGATGCCGCTGATGCCCATCCACTGCGGGATGGCTTTGTCGTGCGTTGCAGTGAGTTTGGCCGAACCCAGCTGGACCAGGGTGTCGGTCTGCGTGTAGCTGGCATGACCGAATACCACCCACAGGCCGCCTACCAGCAGCACGATGCCGACGATGGTCAAAATGGCGCGCATGATTCGCTCCTTGAGAATGATGTTCCGATCATAGGCGGCGCCTTCGCTTGAAGGAAGGCGCTTCACCCATTCCGCATCGCCAGGCTCTCAGCAAACTTTCATGAACGCTCAGAACTTGTAGTCGATCATCAGCCGGTTGTAGACGAACGTTTTGTTGGTCGGGTTGAGATTGTCGATGCCGCCGTTGGAGAGCTCCCAGCGATCGCGCAAGGTAAGCCCCTTCAGATAACCGTCGAGGTGGTAGATCACGTCGAAGTACAGGTCGTGGCTGCGGCCGCGATAATCGGTGAAGTATTTGGCGTAGGCGGTGGTGAGTTCCAGCTTCTTGTCGAACAGGTCATACGTGAACTTGCCTTTCCACGCGCGCCCCGGGCCTGCTTCGACAAGGCCGCGAATCATGGATGTCGTGAACAGCGGATCAGTGCCGTAATTGGTGGTGTATGGCGAGATGATCGCGCCTCCACCTACGGCGCCGGCTTCGCGTTTCGCGTCGTTGTAGAAAATGTCGAAGCGGCCGTTGGGGATCAGTACGCCGAGGTCGCCTCCGATCACGCGGCTATCGATGCGGTTGCCGGCCACACCGAACAACTTGGTGTCCGTTTCCGTGAAGCGGTTATCCGAGCCATAGTTCTGCGCCAGGTATTGGGCGCCAACCACCGGATTGAAGCCGGTGTCCGTGTTGAAGACGTAGCTGCCTACGCCATAGAACGTGCGGGCGAAGTTGAGAAAATCGTAGTAACGCAATTGCGCACTGATGCCGCCGTGGACGTAGCTGGTGCCGCCTTCCCACGTACCCCGCGCGGTGCGCGAATCGAGGGGCAAAGAGCCATTGTTGCCGTACATCGAATCGCCATCGTATTTCGATGGGTAATACAGATTGTCCGGAAACATGCCGTTGGACGTGCGGCTCTTCCAACTGTATTCGCGGATCGCAAACAGATTCCACCCCGTCAGCGGAGTGACCTGCGCGAGCAGGGCGTTGTACGAGGAAGGAATGATGCGCGAGTCGTTGTTGCCCATCCACGGATCGTCGGCAAGATACTGGTAGCCGCCGCGGAACAGGAACATGCCGTTCTTGTATTGCAGATAGGCCTGGCTGAATGTGCCGAGCGAATTCTGGGGCCCTGCCAATGTCGTATCGATCTTGGCGATCTCGTTCGAATGCGTGTTGAACGAATTGGCCGTCACGAACGATCCGCCGATGCTGAAGCCGCCGAAAAACGTGCCCGTTTGCGCGTTGATCAATGCAGCCGTCGAAAATGCGCTGGCGTTCGGCGTGGTCTTGCTTTCATAGAGGCGGTTGAAGTTGTAAAGGCGCAGGTCGCCGTCCACGTGACCATTGGTGAAGATGTCGTTGAGACCGTAGCTATCGTCGTCGGCATGCGCGACGACGCTGCTCATCATCAAGCCCATCGTTGCGGCGGCGATCATCCATTTTTTCAGCATGCGGTTCTCTCCCCGGTAAATAGTCGAATGCGGCTCATTTACTTGCTTGTAAGGAAAACGATCACTCAAGGCGTCGGTGCGGCGCTTTGGGCGACTTCGATGGTGGCAACACTGCGTATCCATCGCGCCGGTCGCTTGTCGCCCGGCACGATGAGGCGAAATGGACCGCCCTTGTTCAACGGATGGCCATCCTGCGTATCGGCGAGGATGACCTGTGTGTTGCCGAGCATCGGGTCCAGTTCCGCCAGCGTGAAAACAACCTGGTAGTGATCGGATGCGGTGATGCGCACTAGCGTCGTCATCGCCTTGCCGCGCAGTTGTTCGCCGCTGGGGACGTTCGCCTTGCGCAAGATGTCTTCCAGTGCCACGCCTTGCCATTGGCTGGGCGGTTCGTGATGCGCCGAGGCTGTCACGCTTGCGCGAGGCAACGCCGATAGCGATGCACGATCGAGAACGACGGGAGCTTTGCCATCGACGAGCAGGCGAATGCTCTGCGATGTGGTTGAATCCGAAGAGGGAGCGGCGATGGCGGGCAGGGCGATGCAGCCGACCATGGCCACGGTCAGCCGCCTTGCGAATGCGCAACGTCGCGCATAGACACTCTTCCCCGTGCGACGCCTGCTTCCCCAAGCCATCACGTCACCTTTTCGCGCCATGTCGAGGCGTTATAACTTCAAGTATATGACGACTTGGCGCGAAAAATAGCCACTCGGATGGGGGGTTAGTGGGTCGTCCCTAGGATGACACTCGACGCCTTGACGATCGCCACCACGGCCACACCTTCCTCAAGGCCCAGCGAGGAAGCGCTTTCCGCCGTAACGATGGCCGTCATCACACTGCCTCCGGCCAGCCGGATGCGCACTTCCGTGTTCACTGCACCGTGGACCACCTGGGTGACGATGCCGGCGAACTGATTGCGTGCGGATAGCCGCATGTTTTCGTCGGTCAGGCCCACGAGCACTGACGAAGCCTTGATCAGCGCAATCGCCTCGGTGCCGACTTCAAGCCCCAGGTCCTGCGTGCTCTCGCTGGTAAGGGTGGCGACCACGCGTTCGCCGCCAGGCAGTTCGAGTTCCACCGTATCGTTGACGGCGCCCTTGTGAATGGCCACCACGCGGCCGGAGAATTGATTGCGCGCGCTGGTTCGGAACATGAGGCTCCTTATCAGTTTGATGTCGTCGACCGACGCCTCGGGCAGCGTTTCGAATTGCTTGAGGAAGCGCTGTTGGATGTCTTCCAGGGCAGCAAAGGCTTCAACCAGCCGTTGCCCTCGCGGAGTCAGATGAGTACCGCCGCCACCTTTGCCGCCGGTGACACGCATGACCAGGGGTTCGTCCGCCAGATTGTTCATGGCGTCGATGGCATCCCACGCGCCCTTGTAGCTCATGCCTACCGCCTTGGCGGCGGCGGTGATCGAGCCGGTTTCGGCGATCTTGGCGAGCAGCGCAATGCGGTCGCTGCCGCCCAGCAGGCGATTGCCGGAGTGAAGGGAAAGTACGCCTTTCAGCTTGAACATGGTCGTGCCAGCCCCCTGATTTGCTGTCCACGCAGGGCGAGTGTACTCGCCGGGGAGACATCTAAAAATGCCGAAGGCGCAAGCATGGCGCTGGAGGCAGCATGGCGCTGCCTCCAGCAGGTGCATCAGATCACGAAGTCGTAGTAGTCGACGCCCAGATCCTGGAAGGCCGCTTCGTACGTGGTGCCGGTGCGGGCGATGATGAACTGATCGCGCGGCGGGCAGTCCAGATCGGGATGCTTGCCGTCGTGCAGCGCTTCGTATTCGTGCTGCGCCAGATCGGTGGCAGCGGCCAACGCCTTGCGGAAGCCGATCTTGCCGGCGGCCTCGCGCCACTGCGGCACGACTTTCAGCGGAATCGCTTCGGATGCATCGCCGCTGCCGTAGCCGATGGCGTAGAACTTGGCATTCGACAACTCAGCGCCTTGCTCCAGCGCTTGCTCGAAACCAGCGGCGATCCACGCCGGCAGCGCGGCCGTGTAGAGATTGCCAAGTTCCATCGCCCAGTCGGTGCCGAACTTCACGCGCGTGGCGAGCAGCTCCTGGAACGCGGGACTCTTGCGCGCCACGCCGGACAGCTTGGTGGTGAGTGGATGGGCATCCTGCGCGGCGTCGGCATGGCCGCCGAGGCGCACGAATTCGCCATACAGGTCCGGCTTGTTGCGGCACTCCTCGACGACCGCTTCCGGCGACACGCCGGCTTGCGCGCACAGCGCCTGGAACTCTTCGTTGGGTTGCGGCGCACGCGCCAGTGCGCGCGCGTAGATAAAGGCCAGCGCCTGCAGCGGCATCATGTGATACGGGCGATGAAAGAACAGGCCGTCCGCGCCGTTGATGAAGTCGAGATCGGAAACGCCCAGTCGCTCCAGCATCGCGTCCACCGCCTGACCCGTTTCATCCAGATAGGCGAAGGTGGAGTACTTGCCGCTGAACACCGGGAAATCGTGCGCGCGCTTGCTGCGCTGGCCGTATTCCTGATCGAAATGGCGGGCGAACGGTTTGCGGAAATCGGGGCCGCGGTAGTCCGAGGCGCTGCCCGAGTGGGCCAGATCCACTTCGAACAGCTTCGGATTGGCTTCGACCAGCATCGCGACCGCGCCGGCGCCCTGGGTCTGCTCGCCACTGGAGCCGCGCTCGTATTCGGCGATGTCGCTGCACACCACGATGGCCTGCTTGCCGTGCGCGTCGAAGGCCACATAGCGCAGCGCGCTCTTCAGTGCGTACACGCCGCCGAGGCAGGCGTGCTTGAATTCGGGCACTTCCATCTGGCGGGAAAGACGCGGCAGGCCCATGCGCTCCAGTTCGCGGTCGACCATGCCGCGCACGATCACCGCGCCGGCGGAATTGTCCTTGCTGCTCTCGGTGCCGAGCGCAAGCTGGCCGATGTTGCGCGGGTCGATGTTGTAGTGGCGAATCAGGCGCAGCACGGCGGTGGCCGCCATGGTGTAAGCGTCTTCATAGGGAGCCGGTCGGCGGAAGCTGCGACCTACCACGGCCTGCACCTTGTCCCAGGAGTTGCCGGTCCATTCGCACCAATCCTTGAGGGGGACGCGGGGCTGGGGGACATACAGGCTCATGCCGCTCACGCCAGGGTTACGCTGCTGTGCTGCCGTATCGTTCGCTGTATTCAAAACCAGTGTTCCTCGATCAATTCGGGTCATGCCGGCGCTTTATTCGATTCACTCCTAAGCGCGGGACTGCCGCCTGCGTCGCAATGGCGCGTGGCACGTACGGTGGGGGTGCACAGTACATAACACAGGGCGGACTCGCCATTATCGCGCAGATCGCGCCGGCGGTCCCGTTTGAGGCGCATGACTTGCGTCACGGCACGGCGCCGCGCCGTTTCGGCGCGGTCGCGGCATGTTCGAATCAGCTTGAAAGCTGGGCGAAAAGTACGCTGTGGCCGGGCAGCTGCAGGCGGTGGCCGGTCAGCGAGCCCTGCAGCAGGCCGTGGCTCTCGAGCAGGCGCGCGGCATCGAGCCCGGGCAGGGCCAGCTCGATCTCCGTGGCGTGTTTGCCAAGGTTGAATACGGCCAGAACCTGTTCGTTGCCGTGTGTACGCACGAAGGCGAGCACGGGCTCGGGCGTGTCGAGGAAGCGGATGTCGCCCCAGCGCAGCGCGGGTTGCCTGGCCCGCCATTGCATGAATCGGCGGAAGCCGTGCAGCACCGAATCGGGATCCGTTTCCTGTCGGGACACCGCTCGTGTCTTGTGTGCTTCGTCGATCGGCAGCCACGGCGTGTTCTGGCTGAAGCCCGCGAAAGCGCTGTCGTCCCAGGGCATCGGCGTGCGGCACCCGTCGCGACCTTTGAAATTCGGCCAGAACGCGATCCCGTACGGATCGCGCAAGGACTCGAACGGCACGTTCGCTTCCGTCAATCCCAACTCTTCGCCCTGGTACACGCACACCGAGCCGCGCAGCGAACACACCATCGCGGTCAACAGATTCGCCAGGCGCGGCGAGGCATTGCCGTTGCCCCAGCGAGTGAGCACGCGTTCAACGTCGTGATTGGAAATCGCCCAACAAGGCCAGCCGTCGTGCATTTGCGCTTCGAGCTGCATCACGGTGTTGCGAATGTACGCGGCGCTGAAATCGCTGCTGAGCAATTCGAAGCTGTAGCCCATGTGCAGACGGTGGCCGGTGGTGTACTCGGCCATCGTGGCGAGCGAATCCTCCGAAGAGATTTCGCCGAGCGTCACGGCAGTGGGATAGCGGTCGAGAAGATTGCGCAATTCACCCAGAAAATCGAGGTTTTCCGGTTGCGTGTTGTTGTACCAGTGATACTGGAACGCGTACGGATTGTCGGGACTGAAACCGCGGCCGACGCGCTTTTCCTTCGGCTTGGGCGGGTTGTCGCGCAACTGGCGATCGTGGAAGCAGAAGTTGATCGCGTCCAGGCGCAAGCCATCCACGCCTTTCTCCAGCCAGAAACGCACGTTGTCGAGCACGGCCGCGCGCACGTCCGGATGATGGAAATTGAGATCGGGTTGCGATGCAAGGAAGTTGTGCAGGTAGTACTGGCCGCGGCGCGGATCCCATTGCCAGGCCGAACCGCCGAACAGCGACAGCCAGTTGTTCGGCGCGCTGCCGTCAGGTTTCGCATCGGCCCACACGTACCAGTCGGCCTTGGGGTTGTCGCGGCTTTCGCGGCTTTCCTTGAACCACGCATGCTGGTCGGAGGTGTGACTCAACACCTGGTCGATCATCACTTTCAGGCCGAGGCTGTGCGCCTTGGCCAGCAGGCGATCGAAATCGTCGAGCGTGCCGAACAGCGGATCCACGTCGCGGTAGTCGGCGATGTCGTAGCCGAAATCGGCCATCGGCGAGCGGAAGAACGGTGCAACCCAGATCGCGTCCACGCCCAGGCTTGCTACGTAATCCAGTCGCTGGATGATGCCCGGCAGGTCGCCTACCCCGTCACCGTTGGTGTCGAGGAAACTGCGAGGGTAGATCTGGTAGATGACGGCGCCCCGCCACCAAAACGCATCACTCATTAGAAAACCCCACTGTAGGCGCACGGCTTCCATAGCCGAAGCGACGAGCGGTGTGCAGCTTAGCCGTAGGGCCTTGCCCCCTCGCAGTAGGTTGCATACGTATTCATTTGTGCTGCGGGTGCGGCATAAACATTTCCCGGCGAATCGCGAGGCGCTCCACCGATTCAGGTAGCGAACGGCGGGAAATGCGAGAATTCCGCCTTTTCCCCCTTGTTTTTAAGGCTCGCGACGGCGTCGCGCGGACGCCATGTTGCACTGCGATGGATGCGCCTGGGGGGTTGTTATGAATACGTATGCAAGTTTCGTCTTCTTGGGAAAGTCGCGCCCTACCATCCGCTTCACGCCGCCGACTCCGTCCGCGTGCGTGCTAGCTGCTCGGTCCGTGCGTGAAGGACGAGGGGACGGCTACCGGGAAGAACAATGCGACTACAAAAATTATTTGGGGGAGGGGAACACGTGATACTCAAGCGCAATTTGCTGGCTCTGGCGTTGGCTTCGGGACTGTGCGTGACATTCGGTGCGCAGGCTGCTGCAAGCGATAGCGGTCAGACGACTCAAAGCACCAGCACGCAAACCAGTACGCAAACCAGTACGGCGAGCAACAGCAGCACGGATCAGTCGACGAGCAATCCGAAGAGTCAGCAGCAGCTGGCCAAGAGCTTGTCCGCCGTTACCGTGACCGGTTTCAGCAGCAGCGTCGAGAAGTCGATCGACTACCAGCGCTACGCCGATACGATCCAGAGCGTAGTGACCGCAGCCGACATCGGCGGTCTGCCCGACCAGTCGATTGCCGACGCGCTCACCCGTCTCCCTGGCGTTGCGGCCGAGCGCATTGCGGGCCAGGCCTCGCAGATCAACTGCCGCGGTCTCTCCGGCAACTTCATCGAGACCACGCTGGATGGTCGCGAACAGCCCTCGACCAGCGGCACCAACTACATTCAGTTCGACCAGTATCCGTCCGAGCTGATCAACATGGCGACGGTGTACAAGTCCTCGCAGGCGTCGCTGATCGAAGGCGGCGTGGGTTGCACGATCGGCCTGCAGACGGCCAATCCGCTGGAAAACGCGAAGGACCAATCGCTCAACGTCGACGCGCGCGGAAGCTATGACGGCCAGGCACACGACATCGTGGGCGACAACCCGGTCGGCTATCGCCTGAGCGTCGCCTATCAAGGCAAGTTCCTCGATAACACGCTGGGTGTTGGCGTGGGCTTCGCGCAGCTCTATCAGCCGCACGTCGCCGAGCAGTTCGTTGGCGAAGCGTTCGGCGGCCTGCAGTCGCTCAATCCCAACGTTCCGAACAGCCAGCAGGCTTATGTGCCGGAAGGCATTCAGCTGCAGCAGGACGGCGGTACGGAGCGTCGTACCGGTTACCTGACCACGGTCGTGTGGAAGCCGACCGATCATCTGCAGATCACCGGCGACATGTATTACTCGAAGTTCGACAACGACTACTACGGCTACGGATTCCGCTCGCAGAACTTCTACGGCAACAACGCGATCATCACCAACCCGATCCTCGGTGCGGGCAACACGCTGCTGGGCGGTACGGTCAGCACCAATCCGAACCAGAGCAACGTGCAGTTCTCCAACGAGACCACGGCCGACAACTACAGCACCAACACCGGCGTGTTCTCGGGCGGCTTGAACCTGAAGTGGAACAGCGGTCCGTGGCACGTAGAGTCGGATCTCTCGCTGTCGCATTCGGAAAGCAACGAGGTCAACGTCGATACCACGGCCGATCCGTACAATGGCCTGGGCACGTCGAATCCGACGCTGATGAACCAGTCGATGAACTACGCGCTGAACGGCACCAACGTCGGTACGGCACAGTTCGCCAATCCGGGCATCTATACCAATCCGAACGACATGGCGCTGTCGCGCTATGGTGTGTATCCGTACATTTACCACGATCGTTACAAGGCGCTCCGCACCAGCGTGCAGTACGACCTGGAAAACAATCCGATCTTCTCCGACGTGCAGGCCGGCATCTACATCAACAACCACGCCTATGAAGCAAACCGCACGGTGTGGGTGTACGGTTCCGAGTGGGGTTCCTATCCGGTCGCTGGTGAGCCGCCGCTTCCGTTGAGCAGCGGCGATACCTCGGTGGTGTGCTGGAAGGGTAACTTCAGCGGGCTCCCCTGCTTCCTCAAGCTCAATGCACCGCTCATCCTGGCGCAGTACGGCATTCATCCGAACCCGCAGCTGGACCTGGACAACAACAGCTGGTCCGGTATCCAGAGCGGTACCGTGCACGAGAACGTGCGCGACCTGTTCTTCATGGGCGATATCGACACCACGCTGTGGGGTCACGAGCTGACCGGCAACATCGGTCTTCGCGTCTCGCACACGGCGCAAAGCAGTTCGGGCATTCAGCAGGTCGAACCGGGCCAGGGCGTGCCGATGACGGACGGCTTCGGCTACGTCGCCAACGACTTCATCCCGATCAACGTGGGCCAGTCGTACACCAAGTGGCTGCCGTCGATGAACCTGATCTATCACTGGACGGATAGCGACCAGACTCGCTTCTCGGTGGCCAAGGTACTGTCGCGCCCGCCGATCGATTCGATGCTCGCCGGTGCGGGTTCCTACATCACGAACGGCCAGTACAACGTGTGGGGTGGCACCAGCCCGCTGCTGCGTCCGCTGACTGCCATGCAGTACGACCTGGACTACGAACACTACTTCGACGATTCGACGGGCCTGTTCACCGCAGGCGTGTTCGTCAAGCATATTGATACGTTCATCCAGACCAACGTCACGTACAACAACTTCAACTTCGCTTCGGTGGGCATCCAGGTGCCGACCAATCCGGCGACGGGCCAACCCTATCTCAATGGCTCGTACACGACGGCGTACAACGGTCCGGGCAGCATGATTCGTGGTCTGGAATTGTCGTTCCAGAAGACGCACTTCCTGCCAGGCATCTGGTCCGGCCTCGGCTTCGGCGCGAACTACTCGCTCACGCAGAGCCCGTTCGGTTCAACGTCGTCGCTGGGCGGACCGTCGCAGCTGCAGTCGCTGCCGGGTCTGTCGCGTAACGTGGCCAGTGCGCAGATCTTCTACGACAACGGTACGTTCTCGGCCAACATCACGGGCAACTACCGCTCGAAGTTCGTGTCCGACTCGCAGATCGCGGTGACCAACCAGATCGTGTATTTCGCGCCGGAAACGGTTTACGACTTCCAGTCGGCTTACAACATCACCAAGAACGTGAGCATTCTGTTCCAGATCCTGAACATCACCAACCAGCCGACGCGTACGTACTTCGGCAACCAGTCGGAGACCGGCACGATCCAGTACTTCGGTCGTACGTTCTACGGCGGCTTCAACCTGAAGATCTAAGCCAACCGTGCCGGGCGTTGTAGCGGCAACGCCCGGCCGGCTCCCCCAGCCCGGTTCTGTTTCACGATTGTGGGGCCGGGTTCTTTTCTCTGGCGTCATCCGTATTTGTAAAGAGGATGACGAAGTGGAGCCGAGTCGCGATTGGGTGATACCAGCCTGAGTTCCGAACTGTCACTCTTGCGAGAGTGATCCCTCACCCCAGCCCTCTCCCCCGAGGGGAGAGGGATATACAGGCCATATCGGCCGCTTCCATTCCCGGGAGATCTTCCATGCCGCGGTTTCATGCTCTAGCCCGCATCGCAGCGACTGCTGCAGTGGCGCTGTCATTGTCTGCTCCCTCGTTCGCACAGCAAGGCGCCTCCACGACGCCGGCGTCAGCGCAACCTTCCGGCGTCTACTACGAAATTTTCGTGCGCGCGTTTTCCGACAGCAACGGCGACGGCATCGGCGATCTCAACGGCATCACGCAAAAGCTCGACTACATCAAGTCGCTGGGCGTGAGCGGTATCTGGTTGATGCCGATCAATCCGTCGCCGACCTATCACGGCTACGACATCACCGACTACGAAGGCATCAATCCGCAATACGGCACGATGCAGGATTTCAAGAAGCTGGTGGATGAAGCGCACAAGCGCGGCATCAAGGTGGTGATCGACATGGTGATCAACCACTCCAGCAATCAGCATCCGTGGTTCAAGGCCGCGCAGGATCCCAAGGACCCGCATCACGACTGGTACGTCTGGGCCAAGCCGGGCAGCGATCTGAAGGCCATCAGCGCCACGGGCGGGCCGGCATGGCATCGCGCGCCGAATGGCCAGTACTACGTGGGCGTGTTCACGAGTGCGATGCCGGATCTCAACTACGACAATCCGGCCGTGCGAAAAGAAATGATCGACGTCGGTGCGTTCTGGCTCCACCAGGGCGTGGATGGTTTCCGGCTCGATGCCGCGCAGCACATCTACGACGATCTGCGATCGGACACGGATAGCCCCGTGGCGCTCAAGAAGAACCTGCAGTGGTGGAGCGAATACCGCCATGCGCTGGAAGCGGTGAATAAAAACGTGTGGCTGGTGGGCGAAGTGGCGCGCCAGAATCCGGACGACCTCACGCCGTACATGGGACCCTTGAACACGGTGTTCAATTTCCCCGTGGCTACGCAGTTGATTGCCAGCGTCAGGGAGGAGCGCAACCTGGGGATCGGTCGCGGACTCGAAGATACCTACGCTGCCTATCGCAAGCACGCCGACGGTCACTTCGACGACGCGCCGTTCTTGTCCAATCACGATCAGGATCGCGTGATGAGTCAGCTCGAAGGCCGCGATGCGCATATGCGCATGGCGGCCGCGTTGTTGCTCACACTGCCCGGACATCCGTTCATCTACTACGGTGAAGAGCTTGGCATGCAGGGCACCAAGCCCGACGAGGATATTCGCGAACCGATGCGCTGGTATCGCAACGGCAAGGGTCCTGGCGTAGCGAGTTGGAAAAACTGGAGCACGCAGGATGGCCCGAATATTTCTGTCGAGGCCGAACAGAACGACCCCGATTCGTTGCTCAACGCATATCGCAAGCTGATCGGCTGGCGCGAACAGATCGCTGCATTGCGCGACGGCGTGCTGATCGACGTGCCTATCGCTGATTCGCATGTGCTCGCTTACACGCTGCAGGATGCGCAGTCCCGTGTGCTGGTAGTGCACAACCTGTCTCGCGATGCGCGCACGGTGACGCTGGGCAACGATGCGCACGTTACTTCCGTGGCCCGGCAAACCAGGTCGGGCGTCACGCTGGCGCAGGGGCAAGTGACCCTGCCGCCGTATGCGACGGCCATACTGCAATAGAGCGGGCCGAATCATCGGATCGATACGCCATTTCATGCGAAATGGCGTTTATTTGCCCCCAACGCCGCACGCCTGCGGTTATATTCGGGCGATATCGTGCTTCGCCTGCCTCATACGGGCGTGCCGTGCCGGCAACAAATCCTGTTTTGAATAAAGGATGGTGGATGACAACACTGCGCTATCTGGCCATGTGCGGCCTGCTTTCAACGGTCGCCTTAGCCATCCACGCCGCGCCTGCCGCATCCGGCGACGCAGGCTTCCGGGTCGAGCGCGCCGACGCACGCGGCATGGTGCTCGTGCATGGGAAAGACCGCGTCACGCTTCGCTTTGTCGCGCCGAACGTCGTGCAGATCCACGGCATGCCCGATGGTCTGAATGCACCGCCGGGCATCGTGATGAATCCGTCTGCGGCCCATGAAACGCTGTCGAACCTTCACGTCAAATCCTCCGCGGATAGCGTGACGGTGGGGACGAACGAGCTGAAGGTGACCTGGGACAAGCACGCCGCGCATCTGACCATCGCCGATGCCCAGGGACGTACCCTGCTGCAGACCGATCCTTCGGTACTGATGGACGGCCAAATCGATCTGCAACACGACAAGGACGATCTTCTGTATGGCATCGGCGGCTACGACGCGTTCGAGCCGGCCAGGCGCGGATTGATGCGTGGCGGCGTGCAGATCGCCAAAGCGGGCGAACAGGGTTATCCCGGCGCTCCTTTTGTCTGGAGTACTGGAGGCTACGGCGTACTGGTGGATACGGTCGGCGCCAAATTCGATCTTGAACCCGGCAGCATCCAAGTCAGCGGAACCAGTCGCACGGATGTCAGCTACGACGTGATTGCAGGCGCCCCGCCGCGCATCTTTGCCGCACTGGCCGATCTCAGCGGTGCACCGCCGATGTTTCCGAAGTGGGCGATGGGTTTCACCAATAGCCAGTGGGGCATCGATGAGCCGGAGCTCGAAACCATCGTGCACGGTTACCGCAGTCGCCATATCCCGATCGACAACTTCACTTTCGATTTCGACTGGAAAGCCTGGGGTGACGACGACAACGGCGAGTTCCGCTGGAATACGAAGAAATTTCCGGATGGTCCCACCGGTGTGCT
This sequence comes from Dyella psychrodurans, assembly GCF_003363265.1. Taxonomy (GTDB): domain Bacteria; phylum Pseudomonadota; class Gammaproteobacteria; order Xanthomonadales; family Rhodanobacteraceae; genus Dyella_B; species Dyella_B psychrodurans. Next base: position 104,262 of record NZ_QRBF01000009.1, on the reverse strand, counting down.
GAAAACCCGGATGGATCAGCTCGGCATGCATATGACCGGCATCATGAAGCCGCGCATCCATGTCGACACTGTCGAAGGCCGTTATGCGCAGGAGCATGGCTTCTGGGCGGAAAGCCGGCCGCAGACGACCGACTACTTTTCATTGAAACCGGTGCGCGAGGTGGATTTCGATCAACCTGCCGTGCGTCGATGGTTCTTCAACGACACGCTCAAGCATTCCTTCCAGACCGGTATCGTCGGCTGGTGGAACGATGAAGCCGACGACACCAACAGCAATACCCAATTCCTCAACATGCAGCGCGCGCTTTATGAAGGCCAGCGGGCTTTCACGCCGACTCGCGTGTGGTCGATCAATCGCGATTTCTATCTCGGCGCGCAGCGCTATGCCTATGGCTTGTGGTCCGGAGATATCGACACCGGTTTCGAGAGCATGGCGGCGCAGCGTCAGCGCATGTTGAGCGCCATCGACGTGGGCGAGATGAAATGGGGCATGGATGGCGGTGGCTTCAAAGGCCACCCCGATGACGAAAACTACGCGCGCTGGATCGAGTTCGGCGCGTTCGTGCCGATCTTCCGCGTGCATGGCACCTTGGGCGAAAAACGTCAGCCGTGGGTCTACGGGCCGGTGGCGGAGGAAGCTGCAAGCAGGGCGATTCGTCTGCGCTATGCACTCATTCCCTACATCTACAGCTACGAGCGCGAAGCGACGACGCAAGGCGTTGGCCTGGTACGCCCGCTGTTCTTCGATTATCCCGAGGATCCGAACGTGCGCGACGACGTCGATGCATGGATGTTCGGCGACAGCCTGCTGGTCTCGCCGGTCGTGGGCAAAGGACAGGCGCAGAAAGACATCTATCTGCCAGCGGGACAGTGGATCGACTATTTCAACGGCACTGTCTATCAGGGTGGACAGACCATTCACTATGCGGTCGACAGCAAGACCTGGGCCGACATCCCGCTCTTTATCCGCGAAGGCGCGATCATTCCCACGCAGCCGGTGATGGATTATGTCGGTGAACATCCGGTTACCGAACTGACTATCGACGTGTTTCCTGCCACGAAGGCATCGCATTTCGAGTACTACGACGATGACGGCGATACCTACGCTTACGAGCACGGCGCGTACTTCTCGCAGCGAATGACCACGCAGTCGGTCGATGGCGGTGCGGTATTCGGCATCGAATCCCCGAAGGGAAGCTTCAAGCCGGCGCTAAAGTACTACCTGGTCAAAGTGCATGGCGTAAATGCAACGGCAGTCGATCACGACAACAGTGCGCTGAAGTCCTATGCGAGCGAGCAGGCGCTGGAAGCGTCGGGTGGCGAAGGCTGGGTCACGTCGCACGATCGCTATGGGAGCGTGGCGGTCCTCAGACTGACAGCGGGCGAGGCACAACAGCTGAGTCTGCATGCGGCTCAAGCGTCGCACTGATATCGCCCGGCTTCCGAGCCAACGACAGCCTGCGTGAAGCGAGTCGTATCGCGCGCCGGCCGTCTTGAAAGCGAACGCAGCGAAAGGACGCCGGCGCTGCGGATGAATACGTATGCATGGGGCTCCCGACTACCACACGGTTGCCTACCATGCAGGATTGCCCGCGCGGACTCGCCGCCTTTCATGCTGCGGTTGCAGCATGTGCGATGCTTCGCGTCGTGACATAACCGAGCTTGGGAGCGTTGCCGATGGTCGACTCTTTGCACATTTATACGCGCGTGGATCGTTCATGCTGAGTCTGGTGATGACGGCCGTACTGGCTGCAGGCGCCGCAGGCGATACCTGGCACGACCAGCTTTCATGGCACGACGAACAGGCGCGCATGACAGTGGCGGCGAATGGCGGCTTTACGCTTTCCGGCCCCTTCGGGCATCGCGATATCGGCCCGCAGACCATGCGAGTCGACACGGCGAGTACGCTGTTCAACGGCCTGTTCGCCATGGCGCAGGACGATCTTAAGCAGGATTCGGTCACGGCGATTAGCGATGGTGCGTTCGATCACGGTCAGCCGATTCCGTGCACCTGCTTCGAGACCGGCGTCAAATGGCCATACGTGTGGACGCGCGATCTTTCCTACTCGGTTGATCTCGGCTTATGGAAGATCGATCCGCTGCGCGCACGCAACGGCTTGCGCTTCAAGCTCTCCGATGTGCGCGACGCTTCGCTGCCGCAAGGTTTGTACGTGATGCAGGACACCGGTTCGGGCGGCAGCTGGCCGATCAGCACCGATCGTGTCGTGTGGTTCCTCGCCGCGCAACATCTGCTCGACGACAAAGCTTTTGCCGATGACGTTTATCGAGCGGTTGTCGATACGCTGGATCAGGATCGTCTCTACACCTTCGATCCCGACATGGGGCTGTATCGCGGCGAGACATCGTTCCTCGACTGGCGCGAGCAGACGTATCCGGCCTGGACGGCGGACAACGTGGCGTTCATCGCGCAGTCGTTTGCGCTGTCGACCAATGTGTTGCACTACGAGGCGCTGCAGTTGGCGGCACGTCTGGCGGAAGCGCACGGCGACAAAGCGAAAATGAAGAGCTACGCCGACAAGGCGGCTGCGTTGAAAACGGCCATCAACGCGCGCTTCTGGCGTGCCGACCGCGGCATGTACATGAGCTACATCGGCGGCGACGGCACGCCCTACGACACCTACGATCTGCTCGGCACCGCCTTGGCGATTACCGGTGGCGTCGCCGACGGCGATCGTGCGCGTCAGGCACTTGCGCACTATCCGACGTGGCCCGCGGGCAGTCCGGTGATCTGGCCGGAACGCCCGGATCAGCCGATCTATCACAACCGCGCGATCTGGCCCTTCGTGAGCGCCTACGCGCTGCGCGCCGCTCGCACGGTGAACGATCCGGCGCGCATCGAGCATGAACTTCGCTCGATCATGCGCGGTGCCGCGCTCTCCGGCTCGAACATGGAGAATTACGAGCTGGCCACGCAGGCCACGCACGTCGACGAAGGCAAGCTCAGTGGTCCGGTGGTCGATTCGCCGCGTCAATTGTGGTCGGTGGCGGCTTATCTCGATGCCGTCAGCGAAGGCGTCTTCGGCTTGACGCAAGAAGGAAAGGTGGAGCCGAAACTTCCGGTTGCCCTGATGCCGATGCTTTTCGGCGATCGCGACAGCATCACACTGCAGATGCCGGATCGCCGCATCACCTTGCGCCGCCCGCGTACGCTGCATGGCGATCTGCTGGTCGCCGGCAAAACCACGCAGCATGGCGACGAAACCATCGTGACACTGAAGGCGATCGATACGCCTTCGGCACCCTTGCGCACCGATACGCCGCTCTATGCGCCGCAGCCGCCTGCCGCCCCCGTCATCACGGCGGATGACAAAGGATGGCGCGTGGAGGTGGACGGCAAGGCCGTGCTTTACGCCGATGGGCAGCGTATGGGCCGCATTGACGGCAACACCTATATTTCGCAAGGCGCAACGCCGCCCTGTGTGAGCGCGACGCGCGTGGGCGAGCAGGGTGTCGAATCGCTGCACAGCCCGATCGTCTGCGCGGGTGAGCCCACGCGCCTCACGGAGGGGTGGCCGAGGGAATGGAAGGTGCCTGTTTCCGGTCGTTATCGAATCGCCCTGAGCTACGAAAACAACCACGGTCCGATCAATACGGGTGTCACCGCGGCGGTGAAAATGCTGGTCATGCATTGCGACGGCAGCGCAGCGCAACGTGTCCCGATCGTGATGCCGCATAGTGTCGGCGAACAGCAGTCGACTTACGGCACGGTCACGGTGAAGGCCGGTGCGACATGCCACTTTGCCTTGGAGCAGGGGTTCAACATGAGCGATCTCAGCCATTTCGCGCATTTCACCGGTGGCAAAGGCGGAAGCGATGGTCCGCTCAACGATGCGCGCATGGGAGACCTGCTGATTGCGCCCGCGGCGGGTACGCCATGACGCGCAAGCCTACGCTTTCGTTCTGGCAAATCTGGAACATGTGCTTTGGCTTTCTGGGCATCCAGTTTGCCTTTGCGTTGCAGAACGCCAATGTGAGCCGGATTTTTCAGACGCTCGGCGCGGGTGTGGCCGATATTCCGGTGCTGTGGATTGCTGCACCGCTGACCGGGTTGATCGTGCAGCCGCTGATCGGTTATGCCTCCGATCGCACCTGGGGAAAACTCGGGCGTCGCCGTCCTTACTTTCTGGCTGGCGCCGTGCTCACCACGTTGGCGCTGCTGTGGATGCCCAATTCGGGCGTGCTGTGGATCGCGGCAACGCTGCTCTGGATCATGGACGCATCGATCAACGTATCGATGGAGCCGTTCCGCGCGTTCGTCGGCGATCAGTTGCCAACCGAGCAGCGGCCGCTCGGCTACGCGATGCAAAGCTTCTTTATCGGCGCAGGCGCGGTGGTCGCCTCGATGTTGCCGTATTTGCTAGCGCATGTCGGCGTGAGCAACGTGGCAGCGGAGGGCGGTATCCCCGACACCGTGCGCGACTCGTTCTACATCGGCGGAGCCGTGCTGCTCGGCTCCGTGCTGTGGACGGTCTTTTCCACACAGGAGTATCCACCCGAGCAATTGCGCGTGTTCGCTGACGAGGCTGTGTCGGAAGACGTCGAGATAAATCGGCCCGGTGCGCTGCGATACGGTTTGTTGTGGTTGGCCGTCGGTGCGATCGGTGCGTGGTTGGTGTACGGCTACGGACTGGAACGCGAGCTATATCTGCTTGCAGGCGGCGTTATCGCGTTCGGTTTGTCGCAACTGTGGCTTAGCGTGCGGCAGCAGGGTGGCATGTTCACCCAGGTCATGACCGACATGCACACCATGCCCGATGCGATGCGGCGCCTCGCATGGGTGCAGTTCTTTTCCTGGTTCGCGATGTTCGCGATGTGGATCTACACCACGGCAGGCGTGGCGCAGGTGCATTTCGGCAGCACCGACCCGAACTCGGCCGCCTACAACAACGGCGCCAATTGGGTGGGTGTGTTGTTCGCGGCCTACAACGGCTTCGCCGCGGTGGCGGCGCTCGTCATCCCCTTGATGGTGCGGCGATGGGGATTGCGCATGAGCCACCTGATCAACCTGTGGCTTGGCGGCGCGGGTCTGGTTGCCTTTTTGCTGATCCGCGATCCGCACTGGTTGCTGGTACCGATGGTGGGCGTGGGTTTTGCGTGGGCGTCCATTCTCTCGCTGCCCTATGCCTTGTTGTCGGACAACCTGCCGGCGGAGAAGATGGGCGTGTACATGGGCATCTTCAATTTCTTCATCGTGATACCGCAGCTGCTTGCCGCGAGCGTGCTGGGTGTGTTGCTGCGCGTGTTTTTCCACGGGCAGCCGATCTATGCGCTGGTGCTGGGCGGCGCGAGTTTGCTGGTGGCGGGGTTGAGCGTGTTGCGGGTGCGCGAGCCGATGCTCTCCGGTTCAGCATCTCAATCCGCATAGCCCAGAGGCTTCAGTTCGCCTCGCCGTCATTCCGGCCTGCACCGGAATGACGCCGATGCAGGGGCGATCAGTTTCGTGCTCGCGCAGCCTCGGCACAGGCAGTGGCGCGTTGCTGCAACAAGTTGCGCTCGCGTACATTGCGCGCGAGCGCCGCGGCGCGTTCGAATTCATCGCGCGCTTCGGCATGCCGCTCCAGTCGGCTGAGCAGGTCGCCGCGCACGCTGGGAAGCAGGTGGTAATTGCGCAATAACGGTTCGTCCGCCAGCGCATCGACCAGGGCGAGTCCCGCTGCCGGTCCGGCGTCCATCGCCACGGCGACGGCGCGATTGAGTTCCACGACCGGCGACGGCATGACGCGCGTCAGCAATGTATAAAGTGTTGCGATGCGCCGCCAATCGGTGGCTTCGGCTGTGCGCGCGCGCGCATGACAGGCGGCGATGGCTGCCTGCAATGCGTAGGGTCCCTGGGTGCCGCCGAGTTTTTCGACGCGATTGAGGGCGGTGAGGCCGCGCCGGATCAGCAGCGGATCCCAGCGGCTGCGGTCCTGGTCCGGCAGCAGGATCGGTTCGCCATTAGCCTTGGTGCGCGCGCGCAGGCGCGAAGCCTGGATTTCCATCAGTGCCAGCAACCCCAGCACTTCCGGCTCCTGCGGCGCCAGGCCGGCGAGGATGCGGCCCATGCGCATCGCTTCGTTGCACAGTTCCGGACGTATCCAGTCGTCGCCCGAGGTGGCGGCGTAGCCTTCGTTGAAGATCAGGTACAGCACTTCCAGTACCGAGGCGAGGCGTTCGTTGCGCTCCTCGCCGCGCGGCACTTCGAAGGGAATCTGTTTGTCGGCCAATGTGCGTTTCGCGCGCACGATGCGCTGCGCGATGGTGGGTTCGGGCACAAGGAAGGCGCGTGCGATTTCGTCGGTGGTAAGTCCGCCGAGCAATCGCAACGTGAGCGCGGCGCGCGCTTCGGCCGACAACACCGGATGGCAGGCGGTGAAGATCAATCGCAGCAGATCGTCGCCGATATCGTCATCGAGCATGGCTTCCAGCTCCATGCGTTCGTCCGCCGGTTCGAACTCCGGCTCGTGCAGCAGCGTTTCGTGCTTGCGCTCGATCAGTTTCTTGCGCCGCAGCTGGTCGATGGCGCGATGCTTGGCCGCGGTCATCAGCCATGCGCCCGGGTTGTCCGGCACACCGCTTTGCGGCCAGCGTTCGAGCGCGGCGAGCAACGCATCCTGCGCCAGCTCCTCGGCCAGGCCCACGTCGCGCAGCATGCGCGCCAGGCCGGCGATCAGTCGTGCCGATTCGATGCGCCATACCGCTTCGATCGTGCGATGGATATCGGTGGCCGTCATGGTCACCGATCACAGCACTGGCGCCGATGCGATGCAAGCTTGAAGCGCCGCATCAAGTCACCGATTGCCCAAGGTCATGGTGGAGCCCTTCGACGGCTTTCTGCGCGTCGGCCGAAAAATCCGCCATTTCGAACACCTGCCGCACCTCGATGGTGTCGCCCGGCGAGAGCGGGCAGCGCGACGCCCACGCCACCGCTTCCTCGCGCGAGGTCACGTCGATCACCCAATAGCCGCCGACCACTTCCTTCGCTTCGGCGAACGGTCCGTCGACGACTCGCACCTTGCCGTCGACCGAACTCACGCGCACGGCGGACGAGGGCGGGTGAATGCCGTCCAGCGCCAGCAGCACGCCGGCCTGCTGCAAGCTGTAGTTGAAGTGCATCATCCGCTCGATATCTTCGACGCTCGGCCTGGCATCGGGTGCGGCGTTGCAGTAGTTCGCGGGAAACATAAGCATCATGAAACGCATGACTGTCTCCTCTCCATTACGGTTGTTGAATGATCACCATCCAGCTGATGCCGAAGCGATCGACCACCATGCCGAAGTAGGGCGAGAAAAATGTCTGGCTCAGTGGCGCATGCACGGTGCCGCCATCGGCGAGCGCGGCAAATAGGCGATCGGCTTCGGCCGTGCTTTTGACGGTGAGCGAAAGCGAGAAGCCCTGGAACTTCGGATTCGCATTGACGCAATCGTCGGATGCCATCAACACCGTGTCGCCGATGCTGAAGTTGGAATACATGATGTGTTCGCCATTGGCGTCCGTGTCGGGGCCCTGGCCTGGAGGCGCTTCCTTGTAGCGCATCAGCGCGTTGAGCTTTGCGCCGAGGTGCTTCTGGTAATACTGGACGGCTTCTTCGCAGCGGCCATTGAAAAACAGATAAGGCTGAACGTACATCGTGGTTCCTCCGTGATTGGAACGTGAAGACTCCCGGCGTGCTGCAGCCGTCGTTTACCGGAGCTCTGGTAGGACGACGAACCACCGATCCTTGGATCGACACAGGGTGCCACGATTTTTGTAGATAAACGCTTAGCGCTGGCTGGAGCGACGAACGACCAGCTTCACCGGCAGCAGGCTGGTTTCGACCGGCTCGTTGCGGATAAGACGCAACAGATTGTCGACAAGCGTTTCGCCGGCCAGCTTCGTATCTTGCAGCACGGTGGTGAGCGGAGGATTCAAGAAGCGCGCCATGGGAATATCGTCAAAGCCCGCCACCGCCACCTGCTCGGGGACTTTGATGCCGCGCGCGGTGAGGGCACCCATGGCACCAATGGCGATCAGGTCGCTGGCGGCGAAAACGGCGTCGAAAGGCGCATTGCGTTCGAGCAGGGTTTGCATGGCCGCGTAACCGGCCTGTTCGGTGCTTTCGGCGGCATCCACCTGCAAGGTGGCGTCGGCCATCAGGCCGGCTTCCCGCAGTGCGGCGACGTAGCCGCGATAGCGTTCGAAGAATTCCGGATAGTGGCTCGATGCATCGCCCAGAAAGGCGATGCGTCGACAGCCCTGTTCGATGAAATGGGCGGCCACCGCATGGCCGCCCTGGAAATTGTCGCAGCCGATGGACACATCCGGTTGATCGGGCAGCACCGCGCCCCAGCGCACCGTGCGCGTGCCCTGCGCGGCCAGTTTCTGGAGCTTGTCCATATAGGCCAGGTAGTCGCCGTAGCCCAGCAGAATGATGCCGTCGGCCTTTTTGGTGTCGGCGTAATCCGCGTGCCAGTCGTAGGAGAACTGTTGGAATGAAATCAGCAGGTCGTAGCCACGCTGCGCGCAGGCGCGGGTGATCGAGCCCAGCATGGACAGGAAAAACGGGTTGATGTGCGAATCGTCCGCGGTGGGGTCTTCGAACAGCAGCAGCGCGATGGTGCCCGAATGCTGCGAGCGCAGGTTCGAGGCGTTTTTGTCCACCTTGTAGTTGAGCTGGTCCGCCGCCGCCTTGATGCGCTGGCGCGTCTCCTCGCTCACCAGGGGGCTGCCACGCAAGGCGCGCGACACGGTCGATTGCGAGACCCCGGTCAGATGGGCGATGTCGAAGGAGGTAGCTTTGCCTTTGATCTGCACTGCGTCGCAACTCGTGACAGGGCGGCAGGGCCATGTCTGGCCGTGTCATAACGCCATCCTAACGGTTCCGCCAGGCGAATGTCGTCAGCTCACTGAAAGATAGGCATAAAAAAGCCCCGAGAACTTAGGGGGAGTCCTCGGGGCCGGTTGGAATCGGAGACCCAGGGGAGAGGTCCGATTCCGGTTGGCGACCCAGGGAGGTGGGCGCCGGGGGATGCCGTTGCGTGCATCCACCGACTTAGAGCGCGAAGAGTTAGTGAAAGTTGCTTAGATCGTGCAAAAAAGCCGAGGTCGGTCAGCCGGGATTCATCTCCGGAACACAGGTGGCCACGGGGTGGCTGATTCACGGCCATCCCTACGCGCCTTCCGCCGCGTGCCTGGGGCGAAAAAGGCGCATTCGGCATGCCTTTGAAAGCCCATGACGGGCGCGTCAATGGGCCTCGTCCCAGTTCTTTCCGACACCGACATCCACGATCAACGGCACGCTCAGTTTGGCGGCGCCGGCCATGCGGGCACGAACCTCCTCGCGCACCGTGTCGATGGCATCGGCGCGTACCTCGAACACCAGTTCGTCGTGCACCTGCATCAGCATGTGCGCGTCGTCGCGATCTTTAAGCCAGGTGGCAACGGAGATCATGGCGCGCTTGATGATGTCGGCCGCCGTGCCCTGCATCGGTGCGTTCACGGCGGCGCGTTCGGCGCCCGCACGCAATGCCTGATTACGTGCGGTGAGATTCTCCAGATAGAGGCGGCGGCCAAACAATGTTTCGACGTAACCGTCGCGATGCGCGCGTTCGCGCGTGGCTTCCATGAAGGCATGCACGCCGGGATAGCGCGTGAAGTAGCGGGCCATGTAGTCGCTCGCTTCGCCGCGATCGACGCCGAGCTGTCGCGCAAGGCCGAAGGCGCTCATGCCGTACATCAGGCCGAAGTTGATCGCCTTGGCGGCGCGGCGCTGATTGCTGGTGACCTCTTCGGGCGCAAGTCCGAACACTTCGGCGGCCGTGGCGCGGTGAATGTCGCCGCCTTCCTGGAACGCGCGCACCAGGCCTTCGTCGCCGGAAAGGTGCGCCATGATGCGCAGCTCGATCTGCGAATAGTCCGCCGCCATCACCAGCCAGTCTTTCGGCGCGATGAAGGCCTGGCGGATGCGCCGGCCTTCCTCGGTGCGCACGGGGATGTTCTGCAGGTTCGGATCGTTGGAGGAAATGCGCCCCGTCGCCACCGCGCCCTGGTGGTAGCTGGTGTGCACGCGCCCGGTGCGCGGATTCACGATTTCGGCGAGTTTTTCGGTATACGTGGAGCGCAGTTTCGCCAGGCCGCGGTATTCGAGAATCAGGCGCGGCAAGGGATGATTGTCGGCGATAGCTTCGAGCGCTTCTTCGTTGGTGGACGGTTGCCCGGTCGGCGTCTTGAGTTTCGCCGGCAGTCCGAGTTCGTCGAACAGAATCGCCTGCAACTGCTTGGGCGAATCGAGATTGAACTCGCGGCCGGCGGATTTCCACGCTTCCTGCTGCAACTCGTGCATGCGCTTGCCCAGTTGCTGGCTTTGCTTGCGCAGCTCGTTCACGTCGATCAGCACGCCGCGCTGCTCCATGCCCGCGAGCACGGGCACCAGCGGTATCTCGATCTCTTCGTAGACCTTCAGCAGCGTGGGTTCGCTTTCCAGCAAAGGCCAGAGAGCGTGATGCAGGCGCAGCGTGATGTCGGCGTCTTCGGCGGCGTAACGGCAGGCGGTGTCCAGGTCGACCTGCGAGAAAGAAATCTGCTTGGCGCCTTTGCCCGTGACCTGCTCGTACTTGACGGTTTCGTAGCCGAGATATTTCCGTGCGAGCGAATCCATGTCGTGACGCGTGGCGGTGGCGTTCCACACGTACGATTCGAGCATGGTGTCGTGCTTGAGTCCCTGCACCACGATGCCGTAGTGCGAGAGCACGTTCATGTCGTACTTGGCGTGCTGGCCCACCTTCGGGCGGCGCGGGTCTTCCAGGATGGGCTTGAGCGCGTTGAGCACCTTGTCGCGCGATAGCTGTGCGGGAGCGCCGGGGTAATCGTGTGAAAGCGGGATGTAGCAGGCATAGCCCGGTTGCACGGAAAGGCTTACTCCCACGATGTCGGCGAGCATCGGATCGATGCTAGTGGTTTCGGTGTCGAATGCGATCAACGGTGCGTCGTTGAGTCGCGCGAGCCAGTTGTCGAGTTGTTCCTGCCTGGTGACCAGTTCGTAATGTCCCTCGCCACTGAGATCCACCGATGGCATCGCCTCAGTGTGCGTCGTTTCAACCGGCGCAGGGGTGCTCGTTTTTGCTGGAGCCGGTGCCGCGGGTGATTCCGTTCCCGCGTTGTCCAACTCCTTCAATGCAGCCTTGAATTCGTAGCGCGTGAACAGCTCGCGCAGCGCCTCGGTGTCGTGCTCGCGCAAGGTGAGCTGCTTGACGGTGGTTTCCAGCGGCACGTCCAGCTTGATGGTGACCAGCTCGCGCGAGAGCGGCAGCGACGGCAGCGCTTCGCGCAGGTATTCGCCGATCTTGCCGCCGATCTTGTCCGCGTGGGCCATCACGCCGTCGAGCGAGCCGTATTCGGCCAGCCATTTCGCAGCCGTCTTGGGGCCGCACTTGGTGACGCCGGGAACGTTGTCGACGGTGTCGCCGGTAAGGCTCAGGAAGTCGATGATCTGTTCGGGCTTCACGCCGAATTTTTCCACCACGCCCTGCGTATCCATGGTGGTATTGGTCATGGTGTTGATCAGCGTGATGCCGGGACGCACGAGCTGCGCGAGGTCCTTGTCGCCCGTGGAGATCAGCACGTCGATGCCATGTTCGTGCGCTTGCGTGGCCAGCGTGCCGATGACGTCGTCCGCTTCCACGCCGCTCACGCGAAGAATCGGAAGGCCCAGCGCGCTGACAATCGACAACATCGGTTCGATCTGCGCGCGCAGCTCGTCCGGCATCGGCGGGCGGTTGGCTTTGTACTTGTCGTACAGCACATTGCGGAACGTCGGGCCGGAGGCGTCGCTCACGAACGCCACGTAATCGGGCCTGGCCTTCAGTGTGGATCGCAGCATGTTGACCACGCCGAACAGCGCGCCGGTCGGTTCGCCCTTGGCGTTGCTCAAAGGCGGCAGCGCGTGGAAGGCGCGGTAGAGGTACGAGGAGCCGTCGATCAGGGTAAGGTTTGGCATCTAGCCATTCTCGCACGCCAATGTAAGGCTCCGGTTCACGGGGATGTGAATCCGCCGCTGGTATGCTTGGCGTCCCCAACGAGGTGTACGTCATGAAACCCGCTGTCTGCCTATTTGTCCTGTCTGCCCTGGCGGTATCGCCTGCTTTCGCTCAGACGTCGTCATCCTCGTCAGCCCCGCATTTCGCCCCCGCGCCGCCGCCGCCGGGCATGAACGATCCGGGTGTCAATCCGTCGAAGGAACCGATTTCCTCCAGCACGGCGGCTGCCCCGGTCTCCTCGCCGGCGGAGCTCGAACCCAGTCATATGCAGAGCAAGCCGATCCCGATGCCGAAGATGCCGGGCGCGCCTGCGGGGCGCGATGCCAATGGCCAGCCGCCGCCTGATGTGCAGGTGCACCAGGAAGGCGACAACACGATTCAGGTGTATCGCCAGAACGGCCATGTCTACATGGTGGTGGTGACGCCGAAGGTGGGGCCGCAGCAGATCTACAATGTCGACCCGGATGGACACATGCTTGATCCGAATGGCCAGCCGCCGGTGAAGCCGGTGATGTACAAGATCATGCAGTGGGGCAACAGCAAGCCGGCGTCGGCTTCGTCGTCGGACGACAACGGTTCCTGAGTTCTTGTTTCTGCGCCAACCTGTGGAGCGTGCATGAATCTGCGCGAGAGCTGGTTGCTGTTTGCGTTGGGGTCGGCGTTCTTCGCCGCGTTGACGGCGTTGTTCGGCAAGTTGGGCGTGGCGGGGATTAATTCGAATCTCGCCACGTTCATTCGCACGCTGGTGATTCTTGCGGTGACGGCAGGGATTTTGAGTTTGCGTGCGGAATGGGCGAAGCCTTCGGGCTTGCCGTGGCATAGCTGGGTGTTTCTGGTGTTGTCGGGTGTGGCCACCGGGCTTTCGTGGTTGTGTTATTACCGGGCGTTGCAGTTGGGGCCGGTTAGCAAGGTGGCGCCGATCGACAAGCTCAGCGTGGCGATGGCGATTGTGTTTGGGTTGGTTGTGTTGGGGGAGAAGCCGAGCTGGTCGGTGCTTGTGGGTGGGGTGTTGATTGTTGCGGGGTCGTTGGTGATTGCGCTGTTCTAGCAATCGTTTCGTATTTTCGCCGCCCTGATCTGTGCTTGAGCACTTCACTGCGCGCACCGCATCGCATGGTTGTCATCCCGGCGTAGGCCGGGATCTAGTGGCCTCGGTTTTCATTCGTACGTTATCGCCAGATTGCTCGCCTGCGCGGCGGGCGTTTCGTCCGTCTGCCGACGGCCGAGTCACTTTTCTTTGCGTGCTCACGCACACGCAGGAGCGTGTGCGAACAGCGAAGCTGGCCCGAAGGGCGGAGGGCAGGATGCCCGGAGTCAAGAAAAGTAACCAAAAGAAAGAGCACCCCGGATGCGGTGCTCTCCGGGCTACGCCCTCCGAGGCGTGAGCCGGGGCCGGGCTTTTCGACAGGGCATCCTGCCCTGGCGAAAAGGGATCGGCATCCATGCCGATCCTCCTGCGGGCCTTTTCGTCCCCAGCTCACTCACCGCATACGGGGCCCGATGAGCGCGCTTTGCGCGCTTCTTTAGAGCAAGAGCGTGGAGTGCCGTGCTGTGTTTTTTAGCTTGCTGGATCCAGCGCGGTGTAATGGCGGAAGATGCCTTGTTCGTTGAACGGGATTCGACGTGACGATTGCAGATACGCGGCGATGTTGGGACGGTCTGCTACGCGTTCGGCTAGTGCACGCAACCTCGGAATGCGGCCGCGCATGCGTTGCATGGCATTCGGAAATGCGTAGTCCAATCCGCTGATCAGCTGGAATAGCGACAGGTCGACATAGGAATGGCGGCTCAATGCCTGTCTTCCGTTGCCGCGTTCGATGATGCTCTCGAAATAATCGAGGAATTTCGGTAGTCGTTCTTCGCGGAATACCTGTGCGCGTTTGCGCGCTTGCGCGCGTTGCTCTTCGTAGTATTGGCTCGCCGCAATGGGATGATGCGTGTCGTGGACTTCCATGACGATGTCGCAAATGGTCTGCTGCAGCTGCTGCGCATAAAACTCGGCAGCGGCACCGCCGGGTACCAGGCCGAGGTGCGGGCCAAGGTAGGCGAGGATGGTTCCGGTTTGTGCGATCACCAGGCGTCCTGCCTTGAGGAACGGTGGTGCGAAAGGCAACGAACCTTCCTGCAGGCCGCGCAAGTAACTCATGATGACTTTGTCGCCGCGTTTGCGTGCGACGTCGATGTAGTCGGCACCCGCATCTTCCAATGCGAGCCGTATGAATTCGCCGCGTCCCTGGATGCCGGTCCAGTAGAAGAGTTCGTAACGCATGGCCTTTCTCCCAAGCTCGCTTGCCAAAGCGTAGGCCGGATCGGCTCAATGCGGTGTGAGAGCACCGTTTGCCGCCAGTTTGCGCAGGCGTTCCCAGACTAACGCAGCGAGCGGCGAGAGCGAGCGATGGTGGCGGTGGATCAGCATCACGCTGCGTTGTTCGGTGGGCGTCAGCGGGCGTATCGCCAGCGAAGGTGGTGGTGCGGAAAGCATGGGCGTGATGGTGATGCCCAGTCCGGCTTCGACCATGCGAAATGCCGTGTGGGTGTGGCCGGTCTGCTGGACAACGTTGGCGTCGACGTTGTGCCTGCGCAGCGCGTCATCGATCAGGCGGCGGCTGCCCGAGGAATAGTCCAGCAGAATCAGGGATTGGCCCTGCAGCTTTTTCCATGAGACGGTCTTCGATTGCGCGAACTGATGATCAGGGCGGCAGGCCAGGCAGAACGGATCGCGCATGATCGTTTCGCCGTCGAAATCGCCGCCTTCCGGCGGATCGATGGCGATGCCGAAGTCCACTTCGCCGCCACGCACGCTTTCCAGCACCAGCATCTGCGCCTGATCGAACAGTTGGATGGTCAGTTCCGGATATTCGCGTGCGCAGTCGGCGATGCATGCTGGCATCAGGCTGGCGGAGAGAGTGGGGACAGAGGCGATGCGCACTTTGCCGTGCCGCCGTTCGCCTTCGTAGTGCACGTGATCGAGCACGCCCTCGAGTTCGTCCAGGACGCGCTCGATCGCGCTCTCCAGGTAACGGCCGGCTTCGGTGGGGACGACCTCGCGCGTGTTGCGGTCGAACAGGCGTACGCCCAGTTCGTCTTCGAGGTCGGCGATATGACGGCTCACCGCGGGCTGGCTCAGATGCAGGTGTTCCGCAGCCCGCCGGAAATGGCGCTGACGGGCCACCGCCAGGAACGCACGCAATTGCCGCAGGCTGATATTCATGCTCATTTCGTATCAATGAATACAATAAAACGATTTGATTTATCAATGGGGCGGCGGTGAAATGACCGCCAGCTCCCCCACCCGTCGTTGCTTTTCGGTGTTTCAGCCATGTCTCTGCGCCGTTTCCTGCCGGACAATTTCACCCTCTGCCTGATCGCCACGGTGATCGCGGCGAGTTTGCTGCCATGCCGGGGCAGTGCGGCCCAGGTCTTCAACGTATTGACCGATCTGGCCATCGGGCTGCTGTTCTTTCTGCATGGCGCGAAGTTGTCGCGCGAAGCGGTGGTGTCGGGTCTCACCAATTGGCGTCTGCATCTCACAGTATTGGCGAGCACGTTTGTACTGTTTCCGCTCCTGGGCCTGGCGTTGAAACCGGTCCTCTCACCGCTGGTGACGCCTGAGCTTTACATCGGCGTCCTGTTCCTGTGCACGTTGCCATCGACGGTGCAGTCGTCGATCGCGTTCACGTCGATGGCGCGCGGCAATGTGTCGGCGGCGGTGTGTTCCGCGTCGGCGTCGAGCCTTATCGGTATCGTCATCACGCCCTTGCTGACAGGCCTGGTGCTGCAGTCGCACGGACAGGGTGCGATGTCGTGGGGAGCTGTGGGCGAGATCGTGCTGCAGTTGTTCGTGCCGTTCGTCGCCGGACAGGTCGCACAGCGCTGGTTGGGCGGATGGGTGCAGCGTCATCGTCCGCTGATTGGACTGGTCGATCAGGGTTCTATTCTGCTGGTGGTCTACACGGCATTCAGTGCCGCCGTGTTGGAAGGCTTGTGGAAGCAGGTGCCAGTGTCGGTGCTGGGTGGTCTGCTGATCGTCAGCGCCGTTCTGCTTGCCGTTGCACTGGTGATAACGCGCTACGGTTCGCGTGCGCTGGGCTTCGATCGTGAAGACGAAATCACCATTGTGTTCTGCGGCTCGAAGAAAAGCCTGGCCAGCGGCGTGCCGATGGCGAAGGTGCTGTTTTCCGCGCATGCGCTGGGCATGATCGTGTTGCCGATCATGCTGTTCCATCAGATTCAGCTGATGACGTGTGCGGTGCTGGCGCGCCGCTATGCCGAACGCGCTGGCGTCAATCGCCGCAAGATCGTCGGTCCTGCCGAAACCGCGACAGCCGACTGATGCGCCGCGCCGGCATTAATGCCGGAAGTGGCGCATCCCGGTGAACACCATCGCCATGTCGTGTTCGTCGGCGGCGGCGATGACTTCCGCGTCGCGCATCGAACCGCCCGGCTGGATCACCGCACGAATGCCCGCTGCGGCCGCGGCGTCGATGCCGTCGCGGAAGGGGAAGAACGCATCCGATGCCATCACCGAGCCGCGTACTTCCAGCTTTTCGTCCGCGGCCTTGATGCCGGCGATGCGTGCGCTGTAGACGCGGCTCATCTGGCCGGCGCCGATGCCGATGGTCTGGCGGTTGCGTGCGTACACGATGGCGTTGCTCTTGACGTATTTCGCCACTTTCCAGGCGAAAATCAGGTCGTTGACTTCTTCTGCCGTGGGCGTGCGGCGCGTGACGATCTTCAAGTCGTTTGCGGTGATCATGCCGCGGTCCGCGGTCTGGATCAGCAAGCCGGAGCCAACGCGGCGCACATCGTTGCCAGGATGCGCTTTGCTCAAGTCTGCATCTTTCGGCACGGGGATTTCCAGCACGCGCACGTTGGTTTTCTTGGCGAACGCTTTCAGTGCGTCGGCCGCATAACCCGGAGCCAGTACGACTTCCACGAATTGGCGCTCTACGATCGATCGCGCCGTTTCGCCGTCGACTTCGCGGTTGAACGCGATGATGCCGCCGAAAGCCGAGGTGGGATCGGTCTGGAAAGCGAGATCGTACGCCTGCTGGATGCCTTCAAGGCTCACCGCGACACCGCACGGATTGGCGTGTTTGACGATGACGCAGGCGGGCTTCATGAAGCTTCGCACGCACTCCCACGCCGCATCCGAGTCGGCAATGTTGTTGAAGGAAAGTTCCTTGCCCTGTAACTGGCGGAACGTGGCAAGCGTGCCTGCCGCCGGATACAAGTCGCGATAAAACGCGGCTTGCTGGTGTGGATTTTCGCCATAGCGAAGATCCATCAGTTTCACGAAGCGGCCGTTTGCCTGACCCGAAAATGCATCGTGGCCGACAATGGCGTCGTGCGCTTCGTTGAGCTGCACGCCGGAAAGGTAGTCGCTGATCGCGGCGTCGTAATTGGAGACGCGATTGAATGCAGCGACAGACAACTTGAAGCGCGACGCACGACTCAGTCCGCCGTGCTGTTCGATTTCGCTCAGCGCTTCATCGTATTGATCCGGCGACGTGAGTACGCCGACGTCGTTCCAGTTCTTCGCCGCGGAGCGAAGCATGGCGGGACCGCCGATGTCGATATTTTCGATCGCCTGTTCCAGCGTGCAGTCCGGCTTGGCGACGGTCGCTTCGAAGGGGTAGAGGTTCAGCACCAGCAAGTCGATCGGGGCAATGCCCAGTTCCGCCATCACCGCATCGTCTGTGCCGCGGCGTCCCAGCAGGCCGCCGTGGACCTTGGGGTGCAGGGTCTTTACGCGGCCGTCCATGATCTCGGGGAAGCCCGTGACCTCGCTGACGTCCTTCACGGCAATGCCGGCCTCGCGCAGGGCCTTTGCGCTGCCGCCGGTGGAGAGCAGTTCCACCTTCGCGGCGGCCAGGCGGCGGCCCAGTTCGATCAGCCCGGTCTTGTCCGAAACGCTGATCAGGGCGCGGCGGATGGGGGTGACGGCGGGTGCGGACATGGCGGTTTCCGTAGCGGTAAAGCCGCGCATTATAGCGCGACACGGCCGTGCTTGCCGCGTCGCGCTGCAATCTGTTTGGATGGCTAAATGACGATACGCGCTATGCGCGCGGGTGTTTCAAAGCAGGCCGTGCGCGGCGAGCTTCTTGCGCAGCGTGGCGCGATTGATGCCCAGTACGGCCGCGGCGCGGCTCTGGTTGCCGTCATGGAATGCGAGCACTTCGCGCAGCAACGGGCCTTCGACTTCGCGAATGACCAGCGCGTGCAAACCTTCGTCGCATGACGTGTCACCGATGTCCGCAAGGTAGCGGCGAACGGTGCGACTAACGCATTCACTCAGTGCGCTCTGCGACGAAGACGAGGATTCACGAACGGCCTCGTTGGCAGGCAGTCTGACAGCGTTCAAGGACATTTCCCCTCACGTACTCACGCAACGGCTGCATTGGCCGTTGCCATGTTTTGGCAGTTACCGCTTACGCGGCGGGTAGGCAGACGCGCTATGTTTTACGCGAGGGGTCGAGTGTACTCGTGCTCGGCGACAAAATTAAGAGGCTTACGGTAGGAAAAATGGTAACGCTAGGCGGGACAGGCACTAAGCGCACGTTATTCAAAGCCAAGGTCAAAGGCGACGGCTTTCCGACCCGGATCTTCCACTTCAAAGATCAATGCGGTGCTCGCGCCGGCAGCCAGCCCTTGTCGCAATTGTTCGGTGTCGTCAAGGTATTCGTATGGGTTGAGCCGGCGCATGGCCAAGGCTTTGCCATTGGCGTCAGACAGACGAATGGTTACCACCGGCCAAGGCTGCGTGAAGGGTGCGTCGTTGCGTATGGTGGCGCTGATCAGCAATGCGCCGGGAACGGTGGGATGCGTCTGCACGTCACGTGCCAATAAGCGCAGCTTTGCAACATCGCGTACTGGCGGCAGGCTGCAGTTCAGCGCGGCGCACGTTTGTCTCAAAAACGATCCGACAGTCGGATCGGCAATCAAGCTTTCACGCAAGGCCCAGGCGAGTTGCGCGGAAAGTCCGAGCAACAGGATCAGGCACGCAAGAATCCACGGCCAGCGTCGCGCTTTTGTGGTGTGTTGCGCGCGCGCAAAGCGTGGCGTCACGATGAGATCGGCAAAAGCATCCTGTGGCGACTGTGTTTCCGCGGCAGCGGTTTCAGGCCCTTTTTCAGGCTGCGGCCGATAAACGACCAGCTCGACGTGAGGCGGTTCTATGCCCGGTTCGTGCGCGGACAATTCGGTGAACGGTTCCGGCGGAAGCTGATCGGCGAGCGTGCTGATGCTATCGAAGCCTGCGCCGCAATGACCGCACATGACGAAGCCATGCGCTTGCGCGAGCGTGCGCGCATCCACTGAAAACACGGAAAGGCATTCAGGGCATTGCGTATACATGCGGCGCGCCGTGGGCCTGTTTGCAAATGGTATCGGGCAAGCTTAGCAGGGCGTGCGGCATCGTTCGCGTCATGTGCGGCGATGG
This sequence comes from Dyella psychrodurans, assembly GCF_003363265.1. Classification (GTDB taxonomy): domain Bacteria; phylum Pseudomonadota; class Gammaproteobacteria; order Xanthomonadales; family Rhodanobacteraceae; genus Dyella_B; species Dyella_B psychrodurans. The sequence goes on along the minus strand of NZ_QRBF01000009.1, from coordinate 84,806 downwards.
CCGCTTATGCGCACCCAATCTTCGCGCGTGTCGACGCGCAGTGCGTCGAACCATTCGGCATATCGCGTGAGCAACTCGTCCTGCTGGCCTTGCAGGATGCCCGAGATGGCAAAGGGTGTCCCAGGCTTTGTGGCGGCTGCAAAGATGGGCGCCAGTTCGCCGAGCGGGCCGGCGAGGATATTGGCGACGAAGACATCGGCCGGTTCGCCCGCGAAGTCTTCGGGCAGATAAAGGGCCAATCGTTCGGCGACATCGTTGCGTTCGGCGTTGTCGGCCGAGGCCGTTAGGGCCTGCGGATCGTTGTCGATGCCCACCGCGGCGGCTGCACCGAGCTTCAGTGCAGCGATGGCGAGAATGCCCGAACCGCAGCCGAAATCGATGACGCGCTTGCCGGCGAGGTCCTGGCCGTCCAGCCACTCCAGGCAAAGTGCCGTGGTGGGATGCGTGCCGCTGCCGAAGGCCAGGCCGGGGTCCAGCCGCACGACGACGCTGTCGTCTTGCGGCGGTTCGATGTTCCACGGATAGATCCACAGCCGGCGTCCGAAGGGCATGGGCTTGAACTGGTCCATCCATGCGCGTTCCCAATCTTCGTCGGCGACGTCGCGGAAGCTCACCTGGTCCGGCTCGAGCCATGGCAGCAGTTCGCTCAATGCTTCGGTCAAGCCCCGGCGATCGGTGTTCGCCTCGAACAAGGCGTTCAAGGTGATGGTCGGCCAAAGCGGCAGTTCGCCAACGCCGGGTTCGAAGATGGCTTGTTCGTCCGGCGTTTCCGCATCGGCGTCTTGCAACGTGATCGACAAGGCGCCCAGATCATCCAGCGCTTCTTCCACGCGTGGTTGCTGTTCGGCGCGGGCGATCAGGGAGAGTTCGAGCCAGGGCATCGTCGGTCCGTGAGGGGGCGAGTGATGACGCGATTTTCCCTCTCTCCACCGGGAAGAGGGTAGGGTGAGGGGCGGATCTTGCGATGGAGGTCACTAGGATCAAGCCTCATTGCGGGTTGGTCGCAAGAGTGACCCCTCACCTCAATCCTCTCCCCGAAGGGGAGAGGAAGTAAGAGCGATAAGTGCGACTCAGTGTCCGCTATGCGGATGTTCCTTGTGTTCCGCCATGCGCTTTTCCAGATAGTGGATGTTCTGTCCGCCTTGCTGGAAACCTACATCGTTCATGATGCGCTGCTGCAGCGGAAGGTTGCACTTCACGCCTTCGATCACGGTCTCGGCCAACGCAAGACGCATGCGTGCGATGGCCGTTTCGCGGTCCGGACCGTGCACGATCAGCTTGCCGATCATCGAATCGTAGTTCGGCGGAATCTTGTAGCCGTCGTACAGATGCGTATCCACGCGCACGCCAGGACCGCCCGGCGCTTCGAAACGCTTCACCGTGCCCGGCGAGGGCATGAAGGTTTCCGGATCTTCCGCGTTGATGCGGCATTCGATCGCGTGGCCATGGATCTTGATGTCTTCCTGCTTGATCGACAGCTTTTCGCCCGCGGCGATTCGCAGCTGTTCGCGCACCAGATCCACGCCGGTGATGAGTTCGGTCACCGGATGTTCCACCTGGATGCGCGTGTTCATTTCGATGAAGTAGAAGTGGCCGTTCTCGAACAGGAACTCGAACGTGCCCGCGCCGCGATAACCGATGCGCAGACATGCATCGACGCACACCTTGCCGATCTGCGCGCGCAATTCCGGCGTAATGCCCGGCGCAGGTGCTTCTTCGACGACTTTCTGGTGGCGGCGCTGCATCGAGCAGTCGCGTTCGCCGAGATGAATCGCGTTGCCCTGACCGTCGGCCAATACCTGAATTTCCACGTGGCGCGGATTCTCCAGGAACTTTTCCATGTACACCTGATCGTTGCCGAAAGCCGCTTTGGCTTCCTGCTTGGTCATGGTGACGGCGTTGCCCAGATGCGCTTCGGTGCGCACCACGCGCATGCCGCGACCGCCGCCGCCGCCTGCGGCCTTGATGATGACCGGATAGCCGATCTCGCGCGCAATGCGCATGTTTTCTTCGACGTTGTCGCCGAGCGGACCGCCCGAACCGGGCACACACGGCACGCCTGCGGATTTCATCGCGCGAATGGCTTCGACCTTGTCGCCCATCATGCGAATCACATCCGCCGTCGGTCCGATGAAGATGAAGCCCGATTGCTCTACCTGTTCGGCGAAGTCGGCACGTTCGGCAAGGAAGCCGTAGCCGGGGTGAATGGCATTGGCGTCGGTGATTTCTGCTGCAGCAATGATGCGCGGAATGTTGAGGTAGCTGTCGACCGATGGCGCAGGGCCGATGCAGATGGCTTCATCGGCAAGGCCTACGTGCTTGAGATTGCGGTCCGCGGTGGAGTGCACGGCGACGGTCTTGATACCGAGGCTGTGGCACGCGCGCAAAATGCGCAACGCGATTTCGCCACGGTTGGCGATAACGACCTTTTCGAGCTTCTGCATAGTTGTCAGGCCGTTTTTTTAGGCGATCACAAACATCGGCTGGTCGAATTCCACCGGCTGGCCGTTGTCGACCAGGATGGCCTGCACGGTGCCGGCGACATCGGCCTCGATCTGGTTGAACATCTTCATGGCTTCGATGATGCCGAGCGTCTCACCGGCCTTCACCTGCTGGCCCACCTTCACGAATGCGGCAGCGCCCGGGCTGGCCGAGGCGTAGAAGGTGCCGACCATCGGCGCCTTGACCACGTGGCCGGCCGGCAGGGCGGCGGCGGCGGGTTCTGCAGCCGGGGTCGCCGCGACCGGAGCGGCAGCTACGGGGGCCGGCATGTGCACGGGGGCGGGCGCGGCAGCGACGGTTACGCCGCCCTTGGGCACGCGGGACAGGCGTACGACTTCTTCGCCTTCCTTGATTTCCAGTTCGGCGAGGTTCGACTCCTCGAGCAGGTCGATCAGTTTTTTGATCTTGCGCAGATCCATAGGGCTTGCCTTCTCAGGGTCTGAGGGCCACAGCTTGGCGGCCGGAAAGTGAAAGAAAGTGGTAAATCCGAACTAGCCGGCAGGCTTCGGTTCAACTTTGGCGACCGCGGCGTCCAGCGCCAGGCGGTAGCTGTCGCTGCCGAAGCCGCAAATGACGCCCACCGCCAGGTCGGACAGGTAAGAGTGATGACGGAAAGGCTCGCGGGCGTGCACATTGCTCATGTGCACCTCGATAAACGGGATCGCCACGGCCGCCAGCGCATCGCGCAAGGCAACGCTGGTATGCGTGAGGGCGCCAGGATTGATCAGGATGAAGGCGATCTGCTCGTCGCGGGCCTGGTGAATGCGCCCGATCAGCTCGTGCTCGGCGTTGGACTGGTACCAGGCGAGCTCGTGACCCGCCGCCTGGGCGCGCTGCGCCAGGCCGTTGTTGATGTCGGCCAGCGTCTCCCGGCCGTAGATCTCCGGTTCGCGCGCGCCAAGCAGGTTGAGGTTGGGTCCGTGCAGGACGAGAAGCTTTGCCATAGGTGGCTCCAGGCTGCCCCCGGGCGCCTCGGAATTCGCGGAGTGTGATCGTATCCGGGAATATTGTCCAGTTCGGCGCAGATCGGCGATGTTTGAAGGAGAAGTCGGCGTTAAACCGTGCGTCGTCGTATGTTGACCGAAAACCGCATCAGGGCGCGGTTGCAGGCGATAGCCAGTCGGCCAGCAGCTTCGGGTCCAGCGGACCCCGGCGAGTGGCGAGTATTCGACCCTTCGCGTCCAGCAACACACTGAAAGGCAGCACTTCATCCTGGTCCCCGAAGCGCAGGGACGTGCTGGGCTCGGCAAGCTTGCCGAGCAGGATCGGGTAGTCCACGGGATGGGCGGAGAGAAACGCGTGCACGCGGGCGGGGTCATCCATCGCAATACCCAGCACGATCGCCCCCTGATCGCCGAACTTGTGCTGGGCCGCGTTCAAGTCCGCCATCTCCTTCAGGCAGGGCACGCACCAGCTTGCCCAGAAATTAAGCAGGACGCGTTGGCCGTGATAGTCAGAGAGGCGATGTTCCTTCCCGTCTGTGTCGGTCAGGGCAAGATCCGGGCGCAGATCGCCGACGTTAGCGACATGAACGCCCTCGGGGACATGGATCAGGCGACTTTCGTGCTGCAGCCAGCCGCCCGCGATGGCAGCCAGCAAAGCGAGGCCGAGGATGATCAGATTGCTGCGACTCAACATGCAGCGTCGCTCCGCACTCCCTCCCCTGCGAGCAGGGGAGGGGTGGGGAGAGGTAAAGCAATCTTGCGGGAGAGCTTGACCCCCTCCCAGCCTCCCCCTGCTCGCAGGGGGAGGGGTATAGATGCCGGAGTGGGTGTCACTTCGCCGCCTCGGTGAGTGCCTGTTCCACCAGCGACGATGTCAGCACGGTGGGCAACTGCTTGCCGGGACCCCCATCCTTCGGGAACACCACATAAAGCGGCACACCCGGCGAGTGGTATTGCTGCAGGAACGTGGAGATCGTGGGATTCACGTCGGTCCAGTCGCCCTTCATATAAACAGCGCCGGTGCGCTTGAGCAGCGCCTGGAACGTCTCGCCGTCCAGCACTGCGTGCTCATTGGCTTTGCAGGTCACGCACCAGTCGGCGGTCATGTCCACGAACACGGGAACGCCTTGCTTGCGCAGGTCGGCGAGTTTTTCCGGCGAATAGGCGACGATGCCGCCCGCAAGCTCGGTGGCCTGTGCTGTCGCTGGCAGGGTGGCGAGGTAATACATCGGCGCCAGCGTGAGCAGCGCCAGCAGCGCGACGCATGCGCGACTGAGCCAGCCACGTCCGCGGCTGCGCTCGAGCCACCAGAGTGTCATCGCCAACATCACCGCGGCGACCATCAACAGACCTACCGCATCGGCGCCACGTTGATGCGCCAGCACCCAGGCCAGCCACGCTGCCGTCAGGTACATCGGGAACGCCAATACTTCCTTGAGCGTTTCCATCCAGCGTCCCGGACGCGGCAGCCACCGCGACAACGCCGGCACGAAACCCACTGCGAGGAAAGGCAGCGCGAGGCCGAGACCAAGCGCCACAAAGACGACGAGCGCGCTCAACGTGGGCGCGACGAACGCATAGGCCAGCGCAGAGCCCATGAAGGGCGCCGTGCATGGGCTCGCGACGACCACCGCCAGCACACCCGTAAAGAAATCGCCGGCGGCGCCGGAGCGATTGGCCAGCGAACTGCCGGTATTGCCCAGCGACGCACCGAACTGCACGACACCTGACATCGACAGCGCAACGGCGAGCATCACCAGCGACAACGCGGCAACGACGAGCGGGTTTTGCAGCTGCGTACCCCATGCCGATTTCAACGCGATGATCGCCAGGCCCAAACTAACAAAGCTGATCAGCACGCCAGCGGTGTACATCAGCGCATGCGAGCGCCGCCGTGCCGGGCTCTCGCCGCTTTCGATCAGGCTGACGGCCTTGATCGACAACACAGGCAGGACGCACGGCATCAGGTTCAGCACCAATCCGCCGCCCAGCGCGAGCAGCAGCGCGTACCAGAAGCTCACGCTGGACGATTCGCTTTTGACACCTGCGGGGGGCATCTCCGGTGCCGGTCCCGCGACGGCCTGGCCCGTCGCCACGCTGCCGTCATCGAGGCCGACGGTTGCTTCGCGCGTCATCAACGGATAGCAAAGGCCGCCGTCCTGGCAACCCTGGAAGCTTGCCGTGAGCGCAAGCGACTTCAACGTCGAGACGTCGCCGTTCACGGTCACAGGCAGGTCGACTTCATCGAAGTAGACCGTGGTGTTACCGAAATGCGCATCCTGGTGCAGGGTGCCTGCGGGCCACGTCGGTGCGAGCGACAGTTGCGGCGCGTTCTGCAACGACAGCGTGGTCTGGTCGCGGTACAGGTAATAACCCTTGGGCATCGTCCAGCGCAGCAGCAGGTGATGCGCATCCTGAGCGATGGCGTCGAAGTGGAATGCCTGCTCGGCGGGCAGCGGTGCATTGCTGTTTCCACCCAGCGACGGCGGCGCAGAACCCAGTGCGCCGCTCAGCTTGTTGGCGGTGCCTGCCGTGGCGGCAACGGGAAGATCCAGCTGTTCCGTATGCGGCGGATAGCAGATTTTCGGATCGGTTTCGTGGCAGCCCTGATAACGCACGCTCAACGTGAGCCGCGTCGTACCGGGTGCCAGCGTGTAGGGAATCGTGGCGTCGATGCTGTGGTGATAGGTCTCGACGGGACCAAGATACGGATCGTCGTGCTTCTCGCCGTCGGGAAGCTGCGCCGTGCCGAGCGTGACGCCGTCGCCACCTTTGAAGTTCATGCGACCGCGATACAGGTAGTAATCCTGCGCGATCGTCCAGTGCAGTTTCACCACGCCGGGCGTGCTGGCGTCGGCGCTGAGCTTGTAAGCCTCGGTGACCGGCAGCAGGTTGCTGGTGTCCTGCGCGAAAGTCGCCTGTGCGCCGAACAGCAATGCGATCCAAATCAGTAGATTGATGACGACGCGGTCTTGGAAAGACGAACGCATTGCGACTCCAGCATGCAGGGTCGCGCCGGAGCGCGAGGGATAAGGGGATTATGGCTCAGCTTCCGCCGTTTCCAGCGAAGCCGTGGGGGCGGCGCGGGGACGCAGCATGCCGGTCGTCAGCGCCACGCCGAGCAGGATGACCGCGCAGCCGCCCGCCATCGCGACCGTGACGGTTTCGCCCAGGAACATCGCGCCCCACAGCACGCCGAACACCGGAATCAGGTACAGCACGGACGTCGCCCGCGTCGAACCGATGCGTGCGAGCAACCGATAGAACAGCACATAGGCGAGCGAGGTGCAGCCTGCGGCAAGTCCGAACATCGCCGTCCAGGCCTGGATCGTGGGCGTCTTCGCCGGCCACAGCCAGATCGTGAACGGCAGCAGCATCACGGCCGCGGCCAGCTGGCTTCCGGTCGCCACGCTGAGCGGCGACACCTCGCGCAGACGCCGATGGCTGTAGTGCGCGCCGAAGGTGTAGCAGATGTTGGCGCCGAAACACGCGGCCATCGCCCAGCCCACCGCGGCGCCGCCATGGCCGAAACCCATGGTTCCGCCGATCAGCCACACCACGCCGGCCAAGCCGATCATCAGGCCTGCTGCGCGCGGCGCGTCGAGTTTTTCGCCGAGCCACACCCAGCCCGATGCGGCTACCAGCAACGGCGCAATGGCATCGAAGATGGCCGACAAGCCCGCCGGCAGGCTTTCCGCCGCATACGAGAACAGCACGAACGGCAGCGCCGAGTTCACCAGGCCGATCAGGCTGATCGAGCGCCAATGGATGCGCATCTCCGCCACGCGCTGGCGCGACAGCAACAACGGGAGCGAGCAGATCGCGGCGCCGATGGCGCGCACGCCGGCCAGCGCCATGCCTCCGAACTGGTTGGCGCCCATGCGCATGAACAGGAACGACGCCCCCCACAAGGCTCCCAGCAACAGCAGTGCGGTGATGTCGGACTTTTTCATAAGGGTGGACTCGACAGGGTTCGGTAGCATCAATCTAAGGTCGCGCGCTGACAGAACCTGTCAGCACTCTTTTCGTTCCTCGGGGGTTAAAGGTTTCATGGTCTGGCGCCCTGTCCGAACAGCACACGACGCTCCTCTTCGGAGATCGCCTGCTGCCTGGGTGCATAGACGTTTTCGACGCCGTCATAAGTGCGCAACGTGGCGGGTCGGGTTGCGATGGTGTCGAACCAGCGCTTCAAATTCGGAAAGTCGTTCAGGTTCTGGCCGTGAGCCTCATGCGGCACGATCCACGGATAGCAAGCGATGTCGGCGATCGAAAAATCGCCCGCGATGAACGTGCGATCGGCAAGTCGCTGGTCGAGCACGCCATAGAGGCGATGGGTTTCGCGCGTATAGCGATCGATCGCGTAGGGCACTTTTTCCGGCGCATAGACATTGAAATGACCGATCTGCCCGGCCATCGGACCCAGGCCCGCCATCTGCCAGAACAGCCATTGCAGCACTTCGGCGCGGCCGTGGATGTCCTGCGGAATCAGACGTCCGGTCTTCTCCGCCAGGTAGAGCATGATTGCGCCCGATTCGAACAAAGTGATCGGCTCACCACCGCCGGCCGGCTCGTGGTCGACGATGGCCGGAATCTTGTTGTTCGGCGAAATGGCGAGGAAGTCGGGCTTGAACTGCTCGCCCTTGCCCAGCGCCACCGGCATGAGGCGATGCGGCAACTGGGCCTCTTCCATGAACAGCCGGGCCTTGAGGCCGTTCGGGGTCGGGGCGAAATACAGATCGATCATGATGTGTGCTCTCGGGGCAGTGTCGATTCGCTGGAGGAAAGATAGGCTTCGAGGTGGTCTGGCGAAATAGCCACCATGGAGGGATTGCGTATATCCACTTTCCCGAGGTGCATGGGCAGTCGCGCTGGCGCCGCCTCAGCCCTCGCCGGCGGTGCGGACCCAGTCCAGGTAAGCGGTGTGGCCGCATGCCACGGGAACCGCAATCAGCTCGGGCAGCTCGTACGGATGCAGGGCGAGTACGCGCTCTTTGAGCGCCTCGAAGCGCTCCACGGTGGTCTTGATGAGCAGCAGTTCCTCGGTATCCGTGGTGACTTCGCCCTTCCATCGGTAGGTGGAATGAATCGCCGGGATACGATTCACGCATGCGGCCAGCGATTCGCTGACCAAGGCATGCGCCAGGTGCTGCGCGCTGTCCGCATTGGGGCAGGTGCAATAGCAGAGCAGGACGGTCTTGGGATCGGACATGGCGTTGGGCTACTTCTTGGACATCAATCCGTAGTTGCCGAATTTCTCGATCACCTGCGTGACTTCCTCGTCGCGCAGCATCACCGGTTTACCCACTTGTAAAGCGATGGTGTATTGCCTGGCCAGCGTTTCCACTTCGATCGCGCGCCACATCGCCTGTTCCATGTTGGCGCCGGCGGCGATCATGCCGTGATTGGCCATCAAGCAGGCGAGGCGTCCTTCCAGTGCGCGCACTACCGCATCGGAAAGCTCCTGCGTGCCGTAAGTGTAGTAATCCGAGCAGCGAATCGAATCGCCGCCGCCAACGGCGATCATGTAGTGCGCGGCGGGAATATCCATCCGGCACATCGCCAGACCGGTGCTGTAGGGCGGATGCGCGTGGACGATGGCGTGTACGTCCGGGCGCGCGGCGTAGATGTCGCGATGGAATCGCCATTCGCTCGATGGGCGGCGCGGGTGTTCGTAGCGGCCATCCATCGCCACGGGGACGATGTCGTCCACCGTGATCTCGCCATACGGCATGCCGCTGGGCGTGATCAGGAATCCGTCGCCGGAGCGGATGCTCAGATTGCCCGAGGTGCCCTGGCTCAGGCCCGAGGGTGTCAGCTTCAAGCCGTAGGCGACGATCTGCTCGCGTAATGTCCGGTCCGTGCTCACTGCCTGGCTGCCCGATGGTCGAGTGGAAACAGAGCATCGTCGGCATTTTTGCCGTCCGTGTCATCTCCATGCGGGAGGAAAGTGGCTGCGAGGGCGCGTACCGTGACGGCGGATGCATGCCGGCACGCACCTTTGTCGTGTGCCTCGGCTCCCAATTTCAAAACTACGCCGTTTCGTTGAAGACCCTTGAAAGCCGCCGGCTCACCCTTATTCAACCTTACAGAGTCCGACCGGCCCCTGTACCAGGGGTTTTTTTGGAAGCTAAAATTGGCACTCGTGTATCCCGAGTGCTAACAGCCTCCAAAGGCCGGTCCCGGGGTCGCCCATTTTCCTAACCTCAAGCCATAGCTGGAGTTTTTCCCATGAGCAAACTGCGTCCGCTGCACGATCGCGTCATCGTCAAGCGCCTGGAAGAGGAGCGCGTCTCCGCCGGCGGCATCGTCATCCCCGATAGCGCCACCGAAAAGCAGACCCGCGGCAAGGTCATCGCTGCTGGCGAAGGCCGCATCCTGGAAGACGGCAAGGTCCGTCCGATGTCGGTCAAGGCCGGCGAAGTGGTGCTGTTCGGCAAGTACGCCGGCCAGGAAATCAAGATCGACGGCGAAGAGCTGGTCTTCCTGAAGGAAGACGACATCGTGGCTGTTATCGAAGGTTGATTCGACGCGACGCGTGCGAAAAACAAAATCGCACCTCGTCGCCTTCGGCTCCTTCCGTAGTTTCTCGCAAGATTTTCCGTATTTAATTTAAATTTTTTGAGGCAAAAAATTATGGCAGCTAAAGAAGTCCGCTTCGGCGAAGACTCCCGCGCACGCATCCTCAAAGGCGTGAACACCCTCGCTAACGCGGTGAAGGTCACCCTCGGCCCGAAGGGTCGCAACGTCGTGCTCCAGAAGAGCTTCGGCGCTCCGACCGTCACCAAGGACGGCGTGTCCGTCGCCAAGGAAATCGAACTGGCCGATCCCTACGAGAACATGGGCGCCCAGATCGTCAAGGAAGCCGCTTCCAAGACCTCCGACAACGCCGGTGACGGCACCACCACCGCCACGGTGCTGGCCCAGGCGCTCGTGCGCGAAGGCCTGAAGGCCGTTGCCGCCGGCATGAACCCGATGGATCTGAAGCGCGGCATCGACAAGGCCGTGATTACGGCCGTCGAAGAGCTGAAGAAGCTCTCCAAGCCCACCGCTGACGACAAGGCCATCGCCCAGGTCGGCACCATCTCCGCCAACTCCGACGTCGCCGTCGGCGACATCATCGCCACCGCGATGAAGAAGGTCGGCAAGGAAGGCGTGATCACGGTGGAAGAAGGTTCGGGTCTGGAGAACGAACTCGACGTCGTCGAAGGCATGCAGTTCGACCGCGGCTACCTCTCGCCGTACTTCATCAACAACCAGCAGAGCCAGCAGGTCGAGCTGGAAGATCCCTTCATCCTGCTGTACGACAAGAAGATCTCCAACGTCCGCGAAATGCTGCCGATCCTCGAAGGCGTGGCAAAGTCCGGCAAGCCGCTGCTGATCGTCGCCGAGGAAGTGGAAGGCGAAGCGCTGGCCACCCTCGTGGTGAACACCATCCGCGGCATCGTCAAGGTTGCCGCCGTGAAGGCGCCGGGCTTCGGCGACCGTCGCAAGGCGATGCTGGAAGACATGGCCATCCTCACCAACGGCCAGGTCATCTCCGAAGAAGTCGGCCTGCAGCTTGAGAAGGCCACCATCCAGGATCTGGGCCGCGCTAAGAAGATCGTGGTGACCAAGGAAAACACCACCATCATCGACGGTGCCGGCGAAGCCGCGAAGATCCAGTCGCGCATCGGCCAGATCAAGGCGCAGATCGAAGAGACCTCGTCCGACTACGACCGCGAGAAGCTGCAGGAACGCGTGGCCAAGCTGGCCGGCGGTGTTGCCGTGATCAAGGTCGGCGCTGCGACCGAAGTCGAAATGAAGGAAAAGAAGGCCCGCGTCGAAGACGCCCTGCACGCCACGCGCGCAGCCGTTGAAGAAGGCGTGGTCCCCGGCGGTGGCGTTGCGCTGATCCGCACGCTGGCGGCCATCGAAAAGCTGAAGGGCGAGAACGAAGACCAGAACCATGGCATCGTCATCACCCGCCGTGCGCTGGAAGCTCCGCTGCGCGAGATCGTGTTCAACGCCGGCGCCGAGCCGTCCGTGATCGTCAACCAGGTCAAGGAAGGCAAGGGCAACTACGGCTACAACGCCGCCACCGGCGAGTTCGGCGACATGATCGAGTTCGGCATCCTGGACCCGACCAAGGTCACGCGTTCGGCGCTGCAGTACGCCTCGTCCGTCGCCGGCCTGCTCATCACCACCGAAGCGATGGTGGCCGAGCTGCCGAAGAAGGAAGAGCACAACCATGGCGCCCCGGGCGGCGGCATGGGTGGCATGGGCGGCATGGACTTCTAAGTCCTGCGCTCACGCGCAACGTGTTACGAGAAAACCCCGCGCAAGCGGGGTTTTTCTTTTTCCTCCCCGTGTGGAGAGAGGGCTTTAACGGGGTTTTCTTTTCTTCCTCTCTCCTTCGGGGAGAGGGCTATGGTCGCGGCATTTTGGAACGTCGAATTTCAGCGCTACACTCGGCTGGCCTCCGGGGGGAGGCCTACAAGGGGAATAGGGATATGCACGACGAGACCATGGGCTCGGGCATTTTTCTGCCCGAGATCAACGAGACTGTTGTCCGCCGTTCCGAACGCGTACATGGATTTGAATTTCACGGAAACGCACGCGATTACTTTCGCATCTGGATCGTCAACGTCGCCTTGAGCATCGTCACGCTGGGGATTTATTCGGCGTGGGCTTCGGTGCGCACGCGACGTTACATGTATGCCAATACATCGTTTGAAGGATCGCCGTTCGAATATCGCGCGCGACCGATACCTATCCTGCGAGGCCGATTGATCGCCGCGGCGCTGTTCGCCACTTATGTGATTGCGGGTCATTTTTCCCGCACGATGCAGCTGGCGACGATGGGCGTCGTGGGCATCTTCATGCCCTGGATGATCGTGAAAGGCTTGATGTTCCGCGCGCGTTATTCGTCCTGGCGCGGCCTGCATTTTCGTTTCATCGCCGATTACGCCGGCGCCTATCAGTGGTATTTGCTGTCGTACGTTCCGATGGGGGTTCCGCTTGCGTTGGCGGGGTTTCTGAGCGTTGGCGGCCATCCGATCGCTGGAGCATTGCTGTTTTTGATCGGTATGGCCTGCATCTATCCATGGATCAAAGGTCATCAGCAGCAGTGGACGGCCGAGCATCATTATTTCGGCGGCAAGGCCTTCCGCTTCAAGAGCGAGCTGAGCGCCTACTACCGCATTTATGGCGCGGCGGTGGGTATTGCGCTGCTGTGCATGATCCCGACCGGCATGCTGCTGGGAATGATTGTCGGCGCGATGGTCAAGGGGCATGTCGACCCGAAGCAACATCCTGTTTCCGTCATTTTGTCCACTTACCTGTGCATCGCGCCGATGTATCTCATCATGTGGTCGTATATCCACACGCGCATGACCAACGCGCTTTACAACCAGGCATCGCTGGCGGGATATCGCTTCCAGTCGTCGCTGGAATTCTGGTCGATGTTTCGCATCTACCTGACCAATGCGCTGGCGATCGTCTTTACGCTCGGGCTCGCCGTGCCGTGGGCAAAGATCCAGATGGTTCGCTATCGCGCCTCGTGTCTGCGTGTCGTGGGCGAGGGGACGCTGGATGAATTCGTCCAGAGTTCCAGCAGCGCGGACGTCAGCGCGACGGGCACCGAAATCGACAGTCTGCTGGGCTTCGATATCGGCCTGTAGCCATGGTGCCGGGCATTTACCACGACGGACGAACAACGCGTGCCACGCCGGTTGTGATATCGCGCCTGGACGATCGCCTCAGCTGGTGCGGCAACGGCATAGACGGCACCGCACCGCTGTCTGATATTGCATCGAGCGCCCCGGTGATCGGCGTGCCTTTCACCCTGGCTTTGCCGGGCGGCGCGCAACTGCAGGTTGCCCACGACGACATGCCGGACGACTGGTTCGCACGGCATCACCGCATCGAGCGTGCCGTCGATCGATTGGAGCGCATGCGGTCGATCGCGATCACCAGTGTCGTGGTGGTCGTGCTCGCGCTGATCGGACTGTTCGAATACGTCCTGCCATGGACGGCCGACCGTGTTGCTTCTCATCTGCCGCATCGGCTGGAAATGGTGATGGGGCAACAATCGCTTGCGTTGCTGCGCGGCCGGGTGCTTCTGCCCACGACACTGCCTGCCGGCAAACGCGATCATCTGCGGGAAGTGTTCGACCAGTTCGTGCGCGCCCTACCCGGATTGCCGCCGGTGCACGTCGCTTTCTACAACGCGCCCGCGGTGGGTGCCAACGCTTTCGCGTTACCCGATGGCACCGTGGTGTTCACGGACGCTCTTGTGAATGTGCTGCCCGATGATCGTTCGTTTCTGGCCGTGGCGGCGCACGAGCTGGGCCATCAAGCGCATCACCACATGATGCGGGAAGTGTTGCGCAGTTCCGGCATCGTCGTCGTGTTCGGCATGCTGGCGGGCGATGTGACATCGCTGGGAGGCGTCACGGCCGCGATTCCCGTCTTCCTGCTCGACAATCACTATTCGCGCGCTTTTGAAGCCGATGCGGACGACTTTGCCTTTAAGGCGCTGGCCCAGCAGGGCATCGACCCCATCGCGTTTGCCGATGCCATGCATGCACTGGAGCAGGCGCATCCCGAACTGTCGGGATCTCATCAGCTGCGTTATCTGTCCAATCATCCCCTCGACGACGAACGTATTGCCAAAGCCCAGGCGGCTTCCCAGGACTTTCGACGCAAACATGGCATGCACTGAAACTTGCCTGCGTTCCGGTGGTTGGAGCGCCACCGGCGCCGACGGCCTTCCGTATCCGTTGAATATTCCACATGACCGTCTTACTGTGAGCTCAGGAAGTCGCTGGATGACCGGCTTGGGAGAGGCTTCCATCCACGCGCCCGAGAACGCGAACCAGACCCGCAAAAAAGGAGATCCGTAGTCGGACTCTGTTTTCTTGGTGTTTGCGACCGTAATAAATGACGTGGCAGGAGGGTCTATGAACAAGTTCATGGCAGCGATAGCTATTGCAGGTACCGCACTGGCCGGATGCAGTACATCCGGCGGTACCGCTCCCGCCTCATCGCAGAGCGCTTCGTCCAGCGCCAGGCCAAGTGTCATGGTGTACGCCGTGAATCCCGCGACCCTTGCATCGTTTCAACCTGGCGTCACCACCATCGACCAGGCGGAAGCCACGCTTGGAAAGCCGGCAGGTGCAGTGCGTACGCCATCCGGAAATCAGGTCATCGCCTACGTCAAAATTCGCAACGAGGACGTTAACGGCGATCGCATTCCCGAAACGGGCTCGGCACTCCCCAAGCGCCACAAAATTCGATACTCGACGATGCTGGCGTTCGATCCGCAGGGGCGCTGGATCAGGTCCTGGACGCGCACGGATGATTTGGGGGATTCATCGCCCAACGCATTGGGTCATTTCGACGCCGGCGACGTTCTGACCAACCAGGACGGCATGCCGTAACCGCAGCTTCGGCGAGGGTTCTCCTCGAAGACCCCTCGTTGGACCGCCGCTGTCTATCGATGCATGCCCATCGCGCCCATGGACGGCGTCGAGTCTGCATTTCGTTCTTGCGCGACAGCCGTGGACGTTGGCAACAACCTGGCCGGCAACAACTTGTCCAGCTTGCCCTTCATGCGCAGCACCGCAACGCTTGCCATGTCTTTGTCGAACACCTGTTGCTGCGCATCGGTAGGCGGCGGTGTCGCGCCGGGTGCGCGGGTGAGCTGCGCCAATGATGGTGCGAGCACTTGCGTCAGTGCGAAATACGCATCGTCGTGAATGCCTGCGCGTTCCAGCAGCAGCCCCGGCAGCATCCACGAGGCCATGTCGACCCGCTGCGCATTGCCGGGGTTGCGCGGATCGATCAGCAGCCACGCGCCGGGCTCGGTCAGCATGTCCTGTCCGTCCACAAAGCCTGTCGCGCGGTACGCGCCGGTAAGGCCAGGCAGGTGGTCGCCGTAGAACAGCAGCAAGGTGGGGCGGCTGCGTTGCGACATCAGTGCTGCGAGACGCCCCAGTTCCTGATCGGCATGTTGCATGTGATACAGATAATTCTGCATCTGGATCTTGTCTTGCGGGCCGACGGAGGCGGGCACCGGAATCGCGTCGCGTGCGGCCGCGTCGTTGGGCGTTACATCGTAAGGACCGTGCGCTTCCAGGCTGATCGCGAACAGGAACTGCGGCGGCCCCGAATCTTTGAGTTGCGCCATGATCTCGTCGGTCATCGCGCTATCCGCCATGTACTTGCCGTCCATGGCTGCGTCGGCCGGGAAGCTCGATTGCGACACGAAGCGATCGAAACCCAGCGCCTTGAAGGCGGTATTGCGGTTCCAGAACGTGGGATCGTTGCCGTGAAGGGCCACGGTTTCATAACCGTGCGAACGCAGGATGCGCACCATGCTTGGCACGACTTTGTCGTTCAATTGCAGATACGGGAACTGCATGTTGCTGAAGTAGCGCAGCGACAGGCCGGTCAGTACTTCGAACTCGGTACGGATGGTGCCGCCGCCGTAAGTGGGTACATGCAGCGGACCGCTCATGCCTCCCGCGGCGAGGCGGGTGAGGTTGGGCGTGAGATTGGCATGCTCGTATCCGCGCACGATGCTCGGATCGAAGAACGATTCGCTCTGTATCACCACGATGTCGGGCATGGCGGTGTTCGGGTCCGCCGGTGTCTGCATGCGTGCACGCACCGCGTCCCCGGTGGTCTGCAACAGGTCGCCCACGGCCGTCGGGTCGGCCTTCTGCTTGGTATGTCGATCCTGCAGATGGAACATCACCAGCGAACTGACCAGGCCGGAATGGCTGGCCGTGGCCGCGGCGGACCAGGGCTCGAGCCAAAGTTTGTGGCCGTTGTACAGATTGCCCCAGCCCGGGACGCCCAGAACCAGCGTTCCCAGCACGGCGGCCAGTACGCTACCGCCGACCAGACGCCTGCCGCCGGTGCGAGGGGCAAACAACGGAGGTTCCAGCCGCCACAAGGCCAAGACCAGCGCGATGCCGCCAAGGATGGCCAGATACGGCCATGGGCTATGGGGCAGGTAGCTGCCGAGGATATGCATGCCGCCCTTGCGCAACTGGCCGACCATGCGGAAGTCGGCCGGCACGAGGGGCGTTCCCAGGTTGGCGACTTTCAGCGCGTTCACGCCGTACATCACGGCCTGCGCCAGATACGCCAATCCGAACGACAAGAAGGCCCGCCGCGTCATCACCAGCAACAACAACGCCGCCAGTACGCCGGGCATCGCGTTGGCCAGCGGAAATGCCGGCTGGGTGAGCAACTGCGAAGCCGCGACACCGTCGTTGCCGTCGAGCAGGCCGGTCAGCAGGACGAACGCAACCACCATGGCCGCGACCAGGGCGATGCGGCCGGCGATGCTGCGTTTCGAAAGATGAGTCGAGTGAGCGGGAGCCATGCAGTCTGACGACCTGTCATGCCTGGGGAATGCGCACTGTAACGCGATTGACATGAATCGGTTGTCAGGCCTGCCGGCCGGTGCCTGCCCGGATTCGGTCCTGTTTTTGACTAACCTGCGGAAAGTAAAAACAAAAAGAGCCGAGCCCCCATGGCGCCCAGCCCGTTCCGTTGTCCAGCGATGTCGTTCGATCAGTGCTGCGTGTTACTGAACCGCAATAAACGCAGGTATGGCTTGAGCGTGCGCCAGCCTTGGTTGCAGCGAGTCATGCCGCATCGGCCAGCGTGGCCGTGGACGCCGGGTGTGGAAGCGCGCCGAGCAATTCGCCGTGCCAGTGCGACGCATCGGCGAGCGCGGCGACCTCGCCCAGAATGAGTAAGGCCGGCGCGCGAATCGCGTGCCGTGCGGCAAGTGAAGGCAGGTCGTGAAGCGCGCCGACAAGCGTGCGCTGGCTGGGCAGCGAACCGTTCTCGACCAGCGCGAAAGGTGTCGTGGGTGCGCGTCCATGCGCGAGAAGCTGCCGGGTCAGTTCGTCGAGTTTGTTCACGCCCATATAGACGGCCAACGTCTGGCGTTCCTGGGCGAGTTCGCCCCAGTTCAACTCGGTGAGCGCGTGCTGGCATTGCGCGGTAACGAGCCGCACGGATTGCGCGTGATCGCGGTGCGTCAGCGGCACGCCGCTGAACGCAGCGCATGCAAGCGCTGCGGTGATGCCCGGCACCACCTCATAGACGATGCCGTGTGCCCGCAGAAATTCGAGTTCCTCGCCGCCGCGGCCGAAAACAAAGGGATCGCCGCCTTTCAGGCGCACCACGCGTCGACCGGCACGTGCGTGTTCAAGCAGCAATGCGTGGATGGTTTCCTGTGGCGTATGCACACCGCCACTGCGTTTGCCTACGGCAATCTGCACGGCATCGCGACGCGCGAGATCCAGTATCTGCGCGTCGACCAATGCATCGTGCAAGATGACGTCCGCTTCGTTCAGTGCACGCAATGCACGCAGCGTAAGCAAACCCGGATCGCCCGGTCCCGCGCCAACCAGCACCACCGATCCTTGCGCTTTCGGTTCGTGGCGCTGGGATAACGCTGCAACCAATTGCTGTTCGGCATGCACGGGATGCGATGCGCGCAGCAATGCGCGCACGGGGCCATCATGCAGCCAATCGTAAAAGCGACGACGCGAGGCGAGATCGGCATGGCGAGCGCGTATGCGCGCGCGATAGCGTTGCGCCAATTGCAACAGCGGCCCCAAAGCGGGATCGAGCAGGCTTTCGATGCGCTCGCGCAGGCGGCGCGCGAGTACCGGCGCCGTGCCGCTGCTCGAGATCGCCACCAGCAGTGGCGATCGATCGATGACGGCCGGTACCTGGAAGCTGGAGAGCACGGGATCGTCCACCACATTCACGAGACGCTGTTGCGAATGGCCGTCCGCAGCAATGCGTGCGTTGAGAGGTCGAGAGCGCGTGGCGGCGATCACCAGCCAGACACCTGCGAGCCACTCCGATTGATAGGCCCCGGCCCGGTACGCGACGCGTCCTTGCTGCACCAGTTCGCGCAATTCGGGACCCAGCATCGGCGCGCCGACCGTGACCCGGGCGCCGGCCCGCAGCAGCATAGCCGCCTTTCGGGCCGCCACGTCGCCACCGCCCACCACCAGCACGGGACGATCGGTCAGGTCGGCGAAAAGCGGGTACAGCTGCATGGTGAGAGTCTGCGCAAAGGAAGTGGACCACCACGCTAACGCTGCTTCCGCAAACGTGGAAATGGTTGCTAGGACCGACGATATGCCTGCATGGCATAGCCCGGATAGGGAAAATATAGGGACAGATAGATGTATAGACGTCCAAATAACGCTGTGTTAAGGTCGAGCGACGACCGGCATAGAGCCGATAGCGGAGAGCATGATGAAACGCCGTCCAGGGTGGTCCGTGAGCTGTATGTGCTGCGCCATGCGCAACGCACAGCCCTGCACGCCGTCCATCCTGGAATCGACCTCATGACCCTCACGCAACTTCGCTACATCGTCGCCATCGCCGACGCCGGTCTTAACATCACGCTCGCGGCCGACAACGTCCACGCCACCCAGTCGGGCATCAGCAAGCAGCTCAAGCAGCTCGAAGGCGAGCTCGGTTTCCAGGTGTTCACCCGGCGCGGCAAGAGCCTGGATGCGGTGACGCCGGCCGGCGGCCAGGTGCTGGAACGCGCACGCAGCATCCTGCACGAGGCACGCAACATCCGCGCGCTCGCGGCCAACCTGCGCGAAGAGGCGCACGGCGAGCTGTCGCTGGCCACCACGCACACTCAGGCGCGCTTCGTATTGCCCGATGCCATCGCCAGGCTCAAGCAGCACTACCCCGACCTTGGCGTGCACATCCGTCCGCAGGGAGAGGGCCGCATCATCGGCTCGTTCGAAAGCGGTGAAGTGGACCTGGTGATCGTCAGTACCAGCGGCCATGCGCCGGAAGGCGGTATCGCCGTGCCGTTGTTCCGCTGGTATCGCCGCGCGGTGGTTCCCCACGGGCATCCGCTGGCGAAGTTGGGTCGCCCCTTGCGTATCCAGGATCTGGCGGAGCACCCGCTGGTCAGCTACGAGTCCTCGCTGCTGCCGGAATCGTCGCTGCGTCGCGCGTTCGCGGCAGCGGGGCATGCCCCGCGCATCGCGTGCACCTCGGCCGATGCCGACCTGATCAAGACCTATGTGCTGGCGGGCCTCGGCGTCGGCATCCTGGCCGAAATGGCCATCGGTGCGGGCGATGCGCGCGAACTGGTCACGCTCGATATCGATGATCTGTTGCCCGTGTGCACCAGTTGGCTGGTTTTGCGCCGCGATCACGTACTGCGCAGCTACGTGGCGCAGCTTGCCCGGTTCGTCGCGCCGCAGATCGACGAAGCGGAGCTGCGGCGCGTCGTCGCAGGTCATGCGGAGCCCAACTGGCCCGTGCCGCCGTTGTGGAGCGAGTTGCAGCAGCGCGGCACGCGGCGTGTGGCCTCGCGTGCCGCCTGATCGACGACGTCCTGGCATTCCCGACAACACCGCATGCCTGCTCAACGACATCCCGGCTTTTGCCGGGATGTCGGTTTTGATCACGCAAGCGCCTGCTCACGCAGCCATTCCACCACGCGTTCCGCCGCTTCCCCCACGGAAAGCTGGCTGGTATCGACGCGCAGCTCCGGCGACGAGGGAACCTCGTACGGATCGTCGATGCCGGTGAAGCCCTTGATCTTGCCCGCGCGTGCCGCCGCATAAAGTCCCTTCCGGTCGCGTGCTTCGCACACTTCGAGCGGCGTGGATACATGGATTTCGACAAAGCGGCCATGCGCCTGCACCAGCTGGCGCGCATCGGCACGCGCTCCCGCGTAAGGTGCAATCGGTGCACAGATCGCAATGCCGCCGTGACGCACGACTTCGCTTGCCACGTAACCGATGCGCGTGATGTTGGCGTCGCGGTCCTCGCGCGAAAAACCCAATCCCTTGGATAGATGCCGCCGCACCTCGTCGCCGTCGAGCACGGTGACCGGGCGGCTGCCCGTCTCCAGCAAGCGCGCCAGCACAGCCTGAGCGAGCGTGGACTTGCCCGAACCGGAAAGTCCCGTGAAAAACAGCGTGTAGCCTTGCCGCGCGTTCGCGGGGTGCCGCTCGCGCAGAATGTCGACGACTTCGGGGAACGTAAACCACTCCGGTATCGCTTCGCCGCTATGCAGTCGCCGCCGCAGTTCCGTGCCGGAGATGTCGCGAATGTCGTCCTGGCTGCTCACTTCGGTCTGCGGCAGATAGGTGTCGCGGTTCGCCGCGTAGACCATGGCGGGGAAGGGCACGATGCGAATCCCAAGCTCGTGTTCATGCGCGGCGAGAAGGCGTTGTGCGTCGTAGGGATCGTAGAAAGGCTTGCCATCCGTGCCCTTGCCCGGACCGGCATGGTCGCGACCCACAATGAAATGGCTGGCACCGTAATTCTTGCGAATGATCGCGTGCCACAGCGCCTCGCGCGGACCGCCCATGCGCATGGCGAGCGGCAGCAACGACAGGGTGGCGCGGTCTCGCGGATAGTTTTCGAGCAACGCGCGATAGCAGCGTACGCGCGTGTAGTGATCCACGTCGCCAGGCTTGGTGCGCCCCACAGACGGCTGGATCAACAATTTCGCGCCGACCTGTTCGGCAGCGCGCAAGGTCAGTTCGCGGTGCGCGCGATGCATGGGATTGCGGGTCTGAAACGCCACGATGCGGTCCCAGCCGTGCTGGCGGAACCAATCGCGCAACTGGCGCGGACTGTGGCGAAGCGCCGCGAAGTCGTAATGCGCCGGCGGCTGGATGCCCTGCAGGCGACCGCCCAGGTACACCGGGCCCGTGCGATCGAGCAGCTCGGCCACGCCCGGATGCGTGCGATCGGTGGTTCCGAAGACGAACCGCGCTTCGGCAATGCGATCGGGGAAATAGACGTCTTCCACCGTCAACACGGCCAGCGGCGTGCCCTGCACATCGTTGAGGCTGATCTGCGCGCCTTCCGGCAGGCTGGCCGCGAAGGCTTCGTCGACATCCAGGGTAATCGGCATCGGCCAAAGCGTGCCGTCGGCGAGGCGCATCTCCTTGACGACACGATCGTAATCCGCGCGCCCGAGAAAACCTTGCAAGGGCGAAAAACCACCGTTGAGCAGCAATTCGAGATCGCACAACTGGCGCTGATTGAGCGTCCATTGCGGCAGCGACGCGCTGTGGCGCTTGAGCGCCGCGGCTTCAGTGGTGGGAAGGTAAAGATCGCGCAGCACGCCGCCGTGCGGCGGTATCAGGGCATCGAGTTCGGCCGAGGCAATCTCGGCGGCGACGGCTTTCATGGAGTTTCCTTATCGGGGTAATGATCGATCGTTATGTGTGTTGAATGCTTTCAGACGTCCAAATGCAATCCGCATTCTCGCTTGATGCCGAAAAAGCGGGTGTCTTCTTCGCGCATGCCGGGCTCCCAGCGGCGCGTGGTGTGCGTGTCGCCGATCGAGACATAACCCTTGTCCCACAAGGGGTGATAGGGCAGGTCGTGGCGGCGCAGATAAAGGCCCACGTCGCGGTCGGTCCAGTCGATGATCGGATGCACTTTCCACCGCCCGTGGCGGTAGTCCAGCGCAGGTGCCGTGGCGCGGCTGAGCGATTGTTGACGCCGCAATCCCGCGAACCAGGTGCCGGCGCCGAGATCCGACAATGCGTGCTGCATGGGCTCGACCTTCGCCAGGCGGTTGTAGTGATCAAGTCCTTCGCGGCCCTGCTTCCACAGCTCGCCATGCCGGGCTTCGAGCCAGGCGGGAGACAGCTCCGGGCGGACGATGTGCAGATTGAGCGACAGACGTCCGGTCAGTTCGTCGATGAATCGATACGTCTCCGGGAAGAGATAGCCGGTGTCCACGACGACGACGGGGATCGTTGGAATCCGCCGGGTGAGCAGGTGCAGCGACACCGCCGACTGCGCGCCAAAACTGGAGGACAGCACATAGGTGCCGGGAAGATGCTGCAATGCCCAGTCCACGCGCTCCTCCGCGCTTTGGGCCAGCAGCCAGGCATCGAGCTTGATCAGTGCCTGTGTGTCGACGGCGGCTTTGTCGAGCGTGGGCAGCGTCATGCGAAAACCTCCACGTCGATGGCGTGGCGTGCCGCTGGCAGCACGTCGCTGCGCACGAGGAAATCGCCGAAGCGCTCGCCTTCCTGCCGCTCCGATGCATAGCGCGCGAACAACGTATCCAGCTCGCGCAGGATTTCGGTTTCATCGACGTTTTCACGCAACGTGCGATTCAGTCGTCTGCCCGCGAAATCGGCGCCAAGGCGCAGGTCGTACCGGCCGATGGCTCGCCCGATCAACGCGATCTCGCCGAGATAAGGGCGCGAGCAACCATTCGGGCAGCCGGAAAGGCGCAGCAGGATGGGTTCGTCGCGCAGTCCATGGCGGTCGAGAAGCGCTTCCAGTTTCGGCAGCAGTTGGGGCAGGTAACGTTCGCTCTCCGCCATCGCCAGGCCGCAGGTGGGTAAGGCGACGCACGCCACGGCATGTTGGCGGATGCCGCTCAGTCGACGATGGCCGTCCAGCTTGTGTTCGGCGACGAGTGCATCGATCTGTGCGCGTTGCGTCGCCGGGACATTGGCGACGATCAGGTTCTGATTGCAGGTGAGGCGAAAATCACCCTGGTGCACTTCGGCAATGGCACGCAAACCGCTCAGGTGCGGTTGACCGGGCAGGTCGGCAAGACGGCCCGATTCGATCTGCAGCGTGAGGTGCCAGCGGCCGACGTCGCCTTCGGTCCAGCCGTAACGGTCGCCATTGTGATCGAAGCGGAATGCGCGCGAAGGCTGCAGCGAAAAGCCGATGCGACGCTCCAGTTCCGCCTTGAATGCGGGCAGTCCCAGCCGGTCGATGGTGTACTTCAGTCGTGCGTGCTTGCGTTCCTTGCGGTCGCCCTGATCGCGCTGCACTTCGATCACACCTTCGGCGGTGCGCAGCAACTGTTCCGGCACGACGAAGCCGATCACGCTGCCAAGGCGCGGGTAGGTGCTCGGGTCGCCGTGACTGGCGCCCATGCCGCCACCGACGGCCACATTGAAGCCGAGCAGCTCGCCATGTTCGATGATCGCGATTAGGCCGAGATCCTGCGCGAACACGTCCACGTCGTTGGTGGGCGGCACGGCAATGCCGATCTTGAACTTGCGTGGAAGATAGGTCGGGCCGTAAAGCGGTTCGCTTTCCTCTTCGCCTCCGGCGACCCGTTGCTCATCCAGCCAGATTTCGTGATAAGCGCGGGTCTTGGGCTTCAGGTGCTCGGACAGGCGTTCGGTCCAGCGATAGGCGAGGCGATGCGCCGGCGTCTGTACTGGGTTGGCGCTGGCGACCACGTTGCGATTCACATCGCCGCAAGCGGCGATCGTGCTGACCAGCGCCGCGTTCATTGCCGCGATCGAACGCTTCAGATTGCGCTTGAGAATGCCATGCAACTGGAACGTCTGTCGCGTCGTGATGCGCAATGTGCCATTGGCCCAGGTACGTGCGATGTGATCGAACGACAACCATTGCGCGGGGCTCAACACGCCGCCGGCAAGGCGCGCGCGCACCATGAACTGATAAGCAGGCTCCAGCTTCTGCTTGCGCCGTTCCTCGCGCAGGTCGCGATCATCCTGCTGGTAGCTGCCGTGGAATTTCAGGAGCTTGTTGTCGTCCTCGCTGATGGCGCCCGTGATGGGGTCGGCAAGGCTGTCGACCAGCGTGCCGCGCAGCAGGCGGCTGCGGGCCTTGATCTGTTCGAGTTCGGAAACGGTGGAGTCGCTCATCGCGGGCCTCAATACACATCGCGGGCATAACGGCCCTGCTGGATCAACTGGTTCAACCACGCCTCGGCGTCTTCCGGCAAGCGTGCCCCGTGTTCGGCCACGATGGCGACGAGCGTCTTGTGCACATCCTTCGCCATGCGATTGGCATCGCCGCATACGTAAAGATGCGCGCCGCCATCCAGCCATTCGTAAATGCGGCGGCCTTGTTCGCGCAGACGATGCTGCACGTAGATCTTTTCGTCCTGATCGCGCGAGAACGCGAGATCGAGGCGATGCAGCTGGCCGCTCTTCAAGGCCTGCTGCCATTCGACCTGGTAGAGGAAATCGGAATAGAAGCGCGGATTGCCGAACAGCAACCAGTTGCGTCCGCTGGCGCCACGCTCCGCGCGTTCCTGCACGAACGCGCGATACGGTGCGACGCCGGTTCCGGCGCCGATCATGACGATATCGCGCTGATCGTCAGCGGGAAGATGAAAGCGTTCGTTGGCTTCCACGAACACGGGTGTGGTCGAGCCTTCCTCGCGCCCGGACAGATAGTGACTGGCTGTGCCCCAGCGCGCGTCACCGTCGAAGGCATAGTCGACGTGACTTACGAGCAAATGAACTTCGTCGCCGACCACCGACTGGCTGGATGCAATCGAATAGAGGCGCGGCGCAAGCGGGCGAAGCGCTGCCACCAATGTGTCGGCCGTCCAATCGGCGGGATGCCTGCGCAGAAGATCGAGTACCTGCCATTGGGAAAACACGTGGGCCAGTGCATCGCGTGCATCGGGCGAAAGCAGCTGACGCAGGGCGGGGTCGCCATTGCGTTCGGCATGTGCCGTGAAGAACGGGCGCGTGAGCTGGGTCAGTTCGCGTCGCTCGGTGAGCCAGGTATGCAGCGGGAGCGTTTCGCCGGCAGCGTGGACGGATGTGCTTGCGTCGAGCTTCAACGTTGCAAGCACCGCATCCACAAGCGCTGTCGATTGCGTGGGCCATACACCCAATGCATCGCCCGGCGCATAGCGCAGGCCGGACCCTTCCAGCGAAAGTTCGATATGACGGACATCGCGATCGCTGTCGCGGCCGGTGACGCGCTGGTTGAGAAATACGGGCGCGTCGAACGGTTGATCGCGATGCCATGCCGGTGCGGTGCGCGCCGTGCGCAGCGCCGTGACCTTGGCGAGCGGTGTCGCCGTTTTCAATTGTTCGCGCGCTTGTTGCAGTGCCTGTTCCAGCCACGGCGTCGCGACCGTCTCCACATCGACATCGGCCTCGCCCGCGACAAAAAGGCGCTGGGCGCCCAGCGCCGAAAGCCGCTCGTCGACCTGGCGGCCGACCGCGCAGAACTGCGGGTAGCTGGAATCGCCGAGGCCCAATACGGCGTAATGGAGTTGCTCGAGCTTGGGCGCGCGTGCGCCGCCCAGGAATTCCATCAGCGCACGAGCGTCATCCGGCGGTTCGCCATCGCCCTGCGTGCTGATGACGACATAGAGCAGGCGCTCCTGCTTGAGGTCGCGTACCGGGTAGGCATCGGCTCGCGCGACGCGCGTAGCGAGTCCGGCGGCACTGGCGCGACGTCCCAGATCCTCCGCCAGTCGCTTGGCGTTGCCGGTCTGGCTTCCATAGAGCACGGTGAGGCGGTCTTGCGGCTCGGCGTTGGCTGCGGCGGCTGCTTCGGGGGATGCCCCCTTTGCGCCAGTCTGGCGCTGGGCCGCCACACCCGCGATATAGCCGGAGAGCCATTGCAGCGCGGCCACATCGAGCCCCTCGACCAGCCTGCCGACGAGGGGGTGCTTATCTTCAGGGAGGGGCGATAAGGTAACGGCCGTCATGATTCATCTTCCACAGACGTTTAGACGTCTATCTGATAGATGGAAAATGTTAGAACTCCGTTTTTTGACAAAGAAATGATGGGGTGGCATATCTCCATGCCATTCCTTCCTTTCCCCTTGGCAAAAGGGGGCGGGCAGCATGGATTCCGGAGCGCCATCCCCGGACGCTTCCCATGGGAGTTTCCAATCAACAGAAGGCGCCGCGTTGTCGGGCGTCGGAGGGAATGCATGCCGCGAAGATCGAAGTCTACGAATGCCCTGTTGACGCTCGCCGCCTCGACGGCGCTGGCCACGCTGCTGCCCGTTAGCGCCAGGGCCGGCGATGACGACTGGCTCAACAACTGGCCCACCCATGTGACGTTCAATGACGGAACCGATGTGGGCCTGGTGCTGCGCTACCAGTACGACGTCAACAACTTCTCGCACGATGACGACAAATTCGAGGACTCGCACACTAATCGCCGTAAATACCTGGGTTTCTATGTGAAGAAACCCGGTGTCTACGACGCCACGGTTTACTACGACTTCCAGTCCCGGGCGTGGCAGGACGTCTTCGCACGGCTGCAATCCCAGGCGATTTTCGGCCACGACTTCGGTGCCGTCCGCTTCGGCCAAAGCAAGACGCCGCTGAGTTTCGAAGGCAATACCACCTCGACCCAGACCACCTTCATCGAACTCGCGTTGCCGTCGCAGGCTATCTACGAGAATCGCCGCATCGGGCTGGATTGGGCTATCCAGCACCCGCATTGGCTGGCGAGCCTCGGCTATTACGGCGAGAACCTGCAAGGCAAAAATCATGGCCATACGCTGGCGGGGCGCGCCGCGTGGATTCCCATCCATGAAGCGAACGATGTGCTTCACCTGGGCATTACGGCGTCGCAGGAGCGCCCCTACGGCATCGTCGACGAAGCCGGCGTACAGGCGCCGGCCACGACCAGCTTCAAGACGCCGCCCGAGGCAGGGCTTACGACGGTCACGCTGATCAGCTCAGGCACGTTGACCAACGTCGACCACATCAACCGACTGGGTTTCGAGCAAGTGTGGATCGACGGTCCCTGGTCGGTACAAAGCGAGTATCTGCACGCGCAGACCACCTTCGACAACGGCAAGCCGAATTACGACATCGGCGGCTTCTACGCCTATGGAACCTGGGTCGTGACCGGCGAGTCGCGCCAGTACCACGACGGCAACGTCTCCAACGTGATTCCGTCTCACCCCTGGGGCGCGGTGGAGTTTGCGTTGCGCTACAGCGAGCTGGATCTGAACGACGGTCGCGCATTGGGCGGCAAGGAACACGACTGGACCGCGGGCGCCAACTGGTACCTGGGCACTCATCTGCGCCTGCAGGCGAATTACATCCGAGCGTTCAGCGATCGCAGGGGTCTGGTGATCAATCCCCATGTCTTCGAATTGCGGGCGGAAATTTTCATATAGCCCGGCGCGGCCATATGGATAGAACGATTCGCGCTTTCAGCCGTATGGCCATCCAAACCTAAAGTTCACGGTGGGCATTTCTCGCCCATCTTCAGGAGCGTTTTCCCGATGACTTGGTCTCTCGCCATACCTGTCGTGTTGCTCGCATTCGCGGTCGGCAACGTGATAGCTGCCGACACGCGGCTGTTGAATGTTTCATTCGATCCGACGCGCGAGCTGTTCCAGGAAGAAGATGCGGCGTTCCAGGCGCAATGGGCCAGGCAGACGGGGGACGTTGTCACTATCACCGCGTCCAACGGCGGCTCCGGCAAGCAGGCTCGCGCGGTGCTCGATGGCTTGCAGGCGGATGTGGTGACCCTGGCGCTGGCCTACGACATCGACGTACTGGCGGATAAAGGCCTGCTCGCCAAAAACTGGCAATCGCGGCTGCCGGACAACAGTTCGCCGTACACGTCGACGGTGGTGTTCCTTGTACGCAAGGGCAATCCGAAGAAGATTCACGACTGGCCGGATCTGGTTCGCCCGGATGTGCAGGTCATTACGCCCAATCCGAAGACATCCGGCGGCGCGCGCTGGAACTTTCTGGCTGCGTGGGGATGGGCCGAGCGTCAGCCTGGCGGCAATGCGGACAAGGCGCGTGCGTACGTCACGGCGCTGTACAAGAACGTGCCGGTGCTCGACACCGGTTCGCGCGGCGCGACTCATACCTTTGTTCAACGCGGCCTTGGCGATGTGCTTATCGCGTGGGAGAGCGAAGCGCTGCTCACGCAGCAGGAATTCGGCAAGGACAGCTACGAGATCGTGGTGCCCTCCGCGACCATCGTGGCCGAGCCGCCGGTGGCGGTGGTCGACGCTGTCGTAGCCAAGCGCGGCACGCAAAAAACCGCCGAAGCCTTCCTGCAATTCCTGTATAGCCCGGAAGGGCAGGCCATCGCCGCGAAGCATTTCTTCCGCCCACGGCTTGCGTCGGTCGCGGCAAGTTATGTCCATCAGTTTCCCGCCGTGAAGGCATTCACCATCGCCGATCAGTTCGGCGACTGGCGCAAGGTGCAAGCCACGTACTTCGCCGACGGCGGCATCTTCGACCAGATCACCGAAGAGGAGCGCTGAGGCCGTGGCGCGCCAGGTACTGCCAGGATTTCGCCTCAGCACGGGCTACACGCTCGCCGTGCTTGGCGGCAGCGTGCTGCTGCCGCTGGCGGCCCTGTTGTGGACGGCGTGCGAGCTTGGGCCGGCCGGCTGGTGGGCACAAATCGCCACGCGGCGCGTGCTGGCCTCGCTGCGCCTGAGTTTCGGTGCGGCGATGTTGGCGGCAACCATCGACGTCGTGCTGGGGTTGCTGGTGGCCTGGGTGTTGGTGCGCTATCGCTTTGCTTTTCGCCGTCTGTGCGATGCCCTGGTGGACCTGCCGTTCGCCTTGCCCACGGCGGTGGCGGGCATCGCGTTGACGGCGCTCTATGCGCCGCATGGATGGCTGGGCAGTCGACTGGCACCGTTCGGCATCGATGTGGCCTATACGCGTCTTGGCGTGCTTCTCGCGATGGTGTTTGTCGGTCTTCCGTTTGTCGTGCGCACGCTGCAGCCGGTGCTGGAAAGCATGGAGAGCGATCTGGAGGAGGCGGCCTACACCTTGGGCGCGTCGCCATCACAGCGATTCTTTCGCGTGCTTCTGCCGCTGCTCGCGCCGACTTTGCTGACAGGTTATGCGCTTGCGCTGGCGCGTGCGATCGGCGAGTACGGATCGGTGGTCTTCATCTCGGGCAATCGCCTTTTCAAGACGGAGATTGCGCCGTACCTCATCGTGCAGAAGGTCGATTCGCAATACGACTACCGTGGCGCCGCGGCGTTGGGCGCGGTGATGCTCGCGGCATCCTTGCTGTTGCTGGTGGCGATGGCTTGGCTGCAGCGTTGGACGCGACGATGGGCGGTGACACGCTGATGGCTGCGATATCGGCCATCGTATCGATCGGTGTGCGACCGTCGTGGTCGGCCAGCGTGGTGCGCGTCGTGCTGGTGTCCGCTGCCCTGATGGTGTTGGCATGGTTGCTGGTCCTGCCGCTTGCCGCGATCTTCGCGGAAGCGTTCCGCCAGGGGTGGTCGTTTTATCTGGATGCGATAAGCCAGCCCGACAGCATGGCCGCCGTGCGTCTGACGCTGACCGTCGCGGCCATCGCGGTGCCGCTGAATCTGGTCTTCGGACTGGCGGCGGCGTGGGCGATGACGCATTTCACGTTTCCCGGCAAATCGCTGCTGGGAGCGCTGATCGACTTGCCGTTCTCCGTGTCGCCGGTGGTCGCGGGCATGATGCTGATCCTGGTTTACGGCAAGGACGGCTGGCTGGGTTCCTGGTTCGAAGCACACGATGTCCAGGTGATTTTCGCCTTGCCAGGTTTGGTGCTGGCAACCGTCTTCGTCACGCTGCCGTTCGTGGCGCGCGAGCTGATTCCGCTGATGCAGGCGCAAGGATCGGAGCAGGAGGAAGCCGCGCTCACGCTGGGTGCGAGCGGTTGGCGGATTTTCTTCCACGTGACGCTTCCGCGCGTGCGATGGGCGCTGCTTTATGGCGTGCTGTTGTGCAACGCGCGTGCGATGGGGGAATTCGGCGCCGTTTACGTGGTGTCGGGTCACTTGCCCGGTTTGACCAATACCTTGCCGCTGCAGGTGGATCAGCTCTATCAGGAAAATTTCTCCGCTGCGTTTGCGGTGGCTTCGCTCCTTGCCTTGTTGACGCTGCTTACGCTGGGGTTGAAGCGATTGCTGGAGTGGCGTCACGGCGAAGCGCGCAACGGACATTGAGGAACAAGGTCTCATGGGTATCGACATCTCCCATCTTCGTCGCCGGTTCGGTCAGTTCACCGCATTGGACGATGTCAGTCTTTCGATTGCCGATGGTGAATTCGTCGCGCTGCTGGGGCCTTCAGGGTCGGGCAAGACGAGCCTGCTGCGCATTCTCGCCGGGCTCGATCTGCCCGATGCGGGCAGCATCCTGCGCGATGGCGAAGATCTGCTTGCGCTCGATGCGCGTCGCCGTGGCGTAGGCCTGGTGTTCCAGCACTATGCCTTGTTTCCGCACATGACAGTGGCGCAGAACGTGGCCTTCGGTTTACGTGTTCGTCCGTGGCGCCTGCGGCCCCGTGCGTCGGCGATCAAGGCGAGCGTGGAGGAATTGCTTCGGCGGGTGGAGCTCGACCACTTGTCGACGCGTTATCCGGCACAGCTTTCAGGTGGGCAACGTCAGCGTGTCGCATTGGCGCGCGCGCTGGCCATCCAGCCGAGGCTGTTGCTGCTGGACGAACCGTTCGGTGCGCTGGATGCGCAGGTGCGCGTGACGCTTCGTCGCTGGTTGCGCGAGTTTCATCGATCGCTGGGCATCACCACGTTGTTCGTGACCCACGACCAGGACGAGGCGCTGGAGATGGCCGATCGCGTGGTCGTGATGAATCAGGGGCGCATCGAGCAGATCGGGACGCCGGAACAGATCTATCGCCATCCCGCCACGCCGTTTGCATCGCGCTTCATCGCGCGGGGACAGCCGATACCTGGCGAGGTGGAGCATGGAACCTTGCGTGTGCTCGATCGCGTGTGGGCCGTCGGCGGATTTGCGGAGGATCAGATCACGTCGATCACCGTGCATGTGCGGCCGGAAGACATCTTCCCGACACAAGCCCATCGCGAAGGCTTGGCTGCCCGTGTGCTGAATGTGCGGCATGTTGCCGGTACGGTGCGCGCCAGTCTGGCGATGGCAGGTCTGGAGGAGCCACTCGAGGCGGAGTGGAACGAACGCGAGTGGCATCGGCATCCGGTGGCCGTCGGTGATGTCATCGATGTGCATATTCAATCGCTGACGGTGTTCGGCAGCGATGCGGACGGGCGCGTGGTGGCGCGCAAGGAATTCCAGCCGCCGCACGGTGCGGCGCCTGTCACCCTTGGGCCGTGGCGGCGAGTGGAAGCGTGACGGTGCGGTAGCTGGGCCGATTCGGCGGGGTTTTATCAGCGAAGTGCGGGATGCGGTCATAATGTTCCCATGACTGTTGCATCCCCATCGCTCGAATCCCCCGCGCTGCGTGCCCTGATCGATGATCGTTACGCCCAGCTCGTCGCCCGTTGTCGTGCGGCGGGTGTGCCGTTGCACGACGATGCAGGCGTGGCGGAACGCATCCGCCGCACGCTGCTCGCCAGCGATTTTGCTTTCGAGACATGGCGCAGCCAGCCGCAGCTGCTGGCACCGCAGGGATTGGAGCGCCTGCGTTCGGGAAGCGACGCTTCCGCGCGCATCGATGCGCTCAAGCTCGATACCGACGAGGCGGCGTGCATGGGCACGCTCCGGCGTTTTCGCCATGCCGAGGCCCTGCGCCTGGTGTTTCGCGACGTCAATGGCCTGGACGAGTTGCCGGAAATCCTTTCCGCCACGAGCGTGCTTTATGAAGCATTGCTAGGCAGGGCGCTGGATTGGTCGGAGCGCGCGCTGGTCGAGCGTTACGGTCATGCGCGCAACAGCGACGGTGAGCTCCAGCGGCTGGTGGTGATCGGTTTCGGCAAGCTGGGCGGCAGCGAGCTCAATTTCTCCTCCGATATCGATCTCGTGCTGGCGTATCCGCATGGCGGCGAGAGCGACGGTACGCGCACGCTCGACAACAGCGAATATTTCGTGCGCCTGGGGCGTCAACTCGTACGCTTGCTCCACGAGCCAACCACCGATGGCATTTGCGCGCGCGTGGATCTGCGTTTGCGTCCTTTCGGCAATTCGGGTCGGCTGGCATTGCCTTTCAGCGCGATGGAACAGTATTACCAGCGCGAGGGTCGCGACTGGGAGCGCTATGCGTGGATCAAGGCGCGCACGGTGGCTGGCGATCGCAGCGAAGGCAAGCAATTGCAGGAGATGCTGAGGCCGTTCGTCTATCGCAAATACCTCGACTACACCGCGTTCGCGGGGTTGCGCGAGATGAAGGCGTTGATCGATGCGGAAGTGGCACGCAAGGATCTCGCCGACAATCTCAAGCTCGGTCCGGGTGGCATTCGCGAGATCGAATTCATCGTGCAGTTGGTGCAGCTGATTCGCGGCGGTCGCGAACCGAGCTTGCGTGTGCGCGGTCTGTTGCCGGCGCTGACTGCGTGTGAAGCACGCGGACATATCCCCGCGGCGCGCGCACGTGCCTTGCGCGACGCCTATGTGTTTCTGCGGCGCCTGGAAAACCGCGTGCAGATGCTGCGCGATGCGCAGACGCACGATTTGCCCGAGGATGCGCTGACGCGAGAACGCCTTGCGCTCGGCCTGGATTATCCGGCATGGGAACCCCTCGCCGAGGAACTGGCAAAACATCGCGAGATCGTGGCGACGGAATTCGCCGCCGTGCTGATGCCTGAAGGCGGTTCGCGGGCGAGCGTGCCGGCTGCCGATGCCGTGTTGTGGAAGCGCGCGTGCGACGAATCGCTCGATGCCAAGGCGATGGAAGCCTCCGGTTTTGTGCCGGGCAGCGAAGCGGCCGAGGCCTTGCTCAAGCTGCAGCAGGCGGCGCAGTTACGTGCGATGTCGGCGCGTGCGCGCGAACAGTTGGATCACGTCATGCCGCAGTTGCTGGCGGTCGCTCGCGACACCGCGGCGCCGGTGCCGTGTCTCCTGCGTTTGAGCCGCCTGGTGCAGGCTGTGGCGCGGCGACCTTCCTATCTGGCGCTGCTCGAAGAGCAGCCTGCGGCGCGAAAACGCCTGGCGCAGCTGTTTGCCGACAGCGCCTTTCTCGCCGAGCGGGTGATTGCGCACCCCTTGCTGCTCGATGATGTGCTCGATCCGCGCATCGATCAGCTGCCGCTCAAGCGTGCCGACATCAGCGCCGAAATCGCACACGTGCTGACCACGCTGGACGAGCGCGAAGCCGAAGTCGAGCTTGAACGCATCAACGAATTCAAGTCGAGCATTGCATTCCGGCTGGGATTGGCATTCAACGACGGTCGGGCCGATGCCGTGGCCACTGCGCGTCGCCTGGCCGCGTTGGCGGAATCGGTGGTAAACGCGGTGGCGGCGCTGGCCGAGCGCGAGGTGATCGCCCAGCATGGCCGGTTGCCCGGCGAAGGTTCGGGTTTTTCGATACTCGGCTACGGCAGCCTGGGCGGTGAAGAGCTGGGTTTCGCGTCGGATCTCGATCTGGTGTTCGTCTTCGACGGACAACGTGCGCAGGCGATGAGCGACGGGCCGCGGCCGCTGGAAGGTTCGCGCTGGTATCAGCGGCTGACGCAGCGCGTGATGAACTGGTTGACGGTGTTGACGCGCGCCGGCCGTCTCTACGAAGTGGACACGCGATTGCGGCCGGACGGATCCAAGGGATTGCTCGTGGGCAGCCTGGAAGCGTTCGTGGCCTACCAGGAGAGCCGTGCGTGGACCTGGGAGCATCAGGCGCTGTTGCGTGCCCGGTCGGTGGCGGGCGATGCGGCCTTGAACGCGGAGCTGGCGGAGGTTCGTCGTCGCACACTTTCCGTGCCGCGCGAGCGGCGTGCGGTACTGGTCGAAGTGAGCAAGATGCGCCAGCGGTGGCGTTCGGAACGCGACCGCTCGAGCGAGACGCAGATCGACCTCAAGCAGGGGCATGGCGCGCTGCTCGATATCGAATTTGCCTTGCAAGGGTTGGTGTTGGCGCATGCTTCGCAGTGGCCTGCGCTGCTTTCGGTGACGGCCAATGCCGGATTGATCGAAGCGTGTCGCGATGCCGGATTGCTCGACACCGCCCAGGCGAATTGTTTTACCCGTGCACATGCGGAGTTGCTGCGTCGCGCATTGCTATGCACGCTGGATTTGCGTTCGCGCATCGCAGCTCGCGATGCGGAGCTGGAGGCGTTGTGCAGCGATGTGAATGTGGTGACGCGTGCGCTTGGGTTTGATTTCTAGGCGCTGTCTATCAATGCGGAGTGACTCCCTCCCCTGCTTGCAGGGGAGGGGCGGGGTGGGGTCATGCAATCCTGCGTTGAGGCAAGATTGTTTGACCCCCTCCCAACCTCCCCCTACGAAGTAGGGGGAGGAGCTCAGGCAACAAGGATGCGCCGGCGCAACGCTTCGGCAATGGCCTCGGTTTCGCGCAGCGGCTGCTGATGCGGTGCGGTCTTGTCAGTGAGGTCGTGCAAAAGGCCCGCGTCGCGCAGGCTTTGATGGAATCGCGCAAGTTTGCCGGTCAGCGGTGCTGCCACCCAGGTCTGTACGGTGCAGCCGACCGCGCACGCTTCGCTGAGCATATTCACCGAATCTGGCGTCACGACGAGCCGATCGGACCAACCCAGCACACCGGGGTAAGGATTGCTGTCTTCATCAGGGTCGGGCCAGATCAAGCCGGGCAGGTCGCGCAGACGGGCGCGCATCACGTCCATGACGCTGGCCGGCGTGCGACGCGAGCCAAGCACCAGCAAACTTCCCCCATCGGCACGCTGGTGAGCAAGCAGCAGATCGCACAGCCGCTGTGCGTAAGGCTTGTCGATACGAATGCTCCCGCGAGGACCGCCCAGCAGTACGCCGATGCGCGGCCGGGGTAGAGCACCCAGGGTGGGGAACGCATCGCGACCGTCTTTCAGCCACGCATCGTCGATGGGGTTGAGCGATCCCAGGGGGTTCAGCACGTTCGTACCGGTTGTGCCGTCGTGGCGGGGGGCGATGACCGTGTCCCAGTGGGAGGGATCGATGCGCGGGTCGAGGATCTGCACGGTATGACAGTGCCCCTGTGCGCATCGGCGAAGCACGCGGGTAAGCAGTGCGGCGCCGCGGCCGCATCCGATGGCCACGGTGGGCCACGGCGGAGCAAAGACGGTGCGTTGCGAGGCAGGCAGGACGAGCCGCCCGCCAAGCGCGAGCCGCGGCGCCAGCCACGACCACGGCGCGCGCGGCGAGAGCACGAGATGGCGGACCGGCATGCCCAGCCGTTCAGCCAGTGCCAGCGCCTGGCGCTGATTGCCGGCGGCCTGGTCGGTGATGGCCCAGCATTCGCCCGGCAAGGCGGCCGTGATCATGGGATTGTCGCCCGCTGGTGCACAGTTCGTTTCGTCCCGTTTACTCGTGAGTGGCCAGGCTTGCCCTTACACTCTTGTCCGTTGCGCCATGACGGCGCGTCTATCATGCAGAGGATACCGATGAGCGAGAAGCTTGCCGAGGCAGCACTGGATCAGTTGTTCCGCACTGCCCGCACCTACAACGCTTTCCTGCCCAAGGAAGTGACCGACGAGAAGCTGCATGCGCTGTACGAATTGACGAAATTCGGTCCGACCAGCGCGAATTGCTCGCCGATGCGCGTGGTGTTCGTGAAATCGGCGGCGGCCAAGGAAAAGCTCAAGCCGTTCCTCTCCGAAGGCAATCGCGCCAAGACGATGGCCGCGCCGGTCACGGCGATCGTGGCCACCGACCATGAGTTCTACGAAAAGCTGCCGCAGCTGTTTCCGCATGCCGATGCGCGCAGCTGGTTCGTCGGCAATCAGGACCTGATCGACCGCACCGCGTTCCGCAACGGCACCCTGCAGGGTGGTTACCTCATCATGGCCGCGCGCTCGGTGGGGCTGGATTGCGGTCCGATGTCCGGCTTCGACAACGCCGGTGTGGACCAGGCGTTTTTTGCCGGTACGCCGATCAAGTCGAACTTCCTCATCAATATCGGTTACGGCGATGCCAGCCGTGACCTGTTCCCGCGCAGCCCGCGTCTGTCGTTCGACGAAGCGTGCCGCGTGGAGTGATCCGTGTCGTCTGTCCGCATGACCAGAACCCCTGGCACTTGTCTTGGCACCTGGTCGTCCGGAAGTTTTGCGGGCGGAAAGCCATCGCCCATCCGCAGCTGTTACCCCGATAACCCCTGATCCTCACGTTCGGAGAAATTTATGCGCACGTTCCGCTACGTCCTGTTGGCTGGCCTGCTGGGAGCCGCTCTGTCGGCCCAGGCCGCACCGGTGACCTACAAGCTCGACCCCGGCCATACCATGGTGCTGTTCAGCTGGAACCACTTCGGCTACTCCAACCCCGTCGCCGATATCGGCATCAGCGATGCCACGCTTGTGTTCGATGACCAGAATCCCGCCAATTCGTCGGTGGAAGTGACCATGCCCCTGAGCAAGCTGGACACCCACGTGCCGGCGTTGGACAAGCACCTGAAGGAGCCCGATTTCTTCAATGCCGACAAGTACCCGACGATCACCTTCAAGAGCACCAGCGTGAAGTCGCTGGGCGACAACAAGTACGAAGTGGTCGGCGACCTGAACGCGCACGGCGTCACCAAGCCGGTGACCCTGGACGTGACGCTCAACAAGGCCGGTGTTCATCCGATGCTCAAGGTGCAGGCGATCGGCTTCGACGCCAGCGGTACCCTCAAGCGCTCGGACTTCGGCATGGGCGCCTACGTGCCGATGGTCAGCGACGACATCAAGCTCACCATCACCACCGAAGGCGCGGTGCCTCACGCGGGTGGCGGCAAGTAAGTTTTTCGGTTTTCTCTGCAAGACCCTGGAGCCTGCGCCGTTCGGCGCAGGCTTTTTTATTCAGGGGACAGCTCGGGTTAGGCCATGTCAGCCACTGGCCTGCTAACATTCTCGATCCCACTGTCTCACCCGGAGCAACGTCCCATGTCGGGTTCCACTGCGGCGGTTACGCCGATCCTGGCGAATGCCCAAAATCGTTACGAAGTGACGCGTTCGGACCTTCCGTTGTCCTGTCCGATGCCCGGCATGGCGCTCTGGAACTCTCATCCCAAGGTTTATCTGCCCATCGTCGAAGACGGTGGCGAATCCATTTGCCCTTACTGCGGGGCACATTACGTCCTGCGTGACTGATCGCCTGCCGCCGCCCGGGTCTTTGGGCGCCTACCGGCACGATTGGTGCTTGCTTTGATGGATGAGAGTCGCAAATGAGGGAACCATGTCTGTTGCCGCCACGCCGGCCCGGGCACTGACCGTAGTGCAGCTGATCCCTGCGCTGCGCGCCGGCGGCGCGGAGCGTTCCGTGCTGGAGGCAGGGCAGGCACTGGTTCAGGCCGGCCACCGTTCGGTGGTGATCTCGGCGGGCGGTCGCATGACGGCCCAGCTCGAAGCCGAGGGCAGCGAGCACATCACGCTGGACATCGGTCGCAAGTCGCTGGGTACCCTGGCGCGTCTGGGTCGTTTGCGGCGCATCTTGCGCGAGCTAGGCCCGGACGTCGTTCACGTTCGATCGCGGCTGCCGGCCTGGATGGGCTGGTGGGCGCTCAAGGGCATGTCGCCCAAGCCCCACTTCGTCACCACGGTGCACGGTCTCAATTCGCCCGGCCGCTACAGCGCCATCATGCTGCGCGGCGAGCGCGTGGTGGTCGTGTCCCAGACGGTGCGCGACTACCTCATCAGCCACTATCGCAATCTGGACACCGCGCGCATCCGCATCATCCCGCGCGGCATCGATCCGGCGGCCTTTCCCTATGGTCACCGGCCCGACGAGGCCTGGCAGAAAGCCTTCTTTGCGCAGTACCCGAATCTGGCCGGGGCCCCGTTGCTCACGCTGCCCGGCCGCGGTACGCGCCTGAAGGGCCATCGCGACGCCATCGAACTGGTGGCGGAACTCAAGCAGCGTGGCATCGAAACGCGCCTGCTGCTGCTTGGCGTGATCGAGCCGGGACGCGAAGCGTACATCAGCGAGCTGGGAGATCTGATCAAAGCCCGCGGCATTGCCTCGCAGGTCGTGATGACGCAGCCACGCGAAGACGTGCGCGACATCTACGCCATGTCGGCGTTGATCCTGCAGCTGTCGAACAAACCCGAAGCATTTGGCCGGACGGTGGTGGAAGCGCTTTCGCTATGCCGCCCAGTACTCGGCTACGCACACGGCGGTGTCGGCGAACTGCTCGCCGAGCTCTATCCGGCCGGCCGTGTTCCACCCGGCGATCGCGAGCGTCTGGTCGAGCGAGCCGCCGAACTGCTGCGCGTGGCCCCGCCCATTTCGCCGCTGCACCGTTACCGCCTGATCGACATGCAGCACGCGGCGCTTGCGCTTTACGAGGAAGTGGCCGGCTGATCGGTAGGCGGCGACGACTCGCCTACAATGCAGGGATCGTCGCTCCGGATCCTGCATGAGTTCCTCTACGCTGGCCCAGAAAAATCGGATGATCTCTCCGCTGCTGCCGTTCTGGCTGGTGGTGGCCTTGCTGCCGTTCTGGCGCAGTGCGGAGTTCGGCACGTTCCTGTGCCTGGTCGGTGTGATCGTCGCATGGCGCCGCGAGGGCGGCGCACTGCTCAGGCATGCCGACGCGCGACTGCTGCTGGCATTGCTCGCTTGCTACATCGGTGCGGCACTGCTTTCGTCGTTCACGGCGATGGAACCCCGCAAAAGCTGGACGACGGTGCTGGCGCTGCTGCGCTACGTACCGCTGGGTCTGTATGCGTGCCATGCCATTCGCGGCGAGCGCGGCCTGCAAGGTTTCTACGTCGCCGTGGCAGTCGTGATCGCGTTCTGGACGCTTGATGCGTGGATGCAGATGCTTACCGGCTGGAGCTTGCGCGGGTATGCCGAGCCGCAGCGCATTTCGGGTCTGTTCGGCGCCGACGACCCCAAGCTGGGGCCGACCTTGTCGGTGCTTTCGCCGTTGGCCCTGTGGGTAGCACGCAAGCGTTGGGGCCTGCGGGGATTGATCGTCGCATTTTTGCTGCTGCTGGGGCCGGTGATGTTGAGCGGCTCGCGTGGCGCCTGGATCTGCTTTGGCGTGGTCGCGTTGCTCTTCGCATGGCGTGAGGCGGGGTCGCCTCTGCGATTCATGGCCGCCTGCGCGATCGGCGCCGTGATCCTCCTTGCCGCAGGTGGAATCGCGTGGAAGACCTCCACGCGATTCGACACCCGGATGCAACACACGCTCACCGCATTGGGCGGCAGCGAACAAGATATCAACGAAGCCATGACCGGCCGGCTCGATATCTGGCGCAACAGCCTGGCGATGATCGAGGCGCATCCGTTCACAGGTGTGGGCGTGCGCGATTTCCGCTACGCCTATCCGCATTACGCGCCGGCGAACGATCACTTCATGACGGCGGAAACCTGCGGCGAAGGCGAGGGTGCCTGCCATGCCCATCAGATCGTGCTGGAAATCCTAACCGAAACCGGCGGTATCGGATTGCTGCTATGGGTGACGGCTATCGTCGTGGCCTGGCGCGCGTGGCGTCGTGCGGATGTCGTGGATCGCGAGGGAGCGTTTCCGGTGACTGTTTGCCTGGTGGCGATGCTTTTTCCGCTCAATACGCACCTGGCGTTTTATTCGGCCTGGTGGGGTTTACTATTTGCGTGGTTGCTGGGCCTGTGGTGCGCGGCGCTGTACGCGCAGGCAAAGGAGCAGAGCCATGGCGCGTGAGCTGCTCTCGGTCGTACTGATCACCTACAACAACGCAGACACGCTCGATGCGTGCCTGCGCGAAGTGGATTGGGCGGACGAGATCGTGGTGCTCGATTCCGGCTCCACCGACAGCACTGTCGTGATCGCGCGCATGCATGGTGCGCGCGTGGAAGTGCATCCGTTCGACGATTACGGTCCTCAGAAACAGCGTGCGTACGACATGGCACGCAACGACTGGGTTCTGAATCTCGACGCCGACGAAATCCTCTCGCCCGGCACACGCGCCATCATCGAGCGCGCTTTGGATGATCCCAAACACGCGGGCTTCCGCCTGCCGCGCCGCGAACGCATGTTCTGGACCGAGCAGCATCGCTGGAGCCACCGCAACGGCCATCTTCGCCTGTTCAACCGCAGACGCGGCGGTATGAACGATGTGGAAGTGCACGCGGCCGTGGAAGTGCGTGGCCCGGTCAAGACGTTGTGGGGCGCGGACTTCGTCAACAATGGCGATGGCGACATCGCCACGCGCGTGGAAAAGATCAATCGCTACAGCAGCGGCATGGTCGCGCACAAGTTGCGCCGAGGGCAGCGCTTCACCGGCTTTCGCATGGTGATCTATCCACCGTTGTTTTTTGTCCGGCAATATCTGCTGAAGCGTTATTTCCTGAGCGGCTGGGCCGGTTTCATTGCCAGCGTACTTGGCGCGTTCTACGTCTTCCTGAAATACGCAAAGCTGCATGAAGCACGCAGGGCGAAGGATAAATCGCGATAGCCAAGCGACTTGCAGCGCCTGCTTTTTTGCTCTTAAAAAGTGCGCGCAACGCGCGCATCGGGTCCCCGTATGCGGTGAGTGAGCTGGGGACGATCAGGCCCGCAGGGGGATCGGCATGGATGCCGATCCCTTTTTGTCAGGGCAGGAGCCCTGTCGAAAAGCCCGGCCCCAGCTCACGCCTCGGAGGGCGTAGCCCGGAGAGCACCGCATCCGGGGTGCTCTTTCTTTTGGTTACTTTTCT
This sequence comes from Dyella psychrodurans, assembly GCF_003363265.1. Taxonomy (GTDB): domain Bacteria; phylum Pseudomonadota; class Gammaproteobacteria; order Xanthomonadales; family Rhodanobacteraceae; genus Dyella_B; species Dyella_B psychrodurans. The sequence goes on along the minus strand of NZ_QRBF01000009.1, from coordinate 44,128 downwards.
TTGAGCACGCAAAGAAAAGTGACTCGGCCGTCGGCAGACGGTCGAAAGCCCGCGGCAGGCGAGCAATCTGGAGATAACGCTCAACCAAAAACCGAGGCCACTGGATCCCGGCCTTCGCCGGGATGACGGGAAGAAACGGAACCGCGAGGCGCGCGTTAACTGTCGCCCAAAATCCGCACAAATTCGTCCGCAATCACCCGCGTACTGAAATGCCGATCCACAAAATCGCGCGCCGCAACTCCCATCGGCTTGCGCACTTCCGTATCACACATGCGCAAAATCGCATTGCGCCAAGCCGCCACATTGCCCGGCGGCAGGAGCATCCCGGTCACGTTGGTCGAAAGCGTCTCAGGAATCCCACCGATATTGCTGCCAAGCACCGGCGCACCCGCCGCCTGCGCCTCCACCGAAACACGGCCGAAGGTCTCGGTCGCGATCGAAGGAAACGCGAGCATCGAGATGGCGCTGTAGTACGGATGCACATCGTCGATCCAGCCCAGCATGTGATGCCGATGCGCAAAGGAGCCGGCGTCGATGCGCTCGCCAAGCAACTGCGAGTCAGGACCGTGACCCAGCCACATGCAATGCAGTCGCGGCTCCTGCGCCATCACGCCCTCCGCCGCTTCGAGCAAGGTAAAGATGCCCTTGCTGTGGTGGATGCGGCCGAAATAGCCCAGCACGATCGCATCCTGCGGAATGCCGAGGTCGTGCAGAATCTCGCTGCGCTTTTGCGGATCGGGCTGGCACCACGCCATGTTCACCGGGTTGTACAGCACGCGCACGAGTTGCGGCGGAACGCCGCGTTCAAGATACGCCTGGCGCGCATGACTGGACACTGCAAAGAAGCGCTGCGCAAGACGCGGCACGAGATAGCCGGAAACGCGCCCCATCGCCGGCGTGCGATGACGGAACAACGCCACCGGAATGCCCAGCAAGCGACTGATCAGAATCAGCGGCCAGTATTCCTTGCCGAAATTGCCGACCAGCCAGTCGGGACGAAGATCGCGTGCCGCCTTGAAGGTGGCGAAGTAGCCGCGCAGATCGAACACGTTGCGAAACTTCGCGGTATACAGGCGCGCGCCCGACCTGGCCAGGCTGTTGGCGATCAACCCGTTCGGGTAGACGACCGCGCTGACTTGATGGCCCGCTTCGACCATGGCCTGGGCCAGGGCCACGAAGTGCGTGGCAGCCCCGGTATTTTCCGGGTTGGTGCCGACGAAAAGAAATTTCATGCGCGTTTGCTCTCGTAACGCTTGTTTTCGTAGTTGGTAAACGCACGCATGGCGAACTGCGGCAGCACATGGTGTCGCGCCACTTGCACGCGCGGAAGACGCCACAGGTCGGTGCCGATGATCGCGCGACCGCGGTGCGTGGTGGTGGCAGCCGCGTAACCGGCCGCGCGGGTGACTTCGGCGACATGATCATTCATGTCACCGTAGGGATAACAGAACTGTGTGACTGGCGCGCCCAGGTGGTCTTCCAGGTCGGCTTTGCTGCCAACGATCTCGTCTTGAAGTTGCGCGTCGCTGCACTGGGTCAGGTGCGGATGGCTGCGCGTGTGCGCGCCAACTTCCATGCCACCCTGATGCCAGGCGCGGAGTTGGGCGGCGGTCATCAGCGGTTTCTGTATGCCGAGTTTTTCCGCGTCCCAGTTGTTATAGCGGCCGATACTGCCGCTCACCACGTAGCAGGTCGCGGTGAAGCCGTAGCGCTGCAGTACCGGCAATGCGGATTCCAGGTTGTCGACGTAACCGTCGTCCAGCGTGACCACCGCGATGCGGCCTTTTCGCTCGCCGCGCAGATAAGGCATCGCATCGGACATCGACAAGCCCGTGTAACCCAGCCGCTTGAGCAGCCACATCTGGCGCGCGAACGCGCCGGGACTCACGTACAGGCTGCGCCAGCGGCGCAGGCCGCGCGGTGCCTGGGCGATGTTGTGGTACATGAAAATCGGACAGGCGCCGGCCTGTCCTGGTGTTGCGGTCATGCGGCGCTCCATATGGGCCACGTGCAAGAGCTTACGGCAAACGCTTGAGCCGGGCGGCAGGTCGACCGATAGGGCGGGTGGCGATGAGGCATGGGGGCGGTGTAGGGAAAAGCCAGCCAGCTTATGTACCGGGGGTGCCTGTCGCTGGCCTGTCAGGTTTCAGTAAATCGGTGGTTCGCCTTCCGGACGGGTCTTGAAGCGCTTGTGCACCCACAGATACTGCTCCGGTGCCTCGCGCACCATGTCCTCGATGCTCAGGTTGATGCGGGCGGTGTCGGCCTCGGCGTCCTTGCTCGGCATGTTCTCCAGCGGTGCTCCGAGCCGCAGCGCGTAGCCCTGGTTGCCGGGCAGACGGCGATGGAAGAACGGAATGACCGCCGAGTTGGACATCCGCGCGAGATGATGGGTGGCGTTGATGGTCGCCGCGATCACGCCGAAGAACGGCACGAAGGCGTTGTCCTTGCTGCGCATGTCCTGGTCGGGCGCGTACCAGAGCGTGCCGCCCTGGCGCAGGTATTTCACCGTGCCGCGGATGTCGTCCTTGTCGAACATCGCACGGGCGTAACCAAGGCGTGCGCGCAGCACGGACCATTCGAACACCGGGTTGTCCATGCGGCGATACATGCCCGCGATGCGGATGCGCTGCGATACGAGTCGTGCACAAAGTTCCAGGTGCGAGAAGTGACCGCCGACCAGCAGCACGCCGCGTCCTTCGCGATGCGCGGCTTCAAGGTGCTCAAGGCCTTCGAATTGCACGGGGATGCGCGCGATCGCGCGATCGGAACCCATCCAGCCGAGCGCGAACTCGATCAGCATCATGCCGATGTCGCGCAGGTGGGCATCCACCAGTCGCTTCTGCGCGGGCGCGTCCAGTTCCGGAAAGCACAACGCGACGTTGGTGGCGGCGACCTGACGCCGCGGCGAGGGGAAGCGCTCGATCATCGCGCCGAGGGTGCGTCCGATCGCCATCAGCACCTTCATGGGAAGCATGGCGATCAGTTTCATGATGCCCACGCCGATCCACGCCGGCCAGAGGCGTGGAGCAAGCAGGGAGCGGGTGAAGGCGGGATAAGGCGTGCCGGGCATCCGACGCATTGTAGCGGTCCGGCAGGGTCCCGGTCTGCTATGGGCAGTGGGCCTTTATACTGCCGCGTCACTGCCGGGAATCTCCGTTGCGCTACCTGTATACGATCCTCATGTACCTTGCCACGCCGCTGATCGTGATGCGGCTGCTGACGCGCGGCATGCGTTACGGCAACTATCACCAGCGCTGGCCCGAACGCTTCGGCATTTTCAAGGCGCCGGACCTGCGCGGCAGCATCTGGGTCCACGCCGTGTCGGTAGGCGAGGTCAACGCGGCCGAGCCGCTGATCAAGGCCTTGCGCGACGATTATCCCAATGCGCCGCTGGTCGTCACGACCGTCACGCCGACCGGTTCGGCGCGCGTGCATCAGCTGTTCGGCAACAGCGTGTTTCATGTGTACCTGCCGTACGACTTGCCGTTTTCGGTGCATCGCTTTCTCAAGCAGGTGCGGCCGAGGCTGGCGCTGATCGTGGAAACCGAAATCTGGCCGAACCTGTATTTCGGCTGCCATCGCCGCGGCATTCCGCTGATGATCGTCAACGCGCGCCTCTCCGGCCGCTCGCTGCGCGGCTATGCGCCGATGCGTGCCTTGCTGCGTTCGGCCCTACGTTGCGTGCGCCAGATCGCCGCGCAATCGCGCACCGATGCCGCGCGCTACCGCCTCCTCGGTGCGGACCCTGCGCAGGTTACGGTAAGCGGCAATCTCAAGTTCGATATGCCCGTGCCGGTTGGAGCGTTGGAAGGTGGCTCTGTTTTTCGTCAGCAATGGGGGCGGCTGCGTCCCGTGTGGATCGCGGCGAGCACACACGAGGGCGAAGAGCTGGCTGTGCTCGAAGCGCACCTGGAAGTGCTGAAGCGGTTGCCGGATGCCTTGCTGTTGATCGCGCCACGTCATCCGGAGCGTTTCCGCGTCGTCGAACACTCCGTTCGCAGTCTCGGTTTTTCGATGGCGATGCGTAGCGCGGATCTCGTGCCCGGCGCGTCGCATCAGGTCTTCCTGATCGACACGATGGGCGAGCTGATGCCGTTTTTTGCCGCGTCCGATCTCGCTTTCGTAGGCGGAAGCCTGGTGCCGATCGGCGGTCACAATGTGCTGGAACCTGCTGCCTTGGCACGGCCGGTGCTGGTCGGGCCGCATACCTTCAACTTCGAGGAAATCACGCTCACGCTGATTCGCGGCGGTGGTGCGAAGCGCGTGTTGCAAAGCGAAGCCCTGGGTGGCGAGGTGCTGGAGCTGTTGCAGGACGAGGTGCGCTGCAAGCAGATGGGACAGCAGGCGCGCGTGGTGTTCGACAGCGAGCGTGGCGCTGTAGGTCGCGTGATGAAGCTGATCGATCGCATGCTCCAGGAATAAAAAAGGCCGGGATGATCCCGGCCTTTTTTATCGAGTTTCTGCAGGATTACTGCAGCAGCGAGTTGGCGTATTCCATGTCTTGGTATTCGATCGTGCCGGCGGATTGCTTGAGCAGCAGCCGATCGAGCACGAGCGTGTGACGCGCCACCGAGTATTGGCTTTGCGCCTGCGTCAGGGTCTGAATCGCGGTCAGCACATCCAGCATGATCTGCGTGCCGACCTGGAAGCCCGCCTTCGTGGCATCCAGCGCTTTCTGGCCGGCGTCCACGGCAGCCTTGCCCGATTGCACTTCGCTGATCTCCGAGTTCACCGAGTTGTAGAAGTTCAGGGTGTTCTGGATCGTTTGGCGACGGGTCAATTCCAGCGAGTCCTTCGCTTCCTCGCGCTGGTCGATCGACTGACGAACCTTCGATTGCGTCAGGCCGCCGGAAAAGATCGGCACGGACAGCGTCACGCCGATGGTGTTGCCCCAGCGGCCATTGCCGGCCGCGTTGTAGCTGCCGTTCTCGAACCACGCGGTCGTTTTCGAGTGGCTGAGGCTGGCGGTGATCGTCGGCAGGTGGCCGGCGCGCGCCGCGTTGACGCTGTGGTCCGCGGCATCGACCGACAATTGCGCCGACTGCAGCGTGGGGTTGTTCTTCATGGCCATGTCGACCCAGGCCTGCGGATCGGAAGGCGTGGGTGCATCCATCGGCAGCTCGGGCCTCAGCTTCTTGAGATCACCCACGGGTTGGCCGGTGATCACGGTAAGCGCCTGGCGGTCGTTGGCGAGCGTATTTTCCGCTGTGATGGTGGTCGCCTTGGCCGACTCGTAGAACGACTTGGCCTGATAGACGTTGGTGACCGCCGCGATACCGACTTTGTACTGCTGATCGGCCTGATCGTAGGTCACGCGAAAGGCCTCTTCGTTCGCCTTGGCGTAGGCCAGCTGATCTTCGTCGCTCAGCACCGTGAAGTACGCGGTGGCCACGCGGATGAAGAGATCCTGCGCCGCGGCGTCGTACGTTTTCTGTTGCGCATCGGAGGTCGAGTGCGCGGCCTGCAGGTTGGCGATGTCGGCCAGGTTCAGGATGGTCTGATCCACTTCGGCGCCGATCGTGCGCGAGCGGATGTGTCCAAAGTCGCCGTTTCCACCGGTGGTGCTGTTGTTGTTGTTCGAGTTGTTCGACAGAGCGCCGCCGCTCTGCTGCTGCAGGCTCAGCGAGCCGTTGATCTGCGGCAGCAACAACGCGCGCGCCTGCGGCACGCCTTCGTGCACGGCAAGTCGGGTGGCATCGGCCTGGGCCAGGACAGGGTCGTTTGCACGCGCCTGACGGTATGCATCCAGCAAATCCTCGCCGTGGCTGGGCAGGGACACTGCAGCCATCGTCAGGGCAAGGGTCAGAAGCTTCAAGCGCATGATTCGCCTCGTAGGTTTCGGGGTCGGTAGCGGGGTTAAAAAACGAAACGGCGGGGTGGTTCTGCGTTAGCGAGGTAGGGCAGGTCGGTTTCGAGCAAGCTCTCTTCCCGGTAACGGCCGTTGCCCTCGTGGGTGAGCAGCACGACCTGTTGCACCGGCGACTCGCCGCGAATGACGAGCAGGCGGCCGCCAGGCTTCAGCCAGCCCAGGAAGCGGTCCGGAATACGGTAGACGGCGCCCGTGACAACCACGGCGTCGAACGTGCCCTGCGGCTGCCAGCCGTTGACGGCCTCGCCCGTCGCCAGCTGCACATTGCCGATGCCGGCGGCCTGCAGGCGCTGGCCGGCGGTGGCGGTGAAGTCGGGGTGGATGTCCACGCTGGTCACGTGCGCGGCGAGGCTGGCCAGGCAGGCGGTGAGGAAGCCCGAGCCGGTGCCGATTTCCAGCACCTGATCTTCCGGCTTCAGCTCGAGTGCCTGCAGCACGCGGCCTTCCAGTACCGGCTTCATCATCACTTCGCCATGGCCGAGCGGCAGGCTCAGGTCGGCAAAAGCCAGCTGACGATGCGCCGGCGCGACGAATTCCTCGCGGCGGACGCGGCTGAGCACATCGAGCACGCGGCCATCCAGCACCTCCCAGGGGCGCACCTGGTTCTCAACCATGTTTTGACGCGCCTGATCGAAGTTCATCGCCATGAGAAAACAAGCCTTTGGGGATCGGAAAAAAGGTCAAAAAGGATAAGCGCTTAGCCCCTGTTCCGACAATGGTTAGGGTGCGGGCATACCCATCGTCGACGAAGTGCCGGAAGTCATCGCGACGACCTGACGTAAGTCATGAAACTAGCTGTGTCCGCGGACACTTACGCACTTTTCCAATGCTGTCGAACCACCAAAAACGGCACGCTGACGGGCAGGCGCGAAAGCGCGTCGAAAGTACTTTTGCCGAGCATATCGTCCAGCTGCCGGATCCGCCCGAGGATCGACTCCCCCTGGCTTGCGCCCGCCACGCACAGCCATGCCAGCCAGCGTGACAGGCTGTGCCGCTCCGTAGCATTCAATGCCGCCACCGCCGTGCGTAGGGCAAAGGCCTGGCGCCGCGCCTGGATACGGTCGCGCTCCAGCCAGATCGCCAGCAAACGCTGCGCCTGGCGGTACGGGGCGCTGAGCGTCAATTCGGGGGTGGTTGAGCACATGGGGCGAGAATTGGGTATCATTCAGAAAATAATTAAACCGTCCCGTATAATAAATTGGGTTTTTAGATTTGTGAAGGTGCAACCATGAACTCGATCCCGCTTCCCAAGGCGCACGGGCCAGGTCGCCCGAAGGACATGGAAAAGCGTGCGGCAATCCTTGAGGCTGCCAAGGCTCTGTTCATTCGCAACGCCTTCGCCGGCACCAGCATGGATGCGATCGCCGCCGAAGCCGGCGTTTCCAAGCTGACCGTCTACAGCCATTTCGGCGACAAGGACAACCTGTTCCGCGAGGTCATCCGCGCGCGCATCCAGGACTTGTTGCCCGAAGAAACCTATGGCTTCGACCCCAGCGCGAAGATCGGCGACATCCTCAACCGCGTCGCCCTCATCCACGCGCATCTGGATTGCGATCCGGAAAACGTGGGCACGTTCCGCGCCATTCTCAGCGATTGCCGCCAGGGCAACCCCCGCTACGGCAAGTTGATGTGGGAAGAAGGCCCCATGCGTACGCGCGCCCTGATGGAGCGCCTGCTGCAGCAGGCCGCCGATACGGGCAAGCTCGATATTCAGGACGTGTCGCGCGCCAGCGTCCAGTTCATGTCGCTGATCAAGGGCGACATGATGATGCGCCGTATGTTCGGCTGCGCCGATTGCGCGCAGGCCTATGCGAAGGAAATCGAGGAAAACGCCCTTGCTGGCGTTGCCATGTTTCTGCGCGCCTACGCCCCGCGGTGAGTCCGCACTCGTCACTGCCCCCGCTTCGTGTTCCAATAAGCACTTAAGGAAGCGGGGGTGCCGACCGCAGTCGGCTGAGAGACACCCTTCGAACCTGATCCGGTTAGCACCGGTGTAGGGAGCTTCGCCGCACGGAACATCGTGCGTGGGCGCCGTCGCTTCGATCCTGTGCGGATTCCGCACGAACTCCGCGCAAACCGTGCGGATAGCTGAAGGACGAATGCCGATGAATGCCTTGCCCTCCGATCTGGTGCGCGCCGCACAAGAACTCTCCGAAGCCGTGACGCGACCCATTCCGGGCTCGCGCAAGATTCACGTGCAGGGCAGTCGTCCGGACCTGAAGGTGCCGATGCGCGAAATCTGCCAGGCGCAGACGCCCACGCTGTTCGGTGGCGAGACGAATCCGCCGGTTACCGTTTACGACACCTCCGGTCCTTACACCGATCCCGACTACACCGCCGATCTCGCAGCGGGCTTGCCCGCACTGCGCGCAGGCTGGATCGCCGAGCGTGGCGATGTGGAAGAACTGTCCGGCCTCAGTTCCAAGTTCGGTCGCGAGCGCGCCGCCGATGCGAAGCTCGATCCCGTTCGCTTCGCGCACATTCGCAAGCCGTTGCGCGCGAAGGCCGGTGCGAATGTCACGCAGATGCACTATGCGCGTCGCGGCATCGTCACGCCGGAAATGGAATACATCGCCATTCGCGAGAATCAGCGTATCGAAGCGCTGCAGAACAGCGCATTGCGCACGCAGCATCCGGGCGAGTCGTATGGCGCATCGCTGCCGAAGCTGATCACGCCGGAATTCGTGCGCGACGAAGTGGCGCGCGGCCGCGCCATCATTCCCGCCAACATCAACCATCCGGAAAGCGAGCCGATGATCATCGGCCGCAACTTCCTCACCAAGATCAACGCGAACATCGGCAACAGCGCCGTGTCGTCGGGCATCGCCGAAGAAGTGGAAAAGCTCGTGTGGTCGATCCGCTGGGGCGGCGACACCGTGATGGATCTTTCCACCGGCAAGAACATTCACGAAACGCGCGAGTGGATCATCCGCAATTCGCCGGTGCCGATCGGCACCGTGCCGATCTACCAGGCGCTGGAAAAAGTCGGCGGCGTCGCCGAAGACCTTACCTGGGAATTGTTCCGCGACACGCTGATCGAGCAGGCCGAACAGGGCGTGGATTACTTCACCATCCACGCGGGCGTGCTGCTGCGCTTCGTGCCGCTGACCGCCAAGCGCGTGACCGGCATCGTGTCGCGCGGCGGTTCCATCATGGCCAAATGGTGCCTCGCGCATCACAAGGAAAATTTCCTCTACACGCACTTCGAGGAAATCTGCGAGATCATGAAGGCGTACGACGTGTCCTTCAGCCTCGGCGACGGCCTGCGTCCGGGCTGCATCGCCGACGCGAACGACGCCGCGCAGTTCGGTGAACTCGATACGCTGGGCGAACTCACGCAGATCGCGTGGAAACACGACGTGCAGACCATGATCGAAGGCCCCGGCCACGTGCCGATGCAGTTGATCAAGGAAAACATGGAGCGCCAGCTGGAGAAGTGCCACGAGGCGCCGTTCTACACGCTGGGGCCGTTGACCACCGACATTGCACCCGGCTACGACCACATCACCAGCGCCATCGGCGCGGCGATGATCGGCTGGTTCGGCACCGCGATGCTCTGCTACGTCACCCCGAAGGAGCATCTGGGCCTGCCGAACAAGCAGGACGTGCGCGATGGCATCATCGCGTACAAGATCGCCGCGCATGCCGCGGATCTCGCCAAGGGCCACCCCGGGGCGCAGGTGCGCGACAACGCACTCAGCAAGGCACGTTTCGAATTCCGCTGGGACGACCAGTTCAACCTCGGTCTCGATCCGGAAAAGGCGCGCGAATTCCACGACGAAACGCTGCCGAAGGATGCGCACAAGTCGGCGCACTTCTGCTCCATGTGCGGGCCGAAGTTCTGCTCGATGAAGATCACGCAGGACGTGCGCGATTACGCGGCCGAGCACGGCGTCGACGAAGTCGCCGCGCTGGACGAAGGCATGGCCGAGAAGTCGGCCGAATTCCGCGCGCAAGGCGCGGAGGTTTATCACAAGGCGTGATGCCGCCCGGCAGTGTCACTCGTACAAAATCCCTCTCCCGGATGGGAGAGGGATTGGACAAGTTCCCTAACTGCAAGCAGTCCGAAGCGGAAAGCAATAGAACAGAAACTGTCGTCAGGTGCCGGATTGACCTTCGGCCCGCGCGTATTCGGTAGGTGAACGCCCGACCAGCTTGCGGAAATCGCCGATAAAGTGCGCCTGGTCGAAATAACCCAGCTTTAGCGCGAGTTCCGTCCAGGCTATGGGTGTGCCCGCCTGCAATTGCGCCACGGCTTCGTGAATCCGGTAGCGGTTGATCACCCACTTGGGACCGATGCCGACGTATTGATGGAACAGCCGCTGCAGCGCGCGCTTGGTGAGTCCGGTCTGCGTTACCAGCTTGTCGACCGACGTGAGGTCTCTGTCTGCCGCGATGTGGGCGACCAGCGTGCTCACGCGTGCGACGTTAGCATCATCGGGAGGTCGATGTGCCAGCAGAAGCCGTTCGGCGAGCGTCGACATGGCATCCATGTCCGGTGCGGCGAAGATGTCCGATTCGAAGCGCGTGGCGTCGTCGTCGAAAATGCGAGACGGTTCGAGAGAACGATCCATCAGCTCAGAAACCGGGGCACCGTAAAAGGGAAAGAAGCCGCCAGCCTTGAACTTGATGCCGAATACGCGGCCCTGTCCTTCAAGCACGCGAATGAATCGTCCCGTGTGCACGCCATAAATGCCGGTCACTCCTGGCTCCACCACGAACTGCACGTTCGGATGAGGCAGGGTTTCCTGCTGCTGCGCGGGCAGGTCGCGCAGATCCCACGACACATGCCAGTAGTGCTCGATCAGGCCGGCCAACGCGGGCGAGGGTGCTTGGCGGGCATGCTGGAATTCGCCGTGTTCCAGCCGCTGGCGCAGCACGCCGCGCGGTTTGCCTATGTCGGTGCTCATGATGAGCGGGTCCGGTCATCGCCAAATTGTCGCGTTTTTCCAATCGCCATGGAGGTACCTTGTACTAAGGTCACGACCGGAAAGCGACTGGAGAATCTCATCATGCAGGCAAGCGGACCCTTCGAAGTGAAACTCGCGCCCCAACCGGCCGCATCGGGCATCGAGCAGGCCAATCTCGGGCGACAGACCATCAACAAAGAGTTCCATGGCGATCTGGAGGCGACAAGCCTCGGCGAAATGCTGTCGGCCATGGGCAACGTGCAGGGTTCGGCCGGCTATGTCGCCATCGAGCGCGTGACCGGCACGCTGCATGGCAAGCGCGGAAGCTTCGTGCTGCAGCACACCGGCACCATGAATCGCGGTGTGCCGCAACTGTCGATCACCGTCGTACCCGATTCGGGGACGGATGCATTGACGGGACTCACCGGCTCCATGCAAATCCAGATCGAGCAGGGAAGGCACGCCTATATCTTTGATTACGACGTGCCGTAATAAAGCTATTTACCAGCCCAATATCACCAGCTTGCCGATGGTAGTGCCCGATTCGAGCCGGCGATGTGCTTCGCGCATGTTTTCCGCGTTGATCGGACTCAGGACTTCGCGCTGAATGCCGCGCAATTCGCCTTCATCGATCAGCGCGGCCACACGCGCAAGGATGCGCCCTTGTTCGGCCATGTCGGGCGTCTTGAAGCGCGAACGCGCGAACATCATTTCCCAATGGATGCCGATGCACTTGGCTTTGTAGGGGTCGCCGATATTCAAGGGCGTCGCCGGTTCGACGATCAGGCCGACATGACCTTGCGGCGCGAGCAGTTCGCCAAGCTCTGTCCAGTACTGCTCGCTCTTGGCGAGATTGAGTGCCGCATCGACTTGCTCGAAGCCCAGTGCGGCCAGCTGCGGCGTCAACGGCTGACGATGATCGATCACATGCTGCGCGCCCATGGCGCGACACCACGCCTGCGTCTCCGGCCTCGATGCCGTGGCGATCACCGTGAAGCCGGCGCGTCGCGCCAGCTGGATCGCGATGGAGCCCACGCCACCGGCGCCGGCAATGATCAGCAGCGACTTGCCTTCACCACCGTTTTCACTGTTGTAAGGCATGCGTTCGAACAGCAGTTCCCATGCCGTGATGGCAGTGAGCGGCAACGCGGCTGCGGCGCAGGCATCAAGGCGGCGTGGACGATGGGCGGCGATCCGCGCATCGACAGCCTGATACTGCGCATTGCTGCCGGGCCGGGTGATGTCGCCGGCGTAATACACCTCGTCACCCGCTTTGAATCCGTTCACCTCGGCGCCGACCGCTTCGACCGTGCCCGCGGCGTCATAGCCGATGATGCGCGGCTGCGATTCCACCTGCGGCTTCGGCGAGCGAACCTTGGTATCGACCGGATTGACCGAAACGGCTTCGACGCGAACCAGCAGGTCGTGGGGCCCGATCTCCGGTTTCGGCAGTTCCACGTCGACCAGCGATTGAGGGTCGTCGATCGGCAGGTAACGCGTAAAAGCGACGGCTTTCATGGGGGATGTCTCCGCAAATCAATCGAAAAAGATGGGGTTGAGACAGCAGGCGCGTGACGTACGGTGGAAAGGAAACGGTACGGCGTGTTTATACGTCCAAATGGATGAACCGGGATGCGGTGCTCTACGGGCTTACGCCCTCCGAAGCGTGAGCTGGGGCGGGGCTTTTCGTCCCCAGCTCACTCACCGCCTACGGGGCCCGATGCGCGCGTTGCGCGCACTCTTCACAAAAGCAAAACCTGAAGAGCGAAGAACAAATGACAGGCACAAAAAAACGCGCCGCCGTTAGGCGACGCGTTTTTTGTGCATTTCAGCTTTTTATTTCTTCGCGCGTTCGACGCCGGCCTTGATTTCGGCCTTGGCTTCCTCGGCGCCGACCCAGCCTTCCACCTTCACCCACTTGCCCTTCTCGAGGTCCTTGTAGTGCTCGAAGAAGTGGCCGATGCGTTCCAGCCAGTGCGCGGAGACGCTCTTGATGTCGTTGATGTGGGCGTAACCGGGGAAGATCTTGGGCGAGGGGATCACGATCAGCTTTTCGTCGTTGCCGGCTTCGTCGGTCATCTTCAGCATGCCGACGGGATGGCAGCGGATCACGGAGCCGGGGACCAGCGGCAGGGGCAGGATCACCAGGGCGTCGAGCGGATCGCCGTCGCCGCCGAGGGTGCCCGGCACGTAGCCGTAGTTGCAGGGGTAGCGCATGGGAGTGGAGAGGATGCGATCGACGAAGATCGCTCCGCTTTCCTTGTCCACCTCGTATTTGACCGGTTCCGCATCCTTGGGAATCTCGATGACGACGTTGATTTCGTGCGGCACGTCGCGGCCGGCGCTAACCATATCCAGGCCCATGGGGCACTCCTTACATCTATCCGAAGCGGGGAAAGCTGCTCAGGATACGGCAAACCTTGCCGCAGCGCACCAAGACGGGGCTGCGGGACGCCGTGTCGTTCAGGCAGGTGTCGAGTTGGACGGCAGGCTGCGTGCGGGGAAGGAGCGATCAGGCCGCGTCGAAATGATCCAGGCACTGGCCGAACAACTGCATGGCTTCGCGCAGTTCGGCCACGGAAAGTCCGCAATAACCGAGGATCAAGCCCTGCTGCGCGGGCGGATGGATGTAAAGCGGACTCATCGGATACAGGCCCAGGCCGCGTTCGTGCGCATACGCGGTCAGCGCTTCGCAGCGGGCCCGATCGTAACCGCGCAACCAGACGACGACGTGCATGCCGGCGGGCGTATCGCTGATCTCGATGCGATCCCGGGCATGTTCTTTCAGCCCGGCGATCAGGGTTTCGCGGCGTACCTTCAATTCCTTGCGCGCCAGGCGCAGATGGCGTTCGAAGCCGCCGTCTTCCATGAAGCGGGCCAGCGCAGCCTGTTCGATGATCGGACAGGCGATGTCGCCGAGATATTTCGCATTGAGAAAATCGACGCGAAGCGCGGTGGGCAATACCATGTACGCAAGGCGAAGGCCGCCGAACATGACCTTGGAGAAGGTGCCGACGTAGATCACGCGATCGCTCTCGTCCAGCGCCCTCAGCGCGGCCAGCGGATGCGCGTCGTAGCGGAATTCGCCGTCGTAGTCGTCTTCGAGTATCCAGCAGTCGTGTTCTGTCGCGTAGCGCAGGAGTTCGAGCCTGCGTTGCAGCGACATGACGGCGCCGGTCGGAAAGTGGTGCGAGGGCGTGACATAAATCAGTCGCGGCGGCTCGGCGGGAAGCCGCTCGCAGATCAGGCCTTCGTCATCGGTATTCACCGGAACCAAATCGACACCGTGAGCCACCAGCGCCTGATGCGCGCTGAAATAGTGAGGTTCCTCCAGCACGACACGATCGCCTTCGTTCAGCAGCACGCGTGCCGCGAGGTCGATGGCTTGTTGCGTGCCGCCGACAATCAACACGTCGTCGGGTTCTGCATGCACGCCGCGTCGGCGTGCGAGGTAGTCGCATGTCTGCTTGCGCAGCGCCCCCAAGCCGGCCACTTCGTTGACGTTCAATCGCGTGTAGGCCGCCGCACGCGCCAGCTCGCGTCCCCACGCATTGTTGAGTGCCGGATTGAGCTGCGGATTGCCGTATTGCAGGTTGTAACGAAGATCGCGATGAATGCGCGGAATGTCCCAGTTGCGCACTTCGCGCGCGCGTTGCGCATAGCGGGAGGGCGCAGGGATTTGAGTCTGGATGTGGTGCAGCACCGGTTTGGCGCGCAGGTCGCTGACATAGCTGCCTGAACCGACGCGGCCGTCGATGTAACCCTCGGCGCGCAGTTGTTCGTAGGCGGCCAGCACCGTGGTGCGCGAAAGCTCGAGTTCGTCGGCCAATTCCCGGGTTGGCGGCAACTGGGTGCCTGCGACGATCCGACCATCGAGAATGGAAGCTTTCAGCGCACGTGTCAGCTGATCGTAGAGCGGTCCTCGCCCATCCAGTTCTAGGTACACGCGATACCCTCCAATTGGTACCTGGAAATTACGAGCAATTGGCTATGGAGGGAATGTGTCTACATACCTAGTCTGAATTCGTCGCTGATTCAGAAAAGTTTCCCGGCCCCTCCCCAGGCTGGAACCTCGGCGGCGATGTCTCCCACAGTCCCCGCCCCCGCGGGGTGGCTTGAAGCCGCCACCCCGCGGGTTCTTCTTAATTGAGCCGCGAAACCGTTGTCATCTTTCGCCAAACTGAAGAGCGTTTGCCCATGTCGATCGCCCATGCCGATTCGCGCGCCGTCGCCGTGAATCGTTTCATCGCGTCCGCAGCCCTGATGGTTTTTCTGCTTGCCTCCGCGGACCTGATTTTCGCGTGCACCTATTGGCATCAGCTGTACGCCGTGCCATGGTCGCGCCTGGTGCAGAACATTGCAGCGGGGTTGCTCGGCAAGCGTTCGTTTGCCGGAGGAGCGCCCACCGTCGTGCTGGGCGCGCTGCTGCAATATTTCATGATGTCCATCATGGTGGGCGCGTACT
The DNA here is from genome assembly GCF_003363265.1 of Dyella psychrodurans. Lineage (GTDB taxonomy): Bacteria > Pseudomonadota > Gammaproteobacteria > Xanthomonadales > Rhodanobacteraceae > Dyella_B > Dyella_B psychrodurans. Next base: position 28,881 of record NZ_QRBF01000009.1, on the reverse strand, counting down.
ACGCAATCAGTACGCGCATGCACGTGCTGCGCGAACGACCCTGGCAGTACGGTTTGCTCTATGGCGTGGTGCTGTTCGTGGTGATGAATTTCATCGTGCTGCCGCTGTCGGCGGCACCGAAAGGGCCTGTCGTGCCGAGCTGGATCGTCGGCAGCGTCGTGGTGCATTTGATCATTGGGGTGTCTATTGCGCACGGCGCGCGCTGGGCGGTACGCCGCGACTAAACGGATTTATCACGCTACTTGCGCGAGGGCGCCTGAAAGGGTCGCTCGCGCAGCCATTTGGTGGCAATCCACTTTTCTCCCTTCAAGACCGGCAGGCCCGCGTGCAGGGATGCCGTATCGCCCGTGTCATAGGCGAAATAGACGGCTGAACCGCGTAACGCGGTCACGGTGAGTCCGATTTCAGGAAAGGCCGTGCCGCCGCCGGCTTCCGGCGTGTTGAGATACATCACCACGCTGGCGATGCGCTGGCCGCCCTTGGCGGTGATGGCGGCGAAGCCGGGTTGCTCCGGATCGAACCAGTCGTGATGCGGCTCGTATTGCTGACCCGGCAGGTAATGCAGCACCTGCAGACCCTCGCCGTGATCGACGGGAATGCTCAACAACGTGGCGATGCGTTGCTCGATGCGCTTGACGAGCGTCGTTTCGCCGATGCCGAAGAACATGCCTTCGCTGGTGCGGCGCGCATCCACCTGTTGCTTGCCGCCGCTGTCCACCGTCATGGCGCGTTGCAGGCGCGGTTTCGCTTCGAGGATGAGCGCTTCGCATTCCCCCTGCGACAGCAGGTTGTTGAGCACGCGCAAGACAGGCGACTCGACGCTCAGCGAGACATCGATGGTGCGTCCTTCGGCGATCGCCTGCGGCGGTTCGGGATGGCGCGTGCGGCGGCCCTGGCTCTTTGCCGGCTGCGCATGAGCATCGAGCGCCGAGATCGGCATGTTGAGCACGGTGGCGACGATCGTGCGGCTTTGCCGCGGGTCGTAGCCGGAGTCCTGCATCAGCTTGAGGACGGCATCGACGCTGTGGCCGGCGCGGGTCGTGGAAAGAATCCAGTCGCGTAGTTCAGGGCGGATGGGGAGATGCGATTTCATCGGGAAAGCATGCCACAGCAAGGCATCCGGCTGCGACGCAGCCGGATGCTTTCAAGCACTTACTGCAGGCGATCCCACAGGAAGGTGTAGGCAAGCGCATGCATGTACGCGGTCTGTTTATTGTCCGCGCCGGCACCATGGCCGCCTTCGGTGTTCTCGAAGAACCACACGTTCTTGTAATCCATGCCTTCCATCTTGGCGGCCATCTTGCGCGCCTGCACCGGACCCACGCGATCGTCGCTGGTGGTGGTGTAGAAGAGCACCGGCGGATAGGTCGCGTCGGCTTTCACGTTCTGATACGGCGAGAACGTCTTGATGAAGTCCCACTGCTTGGGATCGTCCGGATTGCCGTATTCGGCGATCCACGATGCGCCTGCGGAAAGGTGCGTATAGCGCTTCATGTCCAGCAGCGGCACTTCGCAGGCGATGGCGCCGAACAAGTGCGGATAAAGCGTAAGCATGTTGCCCATCAGCAGGCCGCCGTTGCTGCCGCCTTCGGCACCCAGATGTGCCGGCGAGGTGACGCCGCGCTTGACCAGATCCTGCGCGACAGCCGCGAAATCCTCATAGGCGCGCAAACGGTTGGCCTGCAGTGCCGCCTGGTGCCAGCGCGGTCCGTATTCGCCACCGCCGCGGATGTTGGCGATGACATACACGCCGCCGCGCTCCAGCCATGCACGACCCATGCTGCCGCTGTAGAACGGCTGCAGCGACACTTCGAATCCGCCATAGCCATAAAGCAGCGTGCGGTTGCCGCCATCGAGCTTCATGCCCTTCGGCGCGATCTCGAAGTAGGGCACTTTTGTGCCGTCGCGCGAAGCGACGAAGTGCTGGCTTACTTCGAATCTGGAGGCATCGAAAAATGCGGGGCTCTGCTTGATCGTCTGCGCCTGATCCTCGCCCAGCACGCCGCGCTCGAGCGACGAAGGCGTGAGGAAGCCGGTCACGCTCAGCCAGTATTCGTCGCTGTTGTCCGGATCGGTATCGACGACCTCGACAGTGCTGAATTGCGGCGCGCCAGGCATGTCTTCGCGCGCCCAGGTGCCATCGTCTTTTGGGGTCAGCACGTCGAGGCGGCTTTTCACGTCGTCCATGATGTCGAGGATGAGGTGATGCCGCGTCCAGGCATAGTTGGACAGCGCGGTGTGTTCGTCGGGCGCGAACAGCGTGGTGAACTGGCGCTTGCCGGCCATGAAATCGTCGTACTTGATGGCAATCAACGCGCCGGACGGGTAGGTGGCGCCGCCGACTGTCCATGCCGAACGCAACTGCACCAACAGCCATTCGCGGTGCGGGTCCGCGTTGGCGGCGTCGGAGGGCACGTCCAGGTGGATCAGCTTGCCGTCCTTGAGCTGATACGTGTCGCTGTGGAAGAAGTCGTGCGCCACGCTGATGAAATCGCGTTCGAAGCCCGGCGTGCGATCGTGCGAGGCACTGACGGCAAGATCGTCGGTCTTGCCTTCGTACACCGTGACCGCAGCGCTGAGCGGCGTGCCGCGCGTCCACACTTTTGCGATGCGCGGATAGCTCGACGACGTCATCGAACCCGGCCCGAAATCGGTACCGACGTAGATATGGTTGTCGTCGATCCAGCTGGCCTGCGTTTTCGCGACCGGCAATTCGAAGCCGCCTTTCACGAAGGATTTGCTGGGGATATCGAACTCGCGCACTTCGACCGCGTCGCCGCCGCCCGGCGACAGCGAGACCAGGCAGCGCGTGTATGCCGGTTTCAGGCAATCGCCGCCCTTGAACACCCAGTGCTTGCCTTCGGCCTTGTTCAGCGCGTCGATGTCCAGCAGCACTTCCCAGTGCGGATCGGACTTGCGGTATTCGGCCAGCGTGGTGCGGCGCCAGATGCCGCGCGGATACGTCTTGTCCTGCCAGAAGTTGTAGAGGTAATCGCCGCGCCGTTCGACATAGGGAATGCGTGCGTTGGAATCCAGCACTTCCAGGATGCGATCGCGCGTCTTGGTGAATTCCTGGCTGTCGGCGAACTGCTTTTGCGTGACGGTGTTCTGGGCCTTCACCCAGTCCATCGAACGTGTGCCGTGGATATCTTCCAGCCAGAGATAGGGATCGTCGCTGGGTGCCGCCGTGCCGGCAGTCGTGGTGTCGTTTGCTTGGGCCATGCCGCCCATTATGACGGCGAGTGCCAAGACGAGCTTGATCGGGTTCTTCGCACGCATGCTTCCGCTCCGTGGTGGGCGCGGGCTGCTGGCCTCGCGCGGAATGTCAAGCATGCATGTCCTGGCCCGCCGCGCCAGTGGAGAAGGTCAGAGGCGGATGTGGGTCAAACGCGATTCCGCAGGACTTGCCCCGCTTTTAACGGTCTGGAGGTGCGCTGGCCGATCAGGCGATTCAGGGCCAGCGCCATGCGCCGCACGGCTTCATCGAGTTCGGTTTCGTTGAGGTAGCTGAAACCCAGGCGCAGGTAAGGCTGCTTGCGCTGATGGAAGTCGTAGCGGCTGGCTTCGTAGAACTGCACGCCTTCGCGTTCGCTTTCATGAGCCCAGGCGGCAAGGTCGATGGCTTCATCGACATGCGCCCACAGTCCCAGGCCGCCGTCTGGAACGCGAAAGTGCAATGCGCTGCCGAGATGGCGATGCAATGCGTCGGCCAGGACATCGCGGCGCGCTTCATAGGTGCGCCGCATGCGGCGTACGTGGCGAAGCAGTTCGCCATCTTCGAACAATTCGGCAATCGCGCATTCCATCGCCACGTCGCTGCGTGCATCGCTGGCGGCGCGCAGCGACGCGAGAGATTCGAACACCGCAGGCGGGGCAAGGACGAAACCGGTTCCGATGCCCGGTGCAAGCAAGTTGGATAGCGATCCCACGTAGATGACATTCGCTCGTCCGCGGCCTGCGGCAATCGGCAGGACCGGTTTTCCAGCGTAGTGGAATTCGTGATCGTAGTCGTCTTCGATGATCGCAAAGCCGTGCAGCAGCGCAAGGTCGGCCAACCGCGCGCGTCGCGACGGCGACATGACGACAGTCGTCGGAAATTGATGATGCGGAGTGAGGAACACCGCGCGGATGCGTTGCGTCGCCAGCAATCGTTCGAGCGCCTCGACATCCAGCCCATCGTCATCGAGCGGCATGGGTACGAGCTGCGCACCCGCGAGACGCAATACGCTCCAGGCAGGCGGATAGCCGAACGCTTCCACGGCCACCACATCGCCGGGCTTGATCAGCATGCGTGCGACCAGATCGATGCCTTGTTCGAGGCTGCGCGTCACCATCAGGCAATCGGCGGTGGCGGGGAGTCCTCGCGTGCTGCCAAGCATGTTCGCCAGCTCTTCGCGCAGGCGCCGATGGCCGCATGGATCGGCGTAGCCGATCAGCGAGTGGCCGCGTTGCGCGATGGCGCGACGAAACGCACGCGTGAGCGCTGCGGCTGGAAACAGCCGTGTGTCGGGCAGGCTGTTGGCGATGACCAGCGTACCGGGTTTAGGCGCCGTGGCGAACGGTGCCGTGTGTTCGGGTGCCGAGAGCGCGTAAGTAGGCGAGTCGCCGGTGGGCGGCACCGCGTGAGCGACCGTCGGCATCGGCACGGAAACGAACGTGCCGCCGCCCACGCGTGTGTTGACGAGTCCTTCGGCCGCCAACTCTTCATAACCTGCGACGACAGTATTTCGATTGATGGCCAACTGCTCGGCCAGCTCGCGCGTACCGGGCAGCGGCTCACCGGCTTTTAGACGTCCGGATCGGATGTCGTCCGCAATCGCGTTCGCGAGCTGCAGGAAGATCGGCAGTTCGTGTTTGGGATCGAGCGCAATCGTCAATTCCCAGCGACGCATAACCGGACTATAGCGCGGACCGGACTAGCTGGCGTCGCAAAAGTGGTGCTTTTTCTGCTGGTCCGGAGTGACCAAGCTACAACCGTTCGTCCTTATGGCTGTATGTCGTTACAACTGAATGAAGGAGCATCCCATGCGTCGGATAACGAGCGTGATGGTAGCGGCTGCGTGCGTCACGGGCCTGATGGCAGCGCAGGTTCCGGTGGCGGCAGCTACGCAATACCAGGTTCACAATCTGGGCTCGCTGGGCGGTACGTCCAGCGCGGGTATCAGCATCAATAACGTCGGTTTGGTCAGCGGTTTTTCCAATCTCGCCGGTAACCAGAGCATGCATGCGGCGTTGTGGCTGGGCGGCACGGCGTTCGATCTGGGAACCCTGGGCGGCGCCAACAGCGGCATCACCTGGCCGGTAAAAAATGAATTCGGCGTGCTGGTGGGCATTGCCGAAACGGCCCAGGTGGATCCGCTGGGCGAAAACTGGAGTTGTTCGGCGTTCTTTCCCACCACCACCGGCCATGTCTGCGTTGGCTTCGTGTGGCGGTGGGGCCATATGCAGGCGTTGCCTACGCTGGGCGGCAACAATGGTTTTGCGACGGGTGCCAACAATTTTGGTTTGATTGTGGGATGGGCGGAAAACACCATTCACGATCCCACTTGCGATCCCACGTCAACGCAGGTGTTGCAGTTCAAGCCTGTCGTGTGGGGGCCGGACGATAACGACATCCAGGCGTTGCCGTTGATCGGCACCGATACCTCCGGCGCGGCCACGGCCATCAACGATCGCGGTCAGATTGTCGGCATATCGGGCATTTGCGATCAGGCCGTCGGTCGCTTCTCCGCCATCCATGCCGTGGTGTGGCAGAACAACAAAGCGAGGGATCTGGGCAATCTCGGTGTCGGTGCCTGGAATACGCCGATGGCGATCAACGAGCGCGGCGTGATCGTAGGTTTCGCCAACGTGCCGGGCGGCGGTGATCCCGGAAATTTCAATGCCCATGCATTCATCTGGACGGCCAGTGGCGGCATGCGCGATCTGGGTACGTTGCCGGGCGATACGATCAGCGAAGCGCTGGGCATCAATGACGAAGGATTGATCGTGGGCGAATCCTGCGGTGCAAACGGATGTCGCGCCGTGTTGTGGCAGAACGGCAACATCGTTGATCTCAATACGCGGGTTGCGCCGGGCTACAGCGATCAGCTGGTTTATGCGAATGACATCAACGATGAGGGTGCCATCACGGGACAGTCCTTGAATGCGACGTCGGGCGTGAGTTTGACATTCCTGGCCGTACCGAATGGACACTGACGAACGGTGAAGCGCGCTGTGAGATTCCCCTCGCCATGAGAGCGAGGGGAATCCATCAGGGAACAATCAGAGCAACGGAATCAGCAACAGCGCCACAATGTTGATGATCTTGATCAGCGGGTTCACCGCGGGGCCTGCAGTGTCCTTGTAAGGATCGCCCACGGTATCGCCGGTCACCGCCGCCTTGTGCGCATCGGAACCCTTGCCGCCGAAGTTGCCGTCCTCGATGTACTTCTTCGCGTTGTCCCACGCGCCGCCGCCGGTCGTCATCGAGATCGCCACGAACAAACCCGTGACGATGGTGCCGATCAGCAGACCGCCCAACGCGACAGGACCGAGCAGGAAGCCGACCAGGATCGGGATCAGCACCGGCAGCAACGATGGAATCATCATTTCCTTGATCGCCGACTTGGTCAGCATGTCCACCGCGCGCGAGTAGTCGGGCTTGGTGGTGCCTTCCATGATGCCTTTGATCTCGCGGAACTGGCGGCGCACTTCTTCCACCACCGCGCCCGCCGCACGACCCACTGCTTCCATCGCCATTGCGCCGAACAGATATGGAATCAGGCCGCCGATCAGCAGACCGACGATCACGCGATGATCGGAAAGATCGAACGTGAACACCTTGCCGGGATGATCGAGCGCAAGGCGGTGCGTGTAGTCCGCGAACAGCACCAGCGCGGCCAGGCCCGCCGAGCCGATCGCGTAACCCTTCGTCACGGCCTTGGTGGTGTTGCCGACTGCGTCGAGCGGATCGGTGACGCCGCGCACTTCCGGCGGCAGTTCGGCCATCTCGGCGATGCCGCCGGCGTTGTCGGTGATCGGACCATAGGCATCGAGCGCCACGATCATGCCCGTCATCGACAGCATCGCCGTGGCGGCGACGGCGATGCCGTAGAGTCCCGCCAGCGAAAACGCACCCCAGATCGCGGCGCACACGGCCAACACCGGCAACGCGGTGGATTTCATCGACACGCCGATGCCGGCGATGATGTTGGTCGCATGACCCGTCGTGGACGACTGCGCAACGTGACGCACCGGTGCGTACTCGGTCGCGGTGTAGTACTCGGTGATCACGACAATGATCGCCGTCAGCACCAGCCCGATCAGCGCGCTGCCGTAGAGGTTTTTCACGCCCAGCGTGGCATCGGCCATCAGCGCGGTGGTGATGGGCCAGAACGCGATGGCGGCGAGCACGCCGGACACCATCACGCCCATGTACAGCGCGCTCATGATCTTGGCGCCGCCACGGGCACGCACGAAGAACGTGCCGATCACCGAGGCGATGATCGAAGCGCCACCCAGCAACAACGGATATAGCACCGAGTTGGAACCGGCCTGATCGCCGAGCACGCCGCCCAGCAGCATGCTGGCGATCAGCGTCACCGCGTAGGTTTCGAAGAGATCCGCGGCCATGCCCGCGCAGTCACCTACGTTGTCGCCCACGTTGTCCGCGATCACGGCAGGGTTGCGCGGGTCGTCTTCCGGAATGCCGGCTTCCACCTTGCCGACCAGGTCGGCGCCCACATCCGCACCCTTGGTGAAGATGCCGCCGCCCAGGCGCGCGAAGATCGAGATGAGCGAGGAACCGAACGCCAGGCCCACCATCGCGTGCAAGGCGTGCTCGGTGTCGTAGCCGAAGTGAGTCAGCGCACCGTAGTAGCCCGCCACGCCGAGCAAAGCGAGGCCCACCACCAGCATGCCGGTGATCGCGCCACCGCGGAACGCAACGTTCAACGCGGCGGCGAGACCGCCGCGCGCTGCCTCGGCCGTGCGCACATTGGCGCGTACCGAGACATTCATGCCGATATAGCCGGTCGCCCCCGAGAGGATGGCGCCGATCGCAAAGCCGATCGCCGTGCCCCAATCCAAGGCGAATCCGATGATGACCAGCAGCACCACGCCAACGAGCGCGATCGTGCGGTACTGGCGGTTGAGGTAGGCGCGTGCGCCTTCCTGAATAGCCGAGGCAATCTCTTGCATGCGTTCGTTGCCCGGCGATTTCGCCAGGATCCAACGCACGGAAAACGCCCCGTACAAAATCGCCACGACCGCGCAAGCCAACGCGATCCACAAGCCATACTGCTGCAGCATCGGTGCCTCCCCTCCAGTTGTGTCGACCGCCCGGACGGACGGTTCCGGTCGAGTATAGGCAGAGGATGTGTGACGGAATGTTGTGCGGCGCAGCGGATCGGCGCGGATTTCACCGATTTCCTCGCGCACGATTCGCTCGCGCTGATGCTCTTCCCCCTGCTTGCAGGGGGAGGTTGGGAGGGGGTAACGCTCTTGCTAGATTGCTTGACCCCTCCCCAGCCCTCCCCTGCAAGCAGGGGAGGGAGTGCGCGATCAATGGGAGAATTCGGGGAGTCGTTTGGCGACGGCGACGTTCTTCATCTGCACATATTTAGGCAAACCGTCGCGGCCATACGGCAACGGTGCCTCGCCCTGAATCAGCGGCGCGAGATAGCGACGTGCGGCAGCCGTGATGCCGAAACCGTCGCGCGTGAGGAAATTCGCCGGCATCTTCTTTTCACGATTGGCGATCTTGTCCAGCGAAGCGGGTTCGATCTTCCAGCGATAAGGCGCATCGGACGAGCGCACGATCACCGGCATCACCGCGTTCATGTCCTTGAGCGCGTATTCCACTGCCGCCTTGCCCACGGCGTAGGCCTGGTCCGCATCGGTCTTGGAAGCCAGGTGGCGAGCGGAACGCTGCAGGTAATCGGGCAGCGCCCAGTGATACTTGTAGCCGAGCTCTTCCTTTACCAGCGCAGCGAGCACCGGCGCCACGCCGCCCAGCTGCGTGTGACCGAATGCATCGCGCGTGCCGGCTTCGGCAAGGAACTGGCCTTCGGCGTTGCGGATGCCTTCAGAGGCGACCACCGTGCACCAGCCCACACGCTCCACCGTGGCTTTGACTTTCGCGATGAACGCGGCCTCGTCGAACACGCGCTCCGGGAACAGGATGATGTGCGGCGGCGCATCCTCGCCTTCGCCGGCCAGTCCCGATGCCGCGGCGATCCAGCCTGCGTGACGACCCATCACTTCCAGGATGAACACCTTGGTGGATGTATCGGCCATCGACGCGACGTCGAGGCTCGCTTCCAGCGTGGACACAGCGGTGTATTTCGCCACCGAACCGAAGCCGGGACAGCAATCGGTGACGGCCAGATCGTTGTCCACCGTCTTGGGTACGCCGATGCAGCGGATGTCGTAGCCCATCGCCTTGCCGAGCTGGGAGATCTTCAGCGCGGTGTCGGCCGAATCGTTGCCGCCGTTGTAGAGGAACCAGCGGATGTCGTGCGCGCGCAGCACATCGATCAGGCGCTCGTACTCGGCGCGATTGGCGTCCAGCGATTTGAGCTTGTAGCGACAGGAGCCGAACGCACCGCCAGGCGTGTGGCGCAGTGCCTCGATGGCGGCGGCGGTTTCCTTGCCGGTATCGATCAGTTCCTCGCGCAGCGCGCCCAGGATGCCGTTGCGTGCCGCGTAAACTTTGACGCCGTGCGCACGCGCTGTCTGGATGACGCCCGCGGCGGTGGCATTGATCACGGCGGTGACACCGCCGGATTGCGCATAGAGCATGCGACCGGTAGCGGGGCGGGCTTTGGACTTCATCGATGCTCTCCAGGCAGATATGACAGTACGACTTCAGTCGCGGAACGCATGCGGATCAGATACTTGGCCGCTTTTCTACCCTTTTGCGGTTTGACGGCACCCCCCGCAGACGGTACTTTGGCCGTATCATTTGAGGAATCCGTGGAACTGCCGCAGTGTGCGGCAGAACGCGGGTCTTGTGGAGTTCTATGCGACTTGTCCTCCTAGGTGCGCCCGGCTCGGGCAAGGGTACCCAGGCTGCCCGGCTCAAGGCCGATCTGGGTGTGCCGCACATCTCGACCGGCGACATGCTGCGCGCGGCGGTGAAAGCAGGTACTCCGCTGGGTCTGAAGGCCAAGGCCGTGATGGATGCGGGCCAACTGGTGTCCGACGACATCCTGCTCGGCATGTTGGAAGAGCGCCTCGCCGAATCGGACGTGAAGTCCGGTTTCATTCTCGATGGGTATCCGCGCAATCTCGCGCAGGCCGACGCGCTCGATCACCTGCTCACCAAGATCGGCCAGCCGCTCGATGCGGTGGTGAAGCTCGAAGTACCCAACGAAGTGATCATCAAGCGTTGCGAGATCCGCTTTGCGGCGGAGCACCGCAAGGACGACGATCCGGTGGTGGTGCGCGATCGCCTGAAGGTCTACGCGGAGCAGACCGCACCGGTCGCCGATTTCTATGTCCGGTGCAGCAAGCTGCAAGTGGTGGATGGTGTCGGCGAGCTGGACGATGTCACCGCACGCGTCAAGCGAGCGCTCGCCGGCGAAACGGCGGCCGCCAACGGCTGACGACACGGGCCGCCACAAGCGGCCTGTTTGTTTTTGCGCGTTGTTCTGCGCGCCACGAAACACGCACACAGGTCTTACATGCGTCTGCACATCCTCGGCATTTGCGGCACCTTCATGGGCGGCGTCGCCGCATTGGCGCGCGAGCTTGGCGAAACGGTGGAAGGTTCCGACGCCAACGTCTATCCGCCGATGAGCACGCAGCTCGAAGCGCTCGGCATCGGCTTGATGCAAGGTTACAAGGCCGAGCACCTGCAACCTGCGCCGGATCTCGTGGTCGTGGGCAATGCGATGGTGCGCGGCAATCCCGCGGTCGAATACATGCTCAACGAGCAGCTGCGCTATGTTTCCGGCCCGCAGTGGCTGGGCGAACGCCTGCTGGTCGAACGCGAAGTGCTTGCCGTCGCCGGTACGCATGGCAAGACGACCACCACCAGCCTGCTGGCGCATTTGTTGGAAAGTGCAGGGCTCGCTCCTGGGTTCCTCGTGGGTGGCGTACCCGGCAACTTCGGCATTTCCGCGCGACTGGGGCAGGGCAAGCATTTCGTCATCGAGGCCGACGAGTACGACAGCGCGTTCTTCGACAAGCGTTCGAAGTTCGTGCATTACCGTCCGCGCATAGCGATCCTCAACAATCTGGAATACGACCACGCGGACATCTTCCCCGATGTCGCCGCGATCCAGCGGCAGTTCCATCATCTCGTGCGCACCGTGCCAGGCAATGGACGGTTGATCGTCAACGCGCACGACGCCTATCTCGCTGAAGTGCTGGCAATGGGCTGTTGGACTCCGGTGGAAACTTTCGGCATCGGCAAGGGCGACTGGCAGGCGACGCTGATCGCCGCGGATGGTTCTGCCTTTGCCGTGCACTACAAGGGCGAGTCGATCGGCGAGATCCGTTGGTCGTTGCTTGGCGACCACAGCGTGATGAATGCGCTGGCCGCGCTGGCCGCGGCTACGGCGGCTGGCGCCGATCCGCGCGCATTGCTGCCAGCCTTTGGCAACTTCGAAAGCGTGAAGCGGCGCATGGAAGTGGTGGGCGATATCGACGGCGTGCGCGTCTACGACGATTTCGCACACCATCCCACGGCGATCGCCACGACCTTGGCCGGCTTGCGCGCCAAGGTGGGCAAAGCACGGATTCTCGTTGCGCTGGAACCGCGTTCCAACTCCATGCGCCTGGGCGCGCATGCCGATGGCCTCGCGCCGTCGCTGGCAGACGCCGATGCCGTGGTGTTCCTGCATCGGCCCGAATTGCCGTGGGACGCCAAGCGCGTGACGGACGCATTGCACGGTCGCGCCATCACGGCGCCGACGGTGGATGACTTGCTCGCGTCGCTGAAGTCGCAGGCGCACGCCGGCGACCACGTCGTGTTCATGTCCAATGGCGGTTTCGAGAATGCACCTCGCCGCTTCGTGGCGGCGCTGAGCGATTCATCGCGCTAACCGATCGGTGTATCGAAGCAGGGCGAGCGCAGCTGATATTCGCGCTGCGCCGCAAACCAGGCGCCGAAACTGAAGCCCAGCGTGATCGAGGCCAGTACGCTGCCGCCGATGACGTAACCGGCCCAGCCGACCAGCCAGTAGCCGCCCCAGTACACGCCCATCACGCCGAAGATCAGCACCGCGTTCACCAGTCTTCGTCCAGTCATGCCTTCCGGCCCTACCAGATGGACGGCCAGCGCCGCCAGGCTCGCCGACGCCGATACGATCGCTGCGACAAACAGCATGTGCCAGGGGTCGTCCGCATGCACCAGCACCGCACCCAACGCGGTGTAGATCAGTGCGGTGAGGATGCTGATCGGCACCAGCACGATCAGCGCATCCGAGATGGTTTTCTGATACTCGGAGCGCGTTTCCGGCGCCAGCGTGAGATAGAGATCGGCCATGTTCGGGCGCATGCGCACCATGCCGGCGTTCAATTGCGGAAACCGCGACACGCTCACCATGATGGCGTATCCACCGATGATCACCGGATTGAAATGCTGCCGGTGCATCACGGCGAAAAAGTAGAAGCCGACGATCACGGCCACCATGGCGATGCGCAAGGCGATGGCTTCGGGATTGTCGTGAGGCAGCAACAGGCGGCGCACCAGCACCATGCGCCGCGTAAACGTGGGATATTTTTCGTACATCGCGAGTGCGCGATCCATCGCGCGTTGCGATGCGCGGTCGAAGAGCGCGCTGATGCGACGGGTGAAAGCACCCGTGCGCCGCAGTTCGCCGGGAATGCTGCGCGATGCGGTGCGCCCCAGGCTGGTGCTTTCGAGCGGCGAGGTATCGGGCTCGCGGTCTTCGATGCGCAGCAAGGGCCGGATGCTGAGCTGGAGCAGCAACATCGAGGCAGCTATCAGCAACAGCGGCGTGAGCGGCGATTGCAAGGCCTGTTCGAGGATTTCGAGAAAGAGCCTGGGCATCCAGCCGAACAGAACGAAGATCGGCCATATATACAGGCCAGCCGTTCGGTTCGCGCCCATCGTCAGGCCGAGCGAGGCGAGGAGCAGCGAGCCGCACGCGACAAGAAGCAGATAAGGCGCATGCAAGGCCGCGGCCACCAACGTGGGCACGAGCACCCACATCAATCCGTCGACCGCGCCGTACTCCAGCAGGCGGCGCCGGAATTGCGGCAGCAGAAAGCTTTCCGGCATACACAGGACGCGCAACAGATGGCCTTGGCCAATGTGCCAGATCCACGTTGCAAGACCGAACAGGGTTGCCGTCAACGGCATCATCCTGGGAGAACCGTCCCATGTGCGGAAGGCGAAATACACCGCGGCGACTCGCGCGAGATTGGCCACCACGACGACCACCGGCAGGCGGCGAAAAAGCTGCATCCACAACTGCCGGATGACGTTCATGCCAGTTCCACGAACAGGTCTTCCAGCGTCGGCGTTTCAACGCGCAGGCTGGCGTTTTCACGGTCGGCGAAGGCATGGAGACTGTCCAGCAGCGGATTTTCAATCAGCAGCACGGCCTGTTCGCCTTGCACATGCGACTTCAGCGCACCCGCCACGACAGGGGCGTGCGACCAGCCTTCCGCGCGCGTGAACACGACACGCCGAAGACTTTCGCGCAGCTCGGCCAGTGGCCGGGTGAATTGAATGCGACCGTCGCGCAACAGGGCGATATCCGCATCGGCGCGTTCCAGATCCGCCGTGATGTGCGTGGAGAAAATCACCGTCTTGCCGGGCGCGCGCATCAAGGCGAGCAGTTCGCCCATGAAGGCGCGACGCGCCTGCGGGTCAAGGCTGGCAACGGGTTCGTCGAGCACCAGCAAATCCGGATCGGGCGCGATGGCGCGCACGATGGCCAGTTTCTGGCGCTGGCCTTGCGAGAGTTCGCCGATCTTCTGTTTCGCATCGAGCTCCCACTCGTTCAACAGTCGATCGACCAGCGTCGCATCCCAGCGCGCGTAGAACGCGGCGGTGAAATCGAGATACGCACGCACTTTCATCCATGGAAACAGATCGAACGTCTGCGGCACGAAACCGACGCGGTGCATGCGATCCCCGCCCGGTTCCAGCATGGGGTCGCCGAACAGCTCGATGCTGCCGCCATCGATGGGCGACAGGCCGAGCAGGCAGCGCAGCAGCGTTGTCTTGCCTGCGCCGTTGCGGCCCAGCAGGCCGACCACTCGACCAGATGGCACGCTCCAATCCAATCCCTTTAGCACCTGACGCTTCTTGAAGGACTTTTCCAGGCCGCGCACTTGCAGCACCGCAGGTGCTGCAAGATCGAGTGCAGGCATCGAGGCGGACGGTGCGGCGGCCAAGTTGGAAGCGGTCATCCGTGAAGTACTCCGTCATATGGTTCGACGCACTCTGCCGTGTGCCGAGGCTGGCCGTCCAGTGGCTTTGTGTCCGTTAAGATGGCCACATGGCTGCCCAGCTTCCAAGTCTCGAAGTGCCGCTGTTCCCGCTCAATACCGTGTTGTATCCGGGCGGACAACTGCAGTTGCGGATCTTCGAACCGCGCTACCTGGACCTCGTCCGCGAGTGCACGCGCACCGGCTCGTCGTTTGGCATCTGTTTGATTCTCGAAGGAAGCGAAGTGGGGGCGCCGGCGCGGCCTGCTGCGGTGGGAACGCTGGCCTCCATCACGGATTTCGGTCATCGGGCGGACGGGCTGCTCGGCATCGCGACGGAAGGCGGGCAGCGCTTTCGCGTACTGCGTACGCGCGTGCGCTCGGATGGGCTGCTGCGCGGCGACGTGGAGCTGTGGCCGACGGAGGGGGCACAACAGGTGCCGGTGGAGTTCGCGTTGCTGCCGACCATCCTCGAACGCCTGATTGAAACCATGGGGCCGCAATGGCGCGCCGCGCCGCGTTCGTCGTATGACGATGCCGGCTGGGTGGGCTTTCGCCTGGCCGAGCTGCTGCCGCTCGCGGGCGAGGAACAGCAACAACTGTTGGAAATGACCGATCCGTTGCAACGGCTGGCGGTGTTGCGCGATATCCTTCCGCGTTTCCAGAAAGGGTGATGACATGAGCAATCTGGCGGGCAAGACGCTGTTCATCACCGGTGCGTCGCGCGGCATCGGTCTGGCGATCGGATTGCGCGCCGCGCGCGACGGCGCCAATGTGGTGATCGCCGCCAAGAGCGGCGTTCCCAATCCCAAGCTGCCCGGAACCATTCACACCGCCGCGGCTGCCGTGGAAGCGGCCGGCGGCAAGGCGCTCGCACTTCAGGTCGACATTCGCGACGAAGACGAAGTGCACACCGCCATGGCGAAGGCGGCGGAGCATTTCGGCGGTATCGACATCCTGGTGAACAACGCCAGCGCGATCTGGCTGGCGGGTACCGAAGGCACGCCCATGAAGCGCTTCGACCTCATGCATCAGGTCAATACGCGGGGCACGTTCATGGTTACGCAGGCGTGCCTGCCGTACCTCAAGAAAGCCGGCAATCCGCATGTGCTGATGCTGTCGCCGCCGCCGAATCTCGATCCGAAGTGGTTCGCGCCGCACACTGCGTACACCATCGCCAAGTACGGCATGAGTCTTTGCGTGCTGGGCATGAGCGCGGAGTTTGCGCCGATGGGCATCGCCGTGAATGCCCTGTGGCCGAAAACGGTGATTGCCACGGCAGCCATCGCCATGATCGATGGCGTGAAGCCCGAGCAATGCCGCCGCCCGGAGATCGTGGCCGACGCGGCGCATGCCTTGCTGGTTCAACCCGCTCGGCAGTGCACCGGCCGCTTCGCGATTGACGAAGACGTCCTGCACGAGGCCGGCATTCACGACTTCGAGGCCTACGCTTATAAGCCCGGCGGCGCTTTATTGCCGGATTTATTTTTGAACTAAGTAGTTCAATAATTTCCCGGGAGCTGTCATCAGGGCGCCGTCATTCGGCGCGTAAGATCCCATCGCGCATCGCTCTCCACCGGGACGGTGGACGGGCGAGGTATCTGCTCAAAAAGTGATCACCGGTATAGAATTGGGTGTATATTCCGTGAACTGCATCGCTTTTTTGTGGCGCGTGCTTGTTATTTGGGGTGGGGCAGGAAACCTGTTGACTTGGACGTGACAGGGGCTGTGATCAGCAATCCTGGAGGGAGGCGTTGCGATGACGAGCGACACGTCGATCCGGTGTGTGGTTTGGTTTGGTCAGCCCACGAGCGCTGAAAGAACGCGCTTGGCGCAGGCAGGTTGGCATACACGAGTCGCGGATGCGAACGCGCAGGGAGGTGGCGTAGGCATCCGACGTGGCGACACCGTGGTAGCGATGGCGGATCTGCGCAACGCAGATGCCGATGCATTGCGCGAGATGGCGCGGCTGATGGCCGACCATCCGCGACTTCCATGGTTGGCCTTGCTGTCGACCGAGACGGTTGTGCAGGCGCCCGAAGTAGAACGCGTTCTTCGCGCGAGCATCGATTTCTTCACCGCGCCCATCGACATGCAGCGTTTGATTGAGACGCTCGGCACACTGGCGGGCGATGCACCTGCGCCGGTGCCTTATGCCGATGTCCCAGGTATCACCGGTTCCAGCGCGGCGATGATGGCGGTGGTTGCCAGCCTGCGCAAATACGCACCGGTGGATTTGCCGGTGCTGATTACCGGCGAAACCGGCACGGGCAAGGAAATCGCAGCGCGCGCGCTACACAAATTGTCGCCGCGGCGGGATCATCCGTTCGCGGCGATCAATTGCGGAGCGCTGCCGGCCAACCTCGTGCAATCGGAATTGTTCGGTCACGAACGCGGTTCGTTCACCGGCGCCAATGCGCGTCGTATCGGCCATTTCGAAGCGGCCGCGGGCGGCACGGTTTTTCTCGATGAAGTCGGCGACCTGCCGCCGGACGCGCAGATCAGCCTGTTGCGGTTGCTGCAGGAAGGCACGCTGGAGCGCGTAGGTTCCACGCAATCGATCAAGCTCGATGTGCGTGTTTTGGCAGCCACCCATGTGGACCTGGAAAAAGCGGTCGCCCAGGGTCGTTTCCGCGAAGACCTGTACTACCGGCTCAACGTGCTGCGGCTGCGCATGCCGGCCCTGCGGGAGCGCGAGGACGATGTGCTGCAGCTGGCACAACTGTTCCTGGACGTATTCCGCAAGCAACACGACTGCAACGCACGCACCTTCAGCGCACTGTCGCGCAAGGCACTTCGCGACTTTGCGTGGCCAGGCAACGTGCGCGAACTGCTCAACCGCGTGCAGCGTGCCGCGGTGGTCGCGGAGGGCGCACAGATCAGCGTTGCCGACCTGGATCTGCAGGATGCGATAACCATGCGCGCGGGACATTCCAGTCTCGGCCTCACTCGAACATCGGCCGAACGCGATGCCGTGGTGGCCTGCCTGCGCGAGACGCGCTTCAACATCAGCGAATGCGCGCGTCGCCTGAAGGTGTCGCGCGTAACGATCTATCGGCTTTGCAAAAAGCATCAGCTGGTGCTGGAAGACATGCATTGACGCCGAGGCGCAGGCCATCGGCCTGCGCCTGTCCATCGCACGTCAGAACATGTAGGGAACCTTGAACGTCAGCGTGAAGTCCGGCGCATCGGGTGTCATGCCCATGCCAAGCAAGGTCACGATCGTCGTGTGCGCGTTCACCGCATAGGTGAAACCGAGGTTCAACGTCGCCGCGTTCGCCTGGCTGCCGATGATCTTGGTCCACGAGCCGCCGGTTTCGCGCAAGGAATCCTTGCCGTTGATGCGGTCGCTGAACGACAGGCTCAGACTGGCGCGATCATTGAACGCAAATGCCAAACCCGCACCGAAGTAGAAGACATCCGCCAGCTTGACGCTGCCTGGCGTGACCACCTGCGGATCGGTGTTGATGTCGTTGAAGCCGCGGATGAAGGAGTGGATGTACCCCACGTTGCCGAACACGATGGCAGGATCGATGGTCTTCACGAACGACGATCCGAGTGATGCTTGCCACACGCCGTTGCCGGTGGGTTGCCTGGACGGCACCGCAAACTCTTCAAATTGCGAACTGGCGACGTTGTACCACTTGATGCCATACGGCGCGCGGCCGCTGGGAGCGGTCATGCCAAAGGTCAGCACGGTATCGGGCCGGCTTTGCGTCTCCGTCAACAGCTTGTAGTTGACGGAGAAACTGACGTCGCCGATGGCCTTGCCGGTGGATTGCTTTTCATCGATGGCGGCTGCCGATCCGCCGGCGCCACCTTGCTGGTAATCCGTGGCGCGTCCGACGTACGGAACATCCAGGTTGAAACTCAGGCGCGGCGTGATCGCATAACGTCCGATCATGTCGTAGGTGAGCGAATCGGACGTCACGCGATCGATGGCGATGTTGCCGAGGAAGATCGAATTCAACGCCAGGAAGCCGTTGAGCGTCAGTTCCGCGCGATCGTAATGGTTGTAGGTGAGGTCGTTTTCAAAGGTGAATTTGCGACTGAAATACGCGTTCTGTTCCTGCTCCAGGACATCCTGGACACTGCGGCTCTGGGTTGAACTGGCGGTCTGTGCTGTCTGAGTTGTCGACGCTGCCTGCGAGCTTTCCACGCCACCCGGCGCCGACACGGTCGGGGCGTTTGCCGTTTCCGAAGGTGGAACGGCTTCCGCTGGAAGCGGCGCCGTGGCGTTCTTTCCGGTCAGGCGCGACTGCAGCGCTTGTACCTGGGCATCGAGCACGCGCAGCTTGCGTACCTCCTGCGCATAACTCACCTTGAGCATCTGCAGCTGGCGGACGAGCTCCTGCACGTCCGCCTGATTCTGCGCGCTCGTGGCCGGTGCTGCGGTGGACTGGGCATCCTGGCCGAACGTGCTGAAACTCGCGAAACCGGAAATCCAACTGCATGCCACCGCAGTGGCCAAAAGTGTCTTGCGCATAGTGGTATCCCCTGCATGTAGTGAGCGTGCGCTGGGCTAGGGCGCGCGCTCAGTGGCCGATGGTGTGGGACAAGTTCATGGACTGCGCCAGGCTGTGCGCGACTTGCGACGTGGTCGAAGCGATCGACTGCGTCACGAGACTCACGATCATCTGGTTTGTTACGACCTGGTTGTCGGTGGTCAATGCGATCGTCTGGCCCAGGTTGCCAGCATGAATCCACTGCGACACGTTGCCCTGTCCGGTTACCGACAGGGAGACTTCGGCACTGTTGTTCGAGTAGGTCGACGATGCCGTCGCATTGCCGGCCGTGGCCGTTCGGCCGGTTGGCGTGCTTACGCCTGTGTTGGTGGTGATTGTCGACGGCGTGGTGGTTGTACTGTTGCCCGCAGAAGCAGCGTTGTTGGTGCTGCTCGCGCTGTTCGAATTGTTCGAGGCGATGCTGTTGGTATTGCTGGTATTGTTCGAATTGCTCGAGGCGACGTTGTTGGTATTGCTGGCATTGCTCGAGTTGTTCGAGGCAACGTTGTTGGTGCTGCCGGCATTGCTCGAATTGTTCGAAGCCACGGTTGTGGTAGATGAGCTGGTATTGGCCGTCGGGCTGTTCACTGCGACACTGGCGCTGGATGAAGGCGGCGAAGTGTTCGGCGTTGTCGTCGACGTGCTGCTGCTAGTGGAGCTATTGCTTGACGACGGTGCGCTACCGCCGTTCTGAATATTCAAGCTGGCAACGTTGGTTGCGGCATTGTTGTCGCCGGCGAGCTGCACGCTTTGTGTCAGGCCGCCCACGTTTGCGACGCCGCCACTCTGCACGCTGCGATTGATCGTGGAAGGCGTTACGGAGGTCGGCAAAGGTGCGTCGGAGGTGGTGATCGTGACGGTCGGAACGAACGTTACCTGCGGACGATTGGGGTTCTTGCTGAAGTTCATGCTCACGGTCATCGCGCTCTGCAGCGTCTGCCCCGTGTTGGTTTGCCAGGTGGAAACCATCTCCACGCCGAACCAGACAACCGTGTTGTCGCCGGCGGTATAGCGGCCGCGCATGGTGGCCAGTTCGTCGTCGCCCACTTCGTTGATGCCGGGTGCGAGGTGTTGATCCGTGGTTTCGCTTGTCGGCATTTCGTTGGCGAGCAGGGGGGCGCATCTGCACGCCATTGCCAGCGCGAGTGCGGTGAAAATCAATGAACGCTTATACATGGCCAAGCCCTCAGAACAGATCGGCATGGGTGAAGCCGAAATCCAATAGTTCGGCGTCGGTGATAGCGCCACCTTGGCGCTCGAAGAGGCTCCGTGCACTGGGCTTGTCGACCGGCTGAAGAAGTACGGTGCTGCGGTCGAAATCGCTCCCAATCACGACAAAAAGGACATGCGAGGGCCAGGCTTTCATGAAATCGTCGAGCATCATGGTGCGGTTGCCGAGGATCGGATCGGCGAGTTCTACATGATCGCCATGCACCTGCTTGAGCACGACGAAGTGGCGATAGCCGCGCACGTCCATCAGCACGATCACGGGTACGCGCAATGTGTGCAGGCGTGCCGTGTCGACGCGATAGCCGCGTCCGCGCATGCCTAACGATTCCACGTAGTGCTTGATGTCGAGCATGGAAAAGCCGCGTTCCTTGACCAGCGTCGGATCGGCCTGGCCGAGCATGCCGTCGATGACGGTGTATTCGTCGACATCGAGGTGATACGCGTAGCGCAGGATCGTCGCGAGCGCGGCCGCGCCGCAGCTGTAATCGGTGTGCTGGCGGACGATGTTGGCGAAACGCAGTTCCTGCATGCTGGTGACGCGCGTTTCGTATTGCGCGCCATTGGGCAGCACGTTGGCGAAACTCACGTCGCCCGCGAGTGCATGCATGCTCCAGCACGCCGTGGCGAGCCCGAGCAGGCCAGCGATGTGTAAACCGGCTAATCGCACGTCCCTATCCCCGCATCCATCGAAGGGAAGACCCCCTGCCCGCAGGGGACGGGCAGGGGGCTTCCACATGGTGCCCGGCGGCATGTCGCCGGGTTACCGCCCTCATTGCCGTCTTGCGACGGCGCATTCCTCCACTCCCTCCCCTTATTACGGGTTGGCGACCGCCATGGACAGGCTGTTGCTCTGCGCGTTGCCGGTACCCGCGGCCTGGTTGATACCCAGGTTGCCGCTGAAGTTGGCAGCGACATTGCCCTTCAGGACGCTGGTGTTGGTCGTGGCCTGCGGATAGCTGCACCAGCCGAGCGTGCCTGGATCGTTGCTCACGCTGTTACCAGTGATTTCCTGGTCGAGCGTCGAGGTGGCCAGCGCATACACGTTGTTCGACGTGGTGGCGGCGGCGAGCGAGTTGCTCTGCTCGTTGTTGTCGCCCGAGGCCTGGTTCACACCCACGTTGCCCGATGCATTGTCGAAGGCATTGCCGCTGATGTTCGACGAGTTGGTCGTGCCGTGGTTCCACGTCCGGTCCTGATGGACAGACTGGCTCGTGAACGTTTCGGCATCTGCCATGCCGCCGGCATTCGGATCGCTACCGCCGCCGTTGTTGCCGCAGCCGCCGCCGTGTTGGCAGTCGAACGTAAAGCTGGTATCGCTGGTGGAGCTTCCGGCTGCCGCGATAGCAGCGCTGTTGCCTTGAGCGTTGTAGTCACCGGATGCCTGGTTGACGCCCACGTTGCCCGATGCGTTCTCGCCCACATTGCCCGAGATGTCGGACGTGTTGGCTACGTCATGATGATTGCCGACGGTGTTCCATGCCGAGGTCTGGGTGGTGTTGGACAGCGCCACGGCCGCGGCGTTGATGTCGATCTGGCCGCTGACCCTGGGGTCGCCGTTGATGTTGATGTCGGAGCGCAGCGAAACTTTCTTGCTGATCTTCACGCTGCTGCTGTTTCCGCCGTCATCGTGAGCATAAGCAACCGACGCGCCGAATGCGCCTACCACAGCCAATGCAATCAAAGTCCTTCTCAGATTTGCGTTCATGGTGTCTTCTCTCTTGACTGGATGTTGCGGATGATTAATGCGAGGAGGCAGGCGCCGACAACAAAAGCAAGTTGTCCGAGGCGTTGCCGGATCCCGCGACCTGGTTGAGTTGCATCACACCGTTGAATCCTTCCATTGCGGACGGATCGACTCCCACGCTCCGCGTGCCGCCGGCCTGTGCATGTTGTGGATTCGACGATGATTGCCCCCCTGCCGACGCAGAGACAGTGGCCGACAGGGTGCCGTCCGTCGCCTCGCGTATGCCTTGTGGTGTCAGCGTTCCGGTCACACCGTTGAGCTGGGTGTTGCCGTTGCCGCTGACCTGGTTGATCGATGCGATGCCTTGCCCGTTGTCGTAGGCGTGACCGCCGATCATGGCGGTGGCATCGAGTGGAACATTGGGTGCGTTGAAGCGTGTGCGCTGTCGCGCCAGGATCAATGTCTGGTTCTGGCTCCCCAACGCGAAAGCATGGATATTGGCCTGCGCATTCGCATCGCCCGATGCCGTGTTGACGGAGCTGATGCCTTGCGTGCCGGACAGGGCATTGCCGCCGATGGTGTTGCTGTCCAGATAACTCAGCATCGACGCATAGCTGTCCGCATTCGCGGTTTGTGCGAAGACGGATGTATTTGGTGCGATGGCGGCGAAGGAAACTGCCGCGCAAAGCGCGAGATGGCGAAGAATCGGCATCATGGCGCGCCTCAGTGACCCGCGCCCAGCATCGGAATCTGCGACATCGCGCCGGTGACTTGATCACCGATGCCGCGCGTGCTGTCTGCAACCGCAGCACCTGCGCCGGCTCCGCCGGTGGCGCCGCTTACCAGATTGCTTACGCCGTTATTGCTGACGGCGCCGGCACTGTTTCCTCCTGAATTGGTGCCGAGCGCTGCGTTGAGCGAGCGTTGTACGTTGGTCTGTCCGGGCGCCGCGCCTCCCGCGGTGGGACCGGCATTCAGATCGGCGATTTCCGCATCGGTAATCTCGCCCGATCCGGTGGACCCGTTCATTCCATTGGCAAGTTGCGGATTGGGCGATGCGCTCACCATCAGCGCCAAGCCCGGCGCCGTCGGCGGACGATCCGCAGGACGTGCGGCCACGTTGCGGATCAGGACTATCTCGCCCGGTTTGGCCTTCTGGGCCACGCGCGCGCCATCGGCAAAGGAGACAACAGGAATGAGTGCGAGAACGAATGCTCCCGCGAGGAATGCGCAACGGCATGCCTGGCTGTTCACAGATGGGTGCGAGCTGTCCATGGGCGAGTTTCCCCTTCAAGTCCCTGATGAATGAAGGGCAAACACCGTGCCATCGCCTGAAAACCCAGCAAAACTGCGGTGTGGCGTGAATAGTTCGTCCACATGGCGTGGAGGTCGTTGTTACATGCTGTTACAGGATGCGGGCGCCTGGTGCTCTCTCCAGCCTTGCCGTGGCGCGGTTTTCAGCAGGTGTAACATGCTTGTTACAGGTCACGTTGCGGTGGACAACGCCGGCGTATGTTGGGTTCGGCTGGCGCGCTAAGACCACGATGGCTAGGATGTTGCTTATCCCCCGGTTCCCTTCTGACGGCACGGCCACGGCGGTCGCGTCAGAAGCGGTGCACGTATTCAATGCAGGAGTTCTCGGTGCAATCTCTCGTCGATCTCGGCAAACGCTATTGGCTGCCGGTGTACAAACCGCGCGATCTGGTGCTCGATCACGGCAAAGGTGCGCGCGTGTGGGACACGGAGAGCCGCGATTACATTGATTTCGGCGCAGGCATCGCTGTCAATGCGCTCGGGCATCAGGATGCCGATCTGCTTGCCGCGTTGACCGAGCAAGCAGGCAAGCTCTGGCATACCAGCAACGTGTTTTATTCCGAGCCGCCGTTGCACCTGGCACAGGAACTGGTGCAGGCGTCGGGTTTTGCCGAGCGCGTGTTTCTTTGCAACTCCGGCGCCGAGGCAAATGAAGCGGCCATCAAGCTGGTGCGCAAATGGGCCGCGTCGCAGGGCCGGTCGCCCGAACAGCGTGTGATCGTCACGTTCCGTGGTTCGTTTCATGGGCGGACGCTGGCGACCGTGACCGCTACGGCGCAACCGAAGTACCAGGAAGGTTATGAGCCGCTGCCGGGAGGCTTTCGTTATCTCGACTTCAATGATGTTGCCGCGTTGGAGCATGCATTCGCAAAAAGCGAGGTCGCTGCAGTGATGTTGGAGCCGGTGCAGGGTGAGGGTGGCGTGCTGCCTGCTGCGCCGGGCTTTCTCAAGCGCGTGCGCGAACTCTGCGATTCGCACGGTGCGTTGCTGGTGTTGGATGAGATTCAATGCGGCATGGGGCGTACGGGAACGTTGTTCGCGCACGTGCAGGATGACGTGACGCCAGACATCGTGACGTTGGCAAAAGCGCTCGGTTGCGGTTTTCCGATTGGTGCGATGCTGGCCGGACCGAAAGTTGCCCAGGTCATGCAGTTCGGCGCTCACGGCACGACATTCGGCGGTAATCCGATGGCGGCGGCGGTTGCGCGCGTCGCGCTGCGCAAATTGTCTTCGTCGGCGCTGCTTGGGAACGTGCAGCGCCAATCGGAAAAGCTGCGTGATGCGCTCGCCGCGTTGGGAACGGAGCTGGGTGTGTTTTCCGAGGTGCGCGGGCGTGGTCTGATGCTGGGTGCCGTACTGGCTGAGTCCTATCGTGGCAAGGCTGGTGAGATTCTCGATCACGCCGCTGCGCATGGTCTGCTGGTTCTGCAGGCGGGTCCGGATGTGCTGCGTTTCGTGCCGCCGCTTAATATCTCCGACAAAGAACTCGACGACGGCCTGGCGCGCCTTCGCGCCGCACTGACGGCATTCGTCGGACGATAAGGATGTTTACCGAAGTCATGGCAACTGGAATATCTCGATGAAATATCTGCACAGCATGGTTCGTGTGCACGACCTCGATGCTTCGCTGCGTTTTTACTGCGACGGACTTGGCCTTAAGCAGGTGCGTCGCATGGATGTGCCCGAAGGCAAGTACACGCTGATTTATCTGGCGGCACCTGATAATCCCGAAGTGGAAGTCGAGCTGACGCATAACTGGGGTTCGGACGAGGATTACGGTTCGGCGCGAAACTTCGGCCATCTGGCGTTCCGCGTCGAGGACATCTACGCCCTGTGCGAGCACCTGCAGTCGATGGGTTACACCATTCACCGTCCGCCGCGCGACGGTCACATGGCGTTCGTGCGTTCGCCGGATCGCATTTCCATCGAGCTGCTGCAGGACGGTCGCCTGCCGCCGCGCGAACCCTGGGCGTCGATGCCTAACACCGGGACCTGGTGAGCTTCGGCTCCTGCGGCGTCAATCGTTCTTGGCAGGTAAAGCCGCGCCGCAGATGCGACAGTAAACGGCATCGCCATCGTGGTCGGCTTGGCCGCAATGCGTGCATGACGCATATTTGCGCTTGGCGCGCATGCCGGCCGCCAATTCTGCCGTGAAGATGCCGGTGGGAACGGCGATGATGCTGTAGCCGATCAGGATGATCAGCGACGTAAGCAATTTTCCAAGCGTGGTTTTCGGCGTGATATCGCCGAATCCCACGGTGGTCATCGTCACGATGGCCCAGTACATCGACGTGGGGATCGAGGTGAAGCCATCCTCGGGCCCTTCGATCAAATACATCAGCGCGCCGAAGATCAACACCAGCGTAAGAATAGTGCTGAAGAAGATCAGTACCTTCCGGCGCGCCCTCACCAGCGTCAGCCACAAGAGGTCGGCCTCGCCTACGTAGCGAGTGAGTTTGAGTATTCGGAAAATCCGCAGGATGCGCAGCGCACGCACGACCAGCAGGTACTGGCTTCCCACTGCCACCAGGCTGATCCAGGTTGGCACCACCGCGAGTACGTCGACGATGCCGTAGAAGCTTCGTATGTATCGCCACGGGCGATCGACCACCGCGATGCGCGTGATGTACTCCAGCGTGAAGGCCAGCGTGAACAGCCACTCCAGCGCATAGAAGATGGCGCCATAGCGTGCGTGGGCTTCCGCCACGGTATCGAACACGGCGACGGCGATACTGCCGAGAATGGCGATGATCAGCAGGACATCGAAACGACGCCCCGCGGCATCTTCATGCCCGAAGATGATATGGAACCAGCGCGCCCGCCATCCCGTTTGCGTTGCGGGGCCGAGTTCGTCGGCGAATGGCGGGCGCGTGGGCATGGCCGTCAGCCGGTGCGTGCCGCGCGCATGGCTATGCGCGCGGCGTCGAATGTCGCGGCGATGTCGTCATCGCTGTGCGCCGACGACAGAAAACCCGCTTCGAACGCGCTGGGTGCGAGATACACGCCGCGTTCGAGCATGCCGTGGAAGAACCGGTTGAACAGCGCAACGTCAGCCGCGGTGGCCTGTGCGTAGCTTTCCACTTTGTCGCGCGTGAAGAACAGTCCGAACATGCCGCCCACCCGGTTGGTGCTAAAGGGGACACCTTCGCCATCGGCCACCGCCTGCAGGCCATCGGTGAGCAGGCGCGTGCGTGCGGCCAGCGTATCGTAGAAACCCGGTGCCTGTATCAACTCCAGCATGGCCAGCCCCGCTGCCATCGCCACGGGATTGCCGCTCAAAGTACCGGCCTGGTAGATCGGGCCGGCGGGAGCGATTTGCTCCATCAGGTCGCGACGGCCGCCGTAGGCGCCCACCGGCATGCCGCCACCGATGATTTTGCCGAAGGTGGTGAGGTCGGGCTTCACGCTGTAGTGTGCTTGTGCGCCGCCGAGCGCGACGCGGAAGCCTGTCATGACTTCATCGAAGATCAGCACGGCACCATGGCGCGTGCACAGATCGCGCAGCGCCTGCAAATAGCCTACCTTCGGCGGAATGCAGTTCATGTTGCCGGCGACAGGTTCGATGATGAGTCCGGCGATGTCGGCGCCGTGTTCTGCGAACAATGCTTCCGCCGCGGCAAGGTCGTTGTAGGGCAGAGTGAGGGTGAGGTCGGCATTGGCCTTGGGTACGCCCGGAGAAGTAGGCACGCCGAATGTCAGGGCACCGGAGCCGGCTTTTACAAGAAAGCTGTCGCCGTGGCCGTGATAGCAACCCTCGAATTTCACGATCTTGCTGCGGCCGGTCGCGCCGCGTGCGAGACGGATCGCCGACATCGTCGCCTCGGTGCCCGAGTTGACCATGCGCACCATATCAATCGACGGCACCAGTCGCACGATGGCTTCAGCCATGGTGACTTCGGCAGGGCAGGGCGTGCCGAAGGACAATCCATCGCGCACGGCGCGTTCCACCGCTTCGCGCACTTTCGGGTGGTTGTGACCCACGATCATCGGTCCCCACGAACCGACGTAGTCGATATAGCGCTTACCTTCCACGTCCCACAAATAAGCGCCATCGGCGCGTGCGGTGAAGAACGGTTCGCCGCCTACCGATTTGAATGCGCGTACGGGGGAGTTCACGCCACCGGGCATCAGTTGCAGGGCGCGCTGGAACAGTTCGTGGTTCGTCATGGAGAAACGGCTCGATCGGAAGAATAAAGTTGGGTGAAGCGTTGCGCGGCTGCGCGAATGTCGGTGGTGCCGAATACAGCGGAAATCACCGCCAGATAGTCGGCGCCTGCAGCAACGAGATCTTCGCCATTGTCGGGCGTGATACCGCCGATCGCTACTCTGGGGATGCCTAGCGTGGCGCTGTGTCGCAGCAGATCGATGCTGGCACGTCGCGCGCGAGGCTTCGTCGGTGAAGCGAAAAAAGCGCCGAAAGCGATATAGCTCGCGCCATGTCGCGCCGCTTCTTGTGCGCGTTCGAGCGAGTCGTAACACGACACGCCAACGATGGCATCCGGGCCCAGCGCAGTACGTGCTTTGGCGATGCTGTCGTCTGCTTCGCCCAGATGTACGCCGTCTGCGTCGATGGCGTGCGCGAGCGCGATATCGTCATTGATGATCAATGGCACTGCGTGTTCGCGGCATAGCGCGAGCAGAGTGCTGGCTTCGGCGTGGCGTCGTTTCGGCTCATGCGTCTTGTCGCGGTACTGCACTAATCGCGCACCGCCGGCGAGGGCCTGATTTACGGCTTCCATGAGATCGGGTCGTGGGCCGTCTGTGATGACGTAAAGGCCTCGGCCCGGAAAGAGGAGGGAAGTCATGAATTCGCAGACAAAGATGGGTTTGGCCGACTTTCGCATCGGCGGAGGAGTTGCGAGAATGCACTATTCACTCCGATCTGGCGACGTACACATGAACCAAGTTTCCACCGATACCACCCTGCGCAAATGGATGTGCGTGGTTTGTGGCTTCATCTATGACGAGGCCTTGGGCTTGCCCGAGGAAGGCATCGAGCCCGGTACCCGCTGGAGCGACGTGCCCGATACCTGGACGTGCCCGGATTGCGGCGCCACCAAAGACGACTTCGAGATGGTCGAAATCGACTGATTCGCCGCGCGCTGCCTGCAAATCGCCCGATTTCGCCAGCGCCCAGGCCGTTTCCCCTGTTGGAATGATCCTCGTGCGAATCCTGATCCCCGAGGAGCGGCCATGCAGCAATTCATACCCTTTGAAGACGACTGGGACGCGCTGGAACAGCTGCGTCCCGAGGCCCTGATTCCCTATCGCGTGGGCCTTGTTCAGGCCCACGAGCCGGTAAGACAGGCGGGCGCTTCATTCGATGCACAGAAATCGAACGTGGCCGCAGCCATCCCGCTTGGTTGCAGTTCCGCTTCTCCGGGTGGTTCCGGCACTTAAATAGCCGATTTGAACTGGATGGGCGCGCCGATCGGATAGATCCGCGCGCCCATAGGCATGCACTCGCCTTTTACATGGCCGGGGATCGGGCTCGGCCAGTCGGGCTATTTGCTGACTCTAGGTGAGCTCGGCGGATGATTTGGTGCGATAGGGCGTTTTTACCCCTTCACAGGGACTGAGACCGGCGCTATGATTCCACCCCCTTCGACGGACAGCCCTTTTTCGAAGGTTCCCCTAAAAACTCGCCGCAACGTTCCAAATTTTGGGTGTTGACGGAAGGCCAAAGGGATGTAGAATGGGCGGCTCACCCGGGACGAAATGCTTCGGGGCGATCTTCAAGAGAAGGTTGCAAGTGAT
>NZ_QRBF01000008.1:4023-208091 GCF_003363265.1 Dyella psychrodurans | reverse complement strand
CGATCCGATCGACAGCAACAAGACGGATGCCGGCCGCGCTCGCAACCGTCGTACGGAACTGCAGGTTCAGCAGTAATCCGATTACGGCAAAGCGTTACGGAAAAGCCCGGCGTCAGCCGGGCTTTTCTTTTGCCGGCAGGCTAGTCTGAGCATCGCATGGTCACCACTCGAACACCTTCGCACACGTCGGCTCGACCCAAGTTCGGTCTTGCGCGCGTCATCAGCAAGCTGGGCGTGTGTTCCCGCAGCCAGGCTGAAAAGGCCGTACGCGAGGGCAGGGTAAGTGTCGATGGACGAGTCGTGCTCGATCCGGAACGCCCTGCGGATCCCGAACGTCAGCGCATTTGTCTCGATGGCGAAGCGGTGACCGTGGCGAAGCGCATCTATGTGGCGCTGAACAAGCCGCGCGGGATCGTGGTGACCGCTGCCGATGAGCATGGACGCGACACCATTTACGAACTGCTGGCCACATCGGGCTTGCCGTGGCTAGGCCCCGTGGGACGACTCGACAAAGCCAGCGAAGGATTGCTGTTGCTCAGCAATGACAGTGCATGGGCGGCCAGGCTCACCGATCCGCGCTATCACGTTGACAAGACCTATCACGTGCAGATTGACGCCATTCCCGATCGAACATTGCTGGATCAATTGATCCATGGCGTCGAGGATCAAGGGGAGAGGCTAAATGCAAAGCGCGTATCGCTGCTTCGGACCGGTGAAAAAAACGCATGGTTGGAAATTGTGCTGGACGAAGGACGCAACCGGCACATCCGGCGCCTGCTCAAGGCGCACGGCATTAACGTGCTGCGATTGATACGTGTCACCGTCGGCGACCTTGCGCTGGGCGAGCTGGGCAAAGGCCAGTGGCGCCATCTGAGCGGTGATGAAGTGGCAAACCTTGCACGCGAGCATCACGCTGAAGATACCCTGGATCGTGCTTCGTCGCGCGGGACAACCAATACCACGCGCAGTCGCACACAACCTGCAACGTCCGTTCGATTGCGGCCTAAGGGCGCGCCGGGTCCAAAACGGCGCAGATAGTATTGCGGCGCGCTACATCTGACTTGCGCAGCAAACTCCATTTCCCATCGCATCGCGCCACATGCCGAGGATTCTCGACATGTGGCGCCAACGATTGCTCACCCGCCGATCACGCCCAGCGACCGACCGACTTTCGTGAACGCTGCGATCGCGCGATCCAGATGCTCGCGCGTGTGCGCAGCGCTCATCTGTGTGCGGATGCGTGCCTGACCCTGCGGGACCACCGGATAGAAGAAGCCCGTGACATAGATGCCTTCCTCGAGCAGCCCGGAAGCCATGGCTTGCGCCTTCTTCGCGTCGTACACCATCACCGGCACGATCGGGTGCACGCCCGGCTTGATGTCGAAGCCGGCCTTCGTCATCTGTTGGCGGAAATAACGGGTATTTTCCTGCACGCGCTCACGCAGGTCGCCTGCCGAACCGAGCATATCGAACACTTGGATTGCAGCAGCGACGACGTGCGGCGGCAGCGAGTTGGAGAACAGGTAGGGACGCGAGCGCTGACGCAGCATCTCGATGACTTCGGCGCGACCGGTGGTGAAGCCGCCCAGCGCACCACCCAACGCCTTGCCTAGCGTGCCGGTGAAGATGTCGATCTTGTCCATCACGCCGTGCACTTCCGCCGAACCGCGGCCATGCGGGCCGAGGAAACCGGTGCAGTGGCATTCGTCGATATGCACCAATGCGTTGTACTTGGCGGCAAGCGCGGTGATCTTGTCCAGCGGCGCGATAAAACCGTCCATCGAGAACGCACCGTCGCTGGTGATCAGCTTGGTGCGCGCGCCGGCGGCGTCGGCGGCTTGCAACTGCGCTTCCAGGTCGGCCATGTCGCAGTTGGCGTAGCGGAAGCGCTTGGCCTTGCAGAGGCGAATGCCGTCGATGATCGAGGCGTGATTCAGCGCGTCGGAAATGACGGCATCTTCTTCGCCCAGCAGCGGTTCGTACAGGCCGCCGTTCGCGTCGAAACACGCGGCGTAGAGGATGGTGTCTTCGGTGCCGAAGAACTCGGCGATCTTCTTTTCCAGCTGCTTGTGCAGGTCCTGGGTGCCGCAGATAAAGCGCACCGACGCCATGCCGAAGCCATGCGTATCCAACGCGTCCTTGGCTGCGCGGATCACGTCCGGATGGTCGGCCAAGCCCAGATAGTTGTTCGCGCAGAAGTTGAGCACTCTGCGGCCGCCCTGCAGCTCGATCTCGGCCGATTGCGGGGAGGTGATGATGCGCTCAGCCTTGAACAGACCCTGTTCGCGGATGGATTCGAGTTCTTGGGCGTAACGCGCCTGGCCGGAGTAGCTCATGGGGGACTGCCAAGTTGGGGAAAGCGCAATTGTCGGACTTTCCGGCGGGGGATTGAAGAGCGGAGGCCAGCCCCTGGTCCCCAACCCCCGTTTTCCTCAATGCAGGCCGAAATCGTCGCGCGTAGTCTTGCCCTTGTCGTCGATTCCCGAGGCATCCAGCTTGGGCGCGAGCACGAACACGCGGCTATCGTCGATCTTGCCGTGCATGTACTGGCGCACAGCATCGGCGCGTCGTTCGGCGAGGTGGCGCAGGGCGTCCTGATCCACGTTCACGTTGGTTTCCATCAGCTTGATCATCGTTTCCGGCGGTTGCGACTTGGTCAAGCCGATGATGTCGCGCGGTTTCTTGAAGTCGGCGTGCTTGTAAGCCTTGGCGAGGTACTTGTTGTAATCGTCCGTGCCGGGTTTCACGGGGGCAGCCTTGGCAGCCTGGCTGCCGATGTCGTCCGCTTCCTCCTTCTGCACGGCGTCGTCCACCATCACCTTGCGCAGGCCGTCCTGGTCGAGGGAAGGATCGACACGGCCGGTGATGTCCAGCTTCAGTGCCGGCTTCTTATCGAGCATCACGACGATCTGATCCAGTCGCTGCGTGGCCTGCGCATCCAGCACATTCGAACCTGGACCGAATTCCACGTAGCCCAGATCCTGCCCGCCGCCGCCCATGCTCGATGCAAGCAGGCGGAATGGAGCGGTCACCGCGCGCTTGATCAGGTTCACGAATGCCTGCCAGATCACGCCGCCGATGCTGAAATGCGGATCGTTGAGCGAGCCCGACACCGGTACGTGGATATCGATATTGCCGTTGGAATCCTTAAGCAGCGCCACGGCAAGTTTTACAGGCAAGTGGCTGACGCCTGGCCCTTCGATGCGGTCACCGAACGTCAGTTGCGTAAGGAAAATGTGGTTGTCCGCATTCAACTTGCCCTGATCAAGCTGATAGTGCACATCCATCGTCAAGCGTCCCTTGGTGATGGGATAGCCTGCGTATTTGCCGGAGTAGGGCGAAAGATGCGTGAGCTCCACGCCATCGGCCTTGGCCTTGATGTCAAGGAAAGCCACAGGCGTAAGCGGGTTGATCGTGCCGTCGATATTGACCGGCGAGTTGTCGTCCAACTGACCCTGCAAGGTGACGTCGGCGGGCTTGTCGCTGGTGTCGGTACCGAACGCTCCGATCTTGCCGGCCAACTGGGTGATGTTGGCGGTGTAGTTCGGCTTGATGAAGTTGTCGGTGTAATTGAGATTGCCGTTGGCTAGCGTGATCTGGCCGATATGAATCTGCGCCGCTGGCGCCGCTGCGGTGCTTGCTGTCGCGAGCGCGGCACCGGTGGAAGCATTGCTGGCCGGCGCAGGTGCCGGTGGAGGCGGCGGGGTTGTCGCGGCGGGTGCAGGGCCGCCTTCCGCACGCGTCACCGATACAGGAGCTTCGGCCGGATTGGATTTCACGTCCTGCAGATTGATGCGGCCGTTGCTGTTGATGATCACGCGCGCGTAAAAGTCATCGAGCGCGAGGCCACCTATATCGACCTGCGGCGCGCCTTGACCCATGCGCACCTTCATGTCCGTCGCAGCAAGCGAGTTCCATCGCACGAAGTCGTCGTTGGTGACTTTGTCCATCACACGCACGCGTCCGAGCACGATGCGCCCCTGATAGCTCGCCAGTGGCTCAGGCTTGCGATCGCGGTAGCGGGCACGTCCGTTCATGCTGAGCAATGCACTGTCGACGCGGACATTCAACGGTACCTGCGCCAGCGACTCGAACGGCGCGACATTCAGCTTGGTCGCCACGATACGCAGATCCGCATCGACCGGTTCGGGTTTCACATTGCCGTTGACGTGAAACTTGCCGTGACCGATGCCGCCGCTGAGATCCAGTTTCACCGGCTTGTGCATGTCGTCGGAAAGCCCATCGATGGCGAATTTGTCGGCATCCACCGCGACGTGACCGTCCTTGCTGGGAAGGGTTGGATCGGTCAGCGCGAAGCTACTGCCGTCAACGGCGAGGTGCGCAATGCTCCAATGCCAGGCCGGCGACGCGGCCTCTTTGCCGTGTCCCTGCGGAGGGCTGGATTTCATCAGGCCGGCGAGATCGATGGTTCCGTTTTTCAGGCGCTTGGCGTCGATCTTCAGGCCCTGCATCGTTAGGTTGCCCAGCTGCGCTGTGCTGCTCGCAAGATCGAGATGCGTGATCTCGGCTTTGAATGCCTGCCAGGCAACCGGTTTATGGCCGTGTTGGTCCAGCGCAAAGTTATTTGCCGTGAACGTGGTGCCATCCATCGTCAACGAGACGGTTTTGCTCCAGTCCGCCTTCAGATGCATGTCGCCGTCGAGCGTGCCGCTGGAAATCTCCGCATTGAGCATCGGCGGTGCCATGGCGATCAGCGGCTGCAAACCCACGCCGTTCATCGTGACGTCGCCGTCGAAACGACTCGTGCTCATGAACAGCTTGCCCGTTGCATGCACGCTGCCGCCGGCCAGTGCAGAAGTAACATCGACAGCGCCAGGGTTCGCCGAAACCGTGGAAAACGCGCGAATCGCCCCGTGCATGTTGTCCAACGATATACGCGCGGGTTTGGTGCCGCTCAAATCGGCATATTCGAACGTGCTGTTCTGCAGAGCGAGCGTTGTGATGAATGCGTCGTTGGGAGGCGTTCCCGGCGGCGCAGGCGGCTTGTCCTTGCCCATCAGCGTGTCGAAGTTGGTGCGTCCGCCCGACAGCTTGGCGTAATGCAGCTTTGCCTGGTCGAGCTGGATCAATCCGAAGTGATAGCGCGACAGCAGCGGCTCGACGTCGTCCAACACCGCGGTGCCATGACCCAACTCCAGCATGGGAGCGTTGTCATGGGTTGTCATGACAAAGTTGTCGGCCTGCAGTTGGCCGTCGAGGCGAAGTTGCTGCGTGGGTTTGGTGTCGATGAAATGCAGATCCAGCTTGCCCGAAAGCTGTCCGCTGGGAATCGCCGCCGGCAGAGGCTCGGGCACATAACCGAGATAGCGCGGCAGATCCAGGTGATCCAGTCCGAAGCTGATCACGGACTCATGGCTATCCGCAAAAGGTTTGGTTTGCCCTTCAATGCGCAGGGGGCTGCCATCGACACGCATGGCCAGCAGCGGCTGTACGAAAATATCCGTGTCGTGCGGCAGGTTTGCCAGGAATGGAATGCCGAGTTCGAACTGGTCGATGTGATGCGTGGCATTGAGCACTTTGTCGTCGAGCGTGAAGTCGCCGTTGTGCACGCTGATATTGGACAGGGCGAAACGCGCGGGCGATGCATTCGGCGGCGACGGCTTGGATGCGAAGCGCTGCACAATGTCGGTGAAATTGAATGTCTGGGGTCCGGTGCGCGTGATGTGGATCTGCGGGTGCGTCAGAGTCAGCTCGTCCAGCACAGGCGCCATCCGGAACACCGATCCCCACGATGCATTCACGACCAGTTCGTCCACGTCGACGAAGGGAGTGGTGCCATCGCGCTCGCCGATATGCAGCTTGTCGACGACAATCAGCAGCGTGTAGGGGTTGACGTGAACCGCCCCGATCGACGTCGGGCGCTCAAGCTGGGCGCTTAGTTGCTTTTCAAGTTGGCTCTTGAGAATGCCGGGCGCGATGAAGAACCCGAATAAGCCAAGCAACGCCAGGAAGATGACGATGACCAGCGCAGTGATGCGCATGCGGCGGGATCGATAAAGACCGACTGCGCGCTGGCGCCCGGCCTCCATCAGTGCATTGGGTGATGACTTCCGGTTTGCCATGCCGTCGATGCTCCCGTGACATCGCGGACCGACCGTGCCCGGCGGTAGCCGTGCACCTCCCTAAACAATCATGTCGGCACGCCCGGGCGGAGTGTAACGTGCGGCGTAGGGAATTGCGCAGCACGCTGCCGGCATTTCGCCTGTAGCGTGCTGCGTCTATTCAGTTCAGTGCCAGGAACAGACGACCTTGCCGCAGCTGCCGGCATCCATCAGGTCGAAACCTTTCTGGAAATCGTCGATGTGAATCTGGTGTGTCAGCACCTTTTGCAGCGGGAAGCCCGTCAGCACCATCTGGGTCATCTTGTACCAGGTCTCGTACATGCGGCGACCGTAGATGCCCTGCAGCGTGAGGCCCTTGAAGATCACGCGATCCCAATCGATGCCCGCACCCTTCGGCAGGATGCCCAGCAGCGCGATCTTGCCACCGTGGTACATGCCATCGAGCATATCGTTGAAGGCGCGCGGGTTGCCGCTCATTTCCAGGCCCACGTCGAAGCCTTCCATGTGAAGGTCTTTCATCACGTCCTTCAGCGACTGGTTGGCGACGTTCACCACGCGCGTGGCGCCCATGTCGGCGGCGAGCTTGAGGCGGTAATCGTTGACGTCTGTCACTACGACGTTGCGCGCGCCCACGTGCTTGGCGATGCCCGCGGCGATGATGCCGATCGGGCCGGCGCCGGTGATCAGGACGTCTTCGCCGACCAGGTCGAACTCCAGCGCACAATGCGCGGCGTTGCCATAGGGGTCGAAGAACGCGGCCAGCTCCGACGGAATCTGATCCGGAATCGGCCACAGGTTCGATGCCGGCATCGTCATGTATTCGGCGAACGCGCCATTGCGGTTCACGCCGATGCCGATGGTGTTGGGGCACAGATGCTGGCGGCCCGCGCGGCAGTTGCGGCAATGGCCGCATACGATATGGCCTTCGGCGGAAACGCGGTCACCGATCTTGTAGCCGGTGACGCCGGGGCCGATTTCCACGATGCGGCCGACGAATTCGTGACCGATCGTGAGGCCCGGCTTGATCGTGCGCTGGGACCACTCGTCCCACTTGTAGATATGCAGGTCGGTACCGCAGATGGCGGTTTTCTCTAGCTTGATCAGCACCTCGTTCGGACCGACTTCCGGTACGGGCACTTCTTCCATCCAAATGCCTTTTTCGGCGTGGCTCTTGACCAAGGCTTTCATTGTTTGCGGCATGGGGCACATCCAGGGGTGGGGCGGGGAGCACAAGGCGCTAATTATAGAGCGGCCCCCCCTGTGCATGACTTGACGCGCTGCGGCATCGGCGACACCGGCGCAGACGTGAGGGTTTTTGCTGATCAACGGAGAAGGTGTTGGCGCGCAGGTTTACAGCAGGCCCTTCAAAGATCCAGTCGGTCGTAGCTGCGCGTGAACACGATGGGGTCTTTCAAATCCGACGTCGTCCACGTTTCCGTGACGGTCAGATGATGTCCGTCGGGCGAGCGCATCCAGGTCTGGTCCAGCCGCGTGCCATCGCCGAAGTCCATGGACACTTGCATGCCATCGTGCGTCAGTTGGGTCTGAACGTGTGCGCTGCCATTGAGCGCCTGGCGCGCGACGCCATCGAATTTGGTATCCAACCGATCGGTGTTGTTGAAATCCACCCGCATGCCAGCGCTGTTTTGTTGCACGTTCAGCAGTGCATCATTGGCAAACAAGGGAGGCGTAGGGTCCTTGGCCGGCTTGCCGCTGCCGCCGCCCGATGAGCTTTGGCTGTCCTGATTGCCATGCCTGCCGCCGCCCATGCCATGGCCACCACCGCCTCCCATCCCACCGCCGCCCATGCCGTGGCCGCCGCCGTGACCCATGCCGCTCGGAGCAGGGTTGCTGGCCGTCGCGCTCGAGCTGGCTCCGGCGGGACGCGAAGAAGGTGCCTGCTCGCGTCTGCGCTCTTGATGCAAGCGTTCGGTAATGACAGCTGCGCTGTCACTGGCGCGGTCGTTGAGTTGCCAGATACCGCTGAAGTCCTGTGTCGCCGACGCCATTTGCGCCGTGGCGTGGCCCGCATAAATCGATCCGGTGACCATCAAGGCGAGCAGAGGGCGATTCGATTTCGATGGGAGCATGGGATGTTCGTGGGTTCGAGTGCTTCCGGTTTCAACGTATCAACCAGATGAACGTGCACACGTGCGCAACGGGAATCGCAAAACGAGTTCGCCAATTACAATGCCGCGATGCCAGCCGATCACCGCCCACTTGCCATCTTCCTGATGGGCCCGACCGCGTCGGGCAAGACGGCGCTTGCTTGCGCCTTGGGCGAACGCTTTCCGCTCGGCCTGATCAGCGTCGACTCCGCGCTCGTCTATCGCGGCTTGAATATCGGTGCAGCCAAGCCCGACGCGGCCACCTTGGCGCGTTACCCGCACGAGCTGATCGATATTCGCGACCCGGCGGTGCCTTATTCGGCGGCCGATTTCAGTGCCGATGCGCAAGCGGCCATGCGGCGCATCGGCGATTCCGGCCGCGTCCCCTTGCTGGTCGGCGGAACGGGTTTGTATTTCCGAGCCTTGCAACGCGGCCTGTCGAGCTTGCCCGAGGCCGATGCCGAGCTACGTGCGCAATTGGCCGATGAAGCGACGAACATCGGTTGGGATGGCATGCATCGCCGGCTGGCCGAACTCGACCCGGCGGCGGCGTCGCGCATCAAGCCGGGCGATGCCCAGCGCATCCAGCGCGCCCTGGAAGTGATTGCCCTTACCGGCAAGCCGCTCAGTGCCCAGCAGCAGGGTGGTCGTAGGGAGCCTTTTCCCTGGCGCGTACTGAAACTTGCCCTTCTTCCGGAGGACCGCACACCCTTGCACGCCCGGATTGCCCACCGTTTCGACGATATGCTGCAACACGGCCTGCTAGATGAGGTGCGCGCGTTGCGCCAGCGGGGCGATCTCAAGCCGGATCTCCCGGCCATTCGGGCGGTGGGCTACCGTCAGGCCTGGGAGCATCTGGACGGCCTCTACGGGGCCGCCGAATTGCGTGACAAAGGCATTTTCGCCACCCGGCAGCTGGCCAAGCGCCAGATCACGTGGCTGCGCAGTGAGCTGGACGCCCGGAGCCTCGATCCGGAGCGCTCCGACCTCATTTCGCGTGCCGCCGGGGCGGTGGGCCTGTTCCTGGACCTGCCCAACGGCCCTATTTCTTCGTGAACGGTGTGACTCAGTTTTGTTATCTCTTTGTCATAACTTACAAAACTCTTTCAACCACGATTTAAAAGCGGTTAACATTCAACCGAACTTGGGTCGGGGCGCCGTTTGGCTCCAAATTTTTTTCCGACCCATCCGTTGGACGAGGGGGAGAACAAAAATGTCAAAAGGGCAATCCTTGCAAGATCCATTTCTGAATGCTTTGCGCCGTGAGCGCGTTCCCGTCGCCATCTACCTGGTCAACGGCATCAAGCTGCAGGGCACGATCGAGTCGTTCGATCAGTTTGTGGTGCTGCTGCGCAACCAGGTGAGCCAGATGGTTTATAAACATGCCATCTCCACCGTGGTGCCGAGCCGCAACGTGCGCGTCGGCAACGGCCACGAAGGTCATGACGGCCATGAAAGCCACATCGAGGCGCACGCGTCGGCCGATAACGAAGGTTGATTCACTCTGTTCGATAGGCAAAAGAAAGGCGAACGTGCCGTATTGGTCCTCCCGCATTCACGCAGCGGGAGCGATGCAGAGGAGCGGGCAGAGGAATTCGTCGAGCTGGTGAAGTCCGCTGGTGCCGAGGTGCTGGCGGCGATTCCCGCGCGCGTGGAATCGCCCAACCCCCGTTACTACATCGGTACCGGCAAGGCGGAGGAAGTCGCCGAAGCCGTGCGCGCCCTGGAGGCCGACCTGGTCCTGGTCGACCATCTGCTTACACCCGTGCAGGAGCGCAACCTCGAAAAGCTGCTCAGCACGCGCGTCGTCGATCGCGCCGGCCTGATCCTGGACATCTTCGCCCAGCGCGCCCGTTCCCACGAAGGCAAGATGGAAGTGGAACTGGCCCAGCTGAAACACCTGGCGACCCGCCTGGTGCGGGGCTGGACCCACTTGGACGCCCAGCGCGGCGGTGCCATCGGCAACCGCGGTCCCGGCGAAACCCAGCTGGAAACCGACCGCCGACTGCTGGCCGAGCGCGTGAAGATGCTCAGCAAGCGGCTGGAAAAAGTGCAGACCCAGCGCACCCAGCAGCGTCGTGCACGCCTGCGTAATACCGTGCCGCGCGTGGCCCTGGTGGGGTATACGAATGCCGGCAAGTCCACCTTGTTCAACAAACTCACGCAAGGCGACGTCTACGCCGCCGACCAGTTGTTCGCCACGCTCGATCCCACGGTGCGCAAGCTGGATGACCTGAGCTGCGGTCCCGCCGTGCTGGCCGACACCGTGGGTTTCATTCGCGAGTTGCCGCACGATCTGGTCGCCGCCTTCCGCGGCACGCTGGCCGAAGCGCGCGATGCCGATCTGCTGCTGCATGTCAGCGATGCTGCTGACGAAGAGCGCGAGCGTCTGCATCAGGTGGTCGACGACGTGCTGGAGGAAATCGGCGCCGGGGACATGCCGCAGTTGCATGTAATGAACAAGATCGATCTGACCGGCGGCGAGCCACGCATCGTGCGCGATGCGGAAGGCGTTCCGCAGCAGGTGTGGATATCCGCGGCCGCCGGACAGGGGCTCGATTTGTTGCGCCAGGCGCTTGGCGAAGTGCTCGGTGGCGAACGGGTGCGATCCGAACTGCATCTGCCGCTGTCGGCAGGCCGCCTGCACGCCAGGCTGCGTGCGGCCGGTGCCATCGCCGAGGAAGCCGTCGACGAAGCCGGCTGGCGTTTGCGTATCGATGCCCCACGTAGTGTGTTGGCGCCGCTTGCCGGCGGACACGGGGCGGATATCGAGCTGCTGCGAGGTCTGCTCGGCAGCCCTGACTCACTCCCGGACGTACTCAACTAATCTCACTTCATCCTGTTCGTCATCGACCAGCTCCGCTGTCACGGAGCGACTTGCCGCTGGCCGGCATGACGAAAAGGACAACGGAGCAGCGCGGCAAATGCTCTCCGGATCGCCGGCCGCAGCCCGCCTTTCACCCGTCTCTGTTAGAATGCGACCGTTTGTGCATGGCCCCATACCCGGGTGCTTGCACTCCCATTAGCCGTCACCATGTCCCATCTTGCACAGAGCGTTTTCCGGCCGTTGCTGCCGGCCTCCCAGCGGCCCCAAGGAGACTGACCATGGCCTGGAACGAACCCGGCAACGGGCAACGCGATCCGTGGAACAAGAACAAACGAAGCTCCGGCGGCAAACCGGGCGTTGAGGCTGCACTCAAGGATGCCTTCAAGCGCTTCAGCAAGCTGGGTGGCCCGGGTGGCATCGTCACCATCGTCGCGGCCATTGTCCTGGCCTGGCTGTTGTTGACCAGCTACGCCGTCATCGGCGCGGGGCAGGTGGGAGTGGTGCAGCGATTCGGTGCCTATGCGCGCACCATCGGTCCCGGCTTCCATCTGAAGCTTCCGCTGCCCATCGAAACCGTGCAGCCGGTCGCGACGGCGCGTGTGCGTGCGATGTCCGACCAGGTTCGCATGCTCACCAGCGATGAAGACATCGTCTCGGTGGATTTCAACGTGCAGTACCAGGTCGTCGATCCGCAGAAGTATCTGTTCAACACGCGCGATCCGGACGGCACGCTCAACGAAGCGGCGCAAGCCGCCGTGCGTGCCGTGATTGGCATGCAGCGCATGGATGACGTCCTTACCGCTCAAAACGACGGCACTGCGCCCGCACCTGCCTTGGGCGCTTTGCAACAGCAGGTGCGCGAACAATTGCAGAAAACGCTCAACGCCTACGATTGCGGGCTGCAGGTGACCGACGTCAGCTTCCAGGCCATCACGCCGCCGCAGGAAGTGAAGGACGCCTTCGACGACGTCAATGCCGCGCGCCAGGATCGCCAGGGCGCGATCGATCAGGCCCACGCGAACACCAGCCAGGAAATCCCCGCCGCCAACGGCGATGCCAAGCGCATGGCTGCCGACGCCGACGCCTACAAGGCCGAACGCATCGCGCACGCACAGGGCGATGTCGAGCGCTTCAACCTCATTCTCAAGGAATACAAGGCCGCGCCGGATGTCACGCGCCACCGCCTGTGGCTGGAAACGATGGGAGAAATCCTTCGCGTCAACAACAAGGTGATCGACGGCTCCGACGGACGCACCGTGATCAACATCACCAACGGCGACACGCAGCCCGCCACCAATCTGCCCGGCGTCGGCACCGTGGCGCAGCCCACTAGCGATGAGGCGGAGAAGGGGAAGCAGCCATGAAGACCACTGCTGCGATCATCATCATTCTGCTTGTGCTGCTGGGCATCAACAGCTTCTACGCGGTGGAAGACGGCCAGTCCGCGTTGGTGCTGCAATTCGGGAAAATCCTGCGCACCGACAAACAGCCGGGTCTGCACGCCAAGGTGCCGTTGCTGCAACAGGTGCTGACGCTCGACGATCGCATTCTTGCGTTCGACGGCACGCCCCAGCGCTATGCCACGTCGGATAAGCAAAGCATCAATGTCAACTATTACGTGAAGTGGCGCATCGCCGATCCTGCCGGGTACTACCGCGCCACCAACGGCGACGAGCTGCAGGCCGGCCAGCGTCTCAGCCCCATCGTCAGCAATGCGCTGCGCAGCGCGGTCGATACGCGCTCGTTGCAGCAGCTGGTTGCCAGCGGTCAAAGCGATCTGGCTGCCAGCGCGTTGCAGCAGTCCAATGAGCAGGCGAAGGGATTGGGCGTATCGGTGCTGGACGTACGCATCACCGGCATCGAATTTCCCGACGACATCAAGGCCGCGGTCTACAAGCGCATGCAGACCGAGCGCCAGCAGCAAGCCGCGGTCATCCGTGCCGACGGCAAGCAGCAAGCCGAAGCCATCAAGGCCGATGCGGAAAGCCAGGCGCAAATCATCCGCGCGGACGGCGAGAGCCAGGCCGAAAAAGTGAAGGGTGAGGGCGATGCGCAAGCCGCGCAGATCTATGCGCAGGCGGCATCGCAGGATCCGGATTTCTTCGCCTTCTACCGCAGCCTGGAGGCTTACAAGCAAGCCTTCGGCGACGGCAAGGGCACCATCATCCTGAAGCCCGATTCCGAATTCCTGCGTTACTTCGGCAATCCGGCGCCGGCGCCGGCACGGCACTGACGTCATGCCGCGCGAGTTCTACGCCGCACTATGCCTGGTACTGGTCATCGAAGGCCTGGTGCTGTTCGCCGCGCCGCAGGGCTGGCAGGCGATGATGCGCCAGGCGCTGCAGTTGGAGCCGCGTACCCTGCGCGTGTTCGGCGCGCTGGCCATCGGTGTCGGGCTGCTGACGCTGCATTGGATCCACTAACACTTTCACCGCACGGTAACCGCCGCGCGCGATAGTTTTCCCGTTCCGCCGATCGGAACGTCTTTTAGAGCGAGAAACATCATGGGCAAGTCAGTCGTAATTCTTGGCGCACAGTGGGGCGACGAAGGCAAAGGCAAAATCGTCGACCTGTTGACCGAACGCGTTGGCGCCGTCGCGCGCTTCCAGGGCGGTCACAACGCCGGCCATACCCTTGTCATCAAGGGCAAGAAGACGGTGCTGCATTTGATTCCTTCGGGCATCCTGCGCGACGACGCGCTGTG
Organism: Dyella psychrodurans; assembly: GCF_003363265.1. Taxonomy (GTDB): domain Bacteria; phylum Pseudomonadota; class Gammaproteobacteria; order Xanthomonadales; family Rhodanobacteraceae; genus Dyella_B; species Dyella_B psychrodurans. The sequence goes on along the minus strand of NZ_QRBF01000008.1, from coordinate 194,369 downwards.
CCTGATCGGCAACGGCGTCGTGCTGTCGCCCGCCGCGCTCAAGCAGGAAATCGAAGAACTGGAAGCACAGGGCGTGAACGTGCGCCCGCGCCTCAAGATCAGCCCGGCCACGCCGCTGATCATGCCGTATCACATCGCGGTCGATAAGGCGCGCGAAGCCGCCGCCGGCGGCAAGGCCATCGGCACCACCGGCCGCGGCATTGGCCCTGCGTATGAAGACAAGGTCGCCCGCCGCAGCGTGCGCGTGGCCGATCTCATGTATCCGCATGAACTGCCCGCTCTCATCAAGTGCGCCGTCGACTATCACAACTTCATCCTCACGCAGTGGCTGAAGGCAGAGCCGGTCGACTACCAGCAGGTGCTCGACGATGCGCTCGCCTACGGCGAATTCATTCGCCCGATGGTCGACGACGTCGCCACCATCCTGCACGACGTGCGCAAGGACGGCGGCAACATCCTGTTCGAAGGCGCGCAGGGCGCGCTGCTCGACATCGATCACGGCACCTATCCGTACGTCACCTCCAGCAACACCACCGTGGGCGGCGCGCTCGCCGGCACGGGCGTGGGCGCAGGCGATATCGACTATGTGCTCGGCATCTGCAAAGCCTACGCAACGCGCGTCGGCGGCGGTCCGTTCCCGACCGAACTCAACGACGAAATGGGTGAGCGCCTGCGCAAGGTCGGCAACGAGTTCGGCGCCAGCACCGGCCGCCCGCGCCGCTGCGGCTGGATCGATCTGGTGGCACTGAAGCGCGCCGTGCAGATCAACGGCATCAACGGCCTGGCCATCACCAAGCTCGACGTGCTCGACGGCCTGGAGACCATCAAGGTCTGCATCGCCTACGAATACCGCGGCAAGCGCCGCGAACTCGCTCCGCTCGACGCCGACGGCTGGGCCGAATGCAAACCCGTGTACCTGGAATTCCCCGGCTGGGCCGAATCCACCGCCGGCATCCGCGACTGGAACAAACTGCCGCCGGCCGCCCGCGCGTACCTGCGCTCGGTGGAAGAACTCTCCGGCTGCCGCCTGGCCATCGTGGCGACCGGTGCGGATCGCGAAGACACCATCGTGCTGGACGATCCGTTTGCCTAATACTCAGGCAAGCTGCCACGAGAAGGGCCCTTTCGGGTCCTTCTTCTTTTTCAGGGGCTTACGCCAAATACACCAAGCTCAAGGCACATCAAAAACTAAACGATCGCTTCGTTTTTCTTGCTTAAGATGCGAAAAATAGCGAAATCTAAGCGATGGTTTCGATTTCTTTGCTAATCGAGTGCAATTTAGCGTAATCTAAGCGAACGTTTAGATTATTGGGGTGGGCCATGCAAATCGCGGTTTCCTCCGTCTCGGACATCGGCGAAATCATTCGTGCCGAGCGCAAGCGTCAGCGGTTGCGTCAAGACGATTTAGCCGGCATGGCGGAATCCAGCCACGTCTTTTTGAGTGATGTGGAATCCGGCAAATCCACAGTGCAATTGGGACGGGTTTTGCGGGTGCTGGAAGAATTAGGCATCGGCATCATGCTGGATGTCCCCAATGACTCCGACAACGTCGATGCCCATACCAAGGTTGGTGCATGAGCACACCTGCGCCACGGACGCTCATCGTATGGAATGACAAAGAGCGGATCGGTGAGTTGCGTGAGACGGGCAACCTGTGGTCGTTCGTCTACCACCCCACGTGGGTCGATTCGAACCATGCATTCGCCCTCTCGCCCAGCTTGCCACTGCAAAACGATCCAATCAGCGACGGTGCGTCGCAACGTCCGGTGCAATGGTTCTTCGACAATCTGCTGCCCGAAGCAGGCGAGCGCATCTTGCTCGCGCGCGATGCCGGCATTGATAAGGCCGATGCATTCGGCTTACTGCAACGTTACGGTCCGGAATCTGCAGGTGCATTGACATTACTGGCCCCTGGCGAGGTATTGCCGGCGGGTACCCTTGTGCCATTGAGCGATCTAGCTTTGTCCGACCGCATCCGCAAGTTGCCGCGTGTGCCGTTGTCGCACGATGCGCCTAAACGCATGTCGATGGCCGGTGCGCAACATAAGCTGGCGGTCGTCCTTGATAACGGCCAATTATTCGAACCCGAGGGACGCGTAGCATCGACCCACATACTCAAGCCCGACCACCCTGAGCCGGAACGCTTTGCGCACACCGTCATCAACGAGTCATTCGTCATGCAATTGGCTCACGCGGTAGGGCTGAATGTGCCTCATGTCAGTGTACGGCGCGTGCCAGAGCCCGTTTATCTCATCGAGCGCTTCGATCGCGAAGGCGATGTCGCCCATACGCGTCGACGCCATGTATTGGATGCATGCCAATTGTTGTCGCTCGACAGCGCATTCAAATACGAGCAAGCGACTGCACAAAATTTGCGCAAACTCGCTGAACTTTGTCGTGCCAAAGCGGCTACACGGCAAGCCATTTTTCGCTGGGCCATCTTCAATATTTTGGTCGGCAATGGCGATGCCCATCTCAAGAACTTGAGTTTCTTTCCGATACGACAGGGCATCGCCTTGGCGCCTCATTACGACTTGCTTTCGACAAGCATCTATAGGGAAGCCAGCTGGCTAAATGAAGAGCTGGTCACACCCATAGGGCGCGCCACGCGATTGGGCGAAGTCCGCAGGGTGGATGTGGAGGAATTCGGAAAAATGCTAGGGATTTCGGCTAAAACAAGCCATCGTTTGTTGGATGACATGCTCGCAAAGCTAGCGCTCCACGCCCCCGCATTGCTGGAAAAGGCGCAGGAAAACGGCACGTTGCCAGGTGAGGCACGGGTGTTGCGCGAAATCGTGCACGGGCCGATAAAAGATCTCTCTCTGAAATTACATCGATAAGCGCCGCGATATTAAAAATTCGAATCGAGACAGCACAAATGATTACAGGCACCATCAAAAGTCAGATCGATCGCATATCGATGGCGTGATTTCTTTGGACAAACTGGGCCTGGAAAAGGTCTATGTACAGGCCAAGCGATGGCAGGGCTCGCTTGGGAGACCTGATTTGCAGGCATTCTACGGCGCCCTCGCAGGGCAACGGGCCAAGCGCGGCGTGTTTATCACAACGTCCTCGTTTACGCAGCAAGCCCTGGAATTTGCCAATTCGGTTGAGGGGATGGTGCTTATCGATGGTAGCCGCCTCGTCAACCTCATGATTGATCATGAGGTTGGCGTGACATCCAAGACGATACATATGCCGAAAGTCGATGGCGACTATTTCGACGAAGAGGCTTGACGGTCCAGTGATCGTCAATCGTTGACGACGGTGTTTCTTCCCCGTTGCTTGGCTTGATACATCCTTCGATCCGTTTGCTCGATAAACGGTAGTGCCTCGTCGCCGCAGTCTGGCATGGCGGTACTTAGGCCGATGCTGGCGGTGAGGTATTTGCTGACGTCGGAACCCGTATGCGGGATGTGCTCGTTGGCGATCAATTCGCGGCAGCGCGAGGCGATTTTGTAGGCTTCGGTTTCGTTGGTGTCGGGCATCACCACGATGAATTCTTCGCCGCCGAAACGGGCGACGAAGTCGCGTGGCCTCGAAGCGGCCAGCGTCAGCAGTTTGGCGACGCGCTTGAGGCACTGATCGCCCTCAAGATGGCCGTAATGGTCGTTGTATTGTTTGAAGCAGTCGATATCCAGCATGAGCACGGATACCGGCTGCTTGTTGCGGCAGGCGTTGTTCCACTCGGTTTCCATCACCACGTCGAAGCGGCGGCGATTGGCTACGCCAGTCAGGCCGTCCTTGAAGGAGAGTTCTTCGAGTTCGCGGCGGAGCGCGGCCAGTTGCTCTTCGGTGCGTTTGCGTTCGCTGATGTCGAACATGAAGCCGATGAGCGAGTCGACGTCGCCGTCTTCCTTGCGCACCACGTGCACCACGTCGCGAATCCACACGTAGTCGCCGTTCTTGTTGAGTGCGCGATAGTCGGCTTCGTGATCCACACCGGCCTTGGATTGCGCTACGCAGAAATTGACGGCCCAGTCGCGGTCTTCAGGATGCATGCGGTCGGCCCAGTCCTGCACGCTGACCCAGCTGGACGGTTCCCAGCCCAACAACTCTTCAATTTGCGGACCAATGTAGGCGAACTGCATGGTGTCCCAATCGATTTTCCACGGAATGGCCCGGGTCGATTCCAGCAGGGTTTTGTAGGTGTCGTTGTCCAGATCCATCTTGGTGTCGATCGTCATGGGAAGCGTGCTCCGGGATTCGTCAACTTAGGGCAGGGCATTTGTGTGTTGATGTGTTGGATTTGCATGCGGTCCGTGATGCCCGCTAAACACTTTTGCGCGTGCATACAGTTCCAGCAGCTGTTCGGGTTTGTCGTAGTCGATGCGACGGCCAGTGCGCAGGTCGCGACGCATCAGGCGGATCATTTGCTGAGTGATGGGGAGCGGAAAGCTCTCGGCAGGGCGCCCGGTGATTTCCGCCAGGCGTCCCGCGATCACTGGCGAATCGCTGATCACCGCGCATACGCGATAACCGTAGGTGCCGCCGATGGCTTCGGGTGCCAGGTCCATGAAACGGCCGGGCATCTGCCGGAACGAGCTGAATGACAGGCGATACGCGTTGTGACCCAGAATGGGAAGGTCGTCCGGTACCGGCCCCCGTTCGTCGAGTTCCTGAAAACCCGTGGCAAGCGGCAGCAGTTCGTCCAACGGGTAACGTTGAACGTGCCGGTTGCCCAGGCGTGCCAGGTTGGCGATGGTTTCACCGATCGACGCGTGGCCGATGATGGCCGCACGCTTGGGAAATCCGCCCCAGATGCCATCTGCGCCGTTGAGCAGGGCTTCGACTACTGATGCGTTCTCGAAACCCGCGCCGGCGTGGATGTGTACCAGAACCTTGAACGGCGGCGGCAGGTAATTGCGAATGATGGCGACGAACGCACCGACCTGGAACGGCAGAAACGTGCCGCGATCGTCTTCCATGGTCACGCCGGCGATAGGCTGCTCCGCCAGCAGACTGAGGATCTCGCAGGTTTGGTCGAGATTCTGGGCGAAGGCATCGCAGCCATCCACGATATTGATGAAGATGCGCGGCGCACCGCCGTTGTCGCCGCGAATGTTCTCGTGCAGCCAGCGAATGCTTGCCGGCAAGCTGCGTCGCAGCGTGTCGAAGTCGTACATGCCCGACATGCCGGTCTTGCTTAGATAGATTTCGTGAACGGTGTTGGGTACGCCATACGCCTTCAACTTCCGTTGAGACGGGTCTGGCGTGAAGGTGCTGTCGGCAGATTCGATGCCGAGTGCGGTAAAGGCGAAACAGCCGGTCATGTCCACGCCGTTGTCGCGCAGGTGCATCATGAAATCGTCGTCGACTTCCAGCTCGTCCGGCATCGCGTAGTCGAGCGTGCCTAGCGAGATGTTGGCGAAGCCGAACTCGCGCAGCTTGGGCAGGATCTCGAGTTTGTCCCGCAATGTCTGCCCGATGTTGGAACCGACCGGGTTTTCCCGTAACGACAGATCGATGAAGTAAGGCTCGATATGGCGAAGCTTTTCCAGCTTGGCATCCGCACCCGCCAGGATGGCGCGTGCGTTGTCCAGCGCTTGCGTAGACGACATGAATCCCCCTGATTCCATGCTGTGCTCATGAATGGATGCGGCATGGCGAATCCGGAATCGATATTCCTTTTTTGCCTATATACCCTCCAAACCGGAGAACGCATGCAACGGTCGTGCCCAACGGCGTGAGCAGGGCGTTGGTGTGCCTCAAGGGCTATGGCATGCCCGAGGCCAGGCCTGTAACTTGCTTGGTGTACACGTGGTGTTTACAAATGCTGTCGTGGAAAGCCGGGTTATCGGGTCGAACCCCGAAACGGCGGCCTGTGGCAGGTGTACCGTGTCATTGCCGTAGTGTGCCGGGGGAGAAGGGTATCCCCTCTATGTGACGCATTTTGTCCAGAGAGGTCGTACCGCTGCTTCTGTCCTGTCGGTGAGGGGAAGTACTTTTGCGCGTCGTCTGGGTCGTTGTCGCATTGCTGGTCGCTCATCTGGTTCTCGCGAACCGGAGCGGTCACGCACAGGATGTGTGGCCGCAGGCGGCGATGGTGGCAGTGCAAGCTATGGCGGCGTGGGCGGCGTTTGCGCGTTACCGGCGCAGCCCCGCGCTGATCCGGCTGCCATGGCTGCTGCTTGCGTTGGCTGTTTTCATGCAGGTGTTGTGGGCGTTCACCAACGTCGCCGCCTTGGTGCTGGGCGACAAGAGCGGCTACCTCGCGGCGATGGCCACGGTTTGCTCGGCGCTGTACATGATCCCATGCATGTTCATGGTCTCCCGCTCGTTCGCGCGGAATGAACCGCGCGTGGTGATTGCGTTGGACCTGACGCTGTCGTGCATGGTGGCCGTGCTGGTGTATCAGTTTTTCACGGAGCTGCTCAGCGGCCCGCGGGCAGCCGATCCTTCCAGCATCTATGTCGTCATCTACATGGCGGATGCGGTCGACTTTTCATTGGCCTTCATGGCCATTCTGCGTTTGCTCGGCGCGCGCAGTTTTCGCTGGCGCTTCTTTTATTTCGCGGCCAGTTCGTATTTGCTCGTGAACGCGATCGTCGCGACGATCTATAACCGTGTCGAGTTGCATGGCCTTCCCTGGTGGGCGGGCTCGCTGGTGGATATTCCACATGCGCTGCTGGTGTTTGTGCTGGTGGCGATGCGGCAGCCGTCGCGCCAGCTGCGTGCTTACCATCCCTCCCTGGGGATGTCGCAGACCATCGCTTCGTTCGCCCCGATCATTTTGTCGATGATGGTGGTGCTGCTGGGTATCGTCATTTCGCGGATCAGCTTTGTCTCCGGTTTGGTGGTGGCCTGTGCGTCGGTGCTGTTTTACGGGCTGCGCGTGGCCTTCATTCAAAGCCGCAACCTGGACCAGCAGCGCGCCGTCGACCTGAGCGCCTTGCGACTGGAACAGCAGGTGGGCCGCGATTCGCTGACCGGCATTGCCAACCGCGCGATGCTCGACACGCGCTTGCGCCATGCTTTGGAAGAAGGACAGCGAACCGGCAGCTATTGCTCGGTCCTGATGATCGATATCGATTTCTTCAAGCAATACAACGACAGCCTTGGCCACATCGCCGGCGATGTCTGCCTGGTCAAGGTGGCTTCCGCGCTAAGCAGCAGCCAGCTGCGCACGCGCGACCTGGTCGCGCGATACGGAGGCGAGGAATTCGCGGTCGTGCTGGTCGATACGACTGCCGAGGCGGCGCTGGAGGTGGCCCGCCGGCTTACCACCACCATCGAGCGATTGCAGATTGTTCACCCGCAGTGCGCGCTGGGTTATGTCACGGTGAGCATCGGCATTGCCACGCAAACAGCAGAGACGCCAACCGATCCGGTCATCCTGCTGGATGCTGCCGATCGTGCGCTTTATCGCGCAAAGAGTCGCGGTCGCAATTGTGTGGATGTTGCGGGTTTGCCGGAGTCCGGTGAAATCATCGGGCAAGGCAGTGCACAGGCTGCGGGCCGCGCAACACCCTGACTTTCGAGGGATGTCGCCCAAAGGCGGTTTGGGAATACTTGCAAACGAGTCGATGCTTTTGTCATCGAGACCGGCAAAAGATCGTTTACATTGATGTGACCCGTGCATTCATTACAGGGAGTGTTGCATGTCCATGACGTTGCGAAAGCCTTTGGGCTCATGGGTACGGATCGTAGTGCTGGCCATGGCATGTCTTGCCGGCACGGCAGCAGCCCAGGATCCCGCACCCGCCAGCAGCAACGACGTGCCGAGCGACAAGAATCTGGCCGCGGCCAATTGCGTGATCGGCGAAGAGCGCTTTCTGCCCGGCGATTACTACTACTGCCTGGGCGGCATGACGTATGGACAGCACAACTATGGCGAGTCGAATCGCTTCTTCACCACGGCGGCGAGTTGGGCCAGCAAGCCTGCCCAGTACGTGCTGGGCGTCATGGCGTTGAACGGCGATCACCAGCCGAAGAATCGCGCGTTGGCGCTGGCATGGTTTGCATTGGCATCTGAAAGGCCCGGCTCGCGTTTCAAGGCCGCTTACGACGAGGTTTACAAAGCTTCGACCAACGCCGAGCGCCGAGGGGCCGATGCCCTGTTGGACAAGATGCGCCCTGTTTACGGTGACGCCACTGCCGCGGTGCGCGCGGAAAAGCGCTACGCAGATGGCATGGCCATGCTGAATCGGCTCAATAACGGCGGCAATCTGTATTGCATTGAAGGCATGTCGACCTTGGCGAATCAGAGCGCCGACCCATCGCGATGCCAACCTACACAGCAAGTCGTGAAGATGGTCGATCGCGCGGCAGTGAACGTGTTCGAGGGATGGACAGGGCACGTCACGGTTGGCGACCTGCAGCAAGTGCCGCCCGCCGCCAAAGCGTCCAGCGGCGCGAACTGAGTTTTTGCCACGCCCGATTTGCACAAGGCCCCGTGACGGGGCCTTGCCACATGTGCGAAATGAATCCGCTGTCCGCCACTTCGGGCGAGACACAAAGATAGCCATGACTTCCGGCCGTATCTTGCCGCCCGCAGTCGCCGCACTATTCGGCAGTTAGGCGTGGGCAAGGACCAGGCCGGAACACTCAGGAACGCCGACGGCACGTTTGGGCGCCGTTGGCGTGGGTTGCCTTCTCATCGACAAGGGGACGTTATGCGCAAGATGCTTTTTTCGGCCATCGCTTTGGCGCTCGCTGGTGTTGCGACAAGCAGCCCCGTGGTGGCGCAGACAGCGGCTTCGGCCGAAGTGATCGGCACCACGCAGCTGCCGCGCAATGTGCGCCCCACTCATTACGATGTTGCCGTGACTCCTCACGTCGATGCGTTGGCGTTCGACGGCAAAGTCACGGTGACGGTCGACGTGCTCAAGCCCACCGCCAGCATCACGCTTAACGCGCTGGAAATGAAGTTCTCCTCGGTGAGCTTGTCGCCGGTTTCCGGCCAAGCTACGTTCGCCGCGCCGAAAATCACGGTGGACGACAAAGCGCAGACCGCCACCTTCACTTTCGCCAAGCCGATCCCGGTGGGCAGCTATCGCCTTGCGATGGATTACACGGCCAAGATCGACACGCAGCCCAACGGCCTGTTCGTGATCAACTACGACACCAAAGAAGGCCACAAGCACGCGCTGTACACACAGTTCGAAAACTCCGATGCGCGGCGCTTTATTCCTTCGTGGGACGAACCGGCCTACAAGGCGACGTTCGATCTGATGGCCACGGTTCCCACCGGGCAAATGGCGGTGAGCAACATGCCTGCCGCGGAAAGGAAAGATCTCGGCAACGGCTTGACGCAGGTTCGCTTCCAGCAGTCGCCGAAGATGTCCACGTATCTGCTTTTCTTCGGCGCCGGCCAATTCGATCGCGTGACGGCCAGCTCCGACGGCACCGAAATCGGTGTGGTCACGCAGAAGGGTGTTTCCTCGCAGGCGAGTTTCGCGCTCGATTCGGCCAAAGCGGTCCTGCACGAATACAACGACTATTTCGGCACGCCGTATCCGCTGCCCAAGCTCGACAATGTTGCGTCGCCCGGCAGCAGTCAGTTCTTCGGCGCCATGGAAAACTGGGGCGCGATCTTCACTTTCGAATACGCCATGCTGCTCGACCCGTCGATCTCCACGCAGGCGGACAAGGAAAGCGTGTTCGGCACCGAAGCGCATGAGATGGCGCATCAATGGTTCGGCGATCTGGTGACCATGCGCTGGTGGGACGATCTGTGGCTCAACGAAGGCTTTGCCTCGTGGATGGCCACGCGCACCACCGAAAAGCTGCATCCCGAATGGAATGCCCAGCTGGATACCGTCTCGATTCGCGAGGGCGCCATGAGCTTCGACGCGGCCTCCACCACGCACCCGATCGTGCAGCACATCGAAACCGTGGAACAGGCCAACCAGGCCTTCGACGTGATCACGTATTCGAAGGGTGAAGCGGTGATTCGCATGCTGGAAAACTACGTGGGTGCCGATACCTGGCGCGACGGCGTGCGTCGCTACATCAAGGATCACGCCTACGGCAACACGGTATCCGACGATTTGTGGCACGCGATGGAAACGGTTACCAACAAGCCGGTGACCACCGTCGCACACGATTTCACCTTGCAGCCCGGCGTGCCCATGATTCGCGTGGCGTCGGAAACCTGCAAAAACGGCAGCACCACGCTCCAGCTTACGCAAGGACAGTTCACCAAAGGCGCCGCCAACAAAATGATGCGGCACTGGCATGTGCCGGTCACCGCACAGACGGTGGGCGGCGAATCGGCCAGTGCACTGGTTGACGGACAGGCGTCGCTGGTGGTGCCCGGCTGCGGACCGGTGGTCGTCAATGCGGGGCAGACCGGCTATTTCCGCACCCTCTACAGCCCGCAGGCCTTCGCCGCGCTCAGCGCCGACTACGCCAAGCTTGCGCCTATCGATCAGCTGGGCCTGATGGACGACACCTCGGCGTTGGGGTTGGCCGGACTGCAACCCGCATCGGACGTGCTGGATTTGATCAAGGCCACGCCGATCGATGCCAATCCGGTGCTGTGGGGCAATATCACGCAGGAACTCGCCGGCTTGAACCGGTATTACCGCGATGGCGATCCGGGGCAGGCTTCGTTCCGCGCCTTCGCCATCTCGAAGCTGGAGCCCGTCTTCAATCAGGTTGGCTGGGTGGAAAAGGCGGGCGAGGCGGCACCGGTGGCGATTCTTCGCGATCAGCTTATCTATACGCTCAGCGCACTCGGCGACCAGAACGTGATCAAGGAAGCGCAGCGCCGTTTTGCCGCGCAGTCCACCGACCCGTCCGCGGTGCCGGCCGCGTTGCGCAAAACCGTCACCGCCGTCGTTGCCTACAACGCCGACGAGGCTACCTGGAACCAATTGCATGCACGCGCGCAGACGGAAAAGACGCCGTTGATCAAAGACAACCTGTACGCGTTGCTGGCAAGCACCAAGAACAAGGACCTTGCCCAGCGCGCGCTCGATCTTGCCTTGACCAGCGAACCGGGCGCCACCAACAGCGCCAACATGGTATCGGTGGCATCGCTCCAGCATCCGGAGATGGCGTTCGATTTTGCCACGGCGCATAGCGAGCAGATGGATCAGCTGGTCGATGCCCCCTCGCGCAGCGAGTACTATCCGCGCCTGATTTTTTCGTCGCTGGATCCGGCTACGATCGACAAGATGCGCGCGTTCGAGCAGGCGCACATCGCACCGACGTCGCGCCGCGTCGCGGATTCGGCGATTGCCAATATGCAGTACCGCATCGGGGTGCACAAAGATCGTCTGCCTGCCATCGATGCGTGGCTGAACAAGAACAGTTGACCTTCGCTTTTTTCAGGCAGGAAAGGGGGCCATTTGGCCCCCAAATCCGTAAGAAATGGCGTGGTATGCTGCCCCGGGGAGGCGAAGAACGCCTTAAGGGGGAGTCTTGCAATGGGTTTGATCATTTTCCTGGCCATCATCGTGCTGGCCGTTTTTTATGTGGTCTCCATCTACAACGGGCTGGTGACTGCGCGTAACAGCTACAAGAATGCGTTCGCGCAAATCGACGTGCAGCTCACGCGTCGCCACGATTTGATTCCCAACCTCGTGGAAACCGCCAAGGCCTATCTCGCCCACGAGCACAACACGCTCGAAGCCGTGATTCAGGCACGCAACGCGGCGGTCAGCGGATTGGCCAATGCCAAGCGCAATCCGGGCGATCCCCAGGCCATGCAGCAGTTGTCGGCAACCGAAGACGGCTTGACGCAATGCCTCGGTCGTCTGTTTGCGGTCAGTGAGTCCTATCCGGACCTCAAGGCCAACCAGACGATGAAGGATCTCTCCGAAGAGATTACCTCCACCGAAAACCGGGTGGCCTTTGCGCGTCAGGCTTATAACGATTCGGTGATGACGTACAACAACCGCTGCGAAGTCTTTCCCGGTTCGTTCATCGCCGGCAGCTTCAGCTTTACGGAAGCGCATCCGCTGGATATCGAAGACAAGACGGTGCGCGAGGCACCCAAGGTTTCTTTCGGTCAATCGGCCTGACGGGAAACGTCGGATCGCGTCGATTCGCTGGGGGAAGACGCCATGGATTTCTTTGCCAGACAGGCGCAGGTGCGTAGCAGCACACGTGTACTTGTGGCGCTGTTCGCCCTTGCTGTCATCGCCATCGTGGTCGCGGTGGATTTTTTGGTGTTCACGGTGTTCGGCCATCCCTGGATCAGGATGGCCGATCTCGCCGGGTACCAACACCGGCTGATCACATTTACGACACTTGGCGTGTTGGCATTGATTTTTGGGTGCGCGTTTTATCGCATTCACAGTCTTGCCGAGGGTGGCTCGGCGGTGGCCGAAGACGTAAACGGCATTCCCGTGCCACCGGACGTCACCGATCCGAAGCTCAGGCAATTGCGTAACGTGATCGAAGAAGTGGCCATCGCGTCGGGCACGCCGGTACCGGATATCTACGTCATGCCGCAGGAGGCGGGCATCAATGCATTCGCAGCCGGCTATTCGGCGTCCGATGCAACGATCTGCGTCACGCAAGGATGTCTCGACCACCTCACGCGCGATGAGCTGCAAGGCGTGATTGCCCACGAATTCAGTCATGTGCTCAATGGTGACATGCGATTGAACATTCGCCTGATGGGATTGCTGTACGGCATCATGGCGCTGTCGGTGATCGGGCGGCAATTCGCATGGACGAGTAACGGCGGCTATGAAGATTCCGAGCGCCAGGCCGAGAACAAAGTGATCGGCTACATGTTCGGCATGGGTTTTATCGTCATCGGATCGATCGGTTATTTCTTCGGACGCCTGATTCAGGCGGCCGTGGCGCGTTCTCGTGAATCGCTGGCCGATGCATCCGCCGTGCAGTTCACGCGACAGACGTCGGGTATCGCCGGCGCGCTGAAAAAAATTGCGGTCGTTCCCGAGGGATCGCTGCTGCAGGTCGGCAACCGGCACGAAGTCGCGCACATGATGTTTGGCGACGTGGATGCGTTCAATTCGTGGTTCTCCACGCATCCACCGCTCATGCAGCGCATTCGAACGCTGGAACCGTGGTTCCGCGAGCAGCAGTTGTTGCCGCTGGAACGGGCCATGACAAATGACGGCCTCGCCGGCGACGACGGGTTCGCGGCAACCGATGACGATGCCACAGTAGAGAAGAAGGAATTGCCGCCACTGGAATGGCCGGGTGGCGCGGGCGTGGCAACAGCCGTGGCGCCAGCGGCTGCTGTCGTTGCCGCAGGCACGGTGGATGCTCCACCTGCGCCAGCGAATGACCCACCATCAGAAAGCTTTCAACAAGCGCGAACGGTAAAGCAAAGCATGCCACCGAGCTTGATCGCCGCAGCGCGAAAGCCTGAAACCGCACTCACGCTGGTGCTGGCGCTGGCCATGTCGGAGCATGAGGAACTGCGGCCGCGACAACAGCGGTTTATCGCCAATGCCTTCGGCGATGACGTGCTCTCCGCCACCAACAAACTCGTTATGGATGAGATGACGCTGACGGCAGCTCAGCGCATGCCGCTTATCGCTTTGTCGTTTCCGGCGTTGAAGCAATTGCCGCAAGCCCGTCTGGGAACCCTGAGCGAGACGCTCGACGCGATCGTCGGCATCGATCCACAGGTCGAACTCGACGACTATTGCCTCGTGCGGCTGTTGCGCATGTACCTGCGCGAGGCCGCCAAGCCTCGCAAGGCGCCTGTCGACGGCCAGAAAAAGCTGCCGACGTGCCGAGACAGCCTGTCTCTGGTCTGCGCCGTGGTAGCGGTATACGGCAGCAGTGACGATGCATCGGCGCGACGCGCATGGCTGGCGGCAATGAGTCAGGCCTTTCCGGGAGAAGCCCTCCAGTGGCAGACGCTGCCGATGGAGTGGCAGTCAAGCCTGGACCGGGCGCTGGATGATCTTGACGGTCTGCTGCCGGTGGCCAAGGAGATCGTGATCCAAAGCCTGCGGAGCGCGATTCAGGCGGATGGCGTGGTGACGGCCACCGAGAAAGAGCTGTTGCGCGTGGTGTGCGCCAGTTTGCATTGCCCGCTGCCGCAGATGCCTTTGGCGGCTTAGGCACGAGGCAAAAAAAGACCCCGCTGTAAGCGGGGTCTTTTTTTGTCCTGCCGAGAGGCTTACGCCTCGGCTTCTTCCTTGTACGCATCGATCGGAATGCACGCGCACATCACGTTCTTGTCGCCGTAGACATTGTCCACGCGCGCCACGGGCGACCAGTACTTCTGCAGCTTCAGGCTCGGCAGCGGGAAGGCAGCCAGTTCGCGCGGATAGGCGTGGGTCCACTCGGTGCCAGTCACCATGGTGGCGGTGTGCGGCGCGTTCTTGAGCGGGTTGTCTTCGCGATCCAGGCGACCGTCTTCGATGGCGCGGATTTCGTCGCGGATCTGGATCATCGCGTCGATGAAGCGATCCAGTTCGTGCATCGATTCGCTTTCGGTCGGCTCGACCATCAGCGTGCCGGCTACCGGGAAGCTGAGCGTCGGCGCGTGGAAGCCGAAGTCGATGAGGCGCTTGGCGACGTCTTCGGCGCTGATGCCGGTGCTGTCCTTGAGCGGGCGCAGGTCGAGGATGCACTCGTGCGCGACCAGCCCGTTGCGGCCGGTGTAGAGCGTTTCGTAATGCGACGCCAGGCGCTTGGCGATGTAGTTGGCGTTGAGCAAGGCGACCTGCGTCGCTTTGCGCAGGCCTTGCTGACCCATCAGCGTGATGTACATCCACGAGATCGGCAGGATGCTGGCACTGCCGAAGCTGGCGGCGCTCACCATGCCGACCTTGCCTTCGCCGCCGAGCGTGCGCGGCAGGAACGGCGCGAGGTGCGACTTCACCGCGCACGGACCCACGCCCGGGCCGCCGCCGCCGTGCGGAATGCAGAAGGTCTTGTGCAGGTTGAGGTGCGAGACGTCCGAACCCCACTTGCCGGGCTTGGCGAGGCCGACCAGCGCATTCATGTTGGCGCCGTCGGTGTACACCTGGCCGCCGTGCTGATGCACGATCTCACAGATGCGCACCACGTCTTCCTCGAACACGCCGTGCGTGGAGGGGTAGGTGATCATCAGCGCGGCGAGGCGATCGGAATACTTCTCGGCCTTGGCGCGGATGTCTTCGATGTCGACGTTGCCGTTGCTGTCGCACTTGGTGACCACCACCGTCATGCCGCACATCTGCGCGGACGCCGGATTGGTGCCGTGCGCGGATTCGGGAATCAGGCAGATGTCGCGCTGCCCTTCGCCGCGCGAGCGGTGATACTCGCGAATGGCGAGCAGGCCGGCGTATTCGCCCTGCGCGCCGGAGTTCGGCTGCAGGCTGACGGAGTCATAGCCGGTGCACTCCACCAGCATCGCTTCGAGTTCGTCGATCAGCTGCTTGTAGCCTTGCGTCTGGTCGGCCGGCGCGAGCGGATGGATGCCGCCGAATTCCGGCCACGTCACCGGAATCATTTCCGCGGTGGCGTTGAGCTTCATGGTGCAGCTGCCCAGCGGAATCATGGTGCGATCCATCGCCAGATCCTTGTCGGCCAGCGAGCGCATGTAGCGCAGCAGCTCGTGTTCGCTGTGATGCGTGTTGAACACTGGATGCTGCAGGAAGGCGTCCTTGCGCACGAGTGCGGCGGGCAGGGCGTCCGGTGTATGGCTGTCCAGTTCGTCGATGTCGCCGAGGTCGGCGCCGAACAGGTCGGCCAACGCCTGCACGTCGGCGCGCGTGGTGGTTTCGTCCAGGCTGATGCCCACGCTCTGGCCATGGATCTGGCGCAGGTTGATGCCCTTGCTCACGGCCTTGGCATGGATCGCGTCGGCGTCGACGTTGGTGACATGCAAGGTGTCGAAGAAATCGCCGTCCACCGTCATGCCCGCACTGCGCAGTGCAGCGGCAAGGATCGCCGTGAGGCGATGCGTGCGGCGCGCAATGCGCTGCAAGCCTTCCGGACCGTGGTACACGGCATACATGCTCGCCATCACGGCCAGGAGCACCTGCGCGGTGCAGATGTTGGATGTCGCCTTCTCGCGGCGGATGTGCTGTTCGCGCGTCTGCAGCGTCAAACGATAGGCGGGCTTGCCTTCCGCATCGATGGACACGCCGATCAGGCGGCCCGGCATCGAGCGCTTGTACGCATCGCGGCAGGCGAGGTAGGCGGCGTGCGGGCCGCCGAAGCCGAACGGCACGCCGAAGCGCTGGCTGTTGCCGATCACGATGTCGGCGCCCCACGAACCCGGCGAGGCGATCACCGTCAGCGCAAGCAGGTCGGTCGCCACGGCGACGATACCGCCGCGCGCATGCACGGCGTCGGCTAATGCGTGGTAGTCATGAATCTGGCCGTAGGTATTCGGGTACTGCAGCAGCACGCCAAAGCAATCCACGCTGGACGCTTCCGAGGGATTGCCGATGTGCAGTTCGATGCCGACACCGTCGGCGCGCGTGTGCAGCACTTCCAGCGTCTGCGGATGCACGTCATTCGCGACAAAGAACACGTTGGACTTCGACTTGGCCGAGCGCTTGGCCAGCGTCATCGCTTCGCCGGCGGCCGTGGCTTCGTCCAGCAGCGAGGCATTGGAGATGTCCATGCCGGTGAGGTCGGCCACCATGGTCTGGAAGTTGATCAGCGCTTCCATGCGGCCTTGCGAAATTTCCGCCTGGTACGGCGTGTACGCCGTGTACCACGCGGGGTTCTCAAGAATATTGCGCAGGATGACGTTGGGCGTGAGCGTGCCGTAGTAACCCTGGCCGATGAAATTCTTGAGCACCTTGTTCTTGCGCGCGATGACGCGAATCTTCGCCAGCGCTTCTTCTTCGGTGACGCTTGCCGGCAACGCGAGCGGCTGCTTGGACTTGATCTGGCCTGGCACGATGGCATCGGTCATCGCTTCGAGCGAATCGTGCCCGATCACATGCAGCATCTGCGCGATTTCGGCATCGTTCGGGCCGATGTGACGCTCGATGAAGGCGTGATGGTGTTCGAGTTCGCGCAGCGAAGGAGAGGTTTTCTGACTCATGGCAAAGGGCGTCCGAAGAAAAGCGTGCAGGCCGCACGCGGGGCGCCCCTCTGTCCTTTTGCCTGAGAGTTTGGAAGCGGGAAGATCTGCGCTTCGTGCCCCTTCGGCGCCGGATTCAACCGGTCTCTCCAGAGTCTTGGGTATATGGCGGTATGGAGCCTGAGCGATTACGGGCGTTGCGCCTTCGGCAGCGGGTGTGGACCCGCTTCTCCCACCATGTACATCAAGGCCGCAATTATACCTCGTACGGGGCTGTGCGCACTGCCGCATTCAGCTTGATCGGAGTAGCCTCGGCCTCCCCAAAATACCCCGTCATTCCCGGCCTGTGCCGTAGCGCGTTACGACGCGAAGCCAGCGGGTGACGGGCGAGAAAAGCGATGCGTCATGAACAAGCCGCCCTTTCGCATTCAGCAGCTGGATCACGTGGTGCTGCGCGCCTACGACGTCCCCCTCATGCAAGCCTTTTATTGCAATGTACTGGGGTGCACCGTGGAGCGACGCCAGGATGAGATCGGCCTGGTGCAGCTTCGCGCCGGTGCGTCGCTGATCGACCTGGTCAGCGTCGACGGCAAGCTCGGCCGTCACGGCGGCGCCGGTCCCGGCACCGGCGGGCACAACATGGATCACCTGTGCCTGAGCGTGGATGGGTATGACGAGGCCGCCATCGTGGCGCATTTGAAGTCGCATGGCGTTCATGTCGGTGAGGTCGGCAGCCGTTACGGCGCCAAGGGTGAAGGCCCGTCGATCTATCTCTTTGATCCGCAAGGCAACATGGTGGAGCTCAAGGGGCCGCCGGACCGGTAGAGCCATACGCACAGGCATGGTGGCTGCGACACTCTGTTCAAAAAAACATGTGTCATAGGTCACGAATTTAACGTTTACCGCACATGAGTCGCTATAATGGGCGTTCCCCAGGGCGCTTATGTACGACACGTCGTGTTGACGGGTTCGATATATGAGCGTGTGCAGTCCCGCGAAGCGATTCCCCCTCGGCGTTCGTGTCGGACTTCACGACAGCTTTTGATTGATGCGCGGATGCCGCGTGCACGTTCATGTGCGCGTCGGGTTTGTCCGAGCTGCTCCTGGCGTGTTGCAAGGAGTTTGAGGACGCCAGTGCTTCACGGCGTCCATTCACAGCGAATGTATTCGCGACGTTACCCGCGACGCGGTGGAGCATGTGCTCCATGCGCACGGATGCGTGCGGCCCTGCAGGCCGAACAGTATCACCGCGCTGCCGAGGCGCTCTCTGTGCCATGGAATCGATAGGCGATTCTTCAACGCGTTGCGTAGGCGATGGATATTGCTGCGCGCGCTTGCAGTGTGAGGGTGTCGGTGTGTGCGAATCGGAGATGTTTGAACGGTCGTGCAATGACGACCAGCCATGTGATGCCACGAGTATGAGTGTGTCTGATCGCGAGGTAGGCGAATTGCTTAGCAATCTACCGTCGGCGCATGGCGTGCCGGCTGCGTCGTCGGTCGCGGTCGCATCCAATGCGAGCGGCCGCTTGCGCGCCTGGAAGCGTCGTTTCAACGATCCCGCAAAACGGGCGCGACGCGCTGCGCGTGCGATCCGGCATATCCGCTTTGTGTATTTCGCGCACGTCGACGACGATAGCTTGTTCGGCGAATACCATCACGAACTGGTCACGGCCGAGGTGCTGCTCGACCGCGCGCTCGCCGCTCGCGCTTCCGGCATGAGAGCGTTGAATCCCACGCTGACGGGGGATGCCGAAGATCGCCTCTTCGTGCGGCCGCCGCGCGGCAGTTTCTACGACGTCACGCCCGAATACATACGCTGGTTCGGACGCGATGGCATGCGGCGCCATGTGCCGATGGTGCGCGAGGAGCTGGCCATCGAACTGATGGGCGAGTACGCCTACAGTTACAACGAGGCACTCGACGTCGCGACCAACAACTCCGGCGCTCTCGCGCGCGAGGATCAGACATGGCTGTTGGCACGCGCGAAAGCGCCCATCTATTGCCGTCCTCTGCATGCCACCGAATTCAGGCAGCTGGTCAAGGCGATCGAAGCGGCCTACGACGTTCCGCATGGCGATTCGAACGTGGCGCGCGCCAACGTGGAGATTGCGCGCCGCGCAGCGGCCATACTCGGCGCGCTGATGGACGAATACGTGGACACGCCGTTCCAGACCCCGGAACTTGCCAGGGCGTTTTCGGATTTCCATAGCGCTCATCTGCAACGTGTCGCCCATGCATCGCGGATGCTGGCGCTGTTGCCCGTTCCGGTCACGGGCGTGATGGGCTGGTTCTCAGCCAAGCGCGCACGGATCTATGCCGAAGTGCAGGCACGCCTGGCGGCGCGTTGAGCGTCCGCTTTTCCCTCTCCCCGAAGGAGAGAGGGAGTAATCCGGCGCGTCAGAGTTT
The DNA here is from genome assembly GCF_003363265.1 of Dyella psychrodurans. Taxonomy (GTDB): domain Bacteria; phylum Pseudomonadota; class Gammaproteobacteria; order Xanthomonadales; family Rhodanobacteraceae; genus Dyella_B; species Dyella_B psychrodurans. Next base: position 175,054 of record NZ_QRBF01000008.1, on the reverse strand, counting down.
GATGGGTTTGTCGCCTGCCGCCTTCAGCTTGTCGTTCAGAGCGGACAGATCCTTTTGCTTCAGCTGCTCCCACTCGCGGAGCGTGGCCGCGAGCGTGTGTGTCAGCGTGTCATAAGAAGTCTGCGCATCCGCGCTCGGGTCGGCATCCGCACCATCGACGGCGCTCTCAAGCTTTTCCAGGTTCATCGACAACGCACGCAGGCTGTCCGTGCGGCGCGGTGGTGCGCCGATGGTGTTGCGTGGATCGGGATGCGCCTCCACGCCGGAAATGTCGGTCGTCTGCGACATCAGGGCGGCGATCTGGTCATGCAGCGCACCGCTTGCGTGGGCTTGCTGCGCGTCCAGCGCTTTAAGTAGACGACTCGCCTCACCGGTGGCCGTCGCTGCCTCGGCAGATGCTGCCTCCACTTTGCGCGCGAGTGCGAACTGACGCAGCAGTGCCTCCTGCGAAACATTCACGCGAGGATCCGGTTTCACGACCAGCGGTTGGCGATAGTTGCGCCCGTTGACCGTGAGCTCCACCGTGTACTGTCCAGGCGGTGCCCACACGCCATCTTTCGCGCGCTTGCCGGGCTTGGCTTCGCTCATCGCGGGATAGTGGAGGTTCCACACGAAGCGATGCATGCCGGACTTGATAGAGAGCGGCGTGGGGATGAAAACCCATTCGGGCGCAATTTCGAGTTTGGCGGGATCCAGCATCGGCGGCTTGTCGTCGCTGCTGAAGCTGCGCACCTTGTTGTTCTGCGCATCGAGGATGGTAAGCGTCACCGGGCCTTTGACCTGCTTGGGCAGCGAATAGTCGATGATCGCGCCATCCGGCGGATTGGCGGCCATCGGTTCGTCCTTCGGTAACGGCGTGCCCGTAAACATCGCCGAGCGTATGCGGATCGCATCGGCCGGCTTGAACAGGGTGGTCGTGTCGAGAGCTGCGTCGTCCATCTGACGCAGCGCCGTCACGTCATCCATGATCCAGAAGCCGCGGCCGTGGGTGGCGATCACCAGGTCGTCCTGGTGCACGTCGATGTCGCGCACCGACGTCGAAGGCAGGTTCTGTTCCAGCGATTGCCAATGCTCGCCGTCGTCGAAGGACACATACATGCCTTTCTCGGTGCCGGCGTAGAGCAAGCCCTTGCGCACGGGATCTTCGCGCACGACGTTGACGAAGCTGTCGGACGGTATGCCGCTGTCGATGCGCGTCCAGCTCTTGCCGCCATCGGTGGTGCGGTAGATGTAGGGTGCGTCGTCGTCGAGGCGATGACGATCGATCGCAAGATAGGCGACGTCCGCGCTGAAATGCGAGGGTTCGATGCCGCCGACTTTCGACCACGGCGTCAGCGCTGCAGGCGTCACCTGGGCCCAGTGCGCGCCTTCGTCATCGGTGCGCCATACCAGGCCGTCGTCGGTGCCGACCCACAGCGACTTTGCGCTGAGTGGCGACGGCGCGATGGTGTAGATCACGCCACGGCGCTTGTCGACGTGATCGTCGTCTGCCGCGGTGGGTGCATCGAGATTGGTCGGCACGCCGGCATCTTCGCGGGTCAGGTCCGGGCTGATCGGCGCCCAGTGATCGCCACCGTCGTTCGTGCGGAACAGGCGCTGGTTGGCGAAGTACAGCACTTTGTGATCGCGCTTGGAAAACGTGAGCGGCAGCGTCCACGCAGCGCGATAGTGCGCGGCGGGGTAGGCCAGTGTGGGGTCGACATTGCGTACCTGTTCGGTGCGCATATCGAGTTTGTCGACGCGGCCGCCGTACACCATGTCATGGTCGTCCGGATCGGGCGCGATCATGTCGCTCTCACCGCCGGGCGTGATTTCGTGGAACTGCTCCATGGTGACGCCATCGCGCGAACCCGTGCGGCTGGGCAGCGCCACGGCACCGGAATCCTGCTGCGCGCCATACACCCAGTACGGAAAGCGGTTGTCGGTGCTGACGTGATAAATCTGCGCCGTGGGCTGGTTGTACCAGCTGCTCCAAGTAGCGCCGCCGTTGAGCGTGATCAGCGTGCCCTGGTCGACGCCGAGTATCTGGCGGTTCGGATTGGTCGGGTCGATCCACATTTCGTGGAAATCGTCGCCGGTGGGATCGCCCTTCAAGGCGATGAACTGCTTGCCGCCATCGTCCGAGCGCAACACGATCGTGTTCATCACATACACGCGATCGGCGTTTTTCGGATCGACCGTCAGGCGATTGAAGTACCAGCCGCGTTGCCAGATGCGCTGGTCGTCGGTGAGGTGCGTCCAGTGCACGCCGCCATCGTCGGAACGATAAAGACCGCCTTCGCCATCGGGTGCGTCGACCAGTGCGTACAGGCGATTGGGCATGCTCGGTGCGGCAGCCAGGCCGATGCGGCCAGGATGGGCAGCGAAGCCGTTGCCCTGGATCTGTGTCCAGTGCGAACCGCCATCGTGCGAGACATACAGTCCGCTGCCGGGGCCATTTGAAGGCGGATACACGCTCCACGGCGGTCGGCGCGTTTGCCAGAGTGCCGCGTAGAGGGTGTTCGGATCGCCCGGCTTGAAGGTCAGGTCGATGGCGCCGGTGTCGTTGTCCTTGAACAGCACCTTGGTCCAGTGTTCGCCGCCATCGGTGGAGCGGAACACGCCACGGTCTGCGTTCGGACCATAGGCATGGCCAAGCGCTGCCACGAATACGACATCGGGATTGCGCGGGTCGACCAGCACGCGGCCGATCTGGCGCGTGTCGTCCAGACCGATCTTGCGCCACGTCTTGCCGGCATCGGTGGATTTGTACATGCCGTTGCCGTGCGCAATGTCCGAACGCATGTCGGCTTCGCCGCTGCCCACATAGACAGTATCCGGTCGCGAAGGCGCTACTGCGATGGCGCCGATCGATCCCACGCGTTGATCATCGAAGATCGGTTGCCAGGTGCGTCCGGCGTCGTTGGTCTTCCATACGCCACCGTCGACCGCGCCGAAGTAGAAATGCCGATCGTCGCCGGGAACGCCGGTGACGGCGAGTACGCGCCCGCCGCGAAAGGGGCCGATGAGGCGCCAGTGCAGATCCTGATACAGCGATGGATCGACTGTCGCATGCGCGGCCAAAGCGGTGGATATGCCCAGCGCAAACAGGGCGAGGCGGCGTAATGGCATGTTGTGAATCCCCTGGGGAAGCCTGATTGGACGATGCGATGTAAGGTGTGGGGTGCGCACGCGGCGCTGACCGGACCACAGGTGACCATAACCGATAGTGTCTCGCTCGGGTCTTCGTTCCGTCATCGATTAAGGGTAAACGCATGGCATATGGTCTTCGGCAGTGGCGATGGGCGATAAAGCACGGCTGCCCCGTTGTTACTGGAAGCCGCATGCCGCCCTTGCGCCGCGCTGTTTTGCCATTCGCCTTGTTGACGGCCTTGGTTCCTCTATCTTCTTACGCGCAAACAACCGCCGCTGATCCATCCGACGAATCCGGAAGCACGCAACAAAATACGCAGGCTACGCAACCAAAAGCGACCCGCTTGCCTGCCGTGAACGTGCGCGCCGAAGATTGGCGCAAGTTCTTGAAGGCCAAGCTCGTCTATCAGATGCCCGAAGTGGACGGCACCAAGATCACGGTGACGAAGAAGACCACCGTCACGCATCTGGACAATCAGCCCACGGTCATCGGCAACAACCTCAACCAGACGCTGGCGCGCACGCCTGGCGTGCTGGTTTCCGAACAGCCCACGCCCACGCAGTTCAATTTCAGCTATCGCGGCATCGGCAATCCGCAGGAATCGGAATTCGTGCTGGTGATGCAAGACGGCATTCCGTTGGAGGGCGACTGGATCGGCTTTCCGACGCTCTATGCGTTCCCGATGACCCAGAGCCTTTCGGAAGTGCAGCTGATCCGCGGCGGTTCCAGCTTGTTGTACGGGCCCGAACCGGCGCCGGTGATCAACCTCGTATCGAAGCGGCCGGCTCCAGGCACACCGCTTACCGTCACTACCGAAAATGTCGTCGGCGAACACGGCCTGTTTTCCAGCTACAACGTGATCGAGCGCAACCAGGGAGCCTGGGCGTTTCGCGCCGATGCAGGTTATGTGCACAGCGACGGCACGCGCGCGAACGACGGCTCCCAGAACCGGCAGGTCGACTTGTATCTGGGGTATCACCCGGATGAGCATCAGCTGTGGTGGATCGATTTCCACGCGATCAGCGACGTTTCCGGCGATCCGGGGCGATTGAGCTACACGCAGTGGCAGCAGGACCCGCGCACGGCGACCACGCCGTACAACCGCGACTGGGTGAACCGCGATCAACTGGTGCTGGGGCACACGCATCAGTTCGACAACAACTGGTCGCTGGAAGCCAAGCTGTGGTTCACGTATGAGGACCTGGTCAACCGTGCCGCCCGTGCACAACTGCCCGGTCAGCCGCTGCCCAGCACTACCACGCTGCAGGATGAAGCGTTCCGCACCTACGGTGCGGACGTGCGCCTGCGCAAGAGCTGGGGGCAGGGCAACGCCTTCACCGTCGGCACGGTGTTGTTCCATGGCAACGATCCGTTCCGTCAGTGGAGCAGTACCGACCTGACCGTGGCCCGCGATGACCACAGCGGCACGCCGGTGTTGAATCAGAACCGGACCTCGCAATACGCCTCGCTGTTTGCGGAGAACGTGTTCCGCCTGCCGTATCGCATCCACATCGTGCCGTCGGTGCGTCTGGAGCACGAGCAGATCTCGGTGGACGAAACCGTGAAGCCACCGTTCCTGTCGCGACCGCTGGTCAATGAAACCGACCGTCGCAATGTGCCGTTGTTCGGTCTGGGCATCGGCAACGATTTCGGTCAAGGCAACGAAACCTACTTCAATGTGTCGCAGGGTTGGCGCCCGCTGCGTTACTTCGACATCGCATCGCCCTTCAGCAACTTGATTCCCGGACACGCTGCGGCGTTGTCCAAGTCGGTGTCGTGGGAAGCCGGCGTGCACGGCGTGCCGGTGACGGGCTTGTATTACGACGTCAGCGTGTTCTGGATCAATTTCAAGAACCGGCTGGAGACGCAATACATCAACGTCATCGACACCATCGAAGTGAATACCGGCGACACGCGCAGCCGTGGCCTGGAAGGCCAGCTCGATTACGACTTCTTCGCGCGCACGCCGTTCGCCGCGCAAGGGCAGCATCTGGAAGCATTCATCAATGCCAGCCTGCTCAACGCCAGGTTCACGGGCAGCGACATTCCGGGACAGGTCGGCAAGACACCCGCGTTTTCGCCCGATTCTTTGATCAAGACCGGCGTGACCTGGCGCAATGCGCGCGTCAAGCTCAGCCTCACGGCGGTGTCGTCGTCAGCGCAATACTGGCAGGATTCCGACGAATCGTACGGTAGCGGCGAGACGTATATGCCTGCACGCATTCCTGCCTACACGGTGGTGGACCTCGCATCGGATTGGCAGCTGACCCGTTCGGTCAAGCTGCTGGCAGGCATCAGCAATCTCGGCAATCGGCACTACTTCGACCGTGTCTGGCAGAACGGTCTGGAACCGGCCTTCGGCAGAACCTGGTACACCGGCGTTTCGCTAACGATGTAACGCGGTTTCGGTTTTTCATCTTGTCATGGGGAGTCATCATGTCGACACGTTCTCTGCTTCGCCCCCTATCGGCCATCGCCTGTGCGTGGTTGCTTGCCGGCGCCGCGCCGCTGTACGCGGACAATCTGCCGAAATCGGATGACGTGACCGGCGCGCTGCAATGGCGCCAGGTCGGACCGTTCCGCGGTGGCTGGGCGACGATGGCGGCGGGCGATCCCAGCCGGCCCGATACGTTCTACATCGGCACGGCGGGCGGCGGCGTCTGGAAGACCACCGACGCAGGCCGCACCTGGATGCCCACCTTCGACAAGGAATCCGCGGCGTCGATCGGCGCCATCGCGGTGGCATCCTCGAATCCGAACGTGGTCTACGCGGGTAGCGGCCAGGTTGCCGCGCGCTACGACGTGGCGGCGGGCAACGGCGTGTATCGCTCCGCCGACGGCGGCAAGACCTGGCAGCACATGGGTCTGGCAGAAACCAAGCATATCGGCGCGATTCTGGTCGATCCGCACGATGCGAACACAGTGCTTGTCGGTGCGCTGGGTCATTACTTCGGGCCGAACAAGGAACGCGGTGTCTATCGCTCCACCGATGGCGGCAAGACGTGGAAGCAGACTTTGTTCGTCGATGCCGACACGGGCGTGGTGGATCTCGCGGCCGATCCATCCCATCCGAACATCGTGTACGCGGCAGCGTGGCAAGTGCGCAACTATCCGTGGCTGTCGTATTTCCAGCCCAATGCGGGGCCGGGCAGCGGTTTGTACAAGTCCGTCGATGGCGGTGTCACCTGGAAGCGCATCAGCGGCCATGGCTGGCCCACGGGTTCGCTTGCGCGCATCGGTCTTGCGACAACCACGGGAGGTCGCGTTTACGCGGTGGTCAACAACGCGACATCGCGCAAGGACAGCGGCCTGTATCGTTCGGATGATGGCGGTGAGACGTGGCAGGCGGTGAGCCACGAATCGTGGTTGCCCAATGATTACTTCAGCCGCATCACCGTCGATCCCACCGATCGCGATCGCATTTATTCGGCGGGACAATCCATCCGGCGTTCCGATGACGGCGGAAAGCACTGGGACGTGTTCAAAGGTGCGCCCGGTGGCGACGACTATCATTTCTTGTGGATCGATCCGCGCAATACGCAGCGCATGATCGCCGCCAGCGATCAGGGCGCAGTCGTTACCGTGAACGGCGGGCAGACCTGGGGAAGCTGGTACAACCAGCCCACGGGTCAGTTCTATCACCTCGGCGCGGACAACCAGTTTCCTTATTGGATTTACTCCGGCCAGCAGGATTCGGGCACGGTCGGCATTGCCAGCCGCAGCGACTACGGTTCCATTTCCTATCGCGACTGGCGCCCGGTCGGCGGCGACGAGCGCGATTACGATCTGCCCGATCCCGCCGATCCGAACATCGTTTACGGCTCCGGTCTCGGCGGACGCGTATCGCGCTGGGATCGTGTCACCGGCGTCGTGCAGAACGTGACGCCGTGGCCGGTCAGCAGTTACGGGCAGCGGCCGACCAACTTCAAATACCACTACACGTGGATCACGCCGATCGCGTTCTCCGCCAAACCACCGTATGCGTTGTACATGGGGGCGCAGGTGTTGTTCCGTACCACGGATCAGGGACAGCATTGGGACATCATCAGTCCCGATCTCAGCAGCAAGAAAGAGGGTGCCACCGGTTGCGACGGCAACCCCACCGCACAGCAGGCGCACGATTGCGGTTATGGCGTGATCTACAGTATCGCACCGTCGCCGCTGGATAACGATGAAATCTGGATCGGCACCGACGACGGTTCCGTCCAGGTGACGCGCGACGGCGGCAAGCAGTGGAAGAACATCACGCCGAAAGACTTGCCGACGTGGGGCATTGTCAGCTCCGTCGATGTTTCAGCGCTACATGCGGGCACGGCGTATATCGCAGCCGACAATCATCGCCAGGACGATTTCCGCCCGCATGTTTGGCGCACGCACGATTACGGCAAGACCTGGACCGATATTTCCGCCGGTTTGCCTCAAGATGATTTCTTGAGCGTGGTCCGCGCCGATACGCAGCGCGAAGGCCTGCTGTTCGCGGGTACCGACCGTGGCGTGTTCGTTTCGTTTGACGACGGTGCGCACTGGCAATCCATGCAGCGCAACCTGCCTACCGCCTGGGTGCGCGATCTGCTGGTGCATGGCAATGACCTGATCGCCGGCACGCAAGGTCGTGCGATCTGGATCCTGGACGACATCACGCCGCTGCGTCAGGCCCAGGCGAATGCGGCGGGCAAAACCATGCTGTACACGCCTGCGACCACGGTGCGCGTGCGCGCAAACGAAAATCGCGATACGCCGCTGCCGCCGGACGAGCCGCTGGGCAAGAATCCGCCGGCCGGCGCCATCATCGACTACCGCCTCGCAAGCGCCGCGAAGGGAGCGGTGACGCTCGACATCCTCGACAGCGACGGCAAGCCGGTACGTCATTTCTCCAGTAACGACAAACCTGCCGAACTGCCTGCCGAACGCTATTTCGCCAAGGGCTGGCTGGGTTCGCCACAAACGCTGGGCACGAGCGCCGGCGCGCACCGCTTCGTGTGGGACCTGCGTTACCCGCGTCCGCAGGCATTGTTGTACGGCTACAGCATCGCCGCGACCTGGGATTCGGATACGCCGCTCACCCCCGAGGGACCGCTGGTATTGCCGGGCAACTATCAGGTGGTGCTGACCGTCGACGGCAAGTCGTATCGTGCGCCGTTGACCGTCACCATGGACCCGCGTGTCACGCTCGATCGGGATGCGCTGGCGGCCGGCCTGTCGTTCTCGCGTGAGATCGGCAATGCCTTGCAGCAGGTCTGGCAGGGCGACGGCGAAGTGGAATCCGTGCGCAATCAGCTGGGCGAGCTGCAAAAGAAGCTGGGCAGCGATGCCTCGCATCAATCCTTGCGTGATGAAGTCGCCGCGCTTGGCAAGAAGACCGATCCGCTGGTGTCGGGCGACGCCGAAATATCCACCAATCTTTCGGCGATGAACGACGCGCTTACTGCCATCGCCACCGATGTGGAAGGCGCCGACCGCGCACCGACCGATGGCCAACGGCAGGCCTTTGCCGAATACAAGAGCAATCTCGACAAGGCTCTTGCGCAGTGGCAGTCGATCCGCAATGCCGATCTGAAAACCTTGAACGATCATCTGCATGCCGCAGGCATGAAGACCGTTACCGTGCCGATGGCGGATCAGATTCACGTCGAAGGTCCGGCCGATTCGGACGACGTGCCCTGATCTGCGATGCTCGCAGCACTTTCGCGTTGCGAGCGATGCCGCCGATATTGCACTGCACGACCGCACATGCGGTCGTGCAGCTGTATGGCTGACTCAAAATTTCAGCTGCATACATGCGGTTGGCATATCGCCACATGTACGTACGAATGTGACATGTTGCGCAGCGGTAAAGGTGCCGGTTGAGCCGCAAGCGTTGCCGCAACGCTTCAGTTAAAGTCATGCGCGTCGCCCATGCGATGCATCAGCAGTTCCGACCTTTTTACGGAGACGAACATGACTGTCGTGCCTGAAGCTGTATCGGCGTCCGGGGGAGCGGCGCCGGGATTGTTGGCAAGGGAACGCACCATTGCAGGACCGCGCTTCAATCGCTGGCTGGTGCCGCCTGCGGCTTTGGCCATCCATTTGTGCATCGGCATGGCCTACGGTTTCTCCGTGTTCTGGCTGCCGATGAGCAAGCTGATACCTGGCGCGCCAAGTTGCGAGAGTCTGGGATTCTTCAGTCAGCTGTCTGCCACCTCGTGCAACTGGACCGTGCCGGCCGTGACGCACATTTTTGAAACATTTATCGCCATGCTCGGCATTTCAGCCGCGATCTGGGGTGGATGGCTGGAGCACGCAGGGCCTCGTAAAGCCGGGTTTATAGCGGCGTTGTGCTGGGGCGGTGGACTGGTGATCGGCGGTATCGGCGTGTCGATGCATCAGTTGTGGTTGGTCTTCCTAGGTTGCGGTGTGCTGGGTGGCATCGGTCTTGGGATCGGTTACATCACACCGGTATCCACCTTGATCAAATGGTTTCCCGATCGTCGTGGTCTTGCGACCGGTTTCGCGATCATGGGTTTTGGTGGCGGTGCGATGATCGGTGCACCGATTGCAGTGGTTTTGATGGCGCATTTCGCGCGCGGCGATGTAGCGGGTGTGGCGAGTACCTTGATGGTGATGGGGGCTCTCTATGTCATTGCCATGTCGGCAGGCGCGTTCGGCTTCCGGGTGCCGCCGAGCGGCTGGAAACCGGCTGGCTGGACGCCGTCGGCAACCACCAATCCTTTGATCACCACTAAGCACGTGCATTTGAATCGCGCGTGGAAAACACCGCAGTTTTGGATGCTCTGGATCGTGCTGTGCATGAACGTGACGGCCGGCATCGGTGTGCTTGCGATGGCCAGTCCGATGTTCCAGGAAGTCTTCGGCGGTCGCCTGCTCGGCCTCGGCGGTGCCGCCACGCTGACCGCTGTGCAAAAAGCTGCGATTGCGGCGTCCGCCGCCGGTCTGGTCGGCTTGATCAGCCTGTTCAACAGCCTCGGCCGCATCTTCTGGGCCTCCACGTCGGACTTCATCGGACGCAAGCTCACCTATCTGGTGTTCTTCGTGCTCGGCATTGCGTTGTATTGCAGCCTGCCGACGCTGGGACACGCCGGGCAGGCCGCGCTGTTCGTGATTGCCGTGTGCGTGATCATTTCGATGTACGGCGGTGGCTTCTCCACCGTGCCTGCTTACCTGGCGGACATTTTCGGTACACAAATGGTCGGTGCCATTCATGGACGTCTGCTCACCGCTTGGTCCGTGGCGGGCATCGTGGGTCCGTTCCTGATCGCGGCGGTACGTCAGGCGCAATTGGATGCGGGCGTCGCAAAGAATCTCGTTTACGACCGCACGCTGTACATCCTGGCGGGATTGCTGCTCATCGGCCTGATTGCCAACTTGCTGGTCAAGCCGGTCAAGGAGGCGCACCATATGACACCTGAGGAACTCGCGCGCGAACGTTCGCTACAGCATGAAGCGCCGCAGGTCACGGCAACGGCCAACGAGGCAGCGCGTGGAGGTTTCGGCGTGGTAGGCATCATCGCCTGGGCGCTGGTAGGCATTCCTTTCCTGATCGGCGTATGGATCGCCCTCAGCAAAGCGGCCGCATTGTTCTGAGGTAGATCGCATGAAATCGGTGAAGAACGTTACGTCGCTGCCGCAGATCGACGAGCACATCCGCGATGCGGTACTCGACGTAACCACCCGGCTGAAGGATCAGCCGGGTGCGCTGCTACCCGTGCTGCACGGCATCCAGGCTGCATTGGGTTATGTGCCGGAAGATGCGATCCCGCTCATCGCGCGCGAAATGAATCTGTCGCGTGCCGACGTACATGGTGTCGTCACGTTCTATCACTTCTTTCGCACGCGGCCGGCGGGCAAGCGGATCATTTATCTGTGTCGTGCCGAGTCCTGTCAGTCGATGGGCGCCGCGAAGCTGGAGCAGCACATCAAGCAACGGCTGGGCGTGGACTTTCACGAAACCACCAAAGACGGTGCGTGGACGCTCGAACCGGTTTACTGCCTTGGCAATTGCGCGTGTTCGCCCGCGATGATGATCGATGACGAGTTGAAGGGCCGAGTGACGCCCGAAAGTTTCGACGTCTGGCTGCATTCGGAGGCGACATGAGCGTGACGGTATACGTGCCGCGCGACGCCAGCGCGTTGTCGCTGGGCGCGGAGTCGGTGGCGACGGTGATCGCCGCTGAAGCCGCCTCGCGCGGTATCGATGTGCGTATCGTGCGCAACGGATCGCGTGGCCTGTATTGGCTGGAACCGATGGTGGAGGTGGAAACCGCCAAAGGTCGCGTGGCATACGGGCCTGTGCAGGCTGGCGATGTTTCCGGTCTGTTCGATGCGGACTTCCTGCACGGTGGCGAAGACGTCCTGGCCTTGGGTCCCACCGAAGAGATTGCATGGCTGAAGAGCCAGCAGCGTCTCACTTTTGCACGTGTAGGTATCGTCGATCCGCGAAGCCTTGAGGATTACCGTGCGCATGGCGGCTATCGCGGACTTGCGGCGGCGCTGAAGATGGCGCCGTCCGCCCTCGTGCAGGCGGTGACGGATTCCGGATTGCGCGGCCGCGGCGGTGCGGCGTTTCCCGCCGGCATCAAGTGGAAGACATGCCTCGACGCCGGTGCCGATCAAAAATACATCGTGTGCAACGCCGACGAAGGCGATTCGGGTACCTTCGCCGATCGCATGATCATGGAAGGCGATCCGTTCGTGCTGATCGAAGGCATGACCATCGCCGGGTTGGCCGTCGGTGCCACGCAGGGCTACATCTATCTGCGCATCGAATATCCGCATGCGCAGCGTGCGCTCGTAGCGGCAATCGATGCAGCCAAGACCGCCGGTTATCTCGGCGACAACGTTTGCGGCAGCGGCAAGGCTTTCCATCTGGAAGTGCGCATGGCAGCGGGCGCTTACATCTGCGGCGAGGAAACCTCGTTGCTGGAAAGTCTGGAAGGCAAGCGCGGGCAGGTGCGCTTCAAGCCGCCGTTGCCCGCGATCCAGGGCTTGTTTGGCAAACCCACGGTCATCAACAACGTCGTCACACTGGCCAGTGTGCCCATCATCCTGGACCGTGGCGCGGCGTTTTATCGCGACTTCGGTTCCGGACGTTCGCGCGGCACGCTGCCGCTGCAATTGGCAGGCAACGTCAAACGACCCGGTCTGGTCGAACGCGCTTTCGGGTTGACGCTGCGCGAATTGATCGAGGATTACGGCGGCGGCACCGCAAGCGGGCGTCCGGTACGCGCCGTACAGGTGGGCGGGCCGCTGGGTGCCTATATTCCGGTGTCGCAGTTGGATACGCCGATAGATTACGAAGCCTTCGCCGCCATCAGCGGCATGGTGGGGCACGGCGGCGTGGTGGTGTTCGACGACACGGTCGACATGGCCGCGCAAGCGCGTTTCGCGATGGAATTCTGCGCGATCGAATCCTGTGGCAAATGCACGCCGTGCCGGATCGGTTCGACGCGTGGCGTCGAAGTCATCGACCGCATGCTTGCCGGAAGCACCGCCGAACGCGAGCGTGACGAAGTGCTGCTGCGCGACCTGTGCCAAACCATGCTGGCCGGTTCGCTCTGCGCGTTGGGCGGCATGGCGCCGTTTCCGGTGCTGAGTGCGCTGGATCATTTTTCCGAAGATTTTGAAAAGATTTTGAACCCTCTCCCCTTGGGGAGAGGGTAGGGTGAGGGGGCAATCTTGCGACAAGGTTGCGGGTGCGAAGAACAGTTTTGTTGATGTTCCCGGCAAGCCTTGGCCCCTCACCCCAACCCCTCTCCCCGAAGGGGAGAGGGGCTACGTATCTTTGAGGAGGTAGTCCATCATGTTGTCCATCGTCGAAATCGATCGCGGTACACCCGCTGTCAAATCCGACGTGCAGGTCACGCTGAGCATCGATGGCCGCAGCATCACCGTGCCGGAAGGGACCTCCGTGATGCGCGCCGCTGCGCAGGCCGGGATCAACATTCCCAAGCTTTGCGCAACCGACATGCTCGAAGCCTTCGGCTCCTGTCGCCTGTGCCTGGTGGAAATCGAGAACCGCAAAGGATATCCCGCCTCGTGCACCACGCCGGTCGTCGAAGGCATGAAGGTCAGCACGCAGACGCCGAAGCTGGCGGACATCCGCCGCGGCGTGATGGAGCTGTATATCTCCGATCACCCGCTCGATTGCCTCACGTGTCCGGCGAACGGACATTGCGAGTTGCAGGACATGGCCGGCGTGGTCGGCTTGCGCGAAGTGCGCTATGGCTACGACGGCGCCAATCACGTCTTCGCGAAGACGAAGCAGGGCGACACCAATCCGCATTTCGTGGCCAAGGACGAATCGAATCCGTACTTCAGCTTCGATCCTTCCAAGTGCATCGTCTGCTCGCGTTGCGTGCGTGCCTGCGATGAAGTGCAGGGTACGTTTGCGTTGACCATTCAAGGTCGTGGCTTCGAATCCAAGGTTGCAGCCAGCCAGAACAACCGTTTCCTGGACTCCGAATGCGTGTCCTGCGGCGCCTGCGTGCAAGCCTGCCCGACGGCCACGCTGTCGGAGAAATCCCTGATCGATCGTGGCCAGGCCGAGCACAGTGTGGTCACCACGTGCGCTTACTGCGGCGTCGGCTGCAGCTTCCGCGCCGAGATGAAAGGCGAGGAAATCGTGCGTATGGTCCCGAACAAGGACGGCCATGCCAATCACGGTCACTCCTGCGTGAAGGGACGATTCGCCATCGGCTACGCCACGCATCCTGATCGCATCAACACGCCGATGATCCGCAAGAAGATCAGCGATCCGTGGCGCATCGTCAGCTGGGAGGAAGCGATTGCGTATGCTGCCAGCGAGTTCAAGCGGCTGCAGGCCACCTACGGCAAATTCTCGATCGGCGGTATTACGTCTTCACGTTGCACGAACGAAGAAACCTATCTCGTGCAGAAACTGGTTCGCGCCGGCTTCGGCAACAACAATGTCGACACCTGCGCGCGCGTCTGCCATTCGCCTACCGGCTATGGCCTGAAATCCACGATGGGCGAGTCCGCCGGCACGCAGGATTTCGACTCCATCGAGCAGACGGACGTAGTGCTGGTCATCGGTGCCAATCCCACGGACGCGCATCCGGTGTTTGGTTCGCAGATGAAGCGCCGCCTGCGTGCGGGTGCCAAGCTGATCGTGGCCGATCCGCGCCGCATCGATCTGGTGCGCACGCCGCACATCAAGGCGGACTACCACCTCAAGCTCAAGCCCGGTACCAACGTTGCTCTTCTCAATACGCTGGCCCACGTCATCGTCACCGAGGGTCTGGTGGATGAAGCGTTTGTGGCGGCGCGTTGCGAGCCTGAGGCATTCGCAAAGTGGCGCACCTTCGTGTCGCAGGACAAGTACAGCCCGGAAGCGATGGAAGCGGAGACGGGCGTGCCTGCCGCCATGGTTCGAAGCGCTGCGCGTCTGTACGCCACCGGCGGCAATGCGGCGATCTATTACGGCCTTGGTGTCACCGAGCATTCGCAGGGTTCGACCGCCGTGATGGGCATCGCCAACCTTGCGATGGCGACCGGCAATATCGGCCGCGAAGGCGTGGGCGTGAATCCGCTGCGCGGTCAGAACAATGTGCAGGGCTCGTGCGACATGGGTTCGTTCCCGCATGAGTTCACCGGTTATCGCCACGTCAGCGATCCGGTCGTGCGAGGCTCGTTCGAAGCCGATTGGGGCGTGCATCTGCATGACGAACCGGGGCTGCGCATTCCCAACATGTTCGAAGCCGCCATCGACGGCAGCTTCAAGGGGTTGTACATCGAGGGCGAGGACATCGCGCAATCCGATCCGAATACGCAGCATGTGACTGCGGCCCTGCAGGCCATGGAATGCGTGGTGGTGCAGGATCTTTTCCTCAACGAGACGGCCAAGTACGCACATGTGTTCCTGCCCGGGAGTTCGTTCCTGGAAAAAGACGGCACGTTCGTCAACGCCGAGCGGCGCATTTCGCGCGTGCGCAAGGTGATGGAGCCGAAGGCGCGCTACGCCGACTGGGAAGCGACGCAGCTGCTGGCCAACGCCATGGGATATCCGATGCACTATTCGCATCCGTCCGAGATCATGGACGAGATCGCGCGCCTGACACCGACCTTCCATGGGGTGAGCTTCGACAAGATCGACACGCTTGGCTCCATCCAGTGGCCTTGCAACGAAGACCATCCCGAAGGCACGCCGGTGATGCACGTCAACGAATTCGTGCGCGGCAAGGGACGTTTCATGCTGACCGAGTACGTACCGACGACGGAGAAGGTCAACGCCAGGCATCCGCTGATCCTCACGACGGGCCGCATTCTCAGCCAGTACAACGTGGGCGCGCAGACGCGTCGCACGGCAAATGTCATGTGGCACGACGAAGATCGGTTAGAAATCCATCCGCACGATGCGGAAGAGCGCGGCATCAAGGAGGACGATTGGGTCGGCGTGGAAAGCCGGGCAGGCCAAACTGTGCTGCGTGCACGCATTTCCGAGCGTATGCAGCCGGGCGTGGTCTACACCACCTTCCACTTCCCCGGTTCTGGCGCCAACGTCATCACCACGGAAAACTCGGATTGGGCGACGAATTGTCCCGAGTACAAGGTGACGGCCGTGCAGGTCACGCGCGTCGACCAACCCTCGGAATGGCAGAAGCGCTACCAGGCATTCTCCAACGAACAGCAGGCCCTGCTGGATGCTGCCGAAGCGCCCTGAAACATCGGTCGGCCGCGGGTACGTGACGCGTCGCGTGGATCGCTATCGTCATGGCGAGCACCAGCAGCTCGACGATGCGATCACCGAGGAAATCCCGGTGGCGATGATCTACAACGACGTACCGTTTGCCGTGATGATGGTGACGCCGTTGGATCTTGAAGATTTCGCGCTGGGTTTTTCGCTCAGCGAAGGCTTGATCGCCACGCCGGATGAATTGGAGTCGATCGACGTTCAGCCCCGTCTCGAAGGTGTCGAGCTTGCGATGCATGTTGCATCGACAGCGGTCGAGGATCGTGCTGGCTCCGGCGGCGAGCGCCTCCTGCCTGGTCGCAGCGGTTGCGGGTTGTGTGGTGCGCGCATGCTGGAAGACGCGGTGCGCCATCCCTCGCCTGTAGGCCGCGGACCCATCGTGGATGCCGTGGCGCTGGAAAAGGCGCTCGAATCGCTGCACGACGCGCAGCCCGTGAATGCGGCCACGGGCTCGGTGCATGCGGCGGCTTGGGTCGATACCCACGGCGATATCGTCATGGTGCGCGAGGACGTCGGCCGCCACAATGCGCTGGATAAGCTGATTGGCGCGATGGTCAAGGCGCGCATCGATCCCGAGTCGGGATTTCTGGTGGTGACCAGTCGCGCCAGTTATGAAATGGTGACCAAGGCCGCCAGCGCGGGCATCACGCTGATGGCCGCCATTTCCGCACCGACAGCGCTGGCCATTCATCTGGCCGAAAGCACCAACCTTACTCTCGTGGGTTTTGCACGGCCGGGCAGTTACGTGGTCTACACTCATCCGCAGCGATTGCTGCGTGCTGCCGGAGCCAGCGCATGAACATCGAACGCCTCGTCACCATGGCCAACGACATCAGCCACTATTTTGCGGCCGATCCAGACCAGGCGGCAGGTGCCGCGGCCATTGCGGATCACCTGAAGAAATTCTGGGAACCTGGGATGCGCAAGCAGATCGTGGCGCATTTGGCTGGCGGCGGCGAGGGACTCGAGCCGTTGACCCGGATGGGCGTGCAGAAGCTGGCGGAGCTGGATAACCAGGTTACCGCGGCGAATAGTGAGTAACTGCTCGTCGCTATTGCAAAGCGCCCCAAGCGGGACGACGATTTCTTCAAAGACTCCATCCTTTCCTGCTACGCCACCATGTAAGCAAAAGCATACGCAGTCTTGGGGCTTGGCGATCAAGCAATTCGGCATTTGACGGCATTCAAACTCAGTCCCCCTTCATGACAATCCATCGAAGCGTCAACGCTTCAATGGAGATCGTCAATGAACAAGGCCAAAGGACTGTTCGCAACAACGCTGTTGCTGCTCACCGCATCGGCCGGGTTGTATCTCTCTGGCTTTCTCTTGCTATGGCTGTTCGGGCTCCGTCATGTCCCGCTGGCATGGGATACCTACTGGAGCTACGTCAAAGTCATGGCAATGCCGGACTACGCCCCGTACGCCGGCAAAATCAAACTTGCCGGCTACGTTGGTTTTGGTCTGCCATGGGTGGGTTATTTCGCCGTGTTGTATGCCCTGTTCAAACCCCGTCAACGGTCGCTGCATGGCAATGCCCGCTTCGCCACCCGCGCCGATCTGGTCAAGGCGGGGTTGCTGAGGAAAACCCCCGAGAGTGTGATCATCGGCAAGTTCGGGCGTGAGTACATCTATCTAAACGGACTGCAACACACCATCGTGACCGCCCCTACGCGCAGTGGGAAAACGTCCAGCATTGCCATGCCCGTGTCGCTCACCTACCAACACTCCATGGTCGTGATGGATATGAAGGGCGAGTTGTACCAAGCGGCGAGCAGCCAACGCGCGGAGCAGGGTCAGGCCACTTACAAGTTCGCCCCTTACGCCGAAGATGGCTGCACGCATCGCTTCAACCCACTCTTGTGCGTGTCGCGCGACCCGCGCGTGCGAATCGGCGAAATCCAGACCATCGGCGCCATCCTTTACCCGGATGATCCCAATAAAGACCCGTTCTGGATCGCCCAGTCCCGCACCGCGTTCTTGGGATTTGCGTCGTTGATGTACGAGCATTGGGACAACCTGCTTCATCTCGACGCGTCTAGCGCCGGCCCGGATGGGGCATCGACGGCATACCCTTCGCGCAACCCCAACATCGATCCCAGCTTCCCCAGCTTCGAGCGCATCTATCGGCTTTCCTGCGGCGATGGCCAAGGTGGCGATCTCAAAGAGCAAATCAAACAGTGGCTGCGCGATGCAAGTTTCCTCAGCGAGCAAACGCGCACTCCACTCTCTAGCCTGGTCGGATTGGCGGGAGAAACCTTCTCCTCCGTCATCGCCACCATGCAGGAGCCGCTGCAACAGTTCATCAGTCCTATCCTGGCCGCCGCCACTAACGCCAGCGACTTCGACGTAGCCACCCTGCGCAGGCGACCGACCACCATCTTTGTGGTGATTCCCCCGGCCAAACTGGGCGAGTCGAGCAAGCTCTTGAACATCTTCTTCTCCACCGTCGTCGGCCAGAACCTGACGGTGACACCGCAAGAAGACAAATCCATCCAACACCAACTGCTACTGGTGCTGGACGAATTCACGGCCATGGGGGCCGTACGTGCACTATCCGAGCGTATCTCGATCATCGCCGGTTATTGGATACGCATCCTGACCATCATCCAGAGCAATTCGCAGCTGCGCTCCACCTACGGGCCGGACGCGGCGCAGACCTACACGACCAACCACGCTGCCAGCATCGTGTTCACCCCGCGCGAGCAGCAGGACGCGGAAGACTATTCAAGAGCCATGGGCGACACCACCGTGCGCCGTCGCAACCGCAGCACCGGCCAGGGCGGCACCTCCTACAGCTACACCGAAGAACGCCGCGCCCTGATGCTGCCGCAGGAACTGAAGGAGCTTCCGAACGACGATCAGATCATCTTCTACGAAGGCTGCCCGCCGATCCGCAGCAAGAAGAACTGGCATTTCAAGAGCCCTTACTTCAAGAAGCGCATTCGACCGCCGGTGGAGGTGAAGCCATTGGCGTTGCAAGTGAAAAAGGCAGACGTAATGAAAGAAGACGCGGTGCGGGCGAAGGATGAAGAAATGCTCGCATTGCTGAAGGGACGCCACGCGACATAAATCGAAATGGCTTCGATCAATCTTCGGAGTGCATCACACGCCGGGTACGGCTGTCCCATCACGCATTTTTGAACCCGCAGGGGTAACCCATCGTGAAATACGACAAAAACAACATTCGCCGTTTGATGAGTCGCATCGGCTTTCTTGCGGTAGGGCTGGGACTTGCTCTGATCGTTGGCGGCACTGGTGCAGCGCAGTCAGTGAGCAACGAAGCCAGACCCAAGCCGGTGTGGCCCGGCAATGGCATCGCGCAGCGGGAGTTTCCGAATGGCTCCAACATGTTCGTGGAAAACGATCACGGCACATGGCGCATATGGGTATTGGAGCTTGTTAACGGTGATTATGTGCAAGCGCTGGATTTCTTCAGCGGGGAATGCATGCGAGTCAAGGTGAAGTTTTCCCCCGATGGTGAGCAAGACTTCGCGTTCACGGATGCCAAGGGGAAATTTCACACTGCCACCGATGAAGGTTTCCATTTCACAGGACCGGTCGCTGGCGACTTGAACGATGTGGTTTTTGGCAGGCGGGCACTCCGCTTCGAAGGGACAAATAACTCGTGTGACGTCACTTTGGGGGCCGTAATCACTTGTTATCAGGCTGCCGACAATCGGTGGAGCAAGTTTCCGATTTATCGCATTGCAGCAGTGCCAACTGGTTGCCATAGCGGTAACTTAGATTCGCTAGTCGATACCGCGCTTGATCTTGACGATGGCACGTTTCTGGTCACCGAAGGCTGCTATGTCTTCCGCTTGCGCAAGTCCGATCTATCCCCAGTAGGCTCGGCACCCGCACTTCGCGTCGTCGATGAAAGCGCGGTGCAAGCGGTCATCGATCAAGCCAAGGGGAAATCTATCGACGATGCGACTGGCTATTTGGCCAAAGCACTGAATCTACCCACCGACCCCAAGCTATCCTGCAAGGAGGATTGATCCATGGCAAATTTAACGGACGACGAACTGCGTGCCATTGCCTACTACAGTGTCGGTGTCAGTTCGGAAGGCAAGGATGTGGCTTATCAGCTCAGCTTTGCGGGCGATGTCATTCAAAATATCTAGCGTTGTGCAATTTTGATAATTGCATTCTTGGTGATGAGAGCGGAATTTATGGCTAAAGCTAATATCTTATGTTTGGTTGCAATGTGTTTTATTTCGTGTAATTGCATTGCGAATAATTCGGAAAATTCAAATCCCACCTCTCAGTTAAACGAATTGCGTGCGTCGAAGGACATTTTTTTGCGCACGGAGCGTTATCCAAGGCCGCCTTACTCTGAGGCTACATATTACATTTACGAAAAATCAGGCGTGGTCATTTGTACAAAGATGGAAGTATGCAACAAGTATGGTGATTGTGAGTCGCAGTATAAGCAAGGCGTTTATAAGGACCCGGAAGATGCGCAAGCGGGAGCGCCTTATGGTGCAACGTCGCCAGTGCTTATCCCAAAAGAAAAACTGATGAAGCATACATGTCTTAACAAGTTCTCTCTTGTTAGCTCACCATAAAGCTAGCGCAATCCAATAGGTCACGTTTCTAGGTTAAATGAAGGGATTTCGATCATGATTGAAGGGCGCGAAGAAAAGCTTCTGTTAGATGCTTACTCATATGGGATTACGTCTCCCAAGGAATTGGCAAACTTCATGGCACAGACAACCTACGAGTCGCAAGGATTAGTCAGGCTAGAGGAGAGTTTTAAGTACACGCACGGTAATGCTCAGATCACGGTGCGTTCGGCGCATCATGATGAAACTAAATTAGATGCTGCTCGTTTAGATGCTTTGCATGGAAAACCGGAGCAACTCGGCGACCTGATGTATGGAGGTCGTATGGGCAACAATGAGCCTGGTGATGGCTACAAATATCGTGGGCGAGGATACATTCAATTAACTGGTAAGGAAAACTATGCAGCAGCCGGGAAAGCTATCGGAGAAGATCTGGTAAATAACCCAGACTTAGCTGCTCAGCCAGAATATGCTGGAAAGTTGGCAATTTGGTTTTGGAATCAGTATGTGCATAGAGTTGCTCCTGAAGAGGTTACTGAGGCAACGCGTATCGTCAATAACGGGTATACGGGCCTCGTTGCTCGCAAAGAACTTGCAGTTGAGTGGGAAAAAGTTCTCACCCATGAAGTCATGGCGAACTTGTCCAAAGGGGCGGTAGATCTTGCCTCCATCCCAGTGGCGTTTCACTCAGGGCGTGTGCAACACCATAAAGCTTCTCTCAGGTTGGGCTTACACGGCGAAGCCGTAAACACTTTGCAAACCCAGCTCAACGAACTGGGTTATTTGAATGCCAGCCCGGACGGCCAATTCGGCTCCGCCACGAAAGCGGCGGTGCGAGCCTTCCAGCGCGACCACGGCGTGCGCGCTAACGGCGTGGATGGCCCCGCCACGCAGCGCTCATTGCAGGCGGACGTCGCTAGGCTCCAAGAGCATAGCCCGTTCACCTTCCCAGCCATGCAAGCCGCTTCGGAGCCAGGACTTGACGATCCGCGCCATGCCCTCAACCCCGATCACGCCTTGTATGCCACGCTCAAGCGGCGTATCCCCGACGCCTCGGAAGAACGGCTGGTGCAGTTCACGGCCGCCTGCCATATGAAACGGATCACGGCGGACAAGCTGGAAGGGATATACCTCAACGGAACCGCCAAGACCATCACCTTCGCCGCAACGCTACCGCTCGGGGTGATGGCAGAAGTCGATCTGAAGCAGCCGTTGCCAACGCCGCAGCAGGCAATCCAACAAATGCAGCATTACGACATGCAGCACGCACAGCAAGTGCAATTCGATGCGCAGATGGCCCAGCAACAGAGCGGACCGACGATGGGCGGGCCCGGTGGCCATGGCCGTCGATAAATTCTTCACTCACCGTTGAATACGAGAACAAGGACGTTCCATGAACCCAAGCAACCGCCGCGTAGCGTTACTGCACATGCACACCATGCATTATCAGACGCTGATGCAACAGATACCCCTCCTACGTACCTGCCAAGCGGAGATGACGCACAGCGCGAGCCAGCTTCAGGAAAATCGGCAGCTTGGTCGCATGGGTGTCCATTGGTACGTGATGCTGGGGCTGGACACGCTCGCCGAAGTCCATGCGGCAGCGATGTGCGAGCTGGAGCAGCAGCGTTACCTGACTACGCAAACGCTCGCACGCAGCGGCATCACGCACGCGATCAATGTGTTGTATGTGCTAAGTGATCCCGAAGCCGACCGTCTGTCGGGCGGACTTCGGCATCATCTGGATGAGCGGCGCGCGCGGGCGGACGCCTGGCGCGCTGTGGCCCCGGCGGATCAGGTAGTCCTGGCCCAGCAGTATGGTCAACACCTGACCGCCTTTAGCCGTGCACAACCGTGGTACGCCAATGCGCCCCGTTGGCCAAGCCTGTGCGAACGGGCAGATGCCATCGGCTGGGGCGAGTGGGTGCATCCGGCGCTACTCGGAGCCGCCAACCACGAGCAGGCGCTGGCGCAAGAAGTGCTCAACACCATGGAATGCGAACAACGCAGCTCGGAACCCGAACGAAAGGCGGCGCACGAGTTGCGCAACACCAAACACGGTTCCGATGCGGTGTATCTGGAAGCCATCGCGTTGCGGATGTTTGCGCAGGCGCTGCAGCACGCGGCCTTGATCCTGGGTGACGCCGTCGCAACGACAGTGGCCGAATCGACCGCAAGCCAGATCGATCCCTTGCTCGCCGAGCATCAGCGGGTCGCGGATCTGCTGCAGGAAGAGGACAGCAACATCTACATCCGAATGGGCGGCTGAGATAGCGGGCGCATGCCAGCAGGCTTGGAGGTCGTCTGAGTCTGTTCCTATCGGTATATGAATAATGCGTTCCAGATGTTCTTCGAGCAGCGTTTTCATCTTATCGGCAACTTTTCCCCGGGCAGCAGCGGAGTTTCGCTGGGATGACGGCTTGGATCATGTGCCCAGCAACGAATCGCCCTGGGCGGCAGATGCACAGCAGGCGATTTGGGTACCTGCATCCCGTCAGGTATGGCGACCCACAATCGACCCTGCCCACAGCGAAGCCCAAGCTGTGTGATGCGACGATCGACGTGGCGAACTTCGACCGAAGCGGGGATGGCATTCGGTAACGCATCATGCGCATCGATTAGACAAATCGCTGCCGGGTCGATCATCCAGTCGACGTATGTGCCTATCACGGCCTGATCATCGATCGGAAACGAAACGCCGCCGTCTGGCCATGCCAATCGTGGTGCACTCGTCGTACCTTCGACATATCCGCGATGCACGTTGCGATATCCAAGCAATCGCGCTGCCGCACCACTGGTCGGATTCCCGTAGACAGTTTCAGACGTACCGATCTGGATAATGC
Source organism: Dyella psychrodurans (assembly GCF_003363265.1). Classification (GTDB taxonomy): domain Bacteria; phylum Pseudomonadota; class Gammaproteobacteria; order Xanthomonadales; family Rhodanobacteraceae; genus Dyella_B; species Dyella_B psychrodurans. The sequence goes on along the minus strand of NZ_QRBF01000008.1, from coordinate 151,807 downwards.
GACGGCCGTGCATCAGCACTAGTCGATCGGCTACCGCCGCCAGGTGCGGATCGTGGCTGACAGCCAATGCCGGAATGCCGAAGTCGTGAACCTCGGTGATCAATTCGGCAATGACGTCGTCGCGCGTGACCGGATCGAGTGCGGAGGTGGGTTCGTCCAGCAACAGCAGCTGCGGTTTCCTCGCCAACGCGCGGGCCAACGCAACGCGTTGCTGTTGGCCGCCCGACAAGGTCGCGGGAAAGCGTTCGGCGAAGTCGGCCATGTGCACGCGCTCAAGCAATGACATCGCCTGGTCGCGTCGTTGTGGACCTTTCAGTGCGAACGCCACGTTCTGCCATGCATTGAGATGCGGAAACAGCGCATACCCTTGCGGCAGATAACCCACGGCGCGATCCTGCGCGGCCATGCCGCCGAAAGGTTCGCCTCGCGCGGCCACCAGTCCGGCAATGGCGCGCAACAGCAACGACTTGCCTTCGCCGCTCGCGCCGAGCAGTACCGTGAATCCTTCCACCTCGAATTGCGCCTCGAGCGTGATGGGATGACGAATGGCGTAGTCGATACGCATCAGATCAGGTGCCGGCGACGTGCGGAAAGGCCGAGGATCAGCGGCAAAGGCATCGCCACCAGGAAGAATACCCATAACAGCGGATACACCGCGTCGAGGCCGATGTTCTGCAAGTTCACCCACAGCTTCACCGGAATGCCTTGCGGGTAATAAGCCACGATAAGCACCACGCCGAATTCTCCCAACGCGCGCACCCATGCCAGGGCGATGGCGGCGGCAAGCCCGAGCCGCGCAAGCGGGAGACTCACGTGAACAAAACTGCGCCACGGCGAATGGCCCAACGTCAACGCGATTTGCTCGAGTTCGCGCGGCACGCCTTCGAACGCGGCACGCGCGGCGATCACGTAGTAGGGCAGCGCGGCGTAGAACTGGGCCATGACAAAGGCAGGCGCCGAGTTGGTCAAAACGAGTCCCGCATGTTCCAGCATGCTGCCGGCGGGGCCGTAGGGGCCGTACATCGACGCGAGCAATAGACCCATGGCCAGCGGTGGCGTCAGCAACGCCAGCAACAGCAAGCTGTCGATCAGCCATTTGCCACGGATGCTGTAACGCGCCAGCCACCAGGCGAGCGGTGTGCCGAGCGCGATGATCAGCACCAGCGCAAGCATGCTGTAGCCGAGCGATACGGCAATGGCCCCGCCGTCACCCTCGGCAAAGCCGAAGCTGCGCCAGTGGGTGACTACGGCCAATCCAACGAACGGTGTCGCAAGCAGCAGCAGCGTGAACGCGCTCAGCAAGGCAGGCACGCGTGCGCGGTAGGTCGTCGCGCTCATGGTTGCGCCTGGTATCGATGCGTATCGGTCACAGGCTGTTTCCGCGCGGCGGACTGTAGCCGTGGTCGCGGAACATCGCCTGTCCCTGCGCACTCTGCAGGAACGCCACGAATTCGCGCGCCAACTCCGGCTGCAGGGCATTGCCGAGCGGTGCCGCGTAGAACACCAGCGGCTGCACGTGCAGGGCCTTGCCGTTGTCCAGCGTTACCGAAGCACGGTCGTACCATGCCTTTTGCATCGACGGATCGCCGAGATTGATTTCGTCGGGCAAGGCTATGGTAGGTAGATGATGCGATTGCGCGGCGCTGAGATAACCGACAGTGGCATCGATCTGGCCGGCTTCCAGCCGAGACAACAAGGACGGTTCGGTAAAGATCTGGGAAGCGTTTTGCGGCGCACCGGCGACGGTCTTCAGCAGATCCGGGCGATGGTAGTAATCCGCGGCCAATTGCAAGGTCAAAAGCACGTTGGCGCCTTGCGGATCGATGGCGGGATCGGTGCGGCCAAGTCGTAGCCCCGGCTCGCTCAAGACGTCATACCAGTTCTTCTTGCCGCTGGCGGCGGCAGCGAAGTCGGCGGCAAAGCGGCTGCGGGGACTGTAGGTGACGACCATCTGCGTACTCGCAACGGGTACTGCCTCAGTCACCAGTCCCGCCTGTTTCAGCACCTGCATGGGACCGGGCGTGATGGTGACGAAGACGTCTGCCTGCAATTGATGCGCAGCGAGCAAGTGTGCCAACGCATACGATCCCTGGCCGATGCCCTGGTAGTTGGCGTTGTGGTCATGCGCAAAAGCAGGGCCCGCGGCGCCGTCCATCAATACGCCCATCGAGCCGGCATAAGCCACGCGCAGAACCTTGGCGTCCTGGGCCATCGCTGCTGCGCCGACGGTAAACCATGCAAGCGCCATCAGTATCGCAGCGCGTCTCATCCAGCTCATGATGCATCTCCTTCGGAAGATTTGTGCATGCGCCGGCGCGTACTGTCGCGGACATCGACGTCGAACAATACCTGCAAGGTTCCACCAGACGGTGTCGGCAAATCGAACTGCAAGCCTTCGCGCGAGGGCAGGCGTTCGCTGAGTGCGCGAACCTCCCATTCGGGCAGGCCGATAAGCCATGTTGCGTCGTTGCGTTGCCAATGGGGGCTGGCCGCGAGTTGAAGTTGCTGGATCTCGGTGCGCCCATCGGGCAGCTGGGTGCGGTTTTCGGTCACCGATCCGGACAGTAGCTGCGCGAGTTCGGCTTCGTCGACGCGAAGCCGCAAAGTCTGAGCTTCCAGCTGCACTCTCATTCGCATACCTCGCGCCAGGTCTCTTCGGTGTTGCAATCGATCAGCTGTGCGGCTTCGTCGTCGTGCAAAGGAATTGCGCTCACGCCGACACGTTCCTGCAATGCCCGCAACGAACGGGCGCGGTCGTCTTGCGCGGCCATCAAGGTAGCCAGCACGGCACGACAGGTGGCATCCAGGCGCAGACGCATCGGCAGCACGTGACCGCTGAAGTGTGCGCAGCGGGAAGGAGCGGATTCCGTTCGCAGCCGCCGCAGCAGCGAAGGTTGCAGGCGCGGCATGTCCACCGGAATGATGAGCAATTCGGCGTCGTTCACCACGGCGGCGATACCGGCAATGCCACCGACGGGCCCTGCATGCGATACGACATCGACGATGCCTGCATAGTCCGGACGATCGCCACTGACATGCACGACATCCACGCCCGCCGCCTTGAGCAGATCGATCTGATGCTCGATCAAGGGTTGACCGTGCCACGACAGCATGGCCTTGTCGCGCCCCATCCGGGACGAACGCCCGCCGGCGAGTACCACGCCGACGCTGTGCAGTGGCTCAGTGACCGTGTCCATGCGCGTCCCCGTGTTGCTTCACGGCCTGACGTTCGGCTTCCCGGTGTTCCTCGCACAACGAACAGCCTTCGCTCCACGCGCTGTCTCCATCGACGTAATGTTCCTTCTTCCAGATCGGTGCTTCATGCTTGACCGCTTCGATGGCTAGACGACAGGCGCGGAACGCCTCGTCGCGATGCGGCGTGGCGGCGGCGACCACCACCGCCAGGTCGCCGATGCGCAGATCTCCCTTGGCGTGTGCGATGTAAAGCTTGAGCGGTCCGCCGACTTCGGCGCGTGCGCGTTCGCCGATGTCCTGGAACATGCGCAAGGCCAAGGGTTCGAAGAGGTCGTAGCTCACGCCGGTGACAGCGCGCCCAAGATTGTGCTGGCGCACGCGGCCAATGAATGTGGCAATGCCGCCGAAGCGTGGATCGGAAACGAAGTCCAGCGCCGCGGTGGGGTCCAGCGGGCCGTGGCTGATATCGACGACGGCGGTGTAGATGTCGGTCACGCTCAGCCTCCACTCACCGGTGGCAGGATCGCAATCTGGCCGTCTTCGGGCACGGTGCGATGGTTGTGCAGAATCTCGTGTTCGCTGGCGAATGCCGAGCGTTGGACAAGTCCGGCGCTGATGGGCGGCGCGTGGTCGTGCACGTGATGTTGCAGCGCTTCGCGCAGGGCGGCGATGGTGCTTTGCTCGGGCATGTCCAGTTCGATGTAACCGCGCGAATCGGCGTCGCGGAGTGCACCGAACAATGTGATGCGAACCTTCATGCAGCGCTCTCGCAAGGCGATGGAAATTCAAGGTGGCCGGGGCCGTATACATCGACCAGTGCGCCGGCAGGCAACGCATCGATGTCGGCGGGCACGACGGTCCATGCGTTGGCATCGGCCAGCGGTTTGATGCGGTAAGACTCCTGGCCGCCAAGGATTTCGGTCGCCAGACGGCCTTGAGCGTCGATGTGCAAACGCGATTTCAGATGAAAGCGCAGGCGCGGTTTCTTGCTGAAAGGTGTGGACAGCGGCACACGTCGGGGCGCTTCGCCCGGCAGTCCCAGCATGACGCGCAACGCAGGCTCGATGAAGAAACGCAGGCCGACCGCCACGGCAATGGGATTGCCCGGCAAGCCAAACAGCAGCGCATCGCCGGGCAGGCGCGCGAAAAGCAGCGGTTTACCTGGGCGAATGGCTACTTTATGGAAAAGTGTTTTCGCGCCGATCCGTTCCAGCGCCTGCGGCACGAAATCGTAGCGACCCATCGATACGGCACCACTCGACACGATCACTTTGGCGCCGGCATCCCATGCACGACGCAGCGCGGCCTCGAATGCCAAGGCGTCGTCGCCTACCGTTTCGACGTGCACCACGTCTGCGCCGGCCAGCGGGAGGCGCGCGGCGAGGAAGGGGCCATTGGAGTTGCGTATTTGCCCGGGAGCCAGCGCTTGCTTTGGATCGTCGACAAGTTCGCGTCCCGTGCAGAGCACGGCAACGCGCGGGCGTTCCGAAACGGACACGGTGGCGACACCCAGCGCGGCAAGCAGCATGAGGTGTTGCGGTGCCAATGCGCTTCCTGCGGCCAGTACGGTTTCGCCATGTTGAACATCCGAGCCAGCGGTGCGCACGTTCTGTCCAGGCTCGACGTCGGCAAGCAGGCGTATGCGAGCTGCGGGTGCCAAGCGTTCGGTTTGTTCGACGGGAATGACGCGATCGAGGCCATCGGGCATGCGCGCACCGGTCATGATTTCCCACGCGCCGCCGCCAGCATGCGTTACTCCATCGCCCGCAGCCTGTTCGCCTTCGACATCGAACTCAGTACCGGCGAGCACTTTGTCGTCCTTCCCATTGAGCGCAAAGCCATCCATCGCGGAATTGTCGAATGGCGGCAACGCAGCATCGCTGACGATGTCCGACGCAAGCACGCGCCCCAGACACGACTCGACTGCGCAATCCTGCGCGGGAAGACGAGTGCTGGCAGCGAGGACGATGCGCAGGGCTTCGTCGTAGGCGAGCGTATCCTGGCTCATGCATGTCCTCCGCCTGCGGCCATGTTCAAGGCATGCGCCAGGACGGGCGCAAGAATGTCCATGCCTTGCGCCACGGCTTTCGTGCTGCCCGGCAGGGCGATCACCAGCGTGGTGCCGATCAGCACCGCATCCGCACGGCTCAGCCACGCCATTTGCGTATGTTGGCTGCTCTGGTTGCGGAACAATTCGCCGATGCCATCGATATGCCGGTCGGCGACCATCGCCAATGCTTCGGGCGTGCGATCGCGGGGGCCTAGCCCGGTGCCGCCGGTGCAGAGAATCAGATGCGTGCCGCTGGCGGTCAATTGGATGAGGCGGGCGGCGAGCGGTTCGGGATCGTCCGGATGCAGCTCGGCGGGATCGACGTCGGCACCGAGTTCGCGCAGGCGTTCCACCAGCAAGGGGCCTGCCGTATCGGTGTACTCGCCTTGGCTGGCGCGATCGCTGAGCGTGATCACCGTGGCTTTGACGCTTTCCAGTCGGGCCATGGCGCGCGGCTGATAGTGCGCACGCTCGGCGTCGGTCATGCCTTCCGGGTGCAGCCACAGTCCTTTCTTGCCGCCTTCCTTGAACAGCAGCCGCACGCCGCCAAACGACAATGCGGGCTCAACCGGCTTGGTCAAGTCGTACAAGGTCAGCAATGCGGCGCTGGCACCGGCGAGCGCCTCCATTTCCACGCCGGTGCGCGCGACGGTCGCCACTTCGCAATAGACACGAATGGCGTGCCGTTCGCTGACCGGTTCGCAACGTACATCGATGTATTCCAGCGGCAACGGATGGCACAACGGCATCAGTTGCGAGGCATTTTTCGCGCCTTGCAAGCCGGCGATTTCGGCCATGGTCATGGCATCGCCCTTGGGCAGGCGACGTTCGACGATCAGCGCAAACGCTTCGGCGCCGGCGCTCAATTCGCCAACGGCTACGGCGCGACGCGCAGTGATGCGCTTATGGCGTACATCGGCCATATGGAAATGGGCGCGTTCCTCGCGCTCGTGCATGGGTCAGCCTCCGGTGGATGCGAGATGGGGAGTGATGCCGGTGCGGCCTTCGTGCAGGAAGTGACCCTGTTCCTTGCGACCGATCTGCCCGCCGATGGCGCGTACCAGATCGTCCAACTGATCGTCCGCCTGCAGCAGCGGGCGCAGTGGAATGCCGAATTCGCCGAACAGGCACAGGCGCAGATCGCCTGTGGCGGTGACGCGCAGGCGGTTGCATCCGGCGCAGAAGTCTTTCGCATAGGGCGCGATGATGCCGAAGCGGCCGGCGTAATCCGGGTGCAGGTATTCGCGCGCAGGGCCCGCATCGGCCGCACGAGGCAGCGCTTGCCAGCCCGATTCCAGCAGTTGCGTTTCGAGCTTTTCCGCGCGCACGTGGTGATCGCGGAAGAACGGCAGGTTGTCGCCAGTCTGCATCAGTTCGATGAAGCGCACGCCGACGCGGCGGTCGCGCAGGTAGTCGAGCCAGCCAGGCAATTCGTCGTCGTTCACATCGCGCAGAAGCACTGCGTTGAGCTTGACCGACGGCAGGCCCGCCTCCAGCGCCATGTCGACGCCATGGAGGATGTCCTCAAGGCGATCATGGCCGGTGACCCGCGCGAAGACGGCGCGGTCGAGGCTGTCGACGCTGACGTTGATGGCATTCAGCCCTGCGTCGATCCATTCGTGCAGCCGGCGTGTAAGCAGGGTGCCGTTGGTGGTCATCGCCACTTTCGTGACGCCCGGTACGGCCGCCGCTGTGCGCAGGATGTCGGTCAGATCGTGGCGTACGCTGGGTTCGCCGCCGGTAATGCGCAGCTTGTGCATGCCCAGCTCGGTGAAGCCGCGCAGCAGGCGCGTGATCTCGGCCAGCGAAAGCGGCGCGGTCGTATTCGCGTCAGCGTGATACCCGTGCGGAAGGCAATACGTGCAACGAAAATTGCACGCGGGGATCACCGACAGTCGCAAATAAGGAAACCGGCGGCCGTAGCGATCAGCCAGCGGGGACATGGTTTTTGCTCCTTTCCAAAGCCGGGAGGCGAGAGCGTTTCCGCGTTCACCCTGGTGGCCCGAGGGCCACGGACGCCAAGCCGTATTCCCGAAGGAACCTAGGCTGGACGCCTCGGAGTTGTGGGTTTGTATGGGTGTAACTATCCGAGCATCCGAGCTTTTCGTCTAGTGCGTGAAGAATGCTCCAAGAAGGTGCGTGGCATGTGAACAGACCCACTCGAATGGGGTATTGATCAACCTGCACGGATGTCGTGGACCACGGCAACCAGGCGATCACGATGGGCCAGGATCAACGCCAGCTGACCAAGGATCAGCCTCGCCGCCTCATTTTCGAGGCCGTCGGAGGGAGGTGCCATGCTTTGTTCCGCTTCGCCGTCGGGTTGCGAGGTGGCGGTGTTGGTCGCCAGTGCGTCGGCAAGGTGTTCAAGCTTGGTGACGGCCAGATTCCCGGCAAGCGTTACGGTGTCGCGCGCGTGCGAATTGCCGATCGTCTCGCGGTGCGCGCCCAGCGCGGAAATGTGACCCAGCATCGTGTGCGCGATGGTCAGAAAACGCAGCAGATCCTCGTTACCGCGGCGCTGCCGGCCCGGCTCGCGAAGCATGTTGGCGAGCAGTCCGCTGAGGGCGGCATCGGCGTTGTGCGCGTCGCGGCGCGCGATGCGATAGGTAAGGTCGTCGCGTTTGCCGTGGATGTATTGCGCAATAACCTGCTGCAGGTAGTGCGCATCGGTGCGTACCGTGTTGGCCAGTACCTGATCGAGCTGGCGGCCTTGCCAGTCGGGCAGGATCAGGTAGATCGACAGCGCGGCGATGGCCGCGCCGATCAGTGTATCGAGCAAGCGCGGCCACATCACTTCGTAGCCGTTGCCAACCTGATTGAAGCACAGCACCACGAACAGCGTGATCGCAGCCGTGGCCATCGTGTAACGACGCAGGCGCGCGGCGAAGAACGCCACGGCAGACAGCACGATCAGCGACAACTGCCACGGCTCGGTCGGCAACAATCGCAGCGTTGCCCAGCCAATCACAACGCCCACGAGGGTGCCCGCAACCCGCTCCAGCATACGCAGACGGGTCGCGCCGTAACTGGGCTGGCAGATCAGCAAGGTCGTCAGCAGGATCCAGTAGCCGTGCAACGGGTGAACCAGATGGAGCACGGTGTAGCCGACCATCAGGGCGATGGCAAGGCGAAGCGCATGTCGAAAGCGCGACGAGCGCGGCGTCAACTGGATGACGATGCGTTCCCACGCCTCGCGCAGCGATTGCGGACCGGGGTTTTGCAGCGCGTGATCCTCGCTTTCCACGGACATGATGGGCGGCGTCTCGTTGTCCAGCTGCGCCTGGATGGCCGATATATTGCGCAGCAGCGCTTCCAGCGAGCGGAGCAGGATCTCCGACGGCCGTGGCGAGTCGTGACGAAGCGCTTCGATCGAAGCGCGCAAATCTTTTTGGGCGGCACGCACGTCCGTTTCGCTTGCATGCGCGGTGTGCAGGCGCAGGGCCTCTGCATGACGCCGGCATTGTTGTGCCTGCAGCCGCAGCATGTGCTCGCAGCGAAACAAGACGTCGCTGTGATAGAACGCCTCGGCCAGGGCTGCGTACGGATAGTGCGACGAGCTGATTCGCTCGTGGATGTCCTGTGCCATGAAGTAAAGCTGCAGGCGTGCCGCCGTTGCGCCGCGCGGCCGGCGCATGCCTATGCGGTCGATGAGCACGGCGCGCGTGTCGTTGAGTGCCTCCACCACGCGTTCGTTCTGCATCGCCAGAGTAAGCGACAGGGCATCCCGATCGACGCCGTGCACGGGCGTAAACAGCGCGGCTTTGCTTTCCATGTAATCGGCGAGCGTATCGAATACGCGGGCCAGTGCATGACGCACGGCGAGCTGTGGCGACAGCACGCTCCAGATCAGCGACAACACACCGTACCAAGTTGCGCCTGCGAGCATCTGCCCCGTCTCGCTCCACGCGTCCGGAAGTGGTCCCTGCGGCTGATCGGCACCGATCATGGTGTAGACGGCAAGGATCAGCGTACCGCCGGCAATCGTCGCATAGCGCGCGCTGATTGCGCCGAGCATCACCAGCGCGAACGTCATCAGCGGCAGTGCCAAAGCGAAGGCCAGCGGATACGGCAACAGCCATTCCACGGCATGCGCAACGCTCGCAAAGCAGAGCAGGGTGATCAGCAAGGTGGTGATGCGACTGCGCCAATGATCTTCCGTTTCCGCCAGCGCGCAGGCGATGATGCCCAGCATCGCCGAAATCATCGCCGACTCCCGATGCGTCACCAGGCAATAGCCGATCACTCCGCTCAATGCCAGCAGCACGCGCAGGCATTCGGCGAACCGGTCGGAGCCTCGCAGGCGGCGCCAGTAGTGGTCGATGGCAGAGCGGGAGAACATGGGCCGGCGTGTATTGTGCGTTGCACCATCATGCCACTTTTCCGGGGCGTTTGCCGCGCCAGCCGTTCGGTATGAGATAGATTGAAATCATCGCTGCTGCCGCGAACCCAGGATGCCCAACCCCAGCAACGGCTCACCGGAAGCCTTCGAACTCGACCACGTCAGCAAGCGCTACGACGGCGTGATGGCAGTGGACGAGGTATCGCTCAATTTCCCCGCAGGCAGCACGACCGCCCTGATTGGCAGTAGCGGTTCGGGCAAGTCCACGCTGTTGCGCTTGTTGCTGGGGCTGGAATGGCCGGATCAGGGACAGGTCAAGGTGGATGGTCGCCCGCTGGAGAATGGGCGGGTGCTGGAATTGCGCCGGCGCGTCGGTTACGTGATCCAGGACGGCGGCCTGTTTCCGCATCTGACCGCGTTGGGAAATCTCGCCTTGCTGCCGCATCACCTGGGATGGAGTCGGGAGCGCATCCGCGAGCGCGCCGAGGAGCTTGCGGCGCTCACGCATCTGCCGCAGGGCGTTCTGCAGCGCTATCCGGCAGAACTTTCCGGCGGCCAGCGCCAGCGCGTGGCGCTGATGCGAGGCTTGATGCTCAACCCGGACGCCCTGCTGCTTGATGAGCCGCTCGGTGCACTCGACCCGATCGTTCGGCACGAACTGCAGGACGAGCTCAAGCATATTTTCGAGCAGCTCGGCAAAACCGTGATCGTGGTGACGCACGACATCGCCGAGGCGGCATGGTTTGCCGATCGTATCGTGCTCATGCGCCATGGAAAGGTGGTGCAGGACGGGCGGCTGGAGGATTTGCGCAGGCATCCGGCGGAACCGTTCGTGACGCAATTCGTCGAGGCCCAGCGAACGCTGCGGGAATCGTCCCCATGAAGCGATGGATCGCCATGTTGCTTGCGAGCCTGCTGCTGCCGACCAGTTTGTCGGCCGCGCCTGTTCGCATCGGCTCCAAGCAATTCACCGAGTCGGTGATTTTGGGAGAAATAGCGCGCCTGGCGGCACGGCAGGCCGACATACCCGTGACGCATCAGCGCGAACTGGGCGGCACCAGCATTCTGTGGAGCGCGCTTGAGCATGGCGATATCGATGCGTATCCGGAGTACACGGGCACCCTCACGCATGAGCTGCTCAAGAACGTGCCGCCTGACGCGGACATACCGACCTTGCGCGCCGCACTCAGGCCGCTGGGCATCGGCATCACCGATTCGCTCGGGTTCGACGACACCTACGCGATAGGCATGTCCGAAGATCGCGCATCGCAACTGGGTATCGCGCGGATATCCGATCTTGCGCAACATCCGGCGTTGCGCTTCGGATTCTCGAACGAGTTCATGGATCGCACGGACGGTTGGCCGGGATTGCGACAACGCTACGCGTTGCCGCAAATGCAGGTGCGCGGGTTGGACCACGCGCTTTCCTATCGCGCATTGGCCAGCCATGTCATCGATGCGATCGATCTCTACAGCACCGACGCCGAAATTCCCTATTACCACCTGCGCGTGCTCGAAGATGACAAGCATTACTTTCCCCATTACGAAGCCGTGTTTCTCTACCGGCTTGCGCTGGAGAAGGATGCTCCGGCGTTCCTGGATGTGCTGAAAAAACTTTCCGGCCGCATCGACGAAGAGGCGATGCGGCACATGAATGCCTTGGTCAAGCTGCACGGTGAAAAGGAAACCGCGGTTGCAGCGAATTTCCTCGGCGTACCGCCGGATGTCGATGGAGCGGGATTGGCATCGCGGCTGCTGCAACGCACGTTGGAGCATCTGAAGCTGGTGCTGATATCGCTGATTGCGGCGGTGCTTCTTGCCGTTCCGCTGGGTGTGTTTTCGGCAAGGTCGAAACGATTGGGGCACGTGATCATGGCCGCCAGCGGCGTTCTTCAGACCATCCCGTCGCTGGCCATGTTCGTTTTCATGATTCCGTTTTTCGGTATTGGCACCTGGCCCGCCATTGCCGCGTTGTTTCTCTACAGCCTGCTGCCGATCGTGCGTAACACGTATGCGGGTCTCGTGGGCATTCCGCCAGATCTGCGCGAATCGGCGGCTGCTCTGGGCTTGCCGCGTGGGGTGCGTCTGCGCCGGGTGGAACTGCCCATGGCCATGCGATCCATCCTCGCTGGCGTAAAAACCGCCGCGGTCATCAATGTGGGTACGGCGACCTTGGGGGCGCTGATTGGCGCCGGCGGCTACGGCCAGCCTATCGTCACCGGCATTCGCCTTGACGACATTGGCCTGATTCTTGAAGGCGCCGTTCCTGCGGCCGTTTTGGCGCTGCTCGTGCAAGGCGTGTTCGAGGGAGTAGAGCGGTGGCTTACTCCGCGTGGCATGCGGATCGAGGCGCGCGATTAACGCTGTCACAAACGGCAAGTCTATGAAAGTTGGACTGGCGACGGGTGGCGTTCAGTTATCCGCTTGTTCAATGGCGGGGCAGGCGCTCTGTGGCCTTGTGTTAGTTCAAAAGAACGAAACGTTGACAAGCACTGCACAAAGCCTTGCATACAAGAGGATGGCGCTGGGGTATTTGAGCCGCTGAAGGTACATCACCGTTCAAGCTCGCGTGGCGTCCAGTCAGGCGACCTCAAAACCCTGGTCGGCATGACGCGAAAGATCGGTTCTCACGTCAGGAGGAATTTCATGAATCGCACGACCCTTGGCATCGCAATCGCCTGCATCGGACTGGCCCTTGGTGGCTGCCAGAACTCGTCGGATAACGGCGGTAATCCGCCGTCGTCGGGCGGCGGAAGCGCCCCCGCGCCTGCCGCGCCGGCAGCACCCGCTACGGCTGCTCCGGCTCCCGCTCCTGCACCTGCTGCACCGGGCACAGCTCAAACTCCACCAGCTTCACCGTCAACTGCTGCAGGCCACTAAGTTCGTTGTGACGTGATGTTGGTGACTCATTGCTTCCTCTTCGCATAGCGAGGAGGAAGCAAGGTCTCCTGCGTACCGCTGCGCCAACGGGACAGCGAGAACGTCTGCGTTCTCGCTGCCTTTTCGTGTGGCGTAGCCGAAATCTCGCTTTTTTCGATCTTTGTTATTGAACTAACCGTTCCACGATGTGGTCAGTTAGGTGAAGGAAAATAACGTTCTTTACGAGCGTGATAGCAAGCGTTGACCTGCGCTTCACAAATGCTTCTCTGGTGCCTGTTTTGCAGATCGTGCGTTGGCAGTGCGTTCATACTCCGTTGGGTTGCGGCTCAATAACGTTGCATAAATGGCCTGGATCGGCCTGTTTCGAGTGAGGATGGCATGAAGACTGTTCTGCTCGTCGAGGACAACCGAGATGTCCTCGAAACCACCGCGTACATGCTCGAAGATGCCGGCTACGAAGTCGTGGCGGCCAACAGCTCCGAGCAGGCCATGCAAGTGGCGTCGGTGCGCGCGGATATAGGCGTCGTTCTGACCGATCTGGATCTGAACGACCGGATGAACGGTATCGAGATGGGCGTGGCCATGCACGAAGACGGCCTTAAATGCCGGATGGTCGTCATGTCGGGAAGCGCTGAACCGCCCGAGGACGGGATGGCGTCGTGGATGACTTACCTGCCCAAGCCGTTCGATAAAAAAGCACTGCTCGCGGCGATCACCGGTTATATCTGACCGGTTCGCAAGCGGTGGCCCTGTCCCTTCGCGCAGAAGGGCGGTTTCCATTTCACTCCGTGCGAATTGCCACAATCGGCGGCACCTTGGCGGCGTATCGTGCCGGGCCGTGCACGGCAGCCTGGCCAAGCAGCCACAGAAGCAGCGGACCCCACATGAAGGCGCTCAAGGGCAAGCGCGGCAATTCGTAGAAGTTCATCAGGGCGAGATTCGCCAGGAATGCAAGCAGCGATCCAAGCACGATCCCGCCGCTGACAATCAGGAAATTCTCCACGTGAAAGTAGTGCAGAACGTCTGCCGCCGTTGCGCCAAGCGAGCGGCGGATGCCGATTTGCCTGCGGCGCTGGCTGACCCAGAAGCTGCTCAGCCCTACGATGCCGCCTGCGGTGGCCAGTAACAGCAATCCAGCGGCCAATGCCATCAGCGATGCCACGCTGCGGTCCGTCGCATAACCACGCTCACGTGCCTGAGGAAGCGTGACCACGCCATCCGCGGGATCGATCAACCTCACGTCTTCGCGTTTTGACAGGGCACCGAGCGCCGCCTTGATCACAGGCGCCATATCCGTCGACGTGGTGCGAACGATATACACCGTGCCGTCTGTATCGTCGAAGCGTGCGGGGAAAAGCACATTGTCCTCGTCGATGGAGCGTGTCGTACTGCCGGCGTAGGGGCCTTGCAGTGCGTCGGCGATGCCGATGATGGCTGCCGGCCCGTCCGCAAAATAAACGGTTTTGCCAAGGGCGGATCCATCGGGAAATAACTTGTTCGCAAGGCTGCGCGTAACGATCACGACAGGAGCGCTGATTTTGTCGTACCGTCCCAGTGCGGCAATTTCATCGCGGCGAAAATTACGGCCTTCAACCAACGAAATGCCGAACGTGTCGATGGCATGCTCGTCGGTGAAGTAGATGATCGAAAGCTTCGGGCGTGTCGTTTGGTCAGGCCTGAGCTTCAAACGGCTCAGCACGCCCCCGCCGCCCTCCAGCGGAAACGCCTCGCTCGAAAAAGCATCGCGTACGCCAGGTACTTTTCGTAAATCCGCGATGTCCGTGCGGATATTCGCATCAATTTGCACGGGGGTTTGGCCGTTTTTCCAATCGTTCCTGATGACGAAGATATGGGCTTCGTCAGTACCGCTTGGGCGAGACAGGTGCATCACCCGCGTGGCTGCGATAAAGAGGGCGTTGCTGGCCACGGCCAGCGTAAGCGCTACCTGCAGAACAATCAGCGCGGTTGCCATCTTGTGCCGTCCAAGCGCGGCAAGGATCGGGCGAATTTGCATGGAGATCTTTTTGAATGTCATCGAGCCGCGCTCATCCGTTGATCTTGATCTGCCATGCAGGCAGCGTTCTGGCGGCGCGCCAGGCCGGATACAAGGCAGAAGCAAGGGAGGCCGTAATGGCCAGCGAAAGCGTCAGAATCACCAGCGGAACGTCCAGGTGCACGAGACGCGCGATCTTTGGCTCGAAGAACAGGCCCACGCCGCTCATGCCAAGCAACGTCAACGCGAGGCCGCATACGCCACCCACAAAGCCGATGGTGGCCGCCTCTGTCAGAAATTGGCGGTAAATCGCCGAACGCGAGGCACCCAGTGCGCGACGCACGCCGATTTCCGGTGCGCGCCGCATGAAGCGGGCAAGCATCAGCCCCACGACGTTCACCATGGCAATAACCAGGAAACTGAAGGAGACCAGCATCGACAGGGTCGATGCCTTGGGTGTGACGCGTTGCACCGCCAACCAATCCATCAATCCACGTAAACGCGTGTTGGCAGGCCAGGCAAAGCGACCTGTGCGCTGCTGCTCCTCGGCATAGTTGCGCAGATATTGTCGATAGCGTTCGACATCAGACGCGGTCGGGAGCTCGACCCATGCGTTGATCCAAGCGCATTCACTGCGCAGGAAGCTGTCCCAGCCAGAAATGTCCGGGTCGCTTCCGTTGGCGCTGCAGTAGTAGGTCGCGCTGGCCTTTTTCAAATCCACCGCACGCGAGAAGGGTATATACAAGTATCCCGTGTCATCGAATGCGCTGAGCGGTCCGGTGCTTGCGACATCGAAGAATCGAGGGCGTGGATTCCAGTCATCCAGCACGCCGACGATACGGTAGGCATGCCCGTCCAACTGGATGTCATGTCCCACGCTGTTTCGCCCCCCGAATAGCCTTTGATTCAAACGCTGGCTGATCACAGCCACGGATGCGTGCCGGTTGTCGTCATCAGTGGACCAGCCGCCACCAAAGCGGAATGGTGTATCGAACATCGTGAAGAAATCAGCGGTCACCGCATCGCCGGCCAGGGACATGGATGACGCCAAAGGATTATCGGACGTCACTCCCCATTTCGTCGGATAGATCAACGTAAGCCGAGGCGCCTGATGCGCCTTCGAAAGCGCAACAGCATCGAGGTAGCTCAACGCTACGGGCGGTTCGCCCTGATTGTTCTTGCTGGGGCCGAAGTTATCGATCTGGGGGACGTAAAGCTCGGACGATCGCGAAGGGATAGGGTCTCCCGTGGTGGCGCGGAAGACCGCATAACAGATCATGGATGTCGCCACACCTACGGCGATCAATACGATCACCAGCGTCGTCAGCGCCTTGCTCCGTCGGCTGCTGCGCACAGCCAATTCGACGTAGTATCCCCACATAACGCCCCCTGTGACGTCGTCGGATAGTCTGCATCTTGGCGCAAGTAAATCGGCTCGTGCCAAGCCTTGCCTTCCGACGAAGTATCGTCGCAGATTGGTTGGGGCATGTCATGGAGGCTGGGATACCGCCGCTGGCAGCGTGGCGCACTACACCGCGTCGTAATGGGAGGCTGCAACGGAACCCAGGAACTTCCAGTTGATGCCGTTGATCAGCGAACTACTGACGTTGACCTTCGGCACTGGCAGATTTTTCGAAATCTGTTGGGATGGTTTTCAAAAGGCACACGACAAAATGACCATGAGCCACACGAAGACGCTTGTATTGGAGTCCACGCTTACCTGTCCGGAATGTGGTCATCAAGCGACAGAGGTGATGCCAACGGATGCATGCGTATTCTTTTACGAGTGCGCCGGATGCGGTGCCTTTTTGAAGCCTAAGCCGGGTCATTGCTGCGTTTTCTGCTCCTACGGCACGGTGCCGTGTCCTCCCGTGCAGGACGAGAACGCCTGTTGTGGAAATCGCTGACTGATCGTCAGAGGGGCGGTTTCCAGCAGATGACCTTTTCCAAGCGAAACGAGCCGTCGGCAGAAGGGCCGCCAGTTCATGGGGCGATGCCGGCATGCATGCGCCGTAAAAACAAAGGCCACCCGGGAGGGTGGCCTTTGTCGCTGAATAGGTTGGTGGGCGGTACAAGGATCGAACTTGTGACACCTGCCGTGTGAAGGCAGATTTTTTGGGTGCCGTGACGTGCCAAATATAAGTAAGTAGTTGATTTATAATGCCTGCATGTACCCGTACGTACCAGTACGTTTTCCGTATTTTTTCCGTATTTCGGCCCACTTTTCCGTATTTTTTCCGTACAATTTGGGCCTGTTTTAGTCGTTCCTGCAGGTACTTAGATGAGTCTGGATACTGTAAAGGCCCGTGAGAATCTCTCGTACCGGCGTGAGCCGTATTGGCAAAAACTGGCCCAGGGGCAGTTTCTTGGCTTTCGCCCCTCAAAACGGGGGAAAGGCGGTAACTGGATCGCTCGCTACTACGATCCGAACACTCAGAAGAAAGAGCTACGCACGCTGGGAGATTTCGGCCATCTGCTGGCAAGTGAGCGATTTAGCGCGGCGTCCAAAGAGGCGCGCGAATGGTTTGCACACCTATCTGGTGGCGGCGTGGCAGATTCTTTAACGGTCGGGGATGCATGTGACCGTTACGCTGATGGTAGGCCAGAGGCGCATCAGCGCTTCACTCGATACGTCTATAGCGACCCGATTGCCAACATACGACTGGACAAACTTGCATCACGGAATTTAGCGGATTGGCGTAAGCGGTTGGAGAGGACCGCTGTGATGGTCTCGCAGAGTGAGGGCAGCAATTCAATCACTCGCCCGCGTTCCGTTGCATCCGTGAATAGGGATATGGTTCCCCTGCGCGCAGCGCTGAATAAGGCTCGTGATGATGGTTATGTACTGACGGATATGGCTTGGCGCTTGGCGCTTAAGCCGGCCAAGGTGACGAGTCGACGCAATCTCTACTTGGACAAATCACAACGACTAAGGCTGTTGGAGGCGTTGCCCCCAGATGTTTCAGCGTTCTACCGCGGATTGTGCTTGCTGCCGGTACGACCCGGTGTGTTAGCGGCTCTTCAAGTAAAGGATTTCAATAAGCGCACGGGCGAACTCGTAGTTGAACACGACAAAGTTGGAGGAGGGCGCCGCCTAATGTTGCCCGATGAAACTGCGGCTTTCTTCAAAGCACAAACAATAGGAAAATTGCCGAGCGCATACCTCTTTACGCGAATGGACGGTCGGCCATGGAATAAAGAAGCTTGGAAAGGTCCGATTAAAAAGGCTGCTGAGAAAGTCAATTTACCCAAGGACACAGTGGTCTATACGTTGCGACATTCCACCATAACCGATCTAGTGACGGATGGCCTTGATCTACTCACCGTCGCGCAAATAGCCGGTACATCTGTTGTGATGATCGAAAAGCATTACGGTCACTTGAAGCAAGAGCATGCCAAGCTAGCGCTGGCTAAGCTGGGTCTATAGATCCCCACCGTAAAGGTGATGTTGCATCAGGTACATCATCGCCCTTCTCAATGTAAAAAAGCTTCATCGACAATAAGTGAAGCTTATGTGCGAGTAATACAGCAGAAGTTTCAGTCGCATAGAGGTGGTCCACCTATTCGGCTAGACGCATCATTGATACTTCCGTCCAACGGCCATGCGGTTGGAGCCAAGATGCTGGCGGTGCTTGCAGTCCACCGATATTTTCAGCCTGTCGCTCGGATGAAACGTATTCCTGCAAATTTGACGTGGTCGCCCGTGGGTGGTGGCACTAGCCAAGTTAGAGACATTTATCTCGCTCGGCGGATGGCCATGCACCGCTCAGCACTCGCTCCAATCGACCTCTGTCGCGTGCCACGCGAGCGAGCGTCAACGTGTATTGAAGGTCGTCCACCTCTCGTTGCAACGCTTCGGCCGCAGGCGATCTCATTTTAAATGCGCGGTCGGCCCAACGACGCTCTTCGTCAACTAGCCGTTCCAGCTGTTCGATGTCCGCATCCTTTAAAGCGCGAACATAGCTCAATTGCTCGTCAGTCGCGCTGCTTAGCGCTATCAGTTCATCGTCGGTCGAGATCATGAGGCGATGTCCCTCTAAAGCAACGCCATATCAATGTCGCTTTGAGATCGACCAGAGCGACGCGAACTTGAAGGTTTTCTTTCGACCTTAAAGCTCGCACGTTCCTGGTGGCGCACGAATGGCGTATTTCTTTCATTGGAGAAATACGTCACCGTTTCCAGTCGCTGAAGCCGCCTGCGGCAAGACGAATATGAAAGAATGCGCAGCGCCATCGTTACCTGCACTCAATCTGTGAAGTCCATTTTGGAATTTTCAGTGACCTTGTTTATTGGCGGCAACACCAGCTAAGCAGCCGATCTGCCTACTACCAATCCATTAAATGCCCAGGGGGTTGGCATTAGATGAGCCATCGTGAACTCAACTTTGATCTCGGCGACGAGATTGCAGCAATGCGCGACGTTGTGCGGCGATTTGCCGAGCGCGAGATCGCGCCAATCGCAGCGCAGATAGACCACGACAACCTATTTCCGCAGGCGCTGTGGCGCAAACTAGGTGACGTAGGTCTGCTGGGCCTTACGGTGGAAGAACACTACGGCGGCGCCAATCTCGGCTATTTGGCTCACGTGATCGCGATGGAGGAAATATCTCGAGCCTCGGCCTCCGTCGGTTTGTCGTACGGTGCGCATTCCAATCTTTGCGTAAATCAGTTGCGTAGGAATGGTAGCGAGCTTCAGAAAAGAAAGTATTTACCAAAGCTTGTCTCCGGCGAACATGTTGGTGCACTAGCAATGAGCGAATCGGGTGCTGGCTCGGATGTGATGGGCATGACGTTGCGTGCTGATCGCAGGGGTGATCGCTACGTTTTGAATGGCAACAAGATGTGGATCACCAACGGTCCAGACGCCGATACGTTGATTGTTTATGCCAAGACTAACTCTTCGTCCGGGTCACGGACCATCACTGCATTCATTATCGAAAAAGGTTTTTCGGGATTCTATACAGCGCAGAAGTTAGATAAGTTGGGTATGCGTGGCTCCAACACTTGCGAGTTGGTGTTCGAAGATTGTGAGGTTCCGATAGACAATGTACTTGGAGCTGTAGATTGGGGTGCTTCGGTGCTTATGTCGGGGCTTGACTATGAGCGCGTAGTGCTGTCGGGCGGACCTCTAGGCATTATGAGAGGTTGTCTGGATCTTGTCGGTCCTTATGTGCATGAGCGTGTGCAATTTGGAAGATCGATAGGAGAGTTTCAATTGATGCAGGCAAAACTCGCTGACATGTACGTTGGTTTTTCTGTATGCCGTTCATATGTCTATGCTGTGGCGAAGGCTTGTGATCGTGGCGAGACAACACGCAAGGACGCAGCGGGTGCAATTCTCTATTCGGCGGAGAAGGCTACATGGATGGCAGGGCAGACTATTCAGACACTTGGTGGAAATGGCTACATCAATGAATTTTCAGCTGGTCGATTGTGGCGTGACGCCAAGTTGTATGAGATTGGTGCCGGAACCTCCGAAATACGTCGCATGTTAATCGGTCGCGAATTGTTCTCGGAAGGAGCATGAAATGTGGCGCTTAGAGGGACTTTGAAATGAGTGTCCTTAAGTCGAACATTCAGATCCGTAGCGATGAGTTCATCCGCAATGCGACGATGATGCAACAACTTGCGGACGACTTGCGTGAGAAAACTACGCGCGTATCGCAGGGTGGGTCCGAGACCGCTCGTGCTAAGCATCAGTCGCGCGGCAAGCTACTCGCACGAGAACGCATCAATGCGCTACTCGATCCTAGCTCCCCTTTCCTTGAATTGTCACCACTTGCGGCGCTGGGTATGTATGGTGATGACGTACCTTGCGCAGGCGTCGTCACCGGCATCGGTGAGGTACAGGGGCGAGAATGCATGATCATCGCCAATGACGCTACAGTTAAAGGGGGTACGTACTATCCACTGACAGTGAAGAAACACCTGCGTGCGCAGGAGATCGCGCTGCAGAACAATCTACCTTGTGTTTACCTAGTGGATTCGGGTGGCGCTTTCCTGCCAATGCAGGACGAGGTGTTTCCGGACCGCGATCACTTCGGCCGAATCTTCTTTAATCAAGCCATCATGTCTGCCCGAAACATTCCGCAGATTGCTTGCGTCATGGGCTCGTGTACTGCTGGTGGAGCTTACGTCCCAGCTATGGCTGATGAGACTATCATCGTCAAGGATCAGGGAACAATCTTTCTCGGTGGTCCGCCGTTGGTGAAGGCAGCAACTGGTGAAGAAGTCACAGCTGAAGATCTTGGTGGCGCCGACGTGCATAGCCGTATCTCTGGTGTGGCCGATCATCTCGCCGATAACGACATGCACGCGCTGGCGTTGTTGCGACGGTTGGTGTCAAACCTCAATAGGCGCAAGCCCTTGAGCGTCGATATTACTGCGCCAGAGGAACCTCTTTATGATCCTCATGAGCTGTACGGCATTATTCCTGCCGATGTGCGTAAACCCTACGACGTTCGCGAAGTCATCGCACGTCTGGTCGATGGCAGCCGTCTTGATGAATTCAAGCAGCGGTACGGCAGTACCCTCGTCACCGGCTTTGCGCGTATTCATGGCTATACGATAGGCATCGTCGCAAGCAACGGCGTTTTGTTCTCGGAATCGGCGCAAAAAGGAGCGCATTTTGTCGAACTTTGCGCGCAACGCGGCGTGCCACTTTTATTTCTTCAAAATATCAGCGGCTTCATGGTCGGTCGCAAATATGAGAACGGGGGCATTGCTAAGGATGGCGCAAAGATGGTGACAGCCGTGGCCTGCGCCAAGGTACCCAAATTCACAGTATTGATCGGCGGTAGCTTCGGAGCAGGTAACTATGGCATGTGCGGACGTGCTTATTCACCGCGGTTTCTTTGGAGTTGGCCCAACTCACGCATTTCGGTGATGGGCGGCGAACAGGCTGCCGGAGTACTTTCGCGTATTCGACGCGACAGCTTGGAAGCGAAAGGTCGAAATTGGAACGTAGAGGAGGAGGATGAGTACAAGGCGCCGATTCGAGCTCAATTCGAAGAGCAAGGCCACCCCTATTACGCTACCGCTAGATTGTGGGATGACGGTGTCATTGACCCGGCCCAAACGCGCCGGATGTTGGCGTTAGCTCTCTCCGCTTCTCTCAACGCGCCGATCAAGAAGACCAATTTCGGTGTGTTTCGCATGTAGGCGTAACCCCATGAATGTCAGTGGTGAGCCCTTAATGATTTGTGGGGTAGATGCAGTGCAAATAGGAAGAGAAATTTGGAACCATTGCGCCGCCTTCGGCGAGGTCGTCATCGGAGAACAGGCGCAAGCATTCGCACCTAGATTTAGCGAAATTTTTTTTCACTTTTTACGACTCGTTGTCCCGATCGACACGGATATCGCTAGCGCGACTGAGACCTATTATCAAAGAATAGTTGGAAAGCACCCTCATTTCATGCGGTTGGAAAATCCTGGCGAAAGAGAGTGGCTCCTGCACCTTAGGAGCCTATTTGATGAGCGAGAGCCAGGGCGAACGGCTTCGAGATGAAAACTCAAAATTTCAGCAATCCAAACTTTCCACGGAGCGAAGACCTGAATTGGGGGGCGGCTGGGCGCTTTGATAAAGTGCTGGTTGCCAATCGCGGTGAGATCGCCTGTCGAATCATCAAAACCTGTCGACGCATGGGTATTCAGACCGTAGCAGTTTATTCGGATGCGGATGCCAACTCTCGACATGTCCGCCTGGCGGATGAGGCGGTGCGCATAGGCCCGGCACCAGCCCGGGAAAGCTACCTCCTTATCTCTCGCATCATCGACGCTGCACGAAGCAGTGGTGCACAGGCAGTGCATCCGGGCTACGGCTTCCTGTCTGAAAACGAAGCCTTTGCATGGGCCTGTATTGAGGCGGGAAAGGTATTCATCGGCCCGTCAGTGGCTGCCATTCGCGCAATGGGCAGTAAGAGCGACGCCAAGGCTCTGATGGAGAATGCCGCGGTGCCACTTACTCCGGGTTATCACGGTGCGAATCAAGACGTCGCATTTCTGCGTGAACAGGCGGACTTGATTGGTTACCCAGTGTTGATCAAGGCATCTGCAGGTGGAGGGGGTAAAGGGATACGTCGTGTGGATGCGAGCGGGGAGTTTGAAGCGGCATTGATGTCGTGCAAACGCGAAGCCGCGGCCTCATTTGGCGACGATCGGGTACTCGTCGAAAAATACCTATTGCAGCCTCGCCATATAGAGGTCCAAGTATTTGGCGATAGTTACGGTAACGTGGTGCATCTGTTTGAGCGTGATTGTTCGGTGCAACGGCGTCACCAAAAAGTGCTCGAAGAAGCGCCGGCACCGGGAATGACTGATGAGCGTCGTGAAGCAATGGGCAGAGCTGCCTGCGCAGCAGCTCGTGCCGTCGGTTACGTCGGTGCTGGCACCGTTGAATTTATTGTCGGGCCAGACGGCACCTTCTATTTCATGGAGATGAACACGCGTCTTCAGGTTGAGCATGCGGTCACGGAGATGATCACAGGGCTCGATCTCGTGGAGTGGCAGTTACGTGTCGCAGCGGGGGATGTGCTTCCATTGCGGCAGGAGCAGCTAGCTATCCGTGGTCATTCGATCGAAGCTCGCATTTATGCTGAAGATACTGATAAGAACTTTCTTCCTTCCGTCGGCCGGCTTATACATTTGATGCCTCCGCCGGAGTCGGCCCATGTTCGAGTCGATACAGGGATCGAGCAAGGTGACGAGATAACCTCGTATTACGATCCCATGATTGCCAAATTGATTGTCTGGGACGAGAGTCGAGAGCAGGCGTTGCAGCGCATGGTGGCTGCTCTCGCACAGTACCAGGTGGTCGGCGTTGCCAGTAATATCGATTTTCTCTCTCGACTGGTGACATGTACGTCCTTTGTCAAAGCGGAGCTCGACACATCACTCATCGAGCGAGAAAGGGATGCATTGTGGCGAGAGCAGAGTGTGCCCACCTCAACAGTGCTGTTGGCGGCTCTGGCGCACTTACTATATGAGCGGCGCGAAATATTGCCTGCAGCGGGTGATGACATTCATTCGCCTTGGAGGCATTTGGATGGATGGCGTCTCAATGGTGTCTTGAAAAGGCGTTTGACGCTTCTCCATGGCGATTTCGAATTCTTCGTGGACGCTGAGTACTCGCGAACCTCATATTGCATGACATTGAACGAACATCGTTACATGGTAAGCGGCGAGTTGACCTCGGATGGCGTGACTCTCGCTTGGATAGATGGGGAACGAGTTAGAGCAACGGTTTTCAAGCACAATAAGGCGCTATACATCTTTGCTGATAACTGTTGCTGTGCATTTACGCCGGTCGATCCGCTGGAATACTTGGTCAAAGCCAGTTCTGATGGTGGAGGTCTACTAGCACCTATGCCGGGAAGGGTGGTGGCCCTTTTAGTAAAGCCAGGCGAAATGGTCACGAAAGGCACGCCTTTGCTGGTACTCGAAGCGATGAAGATGGAACATGCCGTGATTGCACCTGAAGACGGTTTCGTTATCGCTTTTCGCTTTGCTACGGGTGAACAGGTGAGCGATGGCTCACAACTCGTCGATTTCGAAAGGAGTCTCTGAGCATGGCGACGGCAGTACGTATTGTGGAGGTTGGCCCGAGAGATGGCCTCCAAAACGAGCCTCACGTTATCTCTACTGCCGTGAAATTGGGGTTGATCGAGCGACTTGAGCAAGCAGGTTTAAGGACTATCGAATCAACCGCGTTTGTTTCATCAAAATGGGTGCCACAGATGGCAGACCATACTCAAGTGCTACTAGGCATTGCGCGCAAGCCGGGTATTGCCTATCCCGTGCTCGTTCCCAATCTGAAGGGCTTTGAGGCAGCACGGTTAGCTGCTGCTGAGGAAATTGCTGTCTTCGGCTCTGCTTCAGAGACCTTCTCGCTGAAAAATATTAACTGCTCCATTGCGGAAAGTTTGCGCCGATTTGCGCGCGTGCTAGAAGCAAGTCGTGCAGCGGGAATTCGGGTGCGCGGGTACGTTTCGTGTGCGCTTGGTTGCCCCTATGAGGGCGATGTCCCGCTCACAAAGGTTGCGGAAGTGGCCAGTCGTATGTTTGAGCTTGGATGCTATGAAGTTTCTATGGCAGACACTATCGGGGTTGGAACACCGGGGAAGACCAAGGCGATGTTGGCCGCGGTCGCCGATCGCGTACCCCGTGAACGATTGGCTGGGCATTTCCACGACACTTATGGTCAGGCGCTGGCCAATATCTACGCCGCACTCGAATCGGATATTGAGGTCTTTGATGCATCAATTGCAGGCTTGGGCGGCTGTCCGTACGCAGCTGGTGCTTCCGGAAACGTAGCGACCGAAGACCTCGTGTATATGTTGAACGGTCTGGGGGTTGTCACTGGTGTAGACCTGGATGCTCTTATCGATGCTGGCGATTACATTTGTGAGGCACTCAGCATTAGGACGCGCTCACGCACAGCGCTTGCGAAACGTAATAAGCGCTTGCTCTAGCTGTACTGACTCGAGAATATCGTTACTTAAAAAGAGGCGCGAACAGCGCCCTTTATTCGCGGCGCTGCGGCGTTGTCGAAATTAGTAACGACGCCAGCCTGCGCTCGATCACTCAAAAGCGTATGGTGTGGGGGTGACGCCGGGTTCAGAGTTTTGATCTCTGCCTCGCGCTCTTTGGCCCTAGCATCCCTAAGCACTCATTGCCTCCAGGGTGCTCCACGCAGTCGCTAAGAAGCCTCGCTTCTTTGGCACTGCCGAACGCGCCACCAGGCGATCAAGCGACTCCAGTCGGCCAGTGGCGGATGCGATCAACTCGCCACCGGAATTGAGAAGATGCGCCTCGATATCGACGCTCTGTTCGTTGCGACGCAAGACACAGGCGTCAGCCGTCCCAAGCGGGACGGCCACAGGTGGCGGCGAGGCGAAGGTAATGCGAAGATCCTGCAGCTGTAGGGACGCGTCGCCCACGTTGGAAAGTGCGATGGCGTTGGCCATGGCGCGCGTCAACGCCGAGATGGCTTCCACATTGCGGGTGTCGATGAGGTTTGTCATGTTTGCCTCTGATCAGGCCGTTGCCCGTGTTTTTGCAGCGGCGGCGCTGCTGGCAAGCGCTTTCTCAATCATGTCCGCCTCCATCTTCCGCGCAAAAGAAGCTGGCACGATGGCGTTCATGATGCGGTTCAGACGGCCGGGAATGACTTTGGAGCGATTTTTGCGCAGACCCCTGAGGCCCTCAGATACGCATTGCTCGACGCTCATCGGTTTCAGCGCCATGTTCTTCGGATCGAAGCTGAACTTTTCGAGTACTGGTGTGTTCGTAATCCCAACTGCCAGTACAGTGACGTAGACACCTAGAGGCTTGAGCTCATAGTGAAGCCCTTCGCCAAGACTGTGCACGTACGCCTTTGCGCCTGCGTCATTCGATATACGGGGAATGCCGCTTTCCGCACCCATTGCCCCCACGAGGATCAAGCCGCCCCGCTTCCGCTCAGCGAGCTTCCAGCCGAAGTGATGGGCTATGTCTAGATGCGACATGGTGTTGAGTCGCAAGGTGGCATGAAGCAGCTGTCGATCGAGCTTCAAGAACTCGCCCGGGTTTGCCGTGCCTGCATTGGAAACGACAAGGCCGATGTCGAGATTGTCAGTGGCAGAGGTGAGTTGCCCGATAAAATCATCTCGGGAGACATCAAGCGCCACGGCTCGATGCGCGACACCGTAATGCTGGCTCAATTCAACGCCTACTTCCTTAAGCAAGGCCTCCCGCCGCGCAACAAGGACGACGTTGATCCCCGACGCTGCGATTTGCCTCGCAAATTCCTTGCCTATTCCGGACGAGGCTCCCGTGACGAGTGCCCAGGGGCCGAACCTTCCTTTATCGAGTACGACTCCCATACTTTTGCTCCGTTTGCCCGCTAGGGCTTGCTGCGTGTGTCGCGTCATAAATGACTCAGCGCCCACTAGCAATCGATGATGAGTTAGTCGCCTGGCTTACAAATCGAAACAGATCGATTCTTTTGTCAGCCAGGTCTCTTGTGATGTCGCCAGACGGTCTTCGAATAAACGCAGGGGAAGCTCAATCGACTTTGTAGACGCGGCCGGTTTGCACACCCAGAATCGAGCGTTTGTAGGCCTGTGCCACTCTCCACCCTTCGACCGGAATTACGCCGGGAAAGAACTGACCCATATGAGCTTCGGATTCCTTTAGGATCGTAGGATTCACCACATTGATACGCAATCCCTTGGGAAGTTCGACGGCGGCAGCCCGAACAAAACCTTCTAATGCACCCGAGACAGTTGCACCCGTGACACCGGCGAAGATCGGTTCTTCATTAAGAACGCCCGAGACCAACGTGAATGATCCGCGCTCGTTGATGAAAGGGATCGCCTCCTGAACCAGACTGATCTGGCCCATGAGCTTGCTCCCCAACGAAAACTGCCAATTTTCAGCGGTGAGCTGCGAAAGTGGGGCGAATACGACTTCGCCTGCCGCAATGGCCACGGCGTCAAATGAACCGACGACTTGATAGAGCTGCCGGATGCTTTCTCGGCTCTCGATATCGACTTGGAAATCGCCTGACTTGCGTCCGACCTTGACGATGTCATGGCCGGCGCCGGCCATGGCCGTTTGAACCAGTTTACCGATCTTTCCGTATGCGCCAATTAAAACAATTTTCATAAAAACTCCATTCGGTCTGCTTAAAGCTTGCTGTGTCATACGACCGCTTCGTTATCCGAAGTCTATGTCAGTTAACTAACTTAGTGCAACGTGCAGTGTATTCCGCTCGCTTCAGGCGCCGCCATATCGGCCTGCGGGTCAGTCCGCCTGGCGCCTCACAAGCTTCGAATCCAACTCTTGAGGCGCTTGGTCTCCGCGGTCACAAGACCGGAGTCATGAAAAGCATGGGCCAGGACGGATACGCCTTGCAAGGCGGAGAGCAGGTGTACGGCTAGGCCGTTGGAATCTTTTCCCTTACCTAGCGCGCGGAACTGGCTCTCGATCCAGGCCACGTGTTGAGTGAAGATCTCGGTCGCTTTGGTGGCGACCGAGCCACCCTCTTTGTGGAGCTCGGAGCAAAACGTCCCGATCGCGCAGCCGCGCTTTGCCAACCAATCCTTGTTCTCGAAGACACTATGGACGCAGGCGCAAAGCCGATCCTTGGGTGATCCACCTTCGTCCCATCGCTGCCGCTGCGCGGCAAGCTGCGCCAGCCTCCATTCGACGATCGCCTCGCCAATCTCATCTTTGGTCTTGAAGTAGTAATAGACGTTACCTAGAGGAACCTCGGCTTCGCTCGCGATGTCGGCTAGTGAAGTGGCGCCGAACCCGTTCTGGTACGCCAAATCCACGGCCGCACTAAGCAGCCGCGATCGTTTATCGATTTGTGTCCTAGTCATAGGCATAAGTCCGTCAACTAACTTGGATATATGACGGGCGGGCAAACCTGTCAAGCCCTTCGGCTTGCTTTTGGCCAGCCACTGTCCTTGATCCTGACGTACCTGATGGGGCGGTCTCTGCTCTGTGAAGCACGTTTGATTGCAACCCTTTGGATTAATCCAGTGTTCTGAGCATACGATCGACCGATCGGCTCATTTGTTTCAAAATAAATCCGGGGGCCAAGCGACTCATCATTTTTAGCTGATTTGCCTGACCTGGGCGAATTTCAAATCGATCAGTCTGCATTCCTTTGATGGCGGCTTTAACCATGTCTTCCACCTTCATGGTAGACGCGCCTTTCAGGTCTTCAACATCAAAGCCATCCAAGAGTTCGGTCTGTGTCGCCGGGGGCGCCAGGTCAAATACCTTCACTTTGGTATTCTTCAGTTGCACCCGAAGAGACTCGGTGAACGAATGCAGACCGGCCTTGGTGGCGCAATAAACGGGGGAGATGGGCAATGGAACAAACGCCAATCCCGATGAAACATTCATGATCGCGGCTTCTGATTTTGTTTTCAAATGCGGCAAGAATTGTTTCACCATGTGAATCGGCCCGCTCAAATTGATTTCAATCTCTCGAGTGAGATCTTCCAGGCTTCCGGCTTTGTCGTGAACATTGATCTTACGCATGATGCCGGCGTTGTTGATCAAAATGTTGAGCTTAGGGAATTCTTTGGTGATCTCTTCGTAAAGAGTTGCGATCGCTTTCGGATCGGAAACGTCGCTTCGAAAGGTGTGAATTTTTGGAAAGGCAGCTTTCGCACGATCCATCTTAGCTTGATCGCGGCCCGTTATAAGAATCGTGTTACCAAGTGCCGTGAGCTGTTTGGTGAGTTCGTAACCGATGCCACTGGCGCCACCGGTGATCAAAATCGTATTGCTCGTGAGCTTCATATTTTTACCTCACTCAGCCGCCATCCGACGGAAGGCCGGATAGTCGGTATAACCGCGTGGTCCCGACGCGTAGACAGTTGGCCAGTCGACTTCGGCAAGCGGAGCACCGGTCGCGAGCCGCTCGACCAGGTCGGGATTGGCAATGTAGGGGCGTCCGAATGCGACCAAATCCGCCAGTCCCTCGGCAATCAGACGATTGCCGCGTTCGGTGGTCATCCCGACGCTGGCGATCAGCTTGCCATGAAAGAGCGGGCGGAAGTGGCGGAACATGCCGTCGCCCGTGAGTGGCTCGAGAGGGGTGCCGGTGAAGTCAGTGGTGTTGCCCATCATCAAGAGATGTGACAGACCGTAGCTGTCGAGTTTGCGCACGGCATACTCTGTGATCGGCAACGTCTCGTCATTGACGGCCATGGGGCCGCTCTCATGCATTGGGTTTATCTTCACGCCGACTCGCGACGCATCGACCTCTTTGAGCACTGCCTCGACAACCTCGAACAGGATGCGAGCCCGGTTTTCGATCGAACCACCGTATTCATCGGTGCGACGATTGGTGACTCGATTCAAGAATTGAGGAATCAAGTAGAGATAGGCGGCGAGTATCTCCAGTCCGTCGAATCCGGCCTCCATTGCGTTGCGTGCTGCGCGTGCATAATCAGCAACGGTTTGGCGGATCTCGGCGATTGTCATTGGTCGGGGAGCAACCGTAGGCTTTCGGCCAGATGCGGTCACTGACTCGTGCAGAAGGTCGACATCGGATGCCGACACTGGCTGCGAACCGCCGCGCATGTCGGGATGAGCAATAGCGCCGGTGTGCCAAAGTTGCGCAATGATGCGACCACCGGCGGCGTGTACGGCGTCTGTGACCAGGCGCCATCCGCGCACCTGATCCGCATTCCATAATCCGGGGGTATCGGCATAGCCAAAGCCGTCAGCACTGATAGCGGTCGCTTCCGCGACGATCAGTCCAGCCGAAGCCCGCTGAGCATAGTATTCGGCTTGCAGCGCGGTCGGCACGTGATCAAGCGAGCCAGCGCGCATGCGGGTGAGCGGCGCCATGACGATGCGATTGGGCAGATCCAGATCGCCCATGCGGACTGGGGTAAAGAGAGGTTGGACGGACAAGACGGAGCTCCTAGACAAGAGATCAAGCAGGGACAATGGTTTTTGCAGGCTTGCCCGCCCGTCACGATGAAGCGATGGGCGTTTGTGATTATTAAGTCAGTTGGCTAACTACACTGACCAAAACATGGGGTCCTGTCAAGCCTTGCGGCTTGTGGGGGACGAGCACGACATCGCGCAACGAAGAGCTTTATCGCTGCCGTCCCTTAGCATCATCCATTGAGTGACCGTATTACGATCCAGTAGACGGACCTTAAACACGAGTTCTGGTGGTTATCCCAACTAATCAATATTTCGGCAATTCGCCGCCGGATTTCCTGCCTTGAGGACGAGCTTGGTCTAACGTTCTTCGGACGAAAGCGCTCAAGTGCATTTCTGACGGAGGAGGGCAAGGCCGTCTTGCAACATGTGCGGCGAGCCCTAGCCGAAATCGAGGCGGTCAGGTCGGCAGGATTCAGAAACGGCTCTGGCAGTGTTGGAGTCGTCCGCTTCGGTCTCAGCATGCCGCTGACCTGTGACCCCCTTAACAGTCTGCCGGTGGCTTAGCGCGGGACATCCTGAAGTGTTGCTATTTATATCCCGTGGTAATGAGTCGGAACATCACTACCGGAGAATCATTAAGGATAGCGACTTGGCTGCTCGTGTTCTTCCATCGCGGAGCGAAGTCGCTGAGGTGTGGACATATACTTGACGCCATTCCAACTGGCAGTTGAACTCTTCATCGGAACGTGAGGATTTGTCGATTTACTCATCCACTAAAGTGAGCAGAAGCTGTTGACGTCCGCTTTTCAGTATTTCATCGGACAGTGCTGGATCTGCCTCAGCTACTGCGCGCGACAGCATCAAAGTTCCTACCATTTGGCTTAGGATCGCAATTGCCTTTTTTTTACGATCTCTTTTGTTTTGCCCATTGATCAAGCTGGATAAGTAGTCGAGGTTTGAAGCAACGCCTTCAGCGTAAGATTTACGCACTTCCTTACTCAGTCGCCGAACGTCTCCAGCGAAACCCGACACAGGACATCCTTCATGGATATCGTCTCGATGTTCGTGGGATAGATACCAGTCGATTTGGCGCTTGAGAGGATCCACCGCCATTTTCTTGGAACGCTCGATAGCTGTTACCAAATTCGCCCCACCATCTTCCATGGCTTTATTCATGACAGCCGCCACCAATGCATCCTTTGATTGGAAATGGTTGTAAAAGCCGCCTTGGGTAAAGCCGGCCGCCTTGGTTAGCTCAGTCAATCCCACGGCATCAACACCACGTTCGCGGAAGAGTTTTTCTGCAGCAGCGATGATCGCTTGCCTGTTTTCAATGGCCTGCTGTCTTGAAACGCCCATGAGTTATTCTCCTTACTTCTCTCACGAATTCTATTGCGATTTCATAATACGATGGTACATGACATTGACAATAATGAGTGCGCGCTGTCGAAATCAGCAGTCGGTGGCGCCCGAAATTGTTATGCATTCGTGATGTGACCAGACATTCGATACTGTGATCAATGTCTCATAAATCGCGGCATGGATTGCGCAGCCCCAAATTCGCTCGGTGGGAAGAGTTCGTGTCTTTACTCAAGGCGATCGATGGTACTTGTCCAATGCAATCAGAAGTTGCAGCACTCGTAAATGCTGTGCGCGATCGCTATCGAGAAACGAATTGGATCACCTGGGTCGCTCAGGCTGGCAATGAAATAAGTTCGGATGTCATGACCTGATGAGATTCTTATCCGCGTTATCGCAACTGATAGCTATGATGCGCAGTAAGGGGCGTCGCTAGTGCAAACACAAGGCATTTGAGCTGCAATCGCTTGGCCCTTAATTTAAATAGAATGAGCCATTAAACCGCGAGTTGCGCTACCAGATATCACTGCTGCTCAATTTGCGCGGAGGTACAGCTCGGACGTAAGACGATTTTGTCATGCCACTGCTTTAGTTCTATGTGCTGACTTTCCGTCAACACTCCAAAAGCATTGTTGGTAAATCCCAACGCTACGAATGCATTGATATCTGCAGATGAGTAGTGACTGCCAGCGAGTACGACATGCCAGTGACCGTCAGGAGAGATCGGACCTCTATTTGTCTTGTGATGGACTCAAAGTTCGCAACTGGTAGATCGAAAACGATATAGGGGAGCTTATCCAATGATTGGATACAGACCATCCTGCCTGTTCACAGAGACGTCGAAAGGAACCGTCCGTAAACTTGTGCGAATTTTCCGTATGGATGAACTCACCTTTGTGAAAAGAGAATCTGTAACCGCCGATCGTAACAACCTGATCAACACAGCTGACGAGATGCATTTCGATGCGTTGTTCAGATGCATTCCATATGGCCCGGTGATAGAACCGGTCGATGTCAAAGTCTGCCGCCAACTCCCGATTAGCTCGGAGGAGTAAGTTTTTGTTGAACTCTGCGGTAACGCCTTGAGCATCATCGTACGCCGCCAGTAGCGTTCCTTCGTCTTTTACCATGTCTATGCCGATAATTAGTTGCACCTCATGTCCGAGGTGTCCGAGTCGCTCTCGCCATAGCACAAGGAGATTGCACGCTTCCTCTGGAGTGAAGTTGCCAATTGTCGAGCCGGGGAAAAAGGCGACAATCGGCTTACCAGTGGTTGATAGAGGTAGTTGGATATCTTTAGTGAAGTCTTCGACAAGAGGGGAAATGTGAAGGTTAGGATAGTCTTCTCTAAGGCGAATGGTTGCTTTTGACAGCGCACCGTCGCTCACATCGATAGGTATGTAGCTCGATAGTTGTGGCGCGGCGTCCAGAATAAGGCGCGTCTTTTCGCTTGCCCCACTTCCGAATTCTACTAAAACGGAATGCATGGGAATGTCTGCAACAATTTGCGCCACGCTTTGACGCAACAGCATCATTTCCGTCCGAGTAGGATAGTATTCTGGCGTTCGGCAGATGGCTTCAAAGAGTTCAGAACCCCTCGCATCGTAGAAGTACTTGGGTGATGTGACTTTAGGTTGACCTGATAGTCCGCTGATAAGGTCACGCGCGAATTGTGTCGTGTTCTTCTCAGGACTATCGGCGAGTGAGCAACTATCCTTCGCCAGGCGAACTCCTGAAAACATCCATCGCTGCTCTGGACGATAGAAATTTCGGTAGGACAATCGGGTATGTTTTGAAGGAGTCGCATGAGCCCCGCCACGCAGAACCATCTGACCAACCATGAACTTGCCGTTGTATTCTCCGATCGCATTATCTGCGGCTCGAAAACCAGGGTAGGGGTGATAAGCGCTTTGCGTCCATTGCCACCCAACGTTATCGACTTGCCGCAATAGACCTTTCTTTGCGGCATGCTCCCATTCGGCTTCTGTGGGAAGCCGCATCTCACGCCATAGCGCATATGCTGAAGCTTCGTAGTAGCTAATATGGCCGACGGCGGCATCCTCGTCGATCGGCAATAATCCTCGCAGCGTCATTTGATACCATCCATCCACGTGGTGCTCCCAATACATCGGAGCCTCCCAGCCTTCGACCTGATTGATAGCCCAACCATCGGCTAGCCAAAGTTCGACACGGCGATATCCATCGGCGCGCATGAATTCTAACCATTCGCCGTTGGTAACCAACTGATCACTGATCTCATAAGGTTCTATCCAGACCTTGTGTGCCGGACCTTCATTATCAAAATGAAAGTCGCTGTCCGTTGTGCCTATGCTGATCAATCCCCCAGCGATCGAAATGAACTTACTGGGTAATAGTGACTGTTCTGCATCCCCGTGTTCATCGTAGACAGGCTTGCTTGGCGACTGCGCGAATAGATGAAGAATGTCCATCAGAAGCAACTCTTGATGCTGTTCTTCATGCGCTATGCCAAGCTCTACAACTGCTTTTGGGTTGGCAGTTCGTTCTGTGCATAAAAGTTCGCGCATATGTGCATCCACATACTGGCGGTAGGCCATGATCGCCTTGACAGAGGGGCGCGTAATTAGGCCTCGCCGAGCTCGAGGATGGCGAGGCCCTAAAGTTTCGTGGTAAGAATTGAAAAGATAAGCAATGCTTGGGTCAAATAAATGGTAATTGGCTTTATATGGAAGAAGGACGAATGTTTCGAAGAACCAGGTTGTGTGAGCGAGGTGCCAAGCAGTGGGGCTGGCATCGGACATGGATTGAACGACCATGTCTTCGATCTCTAGTTTCGACACGAGCTCCTCAGTGTGATCCCTGAGATGGTTATAACGAGTCAGTAGGTCCTGGTGAACCCCCTGTGTTGGCGAAGCAATAGACGTGTGATTGAGTCGTGCAGGCGTTTCCGTCTGCAGCTCATTGCCGAATTCTTGTCCATACAAGGAGTCATTCTGCGACGGTGTAGTCAACTCTCTATTGCTTTCGTGTTCGGTTAAGCCATCGTTAGTTGGTGTGTCGAGCATAATTTCTATCTCCGCAACGAGTGTTGAATTCAAGGCTCGCGATCGCTGTGGAACTGGTGGCGTCTATGCCAATTGAATTCATCGCAGTTCGAGTAATCTGAAAGTTACTCTACGATTTTGTGAGTTTTGTTCAGAGCGACGTGCGTGAGCCAAAACGGTCATGGTAAACGTCAAATATTCTGAGCTCGCGTTCTACAGACGGCCTTTGCGAAATCATTCGGTGCCACTGATCAACGCTTGGAAAATCCTATTCGAGTTCAAGTTCATCCTTCATGGCTCGGGCTATGGTGAAAGCGCTGATATCTACTAAGGAGAACAAGTTGCTCGACCGCGTAAAGGTCCTAGGCGATATGCCGTGTTGGGAACAAAAAGTGAAAGAAATGGTGGATCACGACCTATCGCTTAACGTGTGACGGCAATCGCGGCGATGCAGGTTGTGCAGGATATTTCTGTCGAGGGTGGCTCCTGGCTTGAAACTCGTCACGCGGCCGGCGCAACCGCCCGCAATCCCCTCGATAACCACGCCCGTCATCGGGCCGATGGCACCGGCGAGCAGTCCGATTTCCGCTCCGGTGAACGCCAAGGCTACTCCGTTGGTAGTGCCTGCGATGGCACCAATGACTACTCCCAACCACCGCGCGATGCTGAGCGGCTCCATCCGTGCTGACTGAAGTTTTATACAACGAAGCGTGGTATCCACGATGCCACCCGAACCAAAGCCATCAAAGAAATCACAAGTTGCGTTCTGCCGAAGGCAAAGAAAATCGATATGGTAGATAACATATGCGGTAAGCACGCGCAGCCCTAAAGCGTTGACGAATTTTAGTCATGATTGAAATTCGTCAAGATCAAGCGTGCTCTATGTGCCACAATTTTTCGTGCCAGCCGTCTTCGAGTAAAAGGGGAATTCGAGCTAAGACGCTTAGGGTGCTTAGACACTGCGCGGCTGCCAGCCGCAACAACTTACTCACCTCATCAATGATCGTCCGATGAGCGTGACCTGTAGATATCTGGGGTGGGCTTGCGAAAACATGAGGGGCTGCACAGGTGGTCATCGCTCGCCATAGCCTCGAGACACCTCGGGTACCTCAGCTCGTCATAGTTCAATGCCTGAAAGGCATGACTGTCCTACTTACAAAGTCTTGTTCACGCGCTCTACGGCGGCCTACAGTGAATCGTGAACCCAGGTAATTGAGTCGGCGGACGAGATAAACCGCAATTGCTGATGTCGGGAAGCGACGAGCCTGATGGCAGCCAGTTGGAGCGTTATGGACCGAGTTCAGAGCCGGCAGAATGACGTTATTGCTTTTGACCCGAGCGACCAGCTTTGCTTTCGTCACTAGCAACAATTTCTGCTGCGGATTGCATCGAGTGACCGGATGCTTGATTCGAAGAGTCGGAGACCAGTTAAAGAGAGCACTCGCTGGCGGTCGCTGAGCGTCGCGCCCTCGCGAAAAAGAGAGGGGGCTTGACAGCTGACTAAAGTGAGCACATAAAGACGATTGTGACCAACATTGTTTAAGCCGGACCGGATTGTCCCTCCGAAAGATGGTTCCTCGAGCGTATCGAAGGATCATGGAGTGTTGCGGGCAATCTCGGAAAGGAAGGGGGAGCATTCAGTTCGATGAGTTGAAATGACAATGCAGGAGCTCGTTCTTTCAATTTTTCCATCGTCGCTGAATGACTTGAAAACAAGTGGGCGTTGGATGAATGAAATGCAAATGCGAGCCGAACCAACCATTCCAAGACCGTTGCAGGCTCTTGGTATCAGCGAAATGGAAGAGCGCGTTTATCGCCTCTTGTTGACTCACCGCATGTCCACTGCGGAGGACATCGCAAACCACCTATCCTTGTCGCCTCGTCAAGCCAAGCAGCTACTCGATTGTATCGAGATCAAAGGGTTGGCAACACACTCGCCTGTGCAACCACCACGTTACATCGCCGCGCCGCCGGAGATCGCTATCGAAGCATTGGTGCATCAGCACCAAGCGATCCTTGAGCGAGCACGTTTGATAATACCCGAACTAAGTAGTCATGCTGTAACCAACGGGTCGTCGCACGAGCAGTTTGTTGAGCTTGTTACAAGCGTCAGTGCGCTTGGTCTTATTCTTACGCAGTTATACCAAACGGTGCAGCATGAAATATTGAACTTTCATCTTGCCCCCATATTGCTACCCAACGTAAACCTGGAGGAAATTCCGGCTGGCTTACATGTTCGAAGTATTGCCGACGCTGGCTTTCTTGAGCTCCCAGGTGCTTTGGACAGGATGCGTATAGACATCAGTATGGGCGAGGAGGCTCGGACTTTCTCGAGCTTGCCGTTCAAGATGCTGGTCGCGGATCGGCGTGTTGGTCTGATCTCATTGAATACTAAAGATCTAAGCGGACCAATGCTTTTGATTCGAACATCATCGCTGTTAGATGCGCTCTGCTTGCTTTTCGAGCTCATTTGGGAAAGGTCGACGCCGATCGTTCTTACACGAACTGGGAAATTGGAGGTAGGAAGTTCCACTACACGATTGATGGCTGCTACCGAGCAGCTCATCCCCTTGCTTGCCGCGGGCCTCAACGACAAGAAAATTGCCACTGAGGCAGGCATGTCCATGACGACGCTCAACCGACGCCTTGCTGAGCTTATGAAGTCGTTCGGAACGCGCACGCGTTTTCAGCTGGGCTGGCGTGCCGCCTTAGAAGTTTATCCAAATGGTTTGTTGCAAACAGTTGGTGCCGTGGAGATTTCTGATTCAGAGCCTTCGAGCGCGTGAGTGGCATACGTTTCCCAATGGTAGAAATCAATCAGCATCTTCTATTGATTACTTCTAACTGCAATACCGATACTGTGCTCGAGAAGTTAAGTATCCGCGACGGAAACCGGTACTTAAAGCACAGATGAGTAAAGTGCAAACCAACCTGTAAGGGGCAGGTTGTTGATGTCCGAGAAGAATATCGTTCGGTGCGAAGTGGATCTTCGCTCCGCGGAGAAGTGTTGATGTTGCATGGAGATTTCTGGTGCTCGGTTGAATATCACCGAGACGATGGGCTGTGCTCGACGTGCTCGAAATATCCACATCGCGAAGCCGGATGATTCTCAGCCATCTGCCGTGACGTCGTGTAGGACGCTATGCAAGGCATCTTGAGGCCAATGTTCCTTGATATGTGTGTCAATGGTATTGCCAAAGACAAATTCTAAATCTTGGTTTGAGGGGTAGTTCATGAATAACATTCAACTCATGCTGCGAGCATCCATTGCTGCAGCGCTTATCGGGGTATCGGCCCACTCGCTGGCGAACACGGCCAGTGACACGGCTTTTGTTGGCATCAGTACGACGGAAGCGCCTCGTATCACGCAGACTGTCGACAACGACCATGTAGTTACCATTCCAAAAACCCACTTGGCCATCGTAGACCTGGCGTCATCGAGTAGCCCATTGGATGGCTCCGTCGCTATGAGCCACATGCAGCTTGTGCTCAAGCCAAGTGCTGCACGTCAGGCAGCGATGGAGGCACTCATCACTAAGCAGCACGATCCTAAGTCGGTTCAGTTCGATCACTGGCTGACTCCGCAACAGTTTGGCGATAGCTTCGGTGTTGTCGATGGCGATGTCGCCGCTGTAACGGCATGGTTAGCCTCACAGGGATTTACCGTCAACAGCGTGTATCCCAATAAGGCGCAGATTGATTTCAGTGGTACGGTGGCGCAGGTGAATCATGCGTTCCACACGCAAGAAAATATCTACACGATCGATAACGTCAAGCACCTTGCGAACGCTGGTGACATTAGCGTTCCCGTTGCGCTGCAGTCAGTGATTGCTGGTGTGATGGGTTTACATGACTCCCAACCGAGGCCGTTGGTCAAGAAGCCTCAGATTGCGCAATGGGATGCTTCGAAGAAAGCCTTTGTGCCGAAAGTTGATGCAACCGCGACCACGGCACCAAAGGGTATTGGCCAGGCGATTTCAGCTCATGGCGTGCGTGGTCTCGTGCCCAATGACATGGCGACTATGTATGGTATCAATACGATCCGAAATAATGGTGTGACTGGGAAGGGAATCACCATTGCAGTCGTTGAGGAATACCCGATGGTGGCGACGGATTGGACCAACTTCGTCAACGAGTTTAATTTAGCCAAATATGGCGGAACATTCCAACAGTTCAATCCTGCACCTCCTAGCGGCGTCACCAACTGCCTCGACCCGGATGTTGTCCTTGCACCCTTTAAAGGTACTCCGTTTTACAACCCGGACTTTCTTGAAACGGTTCTCGATGCTGAGTGGGCTACGGCAATTGCTCCGGGTGCGAACATTGAAGTGGCGGTCTGCTCTTCCTACACGGCGGGACTTGGCGCTACGAGCACGAACTTTTTTGGCGGCACATTCATTGCGGCGACAAACCTTATCAACGGCAGCACGCGGCCCGACGTTATCAGCGCCAGTTATGGCTTTGGTGAGCATGCCGTAGACAGTGCGAGCAAAACGGCGATTGATTTGATGTGGGCGCAGGCGGATGCGGAGGGCATTTCCGTGTTCGTATCTTCCGGTGATTCAGGTACCAACCCAAGTTACAACGGTAGCGTAATCAACGGATTGCGTTCGCCAACCGATCTGAGTGCCCTTGATGCCAATGCGTTCGCCAGCTCACCGCATGACACTGGCGTCGGTGGCACTGATCTCGCCGATGTACTTGACGGAACGACGAGTCAATACTTTGCGCCGACGCCGAGCGTAGTGGGTGGATCCGCGCTGTCTTATGTGCCGGAAATTCCATGGAACGAGTCGTGCGGCAATGGCGTGGCTGCAAAAGCCGCGGGCTACAGCAGTGTGCTCGCGTTTTGCCAGGTGTATTTGAAGCACGACCCTGATGGCTTCTATGCGACCTCCGAAGCGGGAAGTGGCGGGCCGTCCTCGACGGATGCAAAGCCTGCATGGCAGCGGCAGGTATACAACGCCGCTCGGGATCAGTCACGCGACCTGCCGGACGTAGCACTGTTTGCGGCTTCCTATGGCGGTTATACCTGGGTGATCGTCTGTACCAATGCCTTTCCGTGTGCTCCAGGCTTCACTACACAAATGGAATTGGTAGGAGGCACCTCGCTGTCCTCACCGATGTTTGCGGGTATCCAAGCGCTGATGGATCAAGGCCTTCAGGCTCGCGGATTGCCGGTGGATCAAGGTAACGCTGCGCCGACGCTCTATGCGTTAGCCGCGCAAGAGTACGGCGGTTCCAGTGGGCTGACACCATCTAGCTTGGCTGCATGCAACGCCGACAACGGTGCTAAGGGTACGGCTGGTTGTGTGTTCCATAACGTTACGAGGGGCTCGAACTCCACTCAGTGCGTTTCGCTCTTCAATTTTCTACAAGTCACCAACTGCTACAACTATGGTTCAGTTAACTACCTTGGCTTGTTTACGAACGCAACGATCGGTCTTACTTCCGCCGATACGTCGCCTACTTCGTACGGCGCAGGTAATAAAGCCTATGGAGCTCAGCCGGGTTGGAGCTTTACTTCAGGACTTGGCTCTGTCAACGCTACGAACCTGCTAATCGCATGGCGTGCATTCGACGACGCATCACCAGCACCAACCTCTACGCCTTGATGGATATCGAGATGTAGCCACGTGAATAGCGCTTCTATTCGCGAAAGTGATGTGGCGGTCCTGCCATCGGCTTAATTGAACAATTTTATAGGATTTCATCATGAAGCATCGATATTTCATCCTCAGTGCAGCCATTGCCGCGGTGCTGGCGAGTGCGCCTAGTGTATTGCTGGCCGCTTCGGCGGATACGCAGCTCGCCGCTGTCAGTACCAACGAAGCGCCTCGCGTCACGCAGACAGTCGATAACTACAATGTAGTTACCATTCCAAAAACCCACTTGGCGATCGTAGATCTGGCGTCATCGAGTAGCCCATTGGATGGCTCCGTCGCTATGAGCCACATGCAGCTTGTGCTCAAACCAAGTGCTGCACGTCAAACGGCGATGGAGGCACTCATCGCTAAGCAGCACAATCCTAAATCGGCTCAGTTCGATCACTGGCTGACACCGCAACAGTTTGGCGATAGCTTCGGTGTTGTCGATGGTGATGTTGCCGCCGTAACAGCATGGTTGGTCTCGCAGGGATTTACCGTCAACAGCGTTTATCCCAATAAGGCGCAGATTGATTTCAGTGGCACGGTGGCGCAGGTGAATCATGCGTTCCACACGCAAGAAACGATCTACACAATCGATAACGTCAAGCACCTGGCGAACGCTGGTGACATTAGCGTTCCCGTTGCGCTGCAGTCAGTGATAGCTGGTGTGATGGGTTTGCATGACTCCCATCCGACGGCGTTGGTCAAGAAGCCCGAGCTCGCACAATGGAGTGCCTCGAAGAAGGGCTTTGTGCCGAAAATTGATGCAGCTGCGGCGGCGGCTCCGAAAGGCATCGCCCAGGCGGTTTCGTTCCAAGGTGGGGTACGTGGTCTCGTGCCCAATGATATGGCGACCATGTATGGCATCAAGACAATTCGCAATAATGGTGTGACAGGGAGTGGCATCACCATTGCTGTCGTCGAGGATGGGGATATGGTGCCAGCCGATTGGGACAACTTCATTTGGGCATTTAATCTAGCCAAATATGGCGGGACATTCCGACAGTTCAATCCAGCGCCCACCAGCGGGCCCACCAACTGTTTAGATCCGAGTGCCGTTTGGGACCCCTTTGGCGTCACTACGTATGACGATTACCCGGAGACGCTGTTAGACGCAGAGTGGTCCACGGCAATTGCTCCGGGAGCAAACATCGAGGTGGCCACTTGCTCTGACTACAGTGCGGCGTTGGCTCCTATGACCACTAACTTCTTCGGTGGTGTGTTCATCGCAGCAACGAACCTGATCAACGGCACTACACGGCCCGATATCATCAGCGCCAGCTATGGCTTTGGTGAGAACAGTGGCCTCGTAGACAGCGCGTCAAAAACGGCGATTGACTTGATGTGGGCACAGGCTGACGCGGAGGGCATTTCCGTATTCGTCTCCACTGGCGATTCGGGTACTAATCCGAGTTTCAACGGCTCTGTGATTCTTGGTGCAGGCCTTGACGCCAATGCGCTTGCCACTTCGCCGCACGATACTGGCGTAGGCGGTACCGATCTCGCCGATGTGCTTGATGGCACAACCAGTCAATACTTTGCTCCTACGCCGAGCGCAGTGGGTGGATCGGCGCTGTCTTATGTGCCGGAAATTCCATGGAACGAGTCGTGTGGCAACGGCGTGGCCGCGAAGGCAGCGGGCTACAGCAGTGCTGTCGCGTTCTGCCAAGCTAACTTCAAATGGGACCCTGAAGCTTTTTATATTTCCTCTGAGGGGGGGAGCGGAGGCCCCTCCACTGCAGATGCGAAACCGTCATGGCAAACGCAGGTATACAACGCCGCGAACGATAAATCGCGCGATCTACCCGACGTTGCACTCTTTGCAGGCTCCTATGGCGGTTATACCTGGGCGATCACGTGCACCAGTGCGTTCCCTTGCGTTTCGGGGTTCAGTACCCCAATGGAACTTGACGGTGGAACGTCATTGTCCACTCCTATGTTTGCAGGTATCCAAGCGCTGATTGATCAAGGTCTTCAAGCTCGCGGATTGCCGGTGGATCAAGGTAACGCTGCACCCACGCTGTATGCGTTAGCCGCGCAGGAGTACGGCGGTCCCAGTGGGCTGACACCATCTAGCTTGGCTGCATGCAACGCCGACAACGGTGCTAAGGGTACGGCTAGCTGTGTATTCCACAACGTCACGAGGGGGTCAAATTCCACTCAGTGTATTCAGCTGACCAATACCCCGTTGACCAATCCTCCTTCAGCCATCTTAACTCCCAACTGCTATTTCTATGGTCAATTCAACAACTTCGAAGGAGCAGGCGGACCCGGATCAATAGGGCTGACTGCCATCGACGCTTCGCCAACTTCATATGGGGTAAGCGACAAAGCGTATGCGGCTCAGCCTGGTTGGAGTTTCACATCGGGTCTGGGTTCG
Organism: Dyella psychrodurans; assembly: GCF_003363265.1. GTDB lineage: Bacteria > Pseudomonadota > Gammaproteobacteria > Xanthomonadales > Rhodanobacteraceae > Dyella_B > Dyella_B psychrodurans. Next base: position 109,538 of record NZ_QRBF01000008.1, on the reverse strand, counting down.
GTCAATGCAACGAACCTGCTGATCGCGTGGCGTACGTTCGACAATGTCGCTACACCAGCGGTGGCGTCGCCGTAACGATGCAAAAGAAAAGTGTAAGCACGCTGGAAACTTTGAACATTGTCGAGATGCTGTGTCCTCCTACTTCCCCCCCCCGTACCCGGGCGGATGTAGCTTCTAGGCCGTGTAGCCCTCGGCGGAACGTGTCCCGTCGAGGGCTTTTTTTAAAGTACTCACGTTACTCACCATGGATGGTCATCGCCGCTGCTTTACGCAATTGACGTTCGTTATGTGGCGATAACAGTGACTTTGATGGCAGATTATCCATGGCGATCATTTCCCTACATTTACCCAAGACCGCCGGAACAAGTTTCGGTGCATCGTTGCGAACGCATTTTGGTGATCGCTACCGAAGTGACTACAGCGATGGGGGTATAAGCAGGCCTCAGGAGGAGCGGCGCGCTACCGCGCTGTCATCAGGATGCGTCATTGCTGAACATGGACTATGGAATGTTGACTGCGTGCACGGCCACTTTTTGCCGGTGAAATATCTGCAACTAAGCGCTCGGTGTGACTTGAAGTTTGTGACGTGGATGAGGGACCCGGTGCAACGGTTGCTTTCGCACTATTACTTTTGGCAGAAAAGCTACGATGAAGCGACTTCGTCACCTCACCATAGGCATGTGATCGAGCATGGATGGACGCTAGAGAAGTTCTGTATGAGTGAGAAGTTTCGAAATATATATACCCAATATTTGTGGGAATTTCCTTTAGAGCATTTTTCGTTTATTGGAATCAGTGAGCGCTACGAAGAGGATCTTCGTGATTTTAGTAAGTGCTTCTTATCTACCGATCTTGAACCTCTTCATCTCAATGAAACGGGATACGTAAGTCAGCGTGATTACGCGGACAAAGCATTCTTGGATCGAGTTCGAGACTTTCACGCAGCCGACGTTCGGCTTTATCAACGAGCACTGGACTTGCGGCAGTCAAGACTTCGACTTCAACCTTCAAAACAAAGGAAGCACGATCTAATCCAAACATTTATGCGACTTGATGATTATCAATCAGTTCATTGATGCTTGCCGCAAAGAACGGGTAAGGCTTTGGAAAAATCAGTGTTTACCTGAGTGACACTTTTTTCGCCTATGACTCAGTGTCTATAGGCGCCGAGCGATGGTCATCCATCGTTCTCGACATTATTCGAGGTGAATTCGTGAATTCGCTGACGTACAGACATACGGCAACCATGCCATCACTCGTGAAGAGTGCCTGGGTAAATCGCGAGCTCATCTACCAGCTGTCACGAAGGGATCTCTTGGCTCGATATAAGGGATCGCTGATCGGTCTGGCTTGGTCCTTCATTAGCCCGATGTTTGTCCTTGGAGTCTACACGTTGTTCTTTACCGAAGTCTTTCACGTTCGCTGGCCGTCAATGGAAGTCGGTGGAAAAGGGCAATATGCAACGGCGTTGTTTGCAGGGCTAATTATTTATACGTTTCTTGCCGATTGCATCACGCAAGGAACTCGTTTAGTGACTGATAACGCCAGCTACGTTACTAAAGTAGTTTTTCCACTAGAAATATTGCCGTGGGTGTCGAGCCTGACGGCGACGTATCACGCTCTTGCGAGTCTTGCGGTTCTAGCTGCCTTTTCGCTTATCTTTAGTGGACACGTCGCTTCTACTTTTCTGCTGTTCCCTGCGGTTCTTATGCCGCTCGCTTTGCTCTCGACGGCCATGGGATGGCTATTTGCATCACTCGGTGTCTACGTGCGGGATGTGGGCCAGGCGACTAGTTTGATCACCATCGCGTTGCTCTACACGTCACCGGTGTTCTTTCCGCTGGATCATGTTTCGCCTGGAATGCGTTCGTTGATGGTGCTCAATCCGTTGACCTTCTTGATCGAGCAGGCGCGCAATGTGCTGCTTTGGAACCGAGGGCCCGACTGGTTCGGGTTAGCAGTCTATGTCGCTGGCTGCTTCATTGTTTGTTGGCTGGCTTATGTTTGGTTCCAGCGAACGCGGGGAGGATTCATAGATGTCTTGTAAAGACGGTACATCACGGCGATCTCGTTTTGGCGTGCCGGTCTGAAATCTGTTTGGTCATCGTGGCGTTTTGGACCATGCCTTATGCGTGCAGATTGACTGCCATAGGTCATGGATTCGACACGCTGCGACGAGGCGATGTTTGTGCGGAGGTGCATCATGCGAACTACATTGAATATTCCTGATCCGCTATTTGTCTCCGGGCCAAACGGCGGTGGCCTGTTGTATGTCCATCGGCACGTATTGATGCCACTGGATGACGAGGAGACAACAGGATTGGCGCTCACTGACGATGGTCTAATCTGGTGCGTACAGGGTGATGAGAGCCGAACGCTTCGCGCGGTCCGTGGAGGAATGTTTGATAGTTCGTCTATATCACCGAATCACCTCGATCTTCATGACGTCATGGTGGGTTCCGACGGCATCTATGCGGTTTTCACAGAAACCAATGAAGTAGTGCATCTGGATAAGTCATACCAGTTGCTCGAAAGTTGGCGCTTTGGCGAAAAACCAGATAGTGCGCACGTGAACAGCATAAATGTTTACAACGGGCGTTTAATTGCTTCCCTGTTCGGACGGTTCGTCGAGCATCGTGGTTACAAGGGGCATACCAAGCTAGCGGGCCGAGTTGTTGACGTGCGCAGCGATGTATCTCTCATCGAAGGTCTGTCGCAGCCGCATTCTTTGGTGGTTGTGGATGAGAAGTTGTGGTTGTGCAACTCCGAAGATCGAGAGATTCACATCTACAACTTGGACTTCACGCTTTCGCAGAAGATTGCCTTGCCTGGCTATACACGTGGTCTGGCAGTGGGTGCGAATCATGTATATGTTGGCCTCAGTCGCTCCAGGAATTGCGTGGCGAGCGACATTGGTGAATTCACTAGCGCAGTAATTGCTGTATTGGACCGGGATTCGCTTGGGATCATTGGCTTCGTTCCACTTCCTTGGAATGAAATTTACGACATTCGCATTGCGCCGTCGGCAGATGTTGTAACCAATGTAATGACCGCCATGTGGCTGCACGAACGAACAAAGCAGCCTATTCGTATAGAAGAAGCGCGCCAAAAGGTACGAGTTGAAGGGGCGCGCCACCTGGAAGCGGTAGAGGCGGCACATTTGGCGGCTCAAGCTCGAGCTGTGGAAGTTTGTCTGGCGCAAGCAGAGGCAACGCATAAGAAGGCATTGGCCGAGGCCAGCAGGCTTTTAGACGACGCCAATGGTTACCTCGCAGATGAGGTGCGTGCGCGGGAGGAGTGTGCTCTGGTTATTGAGCAGCTGCAAACCGATTTGTTTGTGGCGCGCGAGGAACGCGATCTTGCCATCGAGCAGTGGAGGACCGAGTTGTCTGAGTTGCGAGAAGAGCGCGAACTGACCATTGGTAAATTGCAAGAAGAGTTGGCTGAGTCTCGAACGGATGTCTCTCAACGTGAGGGATTTATGGAAGAGCTCGAGCGCCAAATCGATCAAATCACTAGAAGTCGAAGTTGGCGCTGGACGTGGCCTATGCGCGCGTTGATGTATCTATTACGTGGATACGGTCTTCTTGGTAAGGCCGATCATATCGCTGCAGGTCGGGCACGACATCAGCTTCGGCGAATCAAAGCACGAGCGCGAGCGATTACCCGGCCAACTGTATCGGTGCCAAGCGTGCATTTGGCGCCGAGTGCGACAGGTATGCGCGACGTATTCGTCTGGGCACTAATTGATTGGAACTATAGGATTCAACGACCTCAGCATCTTGCGCGTGAATTCGCCGCGAGGGGGCATCGTGTCTTTTATATCTCCAATAACTTTGTGGATCGACAGGAGCCTGGCTTCAGCGTTGAACCGCTCGACGAGACCGGTCGCTTATTCCGCGTGCAGCTTCACCTGAAAGGAAGTCCGCCTATCTACTACAAATCGCCCGACTTGTATGCGCAGAAACAGCTGCGCGAAAGCGTCAGTCAGCTACTGACATGGACACGCAGTCGCGCATGCCTTTCATTGGTAGAGCATCCATTCTGGCTGGGTACCTCTCGCGTTCTTCCGAACCAGCAGCTCGTCTATGACTGTATGGATCACCATGGCGGCTTCAGCACCAGTAGCCCCGATTTTCTCAACTGGGAGATTGATCTGATGCGCGCGGCGCATCTGCTTGTAGTGACGTCAGATTGGCTCTACACCGAAACGAGCGACTATAACCCCCACCGATTGATGATCCGTAATGCGTGCCAGTACGAGCATTTCGCTGTGGAGCCAGAGCTTCGATACAAAGATAAACAAGGGCGCAAGATCATTGGCTACTACGGCGCGATTGCCGAATGGATCGATCTTGACTTGCTAGCGAAGGTGGCAATGCGGTTCCCTGATTGTTTGTTGTTGATGGTTGGCAACGACACGGCAGGAGCGAGGCAGCACCTTCGTCACCTGAGCAATGTTGAATTCATCGGAGAGGTACCTTACGCGACGTTGCCTTTTTATCTCGCCAGCTTCGACGTATGCCTGCTACCTTTTCAGGTCATTCCACTGACCTTGGCGACAAATCCAGTCAAGGTGTACGAATATCTGTGCGCCGGTAAGGAAGTCGTATCTATATCGTTGCCGGAAATGCATCAGTTCGGTGACTTAGTACGCACAGGCCACGACCATGCCACGTTCCTGGATCAGGTAGACAAGGCGCTCTTTACTGAGCTCGATCCGGCGCTCATCGAAGAACGTCAACAGTTCGCAGCCGGACAAACGTGGACGCATCGTATTAACGATCTGGTCGGTGGTCTCGCCACGCTGCCTCAACCGCAAATCAGTGTAATCGTTGTGACCTACAACAACCTCGAGTTAACTAAGGCGTGTCTTGACAGTATTGAGCGGTATAGCGACTACGCCAATCTTGAGATCATTGTGGTGGATAACGCATCAGAGGACGACACGCCGGTATGGTTAACAACGTGGTCGACCGGAGGTCGTGACAGAAAACTGATCTTGAATAAGGACAATCGCGGATTTTCGGCGGCCAATAATCAGGGCCTCGTCGCGGCTTCCGGAGATTACTTGGTACTTCTTAATAACGATACGTACGTCACCCCCGGTTGGATTGCTACGCTCCTGGCGCATCTGGATCGGTCCGAGACACTCGGGATAGTTGGTCCGGTGACTAATAACATCGGCAACGAGGCACGTATCGACATCAGTTACGACACCATGGAATCCATGCTTGATGTCGCTGCTGACTACACTCTGCGCCACGCAGGTCAGCTCACGCCGCTTCGTACTGCAGCATTCTTCTGTGTGATGCTTCGCCGCGCGGTGTATGAAGAGATCGGTCCCTTGGATGAAGCCTTCGGTCTAGGCTATTTTGAAGACGATGATTATTGCCGCCGAGTGGAGGAGGCTGGTTGGACGATTGCTTGCGCTGATGACGTGTTTATCCATCATCACCTTTCAGCATCGTTTAACACGCTAAGGCACGAGACGCGGCAAGCGCTATTTGATCGAAACAAGGCTATCTACGAAGCCAAATGGGGGGATTGGGAGCCTCATAGGTATCGCTATGGTTAGGCATCACATCTAAACCATTGTTGATTTGAAAAGTGGGAATCCATGCGACCATGAGCGTTCGTAAGCACATTCTTTGCATTGTCGGCACGCGTCCTGAAGGCATCAAGATGGCGCCGGTAATTAAGGCGCTCAAATGTGAGCCTTGGGCCCGCGTAACCGTCATGACGACGGCGCAGCACCGCGCGTTGTTAGATCAGGTGTTGAAGCTGTTCGGTATTAAGGTAGATGTGGACCTGAATATCATGCGCGCCAATCAGGGATTGTCGGAGCTGACGGAGCGATTGATTGCGGCATTGGATGCAAATCTTGCCGAGCTATCGCCGGATGTGGTGCTTGCACAGGGTGATACGACCACAGTGATGACCGCTGCTTTAGTGGCGTTCTATCGGCACATCCCGTTTGGGCATATCGAAGCTGGACTACGCACGCACGATCTACATAGCCCATTTCCTGAAGAGATGAACCGGCTTGTTGCAGGGCGGCTAGCCAAATGGCATTTCGTACCTACTGTAAACGCGATGGAAAACTTATTGCGAGAGGGTATCGATGATGCGCACATACATCTGACCGGCAATACGGTCATTGATACGTTGCTAGACACAGCTTGTTCCGACTGGCCTCTGAATATTCCTCTAAATCCGAACAGGCGGTTGATATTGGTGACGGCGCATCGGCGGGAAAACTTCGGGGCACCGATCCGCGCCATATGTAGAGCAATCCGTACATTGGTGAATCGATATCCCGATGTCGAGGTACTCTATCCTGTACATCCCAATCCAAACATTAGTACAGCGGTCCGAGCCATTCTTGGCGATCATCCACGTATCTACCTATGTGATCCCTTGGACTATGCGCCTTTCGTCGAAGCGCAGAAACGTGCCTACCTGATTCTTACCGATTCGGGTGGCGTGCAGGAGGAAGCGCCGGCGCTTGGCAAGCCTGTGCTGGTATTGCGTTCGGAGACGGAGCGGCCGGAGGCAGTCGAAGCGGGTGTCGTAAGGTTGGTCGGCACGGATGCGGTGCGCATTGTAGAGGAAGCCTCTCGTTTGCTCGATGACTCCACGGCCTACCGTGCGATGGCACGTGGAGTGTCACCCTATGGTGACGGTCAAGCATCGCGACGAATTGTAAGCGTGTTGCGCAATTCACTTTTACGAGAAACTTCGGCTAGTCGTATCGGAAGTGTGTTGACGGATGGTCATCCAGCTAGACGCGAACATGTTGTCCAAGCATGAGAATAAATTCGCTGTTAGTTAGGTGTGGGGCCGAATTCGAGTGGCTCAGGCACATACAGCATTCCAAGTTAGTGACGAACATGTCATCGGTAGGGACGTTGATATTCAGTCGCTTCGCATCGCAGTTTTTTTTCTGGACTGGTTTTCTTCTTGTTGCGTGCGGATTTTTATTTTTAAGGACATGGGTATCGATCCCATATCTGGCAACTGGATTTCTTATCGGCTTAGCGCTGGTTTCACTTGTCTTTGCTTGTGGTCTCAGATTCCTTCTTAAATGCCGCCTCGCAACCGGGCTGGCAATGTGTTGGATCTTTGCACTTGCCTGCTTCGTGGGGATCGCAGCACTGATTTCGGTCCTGCTAATCGCCCTCGCGGCAATGGGCATAGGCAGTCTTGTTGTTTCAACGACCTATAAGATACCTGCTCCTTTGACGGTGTTAGTTGGATTGGCCTTCATTGCGGGGATAGCAGGATGGTTGTTGCCTTTCCCGATTCACACGCGCGCAACGTATATTCTGGTCTTAATTGGAATTAGCCTCTACCGCTGGCCTGCTATCGTAGCAACCATTAGACCATTGCTACGGTCGTGGACCGGGGCAGTCGACGGTGCACCCTGGATGGCATCAGTAGCGGTGACCACAATTGGCGTTGTTTCGACCTGCGCTTGGATTCCAACCATCCACTTTGATGATCTGGCTTATCACCTCGGGCTTCCTTACCAGCTCGAGACACTTAGCTATTACCGCATGGATGCTGGTTCACAGCTATGGGCGGTCGCTCCTTGGGCCGGTGATGTTATTCAAGGTATCGCTCAGCTTGTCGCGGGCGCCGAAGCACGTGGTGCCGTCGATGTGCTGTGGTTGATGCTGACCACAGTGATGCTGTGGAAGTTGGGTGAAGCCCTGGAACTGGGACCTTCATCGCGTTGGTTGATTGTTGCTCTTTATGCGAGTGCACCGTTGACTGCCGACACCCTTACGGGTATGCAAACCGAGGGTCCGACGGCAGCGGTAGTGGTTGCCCTTGCATGGCTAATACAGCGCACAACCTTGCCGGATCGCCGGTGTATGCTTGGAGCGGCATTACTATTTGGTTTGCTGATCGGGTTGAAAACCAGCAATTTTCTGGCCGCCGGCCCACTTGCGTTATGGCTGCTTTGGCGGTGGCGAGGGCATTTGCCCTGGCGGATGGCATTCACCGCAACGCTGTTAGCGCTGGCTGTCGCCGGATCCAGTTATAGCTTTGGGTATCTACTGACGGGCAATCCGGTTCTTCCATTATTCAACGGCCATTTCCATTCGCCGTACTACCTATCTGTCAATTTTCGCGATACGACTTACCAGACCGGCCTTCACGCTTACACCCTGTGGGATCTGATCTTCCATACCTCCCACTTCTCTGAAGGATTTGACGGATCAATCGGTTTTACGCCACTTGCGCTACTGGGCAGCATGCTGATCGCGATCACGGCACCGCGCGCAAGACCGCTTGCACTAGTTGCCATTGCCGCATTCGTGCTGCCACTGGTTGAGATTCAATATGTCAGATACACGCAACCAGCAATAGCGCTGCTTACTCCGGTCATGCTTTGTGGCGCTCCTCCGATGGTTCGCAAACAGCGTGGCGCCACCTCGGTATCCGTTGCATTTTTTCTACTCATTCTGGTCAATCTGGCTTTCGTTGCCAACGGAAGCTGGCAGTTGCGCGATGGGGTGCTAGCGGATTTATTGGTACATGGGAGGGCATTCGTCATCAGTACTTATGCGCCGATACGCCAGCTAGCCGACATTATTCGCCGCAACTACGGGTCATCCGCACGCACACTCTTGGTTGACCGTCGATATCCGTACGCTGCAGAGCTGGCAGGTACGGCGTTTGTTACAAGCTGGTACGACAACGAGCTTGTACGGTTGGCCTGGAAAGCCAATGACGATCCTCAGGGCGAGCAATGGTTGAGAGTGTTTGACCGAACTGGCGCCAATCTTGCCATCGTGCATAAAGACGATCACAGGCCAGCGCTCGACGCAGCTCTAGAAAAATCTCACGGCGTAGCGATTTCGAGTGTTGGCGATTTTGAACTCTGGACCCTGCATCGCGAGCACGTCGGCACCGCTGCTCCGGCGTCCCCTCACGTCGTTATCGCTAAAATTGATTCGTTACCTTTGCCAACGAACACCATCTTGCTGAATGCGACATTGGAGCTTAGATGTGCCGTGACAGGCGTCCCGATCGTGATTGGTTGGTATGTAGTGCAAGAGGGTGACTTACCTTGGGCAAACTATGAATCGATCCTATGCGGGCCAAGTGGGTTAGCCGACGCTTCACTTGAGACGTCCAAACCATCGAAGGCAATTGGACTCACCATAACGGCGGTCCCATCGCATTCCGGCGATCCTCATTTGAGCTTAGTCCACGCAACTGCTAGTGCACGAAATGATCTGATGGCCGAGCGCGACTTGGCCGCGCAATGGCGAGGTCACTTTATGGATTGGATAAGAAGATGAAGCAGATCTTATTCGGTTCAGTTGGGAGCAGGCCTCCACTGCTACGCCAAGGGGCGAGCTTCTTGCTCATCGGTATCCTTTTAGTCCTTATTGACTGGATGGTTTTCGTGTTGCTGACAGCGTTGGGCCTATACACTCCCGTGGCTAATATAGTGGCGCGCGTCGTAGGAGCCTTGGTTGGTTTTTTAGCAAATGGCCTATGGACCTTTTCGATACGCGTAAGCAGGCATCATCTCTTTCGTTATGTGGTCCTGTGGCTCGTGATGACTGCACTGAGCACTGGGTTGATCGGCGAGCTGACGAGTCATTTGAGCTTGCATGCGGCGTGGCTTGGCAAGCCTCTAGTTGAGACTGTATTGGCGGCGATTAGCTTTGCGGTGTCTCGGCACTGGGTCTATCGATCGCCATGAATAAGATCTCATCATCAAGCGTCGCGGTCGTTATCCCGTGCTATCGCGTCAGCGCGCAGATCCTTGGCGTTATTCAAGGTATAGGTCCGGAAGTGGGATGGATCATCGTCGTGGATGATGCCTGCCCAGAACACACCGGCGATGTTGTTGAGGCACGCTGCCAGGATCCGCGAATAACGGTGTTGCGCCATGAGGAGAACCGTGGAGTAGGCGGTGCGGTCATGACGGGGTATGCGATCGCACTTGCTCTCCCTGCCAAAGTGGTGGTGAAACTCGATGGCGATGGGCAAATGGATCCTGGCCTGATTGCAAGGCTGGTTGAGCCGATTCTTAAAGGGCGCGCTGACTATGCAAAGGGCAATCGCTTTTATCATCTTGCAGATACAGCCGGTATGCCGAGGCTTCGGCTTATCGGCAATGCAGGTCTCTCATTTCTGACCAAGCTTTCGTCAGGCTACTGGCAGCTTTTCGACCCAACGAACGGATTTACCGCGATCCATCATTGGATGTTGGCGGAATTAGATTTCAGCACCGTGGCACAGCGCTATTTCTTCGAATCTGATTTGCTTTATCAGTTGAACCAACTGCGTGCTGTCGTTGTGGAAATGCCAATGCCTGCAGCTTACGCGGGAGAGCCGTCAAGTTTGCATCCGCTTAGTGCTATCGGTCCCTTCCTGCGAGGAAATTTTCGCAACTTGGCTCGGCGTATTGTGTATAGCTATTTTGTCCGTGGCTTTTCGGCAGCCTCAGTCGAATTACTTATTGGATGTCCGCTCGTGCTATTTGGGCTGATGTTTGGAGCGTGGCACTGGTGGGCATCGATTGTCGATAACACACCTGCTACCGCGGGGACAGTCATGCTGGCAGCGCTTCCCTTAGTTGTCGGCATTCAATTCATTGTTTCATGGTTGAACTTCGACGTCGCAGCTGAACCTAGCCGGCCCGTGCATCCATTTTTGAACGGAGGGCGCCCAGATGTCTAAGAAGTTGTCATTGTCTCGCCCCCTTATTCGTGCACGGGGAATTGGCAAGCGCTACATCAGTTATGACCAGCCGCATCATCGCTTGCTACAGGCTCTTGGTATCAAACGGCACGTTAAGGAATTTTGGGCGTTACGTGATGTGGATCTTGAGGTCTGGCCAGGTGAAACGATTGGCATTATCGGGCGGAATGGGGCTGGAAAGTCGACGCTATTGCAGATGCTGTGTGGCCTGTTTCCGCCCACTACCGGCGAACTGGAAGTGAATGCACGCGTAGCAGGATTACTTGAGCTTGGCGCGGGATTCAATCCGGAATTTACCGGATTGGAGAACGTGTATTTCAAGGCGGGTCTTTTGGGAATGACACGTGCGCAGGTAGACGCGGCCATGGATTCGATCCTTGCCTTTGCCGAGATTGGCGATTTCGTAAAGGAACCGGTCAAGACTTACTCCAGTGGCATGTTTGTGCGACTGGCATTTGCGGTAGCCGTGGCAGTGAAGCCGGAAGTGTTGATCGTGGACGAGGCGTTATCCGTGGGTGATGCTTATTTCCAGCGCAAATGCCACAGGCGGATCCAGGAGTTGCAGGAGGATGGCAGCACGCTTTTATTGGTGACCCATTCCACCGATGTGGTGGAGCGGCTCTGCGATCGGGGTGTTGTGATCGATGCTGCTCACAAAGTCTATGATGGACCGGTGCGCGGTGCCGTCACTGACTACATGAAGCGACTTTTCGGCTCTCACATTGCAAATGAAGAGCCCAATCCGATCTTATCTAATGGGCGCGTTGAAACCTCGGAGCGCGCCGCTGCCAATTTACTGACTTTGGGCGCCGAAGATGTCCTGTCGATTCGTGATGGTTACAACCGAGATGAAATTCGCGTAGGCAATGGAAAAGCGTTGGTCGCGGACGCTTATCTGGTAGGGCGGTCGGGCGTACCCGCGCTGACACCCGGACAAACGGTCGAGATGCTAGTTAAGTATGTGTGCACAGAATCCGTAAATCGCGTGATCTTGGGTATGAAGTTACGCACAATGGAAGGCGAGTTGGTCTATAGCACCAATTCTTTTCTCGAAAGCGGTGAGCTTCTCCATTACGACGCCGGCAGTGTCGTTGTGGCACGGTGGACGTTTCATGCGCACCTATTGCCCAAGCAATATCTACTGACATTTGGCATTTCGCAGTACGACGAATACGGTCAGACCATCGTAGTGCTAGATCGGCGTACCGACGTAATGTTGATGGTAGTGCTCGGCGACACAGGGGCGGCACAGGGCATTGCCGATCTCCAGGCTAGGGTCAACGTTGACACCATGATGCAGAGGGTGATCGGAGTACTTTGAGCGATCAAAGGATGTGGACCGACGATTCGGTACCGAGTCTATGGCTCACCAACGAATGGAACTATTAGGCCATGCGGATCGTGCCCATCCTTGGCTCGATCTTTCGCGTGAGGGCGAAGTCCCTCCAAATGGGAATCGCTCAGGGCGAGGACAATTTCTTGTTGCTTCGCCTCATTGCCGCGTCTCTAGTGATTTATGGCCACGCACCAGCCATTTCCGGAATGGAAGGCCCGCCGGACCTTTTCGCGGATTTGGGATGGTGGGGTTACTCAGGATCCATCGCTGTAGATCTATTTTTCATAACTAGCGGATTTCTTATTGCTGGCAGCTATATACGGAACTCTAAAGTTCTCGACTTCATTTGGGCACGTTTTCTTCGCATCATTCCAGCCTATGTTGCTTGCTTAGTTTTGATGGCCTTCGTTTTGGGGCCAATATTTACCAACTTGCCGCTGAATGCTTACATTTCCTCGCAAGCAACACGTAACTATGTCGTAACAAATTTGAAGTTTGTCACTGGTCTTTCGTACTGGCTGCCCGGAGTATTCAATTCACATCCTAGAGAAACTGCGGTAAATGGATCGATTTGGACCTTGCCGGCCGAAGTGCGCATGTATCTTTGGGTGGCTTGCCTGGGTGTCATCAGTGTTCTGGCGCGTCGCTGGCTCAGTAACGTCGTAATCATCGGCATCTTTATCTACGCCATGCACAATCCTGATTCGGTCCCGCTTGTACCAATGAGCCAATATCTTCGTTTGGCGGCCCTTTTTGCATGCGGCGCGCTCTGTTACGTGAATCGCGACTGGATTCCGGTAGATGGTCGCTTGTTCCTTGTGGTCTGCGCCTTGACCTTCTTATTTCGTAATACCACGGCATATCCATGGCTATTTGGTTTCTGCGAAATCCAATTCGTATTCTGGTTCGCTTACAACACCGCTTGGCGTGGCTTTAATCGCTTCGGCGACTATTCCTACGGGATTTATCTTTGGGGATTTCCGATGCAACAGGTGGTGGAAGATCTTTTTCCCAACTTACCAGTACTCCTCAATGCCTTGCTCGGCCTCGCGCTCACCATTCCCATTGCTATTGCATCCTGGCACTTCATCGAAAAGCCAGCTCTCCGCCTAAAAGAATTATCTAGAAAGCTACGAGGACTAGTCTCACGGAGGAACAGCTTGAGAACACAGGCGATGTAAGTGAGCGTCGATAGAGACGCCGCGGTAACGGGGCAAAAGCGAGTTTTGATGTTCATCATTATTGAGGATGTGTAGTTCGCTCTTTGACAACGAATTAAGCATGACTCTTCATCGAGAGCTAAGAGGCGGCCGTGTAGCGGAGTGCCTTGCACGTACCAAAACAAGCAATGTAATGAACTTCAAGAGCTTTGGCTCGCCAGTTCACGCCGGCTTGCTGGACCCACACGTCTAACGGTTGATCGAAGGCAACCCATCGACCATGGCATGGGCCAATTAACGTTATCCTGTCGTAGATCAGAATCGATGTTTGCTCACCCCCACATTCAATTCTTTTTTGGGGGAAGCGTTAGTACCTTTAGTTCCTTCAGTTCCTCAAGCCTTGAGAGGAATAGCTTCAGAATCGGTGATTTGTTTGCGTCGCTGTAACCTACGGCCAGATCGATCATTGGAGCTTCACCTTCCAGCGGACGGCTGACCACAGACCAAGGCAACAGATTCTCCGCATAGGCTGGCATAAGTGCCAGCCCGCGAGTGGACGCAACTAGGGATATAGCCATCGCGAGGTTGTCCACTCCATGATCTAGTTTGATGTCGAGCCCGCAGCGCTTCAGATAGTCTTCGGTCACTGCGCGTAGCACGGTGGCTTTATTCGAGCCGCCGATGAAGATTTCGCCGATGAACTCTTGGGGGCGAATGGTTTCATGATTGGTAAGGGGATGGTCGCTTGGCATCAGTACGATCAGTGGCTCATGATCTATTACTTCGTAACATAGGTCGAAAGTCGGCTCAACACGCAGGAACGCAACATCGAGCCGACCGTGGATGAGTGCGTCGGCAAGGTCCGGCGAGTAGTCGCTTTGGATCGTGACCTGGATATTCAGCAACTCATCACGCAGCACATGCATGGCGCGCGGCAACCAGTTCATTTCGTGGCCTGTTTGGAAGCCAATGGAGAACGTTTTTTTTGTTGGCTGTGCAGCCCTACGTGCTGCTAGCACAGCGGCGTCGACTTGTGCGAGTGCCAGTCGAGCGTGGTCAAGAAAAACCTTGCCAGCTGCGGTCAATTCGACCCCATGAACGCTGCGAAACAGTAGATCCGCTTCGACTTCTAACTCCAAGTCGCGAATCTGCCGACTGAGTGACGGCTGTGAGGTATGGAGGCGGTTCTCCGCGGCCGTTGTCAGGCTGCCTTCTTCCACCACGGCGACGAAATATCGAAGGTGTCTCAACTCCATCTTAATTCCATGCCTGAAAGGTATGCCCCCCAGCTTACAAAGTCTTTTTCGAGTGTTCTACAGGGGCCTATAGTCGCCACAGAAATGGGGCTGTCGACAGATATGACAAGCCACTGTTATTAGGGAAATTATGGGCATCGATCTGTCTTCAAGAGTAACGCAATAGCAAGTCCGCCCCCTGATTGCCGAGGCCTTTACGGACATTAGGTTGAGACGCCGCCGTCTCCAAGGAAGGGCGCAAAGGCAGGCGTTGCAGATTGCCATGATGAGGTCGGCGAGGCCTCGCTCTAAAAGCTATCAGCGAGATAACAGTGATTTGGATCATCCATTAAATCAGTGGTGCAGTGAATCTTTCACAGAGAACTATAGGAAATTACATGACTAAGTTAACCAAAAAAATAGCACTTGTTACCGGTGGTTCACGGGGTATTGGGGCAGCCATTGCGAAACGTCTGGCCGCAGATGGCGCGAGCGTGGCGATTACATATGCGAAGGACTCCACTGCGGCCTTGGCTGTGGTGCAAGCGATTGAATCCATGGGTGGAAAGGCTATCGCGATCCAGGCTGACGCCGCGGATGTCGAGGCAGTCAAAAACGCGGTTGAAAACGTCGTCGCTACCTTCGGCCGGCTGGATGTGCTGGTGAACAATGCTGGCACCGCTATGCCGAAACCGTTTGAAGAGGCAACGCAGGAAGAGATGGACCGTGTGGTCGACATCAACATTCGTGGAGTGTTTGCCACGACCCAAGCTGCGTTGAAGCATATGGGGAATGGTGGTCGCATCATCATGGTCGGTTCGGCGGTGGGCGAGCGTGTCGTTACGCCGGGACTGGTGCCCTACGCGGCCACGAAGGGAGCCGTGAAGATGTTCACCCAAGCACTGTCCAGAGAGGTAGGGACTCGTGGCATCACGGTCAACAACGTCCAGCCGGGGCCGATCGATACGGACCTGAATCCTGCTTCTGGTGATTGGGCGGTACCGCAAAAGGCGATTACCGCGCTCGACCGCTATGGGCACGTTGATGAGATTGCCGCAATGGTGTCGTTCATTGCCAGTCCAGAGGCCTCGTACGTTACCGGAGCAAACCTTACCGTCGATGGCGGCATGAATGCCTGAACCAACGTTCGCACTTGACCTACCGATCTGAGGAATGAGGCATCCATGCAGGGGTGCGATGGAGAGTCGATGAACTGATTGATTCGGCTCTCCATCTGTGACCCAACGGAGTCATATCTAACCGCGAGACGCTGTCCTCGCATCGCTTTCGCTTTGCTCAAGAGTTGGCTTCTGCTTATTGGGCGATTCAAAAAATCCGCGCTGTACTCACCATTGTGAGTGGATGTGACAAGTCAGACATGACGTGTGTAGATCTGAGATGTTCAGATCTCATGCATCGGAGAACGCCAGTGAGTCAACTGAAGACGCTCGAATCAATCGCGGTACTCGGTGAGCAACACGCCGGTGAGCGAAGGGTAGGCTTGGTGCCTTCCGACGTGCGCCGACTCGGCGGATCGCTAAGAGTTCTCGTGGAACGCGGGGCGGGATTGGCGGCGGGGTTTACCGACGAACACTACGCCGACGCTGGCGCCGAACTAGTCGAACGAGAGGCTGCGATCGCTGGGGCCAGTGTTGTGATCACGGTCAGGGCGCCGCTGACCGTGGGCGCTCTGCGGCCCACCTCAGTGCTCATCTCATTGGGAGCTTACGATGATCATCTGGCAACGCAGCTAGTGCGGCACAGTGTGGTCCATTTGGGCCTTGAGCGTGTGCCCCGAATCTCCCGCGCGCAGACCATGGATGTGCTTTCCTCTCAAGCTGCGATAGCAGGTTACGCGGCGGTTCTAGAGGGGGCTAGCCATCTAGACGTTATCTTGCCCATGATGTCGACAGCAGCCGGAGGACTGAAACCCGCAAAGATGATTGCGCTCGGTGCTGGCGTAGCCGGCCTTCAGGCCATCGCTACTGCTCGACGGCTTGGAGCGATGACGCACGGCTTCGACGTCCGTGCGATTGCGCGGGAACAAGTCGAAAGTTTAGGTGCCAAGTTTGTCTTTCCCGATATCGACAAGTCCAACGACTCGGCAGGGGGATACGCAACGCGGCAATCGGACGTCGAACAGGCCATCCTTCGTCGGGCACTCGCTCCGACACTCATAGACATGCAGCTGGTGATAACTAGCGCTCAAGTACCTTCGCAGCGTGCGCCAATTCTGATCGATGATGAGGCAATGCAAGCGATGTTGCCAGGATCTGTCATCGTCGATCTCGCGGCCGAGGCGGGAGGCAATACGACACGAACGTTGCCCGACGAAATCGTCAAGTTTGCAAGTGTGACGATCGTTGGCGCTGTGCACATGGCGAACAGGATTGCAGGAGATGCTAGCCGCCTATTTAGCGGTAATGTGCGCGCACTTCTACAACACCTCCTGGACAGTGAGGGACGATTGTCGTTGCGCCCGGATGACGAGATCACATCGGCCCTACTCGGTGGGCGAGTAGTTGCGTCTAAACCTATCGTTGCTGAAGAGGTACCGCGATGAATACGGTTACCATTATGCAGCTTTTTGTCTTCTTACTCGCCGGCTTTGTTGGCTTTCAGACTATTAGTCGCATTCCGCCATTGCTGCACACCCCACTGATGGCAGCGACGAACGCGATTTCGGGTATTTCTCTGGTCGCATCGCTTGTCCTCGCTGGGGCCAATTATGGCCTTCTCGCCACGCTGCTTGGTACGGTTGCAGTGGCCTGCGCGATGGCGAACGTCGTGGGTGGCTTTCTTATCACCGATCGTATGCTTGCGATGTTCAAGCGTGCGCCTTCGCCGAAAACTGGGGCTAGTGAGCGGAGCGCCGCAAAGTCATGAGTGCCACCATCATTCAATTGGCTTATCTGCTGGCGGCATTCTTGTTCATTGCTGCGTTGCGAGCACTGGGACGCCCGGAAAGTGCTAGGCGCGGCATACAACTTGCTGCACTCGGCATGGCGGCCGCAATCGCTGCAACCTTGTTCCACGCACGCATCGTTTCGTACGAATGGATCGTGGTGGGCGCCGTCGTCGGTGCTGTTGTTGGTTATCCCCTTGGCATGTGGGTACCAATGACTGCGATGCCTCAACGTATTGCGTTGAGTCATGCATTCGGCGCTCTGGCGGCAACGTTGGTTGGCGTCGGTGAATATCTCCATAGCCTTCACCTCGGAGAACTGGCTCGCGGCCAAGTGATCGCACTGGGATTTGAAGTCCTGCTGGGTGGCTTGACCGTAACCGGGAGCGTGATGGCATTCGGAAAATTGCAAGAAATTCTTCCCGGAAGGCCCATCACATTTCGATTTCAGAACGCATTCAACTTGAGCGTACTCACTATTGGGGTGGCGGCGTTCGCTTGGCTCATCGTCCATCCAACAAGCCTTTCCGCCGCAGGATTGATGCTCGTCATCAGTCTATGCGTCGGGGTATTGCTTGTGCTCCCCATTGGCGGTGCGGATATGCCCGTCGTAGTGAGCTTACTCAATTCCTATGCGGGCCTTGCTGCCGTGGCTACTGGCTTTGCTATCGACAACAACATCCTCATTATCGCCGGTGCACTCGACGGTCTATCTGGATTGATTCTATCGATCGCCATGAGCAAGGCGATGAACCGCTCTTTTTCGAATGTTCTGTTTGGTGCGTTCGGCGCGGCGCCTACTGCTGCAACGTCGGGATCGAGCGCTAAGGGCGAAATGTCGACGATCTCAGCTGAAGATGCGGCCCTTCGAATGGCTTACGCGGACAACGTCGTCCTCGTACCTGGCTACGGTCTTGCCGTGGCGCAGGCGCAGCATCAAGCGCGTGAATTGGCCAATTTGATCGAGAAGCGTGGCGGAGATGTCCGCTTTGCTATTCACCCGGTCGCAGGCCGTATGCCAGGGCATATGAACGTACTTCTCGCTGAAGCAGGTGTCCCTTACGACAAGCTTGTTGATATGGACGATATCAATGAGCGATTTAGGGAGACCGACGTCGTGTTGGTGGTTGGTGCGAACGATGTCGTTAATCCAGCTGCGCGGACTAACCCAGCGTCACCAATTTTTGGCATGCCCATTCTCAATGTGCTGGATGCCAAGAGTGTGATCGTTATGAAGCGGGGTCGTGGCACTGGGTTCTCCGGCATCGAGAACGACCTGTTTGTCGACTCAAAAACATCGATGCTGTTTGGTGACGCAAAGCAGTCGTTGCTTGAGCTCGGTATTGAGGTCAAGAATGCATGACTTAAGCGGTATGCCGTGGGGATGCGTTTGAAGCTTATTCAGGTGGCCCTTTGCTTTCGGGTCGTACCTCCTTCCTGTTCGATTATGTTGACGCGGTGATTCGTCGATGAGATGGGAAATCACAACGCGCTCCGGGACTGTCGAGACCCGATTTGGTCGGCTTGCTGTGAGGTTCGACGGCGATGCAGACTTGGCGCCGCTGCTGCTCTGCCAGCGTTTCCGAGGAACGATGGACGACTGGGATCCAGAATTGATCTTTCGCCTCGTTGGTGCCCGTCGCGTCATTCGTTTTGACAGCATTGGAATCGGAGAGTCTGAGGGTGAGACCCCAAGTACTGTATCGGGTATGGCTGAGATTGTTCCTGCTCTACTGGATGCATTGAAAATAGACAAAGTCGACCTACTCGGGTGGTCGCTCGGTGGTTATGTAGCTCAAACGGTTACATTGAACTGGCCTGAACGAGTTCGTCGACTTGTCATCGCGGGTTCCGGTCCTGGTGGCCCCGATGGTCCACCTCCACACCCGCGTGTTGCAGAGATTACCGCCAAGACGGCTATACCTCGCGAAGATGCTCGCTTCCTACTCTTCACGGAGAGTCAGGCTGGCTTATCAGCTGCTGAGCGGCATTTTAGCCGCATCCGATTTGGCGAACGCGAAATGGTAACGAATGAGGCGGCTCGTCGCCAAAGAGAGGCAACCGTCGCTTGGTGGAGCGGCGATGGTGCATCGAGAGCACGTCTCGCGGAGCTTTCGCTGCCTGTACTCGTCGCCAACGGTATCTCCGACGTCATGATTCCCGCCGAGCACAGCTTTGCTATTGTTCAAGTGGCACGGGACGCAAAGTTAATTCTGTATCCCGACGCCGGTCATGCGTTTTTATTCCAGTATGCATGCGATTTCGCCGCCGAAGTGCTGAAGTTTCTTTGCTCGTAACGCTACGTATGAGCGGCATTGCCGCATGGCCTGGTTTGCTGCAGGATATGATCGTTGCTCTCCGTATAAGCTTGATGAATACATGACGGATGTCTCTCTATGAGAGACATCCGTCAACAACTTCTATTGCTCAAGTTATCTGTTCACGATGATACTTTTGCGTCATTCAATCGAGTAATCATCTAGCGATGATCAGCCCTTGGACTTGCATCTATCAAGTGCAGGTCTTGTATGGCGATTCTGCGTTGACCTCGTATTGAAATTTTTCGCGAGCACTGCCCATGCGTAGTGACTTCAGCACGTTTGGATGCTAGGAAAGGCTGCTTTTACTTTGACCTACCTGTTAATCCGCGCATCCTTACGCATATTTATTTGACGTCTCCATTGATCAATGGCGGTAGCGATACGGATTGGCATTTCATGATCATAGTGTCCCTTCATCTTCCAAAGACGGCTGGAACCAGTTTTGGAAATGCTCTGCGAACACATTTTATCGGCCGTTACAAGGACGACTACCATGACACTGGTCTAAGTAAGCCGACTTGGCAGAGGCGCCGGGCGGCTTTACGTTTAGGGCACGTCATAGCGAGATTTGGCCTCGGTGATATTGAATGCGTACATGGTCATTTTCTACCGGTGAAATATCTGGCTCTCAAAAAAAGACGCGGTTCGATCTTCGTCACATGGCTAAGGGATCCAATTGAGCGCCTGCTATCGCATTACAACTATTGGCAACGAACTTATGATAAAAGCACGTCGGCTTTCTATCATCGAAAAATCGTTGAAGAGAACTGGACTCTCGAAGAATTCTGTCTGAGTGAAGTGTTCCAGAACATCTATGCGCAGTACTTGTGGGGGTTTACCTTAGAAGATTTTGACTTCATAGGCATAAGCGAATTTCTAGAAGATGATGTTCGTGATTTTAGTAGTAGCTATCTATCTTCTGGTCTTCAGCTGGATCCTCGGAATGCGTCGCTGAGCAGAAATTTGAGTGCTCAGTTGGACAGGGGCTTCTTACGTGAGGTACAAAACTTTCACGCTATCGATATTGCCCTCTATGAGAGGGCACTAAAGATGCGTTTAATGAGGCGCATTTCGACGCTTGGTTTGCAATGAGATAGAGGATACCCCTGTTTGGCTTGATCGGACGACAAGGCGCTGAGCTTATACATAGAAGCGACGCTAGATAACCACATGCTCAGCTTAATTGGCTCTATAGGTTCCTGACGTCAGGATTTTGGACATGGAAAATAAGCCATTCTCGTTACATGACTCCCTCAAGACGCGGTGGAGTGTCAAGAGAAGCACAAGTTGGAAGCGCTCTTTGACGATGAAAGACAATAAAAATGTGCAGATGGAGAATGCCGATCGGGATGATTTCTGCTAGTGAACATAAGATTCTGATATAGACAAACAGAAGGTGCACAGATGGCTATTTTTGAAGAGGCGGGTACTGCGTATAACACTGACCTTATTGCCAACATTGGACCCGCAAAGATAGTCGTCGGGACCAGATTTTATGATTACACGATCAGATTTTGCGGATCGGAGCCGGTATCACCCCGCTTCACGTCAGAAAAGGACGCCTTCCACTCGCGCAAAAAACTGGTTGACCTAATGAAAGCCAAAGAAGAGAACACGCCCTAATGCGTTTTTTTAAGTTGCACCGTGCGGCGGCCATTGGTATGAAGCGCAAAAAATAGGTAGGTCACGAACCGGATGTGGCCCATTCGGTCAGCAACGTTATGAGGCCGTGGCGGTGAAAACATATTTTTCGATGATGAATTGCCTTGAGAAATGTTAGCGATTGACTATCCACAGGGGACCTGCCATGCGGAATTTTACGACCCTAGCTAAGCGCGCACTACTCGGCACGTCCATCAGTATGTCGTTAGGCCTCCCGGCTTTCGCGGCCAGCACAACTACCGACACCGAAGTGACTGGCGCCGGCTCCACCTTTGTCAATCCCATCCTCATGCGATGGTCTGCCGCTTACAATGAGAAATACGGCGTTAAAGTGTATTATCAATCGATCGGCTCCACGGGCGGTTTGGCTCAGATAAAAAAGAAGTTCGTCGATTTCGGCGCCAGCGACATTCCCATGAACGCTCGAGAATTAGCGGCTTTTGGCTTAGGGCAATTTCCATTCGTCATCGGTGGCGTTGTGCCCGTGATCAATGTGCCCCACGCGCAGCCGGGCCAGCTCAAGTTCACTGGCGCGCTATTGGCCGATATTTTCTTGGGCAAGGTCACGATGTGGAATGATCCCGAGATTGCCGCCGTAAATACCGGCGTGAATCTTCCAGCCTTGCACATCGTCGTCGTACACCGATCTGATGGTTCGGGCACAACCTTCAATTGGACAAATTACCTGACGAAGGTCAGCCTGGCATGGAAGGTGAGAATTGGTGAGGGCGCATCGGTGGCATGGCCAGTTGGTCTTGGCGCCAAAGGTAGCGAAGGCGTAACGGCCTATGTAAAGCAGGTGCCCGGTGCGATTGGCTATGTCGAATACGCATACGCCGTACAAGGCAAGTTAGGTTACGGCCTAGTCCAGAACAGGGAAGGGCGTTTCATTGCACCCAACGCCGCAAGTTTCCAAGCCGCAGCAGAAACAGCCGGCTGGTCCACAGCCAAAGACTTCAATTTGGTAATTACCGATGCGCCTGGCGCAAACGCGTACCCCATTACTGCTACGACATTCATCATCATGCGTAAGAAGCCCAATGACGCCCCGCGCACCAAAACGGTATGCGATTTCTTCCAATGGTCTTTGAATTACGGTCAGCCACAAGCTATGGCGCTTGACTATGCACCGTTGTCACCCGCGCTGGTTCAGCAAGTCAAAGCTTACTGGGCGCGGAATTTCTAACTATCGACCTCTGGCCTCAAATGGTACATATCCACATTTGGTCGATTACCTGAACTAACAAGCAAGATGTGCGTACACGCTAGGTAGCTGCATCAGTACATCGTTGGGGGAAGTAATGACGGACATGAGAGGAGCAAAGATCATGATGCGCATACTAGACTTCTTGCGCAATATTCATGAGCCTGTTCCAGTGATGGAGTTCACAAAGCTTGAGTTCACCGGGCATCGTGAAGTTGACAAGCACCTAATGAAGGTTTCTTTGCTCATGCTTCAACAGTTACGGCATGACGGCATGATTAAGTGTGACGACTTGGACAAAACTGGAGCGCGCATTCATGGCCTGACTTCCAATGGAGTTGGGATGCATGAACGATTCCGCGATATTTTGAACTTGCGAAATCTTGAGTAAAACGCGACAACGAAAATTGGTGGCTTGCAGAAAAGTGACAAAGAAATGATGCGTGGCCGTGACACATCATGGGTATCATAGGGCAGACCACCATTCGGATTTTCGTGCCTCTGAGTGATCGCCAAATAATTGAATAGGACCAGCAAAGTGGGAGCGCTAAATCTGCCGATGCAGTTTGAGCTGAAGGCTGCGAAGATGCTGGCGAGCATCTCTGCAGGGCGTGCCTTACACCGGTCGGGAAATATCAAGGCCAGTGGAAGTCCGCTTGAGGAGAGTCTGAGAGCTCTTTTGGAGGAGAGCTTGCCATCTACGAGTAAAGTGGCCAGCGGTTACTTTTATGGAGCTGATTCGCAATGTAGCCCCGAAGTTGACGTGCTTATATATGAAGACAAAGAAGCATTTCGACTAGATCCGGCCGCACAAGATCAACATTATGTGCCTTACACGTGCGTATCCATCATCGGCCAAGTGAAGAATTCGGCCGATGATCTACCTGGGGCGATTAAGCAAATCCAGAAATGTAAGGTAGCTTGGTTGGAGATGCGAGCAAAGCTACATAGCGCGGGCGTGTCCAGTGGTCAGCCACATCAAGAGGATCCGCTGTCATTCATTGTATGTGGTGAATGTGCGGACACCCAGTTTGAGCGCTTAAGTTCTACGTTGGCGGCTGCAGGATCTCCTTTCGCAGACTATATCCTCCTGCTTGACCGTGGTCTCATAATTGCTGGTGACCTTGATTATTTTGAATTCGATAATCCGACTATCGATTTCTTACAGTATCGTAATGTAAACCGTTATCAGCTATGCAGGCCAGATGGCCCAGACGATGCTAAAGCAGGCCTTGGACTGCTATGGCTTTACTTTGCTTTAGTAGCCAAGCTGAACTTAGATGGTGGAAACAATTTGCGATATCAAACATTCTGCAGGCAGATAGCAACACTTTATCCACTGCGGCCAATCGCTGAGCTTCTTTCGAAATAGAGATGCTATTTTTGGAAACTCTAAGCAAGAGACCAAAGCGAGGGAAACTCAACTACTGAACCATGCGGCAAGTTTTGTCGTCATTCAACCAATGGTGGTCGATTGCGAAACACGTTGATGTTCGCCATCTCAGCGATGGCGCGCTTTTGAAGTGTAAGGTAACTCGCTGTCCGTTCGGTTGCGCAAAAATATCTCGTTTCCTTTGTCATGCATTGACGCCGCTAGCTCGCTTTCGGCCATGATCTTAACCATCACGTCAACTGCTGCCATACAGGCTATCCATGAGCTCAAGTCGAGCAAGCCGGCGACGTAGCGGTGCTTGTAGATCGCACCAGAGAAATTGCCGGAAAGCCTCATCGCTAAGTGCTTTATACCGCCATGTGTAAGTCCATCTAAAAGTCCTGTCAGTTCCTTTAGCTTATAGTCGGTAATTCTCGATGCTTTATGCCCGATGACTTCATTCATCAAGACTCGCTTGTGCTTGATGCTGGTCTTGCCTTTATTGAAGCTCTCTATTTGCTGATCGCTTGCAATATATAAAAGCCAGAAGCCCGTTACATAGCTCTCTAGAATGGATCTTGCGAGACAGAATATGGCGCTAAAAGCGCCTTTTTTAGCGAGCATAACCATCGTCGCATGTAGATCGATCGCCAGCCCGAGAGCTGCGGCCGCTAGCTTATTGCGCAAACCTGGTTGACCCTCTCGTCCATGTAGTTGGTTTGCCGCCCATACAGCCAATTCATCGGCGCGCTCACAGGCGCTTAAAAACACATCTACATCTTCTTGCACGCTACCCCCCGTATTTTGCCCAGCGATGTAGACGGGTGACGCGTCCACAAAGTTGACCGGACTGCTTTTGCTGAGCATTTCACAGATGATAGAGGACTATTGGAATATATAGATTGGCGCTGTTGGCCTAACAGTTGAAGTTAACGACGAATATCTCTCATCGACAGATATATGTCATTCGAGCCCCGTCCTTGAATAGGAAATGGGATGTCAGCGAAAAAATTCCAGCGTAATGTTTGTCTGATTCAAGATGTGGAGAGCAAGGCTTACCGCGTTATGACAGGTGGGTTCAACAAAGCACTTTACGGAGATTTCGATGGTGCCTGGGAAATTGCGGCTTGATTACACTGACAAAGACTATGAGGAACATTGGGTAGGCAATGTCACCAGCTGGATAGTGGAAGACCTCGAGGTAGTTCTCGAATTTTCTTGTCGTGACTCAGATCTAGAGGGGATTCTCGGGCAACGCTCAACTAAAAAGTATGGTGCACTGTACATAGGAAGAGGCCCCTTTAAAGTCCGGGGAAGCAAGGTTAACGCTAGCCTCTCTTTGACTCAAAGCAGTGGTGATAGCTCGCTGAGCTACAGTGGCACCTGGCAAAATGATGGGGGCGCCACCTGTTACGATTTGAACATCGAGTTAGACGGCAGCTAACGTGTAAGGAAAGGGCAATACTCGCCGCATCTTGTGGCAGCTAGTCATAAAGTAATCGACTACAAACGATAGATGTCATTAGCAGTTCGCGAGAAGGCGAGCATCAGGCCGGCTGATCCTCGCGGAATGAGCCGGCTCGAGTTTGCCTTCACTTTGGTAGAAGTGAAAGCAGCCATCCCTCGTGCATACAAGCTGTCGCTTCAGTTAGCGCGATGGAGAAATCGACGCTTCACTTATGGGTGAGATGAGTAGTGGCTCCATTGAGCATACTTGGAAAAGATCAGGGCCAACGAAGCAAGCATGCATCCCGATCTGCGTACCCAATGCGGCCGCCTCAACCTGATAGCTTAGCCAAGAATTGGTTTTCTCAAATGTCTGAACGTGGAGCCCGATCCCTTCATGCCAGAGCGATGAACCTTGGTTAAGATCGTAGAAGGCGTTTTCAATGCAACTCTCAAACATGCTTGCCGCGACTTGAGCGTTTTCACGATGCTCGTCACTGTAAAATATTGGATGATCCTTGACCCACAGCTGGATAAGGTAAGTCCCAGTAGGGAAGGTGCCATCCCTTGCTGGATCTTGGACAATTAGATGCCCTTGGAAAAACCCAAGACGGATATCGTAAGATTCACATGCTTGGTTGTGTATCGAGCTGACTAAGTGCTGGAGAAAATTTACTAGTCTATGTTCTGATGGTGATTGGAATTTAATGTCAACGCGAATTAAGTACGGACCATGTCGAGAGATCTCATTTTCGGGGTCATGTATTTGCGTACTAAGTAAAGACTTTAGATCGGTTTCGACGCATGTAATGCGTGCATTGGGAATAAGTTTTTTAATTTGATTGTTCATAATATATGTTTCCTATGTTGGGTATTTTTTAGTCAATAAGTTATCCATTCGCCTAAAATGAGTTGGCGAATTCGTTTAACGTCTGTATATCGAAGCTAGGCCGTGTAACCGTTATAAACGGCACACGGAGCTCACCCCGCAATGGCTATACCTAGCCACTAGGAGGGACAGGAAATAGCTCCAGCGGCTTCACGCGAGGTAATGAAACTAACTTCTGAGCTGGGTTCTGATCAGGCTCACTCTGTATCCCTTGAGAGCCGAGATACAGAAAGCGGTCTACCCAATCCCATTCGGGCTTCCAGGCTTCTTTGCTTAGGTATTCGCACAAGCCCTTTAGATCTGTTACCAGCTGAACTTTCTTTCGATCTTCCTCTTTAGCTTTCTGTTTGGCTTTTTTAATATCTCCATCTCCATTCTCAAGACGCACTCTTGTTTTTGTAACAAGTTGCATGTCCATTGGTTTACGCTTTTTTCTTTTGACACCTCGCAGCCACAATCTCTCTGCCGACGTCCAGTAGGCATCGGTCATGACTTTTAAGGCTTGCTTATCGTCTTTGGGAAGTGATGGATAGTCGTGCACCAAAAAGTGCAGATGCCAACCACCATTCTTGCGCGTGCTATTACGAATGACGTCCGCCGTTTCGAAGATCACGATGCCAGTCAAGGGTAGAAGTCCTTTGGACTGCCAGCGCTTATGGACGATCTTTTTGATGAGCCTTCGAGCGAATTTTTCGCCGTATTCGTGAGCCTTTCTTCTCGAGAGCTCAAGATTGAAGGATAAGGTTATAAAGAACCTATATGGACCAAATTGCTCTATGAGAGCCTTCGTATGGTAGCGCTTACGTAAGTTATATAATTTAACGTCACTTCTGTCTTTACCATTATTTGTTTTTGTTTCTTTATATAATGGGTATGTATTAAAACTTCTCATAATTAAAATTCCTTGTTATTTAATTCATCATTTTATTTTTCCATAGTTATAGAAAGTTGCCATGCTAATGGAACTGATGATCTGTATAATTTTTCTAGATCCTAGTGTTGGCGAGCACGACCCCGGCTTCATCTATAGATTTGACCTTATTTATGTATATGGGTAGGTATGTGTACTAGCTGCTTATATGACCTCCTTTTCTTTGTCGAGATCGACCATGTACAAGCTGAGGACGTCTTTGTCTGCTAGGCACCGATGAGGAAGTAGAGAGATCCTCATTGTGTAAATTTCGTTCTTCCAAGAACGAAGCTATAACTGCTTCGATTTCACCTAGGAGCCAATAGGCTCCTCGACCTATATATATCGGACGAGGAATGACGCCGTTGCGGCGCAGCCTATAAAAGGTGGTTCGGGTTAATCCAAGAAGGTATCGGACCTCATTGGCTCTGATCAATCTATTATTGAATTGGTTTGTCTGTTCTGTCATTTTGTCTCCTATACATTACAGTGCACCCATTATCGCGATTTCAAAGTAATTAAGCAAGATTTTGATTTTGTTGATAAAAACATGACTAAATATAATTATTATTATTCGTTGATACTGGATTTATTCGTGAATTAATGGGCGAGTTACCTGACCAGACTTCGCGGTAACGCTTTTCTCGGTTGATCAAATTGCCGACTTTGGCCCGTGGCGCTGCGGCCTAGGTACAAGGGCGTCGGTGAGTGTCTAGAAATGGCAGATATAGATCGACCATCCACTCAACCGCGTGCTAGCGCGTAGCAGAGTGACGGAGAAATTCATCATCGGAACACCGGCGATGGGAACGCGGAATCGCGGCAATTAGATGTGCTGTCACTAAGAGCAACAGCGAGAGTGCTGATCGACGCTAGCCTCCCACGAGTTACTTGGCGATAGAGAAGATGCGCGCGATGGAAGTGGCGCTGGAGGGGAGGCGTGGACGTCTTTGCTCGTGCTGCGAAAGAAAATTCGATAAGAGCTGCCACTTCCACATTCTTATTAAAGAAACGCTATGCGATGACAAGGAGGGGTAATTTTTAGCGATCCAGAAGGGATATCAGGTCGGTGCGAGAAATTTGAAGTTCACTGATGGCAAGACTATGGCTATCAGCAAAATTGACGGTGTACATATACGTGGTGTTACTTCAGACCTAGTGG
Organism: Dyella psychrodurans; assembly: GCF_003363265.1. GTDB lineage: Bacteria > Pseudomonadota > Gammaproteobacteria > Xanthomonadales > Rhodanobacteraceae > Dyella_B > Dyella_B psychrodurans. The sequence goes on along the minus strand of NZ_QRBF01000008.1, from coordinate 81,205 downwards.
CAGCAAGTTATTGTATGGGGGATTCGGGTACTTCTAAGTGGAGTTGGGGGAAGACGTCTTTTATCTTTCCGAAGCTCGACTATGCTGACGTAAAAACGAGCCTATGGGATGGGTGTCAGGCGGAGAGCCTAAGAGCTAAATGGAAACGCGAGAAAAGTGAGCAATATGTGCGCCAATGGCTCATCAAAGTGGGCGCTATATAGCGAAGAAGCATCAGAGCAATCTTTAGAAAGATTTCTGCAGAGCAAGCGCTCCCAACATCTAGCGCAGTCTCCTTGCCGGTCGGGAAGGTGTCAAAATTTACGGCCGTAAAAACACATCATAAATATGACAGAGGCAAAGAGGCCTTTCTTCCATGTTCTTCAGTCCGACGCGCAAGGAAATTGTGCTAGCTTGAAATTACACTCAAAGGTGGTGCCCCAGAACTTCTAGTGCATGCTTACGCCGAGCCACGGATGACCGATGAAAGGCAACAATGGCGGAAGCCAAGTCGTCTTCCACTGCATAGAAGTATGGTAACGGCACATCAAGGACCAATCCGAGCTGAGCCAGAACCATTGGATTTGGTATGTGCTTGTCCCGTTCGTACTGATTGATCCGTGGCGATGCCACGAATGGGTCCATTCCAGCTCTGATGCCAAGCTCCTTCTGAGACAAGCCAGATGTCTCACGAGCCTGACGAAGCCGCTTCGCCACGATACCGGTGGCTGTAAGTGCTCCGCGTTTTTCACGGTGCTGCGGCACATTACTTCCCGTAATTAGTCCGGGAGTAAGCCTGCAAGTCGCGAGGTTGACCGCATACTAAGGAATGCTTAGTATTGGCTAAAGCTAAGTATTCCTTAGTGATTAATTTTGATCGGGAGCGGACATGGCAGGAGCAACAGGTGCGGTGATTGTACGGGAAGACGGCAGGAACGTTCACTGGAAGAAAAAGTGCGAAAACTGCGGTTACTTAGATTCCAGCACGAACATCTCCACTAAGCCCGGTCCGGGATCAATTCTCACGGCGGGCTACTTTCACTGTTTTAAGTGCAAGCACCAGTCGGAAGTCCGCATTTATGGGTGAGTCCATCGGCCTACGGAGTCACTAGTAGCCTTCAGCCACTAAGAAATGTCCAGCAGGGGGACATATGTCTCGAAAGATCGGCCTCGCTGTGGCCATCGTTACGTTATCTGCGTGTGCTCAAACGCCGTCCACTAGCGATATCCAACAAGCATTGACGCAACCCATCATTGACCACGTCACCGTCAATGGCATGAACTTGCCTCCAGATACGTTCAAACTTGAAAGTATCACCGTGCTTTCGATCGATAAATCGCAGGTAGCGGATACAAAGCACTTCCAAGTCAAGGCCAATGCAACCGTTACCTTGACGAAGAGTGGCAACGACATCCTTGGCGAGATCAAACAGAACATTCATGGGGATGATCTCGGCTCCATCCTTCAGTTACAGCAATTCGTTCGCGGTCTTGGCTTCGGTTTGAAGCAGGGCGATCAACTCCACTTCGCTGTCAACGCCGATCTCGTATCGGATCACGGTAAGTACGTGCTCGATGATGGAACAGTCACGCCTGAATAGCCTGATGAACCGACGTTAGCATCCATAGGAACGGTATTTCTGCATGAACATGACGACTCGCAAACCAATTCCACGCTGGCAGCTATGGCTTATGGGAAGCATGACCGCCGTTGCGGTGCTGTATTACGGATACCAAGCCTTGGCATATGGCTATAACTCTCTCTTCAGCCACGATGGTCCCTCGCACCTTATTTCCATCGGCGTAGCCCGATTCGACTCTTGTAAGTACCAAGGAAGCTTCGTAGGCGGTTCTGGCTTCGACTGCACAATCAAAAACTTTTCATCCGATGAGCCGCGCGCTGTTGGGCAGACAAGTTGTGGAGGTTTTGATGGGAATGATCGCCTTATCCATTCCGTAGATCAGGTACTAGATCTCCATCGTGCAGTTATGCAGCCCAATGAAGAACGAGTTATCCGGGTGTATGCGCCGGAATCATCGACCACATTGGTCTGCTCTGAAAATGGGGATATCGGGTCACCAAAGCAGCTGGCCAGAATGATGGGCGACCTTCAAAAGAGCAAGCTCGTTTCCAAGGTCGATATCTAATTTTCAGTAGAAGCAAGCATCACAGGGGAAGCCAGATGAAATCTCTGAAGAGTAGGGCCGTGAATGCTGCCGGTTACTTTATCGTAATCGGTGGAACACTTCTTTTTTCATGTCCATCAGACGCATCAGACATAGCCTCTGTAAAGGCACAGGTGATTGCACAGGCTTCGGCGAAGTTTGGCATGGACTTCCATGACCTTCACGAGGAACAGCTCACAGTCACTCCTGTGTTGCAGAATAACGGCGAGTCCGCCTACCACGTGACAGGGCAATTTGCCCTTGAATGGCTGAGCCCGAAAAATCCAGACGAAGCCGCCCAGATTTTCGCGAATCAAAACCGCTGCAAGTTTATAGGCGTCGATTGCCAGCCGGGACCCCATCACACCATTTATGTGGATGTGACGGCTACACAGGGCCAGACATCGACCACATTGAATATCAGTGGTAATGAGAGTTTGGATCAGACGATTGAAGAACAGCGCAATGAAACAATAGGCAATTTGTCTGGCGACAATCCAAACCTGTCAAAGGCAGTAGTTGACGCAAACCCGCCACATTGCAAACCTGTGATTGTCCGTCGCTCCACGCCCGCTCCAGCGATGCCACCTCAATCGCTCAGACAGCGTCATGTGGGCACGACCAAACTGCAAATCCTTTTGAACTCGGACGGCACTATACGAGACGCTAAAGTTTATGAAAGCAGCGGCTATCGTGAGCTAGACCGGGCCGCGCTCGAGGCGGCTTCGCGTTGGTCCTTTGGTCCTGTTGTATGCGCAGGAACCAATGAACCCGCGATAGCTGCGTTTCAAGTACCCGTAAATTTCGATCTTCAAAAGAAACCGCAGCCACTAGTTCCACAACAATGACCGCAGGAAACGTGATCAGCCTAGGATAGTTTCAAGTTTGAGTTTTTTCGAGGTTCCTGATTTCCGGCTCACCAAGACAGCGGGTTCAAGGTCAATAGGCGGGGGCGTACAAATGACGCTATCCAAATCAGCGAGGACCAGATGACTTGTGACCTATAAGATCATTCAAGGCTTTTGCAGCTTCACTGGGACTGATCGACCCATCTACCATTTTTTCTGCCAAAGCATCAATTTTCTCTTTGTCGATTGGCAAAGCTGTGTCGTTATGCGGTCCAAATTCGAACTCGTACCCTACGTGAAGCAATCGAACTCGATTAACCGACTTTAGCAAAAGCTTTCCGTCAGAGACAGGGTGCCCAAACAGCGCAATATTTCGTAGTCGTTTTTTGTGTGCCTGTCCAAAGTAGCTGGTAAAGAAAAACCCGTCGTACCCCTGCGCGTAGATCATAGCCGCTAGCTCTCGGCACAAGTCGTAGTCGTGTTTGCCGGCATATGCCAGCCTGCGTAAGAGGATGTCCACTCTATCGAACGGGTTTGATGCTGACGAATCGTCGATGCCGTCATCAAGATCCAGTACCTTTAACTCCTTGGAAGGACTGAATGTTGCAACTGCTATCGAATCTGAGAGTGTCACCCTCGATTCGTGCAGACACGTCTCGACATCATCTGCGCCGTAGAAAATTGGGAAACCCGGACTTTCATATCTTCCAGACGTATCCTTTCCTATCGGCGGCGAATCAAACTCGGACGCAAGGGCAGGAGCAAGTCCTTCACCTTTTCTAACTCGGAAGATCAGATCTTTCTCAGGTTCCAGATCCGTTGCGCCGCACCTGCGAATGATGTCGTGGAAGATCCGTTCACGTTCTTCGCCTTGGATAGGCACGCCTGAGTGACCACGAAGAGTTTGGTAATAGTTTGTATACCCAAGCCTCCAAAGCGGTGGGCCGTAGTGAAAAAGTCCAACGCCAAGTAGGGTGCTAAGGCGCTCCAAATCACTGTCTAACTCGGTAGCGAAGGTAACCTCCCCTACATGATGGTACCTATTGAATTGGAAAATAGGTGCAGGGCCACCTACCTCCGGAGGAATTGACCCGCGCACGAAGAATTTGTGCATTAATTCTTCAGCAACTTGTGGGTCAATCACGTAACCCGTGGACGCACCGCAATACTTACAGTTATCTCTGACAGGAGTTTTGGATAGCTCCTGTGCCTCCATGCGGAGTCCGTAGTTCGCGAAGCATTCGCTACAAAGCGGCTCAGTAACGTTATCTTCCGAGTGAAGATCCATTTTTGACTCCGACGCAGCTCCGTGGTGATAGTGATATTTTCAATCTGACTGAAATTGTATTCGCTTTTCTCACTCAAGTAGACGAGAAAAGTCGGGGCACTCGTATTTTGAATATCGCTCCTTGGCATACTCTTCTGGCTCGCCGGTCTGAACGTTCTTTCGACGACCATTGAACCAAATACTGCGCTTTCCAATATTTTTTCCGTTTTTGTTCTGCGAAGCCTCGGCAATGAACTCTTCGGAGGACAATACCCATAACTTGTCCATACGCTCGGAGTAAAAGATGAACCAATAGTTCGGTCTGGAATCGTGCGTTATTGCGGCAAACAGTGCCCCATCGCCAAAGTTTGCAGTCTTGGATCGAGCTTTTATCTGCACTTCGATGAAAGAGCCATCTGGACGCTTTATTACTGCATCGATTGCATCGTCATCGACCAGCGGCAGGTAAACATCCAAACCACTCTTGAGCATTAGTCCCACAATCCAGTACTCGATTCGTTTGCCGAAGCCCGCGCTATGCCTGAAAGAAATGCTCATCCCTGCCTCCCCCGTTGTGTGGCCCGTGCATTTCCGCCATCTAGCTACCTACTGTGACCTTGAACATCTGTACGAACCCGTTCTTGAAGGCAGTTCAGATGATCCCGAAAGGACGGTGACGAAGGTAGTAGAGCGTGCCATTAGATTGGACTAGGGCACCCGTTCGCACGGCCTCTTTGAACAGTCCGTCAAGCTCCTCCCCGGACGAAATCCCAAATTGGGTGAGTCGCTCCCCGGCAAAGATACGGATACGCCATAGATCAAACCCGTCGTACTCTCCGTGGTCGCCAAAGTCGAAATCGATCGCGATGTCCGGTAAAAATACTTCGCAGCCGTAGCCATGCTTTCGATAACGAATGCCTCGTGCAAGTACGCCGATATTGGGCACGTCATTCATCGACCAAGCGCGATTACTTGATGGCAACGAGATACCTGATTGGACCATCAGGTCTATCGCTGCCTTTGCCGCAAATTGATACTCGCGGACTAGGTTTAGAAGACGTGAGTCCATAGTCACTTGCATGGGCCAGATGAACCCTAGGGTAGTCGTTTATGTTCCCGCCAAAGCGCCTTTCTTAGGTTATTGGACGCTGCGGTGTTCTCACCCTGTTTCGCATTGAAGATCCCTACTACGTGCAGTTCACGAAGGAACTTAGTTTCCCTGTTATTAATCAACTCGGGGTTCTTTTCTATTGCTGCTGCGATCAGCCAACGTTCTAGAAAGTCGAGCGAAGACAAACCACTGTTTTCTGGACGCCGCCGCAACTTGCCGGTTGGCGTGCGCGCCGGAATGACGAAGAGCAATGGCGTACCCTTGTCGTCATCAAGAACACGGTTGTACTTGGCTAAGTTGTCGGAATTGAGTGCTTCTTTGAGCATCGGCCGTCTACACGCCTGCCCTACATACCATGGCGTTATTCCACTGCCTGCACGTTTGCCAAAGACATAACATCCGCACGACTCAGAGAGTCCTTGTTCCCACTCTTCGAGATCAAGTAACAGTTGAGGGAGGGATTCCTTAGTTATGTTTCGCTTCTTTCCATGGCGAGCAATTTCGAACGGGCCAGCGACATCGAACTGCATGTATAAAACCCCTGTAGGTGAAAATTTGACCGAGAGATTGGAATTCGCTGGAAAGCAACTTTTCGGCAAGAGGGCATGCTATCCGTGCCAGCGCGGATCATAACTCTATGCAGAAGCCATCTGGTGGAATTGCAGATAGATGTTGCCGGTCTGAGCAGCGTGGCGCTTTTTTCTAAGTAGCAAACTTATGAAGTCAATGCGTTCTTCAAGGATCGCCATCAAATCGGCACCATCCATGAGAAGCATCACCGCTCCGCTGGCTGAGTGAAGAGTTACACCGTCTTGTGAAAACCCGTTAATGGAAAGAAAGGCGCCTAACGTGTTCTCAAGTTTTCGGCGTACCTTTCCAGCGAAGGCATCAAGCTCAGACGTGTTTACAAGTTGCTGCTGCCACTTCGCTTCGAATAAGTAGTCGGTGCCGTCCAGAGAAAATGCTCCGTCTATTTGTTCACCGGTGTTGCGGAATGAAGCCTTGGGATCTAGGTCGAATAGTTCAAATAGGTCGTACATGATGCGCTCAAGCTCATATCCACGAGCTTGAACGTTTTGAGAGACCACCAGAGCCATGTAGCGGCTTTTGATATCTTCTAGCTTCTGCCTAACTGCGACATTTGCGCGTAGCTTTTCAGACGCTCGCTTTTGGCGCTCGACGATTTCATCGGCCTGTTTTTGAGCTTCTTGGTGAGGTGTGAGAAGCGTGCGAAGTTGTGATACTGCTGCCTTCGCGCGCTCGGACTTTTGTACCCCGCCCTCAAGCTGTAGAAGGTGCTCGAAGCTTGAGATCCCGCAGACTTCGCTGCACAGGCGGGTTAAGTCTCCCAAGTGGGATTCTTGATTGGTCACCAGAAGATCGACCAAATCGGAAACAATTTGTCGTTTATAGCTATCCCAGTTCAATCTCGCGAGGACAATAGGATTACTTAGGCATTGCTGTAAAAAGCTACGAAGATCCGCCTTGTACCAATAGACCGCGCATAGCGCCTCTTTGAGTGCAACGATGGCTGCGGGAGCAAGACGTTTGGTCATTGGAACGTTGATCCAATTAGCAGGGGTGACGTAGGAAGTGTTCTCAACCTACCAACACGGGTCCAACGTTGTCAGCTTTTGATGCTCGCCAGCTAGACCGAGCTTTGCAGGGCACGATATACCGTGGCTGCTCCTACATTGAATCGGTCTGCCAACTGAGGGACTGAGAAATTTTCTTCAGCACGGAGAATCTTGATCCGTTCGCATTGCTCAGGTGTGAGTGCGCGTTTACGGCCAAATGCGACTCCTTTCTCCTTGGCCTTCGTAATACCATCCATCTGTCTCTCGGCCCTAATATCGTTTTCGAACTGAGCAAATGCCCCGAGCAAGCTAAACATCAGCATGCCCTCAGATGTGCCCGTATCAATTGCTTGGTCGAGGACCTTCAGGGCGATACCTTTCTTTTTGAACTGATCGACGATCTTGGCTAGGTCGAGAATAGAACGAGCCATACGGTCTAGCCTCGAGATAACCAGCGTATCCCCCTCTCGAAGGAATGCTAGGCAGCTCTGAAGCTCCGGGCGGCTATCTGCCTGCCTGCCGGATCTCTTTTCTGCGAAGACCCGTGTGCAGCCGTACGCCTTGAGCTTGTCGAGCTGGACGTCTAACGATTGACCCGTAGTACTGCCCCGGGCATACCCAACTACAGCAGTAGTCATTATCAAATCTCTTTAGATGATTTGATAATATCAATTTGATAGGAGTTTTGGTAGCCCTTCGAGGGGCTATCGGAACCTATACATTTTGGAAGGGGTTGTCGGCTATCGGCCAAAAGGAGGCTGCGATGGCACAGAAGGTGTGACCGTCCTAAGGCCGCTATCTTGGGTGCGGCGATCCTGCTGAACCCCAGCGATAGGGGTAGGGGATGCCCAGACGCAAAAAAAAAGCCGGAGGGACTTTACATCCCTACGACTTTTCATTAACGTGAATATGGGCACAAACCCACCACAGAAAGTTCACACTTCCTGTTAAGGTGCTGTGTTAGGTCCAGCACTGAACGAAACTCCGGCACGGGAGCGAGTTCAGCTAGGCGGAATCAGTGGATGTACCAAAATTCAGCGTAAGAAAGTTGCACTTCCTAGTACTACGCGATTGGAAGAATGCAACACTGCGCCGAATGTTGTCAACAAATGGTTTACTAACTTATCAACCATTTGTTTATGTCCACGAATCCGTAGCGCTGGTTTCCGTGTTGCTTTTTACGGAGTCGACTTTATGACTACCAGCAACAAGAGCGTGTTTGTGCACGCTTACTTGCGCCGTCGCCTTGAGCGTCTGGAGCACGTATGCGCACATTTCCGCTCTCCCCCGAGCTCCTGACGGAGAAACTGGCGCCCCCCCATTGGGGGCGCCAGACCGGGTGCTGGTGGTTGGCGGGTTGACGCGTCTAAATTGATTTCCACGGAGATCACTATGCCAATTCGTAAAAATCCTAAACAGACGGGTCGTAAGGCGGCCTCGGCGGCAAGCAAGGTGTTGTCCAACCCCAAGTCCAGCAAGTTGGATAAGAGGGCGGCGGCATCTGCTCTGTCCCAGACCCCATACCATAAGAAGCCTTGAAACAGGTAAAGCTAGGAAGGGGTGTCGACATTTCGTCGGCACCCCTTTTTTGCTTCAGGGGGCGGGTCAGGCGCCAAGGCATTCCAAAGAAATTTCACTGTCAGTGAAAATTATTGACAAGTTGCTCCTGAAAGGATAATGTTCTTTCCAAGGCCGAGCGTTACCGCGCGGTCGGGCTCTATTTGATGGGCACTGACTTCTTTATTGGTAGCAAAGAGCTAGCTAATCGGCCCGGTTGGTACTTCGGGCGCTTCACGATCCATTGGTGAAGCTATTTCGCAGGCAGGGATGAGTTGCAGTCCTTCGTCCTAAGAACGTGGTTCGTAGCGGTTTGAGACGGCGACGGCGTTCTGAAGCGTTAGAAATGGTGATTGGCTTGTTGTGTCGGGTTGGCTCCTTCCGGCTCATTGCTAACGACGGCGGGTAATGTTGCCCGTTGAAGGAGTTATCCATATGGATAGCCATATCAAGGAAAGCAGCGTCCGTTTGCTCATAGAGCTACGCGATGCCTACCGAGGCCAACTCGACACTAGCGTAATCGAAGAAATCAACACAGTAGTTGCTGCACTAGAACAGGAAGGAAAACGTTCGAAATGTCTCGCCGCGCTGGATTGGGGGGATCGTGTGCTGGAACTGATTGGAAAGGTGATTCGTGTAGTGACAAATATCACTGATCTGATGCGCTGATGAGGATGGGGCCGATAAGACGCAACAAGCCTTTCATGTTTGGAGATACAAAGTGAACTTGGGCAGTGCAATCCAAATGTGCCGGACTAAGCGGAAGCTTAGTCTGGCTGAGCTGGCTAAAGTGGCTGGATGTTCTGTCTCTTATCTCTCCATGGTGGAGAATTCCAAGAGAGATCCGACCCTGTCGACTATCGAGAAGATCGCGAGCGCACTGCGAGTGCCAGTCGAGATTTTATTCTTCCTTGGTGCTGAGCGGGGGGAGCTTAAGGGTATTGATCAAGAGCTCGCAGGTCGTTTGGCCGTAACCGCGCTGGATTTACTCAATGGTCCAGCTAGCAAGTCGGCCTAATTACAAATACAGCCCCGTCCAGTCATGTGCCAGTCTGTCCAAGGTATTGGCTGTATCGCCCAGCGCCTTAAAGGCGTTGGCAGCGAACTCAAATAACCTATATCGCCTCGCGAATCCTATCCTTAAGCCAGATGGTTCCGTAAGGCAGCCATATGATGCGCTTTATCCTCTCAAGCTCGTGCATGAAAGGCTCAAGCTTCGCGTCTTTGCACACGTTTCATTTCCAGATTACTTGACTGGCAGCCTCAAGGGCAAGGATGCGATTAAGAACGCCTCCTTCCATGCAGGGGCGAAGATTGTAGTTTGCGAAGACATCAAAGACTTTTTTCCCAGCGTGACGGCCGACGTGGTCTACTCAATATGGCAAGGGTTCTTTAACTTTGCACCAGAAGTTTCGCGACTGCTGACCTCCCTTTGCACTAAGGATGGTTCCCTTCCTCAAGGAGCTATTACTAGCTCATATCTAGCTAACTTAGTTTTTTGGAAGCAAGAGTGGCGGCTCTATGAAGATCTTAAAAGTCGCGGGATCGTCTACTCAAGATATGTTGATGATGTGACTGTATCTTCGAGGGAGGGGCTCGATAAGGAGCAATTGAGCGAATGCATCGGAAAAGTCTATGGCCTTATGGCTGCGAACGGACTTAGGCCGAAGCGAAAGAAGCAGGAAATCCAGCGAGCCCACGCACCGATGAGAGCAACTAAGCTCATGGTCAACAAGCGGGCCGCTTTATCCTTGGGAGAGCGCAAGGCAATCCGCGCAGCGGTGCATCAACTCGAGCTTGAAGTGGCTCAAGTCAATATGCCGAAGGAGCTTATGGCAAAGTTGAACAGCGTGTCGGGAAGAGTGGCGAGGTTAGCTCAATTGCATGTCGTGCAAGGAAACGAGTTGAAAAATAGAATCCGAGCCTTGCGTGTCCGGATTAAGCTGCTGACTACTCTTGCACTTCATGATAAGTAGGTTTGAAGGGGGCGTGAGGCTCCAATGTGACGATTGTTGAAGCATGCCCTGCTAGATCAAAGCCGGGTCAGTGAGATGCGACTATCAGAGATAGTCTCATCGTAGCGCTCTACAAATTTGGCGAATTTTTCGGTGTTGGCGTTATAGCTGGCTAGCCAGCGAGCCTGTGCATCCGCGAAGGCTCTAATTAGGTCCAAGAAGTCAAAGTAATAAACGCCGTCCGATTCTCTAGGGTAATCTGGAGGGCCGCCCACTCGAAACGAAATGCGTCTAATTTTATTGTCGCGAACTTTTGAGGAATTGATATTGGTCATGTGAAGGATGCCGTTACGGAGCTCCCATAGTTCGGCTGATGTAATGCCAAGCGGCAGGAGATCTGCATAGGTGTCTAACCATTTTGTAAACGGCGTGAACTTCTTTTCATTTCCATATTCGATATAAGCAATGCTGTCTATGCAAGATACAAGTAGCTTCATAGCGGACACATAGAGTCCTGCATTGAAGGTGAGTTTGATGGATTGAAAGTAGTCATCATGGATAAGTTGAGAAAGCTCTATCCCCTTTGGGGTTGCATATTTCACCAGCCAATCGACCATTTGGCGATTTTTTCCTTCCTTTGGGGCGAGGTCGTAAATGTCGATATCGCCGTGTTCTATGGGGTGATTGAAGAATAGAGTTCCGTTGACTACTGGGGTAGTAACAAATAGTGGTGATGCGCTCGCTCCTAGCGCGGCGAATGCTTCGTCATATAGGTGGTGACCTATCCCGAGGCGGCACTTTGCATGAAATTCATCACGTGTGAATGGCGTTTTCAAAGTAACCTTCACAGCGTTTAGGAGGTCACGATTCACGGACGTTTTAAGCATTGCCACGCCGTCCGAGTCGCTGCCGACGTGATCGTGAGCGAAATAGCTGACTATGGAGCAGATGTCGTTTTCGAAGAAGAGGAAGACGTTGTAAATGCGTTCCATGCTATCTGCATTCCTCGGGTGATCACGGCGATTTTGAACAATATTCTGCGAGCGTTGGTCGTTCGGGTTCTTGCGGGTTCAAGGTCTCGAAATTATGGGTAAACCGGATCAGATGTCACTTTTATTGCCCGGAAGGGATTTATAAATCATAGATGCAGCCCAGCCTATAGCAGTGAGGAGAAACACTCCTATACCGCCAAGTATCCATTTCTGTAACTCGTACAGGCGATCAATGTCCGCACGAGTGGCGTCTCGATAGTCTCCTAACCGCTTTGAAGTGTCTTCAACATCTTTACGTAGCAATGGAATTGAGAGGGCTTTCTCTGGGCTCTCTGAAATAGCATCCTCAATCTTGGTCATGCGATCATTTAGAGATACTACTTCAGCGGCTAGACGTCTCTGCTCAGTCGAAGTATCCGCGGACGGTGCCGTTAAATATGCTGCCTTTGTAAGTTGATCCAGCTTTGCAACTCTATCCTGCAGCATTGCGAGGTTAGCTCGCAAAGTGTTGAGGGAATCTGTGTTGGGTTCGGCTGGGATGCGTAGAGGTTTATTTTTCAACGTACCAAATAAGAGCGATGTGGAAAGAACAAGACCCGCTATAGCTACGAACATGGTAGTAGTCGCTGCTCGAAGTCTCGCGGCGCGCTGATTTCGTTCCTTTCGCTCGAGTTCTTTCCTCAGACGCTCAATTTCTTCATTGATATCTTTTTCTTCGCTCACTTTGGTCTCCCCCTAAATCATTATTGTTGGTGTCGTTTATATCTCGGCATCGAACTGCATTTAGCAAATCCCTTCGGCGGCGGCAGGAACTAAAGTCTGTCTCTGGCCCCTAAGACACTTTCAATCTCTTTGAGTTTTCCAAGAAGTTCATCGAAGGTCGCACAACCATGATACTGGGCTGCTTTTCCGTGCGCTGATGGCCAACTAGTGGTATTGAAGTAAAAGGGGGGGGCATGGGCAAGATCAAGCCTCAAAACCTGCTCAAAGCCGCTTGCTAGCCTGACGAAGGGGCTAAATCAATTCTATGCCCTAGTAGGGACTCACGTTGCGCGAAAAGGGGATTCCGTCGAGGTCACGTATTAGCGATTTGGGTCGATCGACGAGTTTCGTTGTGTATGTTTTTGAGTATGTACTATGCGTAGCATTGTTTGTTTAATAATAAAATCAGTAATTTATATTGTCACTAGGGTCTCCTCTTGGGAACTATGCTTGAGCAAACGCCCATTGGCGGTGAGATGGATTTTGCTCAGAACACGCTAGGGATTGCGCTTCCGACCTCATGGTGGGACGCAGCTTCTGCGACATCGCAGGTAACGCTACTGGCATCGCCACCTCCGATGGGTTGCAGGCCGCCTGCAATGTATTCCGGTTCTTCTGCTCGCTCGGCACATTAGCTTGCGATTCGACGTCTGCGCGTTGAGACACATCTGCACCCAGCTTCACCAAGGTGCGCATGCTCTCGATTTGACCTCACTCGGCCGCACCAATGAGTGCGGACGCATTGGCGGCCTTCACACTTGCGCCCACATCGACAAGGGCTTGCATGGTCGATACCTGGCTAGTCATCGCCGCATCGTAGAGCGCTTTGTTCAGCGCTTTTTGGGCACTCAAACTTCCTGCATCCGATGCGTCCTTCCGCTTAACGGTGTTCGCAGCAGAACGGACACCAGCGATGTCACCGGTCATCGCCGCATACTCCAATGCTCCCTCGGCATCTCCCTTTGTGGAAGCCTGTTGAGCTTGTTCCTTCATGGCCTGCGTGAGTAAAGAACAGGACGCAGAAAATGCGCTGCCGCTGACCAATGTGGCCAAAGAGATGAATAAGCGTTACTCCGTGCGCGCCACAGATCAGTAAGTCCACACCGACCTGATCTTCTAGGTCCTTGATCTACCGACTCAGCGATGGCTGGGACGTGTGCAGTCGACGTTCGGCGACCACCGTCAGGCTACCCGTTTCGGTGACTACGACGAAGTACGGAGATAGCGCAGTTCCACGGGTTCTTTTCTCCTCCCATGCCTGTTGGGCATGGGGCACCAGCTTACAAAGTCTTTTCCAGGCGCGTTGCAGACGATTAAATTTTTCGCACTGGCGAGGGGGCCCGGATCGGCAGCGGTGCCCCAAAGGTTTCCCCTCGCACGGTTTGATTTGCGCTAAACCCTTCCCTTGAGAGTTCTGACATGACCAACTACACACACGACACAGTCCCAACTGAGTTCATCGACGCCAATGGGATCCGGTTCGCCTACCGCCGCTTCGGTGCCAAGAGTGGCGTACCCCTGGTCTTCTTCCAGCACTTCATGGGCAACCTCGATGACCACGACTCCGCGCTGACGGACGCGTTCGCTGTTGACCGTGAAGTCATTCTCTTCAACAACGCCGGGGTTGCTTCCTCCACCGGCACCACCCCGGACACGATTCGACAGGCCGCACGCGACGCAGCGGCATTCATTGACGCCCTTGGCCTTAAGACGATCGACGTGCTGGCCCATTCGATGGGCGGCCTAGTGGGCCAGCAGCTGGCTTTCGACCGGCCCAAGCTCGTGCGCCGGCTGGTCCTGGTCGGCACGGGGCCGCGCGGTGGCGTGGGCATCGGGGAGATGCCGCCGGAAACGCGGGCCCTCTTCTTCGAAAAGTACGAACACCAGGAGGAGATGTGGCTGCCGATCCTGTTCACTCCATCCGAGGCCAGCCAAGCCGCCGGCCGCGCCTATCTGGCACGCATGATGGCCCGTAAGGATCGCGACGCGGCAGTCTCGACGGAGACGGTCCAAGCCCAAGCCACCGCGATTGGTGCCTATGGCGCGGAGAAGGACGAAACCTACACCCATCTGAAGGAGCTGTATCAGCCGACTCTGGTCGTCAATGGCAACAACGACATCATCATCCCCACCATCAACTCCTACCTGATACAGCAGCACGCCCCTAACGCGCAGCTCATCCTATATCCGGATGCCAACCACGGAGCCCACCATCAGTACCCCGAGCTGTTTGTTCGGCACACCAAGATCTTCCTTGATGCCAAATAATTCTCGCAGGGGCGTTTGCTCGCGTTGATTCCGGCGCTCTGATTGCAATAAGGCCGTGACAAGGGTGGTGGGTTGCTCTCAGTGATATCGAAAGTCAGTTGCAGGTAGCGTCCCGGTCGCCAAGACATCCCGCACAGGTAATGACCGTGCTGAAGCAACTCACGGCAAGCTTCACTCCGCCCCGTTCCTTGTTATCGCTTTACAAAGCAGGGCGGCACTCCCTTCGCCATCCTTTAAGGAGATACGACAATGACACAGGCCCCATCTTCTACCGCCAGGACGATCAAAGTACCTGGACCGGATCATCCCATCACGATCGAACGCAACTCACAACGCGTTGTGGTGAGAGTCGCAGGCTGCGTTGTCGCCGACACACTCAACGCGCTGACGCTGAAAGAGGCCAGTTACGCGGCAGTTCAATACATTCCTCGCCAGGATGTGGACATGACGCTGCTGGAGCGCACGAACCACGCCACCTACTGTCCCTACAAAGGTGAATGCGCTTACTTCAGCGTGCCGGTCGGCGGAGAGCACGCCGCAAATGCGGTATGGACGTACGAGCACCCCTATGACGCTGTCGCACGGATCAAGGATCACGTTGCGTTTTATCCGGATCGCGTCGAGGCGATTGAAGAGCTCGACCACTGACATTTCTTGTACTCAATTCCTATACGAACGGAGAAACCTCATGAGCAACCTCAGCGGTAAAACCGCCCTAGTCACAGGCGCGTCACGTGGCATCGGCAGGGCCGCTGCACTTGCACTCGCCAAAGCCGGTGCCCAAATCTTGGTCCACTACAGCAGCGCGCAGAAGGATGCCGATGCCGTGGTGGATGAGATCCGCCAATCAGGCGGCCGAGCCGAGAAAGTGGGCGCTGATTTGAGCGTGCCGGATGGCCCGAAGGAACTGGCCAAGCGTGTTCGTAGCATCATCGGCGCTCGGCTCGACATTCTTGTCGCCAATGCAGGTATCTCGAAAGCAGCATCGATTGAAGAGACCACTGTTGAGGACTTCGACCGGCTCTTTGCCGTCAATGTGCGCGCGCCGTATTTCCTGATCCAACAGTTGCTGCCCGCAATGTGCAAGGGCAGCAACATCATCTTCACCTCATCGCTCGCCGCGCACGCCGCCGTTGCCAATCTATCCGCATATGCGGCGACCAAAGGTGCTGTGGATACGTTGGTCAAGCATTTTGCCGCGTCGCTAGGAGAGCGCGGCATCCGTGTCAACGCCATCGCGCCGGGCGTGGTGGAAACAGACATGTCCAATTTCACCAAGACCAAAGAGGGAAGGGAGGTGACACTGGGGATGCAAGCGCTCAAGCGTGTAGCACAGCCCGATGACATCGCAGGCGCGGTCACCTTTCTTGCGTCAGACGATGCGCGCTGGGTCACCGGCGACACTCTCCGGGTGGATGGCGGGTCGAGGCTCTAAAGGGAAGCGAAGATGTCTACTGTAAATACGAATAAATCCGCGGCTCCGCCCCCAGCCACCTTGGGCATCAATACAGCCAATCCAACGATGAGCCAGTGGAAGAATTTCATCCAATAGAGTGCGAGCCATTGCTCGGAAGCCATGGCCGCTCATTTCTTCGCACGCATCTTCATTTTTCCGCTGAGATAATCTTTTGCAAGCCTTCTCTGCACGCAATACAACAAAGAGACCCCGAGGGAAACCTGGGGGCATCCGTTCGAAAATGACGCTGTTTAACGGCGGACCTTTTTACGAGTTGCCTTCTTAGCGGTCTTCTGTGGGGTCTTCTTGGCTGTCTTGGCAGCGGCCTTCGGTGCCCCGCCAATCAGCAGGCTCTCTACGGTCACACCGCGCTTCTTGAGGGCCGCTGTGTACCAAAGCGGAGACCGACCACGCCCTGTCCAGGTTTCCGAAGGGTTCTCAGGGTTCCGATACTTAGGAGCTACGGAACCCTTGCCAGCCTTAGGCCCCCTTTTACCCGTAGTGCGGGCCGGGTAGACATCAGCCAGGGTCAGTTCGCTACTTTTGAGTATGGCATCTATCTTTTCCCTGATCGTGTGAACTTGGTTGGCCCGTGCTTCCTGCATCTGGGATTCGGCGTTGGCGATGAGCGATTGAAGCTCTTTTGGGGAGAGGGATTTCAGATCTATTGCCATGGATGGTCCTGATAATGAATTTCGGTCGCTTGGGGAAAGCTGGACAGCGTTGAGCGGTTGCGAAACGATGGTACAGGTCCGGTCTATCTCACGTAAGTCCAGTCAACCAAGGGGACATACGATAGACCGTAATGCTACGCGGAACTGGAGTATTCCCTTCGATGGGAACAATCGCATTATTCCTACACCAGACACAGCCGCTCTCATTCTGAAAATTCTTCTGGACCGGCGTCTGCTGAGCGAGATTACTCAGATAACGTATGACGTTCCGGATGGTGTTCCGGTTCACCGACGAAATTCGTTTGGTAGATCGAGGTATATAGGTGGCGCGTAGCGCCGATTTAAGGCTTGGAGCCATAATGTTTTGGCATGCTCGAAAATAACTCGGGCAGAACTCCGCGTACTTAATGCTCAACGGTGACAGGCTCAGGTAATGGAGGTTGCGGCTTTACCTCCGAGGAAGCACGCTCCTTCTCACTGCCGGCTTGCATACAAGCGTTGCTGTAGTCCCTGATTCCCCATTTTCCATTTATGAGCACTAGACCAACTTTTTCGTTGCTTTCGTCGCCGTTTACATATGTCTTTCCTCCTTTAAAGATAGTCTTGAACGCAATGTACCATTCGTTCTGTCCCGGCTGAGATACGCTGGGACCCTCACCAGTATCGTTCATGTCAATGTTGCGGCTAAGAGCCGGAAGGCAACCTTGAAAGGATTTGCTAGCCTGCTCCTCCCATTCCTTTTCGGTAACTATCGAGTTAATGGCGGGGTCGTAGAGTTCATATGCGGCGTGAAATTCTCTTTCCTCAATCAAGGTTAACCACCTTCTAGCGTAGGTCTCTGCCTTCATAGATGGATAAGTTGGCTCAACGGGAACGAGGTGCAGCTCACTTGCTTGAATTCTTTCCTCTTTGGGAACGTTTGCAGCCGCCTGAGTTTTTTCAACGTATTCGATCAATTTCATAGCGATTTCAACCTTGCAGTTCTGCGTATCCGCTCGAACCTTGGCTAAGTCGACTTGAAGGGGCCCAAAGTATCCATCTCCCCCCAGTTTCGCTGTCCCGGCGACGTTGGCTTTAATTATTTTGTTGATAAAGCGGGATAGGTTTGGATCGATGCTCGCAGATGAAGATAGCTCAGCTCCCGCTTTCCACCCGGAGTCAGGAACCTCTCCACAGATGTTTGTAGCGGCATCCTCGGCTAACTTTGCTACAACGTCGCCCGAGGACTGCTGCGAATAAACCAAGCTTACCCAGATTAGACAAATTGCAGCGGCGGTTATCTTAAAAAGATAGTTGCTCATTCTTCCCCTTCTGATAAGCAATCGAGCCAAAGTTTGGCTTTACGGTTCTGAGCAGGATATCCGCAGCCTAGCCTAATAAAGCCCTGACTAGACCTGAGTCCAAATCCGCTCGTAGTTGGGGTCGTAAACGAATGGTCAGTTGGCCTGTCGATTTTCGACGACCTGCAGTCTAGAAACTTCCGTAACTCACTCTCCTCATTTTGGAGCGCTTTTCACCATTGCCTCATAAGACAATGGTAAACGCAATTGACGTGGATGGACGTAAACCGTCATGATCAACAAAACGATTGTGATCATAATTGTAATACGTTAACCGCTAAGCGCGCAAAAGAGAGAGATATGAACGATCTACTCAAGACAGCCATTACAGCCCATGGCGGACTCGATCGATGGAATGCCTATCGAAGTGTATCGGTGCGTCTATCCGTGGGTGGTGCGCTGTGGGATTTCAAAGGGCAAAGCGGCTTGTTTGCCGATTCCCGATATCTAGCTGACACACATACGCAGCGTGCGATATTGAGTGGAGTGGGTAGCCAGAATCATCGGATACAGTTCACGCCGCATAGACTGACGCTGGAAACCGATGCAGGGGAACTCCTGCAGGTTAGAGATGCACCTCGGGACGCATTTGCCGGGCACACGAATGAAACGCCGTGGGATGTCTTTCATGCTGCCTACTTCGATGCTTACGCGCTGTGGACGTATCTCACTCAGCCGTTTCTCTATACGTATCCTGACGTTCAAACGGAGGAGATCGAGCCCTGGTTCGAAGAGGGGGAATTGTGGCGACGGTTGAAGGTCACATTTCCGGACTACATCGCTACTCACACTCGCGAGCAAATTAGCTACTTTGGGCCCGACGGATTACTGCGCCGGCATGACTATGCGGTCGACGTGCTCGGAGGCGCGGTGGGTGCGCAATACGTCGACAGCTATCACGATCACAATGGCATTTTAATACCTCACCGACGCCTGATCTTTCCGCGTGGTGCGGACAATCATAAGGTTTCCGAACCTTTGTTGGTTTCTATCGATATTGACCAGCTCGACCTGGAGCCGGCATAGATGGGTGATGCCCATGCGTTGCATGTACGCGAATATCTTCTGAGCGATCTGGCGTATCAGAGGGCGCTTATGGCCGAAAGCCTCATCTGCGGGCCAACAAAAAAACCGCCATTTTTTACAGGGCGGTTTTCCGTATTTTTTCCGTACTCGGCATTTTCGATGTCGCTGGAAAATGCCTAAGTCGTTGAATTCGTTGGTGGGCGGTACAAGGATCGAACTTGTGACACCTGCCGTGTGAAGGCAGTGCTCTACCGCTGAGCTAACCGCCCGCCGGGAACGCGAAACTATACGGATTGGCGGGGCATTGGTCAACCTCTTGAGGGATTCCGGCGTTCGCTAGGCAACCCCGTTGGTAAGGGGTGGTTACAATGTCCCGTTAACCCCCGCCGAGCAGTCCTTCCCCATGCACTTCGATCTCGCGCATATCCTGCAGTCCCTGCAACAGTTCCACCTGACCCCGTGGAAGGCTGTCGGCTACCTGGGCACGCTGATGTTCACCGGCCGTTGGTTCGTGCAGCTTTACTACACGCGCAAATTCAAGCGGGTGGTGATGCCGCTGTCGTTCTGGTGGATGTCGGTCACCGGCAGCGCCTTGCTGCTTGCCTACTTCATCTTCGGCAAGAACGATTCAGTGGGCATCCTCTCCAACTTTTTCCCGGTGTTCGTATCGGTCTACAACCTGGTCGTGCACCTGCGGCATCACAAGAACAACATCACGGGCGACGAAACCGCCTGATGCATCCAGGCTTGTCTATTCCGGATCGTAGTCGAGGTTCGGGGCGAGCCAGCGTTCGGCTTCCTGGCGCGTCCATCCCTTGCGCTTGGCGTAATCGTCCACCTGTTCGCGGGTGACGCGGCCCACCACGAAATACTGGCTATTGGGATGCGAGAAATACCATCCTGAAACGGCGGCCGTGGGATACATCGCAAAGCCGTCGGTGAGCTGGATGCCGGCGTTGTGCGTGGCGTCGAGCAACTCGAACAAGGTGGCCTTTTCGGTGTGATCAGGACAGGCCGGATAGCCTGGAGCAGGGCGGACGCCGGCGTATTTCTCGTCGATCAGTGCTTCGTTATCGAGCGATTCTTCCGGCTGGTAACCCCAGAATTCGCGGCGCACGCGCTCGTGCATCCGTTCGGCGAAGGCCTCGGCGAGGCGATCGGCCAGGGCCTTGAGCAGGATCGCGGAGTAGTCGTCGTGCCCGGCTTCGAAGCGCGCAACGTGTTCTTCGATGCCGATACCGGCGGTCACGGCGAAGCCGCCCAGCCAATCCTGCTTGTTCGCGTCCTTGGGGGCGATGAAGTCGGAAAGGCAGAAGTCCGGGCGTTCGACCGGCTTTTCGGCTTGTTGGCGAAGGTGGTGGAGGGTCACCCCGGCCTTCTCTCCGGAGGGGAGAAGGAGCTCAATGTCGTCGCCCACGCCACGGGCGGGCCAGAATCCGATCACGGCGCGCGCGGTAAGCCAGCGCTCATGGATGATCTTGTCGAGCATGGCCTGTGCATCGGCGAACAGCTCGGTGGCCTGCTTGCCGACGACGTCATCCTTGAGAATGGCGGGGTAATGGCCGGCCAGTTCCCAAGCCTGGAAGAAAGGCGTCCAGTCTATGTACTGGCGCAGCTCGGCGAGATCGTAGTTGTCGAAAACAGTGATGCCCGGTTTATTCGGCGCAGGCGGCATGTAGTTAGCCCAATCGCCGTTGAAGCGCTGCGCACGGGCGTGCTCCAGCGGCACCAGCGTCTTGGCGGCGCCACGGTTCTTGTGACGCTCGCGGATGTCCGCGTATTCCGCGCGGATTTTCTCCATGAAGTTGTCGACGAGTTCCTTGCTCACCAGCGACTGCGCCACGCCGACCGCACGCGAGGCGTCTTTCACCCACACCGTGGGCGATTTGTAATGCGGCTCGATTTTCAGCGCAGTGTGTGCGCGCGACGTAGTGGCACCGCCGATCAGCAGCGGAATATGGAATTCCTGGCGCTGCATTTCGCGCGCGACTTGGCTCATTTCTTCCAGCGACGGCGTGATGAGGCCGGAGAGGCCGATCAGGTCGGCGTTGTGTTCGCGCGCGGTGTCGAGAATTTTCTGCGCCGGCACCATCACGCCGAGATCGATGACTTCGAAGTTGTTGCAACGAAGCACCACGCCGACGATGTTCTTGCCGATGTCGTGCACGTCGCCCTTCACCGTGGCCATGACGATGGTGCCGTTGTTCTTGCCGGCATCGCCGGTGCGTAGCTTCTCGGCCTCGATATAAGGGAGCAGGTAGGCGACCGCCTTTTTCATCACGCGCGCCGATTTCACGACCTGCGGCAGGAACATTTTGCCGGCACCGAACAGGTCGCCGACGATGTTCATGCCGGCCATCAGCGGGCCCTCGATGACATCGAGCGGGCGCGACGACAGCTGGCGCGCTTCCTCCGTATCGCCATCGACGAACTGGTCGATGCCGTGGACCAGCGCGTGGGCGAGGCGTTCCTGTACGGGTTTATCGCGCCACGCGAGGTTCTCGACGACCGCTTCGCCTTTCTTCGCTTTGAAGTTGTCGGCGATTTCCAGCAAGCGCTCGGTAGCGTCGGAGCGACGGTTGAGTACCACGTCTTCGACGCGCTCGCGCAATTCCTCCGGCACGTCGTCGTAGATCGTCAGCGCGCCGGCATTGACGATGCCCATGTCCATGCCCGCCTTGATGGCGTGGTACAGGAACACCGAATGGATCGCCTCGCGCACGGTGTTGTTGCCGCGGAACGAGAACGACACATTGGACACGCCGCCGGAGATATGGCTCAACGGGAAGCGCTTCTTCAGCTCGCGCGTGGCTTCGATGAAATCCACCGCGTAGTTGTTGTGTTCTTCGATGCCGGTGGCGATGGCGAAGATATTGGGGTCGAAGATGATGTCTTCGGGCGGAAAATCCAGCTCTTCGGTGAGCACCTTGTAGGCGCGCGAGCAGATCTCGACCTTGCGTTCGCACGTGTCGGCCTGGCCTTGCTCGTCGAAGGCCATCACGACCACGGCCGCGCCGTACTGCTGCACTTTGCGCGCATGCTCGAGGAAAACGTCCTCGCCTTCCTTCATCGAAATCGAATTGACCACGCCCTTGCCTTGCAGGCAGCGCAGGCCGGCTTCGATCACCGTCCACTTGGAGGAGTCGACCATCACCGGCACGCGCGCGATGTCGGGCTCGGCGGCAATCAGATTGAGGAAGCGCGTCATGGCCGCCTCGGAATCGATCAGGCCTTCGTCCATGTTGACGTCGATGATCTGCGCGCCGCTGGCGACCTGCTGGCGCGCGACGTCGACCGCTTCTTCGTAGCGATCTTCCTTGATCAGTTTCTTGAACTGCGCCGAACCGGTGACATTGGTGCGCTCGCCGACGTTGACGAACAGCAAGTCTGGCGTGATGACCAGGGGTTCGAGGCCGGAAAGCCGGGTGTAACGAGACATCGTGTCGCTCATGCTGCCTGGGCGGTTTCGGAGGGGAGGGCGCGCGGCGCGCAGTCGCGTACCGCTTCGGCGATGGCCTTGATATGCGCCGGCGTGGTGCCGCAGCAGCCGCCGACCATGTTCAACAGCCCGTCGCGGGCAAAGCCGCCGACGACGGCAGCCATCTGCGCCGGTGTTTCGTCGTATTCGCCGAAGGCATTGGGCAAGCCCGCGTTCGGATGCGTGCTGACGAAGCATTCGGCAATGTTGGACAGCGTTTGCACGTGCGGACGCAGGTCCGCCGCGCCGAGCGCGCAATTCAATCCGACCGACAGCGGGCGGATGTGTTTGATCGAATAGTAGAACGCCTCGGCGGTCTGGCCAGACAGGGTACGGCCGGAGCGGTCGGTAATGGTGCCGGAGATCATCACCGGCAGACGCGCGCCGCGGGTGCGGAACAATTCGCTCAGTGCGAACAGCGCGGCCTTGGCGTTGAGCGTATCGAAGATGGTTTCCACCATGATCATATCCGCACCGCCATCGATCAGGCCGCCGGCTGATTCGCTGTAGTTGTCGCAAAGTTCCTGGAAGGTGACGTTGCGGAAACCGGGGTCGTTGACGTCCGGCGACAGCGACGCGGTGCGGCTGGTCGGACCGAGTACGCCGATGACGAAACGTGGCTTGGCCGGATTCTTGGCGGTGTATGTATCGCATGCCGCGCGGGCCAGCCTGGCACCTTCGCGGTTCAGTTCATAGGCGAGGTGGTCGAGGTGATAGTCGGCCTGGCTGATGCGCGTGGAGTTGAACGTGTTGGTTTCGACCAGGTCGGCGCCGGCCTCCAGATACGCTTCGTGCACACCGCGGATGATGTCGGGCTTGGTCAGCGTAAGCAGGTCGTTGTTGCCTTTGAGATCGCAACTGCCCGGATGATCGTGCGTATGGGTGTGGTTGCCGTCGTGTCCGTCGACGAAACGCTCGCCGCGAAAAGCGGCTTCGTCCAGGCTATGTCCTTGCAGCATGGTGCCCATGCCGCCGTCGAGAATCAAAATACGTTCGTGCAATGCTTTTTCCAGCAATGCGACACGATCGGGATGCAACCAGGGCAGGGCGCTCATGACGATCTCCTTACGGCTTGCGCGCGAGTACGTTGATGACTTCGAAATGCGGCGCCTTGCGCTCGCGGCTGAGGCGGTTGCAGCTGATGACATCCAGGCCCGCCTGCCGGGCCAGGTCGCTGAGCTCTTGCTGTGTGAAACCGAGATTGCGGTGATCGAAGGGTTCGACGACGGCACGGTGATCGTGCCTGTCGAGCGTCACGGCCAGCAGGCGTCCGCCCTTGCGAAGCACGCGTGCCGCTTCGGCAACCGCCTTGGAGGGATGTTCGGAGTAGGTAAGCGCATGCAGCATCAACACCAGATCGAACCGATTGGCATCGAGCGTCAGCGCGTGCATGTCGCCGTGGAGCACTTTGACATTGTCGAAGCTGGCGAGGCGCTTGGCGGCAGCTTCGACAACGCGCTCGCCGGCATCCACGCAGACGATGGAGCGCGCATGCGGCGCCAGCAATTCGGCGGTGACGCCATCGCCGGAGGCGATATCCAGCACGTCGCCGGTTTCGAGCAACTGCAGCAGCGAACGGCTGAGCGTTTCCCAGGTGCGGCCGGGCGAGTAGTGGCGTTCCATGTCGCCGGCCACGGTGTCGGCCCAGCCTTCTTCGCGCGCACGCTCGGCCAGGACGGCTGGCAGGCGCGCGGCGTCTTCGCGCAGCAGGGCATCGTCGATGCTTTCGCGCAAGGAGCGGATCAGCGCGTGTTGATGCTCGTCGCCCTCGCTGTTGGCGCGGTAATACGCGGAAACGCCAGCGCGGCGGTCGCGGACGAGCTCGGCTTCCTTGAGCTTGGCCAGATGGGTGGAAACACGCGGTTGCGCCAGGTGAAGCACCGAGGCCAGCTCGGCCACGGTCAGCTCCTCGCGTTCGAGCAGGGCCAGCAGGCGGACGCGTGTAGGGTCTGCCAGCAGGCGCAACACGCTGGAGGCTGTCGCCAGATCCATCGTGCATCCTTATATCGCGATAGAGAGATGTCAAGGGTAGGAGGGGTTGGGCAAGGCGTCAAGTAGCGGAACTGTCATTGACCGGCTTCGCCGTTGTAACGCGCCGTGCTGCATCCGCACAAAGCCTCGGTGCCACCCCGGCTAAAATGGGCGGCTTCCCCGTTTCCATTTGCTCGGAGTCCCCCATGGATTTCAGTTTTACCGAAGACCAGCTGTCCCTTCAGGCCATTGCCCGCGACTTTGCGCAGAAGCGCATCGTGCCGGTGGCGGCGGAACTCGATGCCAAGGGTGAGTTTCCGCTGGACAACATCCGCGAGATGGGCCAGTTGGGTCTCATGGGCATTGAAGTGCCGCATGAATACGGCGGCGCAGGCATGGACCCCATCGGCTATGTGCTGGCGATGATCGAGATCGCTGCGGCGGATGCGGCTACCTCGACCATCATGTCGGTGAACAATTCGCTGTTCTGCAACGGCATCCTCAAGCACGGTACCGAGGCGCAGAAACAGAAGTACGTGCGCGCCATCGCGCAGGGCGACGCCATCGGCGCCTACGCGCTGACCGAGCCGCAGTCCGGCTCCGATGCATCGGCCATGCACACGCGTGCTTCCAGGAACGACGACGGCGATTGGGTGATCAACGGCAAGAAGAGCTGGATCACCTCCGGCCCGGTGGCGCGTTACATCGTGCTGTTCGCCATCACCACGCCGGGTATCGGCGCGAAGGGCGTCTCCGCTTTCATCATCGATACGCAGAAGCCCGGGTTCCACGCGGGCAAGACCGAACCCAAGCTCGGTATCCGCGCATCGGCCACCTGCGAGATCGAATTCAACGAATACGTGTGCTCGAAGGACGATCTGCTGGGCGAGGAAGGCAAGGGCTTTTCCATTGCGATGGGCGTGCTCGATGCCGGTCGTATCGGTATTGCGTCGCAGGCGGTGGGTATCGCCCGCGCGGCGTATGAGGCGACGCTGCAGTGGTCGCGCGACCGCAAGGCTTTCGGTCAGCCGATCGGCACGTTCCAGATGACGCAGGCCAAAATCGCCGACATGAAGTGCAAGCTCGACGCGGCGACGCTGCTGACGCTGCGCGCGGCCTGGACGAAAGGCCAGGCCGAGAAGAACGGCGGCCGTTTCGGTACCGAGGCGTCGGTGGCCAAGCTGGTGGCTTCCGAAGCGGCGATGTGGATCGCGCATCAGGCCGTGCAGATTCACGGCGGCATGGGTTACTCGAAGGAAATGCCGCTGGAACGTTACTTCCGCGATGCGAAGATCACCGAGATCTACGAAGGCACCAGCGAAATTCAGCGCATGGTGATTGCACGCGCGGAAACCGGGTTGCGTTGATCGTCTGCGTTCCCACGTAGTTCGGCAGATCCATAAAAAAGCCCCGGTGAATCACCGGGGCTTTTTCGTTGCATGCACCACAACCTGTCAGTGGTGATGTTCGTGACGCGCCAGCTTGTGCGTCGTCTCGTCCATCTTGTCGCCGAGCAGGCGACGTACGCTCACGTAGAAGATCGGAATCATCAGCAGGCCCAGGAAGGTGGCGAACAACATGCCGCCGATCACGCCGGTGCCGATCTCGTGACGCGAGTTGGCGCCGGCGCCGGTGGAGGTAACCAGCGGCAGCACGCCGAGGATGAACGCCATCGACGTCATCAGGATCGGGCGCAGTCGCAGGCGAGCCGCGGTGACGACCGCCTCGAACAGCGTCTTGCCGTCGGCCTGCTGCTCCACGGCGAACTCCACGATCAGAATGGCGTTTTTCGCCGCCAGGCCGATCACCGTCACCATGCCGATCTTGAAGTACATGTCGTTGGGGAAGCCGCGCAACATGCAGAGCACCGTCATGCCGAGCAGGCCCAGTGGTACCACCAGCAGTACGGCCACCGGAATCGACCAGCTTTCGTACAGCGCCGACAAGCACAGGAACACGATGACGATGGACAGAAGCATCAGCAGCGTGGCCGAGTTGCCCGCCAGCACTTCCTGATACGACTGACCGGTCCAGTCCGCACCGAAGCCCTTGGGCAGGTCGTTGTTGACGATGTCCTGTAGCGTTCCCATCGCCTGGCCGGTGGAGTAACCCTTGTTGGCGTCGCCCACGATTTCGATGGCGGGATAGCCGTTGTAGCGCGTGAGCGACGGCGCGGCCATGCTCCAGGTGGTATGCACCACGCTGGACAGCGGAATCATGTCGAACGGACCGTACGGCGAGTTGGTGCTGTTCGACGACGTGGATGTCGTGGTCAGCGAACTCGGCGTGTAGATGTGGCTCAGCGAATCCGTGTCCATGCGATAGGGTGCATCGGCCTGCACCATCACGCGCTTCACGCGGTCCTCGTAGATGAAGTTGTTGATGTATACCGGTGCCAGCATGAGCTGGATGGCGGTGTACACGTCGCTCACCGAAAGGCCCAGTGCCGACGCCTGCACGCGATCGACGTTGAGGTTGTATTGCGGCGCATCCGGCAGCAGGTTCGGGCGGGTGCCGAACAGCGTGGGGCTTTGCTGGGCCTTGCCCAGCAACATGCCCATCGCCTGCGCAAGCTCGCTGCGCGGCTGGCCGCTACGCGCCTGCAGGTACATATCCAGGCCGCCGAACTGGCTGAGGCCGCGGATGGTCGGCAGGTTCACCACGAAGATCTGCGCATCGCGAATGCTATGCAACACGCCGTTGGCCTGACGGATGAAATCGTCGGCCGTGATCGAACGCTCGCTCCAGTCCTTGAGCTTGATGAAGACCATGCCGGCGTTTTCGCTGCGGCCGACGAAGCTGAAGCCGCTGATCTGATACATGCCCACGTAGTCGTCTTTCAGCGGACTCTTGGCCAGCGTCTGGCGGACTTCCTCCATCACTCCCTGGGAACGCTGCATGGTTGCGCCAGGCGGCAAGCTGACGATCGCCAGTGCGAAGCCCTGGTCTTCATTGGGCACGAAACTGGTGGGCAGCTTGGTGTAGAGAAAGCCTGCCAGCATGGCGACCAGCGCGAATACAAACATCCAGCGCGGTGCATGGCGGATCGCGCCGCGAATGTGGCCTTGATACGTGTGCGTGACCCAGTCGAAGGTGTTGTTGAACCAACGGTAGAAAAAGTTCTTCTTTTCCTCATGCATGGGCTTGAGGATGGTGGCGCACAACGCCGGCGTGAACGACAACGCGAGGAACGCCGAGAAGCCCATCGACACGGCGATGGTGAGCGCGAACTGCTTGTAGATCACGCCCGTGGCGCCCGGCTGCAGCGCAGACGGCACGAACACCGCCGCCAACACCACGGTGATGGCTACGATCGCGCCGGTGATCTGGCTCATCGCTTTGCGCGTGGCTTCCTTCGGCGGCAGGTTTTCCTCCGTCATGATGCGTTCGACGTTTTCGATCACCACGATCGCGTCGTCCACCACGATACCGATCGCCAGCACCATGCCGAACAGAGTCAGCTGGTTGATGGTGAAGCCCATCGGCGCCAGGCCGATGAACGTGCCGAGCAGGGCGACCGGAATCACCAGGGTGGGAATGATCGTGGCGCGGAAGTTCTGCAGGAAGATCAGCATCACCACGAACACGAGGGCGATGGCCTCAATCAGCGTGTGCACCACTTCCTGGATCGACACGCGCACGAAGGGCGTGCTGTCGTACGGTGCGAACCAGGTGACGCCCTGCGGGAAATCCTTCTGCAGTTCGTCCATCTTGGCGCGCACGGACTCGGCCACGTTCAGCGCATTCGCACCCGGCAGCAGCTGGACGCCGAAGCCGCCGACCGGCTGGCCGGTCCAGGTGGAGGTGAAGCCATACGTTTGCGGGCCGAATTCGATGCGTGCGATGTCTTTCAACCGCACCACGGTGCCGTTGGCGTTGGCACGCAGGATGATGTTGCCGAACTGCTCGGGCGAGGAGAACAGACCTTCAGCCGACACGGTGGCCGTGAAGCTCTGGCCGTTGCTGGCAGGATCGGAACCCAGCGAACCGGCCGCGAACTGCACGTTCTGGGCGGAGATCGCATTCTCCACCTGAGTGGCGGAAAGGCCGTAACCCTGCATCTTGTCGGGGTTCAGCCAGACGCGCATGGCGTATTCGGAGCCCACCTGGAAGGTGCTGCCCACGCCGGGAATGCGGCCGATCTGGTTGATCACCTGCGAACCGACAATGTCGCTGAGGCGGTTGGAATCGATCTCCGGATTCTTGGAGATCAGGCCCACGAACATCAGGAAGTCCGGGTTGGCCTTGGCCACCACCACGCCCTGCAGGTTCACTTCGGACGGCAGTTGCGGCTCTGCCAGCGAAACCTTGTTCTGGACCTGCACCTGCGCGATGTCGGGATCGGTGCCGGTCGCAAAGCTCAGGGTGATCGTGGACGTGCCGTTCGAGTTCGACGCCGAGCTGAAGTACAGCAGGTTGTCGACGCCCGTGAGCTGCTGTTCGATCACCTTGGTGACGGTGTCTTCCATGGTCTGGGCGCTGGCGCCCGGGAAGGTGGCCGTTACCGTGACCTGCGGCGGTGCGATGTTGGGATACGATTCCACACCCATGCCGAGCACCGAGATGGTGCCGACAAGGGTGATGAGGATGGCGACCACCCAAGCAAAAATGGGACGGTCGATAAAGAAACTCGGCATCAGTGTTCTCCTTACTGATGACCAGCGGCAGGGGCAGCGCCCTGGCCGGGGCCGGCCGGCGCCTGGTCGGGCTTCCATGGGGTCGCCTTGGCGGGCGCCCCCGGCTTGACGACCTGGACGCCGGACACGATCACCTGGTCCCCTGCGTCGAGACCGCTGGTGACGATCCAGTCGTTGCCGCGCATGTTGTCGGCCATCACGCGCTTCTGGGCGACGTTCCCGTCCTTGCCGACGACCAATGCGTAGGCACCGACGGGATCGCGCTGAATCCCGGTCTGCGGGACCAGGAACACCTTGTTGAGGTCGCCCATGTTGACGGTGAGGGTGACGTACAGGCCCGGCAGCAGGCGGCGCTCGGCATTGGGCACCACCGCACGCAGGTTGATCGCGCCGGTGTTCGGGTCGACCGTGGTGTCGGAGAAGTCCAGCGTGCCCGTGTGGTCGTACTTGGCGCCGCTGGGCAGCGTGATCTGCACGGTGGTGTTGTTCTGTTCCGCCAGCTGCACGTTGCCGGTGGCCTGCGCGTGGCGCAGCCTGTCCAGATCCGCCGCGCTGAGGGTGAAGTTCACATACAGCGGGTCGAGCTGGTCCACCGTGGTCAGCAAGGTGGCGCTGGCGCCTGTATCGGCGGTGCTGTTGCCGACGACCGCGCCCTCGGTCACCTGCTGCTCGCCGGCACGGCCGTCGATGGGCGAGGTCACATTGGTATAGCCCAGGTTGACGCGCGCGGTCTGCACGTTCGCTTCGGCCTGCTTCACCGCCGCCAGCGAAGAGCGCTCGTTGGCCTCGTCGGTATCCAGCTGCTGGCGCGAGATATAGCCCTGCGGCACCAGCTGGCGATCGCGGTTGGCGATCACGTGGGCATTGGTGTAGTTGGCCTGGGATGCAGCCAGCGCCGCCTCGGCGTTGGCGAGGGCGGCCTTATAGGGGGCCGGATCGATCTGGAACAGCGACTGCCCCTGTTTCACGTCCGTACCTTCGGTATAGACGCGCTTGAGTACCACACCCGACACGCGGGCGCGCACGTCGGCGCTGCGGTAGGCCGACAGTCGGCCCACCAGGTCCTTGGTCAGCGGTACCTTTTGCGGCTGCACCTCCACGACCCCCACCGTCGGCGGTGGCATCTGGGGCGGGCCTTGCTCCTTGCCGCTGCAGGCGGCGAGCACCAGCAGGCTCAGGCACAACACCGGTGTGCGCATTGACGTCGACTTCATGAGAACTCCATGACTTGCGTGAACGGGGGTAGGGGAGAGCCACGGCATGTCTCCTGCCGGCTGCAACGTGGCGGAAAATCTTACGTTTATCGGATTGCGGGCATTTTGTCCTGTGTCGTTTGTCCCCAAACGACATAGCGCAGGCAAGACTATACCGATCAGTTTACAATTTATTTCGGGACGGAATCCAGCCCCCGGCCGTTGTGACTGGCGGCACGGGCGAGGCTGATCGGCATGGATGCAAGCGAGCAGTGGCCCGTCCGTGTGGGGCATAAAACCGGGGTCACAAACGAAGTCCATGCTGTGCACATGTCGTATACGCCCACGTATCGCATCCAGTGCATGCAACACGCTGCATGACTACGCGCTGATCGCAGTGTGTGCAAGATGCGCTTGTTGTTGCGGTGCCGATGGATTCGGTCAATGTCGAAGCGTATGCTTTTAAGGCTTTCCGCTCCATTCCCACCCGTCTCCACTTCTCAAGTTGAAGCTATGAATGCGATCCGTGCGGCCAACGACATCTCTCTCGTATCTGTCGTGCTCGAAGAGTTGAAAAAAAGCGGTTTCCCGACCAAGCGCCTTGATGAGGCGCAATTTTTTATCAGCGCCTTTTTCTCGCGCATAGCCAGCAGCGACGTAGAGCTGCACACGCCGGCCGAATGGGCGACGGTGATCGCCGGATTGATCGATTTCATGCAGCAGCGCCAGCCGGGACGCGCCTCGGTGCGCGTCACGGGTGCCGGCCATGCAGCGCGCAGCGCGGTGGAAATCGTCACCGATGACATGCCGTTCCTGGTCGATACCGTCAGCATCGTGCTTTCGTCGTATTCGCCGATTCACGCCGTGATCCATCCGGTGGTGAAAGTCAGTCGCGACGCGAACGGCCAATTGCAGCGCATCGGCGACGACCATGGCCTGTCCGAGTCGGTGATGCACTTCGAGTTGGACAACTCGCAGGACGATGCGATCAAGACCAAGCTCGTATCGCAGATCGAAGCGGCCTTGGAAGATGTCCGGGCTTCGGTGCGCGACTGGGCCGCGATGCGCGACAAGGCCCTCGCCGTTGCGCAGGACCTGCCGAATCGCAAGATGCCGATCGACGCGGCCTCGATCCAGGAAGCCTGCGAGTTCATGCACTGGCTGGCAGGCGACAATTTCACCTTCCTCGGCTATCGCGAATACGAAGTGGCGCAGGCCGATGGCGATGAAGTGCTGCGCTCGCTCGAAGGTTCGGGCCTGGGCATCCTGCACAAGAGCGAACGCTCGGTGGCGCCGCGCTCGCTGCGCTCGCTGGCCGCCAGTGAGTTGCCGCAGTCGGGCTCGACCGACGCGATCATTCTCACCAAGACCAACGCCCGTTCGCACGTACATCGCGCGGGCAACATGGACTACGTCGGCGTGTTGAAGTTCGATGCGAACGGCAAGCCGGTTTCCGAACAGCGCTTCCTCGGCCTGTTCACCTCCAACGCGTACATGACGCGCCCGCAGGACGTGCCGCTGGTTCGCCAGCGCGTCGAGGCCGTGCTGGCTCGCTCGGGTCTCAAGCGCGACTCGTATTCAGGCAAATCGCTGCGTCACATCCTCGAGACGCTGCCGCAGGAAGAGCTGTTCCAGAGCACCGAAGACGAACTGTTCAACACGGCCACCGGCATCCTCGAACTGCAGCAACGCGCCCACGCGCGCATGTTCGTGCGCCGCGACCGTTACGGCCGCTTCTTCACCTGTCTGGTCTTCGTGCCGAGGGACCGTTTCAATACCACGGTGCGCGAGCGCATCGAAAACATGCTGCGCGAGGTCTTCCATGGCGAGAGCCTGGATTCCAACGTGCTGATGGGCGAATCGGCCCTGGCACGCTTGCATGTGACGGTACGTCCGCATCCGGGCGACCATCCGAAGTTCGATCCGCAGGAACTGGAAACGCGCCTGGCGCACATCGTGCGCAACTGGCACGACGGATTGCGTGACAGCCTGGTCGCCCATGTCGGCGAAGCGCAGGGCGTGACGCTGCTCAACCGCTTCGGCAAGGTGCTGCCGGCGGGTTATATCGAAGATGTTGCGCCGGAGGTGGCGGCGCACGACGTCATCGCACTGGCCACGCTCAAGAGCGACGATTCGATTCACCTCAATCTGTACAACGACCCGCGTGACAAGAGCCTGCGTTTCAAGGTGATTCACGTAGGGGCGCCGATCTCGCTTTCCGAAGCCTTGCCGATGCTCGAAAACATGGGTGTACGCATGTTGGCCGAGCACGTCTACACGCTGGAAAGCGACGGACGCATGCTGACCATCCACGACTTCGAGCTGAAGACCAAGCTTCCGCTGGCGTTCGACCTGCCGCACCTGCGCGAACGTTTCGAGCGCAGCTTCGAGGCGCTGTGGCGTGGCGAGGCCGAGAGCGACGGCTTCAACAATCTCGTACTGTCGGCACAGGCCGACTGGCGCCAGGTGGCGGTGCTGCGCGGTTACTGCAAGTACCTGCAGCAGATGGGGATCGCGTTCTCGCAGAGCTACATGGAAGAGACGCTCAATCGCTACCCGGCCATTGCAGGTCTGATGATCGAGTTGTTCAACGCCAAGTTCGATCCGCGCCGCGAGCAGCTTTCCGCTGCAGAGATTGAAAAGGCGCAGAACGATTTGCGTCGCGAGATGCAGGCGCTGATTTCCTCCGAGACGCAGAAGGCGAAGCCCGAGCTGATCGACGGCATCGTCGGCGTGCTGAAGGATTCGCGCGAACAGCAGGTGCGTGTGCTGTGGGAAGCACTTAAATCCCTGCTCGACGACGTCGCCAGCCTCGACGACGAGCGCATCCTGTTGAGCTTCATGAACACCATCAAGGCCACGCTGCGCACCAGCTTCTTCCAGCTGTGGGATGGCAAGCCGCGTCACTACGTCAGCTTCAAGTTCGACTCCAAGCAGGTGCCGGATGCGCCCAAGCCGGTGCCGTATCGCGAAATCTTCGTGTACGCGCCGCGTGTGGAAGGCATCCACCTGCGCTTTGGTCCGGTGGCGCGTGGCGGTCTGCGCTGGTCGGATCGCCGCGAAGACTTCCGCACGGAAGTGCTGGGCCTGGTGAAGGCGCAGATGGTGAAGAACACGGTGATCGTGCCGGTAGGTTCGAAGGGCGGCTTCTTCGTGAAGCATCCGCCGGTGGGTGGCGATCGCGACGCGCAGCTTGCCGAGGGCATTGCGTGCTATCGCCTCTTCATCAACGGCCTGCTCGACATCACCGACAACCTTGTCGAGGGCAAGGTGGTGCCGCCGCACGATGTGGTGCGTCACGACAACGACGATCCCTATCTGGTTGTCGCGGCGGACAAGGGCACGGCAACCTTCTCCGATATCGCCAATGCGATTTCGATTGAGCACGGTTTTTGGCTGGGCGATGCGTTTGCGTCCGGCGGTTCGAACGGTTACGACCACAAGGGCATGGGTATTACCGCCAAGGGTGGGTGGGAGTCGGTGAAGCGTCACTTCCGCGCACTGGGCCGCGATACGCAGACCGAAGATTTCACCTGCGTCGGTATCGGCGACATGTCGGGCGACGTGTTCGGCAACGGCATGCTGCTGTCGCGTCACATTCGCCTGTTTGCCGCGTTCGATCACCGCCACGTGTTCCTCGATCCGAATCCGGATACGGAGCGTTCGTTCATCGAGCGCGAGCGCATGTTCAAGCTTCCCCGTTCGAGCTGGGAGGACTACGACAAGTCGCTGATCTCCGCGGGTGGCGGCGTGTGGCCGCGCAGCGTGAAGTCGATTCCCATCTCTCCGGAAGTGCGCGCGGTGCTGGGCCTGAAGGCCGACGTGCAGCATCTGTCGCCGACGGATCTGCTCAATGCGATTCTCAAAGCGCCGGTGGATCTGCTGTGGAACGGCGGTATCGGTACGTACGTGAAGGCGACCAGCGAGACGCACGCCGATGTCGGCGATCGCGCCAACAACGCACTGCGCCTCAACGGCGCGGAGCTGCGCTGCAAGGTGGTGGGCGAGGGCGGTAACCTCGGCTTTACCCAGAAGGGACGCATCGAAGCCGCGCAGCACGGCGTGCTGCTCAACACCGACTTCATCGACAACTCGGCCGGCGTGGATACGTCGGACCACGAAGTGAACATCAAGATCCTGCTCGACGACGCCGTGCAGCGCAGCGAGATCACGGTCGATGGCCGCAACCAGCAGCTGGCTGCGATGACCGACGAAGTCGGCCAGCTGGTGCTGTGGGACAACTATCGCCAGAACCAGGCCATCACGCTGATGGAACATCAGTCTGCCAAGCGCATCGGTTCGATGGCGCACTTCATCCGCACGCTGGAAGGCGAAGGTTTGCTCGATCGCCAGGTCGAGAATCTGCCGAGCGAGGCCGAACTGACCGAGCGCAAGACGCGCGGCCAGGGGCTGACCCGTCCGGAACTGTCGGTGCTGTTGTCGTACGACAAGATTCGTCTGTACCAGCAACTGCTGGATTCGGACGTGCCGGAAGATCCGCACCTGTCCAAGGAACTGGTGCGTTACTTCCCCGCGCCGCTGCACGACAAGTACGCCGCGCACATGCAGCGCCATCGCCTGAAGCGCGAAATCATCGCCACGGCGGTCACCAACTCCACCATCAACCGCATGGGCGCCACTTTCATGATGCGCATGCAGGAAGACACCGGGCAGGGTCCGGCCGCCATCGCCAAGGCTTATACGGCCGCGCGCGAGATTCTCGGGGCACGCGACCTGTGGGCGCAGATCGAGGCCGAGGACAGCAAGGTTGCCGAGAACACGCAGGTCGACGCGATCATGCAGATCTGGTCGCTGCTGCGGCACATCACGCGCTGGTTGCTCAATCGTCCGGGCGGCACGCTGGAAATCGCGGCGAACGTGGAGCGCTACCAGGCGGCGGTGGCCCAGCTCAGCGCGACCGTGCCGGATGCGCTGACGCCG
This sequence comes from Dyella psychrodurans, assembly GCF_003363265.1. Lineage (GTDB taxonomy): Bacteria > Pseudomonadota > Gammaproteobacteria > Xanthomonadales > Rhodanobacteraceae > Dyella_B > Dyella_B psychrodurans. Next base: position 46,007 of record NZ_QRBF01000008.1, on the reverse strand, counting down.
GCCGGCAAGGCCGACTTCGGTACCAGCCAGGAGAAATGGGAAGGCCTGGGTCTGCCGGCCGATCTCGCGTTCCGTCTGGCCAAGCTCCCCGAGCTGCGCGCCATGCTCGACATGGTCGAGGTGGCGCAGCAGACCGGCGAGCCGATCGCCAAGGTCGCCAACGTATTCTACGAACTGGGCCAGGCATTGGATCTGGAATGGTTGCGTGGCCAGATCGAGGCGCTGCCGGTAGACGGTCACTGGCATGCGCAGGCCCGTGGCTCGCTGCTGGACGAGCTGAACCACCAGCATCGCGCGCTGGCCACACAGGTGCTTGCACTGTCCGGCAGCAGCAAGGAAGTGTCGCCGGTGCAGGCGTGGCTTGATCGTGACGACGCCACGCTCAAGTACACGCGCAGCATGCTGGCGGAGATTCTCACCCAGAACGCGGACTATCCGATCGCATCGGTTGCCGTCCGCCGCCTGGCGCAGCTCGCGCAGGTGCCGGCGACCTGACAGCGTTTTTCCCTCTCCCCTGTGGGGAGAGGGCAGGGTGAGGGGACAATCTCGCGATGGGGTTTCATCAAACCCTGCTTCGAATAACTTTTACCGCGAGACTGGCCCCTCACCTCAATCCTCTCCCCAATGGGGAGAGGAGGCGAACGCAAAGAGCCGTGTTTGAATGGCCTTGCCCCTCATCGTGTCGTAAGCTCAAAGGGACAAGACCCACCTGAAACGGATCTCATGCGCCTCGCCTTCGTCGCCAGCGAAACCAACGTAGCCCAGCAAGCGCGTCGCAAGCTCACCGAGCGTTACGGCGACGTGTCGCCCGGCGAAGCGGAAGTGATCGTGGCGCTCGGTGGTGACGGCTTCATGCTGCGTACGCTGCATGCGCATCGCGATATCGCAGCGCCCGTGTACGGCATGAAACTCGGCCGCGTGGGTTTTCTGATGAACAAGTATCGGCTCGACGAGCTGCCCGAGCGCATCGAGCGCGCGCACACGGCCGAACTGTTTCCGCTGGAAATGATCGCGACGGACGCGGACGGCCAGACGCGCAGCGCACTGGCTTTCAACGAAGTATCGTTGCTCAGGCAGACCAATCAGGCTGCGCACCTGGAAGTGAAGCTCAACGATATCGTGAAGCTGGCGACGCTGGTTTGCGACGGCATCCTGGTATCCACGCCGGCGGGTTCCACCGCGTACAACTTGTCCGCGCACGGGCCGATTCTCCCGCTCGACGCCAATGTGCTGGCGCTGACGCCGATCAGCCCGTTCCGCCCGCGCCGCTGGCGCGGCGCGATCCTTCCGCATCGCACGCGCGTGAGCCTGCGCGTGCTCGATCCGGGCAAACGTCCCATCAGCGCCACGGCCGATTTCCTTGAGGTGCGCAACGTGCGCACGGTCGACATTCGCCAGGCGCGCGAACAAGGTGTGCGCTTGCTGTTCGATCCGGAGCACAATCTGGAACAGCGTATTCTGGACGAGCAGTTTGCTGCGGACTGATCGCGTCACCGAGCGCCGCCGCATTCCTTCGGCAAGCGCTCCGCGTTGCTCTTTGCTTGATTCAACCAGGTAACCGTACCGCCATCCCATGACCCGCCCCAGCAACACCGCCCACGACCCCAGCGCCGCCACCGACAATCGGTTAGTGGTTGCCATCTCGTCTCGCGCGTTGTTCGACCTTGGCGACAGTCACGATTTGTTCGAACGCAAGGGGCTGGATGCATACCGCGAGTTTCAGATCGAGCACGAAGACGAGATCCTGAAGCCAGGGGTGGCCTTTCCGCTTGTGCAGAAATTGCTGGGTCTGAACAAGCTGGCGGGTGATGTACCGCCGGTCGAGGTGATTCTGCTCTCGCGCAACTCCGGCGACACGGGGCTGCGCATCTTCAACGCCATTCAGCACTACGGCCTGGAAATCAGCCGAGCGGCCTTCACCAGTGGCGCGCCCACGTCGGATTACGTCGCGCCCTTCAAAACGGATCTATTTCTGTCGGCGAATGCGGAAGACGTGGGGCGCGCGCTCAAGGCTGGCGTGGCTGCGGCGACCATCCTTCCTTCCAACGCGCCACCGCGTGCAAGCGAGCAACTGCGTATCGCCTTCGACGGCGACGCGGTGATTTTCGGCGACGAAGGCGAACGCGTCTCGCGCGAGGAAGGCCTGGAAGCCTTTCATCGCAGCGAAACCGAACTGGCCGAGGAACCGTTGTCGGTCGGGCCGTTTCGCGGATTTCTCTCGGCCGTGCATCGCTTGCAGGCGGCATTTCCGGCGGAGAACTCTCCCATTCGCACAGCGCTTGTCACCGCCCGCTCCGCGCCGGCGCATAAGCGCGTGATTCTGACGCTGCGGCGTTGGGGTGTTCGTATCGATGAGGCATTGTTCCTCGGCGGGCGAGACAAGGGGCCGTTCCTTGACGCCTTCGGGGCAGATATCTTTTTTGACGACTCGCCGGCCAATGTGGAATCCGCCCGCAAGCACGTCGCGACGGGACATGTCCCGCACGGCGTAAGCAACAAGTAAATCCCGGACGGATCAGGGCACGCCGTGCCCTTTGCTGGCCACCCAGATCGCATACCAATCTTCGGCTTCGAGTTTGATGTCGAGTGCGAGTACCGCTTCACGCACGCTTTCAATGCGTCCACTGCCGGTGATCGGATACGGACGGGAAGGGTGGCGCAGCACCCAGGCGAAAGCGAGCGTGGTGAGACTGACATCGTAGCGCGCAGCGATCGCGGACATTTCCGCACGCACACGCTGCGCGTGTTCGTCGGCACCGGTAAATAGACGGCCGCCGGCAAGCGGCGACCAGATCATCGGGCGCAATCCAAGTTGTTGCGCTTGATCCAGCGTGCCATCGTCCAGCGCGTTCATCTGCAGCGGCGACAGCTCCAGCTGGTTGGTCAGAAGCGGGTGATGCTGATGGAGCAGCGCGAATTGAGTGGTGCTGTGGTTGGACACGCCCCAATGCGCGACTTTTCCTTCGCGAGTCAACGTGGCGAACGTATCGGCGAGCGCGGCAGCATCCATCAGGTAATCGGGGCGATGGATCAGTACAAGGTCCAACTGGTCGGCGTGCAGGTTTCGCAGCGATTGTTCGACCTGCGCGCGAACGTAGGTCGCGCTAGTGTCGTAGTGGTTGAGGCGATAAGGCTTTTCCGCAGCGCGAAGGCGAATGCCGCACTTCGTCACCAGCTGCATGCGATCGCGCAGGCTTGGCACGGTTTTCAGCGCATCGCCGAACAGGCCCTCCGCGCGATAGCTGCCGTAGATATCCGCGAGGTCGAACGATGTGATGCCAAGTTCCAGCGCCTGCTCGATCCAGCGCGCGCGCTCCTGCACGCTGAAATTCCAGTCGGCAATGCGCCAGAGGCCGGCGACGATGGGCGAGAGTTCGAGATGATGAGCGGCTGTTAGGTCTGACATGGCGTATGAACGAGTGTCCTTAGCGTGCGGAGGCTGTCTTCTTCGAATCGTCGAGTTCGTCGGCCGACCAGCCGCCGCCCAGGTCGCCGATCAACGAGACGGTGTCCAGCAAACGTTGTTGTTGCACGCTCAGCGCGCTCTGCTGGGCGCTGAGTTGCGTGGCTTGCGCGGTTGCCGCAGTGGTGTAGTCGACGGTGCCGGCCTGGTATTCGTTGAAGGCGATTTGCGCGCCTTGCGTGGCGTCGTGGACCAGGGCGTCCTGTACCTGTGCCTGTTGGGACAGAATGCTCAGCCCGGAAAGATCGTCTTCCACATTCTGGAATCCGGTCAGCACCGAGTTGCGATAGTTGGCGACAGAGGCGTCGTATGCAGCTTTCGCCGCGGCCACTTCCCCATGGCGTTGACCGAAATCGAAGACGGTTTCATCGACGTTCGCGCCCAGCGACCAGACATGGTTGGCCAGATGCAGCAATCCCGCCAGCGGCGATTGCGAGAAGCCGTCCGCCGCGGAGAGCGTAATGTTCGGATAGTACGCGGCTACGGCAACGCCGATCGCCGCGTTCTGCGCGGCCATCTGGCGCTCGGCCACGGCAATGTCGGGGCGACGCTGCAGCAGGCTTGAAGGCACGCCGACGGGTACTGTCGGCAGCGCGGGCAAGCCGGTGCTATGCGCGATATCGAGATCTTCCGGATTCTTGCCGACCAGCACGGCTATCGCGTGAACGTACTGCGCGCGCGCGACACCGAGCGCGATCAGGCTCGACTGTGCGCTTTCCAACTGCGTGCGAGCCAGAATGACATCGGAGGGCGGTGTCGTGCCCGCCACGCCCTGATTAGATACGACGCGCAGATATTCTTTGTATTCGTCGACCGTTTTTTGCAACAGATCGGTGTCGGCATCGTTCACGCGCAGCTCGATGACGGCGGTAGCGAGAGCGACCTGCTCGGACAGTGTTGCGTTGGCGAGCGTTGCCTGGCTGGCTTGCGCGGTAGCCTTGTTTTCTTCGAGCGTGCGGCGAACCTTGCCCCACAGATCGGGCGCCCAGCTCACGTTGCCCTCCAGCGAACCGCTGGTGCTGATGGGCCGGAAATTTCCGCTGGTGCTACTGCTCTTCGCGGTGCGTTGCTTGGTGGCCGATCCGGTAACGCCGATGGTCGGGAACAACGCGCTGCGTGCGACTTGTACTTCAGCCAAGGCTTCCTGGTAGTTGGCGTAGCTCTGCCGTACCGTCTGGTTTGAAACGGCCACCATCGGCTCAAGCTGGTTGAGCAGCGGATCGTTGAAAACCGTCCACCAGTCGCCCTTGGGCGCTTCGGCCGCCGGCGCTGCTTCGCTCCAGCCGGGCAAGGGTTTGTATTGCGTGGAAACAGGCACCTGCGGCCGGTGGTAGTCGGGGCCGACCATGCAGCCGCCGAGCAAGAGTGCCAGCGTCGCAGCCAATGCGGTGTGGGAAATCTTCATGTTCATGCGCGTGCGTCCGATCGGTTCCACGGCAACGTGGCGGACCACCTGGCGAGTCGCGCGCGCAGGCGGTCGAGATAAAGGTAGATCACCGGTGTCGTGTACAACGTAAAGACCTGACTGAGGATGAGGCCGCCCATCACGGTAATACCCAGCGGCTGGCGCAGCGATGCGCCCTGGCCGATACCGATGGCCAGCGGCACGGCGCCCAATACGGCGGCCGCCGTGGTCATCATGATCGGTCGCAGACGGATGACCGCTGCATCGTGGATCGCGTTCTGCGGTTCGTAACCTTCGTCGCGCTGCAGGTGAATGGCCACGTCGATCATCATGATCGCGTTCTTCTTCACGATACCGATCAGCAGGATGATGCCGATCATCGCGATCACCGAAAACGGCGTACCGAAGATCAGCAGCGCCAACGTGGCGCCGATACCCGCCGAGGGCAGGGTGGAGAGAATGGTGAGCGGATGCACGGTGTTCTCGTAGAGCACGCCGAGCACGATGTAGACCGCGGCCAGCGCAGCCAGAATCAGCAGCGGCATGGTCGACATCGATTGCGAATACACCTGCGCGGCGCCCGCCGTGGCGCCATGGATGGACGCAGGCATGCCTATTTCCTGAGATGCCTGGTTGATGGCCGTCAGTGCGTCGCCCAGGGAACCGCCGGGAGGCAGGTTGAAAGAAAGCGTGACGGCGACCAGGCCGCCCTGATGGCTGACCTGGGTGGCGGTGTGATTGGTGATGTACGACGTCATGGCCGGGAACGGCACCAGGTTTTCCGCCGATGTGCTGTCCGCGCTGCCGCTGGAGCTGCCGCCTTTGGAATTGGAAATGGCGTTGGTGAGCTGATTGGCCTCGGCATCGGAATTCAAGGCATTGGTGGCGGTCGCTGCGCCTTGTGCAGCCGTCACGGCGGATGCCGCCGTAACGCCTTTAACGGTGCCGCCCGGCATCTGCGTCTGCTGCGTTCCCGACGCATTGCCGGCGGCGCTGCTGAAACGCATACGATCCAGCATTTGCGGGTACTGCCAGTACTTGGGTGTCACTTCCATCACCACGTAGTACTGGTTGAGCTGGTTGTAGACGGTGGACACGGTGCGCTGACCGAACGCGTCATAAAGCACGTTGTCGATCTGGTTCGGCGCAAATCCGTAACGCGCTTCCGTTCCACGGTCGAAATTGATGAAGGTCTGCAGGCCATTCTGCTGCAGGTCGGAGTTTATGTCCTGCAACTGACTTCGATATTTGCCAAGTGCGGTCACCAGCTTCGGCGCCCAGGTGAACAGCGCATTGGGGTCGTCGCTGGTCAGCGTGTACTGGTACTCGCCGGCCGATTGCCGGCCACCGATATGCAGATCTTGCGCAGCCTGCAAGAACAGCTTCGCACCCGAAACGACGTTGAGCTTGGGACGAAGGCGATCGACGACCTGTGCCGCCGAAAGCTTGCGCTCGGCAAGCGGTTTCAGTTCGATGTACACGTTGGCGGTATTGAGCGCTCTGCCGCCGGTAAAGCCGGCGACCGAAGCCACGGCCGGATCTTTCTGCGCGATCGACTGCAGCTGGGCGAGTTTCTTTTCCATTGCCTGGAAGGAGATGCTCTGGTCGGCGATGATCTGGCCTATCAGGATTCCATTGTCCTGCTCGGGGAAGAATGTCGTAGGCACCAGCTTGATCAGAAACACATTGAGCGCAATCAGGCCGACCAGCACCAGCCCCACCATCAAGGCGTTGTCGAGCACGGCGGTGAGCGAACGGGAGTAGGCGTTCTTGAAGCGATCGAACTGTTTCTCGTACCACACCGCCCAGCGTGCCTTGGAGTGCAGGGCTTTGCCCCGGCTGAGCACATAAGCCGCCATGGTCGGCGTGACGGTCAGCGAGATCAGCAGCGAGAGCAGGATCGCGACGGACAGCGTGACGGCGAATTCGTGGAACAGCAGACCGATGATGCCGGGCATCAGCAGAATCGGCAGAAACACGGCGATCAACGAGAGGCTCATCGAGATCACCGTAAAGCAGACCTCGCCGCTGCCGCGCAAGGCGGCTTCGCGCGGATCCATGCCGGCTTCGACATGGCGCACGATGTTCTCCAGCACGACCACCGCGTCGTCGACGACGAACCCGGTGCCAATGGTCAACGCCATCAGGGATAGGTTGTCCAGGCTGTAGCCCATCAGGTACATCGGCCCGAAGGTGCCGACGATGGACAACGGCAGTGCCACCGCAGGCACCAGAATGGCACGCGGCGACTGCAGGAAGATGAAGACGACGCCGATCACCAGCAGCACGGCCATGAACAGCGACCGCTCGGTATCGCCGACGGCGGCGTTCACAGATTGCGAGCGATCGACGGCGATACCGATGTGCACGTTTCGGGGCAAGGTCGCTTCGATCGAGGGCAGCACTTTACGGATCTGCGCGACGGTCTTGACGATGTTGCCACCCGGCAGCGGGAACACGATCACCAGCACCGCGGGCTGACCGTTGTAGAGACCCATGTTGCGGAGGTTTTCCGCGGAGTCTTCCACATCGGCGACATCGCGCAGCAGTACCGGAGAGCCGTTGCGGTACGCCACGATCAGGTCGCGATAAGGCGCGGCCTTGTTGATCTGGTCGTTGGACATCACTTCGTAGCGCTGTCCGTCCTGATCGATATGGCCCTTGGCGCTGTTGGCATTGGCGGCGCTGATGGCCGCGCGCACATCTTCCAGGCCGATGCCATAGCTGTTGAGCTGATCCGGCTCCAATTCGACGCGCACGGACGGCAGGGCGCTGCCGCCCAGTGTGATCTGGCCGACGCCGTCGACTTGCGACAGCTGCTGCTGGATCACCGAATCGGCGGAGTCGTAAAGCTGGGCGCGCGTCAGCGTGTGCGAGGTGAGCGCGAGCACCATGATCGGCGAATCGGCCGGGTTGTATTCGCGATAGCTCGGGTTGTTGCGCAGCGTGCTCGGCAGGTCGGCGCGGGCGGCCTGGATGGCGGCCTGCACGTCGCGCGCAGCGCCGTTGATGTCGCGGTTGAGGCCGAACTGCACCACGATCTGCGCCGAGCCGACGTAGCTCGTCGACGTCAGTTCGGTCACGTTGGCGATGGCGCCCAAACGCTTTTCAAGCGGCTCGGCGACGGTGGACGCCATGATGTCCGGGCTCGCGCCCGCCATGTTCGCTTGCACGACGATGACCGGGTAGGTGACGTTCGGCAGCGGTGCGACCGGCAAATGAAAATACGCCAGCGCACCCGACAGCAGGATGGCGATGGCCAACAAAGTGGTCGCCACCGGTCGCCTGATGAAGAGCGCCGAGATGTTCATCGTGCGTTACCGCTAGCCGTGAAGTGGCTCCCTCCCCTGCGAGCAGGGGAGGGTTGGGGTGGGGTTATGCAATCTTGCGTTGAGGCAAGTGTGAGCAACCCCCTCCCAGCCTCCCCCTGCAAGCAGGGGGAGGAGTGATACAGCGCGTGAATCAGCAACGTACTCACGGCGCACTATCTCCCGCCGCCAGCGATGGCTTGCGCTGGAAGCGCTGCGCCAGGCGATCGAAGTAGAGGTAGATCACCGGTGTCGTGAACAACGTCAGCAACTGGCTCAAGGTGAGGCCGCCGATGATCGCCAGGCCCAGCGGGCGACGCAGTTCCGAACCGGTGCCGGTGCCCAGCAGCATCGGCAAGGCGCCGAGCATGGCCGCCAGCGTGGTCATCAGGATGGGGCGGAAACGCAACAGCGATGCTTCGAAAATCGCCTCCGCAGCCGGCTTGCCGTGATCGCGTTCGGCTTCCAGCGCAAAGTCCACGATCATGATCGCGTTCTTCTTCACGATACCGATCAGCAGCACGATGCCGATGATGCCGATCACGTCCAGGTCGCTGCCCGCGACCATCAGCGCAACTAGCGCGCCGATACCGGCCGAGGGCAACGTCGAAAGAATGGTGACGGGATGGATGAAGCTCTCGTACAGCACGCCAAGCACGATGTAGACAGCGACCAGCGCGGCAATCAGCAAATAGACTTCGCTGGACAGCGAATCCTGGAATGCCTGCGCGGCACCCTGGAATGAGGATGTGATCGAGGGCGGAAGCTGCACGGCCTTCTCCGCCTGATTGATCTCATCCACCGCCTTGCTCAGCGAAGCATCCTGCGCGAGGTTGAACGAGATGGTCACCGACGGGAACTGCGCCAGGTGACTGATGACCAACGGCGACTTGGTGACCTGGATCTTGGCGATCGCACTCAGCGGTACCTGGCCGCTGCTGCTCGTCTGGCTGGGCAGATACAGTTCGCCCAGCGATTGCAGCGTCGGCAGTTTTTCCGGTTTGGCCACCAGAATCACGCGGTACTGGCTGGACTGATCGAAAATCGTCGAAACGATACGTTGTCCCAGCGCATCGTAAAGCGCATTGTCGATGGTCGCCGCCGTAATGCCGAAGCGCGCGGCAAGTTGCCGGTTGACCTCGACGTTGACGCTCAGGCCGTCGTTGTTCAGATCGCTGGTGACATCGATGATCGACTTGACCTGCTTCATGCGATCGATCAGCGCGGGCACGTACTTCTGGAACTCTTCCTGGCTTGGCCCACGCAGCACGAACTGGTACTGGTTCGGCGACACGGTGGTGTCGAGGGTGAGGTCCTGTTCCGGCTGCAGGAACAGCTTGATGCCGGGCACGCTGGACACTTCGGTCTGAATGCGGCGGGCGATTTCCGCCGCCGTTTCCGAGCGGTCGTCGCGTGCCTTGAGGTTGATCAGGAACCGGCCGTTGTTGAGTGTGGTGTTGGTGCCGTCAATGCCGACGTAGGACGTCAGATTGACCACGTCGGGGTCCTTGAGAACGGCATCGGCCAAAGCCGCTTGCCGATCCACCATCGTGGTGTAGGAGACCGAGTTGTCGGCGATGCTGATGCCCTGGATCACACCGACGTCCTGCACCGGGAACAGTCCCTTGGGAATCGTGATGTAAAGCGCAATGGTGATGATCAACGTCACGCCGAAGGTCACCAAGGTCGCCAACTGGTGATTCATCACGAAACGAAGGCCGCGTTCGTACGCCCCCAGCGTCTTGTTGAACAGGTGTTCGCTGATCTGTTCGAAGCGGCTCGGGTGCCGTTGCGCCTGGGCACGCAGAATGCGTGCGCAAAGCATCGGCACCAGGGTCAGGGACACCACACCGGAGATCACGATGGTGATGGCGAGCGTCACCGCGAACTCACTGAACAGCCGCCCGATCACGCCGCCCATGAACAACAGCGGGATCAGCACCGCGATCAGCGACACCGTCAGCGACAGAATGGTGAAGCCGATCTGGCCGGCGCCGATCAGCGCGGCATTCAGCGGCGTTTCGCCTTCCTCCAGATAGCGCACGATGTTCTCGATCATCACGATCGAGTCGTCGACCACGAAGCCGGTGGCGATGATCAAGGCCATCAGCGAGAGGTTGTCGATCGAGTAGTTGAGCTGGTACATCATGGCCAGCGTGCCGATCAACGACACCGGCACGGAAATGCTCGGAATGATCGTGGCCGGCAGGTTGCGCAGGAACACGAAGATCACCAGCACCACCAGCACGACGGCAAGCACCAACTCGAACGCGGCGTCATAGACCGAGGAGCGGATGACGCCAGTGCTGTCGGAGACGATCTCTACCTGCATGCCGGCAGGCAGCGTCGATTCGAGTTGCGGCAGTTCTTTCTTGATCTGGTCGACCGTGGCGATCACGTTCGCGCCGGGCTGGCGCTGCACGTTCAGCACGATGGACGGCGTCTTGTCGTACCACGCGCCTTGTTCGGTATCCTCGGCGGCCTGCGTGACGCGCGCTACGTCGCGCAAGTACACCGGCGCGCCGTTTTGATACGAGATCACCGTGTTGAGGTAATCCTGCGGATCCTGGATCTGGTCGTTGCCGTTGATGGTGTAATCGAGCTCAGGACCGTCGAAGTTGCCCTTGGGCTGGCTCACGTTGACGTTGTTGATCAACGAACGCAGGTCGTCGATGTTGAGTCCGTAAGACGCGAGCTTCTGCGGGTCGGCTTCGACGCGCACTGCCGGCACGTTGCCGCCAGCCGGCGTGACCAGGCCCACGCCCGGCACTTCCGAAATCTTGGTGCCCAGGCGGTTGTTGGCCACGTCCTGCAACTGGGGCAGCGACATGGACTTGGATGTCACCGCCAGCGTCAGGATTGGCTGGTCGGCCGGATTCACCTTCGCGTAAGTGGGCGGCGCGGGAAGGCCGCTGGGCAGCAGGCTGTTGGCGGCATTGATCGCCTCCTGGACGTTCTGCTCGGCCACGTCGAGATTCAGCGACAGATCGAATTGCAGCGTGATGATGGATGCGCCCGCGGAGCTGCTGGACGTCATCTGCTGCAGGCCGGGAATTTCACCCAGCTGTACTTCCAGCGGCGCGGTGACGGTGGTGGCCATCACCGTGGGGCTCGCGCCCGGATAGAACGTGCGGATCTGGATCGTCGGATAGTCGACGTCGGGCAGGGACGACACCGGCAGGAAACGCATCGCGACCAGGCCCACCAGCACAAGGGCGATCATCAGCAGCGATGTAGCCACCGGCCTGAGTACGAACAGGCGGGAAATATTCATCGGATCGTGCGTCCGCTACTCACGACTGCGAGGTGGAGGCAGCGTGATTCCGCTTCCCACCCTTGCGTGGCGTGTCTGCCGCGGACGACGCCGATGCAGGAGCACCTTCCGCATCCGCCGATTTGGCCTGCGCCATCTTGATCTTCGCGCCGTCGCTCAAGCGGTCCATGCCGTCGGTCACCACGACCTGACCGGCCGAAAGCCCCGAGAGGATGACGGTGTTCTTGCCGTCGCTCGGCCCCGGCGTCACCTTGTGCACCGAGACGGTGTCGTCGGCATTCACCAGATAGACGTAATTGCCCGGCGCGCCCGTTTGCACGGCCGGCGTGGGCACCAGCACGGCTTGTTGAAGCGTATCCACGAGCAGGCGGACGTTGACGAATTCGTTCGGATACAGGGCTTCGTCGTCGTTGGGGAAGGTGGCACGCAGCGTGACGGTGCCCGTGCTGGTGGCCATCTGGTTGCTGATGGCGTACAGCGCGCCCGTGGCGAGCTGCTTGGTGTTGTCGCTGTTGTAGACCGTGACGGCCAGCTTCGCCCCGGAATTGAAGCGCTGCAGTACCTGGCCGAGCGAATTTTGCGGCACGGTGAACTGCACCGTGGTCGGCTTCATGGTGGTGATCACCACAATGCCCGGCGAGCTCGACTGCGTGACGTAGTTGCCCGGATCGACCAGGCGCAGGCCCACGCGACCGTCCACCGGTGCCGTGATGTGGCAATACGCCAGGTCGAGTTCGAATTGCGCGATGTTCGCCTTGTCGGCCTTTACCGCAGCCTCGTCCTGCTCCACGGTGAATTTCTGGTCGACATAGGTCTGTTCGGCGATCGACTTCTGTTCGTGCAATTGCGTGTAGCGGGCGAGGTCGGCGCGTGCCAGGTCGAGGCTGGCCTGATCCTTGGCCAGTTGGGCCTCTGCCTGTTCTTTGCTGATCTCGTATTGGCGCGGATCGATCTGGGCGAGGAACTGGCCCTTCTTCACGTCCTGGCCTTCCTGATAGCCCACTTCCGTGAGATAGCCGCTCAATTGTGGCAGCACGGTGACGGTGGCGATGGGGCTTACGGTGCCCAGTTCGTTCAAGATTTCCGGCATGCTGCCCAAGGTCGCGGCCCCGGTGCTCACCACCTGCGGCGGGTTGCCCATCTTGGCGGGCTTGGCATTGAAGAGATGAACCACGATAAGGACGATGGCCGCCACGATGACCACGGCGGCGATCACCTTGCCGCGCTTCTTGCGAACATTTGCTGTTGCTCGCGGGGTATTGGCACTCATAACCATCTCCGGCTGTTCATCCTTCAGTTTATCAAGAGCGCCTTCATCTCGAAAAAACGCTGATTGGGCGGCACAAATGGCTGTCTAAAAGGCACTTTGAAGGCGGTGGAGATAGGCGGCCGCCAAGTGGCCGTTGCCAGTCCGTCGATCAGATTTTCGTAGAGGAATGACTCACGTTTTGCGTTCACATGGCTTCGCTCGCAGGTGCACAGTCTGGCAGTGCGCAGGCGAGCGGTCTGTGGATTCGGGAGCACCGGGGGAGGTGCGATGTGAACCCGGGGAATTTCAGGCTCTTGGCAAACAACGGCACTGATCTTGCCGTATCACGCTTATCGATGCCTTAAGGGGATTTTTCGGTGCATGGACGCTGCATGTTAAGGATCTCGCCGGGGTCGGGCGTGGTGCAGGAGTCATGTAAACGCATTTCGTACTAGTACGTTGACGCGCCGATGCACCTGGCCTACCCGGACAACAGGGTGGCAACACGTGGCCATCACACCATTTTGGCCCGCTTCCACCAAGGGGTCACCTTCTCTTCACGCACCAGCGTGAATAGACCCGCGCCGAGAATCATCACGATGCCGATCAGCATCGGCCAGTCGAGGTGGTCGCCGAACAGCCAGTAGCCGAAGCCGATGGCCCACAGCATCTGGCTGTATTGCGTGGGAGCCACGCGATTGGCATGGGCAATCAGCGTCGCGTACATCAACAGCACGCCTGCCAGCGCGGCAAGCAGGCCGTATCCCGCAAGCAGTCCCCATTCATGCCAATTCGGCCAGATGAAACGGGGGATCATCAGCATCCCGCCGGCAATGAGTGGCCCCACAACTCCCGCGCCGTAGAGGCTGATGCGTTTCTCGTGGGGGCCTGCCATGCGTAGTGCGATCACCGAGGCCGCGGCAAAAAGGCCGCAGATGAGTGCCGCCAAATGGCCCGCGCCAAGCGAGCGGAAGCCCGGGCGCAATACCACCAGCACGCCGGCAAAGCCGACGAATACGGCGGACCATCGCCGCCAACCGACGTGCTCCTTGAGAAAGAGTACCGACAGCAGCGTTACAAATATCGGCATCAGGAAGATCAGCGTGAACACCTCGGCCATCGGCAACAAGGTAAAAGCCGTTACCGAGGCGATATTGCCGACTGCGCCGGCCACGGCTCGGACCCACCATAGCGATGGACGGCGCGCCGTAACCACGTCTCGCCATTTGTCGCCAGGCGACATCATGAAGGGCAGCGCCGCGAGTCCGAACACCGCGCCAAAAAAAACCGACTCATAAGGCGGTACGGAGCCATGCAGGGATTTCACAAAGGCGTCGCTGATTGCGTAGGCCGCAAAGCTGGCAAAGCCAAGAAGTACACCTTTGATCATGCGGGTTCCGAGGAGCGGTATGGGGCTTGGTGGGTGGCGGCGCGATGAACGCGTGGCTGTCGTCATGCCACTCGATGGAATCGCCCTGCAGCAAGTCACTCATTGACAGAGAGGTGCGAGCCGAGGGTCGTACTAGGTATCAGGATGACGAAATTGTAGTCGTTTGTCCTGTGTCTTGTGGGGACGCCTCTGACATGAGTCGAGTGTTCGACGAGGTACTGTTCTCAAGTACAAGTACCTGCACTCATCCGCGCCGGCCTGCACAGGTTGACTGCAAGCAGCGCCAGTGGAGTCGTACAGCGGTGGAGGCGACCTTGCGGTGTATCGATGGTCGCCATGATTGAGCTCATGCAAGGATGCAACTGTGCAAGTTTACAAGCGATTGTCGGCATGCATCGCCGGCGCATTGTTCTCTGTTCTGATGGTTTGCAGCACACCCGTTTCGGCCGTGGAAGTCACGGATAACCTGGACCTGGGCGGCGCGATACGTGCTCGCGTGGATGAAGACTCCACGCGCGGTATCCACAAGTTCGGCATCGATACGCTGATGCTGAGCGCCAAATACACCTCCGATAGCTGGATCGGCGCTGCGCGATATCGCTTCTACGGCAAGGACTATCCGTATCAGTACACCCGTCACTTCGGCGACATCAACTTCGCCGAGTACGCCTGGATCGGCTACCGGTTCGACCCGACGCAACAGGTACAAGTCGGCCTGAATCAGGTGCCGTTCGGTCTCCAGCGGCTTTACAGCGACACCTTCCTGGAAACCCTGGCCTTCACGATGGGCCTGGAAGATCTCGATGAGATCGGCGCGAAATACATCAAGGACATCGGCGACTGGAACATCCAGGCCGGTTATTACGCGCGCCCCGCGTGGCCCGGTAATGGCACGAGTCGTGGCAGCACCTACTCGACCGTGGTGACACCCGCCGATCCCTATGTCGCAGGTGGTACCGACAACATCGAGCGGGACATGTTTGTGGGGCGTCTTGCGAAAAAGGTACAGGCTGGGGAATGGAAAGGCGAGGTGGGTGTTTCACTGCTCACATCCACCTTGTACAACCGCGACACCCGCCTCGATGGGCGGCGCGATGAATTTGCGCTGCACTACATGGGGAGTCATGGCCCTTGGGGAGTAAAGCTTCAATACACCCGCCAAGTCATGTCGCCAAAAAATCCGAATGGTGCGAACCAGACGATCACCATCGGTGGTTACGACGGCACGTACAACATGGCGACAAGGGGCAACTTGTATCTGGCCAATGTGAGTTATTCCGTCCCGGGCAGTTATCTTTGGGGATGGATCACCGATGTGCATCCGTATCTCAGTTACAGCTTGTACGACAAGACCGATCCGCAATTTCGCAATACGCAGCGGTGGATCGCAGGTACATCGTTTTCCCTCAAATTTCTTTCGATTTACACCGAATGGCGTAAAGGTCGCAACGACCCTTATCTCGGTGGTAGCAGCTACGCCCAAAGCCTTGCAGCCGGTGGTATCGACCATTGGAGAGGGCAGTTTTTCATGAATGTCGCCTGGTATTTCTAAGGCGGTTCGACAGGACCGCCATGCATCGCCGTTGAATTTTCGTCGAGCCAACCGTGCGGTGTTGCCTTCGGAATGCGATGGGCGTTGATGTCGTTCAATGAATGAGGAGTGTGAATGCGCAAGGAGCGAAATTTCATCGACGGTGCTTTTGTCGACGCGGATGATAAGTCAACCATCGTCGTAAGCAATCCCGCAACCGGGGAGCGGATAGCGGAAATTGAAGCAGCCAGTACTGCGCAAGTAAGAATGGCTGTCGCAGCCGCGACACGAGCGCAGCGTGGCTGGGCACGCTTGCCGGCGATCGAGCGTGCTCAGCATTTGCGCCGATTGGCCGATGCACTGGTGGCCCATGCAAATGCCATTGGGGCGGCGCTTGCCAGGGAGTCCGGCAAGAGTCTTTCCGATGCAGTGAGTGAAGCCGTTTATGCGGCGGAAATTACGCGGTATCACGCGGAATGGGCTCGCCGTATCGAGGGCGAAGTCATTCCCAGCGACAACGCTGACGAGACCATTCTTCTTCAGCGTGAACCCATTGGTGTCGTTGCTTGCCTGATCCCGTTCAACTATCCCGTTTACACGTTGCTGCGCAAGATCGCGCCTGCATTGATCACGGGTAATGCCGTCGTCGTTCGCCCGAGCAACAACACACCTCTGAGCGCCTTCGAGATTGCTCGCGCGATCGAGCAGGTCGGCTTCCCGCCGGGTTTGGTGAACATTCTGGCGATGCGGCACGAACAGGCGGGCGAGCTGTGTACGCAGCCGGCGGTAGGGATGATCACCCTTACGGGCAGCGTCGGCGTCGGTCGATCCGTGCTTGAGTATTGCAAGGCCAACATAGCCAAGCCTTCGCTAGAGCTGGGCGGTAAAACGCCGGCGATCATCGAGCCCGATGTCGACCTGGAACAGGCCGCGAGCGCGATTGCGAGTTCCAAGACGACCCATTGCGGGCAGCTGTGCACGGCGATCGAGCGCGTCTATGTGCACGCCAGCGTGCATGACCGATTTCTGACTTTGCTGCGCGACAAGCTGGCAGCCGTCCGCATCGGCGATCGCGCCGAAGATCCGAGTCGGATGGGGCCGCTCGTCAACGACCGTGCGCGTCAGGACATTCACGCCAAGGTGCAGCGCGCGATAAACGAGGGCGCAATGCTTGAATGCGGCGGAACGATGCCTGCGGGGAGCGGCTTCTTCTATCCCGCCACGTTGCTGAGCGGCTGTCGTCAGGACATGGAGATCGTGCAGGAAGAGATCTTCGGGCCCGTATTGCCGGTACTTCGTTACGACTCACTGGATGAGGCGCTGCAGATGGCCAACGATCATCAATTCGGCCTCTCTTCCGTGCTGTACACCGAGTGCTATCGCACTGCGCTGAAAGTTGCCAACCGCATCGAGGCAGGCGAGATCTACGTGAATCGCACGCCGGCGGATCCCTATCAAGGATTTCACGCGGGCTGGAAACGCTCCGGTCTGGGTGGCGACGACGGCAAGCACGGCATGCTCGAGTTCACCCAAACCCGTCTTGTCGTAATGAGGTACTGAATCGTATGGACATGAAAGCAACAGAGGCAATGCAGGATGCATCCTCACAGCAAGGCAGCAAGTTTTATCGCTACGGGCAGCTTGCATTGCTGGTCGTTGCGGCGGGCACCATTTATCCCGTCTTTTATCTGCGCCAGGTGTATCAAAGCAGCATGCTGGTGGCGATGGGGATCGATAACCAGCAGCTTGGATATCTGTATTCGAGCATGGGTACGGCATTCGTACTCAGTTACCTTCCCAGCGGCTGGCTGGCGGATCGTCTGCCGCCACGCTTGCTGATCACTTTCTCGTTGTTTGCCACCGGTCTTCTGGCGCTGTGGTATGCCACTCTTCCGGGCTTTGATTATTTGCCTGTGATCTTTTTCATGGGTGGCCTTACCACGGGACTTACGTTCTGGGCTCCCTTACTGAAGCGCTTGAAATCCCTGGCGGCGAAGGAGGAGCAGGGGCGTTTCTTCGGTATGCTCGATGGTGGTCGTGGAGTGATCGAGGCATCGCTCGCGACGATCGCGCTTACGCTATTTACCTATCAAACGAGCAAACAGGGCCAGTCGCTTGCGGAAGGCTTTCAGCTCGTTATCCACCTTTATGCGTACAGCTGCATCGCCCTGGCGATCCTATTTGCCTTGTTGCGCGATCCGCGCAAACCCGCCGCGGTAACGGAAACCATGCAAGTTCAGAAAGGCAATCTGCTAGCCGATCTGAATTTTTTGTGCAGGCTTCCCGAGCTGTGGCTGATGACAGCCATCGTGTTTTGCGGCTATCACTTGTTCTGGGCCACTTATAGTTTTTCCGCTTATCTGGAGCAGGGCGGCCTCGGCTTGAGCGCTGCGGCGGCTGCAACGGTGACTACCGCAAAACTATGGATGCGCCCCTTCGGCGGCATCGGTGGCGGTTTGCTGGGGGATCGGCTCACTCCTTTGCGCGTACTTATCTGTGCGCTGGTCTTGGCCACCTTGGGCATTGCCGGCTTGATCATTGCGACGATGTTTCATGGCGTTGTCCTCGCAGCCGGGCTTGTGCTGTTCATTGGCCTGATGGTGTACGCCATACGCGGTCTGTACTGGGCCATCCTTGATGTATGCAATGTGCCGGTTCGCGTTACGGGTTTGGCCATCGGCATCGTGTCCGTCATCGCCTATTCCCCAGACATCTTGTTACCGCTGATCAACGGTTGGACGACCCAGCATTTCCCCGGCGTGGTGGGGTACCAGATCTATTACTCGTACATCGTCACCATGGGCGTGCTTGGCGTGATCGCTGCGCTCATCCTCAACAAGCGCATTGCCAAAAGGAAGGCAGCATGAAGATCGTTTCGCTGGAGACCCACGTTGTTGCCGTGCCTCCGCCACACGTCGGCGGCATGTATTGGCTGTTCGTCACATTGAAGACCGACAACGGCATCGAAGGCGTCGGCGAAATCTACGCCGCCACCTTCCACCCCAAGGTGATGGTGCCGGCCATCGAAGATGCATTCGAGCGTTATCTGCTCAACCACGATCCGCATCATGTCGAGCGCTTTTTCCGCCAAGCCTATTCGAGCGGCTTCACGCAACGTCCGGATCTCACCATGATGGGTATCGTCAGCGGGCTTGAAATGGCCTGTTGGGACATCATCGGCAAAGCCGCCAACAAGCCTGTGTACGAATTGTTGGGCGGTCTGGTGCACGAGCGTTTGCGCTCGTATACCTATCTCTATCCCGTGAATAGCAAGGGCGAGTACGACTACAGCGACCCCGATCTTGCAGCCGAATGCGCGTTGCAAAACATGGAGTTGGGTTTCACTGCCGTGAAGTTCGATCCCGCCGGGCCGTACACCGCGTATTCCGGCCATCAGGTATCGCTGGATGTGCTCGAGCGCTGCGAGACGTTCTGCCGCAAGATTCGCGAAGCTGTCGGAAATCGCTGCGATCTGCTGTTTGGCACGCACGGGCAAATGGTGCCTTCATCGGCTATCCGTCTTGCCAAACGGTTGGAGAAATACGACCCGCTGTGGTTCGAGGAACCCGTTCCGCCTGGACAGGAAGAGGCCATGGGCCAGGTGGCCGCGAAAACCTCCATTCCTATCGCCACCGGCGAGCGCCTCACCACCAAGTACGAGTATTTCAAACTGCTCCAAGCGGGCGGCGCGGCGATCCTGCAGATGAATGTGGGGCGTTGTGGTGGTTTGCTGGAAGCGAAAAAGATCGCGAGCATGGCCGAGGTGTACTACGCGCAGATTGCGCCGCACCTCTATAACGGTCCTATCGGCGCGGCGGCGAGCTTCCAGCTTGCGGCATGCTCGCCCAATTTCCTGATCCAGGAAAGCATCGGAACGTGGGGCGGCTTTCATGCGGAGGTCTTGAAGAAGCCGCTGCAATGGGAGGACGGCTACATCATTCCATCGAAAGAGCCCGGCCTCGGCGTGGAGCTGAACATGGACGTCGTACGCAAACATTCGCCGTATACCGGCGAGCGCCTGCATTTGCAGATGGCACCAGTGCCGGCCGACGTGAAAGACCACTCACCGGCAAAAGGCTGACATCAAGCATGACCTTTGATTACATCGTCGTCGGGGCGGGTTCGGCTGGCAGCATTCTCGCGAGCCGCTTGAGCGAATCGGGCCACCATTCGGTTCTGTTGCTGGAAGCGGGCGGCAAGGACAATTCGCCCTGGATCAAAATGCCCACGGGTTTCGTCAAGCTGTATTACAACCCGCAATACAATTGGATGAACTACACCGAGGCACAGCCCGTGCTCAACGGGCGCAAGCTCTATGCGCCGCGCGGAAAGGTGCAGGGCGGTTCGGGTTCCATCAATGCCATGATCTACGTACGTGGTCACGCGCGCGATTTCGACGATTGGGCCGCCCATGGCAATGAGGGTTGGGCGTGGCGTGACGTCCTGCCTTACTTTCGCCAGCTCGAAACCCATCCAGAAGGTGATTCCGAGTATCACGGCGGCCAGGGGCCCATCCAGATCAGCCCGATGCGTGGAAAGACACACCCTATTTGCGATGTGTTTCTTTCGGCATGCAAAGAGCTTGGCTATCCCGTTAGCCAGGATTTCAATGGGCCGAACTTCGAGGGTGCGGGCATCTACGATCTCAACACGAAGCGCGGCGAGCGTTGTTCCAGCAACGTTGCCTATCTGCATCCGGCTTCGTCGCGCAAGAACCTCGCGATCGAACATGACGCCATGGTGGAGCGTGTGCTGTTTGATGAAGAAGGGCGCGCGGCAGGTGTTCGCGTCAACCAGAAAGGCGCGATACGCGATTTTTATGCACGGCGTGAAGTCGTGCTATCCGCGGGCGCCGTGGGTACGCCTCAAATTCTGCAGCGTTCGGGTGTCGGCGATAAGGCGTTGCTGGACCAGCATGGCATATCGTTGCAACATCATTTGCCTGCAGTCGGCGCCAATTTGCAGGATCATCTTTGCGCGAGCTATTACTACAAAGCGAACGTCCGCACGCTCAATGACGAGCTGGGGTCGCTTTTCGGAAAGATGAAATTTGGCTTGCAATACATGCTCGCACGCAGCGGTCCTCTGTCCATGAGCATCAACCAATCGGGCGGTTTTTTTCGCGGGACCGATACGCAGCCTTATCCGAATCTTCAGCTTTATTTCAATCCGCTCTCCTATCAGATTCCAAAGAGCAGCAAGGCTAGCATTCAGCCCGAACCTTATTCGGGATTCCTTGTTTGCTTCAATCCTTGCCGACCATCCAGTCGCGGATGGGTTCGCATCGCGTCGCGCTACATCAACGATGCTCCGTTGATAAATCCCAATTATCTAAGCACCCCAAAAGATATCGACGAGGTGATTCAAGGCAGCCGACTGATCCGCCGCATCATGCAGACGCGCGCGCTGCGTGCCATCACCGTGGAGGAAACGCTTCCCGGTGCAACGGTGCACGACGACGCGACGATGCTGGAGTATTTCAAGGAAAACTGCGGATCGATCTATCACCTTTGTGGAACGTGCGCGATGGGCAGCGACCCCTCGACCTCCGTGGTGGACAGGCGCCTCAAGGTCCACGGCGTACGCGGACTGCGTGTCGTCGACGCGTCGATTTTCCCCAACGTGACATCCGGCAACATCAACGCGGCGACGATGATGGTGGCCGAGAAGGGCGCAGGGATGATCCTGCAGGGCGTGGTATGAGTGGCGCGGGCCAGGCGGTCAAGCCAGCCCGCGCCCGACGGGCGTTCGAAAACGGCCGTTCGGCCACTTTGGGCCAGCCCTGACCTTCGCCTGAGTACGGGCGGTCCAAGCTGGCCCCAGCCTGACGGCTGCTGCATTCGGACATGACCGAGCGCAGCGGCCCCGGCTACAATAATGGGCTCCCTCGACCGTTTCCGGAACCGCCATGGCAGCTCGTTTGAACCCGCTCGACCTCTACGACGTCCGCTCCCTGCTCAGCGATGAAGAGCGCATGGTGCAGGACACCGTCGGTCGTTTTGTCGATGAAAAAGTCATTCCGATCATCGGCGATTGCTTCGATCAGGGCCGTTTTCCGAAGGAATTGATCCCGGAAATCGCCAGCCTGGGCTTGCTGGGTGCCACCATCCCCGAAAAATACGGTTGCGCCGGCATGAACGGCGTCAGCTATGGCCTGATCTGCCAGGAGCTGGAGCGCGGCGATTCGGGTCTGCGCAGCTTCGCGTCCGTGCAGAGTTCGCTGTGCATGTACCCGATCTACGCCTACGGCAATGAAGAGCAGAAGATGCACTACCTGCCGAAAATGGCGGCGGGCGAGATCATCGGTTGCTTCGGTCTGACCGAACCGCATGGCGGCTCCGATCCCGCCAACATGAAGACCCACGCCAAGAAAGACGGCGGCGACTGGGTCATCAACGGCGCCAAGATGTGGATCACCAACGGCAATATTGCGCAGATCGCCATCGTGTGGGCGCAGACCGAGGACGGCATCCAGGGTTTCATCGTGCCCACCGACACCAAGGGTTTCACCGCGCAGGAAGTGCACAAGAAGATGAGCCTGCGCGCGTCGGTCACTTCCGCGCTGTTCTTCGACAACGTGCGCGTGCCGGAAGCCAATCGCCTGCCGAACGTGAAAGGCCTGAAGGGACCGCTGGGCTGTCTCACGCAGGCGCGCTACGGCATTACGTGGGGCCCGATCGGTGCCGCGCAGGCGTGCCTGAAGGAAGTGATGGATTACACGCAGGAACGCATCCTGTTCGGTCGCCCACTCGCCGCCAATCAGGCGATCCAGCTCAAGATGGCCGACATGGCGCGCCGCATCACCATGGCCCAGCTTCTGTCGCTGCAGCTCGGCCGCCTGAAGGACGCCGGCAAGATGGAGCCCACTCAGGTGTCGCTCGCCAAGTGGAACAACTGCCGCATGGCCATCGATATCGCGCGCGAATGCCGCGACATCCTCGGTGGCGCGGGCATCACCGTCGAGCATTCCGCGATCCGTCACGCGCTGAATCTGGAATCGGTCATTACGTACGAAGGCACCGAAACCGTGCATCAGCTGGTGGTAGGCCGCGAGCTGACGGGCATCAACGCGTTCTGATTTCCATCTGGCTGCGAGAGAGGGAGCTTAAGGAGCCCAGCCTTGTCGATCCCCGATATCCGCATTGAAACCGAACGCCTCATCCTTCGGCCGCCGATGGCAGAAGACTTCGACGCTTACGCCGAAAACATGGCCGACGTCGAAGCCGCACGTTTTATCGGCGGCCAGCAGCCGCGCGAACTCGCTTGGCGTGGTTTTCTCACGCTCGCCGGCGCATGGGCCATCCAGGGCTTTGCGATGTTTTCGGTGATCGAAAAGGCAAGCGGCCGCTGGATCGGTCGTCTTGGCCCATGGCACCCCGAAGGCTGGCCCGGCACTGAAGTGGGCTGGGGACTTGCGCGCGAGGCGTGGGGCAGGGGCTACGCCTACGAAGGTACCGTCGCTGCCATCGACTGGGCATTCGAGAACCTGAACTGGAACGACATCATTCACTCCATCGATGCGGACAATCTCGCGTCGATCGCGCTGGCCAGGCGTTTGGGCTCCCGGCTGCGCGACATCAGAAAAATGCCGCCGCCTTATCAAAGTACCGTCGCGCAGATCTGGGGCCAGACGCGCGAGCAGTGGAAGGCCAGATCGCGCTGAGCGCCGCCTTCATCCGACTCTTAATTCAACTCTCATCGTCGAAACCATCATGTCCAGCACGCAACCTATCGCCGCACGTCATAAAGGCTTCAACCGCGCCGAAATCGTCGATCAGAACTTCGTCGAGTTCGTGCAGCAATGGCATGGCGACGTGCACGCCAAGCCGCGCGAGCACGATCCGATCCTGCCGGGCAGCGCGCTCGACGCGCAGGGATTCCGGGAACTGCTCGAGTCGCAGCTGATCTCGCGTCACCTCGACCTGATGGCGCGCGTGCTGCGCGTGCAGAACAAAGTGTTCTACACCATCGGCAGCTCCGGTCACGAAGGCAATGCGATGGTCGCGCGTCTCACGCGGCACACCGATCCGGCCTTCCTGCATTACCGCTCCGGCGGTTTCATGGCCGAGCGTTTCCGCAAGCTGCCGGGCATGGACCCGGTGATGGATTCGGCGCTGTCCTTCGCCGCCAGCAAGGAAGATCCGGCATCCGGCGGACGCCACAAGGTGTGGGGCAGCAAGCCGCTTTGGGTGTTGCCGCAGACGTCCACCATCGCTTCGCATCTGCCCAAGGCGTTCGGCACTGCTGTCGCCATCGAGCAGGCGCGGCGCATCGGCCACACGCTGCCGATTCCGAATGACTCCATCGCCATCTGTTCCTTCGGCGACGCGTCCAGCAATCACGCCACAGCGCAGACGGCGTTCAACGCGGCCTCCTGGACGGCCTATCAGAAGTTGCCGGCACCGGTGTTGTTCGTGTGCGAAGACAACGGCATTGGCATTTCGGTGAAGACGCCCAGCGGCTGGGTCGCCAATAACTTCCAGCATCGCCCGGATCTCGACTACTTCTTTGCCGATGGCCTGGATCTGGCCGAAGGTTATGCGCAGGTGCAGCGCGCGGTGGATCACTGCCGCAGCACGCGTCGCCCGACCTTCCTGCACTTGAAGACCACTCGCATCATGGGTCACGCGGGCACCGATTTCGAAATCGAGTGGCGCAGCATCGAAGAACTCGTTGCCGTCGAGGCCTCCGATCCCCTGCTGCGTTCGGCTGCGATTGCGCTGGAGTCCGGTCTCTTCACCAAGGATGCATTGCTGGCGCTCAACGAAGCCACTCGCAAGCGCTGCTTTGCCGCGGCCGAGGAAGCGGATCGTCGTCCCAAGCTCGAACGCTTGGACGACGTGATGGCACCGTTGGCACCGTACACGCCCGCCAAGGTGAAGGCGGAAGCAGAGCGCGCCGATTACAACGACAAGCGCATCGCCGTGTTCGGCGGCGAAGACAAGCTTCCGGAGAAGCAGCCGCCACGCCACCTCGCGATCCAGATCAACCAGGCCTTGCACGATGTGATGGCCAAATATCCGGAAACGCTGCTGTTCGGCGAGGACGTCGCGCAGAAGGGTGGCGTGTATACCGTCACCAAGGGGCTGTTCAAAACCTTCAAGGGCAACCGCGTGTTCAACACGCTGCTCGACGAAACCGTGATCCTCGGCCTGGCCCAGGGCTACGCCAACATGGGCATGCTGCCGATCCCGGAGATCCAGTACCTGGCGTATTTCCACAACGCCTGCGACCAGATCCGCGGCGAAGCGGCATCGCTGCAATTCTTCTCGAACAACCAGTATCGCAATCCGCTGGTGATGCGCATGGCATCGCTGGGCTATCAGCGCGGTTTCGGCGGGCACTTCCACAACGACAACTCGATTACCGCACTTCGCGACATTCCGGGTCTTGTCGTAGGTTGCCCCAGCCGCGGCGACGATGCAGCCACCATGCTGCGCACGCTGATGGCGTTGGCCAAGGTGGATGGTCGTGTCTGCGCGTATCTGGAACCGATTGCGTTGTACATGGCCAAGGATCTCTACGAAGCCGGCGACGGACAGTGGCAGTTTGCCTATCCCGCGCCGGGCGAAGCGATGCCATTGGGCGAAGGCCGCGTCTACGAGGCCGGTGCCGACGATCTGGTGATCTTCACCTTTGGCAACGGCGTGCCGATGGCGTTGCGTTCCGCGCGCACCATCCAGAAGGATCTGGGTTGGAAAACCCGCGTGGTCGATCTGCGCTGGCTGGCGCCGCTCAACGACGCGTTCATCGCCGCGCAGGCGAAGAGCGCCAAGCGCATCATCGTGCTGGATGAAGGGCGCAAGAGCGCCGGCGTGGGCGAGGGTGTCATCACCGCGATCGTCGAAGCAGGTCTTGGCAGCACGCCGCTGGAGCGCGTCGTGGGTGCGGATACCTACACGCCGCTGGCGGGTGCCGCGTTCCTCGTGTTGCCGGGTGATGCGGAAGTCGTCGCTGCCGCGCACAAGCTTGCTGCGCGCAAATAAGTGCAGCGATTTGAAGCCATCTCTCTCGCCGTGATGCGGAGGGATGGCTTCAGCGTCCGGACTCGTTCGCCGGACGCGACTTGTACGATGTACCCACCATGTCCGCGCGCCGCTCGAACGTATGCACCTGGTTGCGGCCGTTGAGCTTGACGTAATACATCGCCTGATCGGCGCGCTCGACCAGCGTTTCCAGCGTGTCGCCCATGCTGCGCATCGCCAGGCCGATGCTCACGCTGAGGAACAGGTCGCTCTGATCGACCGGGATTTCCAAGCGATGCACGCGCCTGCACAAGCGGGTAGCCACCTGCACGGCCTGCTCCTGGTTCACGCCATGAAGCATCGCCACGAATTCCTCGCCGCCGTAACGCCCCAGTAGATCGTTGGGACGAAGTTCCGTGCTCAGCACTTCCGACACGGTCACCAGCGCGCGATCGCCTGCGGCATGGCCTTGCCGGTCGTTGAGCACCTTGAAGTGATCCAGGTCCAGGAACAACAGCGCGATCGGCAGTCCTTTATCGATGGCTTCGGCCAGCATGCTGTTGGCCGCTTCGGTCCATGCACGACGGTTGAGCAGGTTGGTGAGTGCGTCGCGGTCGGCCAGCACGCGTACGGAATCGCGATCGCGGCGCATGGTCAATGCGCGGTCGGCCAGGCCCAGCGACAGCACAATGGCTTCGAAGGCGCCCATGGCGATACTTGCGTCGTTGAGCCAGTCGAGACTGGGCAATGCGCCCGTAACCTGTGCACTGGTCATCGCCGTCAGCACCAGCAGCGGCGTCCAGCCGACCAGGAAGAACCAGGCCTGGCGCGAGCCGCGCGCCGCCGCCACCAATGCCGTGAACAGCAAGAGGAAAGCGCCGATGATCAGTACCGGGTTGACCAGCGTCTGCGCCATGAGGACCAATGCGGGCACCTGGCTGCAGCGGAGAATCACGATCAGCGGCATCGCAAAGCCAAGCGCAATGATGGACACGCGCAAGGCGGGCGCATGACGCTGCAGATCGCAGAAGCGGTTGATGAAGAGCGCGGCGAAGGAGACCGAAAGCGCTACCGCCGAACTGCCCACCAGCCATTCCGATCCGGCAAGCCAACTCAATCCCAACGGATGGAACAGGAAACCTGTCTGGATGCTCTGCACCACGGCATAGCAGAGCATGTAACCGGTGTACCAGGCGAACGTCATGTCGCGAAGCATGATCGCGAAACACAGCGCCATCAGCGCCATCGCCACCATCACGGCGAAGCATGCCGTGGCGAATGCCAGCCAGTTGGAATCTTGCTGCAGGTAATCGTCGAGGTTCTGCAGTTCGAAACGCTCGGGCGCAGAGAGCATGTCGCTATGTTCGAACTTAAGCAGAATGGGCTCTGCTCCGCCGCTGCCGGAGGTCAGGCGAAAGGCGAGCCGGCCATGTCCATGCAACGGGGCAGTGAAGTCGTCGAGCGCCAGCGTGCGGATTGGCCCGTTGTCGCCGTACAACGTGATCGAGCCCATGGGCTCAGGGTAGATCGAAAGCACGCGATCCTGGCCCGACTCGGGACTGGTTGGCTCGAGCACTACCCAACTGCCTAGCGCGTCGCGTGGAAATCGTTGCAGCAGAGATGGATTGAAGGGTTTGAGCACGCCGTCGTGGAAAGCCTTGAGGATCGCTGCCGGCGTGTCGCCACGAGCGGCTTCGCGCCACGCGCCGCGAAGGTTCGCGCCGGTGCTTGCGTGCACCAGCGAAAGCCAGAGCAGCCACACCAACGGCAAGGCGGCCAATAGCCACCTGCGCCCACGCCATCCCTTCGGTAAAACGTCCTCAGTCACCTCAGCCCCTCGTTACTGAAGCGGTCGTGCGCTTATGCGTCGCGCGCGACCCGAATCCGCTCGCCCTGAACCCGTCTGCGTAATCGTCGGTTTGCGATCACCGACGGCACCTTCATTTTTGGACTTCGCAGGAAGGAAAGGAACGCACGGTCATGAATATGCATAACCTCAAGCAGGGGGCGTGCCAACTGCAAAAATTGCGCGGGTAGCTCTTTTACGCCGATTTACGCAAGGTTAGTGCATCGTCCTGTCTGGCTGTGACCGGGTGTGACCGATTGGGTCAGATTCATGACAAGGGAGGGGCTATGGCATCCATCAAGGTGGCGGTGTTGATCGGCAGTCTGCGCAAGGAGTCGTTCAACCGCCGGCTCGCGTATGCCGTGGAGCGATTGGCGCCGGCAGAGCTTTCGTTTGAGCACGTCCGAATCGATGACTTGCCGCTCTACAACCAGGAGTTCGATCATGACTACCCGCCTGTCTGCCAACAGTTGAAGCAGCAGATCAAGGCGGCCGATGCATTGTTGTTCGTGACGCCCGAGTACAACCGATCCATCCCCGGTGTGCTGAAGAATGCCGTGGATGTGGCATCGCGCCCGTATGGCAGCAATGCATTCGCGGGGAAACCGGGCGCGGTTATCGGTACTTCAGTCGGTACAACCGGCAGTGCCATGGCGCAACAGCACCTGCGCAATGTGCTGGCTTACCTGGATGTGGTAGTGCTTCCGCAGCCCGAGGTTTTTTTCAAGTTCAGCGACGGGCTTATCGATGAACAAGGCCACATAAGCGTCGAGAGCACCCAGAAGTTTCTGCAGCGTTTTGTCGATCGCTATGTCGCCTGGTTGCACAAGCAACTGTAAGGTCTTGATTAACGCGCGGCAGCCGCTCCTGCGCCACAATATTTTTCCAGCAGTTGCTGCTGCACATCGTGCGGCGAATGCGCGTCGGTCGGATGCAGGCGCGCGTAGTTGCCATCCGGCTGCAATTCCCACGCCGTGGTGTTGTCGGACAGGTACACGTCCAGCTCCTTGCGGATGCGCTGGCGCAGTTTGCGGTCCTCGATCGGAAAACCGGTTTCCACGCGACGATCCAGGTTGCGTTCCATCAGGTCGGCACTGGCCAGATACATGCGCTCGTCGCCGTCGTTGGCGAACCAGTACACGCGGCTGTGTTCGAGGAAACGGCCGACGATGGAGCGCACGCGAATGTTCTGCGATACACCGGGAATGCCCGGACGCAGGCAGCACGTGCCGCGCACCAGCAGGTCGATTTTCACGCCCGCGATGCTGGCCTTGTAGAACGCCCGGATCATCTTCGCATCGGTAAGCGCATTCACCTTGATGATCATGTATGCAGGCTTGCCCGCTTCGGCGTGCGCGGTTTCCTGCGCGATCATGTCGAGCAGCGACTTCTTCAGGGTGAAGGGCGCATGCAGCACCTTCTTCATCTTCAGCAGCTTGCCCATGCCGGTCAGCTGGCTGAAGAGCTTGTGTACGTCTTCGCACAGGGCGGCGTCGGACGTCAGCAGGCTGTAGTCGGTGTACAGGCGCGCGTTGCCGCTGTGGTAGTTGCCGGTGCCCAGGTGCGCGTAGCGTTGCAGCTTCTCGCCTTCGCGGCGCTGGATCAGCATCAGCTTGGCGTGGGTCTTCACATCGACCACACCGTAGATGACCACCGCGCCGGCCTGTTGCAGGCGGGTGGCAAGGCTCAGGTTGGATTCCTCGTCGAAGCGCGCGCGCAGTTCCACCACGGCGATCACTTCCTTGCCGGCACGCGCCGCTTCCACCAGCGCATCGACGATTTCGGACGTGGCGCCGGTACGATAGAGCGTCTGCTCGATGGTAAGCACGGCGGGATCTTTCGCGGCCTGGCGCACAAGATCCACCACGGGCGCGAAGGATTCATACGGGTGCATCAGCAGTACGTCCTGCTTGCTGATGACCTGGAACATGTCCTCGGCTTTCTTGAGCGCCTTGGGGATGGCGGGTACGAAAGGCGGGTATAGCAACTGCGGGTTGTGGCTGCGGCTGACGATGCCGAACAGGCGCGTGAGGTTCACGGGGCCGTTGACTTCGTAGAGTTCCGCTTCGGAGAGCCCGAATTGCTTGAGCAGGTAATCGGTGAGCGTTTTCGGGCAGTTGTCGGCCACTTCCAATCGAACCGCATCGCCGAAGCGGCGCGAGGACAGTTCGCCGCGCAAGGCGCGCGCGAGATCGTCCATTTCTTCCGGGTCGATGGTCAGGTCGGCGTTGCGCGTGAGACGGAACTGATAGCAACCGCGCACTTCCATGCCCGGGAACAATTCCTCGGCATGCGCGTGAATGATGGACGAAAGCAGCACGTGGTTCTCGCCGCCTTCGCACACCTCTTCCGGCAGGCGGATGATGCGCGGGAGCACGCGCGGCGCCGGCAGAATCGCCAGGCCCGAGTCGCGTCCGAAGGCGTCCACGCCTTCCAGTTCCACGATGAAGTTCAGGCTCTTGTTGACCAGCAACGGAAACGGATGCGTGGGGTCCAGTCCGATCGGCGTCATCATCGGCGCCACTTCCTGGCGGAAATAGCGTTGCACCCAGCGCTTCTGCGCCGAGCTCCAGCTTTCGCGCCGCACGATGCGGATGCCGTGCCGGTCCAACTCCGGCAACAGGCGTTCGTTGAGGATGGAGTACTGACGCGCGATCTGGCGATGTGCGATTTCGCTGATCTCGGCCAGCGCCTGCTTGGGCGGAATGCCATCCGGCCCCACGATTTCATGGCCGAATTCGAGCTGGCTCTTGAGGCCGGCAGCGCGGATCTCGAAAAACTCGTCCATGTTGCTGGAGAAGATCAGCAGGAACTTCAACCGCTCCAGCAACGGCGTGCGTTCGTCCAGCGCCTGTTCCAGTACGCGGTTGTTGAACTGCAGCTGGGACAGCTCGCGATGGATGTAATACGACTTGTCGCTGAGATCGACAACCGGCGGCGCGGGCGCCTGCACGGTTTCGGCTGTTTCGATTGCTGCACTGGCAGCAAGCACCGTGTCCAGGTCGTTGTGTTTGTTCATCGGTGCACCATCCGGGTGGCTTGTGGATGTCGACGCCTCAACCGTAGGGGCGGGCACAGCGTTCACATCCTCTGGCAGGGCGTTGACACAGGTATGACACCTGCCGGTGGGCCATCATGCCGCATTTGCGACTGGCGTTACCAGATAATGGCTTGGCGCGGTACCTAGCGTACGGCGAAATGCTGCGGTGAATGCGCTGGTGCTGCTGTAGCCCAATTCCATCGCGACGCGCGTAACTGGCTCACCGCGCCCCAATCTGGCCAAGGCGGCGAGCAGACACGCCTGCTGGCGCCAGTTGCTGAAACTCATACCTGTCTGTTGGCGAAACAGGCGCGTGAAGCTGCGCCGACTCATGCCGGCCTTGTGCGCCATGGTGTCGATGTCGATTTCCAGCGACGGCGACTGGATCAGTGCGCCGCAAAGCCGCGCCAGGCGCGGGTCCTGGGGCAGAGGGGTGTTCAAGGGCAGGGACGGCATCCGGGTGATCTCGTCGATCAGCAGGCGCATCAGGCGATCGTCGCGGCTGCCCAAGGCGTATTCAGCCGGAAGATCGACGGCTTCGGACAGCAGGGCGTCCAGCAGAGGGGAAACGGCGATCACGGTGCAATGCGCCGGCAAACCGATTTTCGCCGCGACTTCGGCAAGGACGTATGCGCTGCGCGTGCTGGTGGAGCCGCCCATGTGCACCATGTGAGCCACGCCGGCCGGAATCCACAGCGCGCGGCCCGGAGGAACGACCCAGGCGCCCTCGGTGGTGGTCACGGTCATGACCCCGACGATGGCGTACAGGCACTGGCCGCGCTTGTGGGTATGGCTGGGCAGAACCAGGCCATTGGGGTAGTCGTTGCCCGTGGCGACCACGTCGCGCGGGGTGTCTTCATAGGCAATGACGCGGGTATTTCTCACGATTGGCCCAATTTCGACAGAACTTGACCCGGTAGTGCATGCAGGCCGAAGACGGGTACTTTAAGGTGGCGTCCACGGCAGGGCAATCCTGCCGCTCACTTTCCCCTCTCAAAGAAGACCATGCAGAACTCCGCCGAATCGGTTGCCTTGCCTTCGTCTGCGCAGAGCGCCCCTGCGCACCGCACGGATTACGCCATCCTGGGTGCGATCAGCTTTTCGCATCTGCTCAACGACATGATCCAGTCGTTGATCCTGGCGATCTATCCGATCCTCAAGAGCGGATTCCATTTGACGTTCGGGCAGATTGGCCTGATCACGCTGACGTATCAGGTGACGGCGTCCTTGCTGCAGCCGCTGGTCGGCACCATCACCGATCGCAAACCGATGCCTTATTCGTTGCCGGTCGGCATGAGTTTCACGCTGTGCGGCCTGCTGCTGCTCGCTGTCGCGCCGAATTTCGAGGTGCTGTTGCTGGCCGCGGCGCTGGTCGGCACGGGTTCCTCGGTGTTTCACCCCGAATCGTCGCGCGTGGCGCGTCTGGCGTCGGGCGGGCAACACGGTCTGGCGCAATCGCTGTTCCAGGTGGGCGGCAATGCGGGTTCGTCGCTGGGGCCTTTGCTGGCGGCATGGATCATCGTGCCGCACGGCCAAGGGAGCGTGGCATGGTTCTCGTTGGCCGCGCTGCTGGCGATCGTGGTGCTGTTGCAGGTCGGTCGCTGGTATCGGCTGCATCATGTGAGTCGCAGCAAGGTCGTGCGTCATGCGACCGTTGAAACGCTCAGCCGCAACAAGGTCATCATGTCGCTGTCGATTCTCGGCCTGCTGATCTTCTCCAAGTATTTCTACCTGGCCAGCATCAGCAGCTATTTCACGTTCTACCTGATTCACACGTTCGGCATCTCGGTGCAGAGCGCGCAGGTGCATCTGTTCGTGTTTCTCTTCGCCGTGGCCGCCGGTTCGTTGATCGGCGGACCGATAGGCGATCGGGTAGGGCGCAAGTGGGTCATCTGGGTATCGATCCTCGGCGTTGCGCCGTTCACGCTGGCGCTGCCGCACGCCAATCTGTTTTGGACGAGTGTCTTGTCGGTGATGATCGGTCTGATTCTCGCGTCGGCGTTCTCGGCCATCCTGGTTTATGCGCAGGAATTGATTCCCGGTCGCGTGGGCATGATTTCCGGTTTGTTCTTCGGTTTTGCTTTCGGCATGGGCGGCATTGGCGCTGCCGTGCTCGGTCAGGTTGCCGATGCGCGTGGCATCGATTACGTGTACTCGCTGTGCGCGTATTTGCCCTTGATCGGCGTGCTGGCCATCTTCCTGCCCGACATCGAGAAATCGATGCGCTTGAAAGCGGCGGCAAAGTAAGCTGACATGCATTGGCTCCCTCTCCCCACTGGGGAGAGGGTTGGGGTGAGGGGACACTCTTGCGAAAAAGGGTTGCTTCGCGAGAAAGAGTCCGATTCAAAACTCGGTGAGGAAATAAAGGCTTCGGCAAGTCCGGCCCCTCACCCTAGCCCTCTCCCCGGAGGGGAGGGGGAAGAAAGCATACGGCCCGCTTGCGCGGGCCGTTTTGTTTTCGCTCAGTGCTTGGCCGGTGGCGGTCCTTGCACCACTTGTGTCAGGTTTTGTGGCTTGAGGTACTTCTTGAACGCCGCCTGCACTTGCTCCGGCGTCAGATCGAGGTAGTACTTGGCGGCCACCATCGGTTGATCGAGTGGTTCGCCATGCCACGCCCACGTCAGCAGCGAGCGCGAAATGCTGCTAATGCTGGCTACGCTCACGGGAATGGAGCGAATTTCGTACTGGCGCGCGTTGGTCAGCTCGGATTCGCTCACCGGCGTGTTCTGCATATCGACGATGTTCTTGTGCACCAGCCCATCGACTGCCGCAACCTTGTCGGGATCGCTGCCGTACTGCACGAAGAAGATCGAACGCGAACGGTCGAAGTGCATGCCCGAGCCGGCGCCGTACGCATAGCCATGCTTCACGCGGATGTCCGTCATCAGGCGCGACGCGAAGCCGTTGCCGCCGAGCACGTCGTTGCCCAATTGCAGGGCATAACGATCCGGGTTGTGCATGTTGAGCTCAAGCATCTGGCCCGACATCACCTGATCCTGCGACGCATAGGGATTCTCGACCAGCGCAAATCCTGCCGGATTCACCGACACCGGCTTCGAGATCACATTCGGCTTCGGTCCTGGTGCCTTCCACTGGCCGAAATAGCGCTCGACCGTGGCCTTGGCCGCTTCAGGCGTCACATCGCCTACGACGACGATGGTGGTCAGGTCGGGGCGATACGTTTTCGCGTAGTAATCCTTGACGTTCTGCAAGGTGAGCGCCTGGATGCCTTCCGGCGTCGCAAGGCGAAGGTCCGGGTCTCCCTTGGGCAGCAAGCCCTTCATCAGCGCCTTTCTCATTTTGTAATCCGGCGATTGCATTTCGCCGGCGAGCGTGCGCGCCAATGTCTCCTGCTGCACGGTGAATCCCTGTTGCGGAAGCGCGGGATGCAGTTCGTTGTCCGCCAGCAGTTGCATGGCATTGTCAAAATGATCGCTGAGCGCTGCCACGCCAAAATCGGTGCCGCCCGTTTCGGTGGCGGAAATATCGTCGAGCGCCTTATGGAACGCGTCGCGATCCAGCGTGGTGGAGCCGTAATCGAACAAGGTCGACAACAAGCGAGCGGCACCTTCCTGTTTGGCTGGTTCCTGCAGTTTCGCGTTGTTGTCGATGTGGCCGAGTACCGTGACGGTCTTGCTGATGTTTTCGGGCTGCACGATGAGGCGGATGCCGTTGTCCAGCGTCATCTGCGTCGGCGCGAGCGTCCAGCGCGGCATGTCGAGCTTGCTCAATTTCTCGGTGGCCCACGATGGCAGCGGTCCGTCGAGCTTGTCGTTGCCCGCAAACGATTCGGAACCGCCGAAACCGGCGCTGTCGGGCGGGCGCTGTCCGTTGTTCTCGGACGTAAGCACCACGGTCACGCGCTGATCCGGCTTGAGGTATTCGCGCGCGATGCGATTGACGTCGTCGACGGTCACGTTGCGGATCTGCTCTTCCGCTTCTTCCGGCGAGCCGAGGCCCATCCATGCGATGGCTTGCGACCAGGCACTGGCGAGCGTCACCGCGCTGTTCTTGTTGAATTCGGCCTGGGCGATTTCAGAACGCTTGGATGCCTCGACCAGATCGGCAGGTATGCCGTTTTTCAGCAGATCGCTGATGACGCCTTCAAGATCGGCCTGCGCTTTCTTCGCGTCGCCGCCCTTGGGAAAGCCCACCTCGATCACGCCGATGCCGCCGTTGCTGAACGGTTGCAGTTGCGCGTCGGCGCTGAGCACCTTGCCGTCCACCGCCAGGGCGGACAGCGAGCTGCGCGCGTTGTTGAGCACATCCAACAGAACCTGCGCCGCGGCGTTGTCCTTGGCCATCATCATGCCGGGCATGCGATAGAGGAACTGCACCGAACCGGTTCCTTGCGGCGTGTTAGCGGCGATCGTCTGCGGTTTTACAGCCTGTAGATGCAGTGGCTGCGAGGCCGGCAGCGTGCGTTGGGGAATCTTGCCGAACAGATCCTTGATCTTGTCGAGCGTAGCTTCGGGATCGACGTCGCCGACGACGACCAGCAGCGCATTGTTCGGCGCATACCAGTCCTTGTAGAACGCCTGCAGGTCGGCCGACGTGGTCTTGTCGAAGGAGGGGCGTGTGCCGAGCGGATCTTCCGCATAACCGGTGCCTGCGTAGAGCACGCGCTCGGCTTTTTGAAACGCCAGGTACCCAGGGTCGGAAATATCGCGCGACACTTCCTGCTCGATGGCGCCGCGCTCGCGCTCCCAATCTTTCTGGGTAAGCAGCGCGCCTTCCATGCGTGCCGATTCGATATGCAGCAAGAGGTCGAGATAATTCGCCGGTGCGACGAAGTAAAACTGCGTCGCATCGTTGGTAGTGAACGCGTTGTTTTCGGCGCCCATCTTGCCGGTCATTTCATTGAGCTGGGCGCCGGTCATGCCCTGGCTGTCGCGGAACATCATGTGTTCCAGCGCGTGCGCGGTGCCCGGAAAGCCATCGGGTGTCTGATAGCCGCCGGCGAGATAGGTGATCTGCGTGGTGACCATCGGCGAGAGTGTTTCCCGCACGATGACCACGCGCAGGCCGTTGTCCAGGGTGGCGCGCAATACCTTGCCGTCGATGGCGGTTGCGGCTGTTTTGGACGGCGTATCGGCGCGACCGGGCATGCTGCCGGCCATCAGCGCCACGCCCAACATCGTGCTCCATGCCAATGTTTTGAGAGGGCTTGAGATCATGTTTCGAATTCCTGAGGGGACGACCATAGACCGCCCGATGGTGCCATAGTGCCCATCAGCCGCCTACGTGCCGAAAGCTGGCGGGTCGCCACTATCGATGAGATCGGGCGAGGCGTATCGTGTCCGGCAGCGCAGCTTCTTCGAGCACAAGGAGTGAGAGGTATGCTGGTCGTCACAACCGAAAACGTTCCCGGCCACCAGGTCGTGCAGGTGAAAGGGCAGGTGTTTGGCGTGGTGGTGCGCAGCCGCGGCATTGGCGGCAACATGATGGCGGGCATCCGTTCACTGGTGGGCGGAGAAATCCACGAATACACGCAGATGCTGGAAGAAGCGCGTCGTCACGCGCTGGACCGGCTGGTTTCCAACGCCAAGATGATGGGCGCCAACGCCGTCCTCATGATGCGCTTCGACTCGGCGGAGATCGGTCAGACCATGAGCGAGATCGTGGCCTACGGCACCGCCGTAGTGCTCGATCCGCCGACCTGAGCGGCTGCGCAGATGTTGCCGATCGTGCTCTACGTGCTGGGTGGCCTGCTGCTGGTGGGCGCGGGCATCGCCGCGCTGACCGGCGTGCTGGTGGCGTTGCTGCCGCAGTTGATTGTCGGGGGCTTGATGCTGGTCGTGGGACTGGCGATCGAGCGCTGGCGCTACAAGCCGCTGCTGCGCACGCTGCCTGATCCGAGGTGGAAGGATACGGGGGAGCGCTTCGTGGACCCCGGCAGCGGGCAGCTCACCGCAGTGTATTTCGATCCGCAGCTCGGAGAGCGGCATTACATCGTTGTGAATGATGATCCGCATCCGCGCTGAGTGATTCTTTGCGTCCCTCTGATCCGCCTCACCGTCATTCCGGCGCAGGCCGGAATCCAGTCTAAACATGCGTCCGAAGGACACTAAATCTATTTAGAGTGCTTCGCACAACATTTTGAAACTGGATTCCGGCCTGCGCCGGAATGACGGTGAGGTAGCAGGAGCGATTTGGCTAGTGCGGCGCGCAATCGGCCATACAGGGAAGAAAAGCCTCAAGGCCGCAACTGTTACACTTACCGTTTTTCACCAACACAGGCAGCTATGACCAAAGAGGCAGGCCGCGGACACGCCTTGCTGGTAGGGGCGGGCATCCTTTGCAGCCGCCTGTTCGGCCTGGTTCGCCAGCGGGTGTTTTCGCATTATTTCGGCCTTTCCGACGCGGCGGATATTTTCAGCGCCGCCTTGCGCGTGCCGAACTTCCTGCAGAACCTGTTCGGCGAGGGCGTTCTTTCGGCGTCCTTCATTCCTGTCTACGCGCGTCTGCTTGCGCAGAACAAGCAGGAGGATGCCGATCGCCTCGCGGGCGCGATCGCGGCGATTCTCGCCTTGCTCATTTCGGTGATCGTTGCGTTGGGCGTGTGGGCGACACCGTCTTTGCTCTGGCTGATTGCGCCAGGCTACACCGGCGAAAAGCGCGAGCTGACCATTCTGATCGTGCGCATCCTTTTTCCCGGCACGGGCATTCTGGTGTGGTCGGCGTGGTGCCTGGGCATTCTCAATAGTCACCACAAGTTCTTTCTCTCCTACGCGGCACCGGTGGTCTGGAATCTGTCGATGATCCTGACCATGCTGATCTTCCGTCACCTCGACGCCGATCGGTTGATCGTGTACCTGGCGTGGGGCACGGTGCTCGGCTGCCTGCTGCAATTTCTCGTGCAGTTGGGGCCGGTGCTGAAACTGGTACCGGGCATGCGTTTGCGTTTCGATCTGCGCAGTTTGCATGTGCAGCAGGTTGGCGGCAGCTTTCTCGGTGTGGCGATCGGGCGCGGTGTGGTGCAGATCAGCGCCTTCGTGGACCAGGCCATTTCCACGCTGTTGGGCAGCGGTGCGATTGCAGGCATGACGACTGCGTCGTCGGTCAACCTGTTGCCGGTGAGTCTCTTCGGCATGGCGATTTCAGCCTCCGAGTTGCCGACGCTGTCCAGGTTGGCGGGGGACGAACTCGATGCGGATGTGGTGGCGAAGTTGTCGGCGCGCTTGAACAACGGCCTGGAACGCATCGCGTTTTTCATCGTGCCCTCGGCGATGGCTTTTTTTGCGCTGGGCAATGTCGTGGTGGCCGCGCTTTATCAGTCCGGCGCCTTCACCAGCAAGGATTCCCATTACGTATGGGCGATCCTGGCAGGGTCGGGCGTGGGTTTGCTGGCGTCGACGTTCGGGCGTCTCTATGCATC
The DNA here is from genome assembly GCF_003363265.1 of Dyella psychrodurans. GTDB lineage: Bacteria > Pseudomonadota > Gammaproteobacteria > Xanthomonadales > Rhodanobacteraceae > Dyella_B > Dyella_B psychrodurans. Next base: position 8,158 of record NZ_QRBF01000008.1, on the reverse strand, counting down.
CACTTACTACGCATTGCGCGACACGCGCACGCCGCTGCGCTTCGCGCTGGTGCGTCTTGCGTTCACGGCCGTGCTTGGGCTCGCAAGTGCATTGCTGCTGCCAAGAATGCTCGGCATTCCCATGCAATGGGGCGCGGTGGGCTTGACGGCTTCAGCGGGCGTGGCCGGCTGGATCGAGTTTCATCTGTTACGCAGCAAGTTGAACAAAAAGCTTGGGCATACCGGCGTAGCAGGGACGCTGATGGTCAAGCTGTGGGTCTCGGCCATCGTGGCCGCTTTGGTCGCATGCGGCGTGGAGTATGCGATCCGCCATCAAGGCCCCGTCATCCTGGCGCTGTTTGTGTTATCGACGTACGGAGTCGCCTATTTCGCCCTGACGTATCTGTTGCGCATAAGGCTATGCGTGGAACTGATCGACAAGTTCGCGCGTCGATTGGGCATCGGCTAACCATGTAAGCGGCGCAGATTAGCCGCCGACAATCATGGGTTCGGGCTCCAGTCGTACGCCGAACCGTGCTTGCACGCCTTCGATCACGCGCTGTGCGAATGCCCACAATTCCTGGCCGCTAGCCTTGCCATGGTTGACGAGCACCAGGGCATGCCGATTGGAAATGCCCGCGTCGCCTTCGCGCATGCCCTTGAAGCCTGCAGCCTCGATGAGCCACGCAGCGGAAAGCTTCCAGCGCGCGTTTGCACCGGGCCATGCGACGAGTTCCGCATGTTCGCGCTTCAACGCTTCGCCCTGGGCGGCAGCAACGATCGGATTCTTGAAGAAGCTGCCCGCGTTGCCGATCACGGCGGGATCGGGCAGCTTGCGGGTGCGCAGATGGACCACCGCCTCGGCGACATGGAACGGGGCCGGTTTTTCCACGCCCATCCGTTCCAGTTCCTCGCGGATACCGGCGTAATCCAGTCGCAGCGCATGGCTGCGCGGCAACGCAAAACGAACGGCCGTAACGATAAAGCGATTCGGGTTGCGCTTGAACAACGAATCGCGATACGCAAATGCGCACGCGCCGTGGTCGAGCGTGACGACCTTGCGTTCAACCAGATCCCACGCTTCGACGCTTTCGATGAACTCGGCCACTTCGGTGCCGTACGCGCCGATGTTCTGAATCGGTGCGGCACCGACCGTGCCGGGAATCAGGATCAGGTTTTCCAGGCCGGCGAAGCCCTGGCCGAGCGTCCAGCGCACGAAATCGTCCCAGCGCTCGCCGGCGGCCACCGCAATGCGTGCGACATCGCCGTCTTGCTCCACGTGCACACCGCGCGTTTCCATCGCGAGTACCGTGCCGTCGACGTCACCGGTCAGCAAGATGTTGCTGCCTTCGCCAAGGACAAAGAGGCGACCGTTGCGAATGGCCGGAAAATCCAGCAGCTCCGGCAACTTCGTGGCGTCGCGTATTTCGGCAAGCAGCTTTGCGCGCGCTGCGACACGCATGGTATTGCGTGCGACCAGGGGCGCGTTTTCGATCAGCGTATAGCCGCCCATGTCGGTGCGTTCAACGACCATCGCGTTGTTCCTGTCGGCGGCGGATTTCGTTCACGCATTCGGCGACCAGCGCCGGGCCGCGGTAAATAAGGCCGGAATACACCTGCACCAGCGAAGCACCAGCTTCGAGCTTCTCGACAGCGTCGCCGCCTTCGAGAATGCCGCCCACGCCGACAATGGCGACGCGGTCGCGAAGCCTCCGATGCATGCCTCGCACGACTTGAGTCGACCTGGCCAGCAAAGGCCTGCCGGATAAGCCGCCTGTTTCGTTGCCGAGCGGATCATCCGACACGGCTGTGTGATCGATCGTGGTGTTGGTGCAGATGACGCCGTCCACTTCTGCGGCCAGCAATACTTCGGCAATGCTGTCCAGCTCCATCTCGCTGAGATCGGGCGCGATCTTCAACAACATCGGTTTGCGCGAGCCCTGCTGCGAGCCGAGCCGCTCCTGCGCTTCGCGCAGCGTTTCGATGAATCGCTTGAGCGTGGCTTCTTCCTGCAGGTCGCGCAAGCCCTTGGTATTCGGCGAAGAAATATTGACGGTGATGTAGCTGGCGTGCGTGTACACACGCTCCAGGCAGAACAGGTAATCGTCGACCGCCTTTTCGTTCGGCGTGTCCTTGTTCTTGCCGATGTTGATGCCGAGCACGCCGCGGTAGTTGGACTTCAGCACGTTGCGCACCAGCGCATCGACGCCTTCGTTGTTGAAGCCCATGCGATTGATGATGGCTTCGTGCCGTGGCAGGCGGAACAGGCGAGGGCGGTCGTTGCCGATCTGCGGGCGCGGCGTGACGGTGCCGACTTCGATAAAGCCGAAACCGAGCGTTCCCAGTGCGTCGAGATGCGCTGCGTTCTTGTCCAGGCCCGCCGCCAGACCGACTGGATTGGGAAAATTCAGTCCGAAGGCCTCGGTCGGTACATTTTGCGGCGGCGTGGCGACAAAGCGGGACAGCTCGCTGCGATGGGCGACATCCAGCCCATAGAGGGTCAGGCCGTGGGCGGTCTCGGCGTCCAGTTTGAATAGCAGCGGACGAATCCAGTCGTACATGCTCAGGGCACCTCGCCTATATAAACGCGTGTGTCGTAGTCGAAGCTTATCCGACCATCCACTTCGCATGCGTCGAACAGCTCGCGCAAGGCGTCGATCATCGGGGTGTGTTGGGGATGGCCGGGTTGAGGGGCATAGGATGACGACATCAACCGTCCGCGCAGCGACTCGAAATCGAGCAACTGGCTATGCTCGAATTCGGCCGTGCCTTTCCAGCCCGCACCGAACCATTCGCGCATGCGCGGCTCGTCGGCATAACGTTCGGCGACGCTGGTGTAGTCGGTGCCGTACTTCTGCAGGATGGCTTCGTATCCCGCCAGAAACGTCGTTCCGACCAGGCGGCGCGAATTCCAGTAGATCGCAGCCAATCCACCCTGACGCAGAATGCGGTGAAATTCCCGGTGCGTGGTGGCGGGATCGAACCAGTGAAAGGCCTGCGCCACGGAAATGAGATCGACACTCCGGTCGTCGAGCGTGGTCGCATCGGCGCGTCCATCCACCGCGCGGAACAGCGGATAGCCGTGCAGCCACTCCACCGCAGCTTGCCGCATGGCCGCGTTCGGTTCGACCGCTACCAACGAGTGGCCGGCATCGAGGAACATCTTGCTGGAAATGCCCGTGCCTGCGCCGATATCGGCGACGCGCCAATCGGATGTTACGCCTTGCGCGTCGCGCAGCCAGTCGAGCAAGGCGACAGGGTAGGTCGGGCGATAGCGGACATAGTCGGCGACGCGGTCGCTGAAGCGTTCAGTGCTGTGCAGGTTGGCCATGCGAGTCATCCGTTCAATTGCTGGCCACCGTCGACGCAAAGCGTCTGCCCGGTGATCCAACTGGCCCAGGGAGAGGCCAGAAACAGTGCCGCGTGCGCCACTTCTTCGGGCGCGCCATAACGGCCGAAGGGAATTTTCGCCAACACGGTCGCGTAGCGCGCCGGATCTTCACGTTTGCAGCGATCCCACATGCCGCCCTCGAACTCGATGGAACCCGGTGCGATGGCATTGACGCGAATGCGTTGCGCGGCAAGCAGCAAAGCCTGGGACGATGTGTAATGGCAAAGCGCCGCTTTCATTGCGCCATAGGCGGGTGTGCTGGGACGCGGATGCAGGCCGGCGATGGAACTGGTGTGCAGAATGCTGGCGTGTTGCGACGCGGACAGATAGGGCAATGCCGCTCGCGACGCACGCACGGCCGCCATCAGGTCGACATTGAAATCGGCCAGCCACGCTTCATCGCTATCGCCGGGGCCGTAGCCGGTGGCGTTGTTGATCAACACGTCGATGCCGCCCAACGATTGCGCAGCGTGGGTGATATACGTATCGATGGCTGACGCATCGCCCAGATCGCAGGATTGCCCATGCGCCGGAACGCCATGCGCCGCGATGGCTTCTACAGTTTCAGCCAGCGCCGCTTGCCCGCGAGCACATACCGACACCGCGGCACCCGATGACGCAAAAGCCAGCGCCATGCTGCGACCGATGCCCTTGCTGCCGCCTGCTACCACGACGCGATAACCGCGGAAGTCGAATGGAGAGGATGTCATGTCGCAATCCGTCGAGCTTGCCTGGATAAGCCCTCTCCCCTTTGGGGAGAGGGTT
>NZ_QRBF01000008.1:0-3829 GCF_003363265.1 Dyella psychrodurans | reverse complement strand
AGGGGAGAGGGAGTCATGCGCTTACAGATCGAACTTGATGCCCTGAGCCAGCGGCAGCGCGTTGGAGTAGTTGATGGTGTTGGTCTGGCGACGCATGTAGACCTTCCACGCATCCGAGCCGGATTCGCGGCCGCCGCCGGTTTCCTTCTCGCCGCCGAACGCGCCGCCAATCTCGGCACCCGACGTACCGATGTTGACGTTGGCGATACCGCAATCCGAACCGGCCGCCGACAGATACTGCTCGGCCGCTTTCAGGTTCGTGGTGAAGATCGACGACGACAGGCCCTGCGGCACGCTGTTCTGCAGCGCGATGGCTTCGTCCAGCGTCTTGAACGGCATCACGTAGAGGATCGGCGCGAAGGTTTCCGTCTGTACCACCTCGTCGCTGTTCTTCAAACCGGTGACGATGGCGGGCAGCACGAAGTTGCCCTTGCGATCGGTGAGTGCGGCACCGCCGGTGCGCACCGTGCCGCCGCTGGCCTTGGCCTTCTCGATCGCGGCAAGATAGGCGCTCACGGCTTCCTTGCTGTTGAGCGGGCCCATCAGCGTGGTGGGAAGGGTGGGATCGCCGATCTTGCCTTCCACCTGCTTGTACGCGGCAATCAGCGTGTCGGTGACTTCGTTGATGATCGATTCGTGCACGAACAGGCGGCGCGTGGTGGTGCAGCGCTGACCGGCGGTGCCGACGGCGCCGAACACGATGGCCGGAATCGCCAGCTTCAGATCCGCGCTTTCGTCCACGATGATCGCGTTATTGCCGCCCAGTTCCAGCAGCGAGCGGCCCATGCGATGCGCCACGCGCTCGCCCACCATGCGGCCCACCTTGGTGGAGCCGGTGAAGCTGATCAGCGGAATGCGCTTGTCGTCCACGAACGCCTGCGAAAGATCGGTGCCCGCATCGTTGAACAGGAAGAACAGGTCCGGATAGCCGGCGGCCTTCAGCGCTTCATTGCAGATCTTCATCGTGGCAATGGCCGACAGCGGCGTCTTCGGCGACGGCTTCCAGATGCAGATGTCGCCGCAGATGGCGGCGAGCATCGCGTTCCACGCCCACACCGCGACCGGGAAGTTGAACGCGCTGATGATGCCGACGATGCCCAGCGGCTGGTACTGCTCGTACATGCGGTGGCCCGGGCGCTCGGAGTGCATCGTGTAGCCGTAGAGCATGCGGCTCTGGCCCACCGCGAAGTCGGCGATGTCGATCATCTCCTGCACTTCGCCGTCGCCTTCGGGCTTGATCTTGCCCATTTCCAGCGCGACCAGCGAACCCAGCGCATCCTTGTGCTTGCGCAGCGCTTCGCCGCACAGGCGCACGGCTTCGCCGCGCTGCGGGGCAGGGGTGGTGCGCCATACCTTGAAGGCTTCCTGCGCGCGCGTGACGATGGTCTCGTAGTCGGCGGCGCTGGTGGCATGCACGGTGCCGATCACCTCGCCCGTCGCCGGATTCAGCGGCTGCAGCGTGCCGGCGCTGGTGGTTTTCGACCATTCGCCTTTGCCGAGGTAGGTACCCGACTGCTCGCCGGTGAGACCGAGCGCCTTGAGGATTTCGTGGGACATGCGTACTCCTGAAACGTGGCGCCAGGCGGCGCCCTGAAAAGGGGGAACGCCTATTCTATCAGGCGGACCTCCCTTGGACCTTTCCGGCGGATCGCGCTGGCCCGCGATCCATGCCAAAATCGCGGCCCATCAGGCACTTCAGCCATGCCCCCGTAGCTCAGTTGGATAGAGCGTCCCCCTCCTAAGGGGAAGGTCGTACGTTCGAATCGTATCGGGGGCACCATTTCTTCGCGCAGGCGCCCTGCGATTCATTTGTGCGTCAGTTGCCGGTGCCGAGTGCATCGAATGCCTGGGCGCGCCCGTGGCAGTCCCCATCCAATTCGCTGTCGCGAGTACTGCTGATCATCAGCATCGGCGCGCGTATCGATTGCTCCGCACCCCACGGGAATACCTTGTGTTTGTCGATGAAGCAGCTCCATCGCAGCAGCCGTTACATCATCGGTATTAACGCGTCACTTGCCGCCTTGCCTACAGGGGTGCAAAAACTAGTGTCGAAAAGATGTTCGGCAAGGCGATGCGCACGATCCATCAAACGAACTTCGTGCGCTGCACAAATGCGCGAAAACCCCGGCAATAAAGCGAAGGCGTCAGTTCGCCGAAAGCTAGGTGGCAGGTTTTCTCAGGAACGGGACGTCAAGTTAATCGCGAGCTGAATCGCCCCGGTTTTTGTCTGCACACTTGTCAACGCGGGCCAAAGCCGCTCGTTCATGGCGATTGCGCAAGGTGAGGGGCACGCGATGGAAGCAGGATGCTGGAGGAGACACCATCGGCAAGGCGCAAAAGAACAGTTGACCCCACCCGACGCATGCATGCCGCTTTCTCCAGCAACGGTGAGGCGGCAGATTCCAAAACGTAACGTCCGCTCACAGACATAGGAATTTGCCATGAATGCAAAGTCGACTCTTACCGTCATCGGTCTCGTCATCGGTGCAGCACTCGCCTCCGGCTCGGCGATGGCGCAAACCGACGTCCCCGGTCATCCCCGCGTCAACGAAGTGAATAATCGCCTGGAAAACCAGCAGGACCGCATCAACAACGGTCTCAAGAACGGCACCATGACCCAGAAGCAGGCCGCGCGCGACGAAACGCACGATGCCAACATCGCCCGCCGTGAGAGCGTGGACGAGGCCAAGCACGACGGCCACCTGACCAAGCAGGAACAGCGCAACCTCAACCGTTCCGAAAATCACAACAGCCGCGCCATCTATCGTCAGAAGCACTGATCCCGATCGCAAGTGATCATGCAAGCCCCGAGCCTCCCGTGCATGCACGGGAGGTTTTTTTGTTCGAGCGTTGCATGCGGCACATTCAGCGAATGGCGCCGCTTGGTAAAACGAATCAGCTCCGTTTGAACAGGCGCACGACCGATGCGAAATATCCCGACGGATCGGATTCAAAGGGGGGAAGATCCTCCGTTGTCCGCCACCCGCGTCATCACAGGCCCACGCGCCTCCAAGAACGTGGGGGAACCGTAGGCGGAGCCATTCTTGCGGCACGTATGCCGCAGCGATAGCCGCGTCCGGTGGGCACGGCTTGGAGGCGTAGCCGCCGGTTCTGAATCGGAAAAATTCCGAATCTCAGGGGGCATGCAACCCCTATAATGCTGTCGAGCCGAAGCCGCGCAACGGATTTACCATACAGGGCACGCCAGCTCATGGTCGCTGTACGGGCCGTTCGGTTCGGCGCAGACGGCCTTTGCATACGAGGGGCCTGTCCAACGGGGGAGTTCCAAGATGAACTATAGGCAGCCGCCGCTCAATCGCGCAGTCAATCCCATGAAAATGAATTGGCTATGGCGGTTGACCTGTGAAGTCGGATACGTGGGCGTGGATGACGTTCTGTCTGCGTTGAACGAAGCGGGTATTCGCGTGAGCCGGGAGCGTGCGCTCGGATGGTTCAAATCAGAGGGAGAGGACGGTTACTTCCCTCTGACCATCGCCGAGCTGGAACAAAACCTTCGTGCGCTTCAGTCTGTTCGATCCGGCTCGTTGCATGCCACGTTGAGCGGCATCGCTGGCAAGTAGCTTCAAGTCCCATCCTCGCTTTCAGGCGTCCGTGAAATCAGGAGTGGCTCATCCGTTTCATCTTTGGGTCATTGCCACATCCGGCTTTGCGTGTCGGTCCAGTTTTCCTTGCTTAGCCGATCCAGCGCGGCGCCAATCTGCGCGCTGATCTCCTGAAAGTAGTAATAGAGATCCGCACGGCCGATCTTCAGCACGACATTGCCGTTGGTGATGTCGTCTTCGCTGTAAGCGATATGTGCCATCAGCGT
>NZ_QRBF01000007.1 GCF_003363265.1 Dyella psychrodurans | reverse complement strand
GGTTTCAGCGCATCTTGCCCAGGATGCCTTCCAGCTCGTCGTTGCTGTGGTAGTGGATGACCAGCTTGCCGCGGCCGCCGCGGCCATGGGCCACTTCCACCTTGGTGGCAAAGCGCTCGGCCAGCTCGCGCTCCAGGGCGTCGATATTCGGGTCGCGCGCCGGCGCGCTCTTGGCCTTGCCCTTGGGCGCGGTCTGCGCCTTGCGGGCGGCGTCCTCGAGTTCGCGCACGCTCCAGCTGTGGCGCGCGGCCTCCAGCGCCAGGGATTCGGCCTGGTATTCGGGCAAGGTGAGCAGGCAGCGGGCGTGGCCCATTTCCAGTTTGCTGTCGTCGAGCAGGCGCTTGATGGAGGCCGGCAGGTCGATCAGGCGAAGCATGTTGGAGACGGCCGCGCGCGAGCGGCCCACGGCGTCGGCGGCCTGCTGGTGCGTGAGGTCGAAGTCGTCGATCAGGCGCTTGATGGCGTCGGCTTCTTCCAGCGGCGTGAGGTCCTGGCGCTGGATGTTTTCGATCAGCGCCATCGCCGGCACGGCGACTTCCGGCACGTCTTTCACCAGTGCGGGAATCTCGCTGAGCTGCGCGCGTTGCGCGGCGCGCCAGCGACGTTCGCCGGCGATCAGCTCGTAGCTGTTCTTGCCGATGGCGCGAACGACCACCGGTTGGATCAAACCTTGCGCGCGGATCGAGGCGGCCAGTTCGTCCAGCGCTTCATCGTTCCAGTGGCGGCGCGGCTGGTATTTGCCGGGCTGGATGTGCTGGATCGGCAGCGTGCGCAGCTCGCCTTCCTGTTCGACCACCGACGGCGTGCCGGTGTCTCCGCCGCCGAGCAGGGCATCGAGCCCGCGTCCCAATCCACGCTTCTTAGCAGCCGACATGCTTACTCCTGATCAATATGTGCCGAGGCTTCCATCGATGCCTCGGGCGTGTCGCCGTGCATCGCGTGCAAGGCGGCCACGGCGGCCTGCGAGCCGCGCTCGCGGCGAATGATTTCGCCGGCGAGTCCGATGTAGGCGATGGCGCCGCGCGAGCTGCGGTCGTAGAGATGGATGGGCTGACCGTGGCTGGGTGCTTCGGCCAGGCGCACGTTGCGCGGAATGATCGAGCGCAGCACCTTGTCGCCGAAATGCTGCGTGAGCTGCGCGGACACTTCGTTGCCGAGGTTGTTGCGCACGTCGTACATGGTGCGCAGCAGGCCTTCGATTTCCAGCTGCGGATTCAAATGCTGGCGCACCGCTTTCACCGTGTCGAGCAAACTGGAAAGGCCTTCCAGCGCGAAGTATTCGCACTGCACGGGAATCAGCAGGCTGGTGGCGGCGGTGAGTGCGTTGACGGTGAGCAGATGCAGCGTGGGCGGACAGTCGACCAGGATGGTGTCGTACTTGTCGGCGACTTTCGCCAGCTGTTCCTTCAATCGATTTTCGCGCGCGAGCGCATCCATCAACTTCAGTTCCGCGGCGGTGAGATCGCCGTTGCCGGGCAGCAGGTCGTAGTGCGCTTCGGTGCTGACGATGGCCTCGCCGATGGGCGCTTCGCCGAGCAGCACTTCGCAGCCGCTGGGCGATGCCTCGTGTTTGTTCACGCCCGATGCCATGGTCGCGTTGCCCTGCGGATCGAGATCGACCAGCAGCACTTTGCGCTTCGCCGCAGCGAGCGCCGCGGCGAGATTGACAGCAGTAGTGGTTTTGCCGACGCCACCTTTCTGGTTGGCGACAGCGATGATACGGGCCATGTCTCGTCCGGTACCGTGCGTGTTCGAAAGGACGGCTAGATTAGCAGCCCGCCCGGCCGAGCACGATGAGATGACGCTCCGCCGCCCCCAATCCGGGCACGGTCAGGGCGTGAATCGAGCGGACCTGGAATGCGGACGGGACGCCGGGCAGTTCATCGTCGGGCGTTTTACCCTTCATCGCCAGCCAGATGCCCTGGGGCGCCAGCAGGTGCCCGCCCCACGTGAGCATGTCGGCCAGGCTGGCGAAGGCGCGCGCGGTGACGCAGTCGAACTGGCCTTCCACGTCTTCCACGCGCGATTGCACGGCCTGCACGCCTTCCAGCTTCAGCGAGCGGATCGCCTCGCGCAGGAAGCGCACCTTTTTGCCGTTGGAATCGACCAGCAGCACGCGCCGCCCGGGTGCGGCGATGGCCAGCGGAATGCCGGGGAGACCGGGACCGGTGCCGAGGTCGGCCAGCGTGTCGCCTTGCACATACGGCAGCACGGCGAGCGAATCGAGCAGATGGCGTATCACCATCTCGTCCGGATCGCGGATGGCGGTGAGGTTGTACGCCGCGTTCCAGCGCCCCAGCAACGCGAGGTAATCGAGCAGGCGGCCCACCGCATCGGAAGGCAGCTGCAGACCGAGCGCATCGATGCCCTGTTCGAGCTTGGTTTGCAGGGCGGCGCGGGCAGTCATTGGCATTCCATGGAGGCGGTGGTCGGTCAGTATCCGGATCGATTGCGTCGGGCGCCAGCGCCGGAAAAAAGAAGACCCGCCGTAGCGGGTCGATACTTTCAGGATTCCCCTGTGCCGGTGCTTCTTTTAGGGCGACCTGGCCAGTTTCCTGTGAATCAAGCGGCTTCCAGCTCCACGCGCGTCACCATCACGCCGCGTTCGCGCAGATGCTTGTTGAGGTTGCACTTCAGACGTGCGGCCACTTCACGGCGCTCGTCACGGGCGGCATCTGTATCGGCGTGCAGGGCGCTTATCACGCCATCGCGGATCAGCTGGTCGGCCTGCTCGATCACGGCATCGGCGCGCTCGGGTTCGAGCACCTGCCAGTACACCGTGCCCAGCAGCGGCTGCGTGACGGCCGAGGACGCATCGAAGCGCAGCATGCGGCCACCCAGATCGATGCGATGCCCGACGCGATCCAGCAGCGGCAGCACGACATGGGTGCCGGGCTGCAGCAGGCGTACCGGCTTTCCGTGGCGATACACGCTGTGAACCTGTCCTGCCGGCACACGCTTCACCGCAGCCGCCACCAGGGCGAGTACTGCAAGGAGGAAAGTGGTCGTCAGGAGGGTCATGTTCTTTTAAAACAGCTAGTTAGGTTGGCTTTCTGAAATTTTCACGAGGCTTTATTCTACAGGCCCATGAAGGCCCATGGATTAATCCTAATTTAACGGCAGAACCAGCGGTTTCGCAACGATTAAGCACTAACGATTTGCTGACAAATTCGAAGCATCGTCCGTGCCAGCCGGTACCCCAAAACACATCGCCCCGCCGGTATTTCTATCGGCAGGGCGAGGGGTTAGCTGAAGTGCGAGGTCGGGAAACGGCTTAGAACTTGCCGGCGCGGAAATCGGCGATGGCTTCGTGGATCTGCTCCGGGGTGTTCATCACGAACGGTCCATAGCGCGTGACCGGCTCATGTAGTGGCTGACCGGCCACCAGAAGCACACGGGCTGGGGTCTCGCGACCCGTGACGCGCACGCTGGTGCCCTTGGAGAGGACGGCCAATTCGCTGCGCAGAAGCTTCTCGCCGGCGACTTGGGCATCGCTTCCATCGAACACGTAAGCGAAAGCGTGGTGGCCTTCGGGCAAGGGAATTTCCAGGCCCGCGCCGGGTTCGACGGCAATATCGAGGTAGACGGGCGCGGTCACGATGCCCGAAACCGGACCCGTAGCGTCACCCAGCGTGCCGGCAATGACCTTGACGGTCACCCCGTTGGCCGGATGGACCACCGGAATGCGATCGGGAGCGATGTCCTGGTAGCGCGGCTCGGTCATCTTGTCCTTGGCCGGCAGGTTCACCCACAGCTGGAAGCCCCACATCAGGCCGTTTTCCTGCTGCGGCATTTCCGAATGCAGGATGCCGCGGCCAGCGGTCATCCATTGCACGCTGCCGGGCGCGAGATCGCCACGGTTGCCCTTGTTGTCGCCATGCTGCATGTGGCCGGCGAGCATGTAGGTCACCGTTTCGAAGCCGCGATGCGGGTGTTCCGGAAAACCGGCGATGTAGTCGCCTGCCTGGTCGGAACGGAATTCGTCCAGCAGCAGGAAGGGATCGACCATGTCCAGACCCGGCTGGCCGATGATGCGCTTGAGCTTGACGCCCGCGCCGTCGGAGGTGTCGGTGCCGCGAATGCGGCGAAGGATGCTGCGCTCGGTCATGGCTTGGCTCCAGTGAAAGAGAACTGGCGCCCATGATGGTTGCGCGACGCGTATCGCCCAAGTAGGGCGATACGAACGGACTGTTTCCCGGTTTGCTAATGCACCCAATGCCCGCTGCGCTGGCGCGGCGGCGGCGGCTGTTCGTTCTTCGTCTCGCTCTCATGATTGAGCGCGTCGAGTTCGGCCTCCGTGGCCGGATGCTGGAACCAGTAGTGGTTCACCGCCGAGAGCACGGCGGGCAGCTGCGCGAGGCAATCGTCGTACTCGTCTTCGCTGAGCTTTTCGAATTCCGCTTCGGCGCTGAGGATGCCTTCGTCGACGGCGAGAGCCATCACGGGGCCCAGCATTTCCATCAGCGGCGGATCGTCGGCAAGGCGCTTTTCCCACAGCACTGCGCGCAGATCGATACCGCGGCTGAAACCTTCGCACCAGCCCGCCGCCGACAGCGCGGGGCCGGCTTCGGTATCCACTTCGCCGAGGATCGGCTCGTAGGCGTCGACGTCGAGTTCGGCGCTGATGGAATCGTTGAGTTTGGCCAGCAGCGCCAGCACGCGGTTGCCTTCGTTTTCGTCGGCGAAGGGTTCGTGCAGCACTTCGGGCAGCCATTCGTCGGGCAGCACGCGCATGGGCCCTACCGCGATGGCGGAGAGCAGGCCGTGCACGCCGTCGAGCAGCAAATGTCCTTCCTGGGCGTGCGCGCGCAGGTAGGCGTCCAGCTCGTCCAGCTCGCTGTCGTTGAGCGAACTGGGCCAATCGGTCTTGGTATTGCTTGTCGTCATCAGATATCCAGGTCCACGGTGACCGGGGTGTGGTCGGAGGGTCGCTCCCAGCGGCGCGGTTCGCGGTCGATGGCAGCGGCCTTTACCGACGATTTCAGGGCATCGCCCAGCAGGATCAAGTCGATGCGCAACCCCATGTTGCGCCGGAACGCACCTTGCCGGTAGTCCCACCAACTGTAATGGCCGCCATCCTGTTCAAACATCCGAAAGCTATCGTTTAGGCCCAGTTCCGTGATGTCCTTCAAAGCCGCCCGCTCGGGTGGCGAACACAGGACTTCCTCGCCCCAGCTGTCCGGGTCGTAGACGTCGCGGCTGTCCGGCGCGATGTTGAAGTCGCCCAGCACTACGAGCCTGGGATGGCGCTTGATTTCCTGTTCCAGGAACGCGCGCACCCGCTCCAGCCAATGCAGCTTGTATTCGTACTTTTCGTCGCCCACGGCCTTGCCGTTGACCACGTAGAGATCGACCACGCGCACGCCGCCGACGGTGGCGGCCAGGATGCGCCGCTGCGGATCGTCCAGGCCGGGGATATCGGTCACGACATCGTCGAACTTCAGCTCGCCGTTGTTGCGCGCCAGGATCGCCACGCCGTTGTAGGTCTTCTGCCCGGAGTACACCGCGTGGTAACCGGCCGCGGTCAGTTCATCGACGGGGAATTTCGCGTCTTCGAGCTTGGTTTCCTGCAGCGCCACCACGTCCGGTTGTGCGTCGGCCAGCCATTGCGTGAGGTGCGGGATGCGCACTTTCAGCGAATTCACATTCCATGAGGCGATTTTCATGGGCGGATTGTAAGGGATGCAGGTTACCGGTTCCCGATAACGAGACCCTCCCGCAGGTCATGCTTGACTTTGGAGCTAGTGTATTGTTGTATTAATACACATGGATGCCTCACTACTCACCATTCAACCGAACGCGCCCGAGCCGATCTATCGGCAGATCGTCGAGCAGCTGCGCCGGCTGATCGCCAGCGGGCAGCTGCTGGCCGGGGAACTGCTGCCGTCGGTGCGCGACGTGGCGGGTTTCCATGCGATCAACCCGATGACCGTCTCGCGCGCCTACGGCATGGCCGAAGCCGAGGGCCTGCTCGAACGCATGCGCGGCAAGGGGATGGTGGTGGCGGCGACGCGCAAGCCGATCCAGAGCGAAAGCCAGCGCCTGGCACTGCTCGAAGCGCAACTGCAGGAACTCGCGCGCCACGTCAACGAACTGGAACTGCCCGCCGACCCCGTCTTGCGCCGGCTGGCCAAACTGCTGGGGGATTGAATGAACGCCGTACTTCAGGAAGTCACCAACACCCTCGATGCGCCGCTGGTCGCGCGGCAGCTCGTGCACGGCTACGAAGGCCAAAACGTGCTTGACGGGGTGGATCTCGGACTCACGCCCGGCAGCGTGCTCGGCTTGATCGGCCGCAACGGTGCAGGCAAGTCCACGCTGATCCGCGCCATGCTCGGCCTGCTCGAGCCGCTGTCCGGTTCCGCCTTCGTGTTCGGCGAGCCTGCGCTGAAGCTCAGCGACAGTGCAAAGTCGCGCATCGCTTACGTGCCGCAGCAGCCGGAAGCTCTGGCGTGGCTGACGGCAGCGCAAATGCTCGATTTCGTGGGGCGTTTCTATCCGCGCTGGGATGCGCCCTTTGCGAAAACGATGCTGGAACGCTGGAAGATTCAACCCAACAAGCTGCTGGCCAAACTGTCGCCGGGCGAACGCCAGCGCGTGGATCTGATTCGCGCGCTTGCATCGCAACCGCAATTGCTGGTGCTGGTGCTGGACGAACCGGCGGCTGCGCTCGATCCCGTCGCGCGTCGCGAACTGTTGCGCGAGCTGGCGCTGCGCGCCGGCGAGTCGGGGACGACGGTGTTGTTTTCGACGCACATCGTGTCGGATCTGGAACGCGTCGCGTCGGAAGTCGCGTTTCTGCACAACGGCAAACTGCTGCTGCGTTGTGGTGTGGACGACACCAAGGAGCGCTACGGTCGCTTGTGGATCCCCGCGAAGATGACGGCTGCGGCGCCTGCGCAAAGCCTCAGCAAGCGCCGCAATGAAGACGGCAGCCTCAGCCTGATTGTCGAGCGCGATGCGCAAGGCCACTGGCCGGAAGCGGCCACGCTTCCCGGTGCGCGCATTGATGCGCTTGGCCTGGAAGATCTGTTCGTGGAGATCGCCGAATGAACGCGATGCCGATGCTGCTGATGCCTTGGCGCACCACGGTGCCGGGGATGCGCCGAATCATGCTTGGCATTCTGGCGGCGTTGCTCGCCGGGGCGGTGTACATAGCAGTGCACTGGCATACGCCGAATGCATCGCTGGGAGCTGCCGTAACGATCGGCTACGGAGAGTTCTTCGTTGGCATGCTGTTGTTGTCGCCGTTTCTTCTGATGGCTATCGATGCGCGGCAAATGCGCGTGCCGCGGATGCAGCGCTCCATCATGGCTGGATTGGTTTTCTACGGCGCCGTGCTTGTAGCCGCACCGTCCACCGTTCTTGGTGTGGTGGGCGTCAATGTGGCGACGGTCGTGGCTGTCGCGACATTGGGGTTGATGCTTGGGCTCAGCCTGGGCCTGCTGCCGCGCTATTTCGCCGTCGTCATGGGGTTGTCGCCGCTGTTGATCAGCCTGCTGAGGCAGTATGTTGCTCTCCCGGACTTGAGCGTCCCGGGGCTGGAGATCATTTGGGCCATCGTCGCGTTCTTGATCGTCATCTGCCGTGTTTGCTGGTGGCATCACGTGCGCGCCGCGGATCCCTATCGAGGAAGCTTCGCCAAACCGATGGTGCTGTACACGCGCGGCACCACCCAGGTCGGTTGGAGTGGCTGGAGCAACTGGGGTCGTTCCTACGACGTCGCGCGGCAGATCCGATCGCAACCGCAGTGGATGCAGCCTGTCGCCGAGTTGCGCAAGAGCGGGCCAACCTATCCGCGGCACAGTCTGCGCATTGCGCTCGGCGGATGGTTATTGCCCAAGACGTGGGGAAGCATTTGCCGGCAATGGTTCGTCGTGCTCGTGCCGTTGGCTGCAGTGATCATGCTGCTGAAGATCGCCTATGGATATCGTGTCCTGCGCGTTTTCATCGCACTGGAGCATTCGCTGACGTTGGGTGCCTGGGTGTGGCTGGGCGGATTCGGCGGTGCAGGCTTGAGTCTGGTTGTCGTGCTGCTGCTGCATCAGCGCTGGAGCAAGACGAATGCGGAGCTGCCGCTGCTCGCGCTTTTGCCGGGATTGGGTCGGGGTTCCGTCCTCATCCGGCATCTGTTGGGTGCGAGTCTGGGACGCGTACTTGGCATCCAGTTCGTCCTCACCGTGGTGCTGGTGCTGACGGCATTCGCGAAACATGTGGACAGCGCAAGTCTTTGCATTCTGCTGCTCGGCCAGGTTGCCGGCAGCGGCTTCGTAGCGGCGTTCGCGCTGGCGTATGTCGGCGGGCGTTCGCTACCGATAGGGAGCGTGGCTGCGGTCGCGGCGGCCTGCTTTACCCTGATCGGATTCGACAATGTCTGCATGCCGTTTTTCAGCGCCGCGCCGGTCGTCGGCATGCTTCCACGCATCATGCTCATGGCTGCGTGGGTCGTTCTGATCGGCGCTCTGGCTTGGATCGGTCAGCGTGGCTGGCGCGGCTTGCAGCGGCGCCCGCACCCGTTTCTGCCGAATTGAGCGCGCTCGCGGGGTAAGGTGCCGTCCTGCACATGGGCAGCGCGGGCATCAGCTGCTAGCGTAGGGATTTCCCCGGTAATTTGCGGAAATCACTGCCATGCTCAAACCCGCCCGCCTGTTGCTGCCGTTGCTGGCAGCCCTTGTTTCCCCACTTGCCGTCGCCGATACGCACCGCGCGACTGATCCGCGCATCGATGCCCTGCTTACCCAGCTCGGCAAAGTCCGCGACATCGGCGAGGTAGCGCTTTCGCCGGATGGCCATCAGCTCGCGTGGGTGGTCGAGACCAACGGCAAGCCCGGCATCGTGCTGGCCGACGCCAACGGTCAGCAGGCGCACAGCGTCGGGCTGGCCAGCAAGCCGGGCGCATGCAGCGAGAACGGCCTGGCCTGGGCACCGGATTCGCGACATCTGGCGTTTTTCTCCAATTGCGCCAGTTCGCGCACGGGGATGGGCGGCAGCAAGCAGCCGGACATCTATGTGCTCGACACGCAATCGCAAGACAAACCCGTGCACCTGTCGAGCCTCAATGGCTACGCGCATGCCCTGAGCTGGTCGGCCGACGGCAAGACGCTGGCGTTCCTTTACGTGGAAGGCGCAACGCGACGCGCCAGTGCATTGGCGGCCGCGAAACCGCAGACGGGCGAGATCGGCGTGGAAGGTATCGAGGTGCAGCGTGTCGCCACGCTGCCCGCGCAAGGCGGCACCCCGCAAGAGGTCACGCCCGCGGACAGCTACGTTTACGAATTCAGCTGGGCGCCGGACAGCCAGCGCGTCGCTTACGTCGCCGCGCCGGCTCCGGGTGATAACAACTGGTGGATTGCGCAGCTGTATGTGCAGGCAGTGCAACCGGGTGCGACGCGTACCGCACTTGTCGATCCACACACCGTGAGCGGCCCATTGCATGGCTTGCAGATCGCGTTGCCACGCTGGTCGCCGGATGGTTCGCGCATCGCCTTCATCGGTGGCCTGATGAGCGACCAGGGTTCCACCGGCGGCGATATCTACAGCGTTTCGGCCAGTGGTGGCGCGCCCGTGAATCTCACGCCCGGCATCCATGTCACGCCGTCGTGGCTGAGCTGGAGTTCGCCGCAATCGATGCTGGTGATGCAGGTCGACAACGGCAAGGCAGAGCTGGCCGAATACGCCGTACACGCCGACAGCGCGCAGCAGCAGCGCGTGTTGTTCGTCGCGCCGGGTTTCGTCAGCGACGGTACCGCGTTGTTGGCGCTCTCGTTCTCCGCCGATCACAAGCAGGTCGCCTTTGATCAGTCGTCTTTCGACGTGGCGCCGGAAGTTTATGCCGGAGCCGTCGACAACCAGATGCCGAAGGCCGTCACCGCGATCAACGCCGATCAGAAACCGAGCTGGGGCAAGGCTCGTTCGGTAGAGTGGAACAACGAAGGTTTCCATGTGCAGGGTTGGCTGCTTTATCCGGCCAACTACGACCCGAGCAAGCACTATCCGATGATCGTCAATGTACATGGCGGTCCGTCGGCAGCAGACATTCCGCATTGGCCGTCGGTAGGTTACGGCGCAGCGCCGTTTTCCACGCTCGGCTATTTCGTCTTCATGACCAACCCGCGCGGCAGCTTCGGCGAAGGCGAGGCGTTCGTGCAGGCCAACCGCAAGGATTTCGGTTACGGCGATCTGCGCGACACGCTTGCGGGCGTGGATGCGGTGGAGAAGATGGTGCCGGTCGACGATCATCGCCTCGGCCTGACCGGCTGGAGCTATGGTGGTTTCATGAGCATGTTCGCGCCGACACAGACGCAACGCTTCCGTGCCGTGGTCGCCGGTGCAGGCATCGCCAACTGGCAGAGCTATTACGGACAGAACCTGATCGACCAGTGGATGATTCCGTTCTTCGGCGCATCCGTGTATGACGATCCCGCCGTGTATGCCAAGAGTTCGGCGATCAACTTCATCAAGCATGTCAAAACACCCACGCTGATCGTCGTCGGCGAACGCGATGCGGAATGTCCTGCACCGCAGTCTTTTGAATACTGGCATGCCTTGCGTGCGCTGAATGTGCCGACGTCGCTCGTGGTGTATCCGAACGAAGGACATCACTTCTACAACCCGGCGAACCAGCGCGATGTTCTGCAGCGTGCGTTGAACTGGTTCGAGAGGTATCTGCCGCCTAGCGAATAGTGCGTGTCCTTGCCTCGTCGTCATTCCGGCCAAGGCCGGAATGACGACTGATGTTTCCGCACCAGGCGATGATGGAAAGCTAAAACAGCTCACCTTGTGGCGATAACTTGCGCGGCGGCACGAAGCGCGAGGTATCCAGCACCAGTTCGCGTGCGCGGCCGAGATGATATCGCCGGCACGCAATCTCGAAACGACGGCGGAGCAGCTCCGCGAAGACACCCTGCCCACGCATGCGCGTAGCGAAGTTGCTGTCGTAATCGCGCCCCTTGTTCATCTGCTGCACGAGGCTCATGACGTGATCAGCGCGTTGTGGTGCATGCAGCGTGAGCCATTCGCGAAACAGCGCTTTCAATTCGAACGGTAGACGCAGCACGGTATATCCGGCGCAAGAAGCGCCTGCCTCCGCGGCCTGTTCGATCACTGCTTCCATGTCGCGATCATTCAGCGCGGGAATGATCGGCGCCACCAGCACGCCCACCGGCACGCCCGCTTCAGCCAAGGTGCGGATCGTCTTTACGCGCCGGTGCGGCGCGCTGGCCCGTGGTTCGAGTTTCGCTGCCAGATGGTTGTCCAGCGAATTCACGGATACGAAGACCTGCACCAGCCGGTCGCGCGCCATCGGCGCAAGAATGTCCAGATCGCGTTCTACCAGTGCGTTCTTGGTAACGATGGTGCAAGGGTGATGGCATTCGGCAAGCACCTCCAGCGCGGCACGCGTCAGGCGCCATCGCTTTTCGATCGGCTGATAAGGATCGGTGTTGCTGCCGATGTTGATCGGACTGACCACGTAGCTCGGTTTTGCCAGGTCCGCGCGCAATACTTCGGCGAAGTTGCTCTTGGCGCGCAACTTCGTTTCGAAATCCAGACCCGGCGAAAGATTGAGATAGCTATGCGTCGGCCTGGCGAAGCAATAGATGCAGCCATGTTCGCAGCCACGATATGGATTCATCGCCTGGCTGAAATAGATATCGGGCGAGTCGTTATGCGTGATGACGCTGCGTGCGCATTCCTCGGTGACTTCCGTGCGCGGACGCGGCGCGTCTTCATCCAACACGGCCTGCTGCCAGCCGTCGTCTTCGGCGTGATGCCGGATGGTCTCGAAGCGCCCTTCGGGATTGGCCGCGGCGCCGCGGCCTTTGATTGCGTTGGTCTGCTCAGCCATCGGGCCATCATGCGCGCCGGCGATCTCAACCGGTGCGACACTCACGGTTGTGCGGCATCGCGCAGTTGTTGGTCGAGCCAGGTTGCCATGGCAGGCAATGGATAGTTTTTTTCGAGCTGCCGCCGCATTTCGTCAAAGACGGGCGGCGAAATGGTCCAGCCGAGCGGAAGCGGATAGTTCCCCGGGCACAGACGCATATGCCAAAGCACATCGCCGGCATCGGTAGTGCCCGCATCGATATGGAGCGACGAAAGCAATTCGGCACGGGCGAATTCGCCGCGAGCTTCTCTCGTATCCAGCAATGCCACCGCCGGTGCCGTCACGTCGCCGTAGCTTGCGCGTTCGGTGGGACGCGGCACGCGAGGGCATGCGGCCGAGTACAGTGGTAGTGGCCGATTCGGATCGTGCTCATCGACGAAATCGTGCAGGCTCGGATCGTTGCTGATATGTAGCACGATGAAGCGCAGCGGCTGGTTCTGCTGTGCTGCGATCGTACGCAGGCGTTGCATGATCTCACGCAATGTTGTCGTACCGGAGTTTTCGAAATAGCCTCCGTCGACGAGTTGTAATGTGGGCAGTGGCGGTGAAGGGGCGTTGGACGAGGTGGCCGTCTGCAGTGTGCCGGCTGGGCTCAGGTAGGTGAATCGTGCACTGTTGAGGATCGTCTCGCTGAGTGGCGCGCGGGGATCGAGCCAACGCGAACCGTCGTAGGCCGTGGTCCACGGACTGCTCGTAAACGGCCGGAACGGGTCCTGCACGAAGCGCCATCCCTGGCCCACGGTGGTGCTGTTGAAGAACAGTGCCGGCACGTCGATGTTCACGCTGCCATCCGGATGTTCATACAAGCTTGCAAAGGGTTGCGACCATGAAGTGATCGCCTCTGCCTGTGCCGCTTGTTCCCATGCACGCGTCAGTGCGCGTCCGCGGTCGTCGAACAGGGCGCCGGGCAGCCAGCGTTGCGTGAAGTCGACAAACCACGCATTGGCCATCACCGGGGCGAGGAAATCATGGTTCAGGATGTTTTTGCTGCGTACTTGCGCGGATAGGCCCGTGCGCGGCTCGACCTGCAGGCTCGTCACATAAGTTGCCAGCCCAAGGCTTCCGCCGGAAACGCCACTTCCCGCAAACAGATAACGCTCGAACAGCGGCTCACTGCCGTTCGGCGGCGACGACTGATCGATCATCGCTGTGAATTGGCTCAACACCATCGCGGTCCACGCTGCGCTGCGCAGGCCGCCTCCCTCGGTCGATACCACAATGACGGGGCAGGCGCGTTGCGGTACGCAACGGCTATCCAGCCATGCGCGCGCATAGGCGTCGAAATCCGGGCGATGGTCCGGCGACGATGCGGCGGGGCGTTGGTGCGTGCTCATCGACGGATATTGGCGTACGCGATGGTTGTCGTTCAGATGCAGTGCGTGGAGCGCCGCGGCCGTCAGCATCAGGAGACTGATCAGCGGCAAACCGCGGCGGTCGGCGAGCATGCACAGAAATCCGCCGCTCATGCAGAAGAAGCTACTTGTGATCAGCAGCACCGCCAGCGAACCCATGCCGTCGAACTGACGTGGCTGGACCACCACGAGCCCCGTGATCAGCACGTTGAGGATCAGGACCGCAATGAAGATACTCAATGGCACCGTGCCGAGTACGGTGATGGACTGCGCTCGTGGCTCGACGGCTGCGGTTCTTGGATAGCCGGCGGCAACCAGACGCGCCTTCACGACCCATTGATGCCCGATGAACAGCACGATCATCACGACGGCTTCGATAAGAAGGCCCGCGGCGCGCAGGTCGCGGCGGTGGCACTGTTCGATGGTGCTGCAGGTGGCTTGGGGAGTGTCGCGCAGCGCCAGCGCATAGCCCAATAGCAGCAGCATGGGCACGGCGGCGCCCAGCACTTTCGGAATCCATCGGCGCAGCGGCGCGGCGCGTGGATCCTGCAGCGCCGGCCAGCGTGGGTAGGTCAGTCGATAGGCGTTGTAGGCGGTATACCAGACCGCCATACCCGTCATCGCGGCGGTAGCCAGCAGAGAAACGTAGCGGGTGCCGCTGGGATCCGCCCACATCGCAATCAGGAAGAGCTCCGTGGCCTGGTCGACGTTGCTGATCACCACGGTGGCGAACGCCAGCACCAGCAGCGACACGCGGATCGGTTTGGCATGATCCAGCACGATGGCGAGCCATTCGACGCCCTTGAGGACGCCGGCCCACAACCGCCGCCAGAAGGATGTGGACGAAATCTGATCAGCCATCGATCTGCTTCTCCGGCGCCGCTTGGTCGCTCTTTATATTAAGGGCAGCACGGCATCGGGCCGGTGCAAGACATCGCATTTCCGCGCGCAGCGCGAGGGTATGATGTCCCGAGCGCGCGTTGGAGAGAGGGGCTCGTCATGCGTTGGTTATGGCTGATTGCAACCTTGCTGTCATGGGGACTGTGCTTCACACGCCATGGCGCCGGTGCGATGATGGTGTGGTTGCTGCTTGGCATCATCGGCGCGATCGCCACGACCCTGGCCTTCGCGCAGGCACGCATCGAAGCAAACGCGCAGCCCGACTTGCGGGTCGAGCTGATGCGTCATTCACACGATTCCAACAAGCCTCCCCAGGCATGATGCTGCACTGCAACTTTGGCGGTTTAGCCACCTAAACGCTACACTCGAACGTTGATGGCCGACGCCAGCAACGCAGATGTCGCGCGGTTTCCACTGAGTGCGCTCCCGGCGAACCGGTGAGCAGGAGGCAAACATGTCCAAGATCTATCCGGTTGATCCCGCGTTCGCCGCCAAGGCACGTCTGCGCAAAGACGATTACGAACGGCTCTACGCCGAGTCCGTGAAAGATCCCGAGGGTTTTTGGGGGCGCATCGGCGAACGACTCGAGTGGATCAAGAAGCCCACTCGCATCCGCGACGTTTCCTTCGATCCGAAGGACCTGCACATCCGCTGGTACGACGATGGCCAGCTCAACGTGTCGGCCAACTGTCTGGATCGCCACCTGGCCACGCGCGGCGACAAGACGGCCATCATCTTCGAGGGCGATGATCCGAACGAGTCGCGGCGCATCAGTTATCGTGAACTGCACGCGGAAGTTTGCAAGTTCGCCAACACGCTCAAGCATCTGGGTGTGAGCAAGGGTGATCGCGTGGCGATCTACATGCCCATGGTGCCTGAGGCAGCCGTCGCCATGCTGGCGTGCGCGCGCATCGGTGCGGTTCATTCGGTGGTGTTCGGCGGATTTTCACCGGATTCGTTGGCGGGCCGCATCGCCGATTCCGCCGCCAAGCTGGTGGTGACCGCCGACGAGGGCGTGCGTGGCGGCAAGAAGATTCCGCTGAAGACGAATGTGGACGCGGCGCTTGAGCGTCCCGGCACGAACAGCGTGGAGACGGTGGTGGTCGTGCGTCGCACCGGCTCGGCGGTGCCGATGCAATCGCCGCGCGATCGTTATTACCACGCGCTGATGGAAGGGCAATCGGCCGATTGTCCGCCGGAGCCGCTGGAGGCCGAG
The DNA here is from genome assembly GCF_003363265.1 of Dyella psychrodurans. Classification (GTDB taxonomy): domain Bacteria; phylum Pseudomonadota; class Gammaproteobacteria; order Xanthomonadales; family Rhodanobacteraceae; genus Dyella_B; species Dyella_B psychrodurans. Next base: position 245,034 of record NZ_QRBF01000007.1, on the reverse strand, counting down.
CATCCGCTGTTCATTCTCTACACCTCCGGCTCGACCGGCAAGCCGAAAGGTGTCTTGCATACATCCGGCGGTTATCTCGTCTACGCCAGCCTTACGCACGAAATGGTGTTCGATCTGCGTGAGGACGATGTGTACTGGTGCACGGCCGATGTGGGCTGGGTGACCGGTCACAGCTATGTGGTCTACGGGCCGCTCGCCAATGGCGCAACGACCGTAATGTTCGACGGCGTGCCCAACTACCCGGATTTCAGCCGGTTCTGGCAGGTCGTGGACAAGCACAAGGTGAGCTTGTTCTACACCGCGCCGACCGCGATTCGCGCACTGATGCGCGAAGGCGAGGCCCCGGTGAAGAAGTGTTCGCGCGCCAGCCTTCGCCTGTTGGGTTCGGTGGGCGAACCGATCAATCCGGAAGCCTGGGAGTGGTATCACCGCGTGGTGGGCGACGAACGTTGCCCGATCGTGGACACATGGTGGCAAACGGAGACCGGCGGCATTCTCATCACGCCGCTCGCGGGCGCCATCGCCACCAAACCGGGCTCGGCCACGTTGCCGTTCTTCGGCATCAAACCCGCGGTGGTCGACGCCGGCGGCGCGGTGCTCGACGGCCCAGCCGAAGGCAATTTGCTGATCGCCGATTCCTGGCCCGGCCAGATGCGCACGGTTTACGGCGATCATCAGCGTTTCATCGACACGTATTTCAAGGCGTATCCGGGCAACTACTTCACGGGCGACGGCGTTCGTCGCGATGAGGACGGTTATTACTGGATCACGGGTCGCGTGGATGACGTCATCAACGTCTCGGGCCATCGCATCGGCACCGCCGAAGTGGAAAGCGCACTCGTCTCGCATCCCAAGGTGGCCGAGGCGGCGGTGGTGGGTTGCCCGCACGAGATCAAGGGCCAGGGCATTTATGCGTACGTCACGCTCGTCGTCGGCGAACAGGGCAGCGACGATTTGCGCAAGGAGCTGGTCGCGTGGGTGCGCAAGGAGATCGGCCCGATCGCCACGCCCGATTACATCCAGTGGGCGCCGGGTCTTCCGAAGACGCGCTCGGGCAAGATCATGCGCCGCATTCTGCGCAAGATCGGCGAGAACCAGCCAGATCAGCTTGGCGACATTTCAACGCTCGCCGATCCGGGCGTGGTGAAGAACCTGGTCGAAGAACGTCTGATCCGCTGATATCGGACATCACCATCGGAACGCCGCTGCGCTTGTAACCGGCAGTGGCATTCCGGCAGCATCTAGGAATGCGAACCACCCTCGGCCACGACATCGCGAGTATTGCCGCAGGCTTGGGCAACGAGAGTATCCATGTATGGCAACTCGCGTATCGTCGCGCGCTGTTGCGTGAACCCTTGCGTGCGTTGCTAGGTGTTTATCTGGGTCTGCCGGTGGATGCCGTCGCTTTCGTCGATGACGAGCATGGGCGACCTGAACTTGTATCGCCCTGGAACCAGCTTTTGCAATTCAACTGGTCACATAGCGTGGATAGGGCGTTGATCGCCGTCGCGCGCGACGTCAGGCCGGGCATCGACATCGAACGCATTCGGCCGCGGCCTCGTGCCATGGCACTGGCCGAGCGCTTTTTTCATGGCAGCGAAACCGCAGCATTGTCCATGCTGGAAGAGAAACGGCGCGAACATGCCTTTCTGGAACTTTGGACCGGCAAAGAGGCGGTGCTGAAGGCTTTAGGTCGTGGCCTGGCCTTCGGTCTCGATCGTCTGCACGTGAACGCGACACCTCCTGGTGAGCTGCTCTGGCTGGATGGCGACGACGCATCGCAGTGGCAATTGCATCGCCTCGATGTCGGTGCGGATTATGCCGCCGGCGTGGCCTGGCGCGGTCCGCCGCGCGCCATTCAACTGTGGACACTTGCCGACGACTCTTGAACGGCGCACTGTGTGCGACCCACGAGCTATTTTCCTGCCGATCCATGACCCTGCTTAGCGTCAATCTCAACAAGATCGCAGTACTGCGCAATTCGCGCGGCGGGCACGAGCCGGATATCTCGCGTGCGGCGGTGACCTGCATCGAAGCCGGTTGTGGCGGCATCACCGTTCATCCACGCCCCGACCTGCGGCATGTACGGCCCAGCGATGTCCGCACACTGGCTGCGCTGTTGCGGGGACGCGTGGAATACAACATCGAGGGCAACCCGTTCGCTGCGCCACGTGGAGAGTATCCAGGCCTGATTGCCCTGGCGCGCGAAGTGCGACCGACCCAAGTCACGCTGGTGCCCGATAGCGACGGGCAGATTACTTCCGATCATGGATTTGATTTGGCCAACGATGCGGAAGGCCTTCGTCCGTTAGTAGCGGAATTGCGCGATTTAGGATGCCGTGTGAGTCTGTTTGTCGATCCCGGCGCCACTGGTTTCGAGCACGCCATCGCGATCGGCGTTCAGCGTGTCGAAATCTATACCGGCCCCTATGCCGAGGCTTTTGCGGAAGGTGATGCGGGTGAACAACTCGCCTTGTGCGTCGACACCGCACGCCGTGCGCAGCAGGCTGGATTGGCCGTCAACGCCGGGCACGATCTCAGCCAGGCCAATCTTGGGACGTTTCGTGTCGCCATTCCCGGTTTGGCAGAAGTGTCGATCGGACATGCGTTGATCGGTGAGGCGCTTTACGAAGGACTCGCCACCACGGTGCGCAACTATCTGCAGATATTGCGCTAAATCGCTTCACTTGTTTGGACGGCTATACAGATAAACGCATCGACCGAGTAGAAACAAAAACCCCCGCTTACGCGGGGGTTTTTGCGGGTAACGCCACGTGGCGACTGAATTGCTCCGGTTCAATCGCCGCCGTTATTACTGACCATTACTATCGGTGAAGCCGATCTTGTTCAGGCCGTAGCTCTTCGCATCGGCCAGCACGCGGGCGACCACCTGGTAAGACACTTCGTCGGCCGCATCGATCTGCACTTCCGGCTGATCGGCGTCAGCCTTGGTTGCAATGACCGCGATCTGCGTTTTCAGCTGGGCTTCGTCCACCGGGGTATCGTTCCAGTAGAACGCACCCGACTGGTCGATCTTCAAGTGCACCGGCTCCGGCGGATTCGATGGTGGAATCACGTTCGGATTCGGCTGCGGCAGGTCGATCTTGATCTTGTGGGTCATGATCGGTGCCGTGATCATGAAGATGATCAGCAGCACCAACATCACGTCGACGAGCGGCGTGACGTTGATGTCGGCCATCGGGCCCTTGCCACTTCCAGTACTAAATGCCATGGCTCGTCACTCCTTGCCGGTCGTCATGAAACCGACGTGGACCATGCCCGAGTCCTTGGCTTCACCAAGCACCTTGCGGACCGTCCTGAATTCGGTGTCCTTGGCGGCGCGAATCTGCAGCTCGGGCTGCGGAGTCAGTGCTGCATAGACCAAGAATTTAGACTTCAGCTCGGCATCGGTGATCGGCTGCTGGCTGTCGTTGAGGTACATGCTGCCATCGTCCTTGATGGCCAGATCAATCGGCTCAGCCTTCGGCGCTTCATCGGCAGTCTTGGGGTTTGCCGTCGGCAGCTTCACCGTAATCCGGTGCGACATCAGGGGTGCCGTGATCATGAAGATGATCAGCAGCACCAACATCACGTCGACGAGCGGCGTGACGTTGATTTCCGACATCGGCGAGCCGGATTCGTTTCCGGAACTCATCGCCATGGGTCAATCCCTCACTTCTGAGACGGAGCAGAGCCTTCGACGCGTGCACCGGTAGCGAAGAAGTCGTGCAGGTCATGCGCGAATTCGTCGAAGCGAGCATAGGTCAGGCGGTTCGAACGAGTGAAGAAGTTGTAGGCAAGCACGGCCGGGATAGCGGTGAACAGACCGAACGCGGTCATGATCAGAGCTTCACCCACCGGACCGGCCACTGCTTCCATCGACGCGTTACCGGATGCGGCGATGCGGATCAGGGCGTGATAGATGCCCCATACCGTACCGAGCAGACCGATGAACGGTGCGGACGAACCGACCGTCGCGAGCAGTGTCATACCGCCTTCGAGGCGCAGGCTTTCGCGAGCGACGGCCTGGCGCAGAGCGCGGTCGATGAATTCCGAACGGCTCAGCGATTCGGCAAGGCGACCACCGCCGGCGGAAGCCTGCTGGTGGTGAGCCACAGCCGAAGCCGCATCGAGAGCGATCTTCGAGAAGGGTTCGCCCTTGGGCTGGGCTTCCAGCTCACGGATGGCGTCTTGCGTCGAGTTATTCGACCAGAAGCCATTGATCACGCCGTCGGCGCGGCCGCGGACCATCGAGTTGCGAATCGCGTTGGCGATGATGAAGTACCACGAGGTGAACGACATCACCACGAGCACCACGAACACGATCCAACCCAGGAAGTCGAAGTTGGTGAGCAGGTCGTGGAAACCCATTTGTTGCATCGCCATTGCATTGGCGTTGCCACCCAGAGCCGGAGCGGCATTGGACGGAGCAGGAGTCTGTTGGAACATAAACGCTACCCTTGGAAGTCAAGCGTGAACTGTAACTGTAATTGGTATTACAGCTGATTGAGATTGAAGTTGACGGGAACGCGTACGTAACCTTCAACCGGTTTACCGTTTTTCATTTCAGCATTGAAGCGCCACTTCTGTGCCGTTTCAATTGCCGCACGATCAAGCTCGCGGAAGCCGCTGGACTGTTCGACCTTGATGTCCTTCGGCGTGCCATCGACACCCACCAAAATCAGCAGCGTCACCGTACCCTCATGCCGTTGGCGGATCGCCTGCGGCGGATACTTCGGCGTAATGCGGCTGTTGTAGCTGATGTCCTGGCTGGCCGTGATGTCTGCCGGCGGCGCCGGTGGAGCTGGCGGTGCTGGCGGCGGCGAAGCCACGGCATTGGTGGATTGTTCTTCCACAGCCGGCGGCGGTGCCGGAGGCGGCGGCGTCGGCGGCGGGATCACCTGCTTGATGATCTTCGGCGGCGGCTGCTTCGGCGGTTCCGGCGGCGGCGGCGGAGGTGGAGGTGGCGGCGGCGGTGGTTCGATGAAGTTCACCTGCACGATCTTCTCTTTCTGAACTTCCGCCGTTTTCGGGGGCGCCATCGGCGCGATCAGTATCAGGAAAGCAAACGCGTGCAGCGCGATGGCAACTGCCAGCGCCCATGTCCGCCCCCAACTGAACGGCTTTACGCCGGTTTCTTCGTTACTTGAGGCCATCTGTCGCTTTCAATCAGGAGCTAGTCAATTCGGAATGTCGTGGTCGCAGCACACAGCGGCAAAGCCGTTCCCAGAAGGGTGACATTTGCCACTGGACAATGCGGGAAAAGTCCAACGGTACAACAGCACATGGCGTTTGTATAGCGTTTCCGGGGCGGAATTATGGCCGCCTAGAAGGCCGCGAAGAGACAAACGCCACGTGTTCTTCCATCAGTTACCTACACCGGCTTGTTTCAACCAGGCCTTGGCCTGGGCGGCTGTTTCCGGATCTTTCTCTGCGTCCAACATGGCGGTAGCAGCACCGGCCTTGTCCTTCAGGCCTGCGTTCGCCTGCGCAAGAGCCACATAGGCTTTGCCCTTGTGCTTCACGCCTTTGTTGATCGCCTGTTGCAACATCGACTTGGCGGCGCTGAACTGGTTGTCCGTCAGAAGCGCCACGCCGGCCTTATAGGCGGGTTCACCGTTCGAGCTCAGCGGAATGGCTTTCTGATACGCGGCAGCCGCGTCGCTGTTGTTACCGCCGATCATGTTGGCATCGCCGAGCAAGGTGTAATTTTCAGCCGTCGGCTTGACCACGCCCTTGCTCATGCCTTCCTGCAGAACTTGAGTCGCCTTGGTCGCATCCGGACCTGGATCGGACGTGGACGCATCCTGCGCCCTGTTCAAATAGAGCTTGGCCATCGTCGTATAGTCGTTTTCAGTGGTGACCATACCGTTCGCCTTGCCCTGCTCCATCAGCGCGATCGCATCCGAATACTTCTGCATCTGGATGTCGAGGCTAAGCGCGTTATGGAAGCTGGTTGCATCGGTCGGTGCTGCCGAGACCTGCTGCTTGGCGAGCGCCTGCGCCTGATCCTTCTGTCCGGATTCGTTGTAGTCGAGGATCAACAGCTGCGTCCAGCGCGGGTCGGGCTTGTCGGTCATCGACTGCGCCTTTTTGATCGCAGCGATCGACTCGGGATACTTCTGCATGCGGTAGTAGGCTTCACCTTCCGTCGCATACGACTCGGGCGTTTCCTTCTTGCCTTCGGCGCGCCACTTCTCGATCGTGTCGATGGACTGCTGATACTGCTGGTTGAGCAGATAGAAGTTGGCTAGCTCGAGCTCGAGTTGGAAGTACGCGTCGTTCGGCAGCAGGCCGTTGTCGAGCGAGCGCTTCAGGAGATCGATACCACCCGGAAGATCGTTGTTGAGCGCATGCACGCGCGCGAGGCCTTGCATTGCCATCGCCTGCACGTACTTGCTCTTGCTGTTGTCGATCAGCGGCTGCAACAGCTGCGTCGCCTTGTCCTTGTCATTCGCCTGGGCCGCGTCGAGACCGTCATTGAGCGCTTTCTGCTCTTTGGAGTCTTTCAGATCGAGCTTGGGTTCCTTGCGGGTCGCATTGGGATATTGCGGTTGCGGTGCCGCTTTCTGATCGCTCGATGACGAGTTGTCGCTCGCTAGCGCCGGAGTGCTTGCCAACATAAGCGCAAACGCTGCGCCGGCCAGCATCTTCAGGGAAGCGTGTTTCATGGCGTTCCTCAAAATGGAAGGAGTCGGGTTTCACGCACATGCTGTGCGGGGGATCACTGAGAGTAACCCGATGTGACGCTCGATAACAAGTCGCAATGCGGCATAAAACACATATTCAAATCAATGGTTTATGGCAATCACGCCATACGCGGCCGCATTTTTTGCAACCAAGGCGAGATGTAACAGCCATAAGTCGCGTCTTAGGTGCGTGAAGAGCACGACCATTGCGTGCGTCTGTCTGTATTAACGCATTAATGCACGAGTTGCGCAGTTTAAAAAATACGGCGTGGATAGTTTCCACGCCGTACGATGATTTCAGATGTCGAGATTGGCGACTTTCAGTGCGTTCGCCTCGATGAAGTCGCGACGCGGTTCGACCGCCTCGCCCATCAGCATGGAGAACATCTGGTCGGCGGCGATTGCATCCTCGACGCCCACCTGGAGCATGCGCCGCGTCTCCGGATTCACGGTGGTTTCCCACAGCTGCTCCGGATTCATTTCTCCGAGACCCTTGAAGCGCTGAATGGTGCGGCCCTTCTTGGCTTCGTCGAGCAACCAGCTGCGCACTTCGGAGAAACGCAGTACGCCGCGCGAGCCGGAGCCCCGGCGAATGACGGCGTCTGCCTGGATCAAACCCGCGAGCTGCTGGCTCACATTGAGAATCGGCCTGAATTCGGAGCCGCTGAAAAACGGCTGAGGCAGCAGCCAGGTATGGCTCAGGCCGTGCTGGTCGCGTACGACTTCGATCGCCGCGGGATGCTCGCCGTGCGCCGGGCGAAGGGCCAGGCGATAGCGCGGCTTGCCCAGGCCGCTGGTGGCCAGATTCTGCGCCACGCCATCGAGCCAGGTCTGCATGGCTGCGGGATCTTGCCAATGACGGGCCTCGATCGGTGCGCGTTCGAGCATCGCCGTAAGCACGTTGGCATCGAAGCGATGGCCCAGGCGCTCGATCTGGTCCAGTGCACCCTGGTAATCGCGCAGGAGTTTTTCCAGGGCTTCGCCGCTGATCGGTGGCGCTGACGGCGTGTAGGTCAGTTCGGCGTTGTCGACCGCGTTGGAAATCAGATAGGCATTCAGCGCAGCATCGTCCTTCAGATACTGCTCCTGCTTGCCCTGCTTCAGCTTGTAGAGCGGCGGCAGACCAATGTAGACGTGACCGCGCTCGATCAACTCCGGCATCTGGCGGTAGAAGAAGGTGAGCAGCAGGGTGCGGATGTGCGAACCGTCAACGTCCGCGTCGGTCATGATGATGATGCGGTGGTAGCGCAGCTTGTCGGGGTTGTAATCCTCTTTGCCGATACCGGTGCCCAGTGCCGTGATCAGCGTGCCCACTTCGGCGGAGGAAAGCATCTTGTCGAAGCGTGCTTTCTCGACGTTGAGGATCTTGCCCTTCAGCGGGAGCACGGCCTGCGTCTTGCGGTTGCGACCCTGTTTGGCGGAACCGCCTGCGGAGTCGCCCTCGACCAGGAACAGTTCGCACAGCGAGGGGTCTTTTTCCTGGCAATCGGCCAGTTTGCCCGGCAGGCCGGCGATGTCGAGCGCGCCCTTGCGGCGAGTCATCTCGCGCGCTTTGCGGGCGGCTTCGCGCGCGCGCGCGGCGTCCACGACCTTGACGGCGATGGCCTTGGCTTCGTTCGGATGCTCGAGCAGGAACTCACCGAGCTTTTCGTAGACCACCTGTTCCACCACCGTCTTGACCTCGGACGAAACGAGCTTGTCCTTGGTCTGCGAGGAGAACTTCGGATCCGGCACCTTCACCGATAGCACCGCGATCAACCCTTCGCGCATGTCATCGCCCGAAAGCGTGACCTTGGCGTTCTTGGCCAGGCCTTCCTTCTCGATGTAGGCCTGAAGCGCGCGCGTCAGTGCCGCACGGAAACCCGTGAGATGCGTGCCGCCGTCGCGCTGCGGAATGTTGTTGGTGAAGCAGAACATCGTCTCCTGATAGGAGTCGGTCCACTGCATCGCCAGTTCGACGGTGATGCCGTCCTGCTGCGCGCTGAGGCTGATCACGTTCGGATGCAGCGCCGTCTTCAGCTGCGCCAGATGTTGCACGAAGGAACGGATACCGCCTTCGTAGGCAAACGTATCGTGGCGCCCTTCCCCACGCTCGTCGCGCAGATCGATGGTGACGCCGGAGTTGAGGAAGGCCAGCTCGCGCAGGCGCTTGGCCAGGATGTCGTAATGGAATTCGATGTGGGTGAAGGTTTGCGGGCTGGGGACGAAGCGCACCGTGGTACCGCGCTTGTCGGACGGGCCTACCATTTTCACCGGGTACAGCGGTTCACCGTGCGCGTATTCCTGGTGGTACTCGTGCCCATCACGGCGAATGGTCAACCAGAGGTGTTCGCTGAGGGCGTTCACGACAGAAACGCCGACGCCATGCAGACCGCCGGAAACCTTGTAGGAATTCGCATCGAACTTGCCGCCGGCGTGCAGCACCGTCATCACCACCTCGGCGGTGGAACGGCCCTCTTCCGGATGCATGTCGACCGGAATGCCGCGGCCGTTGTCGACGACGCTCACCGAGCCATCCTCGTGGATGGTCACGAGGACATGGTCGCAATAGCCAGCCAACGCTTCGTCGATGGAGTTATCAACGACTTCGAACACCATGTGGTGGAGACCGGTGCCATCGTCGGTATCGCCGATGTACATACCGGGGCGCTTGCGCACCGCTTCCAAACCTTTGAGGACTTTGATGCTGTTCGAATCGTAAGATGCGTTCATGCAATAACCGTTTCCCGACGCCACTAATCCGCCCGGATGGCGCCAGAGGGGCCGGGACGGATGCAATCTTGCAATTATAGCAGGGGCGTCAATCGCCCCTGTTCCACGTGGAACACTTTGGTCTGAGCCTGACGCAGAGGTACCGGAATCTCGGTTCCAGTGATCAGGACCTGCGCCGGAGCGGCCTCAAGGCGCTCGATCACAGCTACCTGGTGCGAGAGATCCAGCTCGGACGCCAAATCGTCCAGGCAGACCACCGGCCATTCTCCTCGACGTTCGGCATCCAGCCGCGCCTGGGCCAGCAGGCACACCAGCGCCACCAGCTTTTCTTGTCCCCGCGACAGATGTTCGCGTTGAGGGGCTAGCTCGAACGAAAGGGACCAATCGGCCCGATGCGGACCGGCCGAGGTGTGTCCTTTGGCCAGATCCCGTCGCCGCTGATTAGCCAGGACCTGGACAAGATCGTCACCTTCGGGCCAGCCGGGCCTGTACCGCAGCTCGGCGGCGCCCAGCTCAGGCAGTAAGGCGGACGCCTGTTCGCGCAGGTACCCGGTTAAGGCCGCGAGATAAACACGGCGCCATTGGTCGATGAGTGTCCCAGTGCGAGCGAGTTCCAGCTCCCATGGGCTATAGATGTCGTCGTCAGGAGCTTGATTGGATCGAAGCAGGCTGTTTCTCTGCTTAAGAGCCCGCTGGTAGCGGCGCCACGTCGGCAAGAACTCCTGTTCCACGTGGAACACGCCCCAATCCAGGAACCGGCGGCGTTCTTCGGCGGATCCTGCGATCAAAGCGTGTGATCCGGGCTCGAAACAAACGATCGCGCACTCGCGAACCAATTGGCCGATAAGCACGTCCTGCCCTTCCACGCGGGCCTCCCAGCGGGAGCCCTCACGTCCCAAGCCAAGGCGCACGAGCCGACCATCCGCATGGCGCACGGTTGAAAAAATGCTCAACCCTGCACTGCCTCGTTGAAGCAACGCCTCCCGCGCTCCGCTTCGAAAGGAGCGTCCGTGAGACAGGAGAAAGGCGGCCTCGAGAACCGACGTCTTCCCAGCACCATTGGCCCCAACCAATACGTTGAAGCCCGGAGCGAATTCCAACCCAGCATCGCTAATGCAACGCAGAGCGCGAAGCTGCAAGCGTTCAAGCCTCACAACCGAAACTCCCAAACGACGACGCCGGAGCTTGAAGGCTCCGGCGTCGCGAGAAATCCAGGAAAACGTCGAATGGCATTCAACCGGTCAGAGCCGCAGCGGCATGATGACGTGACGAGACTGCTCGTTGTCGTCTTCCTGCACCAGACAGCTCGACTGCGCATCGCGCAAACTCAATCGCGCTTTATCGCCGCGCAGAGCGGCGAGCGCATCCAGCAAATAGCCGACGTTGAAACCGACGGTCAGATCGGAAACACCGGTATCGGCTTCCACTTCTTCCACGGCTTCTTCCTGCTCGGGGTTATGCGCCACGATGCGAAGCTTTCCAGGCGAAAATTCCAGCTTTACGCCGCGATACTTTTCGTTGGAGAGAATGGCAGCGCGCTGAAGCGCACCGCGCAACACTTCGCGATCGAGCGTAGCCCGCTTATCCGCGCCAAGCGGAATCACCGCTTCGTAATCCGGGAAACGCCCGTCAATCAGCTTGGACGTGAAAACGACTTCGCCGCGACGTACACGCAAGTGGTTCCGTCCGAACTCCAGCTCAACCGACCCTTCGCCTGACTCGAGCAAACCGACGAGTTCGTTGACACCTTTGCGCGGAATGATGATCTGGCGGCGCGCAGTCACCTTGCTTTCCAAGCGCGTCTCTTTCAGCGCAAGTCGGTGTCCGTCGGTCGCAACGCAACGCAGCGCGTGTTCCTGCAGATCCAGCAGCATGCCGTTGAGGTAGTAACGGACGTCCTGGTTCGCCATGGCGAAAGCCGTGCGATCCATCAGGTCCCTCAGAACTTCTTCCGGGAGACTCACGCGTTCAACGAGTTCGATCTCTTCGATGGTCGGAAACTCAGTCGCCGGTAGCGTCGCCAAGGTGAAGCGGCTACGACCGGCGTTCAAGGCGACGCGGTCGCCGTTGAGTTTCAATTCGATCTTTGCGCCATCCGGCAACGCCCGAACGATGTCGAACAGTTTTCGCGCTGGAATGGTCGTTTCACCATCGACGAGTTTGTCTGCGTCGGTAGCGGCAACCATTTCCACTTCCAGATCCGTGCCGGTGAACGACAGTTTTCCGTCGCTTACCTTCACCAGGAGATTCGCGAGTACGGGCAGCGTCTGGCGACGTTCCACAACTCCGACGACCTGCTGCAGGGGCTTAAGCAGAGCTTCTCGTTGGATGCTGAATTGCATGTGTGTGCTTTCCCTTTCCTGCAGTTCTGTTTTTAAAAAGAAGAATAGTGGTTGCAGTAGGCCCGGTGGATAACTCTAAAAACCAGAATTATTCTTGTTAAACAAGGGGTTACGTTAAATCCCCCTTGTGCCTGGAACCACCATCAGCTTGTGCATCGCCGGTGGATAACTTTGGTGCATCAAAGCATCTTCATATTATCCACAGGATACCCCGCCGGTTTTCAAGCGCTTATTCAACGAAGCGCGATCAACCCGTCAAAGTACGAATCAACTGCTCCCAGTCCTGACGCATGCGCGTGTCGGTTTCGCACAACTTGCGGATCGTTCGGCAGGCATGCAGCACCGTCGTGTGGTCGCGGCCACCGAAGGCCTCGCCGATTTCAGGCAGGCTGTGTTCGGTCAACTCCTTGGAGAGTGCCATGGCAATCTGGCGTGGCCGCGCGAGCGAACGCACCCGGCGCTTGGAGAGCAGATCCTGCAAACGCACGCCGAAATATTCGGCGACGATCTTCTGAATGTTCGGCACCGTTACGGCTTGCGCATGCGTGGCAAGCAGATCGCGCAGCGTCTCTTCCGCAAAATCGGTGGTGATGGGCCTGCCGTAGAAATTCGCGCGCGCTGCAAGCGTGTTGAGAGCGCCTTCCAGATCGCGCACGTTGGAACGAATGCGCTTGGCCAGCAGCATCGCCACGTTCTCGCTCACCGACACGCCCTTTTCGTGCGCCTTGGCCAACAGGATCGCCGCGCGCGTTTCGAAATCCGGCGGTTCGATCGCCACCGACAAACCCCAACCCAGGCGCGACTTCAAGCGCGGCTCGAGCTTGTCCACTTCCTTCGGATAACGATCGCAGGTCAGGATGATCTGCTGCTTGGATTCGAACAGCGCGTTGAAGGTGTGGAAGAACTCTTCCTGAGTAGTGTCTTTTCCCGCGAAAAACTGGATATCGTCGATCAGCAGCGCATCGACCGAACGGAAGCGCCGCTTGAACTCGTCCATGCTCTTGGTGCGCAGCGCTTCGATCATCGAGCCGACGAATTGCTCCGAGCGCAGATACAGCACCTTGCAGTTGGGATTGTCCTGGCGCATCAGGTTGCCGGCCGCGTGCATCAAGTGCGTCTTGCCGAGTCCCGTGCCGCCATAAAGCAGCAGCGGGTTGTAGGCGCGTCCCGGGTTCTGCGCGACCTGCATCGCCGCAGCTTTGCCGAGCTGGTTCGATTTGCCTTCGACGAAGGTCTCGAAGGTGTAATGCGGATCCAGGTTGTGCGTGAATGACGCTGCCGTGGCTTCCGGCGTTACCGCAGCGCGGCCAGGCGCCGCAGCAGGGCGATGCCCGTTGGTGGCAACTGCACTGGACCCGACCTCCAGACGCACGGGCATGCTGTGGCCGGTGAGCAAGGTCAGCACCGCCTCGATGCGAACGAGGTAACGTTCGCGAACGGCATCCAACGTGTAGGGATTGGGTGCGTAAAGCTGTAAGCCGTCCGCGTCGTCGCGTGCCTGCAGTGGCATCAGCCATGTATGCAGGTCCTCGGCGCTCAACTCACCTTCCAGACGCTCCAGACAGCGCCGCCACAAATCACTCATGGATACTTTTCAAACACGGCAGGGGCGCTTTCGCGCGGGGTGGACCTGGGAGTCTAGCAGCACGCGCACGACAACTATCCACATGGATATCCACAAGTGGCTGTCAAGGCTCTATTTGACATGAGCCGGGCCCGTTCTGCATAATTTCCAACCTTTTTCACCCATTCACAGGAGGAAGCCATGAAGCGGACCTTCCAGCCCAGCAAGCTCAAGCGCGCCCGCACCCACGGCTTTCGTGCCCGCATGGCCACGGCCGACGGTCGCAAGGTTCTCAGCGCCCGCCGTGCCAAGGGCCGCAAGCGCCTGATCCCCTAAGCGCCTGCGCCCATGGGTCCCGCCGGCCTGCCGCGCGAGGCGCGGATTCGCCGAGCCGGTGACTTCGCCGTCTTGCGTCAAGCCAGCGGCCGCCTCGGCGGCCGCTGTTTTTCTGTGCGCTACCGCCAGAACGAGCTCGGCCACGCCCGGCTCGGGACGGCCGTATCCAAGCGTGTGTCCAAGCGCGCCGTCGAGCGCAATCGCATCAAACGGCTGCTGCGCGAATCCTTTCGCCGTATCCGCAGCCAACTTCCCCCCCTCGATCTGATGGTGGTCGCCCGCGAGCAGGCCGCCGGCGTGCCCGGTCCGGAGCTCCTTGCCGAGCTCGACAAGCTCTGGCGCAAGCTTTCGCCGTTGAAGCGCGGCGACGACACCTCCACAATCGCGTGCTGACCTTCCTCTTTTCCACTTCCGAGGCCCGCCGTCGCGGTGCCCAACACCGGATCGCTACGCGATGAATCAAACGCGCACCTTCCTTACCTTCGCCCTGCTGGCGGTGGCTTTTCTGCTCTGGCAGGCCTGGGAACAAGATTACGGCCCGCATCCGACGCCTGCCCCGGCGACGGCCTCGAGCGCCACGAGCACCACCGGCTCCGTGCCCGGCACCGAACCGACCATCGCCAACACCGGAGCGGAAAATGCCGCCGCTTCGGCACAGCTGGTGACGGTGACCACCGACGTGCTGCGCCTTACGATCGATACGCGCGGCGGCAGCATCGTGCGCTCGGAACTCCTGAACTATCCGGTCACGCCGCGCACCAAGAAGGATCCGAATCCGGCGCCGATCCGTCTGCTCGACGATGGCACGACCGATTACTTCACCGCGCAAAGCGGCTTGGTGAGCGCCAACGGCGCTGCGCCCGATCACCACGCCGTCTTCCAGATCGCGCAAACCAACTATGAGCTCGCCGCCGGACAAGACGCCCTCAGCGTGGATCTGACCTGGACGGATGCGTCGGGCATCAAGGTCATCAAGCGCTACACCCTGCATCGCGGCAGCTACACCATCGATCTCGACCAGCAGATCGATAACGGCAGCGGCAAAACCTGGGACGGCAGAGCCTATCGCCAGCTGCAGCGCGTCGATCGCCCCGCGCCGGTGTACAGCAACTTCCTGCAGCGCATGTCCGATCAGTCGCGCTACGGCTTCTTCGGTGCGGCGTGGTACAGCCCCGAGCAGAAATTCAACAAGATCGCTTTCGACAAATTCGAAAAGGAACCGCTGCAGAACCTGCAAGCCACCGGTGGCTGGGTGGCGATGATGCAGCAGTACTTCCTCGGCGCGTGGATTCCGCCGGCGAAAGAAGCCGATAGCTTCTCCACCACCCTGGTGAACGATACTGGCAGCGCACCGCACTACGTGATTCGCGCAGTCGGTCCGCAGATCAGCGTGGCGCCGGGCCAACAGGCCAGCAGCAGCGCGCAGCTCTACGTCGGACCGAAGCTGCCGGCTTTGATGCAGACCGTGGCACCGGGCCTCGAGCTCACCATCGACTACGGCATGCTCAAGATTTTCGCGGAACCCTTGCACTGGGTGCTCGCGCAGCTGGATAAGCTCACCAACAACTGGGGCGTGTCGATCATCCTGCTGGTGTTGCTGATCAACCTCGTCACCTTCAAGTTCACCAACGCGCAGTTCGAATCCGCGGCCAAGATGCGCAAGCTGAAGCCGCGCATGGATGCGCTGAAGGAACGCTACGGCGACGATCGCCAGAAAATGCAGCAGGCGATGATGGAGCTGTACAAGAAGGAAAAAGTGAATCCGGCGGCCGGCTGTCTGCCGCTGCTGATCACCATTCCGATCTTCTACGGCCTGTATTACGTGCTGCGCGACAGCGTGGAGCTGCGCCAGGCACCGTTCTTCGGCTGGATCCACGATCTCTCCGCGGCCGATCCGTATTTCGTGTTGCCCGTGCTCTACACCATCGTGATGCTGGTGCAGCAGTGGATGATGCCGCAGACCGCCGGCATGGATCCGGCCCAGGCGAAGATGATGAAGTTCATGCCGCTGATGTTCGCGGTGATCTTCCTGTTCTTCCCGTCGGGTCTGGTGCTCTACTACGTGGTCAACGGCCTCTGCCGCCTGCTGCAACAGTGGTGGATGATGCGTCGCCACGACGCGGCGCCCGCCAACGCAGCCGCCTGATACACGCGCGGGCGGCCATGTGCCGCCCGCCGCGGTTATGCTGAGACGCCATGACCGCTCACGCGCCACACCAAGACACCATCGCCGCCGTCGCCAGCGCACCCGGTGCGGCTGGCGTGGGTGTACTACGCGTATCCGGGCCACGCGTACCTGCCATCGCGCAAACATTGCTGGGCCGGATACCGACGCCGCGCCATGCGCACCTCGCCGCGTTCCGTACGGCCGACGATCGACTCATCGATCGTGGCCTGCTGTTGTACTTCCCGGCACCTGCTTCCTACACCGGCGAGCATGTACTCGAACTCCAGGGCCACGGCAGCCTGGTCCTGCTGGATGCGCTACTTCGTCGCGTCTGCGAACTCGGCGCACGACTCGCGCGGCCCGGCGAATTTACGGAGCGCGCATTTCTCAACGGCAAACTTGATCTTGCACAAGCCGAAGCCGTCGCCGACCTGATCGCGGCGCGATCGCAAGCCGGTGCACGCGCCGCGCTGCAGTCGATGGAAGGCGTGTTCTCGCGCAAGGTCGATGCGTTGCTGCAGGCCTTGATCGTATTGCGCGTGCATATCGAAGCGGCCATCGATTTTCCCGAAGAGGAAATCGACTTCCTCGCCGACCCGGCCATCACGCACAAGCTCGAAGCGCTACGCGGACAGCTCTCCGACCTGTTACGCGAAGTTCAACGCGGCGTACGACTCAACGATGGTTTGCGCGTCGCGATCGTCGGACGTCCCAATGCAGGTAAATCCAGCTTGCTTAATGCACTGGCAGGCAGCGAACGCGCGATCGTCACCGATATCGCAGGCACCACGCGCGACGTGCTACGCGAGAGCATCAACCTCGACGGCATCACACTGGAACTTGCCGATACAGCAGGCCTGCGCGACACGCACGATCCGGTCGAACGCGAAGGCGTTCGCCGTGCACATGGCGAACGCGAGCGTGCCGACGTGGTTTTGCTCGTGACCGATACTCAACATGCCGACGTCGACCTTGCATGGCTGAAGGATCTCCCTTCTGCAGTCGAACGTATTGTTGTGGTCAACAAGATCGACATCGGTGGCGATCAAGCGCGCGGCGAATGGCGTGCGGACACGCAATGGCTATGGCTCTCCGTCAAGTCAGGCATCGGTCTGGAGACGTTGCGCGAACATCTCAAGCGACTTGCTGGTGCCGGTAGCGGCGAAGGCGCATTCAGTGCGCGTCGTCGCCATGTGCTTGCACTCGAACTAGTCAACGATCACCTTGCAAGAACGGCCCACGTTCTGAGCGAAACGCGGTCGGGCGAACTCGCCGCCGAAGAACTCCGGCATGCGCAGCATGCACTTGGGGAAATCACCGGCACCTACAGCAGCGATGACTTGCTAGGCGCCATCTTCAGCTCTTTTTGCATCGGCAAGTAATCAGCCGCGTTGTCTCGCCAGCAGTGCATCCACTTCCGCCGGATGCGGCATCCCGCCGCGCGCACCCAGGCGCGTGACGGAAAGTGCCGCGGCCGCGCACGCCTTGCGCACCGCAATCGGCAAGCCTTCATGCAGAAAGACGGCAAGCGCAGCGTTGAAGGTATCGCCCGCACCGGTGCTGTCCACCGCTTCGACATGAAAGCCTTCTTGATGCTGCGGTTCGCCTCCTTCGCGGAACCAGGCGCCTTCGGCACCGCGCGTGAGCACGACCGGACACGGTGAGCGGCGCATCAGGCTTCGAAAATCCTCGCTGGCCTCTGCGCCAAGCAAGATGGCAAGTTCGTGCTGGTTGGGTGTGATGTAACGGGTGAGTTGCAACCAATCGGTCGGCAGACGTTGCGCGGGTGCCGGATTGAGGATCACGGGTACATGCAGCTCGTGCCCAAGGCGCAGCGTTGCCTCCACGGTCTCAATCGGAATTTCCATTTGCACCAGCACGGCATCGGCGCAAGCCATCACACGCCGCGCATCGCTTACTTGTGCGGGAGTGATTCGTGCGTTGGCACCCGGCACCACGACGATCTGGTTTTCGCCACCGGAGACGGTGATCGACGCGGTACCACTACTGAAGTTTTCGATTCGCGCGACGTGTTTGACATCGACGCCTTCCGCTACCAGTGCATCGCATAGGGGTTGCCCAAAGGCATCGTCGCCCACCGCGCCGACCATGTGCACTTCGGCACCCAGGCGCGCCGCGGCTACCGCCTGGTTGCCGCCTTTGCCGCCGTGTACGGAAACAAAGCGCTCGCCGAGCAGGGTTTCACCGGGCGCCGGGAAACGCGGCGCCACCGTGACCAGATCCATGTTGATGCTGCCGACGACGACGAGACGAGTCATGGGACGCTCTTGAAGTGTGAGGCGAGGCTTTACCCCTGAGAGCGTAAAGGCGAAAGCGCGGACGTGGTAGCTCGTTCGATGCCACGTACCGGCTGCCCGCCGGTACGCCGCGAATGTGTCATCAGTTGCCGTTGCCGCTGGAACCGCCGTTGTTCGCCCCCGTGGAGTGGCTGTCATCGCCGTGGCCGGACGAATTTCCGTTGCGCGCGTTCTGCATGCGTTCCCGCATCTGCTGCTTCATGTTCGCGTACTGCGTCTGCTGGGCGGGCGTGAGCACGGTGTTGATCTGCGAATCGGTGTCTTGCTGGATCGAACGCATTTTCGTGCGGCGGTCCTGCGGCGAAAGCGAGCTGTCGCCGCGAACCGTGGCGAGTTGCTGTTGACGATTCTGGAGAATGGTGGCGATCTTGGACGATTGATCGTCGCTCAAACCCAGACGCTTGGTGAGCCGGGCGGCCTGCTTTTGCGGGTCGGGCGCGGCGTGCCTCGTCATCGCGGGCGACGCGCTGCCGGTGTCAGCGGGGGTGCTGTCCTGCGCAAACGCGGACGACGCAAAGCCGGCGGCGCTCAGCGAAAGGGCGAGCAGGGCAAAACGCAACGCGAACTTCTTCATGGGGTTCTCCTTGGCACAGACATGGTGAAAGGCTTCTGTCGACGACTGCCTGTCTTCAACGATGAAAGCGACGAGTCGTTTACCTGGAGCTGTTCACGCCACGGCGGCAAACGTCAAAGGAACGCAAAAACCGTACGAATACGACAGACCACCGCAAACCTTGAAAGCACCTGTAACGGCCCCGACGCTGTAGGTTTGTGTTTTGGAGGCTCCCCATGATCGACCTGCATTACTGGCCTACGCCGAACGGTCACAAGATCACCTTGTTCCTGGAAGAAGCCGGCCTGCCCTACACCATCAAACCGGTGAATATCGGCAAGGGCGAACAATTCGAACCCGCATTCCTGAAGATCTCGCCCAACAACCGCATGCCGGCCATCGTCGACAAAGCGCCGGCCGATGGCGGCGAACCGATCAGCGTGTTCGAGTCGGGTGCGATTTTGCAGTACCTGGCGGAAAAAACCGGTCGATTCCTGCCGGCCGACCTGCGCGGTCGCACGACGGTGATGGAATGGTTGTTCTGGCAAGTCGGCGGACTCGGGCCGATGCTCGGCCAGAACAACCATTTCAATCGCTATGCGCCGGAGAAAATTCCATATGCGATCGATCGCTACGTGCGCGAGACGCACCGCCTCTACGGCGTGCTCGACAAGCGCCTGGAAGGGCGCGATTTCATCGCCGGCAACGACTACACCATCGCCGACATGGCCGCCTATCCGTGGACCGTGTCACATGAAAATCAGGGCATGAATCCCGCCGATTTCCCGAACTTCAAGCGCTGGTTCGAACGCATTCGCGAACGTGCGGCCACGCAGCGCGCCTATGCGATCGCCGACACGATCGAAGGCAAGCTCGATGCAAGCAGCGACGAGGAAGCGCGCCGCAATTTGTTCGGGCGTTGAGACGTTTTCGGCTCTGGGCGAGAAAAGAAAAGCCCGCCATTTGGCGGGCTTTTTCATGCGGTGTGTTTTCTCAATGCGCGCGGCCGACGCCCGAGTCGCCTTGTAGCAACGGCGGCGGCGCGCCCGCCACGGCGAGCAGCGAGGTGGCGTAGCCGTCTTCGATCGTCACGGTCGATACCTCGTCCCACGCGAAGAACGACGCTTCACGCAGCCACTCCGCATCCGGCGTGATCTCCTGCATGTTGAAGCCGTCTTCCTCGACGCTGACCAGGCGGCCGATGTAACAGACCTCCGACTCTTCCTCGCTGTCCACGTGCACGCCGATCACCGGCGCCATCGCACTGGCGGCTTGAACGACGTCGCGGATGTTGTCGAGCGGGAACGCAAGCGACGGGCGTGGCGCGAGGTTTTTCAACGTCAGCGCCTTTTCCATGAACGAATGATGCTTGTCCGGCGCTTCCAGTTCGGTGACGTCGCGGTGCCGCATGACGTACATGCCGTCGTAGGTGATGCCATCGCCCACGACCCAGAGCAGGAAGAACTCCCGTCCCACACTGCCGACATAACCGCAGAAGCTGCCGTGTTCCAGTTCGCCGCGCCACAACCGCACCAGTTGCTGTTTCTGTTGCGCTTCGCGGAGCTGCGCACGCTGACCGGTGGTCTTTAATTCAATGATCTTGCCCATGGTCAATATTTTACCAGAGGGGGTACGGGGCCTTTGTTTACAGGCTGCTAAAGTGCTGACAGATAGGGTTATTTATCCTTTACAGTCAGTTGGTTACGGGAAAACGACAGCCATCAGAGAATATAGCGGCTCAGATCCTCGTCCCGGACCAGGCTGCCGAGGTTCTTGTCGACATATTCGGCGTTGATAAGGTAATTTTCGCCGGATTTGTCAGCAGCTTCGTAGGAGATCTTCTCCAGAAGCCGTTCCATCACCGTATGCAGGCGGCGGGCGCCGATGTTCTCGGTGCGCTCGTTGACCTGGAAGGCCACCTCGGCCAGCCGGTCGATGCCCGTTTCGTCGAACGTCAGGCTCACGCCCTCGGTACCGAGCAGGGCCACGTACTGTTTGGTCAGTGCGTTGTGCGGCTCGCGCAGGATGCGCTTGAAGTCGTCGACCGACAGGGCCGACAGCTCCACGCGAATCGGCAGGCGACCCTGCAGTTCGGGAATCAGATCCGATGGCTTGGCCAGCGAGAACGCGCCGGACGCGATGAAGAGCATGTGATCGGTCTTGATCGGGCCGTACTTGGTCGACACCGTCGAGCCTTCCACTAGCGGCAGCAAGTCGCGCTGCACGCCTTCGCGGCTCACGCCGGCACCGCCCCATTCGGAGCGCTGCGCGATCTTGTCGATCTCGTCGATGAAGACGATGCCGTTCTGCTCGGCCGCTTCCATCGCCTGCGCGCGCAATTCCTCATCGTTGAGCAGACGTCCGGCTTCTTCCTCGATCAACAGCGGACGCGCGGCCTTGATCGCGAGCTTGCGCTTCTGCGTCTTGCCGCCGCCAAGGTTCTGGAACATCTGGCGAAGCTGCTGACCCATCTCTTCCATGCCGGGTGGCGACATGATTTCCACGCCGACATTCATGCTGACGTCCAGCTCGATCTCGCGATCGTCCAGCGCGCCTTCGCGCAACTGCTTGCGCAGCTTCTGGCGCGTATCGCTTTCGAGCGAGGATGCCGGTGCCGGGTCGTGGCTCCAGTCGCTCGGCGACTGGCGGCGCGGCAGCAGGGCATCGAGGATGCGGTCCTCGGCGCGGTCTTCGGCCTGCGTGCGCACGCGCTTCATGGCCTGCTCGCGCGTGAGCTTGTAAGCCACGTCGGCCAGGTCGCGCACGATCGATTCCACGTCCTTGCCGACATAGCCGACCTCGGTGAACTTGGTGGCTTCCACCTTCACGAAGGGCGCGTTCGCCAGCGTGGCCAGGCGTCGTGCGATCTCGGTCTTGCCCACGCCGGTGGGGCCGATCATCAGGATGTTCTTCGGCGTCACTTCCTCGCGCAATGCCGGTTCCAGCTGCATGCGGCGCCAGCGGTTGCGCAGCGCGATGGCGACGGCGCGCTTGGCGTCGTGCTGGCCGATGATGAAGCGGTCGAGTTCGTTGACGATTTCACGCGGGGTGAGTTCGGACATGAGGTCACCGGAAAAAGAGTGGATTGCTCCGTCCAACCGGCGCAGGCCGAAAGCGCTTGGCTGCGGCGACGCCGATCGTTGACGGTGTTACGAGAACAAGCTGCGGATTACAGCTCTTCAATCGTGGTGTTGTGGTTGGTGTAGATGCAGATGTCGCCGGCGATCTTCAATGCACGCTCGACAATCGCACGCGCATCGAGCTCGGTGTTCTCCATCAGCGCCAGCGCGGCCGATTGTGCATAGGGGCCACCGGAGCCGATCGCGATCAGACCGTGTTCGGGCTCGAGCACGTCACCATTGCCGGAAATCAGCAGCGAGGCTTCTTTGTCGGCGACGGCGAGCATGGCTTCCAGGCGGCCCAGGCGGCGGTCGGTGCGCCATTCCTTGGCCATCTCGACAGCGGCGCGGGTGAGGTTGCCGCCATGCTTGTCCAGCTTCTGCTCGAACAGTTCGAACAGCGTGAAGGCGTCGGCGGTGGCGCCGGCGAATCCCGCCAGCACGTCGCCCTTGCCAAGGCGGCGGATCTTGCGCGCATTGGCCTTCATCACGGTATTGCCCAGCGTGACCTGGCCGTCGCCGCCGATCACGACGCGGCCATGGCGGCGCACCGAGACGATGGTGGTGGCGTGGAACGATTCCATGGAGTTCTCCGAAAACAAGCCTAGCCCCGAAACGTGGGGCCGCAGCGCACAATTCCAAGACGCAGGGAGGGGGTCAGTGCCGCTGCCAGAGCAGCACCGCACCGGCCGCCACGGCGCACCACACCATCAGGGCAACGAGCAGGGCAGGCACCAGCGGCAAGCGGTCGACCAGCCAGTAAAGGCTGACCAGATAAGCCAGATAAGGCACCACCGCCCACATGCCGAACAGGATCGTCGCTTTCAGGTCCGCCGTGCCGCGTTCGCTGCCCACGATGTAGTGCGCCATCAAGGCAAATGTGGGAAACAGCGGCAGCAATCCGGCGATGTAGTAATTGCGCGTGCGCGACAGCACGCCGATCAGCAACACCATCAACGCACCGATCAGCGCCTTGAAAAGCAGGTTCACGGTGGAGCTGGAAACCATCACGTTCGTTTGCGCCGCGCGCGTGGATGCGCGGCGTCGTACACCTTGGCCAGGTGCTGGAAATCAAGATGCGTGTAGATCTGCGTGGTGGCGATGTCGGCGTGGCCGAGCAACTCCTGCACCGCACGCAAATCGCCGGAGGATTCCAGCATGTGGCTGGCGAACGTGTGACGCAACAAGTGCGGATGCACGTGTTTGGCGAAACCCTGCCGCATCGCGAGCGTTTTCATGCGCGCCTGCACGGTGCGCGGACTGATCGGCGCGCCATGACGGCCGCGAAACACCGGCGAATCCGCTTCGCGGCCTTCCGCTTCGCCCAACGCGCGCAACGCCGCGATCGCGTGACGTCCCACCGGCACGATGCGCGTCTTGCGTCCCTTGCCCAGCACGCGCACTTCGCCGGCATCCAGATCCAGATCCAGCCAGCGCAATCCGGTCAGCTCGGAAAGGCGCAAGCCGGAGGAATAAAAGAGCTCCAGCATCGCGCGATCGCGCACGCCCAAGGCATCGTCGCCCTCGCCTTCCACCAGCGCGGTGGCTTCATCGACGTCCAGCACCTGCGGCAGTTTGCGATGCACTTTCGGTCCGCGCACGCCGGCGAGCGGGTCGTGCGTGAGCAGGCCTTCGCGCGTCAGTTGCCGGAACAGGCTGCGGCACGACGAAAGCAGTCGCTGCAGACTCTTCGGCGACAAACCCCCGCGATGCTCCGCGGCGATGAAACCGCGCATGCGGTTGGGCATCAGCGTGTCGAACGAGGCGACCTGCTGCGTTTGCATGAAACGCAGCAATTTCGACAGATCACGGCGATAGCCGTCGATGGTATGCGCCGACGCCTTGCGTTCCGTGGCCAGCCGCGTGAGCCATGCGTCGACCTGGCCTTGAACGTCCACGTCGCCGCTCAGGCGCCGTCTTTCAGGCGTGCCAGGGATGCGGTCACGGTGGCGGAAATCATCTTCAGGAACATCGTGCCCATGCCCGGCTGGAAATGATCCGGATCGCGGCTTCCGATCGCCAGCAGACCGTATTCGCCCAGCGGCATCACGGCGACGGATCGGATCTCCGGTGCGTGCTGACCGAACAGGCGATACAGGCGCTCGGCGGAAAGCCGTCCCGATATGGGTTCGTGATGCGCGAGGAAATCGGCAAATTCGGGCATCGCCGCGCGGCCGCCCGGTTCGTGCAGCAGCCAGTCCGCGGGCGGCAGCGTCATGTCGCCGAACAGCACCAGGCGAACCTGGTCGGTGCCGAAGTCGTCCGACAGTTTGGCCACTACGGTGCGCGCCGCCACGGCCGGCGTATTGGCGCGCAGCACGGCCACGTTGAGATCGTGCACGCGCTGCATCAGGCGTTCGTTGTCCGCGGCTACCGCGGTCAGCTCCGCGAGCTTGCGCTCCAAGTCGCTGTTCTTGTCGCGCAGCGTCTGCAGTTGATAAGCCGCCAGCGAGGCTACCGCGCCTTGCTCGCGCGGCATCGTCAGCACCGCGGCCAGCTCCGGGTAGCTGCTGAGAAAGTCGGGATGGCGCCGCAGGTAGGCGGCCACATCGCTGGCTTTCAGCGTGTCATCGAGCAGGGCGTTGGTCATACGCGAAACCTCGAACCGGAATGGTGGGCGATGGATTGCCAGAGCCGAGTGTGCGATGGACGCGCCCGCGCATCAATCACCGCGTCGTCGATCCAGCCATTCGCCTTCGAACACGAATGTGGCGGGGCCGGTCATCCACAAGCGCTCGCCGGGCCCTTGCCAGTCGATCTGCAGGCTGCCGCCGGGCAGATCGACCTGGACCTGCGCGTCGACTTCGCCGCGCTGGCGCAGCACCGCGACGGCGGCGCAGGCGCCCGTGCCGCAGGCGAGCGTCCAGCCGGCGCCGCGCTCATGTACACGCAGGCGAACGTGTCGGGGGGTCACGATTTGTACGAATCCGGCGTTGGAACCTTCGCCGAAGCGTGCGTGTCCGGTCAGTGCGGGGCCGAGTCGCGACAACTCCGGCGCAGTCATCTCATCCACCGTCACCACGGCATGCGGGTTGCCCATCGAGACCGCGCCGATCTCCAGCGCCTGACCGTCTACATCCATCGTGTAGCGATCCGCGGCGTGCGGCGCATTGAACGGAATGCGTGGCGGATCGAAGATCGGTTCGCCCATGTCGACCGTCACGCGATGCGCGTCGACCAGGCGCACGGCGACCGGACCTGACGGACTCTGGATCTGCACAGTATCGCCAATATTCAACGCACCGGCCCGATGCAGCCATGCTGCCACGCAGCGCACGCCGTTGCCGCACTGTCCCGATGGCGACCCGTCGGCATTCCAGATGCCGTAATAGAAAGCGCTGACGCCGTCGCGCGCCGGCTCCACGCTCAGCAACTGATCGAAGCCGACGCCGGTGTGGCGGTCGGCCATCGCGCGGACGAGAGAAGGGTTCAGCGCCAGTGCGCCATCGCGGCTGTCGATCACGACGAAGTCGTTGCCGCTGCCGTGCATCTTGGAAAAACGCAGTGTCATCGCCTCAACCGAAACCGTCATCCACCGTTGAGCGGCTTGGTGGTGACACTGCTGGAACTGGCCGGCGCTTCTGCCGTACTTGCATGAGCGGGTGCGGCGGTCGAGGCCGTGTGTGCCGGCGCGGCAGCAGGCGCGGGCCTGGGTTCGGGCGGCGGCAGATACAGCGGACCTTTGTTGCCGCAGCCGGACAGCGCAGCGAAGGCGAGGCAAGCCGGCAGGAGAAGAATCGATCGGCGCATGATGCAAAGTCCTCGGGGAACGGCCGCAGTATAGCCAAGCGGCCCGGATCTGACCGCGCCGCGGGTATCATGCGCACCTGACCGCAAAAGGATGTGCGGCACGTGGAGTACCCGATGAACTGGAACGAACTACTACGCTTACCTGCCACCCTGCTCGTCATCCTGGCGGCGGTGGTTTTGTTTGTGGCGCTGGTCCAGCTGATGGCGGCGCGCCAGCATGTGCTGGCGCGCCGCCCCCTTGCTGCCAGCGGTCATGCGCTGCTGCTGGTGATCTTCACGGTGCTGGGATTGTTTCTGGCCGGCATCGCCATGTCGCTGCGCGGCTATCGCTTCCTCAGCGAAGAAGAGCCGGTGGTGCAGATCGACTCGCGCATTCTTTCGCCGCAGCGCTGGGCGCTCACCCTGACCTGGCCGGACGGCGCGACCCGCAACGTGATGCTTGCCGGGGACGACTTTCGCGTCGAAGCCGTCGTGCTGAAGTGGAAGCTGCCCGCCATGCTGGCGGGCTTGCCGCCGCTGTACCGGCTCGATCGCGTCTCCGGGCGCTACGACGATGCATCGCAGGAGATGAACGCACCGCGCACGGTGATCGACTTCAACCGGGCCGGGCAGAGCGATCTGCTGGATCTGCGAAAACAGTATCCGGGCTGGGTGCCCGAAGTGGACGCCTTGTTCGGCAGTGGCGTTTTCCTGCCATTGGTCGACGGCGGCCACTACAGCGTGAGCCTGATGCGCACGGGTGCATTGGTGGCCCGTCCCGACGATGCCACGCAGCAGCGCATCGGCCAGCCGCTGGGTGGCTGACCCTGCACTCGCCACGTCGCCTAACTGTCGATAAATCGCAAGAATTCCCGTTTCTTTTGTGTCATGCCGCGATGCTAGATTCGCCCCACCATCAACCTGCATCCGCAGACGAAAAGGGGAGACACGCATGAAACGTTTCGCATCCGCCGCCTTGCTCGCCGGCCTAACCTTGGTTGCCACCGCCGCGATGGCGCAGCAGCAGCCGGTTCGCGACGTCAGCGGCAGGCACCATCCGAATCTTGCCCGTGCGCAGCATCAGGTCGATGAGGCCTACCGGAGCGTCGTTGCCGCGCAACAGGCCAATGAATTCGATCTGGGCGGCCACGCGCAGCGCGCCAAGGAACTGCTCGACCAGGCCAATATCGAACTCAAGAAGGCGGCTGAAGTCTCCAACGAAGACCACGAGCATCACTGATCGCGGTACGACGGTGGAGCAAGTTCAAAGGCCTCCCGCAAGGGAGGCCTTTTTCATGCCAGTGATTTCTCGAAACGGTAGGCGTCCGAACCGTCTTCGTAAAACCCCTTCAGCACCGGACCGATGCGTTGATAGCCCAGCCGCTCGTAGAGGCGTACGGCGCTGTGGTTGTCGGTGCGCACTTCCAGCCGCACGGCATGGCCGCGGCGCTGGCGAGTAGCGGCCTCGACGGCTTCGATCAGCGCCGTGCCCACGCCTTTGCCGCGCGCTTCGGGCAGGCTGGCGATGGAATACAGCCGCGCCACGCGGCTGCCCTTGCGGAAAAACACCAGCGCCGTCCCCAGGAAGCGGCGATGGTTGGCGCTGGCGACCAGCACCCGCGCGGTATCGCTGTCGAGGTGACGGCGATATTGGGCGCGACTGATCTGATCGTGATCGAAGGTGGCTTGTTCCAGCGCGACCAGATCATCGAGATCGGAAAGTTCGGCTCGGCGCACCCGCACGGCGGCGGTTGCTGGCGATGGCGTCATCAATGGGCTCTCGTTAGAACGCGCTGGCGGCGGGCCTGGCGCGGGTTGCCAAAAGTTCTAGAAAGCAAGGGTTTCGAGTAAGGGCGGCACTGTAGTGCAGAGCGCGCTGGAAAGCATCCGCTGCGAGTCATCCGGAAGCTCTCCGGGAGCATCCGGGCGTCCTGCGTTTAGTCGAGCTTCAGTGCCCGCCCTTGTGCACCCAGCGTCTGTGCATGACACTGCGCCCTTGCGCTGCGCCGCCTCGTTCCCCTACGCGACGACGTCTCTCCCGCCGGTCCACCTGAGGTGTCATGACCCGACTCGTCATCGTCGTCGAGAAAGCTTCCGATTGGGGCTCCTACTATCCGTCCGTCGACGTGGTCAGCGCGATGGATTACCTGCGCGAACCGGTGGGCGGTGACGACGAACGCACCCATGTGATCAACCTGTGCCGCAGCTACAAGTACCTGGGCACGGGCTACTACGTGTCGCTGCTGGCGGAGGCGCGCGGGCATCGCGTGATGCCCTCGGTGCGCACGGTGAACGATCTGCGCCGCCGCTCGCTTTACGGCCTGACGATCGACGACCTCAACGCCAAGCTCACCCACTTCCTGCCGGCGGGCGGACGCGACACCACCGACTTCGGCACCCTCGTCTACTTCGGCGAGACCGCCTACCCTGCACTGCAGGATCTGGCGCGGCAGGTGTTCGAAATGTATCCCTGCCCGCTGCTGCGCATCGAGTTCGAGCGCGAGCGCGTGTGGCAGATTTCGTCGATCAAGCCGGTGGGCCTGCATACGCTCGACGATGCGCAGGAAGACGCCTTCGCCGCCGAACTCGACCGCTTCTCCAAGAAGCTGTGGCGTAAGCCTCGCGCAAGGCGGCTGTATCGCTACGACCTTGCCATGCTCGTCGATCCGAACGAAGCGATGCCGCCGTCCAACAAGAAGGCGCTCAAATCCTTCATCACCGCCGGCAAGGAACTGGGCATCGAAGTCGACCCGATCGGCAAGAACGACTATCAGCGCCTTGCCGAATACGACGGTCTCTTCATCCGCGAAACCACCGCCAGCGACAACCACACCTACATCTTTGCGCATCGCGCAGAGCGCGAAGGCATGGTGGTGATGGACGATCCCAGTTCGATCCTGCGCTGCACGAACAAGATCTTCCTCAACGACCTGATGGTGTCGCGCAAGCTCGCCGTGCCGCGCACGGAGATTCTCTATCGCGACGACACCAAAGGCCTGAGAGACGTCGCCGCCAAGCTCGGCTATCCGCTGGTGCTGAAAATTCCCGACGGGTCGTTTTCGCGCGGCGTGGTGAAGGTGCAAAGCGAAGACGAGCTGGAAAAAGCCACCAGCGAACTGTTCCAGCACAGCGCGCTGCTGCTGGTGCAGGAATTCGTCGCCACGGAATTCGATTGGCGCATCGGCGTGCTCAATCGCGAACCGCTGTACGCCTGCAAGTACTACATGTCGCGCGGCCACTGGCAGATCTACAACCATGGCGCGAAAGGCGCGGCGAAAACCGGCAGTTCCGAAACGATCCCGATTCGCGACGCGCCGCCCGAAGTGGTGAAGCTCGCGCTCAAGGCCACCAGTGCAATTGGCGATGGCCTTTACGGTGTCGACCTCAAGCAAGTGAGCGACAAGGCCGTCATCATCGAAGTGAACGACAATCCGTCCATCGATGCGGGCGTGGAAGACGCCTATCTCGGCGAGGATCTCTACCGGCGCATCATGCAGGAGTTCCTGCGGCGCATGGAACGCAAGCGCTTGGGCATCACCGCCTAGGGTTTTCCGGCTCGTGCATCCGTGCACGAACCGGAATCGTGTGCGCATTCCCTCGCGCTGTCGCCGGCCAGCGACCACTCCATTCAGGCCGACAGACATCCCTTTGCGCAGCACTCCGGCCACGCAGGCTCCACTGCCAGGCGGATGAACTTTTAATTCCAGATCAGGTGTTGCGCGGCGCGGCGACGCGAACGGCGCAAGGCAAGCAGTTGTCGCGGCAGCGCGGGTTCAAGCGTCAGCGCAACGGCCAGCGGTGCGCATAGCAGCCAGAACATCGGCGCCCAACCGAACAACTCGGTATGTGCCGGCACCAGCGTGCTCAGCAGCAACAAACTGCCGACAAACAGCCATGCCAACGACGCTGCCAGCAGTCGAGCACGGCGATGGGTATCAATGATCGGTTGACGCATGAGAAGGCTCCGTGTCGGGCGTGGACAGAGCGTGCCGGTCGCCGATCTCACGGACTGCGATTGCGCCGAAACTTCCCCACCTGCGAAGCAGGGAAGGGTCGGGAAGCCGAGTCCCCGATGGCAAGTACAATGGACGGCTCCGCAGGAGCACCACATGTCCCGACCCAGCCAGTTCGCCGTATTCGGCCACCCGATCGCGCACAGCCTTTCGCCGCGCATCCACCAGGCGTTTGCGCAGCAATTCGGCATCGCACTGGAATACCGCACCATCGATGCCGCGCCCTCGGTGTTCGCCGATGCCGTCCGGCATTTCTTCAGCGAAGAACAAGGGCGTGGCGCGAACGTGACCTTGCCACACAAGTCGTCCGCGTTCGCGCTCGCGGATGAGCGCACGGAAGCGGCCGCGCGCGCAGGCACGGCCAATGTGCTCACGCGTCTGGCCGATGGTCGCCTTGCCGCGCACAACACCGATGGTGCCGCGCTCGTGCGCGATCTCACCGACCGGCATCGCCTCGATCTGCGTGGCCATGACACGCTCTTGCTGGGTGCCGGTGGTGCCGCGCGTGCGGTGGCCTGGTCGCTGTTCGAGGCTGGCGTGCAAACGCTCACCATCGTCAACCGTTCGCCTGAAGCCGCCGATGCCTTGGCCGATGCCATCGGCGAACCGGCGCGCGTGCATACGCGCTACTGGGAAGATCTCGGCAACATCGGCAGCTTCGACCTGATCGTCAATGCCACCTCCGCCGGCACGCTGGGCCAGGCGCTCACCTTGCCGCTCTCGCTGGTGGGATCGCGCGCCGTTTGCTACGACCTTGGCTATGGCGCATCCGCGTTCGGTTTCCTCGCCTGGGCACGCGCAACCGGTGCGCTGCATGCCTACGACGGTCTCGGCATGCTGGTGGAACAGGCAGCGGATGCGTTTCAGCTATGGCATGGCAAGCGACCCGATACGGAACCGGTCTACAAGTCGTTGCGCACGCAAGGCGCTTGAGCATGGGCATGGCGTGTCGCGTCGGCTGCGGTGCATGTTGCATCGCGCCGTCGATCAGCTCGCCCATTCCAGGCATGCCCGACGGCAAGCCCGCGGGCGTGCGCTGCATCCAGCTCACGGACGACCATCGTTGCGCCATCTTCGGCGACCCGCGTCGCCCTCAGGTATGCGTGCGTCTGAGGCCCGAGCCTGTCATGTGCGGAACCGGCCGCGAGCATGCGTTGCGCTGGCTTTCGGAGCTGGAAAAAGCGACTCGCGCCACCTGAATATCGGTGCTTTCAAAGTTGCCTGTCATTTGGCATGTCTAAATTTTGGATCGTGCTAGGTTGGGCGGACAGGGGGCACCACTCGCGGGGGTTAGCGTATGTTGCCGAAGGGGAAGTTCAGTCGTTGCCTGGCTGCGGCCGGGCTCATGTTGTGTTTTGGCGGCGTGGCGCAGGCCGCGCCGGATAACAGCAGTCCAGTCGGTTCGACCAACGTCACGGTGGCCGACCCCACAGTGCCGCGCCCGCCGGGCCAGCCCTGCGTGGTGCAGCTTTTCAGCAATGACACCTTCAACGATTACAGCCCGCGGCCCTTCAGCTATACGCCGCCGGCGGGTTGCGGCACGAAGTGGGCCAAGGTGGTGCTGGAAGGCGATTTCTCGGTGACCGCGGGCATCCAGTACGACCGCACGGCCACCATTTTCCTGGCCGGCGTGAACCTCTATTTCGGTACCACGCAGGAGCCCGATCCCACCGAAGCGCAAAGCTGGCACGTGGAGCGTGACCTTACCGATTACACCGCCTTGTTCCGTAACGCGGGTCAGGGCCAGGTCTTCATCGGCAACATCGTCAACAGCACATATACCGGCGTGATTCACGGCAGCGCACGTTTGCTGTTCTATCCCGCATCGGCGGTTGCGCCGGCGGCGAAGGTGCCCGATGCGGTATATCCGCTCGGCAGCGATCCCGTCGGCAGCACGGTGGCGTTGAACAATTCCAGCAGCCAGCTCGCAGCAACGCTGACGCTGCCGCAAAACGTCGAGCGCGCCTATCTGGATGTTTTCACGCAAAGCCAGAGCAACGACGAGTTCTGGTACACCTGCGTGCCCAATCAATACGCGGCGGAAACACAGGAATGCGGCGGCGGCAATTTCCGCGAGGCTGAAATCAGCATCGACGGACAACCGGCGGGCGTCGCACCGGTCTATCCGTGGATCTACACCGGCGGCATCGACCTGTTCATGTGGGAACCGACACCCGGCGTGCAGACGTTGAACTTCATGCCTTATCGCGTGGACCTCACGCCGTTCGCGGGCCTGCTCAGCAACGGTTCGCCGCATCAGATCGCATTGAGCGTACAAGGTGCCAACAGCTACTTCTCCGCCACGGCATCGCTGCTGGTCTACCAGGATGCGCACGCATCGCAGGTGACCGGCGCACTGGTGCGCAACACCCTCGTCAACCAACCGCCGAACCCCACGATCGGCAGCACGCTCAGCCAGGATTCGTCGGGCAATGTCACCGGCGATATCACCACTGACCTGAGCCGCCACTTCATTATCGAAGGCTATGTGAATACCTCGCACGGCCGCGTCGACACGAAGGTCGATCAGACGGTGTCGTTCGCCGATACGCAAGGTTTCAACATCACCTCGTCCACCTATGGCCAGACCAGCGACCAGCTCACCAAGGTCGATGGTGTCAGCCGCAGCACCGTCAATGGCTTCCTGAGCGGCCAGTTCGACGAGCACTACCGCTATCCGCTGCACGTGGATGTGGGCGAGACCTTCGAAACGAGCGGCGACATCAGCATCCTGACCACGGTTCGCCAGGGTTACGAACAAAAAACCTCCCTGGGACTGGACGGCCTCACGCTCTATAGCGCCGAGGTGCGCAACCACGTGAACGCCGGCGACACGCTCGTGTTGAACTCGAGCTTCCAGATCGCCAGCCACAGCGGCCAATACAACACGCAAGACTTTGCGTTCCATGACTCGCTCGGCGGTTGCTACCGCAGCAGCGTGACCACCACCAACGACACGGTCACTGCTTATAGCAGCGGCAAGGGTTGCCCCGGCGGACAAAACCGGGTGTTCTGGTTCACCCATCCGGATGGTTCGCCCTACAACGGCAACACCTTTCTTGGCTGGTAATTGAACAACCGGCGCCGCCGCGGATAGCTGCGGCGGCACCGGCATGCTAGCTTTGTCGGTACCTGACCCTGCATGTTTCGTTCCACGGAGTCTTTACCGATGCGTACCCGTTTGCTCGCACTTTCCGTCCTTGGCGTGGTTGTCGCGCTCAGTGGCTGCCATCACGCCACGCGTCCGGATGGCACACGGGTCGACAAGAAGGGCGTCAACGACCTGGCAGGCTTCGAGTCGTTCATCGCCACGCATCCGACCGCCGATCAGTTCAAGAAGATGTATCCCGGCGTGGTGCTGATGCTGCCGGGCATGATCAGCACCATGGAAATCCGCTACGACAACAGCCGCTTCTTTCCGCAGTTGGACAAGGACGGCCACATCATCGGCGGCGACTTCCACTGATACATGACGAAGCTGTCATATTCGACAGCCTGAGTCATTTTGCTGACATGTTGGATGACTAACCTGACGCGATAGCAGCAATACGCTTCAGTACGGGCGGTTGCTTCCGAAGTCCCCGTCATCGTGCAGGTGTCATGTCATCTTCCATTTCCACCGTGCCCGGCCGGCGCGGTTTGCTTCTCGTGTCGCTCGCCGCATTGCTGGCGATTGCCGGTGGCGTTTTCTGGTATGCGCATGCTTCGATAGGCAGCAAATCCACGGGGCACACCGCCAACGATGGCAGCGACGTGGGCATCATGCTTGGCCTGGCGGACAGCGCCTATCAGGAAAAGCGCCTGCTCGCGCCGGTGGGCAGCAACATGTACGAGTTCTACTTCAGCGTGCTCCAGCTCGATCCGAACAATTCGACCGCGCTGGAGCGCCTGCGCGACATGTTCAAGCCGGCCTGCGACGTCGTCGAAAACACCATCAATGGTGGCGACCTCGACGAGGCGCAGCGCGAGTTGTCGCTGCTGCGCATGTACGATCCCCACAACTACAAGCTGGCGCTGCTCGGCAGCGTGCTTGACGCGCAACGCGTGATCGAGCGCCGCAGCCACGAAGCCGAGGCTGCACGCATTCAGGCTCAACAAGCGGCGGGTGGACAAAGCGCCAACTGACCGACAGTGCCGTGGCAAGACCGCAGCTGATGCAGGGCGCTGCTGAAAGCGTGGCAGCAACACGCAGAAATAAACGACATTCCGAATTTGCTCCTCCCCCTGCTTGCAGGGGGAGGCTGGGAGGGGGTCGCACGCGCCTGCCTCGACGCAAGATTGCCTAACCCCTCCCCAACCCTCCCCTGCAAGCAGGGGAGGGAGAAAGTTCAGCCGGCAAGGTAAGCGTCCTTCAAGCGCACATAGTGATCGGCGGAATAGTGCAGCTGTTCGATCTGCTTGTCGGTAAGCAGGCGCACGCGCTGGGCCGGATTGCCCAGCCATAGCTCACGCTCGCCGACCACTTTGCCGGGCGGCACCACGCTGCCGGCGCCGACAAAACCGTATTTCTTGATCGTGGCGCCGTCGAGCACGGTGGCATGCATGCCGATCAGGCAGTAATCCTCGATCGTGCACGCATGAATCACCGCGGCATGACCGATCGTCACGCCCTCGCCGACGATGGTGGGAAAACCGCCGGGCGAATAAGGGCCGTCGTGCGTCACATGCACGACCGTGCCGTCCTGCACATTGCTGCGCGCACCAATGCGGATGTAATGCACGTCGCCGCGCAGCACCGCGCCGGGCCAGATCGAGACATCGTCGCCCAGCACGACATCGCCGATCACGGTCGCGGCCGGATCGACATAGGCGCGGGCACCCAGGGTGGGCGTGATGCCCTTGTAACTGCGTATGGCGTTCATGCGCGCATTCTATCCGCTGGTCGTAAGGTTCTCGTTGCCGGACGACGACCCTTCGCGTTCGCGCGCCTCGAGCACACGCATGGCTTCCCGGTAACCCGATTCCACCGCCGACCGCCAGTCTTTCCAGTCGAGCATGCCGACATGTTCCAGCGGCGGCGTGATCAGGAGATCCGCGCGCTCGATGCAATGCACGCTGGTCTCCTCGCTGTTGACCATGGCCGCGCGCGTCAGCGTGGAAACAATGCCGGGCCAGCCCGTGCCGCGGCGCTGGCGCATCCACAGTCGCCACCAGGGCGGCGTGGCGAACTCCTCCGTCTGCGCGCGCAATTCGATGTCGGCGCGAATCGCCACTGCGGTGATGTGCGCGATGCCATCCTCGGCCATCACATCGGTGGGAAGGTTGTCGACCAGCGCGCCGTCCACGTAGACCTGCCCGTGATGCAGCACCGGCGGCAGAATGCCGGGAATCGAACTCGTCGCGCGCAGCCACAACCACAACGGCCCATGCCTGTGCACCACGCGTCCCTGGCCGGAAAGATTGGTCGAGACGCAGAAGAACGGCAGCTCCAGATCCTCGATGTCCAGCGCGCCGAAAGCGCGTCGCAGCATGATCGCCGCACGGCGCCCGCGCGTGAGCGCCACGAACGGCAGCGTCCAGTCCGACAACGGTTTGCCGCGCACGAAGGCTTCGTAAAAGATGCGCGTCATTTCGTCGGTGTCCCACATGTTGGCGACGCCCGCGCCGATGATCGCGCCGATACTCGTGCCGCCGATCGCATCGAATGGGTGCCCGGCCTCGCGCAGCGCGCGCAAGGCACCCAGGTGCGCCAGCCCGCGCGCGCCACCGCCCGCCAGCACCAGGCCGCGACCATGGCCGCTGATGAGTCGCGCGATGCGCGGAATATCGCCCTCGCCGCAAATGTGGTGATGCTGTATCTCGCCGCTGAATTGCGCGCGCCAGCGGCGCGCGGAACCCGGCAACACGCGATGCGCGGCATGCATCAGCAATAGATGGCGTGGTCGATGCCGCACGCGCGCGGGATGGCCCGGCGCGGCTTCCGGCCAAGGTCGTGCTTCCTGTGCCGCCAGCGCGGGCAGCAACAGCACGTCGGCCTGGCGCAGGCAGCGCAAGCGCCACGACGCATCGCCCGTGCTGTCCAGATAGATCACGAAGCGCACGTTCGCCTCGCGCTCGGCGAACCAGTCGCTGCCGCGGTTTGCGCCGTGTTTGGCGTCGATCACCGCGCAGCTGCCGAACGATTCCAGCGCCTGCGCCAATTGCATGGCAAGGCCGCGCACCGGCACGCCGTTGTCGACCGGCAGAATCGCGAAAGTGCGCGGTTTGTCCGGTGGCTCGACGTGGCGCTCGCGGCGAACCAGCCGGTCCATCGCCTGCCTCGCCACGTCGAGCATGGCGCGAGGATGCCGTTCGATCAGATGCTCGAATACCTCGCGATCGAGCCGCAGCAATTCCGAGTCGCGCAACGCGCGCACGTTGTAACGAAACGCCTCGCCGCTGAGCAGGCTGATTTCGCCCACGCAATCGTCCGCGGAAATCTGGCGGATCAGATCGGTGGGGCCTTCGAAGACGCCGAGGCTTCCGCTGCGGAGCAAATACAGGGCTTCGGCCGTTTCGCCGACGCGGATCAGGTATTGCCCGCCAGGCAGGCAGATCCACTGCAAGTTGCCAGCAAGCGCAGTCCGTTGCGCGTCGTTCAGATGCGCAAAAAGCGGAATGCGACCGATCAGGGCGGGGACATCGGCAGGCAGCATGCGCACGATGGTACGACGCCGGCGATGGCGCCGTCCGCCTTGCCCGCATGGGATCTCGAATGTGACGTCTTCCGGCTTGATTTCGATGCGTGCCGACAGCACCCTGTCAGGTCAGAAGGAGTACCCATGAGCCACGACAATCCCCTGTTGGCCGACGACGCCCTCCCGGCGTTTTCGCAGATCCACCCCGATCAGGTCACCCCGGCGATCGATGCCCTGCTGGCCGAGAGCCGCGCCGGCATTGCCGCGCTGACGGTACCGGGCGCGCAGCACGATTTCGCGTCGGTGATGCTGCCGCAGGAGCGGATCGAACAACGCATCGCGCACGCATGGTCGCCGGTATCGCATCTGCATTCGGTGGCCGACAGCGAAGCGCTGCGCAAGGTCTACGGACCGGCCGAAGAAAAGCTCACCGATCACGCGCTCGAAGTCGGCCAGAACCGCGACCTTTATGCTGCCGTGCAGGCCGTGGCCGATGCACCGGGATTTTCTGCGCTGTCGCGTCCGCAACGCGCCTTGGTCGAACACGCGCTGCGCGATTTCAAGTTGTCGGGTGTCGCGCTGGAAGAACCGGCGCGTTCGCGCTTCCGCGAAATCGGTGTGGAACTGAGCAAGCTGTCCACCGAATTTTCCAACGCCGTGCTCGACGCCACGGACGCCTGGCACGAGCACATCACCGACGAGCGCGATATCGCCGGTATTCCCGAATCCGGCCGCGCGGTGTTGCGCCAGTACGCCAAGGACAAGGGGCTCGACGGTTATCTCGTCACGCTCAAGCAACCGAGCGTGCAGGCGGTGATGAGCTACGCCGACAACCGTGGCCTGCGCGAGCGCGTCTACTGGGCCTATCAGACCCGCGCCTCCGACCAGGGCCCGGATGCGGGCAAATACGACAACACCGCGCGCATCGAGCAGATCATGGCCTTGCGCCATGAAGCCGCGCAGCTGCTGGGCTTCGCCACCGCCGCGGAAGAATCGCTGGCGACGAAGATGGCCAGCGCACCGAACGACGTGCTCGCGTTCCTGCGCGATCTCGCTGCGCGCGCAAAGCCCGTTGCGCAGAAAGAACTCGCCACGCTGCGCGAATTCGCATCGAACGAACTCAAGCTCGACAATCTCGAAGCGTGGGATGTCGGGTACGCATCGGAAAAGCTGCGCCAGAAGCAATACGCGCTGGACGAAGAACAGCTCAAGCCCTACTTCCCGCTGCCCGCCGTGATCGACGGCCTGTTCGGTCTGGTGCATCGGCTCTATGGCATCACGCTGCGTCCACGCGACGGCGTCGACGTCTGGCATCCGGACGTTCGCTACTACGACGTCGTCGACGCGGATGGACGCATCTTCGCCGGCGCCTACATCGATCTCTACGCGCGCAACGGCAAACGCGGTGGTGCATGGATGGACGTGTGCCGCGCGCGTTTCGACGATGGCGCGCAATCGCAGTTGCCGGTGGCGTTCCTTACCTGCAACTTCGCGCCGCCGACCGAGGGACGCCCGGCACTGCTCACGCACGACGACGTCCTGACGCTGTTCCACGAATTCGGCCACGGTTTCCATCACCTGCTCACCGAAGTGCCCTTGCCTTCCGTCGGCGGCATCGACGGCGTGGAGTGGGATGCGGTGGAACTGCCCAGCCAGTTCATGGAGAACTTCGGCTGGAACCGCGAAGCGCTCGATCTCTTTGCCAAACATTGGCAAAGCGGCGAACGCCTGCCCGATGAACTCTTCGAGCGCATGCTGGCCGCGCGTCACTTCCATGCCGGTCTGTTCCTGGTGCGCCAGCTCGAGTTCGCGCTGTTCGACTTCCTGCTGCATCTGGAGTACGACCCGGCGAAGGGTGCGCGCACGCTGGATGTCCTGGAGCAGGCGCGCAGCGAAGTGGCGGTATTGCATCCGCCGGCCTGGCAGCGTTTTCCGCACGCCTTCAGCCACATTTTCGCGGGTGGCTACGCGGCCGGCTATTACAGCTATCTGTGGGCGGAGCTGCTCAGCGCGGATGCTTTCGGTGCGTTCGAGGAGCACGCCGCCAACGGCGGCAGCGTGATCGACGCTTCCACCGGCGGGCGCTTCCGCCACGAAATCCTGGCCGTCGGCGCCAGCCGTCCCGCTCTGGAAAGCTTCGTCGCATTCCGTGGCCGCAGACCTGAGCCCGACGCTCTTCTGCGCAGCCACGGACTCGCCTGAACGTCCCGAGCCTCCCCTGCGCAGCAGGGGAGCGCGCTTTGCCGTACTTACACACGGGTACCAAACAGGATCACAATCGGGCAAAAAGCTCTGCCAGTATGCTGGCCGGTAGCGCGATACTGCCGAACCAACAACGCTGTGGATTGGAGAGTCTGTGATGAACGCCATCACGCACCTGCCGCCCGAATGGCAAAAATGGATCCGCGAAAACCTCGCACGCGGCTGCGCACCGCAATCGCTGATCGACGACATGGTGCGCAATCACTTCGACCCGGTATTCGCGCGCGCCGCCGTCAACGGCGTCATGACCGACAGCGCCCCCTTGGCGCCAGCCTTCGAGGCGCTGCCCAGGGTTGCTGCCGGTTACGTCTACGAAAAGCCGCGCCTTCCCGCCGGCAATCTGATCCGCACATCCGATCGCGACGTGCGCATCGTCACGCGCGTGAAACATCCGATGATCGCCGTGCTCGACGGCGTGCTGAGCATCGAGGAATGCGACGAACTCATCCGCCGCTCCGCCGACAAGATGCATCGCTCCACCACCGTGGACCCCATCAGCGGCAAGCACGAAGTGATCGCCGATCGCAGCAGCGAAGGCACGTTCTTTCAGATCAACGCCGATCCCTTCATTGCCCGCCTCGATCGCCGCATCGCCGAAGTCATGAACTCCCCCGTCGATCACGGCGAAGGCCTGCAGGTGCTGCATTACGGGACAGGCGGCGAATACAAGCCGCATTTCGACTACTTTCCGCCGGAAGAACCGGGCAGCCACGTGCAGATGACCATCGGCGGCCAGCGCGTGTCCACGATGGTGATGTACTTGAACGAGGTCGAAGAGGGCGGCACCACCATCTTCCCCGAGATCGGCCTGGAAGTCGTGCCGAAAAAAGGTTCAGCCGTCTATTTCGAATACACCAACAGCCACAACCAGCTCGACCGCCTCACCTTGCACGGCGGTTCGCCCGTAACGCGTGGCGAAAAGTGGATTGTCACAAAGTGGATGCGCCAGCGGCGATACGGGGAGTCTGCAGCAGGCTAAGCAGGCGTTTGGCTTTCTGCAGTCGATGTGTCTGTGTCTGTCTTTTGTTGATTACTTGGGTGAGCCGGTGTTGAAAGCCGCCTTGAAGCCCGGCCAAAATTGGTTAGCCCACTGCTTCATTTTCTCAAGATAGGCGAGCTTTTCCGGGTAACGACCGATATTTGCGCGGGTCCAATCTGTATCGGCGGCTGAAATTGCATCGTTTGATTTGATACCGGCGGCATCAGGACTGAACAGGTAAGAAACCTCAAGGACGCCCCACTTTTCCGTTCGCGTCATTCGTATCCTGAGGAAATCCTGCGAATAGCTCACACCCTTTGCGGCGAGATCTCCTCCCACGGCGCGATCAAGCCGGTCTATTTTCACGGTCGAATCAGCCCATTGCCGCAGTGGCGGCGTAAAGAAACTATTGATGAGCCAGCAGGCCTGATGTCCATCGGGATCCGTGGCTTCGGGAGCTGCATACAGGTCAATACGATCTTCGCCATTGCACCCGCTGAGCTTAGGCGGAAACCCTGCAACAGGCGGATTCACCGTGTGCAAGGCCGTAACCCTGGCACCGCCGACGAGCTGCATGTTCCGGACCTGTCCCAAGAAAACGAGTTCACCCATTGCTTGAGGCGATTTGTAGTGGGCACTGGAGAGAATGACCCAGTTCCCGGCAGGCAGTGGCACCTTGTAACCATCGACGTTGACCGAGCCGCTATAGCTTCGCCCGCCTAATGCGCTATCGAGCTCGCCCGGCTTGGTGGCGTGGCCAGGGGTAGCCAGCGACAGGCTCGCGGTTTGCACTTTCGGTGCAGCAAGCGGCTGACTGGCTGCACCGGCTGTCGTTGAAGTAGCGGTGGCAGGCGGTGGTGCAACGACAACGCCCTTTGATACATCGCCATTCGTTTGCGGTGTGTATGAAGCTTGTCCGGAGACTCCTGCAGGTGGGGAGGCGGGCTTATCGGGTGTTTTGTGGGAAGAAAGAACACCTATCAGAGTCAGCACGG
Source organism: Dyella psychrodurans (assembly GCF_003363265.1). Taxonomy (GTDB): domain Bacteria; phylum Pseudomonadota; class Gammaproteobacteria; order Xanthomonadales; family Rhodanobacteraceae; genus Dyella_B; species Dyella_B psychrodurans. Next base: position 204,639 of record NZ_QRBF01000007.1, on the reverse strand, counting down.
CTGCCAACATGCCGCAAAAACGCCACACCGCCGCACGTTGCCACAAGCGTTTGAAGGTGCCGAAGGGCGTTTCGGGAATGATGGAACTCATGACTCCGCTCTCGCCACGACGCGGCCGCCCTCCGCGACCAGCGCGACGCGGGTGAATCCCTTTTGTTTCGCTTCAATCAGCGTATCGGCGATCGACTCTTCGGCAATACGCACCAGGTCGCGCGCCGAAGCGGCCGTACCGAGTCGTCCCTGACGGCGCATCATGTCAAAGAGTAGTTCTGGATCGATGCCACCAAGGCTTACATCCAGCCCATAGCCCTTGATCATCGCCTCGATCTCAAGCGCGGTGACGCGCGCGACGTCCAGACCCGAAAGCGGCTTGAAGACAAAGATGCGGTCGATGCGATTGATGATCTCGGGCGCGAAGCCGGACTCACGCAACGCATTGGCGGATGTACGCCGCAATTCATCCGGATCGTTGGCGTGCAGATCACTGAATGACTGCAACGCTTCCGTTGCTGCATTGGTGGTCAGGATGAATATTGCTTGCGTTGTTGAAATCTGTTTGCCGTCCGATGCCTCGGTGACGAAACCATCGTTCCACGCGGTGAGAAAGTTCTTGTGCACATCGGGGTGCGCTTTTTCGATCTCGTCGAGTAACACCACCGCATCGGGTGCATCGCGCAGGCCGGCGGTCAGTTTCCCGTAGACATCTGAACCGACATAACCCTTGGCTGAGCCGAACAACTGCGTTGCGGCATGGCCACCGCTCGAGAACTGCGTCATATCGAAATGCAGGAGTTTGCGCTGCAACGCATTGCTCAGGCATTTGGCCAGATAGGTCTTGCCGGTTCCGGGCGGCCCGGCAAGCAAAAACACGCCGACGGGCTTGCCTCGTTGTTTCAGGGCCAATCGCCTGCGGATCTGTGCTGCCATGTCGTCGCAAACACCATCCTGGCCAATGACTTTGCTTTTAAGCGTAATCGCCAGTTGCTCGGCGTCGATGAAAACGGCTTCCGGTTGCCCGGCGAGTTTCGCTTCCAGCGCCGCACGATTCGTCAGACGGTCAAGTATGTCCATGATCCAGCCCCCATCATCTGTCTCGGGATCCACGACGCGTTGGCGTTCGCGGAAATACCCCATGAAAAACACCATCCACAACACTGCGGCTAAGCCCATTTCCCACCATGCGTACGTATGCAGGAAATCGGCAGTTCGTGAGACAAATCCATCCAGCGCGCTGCCGCTGGGCGCATGCTGCAACCAGAATTGGGCGATGGATACGGCAGCGATCAATAGGAACGCCACGGGCATCAGCCGCGTAGCCAGGGATGTGAGCCAACGCATTAATTCATCCTCACCTTCAGCCCCAATTCCTGCCCTTCGCTCATGATCGGGAAGATGGCCCTCTCACTTCCCGAGGCTAGTCCAACCGTAATGCCGCCACCGTCGCCATCACTCACGCCGGTTACCTTGATAACCCCATCGGCAGGCACTGGCACGGCAAAAGTATCGCCCTTCTTGGTGAGGCGCACTGTGCGGGAATAACCCTGGCTATCGAGGCGAACGACATCGCCGTCTTCGACATCGGTATCCCATAGCGTGATCCAGACCAGCCGTCGACGCCGGGTTTGCTGCGGTTTTGCCGCGGGTTGCGGGGCCTGTTGCTGTACAGGAGAAAGGCTCTGGGAATCAGGCGTGCTTTGAGGCGATGGATTTGCATCATCGAGGTCGGCCCTCAACGCCTGTGCTGCCGCCGGATCCAGATGCATGCCCTGGATGGCCTTGTCGACATCGCCTGCGGCGACGGGGACCAGGTCCAGTGGCGGCAATGCGTGAAAAGCTTCAAGACGCGCTTGCGCATCTGATTGCGTAACATCGTCGCCCAGAGGCGACGCGACGTCGGACAGCATGTATGCGCCAACCCCCATCGCGCCCGACAAAAAAAGGGTGGCCAGCAGCGACCGCGCAACGACAGCAAGCGTCCGCGATCGCATGCCTTTGCTTTGAGATCCAGGCGTCGTTGCTTGGGGCGATCTGGTTTTTCCGTTCATCATGCAACCCCTGACTTGCGTGATTGAACCTGCGATGCGGAAACCTTGGCGTCCCACATCAGTCGTGAAGCTTTATGGCGAGGCTCTCGATGAAGTCGTTCGACTCAATTCAGTTTAGTTCGCGGGCCTCGCGCCAGTTTCGGATTTACTTTGGCGGCATCCACAGTGATACCGGGAATGCTCTTTTCCACGCGGACGATGCCGATGTGCTGAACAAACCCGATGAAGCCGGGATTCACATCCTTGCGATTCGCATCCATGCGCACATTTTTCGCTTCAAATTTGAAATTCAAGCTAAGTGCCCAAAGCCCCTCGCTGATATCCTGCTGCTTGATAAGCGACGTCACCACTTCTTCGAAACTGAAGGTGTATTGGCTTGCGTTGGCCATGTTTGCTTTCAACCGGGTATGAGGGGATCAACTTTAGCGCGAAGTCCAACTTGGACAACGAATCATTACCACTGCTTGTTACAGTGATCTTGCTCAGTGGCGGCTGCGCTGGCAAGCCACCGCCGGCACCTGAGTGTTGATGCTAGGTCGCATTTTCTTACAGAGCCGAAGGCATCAATGCCCCATGCATCGACGCCTTTGGTTTGGATTGACTTACAGCAGGCTCTCAGCCATGCGCACCGTCCGCCACCAGGTGGTAATGCGTGGCGACTTCGATTTCCTTCTTCGAACCGAGGAACACCGGCACGCGCTGATGCAGGCCGGTCGGCTGCAGATCGAGGATGCGCTCGCGACCGGTGGTTGCCGCGCCGCCGGCCTGTTCGACGATGAAGGCCATGGGGTTGGCTTCGTACATGATGCGCAGCTTGCCGCCCTTGCTCTTGATCTTCGCGTCGAGCGGATAGAAGAACACGCCGCCACGCGTGATGATGCGATGCACGTCGGCCACCATCGATGCGACCCAGCGCATGTTGAAGTCCCTGCCGCGCGGGCCGTCCTTGCCGGCCAGCAATTCGCCGATGTAGCGCTGCATCGGCGGTTCCCAGTGGCGCTGGTTGGACATGTTGATCGCGAATTCGCCGGTCTCTTCCGGAATGAGGATGTCGCGGCGGCTAAGCGTGAAGCTGCCCACTTCGCGATCGAGCGTGAACTCGTGCGTGCCGTGACCGAAGGTGAGCACCAGCACCGTGGCCGGACCGTACACCACATAACCCGCCGCGAGCTGCGTGGTGCCTTTCTGCAGGAAGTGTTCGGCCTTCGGTTCGGAAATGCCATCGGGGCAACGCAGCACCGAGAAGATCGTACCGACTGAAATATTCACGTCGATGTTCGAGCTGCCGTCCAGCGGATCGAACAGCAACAGGTGATTGCCTTTCGGATACATGTCCGGAATCGGTTGTGGATCTTCCATCTCTTCCGACGCGCAGGCCGCAAGCTGGCCGCCCCAGGCGTTGGCTTCGAGCAGGATCTCGTTGGAGATCACATCCAGCTTCTTCTGCGCCTCGCCCTGGATGTTGCCGGTGCCCGCCTCGCCCAGCACGCCACCGATGGCGCCCTTGTTGGTGGCCACGGCAATGCGCTTGCAGGCGCGCGCCACCACCTCGATCAGCAGGGAGAGTTCGGCATTCACGCGGCCGGCGCGGCGTTCCTCGATCAGGAACTGGATCAGCGAAATGGGTTTCATGGCGAATGTGCAGGCAAAGGGATAGCCATTTTCCCGGGTCCGCCCGGCGGATGCCAGCGGCCTGTCTGAACTGGTCGTCAGGCTCTGCTGACAACACGTTGGCAGTAGGCGGCGCGCAGACTCACAACATCGAAAAGGGAGGGACGATCCATGCGCAATACGGTTCATGTGCTGGTTTTTGACGGTTTTGCCGATTGGCAGGTGGCGCTGGCGCTGAGCGAAATCCGCCGGCCGGGCGACTGGGAGGTCCGCACCGTGGGCTTCACGCGCGAGCCGGTCATGTCGATGAGCGGGCTGCAGGTGCTGCCGGATGAAGGCGTGAATGAGCTCGATGTGGACGCCGTCGCGTTGCTGATCCTGCCCGGCGGCCACCTGTGGCGGCCCACCCGGATGGATCAGGTTGCCGCCATGGCCCGTCGCGTTCACGCGGCCGGCGCACCGGTCGCGGCCATCGATGAGGGCGTGCTGGCGGTTGCGCATGCCGGCTTGATCGACCGCTGCCGGCACACCGGCAACTGGGCGGGTCAGCTTCGCCGCGAAGTGCCGGGCTATGCCGGCCACGACCAGTACGACGCGAATGTACTGGCGGTCAGCGACGGCGGCGTGATCACGGCCAGCCATCTTGGCAGCATCGAGTTCGCGCGCGAAATCATCCACACGCTCGATCTCTACAGCCGCAGCGATCGCGAGTACTGGTACCGATTGTTCAAGCACGCCGTTCCGCCGCCGTGGTTTCCCGGCGTCGCCGTCGAAACGATCAAGGCAGCCTGAGGAGAGGGTCATGAAAGATCTGGTGAATCGTGTCTTGATGGCGTACCGGCCGCTTTATCTTCGCGGCCTGTTGATGGATGGCCAGTACCGTCCGCCGCAGCCGCAGAAAGCGCCGCCGGCGAAGGGGAAAAAGCTCATCCATCTCACGCCTGCTTTCCAACCCGGGCGTAGGCGCGTGTTGATCGCTACCGCAACGGCGGCAGCCGTCGGGGCGTGCGCGCACCCGGTGCTATCCGCGAACGAGGAAGCCCCGGCAGAGCCGATGGACGAATCGCGCGTCCACCGAAACAAGTAACCGCACAGAACAAACAAACCATCGTTGCCGTTTCAACGCTCGTCACGCAAGGACTACGACCATGCAAAAGACTTATCACGGAAGCTGCCATTGCGGCGCGGTAAAAATCGAAACCGATATCGATTTTGCGAAAGGCACCGGGCGTTGCAACTGCTCGATCTGCGCCAAGACGCGGCAGTGGGGCGTGATCGTCAAGCCGGATGCGTTTCGCCTGATCAGCGGCGAGGCGGATCTGAGCGACTACCAGTTCGGCTCGAACAGCATGCATCACCTTTTCTGCAGGCATTGCGGCGTGCGCCCATTTGGCAAAGGCCACCTGGACGTGCTCGGCGGCGACTTCTACACCGTCGCCGTGGCATGTCTGGACGACGTCGAGCCGTACGAACTGATCGAGTCGCCCATGCATTTCAGCGACGGTCGCAACAACAACTGGCAGAACGCGCCTGCCGAAACCAGGCACCTGTGACTTTCCCGTGACGGAGGAAATCATCATGCATTCGACTATCGCCCACCTCGACCGAAAAGTGATGTTTTTCCATGCGCCCAACAGCCGGTCTGCCGGCACGCTCGCATTGCTCGAAGAACTGAACGCCGATTACGAACTGCATTTGATCAATTTCAAAACGGGCGAACAGCGTCAGCCCGCGTATCGCGCGATCAATCCGATGGGCAAAGTGCCGGCAATCCGCCATGGCGATGCGCTGGTTGCCGAACAACCCGCGGTGTTCATCTATCTGGCCGACCTCTTTCCCGAAGCAGGTTTGGCGCCGGCGATGGGCGATCCGTTGCGTGGTCCTTATTTGCGCTGGCTGGTCTATTACGGATCGTGCCTGGAGCCCGCGATGATCGACCGTTCGCTAAAGCGCGATCCTGCAACGCCATCGGCATCGCCCTATGGAACCTGGGACGACGTGCTGAACACGATCAACGCGCAGCTGGCGCAGGGACCTTATCTGCTTGGTGAGCGATTCACGGCGGCCGATGTGTTGTGGGGCATCGCGCTGGATCGGGTCACGGCGTTCAAGCTGGTGCCTGAAACGCCGCAAATTCGCGCTTACGTCGACCGTGTGCTTGCCCGTCCCGCGATGCGCCGCGCAGCGGCGAAGGACGCCGATTGGGCCGCCGAGCAGGCCGCGTTGGCGTAACGAGTCAGTCGATCATGAAGCGCGTTACCAGCTTGCTTATGCCTGTCTCACCTATCGCGACGCCATCGCGTGACTTTGGACGCTGGCTGTCGCGGTCTCGGTGGGCGATCATCTACGGATGCGCCGCGCCGACCGACTCTTCCTCATCATCAACGCCTTGCGCGGTCGCCGTACCGCGCTGCAGGCGCGTCAGCTTGCCGAAACGCTGGGCGTGTCGCTGCGCACCGTCTATCGCGATGTGGCCGACCTGCAGCTCTCGGGCGTACCGATCGAAGGCGAAGCCGGCGTCGGTTACGTGCTGCGCAAGGGCTCGGACATTCCACCGCTGATGTTTACCGCCGACGAACTCGAATCGCTGGTGGTCGGCACACGCTTCGTGCGTGCCTTTGCCGGCGAGAAGCTCGCCGCCGGTGCGCAAGCGGCGTTGGTGAAGATCGAAGCGGTGCTGCCGCCGGAACTGCGCGAACGTTCGTCGCGCACGCGCATCTACGCGCCGATCTGGCGCGATGAAGAATCCGTCGCCTTTGCCGCACGCATCGATCAGCTGCATGCGGCGATTGAAGCGCAGCGCGTGCTGCGCCTGTTCTATAAGGATGAAGTGGGTCACGAAAGCGAGCGCGAGGTCGAGCCGTTGTGCCTGGCGTTCTGGGGCGGCAAATGGACATTGGGAACGTGGTGCCGCCTGCGCCGCGATTTTCGCAACTTCCGTCCCGACCGCATCGAGCGGTTCGAGGAGACGGGCGAAGTGTTCGAGAGTGCGCCCGACCGCAATCTGGCGTCGTACCTGCAGGCGATGCGCGGTTATTACTCCGGGTTGGAATGACGACGTAAAAGAAAACCGCTCCACGTAGTCCACCCTTTCCTCACCGCCGACGACTTCAGGTACCCTGCGCAAACCGGGGGTTACTGTAGGAGTCATGTCATGTCGTCAGGCGTGCGTCATCCTTTGCTGTCGATTGCGCCGGGCAAATTGCGCCCGACCCAGATGACGGTAGGCAGGGCCGAAGTGGCCGAAAAGCGGACCCAGTGGGAAAAGCTCGGCAAGAAGAAGCGCAAGGACATGCTCGCCGAACACTGGTTCCCGGGCGTGCTGGGCCCGAAGAATCAGGTTTACATCGTCGATCATCATCACCTCGGGCTCGCCCTGTTTGAAGAAGGCGTGAAAGAAGTGCCGGTGATGATTCAGCGCGACTTCTCGTGGCTGGAGCCGCCGGTGTTCTGGCACACGATGGAATTCAACCGCTGGGCGCATCCTTACGACCAACACGGCCAGCGGCAGGAATACGCCTCCATTCCGGTCAACCTCAAGGACATGGCCGACGATCCGTTCCGCACGCTTGCGGCGCGTGTGCGCATGGCGGGCGGATATTCCAAGGACGCCACGCCCTATTCGGAATTCCTGTGGGCCGATTTTTACCGGCGCAACATGAAGCTCAAGGACGGTCGCGTCACGCCGAAGGTCGTGCAGAACGCCTTGTTGTTCGCGCACGCGCATGACACGGCGTATCTACCGGGATGGACCGGCGTCATCATCCAATGAACGCCGCGCCCGCCGCGAGTTCCGTGCGCATCGCCGACCTGCTGGCGGGCCTGGCGATCGCGGGTTTACTGGTGCCCGAAGCGGTGGCGTATTCGGGCATTGCGGGCATGCCGCCGCAAGCGGGCGTCATCGCGCTGTTCGTCGGCCTGATCTGCTACGGGCTATTGGGGCGAAGCCGCTTTGCGATCGTGTCGTCCACGTCGTCATCCGCGGCCGTGCTGGCTGCGGGTACGTTGGCGCTGGCGGGCAACGATCTCGCCGCGCGCGTGGCGATCGGCGCCACGCTGGTGCTGTTCGGCGGCATCTGCTTTTTGATCGCGGGTGCCGCGCGTCTGGGAAGTCTGTCGCATCTGATCGCGCGTCCGGTGCTGCGCGGCTACACCTTCGGTTTGGCCATCGTGATCGCCTTGAAGCAACTGCCGAATCTGGGCGGCTGGCCGGGGCTGCACGGCGATTTCGTGCCTTTGCTGATGGCGGACCTGGTGCGTACGTCGAACCAGGTCCACCCGGTCACGCTGGTCACGGGATTGATGGCCCTTGCGCTGCTGTTTGTCTGCGAACGCGTACGCCGCTTGCCCGGCAGCTTGTTGGTCATCGCGCTGGGAGTGATCGCGTCAGGCTGGTTGTCCGCGCATGGCGTGCCGCTCACCGGCACCATCAATCTGCACATGGCGCTGGGCATGCCGACCTGGCCTGGCAGCGGGCAGTGGTTGCCAAGCGTCGAACTGGCGGCGGCATTGCTGCTGATTCTTTATGCGGAGTCGTACAGCTCGATCCGCGGCTTTGCGCTCAAGCACAACGATCCGGTGCAACCCAATCGCGACCTGCTGGTGCTCGGCGTTGCCAATGTGTTGTGCGGTTTGTTGCACGGCATGCCGGTCGGCGCGGGTTACTCGGGCACGTCGGCTAACGAAGCGGCTGGTGCGCAGTCGCGTTTGGCCGGCCTGGTCGCAGGCGCCAGCGTGTTGTTGATGGTGTTGCTGCTGTTGCGCTGGATCGAGCGGATTCCGGAGGCTGTCTTGGCCGCGATCGTGATTCATGCGGTAAGCAAGTCGTGGCGGCTGTCGGTATTTCGGCCGTATCTGCAGTGGAAGCGCGATCGTCTGCTGGCGTTGGCGGCCGTCGTCGCCGTGCTCTCGCTGGGCATTCTCAATGGCTTGCTGGTGGCGATCGCCTTCAGCCTGATCCTGTTGCTGCGTCAGCTCGCGGCGGCGCGGGTAAGCGTGCTCGGTCGTTTGGCCAACGGTCACGACTTCGTCGATATCGCCCAGCATCCCGATGCGGTGCAGCCACCGGCGACACTGATTCTGCGCCCGGAAGAGCCGCTCTTTTTCGCCAACGCCGAATCGGTGATGACGCTGGCGCGGCAGCAGGTCGAGCAACGCAAGGATCTGAAGCAGGTGATCCTGAGCCTGGAGGCTTCGCCGGACCTCGACAGCACCGCGCTGGAATCGCTCAGCGACTTTTCGGCCTGGTTGCAGTCGCGTGGCGTCGCCTTGCGCGTCGCACGCCTGAAGGACGACACCCGCGCCCTGCTGCTGCGCGCGGCGCTGCCCCAGCTTTCACCACAGGCACTTAGTTACTGGAGCGTCGAAGATGCCGTGTCGGCCTCCTCGGCGCCGTCTTCTACGGGGAATCGAGCGTAGTGAACACTGCAACGCGTATCGGGAGCATCGCCTTGGGCCTAGTGCTGACACTGCCTGCGTTGGCGCAACAGGGCGCCGATGCGCATTTCAAGCAGATTTATCAGCAGGAGTGGGCGTGGCGTACCGGCCAGGCCGGCATCAGCACATCCGGCGAGTCGCAGCCCAACAACGGGCGGCTCGATCAGGTCGACGCGAAAAGCCAGCAGCAGCGTCTCGACGAATGGCGCAAGGTGATGACGCAGCTCGATGCGATCGACATCAAGCAATTGTCGCCGGCCGAGCAGGTGAACTACGCGGTGTATCGCGAGCAGATCCGCAACTTCATCGCGGATCAGGAATTCAAGCAGTGGCAGATGCCGTTCAACAGCGACTCGGCGTTCTGGAGCGAGCTGGACGACGATCTCGAGAGCAACAACCTGCGCACTGAAGGCGACTTTCGCCGTTACGTGGATCGCCTGGGTCAGGTGCCTGCGTATTTCGATCAGCAGATCGCCAACATGCGCGCCGGTTTGCAGCGAGGCTTCAGCGTGCCGCGCGCGGTGCTCGCGGGCCGCGATGTATCGATCGCCTCGGTCGCCGACGTGAAAGACCCGACGCAAACCAGTTTCTACGCATCGCTGCAACACATGCCATCGACGATCCCCGCCGCCACCGCGGCAGCGATCCAGGCGGACGCGCGCGAGAAGATCAGCAGGGATGTCATTCCCGCCTACGCGAAGTTGTTGGCGTTCTTCCGCAACGAGTACGTGCCGCACGCGCGCAGCACGCTTGCGGCCGAAGCGCTGCCCGACGGCAAGGACTACTATCGCCAGCAGATTCGCGAATACACCACGCTCGATCTCGATCCGGACACCATCCACAAGATCGGCCTGGAGCAAGTAGAGAAAATCCACGCGCAAATGCTGCAGACGATGCAGCAAACCGGCTTCAAGGGCAGCTTCGCCGATTTCCTGCATTTCCTGCGCACCGATCCGCAGTTCTACGCCAAGACACCCGAGGAACTGCTCGACAAGAGCGCGTGGGTGGCCAAGGAAGTGGACGGGCAGGTCGGCAAGTTCTTCGGCCATCTGCCGCGCAAGCGCTTCACCATCGAGCCGGTGCCGGCGGATATCGCGCCGTACTACACCTCCGGGCGCGGCGGTCCGGACGTCTATCTGGTGAACACCTACGACCTGCCTTCGCGCCCGCTCTACAACATGCCGGCACTGACGCTGCACGAGTCGTATCCCGGTCATGCGCTGCAATTGGAACTGGCGGAAGAGGAACACGATCAACCCGCCTTCCGCCGCAACGGCTACATCTCCGCCTACGGTGAAGGTTGGGGCCTGTATTCGGAATATCTCGGCAACGAGATGGGCATCTACAAGACGCCCTATCAGCACTTCGGTTTTCTCACCTATCAGATGTGGCGTGCGTGTCGCCTTGTGGTCGACACCGGCATCCATCACCTCGGCTGGACGCGCCAGCAGGCGATCGATTACATGACGGAAAACACCGCGTTGTCCGACCGCGAGATCGCCAACGAAGTGGATCGCTACATCAGCTGGCCCGGGCAGGCGCTTTCGTATGAGCTTGGTTATCTCAAGCTGCTCGAGCTGCGCGCCAAGGCGGAGAAGGCGCTGGGACCGAAGTTCGACATCCGCGCTTTCCACGACACCGTGCTTTCGACGGGATCGGTTCCGCTGCCGGTGCTGGAGCAGCGCATCGATCGCTTCATCGTAGAAGGCGGGTCCGAGCCGGACTATGGAAAATAACGCCCCTGGCGCCTCTGACAGTTTTCTCTGAACCATGCATATCGCAATCGTCACGTTCGATGGATTCAATGAACTCGATTCTCTGATCGCTTTGGGCATTCTCAATCGAGTGAAGCGCCCGGATTGGCGGGTGTCACTGTGCTGTCCTGCGCAGTCTGTGACGTCGATGAGCGGCGTTGTGCTGCAAGCGCAGTCGAAGTTGAAAGAAGTGCGCGCTGCCGACGCCGTCGTTGTCGGCAGCGGCGCCAAAACACTAGATATTGCGCGTAACGCAGCACTCATGGATCAGCTCGACTTTGATCCGGCTCGGCAATTGGTCGGTGCTCAATGCTCCGGTGCGTGGTTGCTTGCGAAGCTTGGCCTGTTTCGAAACCAGCCGGCATGCACGGATGCCAAGTCCAGGCCCTGGTTGGAGGAGGCGGGCATCGAAGTGCTCGATCAGCCCTTTCACGCTAAGGCCAATCTCGCCACCGCCGGAGGCTGCTTGGCTTCGCAATACCTGGCCGCCTGGATCATCGCTCGTAGCGAAGGTCTGGAAGCGGCCAGGGAAGCTCTCCACTATGTCGCCCCAGTGGGCGAGAAAGACGACTATGTCGAACGGGCCATGAGCAACATCACGCCTTATCTGGCCTAGCGGGCTCGCCGCCCTTTCCCGGCCACTGGCGAAAACTTCACCAATGAAGTAGAATCAGCTCAAGCTTTATTGGAAGAGTTGGCCATGACAGCGAACGCCCTGCCCAGGACATCCCCGGCCGAAGACCTCGGCGGCCCTGCCCTGCGGACCTTTTTCAAGCTCGCCGACCAGTGGGATCTGCGCATCGCCGAACAGCGCAAGCTGCTTGGCGATCCGCCCGAATCCACCTTCTACAAGTGGAAGCGCCAGCAGGATGGCGTGCTGGGGCGCGATACGCTCGAACGCATCAGCTATCTGCTGGGCATCTACAAGGCGCTGCAGATCCTGTTTCCGGATGTCGCGCAGGCCGATGCATGGCTGCGCAAACCCAACCAGTCGGCGCTGTTCGGCGGGCATAGCGCGCTGGATCGCATGTTGTCGGGCAACGTGTCCGACTTGTTCGTGGTGCGGCAGTACCTGGACGCGCAACGCGGCTGGAACTGAGCCACCGAAGGGTGCCCGTTGTCGCAATCGTCGAGAACGCGCTGCGGCAGTATGTGAGGCGAACAGGGAAGAACAACACGGCGCGGTCCGTGCCAAGGATTTCGCATGCCCAACGACACGCCTCCTATTCGACGCATCCGCTGGACCCAGGCCTACCGCATCGTGCCAAGCCGGTTTCCGCCGGCGGGCTTGTTCGATCGCATCGCCGATCCGGTCGACCTGGACGCGGTGTTTGCGATCGAGGCGCTGACCAATCCGCGCCTGCGCGAGGAAGCGAACACCATGCAGCTGGTGCCGCGCGAACGTCGCATCAGCGGCCCGGGCTCGACGCCGGTGATGGCGGCGTTCACGCATCTCAATCCGGAAGGCAGCCGCTTTTCCGACGGCACGTGGGGCGTGTTTTATGCGGCGCGCGCCGTCATCACCGCGGTTGAGGAAACCGTCTATCACCGCGAGCGTTTTCTCGCCGCAACCTCGGAGCCGGCGTGCGAGATCGAAATGCGCTGCTATCGCACCAGCGTCGACTGCAAACTGCATGATCTGCGTGGCGGATGGCCCGAGGCGCACGACCCGGACAGTTATGTCGCAAGCGTGAAACTCGCGCGCTCGCTACGCGCGGAAGGTTCCAACGGCATCGTCTACGACAGCGTGCGTCAACGCGGCGGCGAATGCCTGGCCGCGTTCTATCCCGATGTCGTGGCGCCCTGTGTGCAAGCCCAGCATCTGATTTATCGCTGGGATGGCAAGCGCATTGCGAAAGTGCTTGAAGTGAACGAGTTGAAGCGCGACTGAGACAGTACAGGTCTTCCTGCACTGGTCCGCACCTTGCAAAACCGGACAATGGCGGCGGTTGGATGACCTGTCCGGAGTCGCATCGATGCGATACGCAGTATGGCTGGCCTCTCTCATCATGCTTGGCGCGTATGCGACCAGCGCATGTTCGGCGTCGGTCGAACCTGTCCAGACTGTTTCGATAAGCCTTGGTCATTCGGTTGTTGCGTTGAACGGTCCCTGGCGATTCAAGACCGGTGACGACCTTCGCTGGGCTTCGCCGGATATCGACGACAGTCAATGGGAGACGGTCGATCTCACGCCGGCCCCTGGTGCTCACGATGCCGACGTCGGACTTCCTGGTTACGTACCCGGATGGAGCATGCGCGGGCATTCCGGATACATCGGCTACGCGTGGTATCGCACGAGGGTGACCGTCGATGGCGATAAAGATGCGCGACTCGCGCTGGCGGGGCCCACCGATGTGGATACGACGTATCAGCTCTATGCCGACGGAAAACTGCTGGGCGGCCCGGGCGTGTTTTCCGGCAAGACACCGACGGTGTACAGCGTGCAGCCGACGGTTTTTCCGTTACCTGTGGCGCCGGTGAACGGGACGCACACGTATCTCATCGCATTGCGCGTATGGATGGATCCCAGCGATGCGGGCGACGAGAACGGGGGCATTCACATAGCGCCATCGATCGGCGATGCGGACGGCATCGATCTTCTGAATCAGGTGCAATGGCTACAGACCTTCAAGGGTTATGTGGTCGACGCGATGGAACCGCTGGCTTTTGTGCTGCTCGCGATCATCGCAGCTGCGTTGATGGTGCGCCGCTCCAGCGACTCTTATCGCTGGCTTGTCGCCGCGCTTCTCCTGACTGCATGGCTGCGCGCCAACCAGGTGCTCTTCTTCTGGACGCATGTGGAGAGCCTGCATGCCTACGATGTGATAACCGCGGTTCTGCTCGTTCCTTTGGCGTTGGCGACATGGACGCTGGCGTGGCGCGACTGGTTCGGTGTGGATAAACGTCCATGGCTGCGCCACGTGTTGGTAGCGCTGACGATCATCTACATGCTGTTGTCGTTGATCGGGCGTCCGTGGTTCGCATCGGAGGCAACGCGTGGGTTGAAGGACGTAGCCAACGCGCTTGTCGACTATGTCCGTTTGATCGACGCGGCGCTGTATCTATGGACCATCGGGCGCGGCTTGATCGGGCGATTCCGGTTGTCGGCTTGTCTTGCAGCGTTCGCTGCGGTGCTTGTCGGGGTTGGTCTGTTCGCGGCGGAGCTCAGTAAGCTCGGCGTCCAAGGCATATGGTTTCCCTACGGGACTGGCGTATCGCGCACGCAATTCGCATACGCAGGTTTCATCGCTGTTTTATTTGCGCTGCTTCTGATGCGATTTGCCGCATACGCCAGAGTGAGGCTCTGCCGATGAGTGCATGGTTCTGATCGGTGAGGACTCGCTTCAAGCGAATACGCCGGACTATGATCGGACGAGGGGATACGCGCGTGACGATCTACGGCACGATTGCCACGCATCCCGCAGTCGTCCATTAGGGTCATGCCCGGGAGCGTCATGAAAATCCTGCTATCGCTGTTGTTCGCATGCGTGCCATGCATGGTTTGCGCTGCCGAAACCAGCCACCAGTACTGGGAACCTGCCATCGAGGCATTCGAAGCGTCCGATCGCGCGAGTCCGCCACCGCAAGGCGCAGTGCTTTTCATCGGCAGTTCGTCGATCGAGCATTGGAAATCCGTCGCCGCGGATTTTCCGGAAGTGAAGGTGATCAATCGCGGCTTCGGCGGATCGGAGCTGGGCGATTCCACGTATTTCGCCGATCGCATCGTGGCGCCCTATCACCCGCGTGCCATCGTGCTATATGCCGGTGACAACGATTTATGGGATGGCCGCAGTCCGCAGCAGGTGCGCGACGAATTCGCGGCGTTCGTGAGCAAGGTGCGCTCGGAAGATCCCGGCGTGTCGATTGCCTTCGTGTCCATCAAGCCCAGCATGGCGCGCAAGATGCTGCTGGCGAAGATCGAGGAAGCCAACGCGCGGGTGCGCGAATACGCGGCGACTCAAAAAGGCGTGACGTTCATCGACACCTTCACGCCCATGCTGGGACCCGATGGCCAGCCGCAGTCCAAGTGGTTCGTGCAGGATGGCCTGCACATGAACCGCTCAGGTTATGAGCTGTGGATCGGCATCATCAAGCCGTGGGTGGATGCGCACGCCCGCTGATCTAGTTTTCCACGCCGTCATTTCGGCGCAGGCCGGAATCCAGTAGCGACAACCGTTGAAAGTGCCGTCACGGATCAAGTGTGAGGACGCTGGATTCCGGCCTGCGCCGGAATGACGAAAATCAGGCGTCGGCGTTTTGCGCGAACCCTTCGCGCGTACCACGCGTGAACACGCGGTCGCTGTCGAGCACATCGGCCGCCGCATGCGCAGGCAGTTCTTTCAGCTTGGCGTAGATCGGCGTGAAATCCGGCCGCGTCGCTTCGAACAGCTGCTCGAAGCTGTCGATCACGAAATACGTCTGCTGATAGGTATCGATGCGATAACGCGCACTCATCACGCGCTCCAGCCCGAAACCGATCCGGTTCGGAGCGGGCGAATCCAGGCTATAAATCGATTCGCCTTTCGAGCTGACGATGCCTGCGCCATAGATGCGCATGCCTTCGTCGGTATTGATCAGGCCGAATTCCACCGTGTACCAGTAGAGGCGCGTGAGGTTCATCAGCGCTTCGGGACCGATGCCGAAGGCCTTCATGCCGCCGCGTCCATAAGCCTGCATGTAGTCGGCGAAGATCGGATTGAGTAGCAGCGGCACGTGGCCGAACAGGTCGTGGAACAGGTCGGGCTCGCTCAGGTAGTCGAGCTGATCCGGCTTGCGGATCCACCAGCTCACCGGAAAGCGGCGATTGGCGAGGTGATCGAAAAACACCTCGTCCGGCAACAGGCCTTCGACTGCCACGAGCTCCCAGCCGGTGGTCTTGCCCAGCACCTTGTTGAGGTCGGCGAATTTCGGAATGCCGCCGTCGCCGAGGCCGAAGCGCTCCACGCCGGCCAGGAATTCCTTGCAGGCGCGCGCCGGCAGCAACTCGCGCTGGCGCTTGAACAGCGTGTCCCAGACCTCGTGATCGGTACGGGTATAGCTCGACCAGGGCTGTTCCACGACACCCGTGGCGTAGACCGGGATGTAACCGCGATCGGTCTGCTGGTGCTCAACGCGGCGGGGGGTGTCGTTTTCCATGGGAGCTCCGGCGTGATCCCGGTAAAAGGTGTCGGGATGTTCTGCAAAAGCATACGGCCGAACCCGCACAAAGTGGTTGTTTTATTGTTGACTTTGCCCGCTTGTGTGCAATATTCAACCTAATAAATGTGATTCTGTGAAGGAATCGTGCATTGACAGAACTCGATCGCACCGATCTGCGCATGCTCGCCACCCTCCAGGCCGAAGGGCGCATTACCAACGCCGAGCTGGCTGAGCGCATCAACCTTTCACCCTCCGCCTGCCTCCGCCGACTTCAGCGATTGGAAACGGAGGGCGTGATCAGTGGCTATGCGGCGCAGATCAATCCCCAGGCTGTCGGCCTGGGTCTGCAAGCCTTCGTGCGCGTGCAGCTGGCCCGGCATGAAGGCGCCGAGATCGAGCGCTTCGTGCAGCGCCTGGCGGGCTGGGACGAGGTGGTGGCCTGCCATGCGCTCACCGGCGACATGGACTACCTGATGCACATCTACGTCGCCGATCTGGAGCATTTCTCGCGCTTCCTGCTCGATCAGCTGCTGAATGACGCCGCGGTGGCCGATGTCAATTCCAGCTTTGTCCTGCGTACTGTAAAACGCTCACCGTCGCTCCCGCTGCAGCAACTAGAGCGTTAGCCGATCGAAAACGTTAAAATGATGTACTGATGAGTATCGAAGCCGTTTCTGCCCCGGACCGGGACCTGCTGCGCCCCCTGCGTTACCTGTGGCGCATACCGCTGCTGCTGCTGCACATCGTGCTCGGCATTTTTTTGTGCGGGTTCATCCTTACCTGGAATCGCCATAGGGTGATGAAGAACGGCCGCGAGCCGTTCACCCATCGCATGATCCGCGCGTGGTCCACCGGACTGATGCGCATCTTCGGCCTGCGATCCGTACGCGTCGGGCAGCCCTTGTCCGATGCCGCGCTGTTCGTGGCCAACCACACGTCCTGGATCGACATCGAGCTGCTGCACAGCCAGCGCGCGGCGTGTTTCGTCGCCAAGGCGGAAATCGCCAGCTGGCCGCTGGTCGGCTGGCTGGCGGCCAGCGGCGGCACGATCTTCCATCGCCGCGGCAGCAATCACTCGCTGGCGTCGGTGATGCAGGTGATGGTGGACCGCATGCGCGAAGGCCGCTCGGTCGCCGTGTTCCCCGAAGGCGGTACCGGTCACAACGGTGTGCTGAAGGTGTTCCACGCACGCATTTTCCAGGCGGCGCTGGATGCGGAAGTGCCGGTGCAGCCGGTGGCGCTGCGTTTCGCCCGCGACGGCAAGCGGCAGGTCGATGCCGGTTTCCGCGAGGACGAAAACTTCATGCAGAACTTCCTGCGCCTGCTGGGCGGTCCGGCGATGGATGCCGAAGTGCATTTCCTGGAACCCGTGCCCACCCATCCGGACGGCCGGCGCCGCATGGCGGAGCTGGCGCGCGAGCGCATTGCCATAGCGCTGGAGGACCGCGCCGGATGACTTTGCCGTCAGGGCGGGATTTCCGCCCGCCTTGGCCGCTCACCAGTGGCCACATCCAGACGATGCTCTCTTCCAGCGGCGTGCGTCGCACGCTGCTGCCGCGTCGCGCTTATCGGGTGCTGGAAGGTGCGGAGCCGGCGACGATCGACGGCGGCGACGGCGTACGCTTGACCGGCGCCTACACCGCACAAAAAACACAGGCCGAGTCGCGCGGCCTGGCCGTGCTGTTCCACGGCTGGGAAGGCAGCGTCGATTCCACCTACGTGCTGCAGACGGGAAGCCGTCTTCTTGACGATGGCTGGGACGTCTTCCGCCTCAATTTCCGCGACCATGGCGACAGCCATGCGCTCAACGAAGCGCTGTTTCATTCGTGCCGCGTCGATGAAGTCGTGCATGCGGTGGGCGACATCGCGCGGCGTTGGCCGTCGCGGTGCGTGGCGCTGGCGGGTTTCTCGCTGGGCGGCAATTTTGCGTTGCGCGTGGCGCTGCGCGCGCCCGCCACGGGCATTCCGCTGAACTATGCGCTGGCGGTCTGTCCGATCATCGATCCGGGCGAAGGCCTGTTCTCGCTGGAAGAAACCGCGCCGTGGTTTTACCAGGCGTACTTCATGAACAAGTGGCGGCATTCGTTGCGCGCCAAGCAGGCCGCGTTCCCGCATCGCGAATATTTCGAGCTGCAGGAGTTGAGGCAGAACCTGCGTGGCCTCACCGAAGCGCTGGTGCTGCGCCACACCGACTTCGGTTCGCTGCAGGCCTATCTGGATGGCTATTCGGTGGCGGGTCGCGCGCTCGCCGACATGCAGATTCCGGCCACCATCCTCACCGCGCGCGACGATCCGGTGATTCCTGTCGATGCCTTCGAAAAGCTGGAATTGCCGAATCATGTGGAGCTGGATATCGCCACCTACGGCGGCCATTGCGGCTTTATCCGCGGTTGGGACATGACAAGTTTCTGCGATGACTACATCGCCGCGCGTTTCAACGCACTCGCCGGGGGCTCATCGCCCATCGCATGATGCCGAAAGCGAAGGTCGTGCGCGCAACGCGCTATCATTGAGCGCATCCCCCGGCCCACACCGCCCATGCGCTCAGCCCGTGTCGTCATCAACACGATTGGTTCGCTCGGCGATCTGTTTCCATTTCTGTCGATAGGGCACGCACTGCACGCGCGCGGGCATCACGTCACGGTGGCAACGCTCGACCTGCATCGCGCCGCCGTGGAACAGGCGGGTTTGCGCTTCGTCAACGCGAGTGCGATGCCGCAACCGGACAACGTTGCGGAATTCACCGAGCGCGTTTTCCATCCGGTGCGCGGCCCGCGTCTGCTGATACGCGACCTCGCCGGTGCCGACGTGCGCGAGAGTTATGCGCGCTTGCAGGTCATCTGCAAGGATGCCGATGTGCTCGTCACCTCGACCTTGGCGTTCGCGGGCCAGATTCTCGGCGAAACGCTAGGAGCCGCCGGGCGGTTGCGCTGGGTATCGGCGGTACTGACGCCGTGCAATCTTCTTTCCGTCTTCGAACCGCCCATCGTGGGCGTACCCTGGATGGATGCCCTCACGCGCGGTCCGCTGCGAGGCAAGCGACTGCTGCAGCATTTGACGTTGATGAGACTGCGAAACTGGACCGGTCCGGTCCGTGCCTTTCGGCGCGAACTCGGTCTGCGCCCCGAGTCGATACTGGGCAATCCGCTGCAGCACGGGCAGCATTCACCCGATTGCGCGCTTGCCCTGTTTTCGCCGCTGCTTGGATCGCGACAGCCGGATTGGCCGTCCCAGGTGCGCATCACCGGTTTCGCCCACTACGCACAACCGGGTGCGAAGCTCGACGGCAAATTGGAAGCCTTTTTGCACGATGGAACGCCGCCACTGGTGTTCACGCTGGGCTCGAGCGCCGTACACATCGGGGCGAACTTCTTGCATGAAAGCTTGAAAGCATGCGAGCGACTGGGACGTCGTGCGGTGCTCTTCACCGGCTCGCCCGAGATGCGCGCGAAGCTGCCAGCCTCGCTGCCTTCCTTCGCACACGCTGTCGAGTACGCGCCACACGCGGCCGTGTTCCCGCATGCCGCGGCCATCATTCATCACGGCGGCATCGGCACCAGCACCGAAGCGCTGCGCGCGGGCCGGCCGATGCTCGTGGTGCCACATGGCTTCGACCAATACGACAACGCAGAGCGCCTCAAGCGTCTGGGTGTGGCGCATGCCATTGCGTCGCGCGAATACAGCTGCAAAACGGTCACGCCGTTGCTCAAAGATTTACTCGAAGACTCCCGTTACGGCCACCACGCATGGCGTTGCGCCGAATCCGTACGTGCGGAACACGGTGAACGTGTCGCCGCCGACCTGATCGAAGCGCAACTGCGCGAACGCTTCTGAAGTTGCTGATCTTTTCGGTTGCATGACGGGTCGAGCGCTGGCCGCTGCGCCGGCGTTCTTCAGCGAACCATGCCAACAGGCACCCCTCCCGATGTGACTTCCTGCAGGTGGACGCGGCCCGGCTTGCGCGTAAGTTCCGCGCCATTGCTCTCACTTTCGAAACGCCAGGACCTTGTAGGAGAGTCGAAATGGAACGTCGCACGGCCATACCCGCATTATTCGCGTTGGCGCTGACTGCGCCGGCTTTCGCTGCCACGCTTCCGCAGGATGGCGACATCGTGAAGGGTTCCTCGCATCCAGGTTGCGATCGCATCGATGCGAAGGGCTGCGTGGAACAGGCGATCGAAGCGATGGGCGGGCGGCGACGGCTCGCCGATATCCATAGCGCGAGCTACGAAACCGTCGGACACACCGTGCTATCGGAACAGTCGTACCGGCAGCAACCATTCATCACCGCTTACGAGCGCGACAACGTGACGGTGGATTTCGACAAGCAGCGCGTCGTGCGCGATGTGCATCTCACCTGGCCCGAATCCGATCCTCACACTGCGGACATCGACGTCACGTTGATCGCCACGTTGCAAGGCGGCGTCTATCACAGCAAGCAGGGCGATTCACCGTGCTCGCTGGCGGATCTGGACGATACGAACGACGCGCTCACGCTCGGGCCGGAGCGCTTGCTGCTGAATGCTGCCACAGCGGGCGACCTGCACTACGCACCATCGCAATGGCTGCGCGCGACGCCCCACAGCGTGGTTGAATTCACCTGGCAGGGCGTACCGGTGAAAGTGTTGCTCAACGCCTACAACCACCTGCCCGACGCGCTGGAGCGCACGCGCACCTTCAAGGATTTCTGGTACGCATGGGGCGATGTCGACCAACGCATCTATTTCGACAACTGGCACGTAGTGCAGGGCGTGGTGTTTCCAACCAATCGCATCGATCAGCGCAACGGCCTGTGGTACGCGTCCACGCAAGTGATCGATCCTGCGTTCAACGTCGCCATCGATGACAAGCTGTTCGCGATGGATGCTGCTGTTGCCGCCAAGAGCGCGCAATCGAAAGGATGGAATCGCCTATTCAGCGACAAGAAGCATGTGCAGCTCGCGCCGGGTATAGAGCTCTACCAGGGATCGTGGAACACTACGCTGATCAGGCAGGACGATGGCGTGCTGGTATTGGAAGCTCCCATTTCAGGCAGCTACGTGCAAGGCATTCTGGCCAAGGTGCGCAGCGAATATCCGGGCGTGCCGATCAAGGGCGTGCTCAGCACCTCCGATTCGTGGCCGCACATGGCCGGCGTGCGGCAGGCGGTGGCCGAAGGCTTGCCGGTGTACGCACTCGATCTCAACAAGCCGCTATTGGATCGGCTGGTCGGCGCGCCGCATCGCCTTCAGCCGGACGACTTGCAGTGGCATCCCAAGACGCCGCACTGGATTACGGTCGGCGATCGCGTGGAGATCGGCGCAGGCGCCAATCGCGTGGTGCTGTATCCGCTGCGCGGCGCGTCGACCGAACGGCAATACATGGTCTACTTCCCGCAATACAAGCTGCTCTATGCCAGCGACACGCTTGCGTTGAACGCCGACAACACGCTTTACGATCCCGATCTGATGCATGAAGTGATGCAAGCGGTGGCGCGCGAACATCTGGACGTCCAAACGGTGTATGCGATGCACCAGGGTCCCACGCCGTGGGTGGACGTTAAGCGCATGGTCGATCAGGCGGTGGCGCCGGCCGGCGGCAGCAAGTCCACCGGCTGAATCGGTGCCGGCGGCGTTCAATCCGCCGGTACGCAGCGTCCGTTGGCCCATGCGCGCAGCGCGGCGACCTGCTCGTGCATCAGCACGGATAGCGGCCTGGTGGAGTGCAGGGCATTGATCAGCATCGCCTGGTCGAGTGCCGCGCCGTTGCCACCGGCATCGTAGAGCGCGCTTACCACGGCCTGCTCGATTTCCGCGCCCGAGAAGCCGTCGCTGGCTTCCGCCAGCGCATTCAGATCGAACGATTCGACCGCGAGCTTGCGGCGCTTCAGATGCAAGGCGAAGATCGCCGCGCGCACTTCCAGGCGCGGCAGGTCGACGAAAAAGATTTCGTCGAAGCGTCCCTTGCGCAGCAGTTCCGCCGGCAGTTCGTTCACCGCGTTGGCGGTGGCGACCACGAACACCTTGGATTTGCGCTCGGCCATCCAGGTCAGCAAATAGCCCAGCACGCGCCGCGATACGCCGCCATCGTCGCCGCCGCCGCTCGCCAGGCCTTTTTCGATCTCGTCGATCCACAGCACGCACGGTGCCAGCGTTTCGCAACTGGCGAGCGCTTCGCGCAAATTCTTTTCCGTTTCGCCCTGGTACTTGTCGTAGAGCGAACCGAAATCCAATCGAATGAGCGGCACGCCGAAACCGCCCGCGACGGCTTTCGCCGCGAGACTCTTGCCGCAACCCTGCACGCCCAGCAGCAGCACGCCCTTGGGCGGATCGAGGGCGGGTTGCGGGTTGGGATCGAGGAACACCGCGCGCCGGCGCTGCACCCAGTCGCGCACGTGGCTGACCCCGGCGATGTCAGCGAAGCTTGCCGTGGCGTATTCGTAATGCAGCAGGCCCGAGCGATTGAGCAGGTCGAACTTGGCCTGCATCAGTTCGGGCAGGTCGTTGGCGTTGAGCGCGCCGTCGTTGTAGATCAGCTTGCGCACGATGCGACGCGCATCCTGCGCGGTCAGGCCGACCAGGTTGCGCACGATGGTGCGCGCAGCGTCGTTGTCCACTTCGAGCTTGCGATTATTTTCGCGTTGCCAGGCTGCGGCTTCGCCGCGCAGGATGCCGGCCAGTTCCTTGAGGTCCGGCAGCGAGAGCGGCACCCGCGTGGCCATGGCATCGAGTTCCTGCGGCAGCTCTACCTTGGCGCCAATCAGCACCAGGGTGTGTGCGGCCGAATGATCGCGCTGCACGATTTCGCGCATTTGCCGCAGCGTCATGGGGTATTGCAGGCAGGGCTGGAAATCGAACAGCAGGTAGATGCCGCGTTGCTCGGCGTTGCGGATGGCGGTCAGCGTGGCCGTGGCATCCGGCGGAATTTCCAGCGTGCGCGGGCCGTTGAAATCCAGTCGCTGCAGACCTTCGGTAAACGTCCACCGCCAAAGCGGGTGGAGCGCCTGGGCAATCACATGCTGAAAGCAGTCGATCACCCGTTGTTCGTCTACCGTCTCGATCACCAGCAAGGGTGTCGCGGCACGCACCAGCGTGCTCAGGTCTTCCAGCTCGGCCATGCTTCCTCCTGCAAGACCGCTACATTAGCAGGGCTGTCACGACCGGATCATGGCGGCCGGGGTAAGGTTCGCCGTCAGGCTGCAGCAAGCCCCGGCTTGCGCACCTTCGCGCGAGTCCCCACGTTGGATGACTCCCCCGACCACTCCCAAGGAAATTTCCATGCAGCTACGCAGCGACAACTTCCAGCACGGCAAGCCGATCCCGCCAGAGTTCGCGTTCGGCAAGGCCGGCCAGCCGATGGCGTTGTCGGACAACCGCAATCCGCATCTGGCCTGGAAGGGTGCGCCCGCGGGCACCCGTTCGTTCGTGCTCGCCTGCATCGACACCGATGTGCCCAGCAAACCGGACGACGTCAACAAGGAAGGGCGCACCGTGCCGGCCGATCTGCCGCGCGTGGAGTTCGCGCACTGGTTGATGGCCAATATTCCCGCCGAGTGCGGCGAACTGGCCGATGGCTCCTGCAGCGACGACATTACGCCGCGCGGCAAGCAACAGCCGTTCGGTCCGCCCGGCAGTGTTCAGGGCGTGAATGACTACACCGGCTGGTTCGCCGGCGACCCCGCCATGGGCGGTACGTATCTCGGATACGACGGCCCGTGCCCGCCGTGGAACGACAGCATCGTGCACCACTATCACTTCCACGTTTACGCGCTCGACGCGGAACGCCTGGCGCTGAAGCCCGGCTTCACGCTCTCGGACCTGCGCGCGGCGATGGCGGGGCATGTGCTGGCCGAAGCCGTGCTCACCGGCACGTACAGCCTCAATCCGAAAGTGCCGGCCTGAGATCGTCGCGCACCTTCACGCCCAGAGGGCATGGAATGTGGCACATGGAATGCGGGGCGCGCGTGGCGTCGCCCCGGTTTCATGAGGATCGCTGCCATGCTCCATTACGCCCTGGTTTTCCTGGTTATCGCCGTTATCGCCGCGCTACTGGGTTTTACCGGTATTGCCGGTACCGCAGCATGGATCGCCAAGGTGCTGTTCGTGCTGTTCCTGATCCTGGCCGTGGTTGCTTTCCTGCGGCGTGCTAGCTGAACGACGGGGGCGACGGTTCAGCCAACCGGGCCATAAAACGCTAGAGTGAACACTCTGCCATCGGAGAACGTCATGAACAAAGAAGTCCAGGCGCAGGAGAACGGTGCTCAGGGGCGCATTGACCAGGGCGCCGAACGCATCAAGCAAGCCACATCCGAGGCGGTGGCCAGCAGCAAGGAAAAATTCGATCGCGCTGCGGACCATGTCGAGGAAAGCCTGCATCGCGCGACCGACAAGGCGGCCCATGCCGCCAATCGCACCACCGACAAAGTGGCCGAGGCCAAGGAGCGCGGTCGCGTCGCGTACGACCATGCCAAGGATCGTGCCGACGAGTGGCTGGACGAAGTCCGCGACTACGTGCGCGAAAAGCCCGTGCAGGCGGTCGCCATCGCGCTTGGCGCGGGCTGGCTGCTCGGCCGCATTCTTCGTCGTTGATCCTGACGAATTAGGCACGGGGGCGGGCGATGCACGATTCCGTGCGCGATGACGAAACGGCTGGGCGTTCCGAATCACCCGGCGCGCCGCCGCCGAGCGGCCTGCTCGAGGAACTCGGAGCGCTCGCGCGCGCGGTGCGCAGCCTGTTCGGCGCGCAGTTGCAGTTGCTTGCCGCCGAGCTCGGCCTCGCGCGCAGCGCCATCTCCTGGCTGCTCGCCGCGGGCCTGGTCGCCACCGTGACCGGCGTCGGTTTCGGTCTCACGGTACTGGCGCTGATCGGGCTGCTGCTGGCCAAGTGGCTGCATTCTTTGATCTTCGCGTTCGCCGTGCTGGCCGTGCTGGAGGCGCTCTTCCTGTTCGGCGCGATCATGCTGTTCCGCCGCTGCATGCACTGGATGAGCCTGCCCGCCACGCGGGAGGAATGGCATGCGATCATGCACGACACCCTGCAGAAGGCCGAGCAGGACATCGATGCCGGCGAAAAGCCGGGATCAGAAGGGGTGAAGCAGCTATGAGCCTGTCCAAGCAGATCGAGAAGGTCAACAAGGCCCGCCAGCGCGTGGCCATGCATCGCGATGAACTGGCCGTGCCGGCAGCGTCGCTGTTGTTGCGCGGCTATCGGCATCCTCTTACGACCATGGGCGCGGCGGCCGGTGCGGGTTTCGTGCTGGGCAGCCTGGGTGTCGGCGCGATGCGCGTACCGGGACTGTCATCGCTGCTGAGCGGCGGCATCGCGGAAATCGTGGCGCAGGGGACGCGCCTGATCACCGAACTGGGCATGGACGATAGCGGCAACGATACCGACGACAGCGACAACGCATGAGCACCACGCAACCCACCGTGTCGACTGGCGATGTGCCGGTGGTCGGCGCCGCGCACGGGACTGGGTTGGCGCACTCGCCCGAATCCGCGGCAGTCACCAAGCAGGTCAAGCAGGCGACGCAAGGTGTGTACCGATTGCGCAAACATCTGCGCGCGATCCGCATGATGCTCAACGCGCTGCTGATCCTCGCCCTGCTCTACACCGTGACGATCGTGCGCGAATTGCTCATACCGTTGGTGCTGGCGGCTTTTATCGGCCTGGCCCTCAATCCGATTGTTGCAGCCGGTGCACGGCATCGCATTCCGCGCTGGCTCGGCGCTAGCGTGCTGATGATTTCGCTGATCGCCGGGCTGGGAACCGGGGTGAGCATGCTCACCCAGCCGGCGGTCGGCTGGTTTCATAACGCGCCATCCGTGATTCGCACCTTCGGCACAAAACTCGAACATATAACGCAGCCGCTGGAAGCGGCCAATCGCGCGACGCAAACACTGGTCAACAACGGGCATCCGGTTCGCGCGCAAACCGGGCAGAATCCGGCCGATGTGGCGATCAGCATCTGGGATGTGCTGGCCAACGCGCCAAAAGTGCTGGCGGCCATTCTTACCGTGCTGCTGCTGGTGTTTTTCTTCTTGATCTACGGCGATCTTTTGCTGCGAAGGCTGGTCGAAATCGCGCCGAACTTCGGCTACAAGCGCCACGCGGTGTCGATTGTGCGCGGCATTCAGTCGGAAGTGTCGCGCTACATCCTCACCACGGTGGTGATCAACGTGACGCTGGGCATGACCACGGCGGGCATGCTGTTCCTGCTGCATATGCCCGATGCCTTGCTGTGGGGCACCGTGGCGATGCTCGCGAACTTCATTCCGTACCTCGGAGCCATCGTCACCACGACCACCTTGCTGCTGGTGGGTTTGATTCACTTCGACGACTTGCCGCACGCCTTGCTGCCGGCCTTGTGCTTTGCGGCGATTACCGCGGTCGAAGGTAACTTGATCACGCCGATGATCCTCGGGCGACGCATGCGCATCAGCCCGATTGCGATCCTGATCTGGTTGCTCGTCTGGGGTTGGTTGTGGGGTGTTCCCGGCGCACTGCTGGCGGTGCCGATGTTGACGAGCGCGAAGTTGATCGCCGAACGCGTGCGCGGGTGGGAGTGGTTTGCGCGGATGGTGCAGCGCTGAGGCGGGTGCCCACCATCAACATGCCTCAACGTACACGCTTGTCACTGACCAGCCGCGCCGTTGTAAAGCGTCTCGGCGCAGGCCGGAATCCAGTGTCCTCTCGCTTGATTCGTGAGGATACATACAACCGTTGTCGTTACTGGATTCCGGCCTGCGCCGGAATGACGATGAGGGACTAATGTGTAGTGGCGACGGAATTGGCGACTTGCGTGCAAGTGACGTCGTTGCATGCCTGCCAACCGCCACCGAGCGCTTTGTAAAGCGAAACGGCGCGCGTATCGATGGCCGTTTCCGACTGCGCCAGATCATCTTCCGCCGCCAGCTGCACGCGTTCCGCATCCAGCAGTTCGAGATACCCGGTGGCACCTTCCTGATAGCGAATGCGTGCAAGATCCGCAGCTCGCTTGCTCTGCTCGCTCTGCGCGATCAACTGTTCGATACGCGCATGTTCGGCGTTGTAACCCACCACCGCGTTGTCGACATCCTCGATGGCCGACAGCACCGTGCGCTGGTAGTTGGCCTCGGCCGCATCGGCGCGCGCTTCGCTGGCGTGCAGGTTGGAGCGCACGCGCTCCACATTCAGGCCGTTCCAGGTGATGCTGGGTCCGAACGAGAACGCACGCGAGGCCGGGCCGCCAAAGTCGTTGCTGCGCCCGGCCAGAAAGCCGACGAAACCGCCCAGCGAAAGGTGCGGAAAGAAATCCGCCTTGGCCACGCCGATACGCGCCGTCGCCGCCGCGTACTGCCGCTCAGCGATACGCACATCCGGACGACGCGACAGCGCGTCGCCCGCGTCGCCCATCGGCAACGCGGTGGCGATGGGCTTGAACGTTGTCGGCGAAACATCGACATCCAGCTCGCCGGGACGCTCGCCAAGCAACGCCGCGAGGCGATACTCGTACGCGTGCTCCTGTGCGTCGAACACCGGCAACTGCGCCTTGGCGGCACTCAGCTGCGCGCTGGCGCTCGCCACATCCTGCTCCGACGCAGTACCGATCTGCGCACGCGCCTGAATCAGCTTCAGCGTATCTTCCTGATTGGCGATATTGCGCTGGGTGATGGCCAAACGTTCCTGCGTGCCGCGCAGTTCGAAATAGTTGCGCGCTACTTCGGCGAACAGGCTGACCTGCGCATCTTGCAGCGACGCTTCGCTCGCGCCGAGATCGGCGCGAGCCGCCTCGACTGAACGACGCACGCCGCCGAAGATATCCACTTCCCACGATGCGTCGAAGCCCGCCTGGTAGGTGGTGATCGGTACGCGCTGCGTGGTGAAGCCGGGCTGCTGTTCGAGCGCACGGCTATAGGAGACATCCGTGCTGATCGTCGGAATCTGGTCGGCTTTGGCAGTACCCAGCAGCGCACGCGATTCGTTCAAGCGCGCCACCGCGATGCGCAGGTCGAGACTGCCTTTCGCCGAGCGCTGGATCAGCGCATCGAGCACAGGGTCGTTGAATTGCTTCCACCACGTGGCCTGGAACTGCGCGGCGCTTTCGCGCGCCGCGTCGATGCCTTGCACATTCGCCGCGGGTTTCGCGGGTGTCTTGTAGTCCGGCCCCACGCTGACGCATCCGGCCAGCGCGAGTGCGGCGAACAGGGTGGTGTTACGAAGAAAACGTGTCATCTCAATGGCCCTCCAGAGCGGGCAAA
Organism: Dyella psychrodurans; assembly: GCF_003363265.1. Classification (GTDB taxonomy): domain Bacteria; phylum Pseudomonadota; class Gammaproteobacteria; order Xanthomonadales; family Rhodanobacteraceae; genus Dyella_B; species Dyella_B psychrodurans. Next base: position 176,436 of record NZ_QRBF01000007.1, on the reverse strand, counting down.
GTCGATGCGTGCTGCTTCTTGCGCGCTTCGCGGCGTTCCACCACGGCGCGGATCAGCACGTAGAACAGCGGGGTATAGATCAGGCCGAAGATCGTCACGCCGAGCATGCCGGAGAACACCGCCACGCCCATCGCATGACGCATCTCCGCACCGGCACCGTGCGAGGTCACCAGCGGCACCACGCCCATGATGAACGCGATCGACGTCATCAAGATCGGACGCAGTCGCAGGCGAGCGGCTTCCAGCACCGCGTCGTGACGGCTCATGCCTTCATGCTGACGTTCGCGCGCGAATTCCACGATCAGAATCGCGTTCTTGCACGCCAGGCCCACCAGCACGATCAAGCCGATCTGCGTGAAGATGTTGTTGTCGCCACCCGACAGCCATACGCCGGCAATCGCGGACAGCAGCACCATCGGCACGATCAGGATCACCGCCAGCGGCAGCGACCAGCTCTCGTACAGCGACGACAGCACCAGGAACACCAGCAGCACGCACAACGGGAATACGAGGATCGCGGTGTTGCCGGCGAGGATCTGCTGATAGGTGAGTTCGGTCCACTCGTAGCTCATGCCATTGGGCAGATTGTCCTGCGCCAGCTTTTCCATCGCCGCCTGCGCCTGGCCCGAGCTGTAACCCGGTGCCGGGCCGCCGCTGATTTCCGCGGTCACGTAACCGTTGTAGTGCATCACGCGCTCGAGGCCGGCCGTCCGACGCACGGTGACGAACGAACCCAGCGGCACCATTTCGCCCTTCGCGTTGCGCGTCTTCAGTTGCAGGACGTCCTGCGGCTCGTGACGGAAACCCGGTTCGGCCGAGACGTTCACCTGATAGATGCGTCCGAAGCGGTTGAAGTCGTTGACGTAGAGCGAGCCGAGATAGGCCTGCATCGTTTCGTCGACATCGGCCAGATCCACGCCTTCGGCTTTCGCCTTTTCCCGATTCACGTCGGCGTTGATCTGCGGCACGCTCACCTGATAGCTGGAGAACAGGCCCGCCAGCGCCGGCACTTTCTGGCTCTGCGCGATCAGGTTCTGTGTCTGCTTGTAGAGCTCGTCGAAACCGAGCTGGCCGCGGTCTTCGATCTGGATGCGGAAACCGCCGATCGTTCCCAGGCCCTGTACCGGCGGCGGCGGGAAGATCGCGATGTATGCATCCTGGATCGACGCAAACTTCTGGTTCAAGGCGCCGGCAATCGCACCCGCCGACAAGGACGGATCGCGACGTTCCTCGAACGGCTTCAAGGTCACGAACACGATGCCTGCGTTGGTGCTGTTGGTGAAGCCGTTGATCGACAGGCCCGGGAACGCCACCGCACTTTCCACACCCGGCTGCTTCAGCGCGATCGCCGACATGCGTTGGATGACGTCTTCTGTGCGATCGAGCGAAGCCGCATCGGGCAGCTGCGCAAACGACACCAGATACTGCTTGTCCTGCGCCGGTACGAAACCCATCGGCACGTGCGAGAAGCCGAACCAAGTCATGCCGATCAGGCCGGCGTACAGCACCAGCGCAGCCGGACCCATGCCCACGATGCGGTGCACGCCGCCGACATACGTTTCCGCGCCGCGATGGAACAGCTTGTTGAACGGGCGGAACAGCCAGCCGAAGGCCTTGTCGATCAGGATCGTCAGGCGATCCTTCGGTGCGTCATGGCCTTTCAACAGCACGGCCGCCAGCGCGGGACTCAGCGTCAGCGAGTTGAAGGCCGAGATCACCGTGGAGATCGCGATGGTCAGCGCGAACTGGCGATAGAACTGGCCGGTCAGGCCGCTGATGAAGGCGGTCGGAATGAACACTGCACACAACACGAGCGCGGTGGCGATGATGGGGCCCGTCACTTCGTTCATCGCGCGGCGCGTGGCATCGCGTGGCGACAGGCCAAGTTCGATGTTGCGCTCGACGTTCTCCACCACCACGATCGCATCGTCCACCACGATGCCGATGGCCAGCACCAGGCCGAACAGCGACAGCGCGTTGAGCGAGAAGCCCGCGACGTACATCACCGCGAACGTGCCGATCAGCGACACCGGGACCGACACCAGCGGAATGACCGAGGCGCGCCAGGTCTGCAGGAAAAGAATCACTACCAGCACGACCAGGAAGATCGCTTCCAGCAACGTGTGCGCCACTGCTTCGATCGAACCGCGCACGAACACGGTGGGGTCGTAGACGATGCTGTATTCAACGCCCTGCGGGAACTCCTTCTTCAGCTCCGCCATGGTGGCGCGCACTTCGTTGGAGATCTGGATGGCGTTCGAACCCGGACGCGCGAAGATCGGAATCGCTACCGCCGGCTGGTTGTTGAGCAGGCTGCGCAACGCGTACTGGTCGGAACCCAGCTCCACCCGCGCCACGTCGCGCAAGTGCACCACGCTGCCGTCCGGATCGGTGCGCACGATGATGTTGTTGAACTCATCGACCGTGCTCAGGCGCCCTTGCGTCTGCACATTGAGCTGGAAGTCCGTATTACCCGGAACAGGCGGCGCGTTCAGCGCACCGGCTGCCACGGCGACGTTCTGCTCCTGGATCGCGTGCACGATGTCGCTGGTCGTCATGTTGCGCTGGGCCAGCTTGTTGGGCTCCAGCCACACACGCATGCTGTATTCGCCGGCGCCGAAAATCTGCACGTCGCCGACGCCGTCGAGGCGGGCGAGAAGGTCTTTCACATGCAGACGCGCGTAGTTCGACAGATACAGCATGTCGTAACGCTTGTCGGGCGACGTAAGGTGCACCACCATCGTCAGGTCGGGCGAACTTTTCTGGGTGGTCACGCCCAGACGCTGCACTTCTTCCGGCAACCTCGGCAGCGCTTGCGACACGCGGTTCTGTACTTCCACCTGCGCGTTGTTGAGATCGGTGCCCAGCGCGAACGTGACGGTCAAGGTCATCTGGCCGTCGCTGGTCGCCTGCGAGGACGAATACAGCATGCCCTCGACGCCGTTGATCTGTTCCTCCAGCGGCGTGGCGACGGTTTCGCCGATCACCTCGGGGCTGGCGCCCGGATAGTTGGCGCGCACCACCACGGTGGGCGGTACCACTTCGGGATATTCGCTGATCGGCAGCTTGAACACCGCGATGCTGCCCGCGATCACGAAGATCAGCGAAAGCACGGCGGCCATGATCGGCCGGTCGACGAAAAACTGTGCGATGTTTTTCATGGTTTATATCTCGATCAATCTTGCCGTAATGGCGCCCTCTCCCCTTCGGGGAGAGGGATGGGGTGAGGGGCCAACCTAGCGTGGACGTTCAATGCGCGATGCCTTTGATGTGGCTTGGTCGCAAGAGCGTCCCCTCACCTCGGTCCTCTCCCCAGAGGGGAGAGGAAGAAAGGCTTAGCCTTGCGGGTGTTTCTGTGCGGCAGCGTTCGCCTGCGCAGTACGCGTGTCATCGCCATCGGGATTGGTGGCTGCGGCGTCTACCAGCGCCTTGTCTTGCGGATCGAGGCGCGCATCCATGGCGACCTGGGTCGGTGCCACCTCGGCGCCGGGCCGCACGTGCTGCAATCCGTTGATCACGACAACCTCGCCGGGGCTGATCCCGTTCTCGATCACGCGCAAGCCGTGGAACAGCGCACCGGTATCGACCTTGCGGTACTCCACCTTGTGTTGCCCATCCACCACATAGACGAACTGATTGCTCAGATCGGTGCCGATGGCGCGGTCGTCGACCAGCAGACGCGGATGCGGCTGGCCGCTCTGCAAACGCACATGCGCATACAGGCCTGGCGTGAGCAAACCGTCTTCGTCGTCGAACACCGCGCGCAAGCGCATGGTGCCGGAGCCGACACGCACCTGGTTGTCGACGAAGTCGATGCGTCCGATGTGCGGATAGCCTTGCTCGTCGGCCAGGCCCATCGTCGCCTCGATACGCGCGGTGCGACCGTTGCGGGTGGCGTCGCGACGCAGGCGGTCCAACTTCAGCCAGGTCTGTTCGTCCACGTCGAAGTACACGTAGATCGGATTCACCGACACCACGCTGGTAAGCACATCCGAACTGCTCACCAGATTGCCGCGCAGGATGCGCGCGTTGCTGACGCGGCCGTCGATCGGCGCGCGCACCTGCGTCCAGTCGAGATTGAGTTTCGCGTTGGCCAACGCAGCCGTAGCGGCAGCCAGCGTGGCCGCGGCACTCTGCTCGCCTGTGTTCAAGCTGTCGGCATCTTCCTGCGAGATCGCGTGCTGCGCGAGCAGTCGGCGGGCGCGTGCGGCATTGGCCTGCGCCAGTCCGAGCTGAGCCTGGGCCTGGGCGCGATTGGCGCTCAGGCGGTCGACCTCGGCCTGGAACGGACGCGGGTCGATGCGGAACAGCACATCGCCCTGGTGCACCTCGGCCCCTTCCTTGAACTGCACGGCGTCCACATATCCACCTACGCGCGGACGCACGTCGACGGTGTCGACCGCCTGCAGCTGGCCGGTGAAATCGGCGCTGTCGCTGATCGGCCGAAGCATGGCCTGGGCGACGGTGACTTCGGGCAGGCCGTTGCCTGCGATGGCGGATTGCGCCTGGGCGCCGCCGTGATGGCCTAAAAGGGCCCAGCTGCCGGCAATGGCTGCAACGACGAGGCCGGCAAGGATCGTTTTCTTCAACATCGTTTCGCTCCCTGGAGAAGGTCGTGCCGCAATGCAGCACGGTGGGGGAAACGGATAATGGGTGTACTGTCCAGTTTAGAAAATCCGTTTCTTGCGCAAGCCACTCGTGACAGCCAGTCACGAATAGGCGCATAATCGACCCCATGGAAGACTTTTCAGCTATATCTGCCTTTGTCCGCGTCGTCGAGGCGAAAAGTTTTGCGAGCGCGGCGGCCCAACTGGGCATGACTCCGTCCGGCGTCAGCCGGGCCGTATCCCGCCTGGAAGAGCAGCTGGGTGCCCGGCTGCTGTTCCGCTCGACCCGCGCGTTGCGGTTAACCGACGATGGGGCCTCGTTCTACGCACGTTGCAAGGAGATCCTCGCCGATCTCACCGAAGCGACCGAGGCGCTGGGCTACGCCAACCGCAAGCCGAAGGGCAAGTTGCGGGTGGGCATGTCGGTGTCCGTGGGCCGGGCGGCGATCATCCCCCAGCTCAACGACTTCGAGCGCCGCTACCCCGACATCCGCCTTGAACTGATGATGTGCGACTACCCCTACGACCTCAACGAGGAAGGGGTGGACTGCGCCATCCGCATGGGCGAGCTGGAAGACTCCAACCTCATCGCGCGCAAGATCGGCTATTTCCGCAACGTGCTGCTGGCCTCGCCCGAGTACCTGCAGAAACACGGCGCGCCCGGAAGCATCGAAGATCTCAAGAACCACCGCTGCATCAACTATGTGTATCCGAACGGCCGGCCGCGGCAGTGGCAGTTCGATACGCCCGGTGGACGTCTCGAAGTCGACATCGACGCGCACATGCTGATCAACGACGGCGAATCGGTGATCCAGGCTGCCGTCGCCGGACTCGGCATCATCCAGGCACCGCACGTGCTCGCCGCATGCATGCTCGACCTCGGCAAGCTTGAGCCCGTGATGACCGACATCCCCTCCACCGGCAAATCGGTGTGGATCGTCTATCCGCAAAAGAAGCACCTGTCCGCGCGCGTGCAGGCATTCATCGAATGGGCGCGCGGGTTGTTCGAGCGCCCGTTCGAATCGATGGGGTATATCGTGCCGCCGGTTGTCGATGGGTTCCGGCCATCTTCACGCGAGAAGCAGAGTTCGCGCGCGCAGTAGCCGTCATCAGGCGCTGGCTGGAATCAGCAACAACAAGGCTGCACCCAGCGCGATGCGGTAGATCGCAAACCAGGTGAAGCGGTGCGTGCGGATGTAGCCGAGCAACCATTTCACCGCGATAAACGCCACGATCAGCGACACCACGAAGCCGACGATCAGTGCGTTCCAGTCTTCATGTGCGGCGCCGCTGCTCTTGAGCACTTTCAGTAATTCATAAGCGGTCGCCGCATACATCGTCGGTATGCCGACGAGAAATGAAAACTCAGTCGCGGCAGGACGGTTGCCGGTGCCCGCAAGCATCGCCGTGAAGATCGTGGCACCCGAACGGGATGTGCCGGGAAAAATACCCGCGACGATTTGCGCGATGCCGACCAGGATCGCCACGCGCCATGTCACGGTTGAGCGTTCGACTTGTTTCGCGGCGATCGCTTCGGCAGCCAGCATCCAAAAGCCGCCGATCAACAGTGCCCAGGCAATGGGCGCGATCGTCTCCGGCAATTTGAATCCGTAATGCGTCACGATCGCGCCGAGCACGCAGGTGATCAGGAACGCGGCAAGAAGTTTGAAGAGATAGTCGCGCTGGCTGGGTTCGCGCCACTGCGTGAGCAATTGCCAGATGCGTTGCCAGTAGATCAGCGTGATCGCCAGGATCGCACCCGCCTGGATGCCCACGTTGAACAAATCCGAGCGCGCGCCCAGCCCGAATTTTTCCGCGATCAGCAGATGCCCGGTACTGGAGATCGGCAGGAATTCGGTAATACCCTCGACGACGCCTAGCAGCATGACGCGGATCAGGTCAGGCATGGGAATAGGGCTCCGGAAGGTTGCGCGAGTTCACGTGCAGTCGGACACGAAACGGCATAGCTTAGGTGGAATGATCAACGGAAGACGGCTGGGCTCGGGGTGGGCGGGAGGATGCGGAAAATTGCACCATCTCGATGCAAAGCTCGCAACAAAATGGTGCGTCACGAGCCTCCGTTCGTGACATATCAAACATCAAGTAATTGATACATCAGCACTTTTTGACTTGGTACAGTGCTTGCAATCATGCACGCGCGATCAACATCCTGACCCCGAGGTTTATCCATGTCCGCCAAGAAAGTACTCGACCTGATCCAAGAACATGACGTCGAGTTCGTCGACCTGCGTTTTGCCGACATGCTCGGCAAGCACCACCACGTGACCTTCCCCGCCCACGCCATCGACGAGTCGACCTTCGAGGACGGCAAGATGTTCGACGGTTCGTCGATCTCGGGCTGGAAGGGCATCAACGAGTCGGACATGGTGCTGTTGCCCGATCCGAACACGGCTTACCTCGATCCGTTCAGCGGCCACACCCAGCTGGTTCTGCATTGCGACGTGCTGGAACCCAGCACCATGCAGGCCTATGGCCGCGATCCGCGCTCCATCGCCAAGCGCGGCGAGGCGTTCCTGAAGTCGACCGGCATCGCCGACACCGCTTTCTTCGGCCCGGAGCCGGAATTTTTCATCTTCGATTCCGTGCGCTGGCAGAACGACATGGGCCGCGTGTTCTACGAAATCGAATCGCAGGAAGCCGCGTGGAGCTCGCGCTTCAAGTACGACGAAGGCAACAGCGGCCATCGTCCGGGCGTGAAGGGCGGCTATTTCCCCGTTAGCCCGGTCGACTCGTTGGGCGACCTGCGCGCCGACATGTGCAAAGTGCTCGAATCGCTCGGCCAGGTGGTGGAAGTGCATCACCACGAAGTGGCCAATGCCGGCCAGTGCGAAATCGGCACCAAGTTCAACACGCTGGTGCAGAAGGCCGACGAGCTGATGACGATGAAGTACGTCATCAAGAACGTGGCGCACCAGAACGGCAAGACCGTCACCTTCATGCCCAAGCCGATCGTCGGCGACAACGGCAGCGGCATGCACGTGCACCAATCGCTGAGCAAGGACGGCAAGAACCTGTTCTCGGGCGATCTCTACGGCGGCCTGTCGCAGATCGCGCTGTGGTACATCGGCGGCATCTTCAAGCACGCCAAGGCCATCAACGCGTTCGCCAACTCCACCACCAACAGCTACAAGCGCCTGGTGCCGGGCTTCGAAGCGCCGGTGATGCTGGCTTACTCCGCACGCAATCGTTCGGCGAGCTGCCGCATTCCGTTCGTGTCGAATCCGAAGGGCCGCCGCATCGAAGTGCGCTTCCCCGATCCAATGCAGTCGGGTTACCTCACCTTCACCGCGCTGATGATGGCCGGCCTCGACGGCATCCTGAACAAGATCGACCCGGGTGCGCCGGCCGACAAGGATCTCTACGATCTGCCGCCGGAAGAAGAGAAGAACATCCCGCAGGTATGCTCCAGCCTCGACGCCGCACTGGAAGCGCTCGACAAGGACCGCGACTTCCTCAAGGCCGGCGGCGTGTTCACCGACGACTTCATCGATGCCTACATCGAACTGAAGATGCAGGAAGTGACGCGTTACCGTGCCAGCACGCATCCGCTGGAGTTCCAGATGTACTACGCGATCTGATCGCGGAGGCATCGATGGTGTGAAAGACGACGGGCGCTTCGGCGCCCGCTGTTGTTTGTGCATAGGGTACCGCTCCGCTCCACGCTTTTCGCCCGTCATTCCGGCGCAGGCCGGAATCCAGTAGCGAGAGCGTATGGGGAGTGATCGCGTTTCACATGTTCTCTCGTCACTGGATTCCGGCCTGCGCCGGAATGACGGTGAAGGGAGTGGGTGGTGAGGGTATATAAGCCGTAGCTAAAAACTCGCCGCCACATTTCTGTCATCTAGCCACTTTAGGGTGAGTGGAATGACTCACGCATTCCACGCTTGCGGGCAGTCCGCTGCCTGTCGTCGTACGTTTGTCGCTGCAAAATGCGGCAGTCCGGGAGACCGGTCATGGCGCTGACGCGACGCGGATTCCTGCGCACCACGAGTGGCTTGCTCGGCGCATACGCGTTTGCAGGCATCTGGCGGCCAGCGCGGGCGCAGATGAAGATGCCCATGCGCACCGCGGCGCCGACCTTGGCTGCACCCAAGGTTCCGCTGATCAATCCCAAGTCGCTGGCGCGTTTCGTCGATCCGCTGCCGATACTGCCCGTCGCACGCATGGCGGGAAAACGCCCGGATCCCACGCAGCACGGTCATGAGCTTCCGTACTACCGGATGGAAATGCGCGCGTTCAAAGCAAAACTCCATCGCGACATTCCTTCCACGCCGCTGTGGGGCTACGACGGCCTGTTTCCCGGCCCCACGTTTGAAACCCAACGCGACGAACCGTTGTTGATCGAATGGGTCAATGCATTGCCGACGAAGCATTTTCTCCCCATCGACCACAACATCCACGGTGCCGAACGCGACAAGCCCGAAGTGCGCGCGGTGACTCACGTGCACGGTGCACGCGTGCCGGCGAATGCCGATGGCTATCCGGAAGACTGGTACGCACCGGGCCGCTCGGCGCTCTATCGCTATCCGAACGGGCAGGACGCCGCCACGCTGTGGTATCACGATCACGCCATGGGCATCACCCGGCTCAACATCTATGCCGGACTGGTCGGTGCCTTCATCGTGCGCGATAAAGAAGAGCAGGCGCTTGGCCTACCCTCGGGCGATTACGACATTCCTCTGATCCTCTGCGATCGTCTCGTCGCGCAGGATGGTCAGTTGTATTACCCCGTGTCGGACGATCCCGATGCGCCGTGGGTCATGCAATGCAACGGTAATCTTCCACTCTGCAACGGCAAGATCTTCCCGTATCTCGACGTCGAGCCGCGACGCTATCGGTTCCGCATCATCAACGTAGCCAACACCAGCTTCTTCGATCTATCGCTTTCGCAGGAGCAAGCGTTTCAGCAGATCGGCACCGATCAAGGCCTGTTGCCCGCCCCGCTCGAGCGCACGCGCGTGGAGCTGTATCCCGCCGAACGCGCCGATGTGATCGTCGATTTCTCCAAGCTCGCCGGGAAATCCGTGCAGCTTCGTCACCAGGCGCAAGGCATCGTGGAATTTCGGGTGCGCGGCCACGGTGGTCGCGATACGTCTGTATTGCCAACCACGTTGCGCAAGGTTCCGCGCATCGATCCCGCCAGCGCCACGCGCGAACGCATCCTGACATTGAACGAAATCGACGACGCCAGCGGCAACGCGTTGACGATGTTGCTCGACGGCAAGCGCTGGTCCGATCCGATCACGGAAAATCCGCGCCAGAACGCCGTGGAGACGTGGAGCTTCGTCAATCTCACCGGCGATGCGCATCCCATCCATCTGCATCTGGTGCGCTTCCAGATTCTGGATCGGCGGCCCTTCGACCTCTTCGCGTGGAATGCGCACCGCACGCTCACGTTCACCGGACCCGCACAACCGCCCGAATCGCATGAAGCGGGCTGGAAAGACACCGTGCGCGCCGATCCCGGCATGGTGACGCGCATTGCCATGCGCTTCGAAGGCGAGCCGGGCCGCTACGTATGGCATTGCCATTTCCTGGAACACGAGGACAACGAAATGATGCGGCCTTACGAGGTATTGGCCGCGCAAACGTAAATGCGGCGTCAATGCGCAGTGGTGCGCACGATCACGTTTGTCGCATCACTGTCATCACACGGTGACGATATGTCGCGGCGCTGCCAACGCCGCGTCATCTAGCAGGCTCACACTTCTGGGCGGTCCGCGGGGACAGCGACGACACGCTCTTGCGCGCGGACCGTAATCCAAATCAGGGGGATTACGCGATTGCAGGCTCTCGTAAGATCGCCAGCAGGAGACACCAGTCATGCCCACGAAGTTTGGCCGTACCCGGTTGAAACCCTTTGTACTAGGCGCGCTCATCACCAGCCTTGTCGGACTGGCCAACGCGCAATCCACTGATCCATCCAATGACGCCGGTTTCCGCACGAATGTACCGAACTCGGCGACCAGACCCGTGAACGGTCAGCCTGGCGGCGTCGTCACGCTCTACAGCCCCGGTTCCAATCGGGACAACAGCAATCGCACACGCACGCCCATCAAGCACGTCATCCTGCTGATCGGCGAAAACCGCACTTTCGATCATGTGTTCGCCACCTATACGCCGCCGGCCGGCCAGAAGGTGAACAATCTGCTGTCCGAAGGCATCGTGAATGCCGACGGCACGCCGGGTCCGAATATGGCCAAGGCGCAGCAATGGCAGGCGAACCAGTCGGGCGACTACACGAACTCGCCGACGCACACCAGCGCCTATGCCAACCTCCCGCAGATGAATACCGGCGGTGCGCCGACACAGCCGTACCTCGCTTCGGTCGCGCAGGCTGAAGCCATCGAACCGGCACTGCCGACCGCTTACTATCCGTACCTCGCCGAAGGCGGCACCGGTCTGCCGAACGATGTGGTCGACACGCGCTTCCCGTCGACGCTGGTCAATGCACCCGTCGATATGCATGCGTCGATCAGCTACAACGATTACGCCAACAGCCCGGTGCACCGCTTCTTCCAGATGTGGCAGCAGCTGGACTGCAACGTGAGCAACGCAACGAGGAAAAACCCGAGCGGTTGCCTCGCCGACCTGTTCCCCTGGGTGGAAGTGACCATGGGCGCGGGCAACAACGGCAAGACGCAGCCCGCCGGCTTCACGGATGAAAGCACGGGCGAAGGCTCCACCTCGATGCAGTTCCTCAACATGGCTCAAGGCGATGCGCCGTATTTCAAGCAACTCGCCCAGCAGTATGCGTTGAGCGACAACTTCCACCAGTCGGTGATGGGCGGCACGGGTGCCAACCACATCATGCTGGGCTTCGGCGATGCGATCTATTACGCGGACGCCAACGGCAACCCCGCCGTGCCGCCGACCAATCAGATCGAAAACCCGAACTCGCAATCCGGCACCAACAACTGGTGGGTACAGGACGGCTACAGCGGCGGTTCCTACGTGAACTGCGCGGATGATACCCAGCCGGGCGTCGCTTCGGTCCGCGGCTATCTGAAGAGCCTGCCGTATCGCACCTTCCATGGCACGGATTGCAAATCGGGTGCGTACTACCTCGTCAACAACTACAACCCTGGCTACTTCGGCGATGGCACGCCCGCTCCGCTGGGCTCCACGCAGTTCACCATTCCGCCGACCACGCAGCAGAACCTCGCGCTGTTGCTGACGCGTCATAACGTGAGCTGGAAGTACTACGGCGAAGGCTGGGCCAATGGCACGGAAGACGGCGAAGCCGGCACCTTCTGCAACATCTGCGATCCGTTCCTGTATTCCAAGCAGGTCATGACCAACGCGACCCTGCGTGCGAACAACCAGGACATCAACAACCTCTACAGCGACATCCAGAACGGCACGCTGCCGGCGGTCTCCATCGCCAAGCCGGACGGACTGCTGGACGGCCATCCGGCTTCGTCCAAGCTGGAGCTGTTCGAAGGCTATGCGCAGAAGATCATTCAGATGGTCCAGGCCAATCCGCAGCTGTGGGATAACACCGCCGTCATGATCACCTTCGACGAAGGCGGCGGTTACTACGACTCCGGTTACGTGCAGCCGATCGACTTCTTCGGCGACGGCACGCGCATCCCGCTGCTGGTGGTGTCCAAGTACTCCCAGGGCGGTCGCGTCGTGCACACGTACTACGACCATGTGTCCTTCGACAAATTCGTCGAAGCCAACTGGGATCTCGACGAGACGATCTCGCACCGCAGCCGCGACAACCTGCCCAATCCGGTCCAGTTCCCGAACAATCCGTATGTGCCGGTCAACGCACCTGCGATCGGCGACTTGATGGATATGTTCAACTTCCGCGGATGGAACCGCGACGTCAACGTTGCTGCAACACAGAACTGAGTATTCTGCCGACATGCCCCGCCCGCGCTGGCGGGCGGGGCATCTTGTTTCTGCTGATGGGAACGATAAAGACGATGAGTTCGCTCGCGCATTCCACCGCTCGCTGGCACCGCTGGTCCAATCCGATTGCCGCGCTGGTGCTGCTTGGCGCATCTGGCAGCTTCAGTCCGCGCGCGCATGCCGATCCTGGCGATTTCCAGGCGATGCCGGGCCTTTGGAAGATCACTTTGCACACGCTCAAAGACGGGCGTCCCGGTCCTGATTCCGTACACTGGAAATGCCTGTATGACGGCGGCGATCCGTGGGCGACGTTTGTCGATGCGATGGTTGCGGACAAGCAGTGCCAGCGCAGCAGTGAACACCGCACCAGCACAGCGCTGGCGTGGAACGTCAGTTGCAACAGCACGCCGACGCAGGCGGGTCATGGCCGCATCCAGCTGGATTCGCCCGAGCACTACACCGGCGAGGTGAAGCTGGACGGACACGATGTAGTTCAGGTCGAAGGCAAGCGATACGCCGCCTGCACCAGTCCTAGCGATTGAAGCATCCCACTGGGTTCGTTGGCGTATCGGCGCAGCAAACGCTGTCGCCCGCCCATCGTTTCATTCACGCCATCCCCACACCCCCCAAGTCAACGTAGCCGCGCTGGATCGTGAATGGCCAGTCCGGGCCAGTGTCACACCGGACACGGTCGTACAGGGCGCAACACCCTGATACGGACTTACGTATTCAGAAAGGGGGTTCGATCATGCTTTTTGGAAAAAGCAGGATCACGAGTGCCTTTGCGGCATTCGTGATGATGACCGGTGCTGCATATGCAGGCACTTTTCCGGATTACGGCTATCAGCCGCCGGACAGCTACAAAGGACCGATATTCCAGTTGAGTCAGGATTATCCGAAGACTTTGCCGAAGGAACCGCTGCCCGCGTTTTTTAGATTGCTTCCACCCAAGCTGACCAACGATTTCGAACAGTGGCGGCCGTACGTGGATGCGGTGAAGAAATACTGCCTGGAAGGCAATGTCGAAAGCGACTGGTACGTGCAGAAGAACACAGTTCGCAAGTGGTACCACGCGCCGTGGCAGCATTACGGACCGCTGGGCCGCGAAGGCATTCACGGCCTCACCAAGGAAGCGCAGATCCAGTCGCAGCAACTCGCCCCGACGCAGACCACCACCGGACAAACCTTTGCCGTCGGCATCTATAACGACATCGGCGGCTACACCATCGGCCAGGTGTGGAAGGATCCGCAGAATCCCGATCCTTCGGTCACGTCAAAGCCCAACAGCTTTCATGACGGCACGGTGGTGTGCAAACCGCTTTTCGCCGATGTGGATCTGAAGCAGGTGCCGTTCCTGGCCAATCCGGTGTTGTGGCAGGCCTACGTCACTGACGATTTCAATTCGGCCAACCGCGAAATCAAGAACGTAGCGCTGATCCAGATGGATTTCGCCGTGCGCGACACGCGAATTCCCGGAACCGGCTGGATCTTCGGCACCTTCCAGTACAACGGCGCGATGAGCGACAAGCCCAGCTGGGACAACCTGGTGCCGGTCGGTGTGATGTGGGGCAACGATCCGGAAAACACCGGCAACGACTACACCAATCCCAAGCCCTCGGTGACCAAGATCAATCCGAAGATCCTGGAGTCGGCCATCAACGCCAAGACCTCCGAATTGCCTCCCACACACCTGGGCTGGAACGGACGTCTGGACGGCCCGGTAGACAATCCGGTCAGCGCCTGCATGAGTTGCCACATGACGGGTGAAAGCCCGCAGCTATCCATCATGAATCCCACCTTCCAGGCTCCGGACAAAGTCCCGCCGGTGGGTTCGCCGGCATGGATGCGCTGGTTCCAGAACGAACCCGCAGGCGTGCCCTTCGACGCCGCCGCGCTCAGCACCGACTACAGCCTGCAACTTGCCGGCGGCATCCAGAACTTCTACGACTGGAAGTGCACGCAGGACGGTGTCTTTGTGAACGGTGGCAACGCCTGCCAGCAGCGCGAGATCAAGCTCAAGCTGCTGAAAGCGGCGAAGCCGCCGGCCAAGATCTACAAGGTCGAACGCGATCCCGCGCTCAACAACATTCACTGAGCCGTCGCACGACGATCCAGCATCGCGTCGGAACGGATTGCCCAGCAATCCGTTCCGGTGCCGATCCAGCCCTAGAATTTCTTCTGCACGTTGATCAGGACCGACTGATCGTTCTGATCGCCCGCGTTGATCTGGTTCTGATACTCCAGCCGCAGCAGCCATCAATGCTGCGATTGCGCGCGACGGGGCCTTCCATGGCGGTGATCGCTTCCGCTTCTTTCTGATAGTGGCACCGCCAGCAAGCGACGCAGTCTTGTTTGTCTTATCGGATGCATCGGCCGAAGGTGTGCTGAGTTACGCCTCATCGCTGACAGGGAAAACGTACGCGTTAGCACTGCCGAATCTTCTCTGCAGTGTGCCTTTCCGCTGCTAGGGTCTTGCCTAACAGGGGAAACCATCCTTCCATTGAGGGCGCACCATGTCTCGCATTCGTCGCACTTTGTTTTGCCAAACACTCGTGTTGGGTTTAGCCGCTTTGGGCTCCACCACGGCCACCCTTGCACAAACCGCCGCGCCCGCCACCGGCCTGGGCCAGGCGTGGCCCAACGCCAAGGATCACAGTCGCAGTCCGTACTGGCATGTGTACGTGTTCGAGCGCGATGGCATGCGCTATATCCAGATCAACGATCGCCAAGGCACCGTGCATGCCGCGCTGGGGCGTGCGGGCGACATGGTCTTTGCGTTGCCGGTGGGTGTGGACGCCGCCGACGTGACGATGTCGTCGTCGGAACAAACCAGCACGTCGGCACTGCCGATTTATCAAGATGAGGCGATCAGTGTGATGGCGGTGCCGCAAAGCAATGGCACTGTCCAGATCACCGTGCAAATGACGGGATGTGAACCCGTGGGCTGCATAGGCGGTAGCGTGGCCGCGCAAGCCCAATAATTCGCGCCTGGCCAGCACGGCTCACTCCACCCATAACCGGATCGGCGCCGCGGGCACGGTGGCATTCGGTGCCTGGTCGTACAACAACAGGGAAATGCGTTTGCCGTCCGGCACCGTACGCAAGTCCAGCAGTCCGTCGAACAGACGGACCAGTTGGCGGGCTTCCTCAACGGTGCGAAGGCTCGCGCCCAAGGCGGTCGCGATGCCTTCGCGCGAGCGGCCCTGCACCATGGCCGCTGCCACGCGCTGGGGGTTTTCCATGCTACGGATGCGCAACACCACCCAGCGTCCGCTGGGACGGCGCCCGGTACGTATCCCCATGTGTAGGCCGATGCAGGCCGGCGACGTGCTGAGCGCCGTCACCGCATCGCAGGCTACGCGGTAAAGCACAGACTGACAGGCCGGACTGAGAAAGCGCAGCTCGCGTCCGACCGTGTCGCAGTCGTAGGTGATGTCTGCCTCGCGCAAGACCTTGCCGAGGGTTTCGTGCAGCGCCGCGCCCAGCCCACGTTCCCGCCACGCGCTGGGGTACAGGCTCTCGGCCAGGTGTCGCACATGCCTGCGCAAGTGCTCGGCCTCTTGATGAAAGGATGTGTACTCCTCCGGCGGTACGTAACGCGTCAGCACATCCATGTAGTCCATACGCAACAGCGTCGCCAGATAATCCAGCGCCTGGGACGTGCGCTGCAGGCGTGCTTCGCCCAAGGCCAGTGCACTGCGCGCCACATCCTTATCTTCACGAGCATCCTGACGGGCCTGACCATACGCGCGCCCCTGCTCGGAAATGCGCGCACCGAAGAAATACAAACTGGTGATGGCCATGTCCATCAACGTCTCTGCTTGCAGGTGGTAGGCATCGGAGGTCCACATTAACAGGTTGCTTGCACAGGCTAATGAGACAAGCGATAGCGTTCCGCCTAAAACCGACGCTCGCCACCCATGCTTAAGCGTCAGCCACACTGCAGGCAGGAACATGGCCATTAAAGGGGTCGATTGCGTGTCAGTGCCGGCGACGCGATACCAGCCCATCAGTCCCAGGAGGATCAGCAGCGCAACTCCTGCATCGCGCACGAGTGGATGCGTCATCTGCGTACGTAACGGCAGTAGCGGCCAAAGGTGCCTACGCCCGCGAATACGGATCATGATGACCCAAGGCACCACTAAAAGTAGGACTGTGTAGATGCCAATGGCATACTTCCACGCCGCGCCTTCGGGGATGTGATATGGCCCCGAGGGTAGATGCACCGTTGAAAGAATGGCGTATTTGATCGATGCCCACAGCGCCGACAACGCCAGCATGCAACCAAGCAGCCGCGTCAGATTGACCATCCCCGGCGTGGGAAACAGGCCGGCGCGATTGCGGAACCAGCTTATGACTGGCATGCCTACGGCAATAAGTGGCATGGAATTTAAAACCATGGCCAACAGCCCAAAGTCATCCAGGCATAGGGCATTGAAATACGCCAACGGAATCACTTCACCCACCACCAGCGCCGGCCAGTAGCGGCGTGGCGTGAGCATCAAGCAAGCCACGCGCAAACCGAAAACAAACGGCCAATACGTCACCGAAAAAGGCCGTACCGTCACATAGGCCAACGCATACCCCAACGCCACCGCTACATGCATCAGCCAACGCTTGTTGGTACTCGAACCTGCAACACTCTTCGCCTCGCTCATACGCTCCCCACGATGATGATGGAAAGCCTTGCCGCCCACCCTCCGTCGGCGCAGCTTCCCGGCCTTTATGTTGAAGGGCCAGCATGGTGGCGCGTGTTTTGAGCAAGTAAGTCGGATACGGCGCGTTGTGTTATCAGGCAATGCTGATGATGGGTGCGGGCGCGAAGGGTGGCTTCGATCCTTTGCCTCTGTTTCAGGCCGTCGATGCCAAATGCAGTTCGGTTATCCGAAGCGGCTGGAAGCTATCTCAAAGGCGAAAGCGCTTGCGTGAATGTATGTTCCGTAGCCGTATGTTCCGTCGCCCCGGCGAAAGCCGGGGCCCAGTGTCTTGAGTGGTGCAAAACTGAAGTCGCTGGGCCCCGGCTTTCGCCGGGGCGACGGTGCTGTTTCATGGCACGGCCGATGTTGGGCTACTTCGAAACGTTCTAGAACTTCTTCTGCACGTTGATCAGGACCGACTGATCGTTCTGATCGCCCGCGTTGATCTGGTTCTGATACTCCAGCCGCAGCAGCCATTGATGGACGAGCTGCCAGTTCACGCCGATGCCGATCGTGAAGTGGTTCTGGGTGAGCGGATCGACCTGCGCGCGATAGATGGGGCCTGCCAGCAAATCGGCATACGTCATCGTTGCCTGGCTGGAACCCTGGAAATCGTGTCCGTACTCCAGGCGCAGTTGCGGCATCACCGTGCCGTAATCTTCCTTGATCAGGTAATTCATGCGCACGCCGAGGCTGGCAGTCGTCGTCCTGACCATTTCGTTGCCGTAGCTCAATGCGTAGATCGCGTCGCCCTGTTCGGTGTACCGATCCAGCCGTGCGGATGCGTCGTCGATGCGACCGTACGGCGATATCAGCCATTGTTCGTTGCGATATTCGTAACCGGCGGCAAGCGATGCGAATACCTGGTGACCGTCGCGGCTGCCGTTCACCATGTTGCCGTCGGCGGTGACATAGCGGCGTGCATCGAACGACAGCCATTGATAGCTGACAAGCCCGTCGATAAAGGTCGATTCGCTCGGGCTGAAGCTGCCGTACCACGCGACGTTGTAGCTGTCGGCCGTACTGCGGCTGCCGTTGTGGCCGACATCCGTATCGTCATGGCCGTAACCGACGCCCACGCCCATCGCAAACGACGAGGATATGCGCCGATCGACGCCCACGCTGATCCCTGCGGTGGTGAAGTCGAAACCGCTGGCCGTGGCCGTGGTATCGCGCGATCCGAAATTCACCGCGCCACCGGTCCACAGCACGAAACCGTCCGGCAACGGCGAGGACGATGTGGTCGTCGGGTTGGCCGGCGTCTGCGGATCCACCAGATAGCGGCGGTTGAGATTGCCCGCCATGTTCTGCGTGTTGTTGTAGGGCCACTGCGGTGCGAGCCCGGCGTTGTTGCTGTCGCCGGACATGAAGGTCAGGTTGTTCTGGAAGCCGCCGTTGCTGCCGCCACCGCCGCCATGCAGGTTTTCCAGGCGTTGCTGGAAGTTCTCGATCTGGCCTTGCGCGAACTCCCTCGTCGCGTCGGCTTGCGCGCCGAGCACACCGAGCACTTCGGCGTCCTTCGACGGATCGGGCCGCGCGGTCACGGCGATGGTGATGGTCGCGGGCGCCGACGTCGCATACGCATTGCTCAGCGTAAAGGTCACCACCGCAGCCCCGCTGAATGTCGGCGCCGCCGTGAAGTCGAGCTGGTAGCCGCCCGCGCTTTGCACGATCTGCGCCGTGCCTGCCGAAGCCGGCGACAGCGATACCAGCGTTGCCGCCGTGAACGGTCCGCCCGTCGCACCCTGGGTGAGGTTGACTTGCACCGATCGACCGGCGATGGATGAAATGTTTTGCGAAGCGATGCCAGGCCTCGGATCGACCGTGATCGTCGCCGTCGCAGGCAGCGAAACGCCGAATGCATTGGCCAGCGTGTACGTGAACGTGACTTGCCCCGAGCCGCTCGGATCGGCGCTGTAGTTGATCGCACTGCCCGCCACGGTAGCCGTGCCGGACGATGGCGCCTTGACGATGGCGATGGCCGTAAACGGTCCGCCGGTAGCACCCGCCGTGGGATTGATGCTCACCGCGTTGCCTGCCAGTACCGTCGCGCTTTGCGCGGTGACCGTGGGCACGGCAAGCGGCGTCACCGTGATCGTGACCGTCGCCGGCGCGGACGTACCGCCCGGACCGGTCGCGGTATAGGTCAACGTATCGGTGCCGTAGAAATCGTGCGTCGGCGTGTAGACGATCGCCATGCCGCTTACCGTCGCACTGCCGTGCGATGGCGACGAAGAAATCGCGATGCTGGTGATCGGACCCGTATCCACCGAGGTGACATTGATCGTTACCGCCTGATTCGCCGGCGTGCTCGATGTGTCGTTGCGTGCGATGGGCTTGGGCTGTTGCGCGCTGACCGTATAAGCCTGCGTGCCCGAGAAGTTCAGGCTGTCCTTGGCCGACACGCTAAAACTGTAATTGCCCGCCGTCGTGGGCGTGCCCGATAGCAAGCCCGACGTACTCAAGGTCAAGCCGGGTGGCAGGGCACCCGCGCTGATGCTGAAACTGTAACTGCCATTGCCGCCGCTCGCGGTGAGCTGCTGACTGTACGCCGCAGACACTTGCAGATTCGGCAACGTCGTCGGGCTGATGGTGACGCTCGGTGCGTTGATCTGCAGCGTGTACGACACGGTGGTGAAGAACGGCGCACCGGTGCCGGTACTGCTGTCCGTGCTGCGCACGACGAAGGTGTACGAACCCGCCGCCGTCGGCGTGCCGCTCAACACGCCGGACGTGCTCAAACTGAGTCCTGGTGGAAGCGAACCACTCGCCAACGTATACGTATACGGTTGCGTGCCCCCGGTCGTGGTGAAGCTTTGGCTGTACGCCGTTTCTGCCGTGGTGGAAGGCAACGTCGACGGGCTGAGCGTGAGTGTCGGCGCTGCCACCGAGATGCTGTACGGTTGCGTGCCACTTGCATTGTTTGCATCGGTGGCCTGTACGGAGAAGTTGAACGTGCCCGCCGAGGTTGGCGTGCCGCTGAGCGTGCCGGACGAACTCAGCGTCAATCCTGCAGGCAAACTGCCGGAACTGATCGCATAGTGATAAGGCGCGATGCCGCCGCTGGCGGTAAAGGTCGTACTGTTGTAGGCCGTTCCGATCGATCCCGAAGGCAACGTGCTGGGCGTGAACGTGATCACCGCCGTGCTGACGTTGAGCGTGTACGTTTTCGAGCCGGTGAAGGTGCCGCCCGTGCTGTGATCCTGCGCGTTGATGGTGAAGGTAAAGGTACCCGACTGAATCGGCACGCCTGACAGCGTTGCCGTGGCGGCGTTGAAACTCAATCCGGCGGGCAGCGGGCCGCCCGACAAGGTGTAGGTATACGGTGCGGTGCCGCCGCTCGCCGTAAAGGTCTGCGTATACGCCTGGCCGTAAGCAGCATTCGGCGTGACGGACGGCGACACGGTGATGACGGGAGCGGCGACCGTGCCGGAATACGTCTGCGTGGCGGTATACGGTCCGGTGCCGGTACTGCTGTCTCTCGCCTGGATGGTGAAATTGTAGGAGCCCGAATAAGTGGGCGTACCCGACAACGTGCCGGTGCTTGCATTCAAGCTGAGGCCGGCCGGCAGACTGCCGGATGACACCGAGTACGTGTAAGGACTGTTTCCGCCTGACGCACTAAACGTCTGGCTGAAGGCCACGCCATCTTGCATCGGCGGTAGCGATGTTGGAGAAAGCGTGACCGTTGCGGCGTTGATGGTGAGGTTATAAGCCTGCGTACCGGTTTTCGTAGCAGCATCCGTCACCAGGACGGTGAATGCATACAACGTACCGCCCGCCGTTGGCGTACCCGACAGCACACCACCGCTGCTGAGCGTCATGCCAGGCGGCAAGCTACCCGCGCTCAAGCTAAACGAATACGGCGGCGTTCCTCCGCTGGCGGCGATGGTCTGGTTGTAAGCCGTTCCGTCCGTGCCTGCCGGAAGGGTGGCGGTAGTGATCACCGGCGACGCGGAAATCACGGTGAGCGTGTAATTGATTTGCCGAGTGTAAGGTCCCGTGCCGGTACTGCTGTCGACAACGGTTACCGTAAAGGGGAACGCGCCATAGACGGTGGGCGTGCCGCTCAGCACGCCATTCGACGACAGCGTCATTCCCGTCGGCAGCGCGCCGCTCGACACTGCGTAGGTATACGGCGCAGTGCCGCCGCTGGTGGTCATGGTTTGACTATAGGCGGCGTTCTGCGTGGCATTCGGCAACGTTGCCGGCGATGTCGACAACGTTGGCGCGGCGATTGTCATCGAGAAGGTGCTTGAGGTAATCGACGCACCATTCGCATCGGTCACCTTGAATGCGACACTGAACGTGCCGCCGGCGGTGGGCGTACCTGTGATCGCGCCGCTCGCACTGTTCAACGACAAGCCCGCCGGCAACGAACCGCTGCTGACGCTATACGTATATGGCGTGCCGCCGCCGCTCGCCGTTGCCAATGTGGTGCTGTATGACAGGCCGACCGTGCCGCCGGGCGGGTTGCTTGGTGCCCAGCTCAATGGCGGATCGATCGTGATGCTGTAGTTCGCTGCGCTGGAAGTAAAACCGTGCGCATCCGTGGCGGTGACGCTAAACGAGAACGTGCCGCTGCTGGTAGGCGTGCCGCTCAGCACGCCGCTGCTCGATAGCGTCATGCCACCTGGCAACGAGCCGGAGGTAATCGCAAAGGTATACGGCGATGTTCCGCCGCTGGCGGTCAGCGTTTGCGAAGGATACGTTGCGTTTTGCTCGCCGATTGGCAGTGTGGGCGACGATAGGGTGATCGTCGGCGCTACGACCTGCAGCGAATAACTGAGCTGCGTCGAGATGCTGGCGGAATCGGTCACTTCCACCGAAAAGGTAGTGGTTCCCAGCACGGTGGCGGTACCGGATATCGTTCCGTTCGAGCCGATCGTGATGCCGCTGGGCGGTGCGGTTCCGGGGACTTGCGCATAGGTGTATGGCGCGGTGCCGCCGCTGGCAGCAAGCGTCACGCTGTAGGCCGCGTATGCCGTGGCGTTCGGCAAGCTGGAAGGCGTAACACTGATCGTGCCGCCGTTGATGACCAATGTGACGGTTTGTTGACCGACATTGTTCGCCGAGTCGGTTGCGGTTTCGGTGAAGGTGAAACTACCGCTCTCGGTCGGCGTACCTGAAATGAGCCCGGACGAGTTGTCGCTCACGCCGGCCGGCAGAACGCCCGAACTGATGACATACGTGTACGGCCCGCCGACGCCGCCCGATGCAGTGAACTGCAGTGAGTAAGCTTGACCGAGCGTACCGGCGGGTGCCGTCGTGGGGCTGATGGTCACGGGCGTTACCGCGCCGATGGTGACGGCGACGGTGATCGCCTCGCCTTTGTCGTCGTACCACGCGAAAGAGTCGGACGTCGCGCCATCGCCATTGTTGGTGTAGCTGATATCCGCGTCGTTCGCGCTGACGGTAGCCGAGCCGTGCGATGGCTGTGTTGCGATGCCGGGAGTGCCCGGCGCATTAGCGCCGGTGGGAGAACAGGCAGGCACGGCAAACGTGTACGTTTGATTCGATGGCGCGGTGATCGACATGTTGGGACATTCGTTCGCACGCGCGACAGCGGGAATCAGATTCGCGCAAATCAACAGCACGAACATCAACAAGCTACGCAACAAGAACGCACGACGGCGCGCAGCCTCGTGCGGACGCATAAGCGTCGCCTTGCACAGACGAATCATCATCCCCTTGTCCCCTGACTTCGCCGCGGCACTTTACATTCGCCGCGCGTCGCGCGATAAACGTTAACTGCAACTCAGTTTGCTGGCGCGACTCTATCACTAACGCATCACGTCCGTTGATGTCCCAACGGCGCGCGGTGTGAAGGTCGCGTGAAGACGTCTATATGGTTGTCTATGTGACAGTCATGGGTTCGACCACAGGGGATCCGACGATGTCTGAACAATTCATGGGGCAGATCATGCTCTTCAGCGGCAACTTTGCGCCGCGAAATTTTGCGATGTGCAACGGGCAGCTCCTGCCGATCAATCAGAGCACCGCGCTCTTCTCGTTGCTGGGCACGTATTACGGCGGCAACGGCACTACGAACTTCCAGCTTCCCGATCTGCGTGGGCGCACGCCAGTGGGTTACGGCCAAAGCTATGGCATTGGCACCGGCTTCGGCGTCGATTCGGTGACGATCGACACCAGCCAGTTTCCGTCGCACACGCATGCGATCAACGCCACGACGACGCAAGGCACGGGCCGCAATCCAACCAACTCCATCTATGGCGCGCCACCTAGCGGGCAGATCTACGCCAACGCCGGCAGCGGCGCTGTCCAGCTCAACAACGGGCAGATGCAGCCCGCGGGCGGGAGTCAGCCGCATCCGAACATGCAACCGTTCAGCGTGATGACGTTCTGCATCTGCACGGCAGGCATCTATCCCTCGCGCAGTTAAATGCGATTCCTTCATCAGATCGTTTCCATCGGGAGATGGTGATCATGAGTCCTTACGTGGGTGAAATCCGGATGTTTAGTTTCAGCAAGGTGCCGGTTAACTGGGCACTCTGCGATGGCAGGTTGCTGCAGATAGCGCAGTACAACGCGCTCTACAACTTGTTGGGCACCAATTTTGGAGGCGATGGCATCACCACCTTTGCGATACCCAATTTGAGTGGCCGGGTACCGATGCACCAGGGGCGGGGGGGCGGGCGCCCGTTGTACGTCATCGGTCAAATTGGCGGCGACGAAACCGTCACGTTAAACACTACGCAGATACCGGCTCATACGCACCCGGTGTACGCCACCACCAATGCTGCCAGCAGCGGCACACCCGGCAACACCGTCATGCCCGGTGCATTGACCAACACCGACACGATGTATGCCACGGATTTGACTGGCGCGACCCAGCTTGCGCTGCAATCCAGTACTGTCGCCTCAGCCCCGGCGTCACCAAACGCCAACCTCCCGCACGACAACACCATGCCGACTTTGACGGTGTCCTACTGCATTTCCCTCGTCGGCATTTATCCGTCACAGAGCTGATCCATGCTGGGACAAGACGCGCGTCAGACCACTATGTCATTCCGGAGCAAACCATGACTGATTCTTTCATCGGCGAGATCCAGATCTACGGGTTCGACTTTGCACCGATCAACTGGGCGAAATGCAACGGCGCAACGCTGGCCATCCAGCAAAATACCCGGCTCTTTTCGTTGATCGGCACAACGTACGGCGGCAACGGCACCAGCAATTTTCAACTTCCGAACCTGTTGGATCGCGCCGCATGCAGCCAAGGTCAAGGCGTGGGACTGACCCCGCGTGTACTTGGCCAGGTATTCGGTGCCGCGCAAGTCACCTTGCTGTCCAACCAGACACCGTCGCACAGCCACGGTTTTGTGTTGTGGAACCAGGAAGATACGACCAAACGCACTAACACGCCTAAGAATGGCGTTGCGATGGTGCCACCGTTTCAGGCACATCCTTTCCCGGCGTCCAACACACCAGCCAATACGACGTTTTCACCCAACATGGCCGGTCCAGGCGGAACAGCGGCGCCACAACCGCACGAAAATCGCCAACCGGCGTTGGCGATCAACTATTGCATTTGCTTGAACGGAGTCCCTCCGACATTCAGCTGATGCTTGCATCCGAGCGGCTTCCTGGATTTCCTCCGGCGTCACCCGCGATCGGTATAAGCGAGCCGATGCGGGCCCGGAGTATTCAGTTGCGAGCAGCAAGGACGGATGACCTGCCTTACCTGCGCGGGCTCTATCGTGCGTTGAGAAGTGAGGAATTGTCGCTCGCAGATTGGCCCGAGGCGTTCAAGCAGACGTTTCTGGATGACCAGTTCGCCTTGCAACACATGCATTACGTCAACAGCTACGCCGACGCGGACTTCTGGGTGATCGAGCGCCACCAGCAGGCGATCGGCCGATACTATCTGCTGCGCGAACCGCCGTGTTATCACATCGTCGACATCACGCTCGACCCGGCATGGCGCAGTCGTGGCGTCGGCAGTCTGCTGCTGGATTGGACTCAATCGCTAGTACGACAACATGACGCAGCGGCTATCGGCTTGCATGTGGACGAGCGCAACGTAGGTGCACAGCGCCTTTACGCACGACATGGATTCGCCGAAACCTCGCGTGAAGCGCCTTATATCGCCATGCGATGGAACAACGTGGCTCAGTTGAACACGGCCTGATAAAGGAAACCGTCCTGGTTGCGTCCGATAGGCACCAGGAAAATGCCGAACTGGCCCATGTCCGGGTTGGCCATCTGATAAATGCGCTGCGGAAACAGCACCGGCGAGGTGTTGTGGAAGACCAGCGAAAACGGAGCACGGACCATGCCGTGCATGGGCCGGAACGGCAACGGCGTGGCTTCCACCAGCACGAAGGGTGTGCGCCCCTGATCCACGTCGACGACGAACGTTTGGTTGAGTCGACCCGCGAAATCTTCCAGTTGCAGAAACTGCATGTCCGTGCCCCTGTTATCCAACCCCGCGCGAGTTTCACACATTCAGGAATGGCTTGCGACAGCCAGGATCGGCATCAGGTTGCAGGGGCCACTTTACCCAGTTTTCGCAGGCGCAATTTCTCCGCGCGGCGCGCCTTGCGTACTGCCTTGCGTTCACGCCGGTCGTGCTGCCACAGATAAATGGCCGGTGTGCTGAGCAGTGTCAGCAATTGCGACACGAACAGGCCGCCCAGAATGGCGATACCCAGCGGCTGGCGCATTTCTTCGCCGATGCCGAAGCCAACGGCCAAGGGCAGCGCGGCGCCCATGGCGACCAGCGTCGTCATGGTAATGGGGCGGAAGCGCACCAATGCCGCTTCGCGAATGGCTTCCGGTGGCGAGAGATGGTCATCGCGCTCGGCGACCAGCGCGAAATCCACCATCAGGATCGCATTCTTCTTCACGATGCCGATCAGCATCAGCACCGCGATGACTGACATGGTCGACAGTTGCGTATGCGTGATCAGCATCGCCAGGAATGCGCCCATGCCCGCCGCGGGAAGCGTGGAAAGAATCGTCAGTGGATGGATGAGGCTTTCGTACAGCATGCCAAGGACGATGTACATGGCAAGGATGACCGCGATGAAAATGATCCCCGCATTGGTCGCCGCCTCCACCATCTTCTGGTTGTCGCCGGTGAATTTCTTCATTACGCCGGGCGGCAGCTGCGCCGCGAACATGGCCTGATCGACCAGCTTCAGGCCATCGGCCTGCGTTATGCCGTCGGCAAGGTTGTAGTGGATGGTGCCTGATTCGAGCTGGTTGTAGTGCTGGATGTCGATCGGTTCGATGTAAGGCTTGATATGCGCAATCGCCGAGAGCGGAACCATCCTGTTCTGATTGTTGCGCACATACAGGTTCAATAACGTTTCAGGGCTGACCGAATTGGCGTTGTCGGCGCTCAATATCACCTGGTATTGATTGATATCCGAATAGATCACCGAGACGGGCGTCTGCCCGAAGCCGTTGGCGAGCGCCTGGTCAATCTGGCCCATGCCGACCTGCATGCGCGAGGCGGCATTGCGGTCCACTTCCAGCAACTGCTGTTTGCCGATGCTGTCGAAGCTGGTGCTCACATCGTGGAATGGCTTCATCTTGCGCATCACCTGCGCCAGCCGAAGCGTCGGTTCCTGCAAGGGTTGGCCGCCGGTGCTCGCCAGATCGAAATCGTATTTTCCTTTGGCCTTGGTGCTGGTGGTGCCGTTGAACAAGTCGAGGCTGGTGATCGCAATGGTGACATCCGTCAGCGACTTGTAGCGCTCGTTGAGCCGCGCGACCACCTTCTCAGCGGGCTCCGGCCGCTCACCCGGACCCGTGCCACGCGGCTTCAGGTCGATGAAGTAGGTCGCTTCGTTGCTCACCGCGCCGTTGGTGTTGTTGCCGCCCAGGAAAGACGTCACATCGGACACGGCAGGATCGGCCAGCATGGTGGCTTCAACGGCCTTGGTCCGCTGCGCAAGCAGATCGGGCGAAATGTTCGGATCCGCGACCAGATCCACCTCGACCAGGCCGATATCGCTGCTTGGCATCAACGAACCGCCTGCGGTCTTGGCGACAGCCATCGCAAGCGCCACGGTCAGGAACAACAGGATCAGCGGTTGCCAGCGCATGATGCGCCGATGGCGCATGGCCCAGTTCAGTCCACTCTCGTAAATGCGCAGCAACGTGCGATCGAAGCGTTCGATGGCGGATTCGAACTTGCCTGGCTTGTACTGACCGGGCGCTTCCCTTGTCAGGTATCGGCCGCACAACGCAGGCGTGAGCGTCAACGACACGATGGCCGATATCACGATCGTCGCGATCAGCGTGACGGAGAACTCGCGCATCAGCAGCACCATCGTGTTCTTGCCGAACACCATCGGCGCGAACACCGCGACCAGCGACAGCGTGATCGATATCACCGTAAAGCCGATTTCCCGCACCCCGATCATGGATGCATTCAGCGGGTCGGACCCTTTCTCCATGTGACGAAAGATGTTTTCTATCACCACGATGGCGTCGTCCACCACGAAGCCGATGCACAGCACCAGTGCGATCAGCGACAGCATGTTCAGCGTGAAACCCAGCGCGTACATCAGCACGAATGCGCCCGCGAGCGAGAGCGGCACGCTGAACATGGCGATCACCATCGGGCGCACGCGACGCAGAAACACCAGCATCACCACCGCGACCATCACAATGCTGAGCAGCAGCGCCACTTCCACTTCGTGCAGCGCGGATTTGGTGCCCGCGGTGAGATCGAAAATCGGGGTGATCTTCACGTCGGCGGGCACCATCGCCTGAAGTCTTGGAAGGGTATCGCGAATGGTCTGGACCAACTGGACCGCGTTGGCTTCGGGCCGCTTCATCACCTGCATGACCGCGGCATGCTGGTTGTTGAACCATGCCGCCTGATACGCATCCTGCTGGCCGTTGGTGACGGTCGCCACGTCGGACAACCGCACTGGTACGCCTTTCTGATTGGCGATCACCAGCGTGGCGAAGTCTTGTGCGGTCTCAAGCCCGTCGCTGGCGGTCACCGTCATCTGCGTGACGCCGTCGCTCAGGATGCCCTGTGGCGACATGACATTGGCGGCGCGCAATGCGTTGGCCACATCATTGGCCGTGAGTCCTTTGGCGGTGAGCGCGCCGTTGTTCAGCGACACGCGTATCGCGTGCGGCGCACCACCGATCAGCTGTGCCTGCGCGACGCCCGTGATCTGCGATATCGCCGGACGCATCAGCGTATCGGCCAGATCGTAGAGCTTGTCCGGCGGCATGCTGGTGGACGTCATGGTAAGCAGCAGCACGGGAATCTGCGTCGTATCCGCCTTGAAATACTGCGGCGGGGACAGCGCCATGACCGCGGGCAGGTCGGGCAGCGCCGCATTGATCGCCTGCTGCACATCCCGCGCCACTTGATCCGCGTTACGCGACAAATCGAAGAGAATTTGAATCTGCGTGCCGCCCGGATTGGCATCGGAGGTCATTTGCTGAATGCCGGGGATGCGCCCCAGTTGCCGTTCCAGCGGTGCAGTGACTGTCGCCGCCACCGTTTGCGCATCGGCACCCGGTACCAGCGCCTGCACGGTGATCGCGGGAAACTGCAAGGACGGGAACGCGGCCAGTCCCAGCACCAGATAGGCGCAGAAACCCGCAATGACCAGGCCGATCGCCAGCAACGACGTGGCGACGGGGCGCCGGATGATGGGCTCGAAGATGTTCATGCCACCCTCCGCCAGCCGAACGCAGGACGACTTACCGCGAGGTGCATACGGGGCGAACGAAGATTGAGCGCGTGAGATCCATTCATAAGCATCTCATACGCTGATGCTTATGCATGCAAATGTGCCTGAAGTCCGGCCATGCCAGAAGGCATGAGGAAGCTTGCGTGAAGCTGCCGCGTCACCTTGCGCGCCCGTCATTCCGGTGCAAGCCGGAATGACGATGAGGAAAACAGGTGTTTCGGAAAGTTTACAGTCGCGTTCGCTGTTAAAGAGAAGTAATCAGCACGTCAATCCGTCACCGCCACCTGCTTGCCCAACTGCCGCAAGCGCCGTTTCTCTTCGCGACGCGCTTTGCGCGCGGCCTTGCGCACGCGGCGGTCGTGCTGCCACAGATAAATCGCCGGCGTGCTGAGCAGGGTAAGCAGCTGCGACACCGACAATCCGCCCAGAATCGCGATACCCAAGGGCTGGCGCATCTCCGATCCCATGCCGAAGCCGACCGCCAGCGGCAGCGCCGCGCCCATCGCCACCAGCGTGGTCATGGTGATCGGGCGGAAGCGCACCAGCGCCGCTTCGCGAATCGCATCAGGCGGCGACAGCTTGTGGTCGCGCTCGGCGACCAGGGCGAAGTCCACCATCAGGATGGCGTTCTTCTTCACGATGCCGATCAGCATCAGCACCGCGATCACCGACATGATGGTGAGCTGCGTGTGCGTGATCAGCATCGCCAGGAAGGCACCCATGCCCGCGGCCGGCAGCGTGGAAAGAATCGTCAGCGGATGGATCAGGCTTTCGTAAAGAATGCCCAGCACGATGTACATCACGATGATCACCGCCGCGAACACGATCAGCGCATTTTCCAGCGCTTCGACCAGCTTCTGGTTGTCGCCGGTGTAACGCCGGGTGATGCCTGCGGGCAGCTGTGCGGCGAATATCGCCTGATCGATGAACTTCAAACCATCGCCCTGCGTGATGCCATCGGCCAGGTTGTAGCTGATCGTGGACGATTCCGTCTGATTGAAGTGCTGGACTTCCACCGGCGCGATGTTTGCCCGTATATGCGATAACGCCGAGAGCGGAATCATCTTCCCCTGAGTATTGCGAACATAGGTGTTCAGCAAGGTGTCGGGGCTCAGCGAATCGGCGTTGCTGGCGGCCAGCACGACACGGTATTGGTTGATATCCGAATAGATCACCGACACGGGATTCTGGCCGAAGGCGTCGACCAGCGCCTGGTCGATCTGTCCCACGCCAATCTGCAGGCGCGAGGCGGCATCGCGATCGATGTCCAGCAGCTGTTGCTTGCCGATGCTGTCGTAGCTGGTGGTAACGTTCTTGAACTGTTTCATCTTGCGCATCACCTGCGCGAGACGCAGCGTCGCCTGCTGCAGCGGCGCACCCGTGGTGCTGTCCAGGTCGAAGGCGTATTCGCCGCCGCCCTTGTTGTTGCCGCCGCCGAGGAACTGCAGGCCGCGCATCGTCACGGTCATGTCCGGCAGCTTCTTGTACTGCTTGTCCAGTCGCTCGATCACTTTCTCAAGCGGATCATGACGCTGGCCCGGCCCCTTGCCCAGCGGCTTGAGGTCGACGAACAGCGTGGAACTGTTGCCGACCGCGCCGTTGTTGTTGTTGCCGCCGAGTATCGTCGTCACGTCGGACACGGCAGGATCGGCCTGCATCACGGCCGCCACCGCCTGGGTGCGCTTGGCCATCAATTCGGGCGAGATGTTTGCATCGGCGGACATCTGCGCGATCAGCATGCCGGTATCTTCCTTCGGCATGATGCCGCCGCCGGCGGTCTTGGCGACAAACACCGCGAGCAGGCCGGTGAGCAACAGCAGGATCAGCGGTTGCCAGCGCATGACGCGGCGATGGTGCATCGCCCAATCCAGGCCGCGTTGGTAGATGCGGAGCATCCATCGGTCGAAACGCTCGATCGTCGCTTCGAGCTTGCCGGGTTTGCGTTCCCCTGGTTTTTCCTCGAGCAGATAGCGACCGCACAGCGCCGGTGTGAGCGTGAGCGATACCACGGCGGAAATCACGATCGTCGCGATCAGCGTGACCGAGAACTCGCGCATCAGCATCACCAGCGTGTTGTTGCCGAACACCATCGGTGCGAACACCGCCACCAGCGATACGGTGATCGAGATCACCGTGAAGCCGATCTCGCGCACGCCGAGCAAGGCTGCATCGAGCGCCTCCATGCCATGCTCCATGTGGCGCACGATGTTCTCGATCACCACGATGGCGTCGTCCACCACGAAGCCGATGCACAGCACCAGGGCGATCAACGACAGCGTGTTGAGCGTGAAGCCCAGCGCGTACATCACCACGAATGCGCCGGCCAGCGACAGCGGCACGCTGATCATCGCGATCAGCGTGGGACGCAGGCGCCGCAGGAACACCAGCATCACCAGCGCCACCATCACGATACTGAGCAGCAACGCGATTTCCACTTCGTGCAGCGCGGACTTGGTGCCCTGGGTGAGGTCGAAGATCGGCGTGATCGTCACATCCGCCGCCACAAGGTTGCGTAGTGCCGGCAGGCGCGAGCGAATTTCCTGCACCAGCGCGACGGAGTTCGCCTCGGGCCGCTTGCTGATCTGCATCGATACCGCGCGCTGGCCGTTGAACCAGGCCGCCTGGTATTTGTCCTGCTCGCCGCTGGTGATGGTGGCGACATCCGACAGGCGCACCGGCACGGTCTTCTGGCTGGCGATCACCAGCGATGCGAAATCCTGGGGTGTCTGCAGCGCATCGTTGGCGGTCACCGTCATCTGGCGGATGCCGTCGCTGAGGATGCCTTGCGGCGAGGTCACGTTCGCCGCACGCAGCGTGTTGGCGATGTCGTTCGCCGTAATCCCCTTGGCGGTGAGCGCCATGTTGTTCAGCGTGACGCGCACCGCGTGCGGCGTGCCGCCGAACACCTGCACCTGTGCCACTCCCGGTATCTGCGACACGGCCGGCTTCAGCAAGGTATCGGTGAGGTCGTACAGCTTGTCCGGCGGCATGCCGGTCGAGGTCAGCGAGATCAGCAGGACCGGAATCGACGCGGTATCGAACTTGAAATACTGCGGCGGCAGCATGCCGATCGGCAGGTCCGGCTGCGCGGCGTTGATCGCGGCCTGCACGTCGCGCGCGGCCTTGTCCGCGTTGCGGCCGAAGTCGAACAGGATCTGGATCTGCGTACCGCCGGCATTGCTGTCGGAGGTCATCTGCTGAATGCCCGGAATGCGTCCCAGCTGGCGTTCCAGCGGCGCCACCACCGTGGCCGCCATGGTTTGCGCATCGGCGCCCGGGTATTGGGCGATCACGACCAGCCCAGGGAAATCCAGCGACGGCAGCGCGGCCACGCCCAGCAGCAGATAAGCGCAGAAGCCCGCAATGGTCAGGCCGATCGCCAGTAGCGACGTGCCGATAGGTCTTCGAATAATCGGTTCAAAGATATTCACGGCGCTACCTGAACGTCGTCAGGAAAGCGCAAGCTGCGCACGCGCGAATCCGGCGCGTGCGTCGGCGCATCGAAAGAGAAGGGCACATTCATGGGCACCTTATGCCTTGGCGGGCGATCAGTGCGAATGTGCCTGAAGTCCGACCCTGCCGGAAGACATGGGCGCGGATTTTCCTGCCCAGGCAATTATCCGTTCAGCCAATCCCTCGTCGCGGTGTGTGCCGAGACGAGGGGGCGTATTGGTCAGTGAATCGACGGGCTGTAACGAAAGGTGAGATACCAGGTGCGGCCGAGCTGGTTGTAGTAGTAGGCCGTCTCGTAGTTGTGATCGAATGCGTTCGCGAGCTTGCCTTCCACCTGCCAGCCGGGCGCAAACGTGTAGCTGGCGCGCAGATCCGTGGTGGCGTAGCCGCCCATGCGGTACACATTCGCCGTGTCGTCGTAGCGCTTGCCCGAGGCAAAGAACGTCGCGCCGACCGCGAACTTGCCAAAGCTGCGATCCACGTCGACGCGTGCGGTGTCCCTGGCGCGGCGGGGCAGCAGGTTGCCGTCGCCGGGGCCGATGCCATCGTTCTTCGGCTGCATCAGCGTCAGGTAGCTCTGCACGCGCCAGTCGGCCACCTTGAAACCGAGCTGGCTTTCGATGCCGCGGATCACGGCGCGGCTGATGTTCACGGGAACGAATGCCTCGTTGAAGGCGATCAGATCGTCGATGCGTGTCTGGTAGGCATTCACGCCCCAGTTCCAGCCGTTCAGCTGCTGCGAAAGTCCGATCTCGGCGCTGCGCGAGGTTTCCGGTTGCAGGTTGGGGTTGGCCGTTGGCACGCCACCGAAAGCAGGAAAGTAGAGGTCATCGAACGTCGGCGCGTGGAAGGCGGTGCCATAACTCACCGACAGTACCGGCCCCTGGTCGAAGTGATAACCCCATGCGGCGGAGCCGGTGTTGTGGTTGCCGAATTGATCGTTGTGATCGTGGCGTGCGGAAAGCTGCACTTCGTTCTGGCCGAACGTGCCCTGATACAGCGCGAATGTGCCGGTGTCGCCGCGGGTGGTCTGCTGG
This sequence comes from Dyella psychrodurans, assembly GCF_003363265.1. GTDB lineage: Bacteria > Pseudomonadota > Gammaproteobacteria > Xanthomonadales > Rhodanobacteraceae > Dyella_B > Dyella_B psychrodurans. The sequence continues at coordinate 143,068 of NZ_QRBF01000007.1, read as the reverse complement.
AAATCCGTGTCGCTGTAGATATGTTCCTGCTGATAATCCACGCCGACTGTCAGCAACTGATTGGTGGCGAGCGTGATGTCGTTCTGCCACGAGGCCTGGTTGCGACGCGAATCGAAGTAACCCGTCGCCATGCGCGGGTAGTACGCGCCGAAATACGAGCCCTGGTAGAACGTGCTGTCGTCGTCGCGGCTTTGTCCGGCGTTGAGCGTGACCTTCCAGATGGCAAGCGGCGAGAAACTCAGGCGCGCGCCGGCTACGTGCTGCTCTTCGATCGCATCGTTGCCGCCATACGGCGTGCCGGCGAATTCCACATCGCTCTTGCTGCGCAACCAGTCGAACGCCAGCTCGGTGCCGTTATCCCAGCGATAGCCGACATTGGCCAGGCCATTCCAGTTGCGATACGCATCGTTGCGCGGATCGTCCACGAAACATGCCACGCCCAGCTCCGCCGCACCGTTGCGGCACGCGGGAATGCCGGCGGTGTATTCGCCGCCGAGGTTGGCGTTGTACCAAAGGTGCGAATCGCCGCCCGAAACGCCGGCCTCGCCGCTGACAAAGTTGTGACTGCCGCCCGTCACGCTGACGGACGGTGCAATGCCGCCGTTCGGCTGGCCATGGCGCGTGAAGATCTGGATCACGCCACCAATCGCATCCGAGCCGTACAGGCTGGCACGCGGACCGCGCACCAGTTCAATGCGTTCGATCGCTCCCACCGGAATCTGCTCCAGCGCCGGCAAGCCCGCGCTGACCGAGCCGATGCGCACGCCATCGATCAGCACCAGCACATGCGTGGCGTTCGTGCCGCGCAAATACAGCGACGATTGCTGCCCGATGCCGCCGGTCTGTGTGATGGATACGCCCGGCAGGCCGGTCAGCAGATCCAGGACGGAGGTCGGCTGCAGGCGATCGATATCGTCGCGCGTGATCACGGTGACCGACGACAGCGCGTTGTTTTCGCTGACTGCGGTACGCGTCGCGGTGACGACTACGGTTTCCAATGTGTTGCCTTGATCGCTGGCGGCGGTTTGCGCGTAGCTGGCTTGAGCTGTCAGCCCGAGCCCGATCAGCGCCACGGTCAGCGAAGTTTTCTTCAACATGATGTCGGTTCCCCTGCCACGCGTCCCCGCGCGGCATAAGTGAATAAGCCGGCAACCGTGCGAAGAAGGAACGGAAAAGCGGGCAGGCGATGGACGTCGCAGCACGCGATCCGAGCCTCGCCCACCGCGAGTTGCCAGAACAATGAATCAGGCCGGTCTCCGGACTCGCGAGTGGCATGCGATGGAGCTACATGCCGTCGAACGATGCCTTCCCATGCGATACAGCACAGTGGCGCGTGATCGTTCGTAAAAACGCTCGCTTACCGTTGCGGGGGCAGTGCCGGCCTTGCTGCGTGAACAGCGCACCGGCTTCCCGTTTCATCCCCTTGGATCGACCTTGGGGACACCCGAAACGCGCAAACTGTAGCGGGTGGGGGTTTTCCTAGCAATCTTTGGGCGTTTGTACTTGGCACGGCAAAACGGTCAAACCTGTACAGTCCGCGCCTCGTTCGTCCGACATGAACCCAGGTGCGAAGCGCATGAAGAAGGTTGTTTCCGGCAAACGTGCCGTGTTGTGGTTGGCCATGGGCATGGTGTGCTGGTCGCAGGGCATCCTGGCTGGACCGCCATCCACCGGGACAACCGATGCCGTTGCCGCCGTGCGGCGCCCGCTCGATCAGCCCCAACCGCCCGTCGGCCCGGGCCCGAGCGCGGAAACCATCAAGGCTTGGCAGGACCGCAAGTTCGGCATGTTCATCCACTTCGGCCTGTATTCCATCGCGGGCGGCATGTGGAACGGAAAGCGCGTGGACAACGGCTACAGCGAGCAGATTTTTGCCAACGGGCCGATTCCTCCGAAAGATTATGAGGCCCTGGCATCGCGCTTTGATCCGGAGCACTTCGACGCCGATGCGATCGTGGCGCTGGCCAAGGCGGCGGGCATGAAATTCATCGTCATCACCGCCAAGCATCACGACGGCTTCAATTTGTTCCAGACCGCGGAAACGACATACAACGCCGTCGATGGCACGCCGTATCACAAGGACATCGTCAAGGAACTGGCCGATGCCTGCGCGCGCGGCGGCCTGAAATTCGGCGTTTATTACTCGACGATCGATTGGCATCATCCCGGTGGCAACACGTACATCGAAGGCAACAGCAATCCGATTACGCCTTCCCAAGAGGCCTTCAATGTCGCCCAGCTCAAGGAGCTGCTGAGCCACTACGGTCCTATCGCCGAAATCTGGTTCGACATGGGCAAACCAACGCCTGCGCAGAGCGCGCATTTCGCGCATACCGTGCACGCCTTGCAGCCGCAGACGATGATTTCCGGCCGCGTGTGGAACTACGACGGCGACTTCGCCGTGATGGGTGACAACAGCGAACCCGACGTGGCAATGGAATTGCCCTGGCAGTCGCCGGCGTCGATGTTTCCGGAAACCTGGGGTTATCGCTCGTGGCAGGCGCGAACCGATCTGCCGGGCAAGATTCGCGAGAACATCACGCGCCTGGTTCGCGTGGTCAGCCAGGGCGGCAACTACATCCTCAATATCGGCCCGGAAGGCGATGGTTCCGTCGTGCCATTCGAATCACAGGTGCTGCATGGCATCGGCGACTGGCTGAAGCGCAACGGCGAGGCCATTTACGGCACGCGCAAACAGCCCTTCGCGGCATTGGATTTCGGCTACGCGACGGTCGGGCCCCACGCGATCTATCTGTTCGTATCCAAGATGCCGGCCGATCATCAGCTTCGCGTGCCGGGTGTGGCCGATACCGCGCTGGGTCGTGCGTATCGACTGGGTTCGCCGCATGACACGGTCGATGTTCAACGCAAGGGCGACGACATCAGCATTGCGCTGGATCGCCTTGCCGACTGGCCGGCGACCGATGCCGGCAACGCCAACGTGGATGCGTTCATGCCCGTCGTCGTGCTGCCTTTCAAGGGAGCGCTGCGGGTTCGTCCCGCCGTCATCGCTGCGGCTTCCGATGGAAGTTTTCACTTGCAGCCGACGCAAGCGGAGCACTACCTCAATTACAACGGCGAAGGCTACGAAGCGCCCGCCACGCTCTACAAGCTGAGCTGGCATCTCGATGCAAAGGCTACGAATTACTCGCTCACGGTCAGCTACATGCCCTGGCCTACTGACAGTCGCATGGATGTGTGGGTCGACGGCCGGCGCTATCCGCTTGACCTTGCGGGCACCACTTCAGGGAAGCAAGGTGTCATGAGCCAGACCGTAAACGTACACAGCGATCGCATGACGCATCCTTACGCCATGCAGCTGGAGCTGACGCCGTCTGCGCCATTCATACAGGGCAGCAAGCTTCCGGTGACCGTGCAATCTGTTGAGTTGTCGCCGATGCAGTGAGCAAAGAGTGGCGAGGACGATACTCGCACCGCAAAAGGTTGTCGCAAATCCCCAGGCCGCGCGCGCCCGGTTCGACGTGCAGAAACGTTCGCATCGCGGGGTGTCAGGCGGCTTCCCAGTTGTCGTCCGCGAGCACCACACGGTTTCGTCCCGCCGTTTTGGCCAGGTACAGCGCCGTATCGGCGCGCCGAATGAGATCGAAGCCATCGTGGTCTTTTGGCCGCAGCCAAGCTGCGCCGATCGAGCAGGTGACCGTCACGTGTGCGCCATCGCCATCGAAAGGACTGTTGGCGATGTACTGGCGCAGCGTTTCAAAAGGGGCGGGATCGTCGAGGGACGCTCCGGGCACCACGGCCAGGATCTCCTCGCCACCGTAGCGGCCCAGGGTGGCGCCGGGCGGCAGCATTTGGCACAGCCGCGTGGCAGCTTCGATCAATACCGCGTCGCCGGCGAGGTGGCCGTAGTGATCGTTGATGCGCTTGAAATGGTCGAGGTCGATCAGCGCCACGGCCAGCGACCGGTTACTTTGCCGCGCTTCGCCGATCGCCGATGCCAGGATCTCCAGCACGCGCGAGCGATTGGGCAGGCCCGTCAACGCGTCGTGCGTGGCTTGATGCCAGAGTGCGGCGCGAGCATCTTCCAAAGCCTGCTTGTCCACCTCCAGCTCGCGCGTACGCAGGGCGACCAACTGTTCGAGCCTATGCGCGCGCGCGCGTAGATGCCGCGTGCGCAGTTGCCAGACCAGCACGATGCCCAAGGCGAGCAACGACAATCCGCCCAACACGGCAGGTGTTCGCTGCCACCAGGGAGGCACGATGTGCAGCGGCAGCTGCACGACCGGCGAAAACTGTCGGCTGTCCGGATCGTAAGCCATCGCTTCAAACACGAAGTCGCCGGGTGGCAGCGTTGGGTAGTCGACCTGCGGCCGATCCGAATTCACCCAGCTGTGTTCCAAGCCTCGCAGTCGGTAGCGATATTGCAAAGTGCTACGCGTGGGCGCGCCCTGCGTGGCAAGGCGCAGGGTGATGGGCTGGTCGGGTGCGTAGTCGAAGCGATAAGCGGAAGCGGGTGCCTGCATGACGCCGCCACGGCGCAATCCGGTGATGACGATCTGCGCGGGATCGGACGTCGCCAGCGACGATGGATGCAGAATCTGGGAGATGCCGTTGCTGGTGCCGATCCACACCGAGCCATCGTCATCGGCGAAGAAGGCATTCTCGGCGATGTCATCCCAGATCAATCCGTCGTCCTCGGTGAGGCGACGCCAATGCTGTCCGTTGAACAACTCCACGCCGTCCGTGCCGCCGATCCACAGCCAGCCGCGACGATCGTGCTGGATGAAATAGATGCGCGTGCTGTCGAGGAGATCGTCACCCGCGTGCCGCACGGTCAGGGCATCGTCGTCGGTGACGCGACCGTGCCACAGACCGCCGAAATTGCTGGCCAGGTAGAGGTCGCCATTCGGTTCCACGTCCAGATGCGTGAATTGCTCATCGGACGGCGCGCCTTCGACGCGAATACGTGTCCAACGGCCGTGGGCAAGACGGAACAGGCCAGGTTCGCCGCTGAACCATAGCCGGCCCTGCGCATCCTCTTTCGCGTCGGAGAACACGTTGTCGGGAACCACGTCCCCGCCTGCGCGTTGCAGCGCATGGCCATCGTAGAGGTACATCCCACGTTCGGTGCAAAGCCACACCTGCCCATGGCGGTCGACCAGCATCTCGCGAATGTAGGCGGGCGAATGCGCAAGTGTGTCTGTGGTGCCCTGGCGAGCGCGATAACGCACCAGCTCGCCGGAGTAGTACGCCACGAGCATGTCGCCCTCGGGCAATGCAGACAGTCCCGTGGCTTCCTGCGCCAGCGGCGGTGCTTTCAGAGGCCAGGCGGTGAGGCGCGAGGCGCCGGGTGCGAGCACGCTGCCGCCCAGCTCATCGCCGACCCAAAGTGCGCCGCTGCTGGCGCGTGCGATCACCCAGCTCGGATTGCTGTCCAGGCCTTGCAAGGTTTGCCAGCTCTGGATTTGATCGTAACCGCGCCATTGCAGGACACCGCGACCGTACGTGCCGATCCAAAGCACATGATTGCGGTCGTACAACAATGCATCGATGCCGATATCGGGCAGGCCGTTGCTTGCATCGAAGGTGCGCCAACCGTGACCGTCCCAGCGCGCCAGGCCATCGTTGGCGCGAGTGAGCAGACGCCCATCGTCGTCTTCGATCATGTCCAGATACGCCGTGACGACGCGCGCACCAGGCAGGTCATGATCGGCGAACATCGCGTCGCCGGGAGACAGTGTGCGAATGTGATAAGGACTGCGGACCCAGAGTGTGCCGTCGCGAGCGCGAAGGTAGGAGGTCCAGGTGTCCGAAGGGATGCCATCGCGCTCGCTCCAAACGCGCAGTTGGTCTCCCGCGAGCTGGCACAGCGACTTGCCGCAACCGAACCACAGCGTGTGTCCATCGGCGAAGACACTGGTGATGTCCGATAGCGCTGGCGTCGTGCGCTGCGCCGTTGCGTCGAAACGCGGACGTGCGCGCCATGCCGTTCCGCTGGACTCGATCAGCCACAAGCGATGTTGACTCACCGCATACAGCCGGCCTTCCAGATCGGCGAGCATGGCGCCCGCGTCGATCGGTAGCGGACGTCCTTGCGCAGTGATGATGGGCGTGAAGCGCTGACCATCGCCCACATAGAGCCCGGTCCGCGTGCCCACCCACAAGCGGCCCGGGGCATCCTGATGCACGGCGCCGATGTAGCTGCCTAGCAGGCCGTTCTCGGCGCCGATGCGCTGGAAAGCGTGACCGTCGAAACGAAACAGCCCGTTCTCGGTGCAGACGTATACAAAGCCGCGGCGATCCTGGACCAGGCAGTTGTCTTCCAGACTCCCCAGGCCCTGCGCTTGGGTGAAACTCGCCAGGCTGATGGCTTGGCCGTGGGCGCCAGTCGTCATGACCAGCATGGCAAGCCAGGCGACCACCGCGCATGCCCCATGCCAGCGGCGGAAAATCCGCGAGGATTCGCCCCTCAAGTCATTCGCCACTGCGTTCAATGTTCCATGGCCCCCGTTCGCCTTACGCGATGGCGCATCCGTGCGCGCGACGTGTATTCGGATCGAACAATAGCGTAGGTTCGCGTTCCGGCGCAGGCGCCTGACGCGGCTCGTCCATCAGGATCGGCAGCCCGCGGACGACCTCGCGCGGACAGTCACCGTAAGCCAGTCAAAAGAAGGCCATGTGAAGAAGCCGGCGCCTGCCGCGCCCGGCCATCAGTCAGTTTGCAGTTCGGCCACGAAATCGTAGATATCGCCGCGATACCACGAGGTGGTGAACTCCACCACGCGGCCGTCGTCGAGAAAACCGCGACGTTCGATATGCAGGCCGGCGCTGCCGGCCGTCACGTGCAGCAGGCGGGCCTGGCGTGCGCCGAGCAGTACCGCGCGCAGGCGCTGCAAGGCGCGGACGGGGCGGCAATTGTGGTGTTCCAGCGCTTCGTAGAGCGAATCGTGCACTTCGTGCGGATCGGCCAGCACGCTGGCGGGCACCACGCTTCGCTCGATCGCCAACGGCTCGTCTTCGGCATAGCGCACGCGGTGCAGGCGCGCGACCAGCACGCCGGGCGACAGGTTGAGCGCCATGGATTCTTCCGGCGTCACCTCGCCCACGCTGCGTTCGAAGAATTCGGAACGCGGATGCAGGCCGCGGGCGCGCAGGTCTTCGGTGAAGCTGGTCAGCCGGGACATCGGCTTGATGATGCGCTCGGCCACGAAGGTGCCGGCGCCGTGGCGCTGGGTCAGCAGGCCTTCCTCGACCAGGCCGGAAATGGCCTTGCGTACCGTGACCCGGGAAAGCCCCAGGGCCAGGGACAGATCCCGTTCGCTGGGCAGGGTTTGACCCGGTTCAATATCCCGATGCTGTATCACGTTACGAATAGCCCGGCGCAGTCGCAGGTAGGCCAGCGGCTGGTGGGTGGTCGTGTCGCGGCTGAGGCGCCGGTATTCGTCGGCCAGGGCGTTTTGCATCCCTGCACAATACCAATGCCGAACCACTGGTACAACTGGTGCCATACGCCAGCGCCCGGTGAGCTTAGGAAAAATTTGCATACGAATGCACCCCAAGGGGGACTGGTATTACCTGGTATGTCATTGGTACGATCCAGCTTCCCCCGGCGGCTGCACCCCCGTGGCCAGCCAGTATCAGCAAGAGGTGAGTTGTGACTGCACCTGCTCTACCGGTCGACACCTTCGACCTGGTGATTTTCGGCGGCACTGGCGACCTGGCCGTGCGCAAATTGCTCCCTGCCCTGTTCCACCGCTTCGTCGACGGCCAGATCCAGCCCGGCAGCCGCATCCTCGGCGTGGCCCGCGAAGGACTGGACGACGACGGCTATCGCGCCCAGATCCGCGCCGCGCTCAACGGCGCGGCCGAATCGCAGCCCGACAAGCTCGCGGCGTTCCTCAAGCTGGTCGGCTACCGCCCGCTCGATGCCCGCAAGGACGACGGCTGGGACGACTTCGCCAAGCTGCTGGCCGAGCGGCCCGGCAACGTGCGCGTGTTCTATCTGTCCACGTCGCCGGAATTGTTCGTCGACATCTGCCAGCGCCTGGGTCACTACGGGCTCAACCAGGGCGAGTCGCGCGTGGTGCTGGAAAAGCCGATCGGCCACGATCTGGTCAGCGCCAACCGCATCAACGACGACGTCGGCCGCGTCTTCGCCGAATCGCAGACGTTCCGCATCGATCACTATCTCGGCAAGGAAACGGTGCAGAACCTGCTGGCGTTGCGTTTCGGCAACGCGTTGTTCGAGCCGCTGTGGAACGCCGGGCACATCGATCACGTGCAGATCACCGTGGCCGAAACGTTGGGCGTCGAGAAGCGCGGGCCGTATTACGACCACGCCGGCGCGCTGCGCGACATGGTGCAGAACCACATGCTGCAGCTGTTGTGCATGGTGGCGATGGAGCCGCCCGCGTCGATGTCGCCCGATGCGGTTCGCGATGAAAAACTGAAGGTGCTGCATTCGCTCAAGCGCATCGACGAAGGCAATGCGTCGCAGCTCACCGTGCGCGGCCAGTACCGTGCCGGCGCGGCCGAAGGGCACAGCGTGCCGGGCTATATCGAAGACCTCAACAGCACCGCCAAGACGAAGGTGGAGAAATCCAACACCGAAACCTTCGTGGCGCTGAAAGCCGAGATCGGCAACTGGCGCTGGGCCGGCGTGCCGTTCTATCTGCGTACCGGCAAGCGTCTTGCCGAGCGCGTGTCGGAAATCGTGGTGGCCTTCAAACCCGTTCCGCACTCCATTTTCACTGCCGCTGCAGGCCCGCTGGCGCAAAATCGCCTGGTGCTGAGGCTGCAGCCGGACGAAGGCGTGAAGCTGTGGCTCACGATCAAGCATCCGGGGCCGGGCGGCCTGCGTCTGCGCCATGTGCCGCTGGACATGAGCTTCGCCGAAGCGTTCGGCGCGCAACAGCCGGATGCGTACGAGCGGCTGCTGCTCGATGTGGTGCGTGGCAATCCCACGCTGTTCATGCGTCGCGACGAAGTCGAAGCCGCATGGCGCTGGGCCGATCCGATTCTGGCGGCGTGGGCGGCCAGCGGCGAAGCGCCGCGTCCGTACACGTCCGGTACGTGGGGGCCCAGCGCTTCAGTGGCCCTGATCGAACGCGACGGCCGCACCTGGGACGAGGACAACGAATAGTGTCAGTGCAACCCACCGTGCATGCGTTTGAAGACAACCAGGCGCTGGCCGCCGCGCTGTCGGCGCGCATCGCCAACGATCTGCGCGCGGCGATTGCCGCGCGCGGCGAAGCATGGATGGCGGTATCCGGCGGCAGCACGCCCAAGCGACTGTTCGAGCGGTTGTCGCACGAGGCGCTGGATTGGTCGCGCGTCACCGTCACCCTGGTCGATGAACGCTGGGTGCCGGATACCGACGAACGTTCCAACGCGCGTCTCATCGAATCTTTGCTGTTGCGCCACAACGCCGCGGACGCGGAATTCGTGCCGCTGTACGTGGAGGCCGCGACGCCGGAAGCCGGTATCGGCGAAGTGCGTACGCGCATTTCCGCGATGAAGCTGCCGTTCGACGTTGTCGTGCTCGGCATGGGGCCGGACGGGCACACCGCGTCCTTTTTCCCCGGTGGCGACCGCCTCGCCGAAGCGCTCGATCCGGCTAACGCCGCGCAGGTGCTGCCGATGCGCGCACCGGGCGCGGGCGAGCCGCGCATCACCTTCACCCTGCCCGTGCTGCTGAAAGCGCGAGCGCTGTATCTGCATATCGAAGGTGCCGACAAACGCGTGGTGCTGCAACATGCCGAACAATCCGGCAGTCAGTTGCCCATCGCCAGCGTGTTGCGCCGAGCATCTCATTTGGACGTCTATTGGTGCCCGTAATGAATCGCTTCACATCGCCATCCACTCCCTCTCCTGCGTGCAGCAGGGGAGGACTGGGGTGGGATGAAGCCCTTCATATTGAGGCAAGTGTGTGTGACCCCCTCCCAGCCTCCCCCTGCTTGCAGGGGGAGGAGATTCACGTTCCCGCCCATCGGCCGGAAAAGTTTGCGCCGCGTAACACCGGCTGGAGTTGAAGATGAGTTTGCATCCCGTCGTAGCCGAAGTCACCGAACGCCTGCGCGAACGCAGCCGCGACACGCGTGCTGCTTATCTCGATCGCATCGGCGGTGTCGCCATCGAAGGCACGCATCGCTCGCGCCTTTCCTGTGGCAATCTTGCGCATGGTTTTGCCGCGTGCGGCACGCACGACAAAGCCGCGTTGCGCGAAGGTCATGCGCCGAATATCGGCATCGTCACGGCGTATAACGACATGCTGTCGGCGCATCAGCCGTACGAGCGCTATCCCGCCTTCATCCGCGACGTCGCGCGCGAATCGGGCTTCACCGCACAGGTGGCCGGCGGCGTGCCGGCGATGTGCGATGGCGTCACGCAAGGTCGCTCGGGCATGGAACTGTCGTTGTTCTCGCGTGACCTCATCGCGATGGCCACCGCTGTCGCGTTGTCGCACGACATGTTCGACGGCGCGCTGTACCTGGGCATCTGCGACAAGATCGTGCCGGGCCTGCTGATCGGTGCCTTGAGCTTCGGCCATCTGCCCGGCGTGTTCGTGCCCAGCGGCCCGATGCCCAGCGGTATCAGCAACGAACAGAAATCGAAGGTCCGCCAGGCCTATGCCGAAGGCAAGGCGAGCCGCGCGGAGTTGCTGGAAGCGGAAGCGGCGTCCTATCACACGGCCGGTACCTGCACGTTCTACGGCACCGCCAACTCCAACCAGATGCTTATGGAGATCATGGGCCTGCATTTGCCAGGCGCCAGTTTCGTTGCGCCGGATACGCCTCTGCGCGACGCGCTCACCGCCGAAGCCGTGCGTCGCTGCGCAGCGTTGGGCAAGGCGGGCGAGAACTTGGCCATCGGCCACATCATCGACGAACGCGCGATCATCAACGGCGTGATCGGTCTGCACGCCACGGGTGGTTCCACCAATCATCTGCTGCACCTCGTCGCGATTGCGCAGGCCGCAGGCATTGCGTTGCGCTGGGAAGACTTCGATGCGCTCTCCGCGGTCATCCCGCTGCTGGCGCGCGTCTATCCCAACGGCTACGCGGACGTGAACCAGTTCCACGACGCCGGCGGCATGGGGTTCCTCATCGACCAATTGCTGAGCGCCGGCCTGCTGCACGGCGACGCACGCACCATCGCGGGTTGCACGATGTCCGAGTACGGCAAGGTGCCCACGCTCGACGAATCCGGCAACCTGATGTGGACGCCGGTGCTGAAGGAAAGCGGCAATCGCGGCGTGTTGCGCGGCGTGAACGAACCCTTCCGTCCCGACGGTGGACTCCGGATGGTGCACGGCAATCTCGGTCGCGGCGTGATCAAGGTGTCGTCGGTGCCGGACGATCGCCTGGTGATCGAAGCGCCGGCCATCGTGTTTCACGATCAGGACGACATCAAGCGCGCGTTCGATCGCGGCGAGCTGAGCCGCGATTTCATCGCGGTCGTGCGCTTCCAGGGACCGCGCGCCATCGGCATGCCGGAATTGCACAAGCTCACGCCGACGCTGGCCGTGCTGCAGGATCGCGGCCACCGCATCGCGCTGGTGACCGACGGTCGCATGTCCGGTGCGAGCGGACGCGTGCCGGCGGCCATCCACGTAACGCCGGAAGCCGATGACGGCGGTCCGATCGCGAAAGTCCGCGATGGCGACATCATTCGTCTCGACGCCGTGCACGGCACGCTCGAGGTGTTGGTCGACGCCGCGGAATTCGCATCGCGCACGCCCGTCATCGAAGACCTCTCCCGGCACCAGCACGGCATGGGTCGCGAGCTGTTCGGCATGTTCCGTCGCAACGCGGCCGCAGCCGATCTCGGCGCCGGCGTGCTCTGACATCCTCTCCCCTTTGGGGAGGGGAGTAACCCCATCGAAAATTAGGCTTGAAGCCATGAACATCGAAACCAAGCAGCAGCACGTCGAAACCACCATGCGTCTGGCGCCCGTGATTCCGGTGGTCATCATCCACGACGCCAGGCATGCCGTGCCGATGGCGCGCGCACTCGTGGCCGGCGGCACGCCGGCGATCGAAGTGACCTTGCGCACACCCGCCGCGCTCGATGCGATTCGTGCCATCGCTGCGGAAGTGGAAAGCGCCGTGGTCGGCGTGGGCACTGTGCTCACCGCCAAGGATTTTCATGCCGCCGAACAAGCGGGTGCGCGTTTTGCCGTGTCGCCCGGCGTATCGCCGAACCTGCTTGCGGCCGCGGACGACAGCGCGCTGCCGTTGTTGCCCGGCGTGGCGACGGCGAGCGAAGCGATGAACCTGCTCGAACGCGGTTATCGCCATCTGAAATTCTTCCCCGCCGTACCCGCCGGCGGTGCGAAACTGCTCGGCGCATGGGCCAGCCCGCTGCCGCAGCTGCGCTTCTGCCCCACCGGCGGCATTTCACTCGCCAGCGCGCCGGACTTCCTCAGCTTGCCGAACGTTCTGTGCGTGGGCGGCTCGTGGCTGACGCCGAGCGACAAACTCAACAGCGGCGACTGGGCTGGTATCGAACGGCTGGCGCGCGACGCGGCGTTGTTGCGCGGCGTGGCCGCCTGATCACGTTGTCTCTGTTGACTCCCTCTCCCCTCGGGGGAGAGGGAACGGGCACACGCTGCGTGACTTCTGGGGCGCGAAACCCTTCCGAGGCCTGCCTAAGCTGAGCGGTCGGCGCGTCGCGCCTGTTTCTTGGGAACCGTCATCCATGCGCAAGCTACCACTCGTTATCGCCCTCACTGCGCTTCTGCTCGGCAACGCCGCCGCTGCCGACAAGAAAGACAAGCCAGCCCAGGATGAGACAAAGCCCGACGCGGCACTGATCCATCCGCAAGCGTCGGACAGCGAAGGATCGGTGTCGGTCGAAGGCAGGCGCATCGCGTACAAGGCGGTCGCCGGCACCATCGTGCTGCACGGCAAGAACGAGAAGGAAAACGATCCGACCGTCAGCATGTTCTACGTCGCCTACTTCAAGAAAGGCGCGGACAGTGCGAAGCGGCCGATCACCTTCGTCTACAACGGCGGCCCGGGTTCGGCCACGGTGTGGCTGCACATGGGCGCGTTCGGTCCGCGCCGCGTGGTCACCAGGGACGACAGTCACACGCCCGCCGCGCCGTACCAGGTGGTCAACAACGACTACAGTTTGCTCGACGCGTCCGATCTCGTCTTCATCGACGCGCCGGGTGCGGGTTTCAGCCGCCTGATCGCCAACGACACGGACGCATCCAAGCGCGACGAGCAACTGAAGGATCGCCGCAAGGAAATCTACAGCGTCGACGGCGACGGTCACGCCTTCGCGCAATTCATCACCCAGTTCCTGTCGCGCTACGGCCGCTGGAATTCGCCGAAATACCTGTTCGGCGAAAGCTACGGCACCACGCGGTCGGCCGTGCTTGCCAACGATCTGGAAAACGACGACAGCGTCGACTTGAACGGCGTCATCCTGCTCTCGCAGATCCTCAACTTCGACACCAGCATCGACGGCCCCGACCAGAATCCCGGCGTCGACCTGCCCTACGAGCTGGCGCTTCCCACTTTCGCGGCCACGGCGTACTACCACCACAAGCTGCCGCAGACGCCCGCGGAGCTGGAGCCCTTCCTGCAGGAAGTGGAGCAGTTCGCGCTGGGCGACTACGCCGAGGCATTGATGGCCGGTTCGCGACTGGACGATGCGCGCAAGCAAGCTGTCGCGCAGAAACTGCACCAGTACACCGGCCTGCCGGTGGACTATCTGCTCAAAGCCAATCTGCGCGTGACCGGGGGCATGTTCGAGCACGAACTGCTCGGCGATTCGGGCGATACGACTGGCCGTCTGGACTCGCGTTTCTCGGGCCCGTCGCTCGATCCCTTGAGCAAGGAAGCCGAATACGACCCGCAATCCTCGGCGATCAGTTCCGCCTACATCGCAGCCTTCAACGACTACGTGCGCAAGGATCTCAAGTACGGGCAGAACCAGACTTATCACGAGTTCGCCCCCGACGCGACGGACTGGGATTTCAAGCACAACGGTCACGACGGCGCGGTCAACGTGATGCCCGACCTGGCGAAGGCGATGAAGACCAACCCGGATCTCAAGGTCCTGCTCAACGGTGGTTACTACGATCTCGCCACACCGTTCTTCGCCGCCGACTACGAAATGCATCACCTGCCCGTGCAACCGGCCCTGATGAACAACATCAGCTACGAATGGTATCCGTCAGGACACATGGTCTACGCGCACGAAGCCTCGCTGAAACTGCTGCACGACAACGTGTCGCGCTTCATCGAGCAGACGGACAACGTCAAGCAATAAGAAAGCCTGCGCTCCACCACCTCCTCCTGCTGGCCGGGGGAGGTTGGGAGGGGTAAGCTTTTCGCACCTCCCTTTCCCTATCGAACTCGCATGCGCGCCCTGATCGACCGCTATATCGACGCCTACAACCGCATGGACGTCGACGCCATGATGAAGACGATGCATCGCGAAGTCATCTTCGAGAACTACGCTGGCGGCACGCTGAGCGTGCGCACCATCGGCATCGACGAGCTGCGTCATCTGGCCGAAAGTTCGCGGCATCTGTTCTCCGCCCGCCACCAGACCATCGTCGGCTACGCCGAGGTGGCGGCCGTCGCGCATGCGCAGATCGCGTTCGAGGGCACCTTCGCCATCGATCTGCCCAATGGCATCCGCGCAGGCCAGAGCATTGCCATGCCGGGGCGCAGCGAATTTCGCGAGCGTGACGGCCTGCTGATCCATATCGCCGACTACAGCGACTGACGGCGCCGTTTACGCAGCCAGATTGAGCTGCCACGAAACCCCGAATCGATCGCTTACCCACGCGAACTTTCTGCTGAACCCATAGTTGTTGAGCGGCATGAATACCTTGCCGCCGTTCGCCAACTCGCAGAACGCATGCTCGATGCCGGTTTCGTCATCCAGATCGACGAAGATCGAGAGCGCTGGCGTGAAGCTGAAGTCGTGCTTCACCGCGCTGTCTATGCACATGAAAGAGCGGCCGCACACCGTGAAGGTCGCCTTCTTCACCGAACCCTCGACACCGGCCTCACGCGGTCCGTAGCGCTCGATCGCGGTAATCGCCGAATCGGGACAAAGCGATGTGTAGAAGCGCATCGCTTCTTCGGCCGATCCCCCGAACATCAGAAAAGGCGTGGCGCTTGATGTCATGTCATTGCTCCGAACGGCGCCGCAACGATGTGCCGGGCTACTGTCATCAAGCCGCGTTGACGACTTCGTATTGGCTCTGCACTAGCCCGCTCGCGTATGAGCGAGTGGCAACATGTTTGAGCGCGATGTCCTGCAGGGTGGCACCAAACAATGGGATTCCCGTACCGATCAGCACCGGTACGCGGGTGATGACGAGGCGCTGGATCAGCCCTTCGCGCAGAAATCCCTGGATGGTGATGCCACCGTCCACGTAGACGTGTCGGAAACCACGGGCTGCAAGCAGGAAGGCGATCTCTTTCGGCGTACCGGACAGATGCTCTAACACGGCGCCTGCGGGTGGTGACGGCAGCGCATGCGTGCTCAATACGAAGACCGGTTTGTCGGCATAAGGCCACGCCTCGAAGCCCAGCACGACTTCGTAGGTGTTGCGGCCGATCACCAGCGCATCGACGGTGGCCATGAAGTCGTCGTAGCCATGCGGCTCACCGCCTCCGGGTGGAAGAAAGTCGAGTGCGCCATCGAGCCTGGCCATGAAGCCATCGACACTGACGCCAACAAAGACCGACGCTTTCATGACATGCCTCCGCTGCTGTGGAGATGCCTGCGAAATAACGACCTATCGCTCGTAGCATCTGATTTCGAGCAGATGCTTGTTGGGATCGAAAAAATACAGCGTCGGCGCAAGTCCTCTCGCACCCGATTCTTCGCCGGGCCCTTCGTTCGACCCGACAGCGTCGAACGTCGGTCCGTACGGTATGCCCGCGCTTTTGATGCGATCAAAAATCTGCGCAAACTCGGCCCGTGACACGGCAAAGGCGTAATGTTCGATTCCCGAGGCGCCATGCGGCGCAAGCAGAAGCACGAAATTATCGTCGACGCGGATGACGGTGAACGGCCCATCCTGACCTTGCATCGCAAAACCCAGCACGCCCGTGTAGAAAGCAATGCTTGCTTCCAGGTCGTTCACCCGCAGGATGACGTGATCGAGCGTTGCCACCTCTAACTCGCTCCTGATTGTCCAAGGCGATGTCGATGATCGCTCACGTCGCCAGCGTCAGTGAGTAAAACCGAGTGCCTGGCAAATGCGTGTCGTTGTACGGCGGGATTTCGATGAAACCCAGCCTGCGGTAAAGCGCTTGCGCGGCGACCATGGTGGGCAGGGTATCCAGCCGCAGTTCGCGATATCCGGCGGCACGGGCAGTCTCGATGATCGCTTCAACCAGCCGCTGGCCAAGCCTCAGCTTTCGATAGTTCGAGCGCACATACAGGCGCTTCATCTCACCTACGTCCTTGTTCAACGGACGCAGAGCGACACAACCGGCCAGTTCGGCACCGACATCAGCAAGAAGCAGAGCGCCACGGGGCGGTATGTATGGATTCGGCAGTGCGTCGAGTTCAGCCGAAAATCCCTGATACTCGAGATTCGTGCCGATGGCGTCGGCATATTCGAGAAAAAGCTCGCGCGCTTGTGCGATCAGCTCGGGCGAGGCGGCTTGCTTGAGTAAGACGTCAGCCGGCGTCATGGCTTGAGAGTGATGGTCAGCGGTGAACATAGCTTACGTCACTGGTTCCATCTGGCTCCGGGCGGCGTAACAAGGCGTTATACCAGCGGCGCTGTTGCGTCAGATCGCTTTCGGCCAACCATTGTGGCTTGTTGGCAACGAGTGCGGCAACAGGAATGCCGTCTTCGTAGAGCACACGAGTGCCGGCCAGCGCGGGCAGGCGGTCGCCGGCGAGTACGGTGCCGACCAGGTTGAGGGGATCGCTGCCGCTGAGGCAGATGCATTGTTGTTCGAACGGGCGTTGCCGCACGCTGCGCAACTGGCCGATGGCTTCGGGCAGTGCGAATTGTTCGCCGACCAGGCCCTCCACGAAGCGGCCGCCGCGGATTTCTCCGCGCGCCTCCAGTCGATGATAGACCCGGAGCAGTTCGCGCCAGGAGGGTAGCCAGGGTGCTTCGCGTTCCAGCAGCTTCCAGAACACGACGCCGTAGCGGCGGAGCAGGACGCGGGCGATGTGTTCGATCACATCGGCCTGCCCTTCGCTGGGCGCATTCACAGCGGGCACTCGCACCAGCGACCAGCGCCCTGCGTCTTCGATCTCGCTCAGGGCATGACGACGTACGCGACGATGTCTCGGCGATTCGCGCTTGGCGGCGGGAACGAGCAATGCGCGCAAGCCGGCGAAGCTGTCGGCAGTGACGCGACCGGCGGAAACGAGTTCGCCCAGCGCGTCTTCCAGTTCCGTGCGCAGCAGACGCGTGGCATCGAGCAGTTCGTCGAAGAACAGCGCGCCTTGCGCGGCGAGCGCATCGAGCACGGCTTGTGCGCGTGACGACTGCAGTAGCGCTTGCTCCTGGTTGCGATCGGCCATGGATGTCCACGTCGCCAATTGGCGGCGCGGTAGTAAAACTATGGGCGTGGCGCGCACGGGACCGCCGCTGCCGCCTCCGTTGCGCAAACGATTCCAGCCGATGCGGCCGGCGCGGCACAGTTCGTCGAGCCAGCGGCTGGAATAGTCTTCGATGCGCGCATGAAGCAGTTCGCTTTCCCACGCACCGGCTGCGGCTTCGAAACCTTCGAGCTGGCCGAGCACGGCACCGAGTGCGTCGGGTCCGCTAAGTCGCGTGCCGGGTGTGGTGTGCTGCCATTCGAGCAGGAAACGCATCAGGTCGCGGCGGCTGACGGGCTCGATTTCGCGGCGCAGGCGACCGATGGTGTAGCGATGGATGCGCGCGAGCAGGTGACGTTCGCACCATTCCGTGTCGGTGGCATCCGGCGTGAAGCGGCCTTGCATCACGTAGCCTTCCGATTGCAGGCGGATCAACGCCAGTTCGATATCGGAAGTCTCAACATTCAAGGACGTCGCCAGTACGTTGACGGTGACAGGGCCAAGGCCGGTGAGTCGGCTGCGTACGAGTTCGATTAGCGCGTCTTCGCGTGTCCATGGCTGCGCGGCAAATTCGGCGGGTGCGGCAATGGGTGGCTGCATCGATGCCGTGCTGTATGCGGCTTGCCAAAGAGGGAGTTTCTCGGCGCAGACCCACACACCGTGCACACCTTGCTCCTCCCCCTGCTTGCAGGGGGAGGTTGGGAGGGGGTTGTCTGGGCTTGCCGTAACGTTGGGGGCTTCACCCCACCCCAGCCCTCCCCTGCTGCACGCAGGGGAGGGAGTTAGTTGCGTGGCACGGTGTGATTTCGCGAGCTTGTGCAACCAGTCGAGCCAGCCTGCATTGGTTTCAACGTCTTCGCGGGTAACGAAGCCCAATACGTTCAACGCTTCGTGCATCTCATCGGCGCTGCGTACCTCCGGCCATGCTTCGGCGCGCACGGCAGCGATGGCCTCCGGATCGAGCTTGGCCAGATCGTCGGTGTCTTCGATGCCGTTCCACTGGCGCGTCTGCACGGCGCGCGTGCGGCGTTCTTCCAGCGGCGCGTCGTCGAGGAAGGCGTAGGGCGCGGCGTTGAGCACTTCGCTGGCAAGCGGACTCGGTGCGGTGAGATCGCGTGCCACCACCGTGATGGCGCCGGATTCGAGTCCTTTCAGGACATCGAGCAGGCCGTCCACGTCCATCGCTTCGCGCAGGCAGTCGTGCAGCGTCTGGTTGACCAGCGGGTGGTCGGGAATCTGCCGTTCGCCAGTGATGTTTTCCAGGCAGGCGACCTGGTCGGGAAACACCGTGGCGAGCAGGTCTTCGCTCTTCATGCGCTGCAATGGCGCAGGCACTTTCTTGCCGCCGGCGTAGCGTGGCAGGGCGAGGGCGGTCACGGCGTTCCAGCGCCAGCGCACCGGGAACAATGGCGCATCGAGCAGCGCTTGAATCAGCACGTGTTCCGCGCTGCTGCTGTGCAGATAGCGCGCCACTTCTTCCAGCGGAAAACTGTGGCTGGTGGAGAGCGACAACACGATGGCGTTTTCGGTGGCAGCCGCCTGCAGTTCGAAGTTGAACTGGCGGCAGAAGCGCTTGCGCAGTGCCAACCCCCATGCGCGATTGATGCGGCTGCCCCAGGGCGTATGGATCACCAGCTGCGTGCCGCCCGATTCGTCGAAGAAGCGCTCGAACACCAGCGTGGATTGCGTCGGCAGCACGCCGAGCGCGGCCTTGGCCTTGGCGAGATATTCCGCGATCTGCTGTGCGGTGGATTCGTTCAACGCAAGCACGTCGCGCAACCAATCGAATGCGGCCTGCACGCCGCCGGCGTCGATGCGTTCGACGATTTCTTCGCGCAAGCGCGAAACGCCGAGCGACAATTCATTGCTGCGCCCGGGTGCTTCGCCCAGCCAGAATGGAATGCTGGGCGGTGCGCCGTGCGCATCTTCCACGCGAAGGCGGTCGCGTTCCACGCGCTGGATGCGATAGCTGGTGTTGCCGAGCTGGAAGATGTCGCCCGCCATGCTTTCGATGGCGAAATCTTCGTTGACCGTGCCGACGATGGTGGCCTGGGGTTCCAGCACCACGAGATAGTCAGCCATGTCGGGAATCGTGCCGCCCGACGTCACGGCGGTGAGCCGCGCGCCGCGCCGCGCACGCAGTTCATGATGCACGGCGTCGCGGTGGACATAGGCCGAGCGTGCGCCGCGTCGCGTGGTGAAACCATCCGCCAGCATGCGCACGATGGCGTCGAACTGCGCGCGCGGCAAGGTGCGATAGGGATGGGCGCGACGCACGAGGTCGAACAGCGCATCTTCGTTCCATTCCGCGCAGGCGACCTCGGCAACGATCTGTTGCGCCAGCACGTCGAGCGGTTGGGGCGGTTGCACCAGCGTGTCGAGTTCGCCACGGCGCACGCAGTCGAGCAGTGCGGCGCATTCGATCAGGTCGTCGCGGCTGGTCGGGAACAGGCGCGCTTTCGGCGTGCCGTTCACCGCGTGGCCGGATCGGCCGGCGCGCTGCAGGAAGGCGGCGATGGAGCGCGGCGATGCCAGCTGGCATACCAGGTCCACATCGCCGATGTCGATGCCGAGTTCCAGCGATGCCGTGGCGATCAATACTTTCAGTTCGCCGCGTTTGAGGCGTTGCTCGGCATCCAGCCGCTGTTCCTTGGCAAGACTGCCGTGGTGCGCGGCGACCGCTTCATGCCCTATTCGCTCCGACATGTGCCGCGCCACGCGCTCGGCCATGCGTCGCGTGTTGACGAAGACGAGCGTGGTGCGATGTTCGTCCACCAGTTGCGCGAGGCGGTTGTAAAGCAGCTCCCAGGTGTCGTTGGACATGACGGCTTCCAACGGCACGGGCGGCACTTCGATGGCGAGGTCGCGCTTGCGCGTGTGGCCCACGTCGATGATGGTGCAGCTTTTCTCCCTCTCCCCATTGGGGAGAGGGTCGGGGTGAGGGGTCGCTCTTGCGAAAAGGTCTGCCGTAAAAGGCGGTGGCTCTTTTGGGGTCTCTTGCGAGGTTGTCCCCTCACCCCAGCCCTCTCCCCGGAGGGGAGAGGGAGCCAAGCCGATGCCCTCCCCCACCAGGAACTTGGCGACATCCTCGATGGGTTTCTGCGTCGCCGACAAACCGATGCGCTGCAGCGGCCGTTGGCACAGCGCTTCGAGTCGTTCCAGCGTCAGCGCCAGATGCGCGCCACGTTTGCTGGTCGCGACGGCATGGATTTCGTCGACGATCACGCTGCGCACGCTTTTCAGCATCTCGCGCCCGGACAACGAACCCATCAGCACGTACAACGACTCGGGCGTGGTGACGAGGATATGCGGCGGCACCTTGCGCATCAGGTTGCGCTCGGGTTGCGGCGTGTCGCCGGTGCGCACGGCGGTGCGGATGGGCGCATCGGGCAGGCCGAGTTTCTGCAGTTGTGCGCGAATGCCTTCCAGCGGGGCTTCGAGATTGATGTGGATGTCGTTCGACAACGCCTTCAGCGGCGACACGTACACCACCCGCGTTTCGTCCGGCAGCGTGCCGCCGCGCGAGATGGCTTCCTGCGCCAAGGCATCGATGGCGGCGAGGAAGGCGGTGAGCGTTTTGCCCGAACCGGTCGGGGCGGCCACCAGTGTGTGGCGCCCTGCCCTGATCTGCGGCCACGCCTGTGCCTGCGCCGAGGTGGGCGCGGGAAACGTGGCGTCGAACCACGCGGAAACGGCGGGATGGAAATCGCGCAATGGCATCGTCGATGGCCCGCGGTCGAGCGGGAGCGGTTCGTCGATCATACATAGGGCCTGGTAGCAGCGCGGTAAAGGCCTGCCCTGGCGACCCGCGTCCCGCTCCGCCGGCTGTCGACGATGCTGTGGCGCGGGCGTCTCAGGAGATGAGACGCCCGTGCATTCCGCCCGGTTCCACCGAGGTGACTTTGACGCCGAATGGGCGCGGCTTCCCTGGCCAGCACTTCAGTGAGGCCGCCAACCGCCCCTCTGGCGGCCTGGTATGCGCTGAGCCCTGGCGTGCCCATGCGGCCACCGACCGAAGAGGGGCTCCCGGGAAAATGGTTTGCCCTAGACGGCCCGCTGGCCGAAATACCGTGCGGGCGAATGGCCGAAAGAGCGCCGGAACATGGCGATGAACGCGCTGGTACTCGCATAACCGAGTGCATCGGCGACCGAGGCGACCGGAGTGCCATCGGCCAGTTGTTCCAGTCCGCGGGCGAGCCGCGCCTGCTGTCGCCATTGCGCAAAACTCAAAGCCGTTTCGGCGCGGAACAATCGACTCAAGCTGCGCGGCGAAAGTCCGCCCCAGGCAGCCCATTCCTCCAGGCTGCGGTTGTCCTGCGGCTGCTCGATCACGGCTTGAGCAATACGCAACAGCCGTCGATCGATCGGCATCGGCAGGTGCAGGGGCTCGTGCGCGGTGTGGTGCATTTCATCCAGCAGCACATCCATCAACCGCTGCTGTCGTGCATCCAGCTCCGCGTTCCACGTCCACGAGCTGGCGCGATGGACCAGTTCGCGCATCAACGGGGTCACGCCGATCACGCAAGGGTGGTCGGGCAGCTGGCCGCAGATGTCCGGTGTGAGAAAGACGCCCCAGCCGCTCATGACGCCGCTGATGGTGACGGTATGCATTTCGCCCGGCGGCATCCAGCCCGCGCGATGGGGCGGCAACAGCCATGAACCGCGCGCCGTGTGCACATGGACCAGGCCGCTTTCCACGCACCAGAACTGACCGCGCACATGGCTGTGCCAGTCGTATTTGTGGGTCTCCTGGCTGTATTCGCTGGCCGCTTCCCCTTCATTCCAGTACGTAATGATGGGTGGTCCGCCGGCCTGTTCAATGAATTCGTAGAACGTGTCTTGGGAGTTCGCCATGGCCGGTTCTCGACATTTTTTGACCAAATAACGTTATCAGCTTGTGACGAGATTTGCCTAAGCTTTCCCATACCCCGGTCCATGCGCCGGGCTCCCTCGCCGCTGCCGCCGCTCGCGGCTTCTCCAGGAACGCATAGCCAGGGGCTGTGCTTGCACGCGTTCGCTGTGTCCTAAGAACTGGACGCGGCCGTCGAATGTCACATTCGAAGCCGCTGATTCGTCCATTCGAAGCGCCCCTGTTCGTCGAAAAAGAAGAAAAAGCTCATCCAGAGCCCACCAGCAACTGATTCAAAGGATCGCCTCATGTCCCCTATCCAGTTGATTTCATTCAGTTCTCACGTGTCCAAATCACCTCTCGAAACCTTTGTCGCCTGTGCTCACCAAATGCTCGATCCTGCCACGCCCGAACCCGTACGCCGGGCGATGGAGCCCCGTTTGCTGGCGCAGCTGCCAGCTCTGCGGGCCCTGGGCGTGTTCGAGTTGTTCGAATTGCGCGACCCGGCCTTGCGGGCCTGGTTGGGCGACGAGCTGGCGGAGCTGACGTCCGTACCCCTCAGATAGTCCATTTCTGACAATTTGCTGAAACAATAGATGTCTAAAACATATTTGCCTTGACAAATATTATAAGGGCAATAGAATGCGCTCCCATGACTACGGGACCGCTCATAACCCCTACCGCCCAAGAGAGTCTTGGCGTGCTGATTGGCCTCGTCCGCGCCGAACTGGTGCGCGGTATCGAGGCGGAGATTGCCGCCAAGGGTCTCGATCTGCGCTTTACCCAATTTCTGATCCTCAAGCGGCTGTATCTATTGGGGCCGATGTCCGCCACCGAGCTGGCCCGCTCGGTGGAACTGGACGGCGGCGCCATGACGCGTCAGCTCGATCAACTGGAGAGCAGGGGGCTTTTGCGTCGTCGCCCGCATGAGCAAGACCGTCGCGCCTTGCGCATCGAGCTCACTGACGCCGGTAGCGAGATCTGGAAGGAACTGACAGGTTGCAACGAGCGCGTCCTGCAAGCAGCACAGCGTTCATTGAGCGACATCGAGAGCAAGCGTCTGCACGACTACCTGGAGCGCGTGTTGCTCGCGCTCCGCGACAAGAACTGATTCACCTTATTCGAGATTTGAAAGCCATGCGTCTGCATATACTTGCGGCTGCTGTCGGACTGACCTTCGCGCTCGCTGGCTGCGCCACGAGCGGCGGCCTTCATACGAACGGCACGTCGATCGATCCGTCTTCGCTCAAGGCCGAGCGAAGCCTTGCGAACGTGCAGGTGTCCGATGCGGCGTGGCCGAAGGACGATTGGTGGACGGGCCTGGGCGATCCCCAGCTCAATACCCTGATCGCCGAAGCTTTGCACGACAACCCGACGCTTGCCATGGCCGACGCGCGTGCGCGTGAGGCGCAGGCCGAAGCCGGTGCTGCCGACGCGGCGCGCAAGCCTACCGTCGGCGTCGGCGCGAGCGTGGCCGAAGCGCGCATTCCCACTTCCATTCCCGTGCTCGGCACGGGGCATGCGGCGGCGGCCAAATATGTGTATGGCAGCTTCAAATGGGATCTGGACCTATGGGGCGGCCAACGCGCTGCGTGGGAAGCCGCGGTAGGTCAGTCGCGCGCTGCCCAGGTCGATGCGCAAGCGGCGCGCATCGAGGTGTCGACCAATGTCGCGCGTGCCTATGTGCAGCTCGGTTATGCCTATGCGCTGCAGGATGTCGCCACCGCCGAACTCAAGCGCGCAAGCGACGTGCGCGACCTCACGCGCAAGCGCGTGGCGGCCGGCATCGATAGCCAGATCCAGCTCAAGCAGAGCGATTCCGAAGTGGCCAGCGCGGAAGGGCAGAAGGCGCTGGCCGATCGCGCGATCGATGCGGCACGTTCGGCCTTGTCGGTGTTGCTCGGCAAGGGTCCCGATCGTGGATTGGATATCGGCCGTCCGCAGTTGCTGCCGCCGGGCGCGCTGACGGTGCCGTCCAATCTGCCGGTCGACCTCGTCGGCCATCGCGCGGATCTGGTCGCGGCGCGCTGGCGCGTGGAAGCCACGACCAAGAACATCAAGGCCGCCAAGACCGAGTTCCTGCCGAACGTGAACATCGGCGCGCTGGCGGGTCTGGTCAGCCTGGGTGGCGGCAATCTGTTCTCGCTGCAGAACCGCTTCTATGAAGTGGCGCCGGCGGTGAGTCTGCCGATCTTCGATGGCGGTCGTCGTCGCGCCAACCTCGACAGCAAGGACGCGCAATACGATCTCGCGGTCGCGCAGTACAACCAGACACTGGTGTCGGCGGTCAACGAAGTGTCGGACGACTATGACGCCATCGCATCGGCACAGCAGCAGATCGACGCGCAGCAGCGCGCGGTCGATGCCGCCAGCGATGCGTGGAAGCTCGCAGAGCAACGCTACAAGTCGGGCATCGGCAGTTATCTCGAAGCGTTGAGCGTGCGCCAGGAATTGCTGGCCGCCGAACAGCGCATGGCGCAGCTGCATGCGCAGCAATCCGATCTCAACGTGCAACTGATCCAGGCGCTCGGCGGCGGCTACCGTCCGCAAGCCGACGCTGAACTTTCCTCCAAATAATTCTTATCGTTCCTGAGGCAGCCCCATGTCCAGTCCGAATCCCAATATCGCCGACGCTACTGTGCAGGCGCCTCCGGTTAACAACCGGCGCGGTTTCCTGCTGCGCGCGTTGGGCGTGATCGTCGTTCTTGCCCTCATCGGCTGGACGGCGTGGTATTTCCTCGATGGCCGTTGGTACGAAGGCACCGATGACGCGTACGTCAACGGCAACATCGTGCAGATCACGCCGCGCATCGCCGGCACCGTTACCAGCATTCGCGCCGATGACGGCGACCTGGTGAAGCAGGGCGACGTGCTGGTGACGCTCGACAAAGCCGACGCCGACGTCGGACTGCAGCGCGCCGCCGCCGACCTCGGCAGCACGGTGCGCAAGGTGCGCGGCCTTTACAGCACCGTGCAAGGTGCGCAGGCGCAGCTGGCCGTGCAGAGAGTGGCGCTGGCAAAGGCACAGGCCGACTACAACCGTCGTCGCGATCTGGCCAAGAGCGGTGCGATCTCCGCCGAAGAACTGTCGCACGCGCAGGATGCGTTGAACGCTGCGCAGAACGGGCTCACCAACGCCCAGCAGCAGTTGCAGACCAACAAGGTGCTGGTGGACGACACCGTGGTCGCCTCGCATCCGGACGTGATGGCCGCTGCCGCCGCGTATCGCGCTGCATATCTGGACGACATACGCGCCACGATGGTGGCGCCGGTGACGGGCTATGTGGCCAAGCGCACCGTGCAGGTCGGCCAGCGCGTGCAGCCGGGTACGGCGCTGATGGCAGTAGTGCCGCTGCACGAAGTGTGGGTGGATGCCAACTTCAAGGAAACGCAGCTCACGCAGATGCGCATCGGCCAGTCGGTGGAAATCACCTCCGACGTCTACGGCGGCGCGGTGAAGTACAAGGGTCAGGTGGAAAGCCTCGGCGTGGGCACGGGCAGTGCGTTCTCGCTGCTGCCGGCGCAGAACGCCACCGGCAACTGGATCAAGATCGTGCAGCGCATTCCGGTGCGCGTGGTGTTCACCGATCCGTCGCAGCTCGACAAATACCCGCTGCGCATCGGCATGTCGCTCGACACCGAAGTGAATCTGCACGACCAGAACGGTCCGACACTCGCGCAGCAGCCGCGTACCGAAGGGCGCTTCAGTACGGACGTCTACCAGAACGAACTGGCTGAAGCGAACGTGCAGATCGAAAAGATCATCCACGCCAATACGGCGGGGCAGCAATAAAAGGGCAGGGAAGGGTCGCGCCGCCTGTGAACCCGTTCGGCAGCGACTCATTCCTTCCACGGCCGACATTGCCCACACACACCCATATCCGCATCCCATGAACACCCATTTCCGTCCACCCAACCTGGTTCTAGCGACGATCGGCTTGTCGCTGGCCACGTTCATGCAGGTGCTGGACACCACCATTGCCAACGTGTCGCTGCCGACCATCGCGGGCAACCTTGGCGTGAGTCAGGATCAGAGCACCTGGGTGATTACCTCGTTCGCCGTGAGCAACGCCATCGCGTTGCCGCTCACGGGCTTTCTCACGCGCCGTTTCGGCGAGGTGAAGCTGTTCGTGTGGGCGACGCTGTTGTTCTCGCTCGCCTCGTTCCTGTGCGGCATCGCGCAGAGCATGAGCATGCTGATCCTGTTCCGCACCATCCAGGGCGCGGTGGCGGGTCCGATGTATCCGATCACGCAGGCGCTGCTGATCTCGATCTATCCACCCGCCAAGCGAAGCATGGCGCTGGCGCTGCTCGCGATGGTGACGGTGGTGGCGCCGATCGCCGGTCCGATTCTCGGCGGTTTGATTACCGACAATTATTCGTGGCCGTGGATCTTCTTCATCAACGTGCCGATCGGCATCTTCGCCAGCATGGTGGTGGCCAACCAGATGCGCTTGCGCGCCGTGGTCACGCAAAGGCCGAAGATCGACTACGTGGGTCTCATCACGCTGGTGATCGGCGTGGGTGCCTTGCAGGTGGTGCTGGACAAGGGCAACGACGACGACTGGTTCAACTCCACGTTCATTGTCGTCACCGCGATCATCTCGGCCATCGCCATCGTGATCTTCCTGATCTGGGAATTGACCGACAAGGATCCGATCGTCGACCTGAAGCTATTCCGTCACCGCAATTTCCGCATGGGCACGATTGCGCTGGTGCTGGCCTATGCGGCGTTCTTCGCGATCGGTCTGCTGATACCACAATGGTTGCAGTTGAACCTGGGCTACACGGCGACGTGGGCAGGCTTCGCTTCCGCGCCACTGGGTGTGCTGCCGGTGCTGCTCACCTTCATCGTGGGCAAGTACGCGCCGCGTTTCGACCTGCGTGCGTTGACCAGCGGCGCGTTCCTGATCATGGGCGCCACCTGCTTCCTGCGTTCGAACTTCTACATCGGCATCGACTTCACGCACGTCGCGCTGGTGCAGTTGCTGCAGGGCCTTGGCGTGGCGTTCTTCTTCATGCCGGTGACCACGATCCTCTTGTCCGACCTGCAACCTCATGAAATTGCCGCGGGCGGCGGCGTGGCGACCTTCCTGCGTACGGTGGGCGCAAGCTTCTCCGCGTCGCTGACCACTTTCATGTGGGAGCATCGCGGCATCCTGCATCACTCGCACCTGGCCGAACAGATCACGCCTTACAACCCGGATGTGCAGCAGGCGATGAACCAGGCCGGCGATTCGCAATCGGTCGCGGCTTTGTTGAATCAGGCGATCACCCTGCAGGGCCTGCAGATTTCGTTCAACGAAATCTTCCATCTGCTCGGCTGGATCTTCCTCTCGCTGATCGTGGTGATCTGGATGGCCAAGCCGCCGTTTACCGCGAAGGCTGGCGCTGGTGCGGGCGGTCACTGATCGGTCGACATGCACCCAAAACGACAAAGGCCTCGATCGGGGCCTTTGTCGTTTTGGGACGATGTAATTTGGATCAGAACGCGATACCGGCGACCACCATCGTTTCGCCGCGGTTGGGTTCTTTGATGCTGCCGTTGGAGATATGGCGAATGCCGAGGCTCCAGTGATTACCCTGGTAGCCGACCGTCGTGACGAATTCGTAGACGGTGCTCAATGCCTGCGTTTTTCCGGTGTGCACGGCCGGCTGGAAGCTCAGGAAGAACGGCTGATACCAGGCGTTGGTCGGGCCGTAGTGAAAACGTGCACCGCCGGCCACCAGCCAGATGTCGTCGCGCGTGGTGTAACGGTTGGCGTTGTATTGCGGAATGTTGCGGCCATCGATCCAGCCGGCAGTGACATCTGGCGACCAGGTGAAATTGCTGCTGCCGATCTGGTTCGGATCGAAGATGACTTCGCCGAATGCAGCAGGCGTGCTGTAGCCATTGGAGGGGCTGCCCATGTAGCTGACGCCACCTTGCACTTCGAAACGGGCCGCCATGGCGGGAAGTGCCGGCAAAGTGCAAATGAGTGCGACTGCCAGGCCGCGGGTTAGAGGATGAATACGCATTCGGTTACCTACGGGTATAGGGACATGGCGTTTATGTACTTAAAAGTTTACTAATGTTTAACGCCAGCGGCTACCCCCATTTGGGTCATTTTTTGCAAGACGCCGTCGTCGCCCTATTCGGTGAGGGAAAGCGACAGCTTTGCGTAAGCGAATGCCTGCCGGTGTAAGCGCTTTCCGCGAGGTCCGCGCTCGCCGTGTGGGCTATGGAGGATGCGTGTACGGCTTCTCAGGCACATGTTCGTGATCGTGTCGTTCGTTGACCTGCAACCATCAACACGCCCGCAAGCGCCGTGCTTACTCCAAACAGCGTGGCGACAAGGGATGTCTGCAAGACATCTTCGGAATAGCCATGCGCAACAGGCGCCGTATCACTTGCCTATCGACGCGGCCTGCTTGGACGCAAGGCACTGCGCGATCTCGAGAAATGCACTCACCATCGGATTGTCGACGTCGGCGCGATAAATCGCCCAGACGGCTGTCACCGCATCCACGTCCGCCACCGTGCGGTACACGACATCTTCCACCATCATCCGTTGTACGGAAGCCGGCAACACCGCAACGCCGAAGCCGCCGGAGATCAGTCCGATGATGGTGGGGAGCTCGCGGACCTCGTACAGGATCCGCGGACTGAAGCCGGATTTCCTGCACAACGCGATCACTTCGTCATAGAAGCGCACGCCGAGGCTGCGCTGATAAAAGATGAAATCCTCATCGGCCAGTTCGCGGATATGGATGGGGCCGGGCGTCTTCGCGAGCGGATTGCTCGCATGCATGACCGCCGTGGTGGAATCCTTGAACAACTCGATGGCCTTGATGCTGTCGGGCAAGGGTTCCGGACGGATCACGCCGACATCGATCACACCTTGCTCCAGCGCCTCGATCTGATGCGAGGTCGCCATTTCGTGGATCTGCAGGCGCACATAGGGCAGGCGTTCGCGAAACCTTGCCAGCACGCGCGGCACGACAAACGTGAAAGGCCCCGAAGACATCAGGCCAAGATGCAGTTCACCCAGCTCGCCGCGTTGCGTGCGCGCAACCGATTCGGCCGCGCGTTCGGCCTGCACCAGGATGCCGCGAGCGCGCGGCAGCAGGGCGGTGCCGGCATGGGTCAGCGCGATGCCGCGCCCCTTGCGCTCGAAAAGCCTGGCGCCCAACCGTTGCTCAAGTGCATGAATCTGCTGGCTTAGTGGCGGCTGCGAAATGCCCAGACGCTCCGCGGCGCGCCCGAAATGCAGCTCGTCGGCGACGGCAACGAAATACTTCAAGTGCCGAAGCTCCAGGTAATCATTCGTCATGCGTATCAAGCCATTCGCCTATCTGTATCGATCTTAACAAGCCGTACAACTAATCTTTCCGGACAGCTGGCGCCTTTCCCCAAGCACCGGCTGTTTGTTGTCATCGCAAGTTTGCCTGTAAGCAGAGCATGCGGTCGCCAAAGGCGATCGCAACTGGGTTTTGCACGCCGCACAACTGCCATGAATGCGGCATGCGGCCTGGGTGCTCCGCCCTCCCTTCCCTGGAGTACATCCAATGCTGAGGATTGTACGGCTTGCGCTGGAGCGGCCTTATACATTCGTCGTTCTCGCCCTGCTGATCCTGATCGTCGGACCCCTGGCGGCGCTGCGCACGCCTACCGACATTTTCCCGGATATTAAAATTCCGGTGATCGCGGTGGTCTGGCAGTACACCGGCCTCCCACCGGAACAGATGGCCGGGCGCATTTCCTCGCCGTTCGAGCGCGTGCTGACCACCACCGTCAACGACGTGGAGCACATCGAAGCCAAGTCGATCGCCGGTTTCGGCATCATCAAGATCTACTTCCAGCCCACCGTCAACATCGCCACCGCGAATGCGCAGGTAACAGCCGTCTCGCAGACGTTGCTCAAGCAGCTTCCGCCGGGCATCACGCCGCCGCTGATCCTCAACTACAACGCATCCACGGTGCCGATCCTGCAGCTGGCACTGTCGGGCAAGGGCTTGAGCGAGCAGAACCTGGGCGACCTGGGCCAGAACATTTTGCGTCCGCAGCTGGTCTCCGTGGCCGGTGCGGCCATTCCGTATCCTTACGGCGGCAAGACGCGCCAGGTGCAGATCGACGTCGACTCCGCCAAGCTGCAGGCGCGCGGCCTTTCCGCGCAGGACGTGGCCAATGCACTGGCGGCACAGAACCTGATCATTCCGGTTGGCACTGAAAAGATCGGAACATTCGAGTACACGCTCAACCTCAACGATTCGCCGTCCGACATCAATGACCTGGGCGACCTGCCGGTCAAGACGGTCAATGGCACCACCATCTACATTCGCGACGTAGCGCATGTGCGCGACGGCGCGCCGCCGCAGACAAACGTCGTGCACGTGGACGGCAATCGTTCGGTGTTGCTGACGATTCTGAAGAACGGTTCGGCATCGACGCTCGCCATCGTCGCGGGTATCAAGCAGCGCGTGATCGACAGCAAAGGCCTGTTGCCGGATAACCTCAAGGTGACGCCCATCGGCGATCAGTCGTTGTTCGTGCGTGCTGCCATCACCGGCGTGGCGCGCGAAGGCGTGATCGCCGCGGCGTTGACCAGCTTGATGATCCTCTTGTTCCTAGGTAGTTGGCGCTCGACGGTGATCATTGCCGTGTCGATTCCGCTGGCCATTCTGGGCGCCATTGCTTTGCTGTCCGCGTTCGGCGAAACGCTGAACATCATGACGCTGGGCGGCCTCGCGCTCGCCGTGGGTATCCTCGTCGACGACGCCACGGTGACCATCGAGAACATCAACTGGCATCTGGAGCACGGCAAGGATGTGGAAACGGCGATCATGGACGGTGCACGCCAGATCGTGACGCCGGCCTTCGTCTCCTTGCTTTGTATCTGCATCGTGTTCGTGCCGATGTTCTTCCTCGACGGCGTGGCGCGCTACCTGTTCGTGCCGATGGCCGAAGCGGTGATGTTCGCGATGGTGTGCTCGTTCATCCTTTCGCGCACGCTGGTGCCGACGATGGCGAAGTTCCTGCTCAAGCCGCACGCGCCGCACTCCGATGAACACGTCGCACCGCCGCCGTCGCGCAATCCGCTGGTGCGTTTCCAGCGTGCATTCGAGGCGAGTTTCGAGCGCATCCGTGCGACCTATCATGGCCTGCTCGAGCTGGCGCTGGGTCATCGCAAGCCGTTCGTCGTCGGCTTCCTCGCCTTCGTGCTGGTGTCGTTCCTGCTGGTGCCGTTCCTGGGCCGCAACTTCTTCCCGGATGTGGATGGCGGGCAGATCCTGATGCACGTGCGTGCGCAAGTCGGCACGCGCGTGGAAGATACGGCGAACGTCTTCAACAGCATCGAGCAGACCGTTCGCTCCGTGATTCCGCCGGATGAACTCGGCACGGTGGTGGACAACATCGGCCTGTCGAACAGCGGCATCAACACCACGTACAACAACACCGGCCTGATCGGCGAACAGGATGGCGACATCCAGATTGCCTTGAACGAAGGCCATCGTCCTACTGCCGATTACGTGCGCAAGCTGCGCGAGCTGCTGCCGCGCAAATATCCGGGTGTCACGTTCTCGTTCCCGCCAGCGGATATCGTCGGCCAGATTCTCAACTTCGGTTCACCCGCGCCGATCGATCTGCAGATTCGCGGCCCGAACCTCGCTGCGAACTTTGCATACGCCAACACGCTGCTCGGCAAGATCAAGCTCGTGCCGGGCGTGGTCGATGCACGCATCCAGGAATCGCAGGCCAATCCGGCGTTCGACGTCAATGTGGATCGCACGCAGGCACAGTTGGTGGGCATCACCGAGCGCGATATCACCAACAGCCTGGTGGTGAACCTTGCCGGTTCCAGCCAGGTGGCGCCGACGTTCTGGCTGAATCCGGCCAACGGCGTGTCGTATCCGATCGTGATGCAGACGCCGCAGTACAACCTCGACAGCCTTGCCTCCTTGCGTAACCTCCCCGTCAACGGCAGCAATGGACAGGCGCAGGTGTTGGGCGGCCTGGTGACGCTCAAGCGCAACAACACCAACGATGTGATCGACCAGTACGACATCCAGTCGGTGGTGCAGATCTACGCGGCGACCCAGGATCGCGACTTGGGCGGCGTTGCAGCCGACGTGCAGAAGCTGATCGACGCCACCGTCGCCCAGCAACCCAAGGGTTCGCACGTCGTGCTGCTCGGCCAGGTGCAGACGATGAACAGCGCCTTCTCCGGCCTGCTGTTCGGCCTGCTCGGTGCCGTGGTGCTGATCTATCTGCTGATCGTGGTGAACTTCCAGTCGTGGAGCGATCCGTTCGTGATCATCACCGCGCTGCCCGCCGCGCTGGCCGGCATCGTGTGGATACTGTTCGCCACGCACACGCCGTTGTCGGTACCCGCGTTGACGGGCGCGATCATGTGCATGGGCGTGGCGACCGCGAACTCGATCCTCGTCGTCAGCTTCTGCCGCGAACGCCTGGACGAACACGGCAACGCCGCCGTCGCGGCACTCGAAGCCGGCTTCACCCGCTTCCGTCCCGTCTGCATGACGGCACTGGCGATGATCATCGGCATGGCGCCGATGGCATTGGGCCTGGGCGAGGGCGGCGAACAGAACGCACCGCTCGGTCGCGCCGTGATCGGCGGCCTCATCTTTGCCACTGCCGCCACGCTGCTTTTCGTGCCCGTGGTGTTCAGCATCATCCATGCGCGTCACAGCCATGCCCCGAAAGAAGCAGATGCTTCTGGAGAACCAAGCTATGTCGTCTGAAGCAACCCTTCATTCTTCTGAGAAGCTTTCCAAACGCGGATTGCGCCTGGCCGGACTCGTCGTTGCGGTGGTGCTGGTCGCCGTCGTGGTGATCGGCCTGATCACGCGCGCCACGCAGGCAAGCAGCCTGAAAACCTGGACCGACGAACAGGCCGTTCCCACCGTCAACGTGGTCATGCCCGAACCTGGTAAAACCGGGCCGGTGCTCGATCTCCCCGGTCGCCTGGAAGCCTTCATACGCGCACCGATCTACGCGCAGGTGAGCGGCTACCTGAAAGACTGGAAAACCGACATCGGCGCGCCCGTGAAAAGCGGAGAACTGCTGGGCGAGATCGACACGCCCGAACTCGATCAGCAACTGGTGCAGGCGCGTGCGGATCTTGCCAGCGCGAAAGCCAATTCGGAGTTGGCCGGCACCACCGCCAAACGCTGGCAGGCGATGCTCGGCAGTGATTCGGTGGCGCAGCAGGACGTCGATCAGCGCACCAGCGATTACACCGCGAAAGTCGCGTTGATGAATGCGGCGCAGGCCAACGTCGATCGACTGGTCGCGGCAAAGGCCTTCGCACGCATCGTGGCGCCGTTCGATGGCGTGGTCACCGCGCGTGATACCGACGTCGGCGCCTTGATCAATGCCGGCGGCGGCACGGGCCCGCAACTCTTCGTGGTATCGGACATCCATCAGCTGCGCGTCTACGTGCAGGTACCTCAGAGTTACGGTCCTTCGATCCGTCCGGGCAGCACCGCCGTGCTGGTGGTGCCGGAATATCCGGGTCGCGAATTCCACGCCAAGGTGATCGCCACCTCCAATGCCGTGAACGCCAACTCCGGTACCACGCTGGTGCAGCTGCTGGTCGACAACACCGACAGTGCCTTGATGCCCGGTGCCTTCGCCCACGTGCGCTTCAGCCTGCCGGTCGATGGCACCGCGCTGCGTGTGCCTGCCAGCTCGCTGATCTTCGACAACGCGGGTTTGCGTGTTGCGACGGTGAACGATGGCAACAAGGTGGCGTTCAAGAAAGTGAGCATCCTGTACGACTACGGCAAGTCGGTCGAAATCGGTGCGGGCCTGCAAGCGGGCGATCGCGTGATCGACAGTCCGCCGGACGGCATCAAGGACGGCGACGCCGTGAAGATTGCCAGCGAAGATGCGACGGCCAAGCCTCATGAAAAAGCTTGAAATTGCCCTGACCGTCGCCATCGCTGCGGTGCTTGGCGCCTGCTCGCTGGCACCTGCGTACAAGCCGCCGGCAACGCCTGGTGCGCCGGCGTACAAGGATGTGGGTCCGTGGGTGGGTGCGCAGCCGAATGATCAGTTGCCGCGCGAGAACTGGTGGCAGTTGTATGGCGACACCGAACTCGATCAGTTGCAGACCCGGCTGCTCGCCAACAATGCCGATCTTGCTGCTGCCCTGGCGCATTACGAGCAGGCACAGGCGTACAGCGCGGAAGCTCGCTCCGAATTATTCCCGCAGGTCGGCGCGGGTGCCGTCGCACAACGCCAGCGCGAATCGAATACGGCACCGCCGCTGCGCAATCCCGCGGCGCCCTCGGTTTACAACTCTTATACCGTAGGCGTGCAAGCCAGCTACGAAGTCGACCTGTGGGGCCGCGTGCGCAACACGGTCGAAGCAGGTCGCGACAACGCACTGGCGGCGCAGGCGGATCTCGCGTCCGCTCAGTTGAGCCTGCAGGCGCAACTGGCCGACAGCTACATGCAGCTGCGCGGTCTCGACCAGCAGATCGAATTGCTGCAGCAAACCATCCAGGCATACGAGAGGGCGCTGAAGCTCACGCAGACGCTTCATGGCGGCGGCATCGTTTCCGGCCTCGACGTATCGCGCGCGCAGACGCAGTTGTCCGATGCGCGTTCGCAATGGTCGCAGACGATGGCGCAGCGCGAGCTGATGCAGGATGCGATCGCCGTGCTGGTGGGCGAAAACGCATCGAGCTTCAGCCTGCCCGCGCAGACGGCGGCGATTCCGGTGCCGGTGGTGCCCCTCGATGTGCCTTCCACGCTGTTGCAGCGTCGTCCCGATGTCGCCGCGGCGGAGCGTCGCGTGGCCGCGGCCAACGCGGGCATCGGCATCGCGCGTGCCGCGTGGTTCCCGTCGTTGACGCTCAATGCGCAAGGCGGCTTCCAGAGCACGGGCTGGGCGAATCTGCTTACCGCACCGAATCGCATCTGGGCGCTCGGTCCGGCACTGGCCTACGATCTGTTCGATGGTGGCTATCGCAAGGCCACCATCGAGGCGGCCAAGGCCAAGACGGATGAAGCCGGCGCGATGTATCGCGGCGTCGTGCTTTCGGCGTTCCAGCAGGTGCAGGACAATCTCGCCCTGGTCGACCACCTGGGCTCGGCCAGCACGGATCAGAAGGATGCCTCGGACGCTGCGCAGCACGCGCTGGATCTGTCGATGACGCAGTACAAGCACGGCGCGGTCAGCTACCTCGATGTCGTGCAGGCGCAGACGGTCGCGCTGCAGGAACAGCGAGGCCTGCTGGACCTCGACACGCAGCGGCTGCGCGCCAGCGTGCAGCTCATTCGCGCGCTGGGCGGCGGGTGGTCGGTGGATCAGCTTGCACGCAGGTAACGGAGGCCATATATACGGCCTGCTGCTCGATCCTCATCGGCAGTCATGGCAGAATTTAGGAAATGCCGAGGAAACCAGCATGAGCACGAAGACGGGCGAGACCGATCCAGGAAACACCGGTGCTTCCGACCACCACGGCATACCTGCCGGCATGCACAAGCCGGCGCATGGTCCGCTGGACACGATCGAAACCACTGCGCTCGATGAAGTGCTGCACGACTCGGCGCTGCGCGACTCGACATTGCGAGTACCCCGCTGACGCGCGATGTCGGTATGAGGTCTTGAGGTCCGCAAGCGGCCTCAAGCTGCTTTAGCACGCTGCCGGCCATCAGGCCTTTCGGGCGGAAAACACGCGGCTTCCACGCCCCGGTGCGCGAGTATACTCGTGCCCGGGATACCCGCCTGCGGCTTTGTGGCCGTCGCGTGGCAGGCAACATGGATGATGGGTAACGTCGATTCATCGTTGGACGGGGTGCGGTTGCGGACTCGCAGGGAACACCCATCGTTTCGATCAGGCGACCATCAGGACCCTCTATGAATACGGATCGTTCCACACCGTCGAGCCAGCAGGCGCTGCGCGCTAAACAATTCCTGCGTTGGCGCGTGCGGCTGATACGCAGCGTCGACCATGACGCCGTCATGGCCAATGTCATGGACAACGGCATGTTCACGCCGCGCTATGCATTCATGGCCATCATGTCGTGCGGCATCGCGATACTCGGCCTGTTGCAATCGTCCGCTGCCGTCGTGATCGGCGCGATGCTCATCTCGCCTTTGATGGGGCCGATTGTCCAACTGGGTTTTTCGCTTTGCGTCGTGAATTTCAGCATGATGCGACAAGCCCTGATCGCACTGCTGGCAGGTATTGCGCTGGCGCTGCTCATCGCCATGTGCGTCGTCTGGTTCTCGCCGTTGCGCGAAGCGACCAGCGAAATCCTGGCGCGCACGCAACCGACGCTGTTCGATTTGCTGGTGGCGCTGTTCTCGGGTCTCGCGGGCGGTTACGCCGTTGTCACGCGCAAAGGCGAAGCGATCGTCGGCGTGGCGATTGCCACCGCCTTGATGCCGCCGCTCGCCGTGGTGGCATATGGCCTGGCGACCAACGACATGGGCATCGCCGGCGGTGCGTTCTTTCTCTTCATGACGAATCTGCTGGCGATTGCGCTCGCCATGACGCTGATAGCCAAATGGTACGGATTCGGCGTCGAGAATTCACCGCAGCATACGGCGTGGCAGGCTGCCGTCATCGTCGTCACGTTCATCGTGCTGGCGATTCCGCTCGGCCTGGCACTGCGCAACATTGCCGAGCAGTCATTGGCTGCCAAGCAAACGCAGGCCGTCATTAGTGAATACCTCAACGATCACGGCGGCAGCATCGAGCAGCTGAAGGTGGAGCGGCGCGGCAATCAATACGCCGTCAACGCCGTACTGCTGGTTCCGTCCTACCTCAACGCTGCGCAAGACAGCATCCAGAACCTGCTTAAGCAGAAACTGAAGCGCGACGCCGTGGTGCAGGTCCGCCAGACCCTAGAGGCCAACGACACCTCCCGCCGCGACAGGGCCGACATCGACAGCCTGCGCGCGCAGATCGACGACCTGACATTGCAGGTCAACGAACTGAAACGGCAGGCCGAGCCGTGGATCGCGATGCACGTGAAGGATCTGCTTCAACAACCCGCCGACGTGACGGTCGACCTGACCAAGCGCCGAATCGTCATCTCGCTGCCATCGTCGGCAGACGCCGACGCGAGCCACTT
The DNA here is from genome assembly GCF_003363265.1 of Dyella psychrodurans. Lineage (GTDB taxonomy): Bacteria > Pseudomonadota > Gammaproteobacteria > Xanthomonadales > Rhodanobacteraceae > Dyella_B > Dyella_B psychrodurans. The sequence continues at coordinate 105,620 of NZ_QRBF01000007.1, read as the reverse complement.
GCGTGCGCTGAAGGAGCACTTGTCGACACTTGAGCCGGGATGGGATGTCGATATCACCAAGGCGCCATTCGCCACGGCCGGCGAGAACCCGTCGGTGCCAGCCTCGTCGTCGTCAAGCCATTGAAGCCACCCGGTTGACCACATGGACATGCGCGGAAATGCCACGCGTGTCCATGTGACGCTTATCGACAGGCAGATACTTCGCAGTACGGCGAACCCTTCTTCCCGTTGTCATCAGATTGCCGCAGTCGCAGCGCGACACTGGCGGTTACCCCGATGCTGACAGCCCGGTTGCAGGAGGGAAGCATGAAAATCCTGGTGGTTGAAGACGACATCGAAACGGCGGCCTATCTCAGGTCGAGCCTGTCCGGTCCCGAGCAACGTGTCGATTGCGCCGCGGACGGCTCCACGGGTTGGCGCATGGCAACCAGCGGCGAATACGATCTCCTGGTCGTCGACCGCATGCTGCCGCACACCGATGGCATTTCGCTGGTAAGAAACCTGCGCGCCAGCGGAAAGCACATGCCCGTGCTGATGCTTTCGGCCCTGGGCGAATCCGACTCGCGCGTGGAAGGACTGGACGCCGGCGCCGACGATTACCTCGGAAAGCCATTCGCGCTCAACGAGCTGAGAGCGCGTCTCGGTGCCCTCGCGCGCAGGCCCCCGATGGCCGAAGCGCGCACCAGGCTGTGCGTGGGCGACCTGCACATGGATCTGATCAGCCGGGAAGTGACCCGTGCGCAAACCCCGATCGAATTGCAGCCGAGAGAATTCCGCCTGCTCGAATACCTGATGATGCAGGCGGGCAAAGTGGTCACGCGGTCGATGCTGCTCGAGCATGTGTGGGAGTTCAATTTCGATCCGCAAACCAGTCTCGTCGAAACGCACATCAGCCGGTTGCGCGCGAAGATCGATCGTGGCTACAGCGTGGCGTTGCTGCATACGGTACGCGGCACGGGATATTGTCTACGTGCATCCGAATAGTTTCATCCGCACTGCCACATTCCGCGTTGCCGCCATGCAGGCGCTGGCGTTCGCGCTGGTCGTCGCCGCACTGTTCGGGCTGGTCTGGCGCGAGATTCACACCTATGTGGCCGATCAGCTGCGCACGGCTGTCGAAGTGGAAACCGCCAGTCTGCGCGAAGCGGCGCGCGCCGGTACCTTGGAGCCGCAAATCCGGCAACGCCTGTCCGTGAAGCAGGAAGGGGCGGATTATTACCTGTTATCGGATGCCGGCGGCAACCACATCGCGGGCAACTTGTTGTTTCATCCGACGATGGCGGGCTGGCAGCGCGTACCCATCCACAACGCCTACGGCATACACAAGGGCCACGCCAACCAAGTCGATCTCTTTGTGACGCGCCTCGATGGCGGCAAGTGGTTGACGGTGGGGCGGGACAATCGCGACATCGGCGAACTCGACGAAAACCTGGGCCGCTACTTTTTCTTCAGTGTCGGCGTGGCCATGTTGTTCGCCCTGCTATCGGGCGGTATCGCAGGGCACATTTTCGTCAAGTCCGTCGATCGCCTCAGCGCACGCGCCGAACGCATCGTGACGGGCGAGGAGGTTGGACCCTTGCGTCTTGAGCGAGGCAGCGCCGAATTCGTGCGCCTTGCGGGTCGCCTCAACCGCATATTGGAGCGCGTGCACACCTTGATGGAAAACATGCGCCAAGTCTCCAACGACATCGCGCACGATCTTCGCACGCCGCTCACGCGCCTGCGCCAGCGGCTGGAGTCCGCCGCCGAACTCGATCATGAGCCGATGCAGCAACGTGCGGCCATCGAACGCTCCATCGCCGATGTCGACGGCGTGCTGGCGACATTCGGCGCACTGCTGCGCATTTCGCGCATCCAGGCGCGCGAGCGCCGGGCGGGCTTTGCACCGGTGGATCTGTCCGAACTCTTTTCATCGATGGCCGACACCTATGCGCCGGTCGCCGAAGACGCAGGGCACTTTGTGAGCGCGCGCGTGCAACCCGGGCTTGCCTTCAAGGGCGACAAGGCATTGCTCACGCAGATGCTGTCCAACCTTATCGAAAATGCCATTCACCATACGCCGGTGGGGACACGCATCACCTTGTCGCTCATGGCCAGCATCGAGGGTGTGATCGGCTGCGTCGAAGATACGGGTCCCGGTATTCCTGCCACCGATCACAAACGTGTCTTTCATCGTTTCGTGCGCCTCGACAGCAGTCGAACCTCGCCGGGAAGCGGGCTGGGCCTGGCATTGGTGGCCGCCATCGCCGAACTGCATCGCGTTCCGGTTGCCCTGTTCGATCGCAAGCCAGGTTTGGCCATCGAGATGCGGTTCACATAAACGCGACATATTTCCGCAGAAATCACGCATCCGAGTGAAGCTTACCGATTCGTATAGCTGCTGCATTCTCGCTGTCATCCCTCGCGCTTAGTGTCGAAAAGGTACGCGCCGCACTTGCCTTCTGCGCGGCGCATCCACCGATCCGAGGGTTTGAACATGTCACTTGCACAGGCTTGCAGGCTTGCTTTGGGAATGATCGCGCTGGCCGCGCCGATCATGGTGAATGCCGCCGATTCGGTCGCGCTGAGCGGACATGTGGAAATCGCCACGGGACACAAGCCGATATCGGGGGCGCGCGTGGAGATCCGTGAGATCCGCGCAGTGACGACCACCGACGCCAACGGCAACTACCAGCTGCAAGGCGTTGCTCCCGGCGCGTATACCCTTGTGGTCAAGGTAGACGGACAGCGCGCGCTACAACGCAAAATTACCGTTGACGCCGGCACACCCGCCATGGAGAACTTTGTGCTCGGCGCCGACGTCAAGTCGCTGGACCAGATCAACGTCAGTGCACCCGTGACTGCGGATATGGAAGCGCGCGCCGTGCAGCAGCAGGCGCCCAACATGATCTTCGTGCAGCCGGCCGCCGCGATCGAACGATTGCCGGACGTCAACGCCGGCGAAGCGGTGCGCCGCTTGCCGGGCGTCTCGCTCGAAACCGATACGGGCGAAGGCCGTTTCGTGAACATCCGCGGCCTGGATGCGGACCTCAACAGCACGACCTTCGATGGTGTGCGCCTGATGCCCACCAACGTTTCCACGCCTACCGGCGGCGGTCGCGCGGTGGCGTTCGATTCGATTCCTGCGGGCCTGGTCGGCGCGCTGACGATTACCAACACCAATCTCCCCGAGCAGGATGCCGAAGCGCTGGGTGGCACCGTCGAGATCACCTCCAAGACCATGCCCAGGGATCGGGATCAGTTCGTCGATCTGCAGCTCGGCACCGGTCTGGAAAATCTGCGCGATACGCCGATCAAGGATTACGAGCTCACCGGCGGCTTTCGCTTCGGCCCGGACAAGAACTACAAACCCTTCACCTTTATCGGCACGGTCAATTACTACCAGGATCATCGCGGCATCGACGACGTGGAAGCGGGTTACGTCGACCAACAAGGATCGGGCGTCCCGGACAAGGCATTCACCGATCTCGATCAGCGCTACTACAACTATCAGCGCACGCGCCATGGCTACGGCGCCGAACTGGATTTCCAGCCCGACGACGATGACAAGTGGTATGCGCGTTACTTCGACGCGGGTTATACCGAACGGAAAAGCCGGGACAGCCTGATACTCGATTTCGCAGGGGCGCCGGTGGCGGATCCGAATAACCCGAACGGCTTGATCGACGACGCCACCTACACCAAGTCCGCGGAGCACGAAAAGGAAATGATCGACTCGCGCGTGATGATACTCGGCGGCCAGAACAACTTCGGCAGTTGGCGTACGGATTACCATCTGGCGATGTCGATCGGCTCGTACAACAAGCCTTACGACTACGGCATCAATTTCGCCAACGGGACGCCCAATCCTTCCAATCCGGATGGATCGGGAGCCTCCATCGTCTCGTACGACAACATCACCAACCCGAACTATCCCAGCTATTCCATCCTGCAAGGGCAGAATCCGACCAACCCGAACGGATACACGCTGAACGATTTCAGCAACGGCACCGAGCACGATCACGATCAGGAATACAGCATCGGCGACAACGTCACCATCCCCACCAGTTTCTTCGCCCAGAGCAACAACGAGTACCTCAAATTCGGGGTGAATGCGCGGATGCGGGAGCGCAACAACAGTCAGCAGAATTTCGACTACAACCCTGCGGCATTGCCGTTCTCGCAGTTTGCCATGGGTCAGCCGATCACGTATTACGACAATCACTACAGCATCGGCCCACTCATCAACCCGCAGGCGCTGATCAACTATTTCAGTGCCAATCCCGGGCAGTTCGTCGAAAATTCGGCCAATGACTTCCTGGGCGATCTCCAGTCCCATGGTCACGACAGCGAGAATATCTACGCGGGCTACGGCGAATACGCATTCCAGCCCATGGAAAAACTGAGCCTGCTGGCCGGCGTGCGTTACGAGTTGACCAACGCGCAGTACGAAGGCTTGAACATCCTGACGAGCAATGGCGCGCTGGTGAGCTACTCGCCCAACATCGTCAATCGCAACTACGGCAATTTCTTTCCCACCGTGCAGGCGAAATACAGTTTCGATACCGACCTGATCGGTCGCGTCGTGTATTCGAAGACGATTGCCCGGCCGGGATTCCAGCAGGTCACGCCATCGACACAAGTGGACGACGTGAACGATGTGGTGTCCCAAGGCAATCCCACGCTCAAGCCAACCTACAGCGATAACTTCGACATGTCGCTGGAATACTACCTGCCGGAAGGCGGCCTGGCGTACGCGGGCGTGTTCGACAAGCAATTGACCAACTACATCGTGCAAACCGGCGTCATCCAGACGGTGACCAACCCTGTCGGTATTCTCGATGTCTTCGCACCCGGTACCCAGGTCACGTTCAGCAGCTACGAAAATATTTCCTCCGCCTGGGCGCGGGGCGTGCAGCTGGTGTACGTGGATCGTTTCCGGTGGCTGCCGGGCGTGTTGAGCGGGCTTGGCGTGAATACCAATTACACCTATGTGGACTCGCGCATACAGATTCATCCTGGCGTGTATTCGCTGTTGCCGTCCACGTCGCGCAACACGGCCAACTTCGCGCTCACTTACGATTATGCCGGTCTTCGCCTGGATCTCGGCGCCTACTACGAGAGCAAGAACATCTTCACCGTCGGCGGTCCGCTATACACCAATGCGGACGGAACACCCGCCAACGTTTACGCCGATCAGTACTCCTCGGCGCGCACGTCGCTGGACTTCGGCGCCAGCTACGCCTTCAACGACACCTTTTCGGTGTACTTCGGCGCCAAGAATCTGACCAACACCAAGTTGCGGTTCACCGAGACGGCGGCCAACAACCGACCCATCCAGCGCGAGTTCTACGACCAGACCTTCACCGCCGGCGTGCGCATCCACCTGTAGTCGATGTTGCGCGAATGCCGGGCAAGCCGGACGGACATCCGGCCTGCCATGTCGATCTCCCTGCATCTCCTCAAGCAATAACTGAAAAGGAAAGCATCCATGAAGCGAATGGCTCTCGTGCTCGCGAGTCTGATGGCGACCTCCGCCGCCTGTATGGCCGCGGCAGCACCCTCGACCTACGGCGTATTGCAACGATACGTGCTCGGCGGTGAGGGTAAATGGGATTACCTGACCTTCGATGCAGGCACGAACCGCCTCTATATCGCGCGCGGCAATCGCGTCATGGTGATGGACACGTCGAGCGGAAAGCTGGTCGGCGAAGTGCCCGGTGCCATCGGCGCGCACCGCGTCGTACTCGTAGCCCAACAGCATCGCGGCTACGTGAGTAACGGCCACGGCAACAGCGTGATGCCCTTCGACCTGGCCACGCTGAAGCCTCAGCCCGCGATTGCCATCACTGGCAAAGGCCCGGATGCGATGTTGTTCGACGAAGCGAGCGGCAAACTGTGGACCTTCAACGGTCACAGCAACAGCGCAAGCGAGATCGATCCGGTGACGCAAAAGGAAGCCGGATCGGTGATGTTGCCCGGCAAGCCCGAATTCGCGGTCACGGACAACCATGGGCACATCTACGTCAACCTCGAAGACACATCGAAGATCGCCGAAATCGACGCACATGCCGGCAAGGTCATCGCGTCATGGTCGCTGACGCCGTGCGAAGGCCCGACCGGGCTCGCCATCGACGTGAAGCACGCGCGCCTGTTCTCCGCCTGCGCCAACCAGCATCTTGTAGTGATGGATGCCAACGACGGCCATCGCGTCGCCGTACTTCCGATCGGCAACGATCCGGACGCCGCGGGCTATGACGCGCGAGCGGGTGTGGTGTACAGCTCCAACGCCGACGGCACCCTGACCGTCATCAGGCAAGACGACGCCGACCATTACGCGGTGATCGCGAATGTCGCCACCGCAAAGGGCGCACGCACGCTGGCCGTGGACGAAGGTACGCACCACGTCTATCTGGCAGCGCCGGATGTCGCCGAGAAAGGGCAGGGTGCCTCCCAGGCGTCGTTCGGTGTGTTGGTAGTCGGCGCGCCGTGATGCGCGCCTGATCGTCGGATGGCCCTATTTTCTGGAGATCGGCACATGAGGCTTCGTATGCGCACATGGTTTCGCAAAGGCCGTGTATGCCTGCTCGCGCTATTCGGCCTCTGCGGTATGGCCCATGCGTCCGATACGCAGAATCCTGGGGACCTGCGACTGGTCGTGGTGCTCAGCCGTCACGGCGTGCGCTCGCCCACGACCGCGCCCGAATCGCTCGACGCCTTCTCCAGCAAACCCTGGCCGACGTGGCCGGTACCGCCGGGCTACCTTACGCCACACGGCAAGCAGCTCATGAGTCTGATGGGTCATTGGTACCGTGCCTACTATGCACGTGCCGGATTGTTGTCCGATCACGGATGCCTGACATCGTCCGTCTACGTCGTTGCAGACGACGAAGAGCGAACGCTGGAGTCCGCGCATGGCCTGATGGATGGCTTCGATCCGGGTTGTGCCGTCGATGTTCATCCGTCCGCGAAACAAGGATCCGATGCCTTGTTTTCGCACGCCGCATCGGGCGCCAGCGATGATGATCGTGCCGAGGCAGTCGCTGCGGTACTGGGACGTGTCGGCGGCGATCCGGCGCGGCTGGCATTGGCCCATGCCGGTCTCTTGAAGCAGATGCAAGCGATATTGCTCGATTGCGCTCCGCACACTTGCGGCGACGCACAGGCTGCTGGCAAAAAGATACTGCTGGACCAGCCTGCTTCCATTACCGCAACGCATGGAGACGGCCTGGTCAGCATCAAGTCGCCGCTGCATAACGCGAGCACGTTCGCGGAAAACTTCTTTCTGGAATATGTGCAGGGGATGCCCATGTCCGACGTGGCGTGGGGACGCATTTCACCCATTCAGTTGGGCCAGTTGCTGACCCTGCATACATCGTTCAGCGACATCGAGCTGCACACCCCGATTATCGCCAGGGCCTACGCGGGGCAACTGGCCACTCGCATCCTGGCGACATTGCAACAGGCCACCGATTCACATGCGCTACCCAATGCGATAGGCGCCGCACAATCAAAGATGGTCTTCCTCGTCGGTCACGATACGAATATCGAAACGCTCGCAGGCCTGCTCAACCTGCACTGGATGCTTCCGGAACAACCAGCCGATCCAGCATTCACAGGCGGCGCCTTGGTGTTCGAGTTGCGCAGCACCGGGGTTCCCGCGCGCTACATCGTGAACGCTTATTACGCCAGCCAAAGCATGGAACAGATGCGAAACAGCACTGCTCTGGATATGGCGCATCCCCCACAGATCGCCCCGATATTCATACCGGGTTGCAGCAGTGCAGGGCCACGTTACGATTGCCGGTTGGATCGCCTGGCCAAACTTATTGCGCAAGCATCGGGATCGCGTTCAGTGCATTGATGTTCCCGAAGACGCGCCTGGCAAGAAGCTTCAGTCGTAGGAGCGTTCTGCTGAAAGCTGACCGGGCAGGACAAACTCAAATCCACGCTCCTCCAGCTTGGTCAAGGTCTCATCGAGCACCGCAACGGTAGTCGGCTTGCTATGCATCAGCAGAATTGACTCATCTTCAGTCTGCTCGAGGCTCCAATGGAGAATCTGCTCGGGCTTGTTCTGCCAGCTGTCCTGGCTGTTTGCATTCCACAGCACTTGTTGCATGCCGGACGATTCGGCGGCTTGCTTAACGACAGCTGATGTTATGCCCCAAGGTGGGCGAAAGTAAGCTGGCCGATGACCCGTAGCCATCGCTATGCGTTCGCTGCATCCTTCGATCTGTTGATGAAGCTCGGGGGCCGAAAGCTTCGTGAGTTTCAGGTGATCGTAGCTATGATTGCCGATCACATGGCCACTGCGCTCGAATTCGCTGAGCAGTCCCGGATCAGCCTTGTCCAGGTGATTGCAGATCACGAAGAATATGGCGTGGGCATGATGTTTGCGCAACACATCAAGAATCTGCTCATCCACGCCTTGCCCATAAGGGCCGTCGTCGAACGTCAGCACGGCATATTTCCTTCCGGCAAGCCAATCGCTTGCGCGGCGCCAATCATGCTGTGCAAGACGCGTGACCCGGCTGCTGTTCTCGTGCAGGACAAAAAGCGGCGCTTGCGTATTGCGTTCGACGGTAAGTACCAGGCATACGATCCACAGCAGCAGAAGCGCGACGGACAGCATGTGCCGATGGAAAATGTGAGTTTCAGAGGTGTTTGTTCTTAACAAGGCCATGGTTCGATGTCTCCAACAACCTGGGTGCCGCCCGCTTCTTTCCCTTTTTGGCCGGGTGATGCCTGAGTCCCGCCCGGGTCGAAAAAGTGGCCGCCGTCTCGCATAAAAAGGGTCGATGGAGATAAAGCATGTGCCGTGCCAAGCCCTGGATGCCCTTTTTGCCCGGTATTGCCGTGTCTGCACGCAAATAGCGGCATGACAAAGTGACGTATCGCGGCATGGCGACATCACTTTGCTGCTAATCCCTGCACTGTGAGGTCATGCTTTCGTGAAATTGACGTGTGCGTGTTGCTTGCACATAACTTACGTTCTCATGGAAGAAAGAGCTTCATGCTGCTCATCGTAGCGGATGCGATTGTCCGCCGAACTTCAAATCCAGCTGCAGCAAGATTTCCCTTCCATAGACGTTGTAGTTGTCGTAATTGAAGTACGGATAGGAAACGTAAGTCGGATCGAAAGGCGGCATCTTGTTGGCGATGTTGTTGACCAACATGGATAGCTCGACATTCCTCGCAGGTCGATAAGTCACGCTTCCGTTGAACGTGATCCACGGCGACAGATGTCCCGAGCCTGGGACGCCCGCGCCGTCGTTTGCCGCGATGTAGTTGGGCGACGGTCCATAGCGGTGCCCATAAAGAGTGCTTGTCCAGCGTCCGCCCGGACTCGTCCAGGTGATACTGCCGCTGGCGATGTTCTTGAACTCGGAGCTGTATTGCGGATCGGCCAGGTTGTCGATGGGTGCCTGGCCCGAGGCCAACTGATATTCGTGCTTGAGCATGTCGTTGTAGTCGAGCTGCACGCTGAAGCTGCCGATATGCCATGGCGAGAACTGATATCGCACACTGCCAACCATCGACTTGGTCACTTCGTTGGCGAGGTTGGCATAGTACGTCGTGACGCCGGTGATCGGGCCGTTGCCCAATGCGCGTTGCACTTGCCCGTCGACGGGATTGGTGATGGCCACGCACTGCGCCGAATCAGCATTGAGCTGGCCGAGAAGGCATTGCGCGTCCGTGCGTATCAACCGGTCGAGATCTTGCTGAACGACTTCGTCGCGGATCGCGATATGCAGGTAGTCGAGGCTGAAGCTGAGATTGTCGACGGGGGACCACACGGTTCCCACTGTCCAGCTTTGCGCGGTGGCCGGCTGAAGCCCGGGATTGGGCAGTGTCGTGCCTTTGACACCGTATTGGTAAGCGCTGCCGCAGGCGGCGGCATGCGCGATTGCGCATTGATAGTAGTCGGTGACAGTCGTGTAGTAATCGGTCGGACCAAGAAAGATCGATGACAGGTCCGGAGCCTTGAACGACGTGGTGTAGTTGCCGCGAACCAGAAAGCTGTCGACGGGCCGGAACTCTACGCCGGCCTTGTACGTGAACTTGTGATTATCGCCGCCCTTGTCCAGCGCGTAATGGTCGTAACGACCGGAGACATCCAGCGTCAACAGCGACAACAGCGGAAGATTCAATTCGAATGCCGACGCGGCATGCGAACGTTGTCCGCCGCCGCCGGTGGCGGCGTGTTCGAACACCGATCCCTGGGTATACAGCGGGTTGACGGGTTCGTACCACGCCTCGCCGCCGCTTTCGATCAGTGCTGCAAAACCTGCATCGCCGCCGGGCAGCGTGAATAGCGAAGCGTTGCTGATCGTCGCACGCGTGTTGTTGATCCATGTGTTGCTGAATTCGCCGACGCCTTGCGTGAACCCGGCATAGTGCGCAGGCGAGATCGGCGAGAAGAACGCCTTGTAGTTCGGGTTGTACATATTGAGGCCGGTTGCCGGATCGACGCCGACAACGGGGCCCAGGATGCCGCCGAAAAACGCATCGATGCGTTTTTCGATCGCAAGCGGTTCCACTACTTCCGTGCGATCGCCGGTGCGCAGGTAATAGATGTCCCAATCCCAGTCGGAGTCGCCGAGACGGCCGTTGGCGCCCACATCGGCCTGATAAAGCAGATCATCCTGCCGATACATCTGGCCCGCCGCGCCACCGGGCATTTCCTCGGGCGCGAAGAATTTTTCCGGGTAAAGATAGTGGCCCGTGGCGGCATCCTCGACGGCCCCTTGCGGCAAGTCATCGGGAAACCAGGCGGAAGCGCCTGGAAACCAACGCTGCTGTTGCCAGTTCAGCATCACGTCGCTGTACAGGCGAACATGCTCGCTGGCCCGGTAATCGAGCTTGAGCATGCCGTCATAGCTGCGGCTCTGGTTGCTATAGGTGACGTATCCGTCCAGCTTGCGCGAACCGCAGTACTGTCCCGGCTGACCGGGCACGTTGCTGTTGGCAAGTGCTGTGCTGTTTCCGAAAAGATGGCTGTCGCAACCCGCCGGCGGACTGAGGTAGCCCAAAGGGTTGCCTGTGTAGGTATTGGCCGTACCGAAATCCAATATGCCAGCCTGCACGCTTGGCGGTGTCGCACCTGCGGGGCCGGAGTCGGTACCCGCGGTCAACGGGCGTTGATAACCCCAGATAGGCGATGCGCTGTCGAATTCCGCGGCGCTTACGATGCGAAGCCTTCCGAACGCATGGCCGTAAACGAAACTGATGCGCTGATTGGCGCCGCCGCCATCGGAAAAGGAGCCTGTGCGTACCGATAACTCGCCGCCGTCCACGCGCGACTTGGTCACGATGTTGATCACGCCGCCGATCGCTTGCGAGCCGTAGATCGACGACGCGCCCCCGGGCATCACGTCGATATGGTCGACGATGGCTATCGGAAGATTGGAGATGCTGGTGAAGTTGATCGTGCCGTTGTAAAGACGCCCGAAGTCGGCAAGAGGTTTGCCATCGACAAGAATCAGCGTGAACTGCGGACTCAGGCCAAACAGACTGATGGGTTGAGCGCCTTGCGTAAAGCTGCCCGCATTCTGCGGGCCTTGCACGGAGCCGGTTGCCAGCACGGAATTCTCCAGCACATCGGCAATGCTGGTGAATCCGCGCACCTTGATGTCTTCCGAAGTGATGGTGTACGTCGGCGTGGCCGTCTGGATGGCGGCGTTGCCGATCAACGATCCGCTGACGTTGACGGCATCCAGCGTTCTCGGCGCGGCGGGGACGTTTCGCGAGAGCGGTATGGATCGGGCAGGATGAAACGGCAGTGACGGTTCCAACACAAACGTGGCGTCGTTCACCATCTTCCACGTCAAGCCGGTACCCGCCAAAAGCTGCCGCAATGCATCGACGGGCGTGAAGCGCCCCGAAATGCCCTGCGTGGTCTTACCCGCGGCGAGATCGGGCGAATAGACAACTTGAATGTCGCCTTGCGATGCCAGGGCATCGAGCGCGGCGCGAAGATCGCCGGCGTGAATGGCGTAGAGATGACGCGGAGCCTCGGTTGCAGAAGCAACGACAACGGACACCGGAACCATGAGGCTCGCACCACACGCCATCATGCCGACGGTCCGCTTCCACGTTGCGGCGCATCCCGACAGACATGCATGCAGGGCAACGACGCGCGCAGCGGCACGGAAAGAAGTGCCTGAGGCCCCTCTCCCATGACTGCGTCGTAGACCCGGCTTTCCCATCCCTCTCCTGGCGCGTATACATCGCACGCTGGCTCGCCAGAGTGATCATAGGGCAAGGCAGGGTACCCGCAAGGTCGCAGCAGTCATAAGAAAAGCCCGGCCGGTGAGGCCGGGCTTCGCATCCCTGGCACGCGTCCCTGCGCGCCGAAAACGTGGAACTCGCCGATCAGAACGTCAGGCTCCAGCTGTTGAGCGTGCCGTAATCGCCGTAGTACTGCGGATCGTTGTCGATGACCTTCAGCTTCCAGGTGCCGTTGGCCGTCACCGACGACGCATTCACCGTCCAGGTGGTGTTGATATTGCCGTCGTCGCCATAGTCCGGATTCTGCAGCACCGCGTAGGAACCGTTCGGCGCGACGATCTCGATGGTGAGGTCGCCCGACCAGTTGTGCGTGATGTTGGCATGCACCTTGAGCGTCGACGGTGCGTTGCCCGACTCGCCGGTCACCGCAATGCTGCTGGTGATGGTGGCGTTGTCGTTGATCACGACAGCCTTGTTGTTGCTGAACACGCCGTTGCTGCCACCGCCGCCGCCACTGCTGCTCGTCACCGTCACCGAGGCTGTCTTGGTGTTGGTGGCGCCGGTGTTGTCGGTGACCGTCAGCGTGACCGTATAAGTGCCGGCAGCCGCATAGGTGTGGCTGGGGCTGGCCGACGTCGACGTGCCGCTGTCGCCGAAATTCCACGCGTACGAGCTGATCGTGCCGCCCGTATCCGTGGAGCTGTTGGTGAAGCTCACGGCCAGGTTGCTCACCGTATCCGTGAAGTTCGCCACCGGATTGCCGGCGGGCGGTGGCGTGCCGCCACCGCCGCTGCTCGAACCGCCCCAGTACTTGGTGACATAAGCGCTGAACTTGGAGATGTCCAGGCTGCCCCAGCCGGTGGTGTTGTCGTAACCCGCGGCGGCGTTGTAGCCGTAGCCGTTGTAACCGTTGTTGCCCGAGGTCACGTCATGCAGCGGCGTGGCGTCCTTCGGGAAGTAGGTGTACATGTTCTGCGTCGGCAGGCCGAGCGAATTGTTGTTCGCCGATTCGATGCGCGCCCAGATACCGACAAAGATCGGCGAAGCAAGGCTGGTACCGCCGTACTGCTGACCGGTCTGGCCGTTGGCGACGATGATCGAGCCGGTGGACGATGCCGCATCGAACGCCACGTCCGGCAATTCGCGCTTGGTCACCGACGAGCCGAGTGCCGAGGTCTGCCACGCGGGTGCGGCTTCGAACAAGCTCACGCCGCCGCCGGTCGCCCACAGGCGTTCGTTGTTGTCGCCGTTGTTCGGATCGACCGCGGCGAGGCCTTCATTCCACACCGTTTCGCCTGCCCAGGTCGTGGTGCCACTGGTGCTCAGCGTGGTGCCGCCCACGGCCACCACGTTCGGCGATGTCGCCGGTTCGCTCACACCGTAATGGCTCAGGTCGATTTGGACGGTGCCGCTGGAGTTGGCGATGTAGCCAGGCGCACCTTCGGTCGGATCGCTGGACCACTGGTACACGCCCGCGTCGCCCGCGGCGATCGAGAACGTCTGGCCCTGCGCGACGGCCTGTGCGAACACCTTGTCGTCCGCGGCCTGCGTACCGGAATTGTTGGCGGCGGTTTCGTCTTCGCCTAGCGATACGTTGATCACCTTCGCCACGTTGTCGGTCACGGCCTTGTTGTACGCGGCAGTGATGGTGGCATCGGTGAGGCCGCTGTCCTGGGTGTCGCCGTTGATCGCGGCGTAGAAAATCAGCTGCTTCACGCCGCCGGAAACAGCGACGATGTCCTGGCTGTCCAGCGCCCATTCGCCGTCGTCGCCATCGTTGGCCAAGGTGCCGGTGCCGCCGGCGACGGTGGCCGTGTTGACGGTGGCGAGGCCTGCATTCTTGGTGAAGGTGTTGAGGTCGGTGATAGTCTGCGTCATGTCACCCCAGGTGATGATGCCGACCGTGGTGTTGGACGCAGCGGGCGTGCTGCCCACGTCGTAGATCTTGGGGAAATCCGTCGGTTGATGCCCGACCTGGCTGCCGGAGGTGGCCTGTGTCTTGGCATCGCTGCCGATGCGATGGGACATCACGTGCGGCCGGGCGTAATCCTGCAGGCCGAGCACGCCGTCCACGATGCCGCCCAGCGACTGCGGCACGGTGGCATCGGATGCGTTGGCGAAGTGTTGCTTGCCCTTGAAGCTGAAGGTCTTCATGTTGGCGTTGAATGCCGCGTTGGCACCCGCGGCCGTACCGTCGGCCGACACCAGCATGTTGTTAGGCGACACGGTGATGTGCGTGAAGCCGTTCTGCTTCAGGTGCGCGACCACGGCTTGCACTTGCGCATCCGTCGGTGCGTATTGCGCCTTGAACTGCGCCGGCGTCAGGAAGCGGTGATAGTTCGCGCTGCCCGGCTGATTCACCGAAGCGAGGAAGCTCTGCAACTGATCGACGTTGCGCAGATTAAGGCTCACTTCTACATGCAGCGGCTTGCTCTGCTCCAGCGGCATGATCTGCGAAGCGTCGATCGACGGATGACCCGTCATGACCAGCGTGGAAACGTTGGTACCGTTGTTCTGGATGCCCGCGTGCGTGCGCGTCGCCGCGAAGTTATTGCCGGCGTGCGCCGACATGGACAACAAGGCCAACGACAAGGCCGTCGGCAACAGCAATTTGTGACTCCCCACGAAACGATTACTGCTAGACATTCATGTGCTCCCATTTTTTTGAGACAAACGAGCCCGAAGCGGCTCGAAAGCCCCATGCAGAAGTTATCGCCACACACGCGTGCGGCATCTGAACTCATCAGGAAATGTCTGGCGACACTCGAAGACCCTCAGAAGTCGACGTCCCCTAACGTCCGTGTCCATCGACCACAATGCAGCGTCGCCAGCAAATAAGACGCGAGTAAAAAAGAAACCCCTACCTGCACAAACAACGCTAAATGCTCGTCATTCCGGCGCAGGCCGGAATCCAGTGACAGCAGTCTCAATTAGTGCAATGTGCTGCACACGACTTGCGCACAATGTTTGCGCTAACGCTTCGTAATCATCAAACGATATCGACACTGGATTCCGGCCTGCGCCGGAATGACGAGCGTTAGGGCATTCAGCGGTTATGTGTGAGCACGATTTGATTCGCGTCGACGCGTTTCGCCTGAATCGACCAGCCTTGCTGCAACAGCGCAAGGAACGTTTGCTGATCGTTGGTATGGAAAACGCCGCTGATGCGAATGTCGCGCAGCGAGGGATCGCCGATCTGGAGCTTGGTGGTGCTGTAGCGATTCATCTCGTCGATGAGATCCGACAAGCGCCAGTCGTGAACGAACAGCTTGCCTTCTGTCCAAGCTTGCACGTCTTGCGGATCGATCGCGTGCACGCGTGAAATGCGTCCGCTTTCGTCGTACGCCAAACCCTGTCCGCCGACCAGCGATGCATCGTGCGGCGTGCCGTTCTGCGGCTCGGTGGCGATGGCGAGCTTGCCCTGGATCAGCGCGACATCCGTGCAACCGTCGTTGACGCGCACCTGAAATTGCGTGCCGACGGCGGTGACGGTTCCATGCAGTGCATGCACGACAAACGGCCATGCGTGATTGCCATGCACGGAGAACTGCGCCTGTCCGTGCAGCAAGTCGACGCGGCGCGTGCTGGCGCTGTAGCGAACGCTCACCTGCGTGTCGGTGTCCAGCACGATGGATGATCCATCCGACAGCTGTACGGTCTGCTGCTGTCCGGCGGTGGTGGTGTAGGTTGCGCTGACGGGTTCGCTTGAGTGCGCCAGCCAGCGGGGCACTACAACCACCGCAACCAATGCGGCGAATCCCGTCGCCAGGGCAGGGAAAAGCCAGCGCCTGGGCGAACGCGTCTGGGGTTCGGGCCGCAGCGATTGACGAGCGGCGGCGGCGACGGCGGGATGCTTCGTCGCATCCAGGCTCTGCCGCCACACCAACTCGAGTTCGCGATACGCCGCGGCATGCGCGGGATCGGCGTTGCGCCAACGTTCGAACGCGGCACGTTCCTCGGCCGGGCAATCGGGCTCCAGCAGGCGTACGAACCATTGTTCGGCCTCGCCATACGAGTCCGGCGCGGTTTCCCTGTTTGCGTTCCACCTGTCCATGTTCATTAAAACGTGTCCGCCGGCGATTCGCCTACCTTGCGCCGCAGCTGCGCAAGCGCGGTGGCGAGATGCTTTTCGACCATCTTTATCGAAATGCCGCAACGCTCGGCGATCTGGGCGTGGCTCAGGCCGTGCACCCGCTTCAGCAGGTAGACGCGCTGGCATTTGGGCGGCAACGCCAGAATGGCCTGGGTGAGGCGGGCCACTTGCTGCTCGTACACGGCCCGCTGCTCGGGCGAATGCTCCGCCGCGGCGATGTCCAGGCCGTCGAGGGTGACGTGATCCTTGCTGCGGTGTGTCTGCGAGACGCGAAACTGATCGTGGGCAACGTTCACGGCAATGCGATAAAGCAGTTGCTTCCACGCCGAAGGCGGCTCCGATTCGCGATAGCGCAGGAGCTTGGTCATGCTTTCCTGGGCGGCATCCTCGGCGTCTTGTTCGGTCGCCGTTCGCGCACGCAGAAACTGGACCAGACCGCGAAACTGGCCGCGAATAAAGGCATCGAAGCTGTGCGCCCGGTCGTTGGCATCGATAGCCGGAACTTCCGGCAACGATACGACCGATGCGCTCTCCCGCTTGTTATCCATCCCCGACTTCACATCACCCGGCCCTACGTCCGATCGAATGTGGACCAAAATGACCCTGCGTGCAATCGTTTGGTCATAGTTGGCAGGTAGTGCCGCACTGCGCACAGGTTTAAAACAACCGCTTGCTGCACGTCAGTCTCACGCAAGTGTTTCGATAAGATCGATAGAAAAGAGTGGAGATAACCGGGCGGTCCGGCTATCTCCACCTTGGATGCCGCTATTTGGAAATCAGCAACAGCAACGATTGCCCGCATTGGTTATACGTCGCGCCGCTGCCGCCGATCAGCGTTTCATTGCCCGGCGTCACCCAGGTGTTGGCGCCGTCGTTCCAGTTGCAGGTATCGGTGACGCGATACCAGTTGGTGCCGGTAGGTGGCGGCGGAAGCGTGAAGGTCACCTGGCCGGACCAGCCGTTGTAGGCGATGTAGATCGAATTGGCATCGCCGAACGACGAACCGTTGATCGTGTACGCAATGGCGTAGTTGCTGGTGTTGTCCCAGTAACTTGTCGTCGCCTGCACGCCGCTCGGTTCCCACCATTCGACCTGGCTGCCCGTGTACCAGTTCTGCGGTCGCAATGCGGGATGCGCCAGGCGGAACGCGATGGCACGCTGCGCGAAGTTGTAGAAGTTGGATTGATCCGAGGTCCACGAATAGTTGAGCCAGTTGGCCGTGGAGTCGACGTTGTAAGGATTGTTATTGCACTGCAGGGAGCGCAGGTATTCGTCGCCGCCCGCCATGATGGGTGTGCCCGCCGAGAGCATGGTGAAGGCCAAGCCCGTGCGTGCTGCACGACGCTGGTCTGCCGCGGCACCGCCCTGATTCCAACTGTAGTTGGTGGTGTTGCCGCCGGAGGAGGGGCCATAAGGCCAGCCCTGGCTGTTGTTCGGGCCGTTGCAGTAGTAGATGTCGAACAGGGTAAAGCCGTCGTGGATGTCCATGTAGTTGGTGGAGTTCCACGGATTACGGCCGTTGCCCTGGAAGATGCTCGCCGAACCGGTGAAGTCCTGCGCGTCCTGGCCGATCGAGATGGTCATGTTGCCCAGTTCGTTCTGCGCCTGGCGCAAGGTGTTTTCAAAAACACCATTCCACTCCGACCAACCCGCCGGAAACTGACCCTGATTGTCGCCGCCGCTGGCACTCCAGGGCTCAGCGAACAGATCGATGCCGCTGCCGCCGCTTGCCGGACGCACCGTCAAATTGGCGAGGATCTGGTTGACTGCAACTTTGGAATCCGACGCATCGAAGTTGAAGCCGCCGTTGGGACAATTGGGCGCGGCCGCTTCATAGGATTGGTTGAGGCAGTTGTTGCCGAGGATCGGCCCTTCGTCGAAGCGGAAGCCATCGACGCCCATCGTCGTGCTCCAGTACGACAGCGAGTCGATGATCATTTGCTGCGCGGCCGGGTTGTAGGTGTTGAAATTCGCGCCGATACCCGTGTCGTCGTAGAAATACTGATTGCCGGTGGTGAGCTCGTAGTACGTGGCATTGTCCAGGCCGCGCCATGAGATTTCGGTCGCCGTCGTGGGATCGGTACTGGTCCAGGTGCCGCCTTCGGCGGTGTGGTTGTAGACCACATCCATGTAGACCTTGATACCGGCGTTGTGAAAGGCCTGCACCATCGCCTGAAATTCGGCGGTCGGGCCGCCGGCTGCCTTGTTGTACGCATAGCGGCGATCAGGCGCGAAGAAATCCTCGGTCATGTAGCCCCAGTAATTCTGGTTCTGCGTCGAATCGGGGACGACGTCGTTCGCATCGTTCTGCGTTTCCTGGATCGGCAGGAACTCGACCGCGGTCACGCCGAGACTCGCCAGGTAGCTGGCCTTGAGTCCCGCGCCGTAATACGTGCCCTGATACTGCGAAGCAATGCTCGAATCCTGCTTGGTCAGGCCGCGCACGTTCACTTCGTAGATCACATCGTCTTTCTGCGCACGCGTCGGCTTGGTGCCGGTGCTTTGCGTGCTTGGCGCGAGCACCGTGCCCTTGGGTGCGTAGGTGCCGCTGTCGATCAGGCGGTAGGCGACGCCAAAATTGGCATCGACCGTCGCGCCCGTTGCGAAGATGTCGGCATCCTGGTTCTGAGTGTTGAGCGGATCCTGGCTTATTTCGCGCGTGTAAGGATCGATCAGCAGCTTGTTCGGATTGAAGCGATTGCCGTTGCTGTCCACGTCGGAAATAAAGCCCACCGATGAACCTTTGGTCCAGCTCGCGCTATACGGCCAGTTCGGTCCCCATGCGCGATAGCCGTAATACACCGTGCCGGTAATCCCCGCCGTTTTAATGGACGAAACCGGTACCACTACCTGCCACACACCGTTGCCGACGTTGCTCAAGGGATACGTGGCCGACTCCTGTGCGCCGTAGCCCGCGCTGTAGAGGTAAAGCACCATGTACGTGGCATTGGCGGAATAAACGCGGAAGGTGATCTGCGTCTGCTGCGAGTTATAGCTGGCACCCAAGTTGTTAGGATTGATGGCCGCGTGCGCGGGCATGATCGTTGCGAACGCCAGGCAAGCGCATGCCAGCATTGCAAGCAAAAACTTCGGACACTTCATTAGGGTCTGCCTCCATCCAGTCTCGTTGACGAAGAGGTGCAACAGCGATGTGCTTGAGTCCCTGAAGACGTAAACGGCAGACACAGTCGTCTGCGCTATCGCCGTTGTTCGGAAGGCCGGATCGATCCCCAATCGATACCGCGCGATGCATGCGGTATTGGCAATGCGGCAGATAGTGCGGCGCATAGTAGGAAGCATCGCGGTGCAGCAACCAGCGTATGCATACGTATTCATTGAAAGAAAATGTGCGTCGTTACGCGATGTGCGAGTGATCGCGTGAAGAAGGCGTCGATGAAGAACGTTCGCTGCTTCGTGAAATGGCTTCACGGGAACGAAGCGCGTCTCTCGACTTTCTGTCGGAACGCAAAGGCATTTGCTCCGATCTTTATCGGAGCGGAAACGTCATCCGGAGGAATTTGCGTCGTATTCGCAACGCACGACAAGCATGCGCTGACGAAAAAAGGTCGCCGTTGCGGCGACCTCATTTCAACCTGAGTGGCGCGCTTTCTTGCCCTGCCTCACCACGGAGCCGTCACGATCGACAAGGACTCCCAGTAGACCGGCACCTTGCTTGCGTGCGAATCGGCCTCGCCGGTCAGCGCGACCTGCTGATGCGGGGCCGATCTCCAACCACCGGACCTCAAGGACGATAGCGCCACCGTCAGATTGCCCTGCAGCGCGGGCACGGCATTGTGGGCAAACGTCTTGAGCGCATCGTGCGTGGCGCCCACCGTGACCGCTTCATAAGCGGAAATGATCTGATAGTGATCGCGTATCAGCAAACCGGCGAAGGTCTTGTCGAACGCATCACCGTTCAGTGATTGCAGCGCGGTCATGCGGGCATTGTTGAGGGCTGCCTGCTGCAACGCGATGCGGTCGATGGAACCCTGCGCGAGGTTGGCAAGTTCCTGGTCCAGAGCCACCCGCTCGTTGATGATGAGGTTTGCCAGTTCGACGATCTGGGGGTTCCTCGATTTCTGCAATGCGAGCTTGGCCATGGCGATCTGCGCCGCGTTGTCCGACATGGCCCGGGCGAGGAAGGCGTGCTCGGCGCCATCGAAGGCCTGGTTGTCCGCGGCACGCGCGGTACCCAGCACCGATGTCAGCCACATGATGGCCAGCGATCCAAGCACAAGACTCGTCAGGTTTACTTTGCGCATCGCCTCGAACCCCTCAGCTGAGCCATGAAAGCTCCACGACACCAATGTGATCCTTGAGAAGTTCACTTTGCGTTTAGTTTTCGTCAGGCTCTTATATAACGGTGCGTTTTCCGTTACGCCTTCGTTCCGGTACTTCAGCGTGGCGTGTTCGGGACGTAAAGCCTTTGCGTGGCACAAAAAAGGCCCGGGTCGAAGCCCGGGCCGAAAAGATTCAGGGAACTGTCGCTGCGAGACGATCGTTATGGAGACAGCGTGGTGATCAGGCCCGCCTTCGGACTACCCCAGCCCGTCACCAGGTCGTAGCCCGTCACGGCCGAATAGCTGCCGGACTTGCCGCTGGTGATGTCGTGGAAGTCGGTCGCGTAGGTGGTGGTCAGCACGCCGCCGGATTCGTTCTCCGGATACACGGTCGCGTTGAAGTTGCCCACCCGCGACTGGCCGTTCGCCACCAGCTGCTGGTTGACCAGGGCGATGAAGCCTGCCCACATCGGCGCGGCGAAGCTGGTGCCGCCGTACGCGTTGGCCGTGCAGGTGGTCTGGTCGGCGCAGACGTAGAAGGTGAAGTTGGCATTGGCGGACACGTCCGGTCCGTTGCGGAGGGTCGTCGAGCCCTTGTTGTTCGCATTGATCACGCCGCTGATCTTTTGCCACGACGGAATCGCGATCTTGTCGGGGGAAATGCCGCCTCCGCTATCCACCCAGGCGGTTTCCGATTTCCACGGGCCACCTGCGCTGCTGGTCGTGAGGTCGGTGCCGCCGACGGAGATCACGTTGGCATCGTCAGCCGGCCAGGCCTCGTTGCGCCTGGACCAGGTCGAGCTGTCGCCGGACGCTGCGAAGAAGGTCTGGCCTTGCGCGGCCATCTTCTCGAAGTACGGATCGAGCGTGGAAGGGTCAGCCGGCGTCCAGCCCCACGAGCAGCCGATGGTGGTCGGCAGCGGGCTGTGGGTCGTCATCGCGCTGATGATCGCGGTGTCGGTGGAGCCGACATACATCACCAGGCTGCTGAGTCCCGGCGCCATGCCGAGCGCCTGGGTCATGTCGAGCGTCTGCTCGGTGTCGTCGCAACCGCTGGACGCCGTGCACGAGGTGCTGGTTCCGTCGGTCGAAAGCAGCGTGACGGGCACGTTGTTGGTCTGTCCCACGTTCTTGAAATACGTGGTCAGGTCCGACAGGTCGGTGCCGTAATACTCAAACAAGCCCAGGTTCTGACCTGCGCCGGTAAGGGCGGTGCCACCGTAGTAGGCCGCGCGCATGTCGCTGCCCAGGAACGACGCCGACGGGCCCGAGCCGGTGGTCGCGTGCGACACCACGCTTTCCGGGCTGATGCCGTGGGCCTGCGCGTAATCGCTCTTCTTCACATACAGCGGCCGTGGAATGGAATAGTTGTCCAGGCCGGAAACGTGCCACAGCGAAATCGCCAGCGAGGTGGTGGGTTCGCGGTCGGGGCTGTAGAAGCGGCGGTTTTCGGTGGGATGCTGGTAGGTGCGCATCTTCACGTTGAAGGCTTTTTCGACCGCCGAAACCGGTCCCACGATTTGCACGTCCATGCCGTCGCGGCTGCCACCCGTCACCGTAAATCCGTTCTGGACGAGGTACTGCACGACCGTGTTGTAGTCGTTCTGGGTCGGGCCGAATTGCGCGGTGAACTGTGCCGGTGTGAGGTAGTGACGGTAAGAAGGGCTCGCCGGATCGGTGACCGCTGCAACGAAGGTGTCCAGGCCGGCCTTGTCGCGCAGCGGCAGCACCACATCCAGGCTCATCATCTGATTGGAAGGCAGGCTGCCGACCTGCCTGGCCGTGCCTCCGCTTACCGCATCGCGCACATGATGCGTTGAAAACTCCGCAGCCTGGGCTGCGGTAGTCGCGCCGAATGCCAAGGCGATGGCAAGCGACAAACTACCTGCTCTGCGCGCCAGGCGAAAAATTCCGTTTCCCGCATTTGTTCCAGTCAAAGCTGTTCTATTCATTGGAGGTTGCTCCTCACGTAGACAGTGACGGTGAAAGAAATGGTTGGAGGAAACCGACGAAATGCTCCCCTCCCCAGGGTGCCGAGTGGCCGCGGGAGCGTAGGGTGGCGGTTGTGGTTGCGGGGTGAAGCCCGTTCGCAAAATGGCGGACTGTCCATTTTGGTTGCCGGATTCGTGACGAGGTATTCGGCGTGCCGCGAGAAATAGTGTCGGAAACCGCAAAAAAGCGCGCTATTCGTGATGGCTTTGTGTAGAGGTGCGAGAGGGCTCGCTGGCGATTTGGTCGGTTGGCCATCGTCAATCCCGTTGCGGACTGGCCAAAGCCCGGCAGCTTCTTACTCATTGCGGCAACGATCTTCGCGTAGCGCATGCGAGGCGCAGAACGCCATGGCGAATCCGCGCGCTCCACCCAGGCTCAGGTTCTGCGGTGACTCCAGGCGTCAGCAACCATCAGCAACGGATGAAAAGTAAATTGCAATTCATGATCGCCCGCGGGGACGCATACCGCGCGGAACATGCCGTTTGCTCTGTGAATCGGGAGCGGGACGCCGTCGATCTGGGCGCGCCATCCAGCAAAATCGAGGTCGTCGACCACGAGCCATCCTGCATGGGACGCGTGCACCGCCATGGTTGCTTGCGTAGGTTCCCATCGGGTTGCGTGTGCTGCTGCCTGGCCAGTGCACGTCGCGGCGGCTACGCGGTCGTTGCGGGAATCCTCTTCGTCGCGCGGAGTAAGCCAAACGGTGTCATGGAAATTGGTCGACGAAAAAGTCGATGCATCCATAGGCTGATCAGCGGCGACGAACATGGCGTGCTGTGGATTCAGGACGTGCGGATAGGTGTCGTCGTTACGCCATATGTCGACATCTTCATCGCCAAAGACACGGGTGTAGGTAGACGGTGGCGAGACAGCTTGCAGGTCGGTGCGATGACCCATCACCAGGAACTTGACGCCTAAAAGCTTATCGAGTGTGTAATCAGGCGACGCATTGAGCGGGTTATCGATTCGATGTGCGTTGCTGCTTTCGCGTGGTGCGTACCAGTGTTGGTAGTTTGCGATGCGCAAAGGATTGTAGCCCTGGGTGGACGACAAGCCGCTGAGTACCACTCCGTTGTCCCATGTTGTGCTGGTGTTCTGCGTTGCGATGCGCCACGGCATGACGCCGGCATTGTCGTTCAGGTCTTTCTGGAGGTACTGAACCGCCTTGCTCCTCTGGAAAACGCGAGTGGTGTCGTTCATGGCGCTGAAGCGGCCATTTAGATTGAGTCCGGAGTAATCGACGACAAGAACGGCGATCAGCCACGCCGTCGCACGCCACTCGCTGCCTGGCTTGCGCAAGCGCCACAAAGCCAAGGCCGCCAGCGCCGCGCATCCGAAGAGCCCGAAGCGATGCTCATGCATTTGTGCCGCAATCAAGGCGAGCCAGCCGGCCGTGCAGGCGAGCAGCAGCGTGATCTCGTCTCGCGACTGCAAGTCAATTTGGGCAGCGCAAAGACCAACAATCACCGCGAATGCCAGATTGAGCAGATAGGCGGCATCAGCGGGCCTTCGAAAGTGCGTCAGGCCTGGGAGCCACGTGTAAAGCCAGCGATAGAAGGGGGTGTTCGTACCCATCACGTAAAGCGTTGCCAGCACCGTCAGGACGATGAAGAAAATCACAGGCCGACGCAGCTTTCGCTCCTTTAGGGCGCGTGCCATACCGAAAAGCGACAGCATCGGCACGACACCGATATAGAGATACGATTCGACAAGGCTTGCCGGCCCATCGTAAGTACCCTGGAATGTATGCAGCCCGTTGGGCGCGAACATGCTGATGAATGCGCTAAGATCGAGCGATGCGCCTGCCGAGGCGGCCAATGGCACTGCCGTGCGGTTGGACATGCTCATGAACGCCCAACTGAAAAGCAGTTGGGGTGCGGCAATCACCAGTGCGCATGCAACGGCCACAACCGTGCCGATGAGGCATTGCCTGCGACTTGCTGCGGTGTATGGCCGCCATTGCGAACCCATTTCGGCAAGTGCGTAGAGCAATGCGGCCAAGGCAAGCAGATACGAGATCTGCACAAGCTGCGTCACCATGGCTCCGGCGGCCAACCCCATCAGGCAGCCCCGCCCCATGCTGGGCATCGTGAAAAAGGTTCGCATGGCCAACAGAACCACGGGTGCATACGCATACGCAATCATGTCTGGCGTATGTTCCAAACGCGCAGCGGCAACGCCACCAGCCATGAACACGGTTGCGCCGAGCAACGAACCGAAGGCGTTGGCGCCATAACGGCGCAACAGCGCGAGCATCGCTGTTCCGCCCATCAACAAGTGAAGCAGCACGCCCCAGTCGAACCACAACGGACTTGGACTCTGACGCAGCAGCATCCACGCCATCAGTAACGGAGAGAAAAGCATGCCCTGTGGATCGGCTATTTGCGGAAACCCGGAATAGATGTAGGGGTTCCACCAAGGAGCAATGCCAAGTCGCAAGTTATGCGCGTTGAAGAATACTGTGGGATAAAACTCGTCCATTGCATCCCAGGGCAAAACCTTGTGGCCCGTCAAAACCTGCAGGTAGAGAACGCCCCAGATGGCACACAACGCCAAAAAAGGGCGGCGAAGCGAAAATGTGGCTGAAATCAAGGGCAAATCCTGGTTGTTATCTGAGTTGCGTGACCATCCATAGTCCATGACCTTGAACTGGCTTCATTGATATAGCAGGGCATCAACCGAAGGGCGCGAAGCCACGCCATTATTACAAAAGCAGGCGATTCGGCAGCACGCCGTCAGAAACGGAGCAGATCAGGTGGACTTTGACGTGACGGAAAGGCTTCGACGCATGGCTTTGCGGACGTGTGGCTACGCTATCGCTTAAACAAGGAAAGCGGAATTGCTTCACCCATCGCGCGATATCCCGCTGGCGAAGGATGCAGGTGATCGCCGCAATCGTAGGCGGGAAGCAGACGGTCAGGCTGATGTGGGTCGCGCATCACCGCATCGAAATCGACCACGGCGTCGAAATGTCCGGGCGTGCGAATCCATGTGTTGATGGCCTGCCTGTCGGTTTCCGTCAACGGGCCAGGGTGATAGTAGTCCGAGCCCGCGAACGGCATGATCGTTCCACCGATCACCGGAATGCCATGTGCGTGAGCCCGCTCGATGATCTGCTGATAAGACGCAATGATCCGATGCACGAGGTCGGCGTGTTGTGCCGCAGATACTTCGCCGTTTTGCGTCAGGCCACCGAGATCGTTCACACCCTCAAGCACGATCAGCCAATGGACGCCGGATGGCGCAAGCACGTCGCGATCGAAACGCGCCAGCGCATTCGGTCCCAGGCCGTCGGTCAGGAGATGGTTTCCACCAATGCCTTTGTTGACCACGCCAAGCGTTCGCGTCGCAGGCGACTGCTGTAGCCGCTTCGCCAGTACATCCGTCCAACGGTCGTTGCCGTTCGTCGTCGATGCATGCCCGTCGGTGATCGAGTCGCCCAACGCAACGATGGATCCCGCTACCGGCGCCCCGTGCACGTCGACTTCCGCAATCTGATACCAATGCTCTACCTTCTCCGGCGCCGTGAAATTCGCCGCGCCGACGGCGTTTCCGTGCACCACGTAACTGGTGGCGCGAGAACCCGGATGTCCCGTTTCCACCTCCGGGGCGTCATCCAGGTGGAATGTGACTGCGAGGTCGGATAACGCATCGACGGGGTAGTCGATAGGATCCGACAGGAACTCCGCGCCCGGCGGCACGGTGACATCGGGGGCTCCCGCAAAGCTCAGCGCCCGGTCGCTTGCCGGATCGATGGCAGGCGAATCCGTCGCCCGTGGACGTGCGATATGCACCGACGTCAGATGCAGCGCCGCAGTGCCGAACGCATTCGATACTTTGATGCGCAGCTTCCGGCCTGCAACGGAAAGGTGAAAAATCTGCCGCACCGTCGCGTCCCGAAGATCCTTCGTCGGCAGTGTATTTTGCGGTTCGGGAATCTGCTGCGCAGCTCCCCACGTTGCGATCCATGCCTGCGGTTGATCGGCAGCCCGAACCTCAAAGCATGTCGCTACACAAATCAGCGTCGCGAGTAGGGCGAAATTCTTAAAATTCTTCCGAACGCGCTTCATAAGTCTGGACTTGGCCTCTGTGCGATTGCGCATAACTCCTCAAGCCCCGCAAGAGTACCAGTTCGTTTCGTTGTCGCTAACTTGGGTATGATCAAGGCGATTCCAGAGGTGCCGCATTTAATGCGGAGAGATCCAGGCCGTTGGAGCCCCTGTTTTCGTAAAGACGAATGAAGATCGGCGTATAGTCGCTTTCACCGCCCGAGGTGTGGTTTCAGAATGGGAAGGTCGTGCTGTCTGGAATGCAGTGCCGTGCCGACCATGTAGCTGGTGCGTGAGATCGTCGAACTCAATCCACATGTCGTTTGATTTTTAGCTGCCCGCTTTCGATACGACAGCGAGCACTGTGCATACACATTGGCGGAGGGACACGTATGTCCAAGTTCTCATTTTGTGCCGCGCTTTTGATGTTTGCCGCGACCGGCAGTATCGCCGCGCCCGTTGCGTCGCCCCTGGAGTTGGTGGTGCTCGGGTCTGGCGGCCCTGGAGCGACAGGGCGAGCCGGGGCCGGATATGTCGTATTGGTCGATGGCAATCCTCGCATCCTGGTGGATGCCGGGCCTGGGACATTTGTACGACTCGGCGAGGCAAAGCTCTCATTGGCCAACATCGATACCGTCCTGCTGACGCATCTGCATGTCGATCACACCGGCGAGTTGCCCGGTTTTTTCAAGGCACGCGCGGTTTCAGGCGACGGCCCGGTCAATGTCCGGGTCTTTGGCCCCACCGGACATCGTGGCGAAGGCGATGAAGCCACGTTCCCCTCGACCAGCCGCTTTATCGATCTGTTGTTCGGTCCCGATGGCGCGTACAGCTATCTGCACGATTTTGCTGCTCCGGTGACGATCAATGCGACGAATATCGATGCATCCGCGAACGCTCCCAAGACACCGAAGGTCATTTATTCGGAGCAAGGCCTGGATATCAGCGCGATAGCGGGTCACCACGGCGATGCGCCCGCGGTGATCTATCGCATCGACTACCATCATCAAAGCATCACCTTCAGCGGCGATATCGATGCCAAGGGAATCGATAATCTGCGTCGCATCGCGCAACACACCAGCCTGCTTGTTTTCAATTGCGTCGTGCTCGATCCACCCGGTTCCCGGCCCGTGCTGTACACCTTGCACACCCCGCCCAAGACGATTGGCGCGGTAGCTGCCGACAGCGAAACGAAAAAGCTGCTGCTCAGTCATTTGTCGCCGGTGATCGATCAACAGCAGGCCAGCGTCGAGGCATCCATTCGCGAACACTACAAGGGACCTGTAGTGTTCGCGCAGGACGGCATGCGCTTGCAACCTTGATACATGCCTCGGTTGGCAGCGACGAAGCGACGTATCAAACATCCCGGCGTTGGAGTTGAACCGGGGCATACGCCACTGCAGCCTTGCGTATGCGGTGCAACGCGAGCAGCCGAAATGCCGCCGGCAATACAACCATCGACAAGAGCGGTGCTGTCAGCATGCCGCCGATCATGGGAGCGGCGATGCGTTGCATCACCTCCGAGCCCGCGCCGTGGCCTAGCAGGATCGGAAACAAGCCTGCCAGGATGACGGCCACCGTCATCGCCTTGGGGCGGACACGCTGCACCGCGCCTTCGCGAATCGCCATGTCGAGTTCGGCAGCACCTGCATGGGGATTTTGCTCAAGCTGCCGGTCCCATGCATGGCGAAGATACAGCAGCATCACGACGCCGAATTCAGCCGCAACGCCGCTGAGCGCGATGAAACCGATCATCGTCGCCACCGAGACCGCGTGACCCAGCAGCCAGATCAACCACAGGCCACCTACCAGCGCGAGCGGCACACTCGCCATGATCAAGGCCGCTTCGCTTGAGCGGCGAAACACAACGAAAATCAGCGCGAAGATGATGGCGAGCGCGGCCGGTACGACGAGCTTCAGGCGTTCCATGGCGCTCTCCAGATATTCGAATTGCCCCGACCAGGCGATAGTCACGCCGGGAGGCAGCGAAATCTGTTGAGCCACCACCCGCTGTAGGCGGCTTACCACCGTTCCCAGGTCACTACCGGAGGTGTCGACGTAAACGTAGGTCGCCAACTGACCATTCTCGCTTTTCAGATCGGACGGCCCCGCATCCAGTGCGACATCGGCGACCTGGGCCAGCGTGAGCTGTGTTTCATTGGCGAGAATCGGTAGCTCTCGCAATGCTTCGACGGAATCACGCTCAAGGCGCGGATAGCGCACGACGATGGGATAACGCTCCCGCCCTTCGACCGTTTGTCCAACAGGGTCGCCGCCGACCACGGTGGCGATGAGCTGTTGCACCTGATCTTGCGTCAGCCCGTAGCGCGCGGCAGCATCCCGCCGCACGCGCACGTCGACGTAACGGCCACTGGTTGGACGTTCCGCAATCGCAGAGCTCACGCCCGGCACGGTCTTGGCTACGGTCTCGATACGATCCGCCACGGCTTGCAGCGTCATCAAATCCGTACCCAGCACCTTGATGCCGATCGGGCTTTTGATGCCGGTGGACAGCATGTCGATACGATTGCGAATCGGCGGCACGAAGAGATTGGTCAAGCCGGGCACGTGCACTGCCTTGTCCAACTCGGCCTTTATTTTGTCCATGGTCATCCCAGGACGCCATTGATCCTTGGGCTTGAAGGTGATCGTGGTCTCGAACATCTCCAGCGGTGCCGGATCGGTGGCGCTTTCCGCGCGCCCAGCCTTGCCGAAAACATGATCGACTTCCGGAACGGTCTTGATCATGCGATCGGTGAGCTGCAGCAGTTGCGAGGCCTTGTCTGCTGACAGTCCCGTCAATGCGGTCGGCATGTACAGCAAGGTGCCTTCATCCATGGGAGGCATGAACTCGCTACCCAACTGGCTCATAGGTATGGCTGCACTGAGCAGCAACACACCGGCCAGCGCAAGCGTAGCCTTTGGATAGAGCAGTACCTTGTCCAGGATCGGTCGATACAACGCCATCAAGGCGCGGTTGAGCGGGTTGTCGTTCTCATGGCGAATTCGGCCGCGCACGAGATAGCCCATCAACACCGGTACCAAGGTAATGGCCAATCCCGCCGCTGCGGCCATCGCGTAGGTCTTCGTGAACGCGAGCGGTTTGAACAGCTTGCCTTCCTGTCCCTGCAGTGCAAATACCGGCACGAACGACAGCGCGATGATCAGCAGACTGATGAAAAGCGCCGGCCCCACTTCGGCCGCGGAATTCGCTACGAGTTCCCAGCGTGTCGCCCCTTGCGGCTCCTGCCCATCATGCGCATCGCGCCAATGTTCCAGATGCTTGTGCGTGTTCTCGATCATCACGATGGCGGCATCCACCATCGCGCCAATGGCGATCGCAATACCGGCCAGCGACATCAAGTTGGCCGATACGCCTTGCAGGTTCATCACGATGAAAGCGGCCAGCACGCCTAACGGCAGTGTGATGACGGCAACAAGAGCCGATCGCAGATGGCCGAGGAACAAGGCACACACCAGCGCGACGACCAGAAACTCCTCAAGCAGCTTGCCCCAGACGTTTTCTACAGCTGCATCGATCAGTTGCGACCGATCGTAGGTGGGCACAATTTCCACACCTGCCGGCAGGCTGCGCTGGAGCTCGGTCAGTTTGGCCTTGACGGCGGCAATGGCGGCTCGTGCATTCTTCCCCGAGCGCAGCACGATCACGCCGCCGGCCACCTCACCCTGGCCATCCAGTTCCGCAATGCCACGGCGAAACGTAGGGCCGCGCCGTACGGTTGCGACGTCACGCAACAATACGGGTATGCCCATGCTGTTGGTGACGACAGGAACGCTCTCGAAGTCAGTGCGTGTTTTCAAATAGCCTTCGCTGCGCACCATCACTTCGGCTTCGCCCTGCTCGATGACCGAACCGCCATTCGCGCCGTTGGCAGCGCGGACGGCGCCAATCAGTTGGGTGACGGTGATGCCACGAGCGGCCAGCGCTTGAGGATCGGGCACGATCTGCCAGGCGCGCTCCATGCCTCCGATACTCGCCACTTCTGCAACGTCAGGGACAGTTTTCAACTGATAGCGAAGAAACCAGTCCTGGATCGCACGCAGCTGGCCAACATCGTGTTGCCCGGTGCGATCAACCAGGGCGTACTCGTAGATCCAACCCAGTCCCGTTGCATCGGGACCCAAGGCAGGATTGACACCGGCTGGAAGGCTGCTGCGAACCTGGCTCAGGTACTCCAATACACGCGATCGCGCCCAATAAAGATCCGTGCTGTCGTCAAACAACACATAGACGTAGGAATCCCCAAAGAACGAATAGCCACGCACCACCTTGGCACCGGGTACGGAGAGCATGGTCGTAGAGAGGGGATAAGTGACTTGATCCTCCACGACTTGGGGCGACTGACCCGCCCAGGTCGTACGGATGATCACCTGCGTATCGGAAAGATCGGGTAACGCATCGATCGGCGTGTGTGTGGTGGCATACACGCCGACGGCGGCCAGGACGAGAGCAGCCAACAAGACAAACACACGGTGCGCGATGGACGCGCGAATCAGCGCGGCAATCATGGCTGATCTCCCATGTGCATCCCCGACATCCCAGCACTCGCTGCCGAGGCGGGTTGAGGAGGTAGGGGATCAAGCCGATCGAGTGCACCGGACAAGCTGGCTTCCGAATCGATCAGGAACTGGCCGGATATCACCACTTTTTCGTTGCCCTGCAGGCCCGCGAGGATCTCGGTGTATCCCTCCGAGGAACGGCCCGTGCGTACGGCTACTGGGCGAAAGCGTCCAGTTCCTTCGACAACGATCACGCGTGCCTGGGCGCCGGAGGTGATGAGCGCCTCGTTCGGCACGACAGGCACGGCTTCTCCGCTTGCCGGTGCGACGCGCACCGAAGCAAACATGCCCGGGCTCAACGCACCATCCGCGTTATCGAGCACGATGCGCGCGCGCTGCGTGCGGGTCATGGTGTCGATATCGGGAAGCAAAGTTTCCACCGTGCCGTGGAAGTCGCGCCCTGGCAGCGCATCGACCGTAACCGTCACCGGCGTGCCATGACGTACGGTTCCAGCAACGGCCTGTGGAAGTGCGGCTTCAACCCACACGCTGGACAGGCCGTTGACGGTCATAAGAGTCTGGCCAGCAGTGACGCGTTGTCCTTCGCGTACATCCAGGGTGGTCACCACACCGCCCGCGGGTGCGTGCACGGTGATGCCGCCGTTCGAACCGCGATGAGCGCTTCGGATATCGGCGTCGGTC
Source organism: Dyella psychrodurans (assembly GCF_003363265.1). Lineage (GTDB taxonomy): Bacteria > Pseudomonadota > Gammaproteobacteria > Xanthomonadales > Rhodanobacteraceae > Dyella_B > Dyella_B psychrodurans. The sequence continues at coordinate 73,773 of NZ_QRBF01000007.1, read as the reverse complement.
AGACCCATGACATCAAGACGCTGACGTGCTGCAGCTCGCAATGCTTTGGCGTCGGAGGACTGAGCTTGCTGCAGCGAGGTGTACTCGGCGAGCGCCGAATCCCATTCCGGCGCCAATAGGGTTGCCAACGGTTCGCCCGCCCTAATGGTGGTGTAGGGAGCGCGTACGTCGAGTTGGCTGATGACGCCGTCGACACGAGCACTGACCGTGATGGCTTGTCGAAGATCCCACGTCACCGTGCCGGGAACCTGGCTTACCGAAGCCAAAACCCGATGCTCCACGGGAGCCATTCGCAATCCAAGGTTTTGAACGGTTGCGGGATCGATCCGGACGATATTCGGATCGGTGCCCTCACCGGCGAACTTGGGCACCATTTGCATGCCCATCGGTGACAACCCCGGATGATCGAAATGCTGTTCCGGTACCATGGTGTCGTACCAGTACAGAACTTTTTTATCCTGTGCTTTGGATGTCGCGGCAACCGATGGCACGGAAGACGATGGCGTGTGTCGGCCACCGACGTAGCCGATAACAAGCAACAGCACCGCTATCGAGACAGCAGCAAAAGTAATCAGCGCACGCTTCATGGCATGGCCTCCGAAGTCGGTAACAGATAGGCCAGCGATGCCCACAACCGGGCGCGTGCCGTAAGCGCATCGACATAGGTCAAGCGCAGTTCAATTTCGTCGCGACGAGCATCCAGCCAGGGTTGCAATGCCCCGCCACCACGGTAGGCGGCCAGGGCCGTTTTCGTGCGGTCACGATCAAGCGGAAGCATCGTGTTTTGGTATCGCTGGATCTGCGGCGCCCAACCCTGCCAGCTGGCGACGGTGCGTGCTACCAAGGCGCGCTGTTCACGACGCGCATCTTCATGGTTTTCTTGAGTCGCTTCCGATTGCTCTTCTCTCGCACTGATCGACCGATCCTGCCGATTGCGTGTGAACAATGGCAGTGTCACGCCAAATTGCAGCATCACCATGTCCGAGAGCGGTCCCGCGCGTTGGCCGTAAAGGAAACTCACGCTCCAGTCGGGATGCTTGCTCGCACGCGCCCGATCCAATGCAGCCTGCGCAACCTGCTCGCGCGCCGCCCAGACTTGCAAGGGGGCTTGCTGGTCGACGGCTTGATCCAGATGTTCGGGTGTGACCGGCAATTGTCCGAAGTCGGGCGCATCGCCAAGATCCGTAGTGGTGTGTCCCAGCCATCGCTGCAAACCGGCTTGCGCCACAGCAATGTCCGCATCGGCAGCTTCGAGGCGATTGTCGAGCGCTGCTGCCTCGGCGCGAGCTGCCAGTGCATCCGTGGCGGTGCCGCCACCGCCTTTCAATCGTGCCTGCGCAATTTGCACGGCCAAGGCATTTTCAGTGTGCAGCTCGGAGAGTAGTGCGCGCTTTTGCTGTGCAGCCCACAGGTCGATCCAGGCATCGGCGATACGTTCCTGGATCGATTGGATGATGCCGGCGCCCTCTGCATCGGCCGCTTTGACCTCGGCATCAGCCGCTTCGCGATCGGCAGAACGTGCGGCACGGGAAGGAAGCGCCTGTGTGAAGCCGATCACTCGCATCGTCATGGGATCGGAGCGAACGCTGAAAGCCCCCCGCCCGTCGACGGGCAAAAACTGAGTGCCAAAATCCAACGTAGGATCAGGCAAACGACCGGCGCGAATCGCCTCTTCGTGCATCGACGCAATGTGCTCGTGATGCGCCATGAGTGCGGGCGCCTCGGCCATCCCTTCTTGAACGGCGGCCTGCAGGGTTAACGGCGGATCTGCCGCATAGGCAGTGGAGACCGACGTCCAAACCAGGACGACAGCCCATCCCGACGCCACCGCGCGCCGGGTGAACAGAGGTGGCAACATGATGATTACTCCCAGGAGCTGACGAGAATCGCGCCCAGGCGGGCACGACTACGCTTCAACAAAAAGCGCAGCTCGCTAAATCAACAAGGAGCAGAACAGGAGGCTTGCCGGTGGCGGCGGCGCTCGGAGTCGATCACGCTGCCTTTGGCGGACCGTCATCGGCGACGACAGCGCAACAGCCGCCGGCAACGAGGGAGGTAGAGCGACCAGAACACTGGGTGGCACCGACAGCGGATGAATCGCCGTGGGAGCTGACGCATCGGAGGCGCAGTGTTTGGCACAGAGCGCCCGGTCCGCCGCCGTGTGTTTCATCTGCGGGCAGGTTGAGGCCATGGCCCGGTCGGCCGCCACTGTGCCCCTGGCCATCGTCGGACCCATCGCGCCGTCCGGCATGGTGCAGACATAAGAGGCGAGTGCCGACTGCAGCCCGACCATGAACAGCAGTCCCCCGAGCAGTAGCCAGCGCGTCAGGCGCGCGCGACGGATATCGCGCAAGCGCCAACGGGTTGGGCCCAGTTTCGGGATCGACAGGTGCGGCATGAAGTGGATTTTACTGCAGTCCGATGGGAGGGTTGCTCTTCACTAGATTCGCCAGTGAGCGTTTGTGGTTACACGCGAGCGAGCTTTTTCGGAGTTCGGTATGCCCAGGTTCCGTGGACACCATCAGCGATCTACCGAATCGGGGTGTACCAAAGGAGTACGAACCTTGGCGTTCGACTTGGGCAAAACTCCATAGTCCATGCATCGCTATAGAGGGTGACGCTTGCATTAATTCCATAATTCTGGAATTATCGAATTATGGATACTGAAACTGCTCTCTCCGCGTTGGCCGCACTAAGCCATGAGTCCCGGCTAGCTGCCTTTCGCGAGCTGGTTCAGGCGGGTCCTGAGGGGCTATCGGTCGGCGAACTGCGTGAACGTCTCGATCTGCCGCCGGCCACATTGACCGCCCACCTCAACGGGCTTCGCACCGCCGAGCTGGTCCAAGACCAACGCGAAGGGCGGGTCATCCGGGTGCGCGCCAACTATCCGCAGATGAACGCCCTCATCGCTTATCTCACCGAAAACTGTTGTGCCGGCGCTACGAACTGCGGGCCTAACTCAGTTTGCATACCTTCAACGAACGGGGGTCAGACATGAACCGCTTCCATGTACACCTCAACGTGGCCGACCTTTCATCGAGTGTTCGCTTCTACACCGAGCTATTCGCCGCGGAGCCCACGGTGCTCAAGGCCGATTACGCCAAGTGGATGCTGGAGAACCCTCGGGTGAACTTCGCCATTTCCAACACAGGCCAACCACCCGGCGTCGATCATTTGGGAATCCAAGTCGACAGTGAGGCCGATCTGGCAATCCTGGGACAACAGTTGGATGCGGCCGGTGGTGCGGTCATTCCGGAGGAGGGGGCCACTTGCTGCTATGCGCAGTCGAACAAGCTCTGGACAGAGGATCCACAGGGAACGCGGTGGGAGACGTTTCATACCCTCGGAGAAGCTACGACTTATTACGCCAACCAAGCCGGTTGCGGTGATGAAGGTGTCGCATGTGCTCCGGTCAAGCCGCAGCAAAGCGCTACGCCAACGCGAAGCAAGTCGTGCGATAGCTCGACATCGGGTTGCTGCTGAGGTTGTCGCGTGGATATCCGCGGATCAAGCGCCGATGAATTTCCCGGCACCATGACATGGTTGGCGAACGACGATCTTCCTGTGGAAGACCTTGAATGCAGTGCAGTTCAACTTAATGCCCGGCGTCCGCCGCGTGCATGACCGAGATCCTCCATTAGATCGCTCACCATGAAACGAATCTTGTTTGTCTGCGTAGAGAACTCCAACCGGAGTCAAATGGCGGAAGCCTTTGCTCACATGTATGGTGGCGATAAGGTTGAAGCGCTTAGTGCCGGCTCGGCTCCTTCCGGGCAGATCAACCCCAAGGCGATTCGCTTCATGTCGGAAGTCGGCTATGACTTAAGCAAGCACGCATCCAAGTCCCTCGACACTATCAACGGCGAATTCGATGCTGTCGTCACGATGGGATGTGGGGACAGTTGTCCTTGGGTGCCGGCAAAACGTCGCGAAGATTGGGCGTTGCCCGACCCCAAGCACTTGGACGACATCGGCTATCGGACTGTGCGGGACGAGATCGCCGGGCGTGTGAAGAAGCTTTTGGAGAGCCTGTGACGTCGCTTGTTTCCAAATTGATGGCTGAATTCCTGGGTACGGCGCTTTTGCTGGCAACCGTGGTCGGCTCCGGGATCATGGGTGTCAATCTCTCGGCAGGAAACGCAGGCATAGCCTTGCTAGCCAACGCAGCGGCTACCAGTGGTGTTCTCTATGTCTTGATTACTTTGTTTGCACCCATTTCCGGGGCCCATTTCAATCCTGCGGTCACGCTTGTCATGCGCATGCGTGGAGAGCTCGGCACCGTGCAAGCCATTGCCTATATCGCCACTCAGATCGGCGCTGCCTGTGCAGGTGTCATTCTGGCCCACGCCATGTTTGAGCTACCGCTGATTCAACCTGGCGTGCACATGCGCAGTGGTGGCGCTCAATGGTTGAGTGAGGGGCTGGCCACGTTCGGGTTGGTTCTGACCATCCTGATAGGCGCTCGCCATCGTCCTGGTGCGATGCCGGCGCTGGTGGCGAGCTACATCTTTGCAGCCTACTGGTTCACGGCCAGTACTTCGTTCGCCAATCCCGCCGTGACGATGGCGCGATCGCTAACGCAGACCTTCGCGGGTATTCGCCAAGTCGACGTGGCGGGTTTCGTCATGGCTCAGATCGCGGGTGCCTTGCTGGCGAGTGTGATGGCAGGCTTCTTCGTGCCGCATAAACGAATTGCACCGAACTCACTGGTGTCTAGCAAGACAGACTAGCGCTGATGATGTACTAGGCGATTAACTCAAAAACGAACACGTTTCTCGCGCCTATGGAGGCTGCCCATGCACGCTGCTGATCTTGGCTCATGAGCTGCGGTCGGGCGAGCTGTTTTGGGAAACGATGAGTGCCTGAATAACAAAGGCGATACGTTCAACGCGCGCGCTGGGCCTGATTCGGCCTGAACGTTCGAGTTCGGCGAGCCCGTGAAGGGCTGCCCAAAAAGTCTCGGTCGCGACATCTACATCGACGCAGAACGGTGCCGCAACCGTCGCGAGAGTTTCGAAAGCGGTTCGCAGTTCCGGTCTGGTTTCAGCTTCGGCGAACCGCAGATTCGTCGGGAGGACAAACATGGCCTCGTAGAGTGCAGGGCGGCGGAACGCAAAGTCGAGATAGGCCATGGCGACATTCTCGAGGGCGTGTCGTTGTCCGGTCGATCCGCGCGCCGCTTCCCGAAGAGCTACGGTGATCTCCTGGAAACCCTCGACTGCAACGGCTGCAACAATCGCATCCCTGTTCTCGAAATGGGAATAGAGGACTGGCTGGCTATATTCGATTTCTTGGGCCAGACGGCGGATTGTCACGGCGTTCCATCCTTCGCGCTCCGCGACCGCGCGCGCCGCCGCGACAATGCGGGACTCGCGCTCCGCCCGGTGCCTGCCTTTCCGTTCGGCGATGCTCAACCTTCGATCTCCCAGGTCCAGATGGCCTACATGCCTCGGAATGATACCAAGGCTTGACAATCTAGCAATGCTAGATATTATTGCGTCAATATCATACGAAACATAGGGCATGGCTATGCATTGGCTTGCGATCGGGCTGGCGCTGTTCGTGGCTGTCGCGATTATCGTGATCGGCACCGTATATCTTTTGAACCCCATGGCCGCGACACGCAGTTTCGGCCTGCCGCTTCCAGAAGTCGGCGCCAACATCCCTTGGTGGCTTCGCCTCAAGGGGGTGCGCGATATTGCGTCGGGATTGGCCGTACTGGCGTTGATGGCCTGGGACGCCCCCCGCGGGGTCGGCATCATCCTGCTGGCGGAAGCCTTCATCCCTGTCGGCGACATGCTGCTCGTTCTCGCAGCGAAAGGCTCCACCCGAAGCGCCTTGGGTATGCACGGCGTTACGGCCGTGGTGATGGTCTTAACGGCCATTCCCTTGATCATGGGAGTGCGCTGAGATGGTCCACACTCTTTCGATCTGGCTCCTCGTTGCCGGTTTCTTTGGCGCAGGCCTCGTCAACGCGATCGGGACACCCGCGACGCAAAGGGATTTCGCCCGGTGGGGTTACCCGCGCTGGTGGGGCCGTTTCACGGGTGGACTGGAAATGATGAGCGCCGTTCTGATTGCGCTTCCTGTCAGTCGCATTGCCGGCTTAGCGCTTGGGGCGGTCATCATTGCGGCTGCGGTGCTGACCGTTCTACGCCACCGCGAATTTACACACCTTGTGCCGCTTGGCGTCTTTGTCGCAGTGATTGCGCTCGTAGAGTTCACGTCTTGAGGGGGCGGCATGGTAAGAACCATGAGAGGGCGTCGTCCCTCGGGCGCGTCGCGCCATTAAGCAGGAACGTACGTCAACCTGATCACGTCCTCGACGATTAAATCGCTGGCCACGAGGCGAAGCCGCGGCCGAGAGCCCGCGAAAAATGGCTTGCCGCGACCAAGCACGACGGGGCGGATGTAGAGCCGATACTCATCGATGAGACCAAGGTCGGTCAGGCTTCGCGCCAGGTCCGGTCCGGCGATTGCGATCTCCCCGGCGAGCTTGGCCTTCAGCCCCCGTATCACCGCCTCGATGTCATCGGCGACAAGGGTGGCGTTCGGGCCGACTGATTTCAGCGAGCGCGACACGACCCACTTCGGCTGGCTCCGCCATATCGCCGCGTACTCGTGGTCCCCCGCATCCCAATCTGGATGGTCTTCGTCCCAATAACGCATGACCTCGTACATGCGGCGACCGTGCACCATGCCCGTCAGGTCGCGCGCGTGCTCTAGGAAATGACGAGCGAGCGAAGGATCAGGCGGTCCCAGTTCCAAGTGGTCGACGTAGCCATCCAGGGACACGTTCAATTCGAATACAAACTTCGCCATGGAAAATCTCCGCGCCAGAGTCTTAAGGATAGTAAGTGCGAGTGCCTTGGAACCGGTCTATTCACTACGACGAACGGCGAAACGGGAACTCGACAAGGTTCCCAGGAAAAATTTCTCTTATTTCGTATAGATCATGGTGGTCTATCACGGCGCCGATGCCCTGTTAAACGGTAAGCCACGCACAATAAAGGTTCGGCGGTGATACCGTTCGCTTCTAACAACTCGTTCAAGGCGGATGTCTTCGACACCGCTTAACTCAAGCGCAAGAGGGCGGCGGGAATGATCTTCATGGTGTTCTTTTATCTGGCCTTCGCCGTGCTCATGTTTCTTCCGCTTCTTGGCACATGGTTCATGGTCCGGTGTATGCCTGATCCCCAGAGATCACTCATCCTTGTCACTGCCGCCACGCTTCTACTTACACCGTCGTGGGGGCCGGCAACTATCACTGTCGTCCTTGTCCCGTTTGGGTTCTTGTTCATTGTTACGCTATTCACGTGGTCTTGGAGTGAGCTTGCGGGGTGGGTGAGCCTGTTTCCGCTCTGGCATGCAATAGCCTTTTCGGCTACAGCTTTGATTTCTTACTTTGTGATTCGCAAGCTGCCCTCCAACAAATCGTTCACGGCGAATGCCTCCGGTGCCGCTTAACTTGGGCGTTAGGCCTCATGAGACTTAGCACGATCGCGAAGCTACTTTCCGGAGAACTCTCTCCAGCAGAATGCTCCGCCCAAATGTCCAGTGAGTTGGAAGAGCATATTCTCGGCCTCCGCAAGCTTGGTGGAACAGCTCCCGTCCAGGTCGATGAGGATGTCGACATAGTGCTCAATAGAGCCGGCTTGCGAGTTCTATGTCTGGCTTTTGCTTCAGGGAAGCTAACTACAAGTGAGTTGGCTTATATCGCTGACTTCATCCAGTTGTCCGAACGAGCTGAGTGCGCAAGCGAAGATATCGTTAGCGACCTTGCGCTTTGCACAGACCCGGAGATCAATGGGCCTATGACTGTTGCTCTTGCGCTCTATATTGCAGGTGCCGGGGCTTCAGCCTAACAATTCATTCAAGCGGACGCCTAACCGCGCGCAGCTAAATTCAGGCGTTAGATCTCGCGCAGGCCGCACGCTTCAGGAGCACTCATGTTTGACCACGTCCTATTCGGAGTCAGCGACTACGCAGCGAGCAAGGCGTTCTTCCTCAAGGCACTCGAACCGATCGGCATAGCCGTAGTCTCGGAGGGCCCGCTTGGCATCGAGCTTAGTGCAGACGGCAAGTCTTCATTGTGCATCTGCCAAACCGAGGAGAAGCCTGCGCATCTGCACCTGGCGTTCACGGCCGAGAATCGCCAGCAAGTGGAAGCTTTCTATCGCGCGGCCCTGGAAGCGGGTGCCAAAGACAACGGTGCGCCTGGTCTGCGCCCGAACTACAGCGGGAAATACTATGCGGCTTTCGTCATTGGTCCCGACGGGCACAACATCGAAGTGGTTTGCCACGAACCCGAGGTCTAACAACACATTCCAGCGGAGGCGCTGCGCGCACCGCCAAATTCAGGCGTCAGGGTGCACATGCCAATTTACACGTATGTCGTTTCCTACAAGGGATCCAGTCACGTGGCACAAGGGAGTCATAGCAATTTCAAAGGCTTCATTTCTACTTGGTGCTCCGATATTCCAGCCCATGCGCTCCCCGCACTAACACCATCGCTTCATCGTGAGCTCATTGGCAAAGCGTACAGCGGTGAGTTCTTGCCGGTTCCAAATATCAAGCATGTTTGGCGCAAGTCCATAGAGGTTGGCGGTAGTGAATGTACGGTCATTGCCGTGCAGACGCAGCCCTAACGAATCATTCAGGCGGGCGGGCTATCCGCGCGCCACTTAACTCAGGCGTTCGGTGCCCAAAGTGAAAGTCCACACTTTGACAAAGATTTTCAGCTCCCTATTAGGCGCGTGCATCGCCCTGCTAGGAGTGATCTGGGTCTTCATAGCAGTTTCGGGCGCAGTCAAAGCGGGCCCTGTTTCTGGTTATGCTGCTGGTGCTGGGTTCCTGTTGGTCGCAGCGCCACTTCTGGCATTTCCCTTTTCCGCCCGCATCGCCAAGTCATTACTTGTTCTTGCCATGTTCGCCCTTGCGTTCGGCATGCTATGGCTTGCGTTCCAACCTAGCCTGCCGATCAATCATCCGGCGCTTGTCCAAGCGGCTGCTATCGTGTTCGGTATAACGGTACTCGCGCGTGTTGGGCTGGCTCTGCGCCGCAAACGTTCGGCGTTGGGCTCCTAACTACTTGTTCAAAGCAGACGGCTTCGTCGTCACCTATCCGTCGATAACTCGATTGTCCCAAGCATCCCGAGTTGCCGGCCCAACCACCGTTGTATTGGGCGACAAGTGGTTCTGATGCGGCGCAAATTCCTAAGCTATTGATTTAGTAATTCCTCATGGAGCTTCGCGGGATTTGGTGAGTATCGAAGTTCGTGCAGGCGGGCGGATACCAAAGTTTGTGCAACATGCACAAGCTATGAGTTCCGTCCAACGCATGGTTGTACACCGATCATCGCCCTTTCTTGAACAGGTCCTGGAAGATCAGGGGGCCCCAGATCCCGTCCCGCGCCTGCACGAGCAGACCGCCTTCCGCGATCTTGCCGAGACTGACCGGCGCATAGCCGAGCCGCTCGACCAGGGCGGCAACCGTTGCGGTCGCGCTTTCATCGTCGCTCGACAGGAATACAACCCGTCGTCCGCCGTTGATGGCCGGGTCTTCCGCGAGAACGCGGGCAGGCAGATGGTTAAACGCTTTGACCAATGGCGCGCCGGGCAGGGCTCGGGCTATGACCGAAGAAGAGGGAATGCCGCCCAAATCGTCGAGACTGTTCGTCACGTCGATCACGATCTTGCCCTTCCAGCTTGCCCGTGCCTTCGCGACCTCTTGGTGCTGCTCGTACGGGACAGCCAGCATCAAGATGTCGGCTTCGAGCGCATCCTTCAAGGTCTTGGGAACGACCGCCGGGCCGATCGCGTTTGCCTGCGGCGCGAGCGCTTTAGGCGGACGCCTGCTTGCTACAGCCACGTCGATGCCCTTGCGGGCGAACATGCGGGCCAGCGCCTGGCCGACCGCGCCGAAACCTACAATTGCGTAGCTCATGTTGTCGTTCCGATCGGTGTTGAAGTGGGTTGCCCGGAGTACCAGGCACTCACACGTTTTTCGGCGCGATGTCAGATGGCCGAGAAGCCGCCGTCGACAGACAAGTCCACGCCATTTACGAAGCTCGAATCGTCTGAAGCGAGAAACACCGCGGCCGCCGCGATTTCCTCAGGACGCCCCATCTTTCCCCGCGGGATCAGGGATTCGAACATCTGCTTTGCCTCCTCGGTGAGAACCTGGTCCTGCATCGGTGTGGCGATCGGTCCCGGGCTCAGCACGTTCACCCGGATATTCCTGCCCTTCAGTTCGTTGAGCCACGTGCGTGCGAATGAGCGCAACGCCGCCTTGCTCGCCGCATACACGCCGTAACCGGGAAAACCTTTCACCGAAGCAACAGACCCGGTCATGAAGATCGATCCGCCATCGTTGAACAGCGGCAGCGCCTTCTGAACCGTAAACAGCGTGCCGCGCGTATTCAGGCCGAAGGCCGCATCGAAATGCTGCTCGGTAATCTCGCCGAGTGGGACGGCTTCGCCTATGCCGGCGCTCGCGTACAGAACGTCGATCCTGCCCTTTTCCCGCTTGACCGTATCGAACAGACGGTCGAGGTCGTCGAGATTGGCCGCGTCGCCGCGCACGCCAGTCACGTTCCGACCGATCAGCTTGACGGCCTCATCGAGTGCCTCCTGCCTCCGGCCCGTGATGAAAACGTAGGCACCTTCTTCGACGAACCGCTTGGCGCTCGCCAGCGCCATGCCGCTGGATCCGCCCGTGATGACCGCAACCTTACCTTCAAGCTTTCCCATGACTTTTCACCTTTCGTCGCGTCGGACAGCGGCTCTGTTCCCATGGGGACAAGGGCGCTGTATCTTGTGGATCACCGATCCAGATCCCAATTCAGGACATCCGGATCACTGATCCGAATATATGGATCAGTGATCCGTTTGTCAAGGCAACCCATGCGAGCCGACGCCAGAAAAAATTACAGCCACCTACTTGCAGTCGCGCGCGACGTCGTCGCGGAGGATGGTGTCGATGCGTCCATGCGAGATATCGCCCGCCGGGCCGACGTCGGGCTGGCCACACTGCTTCGTCATTTCCCGACGCGAGAAGCTTTGTTCGAAGCGTTGATGTGCAGAAATCTGGACGCACTGACGCACATGGCAGGCGAACTCGAAACGTCGAGTCCACCTGACGAAGCACTCGTGTCCTGGTTTCGCGAAGGGGTGGCGTTCGTCCAAAGCTATCGCGGCGTTGTCGACTTGATGGCGAGCGCCCACGCGGACCCGGATTCCGCGCTTTACGTTTCATGCGCGGCGGTGCACGCAGTGGGCGCGCGACTACTGCTCCGCGCTCAAGCCGAGGGAACGGCACGCGCCGATATGAATGGGGACGACCTGTTCGCCCTGATGTCGGCGCTCGGCTGGCTCGCCGGCCAACCCGCATTCGCGCCACGGGCCGATCATCTCTTTCACGTCATCGCGAGCGCCATCCTGACAAACCCGTCGAGCAACGATGACAGGAACAATCTGTCACACCCCGATTAGGTATGCCGCGAAGAGGAAAGCTCAGGGCTCGGCTGTTGTGGGTCTCGGCAAGCCTTTTTGTCAGAGGGTGTAAGAAGTTCGTGTCACGACAGGGTTAAGTTGCTGCGACAGGGTTAAGTACAACTGCGACAAGGTCAGGCGTCGCCGATGGACAGAACTCCATAGTCAGTGTCTTTGACGACCCCGCGACACAGACTTTGCGTGCAATTGAGACCCAAAGTCTGTGCATATTCCTTCGGATCAACAAGCTACCTATCGGATGAGGTCGCGAATATTGTGCGACTGAGCGGCATGGTTTGTGCGGTCATCCAGCTCTGTCGGAATCCTTGGTTATGGGTGGGACACGGGGTTCGGCAGGTAATCGCCCGGCTTGAACTCCCTTCGCATTCGCTGGGTGGCGAAATCGACAAAGGCACGAAGTTTTGGCAGCGACTGGCTTCGGCTTGGATAGTAAAGGGAAAGACCGGGAACCTCTTCACAATAAGGTTCGAGCACGGTCTGCAGATCTCCACTTTCAAGATGCGACATCACGAGCGAATGCGGCAATTGGAAGAGCCCAACACCTCTCAGTGCTGAGCGAATGCACGCCTCGACGTCGTTGATCACGAGAGGCCCGTCGACCCCCACCATGATGCGTTCACCATCGACGACAAATTGCCAATGATCGAGGGCTCGCACGGACTGACGTAGCAGGATGCAACGGAAATTCTGCAGATCATGCGGAGACGCCGGCCGTCCATGCTTCCGAAACAACGCCGGCGAGCCAACGACGACGAAGCGCTCGGGTGGCGTCAGCCACACCGCGACCATGTCGATCTGGACGAAATTTCCAAGACGTATCCCCGCGTCGAAACCTTCTTCGACGATGTCGATCGGACGATCCTCGCCCACCAGTTCGAGTTCAACGTTTGGGTGAGTGTCGAGAAAGTCGGGCAGCAGGCGATTCACGAGCAGCGGCAAAGTTGGCCTGGGCACATTGATGCGCAGTCGGCCGGTAATCTCGCCACCCAGACCACTCGCGGCGTCCAACCCTGCCGTGAGCATGTCGACTGCCGGGCGCGCGTGGGCAAGCAGGCGTTCGCCCGCTTCGGTCAGCCTGACGCTTCGTGTCGTACGCGAGAAGAGGGGCGCGCCAACCCGTTCTTCCAGACTGCGTATCGCCTGGCTGACCGCGGACGGTGTGATTCCGAGGTGCCGGGCCGCAGCACGGAAGCCTCGGCATTCCGCCACGGTCAAAAATATGACAAGCCCATCCAGATGTGTCCGCGTGATTGTTAAGTTCATCTACACAGCCCGTTCCGAATATGCCTCGTATTCGAATAATAACGCTGGGGGTACCGTAGGCCATCGAACTAATGAAGGAGAACGCACGTGTTTTTAGTTATGGGCGTTACGGGAAAAGTCGGCGGCGCAACGGCAACTCATTTGCTGACGCAAGGCAAGAAGGTACGCGCGCTGGTTCGCGACCGCGCGAAGGCGGCAAGCTGGACTGACCAAGGCGTCGAGCTGGTTGAAGGCGACTGGAACGATGCGGCCTCCATCGAGCGGGCGCTCAAGGACGTCGATGGCGCGTTTGTCATGCTGCCTCCCATCTGGGCCCCCTCGCCGGATTTCAGGGAAGCCAAGGGCGTCATCGCGAACTATGTCGAGGCGCTCACCAAGGCGCCGGTGCCGCGGGTCGTCGCGCTTTCGTCGATGGGCGCGAACAGAGCCAGCGGGATGGGACTGATCACGGCTCTCTCGCTTCTGGAACACGGTTTTCGCGACCTGAAATTGCCGATCGCATATGCGCGCGCCGGCGGGTTTTTCGAAAACTTCCTTTACGGCTTGCACACCGCCCAGGGCGGCACGCTGCCCGTCTTCTACAACCCGACAAATCGGAAATCGACCATGGTCGCGACCAACGACATCGGCTCCGAGATCGCAACGCTTCTGAGCGGACCGGCTTGGTCGGGGCATCGCATCATCGAACTCGGTTCAATGGTGAGCGCAGATGAAGTCGCGGCGCAATTAGGCGAAGTGATGAAGCTCGACGTTAAAGCCGTTGCCGTCCCGCGGGCGGGATGGCCGGGCGCATTTGAGCAGTTCGGCATTCCGAAGGGCGGATCTGGCCCGGCCGAAGCCATGTATGACGCCGTCAACGCAGGAGGGATGGACCTCGGGATCGAGGGTACAGAGCACCTCCCCGGCGCGACGTCCGCTCGCGATGTTTTTGCGGCGGCCCAGAAGGCCACTGCGGCGTAGGTCCGCGGATCCGCCATCGATGCGAATTTCAGATCTACCCTGAAATTCGCATTCCACCGGCAGCAAACTCATCATCCATGGTTAGACAAATGTCCAAAATCTCCTGGCGCCAAGTATTACCCTTCGCTCTTGCCGCTTTCTTCGTCGTGGGTTCACTCAGCAACATCTTCGCCCCGGGATCTATCTACGAGGAATACCTGAAATGGGGGTACCCGCGCTGGTTCCATTTCGTAACCGGATCGCTGGAACTCACCGCTGCCATCCTGCTTTTTCGGACGCCGAATCGCCTGTTAGGTTCGGCGCTCGGCTGCGCTGTCATGTTTGCCGCTCTCGCGACCGTCATCATCCACGGCGAATACGGGCACGCCGTGCCGCCACTCGTCGTGGCGACATTGTCACTCGTGGTCGGCTGGACGAGTTGGCGCAAGAGGCTGGCGTCACCAGCCATTGATCAGTACAAGCGGCACGCTGGCATATAGATCATGGTGGTCTTCAACCGATTTGCCCGAGACGTCGCACCTTCCATCCAAAGCTTATCGGGCCGGCGGCCGCTCAATGCGGCGTTCGGCCTCATGGGGCGCCGCTTTGGAACATCGTTGATCCACTTCGGATCATTTCAGTAGAGCGAACGAGGCATGGCGAATACGGTGTTCCCTAATGCCGCGCCAGGCGAAAGGAAGAGCACATGTCTACATTATCCAAGTACGCAAGCTGGGCAAAGGCGTTCTATTGGCCACGAAACTCGCTATTTTTTGCATCCATCGTCGGACTCTCACAGCCCATCCTTGCATTTGAACAAACCGACATCCCCATGACGCCGGCAAAATGGCAAGCGAAGGGAGATGTGTCGTTTCAACATGATCAAGCCAAGCGGGATATCCTCGTCGTCAACAAAGGTTATGCAGAGCTGAAGAACACTGACTTCAGCAATGGCACGATTGAATTCGACACAAAATTCGTGGGAGAACGAATTACCGGCATCACCTTTCGTCAACACGATGACGCAGCAGATGCATTGTATTTTCGACCAAGCGCGGACTGTGCTGTCTCGGAGGAATGCATCCAGTACATGCCTACGGCGCATCATGTGTTCGAATGGGACTTGTATGGGCAGTATCAAACGCATGCACCCATTAACCTCGAAGGTTGGAACCACATAAAGCTCGTTCTCTCCGGAGCACGCATGAATGTTTTCATCAACGGTGCGCACGCGCCAACGCTGGCCGTCGGAACATTGGTCGGCGGCTTCCCCGACGGCTCGATCAGATTGCACGGACCAGCATCCTACGCACACCTGAGCATCGCTCCCAATGTCGTTGATGGCTTGCCTGCGGTGGCGTCCAACGACCCAGCGAAGGATGATCTCCGATACGTGCGCGATTGGCTTGCTTCGAAGCCGTACGTCATGCCCAGCCGCATGGACGCCACGCTTCAGGAAAATACGGGCATCGATCCCGTTTATTCGTCTCTGCCAAAACAGACGGCGTCGTGGAAGCCCATCGCGCTCGACCAGGGTGGCCTGGTCAATTTAACGCGATGGTACGGCGATGCGCAGACCGGGCAGGCCATCACCGGCATTTGGTTGAAGACCACGATCACCGCTGACCACGACCAGATAAAGCACGTAGACATTGGGTGGACCCGAGAAGTCTGGGTCTTCGTGAACGGGAAGCTGGCATTCCAAAGCAAGAATCTCTATGGCATCAAGGGTGCGAGCAAAGAGCCGGGCGGGCGACTGTCCCTTACCAATGGATCGTTCGACTTGGCGCTGCAAAAGGGCGCAAATCAAGTTGTCGTGGCCATCGACGATAACTTCGGCGGCGGCCTGCAGCATTGGGGATGGGGTGTGGAGATGCGGTTGGCAGATACCCATGGCATTCGCCAGATTGGCGGTGCCGTCGCGAAAGCAAGCGCTCCAAGTGCACTTTGAAAGCATAAGGAGCGAACGTTTTCACGATGTCTGTGCGATTGATCCATGCAAGTGGATGGCGCCCACGATAATTACGTGTCGCTTGGCGTGCGCAAACTTAGAAATGATTTTAGGTGTTCGCGAGCTATTCCGACGAGTCGTGCGTCTTCAAGAGAGGGAAGCTCCATGCGAGCAGAGTTGCGCCGATCAATGAATTCCGGCCTGGATCGTCGTGAGCGAACGGAATTCAAGGCTTCGCAACTTCGGCCGATTTGAATCGGCCGGCATCGCGTGCAGCTCCGTTATTCCATGGAATGATCACCGCGCGGATGCAGGTGAGGTTCACGATGGGCTCGCTGCCCATGGCAAGCGAATTAGTGAAGCCGATCAGCCTTGGATCATCAACGTTCAAAGCGTCGATCACCAACAGCGACATCTCTTTGGCAGGCCTGCGAATGGTTGAGGTTTGATCCGCGACACAATCCGCCGTCGCGCTGAATCTATTCGCCGCAGGCAGCGATCAATGCCACGGCACGCTCGATGTCGTTCTGCGTCGTGGGCGCGCCGACAGACAAACGCAGCGCACCCACGGTAGCGGCATGCCCCACGCAGCTCCGGAACGACTCGATGCTGAAATTGCTTTCGAGTTTGTCGAAGCAGCGCTCCACGCCTATGGCATCGAATCCGAATGCCTTTTCGGCCGCTCCGGGATTGCAGAAGCAACCACCCCGAATGGCAACGCCATGCTCGCGCGCCAGCCACTCGACACGCTCGTAGGGCAAGACGCAACCGTCATTCTGCAGTACGTTGAAGGCGACGACACCGCCCCGCTGCTCCATATCCTGAGGGCCATACAGACGCGCCAGCGGCGCTCCATTACGGTGTCGCAGCGTCGCTGCTAGCGCCAGGAAATGCTGCGTATGGGACTGGATATGGGCACGCAGGCTCGGGCGCGGCATGCGGGCGAGAAAGGCGAATCCGGATTCGATTGCGGCGAGGTCGAGAAAGTTGGATGTTCCGTCCTCGAATCCCTCGTGGCCCGTGCTGAGGGCGTGCCGCCCATGCGCGACGGACACGAACTCCACAGTTCCGCCTGAAAACCACGGCCTCCGAAGGCAGGCCAAGGCCGACTTTTTCGCTATCAATGCGCCGACACCGGTCGGCAAACCGAATAGCTTGTAGAACGAACACACGACGAACTCTGCGGAATGCTCCCTCAGGCTGAGTGCGCCGCATGGGCCGGCTGCTGCCGCATCGACCAGGACATCGCATCCGAGCGCCCTGGCCTCCTCGATGAGTGACAGGTCGTGGCGCACTCCGGAAAAGTTGGATTGCTGCGGAAATGCGAACAAGCCCCCGCCCTGTCGCTCGACGCTCGCCCGCAGGCTTGCAGATCCGCGATCGAGCCGGAGTTCCGTATCCAGCGGCAGCACGCTGATGGGCGCCTGTGCGCGCCTGGCAAACTCCCGAATGCCGTTGACAGAATTGTGGTTGTCGGCGGAGAGAATGAGTCCGCGGCGCGACGAAAATCGGTAGCTCTCGGCGACGAGCTTGATGGCTGCCGTCGCGTTGGCGGTGAAGCAGACATCGTAGATGTCCGGATCGGCATCGAAGAAGTCGAGCGTCGCAGCACAGGCGGCCGTGCGCGCGGCAACGCTATTGCGTGACGCCAGATGCTCCGAATGGGGATTGCCGAAAATCCCGTGCACCAATCGTTCACCATGCGCTCGTGCCTGCGACGCCCCGTAGAGCGCGCTCGCCGCGTAATCGAGATAGGCAATGCCGGCGGTATCGAGGCGCGCGAATTCGCTGGCGCGAAGGGCGGCGAAGTCGAATGCATCGGCCGCATCGGTGGGTTCCATGGCGCGCGTTAGCATCCGCGCCTCCGCAAGCCGCGCGCGGTCTGCGCCGCACCCGCAACCTCGCCTTCCTGCTCTCCTCCGATCCGGGGAGAGCCGCCGAAGTAGTGGCTCAATTCCGCAATCTGTGCACGTTCCGCAGGCGAGCCATTCGCCGGCAGCAGCGGACTCATGACCTCCTCGCGCCAGTCGGCAAGGCCACCCGGCACGAACACCGCATGGGTCACGCCGAGCGCGCGCAGCATGACCCAGGCCTGGCCGGCATGCGCCCCTTCCTGCGAGTAAAGGACGATGGTCTGGTCGGGGGCGAAGCGCGACCTCGCTAACTGGTCGATCGGCAAGTTCTCCGCCGTCGGGATGGCGTCGTCGTGAAACTCGGCCGGCGATCGCACGTCGATGACGCGAAGTCCCGGCCGGCGATCGCGTATCCACTCCGCAAGCTGGCGCGCACTGACATGGTCGGAGCCCTCGTCGATCGCACGGGCGATCGAATCCAGATCAAGCCCTCGTTGCTGCGTGCGAGAGGGGCCACCTACGAAAGGTGCCGCCAGGCCCAATGCGAGCGCACCGAAGCCCAACCGCCGCATAAGTCTCATCGTGCAGCCTCCCGCTTCGCGATCCATGCCAACATCGAAACGGCGACCACCGTGACCAGTGCGACTACGACCCCGTAAGGTAGGCCGGTGAGGTGTTGGAGTGTCAGCGGGCCGTGTGGCGTCGAGCGGTAGAAAGATTCGATCGCGGGGAAGGCCAAGCCGACGAGCAGCACGCCAGCGAACAGCCCGAGCATCGTCGCCGCACCTTCGATGCGGCCGCTGGCCAGCGCCACGCAGGACGTGCCCGGGCACAAGCCGCTCAGCACGAAGCCGAGTCCGAACACCAGACCGCCGACGAGTTGCGGTAGCAGATACGTTTCGGGCACGTAGAACGTACTGGGATCAAGCATGCCCAGTCGCCCGCCCCAGAAGACACCGAGCATCGCGGTCAGCATCGCGCTCAGCATCACCTTGAGGACGGTGAAATCCCGCAGGTAGAACTGGCCGGCAAGCTTCGGTGGATCGCCCAAGCCGGCGCACTCGAGTGCGCAGCCGAACGCCATGCCGATGCCTCCCGCGATCAGCAGATCGTTCATGGCCAGAGCCTGCGCACGAGCGGTGCGGCAAGGAAGCCGGCGAGGAACAGCGCCACCATGAAGATCCAGGCGCCGACACTCAGCATCGCACCGCCACTCAATGCGAGGCCGCTGGTGCAGCCGCGCGCCAGTGCTGCTCCGACGCCCATCAACATGCCACCTGCGAGGCCAGCGAGCAGCCTGCCGCCGGACGGACGAACGGCGCGGACGAAGGTCAGTCGTGTTCGTCCTGCCAGAGCAGCCGATGCGGCGGCGCCGACCAGCACACCCATGATTTCGACGACAAGCCAGGCGGTCCATGGCGAACCGTCCTGGAGATAGCTCCGGAAGTAGGCGCTGTGCACGGCAGTTTCCGGCGAGACTGCCGCGATGACACCACTCGCCACGCTCGCAAATGCGCCGGACGCTCCCAGCCCCTGCCCGGTCAACGCGAAGCAAACGAGCAGCACCAGGCCCAGGCACACGCCGGTCGCATGGGGTTCGGCATAGGGACGGAGGGCGCGCATCGTCAGAGCTCGACCGGTAGATCGCGCATCGTCCAGTCTTCGAATGAACCGTCGTACAGCACGGCATCGATCCCCACGGCACGCGCCGCGAACAGCACCGCCGTCGCCTGCTGGCCGATGTGGCAATAGGCGATCACCCGATCGCCCGGCTTGACGCCGGCGTTGCGGAACAAGGCCAGCAGTTCGGCCGGCTTCTTCAGGGTCAGATCGTCATTGGTGATGCTGCTGAAGGGCAGGCTGTGCGCACCGGGAATATGGCCGCGTCGGAGGTGGCCATCCGCGCCGCTTTCTTCGAGTCCGTCGTAATACATCGTGGCACGCGCATCGATGAGCACGTAACCCGGTTGCCGGACGTGCGCGCGCACGAACGCGGCATCGACGATGGTCGGCTGAAGGTTGAAGGGCGCCAGCGTTCCCGATTGCGTAGCTGCGGTGGCCCGGTCGGTCAGGGTGCGGCCCTCGCGGCGCCACTTCGGCATACCGCCGTCGAGCAGGCTGGCATGCGCTCCCAGTCCGGCCGATTGCAGCGTGAACACTATCCGCGTCGACTCGGAGACCTGATCGTTTCCGAAGTACACCACGACGCGGGAGCCGTCGGAGATGCCGAGGCTCTGCAGTCGCTGGCGCAATTCCGGCGCCGTCGGCATTTCCAGCGAAAGCTCGCCCGATGTGGCGGCGACGTCGGCAAGACGGACGAAGCGCGCGCCGGGAATGTGCGCGGACTTGTACTCCGACTCTTCGCCGACCTGCAGCAGCACGAGGTTCGGGTCGTGCAGGTGGCTTTCCAGCCACGCTGTGGATACCCATGGCTCGGCTTGCGCTGTGGCCTGCGCAGCGGTTTGCGCATGCGCGCGGTACGGCAGGGTCGCGAATCCGATGAGGATCGCAAACGTAACGGCAGACTTCGCCAGAATCTTGATCTGCATGACCTCTCCCGATGTCGTGTGTGCGACAGATATAGGGCATGCAGGAGTGCAGCGGCATGGGCATGCGACGGAACCGGCCGGCGATGCGATGAAACGGTCCAGGCGCGGATGGTTCGTGTGCGCGATTGCGTGTGCTTTGCTAACGTGTCACGCATGGAATTGCCCGACGACGACTTGCATGCCCGACTGCCGCGAGGCGTGCTGTCGGACCTCGGCAGCTGGACGCTCTACCAGAACTTCCGCACCTTCACGTGGCCCTGGTTGCTGCGCCGGGGAATCGTGTTGTGGCCGCTGGCGGTCCTTGCCGGTTGCACCTATGCCACCTGGCATGCGTCGGGCATGGGTGCATGGGAGGACTGGCCTGGATTGGCACTCAGGGCTTGCATCGCATCGCTGATTGCGGTCTCGGCCGGCCCCTTGCTCGCCACGTTGATTCGGCATCGGCGTTTTCCGTCCGCCGTGGAGCGCGTGCTGGTGATCCTGGCGATCTTGCTCGGGCTCTGGATCGGGGTCGTCGCCCTGGACTGGGCGAGCGCCTATCACGCCCATCTCATGCAGGCCTATTCCGGGCGTCCCATGCAAACCAGTCTGTTCGGACAGGCTGTTTCAAATTTTCTCGCCACCACCATCGATGCATCCGTCTTTGTCCTGATACTCGCAGGTGGCGGCTTCGCAGCGATCTACTATCTCGGCGAGCGGCGACGCGTCGCGCAGTTCGCAGCCGGCCGTCAGATCGAAAACCTGCGCGTGGAGCGAAACGCAGCCGACATGCGACTGGCCATCCTGCAGGCACAGGTCGAACCGCATTTCCTCTTCAATACGTTAGCGTCGGTGCGATCACTGATCGCCAGCGAACCCGAGCGCGCAGCGAGAACCATCGACGCGCTTGCGGCGTATCTGCGTATCGCGTTGCCGCGCATCCGCACAACAGGCATCGAGGAAGCCACGCTCGGTCGCCAGATCGATCTCTGCCTGGGCTATCTCGAGATCATGAATGTCCGTACGGCTGGTCGCATCGAGGTTCACGTCGACGCGAGTGACGAGGTCCGGGCTCTGCCGTTCCCCCCATTGATCCTGCTGACGCTGGTGGAGAACGCGATGACCCACGGCATCGAGCCGAAACCCGGCCCCGGCATGATCGCGATCATCGCCGGCACCGCCGATGATTTCCTGAGCGTGAGTGTCGAGGACGATGGCCTGGGATTGCAGCCCGGCACCGCGCCTGGTTTGGGTCTCGCGAATGTTCGCGCCCAGCTCCGCGATCGTTTCGGAACAGGCGCGCGCTTCGACATCACATCACGTGCCGGAGGCGGCGTGAGCGCACGCATCCATATTCCGCTCACGTTCCCATGACCGCACCCATCACAGCCCTCATCGCCGAAGACGAAGAACCGCAGCGAACGGAGCTGCGCAGCATGCTGGCAACCTTGTGGCCGGAACTGATCGTCGTCGCGGAATGCGAGAATGGCATCAGCGCGCTCGACGCGTGGACATCGAAGAAACCGGACGTTGCCTTCCTTGACATCCGTATGCCAGGACTTGGTGGCCTCGAGGTAGCGCGGCAGGCTGAAAGTCCAGCCCAGGTCGTCTTCATCACCGCTTATGACGAATTCGCAGTGAAGGCCTTCGACGCAGGCGCCATCGACTACCTGCTGAAACCGATCCGCACCGATCGACTCACCGAAACGGTGGCACGTCTGCGCAGCCGCCAGCCCGCAACGCAAGTCGATCTGACGGCGTTGATCGACAGCCTTGCCGATCGGTTGACGCGAACGGAGACGATCACCTGGATAACCGCCAGCATCGGCGATACCGTCCGGATGATCTCCATCGAAGATGTCGTTCTTTTCCAGTCCGAGGAAAAGTACACCCGCGTAGCCACCGCCACCGATTCCGCATTCATCCGGACGTCGCTGAAGGATCTGATGTTCAAGCTCGATCCGGAAGTCTTCTGGAGGGTTCACCGCAACGCCATCGTTCGCGTGTCGGCGATCCGGCAGGTCAAGCCGGATGGAGATGGTCGCTTGCTGGTCTGGCTTCACGGCATTGCCGAGCCGCTTCGCGTCAGCGATGCGTACCGCCATCGTTTCCGCGCCATGTGATGTGGCGTACAGCTTTCGACCCGAAGCGGACGTTACTCAATGCTTAAGAGCCGAAGAGATTGGAAAATCCACAATGACAGTGACCTTGCAGCCTTTGCTTTTAGCTTTCTTGCTGACGATTGGCGTTTGCGGAACACACGCGCAGGACGTGAAGCCGCTCCCTTCGCAGGACAGGCTCATCTCGTCGATCGACTTGTCGCAGTCTCTAGGTGCTAAATCAAGCTGGCGTTTCATGGCTTTGCAAGGCCCCGATACTACCGATCCCGTGATGATGGAACCCTTGCCAGGAAAAATTCGGCTCTGCGTCACCCGCGATGGTGGGGCATCGTGTTATCCCGGTCTTGATCATCTCTTGCGCTTGGCTTCGGGAGACGACTCGTATTCCGATCCGCGCTATTTGATCGAAGCCCGGATTGTGCGTCCGCGTGCCGACCGGTCGCTTCTCCTCATGCAGGTCGCCAGTCAACACTCAGTCGACGGCGATCAGCGTCTGGCAACCGTGGTGCTGGCCTATGACCAGGTGCAAGAAAGCTTCACTCCCGTTTACGAAAAGCAGATAAACAAGAACAACAATCAGGAAATCCGCTATATCGCTGATGCGAGCACGAACCCACTTTGTTTGACGCTGATCCATACGTTTTTGCCCCCTGAGTGTGATCGCTCCGCCTCGGAGGGCGTTGCTCACGACTATAGGCAGGGCCTCAAATCGTATGGCAGCGACGTGCGCCAAACCGGTAGATGGATGCGACGAGCCGTTATCCGGTTGCCTGTGCCATTTAGGTTGGATTTTTCGCCGGGCTTCGTCCGTCGAGAGCAAGACGCAATGCTCCTCCGTAAGTTCGACTGACGCGCAGAGGTGTGCCATCGCGTAGGCGAAGCATGCAGTCTTTGTTAGGAAGCGCGCGCATTTCGACGATCCGATCCACGCAGACGATTGTCGAGCGGTGGATGCGGAGGAACTTGGAGGGGTCCAGTCGCGTGACGAGCCGATGCAGAGGTTCTCTCATCAAGTATTCTTGATCACCCACGTGCAGGCTCACATAGTCACCGGTCGCCTCGATCCAGTCCACTTTCTCGGCTAGCACGATGGCCACGCGATGCCCGATACGCACGACAAAGCGCGCCGCATAAGGAGCGCTGCCCGGCAGGATAAGTGACCCGGTATAACCCCATAGTGTGTGCAAAGGGACAAGGCTAACCTACTGCCTTCAATGCAGATCCGAGGAAGCGTCCGACGAGCTCCGGCAGCATCGGCTCGACGGGGAGCGTGTAGTGGGTGGTGTTCGGAAAGATTGCGAGCTCGTTTGCGGGCCGCAGGGAGCCATCGATTCCGGCATCGCGCTGGCCGCCTCCCAACGCCTTCCAGAACTCGACCATGTGTTCGGGCCGAATAGCGTCAGCGTCGGCAAAGACCAGCAGTGTGCGTGCCTGAAGCTTGGCGACGTCGGCGCTCCAGTCGAAGGGGCGTTTGGTCAGGTCACCGACCTTCCTGAAGAGGTTGGTCCAATCGACATTGGGATAGGTCTGCCCTAACGGTGATGCCTTGACGCCAGGGCCGAGCGTGGCAGCGTTGGCCTCCAACTGTTTGAAGGCCGTTACCACCTCCGGATAAAAGCCGTCCTGCCTCATTGCCGCGGACACGAGCACGAGCCGGTCGACCACGTCCGGATGGCGGATAGCGGTCTGCAGCGCGACGCTGGAGCCCAGCGAGTAGCCCATGACGTCGGCCTTGCCGAGGTTCAGATGGCCGATCAGGGCGGCTATGTCGTCGCCCATCGTTTCACTGCGCAGTGGCCTGTCAGTGTCTGGCGTGCGCCCATGTGCCTGGAGATGGACGGCGATCACCTGCCGGCCCTTGGCCAGTTCGGCCAGATTGCTCCCGAAGCTGTCAGGGTCGATGCCACCGTGGAGAAGAATGAGCGGCTTGCCGGCGCCATGCACGCTGTAAAAGAGATGCTGGCCATTGACGTCAGCAAAATGCTCGTTCGACATGGCGAGAGTCTTCTTGGCTTGAACGGGAAGGACCGAAGTCAGCACTGCGGTCGCCATGGCAGTCTTCAGGAAATCGCGTCTGAGCATATCGTCCTCACGCGGCGCCGAATGGGCCAGCACGGCCAGTGATCGTGTGTTTCATCGCCATCCTTTCCATGCGCCGGTCGACGCGGTGCGGTCACGATCTGCCTGCGAGCAACTCATCCAGTTGCGCGAACTGTTCGGGCAGGCCTTCCGCCGAACCGGCGAGGGCTTCTTCGAGGGCTGCTTCTGTGGGGTAAAGTTCGTGAAAGGTGACCAGCGTCTTGCCGGCATTTTCTTCGAAGGTCACCGTGGTCACGGCGCCCTGATCGCTATCTTCGTTCGTCCATACGAGACGCTTGTGCGGCGTTACTTCTCTGTACGTGCCGAAGAACGCGATCGGTTGATCGAAGGCCGGATGGCTGAACACGAGGCGATACGTGCCCCCGGTGCGAATATCCATATCGCACGAGAGCAGCGACATGCCCACCGACTTCGGAACCCACCAACGCGTGAACAATTCAGGTTTGCTCCACGCTTCGAAGACGATGCGCGCGGGGGCATTGAACGTTCGCGTCACGACGAGTTCGCGGTCGGACTTGCGCTGCACAACGGTGCGGTTCATGGCGGCGAAACTACTTTCTTTTGCTTCTGGCATTTGCCTTCTCCTTGCGGTTCAAGTCCTCGACAATCTCGTCCAGCGCGTCGAAACGCGCGCTCCAGAGTTGGCGGTGCTGCTCGATCCAGGCGGCCTCTTCTTCCAGCCGGCGTCGTCCGAGCTTGCAGGTTCGTACGCGCCCGACCTTCTCCGTAATCACGAGCCCCGCCTGCTCCAAGATGCTGACGTGCTTCTTCATGCCCGTGAGGGTCATGTGAAACCTTTGGGCAAGGTCGGTGATGGAGGCGTCTGACCCCCCGAGCTGCTCCAGCACGCCGCGTCGGGTGACATCGGAGAGCGCGGCGAACGTTGTGTCGAGTCGGGTTTGATAGTGAACCATATGGTTCACTGTATGGCGCACAAGGGTGATTTGCAAGCGGATGACTCCACGCGCGCAAATCGCACGTAGCTCCTCTACCGCTCCGAACCAAACTGCGCATGCCGAGCGTGGGTAAAGCTCCGACCGGCGGCTTTATGGCGGCCAGGTCAAGACGTCGGATGACTCCTCAGGGTCGTGAGCGGCCCATTCCGGCTCACCATCACACCTGAACTCGGTGTCTGTGAAGCCGGCAGTAGCTCAGCAGCTCATGCTGATGCCGGAAGATGTGTTTTCCGAAGTTCATCCATAAATTCTGCGCGCAGTTCAGGCCCACCTTCTTTCAAGGTGCGAGCCAGACCCTGCAACTTGGAAGTGGGCAAATACTCGTCTCCCCATGCAGCCATTTCCAACAGAAGAGGAACCAGCGCGATGCCTTTCTCCGTAAGGCTGTAAATCGCTTTCTGTTTATGGGTCGGGTCATCGGACTTGGTAATGATCCCTTGTTCGACAAGCTTTCGAAGTCGGTCGGCAAGGATATTCGATGCGATTCCCTCCAAAGATTGGGTCAGGAGTTCGCGGAAATGCCTTCGGTTAACGAAAACGATGTCGCGGATGACGAGCAACGTCCATTGATCGCCAAGCACTTCGACCGTTTGGTTGATGACGCATTCGGATCTATGACTCGTGCGCACGCTGCTTCCAACTTGAATGGACATTCCAGCCCCATTCTACGACTTTAAAACCAGTTGCATAATATAACCAGTTGTATCAGTGTACTGGTTGTTATGAGCGAGATCCGTCCGGCTGGCGCTCGCCTGTAACGCTGCGTTGTCAGGAACCTGGGGGCTGGGACTGAAACTTCGTGGGAGGCAAAAATATGAACATGTTCAAGCAGCTACGCAATCTCTGGATGCCGTGCGCTACGATTTTTGCTCTGACTTGCTTTGGCAATGCCTTCGCTCAGGTGAGCTACCAAGTGACCGATCTGGGCGTTCCGAAGAATGACAATTATTCGATGATCATGTCCGTCAACGATGAGGGCTGGTCGGAGATCATGGCTGGGAACTTTCTGCCGGGGCAGGGGGATTCGTTATCCGGGGTACCTCTAAACGGACGCGCACTGATAAACGTCGACGGATACTACGTCGATCTCGGCACGCTTGGCGGACCGAACAGCTGGATGAACTTTGGCGAGATCAACGACTTCGCACAGGTAGTGGGTGATTCCGAAACGGCTGTCCCAGACCCGAACGGCGAAGACATTTGCGGATTCGGCACTCACCTTACGTGTCTTCCGTTTCTTTGGCAGCCCTTCCATATGAGCGCCCTCCCAACACTAGGCGGAAATAACGGGGAGGCGAGCGCGATTAATAACCTTGGACAAATCGTTGGCATGGCAGAAAACGGTGCCGTGGACCCCTCATGTCAGGCGGGGACCGTCAATAATCGGGTTCAATTGCCGGTGTTGTGGGAAAACGGCAACGCCCACGCTCTGCCTACGGTAGATCATGATCCAGACGGGTTCGCATTTTGGATCAACAATCGCGGTCAGGCCGTCGGCTACTCGGGAAACTGCAGCGGGCCCATTCACGGGATATTGTGGGAAAACCGCACTGCGTCTGCGCTTGCGGACCTCGGAACCGGCGGCTTCGCTGAGAACATCAACGACGAAGGCCAAATTGTTGGAACCGTCGGTAGTGCTGACGGAACTACCCAAACTGGCGCGATTTGGCAGATTGTCAAAGGCACAGGCACCACCAAACTCACCACAGTGCTCGGACTGCTGCCCGGAGATGCCGCGGGCCTAGCTTTCGGCAACAACAACCAGGGCCAGGTAGTGGGGGGTGAGTGGAACGCCAACTTCTTCTGGTCTCATGCCTTCATCTGGCAGAACGGCGTGATGACCGACCTCAACACGCTGTTCCCTGCCAGTTCCAACCTGTTCGCGACCTTCGCCGCCAAGATCAACAACCGCGGACAAATCGGAGGCATGGCCATCGTATGCAGCGGGCCGCACCAGGGCGAGATGCACGCCTTTCTAGCAACCCCTGTGAAGCAAAGCGCGGGTGAATCGATTGCACAGGCCGCGCCTAATTGCCTGCAATCCAATTTCCCCGGAGCGGACGCTGTCAATCGACTTTTGAAGAAATCCGGATCCGGCCGCCAATTCGTGCGTTAACGAGCGTTTTCGAAGCGTCATTGAACCGCACTCAAACAACGTGGACGCATGCAGTCAGCGAGAGAGGTGGCGCTGACTGCATGCGTGAGTTGGAGCTCGTTGTTTCGGCAAGCTTTGTATGAAGTCGTCAATCATGCGATCGAAGAGACGCTTCTCCAAAGTCTGTACGTTTTAGCACCCCATAGTTTGTGCATATAACCCCCTGCCGATACAGACTATGGCGTCTATTAAGACGCATAGTCTGTACGTGTTCTTTTGGCTCAATGAGTTACGCATTGTGCAAATTTGCAAAAGTGACTCGATATAACCCCATAGTATGTTCAATGGAACGACACTAAAGCCGGTCTAGTGGGCTGGTCGTATCACGGACGGACTGCTCAACATGGGTATAGATCATCGTGGTCTTCAGGCTCCGATGACCTAGTAGCAGCTGGATGGTCCGTATATCCGTTCCATCGGCCAACAGGTGGGTCCAAACGAATGCCGAAGGGTGTGTACGCTCGCGTGCTTGCGGACCTCAGCAAGGCCCAGTGCGGTTCGGAAGGCACGTTGAACCATAGTCTCGGACGCATGCCAGCGAAGTTGCCTCGCCGTTTCAGGGCAGGCGCGGACCGCTTTCGAGGGAAAGACGAACTGCCATGCAGGGCTACGAGAGGCCCGTGGGTACTTGCGATGGAGTGCTCCCGGCAAGGGCGTGTAGCCGCACCCCTGCAAGCAGTCTTGCTTGTGCAGCGCCAAGACTCGGATCACGTGCCTCTGCAGGGGCTCCCGAAGCTTGGAGGGCAGTAACGTTGTGCGATCCTTGCCGCCTTTGCCCGCGCGAACGGTGATCGTGCGTGCTCCAAAATCTATGTCCTTAATACGCAGTGTCATGGCCTCCGTAACCCGCAAGCCTGTGCCGTAAAGTAGCTCTGCAATAAGACGCGGGGTTCCAACCATGTGCAGAAGGATGGAGCGCACCTCCTCCATGCTCAAGACGACCGGTAACCGCTGCATCCGTTGGATGCGGCGCAAGCCGACTAATGACCCAATCGGTATGTCGAGTACGTCCCGATACAGAAAAAGCAAAGCATTGAACGCTTGGGATTGAGTGGACGCAGCTACTTGTTGCCGAGCCGCGAGATCATTGACGAAAGCGACGATGCCCGTCGGACCAACGTCAGAAGGATGTCTCTTCGCGTGAAAATAAATGTATCGGCGTATCCAGAACCGGTAAGCCTCTTCAGTACGGCGACTTAGGTGTCGCCGCCGACAGACAATGGATACCTGGTCCATCAGGCGAGGGGCGTTGGCGGATTCGGACACTAGTCCCCATGACGGTCGCTCCAGTGGGGTCAAAGACCTAGACACTAGCTGGAAAGCAGTCGTGGCCACGCCGTCTTTGCGGCAGATTGTTAGCCGGACGTCGAGTCGATAGAGTTGTGCGGAATCAGTCGTTTATCGGCCGCGTTCAGAAAGGCGGCAAGGATGTATAACCGGACGTCGTCGTCCGTCTATTAGGTAGTTAGTCATCAGCAGGGAGAGGTCTATGACATCGTTCCAATGGTTTTGCTTCGCATTAAGGGTCATCGGCGCCTGGAATTTTGTCATGGGTCTTGAGCACTTTCTCGCGGCCTTCAACGGAATGCGCGGCTATTACACGCCCGCATCAACTCAACCGTTTGGCTTTTTCCTACAAGGCTGTCTACACATCACCGTGGCGTTGGTTCTAATGCGCTTCGCTCCGTTCCTGGCTGTGTTTGCATATCCAAAGCCCACACCGTCAACGTCAGAGCAAAATCCAGACGCTACTGACGTCTAACAACTCGTTCAAGGCGGACGCCTCCGGCGCCGCTTAACTCAGGCGTTAGCCATTAAAAGCATGAACACTCCCGATCGTGACTTCTGCTTCAGAGCAATTGCCTACGTTAAGGCCACGCTCCCAATTGATGACGCGCCAGCCATGACCTTGGATCTTGCCAATAGTCCCGTCATGAAAAAGGTTGCGCCCTCGCTGGCGGCCGCCTATATCGTAGACACCGGCAATAGTTTTACTTACATCCAACACCGCCATCTATCAGCGGCCGGCATTACTTCGGAAGAACTTCATTCAAAAGCCATCTACAACCTTGCAGCCATGGCTCAGACAAAGGTCAAGGTTCAACCATATGGCAATATCTATGCAGTTCTAATGGGCGGCAACTTCGAAGCAAGTCTCGTTCTATTTGACGGCTTTTGGGTGCAGTCGTGTGCCCATCTGGCGCCCAATGGTTTTATTGCAGCGCTTCCAGCCAGAGACATCCTTGCCTTCACAGATGCCGCAAACGCTCAAGGCATTGAAGAACTACATCAACTATGTGCAAGGGTGGGTAGCACTAACGACCATCCCCTTACGACGCAACTTTATTCTTATGTTAGTGGTGTCTGGCAGCCATATGGCTAACAATTCATCCAAGCGGACGCGCGTACCGCGCGCCGCTTAACTCAGGCGTTAGAGCCTATCAGGGGAAATCTCATGAACTTTTCTGTACATGGTCCATTCGAAATTCCTCGTATCAAAGGGCTAATTGATACATCTATTGCAGCAAAAAAAGCGTTCTGGCAATCCGTTGATTCAACTTCACCGGGGCTTTCGTCCGCATGTGGTTGCTACGTTTTTTCAGTTAAAGCCAGGCGGGGGGCGCTTCCTTGGTATGTGGGCCTCACTACGAAGAGGACCTTCAAAGATGAGTCTTTGGGCGCTCATCAGATCAATCACTACAATCCTGCCATCGTCAATAAAGTTGGCGTAAAAGCCCAATTATTCTTTCTTGCCAAAGAAACTTCGTCCGGCAAATATGCAAAGCCTTCAAAAAATCCGCACCGGGACATCGAGTTCTTGGAGACTTTTCTATTTGGTATCGCCCTGAATCGCAACCCGGCGCTGCGCAACGCGAGGAACCTGAAATTTCTAAGGAATATCTGTGTGCCAGGCGTAGTCAATTCCCCTCAGCGCCGCCCTTATAAGCCGGAGCGCGAGCTCAAATCTGCGCTTGGGCTCTAACTCATCGTCCAAGCGGACGCGCTATCCGCGCGCCGCTTAACTCAAGCGTTAGGCCTTATGAAGAATGCTCCACCCGGATACGAGTGTCCGTTCTGCGGTATTGCTGAGGCGCTTCCGTCGCCTGCGCCAGAATCAGCCGTTGTCTTGGTGGATGCCAACGTGTTCGCTTTGGTTCCGACTCACCACTACGCTGGAATAAAAGGCAACTGCTTGGTAGTACCTCGGGGCCACTATGAAAA
Source organism: Dyella psychrodurans (assembly GCF_003363265.1). Classification (GTDB taxonomy): domain Bacteria; phylum Pseudomonadota; class Gammaproteobacteria; order Xanthomonadales; family Rhodanobacteraceae; genus Dyella_B; species Dyella_B psychrodurans. The sequence goes on along the minus strand of NZ_QRBF01000007.1, from coordinate 43,172 downwards.
CGTGTTGGACATTCCGGATGACCTTGGCAGCGACTTCTTTCGTGTCACGCGTCGCCTAGCACACGCCATGCAAAATGCGTTCGGGTGTGAAGGAATATCCACTCGCCAACACAACGGTCCGGCCGGCAATCAAGATGTATGGCATTACCATCTTCATGTATTTCCTCGCTACTCAAACGATGGATTGCATGCGGGGCAGAAAGTGCCCTACACCACAGAGGAGCGAATTGAGTTGGCGGCCAGTCTTCGGACTGCTTTGCGGTAGCGTCCGCCTTCGACCCGAAGCGGATATTCCAAAGATGCTACTGAGGAGGACCAAAAATGATTATCGGTGCTCACATGGTTGTCTATAGCAAGGACGCCGATGCGGACCGCGCATTTTTCCGCGATGTCCTCGGGCTGCGTTCGGTAGACGCAGGTCATGGCTGGCTTATTTTTGCCCTGCCACCCTCAGAAGCCGCATTGCATCCATCCGATGAGAATGGCGTTCACGAGCTTTATCTCATGTGCGACGATCTGAAAGCCGAGATGGCGTCGCTTGCAAAGAAGCACGTTGAATGCACGGAGATACAGGAGGCCCGATGGGGCTCCATCGTAAAGATTCGGCTTCCAGGTGGAGGCGATATAGGGCTCTATCAGCCGAAGCACCCTACCGCTTTGGGCTTGAAATAGAGCGCGTAAGCTACGGTCCGCTTTCGACCCATGGCGGACATATCCACGACCGCCTAGGGTGCGCTATTTCAGTGGCAATGACTTCAAAGGGGGACGTCATGAAGAAGGGGACGAAAGTTGCACTGTGGTCCTTGGCCGCGATCGCGCTTGCACTTGGGAGTGCCGCTGTTGGCTTTTACGAGGGCCTTGGTGTTGGAGCGAGGACCATGGGAGGGATTGCGGAGACAAACGCGGCCCATGACGCCTTGTCCGAAGTCCGATATTCGATGGTCGCGCTGGGTTCAAGTGATCTGAACTTATCGCAGCATCAATTGGCTGTTCACATGAGAGCTGCTCTCTTTCAACTCGGGGCGTTGTCGACATCTAAGACCTTCATCCAATGCACGGACAAGGACAAGCGCGCGCTCACAGCCGCAGCCGCTTATGTGGCAATGCACCCCGATCCAGTCCTTTTCAAGCCCGATACTTTTCTGACAACTGGCATGACCTACTGTGAAACTGATCACGTTGATGCACGCACAACTCGAGTTGAGTTCGATCTTCCATCTTCCCTATTTGGGAAATTTGGCAGATCAGAAGTGACGAACGTAGGGCTGAGCCTCGACAAGAAGCTTGTTGCACTCATCTCGATTGCTGCCGAGAAAGCTAGCAAAGCAATTTAGAGCACTAAATTACTTATTGGCCGCTACGGACAGAAAGGGCGTAGCGCTTTGGCGAGCACCCTACGACTCGGGAAAAGGCCGTGCTGAATGCGCTCGCGGATTGAAAGCCAACATTAAAGGCGATCTCGCTGATGCTCTGCGTTCCCCGCCGCAATTCATCCTTTGCAAGAGCCATCCTCCAACGTATCAGATATTCGATTGGCCCCTTGCCGACAACCTTGGGAAAGAGAGTTGCAAACTTAGAACGCGACACGCCGCAGTGCTTCGCCAGACTAGAAACAGTCCAGTCATGTGCGACCTCGCGGTGCATCGCCGAGAGCGCTTGCGCGGTGATTGGGTTGGCTAGGCCGGCAAGCATTCCTGCTGCTTCCTGGCCCGCTGTCAGTCCATGGTTTCTAAGTATTTCTACGAGAATCAGCTCCATTAACCGGGCGATGATGAACTCATTGCCTGGTCCGGGTTGCAAGGACTCCCTCTCATTCATCTCTAGCAACGTGCGCACGCGCCATGAGGACGCATCGCCTGCAGCGATATGAACCAGTGACGGAAGCAGGTCCGTCAAAAGGTCTTCGTTAGCCGTATCGAACACAAACTTGCCCGCGTGCAGCGTAACCGGAAGCTCTGCGCCCTCGCCGAGCTTGCGTCGCGCGCCCTTTGTCACGCCAGTCATCGTCTCGCTGTCTTGGGGCTCAACAGTTGGGTCCGAGGTGAGCGTAAACGGCGTTGAAGTACGGATCAGGACGAAGTCGTCAGTCTGCAGGCGAACAGGCGTCTTCTGCGGGCGAACGAGTTGGCATTCCCCGCGTTCTACCCAGCAGAACAGAAGATCATCCCTTTTGTGAAACGCCAAACCCCATCGGCCGGCGCCATCAGTGCCGCCCCATAGCGTCGCGCGCGGCCTCAGTAGTTGGATGAGATCTAGAAAGGGGTCCATATATTTGGACTACTGATAACGTCTTTTGGCGTTTTAATTATATACCGTATCAAAGTCGGCCCCTAACATTTCGGCATTGGCTCTAGCGAGCCCTGCGGCAAATGAACGGAGTTACCGATGTCTAGCCTTTCTCGATCCGCCCCAGACGCGAGCGACCGCCTTACAACGCTCGATCCGAATTCTCGCCAAATCACGACGATCAACACCTATACGGTTGCGCCCGAGCGCGCCGAAGCAGTGTTGAACTACTTGGTGTATTCCGCAGAGGAGATCGTTCGGCATGTGCCTGGCTTTCTCTCCTTCAACTTCCACCTGAGCCTTGATCGCACACAGATCGTTAATTACGGCCAGTGGGAAAGTCGCGAGGCCGTCACTGCAGCGCGCGAAAACCCCAAGATCGTTGCTCTCATGAAAGAGACCGCTCAGATCGCGGGCAGCTCCAACTCGATGCCTTACGTGTTGCGCAAGTCTGTGCCGGCCGCCGGCAAGTAACACGCGCGCGAAGCGGCACTACCCACGACACAAGGATACGATCATGACAAACCAGCCCCCCAAAATCTTGATTACGGCAGCCGGCGGTAAGGTCGGGCAGCATGTGGTTACGCAGCTATCCAAACATGGGGTCACTGCGCGCGCAGGCTTTCACACGCAAGAGAAAGCGTCGGCACTTCAGCAGACAGGCATCGAGGGCGTCGTTCTTGATTTCGAGAATCTCGAGACCATAGCTGCCGCGTTCGAAGGTATCGATACTCTGTTCCTGGTAACGCCTGGCTCGCCTTATGCGAGTCGGCAGGAAGAGCGGCTTCTGGCCGAAGCGAAAAGGGTCGGCGTCAACCGCGTCGTGAAGCTGTCGGGCAAGATAGCCGAGCATCACAATGTCGGCTTCTCTGTTTGGAATCGTGAGGCTGAGCGACAGATCAAAGAGAGCGGCATCCCCTATACGATTCTGCGCGGAAATTTCTTCATGCAGAACCTTTTTGGTAGTGCGGCCCAGATCAAGCAAGGTGCTTTTACCATGGGACCGGCCGCCAAGAAAATCGCCTGGCTCGATGCCCGCGACGTCGCGGCCGTTGCGATCGCCGCTCTCACCGAACCGGGGCACAGCGGACAGACCTATGATCTCAATGGTCCGGAATTACTGGACGGTCATGCCCAAGCGGCGGTGTTTTCCAGCGTGCTTGGTCGGCCGATCAAATACCTGGATGTGTCGGCAACGGACTTCATAGAGAGCCTAAAAAAGTTCGGAATGCCAGATTGGCTGGTCGAGGCCTTCGCAGTCTCCGCGGCAGATTCCGAAATTCCTGGGGATCAGTCAAGCGCCATGGTCGAGCGGATATTGCGCAGGAAGCCAAGCTCGTTGGCGCAATTCGTGGGCGATTACCGCAGCATATTTAACCCTTAGATCCGCAACGAGGTTGAGACACTATCAGGTGTCTACGGAATCGGGGGCGTATCAAAGTATGTGCAGGCACATACAGACTTTGGAGTTCTGTCCACCCAAGTGATTTGACACGCGAGTCTCATCACGCCCCATTTGCACCAAACCAGCGCATTGTCCATGATGGTGCAATGAGCGAGCAGTCGTTCCAGAGCTGGGCGGAGCAGATGGCGACCGGATTGGCGGTGGTCGACGGGCACCTGCGGGTGCAGTGGATCAATGCTGCGCTGGCGGAGTTGCTGGGGCTGGGGCTTCGGCATGCGCAGGGCCAATCGTTGGCCGGGCTGCTGCCCGAAGCCGGCGTAGCTGAGCAGGCAGTGCGCAGTCTTGCCGAGCAGCGTTCCGTGCAGTGTCGTGGCGTGGCGCTGACGGGAATTCAGAGCGGCGGGTTGCGGGTGGATGTGTCGTTGCAGCCGCTCGATGCCGACAGCTTGTTGGTGGAAGTGCATGCGCTCGCGGAGCCCGCTTCTGCGGTGTCGCCGTTGTCGGCGACCTTGCGCGGCTTTGCGCACGAGGTGAAGAACCCGCTCGCCGGTTTGCGCGGCGCTGCGCAATTGCTTCAGCGTCGTCTGGACGATGCGGATATGCGCGCGCTTGCAGGCCTGGTCATCGCGGAAGCGGATCGGCTGGCGACGTTGGCGAATCGGCTGTTGCATCACGATGGCGCGCCGCGTCTGGGCGACGTGAATCTGCATCAGTTGCTTGAACGCTTGAGCGAGCTGATCCAGGCCGAACCATCGCCGCCCCGCCTGCGTCATGACTACGATCCGAGCCTGCCCGACGTGCACGGCGATGCCGATCGCCTGCAACAGGTGATGTTGAACCTTGCGCGCAATGCCATCGAAGCCGGCGCAAAGACGCTGACCTTGCGCAGCCGCGTGGAGCATGGAGTACGGCTTGGCGACCACATGTTCCGCAGCGCCTTGCGGCTGGATGTGATCGACGACGGCCCTGGCGTGCCCGCCGCGCTGCGCGACACGCTGTTCGAGCCACTGGTCTCCGGACGTGCGGACGGTACGGGGCTTGGCCTCGCGCTCTCGCGTGAGATCGCGTACGAACATGGCGGCGAATTGCGTTACGTCAGCCGCCCTGGTGAAACGATCTTCTCGCTCTATCTACCATTGCCGCCGCGCTCACCTGCGTTGGCCGACGTTGCGGGGCGCTCCGATGGCTAAACACTCCGATACTCCCGGCATCTGGATCGTCGACGACGATCGCGGCGTGCGTTTCGTTCTCGCCGAGGCTTTGCGCGACGCGGGACTGGCCGTGCGCGAATTCGGCGATGCGGCAAGCGTGCGCGACGCCTTGCGCGATGCCACGCCGGCTTTGCTGGTTACCGATGTACGCATGCCGGGCGAGGGCGGCCTGGCTTTGCTGGAAGAACTGCGCGCACGCCAGATCGGGCCGGTGATCGTGATGAGCGCCTACACCGATGTCGCGACGACTGCCGCCGCATATCGGGCCGGCGCTGTGGATTATCTCGCCAAGCCTTTCGACCTTGATCAGGCACTCGCCGCTGTGCAACGTGCCCTGGCGGACGTTCCGCATGCGGATGCGACGCCGCAGATCGCCAGTGAACCTTCGCATGCCTTGCTCGGCGAAAGCGCGCCGATGCGCCAGGTGTTCCGGTTGATCGGCCGCGTGGCGGCCAGCGATCTCAATGTGCTGGTCACGGGCGAAACCGGAACAGGCAAGGAATTGGTGGCGCGTGCGCTGCACGAAGAAAGCGCGCGCCGCGGCAAGGCGTTCGTGGCGTTGAACACGGCGGCGATCCCCAGCGAATTGCTGGAGAGCGAGTTGTTCGGGCACGAAGCCGGTGCGTTTACCGGCGCAACGCGTCGCGTCGCGGGACGTTTCGAACAAGCCGAAGGCGGCACGCTTTTCCTCGACGAGATCGGCGACATGCCGCTGATCCTGCAGACGCGACTGTTGCGCGTCCTGGCCGAGGGCGAGTTCTATCGTGTCGGCGGGCGCGAACTGATTCGATGCAATGTGCGCATCATCGCTGCGACGCATCAGGATCTGGATGCGCGCGTCGCCGCGGGACAATTCCGCGCCGATCTCAAGCATCGCCTGGATGTCGTGCGTATCGAACTGCCGCCGCTGCGTGAACGTCGCAGCGACATTCCCTTGCTTGCGCAGCACTTTCTGGTCAGCGTCGCGCAAGAATTGAAGCTGCCACCCAAGCGCTTCTCCAAGGCGGCGCTCAAGGCCATCAGTCAACGCGATTTTCCGGGCAATGTGCGAGAGCTAGAAAATCTGTGCAGGCGTCTGGCGGTGATTGCATCCGGCAACGAAATCCTGCCGGCCGATCTTGGCACTTCATCCGAGACGCAGCGCGGCGACTGGACCGATGCGTTGCGCGACTGGGCCGATCGCGCGCTGTCAGATGGCGAGGCCGACATCCACACGCGTGCGCGCGAGTCGCTCGACCGCGTGCTGCTGGAAGCCGCGCTTGCCGCCAACGAAGGACACCGCCAGCACGCCGCGACGGCACTGGGCGTCGGCCGCAATACGCTGACGCGCAAACTGGGTGCGTCGCGTACGCGGCGCAAACCGTAACGATTCAACGGGAGTTCAAACCGTGTCGACATTGACGATCCGCCGCGCAGAACGCGGCGATATTGCGGACATCGCAGCATGGAATGCGGCCATGGCGTGGGAAACCGAGGAGAAGCGCCTGGATATGAAGGTGCTGATGCCTGGCGTGACCGCTGTGTTCGACGAGCCGCGTCGCGGGTTCTACATGGTGGCCGAGCGGGATGGCCAGGCGGTGGGCTGTCTGCTCGTGACCTACGAGTGGAGCGATTGGCGCAACGGCGATTTCTGGTGGATCCAGAGCGTGTACGTGGCACCCGAAGCGCGTCGCGGCGGTGTGTTTCGTGCCCTGTATGCCGATGTAGCGCAACGCGCGTCGGCGTCGGGGGCGGTGGGCTTGCGGCTCTATGTGGAAACCGAGAATCGCCGGGCTCAGCGTACTTATCAGGAGTTGGGCATGTCCGAATGTCATTACCTGATGTATGAGCAGATGATTTGAAGGGCGCGATGCGTCCTTAAACTGGCATGCGCGACTTGTTCCCTCTCCCCGTGTGTCCCGGAGGGGAGAGGGGGTTGTCGTGTAAGGAGGGTTGCTTCAGGCGGGCTGTTCGGCCAGGCGTTCCTGGAATTTCGCTGCCGGCATGGGAGCGCCGAACAGGAAACCCTGCATCTGCGAGCAACCGGCTTCGCGCAGGAAGGTGCTTTGCACTTCCGTTTCCACGCCTTCGGCGATCACATCCTTGTTGAGGCTGCGCGCCATGTCGATGATCGCGCTGGTGATCGCCGCAGTTTCGGCATCCAGCGTGATGTCGCGCACGAACACGCGATCGATCTTCAAGGCATCGACGGGAAAGTGCTTGAGGTAGGAAAGGCTGCTGTAGCCCATGCCGAAGTCGTCCAGCGACAGGCGCACGCCGCGCTGGCGGATGCGGCGCAGCAGACGGATGGTGCCGTCGCCGCCGCTCATCATCGTTCGCTCGGTCAGCTCGAGTTCGAGCAGGTGCGGATCGAGACCGGTTTCGTTGAGAATCGCGTCGAGACGCTCGTAGAAGCCCGCATACTGGAATTGCAGCGGCGACACGTTGACTGAAACGGGGATCGCCCAACCCTCGCGCTGCCAGGCGCGTGCCTGCAGACAGGCTTCGCGCAGCGCCCAGGTGCCGATCGAAACGATCAGGCCCGTGTCTTCCGCGACGGGAATGAACTGGTCGGGCACAAACAGGTCCACTCCGTCCACCTGCAGGCGAAGCAAGGCTTCGGCACCCACGATGTGACCGTGTATGGCATCGACTTTAGGCTGATATTGCAGCGAGAGTTCGCCGTGGGCCAGCGCGTGGCGCAACACGTTTTCGATGCGCTGGCTGGCGGCGGAACGCTGGCTCATTTCCGGCGCGTAGAAGCAGTAGCCGTGACGGCCCTGCATCTTCACTTCGTACATGGCGGCGTCGGCGGTGCGCACCAATGCGTCCGGTTCGGTGGCATCGTTCGGGAACAGGCTGATGCCGATGCTGCAGCGGATATCGAGCGGCGGCAGGTGCGGTACGCGCGTGTGCGTGCATGCGTCGAGCAACTTCTGTGCGAAATTGGCGGCCTCTTCGGCGCCGTCCACACGCGGAAGCAATACGACGAATTCGTCGCCGGAATAGCGGAAAGCGAGGTCTTCGCTGTCGCGCAGCGCGCCGCGGATCTGCTGCGCCACCGCCTGCAAGACCTGATCGCCCACGCCGTGGCCAAGCGTATCGTTGATGCGGCGGAAGTGATCGAGGTCGAGGTAGAGCAAGGCGCATTGACGATGGCGTTGCGTGGCCATCGAGGTCGCCTGCTCGATGCGCGCGTACAGCAGGCTGCGGTTGGGAAGGCCGGTCAGCGTGTCGTGCTGTGCAAGCTGAATCATCTTCAGCGCCAGCGTGCGGTTCTCGCTGATGTCGTGGCAGACCAGCACGCCGCCCGTCACGTTGCCGGCATGGTCGTGGATCAGTGCGGCGGATGTTTCGATCGGCGTCTCGAAGCCGTTGCGGTGAAGCAGGATCGCCCTGCCGCAGAAATCGACCAGCGCGTTGCGTCGCATGGCCAGGCGCAAGGGGTTTTCCAGCGGCTGGCGATTGTTGATGTCGCGCACGCGGAAGATGTCGTCGAGCGGGCTGCCTTTGGCGTCGCCGCTGGACCAGCCGGTCATCGCCTCGGCAATCGGATTGAGCGAGGTGATGTTGAGGGCGACGTCCGTCGTGAAGACGGCATCGCCGATGGAGTTCAGGGTGACTTCCGCGAGCTGGCGCTCGCGGAACAGCGCTTCTTCGTATTGCTTGCGCTTGGTGATGTCCTGCACCTGGCTGACGAAGTAATTCAATTGCCCGGATTCGCTGCGCACCAGCGACACGCTGAGCAGCACGTGCACGACATGTCCGTCGCGATGGATGTAGCGTTTCTCGGTCTGGAAAGCTTCGCGCTTGCCGTTGGCGATTTGCGAGGCGAGGGCGTCGCTTGCGATCAGGTCGTCCGGGTGCGTCACGTCGCGCCAGGTCATGGCGCGCATTTCCGTTTCGTTGTAGCCGAGCATTTCGCACAGCGCGGCATTGACGCGTTGATAGCGGCCGCCAGGCAGGATCAGCGCCATGCCCACCGCCGCATGCTGGAACGCTTGCGAGAAGCGCTGTTCGCTGTCGCGCAATTGCTCTTCCAGCGCGTGCCGCTCGGTGATGTCGGTAAAGACAGTGAGTACGCCGCACAGCTTGCCGTGCTGGTCCAGGTCGGGCGTGAACGTGCCATGCACGTAGCGATGCTCCGGCCGATTGAAAAGCTCGCCCTCGTAGCTGGAGGGGTGGCCATCCAGTGCTTGCAGCAGGGCGCCGCGCACGCGCAGGTAGCTTTCCGGATCGAGCACTTCGCTGACCAGGCGCCCCATGATCCGATGGGGGTCGATCTCGAACCAGTGGCGGTGAGCCTCGTTGGCGAATACGAAACGTTCGTCCAGGCCGATATAGGTAATGAGCGCGGGAACGCTCTGCACCACGTGCGCAAGCAGCTCCGACCCCGGTTGCAGGGGGGGCGAATGGCCTTCGATAGGCTGCGTCACCTTTGGCACGTCGATCCCCCGGCTCAACCGGTCATGGCATTGGCCCGCACATCATGCGCCGGACGGGGTGCGGTTTGCATCCTATGCACGCGACGAAAGCCGTCGAGCCTCAGTGCAAGGCGGTCGCGGGTGCGCCGAGGTGGCCGTTTTCATCCAGCTGAATGCGGCCCAGCGCGTGCAGATCGCTGGCGATGCCGAAGCGATCGGCCAGCGTGGTGACCATCGGTCCCAGCGCCGCCGCATGCAGCGGGTATCCCTGCGCGAGCACGCGTGCGCGGCCTGCCGGTCCGCGTTGCGCGACGGTAATGGCCACCACGCCCAGGCCCGTGGCTTCGTGAGCGAACAAGGCGGGAGCATCGTACGCGCTGTCGGTCGACGCCAGGATTTCCGCCAGCCAGCCCTCGCCATGTTCGACATCGCCACCTTGCGCGGCATCGAGTTGCATGGACAGGCCATGCGCGTGCAGCAGCGCGGCGTATTGGCGCAATTCGAACACGATGCCCGCGAAAGCATGGCTGCGCTCAGTGTTATCGCCGCCTTGGGTGGCAAGCCACTGCGCGGGCGATTGCGCGGAGACCTTGCCGTCGGCGTAGTGCCAGGCCAATCCGCGTGCGCTGAGCGTGGTTTCGGCGCGATACGGCGTCAGCATGGCCGCTTCCAGCAGTTGCCAGAGCGGAGCCAGGTTGACGTGTTCGTACTGCACGCAGGTGAGTGCGATCAGGTCGTTGCGGCTGAGGTAACGCGCGTGTTCCAGGCGTGCGCCGAAACAGCGCATCAACCAGTCCGCGGTGCGTGTGCCGGCTTCGCCGCGGCCGACGAGTTCCACTTCCAGGCGTTCGGACAGCTCTTCGGCCAATGCTTCAGGCACGAGCAGACTCAGTGGCAAAAAGCGCATCGGGCCATCGGCGTAAGCCGGGTCCGGCTCCAGCGACTGGGCGGGCATGTGGCCGTCGTGGTTGCCGAAGGCCACGACATTCTCCAACTGGCCGCGCGGCACGCGGCGCGCGAGTTCGTCCAGCGTGGCCCAGACGGGGAAGCCCGGGCGCAGCAATTCGACCGCGTCGAACAGCGCACCGGTCAGCGCCAGCCGTGCTTGTGTGATCTGCGGAACGAGGGCACGCAGATCCTCGGCGACCAATGCGGCCAGCTCGGCGGCCTCATCGCGGCTCAGGCTCAGGCGTTGCGGATGCTCGCCGGGGGACAGTTCCAAGGCCAGAACGGCGGGCAAGGCTTGCAGCGGGCCGGCTTCCACGTGGTGATTCCATCTACTACAAAGGGAAGCAAGTCTAACATTTGCCCATTTGGCGCCATTCCGGGCTTTCGTCAGGGCACAGAGCGGGTTAGCCTTGCCGGATCAGGCGTATCTGGACAGTCAGGCTATGGAAAACACGCAGCAGCGCGTCGGTGTGATCGGCGGAGTGCGAATCCCGTTCTGTCGCAACAACACGGCGTATGCGGACGTAGGCAACTTCGGCATGTCGGTGAAGGTGCTGGGTTCCCTGGTCGAGCGATTCGGGCTGCATGGCGTGGAACTGGGTGAAGTGGCGATGGGTGCGGTGATCAAGCACTCCTCGGAGTGGAATCTGGCCCGCGAAGCCCTGCTGAGTTCCGGCCTGGCACCGACGACCCCGGGCATCACCACCGCCCGCGCCTGCGGCACGTCGCTGGATAACGCCATCATCATCGCCAACAAGATCGCCGCCGGTCAGATCGAGGCGGGTATTGCTGGTGGCTCGGATACGACGAGCGATGTGCCGATCGTCTTCAGCCAGCGTCTGCGCAAGCGCCTGCTGGCGGTCAATCGTGCCAAGACGCCGATGGAAAAGCTGAAAACCGCCGTGCGCGGTTTTTCGTTGCGCGAATTGAAACCCTCGTTTCCCGGCGTCGCCGAGCCGCGCACCGGCATGTCGATGGGCGATCACTGCGAGAAGATGGCCCGGGAATGGCACGTCGGTCGCGAGGATCAGGATCGTCTGGCCATGGAGAGTCATCGTAAATTGGCGGCCGCCTACGAAGCCGGCTTCTTCGAGGATCTGGTGGTGCCGTTCCGCGGCCTCAAGCGCGATGGTTTCCTGCGCCCCGATACGACGATGGAAAAGCTCGCGTCGCTCAAGCCCGCGTTCGACAAGTCATCCGGACTTGGCACGCTCACCGCGGGCAATTCCACCGGTTTGTCAGATGGCGCGGCAGCGGTGCTGCTGGCCAACGAATCGTGGGCGGCCAAGCGTGGCCTGAAAATCCAGGCCTATCTGCGCGACGCCGAAGTGGCCGCGGTGGATTTCGTGCATGGCGAAGGTCTGCTGATGGCGCCGACCATCGCGGTGCCGCGCATGCTCGCCCGTCACGGCCTCACGCTGCAGGATTTCGATTTCTACGAAATTCACGAGGCGTTCGCCGCGCAGGTGCTGTGCACCTTGCGTGCGTGGGAGTCGGCCGATTACTGCAAGAACCGCCTGGGCCTGGACCAACCGTTTGGTTCGATCGACCCGGCCAAGTTGAACGTGCATGGTTCCAGCCTTGCGGTCGGCCATCCGTTCGCGGCGACCGGCGCACGTGTCGTCGCCACGCTGGCGAAGTTGCTGGAGCAGAAAGGTTCGGGTCGCGGCCTGATTTCCATCTGCACCGCCGGCGGCATGGGCGTCACCGCGATTCTCGAGCGCGACTGATCGCTTACAAGACACCCGTCACACCCGCCCCAAATGCGGTGATCAGGCGCGTGTAGAGCAGCTTGGGCGAAATGTCGACGTCGGGAAAATCGCCCACCGGCGCGTAGCAGCGGTTGAAATCCGGATCGGTAGGCAGCAAGGGCCCGCATCCGGGCTTGATCTCGTAGCTGGTGGCGTAGCGGAACGGCCACACGTCGAACAACGGAAGTTTGGCGGAGATATCGCCGATCGCGCGACTGATATCGCCCAGCACGGGAATGACCGGCTTGCGCTCCGCGATCACCCAGGCATTCTGCGGTTGCGTGGCATCGAGGATCGATGCGCGAAGTTGATGCGCGAAGCGTGCGTCATAGACGATCACGCCGGCTTCGGTGTTGTAGTGGTCCGAGCGCGGATCGAAGTTGTGCGTGCCGACCATCGCCAGGGTGTCATCGATGACCAGCGACTTGGCGTGCAGGCCGAAGCGGCGTCCCGCGCTCAACAACGGCGCTGGCCGGTTGCGGCGGCCGTTGCTGCCAAAAAGACCGGGCCGGCGGTCGGTGCCGGGAAAGCGTCTGCGCACCTTGCCGTCCGGCGTCACCTCTGCGGTGGGTGCTTCTTCATTGTCTTCTTCGTCGACGACATTGGCCTGCGTATACGCGTCCATCGCGAGTTGCGCATGCGGTTTCATCTCGTAGATGTTGAAACCGTATTGCGTGAGATAGTTCTTGCGGAGTTTGTATGACACCGCATAGACCGCGAAGGCGTCGGTGGAAGCAAGCGAATTGGTCGATACGATGATCTGGGGCGCCGGGTTGTCCTTGTGGAGTCGCTTGAAAATCTTTCTCGCACGACGACTCATCACCAGATACGGGGTCTGCAACACCACCTCATGGTGCGCATCGCTCACCATGCGCATGACATTCGCCGTGAATTGGCGTGCCTCGCGCTTGTCCGGTTGCTCGGTCTTGGCCGGATGATCGCTGAAGAAGTCGACCTTGCCGGTACGCAAGCTGGTATCGACCAGATGTTCGGCGAGCCACGCGGGATCTTCCGCCTCGTCCTGGGCATCGGCCACGCGCGCCGGGTTGACGTAGTGCGGTGCGGGCCATGGCGGTGGCGTGGGATCGTTGCGAATAAGACGATTCACATCGCGCAGGTGCGTCAACGGCACGGAACGCTTGAGGTTCCAGAACAGGTTGAAGCTCGCCGCCATCTCGCGTGCGGCCGGACCGCCGACCATCACGTCGCGATCGACGTAATTGAAGTCGTTGTCCCAGTTGAAGTAGCGGTCCTGATAGTTGCGCCCGCCCGTGATGCCGATGCTGTCGTCCACCAGCAGCAACTTGTTGTGCATGCGCTGATTGAAACGCATGAAGCAGCAGACGAGACCGGCCGCGAATTCCAGCGGTGGCGTACGGGAGTTGTAGAAGGTGGGGTTATAGATACGCAACTGCAGGTTCGGACTGACGCGCGCGAGTCGCTCGAGCAGGGCGGGATCCTCGAAGGAAAACAGCTGGTCGGCAAGGATGCGCACATCGACGCCGCGGCGAGCGGCGCCGATCAGCTCGTTGAGGGTCAGTGTGCCGATGTCGTCTTCATCCCAGATGTAGGTCTGCACCTCGATCGACTGCCGCGCGGCGCGGATCAGATTGATGCGCGCCACCAGCGCCGCTTCGCTGTCGTCGAGCAAGGTGACGACATGTTCGGGTTGGTCGGCGGTGGAATGCGCCAGTGCATCGTCCGCGCCGTCGAGCAACGGCGATGGCGTGGCGCAATGGTCGGCGCGCTCGCAAGTGGTCTGGTGATCGATGCTCGAAGCCACGATCGCGTCGGCTTGGCGGATATGCGCACGGCTGGTCGCACAGCCCTGCAGCAGGGCTGCCAGTAAAACAGGGATAAGGTAGCCGCCGCGCAGGTGCATGCCGCGGATGATAGCCGCCGGCTAGAGACTTTCGGGTTGCAGCGTGATGCTCAGGTTCAGGTCCACGCTATCGGAAAGCGCGAGGCGGTCGCTGGTCATGCCGAACGTACTGCGATGCACGCGACCGCTGAGCTGGATGCGGCAAGGCGCCGCCGCCAGGCGGTCGCAGTGCACGGGGTGCACCGCAAACTGCACGGGCGCGGTGACTCCGCGCACGGTGATGTATCCGGTGAGCGTGCCGCCGTCGTCCAATTGATCTTGCGAGATCGGGTTGGAGACGAAATGGATGATGGGGTGGTGGCTGGCATCGAAAAAGTCCGGCGCCAGTACCCACCGGCGCAGACGTGTCGACGGCATCGCCACACTGTCCACCGGGATGTCGGCATTGACCACCCAGCTATCGGGACGCGGGCCCGGCACGACGTTGCCGACGACATCCGAGAAGTGACCGTTGACGCTTTCCAGCCAGAGCACGCGAACCTGGAAAGTGGCCTGCGAAGTGACGGGATCGATGCGGTAATCGGCTTCGCTGGCAATGGCGCAAGCCGGCAACAACAACAGTAGCGAGAGCGCGAGCCGCCTCACGGCGACCAGAACGCATCCAGTCGTGCGTTGCCCGGTTCCAGCGGGCCATCCAGATGAAGCACGGCCAATCCGGCCGGCGGCATGCCACGAAATTCATCGGAACGGCCTTCGACCAGCAAGGCCACCAGCCGCTCGATACCTGGATTGTGACCGACCAGCAGTAGCGTGTTCACGTCATCGTGTTGATCGAGCAAGGCCAGCAACTCGCCCGGCGTGGCGTTGTAGATCTCCGGCGCCATCTGCATGTCCGGCGCGCGTTCCAGTGCGGAAAGCGCAAGTTGCGCGGTGGCGCAGGTGCGTTCCGAGGGGGAACAAAGCACGCGATCGGGACGCACGCCATGCGACTTCAGCCACGTGCCGGCGGCACGAGCCTCCTGTTCACCGCGACCGCTCAGGTGGCGCACGACGTCCTCGCCGCCCGGCGGCGCGGGCTGGGCTTCGGCATGTCGCAGCAGGATCAGTTCGTGCATGGTCGTGTGTTCTCCTGAAAGATGTTCCGGTTCAATGCGGCTCGGAACATGCTCAATGCTGGCGTTTGATCCAGCGTAGCAGCGGCGCCCAGTCTTGTTGATGGCCGCGCACCTGCTCGGACCCGTAGTCGAAGATGCCCTTGCCCAGCGACGTCAACAAGACGTAGGCCTGGGTGTCGCGCAATTGCGCCACCACCGGAAACGGCGCCTGTTCGGCCAGTTGTTCCATGGCATCCTGGCTGGCGTGCGTCCACGGCTTGAGCCGGTTGCCTACCAGCGCCACCGGCAATTTACCGCGCTTGATGCGGCTGATGCTGCGCAGGTGTTGCAGGAAATTCAGCGTGGCGTGCAAGTCGAAGGACGACGGCAGGGCGGGTACCAGCAGCACATCGGCCTTTTCCAGATAGGGCTCGAGTTCTTTCTCGTGCGAGCCGGCGGCGGTGTCGATCAGCACGCGATCGGTATCGTCGGGCAACTTGTCCAACGCCTTGCGGCCGCCTTCCATCGCCAGAACGCCCGGCACGTTGTCCGGACGAAGGCTGGCCCAACGAAAGCTGGAGCCCTGCGGGTCACCGTCGACAATGGCCGTGCGCTTGCCATCCTGTGCCCAATGCGAGGCCAGTTGGGTGACCAGCGTGCTCTTGCCGCAACCGCCTTTGCTGCTTGCTACCAACACCGTGACCATCGACTACCCCTAATGGCGTGAGGTGGACCAAGGGTAGCGGGGGAAAGGTGAACTTGGGAACAGGGCGCGATGGCGCAGCGGCCATCGCACCCGATTTTCGCTTGTTAGTTTGTTTGGGCCGGCTGTGCGTCGGCGGGGGCGTCGGTGGGGATGCCATCGTCGTGCAGGGCGGCCAGCACCAGGCTCATCTGCGTACCGCCCGTGCGGGCCAGGGCCAGCAGATGTTGCGATTGCGCCTTGTCGTTCTGCGCGCGCAGGGACAGCTCGGCGAAGTTCTGCACCTGCCACACCAGGCTGCGGCGGGCCACTTGCGCATCCTGCTGCTGCGCAGGATCCGGATTGAGCACCTCGCGCAGATGCAGGCCGAGCGAACGTGCCAGCGGGCTGGAACCCCACTCCAGGGTCTTGCCCAGCTTCAGGCAGTCGTCCTTGACCGAGGTATCGTCGGCGGCGTGTTTTTCGCAAAACGTCGCCGTGTCGCGCAGGGCCGGCTGCGGCATGCCCTGGGCGCTGCCGAAGGCAATCAGCAGCTGCACGCCGTTGGCGCCGGCGGCGGAGTTGGGGTCGATGGTGGCGTTGGGCGGCGGCAACACGCTGACGGCGTTGGCCAGAGCCTTCAGGCCGATGCCCGAATAATCGTCATACAGCTTGGCGGCAGCGGCCTTGGCCAGGTCCTGGCGGGCGTCCTGCGACTTCAGGTTGTTGACGTCCTGGCTCAGCTTGGCCAGCCAGACTGCCGCATTGTCCGGCGCCTGCTGGACCAACTGCGCCAGCGCATCGGTGTTGGGGCAGCTGGAGTTCTTGGGGTCGCAGTCGGCCAGGCGGGCCCAGTTTTCGGCGGGACCGGCATCGTCCGCATGCGCGGCGCGTTCGATCAGCGCGTGGAAGGAGTTCACCTTGTTCTGGTTGGGGAGCGGGCGTGCCAGCAGCGCCGCGGCCAGCAGGCGTTCGGCGGCCCCGCTGGGTGCGAGCACGTTGACCAGATCGCTCTGGAACGAGGCCAGGGCCTGGTTGCGCGCGGCGGCGGCCTTGTTGGCGTTCGGTGCTGCCGCTTGCGGCTGGGTCGCGGCCATCGCAGGGGTGGCAAGTGCGCAGGCCAGGGTGAGGGCTAGGGGGCGACGCCATCCACGCATCGAGGGTGCTCCGTCATTCATTCATAAAGACGCCAGCATAACGGGCCGGCGTTGAGGATGTTCTGAACAGCCGGTTGGTCCGCGCCCTCCCAGCTAGCTGTTAGCATGTCCTCTTGCCCAAGCGGTACACAGGAGAATGCTGTGGAGTCGTTTTCGATGTTGGCCCAGGGGAACGCCCCATGGTTTGTCGGATGGGGAACGCTGGCCTTGATCAATGCGGGCCTGGCACAGGGAAAGAACCGCAACGGCCTGTTGTGGTTCGTGCTGTCGGTGCTGTTCGGTCCCTTCGCTACCTTGGCGCTGGTGCTGATGCCGAAGGTGCGTGACCGGCTGTTCTGACGCCTGCCGCGTGGGCAGGCGTCGAGGGTGCCTGTACGACCTTATTCGCCCAGCGCTTCGCGCATGAATTCGGGCAGCGCCAGCGCACCCTTGTGCACGTCGGCGTTGTAGTAGCGGGTGGGGAAATTCTTGCTGATGGCGCCGCGCTCGCGGAAACCGACCAGGTCGCCACCTTTGCGCGCCATCGTGCAGCTCCACCAGCCGGTGGGGTAGCACGGCTGCGGGAACGGCAGCGTCTTCACCGCGCTGAAGCCTGCCGTGCGCATGGCGGCGCGCATCGACTTGATCAGTTCCAGATGCGCCAGCGGCGATTCGCTTTGCTGCACCAGGATGCCGCCATGACGCAGCGCCTTGTAACAGCTCGTGTAGAACGCAGCGTTGAAAAGGCCTTCGGCTGGGCCGACCGGGTCGGTCGAGTCGACGATGATGAGGTCGAGCGATTCCGGCTCGGCTTCGGCCATGTACTTGATGCCGTCGATGAAGAGCAGTTCCGCGCGCGGATCGTTGTTGGATTCGCACAGCTCCGGGAAATACTGCTCGGCCAGGCGCGTGACGCGCTCGTCGATTTCCACCTGCGCGGCGTGCTCCACTTCCTCGTGCTTGAGCACTTCGCGCAGCGTGCCGCAGTCGCCGCCACCGATGATCACCACGCGCTTGGCGCGCGCATGCGTGAACAGCGCCGGGTGGGTCATCATCTCGTGATAGAGGAAATTGTCGCGGCCGGTCAGCATCACGCAGCCGTCGATCACCATCAGGTTGCCCCAATCGGTGGTCTGGTAGATCTCGATGGTCTGGAACGGGGTTTTCTCGGCATGAAGCGGCTTCTCCAAGCGATAACCGATGGAGGATCCGGAAGCCTGGTGCGCTTCGGTGAACCAGCTGGGCTGCGACATGACGGGGAAATCCTGGGGACCGTGGTTAAAGAGATGTAATTGTAGCGACAACCGTACCCGGCGTCCCGGTACGGATGACCTCAAATTGTCGCCTGCGCCCATTACAATAGACCTTCGGGTTGCCGTTCCGCGGCGGCCTGCCAAGCCCCTTCGGCCCCGCGGCGTGCGAGGCTTCCGGCCGGGGGGCTTCGCGTTCGTCAAGGCTCGCCGCTGCGACGATGTCATCCCTGGGGTCAATGAACCGCCTCCATTAGGAGATACCGTCAACATGGCGAATTCCTGGAATACCGATATCGCGCGTCACACTTATGCCGTGCCTTACTGGGGCGACGGCTACGTCGACGTGAACGATGCCGGCGACATCGTGATGCGTCCGCATGGCGCGAACGGTCCCGCCTTCTCGCTGCCGGATATCGTCGATCGCGCACGCGCCGAAGGTCTGCGTCTTCCGCTGCTGGTGCGCTTTCCCGACATTCTCGCCGACCGTCTTGCGCGCCTGCAGGGTGCGTTCGCCAAGGCGATCGGCGAATGGAACTATGCGGGCGGTTACACGGCCGTCTATCCGATCAAGGTGAACCAGCAGCGCGGCGTGGTCGCCGAGTTGGTTGCTGCCGGCGAACAAGGCTTTGGTCTCGAAGCCGGCTCCAAGCCGGAACTGATGGCGGTGCTGGCGATGGCGCGGCCCGGGTCGATCGTGATCTGCAACGGCTACAAGGATCGCGAATACATTCGCCTCGCATTGATCGGGCGCAAGCTCGGCTTGCGCATCCACATCGTGATCGAGAAACCGTCGGAACTCGAGCACGTGATTGCGGAAGCGAAGGCGCTGGACGTCGAGCCGCTGCTCGGCGTGCGCGTGCGCCTGGCTTCGATCGGCGCCGGAAAATGGCAGAACACCGGCGGCGACAAGGGCAAATTCGGCCTGTCGCCGGCGCAGGTGCTGAGCCTGGTGACGCGTCTGGATCAGGCGGGTTTGAAGCACACGCTGAAACTGCAGCACTTCCACATGGGTTCGCAGATTTCCAACGTGCGCGACATCGCCAACGGCATGCGCGAAGCCACGCGCTATTTCGTGGAACTCACGCGCCTGGGCGTGCCGCTGGACATCGTCGACGTCGGCGGCGGTTTGGGCGTGGATTACGAAGGCTCGCGTTCGCGCAGCCACAATTCGATCAACTATTCGCTGGAACAGTACGCCGCCACCATCGTGCAATCGCTGGCCGAGGCGGTGGATGCCGAAGGCCTGAAAGCCCCGCACATCATCACCGAAGCCGGGCGCGCGATGACCGCGCACCATGCGGTGATGGTGATCAACGTGAGCGAAGTGGAATCCGTGTCCGCTGGCAGCTTGCCGCCGCCCGATGGCAACGAGCCGGCCGTGTTGCGTCATTTGCGCGAAGTGCACGACGAGCTGGATGCGCGCCCGCCGCTCGAACTCTTCCACGAAGCGCAACATCACCTGCAGGAAGGTCAGACGCTGTATGCACTCGGTCAGCTGTCTTTGGCCGCGCGCGCGCGGCTGGACGAGTTGTACTACGCCATCGTCAATGCCGTGCGTTCGCGATTGCTTCCCTCCGAGCGTGCGCATCGCCAGGCCTTGGACGATCTCGACGAAAAACTCGTCGACAAATACTTCGTCAACTTCTCGGTGTTCGAATCAGTGCCGGACGTCTGGGCGATCGATCAGATTTTCCCGATCGCGCCGATCGCGCGCTTGAACGAACAGCCGACGCGCCGCGGCGTGCTGGTCGACCTTACTTGCGATTCGGATGGTCGCATCGACAACTATGTGGACGCGGAAGGTGTGGACGTGAGCCTTCCGCTGCATGCGCTGAAAGAGGGCGAGTCGTACCGCTTGGGCATTTTCATGGTCGGCGCCTATCAGGAAACGCTCGGCGATATCCACAATCTATTCGGCGACACCGATGCCGTGAACGTTCGTGTCGACGGCGGAAACTATGTGTTCGCGCACAAGCGTCGCGGCGATACCACCGATTTGATGCTCGATTACGTAGGCTACGACCTCGAAGCGTTGCGCCGTAGCTACCGCGAGCGCATTGCGGCGGCGAATATCGGCGGCGAGCAGGCCGAAAAACTGTTTGTAACATTGAATGAAGGTCTGACCGGCTATACCTACCTATCCGAGGGCGTGCGTTGATCTGACAGAGCCCGGGCGTCTGGCCATGCGGCGAGGCGCTCCAGGCGGTAAGAGCATGTGCCGCTCGCAAATACTTCTCCCCATCCCCATCCGAAGGAGTGGCACATGGCAAAACTCGACGGCAAAGTTGCATTGATCACGGGCGCGGCAAGCGGCCTGGGCAAGGCCATCGCAGAGCTTTATGCGAAGAACGGTGCGGCGGTTGCGATCGCCGACATCAACCAGCAGGCCGCCGACGCGGCAGCGGCGGAGATCAACGCAGCCGGCGGCAAGGCCATCGGCATCGAAATGGACGTCACCAACGAAGACGCGGTGAACGCGGGCACCGACAAGACCGTTGCGGCCTTCGGCAGCCTGGACATCCTGATTTCCAACGCGGGCGTGCAGATCATCAATCCGATCGATCAGTTCTCGTTCGCCGATTGGAAAAAGATGCTGGCGATTCATCTCGACGGTGGCTTCCTCACCACCAAGGCAGCACTCAAGCATATGTACAAAGGCGATCGCGGCGGCACCGTGATCTACATGGGTTCCGTGCATTCGCACGAAGCATCCAAACTGAAATCCGCATATGTCACCGCCAAGCACGGTCTGCTGGGCCTGGCACGTACGCTGGCGAAAGAAGGCGCCGCGCATAACGTGCGCTCGCATGTGATCTGCCCCGGCTTCGTGCGCACGCCGCTGGTGGAGAAGCAGATTCCGGAGCAGGCGAAAGAGCTCGGCATCAGCGAAGCGGACGTGATCAAGAACGTGATGCTGAAGGACACGGTGGATGGCGTATTTACCACCGTCGAGGATATTGCGGAGACGGCGCTGTTTCTGGCGGCATTCCCGAGCGCCGCACTCACTGGTCAAAGCTTCGTGGTGAGCCACGGCTGGTACATGCAGTAATCCACTTGCCCGCATCGCTCCCTTTCCTGCTTGCAGTGAAGGGAGCGGATGGCGGCGAGTTGAATTAGGTGCCACGCAAAACCTTCACTAGGAAGCGCCCATGAAAATTGCCGACGTCAAGGCCAATGCCTTCGCCATGCCGCTGACCAGCCCCGCATTTCCGCCAGGGCCTTATCGTTTCGTCAATCGCGAGTTTCTGGTCATCACCTACCGCACCGACATGGACGCGCTGCGTGCCGTGGTGCCCGAGCCGCTCGAAGTCACCGAGCCGGTGGTGAAATACGAATTCATCCGCATGCCCGACTCCACCGGATTCGGCGATTACACCGAATCCGGGCAAGTCATTCCCGTGAGTTTCAACGGTGAGCGCGGCGGCTATGTCCATGCGATGTACCTCAACGACCATCCGCCGATCGCCGGCGGTCGCGAGCTTTGGGGTTTTCCCAAGAAACTCGCTACACCTCTGCTTGAAACCGAAATCGACACGCTCGTGGGCACGCTCGATTACGGCAAGGTGCGCGTGGCCAAAGCCACCATGGGTTTCAAGCATCGCGTCGCCGATCATGCGGCCGTGCTCGCCGGTCTCGCCGCGCCGAATTATCTGCTGAAGATCATTCCGCACGTGGACGGTACACCGCGCATTTGCGAGCTTGTCCGTTACTACACCAGCAACGTCACGCTGAAAGGTGCGTGGACGGGGCCGGCGTCGCTGGAACTTCATCCGCACGCGCTGGCGCCGGTTGCCGATCTGCCCGTTCTGAAAGTGGAATCGGCAGTGCATTACATCACCGATCTCACGCTCGACCTGGGCACGGTGGTTCACGATTATCTGGCTGAGTAGAGGTCTGCATGGCTACGCCCAAGACGTCGTCGCCGACGGTTGCGCATCACTCCGCGCAGGATGCTTACAAGGTCACCGCCCTGGTATTGCAGGGTGGTGGTGCGCTTGGTGCCTACCAGGCGGGTGTCTATCAGGCGCTCGATGAAGCCGGTGTGCATCCGAACTGGATCGCGGGTATTTCGATCGGTGCGTTGAACGCGGCGATCATCGCCGGCAACGCGCCGGAGCACCGGGTCGAACGGCTCACCGAATTCTGGGAAACGATCTGCAAGTCGGCGTTCTGGCCGAATCGTCCCGCGATTCCTTGGCCGGAAAACATGACCTGGCCGCAGATGTTTCGCGATGGCATGAATGCCATGGCGGCGTGGCGCGCGCTCACGGAAGGGCAGAGCGGTTTCTTCCAGCCGCGCATGCCGCCGCCGATCCTGCAGTGGCATGGCACACCGGCCACGACCAGTTGGTACGACACCACGCCGCTGCGCGAAACGCTCGAACGCCTGGCCGACTTCGATCGCATCAATCATCCCAAATGCGTGCGCGTGTCGGTGGGTGCGGTCAATGTGCGCACCGGCAACTTTGCGTACTTCGACAATCGCGTGGGCCAGCTCAGACCCGAACACTTCATGGCATCCGGCGCGCTTCCGCCGGGTTTTCCCGCGGTGGAAATCGACGGCGAGTACTACTGGGACGGCGGCATGGTTTCCAACACGCCGCTATACAAAGTGTTGTCGGAGCGGCCGCATCGCGATTCGCTGATCTTCCAGGTCGACCTGTGGAGCGCATGCGGCGCCTTGCCGCGCGACATGGGCACCGTTGCGGAACGCGTCAAGGACATCCAGTACTCCAGCCGCACCCGCCTGGTGACCGAGTACATGCACAACACGCGCGAGCAACAGCAGTTGCTGCATGAACTGATGGCGCTGGTGCCGGAGGAAAAACGCAAGGAATCGGCTTATCGACGGGCGGAGCGCTATTCCAATGGCGCGCTGACCAACCTCGTCCATCTGATCTATCGCGACAAGCCCTACGAAGGGCACTACAAGGATTACGAATTCAGTGCTGCTACGATGCACGAGCATTGGCAGAGCGGCCTGACCGACATGCGTCACACCCTGACGCAACCGCACTGGCTCGATCCGCCGACTCGCGAAAACCCCTTCGTGACACACGATGTACATCGTGTGCTCAACTGCGATTGAGCATAAGGAACAAGCATGACCCTGAAAGCTGCATTCATCGGTTTGGGCGCGATGGGCGCACCGATGGCCGGACACCTGAAACAGCGTGGTTTGTTGCATGCCGTGGCCAATCGGACGCATGCCAAGGCTGTGACCCTCGCGCAGGAACTTGGCGTAAGCGCTCCGGCCACGTTGGCGGATTTGGCAGGCCAATGCGATGTGATCGCGCTGTGCGTGACGGCTGATGCCGATGTGCTTTCCACGGTCGATGCATTGGCACCGCACCTGAAGGCGGGTGTGATCGTGGTGGATCACTCCACCGTCGCGCCGCACACCGCAAAGCAGGCTGCCGAACGCCTCGCCGCCGTGGGTGCGCACTTCCTCGATGCGCCGGTATCCGGCGGCGTGGAAGGCGCGAAGAACGGCAAGTTGTCCGTGATGGTTGGCGGCGATGCAGCAGTGCTGGAGCGTGCGCGCCCGGTGCTGGAGGCGTATGCGCTGCGCATTACGCATCTCGGTGACGTCGGTGCCGGACAGGCGACCAAGGCGGTGAACCAGGTGCTGGTGGCCGGTATCGCGCAGGCGGTTTGCGAAGGCCTGGCCTTGGGCGAAGCGCTCGGTCTCGACCCTGAACGACTGATCCCCACGCTCGGTGCAGGCGCGGCCGGTAACTGGTTCCTGGAAAAGCGTGGCGCGACGATGTTGAAGAACGAATTCAGCGTGGGCTTCAAGCTCGCGCTCTTGCACAAGGATCTGGGCATCGTGCGCGGCATCGCCGAAGGTGTCGGCACCGATCGCACGGTGATCGAGCGCTCGCTCGCCGACTACGCCGAGCTGATGCGCCAAGGGCATGGCGATGACGATATCTCGGGGCTGATTCGCCTCAAGCGCAAGCACTGACGACAGAGCTATGCAACATGAAACAGGCGGCCCACGGCGGAGCCGCCTGGATCACATGCGGTCAATCACTTTGCGGGTGCGGTGTAAGTCAGATCCGCGCTGTAGCTGTCGACATGCGATGTCACGTCCTTGAGGGCATCGTTGATGGCTTTGCGGATGGCTAAGCCATCGGCCTTTCCGTACACGTTCTCGACCATCTTCCACACACTGGGATCGGGATCCTTGCCCAGTTCCGCCCAGCTGTTGGAGGGGGATATCAATACGAAGCTCGGTGCTCCGTCGCCCGCATCGATGACCTGCCCGATCCTGAAGTAATACGGCCAGTTGGATTTTTCAGCGGCTGCGGCGATCTTTTTGGTGTTGGTCAAGAACGTGTCGAAAGCCTCATGGCCGGGTTTGAGCATGAAGAACGTGACCTCGATAAGCTTGGGCGTTGCGTCCGCGCCTTTAGGCACATGGCTCAGCTCGGGCATGACTTGCAGGAACGCGCTGGTCTCGCTCTTCAGGTGCGGGTTGATGCTGGACCTGAGCACCGCATCGCACGCTTTGCCCGCAGCATCCATGTCGTCGAAGCTGCTCCATGGAATCGGATCGGAGGTATACGAATAGGTGTACGTATCGCCCGTTTCGTGCACCCATGCGGTCCAGGTGTACTTGAAGCCATGCTGGCGTAGGCATTGGTTGAAGTTTTTGACACCCGCTTCGTACGCCTGCTGATCCGCCGGTGCTACCACGTCGGTGTAATCGCGCATGACGGTAACGGGTGCTGTCTTATCTTGCGCTTGCGCCGCTGTGCCGCAGAGCAATGCCAAAGCAAGCCACGCCGTGACGTTCTTCATAAGAACCTCCATTCAGGGCCATGGCCCTGTAGCTGGTTGGGGTTCCCCTGGTTCTTGCGAAACGGGCGGCTCGAACCATTATGCGCGCCATGAACGAGACAATGCGCGGTTAATGGCAAGAATTATGATTTTGATAGTCCAATGGCGTGGCGGTAGATACCGGTTCTGCCCGCGGAGGGCCGCGCTACAGGGCTGCTGCTGGGAACGGCCTGGTTAAGGCGACGACGATATCTCGGGCCTGATTTGCCTCGGGCAGAGTCATGGAAGAGGCGCGCTCGTGCCGGTGATGGCTCGGTTCACCATCGGCGTGCCGTCGGCGAGGGTCGTGCTAGAGTCCCACGCAAGCCGATGCGCATGGGGGGAGCCATGGACGAAGCTACGAACTGGTCAGTGACCCTGACCGGAAAGACGGTCGCTGGCCAGGACCCGCAAACCGCATGGCAAAGCGCGGCCGAGATGATGAAGCTCGAGCCGGACACGTTTCGCACGCGCATTCTCGATCGCGTGCCGCTCACGCTGAAAGCCGTGACCCAGTCGGCAGCCCTTGGCCAGCACGATGCCCTGATCAACTGCGGCGCCGATGCCGTCGCGCTCGCCAATCCGAGCGGCCGATACCTGTGGCTTCAGCAGGATGGGGAAGTGCGAGGGCCCGTCAGCGAAGCCTACGTGCGACATGCCATCGACAGCGGTTCGCTGGATCGCCAGACGCGCGCGTGCATCAAAGGCGAGCATACCTGGCAGACCCTGGAAGCCGCGCTGCCATTGGCGCCATTGCCGTTGCATTTGGAAGACGATGTGCCGCCACCCGCCGCGGTCGCGGAGGCCAAACCAGCGGCGTACGTCGATGCGATGCGCATGGATGCCGTCGATGTCGCTGAGCCGCTCTCGCGCCACGTGCACCTATTACCCGAGTACGCCGCAGGCATGTATGGCGGCTTCTGGATGCGCCTGGCAGCCTATCTCGTCGATAGCCTGCTCATCTCAGTGGCGTTCATTGTGGTGTTCATGTTCTTGGGGCTCATGCTTCCTCATCGGAGTGCGGTCGATGGGCAGCCGCAAATATTGCCAGGGCTTATCGCCATCGCGCTGGTCTTTTCGGTGTGGTTGTATTTCCCGTTATGGGAATCCAGCTCGAAGCAGGCAACGCCCGGCAAATTGGCGCTGGGTTTGCTTGTCACCAACGAAAACGGCGATCGCATCGGTTTTTGGCATTCGTTCGGGCGGTTTCTCGGCAAATTCATTTCCGGCCTAATCCTCAATATCGGCTACATGATGGCTGGCTGGACGAGCCGAAAGCAGGCCTTGCACGATCTTATGGCTGGCACTTTTGTGGTGCGCAAGCACGCGTTGGAAGCGTGGCAGCAAGGCGATAGTTCAGATCAGAGGACGGCTGCACCGCCGATGCCGGCTTGGGCGATCGTGCTGGTTGTGATTGGTGGTGGGTTTTTCCTCCTGATTCCCATACTGGCGGCGATCGCCATTCCGGCTTATCAGAGTTACCTCACCCGCGCTCAGACGACTGAAGCGATCGTCGTCACCCAAAACGCGAAGACCGCCGTCACCAACTATCTGCTGACGAACGGCACGCCGCCGGCCGACAACAGGCAGGCGGGGCTGGACAGTCCGGATCAATTGCATGGGCGCTATGTGTCGTCGGTGTCCGTCGTCGACGGTGCCGTCATCGCCAGCTTCGGTGGCCAGGCGACGCCGATGCTGCGCGACAAACACATCACGCTCACGCCCTCGCTCCAGGGACGTGCCATCAACTGGACTTGCGCCAGTGAGGACATCCCGAATCAATACCTGCCACCGATGTGCCGAACGCAGTAGTGCGGGCTTCGGACGCAGAAACAAAAAAGCCACGCGATGCGTGGCTTTTTTGCTTTCGGGTGCCGGAAATCAGTGGCCTTCTTTCAGCGCGATCGCAGGGAAGCCCGCCGATGCGAGTCGCTGTTTGGCCGATTCCAGATCCGTGGCCGAATGGAACGGCCCCAGACGCACGCGATGGTACGTCTGGCCGCCCACGCTGACCGATTGCACGTTGGCGACAAAACCCTGCAGCGCAAGCTTGGCTTTCAGCGTCTCCGCGTCTGACGCACTCGGGAATGCGCCGACCTGCAGCAGGTAGCCGTTTTGCGCCGAGCTGGCTGCGGGCGGCGGCGCCACGGCCGACTGCGGAGCCGCGGTGATGTTCTGCGTGACGGCGCGCGGTGCGTTGGGCGGCAGCTGCGGAGCCGTCGGAGCGGCATTCTGCGCCGGCTGCTGTTGCGTGGCGAGTTGCTGTTGTTGTTCCGCCTTGGCTTGCGCGCTGATTTCCGAATCCGGAATACGTACTTCCTTCTCCGACAGCACGGAGTAGAAATCGTATTGCGGTTTTTTCGGCGTCGTCGTTCCGTTGGCCGGTGCCAGACCTTCGTCGCTGCCAGGCTGCGCGGTCGCTTCGGGATTGGGCTGGGGACCCTTGGGTGCCATGGGTACCAGCGAGTGGCGCATGAGCACGACGACGACCAGGGCTCCGATCAGGATGCCGATGACGACGCCGGCCCAGGCTGGAAACCCGCCGCTGTTATTGCGCACGGCCTGACGGCCTTTGCCCTTGCGTGGTGCCATTTACATCTTCTCCGGGGCACTGAGTCCCAGCAAATCCAATCCGTTGCGTATGACCTGACGGGTGGCGACGGCGAGCGTGATGCGCGCGTTGCGCAGCTCGGCATCGTCCACGATCCACTTGTGCTCGTGATAGTAACTGTGAAGCGCGCCGGCAAGTTCGCGCAGATATTGCGCGATCAGGTGCGGTTCCAGATTGTTGGCGGCGGCCTCGACCACTTCCGGGTAACGCGACAGCTCCGTGAGCAGGATCTGTTCGGGTTCCGTGTCCAGGCGCGCCATTTGTGCAACGCCGGCCTGGGTGTCGACCGGTGGCAGGCCACGTTCGGCGAGTTCTTCCAGTACGCGGCACACGCGGGCGTGGGCGTACTGGATGTAATAGACCGGGTTGTCGTTGCTCTGCGAGCGGGCGAGGTCAATGTCGAAGACCAGCTGCGAGTCGGCCTTGCGCGCGATCAGGAAGTAGCGCGTGGCGTCGCGGCCGGCTTCTTCGATCAGGTCGCGCAGCGTGACGTAGCTGCCCGCACGCTTGGAGATTTTCACTTCCTCGCCACCGCGCATGACCGTCACCATCTGGTGCAGCACGTATTCCGGCCAGCCTTTGGGGATGCCGCAATCCAGCGCCTGCAGTCCCGCGTGCACGCGGGCGAGGCTGCCATGGTGATCCGAGCCCAGTTCGGTGATCGCTCGCTCGTAGCCGCGCAGCCATTTGCTGCGGTGGTAGGCCACGTCCGGCACGAAGTAGGTGTAGGTGCCGTCGGACTTGCGCATCACGCGGTCCTTGTCGTCACCGAAATCGGTGGTACGCAGCCAGAGCGCGCCGCCTTCCTCGTAGGTGTGGCCGTGAGCGATCAGCTCGCGCACGGTCTCTTCCACCTTGCTGTCGGTGTAGAGCGAGGATTCGAGGAAGTACACGTCGAAACCGACGCCATAGGCCTGCAGATCCAGGTCCTGTTCGCGGCGCAGATAGGCCACGGCGAAATGGCGGATCGCCTCAAGGTCTTCGGGATCTTTGGCGCCGACGACCGCATGGCCGTCGGCGATCACGGTTTCGCCGGTTAGATAGGCGCGAGCCACGTCGGCGATGTAGTCGCCGCGATAGCCGTCTTCCGGCCAACCGGCATCGCCCGGCGCCAGGCCGCGCGCGCGCGCCTGGGTCGAGATCGCCAGATTCTGGATCTGTACGCCGGCATCGTTGTAGTAGAACTCGCGTTTGACGTTCCAGCCGGTCGCTTCGAGCAGCCGGCTCAGGCAATCCCCGATGACGGCGGCACGACCATGTCCCACGTGCAGGGGACCAGTCGGATTGGCCGACACGAATTCCACGCCCACCGTATGGCCGGCGCCGCTACTGTTGCGGCCGTAGGCATGGCCTTGGGACAACATGCGACCCGCCTCGGCGTGATAAGCCGTCGGCGCCAGGAAGAAGTTGATGAACCCCGGCCCGGCAATCTCGATCTTGCCCACCAGTGCGTTGGCGGGCAGGGCGGCCACCAGCTTTTCGGCCAGCTCCCTCGGCTTGGCGCGCGCCGGCTTGGCCAGCAGCATCGCGACGTTGGTGGCGAAGTCGCCGTGTTCGCGGCTGCGCGCACGCTCGATCACGAAATTCGGCCATTCGATATCCACCGGCACAACGGCTTCGGCTTGGAGGGTCTGGAGGGCCCGCAGGACCAGGTCGCGCAGCGCTTCTTTCACGAGAGGGGATTGGTCGGGATGGAACCGCGCATCCTAACAGACGGCACGTCGGGGGCCGCGTTTCCCAATTGCTACACGATCTTGACCGGTCCGCAGGCTCGCCTGCTGCATTGCGGTGGACAAAATCTGTGGATAACTCTGTGGGGAAAGTGAAGGTCGCGTGGGCGCGAATAGGAGAAAGATCGATGGAAACCAGTCTGTAACGAAAATAATCAAACAAAAACAATAATCTAAAACGTATACTTGATGTGATCTTCAGCAATATGACGGTAAGTGGCTCGGCGCAAGCTATGTGCATAAGTCTTGCCACCCTTCCCTCCGAGGCACGCGCATTGCATGTCATACACCGGTCATGACGCATTGCGACAATGGCTGGGTATCACCGGCGTCTCCCCCGTCGGATCGATACGGGACTGCCGCATCCCTTATACCCTCCCCTCATGCGGCTCCCGGCGCGAACCTAGCGGTCGCGCCGTTTTTTTTGCCGCGAGCGCCGTCAGAGCAAGCCGCGCGAGGCCATGGACACGGGCTCGGCGTGACCGATCACCAGGTGATCCAGCACGCGCACGCCGACCAGCCGCAGCGCCTGGCCGAGTTCGCGGGTGATCGACTGATCGGCGGCGCTGGGTTCGGCGACGCCGCTGGGATGGTTGTGGGCAAAGATCACGGCGGCGGCGTTGTGCCTGAGGCAGGCACGCACCACTTCACGCGGATGCACGCTGGCGCCGTCGATGGTGCCTCGAAACAGTTCTTCGAACGCGATCACGCGATGGCGGTTGTCGAGGTAGAGGCATGCGAACACCTCGTAAGGCAGGTGGCGCAGGCGAGCGGCCAGATAGTCGCCGCTCTCGCGCGGGTTGCCCAGCGCAGGTCGTTCGGCCAGTTGTTCGGCGAGACTTCGGCGAGCCAGTTCCAGCGCTGCAACGATACGTGCACGCTTGGCGGGCCCCAGGCCGGTCGTGCGGATGTCCTGATCCGGCCGTCCGAGGAGGGCGCCAAGGCTGCCAGCGCGCATCAACAACTCGCGTCCCAGGGCGATGGCATCCTTTCCGCGTGCGCCGCTGCCCAGCAGCACGGCAAGCAATTCGGCATCCGACAGGGCTGCGCTGCCGCGCGCCAGCAGTTTTTCACGGGGACGTTCGCCTTCCGGCCAATCTCTGATACTCATCCCTCCAGCATCCTTGGTGAGGATGCGATCGGGACAGCGGTTGCGGTACATGAATCCGGTAAGCTAGCCATCTACCAGTACGTCAGACCCTGCTTACATCATGAGTCTTGCTCAACGCCGCATCCTGCTGGGAGTATCGGGTGGCATCGCCGCCTACAAGTCCTGCGAACTCGTCCGCCGGCTGCGTGACCTCGGCGCGCACGTGCGTGTGGTGATGACCGAAAACGCCACGCACTTCGTGACTCCGACCACGTTTCAGGCGCTGTCCGGCGAACCGGTGCGCGTGAGCCTGTGGGACGAATCGGCCGAGGCGGCGATGGGCCACATCGAGCTGGCACGCTGGGCCGAGCGCGTGCTGATCGCGCCGGCCAGTGCGGATCTTATGGCGCGTCTTGCGCATGGGCACGCCAGCGATTTGCTGACGACGGTTTGCCTCGCCACCGCCGCGCCGGTCTATGTGGCGCCGGCGATGAATCAGCAAATGTGGGCACACGCCGCCGTGCAGGCGAACCTCGCCACGCTGCGCTCGCGCGGCGTGCGCATCCTTGGGCCGGCCGCGGGCGATCAGGCCTGTGGCGACGTCGGTTCGGGCCGCATGCTGGAACCGCACGAACTGCGCGAGGCGATGGTCGCTTCGTTTGGCGATCAGGTACTGCAAGGCAAGAAGGTGGTGGTCAGCGCCGGGCCGACGTACGAGGACATCGATCCGGTGCGTTTCATCGGCAACCGCAGCTCCGGCCGAATGGGTTTCGCGGTGGCTCAGGCGGCCGCGTACGCCGGTGCGCAGGTGACGCTGGTGGCCGGTCCTGTGGGACTGGCCACGCCTGCGGGTGTTGCAAAACGCGTGGACGTGCGCAGCGCCGCGCAAATGCACGCCGCGGTGGTCGAAGCGACCGACGGCGCGGATATCTACATCGGCGCGGCAGCTGTCGGCGACTATCGCCCGAGCGCGATGGCCACGCACAAGCTCAAGAAGCAGGCGGGTGCAGACCTCACGTTGCAGTTGGCGGAGAACCCGGACATCCTGGCCAGTCTTTCGGCGGGGCGCGACCACCCATTCCTGGTCGGCTTCGCGGCGGAAACCCAGAACGTGGAGAGTTATGCGCGCGACAAACTGCAACGCAAAGGATTGGACATGATCGCCGCCAACCAGGTCGGTGACGGCATGGGTTTCGAAACGGCCGACAATGCCATCACGCTTTACTGGGCCGACGGTTCGGCGGAATTGCCGCGCGCTGACAAGTCGGTCATCGCACGCCAATTGATCGAACGCATCGCCAGCCGCTACAAGGCGGTGCGTGGATGATGATCGATGTCGAGCTGAAAATTCTCGATGTGCGGCTGGGCGACAGCATCCCGTTGCCAGAGGCTGCGACCCTTGGCAGCGCAGGTATGGATCTTCGCGCCGCACTGGAGGGACCGCTTACCTTGTCGCCCGGCGAAAGTGCGCTGGTGCCCAGCGGCATGGCCATCCACATTGGCGATCCGGGCTGGTGCGCGTTGATCGTTCCGCGCTCAGGACTGGGTCACAAACACGGCCTGGTCATGGGCAACCTGGTAGGAGTGATCGACGCGGATTACCAGGGGCCGCTGATGATTTCGTGCTGGAACCGGGGTACGCAGCCCTACACCATCGCAGTGGGCGAGCGCATCGCGCAGCTGCTGCTGGTGCCAGTGGCGCAGGCACGCCTGAAGATCGTTGATGAATTCGTGCCGTCGAAAAGAGGTGAGGGCGGATTCGGGTCAACGGGGAAACACTAGAAACGCTTGGGGAATGGTGCATGGCGATGAACGGCGCACGAGCGCGTTTGCCGGGGGTGCAGATCCATTGGGGGCGGCTGTTGTTACTGGCAGGCGGCACGCTGCTGATGGCCTTTGCCGTGTTTTCCGCATGGCAAACATGGTTGATCGCCAACCAGGGCGCGGCTGTCCAACAAGTGCATGCCGCGCAAGATCAGGCAGTCCAGGTGCTTGCCAGGGAAATTGCCGCCGAGCACGCTCAGGTGATCCAGGCCATTGCCGGCACTGATACGAGCAGCCTGCCGGCCGATTCGGCGCCGGTGCTTGTGGCGCTCAAGCAGCGACTGCCTCAGGCCTTGAACGTGGAGATCTACTCCGCCGGGTTGGATGAAGTGCTGCATGCCAACTATCGCGACTTTGGCTATGCGAAGGCCGCGCAATTGATGGCCGCGCCGGATGCTGCGGGTGATCCGCCGGCGCAGTCCTTGCTGAAGGGCGTGGGTGATCGTCGCGTGACGATGGTGGTGCCGCTGGGTACTCAGCAAAAACCCACGGCCTGGGTCTGGATCGAATTGCCGTTTGCGGCGATTGCGCATCGTTTCAACGATCTCTCGGTCGGTGGCGGTAGGTTGGAACTGCATCAGAGCAGCGATCGTGGAGAAGATCTGGAGTTGATGGCTCATGGCGGCTTGGCGTCCATCGACAAGGAGCCGGTCGGGAAGGACGTGCCCGGCAGCAGTTTCAACATCGTTGCGGTATTGCCGGGGGCGTACATCCTGCTGCCTCAATCCTTGCTGTTGGCGATACTGCTGACGCTGCTTGGCCTGGCAGGTGGGATCTATCTTTTCTGGCTGCTTGCGCATACGGGAGTGCGCCGCGCCGCTGCTGCTCTGGCGGAAGAGCAGGCTTTGGCGGACACTGCAGAGCTTTCTCCCAAGCCAGAACCGGTCAAGCCAGTGATTCGCCCCATAGCAAAGCCAGCCCCCGCACCCGCTCCGATTGCCGTCGATCCCGCCATCTTCCGTGCTTATGACGTCCGCGGTGTGGTCGGCAAGAGCCTCACCGCCGACGTCGCGAAGTTGCTTGGCCAAGCGATCGGTTCGTTGATGCGCGAGAAGGGGCTGCACGAAATCGTGGTGGGGCGCGACGGCCGTCTCTCCGGCCCGGAGCTGGCCGGCGCTTTGTCCGACGGTCTGCGTTCTGCGGGCATCGATGTGATCGACATCGGCGCCGTACCCACGCCGGTGGTGTATTACGCGACCTATCGATTCAACACCGGCTGCGGCGTTGCGGTGACCGGTAGCCACAATCCACCCGACTACAACGGTTTCAAGATCGTGGTCGGCGGAGAAACGCTTTCCGAAGGGGCCATCCAGGACCTCTACAAGCGTATCGCCGGCAATACGCTCGAGCGCGATGGCAACGGCATGCTGCGCCACGTCGATATCGTGCCTGACTACATCGAGCGCATCACCTCCGACGTGCAGACCGAGCGCCGACTCAAACTGGTGGTCGACTGCGGCAACGGCATTCCCGGTGCCGTGGCTCCACACGTGCTCGAGGGGATCGGCTGCGAAGTCATTCCGCTGTATTGCGATGTGGACGGCAACTTCCCGAACCATCACCCCGATCCTTCCGATCCGCATAACCTAGAAGACCTGATCCTTTCGGTGAAGCAGACCGGCGCGGACCTGGGTTTGGCGTTCGATGGCGATGGCGATCGTCTTGGCGTGGTCACGCGCAATGGCGAAATCATTTTCCCCGATCGCACGCTGATGCTGTTCGCGCGCGATGTATTGTCGCGTCAGCCGGGCGCGACGATCATCTACGACGTCAAATGCACGGGCCATCTCAAGGGCCAGATCCTCGACGCCGGCGGCAGCCCGCTGATGTGGCGCACCGGCCACTCGCTGATCAAGGCCAAGATGCGCGAAACCGACGCCGAGCTTGCCGGCGAGATGAGTGGGCACTTCTTCTTCAAGGAGCGCTGGTACGGATTCGACGACGGCATCTATGCCAGTGCACGCCTGCTGGAAATCCTCGCGGGCGACATCGAGGGTCGTACGCCGGAGGAAATTTTCGCTACGTGCCCGAAAGGGGTGTCGACACCCGAACTCAAGATCGAGATGGCGGAAGGCGAGCACTACCGCTTTATCGAGAAATTCCGCGAGACAGCTCATTTCGGCGATGCCACGCTAATCACCATCGATGGCGTGCGTGCGGACTGGCCGGACGGCTGGGGCCTGGTGCGTCCCTCCAATACCACCCCGATCCTGGTGCTGCGTTTCGACGCGGATAACGCCGAAGCGCTCAAGCGGATCCAGGATGTATTCCGCACTCAGCTGCTGGCCGTCGATCCGACGTTGAAGTTGCCGTTTTGAAGCCTGTGAGGATAGGTTCCGTAGCCGGTGACGGTGACGCCACCGGCGATCAGTAGCCGCGATCTTCCTTCTGGGCGGCCTTCAATTCGCGATAGTGCTGGAGTTCCTGTGCCTGTTGTTGCACCGTCGCGTCCCGGCTTTCCTTCTGGCGTTGAAGCAGTGCCCTTTCGTTGGCGACGACGTTGCGCTCGGCAGAGATCTGGTCGGTGAGGAACTTCGGTACCGGCTGCTTGGCTCGTTCGTTATCGGCGGCGCGGTTGAGCAGGTCGGTCAATGCAGCGTCCTGACTGTGCAGATTGGCACGTGTGGTGCTCATCTGATCGTCGAGGTTTTCAAGGATCTGCTGCTGTTCGGTCTTGAGGGCATCCTCATCGGGATAGGTGTTCAACAGATCCATGTCGGCACGCTTCCGCGCCTCGATCGCATGCTGTTTGGCAGCTTCTTCGGCAGCCTGCTTGTCGGCGGCTGCGCGCTCGGAAGGCGAAAGCGCCCGCCCCACGTGTTGAATGACCATGCCATTGACGCTGATCACGTCGTAGCCGTACTTCACTGCATCATTGGTCAGGCCGTCGCTGTAATGCGGCAGGCCGCTTGCATCCACCCAGCGATAGTGGATGCCACTGGAAGTAGTTTGCTCGGCAGCCGCCTGACCGGCGAGGCCGAGCGACAAAGTGATGGACGCAATGAGCACGAGTCGACGCATGATTCCTCCTCGGTCCAGTATAGCCGCGGGCCATGACGTGCTGGATTGCAGATATGCGCCCGCGTGACTGAATTCACTGCAACCGCAAGGAACTACTCCCGGACACCGTAGCGCTCGCGATAGGCGAGCAGGCGCTGGTGCTCCGCGGTCAGGTCGGGACGCTCGCCGGCGTAGGCCAGAACATCGCTGAAACCGGTGATGGCGATCACGGGAATGCCGTAGTCGCGTTGCACTTCCTGGGCTGCGGACAGATCGCCCTGGCCGCGCTCCTGGCGGTCCAGGGCGATCAGCACGCCAGCCGGCGTCGCACCCTTTGCATGGATCAGGTTCAGCGATTCGCGCACTGCGGTGCCTGCCGTCATGACATCGTCAACAATCAGCACGCGTCCCTTGAGCGGGGCGCCCACCAGCACGCCACCTTCGCCGTGATCCTTCGCTTCCTTGCGGTTATAGGCCCATGGAACATCCCGGCCATGTTGGTCGGCCAGCGCCATGGCAGTCGCAGCTGCAAGCGCAATGCCCTTGTAGGCGGGACCGAACAGCATGTCCACTTGCAGCCCCGAATTCACCACCGCCGCCGCGTAGGCACGTCCGAGGCGGGCCAAGGCGGCGCCCGAATCGATGCGCCCCATGTTGAAGAAATACGGACTTTGGCGACCGGACTTGAGTGTGAATTCGCCAAAGCGCAGCACGTCGCGTTGCAAGGTAAGTTCGATGAAGTCGCGCTGGTAATCGTGCACAGGAAAATCTCGTCAAAAGTTGGGTCAGGGCAGGGTGCGCCACAACAGATGCTGCGGCCCGGAGCGCCCGCCATGGTACAGCTCGCCGGTGTCGACGAAGCATGCACGCAGATAAAGTCGCAGTGCGGCGAGATTACGGCAATTGACCAGCAAGACCACCATTCGCGCGTCGGGATAGCGAACACCCAGGTCCGCGGTCAGCGCCGACAGCGCTTGCGTTGCGAGTCCGCGTCCCTGCCAGCGATGATCGATGAAGAACGAACGCAAGCCCACGGCTGGACGATCGAAATCGCGATCGGCCAAGCTGCCTGCATGCGCCTCGATGCGGTAGTAGCCCACCGGTTCTTCGTTGTAGAGGATGGCCATGGGCTCGCTGCCCGGACAGTTTTCGGCGTCGGACAGGGATGGCTCGATGTCGCTCACGAAATCGCGCTGTGGTGCGGTGACGCGCAACTGGAGCAAGGCATGGCGCCATTCCGGCGTCACCGGGACAACGCGGATGGCGGGCAAATCAGGCATGGTTGCTATGATGACGCATCACACGAGGAACGCCCATGCGCATTATCACCCTGAACGCCAATGGCATCCGCTCCGCCGCCAACAAGGGCGTGTTCGAATGGCTGCACAAACAGCGCGCGGATGTGGTCTGCCTGCAGGAAACCAAGGCGCAAGAGGATCAGCTCACCGATCCGATGTTCCGCCCCGATGGACATCACTGTTTTTACCGTGATGCCACCAGCAAGAAGGGCTACAGCGGCGTAGCGATCTACGCCAAACGCGAGCCGGACAAGGTGCTCACCGAGCTGGGCTGGGATGAATTCGATAACGAAGGGCGTTATATCGAGGCGCGGTTCGGCAACCTCAGCGTGGTCTCGCTTTACGTGCCTTCGGGATCGTCGGGCGATGAGCGTCAGCAATTCAAGTTCAAGGTGATGGACTGGATCACCCCCATTTTCGACAAGTGGCTCAAGAGCAAGCGCGATTACGTGATCTGCGGTGACTGGAACATCGTGCATACCAAGGATGACATCAAGAACTGGTCGTCCAATCAGAAAAATTCAGGCTGCCTGCCCGAAGAGCGTGCGTGGCTCGATCTTCTGTTCAAGCAGCGCGGCTGGGTGGACAGTTTCCGTGCAATCAAGCCGGATGCGGTGGAATACACGTGGTGGTCCAACCGCGGCCGCGCTCGCGAAAACAATGTGGGATGGCGCATCGATTATCAGGTGGTGACGCCTTCATTGCGTGATCGTCTGAAGCACTGTTCTGTCTATCGCGACGAGCGTTTCTCCGATCACGCGCCGTTTACCGTCGACTATGCCGACTGATCCTGGCGTGGGGCAGGCGCGCAAGCCATCTGTTTTGCGCGCGTTTTCGCAGCCGGCTGCGTGGACGATGTGCCTGCTCGGTTTTTCGTCGGGTCTGCCGTTTTTGCTGGTGGCAGGAACCTTGGCGTTCTGGCTGAAAGAAAACGGCATCGTGCTGACGGACATCACGATGATCGCCAGCGCGGGCATGACCTACGCGTTCAAATTCGTCTGGGCTCCTTTGCTGGATCATTGGCGTTTGCCGCTCTTTACGCGACTGGGTCAGCGCCGCGGCTGGCTATTGCTCGCGCAACTGGGAGTGTTCGCCGGCCTGCTCGGGATGGCGGCGCTAACGCCACATCAGCTTGTGCCGTTCGTGGCGATGACGTTGTTCGTCGCGTTCATGGGCGCCACGCAGGACATCGCCATCGATGCCTATCGCATCGAGATCGCGCCGCCGTCCGCGCAGGGCGCCTTGGTGGCGACGTATTCGCTTGGCTATCGTCTTGGTCTGCTGGCGGCGGGTGCGATCGCACTGATCCTGGCCGATCACATCGCCTGGGCCAAGGTCTACACGTTGATGGCGGTCATGATGGCGGTGCCGATTCTCACCACGCTGTCGATGCGTGAGCCGGATGTGCGTCGCGTGGCGCCGTCGTCATGGCGCGACGCCATGCGCGATAGCGTGATTGACCCATTCACGGATTTTTTCCGTCGTTACGGCTGGGCCATCGCCGGGCTCACGCTGCTGTTCATCCTGCTCTTCAAGATTCCCGAGCAGGCCATTGTTGGCGGCGTGATGAGTCCGTTCTATCGCGACATGGGTTTTTCCAAGACGGAAATCGGTGCGATCACCAAAATCTACGGCGTCTGGATCGGGATCGCGGGTGCATTCGCGGGCGGTGCGTCGGTTGCGCGCTGGGGGGCGTGGCGCACGCTGGGCGTGTGCATCGTGCTGGAAAGCTGCAGCAACCTTTTGTACCTGCTGCTGATCCATCACCACGGCGACCTGACGATGTTGACGGTGGCCATTTCCGGGCAGAACTTCGCCGAGGGGCTGCTTGGGCCGCCGACGGTGGCGTTTCTGTCGCTGCTGGTGAATCGTCAGCACACGGCGACGCAATACGCGCTGTTGAGTTCACTGGTGAACTTGCCTGGCAAGATGCTCGGCTTTTTCGCTGGCGGCATTGTCACGGCTCTTGGTTATGGCGGTTACTTTGTGATTACGGTGTTCTCGATGCTGCCAGCCATGCTGCTTTTTGCTTGCCTCTGGCGGCGCTTCCGCTACGACGAACCGGGCTCGGCTTAACTTTGGCGCAGTCGCAAACGCGTTCACATCTCGATTGCCAACTTGCCCACGGAACGTTGCGCTGGTGATTGCCAGCGCAACGCGGGTTGGCGACTATCAGCACACAGGGGCTACATGGCACGGAGCGACGCCATATGCCGGATATCATGATTCGTCACATCGATCGTCTGATGGCTGAGCGCATCCAGTCGCTCGCCAAAGAGCGCCAGTGGTCGATCAACGATGTAGTGCTGCAGGCGCTGCGGCGCGGTTTGGGTGTGGCAGAAAGCGCGGGACTGCATGCTGAGAATTCACTCGAATCCAAGGAACTGGCGAAGCCCACGGGCGAATGGGATGCAAGCGAACAGGCGGCATTCCAGGAGGCCATGCAGGCGCTATCGGTAACGCGCGCGGAGCAGCTCGCTCCAGTGGGCCGCTAATCGATTTTGTTCGCTGATTCAGTTTGATGCATGATGTGCCGCATGGATGGCACCCAGCACGCGTAGTCCCCGCGCGCCGGTGACGGCGGGCAGATTCCCCGGCAATCCCAGCAGGCGCTGTCGGGCAAGCCACGCAAATGCGGTGGCCTCCAGATAATCCGGGTCGACGCCGTAATCGGCGGTGCTACGCAGTTCACGTGGCTGAAGCAGTTCGTCCAATCGCTGTACCAACGTGCCATTGTGGACGCCGCCGCCGCACAGGAGCACATCGACGGCATCGTTAGCATGTTGCGCGATGGCCTCCGCAACGCTTCTGGCTGTCAATTCAAGCAACGTTGCCTGGACATCGGCTGGCGACAAGGTCATCGACGATAGTTGCGCGTCCAGCCAGCCGAGGTGGAAATGTTCACGTCCCGTGCTTTTAGGTGGGGGCAGTCGGAAGTACGGATCATCCAGCAGCTTGGAGAGCAACGCGGCATCGACGTGTCCGCTGCGCGCAAATGCGCCGTCGCGGTCGAAGGCTTCGCCGCGGTGCCGCAGGCACCAGGCGTCGAGCAGGCCGTTGGCCGGACCCGTGTCGAATCCCGATACGCGACCGTCGGCCGACAACACGGTGATGTTGGCGATGCCGCCCAGATTGAGCACGACGCGTGTGCGGCCCTGAAGTGCCAGCAACATGGCATGCACAGCGGGAAGTAACGGTGCGCCCTGGCCGCCTGCTGCCACATCGGCGCGGCGAAAATCAGCGACCACGTCGATGCCGCTGCGTTCGGCGATGACGCTCGCATCGCCAATCTGCAGGGTGAAAGGATGTTCGCCGGTCGGTCGATGGCGAATCGTCTGGCCGTGCGAGCCGATCGCTCGCACGGCTCTGGCTGGTGTCCCGCTTTGTTCAAGCAGTTCACATGCAGCATCGGCGAATGTTTCGCCGATGGCGACGTCGAGCCGCCCGTAGGCATCCAGATCGAGTTTGGTTTCATCCTGTGCGACGCGCAGGATTTGCGTGCGCAGCGCATCCGGCCATGGGTGCGTCAGCGCGTGCACAAGTTGCGGGATGTTCTGCTCGAATCGCACCAGCGCGGCGTCGATGCCGTCTGCGCTGGTGCCGGAAATCAGACCGATGTAAAGCGCCGAAGCGTCATTCACGCGATGGCTCAATCGTCACTGCGCTTGGTCGATTCGGCCTGCGCAAGCTTGTAGTTGTTGTCGATTCCCATCAGGCGCGCGAGCTGTGGCTTCACCACCGTGCTCTCGAACTTCGCCATCTGGGCACCCGGCAGCGGTTCCGGCTTGGGTAGCGTGACGGTCTGCGGATTGCGCTGCACGCCATCCACACGGAATTCATAGTGCAGATGCGGACCGGTCGCCAGGCCTGTCATGCCGACGTAGCCGATGATGTCGCCCTGATGCACGTGCTGACCGACGCGTTCGGTGGCGAAGCGCGACATGTGGCCGTAGGCGGTGCTGATGTGGCTGTCGTGCTGGATGATCACGAAGTTGCCGTAGCCGTTCATCCAGGCGCGGTACTTGATCACGCCATCGCCCGCAGCGTGAATCGGCGTACCCGTCGGCGCTGCGTAGTCCACACCTTTGTGCGCGCGCATCAAGCCAAGGATCGGATGCATGCGCGCCGCGCTGAATGGCGAAGAGATGCGCGTGAAATCCACCGGAATGCGCAGGAAGGACTTCTGGATCGGACGGCCATCCTCGCTGAACCAGCCGTCGCTGCCGTCGGCGCGCTTGAAGCGATAGGCGGTATAGCGATGTCCCTGGTTGACGAATTCGGCGGCGACGATATCGCCTTCATGCAGATACGCGCCGTCGCGATACACGTTGTCGTAGATGACGGTGAAGCTGTCTCCCACGCGCAGATCCTGCACGAAGTCGACGTCGTACTTGAACAGGTCCGCGAGCTTGATCACCATCGCATTGCTGAGGCCGGCCTTGTTGGCGGCCGCGAACAGCGAATCTTCGATCACGCCATGCGCGACTTGCTCTCGCGTTTCCACGGCGCGCACCACGGTGGCGACGCTGGGCGCGTTGCTGTCGAGTCGGATGATGGCGCGCGTGGCTTCATCTTTATCGAAGCGGATGCCTTCCAGATTGCCGTTGCGCCCGATCAGGAAATCGAACTCCTGGCCGGGATGGATATGGTGAAGCGCGGCCTTTGCGTCGCCCGCGTTATCCACCACGGTCTGCAGGTCGGTAAGGCTCAGTCCCTGGCTCTGGAAAATATCGGAAAGCGTCTGGCCAGGGCGTACCTGTACAACGCGCCAGTCTTCCACGGCAGGTGCTTTGAGCGTCGGCGCTACGATCTTCGGCAGCGCAAGCGGCAGCAAGGTGTGTTCGACCGGCTCAACGGCCACGGGCTTCATCGCCGTCGCCCACGCAGGAATAAGGAAGCCGGACAGCAGCGTAATCAGCAAGCCTGTCGCAGCGAGGATCCAGCGTTCGCGATGCCAATGAATAGGCGTACCTTCGCCCTGGCCATTGAAAGACCAGTGAGCGCAGCGTTCGTAGAAGTGAGAGTGGCGGCGTTGAGCCTTGCGGCGGATGGCCTGTTTGCGCACTGAGCGCGCGTCTTGCTTGCCGTCGGCCATCACCAATAAACCTTATTCTTCTTATTCATGGCTGTACCCGCCCCCGCCGCGGTACAAAGTATCAATAAGCGCGTACCATAACGACCTTGTGCAAATGGCGTCAACGCCTTTCGCATCAAGGGTTTGCGTGATGTTTGCGGTTAACGCACAATTAACGCAATTGACGGCCGTGGTCACCTTATTGGCTGTCTAGGCACCTAAATCACGAGGAATACATGAACGAGCTTGAGCAGGCGCTAGCTACCATCGCGCGCGGCGCCGACGAGATCATCAAGCGGGAAGATCTGGCTGAACGTCTGAAGTTAGGGCGGCCCCTGCGCATCAAGGCGGGCTTCGACCCGACCGCGCCGGATTTGCACCTGGGACACACCGTGCTGCTCAACAAGATGCGCCAGTTCCAGGATCTGGGGCATACGGTGATTTTTCTGATCGGCGACTTCACCGGCATGATCGGCGATCCGACCGGCAAGAACGTCACGCGCAAGCCGCTCACGCGCGAAGACGTACTGGCCAATGCAGAAACCTATGCGGAGCAGGTATACAAGGTTCTCGATCGCGGGAAAACCGAGTTGCGCTTCAACTCCGAGTGGTTCGGCCAGATGACGGCGGCCGACATGATCAAGCTGGCCGCGCAGCACACGGTCGCGCGCATGCTGGAGCGCGACGATTTTGCCAAGCGTTACGCCTCGCAGCAGCCGATCGCCATCCACGAATTCCTGTATCCGCTGGTGCAGGGCTATGACTCGGTGGCGCTGAAGTGCGACGTCGAGCTTGGCGGCACCGACCAGAAGTTCAATCTGCTGATGGGGCGCATGCTGCAGGAGCATCACGGCCAGCCGCCGCAGATCGTGCTGACCATGCCGTTGCTGGAAGGCCTGGACGGCGTCAACAAGATGTCCAAGTCGCTCGGCAACTACATTGGCATCAACGAGCCGGCCATCGACATCGTCACCAAGACCATGAAGATCGGCGACGACCTGATGTGGCGCTGGTTCGAGCTGCTCAGCTTTGATGTTTCACTCGATGAGCTTGCGCGGATGAAGCGCGATATCGCGAGCGGTGCGCTCAACCCGCGCGACGCCAAGCTGCGTCTTGCATACGAGTTGGCGACGCGTTTCCACGACGCGGCGGCGGCGGAACAAGCCATCGCCGGTTGGCACGCCGTCGTGCGCGGTGAAGGCGATACCAGTCTGCTGCCACTCACCGAGATTGTCGTGCCTGGCGAAGGCCTGCGTCTTCCTGCGCTGCTGACGGCGGCGGGCCTGACGGCAAGCAATTCGGAAGCTAACCGCAAACTCAAGGAACGCGCCGTGCGTATCGACGCGGAAGTGATCGAAGATGCGCAACGCATATTCGCGCCTGGGTTCGAGGCAGTGCTGCAAGTAGGCAAGCGCAATTTCGCGCGTGTGCTTCTGAAGCAGGCGTAATGCGTGCGAAGTGGTTGCGCCATCGCGCGCAATCACGCCGCGAGATTCAGTGAGAACAGACGCTTAGCGCCGAAGCAAAAAAAATTCACGAAATCGCTTGCCAAAATGGCGAGCCCTCCCTAGTATTCGCCACCCCGCCGCAGCACCTCTTTCGCACGGCAATCACCTCGGCAAAGCATCATCGCTGAAGGTGTTGACGGAAGGCCAAAGGGATGTAGAATGGGCGGCTCACCCGGGACGAAATGCTTCGGGGCGATCTTCAAGAGAAGGTTGCAAGTGAT
>NZ_QRBF01000006.1:232119-308057 GCF_003363265.1 Dyella psychrodurans | reverse complement strand
CTTAGGGTCACGCCGCGTATTGCGCGCGGCGTGAAGGGCTGCAGGAAAAATCCTGCTCGTTTTGTCGGAATCAGCTGCTTCCGTTTTGACGATTGCCCACTGTGGCTCGACGTCGCGCCGATGGCGCGGCGGTGAAGTAGTGGAAATGCACCGCTGCGGGGGCACGAGGGCGTGCGGGTGCCGTATGATCGAACGTAACCATCATTGACTTCCTATCAGTTGGTGGTGGCCAGCGGATCGTCTGAGCTGTCACTCGGGCGATCCGCGCTACTTCACATCATGTCGGGCGTGTCGCTGTCATCTCTGCGGATGGGCACGCCCGACTAACGCACCTTCGCATGAAGTGCGTCGTGCGATCTGTCGGGTCTGCATGATTGGATGTGTTGGCGACGACGTCCCCCCGCCTTGAGTAGCGGGATGCTTTGGAGCCCGTTGTCACTTTAACTGCTTTGCTTAGTCCGCGGGCGTCAGGCCGCCCAGTGCTTTCTTTGGTCGTTCTTCGTTGTATTCGCGGCGCCACATTTCGATCTCGGTACGGGCGTGCAACAAACTCGGGAACCAGTGCTCGTTGAGGCATTCGTCGCGGAAGCGCCCGTCGAACGACTCGATGTAGGCGTTCTGGTTCGGCTTGCCTGGCTCGATCAGGCGCAGTTGCACACCGCGCTCGTGCGCCCAGGCGATCATCGCTCTCCCACAGAACTCTTTCCCGTTGTCGCTGCGAATGACCTTCGGTAAGCCGCGAGAGAGCGCAAGGCGATCCATCACGCGCGTCACGCCGATGCCAGAGATCGCACGTTCAACCTCGATCACCACCGCCTCGTGCGTGGCATCATCGACGATCGTCAGGCACTTGATGACGCGCCCATCGGCCGTGCGATCGAACACGAAGTCCATCGACCAGACGTCGTTGGGTGCCGTCGGGCGGAACAATGGTTGTCGTTCGGCCACAGGCACCTTCTTTCGCTTGCGTCGACGCACCTGCAACCTTTCCTCTTGATACAACCGCTCCACGCGCTTGTAGTTCACCGGCTCACCTTCCTGTCGGAGCTTCAGGTGGATCATTCCCACGCCATAACGCTTGTGTCGTTGTGCCAGGGCCACAATCCGCTGGCGCAACGCCACGTTGCGGTCGGGTTGTGCCTGGTAGCGATATGCGCTGGCGCTCATGCCCACAATGGCTAACGATCGCCGCTCGCTCAGTCCTTTGTCGATCATCTGACGCACCCACTCACGCCGGGCCGGTGCGCCTACGGCTTTTTTCGCAGAACGTCCCGGATGACCTCGTTCTCAAGCATCTGCTCGGCCAGCAGCTTTTTCAGCCGCGTGTTCTCCGTCTCCAGCTCCTTCAGGCGCTTGGCGTCCGGCACACTCATG
The DNA here is from genome assembly GCF_003363265.1 of Dyella psychrodurans. GTDB lineage: Bacteria > Pseudomonadota > Gammaproteobacteria > Xanthomonadales > Rhodanobacteraceae > Dyella_B > Dyella_B psychrodurans. Next base: position 306,683 of record NZ_QRBF01000006.1, on the reverse strand, counting down.
CCGCCGAACTTGCTGCGCCACAGGTAGTACGAGGCCTCGCTGAAGCCGTGCTTGCGGCATAGCTCCTTGACCGGCATGCCAGCATCCGCCTCACGCAGGAAGCCGATGATCTGTTCTTCCGAAAAACGCTTTTTCACGTCCAATCTCCTTCGGTTGGGGGATTGGACTCCAAATCGTCGCGCTACTCAAAATTGGGGGGACGTCGGCGAATGCCTACGCGGACCATGCGAACAAATAGAAAGATCAGAGCGATTTATGCTCGCCAGATCACTATGTTCGTGATGGAGCAAAGGAGGCGAGGTAGCTATTTAGCATTAACTACCTTTCAGCAGCTCCGAATGTTTCCCTCGCACATCGACGATGAGTTCGCCGAACAGGGTGTTGGCCCACGCGAACCAGCTTCTAGTGAACTTCGCGGGATCGTCCTGATCGAAGGATTCGTGCATGAAGCCGGTTCCTGCGTCCGTGTCGCGCAGCCAGGTCAGGCATTGGCGAATTTGTGCGGGGTCGTCGGTCGTCTGCGCGTACATCATGATCGACATGGGCCAGATCATGCGCGGCCCTTCATGCGGGCCGCCGATGCCTTCCGCCGCCTTGCCCTGGAAGAAATACGGGTTGCGGTGGCTCCACACCAGATCGCGCGTGTGCCGGTAGGTCGGATCGTTGCGATCGCAGCAGCCGAGATAGGGAAGACCCAGCAGGCTAGGTACGTTCGCATCGTCCATGAATAGCTGATTGCCGAAGCCGTCGATTTCGTAGGCCCAATACTCGCGGCCGTCCGCGTCGCGCATGCGGCCGTCGCGATGCACGGCTTGCTCCACTTCGTCGGCCAATGCTTCGCAATCCGACGCAAACGCAAGATCGCGATGAATGGCGCGGCTCATCCTCGCCAACTGGCGCAGGCTCAGCACGGCGAACAGGTTGGACGGCACCGAAAGCGGATACACGCAGGCGTCGTCCGAAGGACGGAACATGGAATGGATCATTCCGTTGGGCCGCGTCGGATTGCCGTAACCGGAGAGGGATTGCGTTTCGGTCGGGTTGGGCGATGTGCGCTGGTAGTGGTAGGGCCCATGATCGTGCTTGCGCTGCTGCTCGCGAAAGGTTTTCAGCACGAGGTGCATCGCCGCGCGCCAGTCGTCGTCAAAGGGGACAGTGTCGCCGGTTGCCGCCCAGTAGCCGTGCGCCAGGCGAATCGGATAGCACAGCGAATCGATTTCCCATTTGCGCTCGCCAACGCCCGGCTTCATGTCGGTGTCGTCGTGGCGTGCCCAGATCAGTGGCTGTGCATGCGGGTCGGGCATGAACGAGTTGGCGTAAGGGTCGATGCGTATGCAGCGTGCCTGTCGATGAATCAGTCCGCGGAACAGGCGCTGCAGCGACGCATCGCCCTTGGCGAGCGGCAGATAGGGGACTACCTGCGCGGACGAGTCGCGCAGCCACATCGCATCGATGTCGCCGGTGATGACGAAGGTATCGGGCTTGCCGTCCAGGGTGCCGAGTTCGACCGTGGTGTCGAGCGTGTTCGGGTAGCAGTTCTCGAACATCCATGCGAGTTTGGGATCGCCGATGGCGGACTTCACCGACGCGAGCTGCCGTTCGACCGCGGCGCTTACGAATTTGCGTTTGTTGACGGGCGGCCGTTTGCTGATGAAAGGCGACGAGGATTGTGCCAGGGACACGCCGGGCAAAAGGCCGCCGGCTGCGGCCGATGTGGCGGCGGTGCCTAGCAGCTTGAGGAAGTCGCGACGTGTGGGCATGGGTAAGGGGCTTCCTTGAAACTCGATGTTCCGTCATTGACCAGCTTCGCTGTTTTGAAGCGCCTCGGCGAAGGCCGGAATCCAGTCTTAATATGCGTCCGTAGGGCACTAAATTGATTTAAGTCTATTTAGAGTGCTTCGCACGACGTATTAAAACTGGATTCCGGCCTTCGCCGGAATGACGGTGAGGGAGTGGGGGGTTATTGGGCTTTTTGCATGACGTCCGCCAAGTTCTGAACTTTTAGAGCGTGGCGAAGTGCGTCCAGCGCCGGCTTGCCATGCACGGTCAGCGTAACCGTTTGCCCGGGCAACATATCGAACGCATTGTCCGACACATCGGCATCGAGATCGCCGAACGACACCCACACGTCGCGCGCAAGCTTGTCGGTGGTCAAGGTCAGGGTGTAACCGTCCGAGCTCGCTTCGAGCTTTGCATCGATATGCGGCGACGGCAGCTGAAGTTGTTTGGCTTCATCGAAGAACACCAGGTTCTGCGACACGACCTTGTCGCCATCCAGCATCTCGAATACGGCGAACGTGGCATGCGGATCGGCGCCTTTGAGCAGCTCGGCGTCGGTGTATGTAGCGACCTTGGTGCTGCTCAACGCAGGTAGATGGGCGGCTTCGCTGTGCTCGCCGAGCACTTTGCCCGAGAAGTCCATCGTGCGCATGCGCCAATGCATGCTCGCCGGCGTCGTGCTGTCGGAGACCAGCGACACCGTGGTCGTACCGTCGTTTCGCAGCGCAGCGATCAGCATCGGTGCGTAGAAGCGCCGCGCATGGAACTGCAATGCTTTCCAGCGACCGAAATAATCCACGCTGGCCCACGACGCACCGGGCCACACGTCGTTGAGCTGCCAGTACAGCGAGCCCATCGACTGCGGGCGCGAGGCGCGCAGGTGCTCGGCAGCGAGCTGGATGCCTTGCGCCTGCATCACCTGGCTCAGGTAGACGAAGGAGGCAAAGTCCTTCGGCTCGCCGAAGCTGCGTGTGATGTAGAGCATCAAGCGTTTGTTGCCGTTGCCGCTGTCGAATTTCTGGTGCGCGCGCATGACGGGCGATTCGGGCTGCAAATCGCCAGGCTCGGCGAATGCGCGGATGGTGCGCATATCGGGGAACGACTGCAGGCCGTACTCCGACTGGAAGCGCGGCGTCACGTTGAGGTACTCCGTCACAGGCTTGGCTTCGCCGGACCATACGTTCCAATAGTGATAGTCGCCGTCGTTGAGCACGTTGGCGGGACCGTCGTAGTCGGTGCTTGGCGAACTGGCCCAGTAAGGCACGGTGGGGTCGTAGCGCGTGACGACATTGCGCAAGGTATTGCCGAAAAGATTCACCATGCCGATGACGATGCGTTCGCGTTCGTCCGGAGATATCGACGCCTTCAGCGCCAGACGATCCGACCAGCTATCCCAGCCGGTTTGCACCTCGTTGTTGCCGACCCACAGCACGATGCTGGGATGGTCGCGCAGTCGTTTTACCTGCTCGATGGCTTCCTGCCGCGTGTTGTCGACGTAGGCTTCGTCGTTGGGCGGAATCGCGCCGCCGAACATGAAGTCGTGCCAGATCATGATGCCCAGGCGATCGGCCATCTCGTAGAACTGGTCGGGCAGGTAGTAACCGCCGCCCCAGATGCGCACCATATTCATGTTGGCATCGCGTGCCGACTGCAGGATGCGCCGCATCTGCGCATCGGTCGTGCGGGTGGGAATGCTGTCGAACGGAATCATGTCCGCGCCCTTGGCGAACACGGGGATGCCGTTGATCACGAAGGCGAAACCGCGACCCCATGCATCGTGCTCGCGGCGCAGCTCGATCGTGCGCAGGCCGGTGGCGTGCTGCGCCTGATAGATGTCGCCGTTCGCATCGCGAATATCGGCCTTGAAGGTATACATGTCCTGCGCGCCGTAACCGGCGGGATACCAGCGCTTCGGATCGGCGATGCGCAAGGGCAGGCTGACCTGGTTGTCGCCGGGATCGACGGTGACATCGCGCTCGACATGCGCCGCCGATTGGCCATCCGGCCCGATGGCATCGACGTTGACGTGCAGCACCTTGCTCGCATCGGTCTGGATGTCGAATTGCGCTTCGACCTGCGCGGCTTCGCGCGACACATATTTCTGGTCGACATGGAAATCATCGACGCGCGGACCGTTCCAGCTGTCGAGATGAACCTTCTGCCAGATCCCTTCCGTGACGATGCGCGGGCCCCAATCCCAGCCGTACTGGTAATTGGCTTTGCGCAGGTAATTGGCCGTCTGTTTGCCCTTGGGCTCGTCGCCGAAGGCGGAATCGAATTCGCCCGGCAGCGCATAAGGTTGTTTGAGCAGCCACGGCTGCAGCCGCTTGATGGGCGAATACAGGCGCACTTCCAGCAGGTTGCTGCCCGCGTGCAGTGCGCCTTTCACCGGAATGCGCCAGCGACGGAACATGTTGTCCGACGCCATCAGCTTGGTGCCGTTGAGATACACGTCGGCGAATGTGTCCAGACCATCGAACACCAGCTCCACGTGCGCGCGATCGAGCGTAGCCTTGTCGACGGTGAAATGCGTCTGGTATTGCCAGTCGCAAAGGCCGACCCACTGCACTTTCGCTTCGTTGTCGCGGAAGTAGGGATCGGGCAGCAGCTTGGCCGTCAACAGATCGCTCTGCACCATGCCGGGTACGGTGGCGGCATGCCAGCGCGCCGCATCGCCATGCGTCCTGGCCTGGCTGTCGCCTTCGGCGAGACGAAAGCGCCAGCCGCTGTCCAGGTCCTGCGTGGCGGTCTGCGCCGAGACTGCATGCATCGCAAGGCATGACAGCGCAAAGCAGAAGCCGACCTTTGCTGCGCGCCACTTCGTGCTCGACCTGGTCGAGTGGTGGGTGTCGATCATGTTGTTGAGTCGCCCTTGCTGGATCATTCCCGACCGCGCCGTGGCATCGCGAGAGCCATCGCCGCATCCCCGGTTCCGTGATGCCGGATCGTCAAAATATCACCTATTTAGATCGATCCATATCAAGGCGACACTAACAGTTCGGGCGAGGGCTGCGCATGCCGCAGCGCAATAGGCAGGTGATGCTCTCATCGCTGCGCTTCACCCTGTCCGTTCGCGTGGGCGCCATCGTTCGATTGTATGAGGACTTCCTCATATATCTATAATGGACGTTTCAACGATCCGCTTCGGAGCCCACCCGCATGTCCCGCATCGACGTCACCATCCAGACCCGCGACGGCCAGTGTCCGGCCGCGCTCTTCACGCCCGCCGGCAAGACCGGTTCCTGGCCCGGCGTGATCTTCTTCATGGATGGCCTGGGCGTTCGCCCGACGATGTGGGAGATGGGACAACGCCTGGCGGATCTCGGCTACACCGTGCTGCTGCCCGATCTCTACTATCGCGGCGGCAGCTACGAGCCGATGGTGCCTGCGCAGGTTTTTGCCGATCCCAAGGCGAAGGAAGTGCTGATGCAACGCATTGGCAGTCTCGATCGCGAGCGCAAGATCGCCGATGCCGGCGCTTTCATCGACTTTCTTTTGAAGCGGCCGGAAGTGACGGGCCAACGCCTGGGCACCACGGGCTATTGCATGGGCGGCAATGTGGCGCTGACGGTGGCGGGCGCTTATCCGGATCGATTCGCTGCCACCGGTTCGTTCCATGCGGGCGGTCTTGCCACGGAGCAGCCGGATAGTCCGCATCGATTCCTGAAAGGTATGACCGGCCGCGTCTATGTGGGCGGTGCCGATCAGGATGCGCACTTCACGAGCGAACAGATGGCCGCGCTCGAAAAAGCGCTGGCCGACGCGGGTGTGAATCATCGCGTGGAAATTTACGCGGGTGCCATGCACGGCTACGCCGTGCCGGATCATCCGGCATTCAACGCGCAGGCCGCGGAACGTCACTGGCAGGCATTGTCCGCGCTTTTCAGCGAAACGCTGGCGCGCTGATGTCGTCGCTCCGAAGGGTGCGCAGCCATTCGGAGCTTTCGGTCAGAACGTAGCGATCAATCGGCGTAGTCGAGCTTCGGGTACCAATGACTGGCGCGACCCTCGGGCGTCGCGTCGAAGACCGTCCAGATCGGCATGAGGTCGGGTGCGCCGCGCGGGTCCTGTCCCGGGTCCGATGTCTCCGGGCCCATTTCGCCACTCCAGAAGTGATGAACGCTGCCGTCGCGCCGGGTGAACACATTGAGCCCCGGAATATCGCTGCCGTCCGGCGCGATGCCGTGATAATCGCGAGTGAACTGTTCGTTGGCATCGGTATACAGCTTGAGATGACGCCAACCCCGTTCCTTCTTGAAAGCGACCAGGCGACCGATGGGCGAGCGCGCAACGATCGCCAGTGCGACGTGCTGTTCGATATCGCGTGCCACGCCGTCCCAGGCATTGAGCAGCGACGTGCACATCGGGCAGGGACGTTCGCGTTGCGGACCGAACATGTAGCTGTAGACGACCAGCGTCTGCTTGTCGCCGAACAGGCCGGCGAAATCCGAAGGGCCGTTCTCGCCGATGAAGCGGTAATCGCCCGTCACTTCGCCGCCGGGTGGAAGCGCGCGTCGTTGTTCGGCGACCCGCTCGATATGGCCGCGCAATTCGATCTCTTCGGCAAGCAGGGCGTTGCGCGCACGCCGATAGGTATCGCTTTCATTCGGAAAGCTCGCGCCGTTGCGTTTCACCATTTCAGCGGCTGGGATAAGCGTCCGATGATCGGTCATGGTAGGTCTCCGTTTGGTTCGTACAAGTAAAGGCGCGAAGCGCTTCACAACTCACCGACGAACGAAAGCGACGCAAATCGACAAAGCCGCCGTGAAAAGATCGCCCAAACCGGAGTTAAACCGATATGCCGCCAGTTATCGGCATTTCAGGTCGCGCGGCAGACGATGGAGCCACCTTGCACGAGGGTTATCGTATGAAAATCTTCTCAAGCGTTGCTGCAACGGCGATCGCCGCCCTGGCCTTCACAGTCGCATCTCCCCGCGCGCACGCGCAGGTTTCGGTCGGCGTGAATATCGGTGCGGCGCCTGCCTGCCCATACGGTTACTTCGACTATCCGCCTTACGATTGCGCGCCGTACGGTTATTACGGGCCGGAGTGGTTCGTTAGCGGCGTATTCATTGGCGCGGGCCCCTGGTATCGCGGACCTGAGCATTTTCGCGGCCACGTCGATAACCGCTACGACGCGCGCGGCGGCTATCGCGGTCCATTTCCGCATCATGGCGAACATGGCGACCCGCATCCCGGTGGCGGATTCCGTGGCAATGAATATCGCGATGGGCACGGAAACGTCGTGCACTGACGTTCACCGTCATGCGATAGCGGCACGCGAGCGAGGGCCCATTGGGCCCTCGTTCCGTTTTGTCTTTTGAACGTGACGGAACCTGCTGCTACGCGCAATCGAACAACGCCATGAAGCCAAAATCCATGTGCAGCTGCATATGGCAATGGAATAGCGAAAGTCCGGGTTGATCGGCGGTGAAGTCGACGTCCATCGACTGATACCCGCCCAGCATCGCCACGTCCTTGACGACGCCGGCGGTGGGCTGGCCCGCGATGCGCGTGATCTCGAAGCTGTGCCGATGCAGATGCATGGGATGGATGTCGTCGCTGGCATTGTGCATGCGCAGTCGATAACGCATGCCATGCTGCAGGCGAAACATCGGCTTCATCGATGTCATGTCGAAGGCGACGTCGTTGATCGTCCATCGATTGAAACCGTGATCGGCCGCGTTCTGCTTGGCGAACGTCATCTCGATGATTTCGTGCGGGGTCGCTACGCGGGCATTCGGCGTCCCAAAGCGCCGATAATCCCAGGCAAACGCTGCGGGCGCGATCCATTGCGGCTTGCCGCCGTGTCCGGCGTATTCGACGACGATGCCCATGCCGTGCCCGCGATCGTCATCGTCCAGATCGCCCATGATCCACGCGCCGGGATGTTGCATCTCGACGATGGCGCTGATGCGTTCGGCGGTGCCCAGCCACAACACCGGCACTTCGACCGGGTGCGGCACGGGATTGCCGTCCAGCGCGACCACTTTGAAGGTATGACCGGGAAGAGCAAGGCTGCGGATTTCCGTCGCGCTGCCATTGAGTATGTGAAACAGCACGCGCTCGCCCGGTTTGACCCGAACGGGCTCGCCGTGACCGAGCATGCGTCCGTTGATCGCGAACGTCTGGTATCCGACTTCGTAACCGTGCGGCATGCCACGCGCGAGCGACGCTTTCATGGCATGCTCGCCGCGCTGCTGCAGCGATGGGTCGCGATGGTCCGGCGACAGAAAATTCATCGCCATGTCGCCGCCCTGGCTGAAGAACGGATCGAATTCCTTCAAGGTAAGGAACACTTCCTGGTCGTAGCTTCCCGGCTCGTGCCGCGGTTCGATGTAGACGGGGCCCACGAGTCCGCTGTACTGGCCGAGCGACAGATCGCTGCGTGCCACTACATGCGAGTGATAAAAACGAAAACCCGCCGGCCCCGGCGTCAGTTGCAACCGTCGCATGCCCTTCGCGGGAATGAAGGGCGTGCCTTCTTCCGCCGAACCGTCGACGTCGACCGGCTGAAATTGGCCGTGCCAATGCAATTGCTCGGGAACGTCGGCGTCGTTGTACACGTCGACCACCACGCGCCGGCCTTCCTTCAGGCGCAGCAAGGGGCCGGGACATTGCCCGTTATAGGTCGTTGTCGAGACGATGTGATCGGGCGCAAGTTCAACCAGGCTTCGTGCGATGCGCAGCGTGTAATCCGCACGGATCGTCGAGTCGGCAGGTGCGGCGCGCAAGAGCGGCGCAGCGGCCGCGCCCAGCGCGGCCACTCCACTCCACTTCAGAAACTCACGACGATCCAGGGACATCACTATCCCTCTCGATGTGCGTGCGGTTTAACTCGTGGGCTGAACCATATCCGCGACAGCGCGAACCGGCACAGGCTGCGCCGACACGCCGGTGTGCTGGTCGAGCCATTGCAGCCATTCGCTCAGCACGATCAGCGTCCAGATCGCTCTGGCATGATCGCTGGTGCGCGCCTGATGTTCCGTAAAGAGTTCGAGCGCGGCATGTGTGTTGATGCCCGCTTCGCCAAGCAGTTTGTGCGACAGGCGCGACTCGGCCCATTCCCGCAACGGTCCGCGCAACCACGACGCCAGCGGCACGGACAGGCCGCGCTTGCGGCGCGTCACCACCGATTCGGGCACATATTCGAGCGCGTAACGTTTCAGGAACACCTTGGTGGTCAAGCCGCGCACGCGTGCCTGCGCCGGCAAACGTGCGGCGAATTCGATCACCGACTGATCCAGGAAGGGCGCACGAATCTCCACGCCGTGCAGCATGCCGCCGCGATCGGCCTTGGCCATCAGTGCGTCCGGCAGCGAATGATCGAAGTCGTAGCGCTGGATGGTGTCGAGCAGCGCCGAGGGCTCGTGGCGCGTGTCGTCGATCGGGGGCTCGATGCCCAGGCGGCGCAACCAGTCGGGCGAAATGCTGGCGGTCCACAAAATATGACGCGCCAGGCCGTCGAGTTCCTGCCCGCGAATGAATCGCTTCAGCAAAAACGAAAGCGTGACTTTCTTGTCGCTGGTGGGGAACGCTTCGATCAGTTTTTCGCTGAGCGCCTTCACCGGTTTCGGCAGCCGCGCATAGCGGCTGGCCCATTGCGCGCCCAAGTAGGTGGGATAGCCGCCAAACAGTTCGTCCGCGCCTTCGCCGGCAAGCAGGACGCGCACATCCTTCGACGCGCGCTGCGTCACCAGCGACAGCGGAATCCATGCGGGATCGGCCAGCGGCTCGCCCGTGGCATGGACCAGTTCGCGCAGCATGCCGGGAAAATCCTCGGCGGAAACCGTGACGGGCACGAAATCGCAACCCAGATGCTGCGCCAGTTCCGCCGCGTATTGGCCTTCGTCGAACGATGCTTCCGCAAAGCGGATGCAATACGCGGTGAGTTTCTTTTCGGGACGGATGCTGCGCGCGACGGATGTCATCAGCGCCGAATCGATGCCGCCGCTGAGCAATACGCCGTAGTCGACGTCGATGTCGCTTTGTCGCGCGACCGCCGCGCGGAACACCTTGTCGAAATCCTGCGTGCTCGGCATCGGGGCCGGCGGGTTGCCGGCCGGCATGTTCCAGTAGCGCCGATGCTGTATGCCCGTGGGTTCGACGATGATCATCTCGCCCGGCGCGACTTTGTGGATGTCCTTCAGCGGACTTTGCGGCGACGGGCAATAGCCGGAGCGCAGGTAGCGCGCGACGCCCGCCTTGTCGACCTGCGCAGGCGTGTCGCGCACGTTCAACAGCGATGCCAGTTCCGACGCGAAGCAGACGTCGTTGTCGGATGCGGTGTAATAAAGATGCCGTTCGCCGCCGCGATCGCGGGCGAGAATCAACCGCTGATGGCGCGGATCCCACAAGGCAAGCGCAAACACGCCCTGCAGGTGTTCGAGAAACGCCAGGCCTTTTTCCAGATAGAGCGGGGCGATGACCGCCACATCGGTGGTCAGCGTGATGGCATGCCCGGCTTCGGCCAACTCGCGGCGCAGTTCGCGATGGTTGTCGATCTCGCCGTTGCAGGCGACGACGATGCCGGACTCATGTTCGATCAGCGGCGGCTGATGCTGGTCCACGCCGCGTATGGCCAGGCGATTGGTGGCGATGGCCAGATGGGGACGCGTGACGAAGGCATCGCCATGCGGGCCCCGATGGGTCATCGCCGCGAGCATCGTCCTGGTCTTCTGCGCCAGGTGCGGAACCGGATGCATGGCATCCCGATTCAATAAGCCGCAAATACCGCACATCTTGAGTACACGTCTTCCGGATTAGGTGGATGGCGCCAGGATCACATCTGGATCCATTCGACCGCCTGGCCGCGCCACGCCCCGAGCGGGGTCACCCGACTGGGAGGGCAGAGTGCCAAGGCCGGCTTGAGATCCTCGGGCTTGAAGTCAGCATCCACGATCACCAGCGTGGAACCCGCTGTACGCAAAGCATGACATATCCCCGCCGCCGCTTGGGGCGCGCGCCACGGGATGCCGTAGACCGGTTTATCCAGGTACAGGCGAACGCCCCATGGCGTGGCCTCTTCGATCGTGTAGCTCTGATCGGTGTCCTCGACGAATACCAGCGCGCGATAGTGTTCGGGCGGCATGAACGTAGCCAGTTCTCGCGCGGCATCGCGATTGTCGACCGGGGGATGCCATGCGAACGCGGCGACGCCTTTCACCGCCAGCAGCAAGACGATCCACGCACCCAGCCACACGCGCTGCCGAACCTTGCCCAAGTCGACGCGCTCGCGTATTTCAAGCGCCAGCAGCAGCGATAGCGGTATGAACAGCGGCAGCACGTAGAGCGGCAGGCGCGACTGCACCAGGCAGAACACCACCAACGGGATGACGAACCACATCAGCAGGAAAAGCTCGGCCGAATGCGTGTTTTTCCACGTCTTCCACGTACCTTCTGACAACGCGCAACGTATGCCGCGAACCAGACCCGGCCACCACGGAACGATGCCCAGCACCAGCGTGGGCACGTACACGACGATCCAGCCGAAGAAGCCCGCGTGCCGATGGTGCGCGCCGGTGAACAGCCGGTTGTACACCTCCTGCTGCAGGAAATACTGCAGCAGGCCCTGGTAGCGCAGGATCACCACCAGATACCAGGACAGGCCGATCGCCAGGAACAGCACAATGCCGGCCAGCGGAAAGAACCGGCGCAGGCCCCGCCAGCCGTCGCGGCTGGCGATGAACGGAATCACCGCCAGCAGCGGCATCAGGCCGGGCGGTCCCTTGGTGAGAAAGGCCAGTCCCCAGCCGATCCACATCAGCAACACATTGCGCTTGCGCCGGCCTTCGTCGTCGCCGAACGCGGCGCCTACGAAGCCGAGCATCGCCACCGCCTCGCACAGCGCCAGGAAGACATCGGTGCTGATGATGTTGCTCGACATGAACGGGAAGATCGAGCAGGCGTAGATAAGGGCGGGCAGCCACGGTTTATCGGGAACCAGCCGTTTCCCCATGCCGTAAATCAGCAGCAGCGTGGCCAGGAAAGCCAACCCGTAGGGAACGCGTGCCGCCCAGGTGTTGCGGCCGAACAACTTGAACGACGCCGCGATGAACCAGTACGTGGTGGGCGGCTTGGAGAAATTCACTTCATCGGGGCTATACGCCGGCGCGAGGTAGTTGCCCGAATCGAGCATTTCCAGCGCCGCGTCGACATAGCGCCCCTCGTCAGGGCTATACAGGCCGCGCGTACCCTGGAACGCAAAGCCCAGAAGCAGGCCCAGGGCGAGCAACCACAGCAGTGACCATCGTGCCGCCGGGGCATGGGAAGGTGATGACACGCGAATTTTCCTGGGACGCTGGGTTTTCAAAAGGGCCCGCGCCGTGCGGGCCCGCCGACAAGACCGTGGATCACTGTTTCGCGCGCGGTTTGAGCAACTGCAGATTGCGCAGGAAAATCACCAGGGTGGTGGTTTCACCGATGATGAAGACCACCTCTTTGCGGTGAATCGCGTAGCTCAGCAGCAAGATTCCGCCGATCGCGCTCAGATACCAAAAAACGTTGGGGACGCGGCTTTTGCCGCGCGCTTCGCTGTACAGCCATTGCACGAGGAATCGTGCGGCGAAGAACGCCTGTCCCACGAAACCGGTGGCCACCCACACGATCTGCTGATCGATCGTCATCGCTGCGACTCCCCTGCGGCCGAGGCCGCAAGCTCGCGCAGCCGCAGCTGAAGATTGCGCGCATAGATGAAGACGCCGCACGATTGTCCGGCGATGAACACGGGGTCGTGCTTGTACAGCGCGTAGCTCAGCAGCATCGCGCCGCCGATGATGCTCATGTACCAGAAGGCGATCGGCATCACGCTCTCCTGCTTGTACTCGCTGTAGACCCACTGCAGCAGGAAGCGTGCGGAAAAAACGGCCTGGCCGATCAATCCCAAAGCTAACCAGCCGTTTTCTAACATTGCCATGCAGGGCACCCGGATAAGTTGTCTGCGTCGGCCGCGCCAACATCGTGGGCCGTCATCGGTTCTATGGAAAAGGGATCGCGTAGGTCGCAGCTTCCTGCGTCGAGACCGACGGTTCGCTTCAATCTGGCCGTGCAACGCTGCGGCATCGATCGACAAACCTGTTCCGGCCCAACCGTAAAACCGACCCGGCGGCGCCGTAGCGGTGCGACAAACCGCGATATGGTAAGCCAAAACAGCCAGATACCGCGCTTACGGCGTCGGATTTGTCCCATTCCGAGCCCGGGGGACGCGTATCCCGGAGGTCGTAGGGACTTGCGAAGCCTAGCCTGGTGGCCATTTCCTGGCTTTAGCCTGGTGGTCTGTCGCACTCTCGCTTCAGGGCAGGGCGGACAGGAGAACACCGGAAAGCGACATCTTTATGGCGCCACGGTGGTTTGCTGGCGCGGGTCCAGCGGGTCCATCCCTGCGGGACCGAGCCGGATTGATCGGACGAATCAGGCCACCGTCCGCGATGCCGGTGAGCCCGGCGATCCAGCTGCCGATGGTTCCTGGTGGCGATCGCGCAGCGCCGTCGGCAGCGGCGCGACGGCGCATCAGCGGAAACGCAAGCATGATGTTTCGAAGAGACTGCATCCACTCACGCCGGCGAGACAGCTCCGGCTTGGCTAGTGTCGATGGTGCTATTTGTCATGCCATCCGCTTATAAAGCGCCTTCCCGAATGATCGCCGTGAATCGCACAGATGGCTCCATGGAAACAATGACCCCCCGTATTCGGCCAACCGACAGCCTCCTTGCAGTGCGTAAAACCCTTCGATCGCTGCGCGCATGCAATCACGCCATATGCGCAGAAGCGACGGCGCATGCTGTTCGGTCAAGGCATGTGCGCGGGGCGCGCTCTGTGAAGCACGCGGTCTTGTTTGGTTCCGCATGCATGGTCGCGTTCGCGCTGCCGGCGGTGTCCGGCGAAGCCCAGGCAACGCGTACGGCCTTCGGCCATACCGCCGACGGGCAAACCGTGGATCTCGTGACGCTTGCCAACAGTCATGGCGTGCGTGCGAGCGTCATGAGTTACGGCGCGTCGCTGCAGTCGCTGCTGGTGCCGGATCGCAACGGCAAGCTCGCCGATATCGTGCTCGGCTACGACACGCTGCAGGGTTACCTGGATCGTCGCCAGTATGTCGGCGCGACGGTGGGGCGCTATGCCAATCGCATCGCGCACGGCCGGTTCGCGCTGGATGGCAAAACGTTTCAGCTCACGCTCGACGATGGCCCCAATTCGCTGCATGGCGGCGTGAAAGGGCTGGACATGCAGGTGTGGAAGGTGGTCGACGTCAAGACGATGGGTTCGGCGGCGAGCGTCACGCTGCAATACATCAGCCCCGATGGCGATCAGGGTTACCCGGGCAAGGTCACCATGACGGCGACCTACAAGCTGAGCGAAGACAACCAGCTCACCATCACCTACACCGCCACCACCGACAAGCCGACCATCGTCAATCTTTCCAATCACACCTGTTGGAATCTGGGCGGCGAAGGTTCGGGTACGGTGATGGACGAGCAACTGATGATTCCGGGCGGTGCCATCACGCCGGTGGATGCGGCGTCGATACCCAACGGCGACATCGTTTCGGTGGCTGGCACGCCCTACGACTTTCGCGTCGCCAAGCCCATCGGCAGGGATATCCGCGACGGCAGTTCGCAACAGCTGCTGTTCGGCCACGGCTACGACATGAACTGGGTGATCAGCCGCAAGCCGGTTGCCGAGCCACGCGTGGTGGCGCGTGTCGAAGATCCCCGATCCGGGCGCGTGCTGACGCTGTGGTCCGCCCAGCCGGGGTTGCAGTTCTACTCGGGCAATTTCCTCGACGGCACGACGGTCGGCAAGGCGCATCACATCTATCGGCAGGGCGATGCGTTCGTGCTGGAGCCGCAGCGGTTCCCGGATACGCCGAATCATCCGGATTTCGGTTCGGCGCGGCTGGCGCCGGGCGAAACCTATCGCAACACGATCATCTATCGCTTCGGCATCGACGGCGGCCGTGCGCCGGCATCGCGTGAGTAGTCGCGCACGGTGAAGCGTGAGATCAGTCGATGAAACAAGACCGCGCGAAGATGCCACGCTGACCACGCGCGACACCTCACGCTTTGTGCCACATGTGATCGAGCAGAAGGCGGCAACTGATCTAGCGACGCGTTGCCGCGTGCCTGATTGTCGTGGCCGTCGAGTTCGTGGCCTGGAGCCTGTTGACGCGAAGTGCGCGTCCGGCGGCGTAGATTCCAAAATCAGCCAGGACGGCGCGGATACTTGCCGGCGTCGCCGCGAAGCACAATTCATGCCCCGCATTGCGTAAAATGCCATGCGATGCAGACGGTTTGATATGCATCACATTTCTTTTCGACGGAAATGATCATCGTATCAGCCACCATTCATGTCACCAGCATCGACAACAGGGGGGCCTAATGATCGAGCTGGAAATTCAGGCGCTCTCGCAATCGCGAGAGGGTCTGTTGGTCGACGTCGGTCGAGCCGTCCTCGCCAGCGGTTTTAGTGTGCAGCGCCAACGCCTTGTGCAAGATCCGCATGGCGTGCTGATCACGCTGGTCGTGTGTGGGCCGGCACGCAAACAGCGCGCGCTCGAAGCGGCACTGGAAGGCCATGAACGCATCATCAGTTTCAACACCGCGCCCTTCGAGGAAGGGCCGCCGAAGCCGCATTTCGCCGCATCGCGTACGTTTGCGCGGGAAGCGGTGGCGCCTCCGCCGGCGCCCGTCGTCAAGGCGGAACCGGCTGCGGCACCTGCTGCCGCAGCGGCTGTCGCAACCGACAAGCCGGTGGAAACGCCCGAGTCCAAGGCGACTGTCGAATCGCCTGTGATGCCGCAACCCAAGCAGGAAGTTCAGGCCGAACCCGAGCCGGAATTCTTCTTCATCCCCACGCGTCCACCAGCCCCGGCGCCTGCCCCCGTGGCGATCGAGCCGTATGTCGAAGTGATTCAGCTGGGGCCGGATGTCGATGCCGTGGAAAAAGTGTTGCCGAAATTGACGAACGGCTATCCGCAGATCTTTCCGCTGTTGCTGGCGCTCGAACGCTCGGTGGCGGATGCCGCGCGCGAGTCGACGTTGCAGCTTGCCGGGCAGCGCATCGGCGAGTGGGTATTCGAGCGCGACTACGCACACGAATCGCGGCTCGATGTGGACGAAGCGATGACGCGCATCGGCGTGCCTGCACTGAGCGCGTTCGCCCAGGTCGAGTACCGAGGCGGCCAGCTGCATATTCGCGACAGTCAGCTATGCGCGGAAGGCGGTCATTCCGGCTGCCGGTTTTTCGATGGCTATCTCGAAGGACTGATCGGGCGTATCACGTCATCGCGGAATCTCTCGATATTCGCTGTGTGCTGCCGCAGTTACGGCGCGGATGCATGCGTGCTTGCGATCTCGAATTGATTAAAGCAGAGAGCGTGAGGTCTTGTCCGCGCCGCTAACCTTCTGAATAGACAGGGTGGCTTCTGAGGAGGCTGCCCTGTTCACCTCTAGGACATCCGAAACGAGGGACACTGGGGTGTTCCGCGTTGAGGGTTGGCAGTGCACAACGGTAGCGTCAGTGAAGGGTTTCGTGGCCGGATGGGCTGGCGCCCGTACTTGCTTGGCAGCGCGTGCTTGCTGATGTTCTGCGCGGGTTTCGCGCGCGAGGCCCATGCGCGGACAACTACCGAAAACCATGCATCGCCGAAGCAGGACAGCAAGCAGCTGTCGATCCAGGTCAACGACGACAAGATGACCCTGGCGATCACCAGAGTTCCCCAGGTCTACCTCTACGGCGTCATCGACACCGACTCGCCGCAACGCGTGGCGGCATTGATGCAGTCGCGGAAGATTCCCAACGGATCGGACATCTATCTCAACGCCTCGGGCGGCGATGTCCACGCAGGCATGGCGTTGGGCCGGCTGTTCCGCTCGGGCGCGATGTCGACGCATCTGGGTACGCCGCGACAACACCAGCATGCGCCGGTGCAGGCCAAGACGGCCATCTGCACAGGTGCGTGCACGTATGCCTATCTCGGCGGACTCTACCGTTGGACGCCATCCGGTTTCGATCGCATTGGTCTGCAGTCGGCCGATCCGAAACCGGATAGCGCCACGCAGACGCCGGACGACATCACGTCGTATCTGCATGACATGGGGATCAAGCCGGAGTCGCTCGCGCCGGCAACCTCGACATCGCGCGACGACGCGATGTGGCTGTCGGCCGACCAGATGCTGTCGACGGGAGTCGCCAACAACGGCAACCAGCCGCTTACGGCGACGTTCCAATCTTCGCCCGGTGCTCCCTCGCTGGTTATCAGCCAGCTTTTCCGCAACGGCGAGCATCGCATCGTGCTGCAGTGCAATCCGGGCGTGGTGAATGTCACGGCTTACGACGTCGTCGGCACGGAGCATGCGCGGCAGATCGTGGCGCACGGATTCCGTTCGTATATGGAAGTCAATCAACAGGAATCCGCCTCGCAGGAACGAGACGGCGTCAGCGTTGCCGATCAGGCCGTCGTCATCAGCCGCCTCTATCCGTCAACGCAACTGGGGAAGTTGTTGTACGGCTATACGCTCGGTGCCTGGGTCAGCGAGAGGAACGCCGCCTTTCGTTACGGCTTTGCGTTCGTGCTCAATCCCGTCCGAGGCACGCTCGGGGATTTCTACCAGAGCTGCTGGCGGTTTGCGCCATGGCCCACGACGCAGGGCGGCTGAACCAGGGCCTTTCGTCGCATGTGCGAGAACAGCGGGGCATTCTTGCGCGCATCGGAAGACTGAATGCCGCACGATACGTCTTCGCCAGGACATCGTGCGCGCGTAAAGTGACAGCGGTTTCATCGCGCAGGAGACCTTACGCATGGCAACCCAAGCCTCTCGATTGCTCGATCTGCTCGCCATTCGCGTGCCGATCGTCCAGGCACCGATGGCGGGCGTGTCGTCGCCGGCGATGGCCGCTGCGGTAAGTGAAAGCGGTGGCCTGGGTTCGCTCGGCGTGGGTGCGATGAATGCGGACAAAGCACGCGAGGCCATCCGCCAGTTTCGCGTCTTGAGTTCGGGCTCGCTCAACGTGAACGTGTTTGTGCACCGGCCTGCGCATGCGGATGCGTCGAAGGAAGCAGCGTGGCTTCAACACCTGCGTCCGGATTTCGAGCGATACGGCGCCAAGGCGCCCGATGCCCTGCGCGAGATCTACACCTCCTTCCTCGAGGACGCGGACATGCTTGCCATGTTCGTCGACGAGAAGCCGAAGGTCGTGAGTTTTCATTTCGGTCTGCCGCATCCAGGACAGGTCGAGGCGCTTCACCGCGCCGGGGTGGTCCTGCTGGCGACAGCCACCAACGTCGAGGAAGCCAAGGCCATCCAGCGCGCCGGCATCGACGGCGTCATCGCGCAGGGTTACGAAGCGGGCGGCCATCGCGGCGTGTTCGATCCCGATGCGGAAGACAATCGACTGGGCACGTTCGCCTTGACGCGTGTCCTCACGCGTGCCGTCGATCTTCCCGTCATCGCCGCGGGCGGCATCATGGATGGTGCCGGCATTGCCGCCGCGCTCAAGCTTGGCGCGAGCGCGGCACAGCTGGGCACAGCGTTCGTCGCCACCGATGAGTCGCTGGCGGACAAGGGTTATCGCGAACATCTTTTCAGCGACGCCGCGCACCACACGACGATGACGCGCGCGATTTCCGGACGACCCGCACGCAGCCTCGCCAACGCATTCACACGCCTGGGCGCGTCGATTTCCGCTGACCTCATTCCCGACTACCCCATCGCCTATGACGCCGGGAAATCTCTGAACGCCGCGGCCAAGGCAGCCGGTGAGGCAGGTTACGGCGCGCAATGGGCGGGGCAGGGTGCGCCGCTGGCGCGCGCGATGTCATCACGGGCGTTGATGCAGGTGCTTCAAGACGAGCTTGAGCACGCTTCGCATTGAGCGCGTAGCCACTGCTCCGCCGGCAGCATGTTGAAGCACTGGAAGCCGGGACTTTCGCTCCCGCCTTTTTGCGTGCGCGTTTTTCGTCGCTCGCCGACGCATGCGGCATGGCGACAATCGCCTCGCGCAGCCCTGCCTATTGAACCCGCAAGCCCTTCTGTAAGAGACTTCCCGACACTTACGTAAACGTTTACATTGGCGCGTCGCCGCTGGATCGGCCCACCCGTCATGTCGCCACAGGGAGTTGCCATGTCCGATCAGTCCTTGCTCCGTCGCATCGCACCCCGCGTCTGCGCCGCTGCGCTATTTGCCATCCTGGTGGGCACGGCCCAGGCCGCGTCTTCGTCGCCCGACACGGTTTCGCTGAATGTCGATGCGACCGCGCATGGCACCCCGCTTTCCCATTTCTGGGAACAGATGTTCGGTTCCGGACGCGCGGTGCTTGCGCTACGCGACGACTACCGCAAGGACCTCGAGGCGGTGCACGCCGCCACCGGTTTCCAGTACGTGCGCTTCCACGGCATTTTCGACCGCGATGTGGGCGTCGTGTACCGCGATGCGAACGGCAAGATCGCTTACAACTTCAGCTACGTCGACCAGATCTACGACGGGCTGCTCGAGCGCGGCGTGAAGCCTTATGTGGAACTCAGCTTCATGCCGCCGGAACTGAGTTCGGAACCATCGAAGGTGCACGACTTCTGGTATCACCCGAACGTGATGCCGCCGAAGGATTACGCCGAATGGGACGCGATGATCGGCGCGTTCGCGCAACACCTGATCGCGCGCTACGGCATCGGCGAAGTGTCCACCTGGTACTTCGAAGTGTGGAACGAGCCCAACCTCGCCTTCTGGGGCGGTTCGCCGGTGCAGCCCACGTATTTCACCCTGTATGACCACACGGTGCGCGCGCTGAAAGCCGTCAGTCCGCGCCTGCGCGTAGGCGGTCCCAGCACTGCGCAGGCTGCGTGGGTGCCGGTGTTCCTCAAGCACGCGCACGATGCCAAGGTGCCGGTCGATTTCGTGAGCACGCATGTCTACGGCGACGACACCGCGCCGAACGTGTTCAAGACCGACGAGAACATCGCGCGTGCGGACATGGTATGCCGCGCGGTGAGCAAGGTGCACGACGAAATCGCCGCTTCGCCGTATCCGAAGCTCCCCCTCATCTTCAGCGAATACAACGCGTCCTACGCCAACCTGCCCAACGTCACCGACGCGGTCTACATGGGGCCGTGGATGGCCAACACCATCCGCGAATGCGCCGGCAAGGTCGACGTCATGAGTTACTGGTCGTTCTCCGACGTGTTCGAAGAGCAGGGCGTGGTGAAGACGCCTTTCTACGGCGGTTTCGGACTCATCGCCGCGGATCGCATCGAGAAGCCCGCGTTCAATGCGTTCGCGATGCTGCATCGATTGGGCGACACGCGACTGCCGCTCTCTTCCGACACTGCGTTGGCGACGCGGCGTGCAGACGGCACGGTGGTGCTGGCCTTGTGGAACTACGCGCCGCCGGTCGGCGATACCGCGAACTACACCAAGGGCGAACCGCGAGGTGCGATGAAGCACTTCGCCGTGGATGTCGCGCATCTGCACGCGGGTGTGCAGGCCACCGTATGGCGCCTGGATGAGCAGCATGGCAACGCGGTCGCCGCATTCGATCGCATGGGGCGGCCGGATTTTCCGAGTCGCGAGCAGATTGTCGAATTGCGTGCGGCGGGAAAGATGGCCAAGCCGGAATCGGTCGTGTTGCACGACGGTCATCTGATGATCGACATTCCGCCGCAAGGCCTGGTGGTGGTCGAGTTGCACTGAGCTTGCCGCGCGTTTATCTCCTCCCCTGCAAGCAGGGGAGGAGCAACGGTGCCGTCAGTCGGTCAGCGCGGCACCATTGCTCTCAATCACCCGCGCATAAAACTTCGCCGACGCCTTCGGCGTGCGCTTCTGCGTCGCGAAGTCCACGTGATACAACCCAAACCGCTTGGAAAAGCCCAGCGACCATTCCAGGTTATCGAGCAACGACCACGCGTAATAACCCTTGAGGTTCACGCCGGACTCGATCGACTTGTGCAGTGCCTTCAGATGCTTGCGTAGATAGTCAGTACGCAAAGGATCGTGCACCACATCCCCTTCGGCCACCGGCGCGTCGTAAAAAGCCGCTCCGTTTTCGGTGACATAGAGCGGCATATCGCCGTAGCGATCCTTGAACCACGCGAGCGTATCGATCAGTCCCTGCTCGTAGACCTCCCATCCGGTTTCGGTCTGCGTGGTATTCGGTTGCCGCAAGGGCACGGACTTGAGCGGGTAGGCATTCGCGTCGTGGCGAACCACGGCACGCGTGTAGTAGTTGATGCCCACGAAGTCGACGGGCTGCTTCGTCAGCTGAAAATCCTCATCCGGAAATTCCGGCCACGCATCGCCGAAGATCTCTTTCAGCTCCGGCGGGTAACGACCCAGCAAGGCCGGGTCGGCAAACTGCTCGTTCATATACGCATGCGCACGACGCGTGGCAGCCAGATCCTCGGCGCTGTTCGACGCTGGGTATTTCGGCTCGATATTGAACACCACGCCGATCTCGTGCTTGCCGAGCGCGCGATAGGCCTGAATGCCCGCACCACTCGCACGCATCAGATTGTGCGCGGCGATGGGCGCTTCGTATTTATTGCGATGACCGGGCGCGAGCGCACCGTGCAGATAGCCGCCGTCCGTCACCACCCACGGCTCGTTGAGCGTCGACCAGCGCTTCACCCTGCCATCGAGTGCCTTGAACAGCACGCCCGCGTATTCCGCAAACCAGTGCGCGATATCGCGGTTCAACCAACCGCCGCGATCGTCGAGCGCCGCCGGCAAATCCCAGTGGAACAGCGTGACGTTCGGTTCGATGCCGTTTTCCAGCAGCTCGTCGACCAGCTTGGAATAGAAATCCAGGCCCTTCTGGTTGATGCGGCCGGTACCGTCCGGCAACACACGCGCCCACGCCACGCTGAAGCGGTAACTCTTCAGGCCGAGCGCGCGCATCAGCTGCACATCGTCCCGGAAGCGGCGATAGTGATCGCACGCGACATCGCCGGTATCGCCGTTGGCCATCATGCCGGGCGTGTGCGCGAAGCGCTGCCAGATGCTGGGACCTGCGCCGTCGGCCAGGGGCGATCCTTCGATCTGATACGCCGAGGTGGCGGCGCCCCAGACGAAATCCGCGGGGAAACGATAACTGCCGGTCATGATGCGAAACCTTGTATGCCGCATTGCGGCTTGATGTAATCGATTACGTCGGCAGAATAGCTCAATGTTGTCCTTCCATGCAGCGTATCGGCACGGTTCTTCACGTATGCGGCATGATTCGTTAGAACACGGAGTGATGCATCTCGATGGCAACCGTCAGCCTGGATCGCGTGCGCAAGGTGTATCCCAATGGCCACGTCGGCGTTGACGATGCCAGCTTCGACATCGCCGGCGGCGAGTTGCTGGTGCTGGTCGGTCCGTCGGGCTGCGGCAAGACGACGCTGCTCAGGATGATCGCCGGCCTGGAGTCGATCTCCGGTGGAACCTTGCGCATCGACGACCGCGTGGTCAACGACGTCGCGCCCAAGGATCGCGACATCGCGATGGTGTTTCAGAACTACGCGCTGTATCCGCACATGACGGTCGCGGAGAACCTCAGCTTCGGCCTGCGCCTTCGCGGCAAGCAGCGGGACGAGATCGAGCGCCGGGTGCGCGATGCCGCGCGGCTGCTCGAACTGGAAAACCGCCTCGATGCGACGCCGGCGGCACTGTCCGGCGGGCAACGTCAGCGGGTGGCGCTGGGACGCGCGCTGGTGCGCGAGCCCAAGGTCTTCCTGCTCGACGAACCGCTCTCCAATCTCGATGCGCGGCTGCGTCTTTCGATGCGCGTGGAGATTGCGCGGCTGCACCGGCAACTGGGCACGACCATGATCTACGTGACCCACGACCAGGTCGAGGCGATGACGTTGGGAGAGCGCATCGTGGTGCTGGACGGCGGCAGGATCCAGCAGATCGACACGCCGATGAATCTCTACGACAAACCCGCCAATCTGTTCGTGGCAGGCTTTCTCGGTTCGCCCGCCATGAATCTGCTGCGTGGCCGGCTGCAGCGCGATGGTCAATGGCGACTGGATACGGCGCGCGGCGCGCTGGCCTTGGGCGGCCTGCCGGCGCAGAGCGCAGCGCTGGAACCGTGGACCGGCCGCGAGATCGTGCTCGGCGTGCGTCCTGAAGATTTGCGACCCGTCGATGCAAACCAGGCGGTGCTTACGGCCACGGTTGAGGTGATCGAGCCTGTCGGCAACGAAGTCTTTTTGAACCTGTGTCACGGCGCTCAGGCGCTGGTCTCGCGCGTGGCACCCGGTGAGGTACCGCAACGGGGCAGCGCGCTGCCCCTGGGCTTTGCCGGCGATCGTCTGCATTTCTTCGACACGGCCAGCGGCACGCGCATCGTCTGATGCCCGCTGCGTGGTCGATGTCGATGAAAGCATCATGTCGGCGCTCCTATCCCTTCACGCTGCCCAGCAGCAATCCTTCGAGGTAATACCGCTGCAGTGCCAGGAACAGCACCAGCACCGGCAGCACCGTGATCACCGAGCCGGCCATCATCAGCTCGCTGTCCTGCGCGTGTTCCCGCGAAAGCGAAGCAAGGCCGAGCGGTAGCGTGTAATGCTCCTGCCCGGTCAGCACGATCAACGGCCACATGAAGTCGTTCCATGCGGTGAGGAAGGTGAAGATCGCCAGCGTCACCATGATCGGCTTGAGCAGCGGCATCACGATCCGCACGAAGATGCGCAGCTCGCTCGCACCGTCGATGCGCGCGGCTTCCATCAATTCGTCGGGAATGCCGCGCGCGTACTGGCGCACGAGGAAAGTGCCGAACGCCGTCGCCATCGCCGGCACGATCACGCCGCCGTAGCTGTTCACCAGGCCCATGTACTTCAACATCAGAAACAACGGTAGCATCGCCACCTGCGCCGGAATGATCAGCATGCCCAGCAAAACCTTGAACAGGCGATCGCGACCGGCGAAACGCAATTTGGCGAAGGCGTAGCCCGCCATGAGATTGAATACCAGCGACAGCACGGTGATCGCCGTGGAGACCAGCAGGCTGTTGAGCAGATAGCGCCCCATGCCCGCGCGCAGGAACAACTCCTGATAGTTGCGCATCGTGGCATGCGCCGACCATAGCGGCGGCGGCAGGGCGCTGGCTTCGCCGGGCTGCATGAAGGACGCCGACACCATCCAGAGCAGCGGAAACAGTGCTATCACCGCGCCGCCGATCAGGAAGCCGTTGATCAAGGCTTTGGCGAGGCGCGGGCTCATACGCTGCCTCCGCGCCGCCCCATGCGAAGCATCAGCATCGTCACGGCAAACAGGATCGCGAACAGCAGGAACGCAATCGCCGAGGCGGAGCCGATGTTCCACCACTTGAAGCCTTCGTTGTACATCAGGTACAGCACGCTGGTCGTGCTCTGCAGCGGGCCGCCTTCGGTCATCACATACGGCTCGGCGAACAGCTGGAAATAGCCGGATACGGTGATGATGGCCACCATCCACAACGTCGGCCCCAGCATAGGCAACGTGATGTGGCGAAACTGCTGCCATGCCGACGCGCCATCGATGCGCGCGGCTTCGTACAGATCGCCGGGAACAGCCTGCAAGCCGGCCAGGAAGATGATCATGTTGTAGCCGAAGTTCTTCCACACCGCGAACAGGATGATCGCGGGCATGGCCCAATGCGGATTGCCCAGCCAGTCGACTGGATGAATGCCCATCAGGCCGAGCGTGTCATTCACCAGGCCGTATTTGGTATTGAACAGATAGCGCCATACCACCGCGACAGCCACCACGGTGGTGACGACCGGCGCGAACAACGCCGTGCGGAAAAAGGCTTTGCAACGTGCCAGCGGCGAGTTCAACAGCAGGGCCGCGCCTAGCGATGCGGCCATCGACAACGGCACGCCCACGATCACGAAGTAGAGCGTGTGCCCGAGCGCGGACCAGAATTCGCGCCGCTGCAAAAGCGTCCAGTAATTCTGCAGCGCGATGAAGCGCAGGTTATGGATATCGGCCAGCGCGTAGAGATCGTAGTCGGTAAGGCTCAACCCGAAGGCGGCGAGCACCGGCAGCAGGAAAAAGACGCCAAGGATAAGCAGGGCAGGCGCTAGGAACAGCCACGCGGCGCGCGTGCGATTCATCGTTGCGCTCCTGGCAACGTCGGCCCATGCGCCAGCACCCAGCGGCGCTTTTCCAGAATGCGATCGGCACGACGGTTGATCTCGGCAGCGGCCTGGTCGATGGTCAGGTCGCCGGCCACGGCTTGCGCCGCCACGAGCTGCATCTCGTTGGCGATCTGTTCCCATTCCGGCACGGGCGGCGTGGGTTTCACGCGTTCCAGCTGTTCCCGGAACGCGACCGCTTTCGGATCGTCATGGAGATGGCCGCCATCCCACGAACTGCGGCGTGGCGGCATGTCGCCGAGCAGCTCGTAGAAACGCTGTTGCACGTCGGGACGCGAGAGGTATTCGATGAGCTTCCACGCCGCCTGCTTGTGGTTCGATCCGCGGAAGATCACCAGACTGGAGCCGCCTGCTACCGAAGCGCCGGGGCCATCCGGTCCCGGCAGCGGCGCCGTATCCCAATTGCCTTGCTCGTCGGCGGGCAGCCGCTTGCGGAATTCGCCGATGTTCCAGGGGCCGGAAAAATAGAAGTCGTACACGCCGCGACCGAATTCCGACCACGGATTGCCGGCTTCGACATTGGTGATCGCCGGCGCTTCACGCAGCTTGAACGTATCCACGTAGAACGCCAGCGCACGCTTGAAACCGGCACTCTCGAAATTGCCGTAGCGGCCGCCGTCGCGCAGAAGCGGATCGGGCTGCTGCAAGGCCAGCGACATCAGTTGCTCGTACTCGTTGGTGGGCAGCAGGATGCCGTAAATCCCTTGCTGCGGATGGCTCAGCACCGCAAGCATGTGCCGCCATTGCGACCAGTCGCGCGGTGGCGCATCGAAGCCCGCGGCCTTGAGCAGGTCGCTGCGATAAAAAAGCAGGCGCGTATCCACGTACCACGGCACGCCGTAAAGCGCGCCGTCGTAGACATTGGTGGCCCAGATGCTGGGGAAGTAGTCGTCCGGATTCACCACGGTCGAATGGGCGACGCGCGACTGCAAGGGTTCCAGCGCATGCAAGGCGACAAACTCGGGTATCCAGGTGTTGCCAAGCTGCGTCATGTCCGGCAAGGAATCGCCGGCGAAAGCGGTAAGGAGCTTCTGGTGTGCCGCCCCCAGCGGCATCTGCTGCAGATCGATATGGATATCCGGGTTTTCGCGCTGAAACTCCGGTAGCAGCTGCGTAACGGCTTCACCCTCGCGACCGATGGTCCAGAACGTCAGCGTGTGTGCGTCGTCGGCGCGTTGCGCGCAACCCGCCAGCAGCCCCGCGAGGGCGACGCAGCTCGCCAATCGGCGGAACAACGCCGTGGCAGAGCCTGTTCGTCCCCGGGTCGCATGCATGACTATTTCGCCGCTTTATCCAGCCATCCGCCCGTGAAGCCCGCGCGTTCGAGTCCTTTGCGGATATACGGATTCTTGCGCATCACGCGCCAGACGAATCCGCTGCGCCAGTTCTCGATCATCAATACGATGGGACCCTGGTCGATGCCCAATTGCACGGTATCGAACCAGCCCACGCCGGGCACCCGCCTGCCTGTGTTCAACGTACTGTTCGCATCGAAGCTCGGGTCGAACGCATCGACAAAGCCGTAGCGATCGTAGACGTACTGACCGTAGCGATCTTTCATCGCCTGCAGCGCCGGCACCACGATCTCCGGCGCAAAGGCGATGGAGCCGCCCGCCGCCGTGGGCGCGATGGTGCCGTCGTCGGCGATGTAATCCAGCCCGGCGCCGCGCGCGTTGTAGCCGAAGAACTGGCGCGTGCTACCGTCGGTGGCCTTGCCGACGACGTCTCCCGGGCCGTTGCACGCCGTGAGGCCCCAGATGTTCTCGCCGTAACCCATCCATCGGCCGGGATTGGCGATGGCGTATGCGCGTTGCGCGTACGTAGCGCGACGGCCATTTTCGACATAATCGAAACCGTGTTGCCGACTCCACGCGTCGCGAATGCCACGGAAGTCGACCCAGGATTCGCTGTACTGGTGCCCGAACAGCGGCGCGAAGTTGAGGAAGGTCTGATCCTGGAATGTGCCCCAGGTCTTGGGATACGTGCTGGTCCACGCCGACCAGCCGTCGTCGCCGATGGCATGCGTTGGCGAGCCCAGCGCGAGGATGTAAACCAGCATCCCCTCGTCATAGCCCTTCCAGTCGGCATCGATGAATCGGCCGCCCGGTGTCCAGCCCATGCTGATCTGGGGCGCGCGCGGTTGCATCCAGGTCCAGTCGACGCGTCGATAGACGGTGTCGGCCAGCGCGCGAATCTCTTTTTCCTTCGGCGTGTCCTGATCGTAATAGGACTGCGCGAACAACACGCCGCCGAGCAGCAGCGTCGTGTCGACGCTGGACAGCTCCGTCCAGCGCGCCTTGCGCTTGCCTGTCCGCATATCGAGGAAGTGATAGAAGAAGCCGTGGTAGCCGGTGGCGTTATCCTCGCTGTCGTTCTGTTGCGCATTCGCGAAGAAGCGCAACGTCGCCAAGGTGCGATCCACCGCCTGCGGGCGCGTGATATAGCCGCGCTCCACGCCGATGCCGTAGGCCGTCAATCCAAAACCCACCGAGGCGATGCTGGAGAACGACGGCCCCGGATAGTGATCCGGTATCAGGCCGTTGGCGGGATTGGCGCTGTCCCAGAACCACTGGAAGGTGCGCTTCTCCAGATCGTCGATCATCGCCTGCTGCGGCTTCGTCAGCGTGTCGTAGGTGGTCGCAGGCGCTTGCGCGTGAGCGGGCCGTGAGCCCGTGCTCATCACCAGCAGCGCGGCAACGAGTGCTTTTGAAGCGATGTGTTGGAAACGTCGGTTGAACATCGTGAATAGGTAGTCGTGTAGCGAACGATCCGGTGCAGGAACGTACCGCATGCGCAAAGCATGCGGTACGCACTGTCTGGTCCGAGCAGCCTCATGGCAATCGTGCTCCTTGTCCAGATCCATGTTCGGAAAGCCCTGAGGGGAGGGGAAGTTCCATCTTGTGACATCGAAAAACAAAGCCCGCGTAACGCAGGCTTTGTTCGTCTTCCAACTAGACGTGCCGTTTCATACAACCCTGGACGACATCAGAACTTTATGCCAAGGGTCAGCTTGACCTCGCGCGGCGTGCCGTAAATGTTGCCGGTGGGGTCGTACGTCACCGGGATCTTGTTGAACGTGCCGCTGGAACCGTAGTTGTAGATGTAGTCGCTGTAATTGTTCCAGTTGAACGCGTTCAGCAGATCGAAACGCACGTAACCGTCGAAGTTGCCGTAGATCTTGAAGTTCTTGGTGACCTGGAAATCGATCGAGCGATAACCAAAGATCGGTCCGCTCAGGAAACGCGAACCCGGCGGCGTAAACGAGTACGGGAGGCAACCGCTTCCCAGGCTGCCGTTGCCCGGAGCCGGTGCGCCATAGCACGCCAGGTTGATGCCTGGGATAGGCGTGGCCAGCGTGAGCTTGTAACCGAACAGCAGGCCCCATGGCGCATCGTTCGAACCGGAAACCACCAGGCGATGCTTGGCCACGGCGGAATTGACGTACGGGTAATCCTGGATCGTGGCCTCGTCGAACGCGTATTGGTCGGTCACATCCTGGTTGTCGTTATTCTGCTTCGCCTTCGTATACGTGTACGCAATGTTGATGCCCCATTTGGATTCGGGCGTGTAGGGCTTTTGCAACGACACCAGCACCTGCTGCGTCTTCTGCGTAAGGCCATTGTTGGCAATGATCAGATTGCCGAAGCCGGGAATGCTCTGGCTCCAGGGCTGACCGCCGTTTTGCCAGAACGCGCCGTTGGGCCAACGATTGCCGAGCGTGAACACCACGCCGTTGAAACGGTTGACCTGCGCCAAGGTCACATCGGTGATCCAATCGCCGATCTGGTTGCGCATGCCGATGCTGATCTGATCGGAATACGGCGTCTTGAGGTTGTTATTCATCAGATCCACTTCGCGGCCCGCGGTGGTGCCGGTCAGCAGGCCCTGCAGTACGCCGATGCCGTTGAGATAAGCGGGATTCCACGGAATGCAGGTGGGGCTCGCCGTGCACGAGTGGTACTGGTTCGGAAACGTGATGGTCGCTTCGGACAGCGCCAGCTTCGTCTGTTCGAGCTGCAGGATCTCGTAGATGGTGCGGTCGTAGGAACGGCCGGCACCGCCATGGATCACATGCTCCTGGTCGCCGTTGATGTCATAGGAGAAACCGAAGCGCGGCTGGAACTCATTGGTTTGCGCGTGACGATTGTGACCCGTGCTGATGTAGTCGTTCACGTTCACGCCGCCCAGCGCGAGCGACTGCGCATAGGTCTGCCCCGGGGTCGCGCCGGGATAGGGGTTCAGCGCGTTGAGCGCATTGACGACCGATTGCGGCGTCACGAAGTTGAGGTACGAAGGCGTTTCTTCGTAATCCCAGCGAACACCCAGGTTCAAGGTGAGATGCTCGTCCACCGTCCAGTCGTCCTGGATGTAAGTACCAAATTGCTTGTCGTTGGTTCGGACCACCGGACTGGTGCCCGGCAGCGTGATCGGGAACAGCACCTGGTAGGGAACATTCAGGGTTCCGGTAGGCGTCACGTCATAGGAGAACTGCGGATTGAACTCGCCAGCATCCTGTGCGGTGAGTTGTATGAGCTTGATCTTGGCGCCCATCTTGATGACGTGGTCGCCGTGCCATTCGAAGTCGTTGAACGTGAGGTCGTCCTGCAGGGCGGGGCCTTTCTGGCCTTTGTCTTGCGTGCCGAGCGGGCTCGCCGCGCCGTCGGTCAAAATGCTCTGGTTCTGGTTGTTGTAGACCGTGTAGACGTTGCCGTTGCCGTAGTTGATGGCCGTCGGATGGAAGAACGCGTTCTCGTAGGTGGCCTGCAGGCGGTTGAACCAGCTGTCGGAGCTGTGATCCCAGCGGATGTCGAAGCGGCGATCGTAGTTGACCTGATTGAGCGCCGACGATGCAGCCACGCCCGTGCCGGTGCCGGTGATGGCGGTTTCATCGCGATCCTTGCCGCTCACTTCGATGCGGTCGCGGTTGGTCGGCTCGTAGTCGAACTTGACGAAGTACAGGTTTTCCTTGAACGGCAAGCCCGATGGCCCAAGCTGCGCCAGAGCGCTGGCCGGCAGTTGCGAAATGATTTGCGGCGAGCCGTTGCCGGGCACGACCGTGATCGGCGTGTCGTATTCCTTGCCTTCGTACGCGATGAAGAAATGCGCCTTGTCCTGGATGATCGGGCCGCCGAAAGCGAAGCCGTATTCCTTGTCGTGCGAGGGTGTCTTCTTGTCGGTGGCGGTTTCCGCGGGCGTCATGGAACGCAGGCGCGTATCGGTCCAGTCGCCGAACACTTCGCCGTGGAATTCGTTGGTGCCGGACTTGGTTTCCGCGATCACCGCGGCGCTGGAGATCTGGTCGAATTCGGCCTTGTAGTTGGACGTGACGACCTTGTATTCGCCGATCGCAAGCTGCGGGAACGGGTTGCCCTGGCTTGAGTTCTGACCGGTAATGCCGCCGTTCTCCACGTAGTTCTTCTGGCCGATGCCGTCGATGTAAACGTTGATGCCGGATGGCGCCTGGCCGCCGGATTGCAGGCTGGTATTGCCGTTCTGCTGCACGGTGAACACCATGCCCGGCACGGTATCGGCAAATTCGAGGAAGTTGCGCGTGATCTGCGGAACCGTTGCGATCTCGCGTTGCGAAATGGTGGTGCCCACCTCCGAGGTGGTCATCTCAGGCAACGTGGTGGCGCTAACGTTCACACTGCCGAGGTTCTTGGCGTTGACCGCAGGCGCCGCCGCAGCAAGGTTGAGCGTGGCGGTGGACGCCACGGTGAGCGTGACGGTGTGTTCGGTGCCGGGGCCTGCATCGACCTGATAGGTGCCCGGCGGCAAGCTCACCAGCGCGTAGCTGCCGTCCTTGCCGGAGGTGGTCACGCGCGTCAAGCCGGTCGCGATGTTTTTGGCCGTAACGGTCGTGTTGGGTGCGGCGGAGCCGCGTAGGTTTGCATCAGAGCTCTGTGCGAAGGAAACCATCGGTAAGGCCGCGGTCGCGGTAATCGATGCGGCAATAAAACGCGCAAGCACCAGCTTCTTGTAATTCGACTTTGCTCTCATTGTCTCCCCTCCCAACAGATTTGCTGTGGTGTCGTTATGGTGGTAATGGGCGGCGCGGTCGCCGCGGCGCGGCGGCGCTGACGCTTCCGCCACTGGTTTCGCGAACTACGATGTCGCATCCGAGCGTTTGCACCGAAGCCGGCGTGCTGTCTTCCGGATTCAGCAGGCTGGCCAGGCGTTCCAATGCGACGCGGCCAAGATCGGCGATACGCACCTGCACCGTGCTGAGCGGCGGCGACACGTAGCGCGCAATCAGAATGTCGTCGAAGCCGGCGAGGGCGATGTCTTGCGGAACGCGAACGCCGGCTTCCTTGAAGGCCAGCATGCAGCCGACCGCCATCATGTCGTTGGCGGCGAACACCGCATCCGGCCGGGTTTTCTGCGCGAGCAATTCGCGCCCGGCGCGATAGCCGGATTCTTCGCTGAAATCGCCGGCGACGATATTCAACGGCGCATCCGGTGCGTACTTGGCCATCGCGGCGCGATAACCCTTGTCGCGTTGCTGCGCGTCGAAGTTGGTTTTCGGTCCGGCAATGAAAGCCACGCGCTCGCGGCCCGCGCTCACCAGGTGCTGCACCATGGCGCTGGCCCCGGCGCGGTTGTCGATGTTGAGCACGGGATAGCGCGTGCTCTTCACGGCGCTGTTGAGCAGTACCGCCGGCAGATTGGCTGGCAGGTTGGCATCCAGGAAGGCCGCGTCGACGTATTCGGAAAGAATCAGCATGCCGTCGACCCGGCCGCGCATCGCGCGCACCGCGGCGGCGGCATCTTCCACGCCGTCGTGGGAGCTGGAAACCAACAGGTGCAATCCGCGTGCACGCGCGGCAAGGTCGATGCCGCGGATCAGTTCGGAGAAGAACTCGCCGTACAGGTCAGGCAGCACCGCCCCGATGGTGTGGGTACGCCCGGTGATCAGGCTGCGCGCGGCGCTATCGGGGACATAGTGCAGGCGGGCCGCCACTTCCCGCACTATTTTCTGCGTTTGGGGAGTTACACCGCCGGTACCGTTGAGCACGCGCGACACGGAGGCGACGGAGACTTTCGCCTCGCGTGCCACGTCTTTGATCGTTGCGTTTTTGGTCGTCATCGAGAGCTTCCTGCGTCCTGGGAAGTACGAACGATATCAGTCCATACGACGGGCCAAACGTAAACGTTTTCATGCTCGAGTCGGCGCAAACGTAAACGTTTTCATGACAACTTGCAAAGGCAAATTTTGCGTTCTCATGCTGCATTGCAAGAAATTTGCGGGCGGCCAGCGGGCAGGAGAGGTCGTTTGGCGGGATTTTCTTCGCGTTCCTTTTGGCGTGGCGCCGCAGCACAAGTCGTCGGCTGCGCATAGCAACGATTCAGCGTCGTGCATGAAATGCGATTCGCGTGCATGCGGAGCAAAGCAGCGATGCGCCGTCATGCGCTTGCGCACATCACGTCCGCGTCATGACCGTCTCGGTCCACCCGCGAGTGTTCGAGTGCTCAAAACGAGTCACTCGTCGAGCGACCGCGTGCGGATGGGGTTGCCATTTGACCCTGCGTAAACGACAAATCCCTAGAACTAGCAGACCCCATGCACAGGAGCCCCAACCGATGCAGC
Source organism: Dyella psychrodurans (assembly GCF_003363265.1). Taxonomy (GTDB): domain Bacteria; phylum Pseudomonadota; class Gammaproteobacteria; order Xanthomonadales; family Rhodanobacteraceae; genus Dyella_B; species Dyella_B psychrodurans. The sequence goes on along the minus strand of NZ_QRBF01000006.1, from coordinate 274,202 downwards.
ACAGTCCGTCGCGCAGACGCTTTTGCCAATCCACGCTGGCGCTTCTGGCCGCCGCCACATGGCCAGGCCTTGCCGCGAAGGGGGCGGATGCATCGGGTGCAAGCGTCGAAGGCCGCTGGCGATTGAACCCGCGCAAGCAGCTCGGTGCGATCAGCGAAAGCCTGTACGGCTTCAGCTATGAAACGGCGCAACTGCTCGATCCGCGTTTCTTTTCGGCCGACAACCATGCGCTGATCGCCTTGTTCCGTCAGCTTGGTCCGCATGGCGTGCTGCGCATCGGCGGCAACACCAGCGATTTCACGCTGGGGGGGCCGTATCGGCCGAGTGCGCCGTGGCCGGTGTTGCGCGATTGGCGCGGCAAAGCGGTGCCGCCGATCACGCTCAAACCCGAAGCGCTGCAGCCGCTGGCGGCATTTCTGCGCGCGACGGGCTGGAAGCTCGTCTTCGGCGTCAATCTGAAAATCGATCTGCCCGAGATGGCGGTCGAACTGGCGCGCGCCGTGCAAAACGCGGTGGGTGACGACCTGCTTGCCGTGCAGATCGGCAACGAACCGAACAACTTCTTCAAGACGTACGCGGATTATCACGACCGCTGGCAACGCACCGCCAACGCATTGCGCCAGGCCATGCCCGACCTGCCGATCGCCGGCCCCGACACCGGCGCCAACACCGATTGGGTGCTGGACTTTGCGCACGAGCAAACTGCGCATCCGGTGTTTCTCAGCCGGCACTACTACCGTGGCGGCGCGCCGCACGGCAGCATCAGCGAGTTGCTCTCGCCCGACAACGACTTCTATGCCGAAGTCGCGAGCATCCATGCGCAAAGTGCATTGCCTTTCCGGTTGACAGAAGTGAACTCCTACTACCTGGGTGGCCAGTTGGGCGTGAGCAATACACTCGCGGCGGCGTTGTGGGGCGGCGACTTCATGCTGGCGATGGCAAGTCGTGGTGTAGCGGGCATCCATTTCCACGGCGGTTCCCTGACGGCGGTGGAAACGTCGCTGGGCAACGCCGTGCATCCCAACCTTGGCTCGGCCGATGCGCAGGCTCGACGCGACAGTGTCAGTGCGCGCTATGCACCTATCGCGGGCAACGTGGACGAAGGATTTTCGCCGCTGCCGCTCTACTACGGCATGCTGCTCGCCAGCCGTTTTGCTGGTGCAAATCTGATGGAGAGCGAGTTGCAGACAGGCAACGGCAACGTCACCGCGTATGCGGCGCAGCGCGATCGGCAATGGTTGCTGGCGATCTTCAACAAGGAACAAACGCGCGCATGCCAGATGCGGATCGAAGGCCTGCCGCCGCACGCGAAGCTGGACGTGGTGCGACTTCAGGGACCAGCGCCTGACGATGTCCATCACGTGAGCCTTGGCCGGGACAGCGACGCCATCGCCAGCGGCGATTGGCAGGATCAATCGCAGCAACAGCTCGAGTCGGATGCTCGCGGTGACGCGAACGTGGCTCTGCCTGCCTGTTCGGCCGTGCTTTTACGATTGAAAAGCACTTAGCGCTCGAAACAAGTCGAAGGGACCGTGCGCTTCGATGTCAGCGCGCGGGCGCCCTTTCGATAGACATCGCCAATCAATCTGATCTCGACAATCAATTAGCCATGCCGCGAGCGCATCTCTATCGTTGCGTCTTTCACCACAACCTCGCGGAAAAAATAGATGTCGCTCATCAATACGGAAATCAAACCGTTCAAGGCCACTGCCTACAAGGACGGCAAGTTCATCGACGTGACCGATGCCACCCTCAAGGGCAAGTGGTCCGTGGTGGTGTTCTACCCGGCCGACTTCACCTTCGTCTGCCCCACCGAGCTGGAAGACCTGGCCGATCACTACGCTGAATTCCAGAAGCTGGGCGTGGAAATCTACGGCGTGTCGACCGACACGCACTTCGCGCACAAAGCCTGGCACGACACCTCCGATGCGATCGGCAAGGTGAAGTATCCGCTGGTGGGCGATCCGACCGGCACCATCACGCGCAACTTCGACGTGATGATCGAAGAAGAAGGCCTCGCGCTGCGCGGCACCTTCGTGATCAATCCGGAAGGCCAGATCAAGCTGTGCGAAATCCACGACAACGGCATCGGCCGCGACGCGTCCGAACTGCTGCGCAAGGTCAAGGCCGCGCAATACGTGGCCGCGCATCCGGGCGAAGTGTGCCCGGCCAAGTGGAAGGAAGGCGCGGCCACCCTGAAGCCGTCGCTCGACCTGGTCGGCAAGATCTGATTCACCCGTTCGTCTTGCGGTTCCACCCCGATTTTTGAACCGCATCGGGCCCGTCGCTCCTGTCGGGCCCACCTTTTCCCGCCGCCGCCGCATCCGGTCACACGCCGGTGTCGGCGGCGTGCAACCCGCACACATCGATGGAGCTGTCACCCATGCTGGATACCGAACTCAAAACACAGTTGAAGGCCTATCTCGAGAAGGTCACGCACCCGATCGAACTGGTGGCCTCGCTCGACGATGGTGCTGCGTCGCAGGAACTGCTTTCGCTGCTGAAAGACATCGAGTCCGTGTCCGAGCGCGTGTCGTTGCGCACCAACGGCAACGATGCGCGCAAGCCGTCGTTCGCCATCAATCGCTCGGGCACGGATGTGGGCGTGCGCTTCGCAGGCATCCCGATGGGCCACGAGTTCACATCGCTGGTGCTGGCGCTGCTGCAGGTGGGAGGCCATCCGTCCAAGGCATCGGAGGAAGTGATCGAACAGGTGCGTCACCTGGAAGGCGAGCATGTCTTCGAAACGTTCATGTCCCTGTCGTGCCACAGCTGCCCGGATACGGTGCAGGCGCTCAACCTGATGAGCGTGCTCAATCCCAACATCAAGCACATCGCCATCGACGGTGCGCTGTTTCAGGATGAAGTGAATCAGCGCCAGGTGATGTCGGTGCCCACCGTGTTCCTCAACGGCGAGCCGTTCGACCAGGGCCGCATGACGATCGAACAGATCGCCGCGCGCCTCGACATCGGCGCGGGCCAGCGTGCCGCGGAGAAGATCAAGAACAAGGCTGCCTTCGACGTGCTCGTGGTCGGTGGCGGTCCCGCCGGCGCTTCAGCGGCGATCTACGCCGCGCGCAAAGGCATTCGCACCGGCGTCGCGGCCGAGCGCTTCGGCGGCCAGGTGCTGGACACCATGGCGATCGAAAACTTCATCTCGGTGCCGTACACCGAAGGCCCCAAGCTCGCTTCCGCGCTGGAACAGCATGTGCACGAATACGACGTGGACGTGATGAACCTGCAACGCGCCGAGCAATTGATTCCGGCTACGCAGCCGGGCGGCCTGATCGAAGTGAAGCTGGCCGGCGGCGCATCGCTGAAAGCGAAAACCGTCGTGCTGTCCACCGGCGCGCGCTGGCGCAACATGAACGTGCCGGGCGAGCAGGAATACCGCAACAAGGGCGTGACCTACTGTCCGCATTGCGACGGCCCGCTGTTCAAGGGCAAGCGCGTGGCGGTCATTGGCGGCGGCAATTCGGGCGTGGAAGCGGCCATCGATCTGGCCGGTCTCGTCCAGCACGTCACCCTGCTGGAATTCGACAGCAAGCTGCGCGCCGACGAAGTACTGCAGCGCAAGCTGCGCAGCCTCGCCAATGTCGATGTGATCGTGAACGCGCAAACGACCGAAGTGCTGGGTGACGACAAGAAAGTCACCAGCCTGGCGTACACCGATCGCGCCAGCGGCCAGCACAAGCAGGTGCAGCTCGAGGGTGTATTCGTGCAGATCGGCCTATTGCCGAATACCGAATGGCTCAAGGGCACGCTGAAGCTCTCGCCGCGCGGCGAAATCGAAGTCGACGCGCGCGGCGAAACGTCGATACCCGGCGTCTTCGCGGCGGGCGACGTCACCACCGTGCCGTACAAGCAGATCGTGATTGCCATGGGCGAAGGCGCCAAGGCATCGCTCGGCGCTTTCGACTATCTCATTCGACTGCCTGTCGTGGCTGAAGAAGCGCTCGCGGCCTGATGAAGGAATCGTTCGCTCCGCGACAGGCGCGCGGAGCGAATGCAAGATAATTTTTATGCAGCCTTAGCGCGCACGTCGTTGGCATGTACGGTGAGCCGGTCCGCTTCGTCAAGAAACACAAGTTGCCGTCCAAGACCTCTGTATTCGCACCTGCTGCCATCTCTGTCTAGAACAGATATTTGAGGCTCGCACCGAGGCCATAGTCCGGACTGCCATTGGCGAACCCGCCCAGAACATACGCCTGCAGCCTCAGGTTCTGATTCAGCTTGTGGTTCCAATAGGCGGTGACTTCGCTTTGTTGTCCGCCGTTCGCGGCGATCTTTTCGCGATAGTAGTAATAGGCGCCGAAATCATCGTCGTGACTGAGCTTGTAGCCGAGGCCGACGTTGGCGTTGAAGCCGTTTTTCAGCTGGATGTATGGCGAGCTGCCGTATTTCATCCAGCCCACGCCGCCGAACGCGGTCCAGTTGCCATAGACCTTGTATGTGTCGAGCGAGGCGCCGTAGTCATTTTCGCCGGTGCCCAGTCCCTGGTTGGCGTCCGCGGTGCCGAATTTGATTTTGCCGGTGAGGTCCACGCCGAAGCTATGGTCGTTGCTCTGGAAAACTTCATAGCCCGCAGAGGCAACGATGTCGCCCAGTCCCGATGCGGAACCGGTACCTGAAGCGGTGGTGGTGCCGGCGTTCGCGGCGGCACCGGTGCCATGGCCGTGACCTCGGCCATGCGGGTTGGTGTTGTTGACCCGGCCAACGCCCGGGATCACGTTGCCGGCGCCGCTGATGCCGATGTAGGGCACTACCAGCTTGAAGGTCCAGCGATCCATGTTGTAGGTCGCCGTGAGCGGGACGGACCAGATGTCCGTGGTGGTGTCGGTGCCATATTTGCCGCTGGTGTAATCCACGCCGGCAGCAAGGCTGAACTGGTCTTCGCTCGCCCCTGAGGCATGTGCTGCGGTGGTGCCGAGCAGCAGGCCGGCGGTGATCATCCAAAATGGCTTCTTCGACATCGGGAATTGTCCTGTGTACATGCGCAAGGAGACACGCAGCCCGGCGACGGGCCGGGCTGCGTGCCGTAGATAGAAGATTTACTTAGCCGCCGGGACGGCCGGCGTGGTCCGGGCGATCGGGACGCTCCGGACGATCAGGGACATCGGCACGCTCGGGACGCTGTGCGATATCCGGTTTGTTCACGTCATGATCGGGATGCGCCATGTTCACATGGCTTGCGATCTCAACGCGCGCCACTTGTACGTGCGCATGCTTTTCGGCGGCCGAATCCGCGCCCGTCTTCGGTGAACGCATCAGCTCACCGAGCTTGAAACCGAGCTTGTTTGAAATCTGTCCCCAGCCTTCGCCCGCGGCGCGCGCCGCGAGCACGCCCTGCAACGAAACGGTGGTGCCGTTGGCGAGAACCAACGTGCCGCCGTTCAAAGCCGCGGCCAATTCCGCCGAGGTCGGGGCGGTAATACCCTGCTGGGCAAGGCTTGCCTGGGCCAGCGACAGCGCAATGCGCACGTTGCCGTAACCAAGTTTGCCCGTATCCGGCGTAAACGTGGTCGTGGTCGTTGCGCCCGTGCTGGACGTGCTTGTCAAGGTAATGGGTGAGCCGTTGCGCAACCCATCCACCAGCGCTTGGGCGTTGGTCGTGGAACCGGCCAGGCCAGTGAATTCATTCGTAAGCCGTGACGTTTCATGCGTGCCGGTCGACGTACTGGTGGTCGTCGTGGTGGTGGTGCTTGTCTGTGCGTAAAGAGGCACAGCCGAGGCCGACGCGACAACGATGCTGGCGCAGATCAATCGAAGCGAAAGGCGATGAGTACGCATAACCGTCTCCCAGAATGGGTGTATGGATCCCTGTTGGTGTGCAAGCAGGTGGTTCCATCACACGTCCACGGCCTTGAGATACGGCTTGCCGTTTGGACTTCGCTGGGCACATGAAGAGTGTTCGCGATGAGGGGCGCTCAACACAAGTCAACCCGATAGTGTAGTTAAGTAATGGTTCGGTTTGCCATGTGCGCCAGAGCACAAATTGCAAAACTTGCCCCGGACTGACGACATTTGTACGGCCAGTTCGCTCCTTGAGGAGATGGCATTGATAGTGATTGGCATGCGTTGACTGATCCAGATGCGAAGTCAGTTTGCTCCATATTCTTTATAGGGAGTCCTTACGAAGTGCCGTCCTTGGCAAAGTCGGAGTGCCTGGGGACGGCCTGATTTTCGATCTAAGGTGGACGAAGTTGCCGTCTGATGTCCATCTTGGAGACGCCTGCATGGACACCGAGGGCTCACTATCAGGTAAAGGAAAGCCGCGCCTGCAACGGCGCGGCTTTTTTATCGGTCAAGTCCGCATCAGAACGCTTTTATGCAGCTGCCACACAACGGTTGCGTCCGGAGCGTTTGGCTTCGTAGAGCGCATCGTCGGCGCGCCTCAGCCATTGGGACAGCGTTTCCCCCTCACGCCACGCCGCCACGCCGATACCGGCCGTCACGGGAATGGCATGGTCGTCGTGAAAGATGGTATTCGCGGCCAGCGCTTCGCGAATGCGCTCCGCCACGCCCATCCCGTGTTCGAGCGTGCTGTTGGGCAGGCACACCAGGAGTTCTTCCCCACCGTAGCGACCCACCACGTCGCCTTCGCGACAATGTTGAATGATGGTCTTGCAGGCGACGCGAATCACCTGGTCGCCCGCAAGATGTCCGCAGGTATCGTTCACCTGCTTGAAATAGTCCAGGTCGAGCAGCGCGACGCACGCGTTCCCGTCGTCCGCCATCCGGCGAACGCCTTCCGCCATTTCGAGCAGGCGACGGCGATTGAATACGCCCGTCAATTCGTCGGTGCTGGCCAACGCGTACATATGTTCGCTATGCGAAGGCGTAACGGATCCAGCTGCAAGATGGAGTGCCTTCCGTGGCTTTCATCAAGTACCTTCTGCATGGACGGTGCAGTGACCGTTTCAGCATCGATCCGATGCTAACCCACAAGGAGAGGCCATGAAAATGCGTATTGGTATTGTCACCCTGGTATTGATGTCGTTGCCGCTGCTGGCCCACGCATCGTGCGACACCGTGAAATCCAGCATCGATGCCAAGATCAAGGCGAACGGCGTAACCAACTACACCCTGGATGTCATCGCCGCGGATCAGGCCGACAAGAACGGTGGCAAGGTCGTCGGACAGTGCGAAAGCAACAAGGCCATCGTCTATACGCGTGGACAGGGCGCGGCGAGCGACGACAGCACAGGCGGCAAATCGAAGCAGACGCCGGCTGCCACCGACAAGCCGGCACCGGCATCCAGCTCATCCGGCGGTCAATGAAGACCGAGACTGCGTACGCTGAAAAGCATACGGGTCTTGCGATGAAGGGATCAGTGTGCACGACACATTGATCCCCTTTTTGTCGCATACACATCCGCAGCCATATCCGCCACAAACACCAAACCACAAGATCGATCAACTGCATGAAATTGGAAGTGGTCAATGAGCCGACGGCCGAGGATCGCGCAGCGATAGCGGCACCTCTCGTCATCTACAACCGCGATCATGGCCCACCGGCAGACGCAAAGCCTTTGGCGCTGCTTCTAAAGGACAATGACGGCCAAACGGTCGGCGGGCTCTGGGGCAAGACCGTGTACGACTGGATGTACGTGGAACTGCTCGCAGTCCCCGAATCCATGCGTGGCAAAGGAATGGGCGCTGCTTTGATGCGAGCGGCGGAGGACGTCGCCATAGCGCGCGGCTGCATTGGCGCCTGGCTCGACACTTTCGCCTTTCAGGCTCGACCGTTTTACGAAAAACTCGGTTACTCCATCTTTGGTGAGCTTGCCGATCATCCGAGGGGTGGTTCTCGTTACTTCTTACATAAGAAGTTTTAATAAACGAGCTATCTTTTTCGAATGTTGTCTTTGCTTTCGATCGATGGCAAATCTTTAATTCAAGAAGATCAATACGTTTTGATGTTAAGGAGCAGATCATGCCCGGCGACTTCACCAGAGCGGATGTCAAAGCCCACGCGTGTTCCTACATCTTGCTCAGTCTGCTGCAGCGAATGGATCAGAAGGAACCTGGTCTGATTGGCGATCTTCTTGCAGGCGCGAAGGGAGACTTTGAAGCTTCGCAGTCGCAGAACGATTTGCCGCCTCCCGTTTCGATGATCTTCCAGGAAGCCATTGCCATGTTGACGCGCGCCAGCGCGTATAAGCAGAACACGGAGGATCGCCATGCGGCACTCGGCGATACAGCCGAAGAGTGAAATCACTGATGGGGGTTCCCATGGTCACTAAAACAGCGTCCTGCTTTTGTGGGCAACTCCGGATCGAGGTTCAAGGCGAAACCCTGGGTGTCGGCGTTTGTCATTGTCTCGCCTGTCAGCGGCGAACCGGCAGCGTGTTCGCAACGCTCGCGGGTTTTGCCGCGCCCTTTGCCGTTCACGGCACGGCGACGGAATTCGTCCGCACGGGCGACGAGGGGTCTTCATACCGTTTCAGGTTTTGCCCCGTCTGCGGAAGTACGGTGTTTCACACGGAAGAAGGCAACGACAAGTACGTCATGGTGGCGGTGGGAGCGTTTGCCGATCCGGATTTCCCGGCGCCGCAGGATTCCGTCTACGAGTGCCGCAGGCACAAGTGGGTGCAACTCCCCGAGGACGTCGTGCGCTTCGACAAAAATCCGACCTGACGTCGCCGGTAGCGAGATTTCGTCCCGCGATGGAATGCATCGTGCGAGGATGCACGTGTTGCCGCTGTCGCCTGGGTCAACCCAAGCGTTGATCGGTCAACGCTGCTCCTGGATGCATGGCGGCGCATCGAGCCGACGGAATCAGGGCGAACGCGCCTCGGATTCCTTCGTGACCGTCGTGCATCCTGCGCGACGGTTTCGCTTGACCTCATCCTGCTACATGACCCGCGGCGATGCGGCGCGCAGGCCGACGCGAATACGTTCCATCACTCCTTTATCGGCCTTGGCCGAGTGCACGGCATAAGCCGAATAGGAGAACTCCGGGCTGTCGGGTACGAGCGCAAGGCGTCCATCTTCGAGATACGGATGCACGAAGCCTTGGCGAAAATAGCCGCTTCCGCCCTTGGCCAGGATGTAATCGAGCGCCAGCGGCCCATAGCTGATCGACACGACCGGGTTCGGCTGATCCGGGAAGGCGGCCTGATAGCTGGCGGCGAACGCATCGCCCCAATCGATGCGAACGTGATCTTCAGGACGAAGCGGATGTCCGAGATCGGTCGAAGTGGTACTGACCATCACCAGCTTCTCTTCAAACAACAACTCCGCAATCACGCCCGGGCGCTGCGGAGCGGCGTACACGATGGCCACATCCAGCAAGCCTTCCTGCACGCGATCCACCAATCGTTCGGCATCGTCGATCTGCGCGTTGACGGCAAACTCAGGACAGGCATCCCGAACCCACAGCAGCCAGTCGCGCAGAAAGGGGTCCCAAAGGCTGAGTTCTGCGCCCACCGTTACCGCCATCTCGCGCCCTGGCGGCAGCGCAACCGATTTGCGCGCCCGCTCCCATACCTGGACCATGGTGGCGGCGAAGCGCAGGAATTGCTCTCCCGCTGCCGTAAGTCGCGCGCCGGCCTTGTTGCGCACGAACAAGGGGCGGTCGAGTTGTTCTTCCAGCACCCGAATGCGTGCGCTCACGGCGGTTTGGGTGAGATTGAGATTGGAGGCGGCGCTGACAAAACTGCCCGTCTTGACGATCTCCAGGAAAGTGCGCGCGGCGCTGATGTCCATCTATCAAACTTTTATTCTTGAATGCCCGATCAATTCTATTATTTTCTGGCATTTCTTTCTGAATACTTGCGCCGTGCGGCGTATCCGTAGCCTTTTAGGCGCAGTTTTATTGCTGACAGCCAGCAATATTTTGATCTGAGCCCGGCGGGACTTATCGGGCACAATACCGCCCGCTCACCCATCGGCGGCCAGCACCGCTACCGCTGTACCCGGTTCTACTCCCCCGAACTTTCATCCCGTTCCGCTCATGTCCGCCATCACCCGGGCGGCGTCCTTGCCGCGCTCGCTGTTCCTGTTCGATCCGCAAAAGTTGCTGTTTTCCCTGAGCAGCTTCATCGCTGCAGCCATCACCCTCGGCATCGCGTTCGAAGCCAGCCTGCCTCGTCCGTGGTGGGCGTTGCTGACGGTTTACGTGACGGCCCAGCCGATGGCGGGAGCGTTCCGGCCGAAAATTCTCTATCGCCTGGGCGGAATTCTGACGGGTGCGACGGTCTCCATCCTGGTCGTTCCCAATCTCCAGCACGCACCGGAGCTGCTGGTGCTTTGCATGGCAGGCTGGACGGGACTTTGCATTTACCTCGCCGTGCTCGACCGGACACCGCGTGCATTCCTGTTCCAGATGGCGGCCTTCAGTTCGGCCGTCATCAGCTTTCCGTATCTGGACGATCCGGCCGACGTCTTCACCACCACGATATCCCGCGTCGAGGAAATGACGGTAGCGATCGTCAGCGTCAGCCTGGTGCACGGATTGCTGCAGCCGTGGAGCGTGACGCCGGTGATCCATCATCGCGCGCTCGCGTTCCTTGCCGACGCCGCGCGATGGACACGCGATGCGCTGGGGCAACGTCACACCCGGCTCGAATACGAGCATCGACGCAAGCTCGCCGCGGACATCGCCGAACTGGGCATGATGGCCATCCATCTGCCATTCGACCAGCGCCCTGCCAGTGCCGGCAGAAAGCGGGTGCTGGATTTGCAAAAACAGCTGGCCACCATACTGCCGCTCGCATCGGCCACGGCAAACAGACTGGACATGCTTAGTGCCGGGGCACCGCTGGAACCTGCACTGGCGCAGCTGATCGACGACACGCGTGCGTGGTTGGCGAAGCCTCCGCAGGAACAACAAGCGCTCGGCCATGAGTTGGCCATCCGTTGCCGCACACTGGCCGTACAGCGAAGCGCACCGCCGTCATGGCGCGATTTGTTGATCGCCAGCCTCTGCATGCGCATGGCTGAATTTGTGGAAGCGCATGTCGAAGGCTGCCGGCTTGTGCAGCAGATGGGCAGCACCCCCGCGCAGCGTGATGCGAAACGCGCGCGAAAGACACGCGAGAAGTCCTTTCCGCTGGCACGCGACCACGGCCTGGCGATGTTGGCAGGCCTTGCGACCGCAACCGCCATCATCCTGTATTGCGCGGTATGGATTCTGCTCGCATGGCCCAATGGTTCGGCGACCGCCGCATTTGCCGCACTGATCACATGCTCTTTCGCCACGCAGGACGACCCGGCACCGGTGCTTGGACGTTATCTCGGTGCAACCTTGTTGACCTTTCCGCTGGCTGCGTTCTATCTCTTTGCGGTGTTGCCTCGTGTCGACGGCTACATGATGCTGGTCGTCACGCTGGCACCGGCACTGTTGTCGATCGGTTACATTCAGGCGAGCCCGTCGCTGTCCGCGCGCGCGCTGCCGATGTTTTCCTGCTTGATCGTCGCGCTGGGTTTTCTCGACCGTTTTCTGGCCGACTTCGCAACGTTCATCAATGTCGGCCTGGCGCAGGTGGGCGGCATCATCGCGACCCTCGCCGTGGCCAAGCTGTTCCGCTCGGTCAATGTGCGCTGGACAGTCCGGCGCATGGTGCGCAACAACTGGATCGAGATCGGCCAGATGGCGGCACCCGCACGCCCGTTCCGGGCAGCGCAGTGGACCGGCAAGGCGATCGACCGCCTCGGCCAGATCGCAGCGCGCATGGCCGTGGCCGAAGGCGATGATGTTCTGCATGCAGCCGATGGATTGGCGGACCTGCGCATCGGCCGCAACGTCATTGCCATCCGACGCGCACTTTCGACGGTGCCCGCACCCACGCAAGCCGCGTTGCGCGACGTACTGGATGGAATCTCCGCGTTGTTCCAGTTGCGCGGCCGCAAGGGCGTACTACTGCCGGCGCCCGTTTCGCTACAGGCAGGTATCGACAGGGCGATGGCCGCCATGTGCACGGATAAGCGGCTGGACCCGACGCATCCGGCGCTGCTCGCTCTCGTAGGCATGCGTTGCAACCTCTTTCCCGCTGCGCCATCTCCGAGGATGACTCGCGATGTTTGAAGAGTTGCATCTTTTCGGCGTGTATCTGCCGGCGGCACTGGTATGGGCAGTCATCGCGGGTGTCATGGCGCATGCGCTGCGCGGGCTATTTCAGCGCTGGTCGTGGTCCAGCGTGTTCGGACATGCCGGGGTGTGGGAGCTCGCGCTTTTCGCGCTGCTGTGGTGGGGGCTTACCGCGGGTGCCGATGTGTTTTTCAACTATGGATAAAGTCGTGATCAAACGCTGGACCATGAGGATGGTGCGTACGCTCTGCACGGCGTCGGCGATCGCCGCGCTGCTGTTTGCCGTCCGCGCCTTGTGGCTGCGCTATCAGGTCGAGCCGGTGACGCGCGACGGCAAGGTGGTTGCGGACGTGGTGCCGGTCGCCACCGATGTGGCCGGACTGATCACGCAAGTGTGCGTGCACGACAATCAGGTCGTGCAGAAAGGCCAGGTGCTGCTGGTGATCGACCCGTCGCGCTACACGCTGGCGTTGCAACAGGCGCAGGCCGATGTCGGCAACCTGCGCGCTGCGCTTGCTCAGGCCATTCGCGAAGATCGGCGCAACCGCTCGATGACGAATGTCGTGGCGAGCGAGGCGATCGAGCAGGGGCAAACGAAGGTGGAGCAATTGCGCATGGCGGTGGCGCAGGCGATCGCGGCGCGTGACCTGGCGCAGCTCAATCTGGACCGAACCGTCATCCGGGCGCCGGTGAGCGGGCAGGTGGCCAACATGACGCTGCAACCAGGCATTTATCTCACGGTGGGCAAGTCCGCGCTGGCCTTGGTCGATACACCGTCGATGCGCGTGGAGGGATATTTCGAAGAGACCAAGCTGCAGCGGATTCACATCGGCGACCCGGTCAGCGTTCATCTGATGGGTGTATCAGGCGAGATTCGCGGTTGCGTCGAAAGCATTGCATCCGCTATCGAAGACCGTGAGCGCACGGGAGACATCGCAAAACTCGCCGACGTCAATCCAGCGTTCACCTGGGTGCGGCTGGCGCAGCGCATACCGGTGCGCGTTGCGATCGACAGCGTACCGTCCGATATTCGCCTGGTACCCGGTCAGACAGCCACCGTGGTGGTGCATTCGTCCAGCGCACCGAAGGATGGGCTGCCGTGGTAACGCTTCGGAACGCATGGGTCGTGTGCGCATGTATCGCTACCGCCGGTTGCGCAGCGGTCGGTCCCGACTACCATGTTCCCGCGCAGGCGGCCGTCAATATGCCCGCGGCACAAGGTCGCTTCGTCTCCACTTCCACGGGAACAACTGCCTCGGCGCTGCCGGACAAGTGGTGGAAGCTTTACGACGATCCGGTGCTCGATCGGCTGATTGCACAAACGCTTGCCGCGAACACCCAGCTTCGCTTCGCCGAGGCCAATCTCCAATATAGCGATGCCTTGCGCACCGAGGCAGATTCGCAGCACTTCTCGGGTGAGGTAGATGCGGCAACCGCATGGACGCATCCCTCCGAAGAGGCGGTATTGAAGCGCGTCGGCGTCACGCCGTATCAGAATTACAACGGCGGCCTGTCGGTCAGCTACGATCTGGATTTGTTTGGTGCGATTCGCCGGGGCGAAGAGGCCGCCAGTGCAAACGACGAAGCCGCTGCTGCCGCACGCGACCTGGTACGCATCAATGCGGTTGCCGAAACAGCGCGCGCCTACGCCGACGATTGCAACGCGGGACACGAGATCTCGCTCATGCGTCAGCGAATCGCTGTCGAGCAGGATTATGTTCGACTTACCCAGTTATCGGTTGCCCATGGACGTGCCTCGCCTGTCGAAACGGCGCGGCAACAGGACGTCATGGCAACCGTGCAGGCACAGTTGCCGTCGCTGGAGGCGGCGCAGCGCAACGCGGCGTTCCGCCTGGCAACGCTTGCAGGACAGCCACCGGCACAATTCGATCGCACGCTTCTGGCATGTCGCACGCCTTTGCGCCTGAACCGGGTGCTTCCCGTGGGCGATGGGCAGGACATGCTCAAGCGGCGGCCCGACGTGCGCGCAGCGGAACGGCGCCTGGCAGCGGCAACCGCGCGAATCGGTGTCGCGACGGCGGCGTTGTATCCGGACATCAAGTTCGGCGTGTCCGTCGGTTCCACCGGCAAGGCAGCCGATGCATTGACCGGATATACCAATCGCTTCGCCGTCGGTCCGGCCGTCAGTTGGAATGTGAATCGGAACGTCGTGCGTGCGCACATCGAGCAAGCCAACGCGCAAAGCCAGGCAAGCCTCGCGGCTTTCGATGGCACGGTACTGAATGCGCTGCGCGAAGTCGAAACATCGCTGGACAACTATGCGGCCGACCTGGACAGACAGGACCAGCTGCAGGTCGCGCGCGACAGTGCGGCGCGTCGTGCCTCGCAGATGGAAGCGTTGCAAAAGGGCGGACGAATCGACAGTCTGACCATGCTGGCGGCAGAGCGCGATCGTTGGGCGGCCGAGCAGGCGCTCGCCGCCGGGCAAGCCGTGCTCAATCGCGATCAGATCGATATCTTCCTTGCACTGGGCGGCGGCTGGCAGTAGTTCCCGTCGCCTGGGCAGATGTCGATCTGCCGCGCGCTCGTTCGTCGTTCACAGGCACGGTCTGGACGCTGGGCCAGACTAACCGTCAGGCCCGATGGCCCGGGCGCGCCCCGAACATCCTGCATGGGAACATCACAAGGGAGCCAAGAGATGACGAAAAAAAACCGCTGTTTCAGCTATTTGCTCGCATCCTGCACGCTCGCTGCGCTGGTTTTCGGCGGCGCTGCCTCCGCGCAGCAATCGCCGCACAGTTACCCCAGCATGGCACCGCTTTCCCAGTACCTGATGACCGATCGGGCCGCGGAAATCGCGTTGGCGCGAAGTGCCGCGCCTGCGGCGATCTCCGACCGTGCCACGGTCCTGGTCCTCCAGTCGCATGGCTACGTGACGGCCGTGCAAGGCACGAATGGCTTTGTATGCGTGGTCGAGCGGGGATGGATGTCGCCCTTCGATGCGCCGCAGTTCTGGAATCCGAAACTGCGTGGGCCCATTTGCTTCAACCCGGAGGCCGTCAAATCGATTCTGCCCATCACGTATAAGAGGACGGCTCTGGTGCTCAGCGGGCAGACCAGGGAGGAAATCAAAAAGGACATCGAGGAGGCATACGCCACCAAACAACTGCCGCCGCTGGAGCCCGGCGCGATGTCGTACATGATGTCCAAGCAGGGGTATCTCGACGACCAGTACGGACACTGGATGTCGCACTTGATGTTCTACACCGCCACGAATGTGGATTGGGGCGCCGACAAGACCGGGTCGCCCGTGTTGTTGAATCCGCAATTTCATGGCGCGCCCGAACCGGTCAACGTGTTGATGGTGACCGTCGGCAAATGGTCCGATGGAACCGCCGCGCCAAGCATGTAGGTAGTGAACCCGCTCGACGGAACCGGACATCGGCATGCGGCCGATGTCTTGTTTCGGTCCGGCGCGTCCACGTTGCAAGATGATTCAGCGGCGCATTCTTCGCGATAGATCTTGCGTCCGACAAGGTGACTCTTAGACACCTTTATTTCATAAACGTCGCGCACGGCCATGGGAGTGTCGCCAAAATAGCGACGGCCGGATGCACAAGGAACCATGTGCGTAGGAGCCCTGCCGCCGAGGTGGCATAATCGGCCGGCAGTCAGGGGGTAAGAGCGCATGGTCTCGACAGGGGAGCACATTGCACTGAGTCCTGTGCTTATCGTCGAAGACGATGAGCGGACACAGGCGCGCCTTGTTCACTTGCTGCGGGAGCTGGTCGGCACGACCGGCGACATCGCGGTGGCGGATACCGTCGCGGATGCCAAGGCTCTCGTGTTGAGCTTGAAGCCGCGCTTCGCGTTGGTCGACATCGGTTTGCCCGATGGCAACGGTCTTGAACTGATCGACTGGGTCGAGCGGCACCATCCCGATACGACGACGGTCGCGATCTCGGCGTGGGGACATGAAGAAGTCGTGCTGGCGGCGCTGCGCGCCGGGGCTGTCGGCTATCTGATGAAGGAACGCGACGACGCCGAACTTCGCGCGGCCTTGCAAAGCATTCGTCGTGGCGGCGCACTGATCGATCCCCTCATCGCGCGCCGCATTCTTGCGCATGTGACATTCACCTCCAAAGAGGACGCTGCGCCGCCTGTCTCTCCGGTCGAGTCGTCGACCAGGAGCGACACGTCGCTTTCGGAACGCGAATCGGAGATCCTGCAGTTCGTCGCGCGTGGTTTCAGCAATCGCGAAATCGCCGATCTCGCCGGCCTTTCGCGCTTTACCATCGAGGGCTATACCAAGAGCATCTACCGCAAGCTGGCGGTGAGCTCGCGTACTGCCGCGGTATTCGAGGCCAAGGCCCTGGGGTTGCTGTAAACATGCGTGTGATATTCGCTCTGTTGCTCGCCTGCATGATGCTGGCCCCTGCGGTCGCCGCCGGTCAGACATTGTCGACGTCCAGTGCAACCATCGAGCTGCGGTCCGCCGAGGCGGCGCCTGCCGACTGGCACTCCGAGGCGCCGCCGGTCGACGGTTGGACACCCGTCAAGCTGATGGATTTGTGGGATGCTCGCTGGCCGCGTCACGACGGCGTGGTGTGGTATCGGCTGCACTGGAACCAGGCGAGCGCCGATCAGCCGGCGGGCCTGCTCGTCGATTACGTCAATTCGGCGTATGCGCTCTACGTCAACGGCAGTCTGATTTACAGCGACACGCATTTAACCGAACCGCTTTCGCGCAGGTGGATCCGGCCGCAATATTTCTTGCTCGACAAGCCGCTGCTTCGCCCGGGACAAAACACGTTGCTGGTGCGCGTATCGGGATTGGCCGCCTACCAGCCGGGACTCGGCACCGTCACGGTCGGAAATCCCGCCTCGGTGCAGGCGCAGCAACGCCGTGGCGAATTCTGGCGCTACAACGTGCAGTTGTTCGATCAATCCGTCAGCCTCGTGTTCGGCGGACTATTCCTTATCCTTTGGCTGTTGCGGCGCAAGGATGCCTACTATGGCTGGTACGCGCTGTGCACCGTGTTCTGGTCGCTGTACTCGTTCAATTTTGTCGCCTCCAGCCCGTGGCCATTCGACAACACCGATGTCTGGGAGGCCCTCAACGCGGCGTTCTATGTCATATCGACGGTAACGTTCGCGATATTTCTGCTCCGCTACGCGGGCTACCAATGGCGACGTACCGAGCGAATCATGCTGATGCTTTGCATGGCACTATTTGTGTTTGCGCTGCTATGTCCCCAGTGGACAGGGCGCTATCGCGCTGTGCCCATTGTCTTCGGTTGCAGCACGTACTATGCGTCCATCTTCGGGTTCATGGGCTATGCGCTAAGGCATCCACGCGCAGACTACTACGCGCTGGCCGGCAGCCTGTTGATTCCCTTGGTCGTATCCGCGCATGACATGCTGTTGTTTCTAAGCGTCATTCACAGCGACAACTATCTGCTGGCGGTAACTTCGCCGCTTACGATCATCGGCATGGGTTCCGCGCTCGCTTATCGTTTCGCGGTGGCCATGCGGCGGGCGGAAAACTTCAACGCAGAGCTGCAGCGAGAAGTGAGCGCAGCGACGCATCAGTTGGCGGAAACGCTGAAGCGCGAGCACGACCTGGCCTTGAACAACGTCCGCATCGGCGAGCGCCTCAATCTCGTTCGCGACCTGCACGACGGCTTTGGCGGCAGCCTGCTCGCGGCCATTTCCACGCTGGAAGATCCGCGCCGCCGGCCCGACCCCGCGCAAGTCGTCACCACCCTGAAAGAGTTGCGGGACGATCTGCGCCTGATCATCGATACGACGACGCATGAGCGCGATACCGATCTGACCGGACTGATCGCGCCTTTGCGGCATCGCTGGAGTCAACGCTTTGAGGCGATCGCCATCGACAGCCAGTGGACGGTGGAAGGCGTGGAAGACCTGAGCCTGGGTGACATGCGCGTGCTGGAGTTGCTGCGATTTCTGCAGGAAGCCTTGACCAACGTGCTCAAGCACAGCAGTGCATCGCTGGTGCATGTGCGCATTCGGCGCGAGGGCGAACGTTTGAGCGTGGACGTGCACGATGACGGACGAGGTTTCGATCCAGGCAATCTGACCACGCGGGGTGCAGGGTTGCCGAGCCTGCGCGTTCGTGCCGGCCGACTCGGAGCCACCTTGCGGATAACGTCATCGCCGGGAGACGGCACGCGCCTGAGCTTCGACGCGCCGCTGTCCCCGGTCGCCTAGAACTGCTTCTTCACGCCGAGCTGGATGCTCTGGTCGTGCGCATGCGGCATCAGCATGTACTCGTATTCGGTGGTGATCAGCAGGTTGTTCCATAGCTGCAGGTCGCCACCGAAAGCCGCCTGCACACTGGTGCCGCTCGCCGAATACGGATTCGTCAACACATTCCAGGAGCCTGCCGACGGCACGAACGCATAGCTCAGCGTGGTGTCGCTGGTTCCCTGGAAATCGTGACCGACCTCCAGGCGTGCATGCGGTATGAGCAGCGCATCGCGCCACGGGATCTTGCCGCTTGCACGGACGCCCGCGATCGCCTGCGACGTGCGTATCGTCTGCGTGCCATAGGTCAGTGCGTCGGCGGCATCGCCGCTTTCCGAATAGCTGTCGAGCGAAGACAGGGACCAGGCCAGCCGTCCGTAAGGCGACATCGTCCATGCACCGGTCTGGTATTCGTAGCCGGCCGTGAGCGACGCAAACCACTGGTTGCCGTTGCGATGACCCAGGAGATCGGTGCCACTGTCGGCTGCAAAGCGGTTGCTGTCGAAACTCAGCCCACCACCGCCCAGCACACCGTCGACGTACACATGTGCAGCCGGTTGATAGCTGCCGTAGATGGCGGCGCTATAACCCTGCGCCACGCTGCGCGTGCCGTCGTTGCCGATGTCGCTGTTGTCGTGGTTGTAGCCGACACTGATGCCGATCAATGCGTGCTGGCCGATGCGCTGATCAACGCCGGTGTTCACGGCGATGTTGTCCGAATCGAAGCCTGCGGCCTGCCGATACGCATCGAATGCGCCGAAGTTGGCCGTGCCGTCGATCCATACGCCCAGGCCCGAAGACGTCTGCGCGTTGGTCGTGCGTGGTTTGCCTTGGGATGTCGTGTCTGCAGAAATCGGCGCATCACCGCTGCTTTCGCCAGCGCCGATACCGGGACGCGCGTCGGCGAATGACGATGCACTGCCGGGAGCCGGTGCGCGCGTGCCATTCGTGTTCGCGCCGGCGGTTGCTTGCAGCGGTTTGCCATCCAGACTGATGGACAGGTTGTCGCTGAAGCGCGCCGTTCCGTTTCCATCATGCAAGCTGTCCAGGCGGCTTTGAATATTGCCGAGCTGGCTCTGCGCGAAACGTTCGGCCTGCATCGCCTGTGCTTCAACCAGGCCAAGCACATCCGGATTCCGCGATGGATCGGGCTGGTTGCTCACCAGCACCAACACATCTTCTGTCTGAGATTGTCCATTGGATGCAATGAGTACCGTGGTGATCTGCACCAGGCCGTGGAACGTTGTCGCGGGTGTGAATGTCAGCGCGGCGGGTTGGCTCACTGTGACGCTGCCTGCGCTGGCAGGCGACAACCCCAGCACGGCCGACGACACATAACTGCCGGGCGCGCCGCCGGCCAGGTTCACCGATACGGGCGTGCCCGGCTGCGTCGTGACGGTTTGGCTCAAGCCTGCGGCGCTGCCCGCTGCGGTGATCGTCACGGTAATGGTGCCAGGTGTCGACGCGCCGAAATGATTGCTCAACTGATAAGTGAAAGTGTCTGTGCCCACAAAACCGGCCGCAGGCGTGTAGAGGATCTGCTCGCCGCTGGCGGTGGCGGTTCCATGCGCCGGCTGCGTCGCCACATTGACGCCGGTCAGGGGCTGGGTGCCGTTGAACTCGGCAGCCGCATCGATTAGTACGGATGTTCCTTTCGTCGTGGATACGGAGAGTGCCGCCGCGGTCGGTGTGTTCAGCGGCGTCACGGTGATCGTGATCGTCGCGGGCGCCGAATTTCCAGCCGGATTCGTTGCCGTATAAGTAAGCGTATCGGTCCCGCCGTAGAACGTCGCGGATGGCGTGTACGTGATCGTTTCGCCCGACACACTCGCCGTGCCGTGGCTTGGAGTGCTGGCGACGATGACGCCGGTAACGTCTGTTCCCGCAATGACACTCGCCAGATTGATGCTCGTTGCCGTGTTGTACGCTGTCGTCACCGATTTCGCAGCCGCCTCAGGTACGGGCACCACACCTACCGTTACCGTGACGGTTGCCGGGGACGACGTGCCGCTCGGATTGATGGCGGCGTAAGTGAAACTGTCGGTGCCACCATAGAACGTTGCGGATGGCGTGTACGTGATCGTTTCGCCCGACACACTTACTGTGCCGTGACTTGGAGTGCTGGCGACGGTGACGCCGGTGACGTCTGTTCCCGCAATGACACTCGCCAGATCGATGCTCGTTGCCGTGTTGTATGGTGTCGTCACCGATTTCGCAGCAGCCGAAGGTACGGGCACCGCACCCACCGTTACCGTGATGGTTGCCGGAGACGACGTGCCGCTCGGATTGGTGGCGGTGTAAGTGAAATTGTCGCTGCCGCCGTAGAACGTCGCAGACGGTGTGTACGTGATCGTTTCGCCCGACACACTCACCGTGCCATGGCTCGGATTACTGGCGACGTTGACGGTGGTGACATCGGTACCCGAAATGGCGCTCGTCAGATTGATGCTCGTTGCCGTGTTATACGGGGTCGTCGCCGACCTGCCGGCAACCGTGGGGACCGCCACCGCACCCACCGTTACGGTAACCGTCGCAGGCGAAGAGGTTCCGCCTGCATTCGTTGCCGTATACGTAAATGTATCGGCGCCGCCGTAGAACGTGGCGGAGGGTGTGTAAGTCACCGACTCGCCCGACACGCTCACCGTGCCGTGACTCGGATTTCCGGCGATGTTGACGGCAGTGATACCCGCTCCGGAAATCGCACTCGCCAGATTGATATTTGTCGCCGTGTTGTAGGGCGTTGTTGCCGAAGCTGCAGCCGTAGTCGGCGCCGGGGGTGGATTGACCGTGATCGTCACCGTGGCGGGTGACGACGTGCCGCCCAGGTTCGTCGCGGTATAGGTGAAGCTATCCGTGCCGCCGTAGAAGGTCGACGAAGGGGTATAGGTCACCGTCTCGCCGGAAACGCTCGTTGTGCCGTGGCTCGGATTGCTCGCGACATTGACCGCCGTGATATTCGCCCCGGAAATCGCGCTTGCCAGATTGACGCTGGTCGCCGTGTTGTAGGCCGTCGTTGCCGACGTGGCTGCAACGGTGGGCGCGGGTGGCGGACTGACGGTGATCGTCACCGTGGCGGGCGCTGAAGTACCGGCAGCATTGCTGGCTGTGTAGGTAAAACTGTCGGTTCCCGAATAGCCCGCGGCCGGCGAATAGGTGATCGAGGTACCGGAGGCTCTTGCCGTGCCATGCGCAGCCGCACTGGCCACCGCCACGGAGGTGGCGCTTCCGCTGATATTCAAGGGAACAGCGTTGTTGCTGCTGCCGAACGCCACGCTCGTGCTTGCGGCATTTGCAGTGGGCGCGGCGAACGTGAACGACCCGCCGGTGTAGGTGCCCGCGTCGGTGACCACGGTGATAGTCACCGTGCCCGAACCGTTGGGCACCGTTGCATTGATGATCGGAGTGGCGCCATAGCTGACGGTGAACGCGGTGGCCGGCGTGGCACCAAAAAGTACCTGCGAGGCGCCCCAGAAACCGGAACCGGAAATGACGACGGAACTGCCGGCAGTCGCCGAAGACGGACTGACACCCGATATCGTGGCACCGGCGGATGTGCAGGTAATGCTGTACGTAGTCGGGCTGCCAAGGTTGTTGGTGAGGTTATCGGCTCCCGCCCCCGAATTATTCTCGCTGCCGGAGACGGTATTGCCGTTGGCCGACATTTGCAGGAAAGAGCCCCCGTAGAAAACCTGGCCCGGTGTAGTCAACGTTACAAGGTCGCCTTGATTGACCTGCTGGCTGTTGGTCAGCAGTTGGACGTATCCGTAACCGGGGATGGTGCCGGATAGCCCATTGAGCGCCTGGCATCCCGGCGAAGCCTGCGCCAGGCCGGGCAAGCCCAACATGCCCAACAGCACGAGCGAGGTCAGCCCACGCCGAACCCGCCGTGCCCCGATACCGCACATGGCGCCCATATCTCTGCCCCTGAATTCCCAGGGCTGTGATTGTGTTCGCGGCAAATCAGGCAGGCACCCCCGATTTCGGGGGTAGGCGGCTGCTGCAACTCGTGTTGAGTGCTATACGAGATGAGACAGGGACGGGAAAATGCGTGACGAGCTCAGGCGTTTTGACGGGATGCGGTACTCGCGGCATGGTTCGCCGCGACAGGCGTCGCGATGTGGTCCAGCGCATCCATCGCATCGCCGGGCAGGATCAGATCGGCGGCGGCAAGATTCTCGTTGAGATGCGTCATGGACGATGTGCCGGGAATGAGCAGCACATTCGGCGAGCGGCGCAGCAACCACGCAATCGCTACCTGCATGGGTGTCGCACCGAGGCGTCGCGCAACATCCGACAAGGTCGAGGATTGCAGCGGCGTGAATCCGCCAAGCGGAAAGTACGGCACATAGGCGATGCCGTCGCGCGCCAAATGATCGATCAAGGCATCGTCGTCCCGGTGCGCCAGGTTGTAATGATTTTGCACGCACGCGATCGTGCAGATCTTTTGCCCTTCCGCGACTTGCGATGGCGTCACGTTGCTCAAACCGATATGACGAACCAATCCCTGCCGCTGCAGGTCGGCCAGTATCGTGAGCGGTGCTTCGATGGAACCCTCGGCAGGTCCGTGAGGATTGAGCATGATGCGCAGGTTGACGACGTCGAGCACATCCACGCCAAGGTTGCGCAAATTGTCGTGCACGGCGCGCGTAAGTTCTTCGCGCGAAAAAGCTGGAATCCACGATTTGTCATCGCCGCGTCGTGCGCCGATCTTGGTGACGATGAGCAGATCGTCCGGATACGGCGCGAGCGCTTCGCGGATCAGTTGATTGGTGACGTGCGGGCCGTAAAAGTCGCTGGTATCGATATGGTTCACGCCGGACGCCACGGCTGCGCGCAGCACGGCCAACGCCCCGGCGCGATCTTTCGGCGGGCCGAACACGCCAGGTCCTGCAAGCTGCATGGCGCCATAGCCAAGCCGCCTCACAGTGCGGTTGCCCAAGGTGAAGACGTCGGAATGGAGGATAAGGGACATTGCTGATCTCCTGTTTGCCTGGCGCAAAGCCTAGACGTTGTCGGTCCACAGGATAAGAGCGCACAATCCGCACGACCTGTGCGAAATATCGAACAATGAACGTCGATCTGAGCGATTTGAACGCCTTCATGGCGGTGGCCAGGGCCGGCGGCTTTCGCGACGCCGCGCGGGCAGGCGGCATGAGCCCTTCCGGATTGAGCGAAGCAGTGCGCCGATTGGAAACTCAACTCGGCGTGCGGCTGCTCAATCGCACCACGCGCAGCGTGGTGCCGACCGAGGCAGGCAAGCGTTTGCTCGATCGCCTGGCTCCCGCTTTGGCCGAAGTGGAATCGGCGCTCGACGTCGTGAACACCGCTCGCGACAAGCCGATCGGCACCTTGCGGCTCAACGTGCCCGTCAGCGCGGCGCGCCTGGTGTTGCCCGCCATCCTTCCAGGTTTCCTCGCGGCTTATCCCGAAGTGCAGGTGGAAATCATTGCCGAAGACAGCTTCGTCGATGTCTTCGCATCAGGCTGCGATGCAGGCATCCGCTACGACGAACGCCTGGAACAGGACATGATCGCGGTGCCGATCGGGCCACGCGTTCAACGCTTCGCGGCAGCAGCAGCGCCCGCCTATCTCGATCGCCACGGACGACCCCGGCATCCGCAAGACTTGTTGTCGCACGCATGCATCCGAGGCCGTTTCAGCAGCGGGATGATCAACGCGTGGGAATTCGAACGCGACGGAGAATCGGTGAAGCTGGAACCTTCCGGGCCTTTGATCGTACGCGTCGGCGCGGCAACCGAACTTGGCGTCGAGGTGGCGGTGGCAGGGGCGGGCATCGTTTACCTGTTCGAGGATTGGCTGCGTCCCTATTTCGATCGCGGCGAACTCGAACCTGTTCTGGAGCCGTGGTGGCCGCGCTTCAGCGGGCCGTATCTCTACTTTCCCAGCCGCCGGCTCATGCCTGCGCCGTTGCGGGCATTCGTTGATTTCATCAAGGCATCAGAGGTCGATTGAACTTTGAAACGCCGGTCGAACGATTCCAACCATGTGTTGCATCAATCGCGTTGACAGAAGCTCAACGCCGGCGCAATAAAAAACCCGCGAGGGGGCCCGCGGGTTTTTCAGTTCATCCATCTCTACGTTGCTTCGCGGGGAGGGGAGGCCCGGCTAGGCGGTGGGACTGATGTCTCTCGACATGGATTAACTATACCGCACAGTTTGTTAATTGGTTGTAAGTGGTCTCGCAGCCCTTTGCCGCCCCGCCGGGGCATAGTTGTATAGTCATTTAGATCGTGACAAATTGCCGGCTGGACTGGTAGCTCATGTGCCGCCGGGGAGGGCCGCGATGGATATCCTGAGTTGGATCCGCGATCAGCTGACTGGCTTTTTCAGCCTGGGGCCTTTGCTGCAAGTGATCGCCTCCGGCGACTACCGGAGGCTATTGACGGTAGACGGCTTCGGCAGCCTGATCGCGCCAGTCATTCCGTTGTTGTTGGTATTCGAACTCGCGCGCGGCATCGTGCTGCGTCGGACCAGGCGCGAGGATTACCAAGTCCCGCTGCTGACGATGGTGCTGAACCGCTTCATCGGCGCCTTTCTCACCATTGCCATGGTCGGCATCTGCATCGGCCTGTTCAACCGTTTTGCCCCATTCCAGGCCGGGCTCACTTGGTACGGGCTGCTCTATGGCTACGTAGCATGGGAGCTTGCACATTTTGTGTATCACTTTCTGGCACACAAAGTACGCCTGCTGTGGTGCCTGCATGCCACCCACCATGCGCCGGTGGCGATGAATCTGTCGGTGAACTTTGCGCACATCTTCCTCGAAGGCACCTATGCCGACTTTGTGCGTACAAGCATCTGCATGCTGCTGGGAGTGAGTCCGCCCCTCCTGATCCTGATCATGATCATTGACGGGTTCTGGGGATCGTTCATCCATCTCGGCGAGAACGTGCTGCCGCAGGGAAAACTGGGTGTGTTGTTTCGTGTCGTGCTGACGCCCTCGCATCATCGCGTTCATCACGCGCGCAACGTGCTCTACATGGACACCAATTTCTGCAACCTGCTGCCGATCTGGGATCGCATCTTCGGCACTTATATGGAAGTGCATAAGGATATCCAGATCGAATACGGCATCACCCGGCCGGTAAAACCTTACAGCGTTCTTGATGCCTACCTGGGCGAATTCTGGTTGCTAGGCCGAGACGTATGGCGCGCGCCGGGGATACGCAACAAGCTGCTGTACCTGCTTATGCCCCCAGGTTGGAGCCACGACGGCAACCATCACACCGCCAAGGCTGCCAAGGATGCGTTGCGGACGCAGCAGATATCGGAAACGGAGCCCGGTTCACTTATCGGCGGCCAAACTTGATGTCCGCGTTTGACCCCAAGTGCACACGGCAGTAGGTGGGGTGCCACTAACGAGGCTGCCTTGGCTCAAGTATCCGAATGGCATGCATGAGCCAATCGTTCACTAGTAGGAGCTATTGCACCTACGCGCTTGAGCACTCCGACGCAACGTGACACGATCTTTTCCATGACCAGCAAACCCACCGAAGCGCAGCAGTTGCGCGACCTTGTTCGGTTGCGTCGCGTTCGCGACCGCATCGATCGGGAGTATGCGCAGCCGCTGGATGTGGAAGCGCTGGCGCGTGGCGTGCACATGTCGGCCGGACATCTCAGCCGGCAATTTCGTCTCGCTTACGGCGAATCGCCGTACAGCTATTTGATGACGCGGCGCATCGAGCGTGCGATGGCATTGCTGCGCCGTGGCGACCTCAGCGTCACCGATGTGTGTTTCGAAGTCGGCTGCGCGTCGCTGGGCACGTTCAGCACTCGATTCGCCGAGCTGGTCGGCATGTCGCCCAGCGCCTATCGGCGTCAGGAGACGCATGCGGGCGCGGGGATTCCCTCGTGCGTGGCAAAACAGGTGACGCGACCGATCAGGAATCGAGAAGCACCGGCCTCCGAGCCGGAACTAAACTGATTTCCATGGACATCACCACCCGCTGAGAGAAACCGCCATGGACATCACCATTCACGCAAGCTTCCTTCCGCAGAACGATCCTGACGCAGCACTGACGTTCTATCGCGACACCCTCGGCTTCGAGGTTCGCAACGACGTCGGCTACGGCGGAAAGCGCTGGATCACGGTCGGCCCCATGGGTCAGCCCGGTACATCCATCGTGTTGTATCCGCCGGAAGCCAGCCCCGGCATCACCGATGACGAACGCCGCACCATTGCCGAGATGATGGCCAAGGGCACGTTCGGCATCGTGCTTCTGGCCACCCATGATCTGAAGGGCGCTTTCGAGCGATTGCAGGCCCGCGATGCGGACATCGTGCAGGAGCCGACCGATCAGCCCTACGGCGTGCGCGACTGCGCCGTTCGCGATCCCGCAGGCAACATGATCCGCATTCAGCAGTTGCGCTGAGTCATTCGGCAATCGAGCTGACAAGGAGCTTTGGTCGCTAAAGTTTGCCGATACCCCGGCATCGCTCGATGACAGTGCATCGTTTCAGTTCTGCCTGAAATGTAGACGGCACGCATGGATACCTCTGACCATGCGTGCCGGCTATGACCCTGCAGAACGGCATGACACGCAAGTGAGTCATCCAGTGACGTGCCCCGCGTCGACATGCTGGCGCACAGACATGGCATCGCTAAAGCAAGCGCGCGCAGGGCTCGCCGCGGTACGGACGCATCGTGAACGGCAAGCGTTCTTCATTGACGCAATCTCTGAAGAAGCACAATGATGGGGTCACTCACCCAGGCCCCTTTCACATGAAAAGCCGCTTCGGTTTTCGCGTCACGTTTTTGTTGTGTGCGTTCCTCTTGCTGTCGCAAACAGCCGTCGCCGCGCAACATCAGGTTCGAAGCGGCAGCCTGGTCTTCTCGATCGACGATACGACCGGTGCGTACATGCTCGATGACGGTACGCTGCATTTTGCGGGCCGTTTGCCGGGCGGCGCGTCGCGCGTGACGGCATCGACGACAGGCTTGCGCTTTCCGCTCGTTGAAGGCGTCGAGGCGAACGTTTCGCCGGCACCGGGCAAATCCAGCGCGCTGCTGTTTTCCTGGAAGGTCGTCGGCAAAAGCCCGGTCGAGCAGCCACCGGCATTTCCCGACTTCGACGTGATACCCGCCGGATTGCATTCGTTTTCGCATCGGCAAATGAATTTCGCACCTCCGGTATTCGACTCGCCGCAGGACGTGTCCACGCCTTGGGTTCTTTTCAGCGAAAGCGGTCACGCGCTCATCATCTCGCCGGCATCGGACTTCTTCCTCGCAAGCATGCTCGGCGATGCCAAGACGCGTGTCGCGGTCGGGATGAATTCGGAAGTGGGGAAACTGCCGGTGGGTTTCACGGCTACGGCGCTCGTGGCAGCGGCGCCCGATATAGCGTCCGCGTACGACGCCTGGGGCACCGCGTTGCGCGCGCTCTATCATCGCAGTCCTGCGGCCTCCGACGCCGACCCCATCCTGCGTTACATCGGCGTGCTCACCGACAATGCAGGCGGCCATTACTACTACAACTACGAATATGCCGAAGGCCTGAACTACGAAGAGTCGCTGGTGCGATTCATCGAGCGTAGTCGCCAAGCCGGCTTCCCTTTCGGCTATCTGCAACTCGACAGCTGGTGGTACGCGAAGAGTTCGTGGAATCCGGAGCAGCCGGTCGGTCACATCAAGAATCCCGCGCTGCCCGACGAAGACTGGAATCGCTACGGCGGTCTCGTCGAATGGAAGGCGCAGCCCGGCGTGTTCCCCAAGGGGTTGGCGAGTTTTCATAAGCGCGTCGATCTGCCCTTCCTCGCGCACAACCGTTTCATCGACAAGGACAGTCCGTATCGAAAGCGCTATGACATCTCCGGCGTTGCCGCGGTCGATCCAGGCTACTGGAACGAGCTTGCGAATTACGCGGCCGAGAGCGGCATCGCGGTTTATCTCCAGGATTGGCTCGACGCGACCTATAGATTCTCGCCGGAATTGCACAGCGTGCCCGGCAAGGGCGAGCTGTTCATGGATGGCATGGCATCGGCGATGGCCGCGCACCGCATCACCATGCAGTACTGCATGGCATATCCGCTGCACATGTTGCAGGGCGTGAAATACCCGAACCTGACGACGATTCGCGCCGCCGGCGACGGCCTGACCCGCGACAGATGGATGCAACTGGCCTTCAACGCGCGATTGATCCACGAATTGGGTGCGTGGCCGGCGACCGATGTGATGCCATCGCGCGATACGGCAGCGATGCTGTTCGCCACGCTCTCAGGCGGACCAGTCGGCGTCGGCGATGCATTCGAGGATCTCGACCGCACCAACATCTTCAAGGTCGCCAGCACCGACGGCCAGATCGTCAAGCCGGACGAACCACTGATGCCGCTCGATGCGAGTTACCTATCGCAGGCAGAGCGGACGGGAGCACCAATCATCGCTGCTACCTTCACCCGTCACGGTAATCACAACACCGCCTACCTATTGGCATTCGCCGACGATCCCGCGAAACCAACAACGGATTTTTCCGTGACGCCGATGGCGTTGGGCTTCAGCGGATCGGTAGCGGTATTCGATCCGATGTCGGAAACACTCGCCATCGTGGACAGCAAGGAGGCCATCACCGGAAAACCGACCGGACCCGATGCTTTCGCTTATCGCGTTGTCGCACCGGTGTCCGCGTCGGGCATCGCCGTCATCGGCGACATAGGCAAGTTCGTTCCGATGGGACGCAAGCGCGTTACGTCGTACCAGGACCTTGCCCATGGTGTCCGGCTGAAAATTGCGTTCGCAGCCAACGATACGACGATCACGGTGGCGGGTTACGCACGGGGCAATATCGCTGCACATGCCGAGGGCGCAATCATCTTATCGACGACACGCGATCCGCAAACGGGGCTGTTCAAGGTGGAGCTGCAACCGATCATTCGCACAGCAACTGAGGCGATACTCACCTTGAGTGACCAAAAGAAAGGCGGCGATACCAGATCATCGCGCCATTGACGGACAATAAATTGGGTCAAGGCGAGGCCAAATTCACTTGCCATATCATTGCTCCCGCAGAAGGTGAACCTGGTTGCGCTCTAGGTCTCGTTTTTTGGAGTGTTGGGTTTTAGTGCACGCTTGTGGAATATCCGTGTTCGACGCAAGCGATTTTGCTCACGTGTTAAAGGGTTGAACTCTTGATGGCGTGCTATGAACAACAATGATCAATACAGGAAATTGATGCCGCCCGAACCTATCTCTCCGGAGGAGCAATGCACGTGCGCCGAAATCCAGGCGATCTACTTGGCGTTTGACCTAACCGAGAACCCTATTCACTGCGATATTTGCCGAGGTGCAGTAGCGCCAGAACGAATCGAACTGACGCCTTCGCAGGTTGATGCAGTTGCCGACTGGACGACAACATTCGGGTCAATCTACAAACTATGGCTTCAGTCAGGTAGTTACGAAGCTTGGGCCTATGAGCAACTCGTTGAAGCAGGCAGCGCAGTGAATCTTGGCGGCATGGCCGTCGCCGGTGCGTTATCTACGGGCCGGTCTTGTGGCTATTTATGGTTCTGGAATGAGCGCCGACCGGATTGCTGTCCGAGGTGCGCTTCGGCGCTCGACACGCTGCCTAACGCGTTCCTTCGCTGCCCAATTTGCAAAGTCTACGTGTAGTGTTAAATATTCTACGCAAACGACGAGGATGTCCGCTTTCGCCCATGGCGGCCATTAGGGTGAAGGCTCAAACTGCATGCGAATATCTGAATCTCAAACGGATCGTCAGTCGCTTATCAGGTTTGGCGAAGAAGCAGTTGCTTTGCTGCGCGATAGTGATTTTGCCGCTCTGGCCGAACGTTTTGGTTATGCCCTTGCCCACGGACGAGAACCGGCGATGGCTTTGGAGGTAGATTTCGCCGCAAGCCAGTCGGGGGAATCGGAGGCTCACGAACACGCTACTCCTTCCATGGAGATCAAGTACTTCAACGGCGAGGCCACTGAGAGCACCGGTCTGGTCGCAGCCGTGGAGTGTGTTACCCATTTGGCGGATGGTTCGCCGGTTCTTATCGCGCTTGTTGTCACAGGAAAAGGTTCAGAGCGGTATATCACCGTAGAAGGTATCGATCGCATTTAGGCGCACTGGGCAATACAGGGCATGACCACTGCTCTATCCCCGTCCGGCGTCTGTAATGCTAAGTTCAGCGACTGTCCAATCGTTTGCTGGAGTCCCTCATGTCCCGTGTCCCTCCCGTTGCTTCTGCGGCTGCTGCGCATCGCAGGTTTTCGCGCCTTGCCTTGGCCGTCGCCCTGACGCTTGCGGCCGGTGCCGTCGGAGCGCAGCAAGCGCGCACGGACAATGTGCCGCCGCCGCAGGACACGCCGTATCCCGGCACGGTGACCCTTCATGTGGATGCCAACGACACGGTGCAGGGCATCTTTCGTGTTCACGAAACGATTCCGGTGAAGGCGGGCGCTGTGACGCTGCTTTACCCGGAGTGGATTCCCGGCGATCACTCGCCGACCGGCCCAATCAACATGCTCGCCGGCCTCAAGCTCAGTGCCAACGGCAAGCCGCTGACGTGGAAGCGCGACGAATACAACGTGTACGCGTTTCATGTCGACGTGCCCGAGGGCGTTTCGACCATCGATGCATCGTTCCAGTACATGTCGGGTCGCACCGACAGCGAAGGTTTCGAGATGACCGATCGCATGATGGATATGGAATGGAGCAAGGTGGTGCTCTATCCGGCCGGCTATTTCTCGCGCGGCATCACCTTTGCACCGAGCGTGACATTGCCGCAGGGTTGGCAATTCGGCACCGCGCTGGAAACGGCTTCGCAGTCGGGCGACACCACGACCTTCAAGTCGGTGACGTTGAACAATCTGGTCGATTCGCCGATGTACGCGGGCGAATACTTCAAGCGCGTCGATCTCAATCCGGGTGGCGATGCGCCCGTGCACCTGGACATCGTGGCGGATGCGCCGAAGTATCTGGAGATGACGCCGGAACAATTGAAGGTGCACCGCGCCTTGGTCAGCCAGGCAGTGAAGCTGTTCGGTTCGCATCACTACGATCATTACGATTTCCTGTTCTCGCTCTCCGATCAGTTGGGCGGCAACGGTACGGAGCATCATCAATCCAGCGAGAACGGCCTGGGCGCCGACTATTTCACCGCCTGGAACGAAGCTGCGCCGGATCGCGATCTGCTCGCGCACGAATATACGCATTCGTGGAACGGCAAGTTCCGTCGTCCCGCCGATTTGTGGACACCCAACTTCAACGTGCCGATGGGCGATTCGCTGCTGTGGGTCTATGAAGGGCAGACGCAATACTGGGGATTCGTGCTGACCGCGCGCTCCGGCATGTGGACGGCGCAGCAGTTCCGCGACGCCTTGGCGATGGTGGCGGCCAACTACGAGCGCAACCGCGAAGGTTTCCAGTGGCGCACGCTCGAAGACACCACCAACGACCCGACCGCCGCGCGCCGTTCGAGCCTGCCGTACCGCAGCTGGCAGATGAGCGAGGATTACTACAGCGGCGGGCAGATGATGTGGCTCGAGGTGGACGCCAAGCTGCGCTCGCTCACGCACGACCGCAAATCGCTGGACGATTTCGCAAGTACGTTCTTCGGCGTCGACAACGGCAGCTACGTCACCAAGACCTACGCCTTCGACGACGTGGTGGCGGCACTGAACAGCGTGGCTCCCTACGACTGGGCGAGCTTCCTGCACTCGCGCGTCGATGCGCTCGATCCGCCGCTGCAGAACGGCATCGCGGGGACCGGCTGGAAACTGGTCTATACCGATCAGGAAAGCGAATACGAGAAGCAGTACAACAGCCGGCCGCAATCGTCGCGCCATCTGTACAACTTCGCGTGGTCGATCGGCCTGACGATGACCGAGAAGGGTGAGGTCAACGACGTGCGCTGGGACGGGCCGGCATTCAAGGCGGGCGTAAGCACCGGCGCCACGCTGATGGCGGTGAACGGCAAGGACTATTCAAGCGATGCGCTGAAGAGCGCGATCACGGCGGCCAAGAACGGCAGTGCGCCGATCCAGCTGTTGCTGAAGTACCAGGGCGGTTATCGCACGGTGTCGGTGGATTACCACGGCGGCCTGCAATACCCGCACCTGGTGCGCGTCGAAGGTACGCCTGATTACTTGAGCGAAATCATCGCGGCTCGCAAGTAGGCATCAAGCAACACACATCGATACACGGATGCAGCAAGGCACAGGTGGCATCACCTGTGCCTTTTTTTGTCGACGCTACCGTCGCGGCGGGCGGCGCTTGCGCATCGCTGGGCGCAACCTTCCATGACCTGGCCGGCACTCACCCGCACAAGGGCTTTAGGCCCGCGCTTGAACGGCCCGGCGCATGGGCCATCAAAACGGCAGTGAGTTTGTCGGCAAGGTAGTGGACCACGTGCATACCGGAGAGCAGTACCACACATTCATGCTGACCTCGCGGCGGGACCAGACGGTGCGCGACAGGTTTCAGAAGATGGCGCTGAATCTGTTGGACGAGGGCGAAGGCGTGCTCGATTTCGGTGCCGGTACCGGCATCGATGCCAAGACGTATGCCGCCAACGGGCACCCGACGTTCGTCTACGAGCCTTCGGCAGCGATGCGCGATTACCTCGCGGAGCATTGCCGCGACGAAATCGCCCGCAACGCCATCGTCACGGTTGCATTGCCTCTCAACTGCAAGGTGCAGGCCGTCACGGCGAACTTTGCGGTCCTCAATCACTTCGCGGATCACGCATCGCTTTTTGAAGAGTTGTCGCGCGTGGTGCATCAGGGCGGTTTCGTGCTGGCAAGCATGCTCAGTCCGTATTACCTCGGCGATGCGCGTTACGGCTGGTGGCGGAAGAACCTTCTGAATCTGGTGCGCACCGGCCGCTACGCCATTCCAAGCGAAAGCCGCATCCATCGCTTCACGCCACGTGTCGTGGCGCGAGCTGCAGCACCGTATTTCCGGCTGGAACGCCTTTATCCGCGCGGTGTCGGATTGGCGACCGATCTCTACATGTTCCTGCTATTTCGGCGGATCTGAGATGTGGAAGGATTGGATAAGGCCGTTCGTGCGTCCACTGCCGCAATGGTCTACGGTTGCCATTGCGCCGCCTTCGCAGGCGGTCACCGCCACTTTGCGTTGGGACGGCAAGTTGGTCGATGTGACGGCGGACCACACCGTGGCTGCGCTCAAGCCGCTTGTGATCGCGACTAGTGTCGATGCCGGCCCACATCCAGTGCTTGAGTACTACGATAGCGCGACGGGAAGGTGGCTCGGCATTTTGCATCTGGTGCGTATGGCGCCAGTCGTTACCGAAAATACATCGCTCGCGCTCTACCATGTGGCTGCCGGCGAGCACCGCTGTCTGGGTTGGCCGCGACGTCCGTGGAACGCATGGCTTCAGAACCGGCTCATGCTGAAGCATCAGGCGCCGCATCATCTCGCCATGGAACCCGCCGCGGTACAGCAGCTCATGATCGCCTACTTGTGCCCGCGCCCGGTCGTTCTTGTTTCCGTCGGTACGCCGGGCCACCAGAATATCTTTCCCATGGATCTGATCGGACCGCTCGAGCGCAGCGGTTATTTTTCGCTCGCGCTACGCAGCACCAACGTTTCGCAACCCATCATGCGCGACGTACGCCGCGTTGCGCTGTCCAACGTGCCTGCGGCGATGAAGGCGACTGTTTACAAGCTCAGCGAGCATCACAAGCAGCCGCTCCCGGACTGGAATGCGCTTCCGTTTCCCGTGCGACCGTCGCGGGAGTTTGGCGTTCCCGCTGTGGCCGGGGCGCTCAGCATTCAGGAGTTGAGCATCGTGCACAGTCAGGAGATTGGCTCGCACACCTTTTTTCTTTGCCGCGTCATGTCTGACGAACAACTGGTGAAAGGCGAACAGCTGCATCACACGCCGGGCTTTTATCAAGCGTATCGGCGCCGGTGGGGCATGCCGTTCGCGGAAGTCTAGTCGACGCAGGGCGGGGGTACGACCACGTCAACGGGCGTGAACGCCTAACCGTACGTGCACGCCCGCCGCCCAATCAACCTGCAACGCGATAGCGTGCCGCCGGTTGCGAACGCGAGAGATTGGGCGACATCTTCTGCCGCGCATCTTCATAGGCCTGCCAGTCGGCTGCTTCGGGCAGCGCCGGAATCGTCACCAGTTCGCCCTGATCGAGCCCGGCCAGCGCGGCATCCACCATGTCTTCCGCGGGCATGACGATCTGCGAAGGCAGATGGCTCATCGGCACGCCTGCGACATCCCAGAATTCCGTGGCCGTTGCACCGGGCAGTACCGCCTGCACGCGCACACCCTTGTCTGCAAGTTCGTGATGGAGCGACTGCGTGAAGGCAAGCACGAATGCCTTGCTGCCCGAGTACACGCCGTTGAGAAGTTCCGGCGCGATGGCCACGATCGATGCGATGTTGATGATCGCGCCATGGCCGCGTTCCACGAAGCCGGGCGCGGCAGCATAGGTGAGACGGGTGAGCGCGCTCACGTTGAGCGAAATCATCTCGTCCATCTTCGCCACGTCCGATTGCAGCAGCGGTGTGGCCGCGCCGAAGCCGGCGTTGTTGACCAGCGTCGTGATGCTCTTGTCGGTGCGCAGGAGATTTTCCACGGCGGTCAGATCGGCGGCATTGTTCAAGTCGGCGGGAAAGACCTGGATGGCGCGGCCCGTGGCATCCGACAAACGGCGGGCCAGCTGGTCGAGGCGTTCGCGATTGCGCGCCACCAAAATAAGGTCGTAGCCTCGGCGCGCGAGACGGTCGGCGTAGATGGCACCGATGCCGCTGGAAGCGCCGGTGATCAGGGCGGTGCCCTTGGATGAGTTGTTCATGTCTATCTCCGATGGGGAAGCGCCGGCGGTATGCCGATGCCTTGAGATAGTTGTACGCGGGCCGCATCTAGACTTAAATGTCATAGATGCCACCTTTTAGGCCATTCGCCGGAGGCTGCCATGCAACGCGTTGGATTCGTGGTTTTTCCGGGCTTCCAGGTCATGTGCCTGGCCGCCGCGTCCGCGTTCGAATTCGCCAACATCACGGCAGAAAGCGCCGTGTATGACGTGGGCTACTTCTCCGAAACGGGCGGTCCGATCGCCAGTTCGCTCGGCATGAGCATGGAAACGCGGCGCCTCGAGCGGCAGCCGTTCGATACCTTGCTGGTTGCCGGTGGCGTGGGCGTGCCGGAAACGACACCGGCGCTGCTCGACTTCGTGCGCGAAGCACCGCAATGGTCGCGCCGCGTCGCGGCGATCTGCACGGGCGCCTTTGTTCTCGCCGAAGCCGGTCTGCTCGACGGCCGCCGCGCCACCACGCATTGGCTGTTGGCGCGACAACTGCAGAACAGTTTTCCCAAGGTGAAGATGGAAGAGGATCGCATCTTCATCACCGACGGGCCGATCTGGACGTCGGCGGGCATGAGCGCCGGCATCGATCTCGCGCTGGCGATGGTCGAAAAGGATCTCGGTGCCGACGTCGCGCACAAGGTGGCGCAGAAACTCGTGCTGTATCACCGGCGCTCCGGCGGGCAGTCGCAGTTTTCCGCGTTGCTGGAACTCGAACCGAAATCGGATCGCATACAAGACGCGCTGACGTACGCGAAGAGTCACCTGCGCTCGCCGTTGTCGGTGGAGGAACTTGCCGCCGCGGCGAATCTCAGTCCGCGACAATTCAGCCGAACGTTTCGCGCGGAAACGGGCCAGTCGCCTGCGAAGGCGGTGGAAAATCTGCGCCTTGAAGCGGCGCGTCTGATGATGGAGCAGACGCGCCATCCGATCGAAATCGTGGCGCGAGAATCGGGCTTCGCCGATCGCGAACGCATGCGCAGGGCGTTTTTGCGAGCGTTCGGTCAGCCGCCTCAGGCGATGCGGCGCAATTTGCGCAGCGAGGAACTTGAAGCTTCGTCAAACGATGCATAGATATCGACGACCGCGCTCAACCCTCACCCCCGCGTAGTGCGAATACGGAATAGGGTCACCGTATGTAGGCACGTGCCTGCAAAGAGTGCCGTGCTTCCCTTCTTGCCGCCCACCGCATGAAATCTATCCAATGCTCAACACAGAGCGGCCGCATCGAATGAGATGCCGCGTGCCGTTCGCAGTCGGGGACAAGGAGATTGGGAATGCGGTATGCCAAGGCTTGGCGTAGGCTCGTTATGGGTGAAAGCATGCCTGTGCGCAATGCGTGGGCCCAAAGGGACAATGCGATGCTTGCACGCTGGCAAGGGAGCTGCCTGTGGGCGGTGGCGATGCTGGTGTTGTCCGGTGCGTGTTATGCCCAGTCCACGGAGGGGGCGACCCCGGACCAGGAATACCAGAAGCTGATCCAGGTCGATCAAAACATCGAACCCTTGGGTGAGCATCCGTTCGGCGAAAACATCAGTACGTATGACGGAAGCACGTCATTCAACGTCACGGACGTCTCTTTGCGTGGCAATGGGCCGACCATCACCGTGGGTCGATCAGCGGAATTTTTTGAGTGGCCCGACAACCTCGGCATCAGTCCCCCAAGTTTCCCGTTCGGCAACTGGGATTTGGATATTCCCCGCATCGAAACGCTGGTAGGGACTGCCGGTCTCCCGTCCACGGCCGTCTGGCAGACAGGCGTTGGGGGAACTACCCCTACCGTAGGTACAACCAATCGTTGCAGCAATTTTGCGCCGCCACCAGGCATTCAATCCACGCTGGCCGAGGGAGGTTGGGTGGCGGATGAATGGTGGTATGGCTACAACCTGATGGTACCTGGCGAAGGCAAGCAGCAACTGATGCCCCGCTACAGTGCGAATACGCTGTCGCCGAGCATCAGCGGGCTGAGCTTTAACATTGTCACGAAGAACAACTGGATGGTCACTTGCGGTGTTACGGCGAGCGATGGAGGCGAAGGATTTCTTGCCATCGCACCCGACGGTACGCGCTATACCTTCGCTCACCTTGTCTATCGCCCGTGGTACCAGATCGTCGGGGCAGGTGGTCCGCTACCCCCTGATGGCACGATCATCGCGACGCAAACCTCTCCCCCGGCGCAAAGCGCTGTTTCGGCACATAGCGCAATCGCCACACAGGGCGCTACGCCTATGGAAGCCGGGCCAGGCGGCCTGGCCATCTTGTATCGCGAAGATGCGCTGATGTACGTCACGCAGATCCAGGATCGCTTCGGCAATACGCTGACGTACAACTACGACCCCACCACGGGTTATCTCTCCAGCATTACGGCGAATGATGGCCGCGAAGTCGATGTCACTTATGTGTCCGGTTCGCCGAACATCCGAACGATTACCGCCAAGGCATCCAACGTTCCGTCGCGCACGTGGACGTATACGTACGGGGCTGGACTGACTGGTGTTCAATTGCCCGACGGCAGCTCGTGGACCTACCAGGGGGGTGCTGGGGCGTACAGCTTCGTTCTCCCTTCCAATGCCTGTTCAGCCAACCGGTTTCCTTATTCCAATACGACCCCGGTCAGCGGGCCGGTCATCAGTACCGCTACGGTAACGGCTCCCTCTGGACTCACGGGCACCTTTAGCTTCGTGATGAAAATGAGCGGCCGTTCGTACACGCCCCAATTGTGTTGGGGAGAAACCGGGGACACGCCGCCGTTTGAAATTCCCATGGCGATCTGGCCGGAATGGTACGTTCAACCCGCCATTACGAGCGAAGTCATCTCGGGTGCGGGCATGCCGACGCAGACCTGGACCTATAGCTATTCGCCCGCGAATGCGAGTTGGACGACGGACGCATGTGCGCGCAGCGGCACGTGCCCCACGACCGTTTATACCGATGTCACCGATCCCAATGGCAACGACACGCGCTATACCTTCAGCAATCGCTTCAACGCCTCAGAAGGACAACTGCTACGCGCGGACACGTACCAGGGTGCTTACGGCGGCACGTTAGTGAAGTCGGTAGTCAACACCTACGCCAGTGCGACGGCGGGTCCATGGCCAAGCGTCTACGGCGCCGATCTAGCCTATCGCGACAATTATTATCAAACCGAGCAATTGTCGCCGTTAAACCAAAAGGTGATCACGCAAGACGGCCAGAACTACACCTGGCAGGCGATGACGTTTAACGCATACGCGCAGCCCACGGATGTGAAGCGCTACAACGACATCGCCGGGCAGTCATCGATCGAAGAAGCCACGCTATATCGTAACGATTCGGCGTACTGGGTACTCGGCTTGACGCAAACCGTCACCAACGTCACCACGGGCGAGGTGGAATCGAGCAACACCTATACCAACAACGATCTGCTGCAAACGCGCTCGCGCTTTGGGCAGTTGCTGATGACCTACGCCTATAACAACGCCGGTCAACTCGCCAGCTTTGTCGACGGCAACGACAACGCCACCACGTTGGGTAACTACTATCGAGGTATCCCACAAGCGATCACGTATGCGGACGGAACCCGTCAAAGCCTGATGGTGGACGACCTTGGGCAGATCCGCTCCATCACCGATCAGGCCGGCAACACGACATCCTACGACTACAACGCGATAGGCCGCATCGCCAAGATCACCTATCCGACCAACGACGAGACCAACTGGTACCCCGAAACATTCGCCTACGATTTCGTTGGCAGCGAGCGTGGCATAACAGGCAACCACTGGCGCCGTACTCTCACCCAAGGCGACAAAACCGAAGTCACTTACTTCGACGCCACCCTGCGCCCGATCCTGGCCAGCCACTATCGTTCGAGCGACGGCGCATTCGCCATCACCACCCAAACCAACTACGACTGGCAGGGCAACCCCATCTTTCAGTCCTACCCCGTCGACGGCTTGCCCAACTTCAACACCCTCGGCACCGGTACCACGACCACCTACGACGCCTTAAGTCGCGTCACCAAAAAACAGCAGTCGTCCGAGTTGGGCCCGCTGACAACGACGATCAACTATCTGCCCGGTGCAAGCCAGCAAGTCACCGATCCCAAAGGCAACGTGACCACCACCAGTTACCAGGTGTTCGATCAGCCGTCCTACGACGCCGCGATTCAGGTCACGTCGCCAGAGGGCGTGTCGCACACCATCACGCGCGATCTCTATGGCAACCCGACTGCCATCACGCAATCGGCACAATCCACACAATTCACGGGCTCGCCGTCAAAGGGTCTTATTGGCATCGGACCGATTTTCAGGCCAGGTACTGGCACCACCAAGAGTTTCTACTACGACGCCTACCACCGTCTGTGCCGTACGTCCGAGCTCGAAAGCGGCAGCACCGTCATCGCCTACGACGACGCCAACAATATCGATTGGACGGCCGATGGCCTTGCCATCACCACCAACGACTGCGGTCAGGGCCAGGTGGATGATTCGGTCAAAACCTTTCACACCTACGACCCGATGAACCGCCTCACCGTGCTGGAGCCGCCGGAAGGTACGGCAGGCACCACGTACATCTACGACGCGGTGGGTAATGTCACGCACGCGCGTTCGGGCATCGCCCATTGGGCGGGCACCTATAACAAGCGCAACATGCCTCTCTCCGAAAGCCTCACCGCCAACGGATTCAGCAACACGCTTCGCTATACGCACGACAGTTACGGCAACCTCAGTGCCACTATCTATCCGGATGGTACCAACGTTAGCTACGCGCCTGATGTCTTAGGTCGCCCCACCCAAGCGGGAAGCTTTGCCTCCGACGTGAGCTACTTCCCGGATGGTGAGATGGCGCATTTCAATCTTGGGGGTAGCTTCGATTACGTTACCGAGCAAAATGCACGGCAACTGTTAAGCCATTACAGCTTTATAAAAGGTGGCACGTTTGCCCTTAGCCAAGATATTGCCTACGACGCCGACGCCAACATCACCAGCTTCACCGATTTGGTCAATGGTCAGCGTAGCAAAACGTTGTCTTACGATGGACTCAATCGCGTGACCCAAGCGCAGGCCGGCGCGCTGTGGGGCACCGAAAGCTACACCTACGACGCGCTCAACAACATCACCAGCCGCACGCTCCAAGGGCAGACGATCACCTACGGCTACGACCTGCTCAACCATCTGACCAGCATGGCCGCCAACGGAGGTGCCACCACCAGCTTGGGCTACGACACGCGCGGCAACCTCATCAACAAAAACGGCAATACCCTCGTTTTCGATGCCAAGAACCAGCTAGCCAACGTGCCGGGTTTTGCCAGCTATGCCTACGATGCCGAGGGGCGGCGCGTGCTCAAGCAAGTGGCCAATGCTGGCCCGTCCACCTATTACTTCTACACACATGATGGCAAGTTGCTCTACCAGTACGACGAGGACATGGCCAAAGGCACCTCCTACGTCTACCTCGGCAATAAGCTGATTGGCCGCAACGAACGGTACGAGTCCGCCATCCGCGGCCAGATCGATGGCGTGGCCATCGATAGCAACGACAACGCCGTCCTCCACGGTTGGGCGTGCTCCAGCGGACTGACCCAATCCATCCAGGTGCATATGTACCTGGGCGGTCCGGCCGGTAGAGGTACGTTCATCGGCGGCTACAGCGCCAACCAGGCCAGCGAACCGGCTGTGGCCAGCGAATGTCGCGTGTCCTCGGGCAGCTTCCGCTTCAGCATTCCCTTGAGTGCCACGGTGCGCAGCGATCACGTTGACGAAAAGATCTACGTCTATGGCATTTCGCCCGTTGGTAATTCCAATGACGAATTAGGCAACTCCGGCCAATTCACCGTGCCGGCCGAACAGAAAGCCCCCAAAGCACCGACCGTCACCGCCACAAAAACCGGTGACGGCATGGGTATCGCCATCACCTGGTCCACCGCCAACGGTGTCACCAGCTACAACGTGGAGAAGCAATTCAACGAACAACATTGGACCTCGATCTACAACGGCAGCGCTGCCACCTTCACCATCCATCCCGCCGCCAATGGCACCTACAGTTTTCGTGTGCAGGCTTGCAACGTGTATGGCTGCGGTGATTGGGGGCAATCGACCAACGTGCAATTGGAGAATGTGCCTTCCGCACCGGCCTCCATCAGTGTGCCGGGCGCAAGCTTTAATCCTGTGTCGGTAAGCTGGGCCAGCAGCCTGGACGCCACCACCTATATCCTGGAGCAAAGCATCAACAGCGGCGGCTGGACGGTGGCGTACCAGGGCGGAGGCACCAGTGCACAGGTGGGAGCCGGCATGTCGGGCGGCTACGTTTATCGGGTGAGAGCGTGCAACACCTACGGCTGCAGCGGCTACACCACCAGCCCCACTGTGTCCGTGACCATCCCGCCCACCTACGCCCCTAGCATCAGCGTGCCCGGCTACAGCGCCGACGGCAGCTACACCGTGAGTTGGACTGGCGTGAACGACGCCAATCGCTATGTCCTGCAGGAACAATACAACGGCGGTAGCTGGGCCAACGTACAAGACAACGGAGCCACCAGTTGGAGTACGGCAGGACGTGGCGCTGGCACCTATGGCTACCACGTCGTGGCCTGCAACAACGCCGGATGTGGGCCGTGGAGCGGCGTCGTTACCGAGACGGTCGAGCTGGTGCCTGCTGCACCTACAGTCACGGTGAAACAAGTTTCCACAGGCTCGTTCATCATCGCAACGGTCACCTGGGACCCAGTGCCCAATGCAACGTATTACGTGGTGCAAGAAATTGCCGGCGCCATCACTACGCAGGTGTATTCGGGACCCAACACAACTTGGTCAGGCGGCTATGCCTACGGCGCCCTGCGCATCTTCCAAGTGAAAGCATGCAATAGCTCCGGGTGTTCGCCTTGGAGAGGTGGTTAGGTGGAAATTTGATGCTGTAAAGAAGCCTCGACGATGACGAGTTCATCGTCGAGGTCCTTCCGCTTTGATGGAAGACAACCCGACAAGGAAAGCCATGATGAAACCCTCCCTGTTGCGCGCGCTGTGGGTGCTGACG
>NZ_QRBF01000006.1:132500-232109 GCF_003363265.1 Dyella psychrodurans | reverse complement strand
GGCGTGGTGCATGCCGACAAAGTCACCTACATC
The DNA here is from genome assembly GCF_003363265.1 of Dyella psychrodurans. Classification (GTDB taxonomy): domain Bacteria; phylum Pseudomonadota; class Gammaproteobacteria; order Xanthomonadales; family Rhodanobacteraceae; genus Dyella_B; species Dyella_B psychrodurans. Next base: position 232,076 of record NZ_QRBF01000006.1, on the reverse strand, counting down.
CTCACCGATCCCAATGGCACGGTCCTGGCCGAAGCGGACGCGCAAGGCAACATCACCAAGACGTTCGACTACCGACCCTACGGTCAGCAGGCGCTAGGTCAGCCGCCGAACGGGCCGGGTTACACCGGCCACGTCAACGATCCGGATACCGACCTGGTGTACATGCAGGCGCGGTATTACGACCCGGAGGCGGGAAGGTTTTTGAGTGCGGATCCGGTAGGCCCGACGCCGGGTGATGTGTATGGGTTTAACCGGTATGTGTATGCGAACAACAATCCGATTGGCAACATTGACCCGAATGGGCGCGAAACAGGGCCAGCATACGCGGCCATCTATCGACTAGATGGCGGTGTGCCCCAAACGTACATCTCGCCCAACGACAGGGTCGGCCCTGCAATACAGGCGGGGCTAGGCGTTCTGCCCGTCGTAGGCGACGGGGTGAATATTGGCCAGGCCATTACGAATCCCTCGGCAATGAATATTGCTGCTGCTGCGGTTGGTGTATTGCCTGTGGTCGGTGGGGTTGCGGCCGATGCTGTGAAGGGTGCCTCTGCCGCAGAGCGGGCAACAGCCATCGCAGGCACGATGAGTGCGAGAACGCAACGATCTGTCACTATTGCTGTTACGGAAACTAAGGAAGGGGTGCGAGTGGTTTCCTCTAGCGAAGGCACGCTGAGGTCAGCGGCGCAAGGGGCGCTAAAGGACGGTGAAGTCGCCGGAAAAGGCGTCGCCGGTACGCATGCAGAAGTCAATGGTATTAACGTTGCTAAGGAGATGGGTTTGACACCCACCGGCACGGCCGCCAGTCGGCCGATTTGTTCGTCTTGCGCACAAGCGCTAGAGCAACATGGTGTTACCCCATTGTCACCATTGAAGCAGCAGCCATGATGTATTCGTTTGTACCAAGCGTTATCCACGCGCACCTAAAAGAGCTGGATGAAACCAGGCGCATAGCGTTCGGTGTATTTCTTTTGGAACGGGCTTTGCCCAGCTACTTTCAATTTCAAGCTGACTCGGGCGGTTTGGGCGGTGCAGAACTTCGGGCCGCCTTGGCCCAATGCTGGGCCGCACTTGAAGCGGGTTCGCGCGATGGCGCGAAGTTTGTCACTGTGGAGGCATGCGAAGAAGTATTGCCGGACTCAGAAAATTACACATCCATTTACACATCTGCGGCTATCGACGCGGCAAACATCGCTTGCTGCCTGTTGTCCTATCTTGATAGTGGCGACCTATCGAATCTAATGGAAGCGGTCCAAGCAAGATGGGATACGTTGTACCTCTTCATCCTCAACGGCACAGGCATAGACCCTGCTGTTGATGGATTTCAACAGGACATTCTCCACCACCATCTCATGCAAGAAGAGTTGCGCTTATTGCATGACGACATTGCGTATTTGCAAGCTATATCAGGCGAAGGTCCGGTCGTTCTCATTGCCGCCATTGAACGTGTCAATCAATTGGATTATCGCCGGCTACGGCTAAAGCTCTGATAGGTAATCGGGCAAAGAACATCACCATCACCTGGTCCACCGCCAACGGTGTCACCAGCTACAACGTGGAGAAGCAATTCAACGAACAACATTGGACCTCGATCTACAACGGCAGCGCTGCCACCTTCACCATCCATCCCGCCGCCAATGGCACCTACAGTTTTCGGGTGCAGGCTTGCAACGTGTATGGCTGCGGTGATTGGGGGCAATCGACCAACGTGCAATTGGAGAATGTGCCTTCCGCACCGACCTCCATCAGTGTGCCGGGCGCAAGCTTCAATCCCGTGCCGGTAAGCTGGGCCAGCAGCCTGAACGCCACCACCTATAGCCTGGAGCAAAGCATCAACGGCGGCGGTTGGGCCGTGGTGTACGACGGCGGTGGTGCCAGTGCCAATGTGGGAGTCGGCGTGTCGGGCGGCTACGTCTATCGAGTGAGAGCGTGCAACACCTACGGCTGCAGCGGCTACACCACCAGCCACACGGTGTCCGTGACTGTCCCGCCCACCTATGTCCCTAGCATCAGTGTGCCCGGCTTCAGCGCTGACGGCAGCTACACCGTAAGCTGGACTGGCGTGAACGACGCCAATCGCTATGTCTTGCAGGAACAATACAACGGTGGCGGCTGGACCACCGTACAAGATAACGGTGCCACCCATTGGAGTACCGCAGGACGCGGTGCGGGCACCTATGGCTATCAAGTCATAGCATGCAACAACGCCGGATGCGGGCCGTGGAGCAACGTCGTGACCGAAGCGGTCGAGTTGGTACCCGCTGCACCTACCGTCACGGTGAAACAAGTTTCCACAGGCCCGATGATTATGGCAACGGTCACCTGGAACGCCGTGCCCAATGCAGCGTATTACGTGGTGCAAGCAACGACCGGCTCCACCACGATGCAGATGTATTCGGGACCCGATACATCGTGGTCGGGCGGCTATGCCCAAGGCGCCGTACGCACCTTCCAAGTGAAAGCATGCAATAGCTACGGGTGTTCGCCTTGGAGCGGTTGAGTGGGCATGTGATGGTGCAAAGAAGCTGCATTGATGGAAAACAAGCGACGACAACCCGACAAGGAAAGCCATGATGAAACCATCCCTGTTGCGCGCGCTGTGGGTGCTGACGTGCCTGCTGCTCTGCGGCGTGGTGCACGCCGACAAAGTCACCTACATCCTCACCGATCCCAATGGCACGGTCCTGGCTGAAGCGGACGCGCAAGGCAACATCACCAAGACCTTCGACTACCGGCCTTACGGTCAGCAGGCGTTGGGTCAACCACCCAACGGCCCAGGTTACACGGGGCACGTGAACGATCCGGATACCGACCTGGTGTACATGCAGGCGCGGTATTACGACCCGGAGGCGGGAAGGTTTTTGAGTGTGGATCCGGTGGGGGTGCAGCCGGGTGATGTGTACGGTTTCAATCGGTATGTCTATGCAAGCAATAATCCCGTCATGCGCACGGACCCTGATGGTAGGCAGGACTATTCGGCGCAATATTTGGCCGCTTATAGCGGTTGCGCGAATACAGCTGGCTGTAAGCCTGAAGACGTCCCGAATCAAATTGCAGCGGCTCAGGCTCCAGCCGTAAGGTTGATGGGCTTTGTTCCGATAGCTAGCGACGTCCAAAATGTCACGGATGCGGTAAGCGATCCTTCTCCCCTTAATGTAGCTGTTGCTACGGTAGGCGCTCTTCCGGTTATCGGAGGAGTGGCATCAGGAGTATTGAAGGAAGCAGGTGAAGTAGCAAAAGCCGGAAAGACAGCATCGAAAATAGATCGCGCTGCCTTTAAAGCCGAGCGAGCCGCGTATTGGAAAGCGGAGGCTAAAGCCAATCCGGCGAAATATAGCGAAGAAGACCTCGCTAGAATGCAAAAAGGCGGGGCGCCCACCGGGCCAGATGGTCATCCAATGGAACTGCATCATGTCGATGGGACTCCCGAGGGTGGAGTTTCACCGATGAGCCGAACCGATCATCGTAGTGGTGACAATTACAAAGACAACCATCCATGGTTATTCAATGACAAACAATGACATATTTGAAAGCCAGGTAAATTCTGATGGAAGCCGGGCCGGTGTGTACGAGCACGATGATGATGTGGGGTACTTTTATCTTTATGACCTCACGCGCACTGAAGGCCAGAAAGTGACCGCTGCTATCCGTGTTTCCGTTGGACCATTTAGGTACAGCTTGGACGACTTGGCCATTCGATGGAGTGGCAATGAACGTTTTGTTGGTTTGTTCATCAAGAACCAGTTGTGCGCGGTATTCGATGCAAAAAGTCACGAGGCATTCGGCGGTGAATCCGAGCACAGTGGTTCGATCCCGGAGTCGATTAAGAACACCTTCAAAACGCCCTGAAAGCCCTGAGTAGTTTTCAGGCTTCGCAGATGAATAGCATGTCAAAGGCGGCGGCCAATACACCAGCAGGGATCGGAGCAACGATGGCAAAACGGGGTCACCATTTCGCCGCTCCGGTCAATAGGCAAATAGACGCCCATCTCCGATCATCGCGGAGAGGGGTGTTTCCCGTATAGCGCTGACCGACAGCTGTTGTGTTGTGTGCGGTGCCAAGATCGCACCAGTCATCGTTCTGAATCCATGCCGAAACAAAGGGGGCGGAGGTAGTTATTTAGGATTAACTACCTCCGTCTCTTTCCTCGGCGGTGCCGAAATCGTCACCAGTTCGCCCTGGTCGAGTCCGACTGCATAGCAAAAATCATTCACCCATAAACTGTACGAAGTTGAGTCTTTCACGGCGTACGCGGCAAAGCCTGCGGCCTTCAATCAGTGCGCCTGAGCAAGATCAACGCTGGTTGTGGCGTGCTTGATGGTCTCCAGCACATCGCCCATCTGAAAGCTTAGATCGGCGAAGAGACGCCCGATCATGCTGCGGTTGATGAAAAGCATGGTGTCGTGATCACCGTTGGTCGTCTCGGTGCCGGCGAGCTGCGCCATCAGAAGAAGCTTGTCGCGAATCATGCGTAGCTCGTCGTAGTCGTCTTTGGACAGCACGTAGCTTCCCGCGCTGAGCAGGTCGTAGTTGGGGTGATTCATGGGCCTATTCCATTACCGTAGGTCGCGCCACGTATTGCGCGTGGCGCGAAGGGCTACAGGAAAAATCCTGCACGTAGTGTTGGAACTTTCCGGTACCGTTTTCTACGTGTGCCCATTGTGGCCCGACGCCGTCCAGTATGAGCGGCGGTGAAGTAGTACAAATAGCGGCTTGGCGGGGTCACGCGCGAGCGTGCGTGCCGTATGATCGAACGTAACCATGATCAACATCCTAGGTTGGTTGTGGCCAGCGGATCGTTTGGGCGGCTACCCAGGCGATCCGCGCTACTTCACTCATGTCGGGCGTGCCGTAATCATCGAATCGGGATGGGCACGCCCGACGAAAGCACCTTCGCATACCTGCGACATGGTTATCTGTCAGTGCACGCGGATTTGATATTGGCGGTAATGCCGATTTTGACCGCCGCAAAAATGTCCGCCACGGGTCGGAAGCAACGGGGCTGCAAAGTCCCGGTATCGACCTGGGACTGCACGGCCAAAACAGATGTGAAGCGGGCATTCGAGATGGGGCGGGAGGATACCTTGCGTTCAGTGCAATCTGGGTTATTGGCCAGACCTGTCAAGGCGTTGGCGTAAATCCCAATCGGGGCTTCTTCAAGTTGCTGCCGCTTCACTGTGCACGTTGTGGTGCGAGCCTTGGGCCTTTTTTAAAAGTTACGCGGCCGTCTCCGCCAGCCACTCCTTGCTGATCCAGTTCACCAGCAGCGCACCGGCTTTGGCGATGCCTTCTTGCTCGCCGAGCCTTTCCACGAGCATGTCGCAAAGCCCGGCAAAGTTTCCGTCTTTCTGGATCAGCAACATCGCGGCATATTCCAGCGCATCCACCGCTTCGAGAAAGACAGTGAACTGCTGTCGCCATACGATCACGCCGGCGGTTTCCGCGAGCATCTGGCTTTCGGGCAGCGCTTCGTTTCGTTGAAAGGCCGACCAGGTATCTGCTGCATTGGTCGTCGCCGTCAAAATCTTGAGCGACGGCGCGAGACGCAACCGGGCCGCATCCCAATCGGTCTGCGCGAGCGCGTCCGGCGTCAGCGCATCGCCATCGACCGCCACGAACGCTTGCGCAAGCGCGAGTTCGATGCGCGCCAGCTCGCGCACGTCCGGGTTGTCGGGATAGAGCGACGTCAGCGTTCCGTCGAAGTCGCCGCTGTAGGCGTCGAGCGTCCACGCATGCGGCGGGTGGCTGTCGATATGGGCGATGGCCGCGGCCAGAAACGCTTCTTCGCCGAGCCATGTACGGACGTGCGGGTAGCTCGCTTCCAGACAACTGATCAGCTGGACGCGATAGTTGTTCTGATAGACGTTCAACCCGGCGCTGGAGCCGCCGCTCAGGCGCGATGCCGCATCGTCCGATGCGGTCACGAGCCAAGATCGAAAATCGCGTTGCATATCGGCGAGTTTCATGCCGCCACCGCCTTGCGCGCCCACGCATCGATATCGCCGATGCTCCGCGCGATCGCCAGTTCGTCGAGCAGATCCTTGAGCGGCGGAATGTTGCCGTCGCGCTCGATCATGGTCGCGACCGGCCCGGTCAGCGCGATGGCTTTCGCGTAGAGCGCCCAGACCTCGTCGCAAACGGGGCTGTCGTGCGTATCGATCAGCAGCTCGCTGCCCTCGCTGTGTCCGGCGAGATGGATCTGCCGCACGCGATCGGCTGGAATGCCATGAAGGTAGGCGTGCGCGTCGAAACCGTGATTGGTGGCGCTCACGAAAATGTTGTTGACGTCGAGCAGCAGGCCGCAGCCGGTGCGCTTGCTCATCGCGTCGAGAAATTCCCATTCGGTCATCGCGGCATCGCCGAAGGCGATGTAGCTGGACGGATTTTCGAACAGCATGGCGCGGCCCAATACATCCTGCGCCCTGTGGATATTGGCGCAGACGATGTCCAGCGCCTCTTCGGTGTAGGGCACTGGCAGCAGATCGTGCGAATTGAAGCGATCGATGCGAGACCAGCTCAAATGATCGGAGACAAAAAGCGGCTCGATCTCGTCCGCCAGCGATTTCAATGTGCGCAGATACTCTGTCTTCAGGCCATCGGCGGAACCGATCGACATCGACACGCCGTGCAGCACCACCGGGTGACGTTCGCGTATCCGGCGAAGAATGTCGCGCGGCTGGCCGCCTTCGACCATGAAGTTCTCGGAGATGACCTCGACAAAATCGACGCGCACACGGGTGTCGAGGAAGTCGCGGTAGTGCTCCCGGCGCAAGCCGAGTCCATAACCTGCAAACGTGGATAGTGACGTGGACATCGCGTGGCTCCTGGACTGAAGAGTGAAGGGCTGGACCCGCGCCGTGCGGGTCCAGCCGGATCGATTACTTGCCTTGCGGTTCGGTCAGCGTGCCGCCCGCAGCGACGCATGCGCTCGGTGCCTTCACGACGACGCCCTGGCCTTTGCAATCGTTGAGGCCCTTGCAGTCGTGCTTGGCGGTGGCGCAGAGGCTTTGGCCCTTGCAGGTGTTGACGCCGTAGCAGCGGCCCGGCTGTTCCTTCTGCACGGACTGATCGGCGGCGTGCGCGGTGACGTGCACCGAGGCGAGGGCGAGCGCGACGACGGCTGCGGCAGCGGCGAAGCTGTTGCGGGACTTGGAGACGAGAGTGTTCATGATGTTTTCCTTGGGTTGAGTGTGTTGGGGACAGTGAGTAAACGCGGGGTTATTTCAGGCTCTGCGCCGCTTCTTCGATGACTTGCGCAACCTGTTCCGGCTGCGACATGAAAACGAGATGGCTGCCCTTGATCTCGGTGATCTTGGAACCGGCACGCTGGTACATCGAGCGCTGCAGATCGGGGCTGTAGAAATGGTCTTCGGTGGCGACGACCGCCCAGCTGGGCTTGTTGCGCCATGCCGCGACGCCGGCGGCGTGGCGCAGCGCGGCGACGGTTCCCGGTACCTGCGAGATCGCCATGAAGTTGGTGCGGTTCGCGGTGAGGTCGCCGCCGAGATCCGCGCCGAATTTCTTCTGGTCGACCACGATGTAGCCGTCGAAGGACGTTTGCAGATCGCTGCTGGGCTCGGGCATGGATTCGACGAGCTGCAGCACGCTTTCGCCTACGCTCGGCGCCACGGCAGCGACATAAACCAGGCCCTTGACCTTGTCGCGGTTGCCGGCCTCGCTGATCACGGCGCCGCCGTAATCGCTGCCGACCAGCAAGGTCGGACCGTCTTGCTTGCGAAGCTGCCGAAACACTGCGTCGGCGTCATTGGGCAGCGATTCGATGTGCGGCTGCACCACGCTCACGGTGTAGCCCTTGTGGATCAGGATGTCGTGCACGACGTGCCAGCCCGAGCCATCCACGAAAGCACCGGGAACGATCACGATGTTCTTGATGCCGGTTGGTGCGGGAGGCGTGGTGTCGGCGGCGAAGGCGGGGCTGGCCGCCGCCAACATGAGAGCTATCAAACTCAACGATTTACGCATGGGGTTTTTCCTCGGGGGAATTGCTATGAAAGAACGGATGTTTGGTGCGGCGATCAGCGCGACAGCGACCAGCCGCGGCGCAGGCGATCCAGCGACCACGTGCCGCCGCCGCGAGCGACGAGAGGCAGCAGCAGGCCGGCCCAGCTCAAGTGCGTGGGCCACGCATCGGGGTACACGAACACTTCGATCACCGTAGTCATGCCGAGCAGCGCGAGCGCGGAAGCCCGCGTGAACAAGCCCAGCACCAGCAACACGGGGAACAGATGTTCCGCGCCGGTCGATATGCGCGCCGCCCAATCGGATGGGATCAGCGGCAGCGCGTATTCGTTGGCGAACAAGTCATAGGTGGATGGCTTGATCGTCAGGAAACCTTCGACTTTCGTGCGTCCCGACTGGAAGAACACGGCGGCGATGCCGAGGCGCGCGACAAGCAGCAGCAAGTTGTCGGGCACGATGCGCGACAGCCACGTTGTCGGTGCGCTATCGCGAGGTTCGCTCACCGCGAACTTCGTCGAGGCGATTTCCATGCTGCGCGAGCTCATGACTTGGCCTGCAGCGAGCCGAAACCCTTCGGCGTCTTGATCGTGGTGCAGGTGCCCTTGGGGACCAGAATCCAGGCGTTGCCCTGGTAGTCGGCCTTGGCGGTACCCGCGCAGGTCGTGCCCGGGCCGGCGGCGCAATCGTTCTTGCCGGCGCCTGCCACGCCGTAGCATTTCTCCATCGCCGGCTTCGCCGAGCTGGACGTGGCATGTGCGCTGGTCGCCAGCGTTGCCAGTGAGAAGGCCAGTGCGGCGGCCATGGTTGCGTAGGTGCTTTTCATGAATGTCTCCGTGAATGAGTGAGTGAAGTCAGATGTGGGCGCCGCTCAGACGGCGGTGATGACGGCGTTGATGTTTCCGCGCGTCGCCTTCGAGTACGGGCAGATCTGGTGCGCGCGATCGGCGATGGACTGGGCGAGGGCGAGGTCGAGTCCCGGCAGGCTCACCTGCAGGCGGGCCGAAATGGAGAAGCCTTCTTCGGGGGCGTTGTTCAGATCCACTTCGGCGGCCACTGAAGCGTCGGCGGGAAGACGGATGCCCAATTCCTGCGCGGCGCGACCTATCGCGCCAATGAAGCAGGCGGACCAGCCGGCGGCGAACAGCTGCTCCGGATTGGTGCCGGTGCCGGCGGAGCCGGGCAGCGAGAGCTTGATGTCCAGGCGGTTGTCGCTGCTGCGCGACTGGCCGTCGCGGCCACCGGTGGTGACGGTCTGGGCGGTATAGAGAACGGTGTTGTTAGACATGGTGGGTTTCCTGAGTGAAAGGCCATTCGCCCCGGGCGGGCGGCGAGGAGTCGGCCGGTGTGCATAGGAAACCGTCGTGGCGTATCCCGGATGTGTCGCGCGGAGCGCCAAAAAGCATCGGAATGTGTAGCGGGCGGCGCTGGATACGTTCCGATACAAAACCGGCCGATCCCGGGCGGCTGGCGGCGCGATGCCGTTGTACAAACGGATACAAAAAGCCGGTTTGGCGGACACGTCCCGGATAACTGAGGCCCGTCAAATAGCGGCCAAGGCAACGCGCACTGGCGCCGCCATCCACTCTGACGAGGCAAACCCCATGACTTTCCTGCGTATCGCCATCGCCCTGGCCGCCCTGGCTTCGGCGCTGCTGGCCTACTGGCCCGACGCGTGGACCACCACGGCCAGCGCCCAGGAATCGGTCGCCCAGGCGGCGGATTTCACCGGCGCGGACCGCTGGTACAACTCCCAGCCGCTGACGATGGCCGGACTTCGCGGCAAGGTCGTGCTGGTCGAGTTCTGGACGCGCGAATGCATCAACTGCATCCACGTACTGCCGCACACCAAGGAGCTGTATGAGAAATACGGCAAGGACGGCCTGGTGGTCGTGGGCGTCCACACGCCCGAGTACGACGAAGAACGCGATCCGGCCACGCTTCAATCGGCGATCCGCCAGCTCGAGATCACCTGGCCGGTTGCGGTGGATAATGAATCGCGCATCTGGAACGCCTACGGCAACCACTTCTGGCCGGCGCTTTATCTCATCGATCAGAACGGTCGCGTGGTGTACAGCCACATAGGTGAGGGAAACTATGTCGAGACCGAACAGCGCGTGCGACAGTTGCTTGGCAAAGCACCGTAAGACGTCACCGCAACCCAACCTTTTGGATGAATCACATGGATCACGTCGACCACATCCTCGTCGTCGATGACGATCACGACATTCGCACCGGTGTCGTGGACTATCTACGCAAGAACGGCCTGCGCGCGAGCGCGGCCGTCGACGGGCGCGACATGTTCGCGCAGCTCGACACCTCGGCGTTCGACCTGATCGTGCTCGACATCATGATGCCGGGCGACGACGGCCTGGTGCTGTGCCGCACGCTGCGCAGCGGCAAGCATCGCGCCGTGCCGATCCTGCTGCTCACCGCGCGCGACGACGAAACCGATCGCATCATCGGCCTGGAGATGGGCGCGGACGATTACGTGGTCAAGCCGTTCTCGCCGCGCGAACTGCTGGCGCGCATCAAGGCGGTGATCCGGCGCACGCGCATGCTGCCGCCCAATCTGCGCATCACGGAGACGAGCGACACGTTGTCCTTCGGCCGTTGGCGCCTGGATACTACCGCGCGTCACTTGATCGATGAGGACGGCACCATCGTTGCGCTGAGCGGTGCCGAATTCCGCCTGCTGCGCGTGTTTCTGGATCATCCGCAGCGCGTGCTGTCGCGCGACCAACTGCTCAATCTGACGCAGGGCAGAGATGCGGAGCTTTTCGACCGCTCCATCGATCTGCTGGTGAGTCGCTTGCGAACCCGCCTCGACGACAAGGCGAAAGACCAGACCTATATCAAGACGGTGCGCAGCGAAGGCTATGTGTTCAGCATGCCGGTGACGGTGCACGGGGACGACGCATGAGCGGTCTGGCATCGATGGCATCGAAGCGCTGGTTGCCGCGCAGCATGGCGTCGCGTCTCTATCTGATCATCCTGGCGGGTTTGCTGCTGGCGCAAGGCCTTTCCATGGCGCTGCAGTCCTACGAGCGTTACCAAAGCGCCGTATCGGTGATGCTCAATACCGTCGAACATGAGGTAGGCACGTCGGTCGCGATACTGGACCGACTGCCTGCGCAGGAACGCCCCAACTGGCTCGGTCGTCTTCAGCGCGACAATTACCGCTTCCTGCTGGGTACGGGCGAGCCTGGCAAGCCGCTGGCTTCCGAGCGTTCGCGCGAGGTCATTCGCCGCATCGCCAGAGAGGTCGGTCCCGATTACCACGTATACGGCGACAACATCTCGGTAAAACCGGAACGCTACCAGGTGCATCTCACCTTGCATGACGGTTCGCCGCTCACGCTGGAAGTCACGCCGTACATGGCACCCGTGGCGTCGTGGCTTCCTGTCGTGCTGACGTTGCAACTGCTGCTGCTGCTCGTGTGCACGTGGGCGGCGGTTCGGTTTGCGACACGGCCGTTGACGCAGCTGGCGCAAGCCGCCGATTCGATGACGCCGACCGCCGACGGGCCGCGCATGAGCGAGAAAGGTCCCACCGAAGTGGCGCATGCCGCCGTGGCTTTCAACACCATGCAGGAGCGTGTCGCGCGTCATCTCAAGGAACGCTTGCATATCCTGGCCTCGATCTCGCACGACCTGCAGACGCCGATCACGCGCATGCGGCTTCGCGCCGAGAATCTGGACGAGGGCGAAGAACGCAAAAAAATCCTTCGCGATCTGCACGAGATGGAGCATCTCGTGCGGGAAGGCGTGGCCTATGCCCGCAGCGCGCACGGCGGCGCGGAGACGCCGGTGCGCATGAACGTGGAAGCATTTCTCGAAAGCCTGGTGTTCGACTACCAGGATGTCGGCAAGCCAGTCACGCTGTCCGATTCCATCGACGGCGCTGCGATGGTGCGTCAGCAGGCGTTGCGCCGTGTATTGGGCAATCTGGTCGACAACGCGATCAAGTATGGCGGTGCCGCCGAAGTCGGCGCGTGGCGAAATGCGCAGGGCGCACTGTGCATCGCCGTATCGGATCGTGGTCCGGGCATCCCCGAAGAAGAACTGGAACAGGTGCTTCAGCCGTTCTATCGCCTGGAAGCATCGCGCAACCGCGATACCGGCGGTGCGGGACTTGGGCTGGCGATCGCGGCACAACTTACGCGAGCGATCGGCGGAAACCTCACGCTGGCCAATCGAGAGGGTGGCGGGTTGGTGGCGACCGTCACCTTGTCTTGAGCGGAAACCATCGTGGCGACATCGTTGCAGCGTTGCATCCTCTTGCGCACGCGATTTCGTCGATTCGCCGCATTCGTGCAAAATGGAGTCATACCCAGATGCGGAGTGTGGCGCCGTGACGCAACCACGTGAGCTATTGAAGGCGGCCGATATCGAGGCGATGAGCGCCAGGCGTTCGGAGCATACGTTGAATCCCAATGCGATCCGGCACATGAAGTCCGTCGGCGACGTCACGGGATTGACGCAACTGGGCGTGCATATCATTACCCTCATGCCCGGCCACGAATCGTCGGAATATCACCGTCACCTTTACGAGGAAGAGTGCCTGTACATGCTTTCCGGTCGTGGGGAGGCGTTGATCGACGATCGGCGGCATCACATCGGCGCCGGCGATTTTCTCGGTTTTCCCCGGCGAGGCGCCGCGCATGTCTTGGCCAATACCGGGAGCGAGCCCCTCGTATTCCTGGTCGTCGGGCAGCGACTGGAGCACGATGTCTGCGATTACCCCCACAAGGGCATGCGGCTGTACATGGCGGGCGAAGACGAGACGTACGCCAAGCTATGAGACCTTCTTCATCCTGATCGCCCAAAAACCGCAAGCGCTCTTTCAATAAGGTTACTCGTCGTGTCGCATTATTCCGGTCCCCTGCTCACGCGCTCCATCGGCGAGGCGCTGCTTGCCGCGCACGATATCGGCACGAGCGAATGGATCGGCTCGCTGGATCTGGGGCGTTCAAGTGGCAGCGCACTGCTGCAGTCGGACGCCTGGCAGTGGAAAGGGCAGCGCTACCCGTATCCGAACAAGCTGAAAGACCGCACGATTTATTACTGGGATGGCGACGAATTTTCGTCGGTGTCGCGATTTTCGGGCTCCCTGATCAAGCTGGTGCCCACCGAATGGGGTGCGCCCACCTTCGAGATCGACGGCATCAAGATGCTGCCCACGTCGAAGGAATCGCCGTTCGAGGACGCGCGCCGCAAGGTGGCCTTGGTCGAGCCGCGCGGCAAGGTGCTGCTCGATACCTGCGGCGGTTTGGGTTATTTCGCTGCCTGTTGTCTGGAAGCTGGCGTGGCGCGCATCCACTCCTTCGAAAAGAATCCGGATGTATTGTGGTTGCGCACGCTCAATCCATGGTCGCCGGATCCTGGCGAGCCCGCCCACGGCGGTCGCCTGCAACTCACCCATGCGGACGTGTCGCAGGCGATCGCGCAGATCGCCGACGCTTCCGTGGACGCGCTGCTGCACGATCCGCCGCGCTTCGGCATCGCCGGCGAACTCTACTCGCAGGTTTTCTACGATCAACTTGCGCGCGTGATCCGTCGCGGCGGACGCCTGTTTCATTACACGGGCAGCCCCAACAAGCTCACCAGCGATCGCGACGTTCCGCGCGAAGTGGCGAAACGCCTGGAAAAGGCGGGCTTCAAGGCGCAACTCGCGCTCGACGGCGTGCTGGCGACGCGCCGCTAGTTCAGCTGCCGCCTTCTACTCGATCACATGCGGCACGAAGCGCGAGGTGTCGCGCGTGATCAGCGTGGCATCTTCGCGGATGCCCATGCCTGCCGGCGTATCCCCCACCACCCAGCTGCCGATCAGCGGATAACCGCCCGCGAAGCGGGGCAGCGGATGAAACGCCTGCCGAATCGCGGGGCTCTTCGTGTATCGCCCAGGCGAGCTGATCTGTTCGCCATCAGGCAACGTGATGTCGACATTGGCACCCTCGCGCGAGAACAGCGGCTTGCGCACCCATCCCGGTGCCAACGCTGCGGTTCGATCGTCGTCGAAAAAAGCGGGCAGTAAATGGGGATGGCCGGGATGGCGTTCCCACAGCAAGGGCAGGATGCCCTTGTTGCTCAGCACGGCCTTCCACGGCGGCTCGATCAACTGCATGCCCGCGCGAGGAAGGTAAGGGCCATATCGGTCGGCAAACAGATATTCGAGCGGATACAGCTTGAACAGGGAGCCGATCACCTTGTCTTGCAGATCGGTAAAGGTGCCTTGCCGCGACAGACCGATGTCTTCGATGGCAATCGTCTCGCCGTGGACGCCGGCCTGGATCGCGCAGTCGCGGAGGTATTCGATGGTGCCCTGGTCTTCCGCGCTGTTGCGCGCGGCGGCGAAATAGAACGGCCGGCGCAGCGATTTGCCGAACGTGGCGAAGGCAAGGATCAGCAGCTCCTGCAACTGGTTGTACTGATCCGTATTCCCGGCTAGCACACCGCGCTGTTGTTGCTCTTCCAGCCATATCCACTGGAAGAATGCAGCTTCGTAAACGGAAGTCGGCGTGTCGTAGTTCAGTTCGTAGAGCTTTGCGGGCCCGCGGCCGTCGTACACCAGATCCATGCGTCCGTAGAGATGCGGTTGCCGGCGGCGCCACGAATCGGCGATCCAATCCCAATAGGGTTCGGGTATCGCCAATCTGGTCAGCAAAGCTTCGCTTGCGACGATATCGCCGACCAGGGACATGGCGAGCTGATGAAGTTCGGCGGTCGGCGCCTCGATGTCGCGCTCGATCTGCTGCAGCGTAAATGCGTAATAGGCGGATTCATCCCAATAGGGTTCGCCGTTGATGGAATGAAACCGAAAACCGTACCGCTCGGCGGTTGCCTGCCAGTCGCCGCGTGGTTCAACCGTTACACGCTTCACTCGCCATGCCCGCCTTCGCCTTCGCCGTGACCTTCGCCACCGAACCCGCCGCGTCCGATCGTGTCGCCTTCGCCGGCGGTTTCACCCGACGAAATCGAGTGCCACCCACCCGGGCCGGTTGAATAGATGCGGCCGTAGTGGGCCGAATAGTAACTATCGTCGCGCTTGTGAAACACGGGGCCGGCCGGATAAAAGCTGGTGACGCGATCGTGCACGACACGACCGACCAGGAAACCGTACATCGCCGGGTGCCACGTAGAAGTGCCGTCCCAGTTATCGGTTTCCTCGCAGGTGTCGTTGTCATACTGTTGCGCGCACTGGTCGCGGTTTGGAAATGACGGCGCGGCGCGCGGCGCTTCGGCCGAGGCCTGATTCTGCGCTTGCTGACAGATCGGAGCAGGGACACCGCCTTCGGCGCAATTGTCCAGCGTGGTAAACATCTGCTGGCTCTTCTGGGTGTTGTCGCAAGCGCTGAGAAACAGCGGCGTTAATCCCATGACGACAAGCGATGCCGTTCTGGATCGTTTCATGTCGTTCCTTGAATTCCCCCGGTGGTGAGGCGATTCTAAGCCACGGTGAAAGTGTCGCAAGAGCCCGCCGCCAAAGACCACCGTCGCGAGGTTGACGATATGCCTAAACTCCGCTCAGGTTTGGAAGGGCATGCGGCAGGCAATGCCGTTGGACGGCATGGTTCTTCCGTGGAGCCATTCTGGAGCCAAGTGCCGGTTTTCGATCTCATGCGAATGTCGCGCAAAGTGTTCATGCTTGTGCAGATCTATTCCAGGTCCACGGCGAAGCACCTGACTTAGATGCCAGTCTCCGCACCACCCAAGGTGAAAAAATGAAAATTACATTCACGAAGATAGTGAGGCTGGCGGGCAAGGCAGTGCTGTTCATTCTCGTTGCCGCAGGCGTGGTGCTTCTGCTCGCAGAACGCTTTCAGGAAACGTCGTTGATGAACTTCATACGTTCCATGATGTGAATAGGCTGGCGTCTGCTTCCGATCCAAAGCGGTCGCACTAGAATGGCTCCCATCCTGTTAAACCTTAAGCCAGATGCGCTACTTATCTCTTCTGCTTCTTGGTCCCTGGCTCGTCCTTTTAGCCTGGGCCTATTGGGTGGCCTGCAAGCGCTCTCGCGTGACTTGGCGGCACGGGGTGTACGACATGGTGGTCATCGTCGTCGCGTTAGCCGCTGCATACGGATGTGCCCTGGCGGCCTACGATGACATCGCTATCCAAAACGTCGGAAACTTTGGGCGGGAAAGCGGCAGCATCTGGAAGCAGGTCATGCCGGCCCTGTACGGCTACGGCGCTTTCGCTGCGGTGATGGTGGTTGGGGTAGTGGCGAGGTTTCTTTTCCGACGACGCAGGCGCGATCTGTTGAGCCGATAGGTCGAACGTCTCGTCATCGGGATTTCCAGGGGCGGCGGAAACGCCAGGGCGAAAACAAATTGTGGATCAGTGGACGAATAGCCATGAAGGCGATTTACGGTATCGCGGTTCTCTGTGCATGGTTCATCAGCGTCAACGCGGTTGCATCGACATGCGCCTCGCCAGGGCAGCCGGCGAGCATTTCGGTAACGGGACATCCATTTTCGGCGGTTGCTTCGGCAGATAACTGCTGGCTGTTCGTTTCCGTCACCGGCGATGAGAAAGCCGGCTCCGTTCTTGTCCTGCACAACAAGGATGGTGCCTTCGAACCGGACCACGCCGTTCCCTTGAAAAGAAGCGCGCGAGGCGAGTCGCTGTCCCGCGACGGACGCCTGCTGGCGGTCGCTGGCGGCGATGCGACATCCCTATTGGATGTTTCCCGGCTCGAACATGGCGGCAACGACGCATTGCTCGGGGCGTTGCCCGATGGCTCCGGTTCGGGCGCCGTCTACGCCGCGATCACGCCCGATGCAAAGACGCTTTTCGTATCCGACGAATATGCGAAGCAGATCAGCGTGTTCGATCTCGCCAAAGCACAAAGCGCCGGTTTCGACGGCAGCGCCTTGATCGGACGCATCCCCGCTGCGAACTTCCCCGTGGGTCTAGCCGTTTCGCCCGACGGACATTGGTTGTATGCGACGACCCAGCGAGGTCCCGACACCATGGCGCCGATCTGCAACCCCGAGCAGAAGAGGGGGCAAATGCATCCACAAGGGCTCTTGATGAGGATCGATGTTGCAAAGGCCGAGGTGGACCCTGCTCATGCCATCGTCTCCGTCCTGCCTGCCGGCTGCAATCCGGTGCGTGTTGCCGTATCGCCTGGTGGAACGGAATTATGGGTGACGGCGCGTGGTGGCAATGAGTTGTTGAGATTCCTTATCGACGGATGGCTGGAGGGAACCGAGCACGCCAAGGTTGGGCACTTCCCATTGGGACCCAGCCCGGTGGGTGTAGCCATTCGTCAGGATGGCAAGCAGGTCTGGGTGGCTTTATCGAGCCGTTTCGGTGGCGACAAACCTGGACAATTGGCGGGGCTTGGCGGTCTGCAAGGAGCATCGCAGCTGAAGCAGATGTCGATATCCGCAGCGGGCTTTCCGCGCGAGGTGTCCTTTCTCCCCGATGGTCGGACTCTGGTGGCGACCTTGTTCGACGCCAATCAGGTGCAGTTCGTGCCTACGCCGGATGAGTGAACGGCATCGCCGTTGTAACGCGTGTCAGGCGCGTGCCGGTTGCGTGTGACGAGTTCGAATCCATTGATTCAGTCCTGCACACAGCACGAGCAGTGCGCCGGTCACGAAAAACACATCGTGCAGGCCGATGCGCGCGCCGATCTGTCCGCCGATCAGCGGGCCGATCACTTGTCCGGCGAACTGCGAAGATTGCAGATAGCCGAGCGTTTTGCCGGTGTGGCGTTCGTCCACCGCCTGACGTACCAGTTTGGCGATGGAAGGAAGCAGGCCCGCGATCGTCATGCCCATCACCACGCGCAAAAGGGCCAGCTGCCACCATTGCGTGACGAAGGCCTGCGGCACCATCACCAGGCCGGTCGCCAGCAGACAGCCGATGATGACTTTCCAGCTGCCGACGCGATCGGCGAGCGCGCCCAGGCGCGCGGCGGTCAGCATGCTGCCCAGGGCGGAAGCCGCCATCACGATGCCGGCCGTGCGCGCAAGACGATCGGCGGGCACGGCGAGTTGCCCGATGTACACGGTGATGATGGGTTCGATGGACATGTTGGCCAGCAGCACCATCATCGCCGTCACCAGCAATGCACCGAGTACGCCGTATTGAACAGGGTTCGATGATGCCGCGTGCGTGGAGGCCCGGTGCCTTGCGTCCGATTGGCGATCGAAATCCTCTCGAACCAGGAAGATCGTCGCCGCCGCGGCGACCGCGATGATGGCGCCGCCGACAAAAAACGTTCCGCGAATGCCCACCCATGTCGGCAGAAAGCCACCTACCAGTGGTCCCACCAGATTGCCGGTCAGGGCACCGGTGGACAAAACGCCAAGCGCCCAGCCGGATCGTTCGCGCGGCACCTGCGTGCCGATCATCACGATGGAGGCCGAAGCGTAACCGCCGACCAGTCCCGCGATCAGGCGCAGCGCCACCAGCTGGTAAACATCGTGCGCGACACCGATCAGCGACATCACCACCGCCATGCCGAGCGCGGCACGTACCAGCATCGGCTTGCGGCCGTATCGATCGGCCAGATGACCCCACAGTGGCGCCGTGACGGCCGTGCCGAGGAAGGTTGCCCCGAACGCCACGCCGGACCATTGAATGACTGCGGACGACGATGCGATACCCAGTTGCTGTACGTACAGCGGAAGAAAGGGCAGCAGCATGCTGAGGCTGACCAGCGTGGTGAACGATCCGAACACGCACACCACAAGATTGCGTCGCCAGTAGGAAGCGTTGCGTTCCACATAGCCGAGACGAGGTGCATCATTGGCCTGAGCTGACATCGTCATCGCCTCTCACCAAAGCCTTCGTTGCGCGCTTGCGCGTGCGTCGTCGCTACAAAAGGAAACGAGGTTGCGCAGCGGGCTGCGCAACCAGAGGAGTTACTTTTTCCCGGCTTGCTTCTGCTTTCGCAACTCGGGAACAGGCAGTCCGCCCCAGCCCCAGTTCTCCAGCTCCACTTCTTCGATCACGACGAATGTGGAATCGAGCGGCTTGTTCAGAACATCCAGCAACAACTGGCTGGTGCCCTTGATCAAGGCGGCCTTCTCTTCGACAGTGACGGCACTGCGTCCGGGACCCGAACCCTCGCGGGTGATCTTGATGTTGACGATAGGCATGATCGTTCACCTCGTTGTGATCGGAGGCGGGCGTTGCGCTCGCCTCCGGGGGCGTCAGTGACCGGCGCTCTGGCCGCCGTCGACGTGCAGGATCTCGCCCGTGACGAAGCCGGCGGATTCGAGATACAGCACGCCGTCGACGATGTCGCTGATCTCGCCCATGCGGCCGACCGGATGCAGCCCGGCCAGTGCGCCGTGCGTTTCCGGACTATGCATCGGCGTCTTGATCACGCCCGGCGCCACCGCATTCACGCGAATGCCGCGCTTGGCATATTCGATGGCCAGGGACTTGGTCGCCGAATTCAGGCCGCCCTTGGTGAGCGAAGCCAGCACGGACGGCACGCCATCAATCGCGTATTCGGCCAGCGTGGTGGTGATGTTCACGACGTGGCCGCTGCCCTGCTTTTCCATCTCGGCGATGGCGAGCTGCGTGATGTGGAAGAAACCGTTGACGTTGACCGAGAGCACGTTCGCATAGTCTTCCGCCGTGTAGGCGGTGAACGGCTTGGCGATGAAGACGCCGGCGTTGTTCACCAGCGTGTCGACGCGGCCGAAGCGCGACAGGGCTTCCTTGACGAGACGCTCGGCCACGGCGCGATCGCCGATGTCGCCGGGAATGGCGATAACGTCCGGATCGCTCGACGGCTTGATGGAACGCGAATTGGCGATGACGCGATAGTCGCGGTCGCGATAGGCCTTGACCAGGGCCGCGCCGATACCCTGCGAGGCACCGGTGACGATGGCAACTTTACGTGGGCTGTTCATGATGTCTATCACTCGAAGATTGGAGGAGGCCAGCTTGATGCTGATCGGGCCGGCGGCACCGATGGCTCCAATCTAGGAGTGCACGAACGCGATGCGAATCCCTGCTATTCGGCAGACACTCTTCCGCGCCGCGGTGGAATCGGCTGTTCCGGCGGGGTTTCGGCGTCCTTGGCCAGACACGCAAATTGCGTGCGAAGGCGCGGCAGGGCGAAGTCGACGAACGCGCGGACCTTGGGTACGGAAAGACGTCCATACGGCGAAACGAGATGCACCGGAAAGGGCGAAGGCTCCGCATCGGCAAGCACGATGCGAAGCAATCCCTGCCTGATTTCGGGCGCTACGTGATAGGAAAGCAGGCGCGAAATGCCGTGGCCTTCGACCACCGATGAAATCGCGGCGCGCACGTTGTTCACCACCAGGCGTGGCGAGAACGACACCGCGAGCGGCACGGATGAACCGTCCTGGGAAGGAAACGTCCACGAGTCCTGCCCCATGTGCTGCATGGCAATGATGTGGTGCTTGGCGAGGTCTCCCGGCTCGGCGATGCGAGGGTGCGTCGCCAGGTAACGAGGCGAGGCCACGATAACCCGGCGAACTTCACCGATGCGGTGCGCGATCAGCGTCGAATCGGCAAGGTGCGAGATGCGCAAGGCCAGATCCATGCCCTCGTCGATGAGATTGACCGCGCGTTCCAGCAGATACAGGCGCACATTCACCGTCGGGTACTGCTCCATGAATGCGTCGACGATCGGCCGCAATACTTCCACGCCGGAAAATACGGTGGCGGTGATCGTCAAGGTGCCGCGCGGCACGGACTTCTCGCCCGCAGCCTGCCGGTCGGCCTCCTCCAGATCCGTCAGCATCTTTCTGCACGCGGTAGCGTAGCGTTCGCCCGCTTCGCTCAGCTTGATGGAGCGTGTGGTCCGATGCAGCAGCGGTACGCCGACGTGCGCTTCCAGAAATGCGATGGCCCTGCTTACCGCGGCGGCCGAACGGCCCGTCCTGCGGCTGGCTCCGGCAAGGCTGCCCTCGTCGAGCGCCGCAACGAAGACTTTCATGGCATCAATGCGGTCCATAAGCGGTGCCTCGCGGATAGGCCATGGAAGTCAGGGCACCGGCAAGTTTGCTACAAATCTCCCGGATCGGGGTAGGTGTAGTCGACGCCCTTGAGGGTGGACGCATCATGCTCGTGGATCACCACGGTGACGTACTTGGGGTCGGCACCGAGCGTCAGCTGCGTCGCTTCCGTGAGTTCGCGCATGAGCCGGTGTTTCTGCAGGTCCGACAAACCGCGCTTGATGTGGCATTGGATAAGTGGCATGGCATGTTTTCCAGGCGCGAATCAGCCGTTGCTCGAAGCGCGGACAACGTCAGGCAAGTGCTCGCCGTTTTCCACGAAGTTGAAACCGCGGTTTTCGTGGATGACCAGAAACACATTCTCGCGCGGCTCGCCGGTGGTGCGGCTGACGGCATCGAGCAGTGCCGATGCAAGCTTGCGCAGTTGGTCGTCGGTGCGTCCGTTGCGCAAATCGATGGTGAGCATGGCCATGACGGCCTCCTTGGGTTTCGATGGCAGCCTCGGCGTGGCACACATTCGCCGCGGACATCGGCGCGAATGCCGATACCCGATCGATGCCACTCGTCGAGGGGTTCAAACAAGCATCAATGCGCGCGCGTGGCCGCGCTTATGAATTCGATGACGCAAATTCGGTCGAACGGCTGAGCACTTCCCAGGTGTCGATTTCATCGCTCAATGCGGCAAGCTGTTTTCGCACGAGGGACAGCGCGTCGTCGCCAAGCAACAGGTGTACGGGCGGATGCTCCGCGTCGATCAACGCCAGCAGCACCTGTGCCGCAAGGGCTGGATCGCCGGCCTGTTTGCCGCTCTTGTCGTGGCGTGCGTTCCTGATGGGATCGAACAGCGCGTCGTAGTCGGCGATGGAACGCTCGCTGCGAATCATCGAGCGGCCCGCCCAGTCGGTGCGAAAGGAACCGGGCGCCAGCGCCGTCACCTTGATGCCGAATGGCGCGACCTCTTTGGCGAGCACACCCGTGATGCCCTCGATCGCGAACTTGCTGCCGGCGTAATAGGCAATGCCTGCGAGCGGCGCATAGCCGGCCATCGAGGACAGGTTGATGATGTGCCCGGAGCGTCGTTCGCGCATGCCCGGCAACACGGCCTTGATCATGGCGACGGTGCCGAAGACGTTGACATCGAACTGGTGGCGCATGGCCTCCAGCGGCGATTCCTCGAGCACGCCTTCGTGGCCGTAGCCGGCGTTGTTGACCAGCACATCGATATGCCCGAATTCGGCGAGGATCGAAGCCACCGCGCCGTCGATGGCATCGAAGTGCGTGACGTCGAGCAGCACCGCACGCGCGCGTCGGGGATGGATGGCTTCGAATGCCGCGATATCGCTCTCGCTACGCACGGTCCCCACCACCGTATGGCCGGCAGCGACCGCCGCTTCGGAAAAAGCGCGACCGAAGCCGCTGCTTACGCCGGTTATCAGCAAGACCTTGTTGGTTTCGCGGTCCATGGTAGTCCTAGGCCGCCGGCGTACAGGCGAATTCGATGCGCAGGCCACCGGGCTCGCGCACGATACAATGCATTTTCGGGCCCGAACGCACCGGCTGCGGTGCGAATTCGACCACCACGCCAGGCCAATTCGAGACACGCTCATAGAGGCTTTCGAGCTTGGCAAGACTTTCCACTTTGAACGCAACGTGGTGCAGTCCCACATTTTTCCGGCGATCGAACGTCGTATAGCCGCCGGACTTGTCGACCTGCCATAGCGTCAGCAGACCATGTCCGTCGGAAACGAACTTCGCCGGATAGTCGGGCCTCTCGCCGACAACCTTCCAACCCAGGCACTCGACGAAAAAGCCGCACGTCAATTCGAGATCGCTCACCGCAAGCCCAAGGTGATCGATACCCGATGTCAAAGCATTCTGGTCCTGCATGAAAGCTGTTCCTGATGACCTGATAGTCGATGAGATACGCAAGCCAGCCATGCGCCGTCTCTTGTTGCGAACCAGCCTAGGAGAAACAGGCAGGCCTGCGAAGATGCCCTGCACGGAAGACACTCTTCCGCCTCGCGGACGAATGCCCTCACCGCTGTCGTCATACGATGCGGTGCTGCAGCATCCATGACGGGCTTCGAGGCACCCAGGCGGCCGCCGCGAACGAGCCTTGCCGACCCTTCGACCTTGGGAAGGGTTGATTATCGGCATGTACCTATTCGCGTAGCGATCGAACCGGCGTACATTTCCCCCATTCAGGCTGCGCAGGTCACGTCCAGGCCCCATCCCATCGAGCCCTTGCTCATCTTTCGTAATCGAGAACGTTCCGCGGCGAACCTCGGGAGTGCCATCTGATGAACACGAACCGTTTAAGGCCACGTCCCATCCAGCTGCTTCTACTGGTGCCCTTTCTGGGCCTGCTGGATGTGTCGTACTACAACGTCGCGGAGCCCGCGTTGCTGGGGTTCCCCTTTTTTTACTGGTACCAGCTGCTATGGGTGCCCGTCACGGTGATCCTGATCTGGGTGGTCTACCGGAGGACTCCCCATGACGACTAAGCCCGACTATGTGGCGATCGGCATCTTCGTCGCGTTCTTCCTGCTTGTCACGGTGATGGGTTTCTGGGCCGCGCGATGGAATCGGCCGTCGCAGACGGCGAATCTCGACGAATGGGGACTGGGCGGACGCCGCTTCGGTACGTGGATCACCTGGTTCCTGGTGGGCGGCGATTTCTACACCGCCTACACCATCATCGCGGTGCCGGCGCTGGTCTATGCGGTAGGCGCATACGGTTTCTTCGCGCTTCCGTACACCATCATCGTGTACCCGTTCGTGTTCGCGGTGATGCCGGTGTTGTGGCGAACGGCCAAGCAACACGGTTACATCACCGCGGCGGACGTGGTGTACGGAAACTACGGGTCGCGGGTGCTGGAGCTTGCGGTCGCGCTGACCGCCGTGGTGGCGACGATGCCGTACATCGCGCTGCAACTGGTCGGCATGGCCTCCGTGCTCACCGCGCTAGGCTTGAGCGGCGAAATTCCGCTGATCATCGCGTTCATCGTGCTGGCGGTGTACACGTATTCATCCGGCATCCGCGCGCCGGCGCTGATTGCCTTCGTGAAGGACATCATGATCTACATCGCCGTCATCGCCGCGGTGGCGGTGATACCCAGCAAGCTCGGCGGCTACGGCGCGGTGTTCGCGGCGGCGGACGACGCCTTCAAGGCCAAGGGCGCGGGCGGCATTCTCCTGAAGCCCGATCAATTCGTGCCGTATGCCTCGCTGGCACTCGGTTCGGCGCTCGCGGCCTTCATGTATCCGCATACGCTGACGGGTGTGTTTGCCAGCAAGAGCGGCGACACCATCCGGCGCAATGCCATGCTGCTGCCGGCCTACACGTTGTTGTTGGGCCTGCTCGCGCTGCTCGGCTACATGGGACATGCCGCGCACCTCACGCTTGCGAGCAACAACGATGTGGTGCCCACGCTATTCAGGACACTGTTCCCGAGCTGGTTTGCCGGCTTCGCATTCGCGGCCATCGGCATCGGCGCCTTGGTGCCCGCCGCGGTGATGAGCATCGGCGCGGCCAACGTCTTCACGCGCAACTTCTGGAAGGCCTACGTCAATCCATCCATCTCGCCGGAATCGGAAGCGAAGGTGGCGAAAATGGCATCGCTGATCGTCAAGGTCGGCGCCCTGGTCGCCATTCTCTACCTGCCCACGCACTTCGCACTCGACCTGCAGCTGCTGGGCGGCATGTGGATCCTGCAGACGTTGCCGGCGGTCGTGTTCGGTTTGTTCCTGCATCGCCTGAAAGCGTCTTCGCTGCTGGCGGGCCTGCTCGTGGGCCTGGCGAGCGGCACGTGGTTCATCGCGTCCGACGGGTTGAAGCCGATTCACCATCTCGTCCTGGGCTCGTTCTCGGTGTCGCTCTATACGGGCTTGCTGGCACTGGTGATCAATCTGGTGGTGCTGGGTGTCGTGCACCTGGCCACGAGCCTTGGGGGAAAACGCTAAGACGTTTCAGGCTCGCTATCGGTGTTCGAGCGGGGCGATTCGGCGAAGCTTTTATCGCGCTGAATCGCCCTTGCTCGTATAGGCCACGGCGTCGTGCGGATGCAGGCTTTCCTGATGCTCCAGGCGCACATGGAAATCGGCGATGCCGCTGTCGGCATCGAGCGCACGCTGGATGCGACGCGCCGCGTCTTCGCAGAACATCAGGTTGCTGCCGTTGGCCAGCGCGAACGCCTGCTCGTCTTCGCGCTTCACCGCCGTCTGCACCGGCGTGCCCAGCGCGTGTTCGACGCGGTCGAGCAAGCCGATCAGGTTCAGCGGCGCACCGTCGACAAAGCGCACCAGCAAGCGCGCCACGCTGCGCTGCGCATGCGGCGTCGCCACGATGCCCTTCTCGCTACCCAGCCACGCCAGCACGGCCGCGTGATCCACCGGCTTGCCGGCATCGAAATCCTTCGCGAACTGCTCCTGGATCAGCTGGCGCGACAACGCCGCCGAGGCGGGACAGGTGGAGGAGTACACCACTTCGGTGCCCAGCTCCATGCGGAAACCGTCGGCACACAGGCTGGCTTCGATCGAAACCGGGTAGGCGCGCCAGCCGCTGTTGTCGCTGCGCAGCGCGGCGCGGCGCACCAGCTGGTCGAAGCGGATGCTGATGCGTGCGCGATCGGCCAGGTCCTTGTGCGACTCCAGGAAAGCGCGGAGCAAGGACTCCAGCATCGCACCGTCGACGGTACGGGTGCTCAGGTACTGATCGACCAGCAGGTACAGGCGCGACATATGGATGCCGCGACGATCCGGACGGGTGAGATTGACGAAGGCGCCGACCTGGGCGCTGGCGCGCTGCACGTCGCCGTCGCCTGCGTCGAAGCGCACGGGCACTTCGATCCCATCCATGCCTACCCAGTCCAGCGCGCCGGCCACGTGCAGTTGCGACTGAATGGCGACATCGGGCATCAAGCCGACGGTGTAGGGGACGTTCTTCACGGTGCGATTCCGGATGGGTAGCGTTGCAGATCAGCGCTGTGTTTTTCGCGCATCGCCGAGCGTCGCCACGGCTGCTGCTGCGTTCACCTGAAGCACGCCGTGGGAGACTTTGCTGCTGCGTAACAGCAGATCGTGCACGGAGCGCGCATCGAGCTTCGGTGCGAGCGACAGCACCAAAGCGGCAATGCCGCTCACGTGAGCGGCAGCCATGGACGATCCGGAGGTGAAGTCGTATCCGCCGCCGGGTTGTGTCGTAAGAATGTCGGTGCCCGGCGCGCTCAATATGCCTTGCGGTGCCGGCGACGCGCTGCTCATGCGCACCACAATGACGCCCGGTGCGTTGTCGGGAAATCCATCGAGCGATCCGTTCGGCGGCAACGCAGCCACCACGATGCGGCCCTCGCTCAACAATTGATTGAGCAGTTTGCCGAGCAAGGGATCGGCGGGGCCGCCCAAACTGAGATTGACGATGCGCGCATTCGTATCGATGATCGCCGCGAGCGCCTTGGCGAGCGTGAAGGAATTGCAGCGCGCACCGCTGTTGGGCACCTGCGGATACCAGCAGGCCTTGTAGATGCTGACGATCGATTTCGGCGCGATGCCCACGATGCCCTGATGGTTGTCGGCGTCGGCGGTAATGATGCCGGCGACTTCCGTGCCATGGCTGTCGCGGTCGAACGACGATGCGTTGCCATCGACCTCGTCATGCGTGTCGCTGATGCGGCCTTGCAGGTCCGGATGCGTCGTATCGGCGCCGGTATCGACAATCGCGATATGAACGCCGGCGCCCTGGCTGGTGTTGTGGGCGACAGCGGCATCGGTTTCGACGAAGCCGCGCTGCAAGTTCACGTAGGGATCGTTGTAGGGATGTGGCGGGTCCTGGGAATCGTCCGCGTAGACGGCGTAATCCTGCAGCGGTTGCGCAAGCTGTACGCGATCGTCCTTGGCGAGCGCCTTCAACAATGCGTCGCGCGTCACGCCGGCCGGCGGTTCCAGCACCACGCAATAGAGCTTGAGCGCCTTGATCGGCCAGCCTGCGACTTCATGCAAGCCATACTGCTGCTTCAGTGCCGCCAGGTTGGACACGGCACGTTCGCCTGCGCCGTAAAGCGCGTGCGAGGTGTAGCCCAGTAGACTCGAGCCGGCATGCGTCGAAGGTGGTTCGATCGGGTTGGCGACAGCCAGCACGATGTCGCGCTGGCTGTCCATCGTCGATACGTTGACCGGCGCACGGCCGACATCGTTGGGAGAGTCCTGCGAGGCCACGGAAGGCGAGTGCACGCACGCGCTCAACAACGCAGCGAGAGCGACAGAAAGAAAAAAGCCGTGCTTCATGGCGTTCCGACGATGGGCTCCGCCAATCGGATGCCTCGTGCAGCGCGCAGCTGCTTCAACGCCTGTTGTGTCGTCACCGTGGAATTCGCCGGCGCGACCGTGTAGGCGCCCATGTCGTTGGGGCCGCCCACGACCTGCAGGCGCAGCGAATGCAGCAGTGCATTCCAGTCGGTCAAGGTCATGCTTGCATCGGGCACGACCCGGATGGAGCCCGCCGCGACGGGCGCCGATTCCTCACTCAGCGTGCGATACGCCGGCGCTTCGCCCGCCGACCAGAACTTCATGCTCAACGCGCCGATGGCAATCGCCTGCACCATGACGGCTGCAACCAATCCGCGCGTCAGCCAGCTCCCGGAACGCAAGCGATGAGGGGTTTCCTCGCGCACGGGCGCATCGATGCGATCCATCAGGCGCTTCAAACCTGCATTGGCGTCGATGTGAATCTCCGTCGGCAGCGACAGCGCCAGGCGCAGGCGATTCTGCTGCTCGAATTCCGCGCGGCAGGATGCGCAGTGGACAAGATGACGATCCAGCCACTGGCTTTGTTCCTGCGTGGCGCTTTCCTGCAACACCCAGGGCATTGCCTCCCAGGCGCGCAGACAATCCTGGCCGGTATCCATGGGGTAGCTCATGACACGCTCTCTTTCAAAACAGGTGATTCGCCCGCCAAGCTGGGAAGCACGTTGCGCAGCTTGACGCGCGCATGAAACAAGCGTGCTTTCACCGTGCCCACCGGGCACTGCATGATGGTGGCGACATCGTCCAGGGAATGGCCTACGCCGTAGACCAGTTCGACCACGACGCGCTGATCCGCCGACAGACGATCCAGACCCTTGCTCAGCCAGTCGCGCAATTCGCGATCTTCATCCGGGTCCGACGACGGTATGCGATCTTCCGGTATCGCATCGTCTTCCACGGGTTCGTCGCCATGCTGCCGCAGGGTCTTGAGCCCGCAGCGGTAGGCAATGCCCATGATCCACGTCGAAACGCGCGAATCGCCGCGGAACTCGCCGGCTTTCTGCCAGACGATCCAGAAGCAGTCGTTGACGACTTCTTCGATGACGTCCGTGCGCCGGGTCAGGCGCGACAGAAAGCGGCACAGCCGGCCGTGATAACTGTGGTACATCGTTGCCAGCGCGACGCGGTCACCCGTCGACATGCGCTGGAGCAGCATGCGATCGGTTGCGTCGGCGTCGATAGTGGCTTCGTTCATAGGTCTGGAGGAGTCGCCGGGTAGCGGCGGGTTTCCACATGAGTGCGCTTAAGGCGCCGGAAGGTTGCCTCGGAATCAGAAAGACCACGATACCGTGCCCACCCACGGCTGGGCGACCAGGCTACCTGAGCGCCGGGGTATGACCGGATTTGTCGCGATGCGATCCAGCTCCACCCGCCATGGGCCGTAGCTCCACAGCAATCCGGCATGCCCGTAGCGATACACGCCGGTGCCCAGTCGGTTGTTGTAACCATATGATTCATAAGCCTGAATCAATTTCTGTGCGACGCCGACACCCATCGAAAGGGAAAAATGCCAGGCCAGCGGCCAGTGGAAATCGATGTCGGCGGCACCTCGCGGGACGTGATGGGTTCCGTTGGTAAGGCAGATGGCGGACAGGCCAAACGTCAGAATGTCCCGGTATATCCAGTTGAGGCCGATTTCGGTTCGA
Organism: Dyella psychrodurans; assembly: GCF_003363265.1. GTDB lineage: Bacteria > Pseudomonadota > Gammaproteobacteria > Xanthomonadales > Rhodanobacteraceae > Dyella_B > Dyella_B psychrodurans. The sequence continues at coordinate 203,190 of NZ_QRBF01000006.1, read as the reverse complement.
TCGAAAAGCCGTGCCTGGGCATTGCCCGGGTAGTCGTAATAGAGCGCACCGGCCTGCATTTGCCAGTCGCTGGAGAGCGACCAGTCGCGCGACACCTGGGCCATCGCTTCGGAAAAGTGCCCAGGCGAGCGTATCTCGGTGGCACCCGAAACGCCGAGGGACCAGCCCGACGCGGAGGTCCAGGAGCTTGCCGCCTGCAAAATCGGTGTGGTAGGCGTGATCGCCAGGCCGCGATCCACCAGCTGGGAACTGACCGCCACCGCGCCGCTGACCGTGGACGATTGCGCACGGAGCGGCTGGGAAACGCACGCCATCGCCGCCAGCCACGCACACGGAAGACCCATCCGGACAACGCCGAGGCGGCCGGTGCTTCCAGCGCGAAAAGGGCAACGCTCCTTCATGAGGATCTACGCACGCAGAGATCGTAGACAGGCTCTAACAAGTATTTCCGGCTTATAGACGATCCGGAAATACAAGGAAATGTCATTGGTGGCGCGCAACGATGTCATCAGTGGATCGTGCTCAGGTATGAGATGAGGTCATCAAGTTGCTTGGAATCGGTCAAGCCGTCGTACTTCATCTTGGTACCGGGATTGGCCTGTTTGGCGGGTTGCGACAAATAACCGTGCAGCTTGTCGGCGGTCCACACCCAGTGAGCCTGCAGCAACGCATCCGAATACTTGTAGTTGGGCGCGGTGCCTGCCGCGCGTCCGACTATACCGAACAGGCTGGGACCTTTCTTGTTGCGTCCGTCCTTCACGCTGTGGCATTCCGAACATTCCGTCTTGAAAACATCCGACCCGGCGCTTGCGTCACCGGCCATGGCAAAAGGGGAAATAAACGCACCTCCGAGATAGAGTCCAGCAGCAGCCACGCACAACGGTATCCAAAGCAACTTGCTCACTTTCTGACTCCTGTACACATTTTTTGAAGGGGATGCTTTAGAAGGCGACACTCGCCAAAATCAAAAATGCATCGAGGTCCCGCGCACTGGTCCCCGGAACACCGGGCGGCGCGCCGAAAACGTTCATGCTGCTGCCGTTGAATCGGTTGAAGCGGAACCAGGTGGCCGACAGCTTCAGGTTGGCGAAAGGTGTCAGCGAATCGTCCTTGCCGAAAGGCGTCCAGAACACCGTGAACTGGTTGCTGGTGGTATCGGGAACGCCGTAGGGCTCGTAGCGAACGACATCGCGCGTTCCCGTGCTCATCATGTGCGCGACGGAAAAGCCGTAGCTCTGCAGGAACGTGTAGGTGAGCGACAATGTCTTGTCGTGCACCGCCTCGTGCGTCTGCGCCGTGATGCCCGGGAACGGACTGGGCGGCAGGCTGCCGTAATGCCGCAGTTCGAGAATATCGACAAAACTCGCCTGCACGATGTTTTTCCGATTGCCGATGAACTGGTACGTCAGGTCATAGCCAAGATCGGTGAGGTCCTCCGTGGGGCCCGTGCGCGGAAGCTGGCGCTTGGTGGTCAATGCGACGATGCCGGCGGAGAAAAATTGCTTCTTGAGATCCTTCATGTACGCGAAGCGGAAATAGCCGGTATCGCTGAGCTTGCCCGGATCGCCCGATTGCGCATAACCGAGATTGCTCTGTTCGGATAACGGCAGCGCCGTGTACGTGCCGACTTCGCCGTACCAGTCGGAGTCGTAAACGCCATAGACAGTCGCACCGATCACGCGATCGGCCAACGTATTGGGGCTGGAAGGATTAAGCAGCGTACCCGTGACGCCGGGCGGGCCGAGTTGCGTGGAAGCGAACAGATCGCTGACGGCGTCCTGGAATCCCGGGTTGTTGTTCACGCTCACGCCGAAGGTGGCCTGCTTGCTGCCCAGATTCACGTCCTTGGCCACGAAACGCAGGTCGACATCGCTCAACTTGGTGCTGAATTTGTCGTTGCCGTTGTTATCCGTTGCGATCTTGACGTAACCGCCGATGTTGTCCGTCACTCGCCCCGCCAGATAGATATCCGCTTCCGTAAGCAGATTGCTGCTCTGGCCCTTCGCCGGCACGTTGCGTGTGCCGGTGATCTGGGCGGCGACCGGAATCTTGAAGCCGTTGCTATCCGTATCGGTATAACCGTTGAGCTTGAAGCGCATGCCAAACGGCGTCAGTGCAGGGCCATAGGAGCCGGCATGGCAGTCCGCGCATGCGTTGCCGGTCTGCCGCGCATAGGCAGGAATGGCCTGCGCGCCGGTGCTGGCAAAAAGCAGAAGCACGGCGACGGCAAGCCACAGGTAAACCCTGTGCGTCCGGCGCATCGGGCGTCGATTCAAAAGTGATGACATAAGATCTCCTTGTCGTGATCCAGTGCGACAGAACACAAGGCGCTCTCCAAGAGCCTGTTTACGGTCTCGGCGTAGCCCGCGTTGCCAAGGTGCGGCCGGCAGGTGGTAGTGCGTGGCGCAGCGCCTGACTGGCTGTCAGGCCAAGCCGCGCGCTGCCGCATGGCGGCCGCACCTTGGCAACCCTTCGGGCCGGGTCTGTTTGCCCGCCGGGCTGCGTCCTCACTCAGTTGTGTATCGACATACACGCCTTCGTTCCTCCTTGCCCGACAGGCAAACAGTCCCGGCGCGGGCCACGCCGAGACCGTAAACAGGCTCTTACCGTCGGCGTTTGGGAAGCATCAGCCGCAGCGTTCCATCGCGCAGCGCGAAGTGGTGCCAAAGGGCGGCTGCGATGTGCAGCAAGACCAGCGCCAGCAACAACCAGGCGGCATCGAGATGCAAGGTCTGCAGCCGATCGGCGAGATCTTCGTCGCCGCCGACCAGTGCGGGCAGGGTCAGGCCGAAAAAATGCACCGGCTTGTCTTCCGCATTGCTCAATGCCCAGCCGAGGATCGGCAGCGCAAGCATCAATGCATACAGCGCGATATGCGTCAGTGCCGCGGCCGCGCGGATCGGCCAGGCATTGCGGCTTGCCGATGGCAACGTGCCAAGGCGAATGCGCAGTGCCACGCGCAAGAAGAAAAGAATGAGCACGAACAATCCGAAATGGCGATGGCCTTCCAGCAGCCATTGGCGCAAGGCGCGGCCATCGACTTGATCGCGGACCAGGATGAATGTCACCCCCACGCACACGCAAAGCACCGTAAGCCAGTGCATCACCACCAACCTCCTTGGACGCTCCACGGCGATCGTCTGCGAAGGCTGATGCGCGGCGCCGCTCGCGTCGGCTTCCGCGCCGGGCATGAATGCCACGTTTTTCCCCTGCTTTGACCCAGCCTTGATGTCCAATGCCATATCCGAGCTGCCCGCGCGTCCCGTCGATTCATGCCTGCCCATGACCTTCCTCACGCCAGAAGCAAACCGCGTGGCGTTGCGAAGACGGTCTCGTGTGCATGGGTGCCATGCGGGGAGCGAAAGGTTGCGCCGATTCAACGATGAGCCGTGAAAACGGCGTCGACATCGTGGTGTATCGAGCGAGTCATATTGATGTCATCGAAAGGAGTGGCGGCGACTTCGCGTTCGAAGTCCGGCACAACCTTTCCAGGATGGTGCGGCACTCAGGTACGTGGGTCACCTTCACGCAATCACGGCCTGGCCTTGAACATGGAAATCGAACGCATTCAGTTGCAAAAGCATGGCGACGACCGCGGCATGCTCATCGCGTTGGAACAGGATCGAAACGTGCCTTTCGACATCCGGCGCGTGTACTACCTGTTCGCGACGCATAACGACGTCCATCGCGGCCAGCATGCGCACCGTCATCTGCATCAGCTGGCGGTGCCGGTGCGCGGTTCCGTTACCATCCTGCTGGACGACGGCAACGGCCCGGTGGAAGTGGTGCTCGACGACCCTTCGCAGGGATTGCTGATCGGCTGCATGGTGTGGCGCGAGCTGTACAACTTCAGCCACGACTGCGTCTTGATGGTGCTGGCCGACCAGTTGTACGACCCGACCGACTACATCACCGACTACGCGCAGTTCCTGCGCGAAGCGAAGGGTTCCACGTTGCAGGAAGGCTTGGCCGCATGCGCCGTCCGCTAGTGATCATCGGCGCGGGCGAGTTCGCGCAGATCGCCTGCGAATACTTCACGCATGACAGCGATTACGACGTCGTCGCGTTCAGCGTCGAGCGCGACTATCTCAAAGAGTCCACGCTCGCCGATCGTCCCGTCGTGCCGTACGAAACATTGGAGGCGCAATACCCTCCGGCCGACTACGAAGCGTTCGTCGCGATCCCCGCCACCCACCTCAATCGCCTGCGCACGCGCTTTTATCAGGATGCCAAGCGCAAAGGCTACCGATTCGCCACCTACGTCAGTTCGCACGCCTTCCTGTGGCACAACGCCGAGGTAGGCGAAAACAGTTTCATTTTCGAAAACAACGTCATCCAGCCCTTCGTCAGGATCGGCAACAACTGCGTGCTGTGGAGCGGCAACCACGTCGGGCACCGCACGGTGGTGCACGACAACGTGTTCGTCGCCTCGCACGCGGTCATTTCGGGTTATTGCGTGATTGGCGAGGGATGCTTCATCGGCGTCAATGCCACCTTCAACGACCAGGTCAAGGTCGCGCAGGACAACGTGATAGGCGCGGGCGCCCTGGTCACGCGCGATACCGAGCCGGGGCGCATCTACGTGGGCTCGCCGGCTCGCGCGATACCGGACAAATCCAGTCTCGCCGTGAGGCTTTGACAGCGCATGGGCGCATGGATCAAGAAAGGCCTGGTCTTCGAGACCGCGCTGCACAGCGTGGGCGCATGGATGCGCCATTCGGCGCTCACCCCGACGCCCTGGCGCATCAGCGACGAACTCATTCGTGTTTACGCGGGCTTTCGCGATGCCTATGGCGTCAGCCGCATCGGCTATGTGGATGTAAGCGCGGACGATCCGACGGACATCGTGCACGTCGGCGCCGAGCCCGTGCTCGATATCGGCCGGGATGGCTGTTTTGACGACAACGGCATGATCCTCGGCGATATCGTCGATACGCCCGATGGCCTGCACATGTTCTACGTGGGCTTTCAGCGCGTCGCCAAAGCCAAATTCCTCGCCTTCACGGGCCTGGCGATCTCCCGCGACGGCGGGCTTCATTTCGAGCGTGCACAGGAAACGCCGATCCTGGACCGCGCGCATGGTCGCAGCACCATCGGCGCAGTGCATTCGGTGCTGCGGGAAAACGGCCGCTGGCGCATGTGGTACGCCGTCGGCGACGATTGGGAAACCATCGACGGCCGTCCCTTTCCGCGCTATCACATTCGCTGCGCGGAGACGGACGATCCGCGCATCCTTCCGCGCGAAGACCATATATGCCTGCAGCCGAGCGGCACCGAATATCGTATCGGCCGGCCGCGCGTCTATCGCGATGGCGACAAGTACGTCATGTATTTCACGCGCGGCAATGTCACCGGCGAATATTTCCCGGGAGTCGCCTATAGCGAGGATGGCATCCGCTGGGAGCGCCACGACGAAACGCTTGGCGTGGCCCTGTCCGAGAGCGGCTGGGATTCGCGCGTCATCTGCTATCCCACCCTGATCCGCCATCGCGGCAAACTGCTGATGTTCTACAACGGCAACGACATGGGCATCGACGGCTTCGGCGTCGCCGAATTCCATGATGACGATGCGAACGGTGGATTTTATGTACACCGTTAAGCCGTACGCGCCGATTCATGCCGTGGACTGGGATGCGCTCGTCGAGCGCTCCAGGAACGGCAATTTTCTGCATCGGCGCGGCTATATGGATTACCACGCGGATCGCTTCGTCGACCGATCGCTGATGATCGAGCGCGACGGAAAGGTGGAGGCCGTCTTTCCCGCCAACCTGAAAGACGACGTCGTGGTGAGCCACGGCGGCCTGACCTATGCCGGATTGATCACCACGCAGGACCTGCGCGCGGAATCGACGCTCGCCGTCTTCGAGCAAATGAGCGAGCACTATCGTTCGCTGGGCATCAAGCGCATCGTCTACAAGGCCATCCCGCACGTTTTCCATGCCTACCCCGCCGAAGAAGATCTCTACGCCCTGCATCGCCTGGGCGCGAGGCTGAAGCGGCGCGATATCTCTTCCGTCGTGTCGTTGCGGGAGGCGTTTCGCTTCGCCGATGCGCGCAAGCGATCGATCAACAAGGCGAAGAAGGCCGGCGTGCACTTGCGGATCGGTAGCGATCTGGCCGCGTTTCATGCGCTGCTGACCGAGACCTTGCGCAAGCACGATGCCGCGCCGACCCATAGCCTGCCGGAGCTGCAGTTGTTGCAGGCGCGCTTTCCCGACCGCATCGTGCTGCACGAAGCGCGCGTCGACGACAACCTGCTTGCCGGCGTGCTCGTCTACGACTTCGGCCGAACCGTGCACACCCAGTACATGGCCGCGTCGGACGAAGGGCGCGACCTCAACGCCCTCAGCCTGCTTCTCGGCGAACTCATCGGCCATGTCTACGCCGACAGGATCTACTTCAGCTTCGGCATTTCGACCGAGCAGGAAGGACGGCATCTCAATGGCGGCCTGATCACGCAGAAGGAACGTTTCGGCGCACGCGCCGTCGTGCACGATTTCTACGAGTGGGAGCTTTGATGGACGTTCCGTTTTTCAGTGCGAGGGATATCAATGCCCGTTACGCCGACGAGCTGAAGGCGGCCGCCGCACGCGTGATCGATTCGGGCTGGTATGTGCTCGGCGAGGAAGTGGCGGCGTTCGAGCGAGAGTTCGCCGCCTACTGCGGCGTGCGCCATGCGGTGGGCGTAGGTAATGGACTGGATGCGCTGGCGCTGATCCTGCGCGGCTACAAGGAACTCGGCGCGCTGACCGAGGGCGACGAGATCATCGTGCCCGGCAACACCTTTATCGCCACCTTCCTGGCGATCACCGAAAATCGCATGGTGCCGGTGCCCGTGGAGCCCGACGCGGCCAGCTTCAACCTCGATCCGGATAGCGTGGAAGCCGCCATCGGCCCGCGCACGCGCGCCATCATGGTGGTGCACCTGTATGGGCAGCTGGCGAACATGCCCGCGCTGCTTGCGCTGGCGCGTCGATACAAGTTGTTGCTGATCGAAGATGCGGCGCAGGCGCATGGCGCGAGCAGCGACGGATGCAAGGCCGGCGCGTTCGGCGATGCCGCGGCCTTCAGTTTCTTTCCCGCCAAGAATCTCGGCGCGCTCGGTGACGGCGGCGCGGTCGTCACCAACGACTCGATGCTGGCCCATCGAGTCGCCGCGCTGCGCAACTACGGCTCCGACGTGAAGTACCGGCATCTGTTTCAGGGCGTCAATTCGCGGCTCGACGAAATGCAGGCCGCCATGCTGCGCGTGAAGTTGAAATACCTGGACGAGGACATCGCGCGCCGCCGTCATGTGGCGCAACGTTATCGGGACGGTATCCGGCATCCGCATATCCGCTTGCCGCAGGCGCGGAGCGAAGAGCAGCACGCCTGGCATCTGTTCGTGGTGCGCTGCGCCTATCGCGATGCGTTGCAAAAGCACCTCCATGGGCTTGGCATACAAAGCCAGGTGCATTACCCGGTTCCGCCGCATCGCCAGTCGGCGTATGTGTCGCTGCGCGACGTCCGCCTGCCGCTGACCGAGCGATTGCACGACGAAGTATTGAGCCTGCCGATGGGGCCGACGCTGCGCGACGACGAAGTGGACCGGGTCATCGCCGCATGCCAGGTGTTCGAGTGCCCGCCATGAATTTCGTGCGCACCGGCTTCTATACGACCATCGCCACCGCGGCGCGATTGGCCGCGGGCCTGGTGGTCATCAAGCTGGTGGCATGGTTCGCGGGGCCGGAAGGCGTCGGCAAGCTCGGGCAGTTCATGAGCCTGATGTCGCTGCTCGCGGTGCTGGCCGGCGGCGGCATCAGCGCGGGCATCGTCAAGTACGTCGCCGAATATCGCCACGACGCGCAGCGGCTGTCGCGGCTGCTGTCGGCGGCGCTCTGGTATGCCTTATGTGCATCGTGCCTGATGGGATGCGCGGCGCTGCTCTTCAGCCGGCAGATCGCACTGTGGCTGTTGGGCGATTCCCACTACGAAAGCCTGATCCGCATACTCGCCGTCGCGCAACTCGGCATTGCGCTCGTCAACTACATCCTCGCGGTGATCAACGGCTTCATGGACGTGCGCCGGCTCGCATTTGTGCAAGTGCTGGGTTCGGCGACCGGCGTGGTGATGGTCGTCGGGCTGTCGCGCTGGTTGCATCTTTATGGGGCGCTGCTGGCGCTGGTGGTGGGGCAGGTGCTGACGCTGGTCGTCGGTTTGCCCGCGTGGTGGCGCAGCCCGTATTTCCGCCGCAGCATGCTGCGCATGCGGTTCGATCGCGAGATGACCACGCGGCTGGCGGCATTTTCAGTGATGACGCTCACCTCCGCGCTGTTGCCGCCGTTGATCAACATCGCCGTGCGCAATCATCTGGCGCTGCAGTTCGGCTGGGAGCAGGTCGGCTACTGGCAGGCGGTCAGCAAGGTGTCGGATGCGTATCTGCTGTTCCTCACCACGGCCATCAACATCTACTACCTGCCCAAGCTGGCGTCGACGCACGAACGCGCCTCGCTGGCGTTGGAGCTACGCAGCGCGTATCGCCATCTGCTGCCCGCCGTCATCGTGCTGGCGGCCGTGGTGTATGTGCTGCGGAACTGGGTAACCCATCTCCTGTTCAGCGCCGACTTCACCGCCGCCAATGCGTTGTACGGTCCGCAGCTGATCGGCGACGTCGTCAAGATCGCCTCGTTCGTGCTTTCGTATCTGATGCTGGCCAAGGCGATGACGCGGCTGTTCGTGATCTCCGAATGCGTGTTCGCCGTCAGCTACCTCGCGCTGGTCTACCTGTTCACGGCTTACTTCGGACTCGTCGGCGCCATGTACGCCTTCGCGGTCAACTATCTGCTCTATCTCGTGTTCAACGTGCTGGTGGCGCGACGTTATCTGGGGGAAACATGACCGTGGCCGACGCCATGCCGACGAAGCCGCAGACCATGCCGCTGGTCTCGGTGCTCATTCCCGCCTACAACCACGAACGCTTCGTGCAACGCTGCCTGGACAGCGTGCTGGAAGACCTGTATCCGTCCAAGGAAATCATCATCATCGATGACGGTTCCACCGACGGCACGCACGAACGCATCGTGGAATGGATGGCCCGGCATGGCGACAAGCTGCGCGTGGAATATGTGCGCCGCGCCAACCGGGGCATTGCCGCGACCTTGAACGAACTGGCGGCCCGCGCTCACGGCGAATTTCTCCGCCTTGGCGCCAGCGACGACTACCTGCTGCCGGGTGGCCTGGAAGCCCAGGTTCGCTATCTGATGACGCATCCGTTCAAGAAGGCGGTGGTGGGCGATTCGATCGTCGTCGATGAGAACGGGCTGATCCTGCATGGCAGCGGCATGCACGATCTCCACGGCGCGAACAAGAAGCTCTATCGCTCCAACGAAGGCATACGCCGTGCCGTCATCAGCCAGTGGGCCATCGGGGGACCGGTCGCGCTGGTTCGAAAGAATGCGCTCGATACGGTCGATCGCTGGACCGAAGGGCTACGCATCGACGACTGGGATTTCTTCCTGCGCCTGGCAGCGCGCGACGGGCTGGGCTTCATCGATGTCACCGTCTGCGCGTATCGCATCCACGGCAACAATCTGAGCAAGACGCGGCATCGGGAAACGCGCGTCGTCAACCTGATCGAATCGCGCCATGTCGCCATGCGCCGCGCGCACCTGTTCGAGGAGCCTTACCGGACGCTGCTCAAGGCGCAGGCCCATTTCATCGGCGCCAAGATCGCCTTCCTGCAGCGGCGCCTGCTGCTGCTCGTGTTTCATATGACGATGTATCTGTCGCTGATCCTGGTCTCGAAACTGGGATTGCCGACGGCTCATTCGGTGATCAAGGAGGCCTGACGGCATGCTGCGCCTTCCTTCCACCTATCTCTCGCTTCCCATCCTGCTGTCGTGCGGACTCACGTGTCTCACCTACGACCTGTCGGAAAGCTATCTGGAGGGCGTGTTGCTGCTGGCCGTCACCGCGCTCGCGATCATGCTGGTGGACGCGCTGTTCGGATCGCGGCTTCCCGGGTTTGCCCAGTTTCGCGCAGGCAGCTACATCGGCACGCGCGAGTCGTTCGTTGCCATGGCGTTCGCGTGCGGAGTGATGTTCTTCTGCCTGCTCGACCTGACGCTGTTTCCCATTCCGCTGATCGACAATCCGTCGTCCTACGCCAGCATGGAAGGCGGGCACGAACACATTCGGCACATTTCCGACATGTGCTGGGCGCTGCCGCCCATCGGGCTGCTCTGTGCGCGGAGCAAGTGGTTGCGCAATCTGCTCGTTGTCGCGGGATTGGCTTTTCCAGTGCTGGTGATCGACCGCAACCGGATCTTCGCGTCACTGTTCTCATTCGCGCTGGTGGTGATGTTCCGGCGCGACGAGTCGAGGCCGTTGCCGTGGAAGAGCGTCGGTTTTCTGGCCGTGGCAGGCGCCGCCGCTTTTTCGGTGCTGGGCATCCTGCGGTCGGGCACGCTGGATACCGTCACGCTGCCTTTCAGTGCGATGTATCGCGACGCACCCCAGGGCATCAAATGGCTGCTGCTTTACGTCACCGCCGGCCCGTACAACTTTGGAGCGATGCTGGCCAAGCATTATTCGAACGCCAGCTTCCTCGTCAATCAGGTGGTTCCCATGGCGGGGTCCATCGCGACGGCCGGAACGAGCATTCCGCTGGATGCGCCCAACATCAACGTCGGCACGGAGTTCTTTCCGTTCCTCATGGCGCTGGGTCCCATGGGCGCGGTGGCTTCGATCCTCACGCTGTACGCCATGCTGTGGTGGAGCGTGCGGCGCCTGCATCCGCCGGTTTCGTTGTTCGCGTGGCTCGTCTTTCTGCGCATGTCGTATGTCTGCGTGATGTCGCCGTTCGCGCCGCAGGCATTCACGTGGACCAACATCGGCTTTGTCGTGCTGTGCATGGTCATGCAAATGCTCGCGGCGTGGTTGCCGAACAGGAGGGCGCCGTCGGTGGAGAGGGAACATGCCGCGACAGTCGCTCGAACGATGTCTTCACCAACGTTGCAGTGAGTCCAAGACGATGGAACACGATGAAATTTACTTGATCGATACGTGGCGGATCCTGGTCCGCGAATGGAAATGGTTTGCGGCGCCGTTGCTGCTGGTGCTGGCGGCGACTTTTGCCTTCATCCATGTCGCCAGGCCGCAATGGGAAGCGACGGCCTGGATCCAGATCGGACAGGTGGGTGCCGTGCCGCCCGGCCAGGATCCGAAGGCCGAACCCTTGCAGCGCGTGATGGAGCGCTTGCAACTCCTGTCTTTCCAGAACGATGTGGTGAAAAGCGTTGGCCTCTCGCCGGACGCGCGCGACGCCCATCTTTATCGCAAGAGCCTGAAGTTGGAGCCGCTGCCGTATGCGGGGCCGCTCATCAAGCTGACCCTGCGCGCGTATTCGCCGCAACAGGCCGATCAGCTTGCTACCGCCACGATGACCCAGTTGCAGGCGATCCATCGGCGCATCGAGGCCATGCCGCTGGCGCGTGCGCATAGGCATCTCGATGAAGTGCAGAAAGAGCTGCAGGCTGCCCTGGCCGACCGCGACCGGCTGCAGCAGGCGGCCGCACCGGGCAACCAAGGCGACGCGGGAGGCAAGAATGCACCGGGCTCCGTGCTGGCGAGCGCGTTGCTGTCCAGCAAGAACGAAGAAGTGCACGCCTTGCAGCAGGCGGAAGGCGAGCTCGCCGATCGTCTCAGCGCTGCATACACCTACGACACATCGCTGATGTGGCCGGTGTACGTGCCGGACAGGCAGGCGTTTCCCAATCCCGTGTTGATGTGGGCCGTGGGCCTGGTGCTCGGCTTGCTCCTGGGAGCCCTGGCCGCGATTGCGCGAAATGCCTTGCGGCGTGCCGCAACAACGCGGCATGCGCTCGGAAAAAGCATTCAACCAAAAAAGCCCGTTCACGCACTTACGGATTAGAAGGCGTCGCTTGCCATCTGGTGGAACGGAAATCGAAGTGAGCAGAGCATACAAACTTGAAACCGGAAGCATGACGATGGCGCTCGACGAGACGCAACTGCTCGATACGCAACGCGCCTTCGACAGCGTCGCGGCCGACTACGACGGTCCTCGTGGCAACAACGAGCTGATCCAGCGCATGCGGCTGACCTTGTGGGATACCGTGCGCGATGCCGTGCCTCCGGGTTCCCGCCTGCTCGACCTCGGTTGCGGCACCGGCATTGATGCGGCCGAGTTCGCGCGGCAAGGTCATCACGTCGTCGCCACCGACTGGTCGCCGGAAATGGTCGCGCGCACGCGCGCACGCGCCGACGAAGCAGGACTTATGTCGCGCGTGCAGGCGATGCATGTCGGTATCCATCAGCTCGACCGGCTCGACGACCGGTTCGACGCCGTCTACTCGAACTTCGGTCCGCTCAATTGCGCACCCGATCTGCGCGTCGTCGCGGCCGAATGCGAACGGTTGCTGCGGCCGGGCGGCATGCTGGTGTTTTCGGTGATCGGGCGGATCTGCCCGTGGGAAGTCGGGTACTACGCGCTGAAGGGCCGCATCAAGCGTGCGACCGTGCGCGCTGCGCGCGGCGCGACGGCGGTGGGCATGAATCGCCACACCATCTGGACGTATTACTACCTGCCGCGCGAGTTCTATCGCGCCTTCGCCGATCATTTTTCGCTCGAGAGCTACCGGGCGCTGAGCCTGTTCATGCCGCCACCCTATCTGGTGGATGTCTACCGGCGCCATCGCGAGAGGTTCGAGCGCCTGGGCCGGCTCGACGATCGCTACGGTGCGCTGCCGCTGCTGCGCGACATGGGCGATCACTTCCTTATCGTGATGCGTCGGCGCTGAATCCGTGAATACGTCGCCCGTACGAACGAACGCCAGTCTTTGCCTCGCGGCTACGGTGACGCCGGAAGGTGTGACGCGCGCACCGTTGCCGATACGCGCAGGACGCGTCGGTTCGTCCAGGGCGGCATGGGCGTATCAGCTCGATCTTCGCGATCACCTGATTTTTCCGGCCCTGATCAATGCGCACGACCACCTGCATGTCAATGCCGTGCCTCCACTGATACCGGATATACCTTTTCCGAACAGCTATGCCTGGATCGCGGCGTTCCAGGCACATTTTCAGGATGCGGATGTTTCGGCCGCGCTGCGGATACCCAAAGCGCTGCGCCTGCGGCACGGCGCGCTGAAGAACCTGCTTGCCGGTACCACTTGCGTGGCGCATCACGATCCCTGGCATCCGGTACTCGACGAGCCGGATTTTCCCGTGGCGTTGCTGCGCAACTACGGCTGGAGCTATACGCTCGGTTGGCAGGAATATGGCCCGCCGGTGCAGCAGAGCTTTTTGGCGACGCCGGCGGAATGGCCCTGGATGATTCACCTGGCCGAAGGCACCGATGCGGTCGCGCAGACAGAGCTGGCACAGTTGGACATGCTGGGATGTCTGTCGGCCAACAGCGTTCTGATTCATGGCGTCGGTTTGCGCGAGCAGGACATCGAGCGCGTGATCGCCTGCGGCGCGGCAGTGATCTGGTGTCCAGGCAGCAATCGCACCTTGTTGGGACGCTCGCTCGATCCGCGTCGTTTGTGCGAAGCCGGCCGGCTTGCGCTGGGCAGCGATTCGCGACTCAGCGGCGAGCGCGATCTGCTGGACGAATGGCGTGCCATCGTTGATACCTGCGAACTCGGTGCAGCGCAATTGCTTGGACTTGCCACCACACAGGCGGCACGCATCCTGCGACTTCCATCGCGCGGCGCGCTGCTGCCTGGCGCGCATGCGGATCTGGTGATCGCCGAGGATCGCGGCGGCGACGCGGTTCGCAGTCTCGTGGGCATCGAGCGCAGCCAGATCCGCGCGGTGGTGCGCGATGGCGTTCCGCAAATCGCCGATACCGATTTCGCCGAATGGTTCGCGGTGACCGGCACGGAAGCCGTGCCGGTGAAGCTGGATGGCAAACCGAAACTGCTCGCCAAACATCTCGCCGAACCCGCGCTGATCGCACTCGAGCCAGGACTGGAGCGCATCGCCGACTGGGACGAACGCGCGTGCGATGTCGCCGTGGAGGCTAGGTATCACTGATGCCGCACACGCCCGTCCTTACGCCGGCAAAAGCCTATGCCTTGTGGGCACCGAATTACCCGGCGCGCGCCCACAATCCGGTCATGCAGGCCGAGGAGCGCGCCATGCTCGCGCTGATGCCGGAAGGACTGCACGGACAAACCGTGCTCGACGCCGGCTGCGGCAGCGGCCGTTACATGCTGCACGCGCTGCAGCGCGGCGCGATGCGCGTGAAGGGCGTGGACCTGTCGCTGGAAATGTTGCAACGCGCGGCGCAGGAATTGCGTGAGTATCGCTTCGACGCGGACGTGCGCCTTGTGCAGGGAAGCCTGACCTCGCTGCCGACGCCCGACGCCTGGGCGGACCTGACCATCTGCGGCCTGGTGATCGGCCATCTCGACGACCTCGAACAATCGCTGGCCGAGTTGTGCCGTGTGACGCGCCCTGGCGGCACGGTGTTGTGCAGCGACGTGCATCCGATCGGCCACGCGCTCGGATGGCTGCGCGACTTCAAATGCGATGGACAGCGCTATGCCGTGCGGCATAAAGCGCATCGCTACAGTCACTGGCACGCCGCCTGCGCCCACGTCGGGCTGGACATCGAGCAAGTGCTGGAACCCATGCTCGATCCGGAAGACGTCCCCGGCGACGCCCACTTCGACCGCATGGCACTGGAAGTTCCCGTGGCCCTGGTATTCCAGCTGCGGAGAACGCCATGACCTTTACCGCCCTCGATACGCACCAATGACGCGCCCGCATACGCTGCTGATCAATCCGACCGTCACGTCGCGCTCCAGCGCGCGGTTTCCGCTGTCGCTGCTGCACCTCGCCGCCGCGCTCGACAAGAGCGGCAGCAGCGACATCATCGACGGCAATGTCGACCGCGATTTCGTCAACGACACCTTGCACGCACTGCGAACGCGCCGCTTCGATGCCGTGGGCATCAGCGTGATGGGCGGTCCGCAGATGGCGCCGTCGATCGAAGTGTCGAAGGCAGTGCGCGAACATTTTCCCGACATGCCCATTGTGTGGGGTGGCTATTTCCCCACGCTTTACACGGATACGGCGCTTGCCGCGCCGTATGTCGATTACGCCATCCGTGGGCAGGGCGAGGAAAGTTTTCCGGCGCTGATGACGGCGCTGAGTACGGGTGATGCATCGTCGCTGGCAAAGATCGGCAGCCTGTCGCGTAAGGTCGACGGCGAGATCGTCCACAACCCGAGCCGTCGGTTCTCGCTCGCCGATCCCAACACCGTGCTGTCGTACGACAAGCTCGGCGATCCCAGTCGTTATCTCGCGCGCACCTTCCTTGGAAGACGTACCGCCGCGCATCAGGCTTCGGTGGGATGCCGCTTCCGCTGCACGTTCTGCGGCGTGGCGGCGATGTTCGGCGGCGCCACGGCGCTGCCTGCCACCACGCGGCTGGAGCGCGAACTCAGCTATCTGAAGTACGAGCTGGGCGCCGATTCGATCCAGTATTTCGACCACAACTTCTTCGACCGCGAAGAAGACATGGTGCCGCTGCTTGAAGTCATGGCCAAGCTCGAACTGCCGTGGTGGTGCTACGCGCGCTCGGACGCCTTGCTGAAACTGTCGGAGAGTTCGTGGAAGCTGGTGCGCAAGAGCCGTCTGCGCATGGCTTACATCGGCGCGGAATCGCCCAGCGGACAGATGCTCAAGGACATCCGCAAGGGCACGCGTCCCGATCAGACGTTGGAAGTGGCCGAACTGTGCCGGCGCAACGGCGTGATTCCCGAACTGTCCTTCATGGTGGGGCCGCCGGAAAACACGGAAGAAGAAACCGAGCACACGTTCGAGTTCATCCGCGAGCTGAAGCGCATCAATCCGCAGTCCGAGATCATCGTCTACGTCTACACGCCGTTGCCCGAAAGCAGTCGTCACGAAAAGGATCGCGGCAAGCGGCCTTCAGCGCCTCTGCTCGATGTCAACGGCGAACCGGTGGTCTTTCCGAAGACGCCGGAAGAATGGACGCAGCAACACTGGGTCGACTACGCCTGCCACGCGGATGCGCCATGGCTGACCGACAAGCTGCGGCGCCGCATCCGCGACTTCGTGACGGTACTGCGTTGCCGTTATCCCACGGCGCAGGACCTGCGTTCGCCGCGCTGGGCCAAGCGCACGCTCAGCGTGGCCGCGTCGTGGCGTTACAGCTACCGCAAATACAACCGGCCGTGGGAGCTGGAGCTGGCCAATCGCCTGGTAAAACTGCGCATGCCGCAGGTTTCGGGACTCTAGGCGAATGCCGGCGTTGCATGTTGCGCAGATCAACTTCGTTCCGGTGCCGGAGGGCCTCGGCGCGACCGAGGTTTTCAGGCAATGGCCGTCGCTGGTGGATGTCGCCGAAGCGGTCGCCAGTTCCGGCACGCGTGTGTCGGTGATCCAGGCGACCACGCAACCGGTTCACGTGGTCCACAACGGCATCGGGTATCACTTCAGCGACATTCGCGATGCGGAAACCGCCATAAGTCGCGGCCGTCGCTTCGCGAATCTGATCGACGACATCAAGGCGGATGTCCTGCATGTGCATGGCCTGGATTTCGCCGAAGATGCATTCGCCATCGCGCAATACCTGCCGGATCTGCCGATCCTTTTCCAGGATCACGCCAACCGGCCGCCGCACTGGTGGCGACGACCGCAGTGGCGGCGCTGGTACAAGGCTGCCTCGGGCGTTGCATTCACCGCACCGGAACTCGCGCAACCTTTTACCGACGCGCATTTGCTCGATCCCCGCGCGCAGGTATTCGCCATACCGGAATCCAGTTGCCGCTTCACGCGCGGCAGCCGCGCCCGCGCCCGCGCGGAAACGGGGCTCTATGGCGATCCGTGCATCCTGTGGGTGGGACATTTGAGCGCCGGCAAGGATCCCATGACCGTGCTCGACGGCGTCGCGCAGGCCGCGACGAAACTGCCGGGACTGAAATTGTGGTGCGTCTTCGGCGATGCGCCGCTGCTGCCGGCCGTGCAACGACGCATCGATCGCGATCCACACCTTTCCGGGCGCGTGCATCTGCTGGGCAAGGTGGCGCATCAGCGTGTGGAATGGCTGATGCGCGCGGCGGATATATATGTCTCGGGAAGTCGTAGCGAAAGCTGCGGCTATGCGTTGCTGGAAGCCATGGCGTGTGGCGTCACGCCAGTCGTCACGGATATCCCATCGTTCCGCGCACTGACTGGCGATGTCGGGCATCTGTGGCCGTGCGGCGATGCGACGCGATTGGCGGAAGCATTGATTCATGCGGCAACGCATCGCCAGTTGCCGGAACGGGTGCGCGCACACTTCGACGCCGCGCTTTCATTCCCGGCGGTGGGACGGCAGTGGGCCGAGGCCTATGCGCAAGTGCTCGGCGACCAGCCACGGGGGTTGCGATGAAACTGGCCCTGGTCGTTCCGGGCGGCGTGGATCGCAGCGGAGAATTCCGGGTGATCCCCGTGCTGCTTGCCTTGATCGAGCGCTTGGCGCGTATCCACGACGTGCATGTGTTTGCCTTGCGGCAGGAAGCCGCGCCGGATCGCTGGAAGCTTGCCGGCGCCACCATTCACAACATCGGCGACGGTTGGACGCGGCTTCGTGCCATCAAGGCCATTCATGCCGAACACCAAAAGGCTCCTTTCGATCTCGTGCACGCGATCTTCTCGGGCTCCTGCAGCTTCGTCGCCGTGGCGGCGGCGAAGTGGTTGCGATTGCCTAGCGTGGTGCACATCGCAGGCGGCGAGCTCGTCGCGTTGCACGAGATCGGTTATGGCGGTCGGCAGAAGTGGAAAGGGCGGCTGCGCGAAGCGCTGGTATTGCGCGCCGCCGACGCGATCACGGCGGCGAGCGCGCCCATCATCGACTCGCTGCGCGGCCTCGGCCTGCATGCGGAGCGCATACCGCTCGGCGTCGACCTGAAGCAGTGGCCACCCATTTCCCCGCGCGGCCGCACCGGCGCGCAGGCCCGGCTTGTCCACGTCGCCAGTCTCAATCGCGTCAAGGATCAGCCGACGCTGCTGCGCGCGCTCGCCGCGCTGGCGAAAGCCGGCGTCAACTTCCGGATGGACATGGTCGGCGTCGATACGCTGCAAGGCGAGATCGACCGGCTGGCGCATCAGCTTGGCCTGGAGCCGTACATCCGCTTTCTCGACTTCAAGACGCAGCGCGAGTTGCGGCCGATCATGGCAGCGGCGGACCTGCTGGTGATGTCGTCGCTGCACGAAGCCGGTCCGCTGGTACTGCTGGAGGCTGCAGTGTTGGGTGTGCCGACAGTCGGGACCGCGGTAGGGCATATCGCCGAATGGTCGCCGCAGGCCGCGTGTGCCGTGCCGGTGGGCGATTGGGAAGCGCTGGCGCGTGCGATCCAGCATGTGCTGGCGCATGAGGAGTTGCGACTTCATCTGGCAAGCGAGGCGCAACGCCGTGCGATGGCCGAAGATGCCGATTACACCGCGGGCATGTTCGAGGCGCTCTATCACCAGCTGCTCGCGGCGCGTTTCAGCAGCGGTCTGCGCATCGCGCGCTAAGAGCCATCAACAAAACGTAGCGAGCGGCTCTAAACCGCGAGCTTGGTCGATTCCAGCGCCGCACGCACGACATACAAGGTATCCATACGAGGCACCGGTTTCGTCAGCCAGGTCAGCACGCGGCGGCCGTGATTCAACGTCACCCAGCTTTGGCCCTGCAACCAGACCTGCGTGCGTACCATGTCGGCACGTTCCTTCACGGCTTCTTGGGTGGGCTTGATGCGATTTCGGATGCAATGCCCTGCTTCGCCGACCGAGCGCGACCATTCGATGCCTGGCAGCGCACGCAGCCATAATGCGGAACACGAAACCTGCGTCAGCGTCTGCCGCCTTGACACGGCGCGCAGCAGGACATTGCAATCGCGCTCGACGCGCCTGAGCACCGAATCGGGAATCGCTTGGCGGTAATAGCGTGTCACCAGTCGTAACGGTGGCAGTGCCCACCACGGCGCTTCGGTGGCATGCGTATCCCAAAGCGCGTCCCAGTCGCGCGTGGTCATGCGCGTGGCCAGCAGGGAGATGTCGTTGAGGTGAATCAGGCGTAGGCTGCGGCCGCAGATATTGCCGGCTGCGTGCAGCAACAGGTGACTCATCAGCGCACCTGTCGAAGGATAGGCATTCAATCCGGGATGCGGCTTCTTCGGGTAGATCCGGTCGGTGATGTCGATGGTGGAGATCGGCAGCCGTTCCTGGATATGCGTATGCAGTTCGATATTGACCGGCGTATCGCGATGTTCGCCAAGGCCCGCGAACGCTTCGCCGTCCGACGGCTTGAATACCCGATGTTTCCATTGCGCGTACGATTCGACGTAGCCGAGCTCTTCCAGCAGCGCGGAGGCGCGTTCGGTATCCGCTTCGCGCACCAGCAGGTCGATATCGGCCATGGGCCGATCACCGGCCGCATACATCCCGATGGCGTGCAGCGCGGAACCCTTCAGGGGCACGATGGCCAGGCCGGCGGCGCGCGCTTCGGCATCGATCTGCGCCAGCAGCGAGACGATGCGTTGCTGGCGATGTTCGACATGCTCGCGTTGCTCGGCGAGAAACTGTTTCCATCCCGGGTTCTGCCAATAGGAAAGCCGGGAGAGCAGCGGCGAAACGCCGTGCGCCACCGCCGCCGCCGAAGCCAATCGCCATTCGAGATCGCTCCACGCGGGCGTCGGCGTGCCCGGCCGCGCAAGCGCCAGTTCGGCGGCGAGCGCTTCGGTGGTGCGATACAAGCCGGCCTTAACGGTTTTGAGCGGTGGCAACATGGCGTGGCGGTCGGGTGTGGCTTGATGCGGTGGCGAGCGACGTTGTCGCATGTTCGGTGCGGTGCTGTTGTTCGACAGCGAGCAACGCATTCCAACGGACATCGAGGGTGGAAAGCGCTTCGTCGTAACGTTCCGGCGGCGTGCTGCTCTTCGATTGCTGGATGGCGATCTGCTCGTGCATGAGATCGCGCACGCTGCGATAGAAATCGGAGTCGTAGGCGCCGCGAAACATCATCGCGAGGTCGGCGCTATCCCGCCAATGCGTCTTTTCGCCGAGCTGGGCTTTCACCTGTTCGTAGAATTTGGTGCCCGGCAGCGGGTAGGAGACGCTGACGCCGATGTCGTCCGGCGCCGCGGCCGTGATCAACTCGCGCGTCGCCAGCAGATCGATGAGTTGCTCGCCCAGATAACCGAGCTGGATGAAGAAGCCTACGCGTATGCCGTGTTTGCCGAGTCGTTCGCGTGCTGCGATGAGTTCGGCGACCTTGGTGCCTTTGGTCATGGCATCCAGCACGCGCTGGCTGCCGCTTTCCGCGCCGATCCACGCTTCGGTGCATCCGGCCTGCTTCAAGGCGGCGGCCATGCGTTCGCTGATCAGGTCGGCGCGCGTCTGGATGGTGAAAGGCACGGAACCGTCGGCGGCACTCAGATGTTCGGCGAATTCCACCACCCAATCGATGTGGAAGCCGAAGATGTCGTCGGCCATCCAGATGTGGTCGGGCTTGAACATGCGTTTGAGATACGTCATCTCCGCGGCCATGTCCTGCGCGCTGCGTTGTTTGTAGTGGTTGCCCCAGATCGGCTTGGCGCACCAATTGCAGCGGAAGGGGCAGCCGCGCGACGCCGCCATGTTGAGGCTGAAGTAGCCGTGATGCGCGAGCCACATCGTGCGGTAGCGCTCGATGTCGACCAGATCCCACGCCGGGTGGATCACCAGGCGCGGATCGGGCGGCTGCACGCCGATGCGTGTGACGTGCGTCTGTTCGCTCACCAGCGTGGCGACCCCGGTGATGCCCGATGTCCAGTTTTCGGCATCGATGCCTGGGTTCTGTTCCAAACGGTTGATCAGTTCGACCAGCGCCGCGACGCCTTCGCCGATAAGTACCGCATGCGCGCCCGCTGCAAGAAAAGCGTCGGGCTGGTCGGATGCGTCGGAACCCGCAACGATAACGCGGGCACCGTAGGCACGCGCTTCGCTGATCATCTGGCACGCCGCCTCGCGCATGCGGGCGAGACACATCTTGGTCAGGAAATTGAAGTTGTCTTCATAGATGACCACCACGTCTGGCTGGGCGCGATGGAGCGAGCCTGCATAATCTTCGACGCCATCGGCGAGCATCGCGTCGAACAACGCGATCTCATGCCCCATCTCCCGCAGGAGCGCGGCAAGGTGCAGGGTGGCAAGGGGAGGGTAGGGCTTGCCGCGCTCCCACTGTTTCCGATCGTATGTCAGGAAGTAGGAGTGGCCTACCTGGATCTTAAGCATCGGGGAGGAGCCTCGATCGTAGCGTTGGATAAGCTGCATCAGCACCGGCGTTGGCGCCGGCGTGTCGGCTCCATCGTTCAACGCTGTTTGGTCGTGAGTGCTGCGTGGCACGCCGGCGGTTGCCTGGCGCGACGAAATAGTCGGATGCGCAACCCATTCGGGGAAAAACCGCACTCACCCGCACATTGATCTGGATGGATCTGGTGCCGTGCTGCGCAGGGCCGGACACGAATCGGCTGACACCTTATGGCTTTGACCTGTAGCCCCCGCATAAGCGAAACCCACGTCGATCCCTTTCGCGAACGGTCGCGCCAGCCGTTTTCCACGCGCAAGCAGATCCTCGGCGGAAGCTTCCTGTTCGAGAGCAACAGCGTTGCGCTGCTGCATGTGGTCGATCAGGCCTACGGCGGCCTGCCATCGCATCACCTGCCGACATCCGCGACGTCATTTCGCATCGAATTGCGTCTGCTCCCGCGCAACGCACCGAGTACGGCCGAACCGCCGCCCGTGCAGATGCAGTCCGGGGCCGGCATCCTGTGCGGCATCATGGATGCATGCAATTACGTCGTCCTGATGCCCGAGCAGCACAAGGCATTGGTGGTGGCATCGGAGGACATGCTGCAGCGTCCTTATCATCTGCGCTACGAGCTGATCGAATTCGCCGTCTTCACCCTGGCATCGCGTGGCGTGGGTCTGGTTCCGTTGCACGCCGCATGCGTGGGACTTGACGGACGCGGCGTGTTGTTACTCGGCGCGAGTGGATCGGGCAAATCGACGCTCGCCTTGCACAGCCTGCTGCGCGGCCTGGACTTTCTCGCCGAAGATGCGGTGTTCGTGCAGCCGGAAAACATGCTCGCAACCGGTGTGGCCAATTACCTGCATATGCAAGCCGATGCCTTGCGATTTGTTGAAGACGAAAGCGCGCGCCGATGGATCAGCGAATCGCCCGTCATTCGCCGCCGTAGCGGCGCGGCGAAATTCGAGGCGGATCTCAGGTTGGGATATGGCCGGCCCGCCACCGCTCCACTGAAACTGGTCGGTGCGGTGTTTGTATCCAGCCAGGCCGCCGATGATGCGAGCGAGTTGTTGCATCCATTGCCGGAACACGACATCGCCGGCCGGCTCGTGGCCGATCAACCGTATGCCGCCGGGCAGCCGGGCTGGTCGCGTTTCGAAGAGCAGCTGCGGCACGCGGGTGTATACCGGCTGCGCCGCGGCAGCCATCCGCGAGCATCCGTCGATGCATTGCTGCAGCTGCTCGGCAAATGACTTCAACGCGTGCAACCGACACCCACGAACGCCGCACTTACGGGCATGGCGGCGTGCCATGCGGAAGGAGAGGGGTTCTGAGTACAGCCAAAGCTTCAACGGAATCGCGGCCGTCCCGGCCGGACGGCCGCGAGGACGTGTAGCGATGTCCGGTCATGCGCCCTTGCCGGACGAACCGCTGCGCGCGTTTGCGAGCACGCTGAAAAGCGTCGGCGTGGCTGGCATTGCCGTTTACGTGCTGCTGTCGCTGGGATCGGCATTGGTCGGCAGCCTCGCGGCGGTGCTGGTGTTGCCGCTGGTTCAACCCGGGCACGCCTTGCCGATCGGCAACGGATTGTTCGATGTGCAAGGCGGCACCGATCTGCATGCAGCCGTCTTCGCGGGAGCCACCATCGCGTTTGCATTGCTGCGCTGGCAGGCGGCGCGGCAAGGTGCGCGTCTTGCCGGTCGCTACGGCATGCATCTGCGGCGCTCGGTCCATGCGCGGTTGATCGATGCCCCGCTGGCGTCGCTGGCCGATGCCACCTCGGCGGAAATCGCCAACGTGCTTACCTACAACATCGAAATCATCACCCAGGGTTTCAACGCGTTGTTGCAGCTGCTGGTCGCGGGCGTGACCGCCGTCGTGAGCGTCGCCTTTGCACTGTGGGTATCGCCGCCGCTGGTTCTGGCGACGCCCTTGCTGGCTGGTTTGGGTTTGGTGGCGTCGCGCATCAGCAGCCGCGAGCAGGCGCAGGTCAGCCGGCAATACGTGTCGGACCTGACGCGCCTGTTCTGGCTCAGCGAAGATTTTCCGCGCCGCTTGCGCCACGTGCGCTCGTTCGAGAAGGAACAGGCGGAAAAAGAAAGCTATGGCGATATTTCCGAACGACTCCGCCACGGCTATCAACGTCAGCTGTACCTGATCGCTTCCGGGCGACTGATGCTGGAGTTGCTGGCAGCGGTCGGCATCGCCGCCATCTTCGTCCTGGCGTATCGCCTGCATGGCGTCGATCAGGCTTCGCTTATCGCCGTGTGCCTGCTGCTGGGGCGTTTGTTGCCTTATCTGGTGTCCACGCGGCAAAGCTTCCAGCAATTGCGTGCCGCGGTGCCCGCGTTCGAATTGTGGCAGCGGTACATGCATCGGCATCCGTCATCGTCATCCTGTGTGCCTTCGCATCGCGTCGTTGCCGAAGACGTACTTCATATCGGGCGCGTGCGGCTGATGCCGCCGCTCGATACGCTGGATATCGGCGAACTCGCACTCGCGCCCGGCAAACTGACCTTGGTGTCGGGCGACTCCGGTATCGGCAAGAGCAGCCTGGTCGATGTGCTGGCCGGCATGGCCAAGCCTAAGGAGTTCGTCGCCCGTATCGGTGCGCGATCGATCGATTTCGATGCGTATTGCGAACTGGTACGTCGAGGCGCCTACGTCAGCCAGAGCGTTCGGCCATGGCAGCGTTCGATCCGCGAATGCCTGCTGTGGGCGGCGCCCGATGCCACCGACGACATGCTGATGAGCGTGCTGGAAGATGTTGGTCTGGCCAGGCGGCTTGCCGAAACACACCGCAACCTGGATTCCGCCATCGACAACGCATCGAGCAAACTCTCCGGCGGCGAGCTGCAACGGTTGCTGCTGGCGCAAGTGATCCTGCGCCAGCCGCGTCTCGCTTTACTGGACGAAGCGACCAGCGCGCTCGACGTCGCTTCGGAAATCAAGGTGCTTTCGAAACTCAGGCAGCGTCTGCCGCAAACGATACTGATCGTGGTGTCGCACCGGCCCGACGTGATGGCGATCGCCGATCAGCGCATTGCCATCGGACAAGATCGCAACGTCGCCGCTTGAATCAACCGCCAGCCAGCGACGGCTTCAGGCGCTGCCGGTGCGCCGCCTGCTTCGCGCGGTTGCCGCAGAGCGACATGCTGCACCATTTGCGTGCGTGCCCGCGTGTGTGATCGGCGAACAGCAGCGTGCAGACCGGGCCTTCGCACGCTTTCACAAAAGAGAAGTCTTCGTCGCAAACCAATTGCGCGAGCGATTGTGCGATCGGGAGCAGCAACGCCTCGGGCGAACTCCAGCGACGCGAGCGGATCAGGCGCAGCGTGGAGGTTGCGTCGCTTTCCGGGGCGATGATTTCGTCATACCCCTCGTCGCGTTTCAGTAACTGATTGAGCGGTTCAAGCTCGGCCAGGTCCGCAGCTTCGAGCGGACGTCCCTTGTGCGCGCGGACGAAGTGTCGGAACCACTCCCTGAGCGTGCGCGCCTGATCCGCCAGGCGATCGATCTCTCCCGGAATCGCCCGCGCACGCATCGAGTCGATCACCTCATCCGGCACCAGGTGCGCCTGCCGGAGCCAGCTCAACAGGCCTTCGCCGTCTTCGAGCCAATCGATGGGGGTATCGACCGGTGTGGCTATGGAATTGAGGAAATCCAGTCCGAGCGAGTCGGCCAGGAAAAGGGCGGGCATGGGCTGGGTCATGGGTCTGTCTCCTGGTGCGCAAAGTAACCCCCTTAAAAGCTCTTGACAAGTTACTTTTGCAGGAATAACCTCCTTGTCATTGTTGAGGCGGTTATCAAGATTTCAATCTTCAGGCCGCCCCCGTTCCGAGTTCCAACTGCATGGGAGAGGCCGAAAATGAACACCAACGCAGCAACCGTGGTGCTGGTCCATGGTGCATGGGCGGATGAGACGAGCTGGGATAAGGTCGTTCGGCTGCTCCATCAAAAAAGCATTAAGGCAGTTACGGCACGCCTGCCGCTTTCGTCCCTGGCTGACGACACGGCGGCTCTGAACAAGACGCTGGAACGGGTCGAGGGGCCGGTGGTGCTGGTCGGTCATGCGTATGCGGGCGCGGTGATCGCCTCGACCCAAAGCTCCAAGGTGAAGGCATTGGTGTACGTCGCGGCGCTCGCGCCGGACCAAGGCGAGACGGTGGCCGACGTGTTCTATCGCAACGAACACGACGACAAGGCGCCGAAGCTCGCGCCGGATGAGAACGGCTGGATCTGGTTGCCGAAGGAAGCGTTTGGCGCTGCGTTCGCGCAGCACGCCACCCCCGAGGAGCAACAGGCGCTCGCCGCCGCGCAGCTTCCGATTTCGCCCAACTGCATCACCGTTCCCGTCGATCAGCCGCTTTGGAAGCGCGTGCCTGCCTGGTACCTGGTGGCGCAGCGCGATCACATGATTCCGGAGAAAACGCAGCGCTTCATGGCCGAACGCATGAACGCGCAGATCAGCGCCTATCCCGTCGATCACGTACCGAGCGTCACCGCGCCGGAACTCGTCGAGCGCGTGATTGTCGACGCCGTGCAGCAAAGCAAGGCTTGAGCGCGCTTACAGCTTTGCCGTTCGCCAACACCCTGGTGATGCGGCTCCAACCACACAACCCTGTAAATCAATTCTTCCCAAGGAGAATCCGCCATGAGCGCTATCCATTATCGTCACGCCGATGTCGACGGCTTCAAAGTCTTCTACCGCGAAGCCGGTTCGCCCGGTAAGCCGAAACTGTTGCTGCTGCACGGCTTCCCGAGTTCCGGCCACATGTTCCGCGATCTGATTCCGTTGCTCAGCGATCGCTTCCATATCGTGGCACCCGATCTGCCGGGGTTCGGTTTGTCGGATATGCCGTCGCGCGATACGTTCACGTATACGTTCGACAACATCGCCAGCGTCATCGATCGCTTTACGGAAGTGGTGGGCTTCGATCGCTTCGCCGTCTATGTTTTCGACTACGGCGCACCGACCGGTTTTCGCCTGGCCGTGAAACATCCGGAACGCATCACCGGCATCATTTCCCAAAACGGCAACGCCTACGTGGAAGGATTGAGCGATGGCTGGAATCCGATTCGCGCGTATTGGGAGAACCCCTCCGAAGAAAACCGGCAAGCGTTGCGCGGATTCCTGGCGCCGGAATCTACGCGCTGGCAATACACGCATGGCGTGACGGACGAATCCCTCGTCTCTCCCGACGGCATTGCGCTGGACAACTACTACCTCGCGCGCAAGGGTGCCGATGACGTGCAGCTGGATCTCTTCCTCGATTACCAGAGCAATGTGGCGTTGTATCCCACTTTCCAGGCGTATTTCCGCAAGCACCATCCGCGCTTCCTGGCGGTATGGGGCAGGAACGATCCGTTCTTCCTGCCGCCGGGTGCGGAAGCGTTCAAGCGCGATATCCCGGATGCGCAGGTGCGTTTCTTCGACACGGGACACTTCGCGCTCGAAACGCATGCGAAGGAGATCGCACAAGCCATCCGCGAATTTTTCGCGGCGTGATATCGGTCATCGCAGCCGGATTTGGAGAAAGTCATGTCTAACTCAACGGCAATCGTCACGGGCGCAAGCCAGGGTATCGGCCGAGCCACTGCGGTTCGTCTGGCGAAGGATTTCGGTTCGCTGGTTCTGGTGGCCAGGAGTCGCGATCATCTGCAGGAAACCGCGGAGACGGTTCAGGCCCAGGGCGCCAAAGCGCTAGTGCTGGATCTCGATCTCGCAGACAAAGCCTCGGCGAAGATTGTCGTTGAGAAGACGCTGTCGGCATTCGGTCGCATCGATGCGTTGATCAATATTGCCGGCGCCGTCCCACAGATCGATCTGTTCGAGATGACGGATGAGCAATGGGACGCAGGCATGGCGCTCAAGCTGCATGGTGCGCGACGTTTGACGATTGAGGCTTGGAACGCACTCAAGCAAGCCCATGGGTCGGTGGTGTTCACGTCGGGCAATTCGGCGATCTTTCCCAAGGCACCTTATGCCGCCGTGGGCACCATCAACGCCGCGATCGCCGCGCTGGCTAAAGCGTTTTCGGATCGCGGCATCGCCGATGGCGTGCAGGTCAACAGCGTGTTGCCTGGTCCGGTGATGACAGGTCGCCGCCGTTCGTATCTCGAACATTGGGCGCCGTTGCACAACATGAGCGTCGCCGAAGCGACGGAGTACTTTCCGCGCGAAGCGGGCATTGCCCGATATGGCAAACCCGAAGAAATCGCCGAACTGATGGCATTCCTGGTCTCGCCCGGCGCGCGCTGGATGACCGGCGCCATGCTTCGCATGGATGGCGGCGAGGTCAAATCGGTCTGACTGATACGGCCGGCTTATGGCCAGCTACCGATAACGCAACGACTCCACCAGTAGCGAAAAGGCAGGCGAATGCTGCCGCCTGCTCGGGTAGTAAAGGTGATAGCCGGGGAACGGCGGACACCAATCTTCAAGGACACGGACCAGCCGTCCTGCTTTGACGTGATGGAGCACCATGTCCTCCGGCACGTAGGCCAAGCCAAAGCCATCGAGGCAGGCGGCGAGGACGTGTGGCGCCGTGCTAAACGCAAGTTGTCCTTGCACGCGAGCATGCATCTGTCGCCCACCGCGCTCGAACTCCCAGGCATAAGGTCCGCCATACGTAGGCAGGCGCAGATTGATGCAGCGATGTTTGGTGAGATCCTGTGGTTTCTTCGGTTTGGTCTTTCCGGTGAAATAGGCTGGAGACGCCACTGCCGCCATGCGCATCGACGGGCCGATTCGCACGGCGATCATGTCCTTTTCGATCTGCTCGCCCATGCGCACGCCGGCATCGAATCGCTCGGCGACGATATCCTTGAGTGCATAGCTGACGTCGAATTCCACATGAATATCGGGATAGTCGCGCAACAACGGGCGCAGCTTGGGCCATAAAAGCGTGGTGAGTGCATGCTCGCCGGTGGTGATGCGTATCGTGCCGGCCGGTTTGTCGCGCAGTACGCTCAGTGCATCGAGTTCTTCCTCGATCTCCTCGAGGCGGCTGCCGATGGAACCGAGCAGACGCTCGCCCGCATCGGTGAGCGCGACGCTGCGCGTCGTGCGGGTAAGGAGTCGCACACCCAATCGGGCTTCCAGGCTCCGGATCGTGTGACTCAAGGCAGGCTGGCTGATTCCAAGATCGGCTGCAGCCTTGGTGAAGCTGCGCGTGCGCGCGACCGCGGTAAAAGCGAGCAGGTCGTTGAGGTTCTGGCGAGGCATGGCCGTGGCACCTCGATTTATAAATACGCGTTATATGTTCAATCATATTATTCCGTCTAATCAATAGCCGATGACGGCGTCAAACTGTTGCTTGTCCATCCTGTTTGGAACAAGCACATGCACATCGTTCGCGGCGGTTCGCAGGCCTCGGTAAAAGGCCCGGCAGACTTTTTCACGGGAAACGTGCGTATCGACCCGCTCTTCAATGCCACGGAACCCGCACGCGTGGGTTGCGCCAGCGTCACGTTCGAACCGGGCGCCCGCTCGGCGTGGCATACCCATCCGCTGGGTCAGATTCTCATCGTCACGTCGGGTTGCGGCTGGACGCAATGCGAAGACGGCCCCATCGAAGTCATTCGCGCCGGCGACGTGATCTGGTGTCCGCCGGGACATCGCCATTGGCATGGCGCGACGGCAACGACTTCCATGACGCATATCGCTGTCCAGGAGTACTTGAATGGCAAAGCCGTCGAATGGATGGAGCACGTGACCGACGAACACTATTTGGCAAGGGAGGGTTGATTCGATGAGTAGTGAGACCAAGCCCGCGGCCGGTCCTTATGCGGATATCGCGCCCGCACTCAACGATTACACCCGGCAAGTTCTGTTCGGACAGGTGTGGGAACGCGCCGCGCTTCCCAAGCGTGATCGAAGCCTTGTCACGGTGGCCGCACTGGTGGCGCTCTATCGCGTCAATGAGCTGCCATTTCATCTGAAGTTCGCGTTGCAGAATGGCGTCACGAAAGAGGAGCTTATCGAGCTCATCACGCATTTGGCGTTCTATGCCGGATGGCCGTGTGCCAACACTGCCATTGAGATCGCGCGGAAAGTTTTTGCCGAATCCCTATGATGCGAGTTGCCAAACCATGCCTCATGTCATCGTGAAACTGTGGCCAGGCAAAAGCGAGCCGCAGAAGCAGCGCCTGGCGGACCGCATAACCCGGGATGTAATGGATGTTTTCCGCTACGGCGAGGCGGCCGTGTCGGTGGCCATGGAGGAGATCGACCCGAACGAATGGGCCGAGAGGGTCTATCGCACGGATATCCAGGATCCGCCTGGCAAGTTGTACAAGAAACCCGGTTATCAGATGTAACTCGGCCAGGCAGGAGTGCTCGTGGCCGACGCCTCCGGCCGTGCAGCCCTCGCACCAAAATCGTCAGTTTAACTTGCAAGTTAAACTTCTAAGTTGTATGGTGGCGACATGGTCAAGTCGACTCGTACCAGCGCCGCCATGGAAGCCGCCGTCACCGACCTCACGGCGGCGGTGGGACTGCTTTTGCGCCGCCTGCGTTCGGAAGCGAATCCGAACGAACTCAATCTTTCGCAACTCGGCGCCTTGGCGCGGCTGGATCGGAACGGTGCCGCGACCACCGCGGATCTGGCGCGCGCCGAATCGATGAAACCGCAATCGATGGGGGCGATTCTTGCGAGCCTGGAACAGGAAGGGCTGGTCAGGCGGCAGCCACATCCCACCGATGGGCGGCAGATTCTTTTTGCCTTGACGGCAGCAGGCGTCGAAATGAGACGCCAGCGCGGCATCGCCAAGCGCGAATGGCTGCTCGCCGCGATGGCTGAGATGGAGCCTGCCGAGCTGCAGACGCTTATCGACGCAATCCCTCTGATCAAACGCCTGGGCGAGCCATAGCGGCGGAACTGCTTCCGGCTCGCGTAAGCATCGCAAACGCGCGACGAGACGACGCGCACGGTAACGCTCTGCTTGAAAAGGGATTCCATCATGATGAATTGGCTTCACGACCTCTCTTATTTCTTCGGTGGCGCCTTCCTGGCCAACGCCATCCCGCACTTCGTGAGCGGCACGATGGGGCGCCCGTTCCAGTCGCCTTTCGCGCATCCGCCTGGTCAGGGCTTGTCGTCGTCCACGGTCAACGTGATCTGGAGTTTCGTCAACTTCGTCGTGGCCTATCTGTTGATTCTTCGCGTTGGTCAATTCGACATGCGCGACGTGGAATCGATAGCTGCATCAGGGTTGGGTGCGTTGTTGATCAGTCTGTTTCTGGCCAGGCATTTTGGCCGCATCAACGGCGGCAACCTTCAGGCGGCCGGGCGTTCGTGACTTCGCAGGCCAGCTCCGAAGCGCTTGATGCGGCCGATCGACTGCATCCGTCGATCTGGAAAATCACGGCTGTAGTGATACTGGGTTCGTTCCTCGCGCAGCTCGACGCGACCATCGCCAACGTATCCCTTTCCAGTCTTGCCATCGAGTTGCACACCGGTCTGTCGACCATTCAGTGGGTCACAAGCGGGTACCTGTTGGCGTTGACGCTGGCGTTGCCCATGAGCGGCTGGCTGGTGGATCGCATCGGTGCGAAGGCGGTGTACGTGTGGTGCTTCGCCGCGTTCACCCTTTCCTCCGCGTTGTGCGGATTGGCGTGGTCGGCGCAATCGTTGATCGGATTTCGCGTCATTCAAGGGATCAGTGGCGGATTGCTCGCACCCATGGCGCAAATGATGATGGCGCGCGCCGCCGGCAGGCATATGGCGCGCGTGATCGGTTACGCCGCCGTGCCGGTGTTGCTTGCGCCGATCCTGGGTCCGGTCATCGCGGGGCTGATTCTGCAACATGCATCGTGGCGCTGGTTGTTTCTCGTGAACTTTCCAGTCGGCGTGTTGGCGCTGGCACTTGCCGCCATCTTCCTGCCTCACGATCGGCATCAGGTCAGGCCACGCGACCTGGATTGGGTCGGGCTGGCATTGCTGTCGCCCGGCCTGGCGATCTTTCTCTATGGATCGGACCGCATCGGTGCGCCGGCAGGCCAGGTCGCGATGCTGGTTTCCTGCATCCTGCTTGGCCTGTTCTTCTGGACGGCCAATCGCAAGGGCGATGACGCATTGGTGGATCTTCGGCTCTTCAAGAGCGGCGTGTTTCCTGTTTCCGCGGTGACGCAGTTTTTATCCAACGGAGCGATATTCGCCGGGCAGATGCTCATTCCGATCTACCTGATTCGCGATTGCGGACGCTCGCCCGGCGAGATGGGTTGGCTCCTGGCGCCGCTGGGGATCGGCATGTTGTGCACCTATCCGTGGATGGGCGCGCTGACCAGCCGCTTCGGCATTCGAAATGTTTCCGCGGCTGGCGCACTGTTGGCCTTGATCGGTACTTTGCCTTTCCTTTACCTCGCCAGCCATGCACTCGATCTCACCGTGCTGGCGATTGCGCTGTTCATTCGCGGCGTGGGCCAGAGTGCGGTTGGCATTCCTTCCATATCCGCCGCGTACGCGGCGGTGAGCCGGCACGAGCTGCCCATGGCCACCACATCCCTCAATATCGTCCAGCGTCTCGGCGGACCTACGTTTACGACGCTCTGCGCAACGTTGCTCGGATGGCGTCTTGGCATGCAGCCTTTGCACGAGTCGTCGCTGAGCGCTTATGCGTGGGCGTTTCTATTGCTCTGCATCGTGCATGCGGGCACGGTCATGGCGGCATGGCGACTGCCTCGTTCCATGAGTGAAATAATCGGTAAGCACGTTGCGGAAGCGAAAGACGGCGCAGAGGTTGTTAATCGCGCATGACGACTTCCAATCCGTTTTCTGAACCAGGCATGCCATCTGGCACTGTATCGAAAGCACGCGTGTCATTACGTTAGCGGACGAGGCTGAGTTTCCCCAACTCAATACCCCCGCCCTATTGCCATGTCCAAGAGTGGTTGCCGTGCTGCGCTCGTGTCGGCAGGTGGTCTGCTGCTGACGTTATCGGTCCTATGCGCTGATGCGCATGCCGAGTATCGATTCCTGACCGACTCGCCCGATGCCGGTGGCAACATCGATGCCGATGTCACGCCTTGCCAGCGTTACGACAGGATGCAGCCGCAGGGCACCACCAATCCCGCGATCAGCACCTGCGAAACAGTGTCGCCCGATTGGGGCGGATCGCGCCAGAAAATGGCCGATAGCGGCTGGTTGCTTCAAGGCGGCGTTTATGTGGGCGGCACGTTCGATCTGTTGAATCATGATCAGCACCCTCAGCTCTATATCGGCCAGGATTCGACGTACCGGGCCAATGTGTTCCTGACTGCCACCTACGATTTGTCGCGGATCGGTTTCGCCGGGGCATCGCAGCTGGTGTTCAACGCGAACGAGCAATGGTTCTCCTACGCGGGAGAAAACCCGACCGGCTTCGCGATCAACAGCCTCTACATCACCCAGCGTTTCAATGAGGGGCGGGTGCAGCTGCAATACGGTTATGAGGAACTGGGAAACCAGTTTTACGGTTTTTCCCTGGGCACCAATTCGACGACATCGCCGGCGGGTGTCGGGAGTTCCATTCCTTACGAGGTCGGATTCATCTTCAACAAGACCGCACCCGAGATCAATTTACGTTTGGCTTCGCCTGACAAACACTTTTACGACCGTTTCGGTGTGACGCGCAGCGTGGATCCCCAAGGCCCACAGGCCGATTGGGACAGCAATAATTTCTGGGGACTGAAGTGGCATATCCCCGGTGCCAAGGCGCTCTTCATCAATGAGCTGGGCTACCAGACCGATGCCGCGCCTCAGCAACGCATGATGTGGGTGCGCCAGGGCGTGATGTACAACGAAAGCCAATTTCCCGATTTCCACGGCGGCTATGCCAACCACAACTACGCCTACTACCTGGTCGGCGACTATCAGCTGGTTCAAACCGATGCGGCACAGCCGTTTCACGGGTTCTACGTCAACGTAAAGACCGACTATGCGCCGCCCGATCGAAACGTCTTCACCGGCGATGCCGGCATTACGTTCTACATGCTAGGTCCCTTTGGTCAGTCCTACGATGTGTTCGCACTCGGTTACACCTTCGATCAACTGAGCAGATCGTTTGAACACATGCGACAGGCAAGTGGCTTTACGGCGGTGGATTACAGCCGCAACTATTCGCTGTCCTATGTCCACCGTTTGTCGCGCGGCATTTATCTGTCCAATCAGCTGAGCTATACCGTCAATCCCATTCCGACACCGAAACAGCCGGCTGCTTTGACCTGGATGAGTTCGCTGTCGTTGTCTTACTGAATTTGAAACATAAAAAGCACGGCCTCCGTCCTGAAAAAGAGGGTGGAGCAGGCCATTGGTGATGCGCGCGTTACGCACCAGCAGTCGATCGCAGCGCGCTATGCGACAAACAGGCGAGTCATGTCATCATTCGCAGCGGGGGAAAGTAATCACTGACTTCGAGAAGGAGCGGTGCCGTGCGATTCAGCGTCCTAACCATGTTAGTAGCCGGCCTTGCCGCTGCCTCCGCAGCGCGCGCCGACGTCGTTACAGCCGACGCCGCCGGCTTCCAGATCAAGAACACCCTGACCATCAACAGCACGCCTGACAAGGTGTACGCCGCCCTGTCCAGGATCGACCAGTGGTGGAACCCGCAGCACACCTTTTCCGGCAAGTCCGCCAACCTGAGCCTGCAGACTCGCGCAGGCGGTTGCTTCTGCGAGAAGCTCGCGGACGGCGGCAGCGTCCAGCACATGCTGGTGATCTACGCCGCGCCGGGCCACGAGCTGCGCCTCAACGGTGCGCTTGGACCGCTGCAGACCGAAGCCGCCACCGGCGTGCTGACGCTGAGCCTCAAGGCGAAGGGCGGCGCCACCGAGTTGACCGAGATCTACACCGTCAGCGGCTGGACCAAGGGCGGTTGGGGCGACTGGGCCTCGGGCGTGGACGCGGTGCTGCTCGAACAGATCACACGGCTCAAGGGCTACGTCGAAACGGGCAAGCCTGTGCAGTAGCCGGCTCCTGATCCGCGGGACAGTGTCGATTCCCGAAAACCCCATTCGTCGTTCCAATGCGGAGCTGATGAATTTTAGAGCCTTGAAGACGAACGAGTGGCACCATCGGGAGAATCCATGAACGACATGAGCGCGCTATCGGAGTACCTCGTCATCTCTCGCGGGCAGTGGGATAAAGACAGATCGCGCGAGGAAATACAGAAGGCGATTGACGACTTCTACACCTGGCACGATCGACTCGTCAGCGAAGGGGTAATGAAATCGGGACAGCGGCTCGCGAGAGAGGCAAAAATTGTCTCAAGCGGCGGCGTGACCGATGGCCCCTTTGCCGAA
This sequence comes from Dyella psychrodurans, assembly GCF_003363265.1. Classification (GTDB taxonomy): domain Bacteria; phylum Pseudomonadota; class Gammaproteobacteria; order Xanthomonadales; family Rhodanobacteraceae; genus Dyella_B; species Dyella_B psychrodurans. Next base: position 168,622 of record NZ_QRBF01000006.1, on the reverse strand, counting down.
GGCAAGGAGGTTGTGGGCGGCTACTGGTTCTTCCTGGCCGGTAGCCTGGCCGAAGCGGCGGCACTTGCCGCGCAGAATCCCTGCCTGGCCTGCGGCCTGACGTACGAGGTTCGACCCATTGAAGAGGAACGGGCCAGTGCATTTAAGTTGAGCAATGAAATGCCTGAGAATTTCGGCCATGGAGAATGACTCACGGCAAGAGTCATTGCGCGCAGCCACTGCGATCCAAGCCGGAACGAAAGGGGGCAGAGCACTTTTCTATAGAAGCGGAAAAGAAAAGTGCTCTGCCCCCTTCTTTCGTTATTGCGAGCGCAGAACACCGTCGCCGATGCCAAGGCACAGCCGCAACGACGTGACGACCTGTCTCGCCAGCGTGCCCCGGCTTTCCTCTGGTTTTGTACGGGGCATGGGTGGCGGAATCTCGATTATGTTGCGCAGCAGTCTTGGATCTGTGATGTAGCCATGCAGGATTAGCAGCTCAACCCATGGCGACGGCATGCGCAGATCCAGAAGTGGCTGGCTGGGGGTGATCGACGGTGTCGCCGGAGAGGAGTGTCGCCGTCATCGAGGGACGTGAGCAGAAACGCTGATACCAGCCGGATAGCCGCGGGCGTCCGGCCTGGAAGGCATGGATGTTGCGGAATTCGATCCAGCTAAGCGCCGTGGCGATCGCGATATCGCCGATGTCCACGTCGTCGCTGTCGGTGACGTTGGCTTCCAGGTAATCGCAAGTGGCGATGACTTTTTGCAAATGGCCATCGAGCAACGGCGGCCATCGCGTGGCCTCGGGCCGCCGTTCCGACTCCCATCGAATCGCGATGCCTGCGTCCGCCAGTCCTGCTGCAAGCGCCTGGTTGCGCAGCGATCGAAAGCGAAGAGATGGTATGGATGAAATGAGTTTCCGGCCGTCATGCAGGCTATCGAGGTATTCGCAGATCACGCTGGAGTCGAACAGTACCGTCTGGTCGTCGCAGACCAGCACTGGCACCTTGCCCAATGGATTGAGCGCGAATACGTGCTCGTTGCGTTGTACCGGGCTCGTTTCGTGGTGAACGACATGGATGCGATCGGCCAGGCCAATCTCATGGGCGAATACGAGCACTTTGCGGGCATACGGCGAATGCGACTGGTAAAGCAGCTTCATGAGGCGAAATTCCGGGGTCGTCTTGGGGTCGGGCCATGCTAAAGTCCGCCGACGCGGCCAGCCCGCGAGTTGGGCCGGTGCGGTGCATTTTTTCCCCGCTTCCCATTGAATCCGCGCGCAGATGACCAGTGAACTGGACAAGATCGATCGACGCATTCTGGGCATCGTGCAGAAGGATGCTCGCCGTCCCGCCGAGCTGATCGGCGCGGACGTGGGCTTGTCCGCCTCCGCCGTCCAGCGTCGCATCGCACGCATGCGCGATGAGGGCGTCATCCTTGCCGAGGTGGCGTTGGTTGATCCGAAACGCGTGGGGCGACCGTTGACGATGATCGTCGATGTCGAGGTGGAACGTGAGCGGCCGGAGTTGCTGGCGAGCCTCAAGCAATGGATCGCCGCCGAGCCGCGCATACAAGAGGCGTGGTATGTCACCGGTGCTGGCGACTATGTGCTCATCATCGTGACGAGCGACGTCGACGATTTCGATGCGTTGATGCAACGTCTGGTGACGGAGAACGCCAACGTCCGCCGTTTCCAGACCAGGGTGGCGCTGGGCACGCTCAAGCGCGGTATGCAGGTACCGATGGACCCGCCGCCGGCCATCCCATAGGCCGGATGTCAGCTTACTGCCCTCAGGAACATTCGCTAGCATCCGCTGATCACGATCGGACGGGCTGCGAAGCAATGCAAAATTCCTCGATGGGTACGTGCTCTTTTCTCGACAAGGGATTCCACCACGTACCACGGCGCTGTCCCTCAAAGCGCGTGCTCCCAGCCGCGATACTGCTTGCGTTCGGCTTGGTCTCGACCGCGTGGGCCGATACCTCCGAGTCCGCCCGCTGGCATCGCGAGGCGCAGGCCGTCACCATCACGCGCGATGACTGGGGCATCGCCCACGTACACGGCAAGACCGATGCGGACGCCGTGTTCGGCATGGCCTACGCGCAGGCGGAAGACGATTTCAATCGCGTCGAGACCAACTACCTCAACGCGATGGGACGTCTCGCCGAGGCCGAAGGCGAATCGGCGATCTGGCGCGATCTGCGCATGAAGTTGTTTATCGATCCCGCCGAGCTGCAGCGGCAGTACGCCAGCAGTCCGGCCTGGTTGCGGGCGCTGATGAATGCCTGGGCCGACGGCTTGAACGACTACCTCGCCACGCATCCCGACGTGCATCCGCGCGCTATCAAGCACTTCGAACCGTGGATGGCCTTGAGTTTCAGCGAAGGCAGCATCGGCGGCGATATCGAGCGCGTGGCGCTCGGTCCGCTGGAATCTTTTTATGGACATGACGGCGACACGGTAGCGAGCGTGACGTCGCCATCGAGCTGGGCCGAGCCGTCCGGCTCGAACGGTATCGCCATCGCGCCCAAGCTCACCGTGAACGGTCATGCCTTGTTGCTGATCAATCCGCATACGTCCTTCTACTTCCGCTCGGAACTGCAGATGTCGAGCGATGCCGGTCTCGATGCGTACGGCGCCGTCACCTGGGGGCAGTTCTTCATCTACCAGGGTTTCAATCCGCACATCGGTTGGATGCATACGTCAACGACGGCCGACGCGGTGGACGAATTCGCCGAAACCATCGTGCACAAGGATGGCAAGCTGTTCTATCGCTACGGCGGCGCGTTGCGGCCGGTAAGCGTGCGTCAGATCAGCGTGCCGTATCGCAAGCCGGATGGCTCGCTGGCCGAACGCCGCTTCACCGTCTATGCGACCCATCATGGTCCGATCGTGCGCGAACAGGATGGCAAGTGGATCGCGATGGCGCTGATGAACAAGCCCATGCAGGCATTGGAGCAAAGCTGGCTGCGCACCAAGGCCAGCGACTATGCCAGCTATATGAAGGTGGCCGCACTGCAGGCCAACTCGTCGAACAACACCCTTTTCGCGGACGACAAGGGCGAGATCGCCTATCTGCATCCGCAATTCATCCCGCGCCGCGACAATCGTTTCGATTACACCAAGCCGGTCGATGGCAGCGATCCCGCGACCGACTGGAAGGGCCTGACTCCGCTCGACGAATTGCCGCAGGTGCTCAACCCGCCGAACGGCTGGGTGATGAACACCAACGATTGGCCGTACTCGGCGGCAGGTGCTTACAGTCCGAAGCGCGAGGACTTCCCGAGCTACATGGATACGGTCGGCGAGAATCCGCGCGGCATCCACGCCACGATGCTGCTGACGGGCCAGCGCGACTTCACGCTTGCATCGCTGATCACGCTCGCCTTCGACTCGTATCTGCCGGAATTCGCGCGCCAGCTTCCGATTTTGGTTGCCGATTACGACGCATTGCCTGCGGGCGATCCACTCAAGCAGAAACTGGCCGGCCAGATTGCCATGCTGCGTCACTGGGACTATCGCTGGGGCATCGCCTCCATGCCCACCACGCTGGCGGTGTTCTGGGGCGACATCCTGTGGGACAAAATGGACAAGGCGGATAACGCCGAAGGCGTGTCGGTCTACGACCTCATGGCGCAAAAGGCCGGCGCGAAGGCGCGGCTCGATGCCTTGTCGGAAGCCTCCGACCGGCTCGTGAAAGATTTCGGCAGTTGGGGTATTCCCTGGGGTGAGGTGAATCGCTACCAGCGCGTCAACGACGCCCTCGTGCAACCCTTCGATGACAGCAAGCCGAGCATCCCTGTGCCTTTCACGTCATCGCGCTGGGGTTCGCTCGCTTCATTCGGTGCGCACCGCTGGCCGGGTACCCGCAAGTATTACGGCACCAGCGGCAACAGCTTCGTCGCCGTGGTGGAGTTCGGCGATAAAGTTCATGCACGCGCCATCACCGCCGGCGGCGAAAGCGGCCATCTCGATTCCGCGCATTTCAACGACGAGGCCGAGCGTTACACCACCGGCAACCTGCGACAGGTTTATTTCTGGCCGGAGGAGCTGAAGGGACATGTCGAGCGTGTCTATCATCCCGGGGAGTAATCGTGAGAAAGGTGGAAAATTGTGGTTGTTGTTGGCTTGCGTCGGCGATGGCTAGGGAGTGCCCCTCCCGACACGCAGTGGCATTGCATCAACTCAAACGAACTCGGACTTTTGTCGCCAGGATTGAAGATGAGTCGAGGAATCAGGTTCAAAAAGTTATGGTTCGATGAAGACTTGACCGAATTGGAGATAACCACGTCTGATGGAGAATCGACCTTTCGCAGTCGCGTGTATACAAGTCACGAAAATCTGAACGAGATCATCAATGGCTTAGTCGCGTTCAAAGGCCACCTGCACGGAGGCATTTATGATATTCGCCTAGGAGCTATTGGCCCCGAGTTTGCGAGGGGCGCTTTCCATGCTCGGTTGCACTTTCACAAGTTGGGGCGCGGGCGGCTATTCATCACCGTGATGGCGGAGTCAGAGTGGCTCGATTTCACCGTAACTAAGGTGGCAAATCGTTGCACTCTTCATCTAATTAGCGAGCCATCTCTACTAGATAACTTCATTGACGAACTAAAGCGACTACAGCACGGGGCTACCGACGAGGCCTTTCTCGCACTTGCTTCGCCGTAATACCCATGTTGTTCTGGAATGTCGGCTTCCGACCCGGAGTGGGCACCGAAAGGCCCTGTGCGTAACAGACCTTGAAGAAGGTGAGCATCACTTTCTGCGGTGCCCCGGTGGTTTCCACCCCATAAGTTCCTCTGCGCTCCATTCCGCCGCAGCGAGTTTGGCGATGAAGAAATCGGCCAGCGCGCTAACTTTCGCAGGCCGTGCGCGGGCCGTTGGCGTTACGAAATACAGACCACCTTCGGGAATGCGCCAGTCGGTCAAAATGGGCTCAAGCTGCTTGTCGCGGAAATACTGCGTCGCCACGAACTCGGGAAGTTCGGTGATGGCGAGTCCGGCGAGGACGGTGGGCAGTAACGCTTCCACGCTCGTTCCTCGCAACGCTCCAGTGGGTGTGACCAGGCACTCCTCGCCGCTTTGGTGGCTAAAACGCCAGACATCGCGCCTGCTCCTGTTCGCGTAGGTCAGGCACTGGTGCGCGCCGAGATCGTGCGGATGTTGGGGGCGACCATAGCGAGACAGATAGGTCGGCGATGCCACGACAAACCGGCGCACGGGTGCGATGAGACGCGCGACCAGCGATGAGTCTTCCATGATCGCGATGCGGAGCGCGGCATCAAAACCATCGCCGATCAGATCGGCATGTGCGTCCGTGAGATGAAGATCGACGGAAATTTCCGGATAGGTGCGAAAAAACTCGGGCAGCAAGGGCGCGACCCAGCGCGCACCAAAGGAGAGTGGCGCCGCGAGTTTTACGAGACCGCGCGGACGGCTTGAGGTCTCGCGTGCGACATCCTCGGCTTCCTCCGCATCGGCATAAATTTTCGCGGCGCGCTCGGCAAGCGAGCGGCCGTAGTCCGTGAGCGCGAGCCGCCGGGAGGTGCGGTTGAACAGTCGCCCTCCGAGCCGTTCTTCGAGGCGGGTCACGGCCCGGGAGACCGTGGCGACCGAGACGCCCATGGCGGTTGCCGCCGCCGCGAACGAACCTTCTTCGGCGACCTTGCCGAACATCGCCAGCCCTTCGAAATCCGGTAGTTTGGACATAGCAATCCTGCAACGATAGTTTTCATTCATTGCTATTTCGAAAAGTAGCACGCCGCCCTAGATTTGTCCCGTCGCACCACACCACCTATTCCGGAGACAAATCATGGCTCGCAAACTCGAAGGAAAAATCGCCGTCGTGACCGGCGGCACCGCTGGAATCGGCCTCGCCACCGCCAAGCGCTTTGCTACCGAAGGCGCGCAGGTCTTTGTCACCGGCCGTCGCCAGGCCGAACTCGACGCCGCCGTGGCGGCGATCGGTTCGAGGGCCACCGGCATCAAGGCGGATTCCGCCGATCTCGGCGATCTCAATCGCCTCTACGAGCGCGTGAAGACCGAGGCAGGCCGCATCGATGTGCTGTTCGTCAATGCCGGCGGCGGTTCGATGTTGCCCTTGGGGTCCATCACCGAAGATCAGTACGACGAGACGTTCGGCCGCAACGTGAAAGGCGTGATCTTCACGGTGCAGAAGGCGTTGCCGCTGCTGGTCGATGGCGCCTCGGTGATCCTGACCGCATCGAACGTCAGCATCAAAGGCACGCCGGCGTTCAGCGTCTACAGCGCTTCGAAAGCAGCCGTGCGCAACTTTGCACGCAGCTGGACGCTCGACCTCAAGTCGCGCGGCATCCGCGTCAATGTCATCAGCCCGGGCCCGATCAAGACGCCTGGCCTCGTCGACCTTGCCGGTCCCGATGCCGCGCAACAACAGGGCCTGCTCGACTACATGGCCACCACGATTCCGCTCGGGCGTGTTGGCGATCCGGAAGAAGTCGCCGGCGCCGCCGTGTTCCTCGCTTCCTCCGACTCCAGCTTCGTCGCCGGCACTGAACTCTTCGTCGACGGCGGACAGGCTCAGATCTGACGAAACCATTTAAGTGGCCTGGAACATTCGAACCGGCCATGCAGTTCGACACACCTCAAACATCGCCACAAACAGTCAACCACCTCGGAGATTCCCATGAACAACCAGACTTACGCAGAAACCACGGTCGTTCCCTCGGCCATTCCCAGCGCTGTCACCACGATCGTTCCGGCCGTCGGCCGCGTGCTGATCAGCACTCTCTTCCTCCTTGCCGGGCTTTCGAAAATCGCCGCGCCGGCGATGACGATCGCCTACATCCAGTCCGTCGGATTGCCGTTGCCGTCGATCGCGTTCGGTCTTGCCGCGTTTACCGAGATCGTCGGCGGCATCACGCTGCTGCTCGGTTACCGCACTCGCATCGTCGCGAGCGTGATGTTCGTGTTCACGCTGGCAACCGCCGCGTTCTTCCACAACCACTTCGGCGACCAGAACCAGTTCATCCATTTCTTCAAGAACGTCGCCATCGCGGGCGGCCTGCTGCACGTGATCGCTTTCGGTGGCGGCCGCGTGAGCCTGGATGGTCGCCGGTCCTGAGATGACGGCTGGAGCGGCGAAGGCCGCTCCAGCCGCAACTTTAAAGAGATGGAGATGACCATGCTTGAAGTACTTGCGTTCGCCACGCCAAACAGCGTCAAAGTCCCTATCGCGCTGGAAGAGATGGGGCTCGACTACAAACTCATTCCGGTGAATTTGCGTCAGGGCGATCAGAAGACCGATGCCTTCAGGGCCATGAACCCCAACGCGAAAGTGCCCGTGCTTATCGACCGTTCCTCCAAGTCTGGAGAAGGCGATCTGGTACTGAGCGAATCCGCTGCGATTCTTGTCCACCTTGCGGAAAAGACCGGGCAGCTGCTTCCGAAGGAAGGCGTCCATCGCGGCAAGGTTTTCGAACAACTCTTCTTCCACGCATCTGGCTTGAGTCCGGCATTCCTGCAGGCCTTTGGCGTTGCGCTGCAGTCGTCACCGCAACCCGAAGCCAAGGCACGCGCCCTGGCGGAGGTCGATCGGGTGCTTGGCGTGCTTGATCACGGCCTCAAGCATCACCGCTACGTGGCGGGCGATGCGTACAGCATCGCGGACATTGCCCATTTCGGATGGGTGTGGCGTCACCAGGCGATCGGCGTGTCTCTGGACAAGTTTCCGTCTGTCACCCGTTGGTACAACGACGTCTCGGCACGACCCGCCGTCGTCACCGCCATCGGCAAGACGCTGGCGCTCGCTCAATAGCACCAGCGCCATATCGACCATTTTTCTGAAACAGCGCGTGCACAACCTGGACGCGCAACGATTTTCACACCATGCGACCGAAACCCGGTCCACAAACAATGAATAGGGAGAAGTGTCATGAGTGATCGTATCGATGAACTGCTTCATCGCAACCTGCAGGAGGTTTTCGGCGAAGGCGACGCGACACGTCGTCGTGCGGCGATCAAGGAGCTCTATACCGAAGACTGTGCGGTTTACACGCCACTGGGTGTACTGGTCGGGCACGACGCGCTCGACAAGTTCTCCGGCGACCTGCGCGCAACGCATCCGCACTTCGTGTACACCCCGCACAGCAAGCCCCAGGCGTTGCACAACGCCGGCCGCCTGGCGTGGGGATCCGGCCCGCGTGGCGAATCGCCCGATTACACGGGTTGGGATGTGATCATCGTTCGCGACGGGAAGATCGCCGCGCTCTATGTCTTCCTGGATTCCAATCCTGCATGACCCTGTGACGATCTCGCTGGTTATCCACTAGAGCCACCAGCGTAGATCGCCGTGACATGCCAGACCATGGCTAGTGGCGCAGTATCGCAATCACAATTTCCACGACGATCAACGCAATGATCGCGATTTCCAGCAGCTCCGCACGCTTGCCGGAGGCCTCCTCGTAGAGGGCGGCATACGTGTCTCGAATGATCGACAGCTTGCGATCCACCGCCTCGCTGACATGGCGCACGCGGAACAGGTCCAGTGCCGAGGTATAGACGCGCGCAAGATAGACATCCTCGGTGACCTGCAAGGCGTTATCGACCTTCTCGGTGATTTCGGTCACTTCCGCCACCAGCGTGTAAAGCTTGCGCGCCAGGTCGGCGAAGTGACGCGCGGCCATCGGGTTGCCGGCATGGTGGGCCGCTTCGACCATGTCGTACATGCGCGGCAACTCGGCATCGAGCAGCTCGTCGTAGAAGCGCATTTCCAGCAGCTGCGCGTTGGCGACCTCCAGAATATCCACCACGTCGGAATCGCCGCGCGGTTCGTAGATAAAGGCGCGGTCCCAGGTCAACACGACGAGATCGTCGGCGTAGTAGGAGAAACGCTGCTGCAACAGGTCTTTGCGCGCCTGCTCCGACAACGGGCGCTGCTCGCCGGAAAGCAGCGGCACCAGGTCGATGCGTTCGTGCATGGTGCTGACAGGTATCGTTTCGTCGAAGGCATGCACGATGCCCAACAGATAATCCTCGTGCAACGAGGCCGGGCTGGGTTTCGTCAAGGCCGGCAACAGTGCGGCGCGTACATGTTCCAGCAGCTGCGTCCATACAGGACTGTCGGCGCCAGGTCCCAAATGCGCGTCCACTGCATTGATCAACTGCGAAAACGACAGCCAATCGCAGGATATGACCGGCACCTGCACCGAAAACGCAGCCGCGCCGAACTCGTAAAGCCTTACCGTGACTTGCGCTCGGTAGGATTTTCCAAGCAGCGAGAGCTCCAGCGGATCGAGTGTCAGCAGCACCGGAGGAACCCCGAAAGCCAGCGCTTTCGGTGGCGTGCTGGTGAGCTTGCTGCGCACGCTGGCCGAGCGCTTTTGCCTCTCCCACAGCGCTTCCACGCTAGGGAGATCGATCGCGTCGGCAATATCGATCATATGCATCGCAATCACGACAGCCGACTGAACCGTGGGTTGTTCGTATGGCATAAACAGGGCGCCCGAGTGGATGCGGTATCCGTACGCTTACCCTAACGTCACGCTTAAAACGCGTTTCCGTTTGGACAAAGCATCTGGTGCTTGACTGGAGAGAGGCCGGTTTCGCTTCTTGCGCATCCATCGGGCAAGAAGTAAACCTGATCTCGTTCTGGGCAGCCCAATCGCACGCTTTGGTGATGTCGGCGTGTCGCGGCTAGTGTGTGCGGACATGCAAAAGGCCGCAAGTGCCGTAGCGCAGCAACCGTCGGCGCAGCGACTTTCGTCGTTTACGCGTTGTTAGACGGGAATGTTGCAATCAAAGCGATGTTCGCTTCCGAAGCATTCTGAGTGGCCCGTACTTTCAAATGTCAGAGACCGCTCCGCCCGTCATCAACCACGCTTGGGCAACTTCCAATCCGGCCGGATGAAGTGGCAGGTGTATCCGTCGGGATAATGTTCCAGATAGTCCTGATGTTCCGGCTCGGCTTCCCAGAACGGGCCGGCGGGGGCGATCTCGGTGACGATCTTGCCGGGCCAGATACCTGATGCATCGGCGTCGGCCACCGTGTCTTCGGCGACGTGTTTCTGCTCATCGTTGAGGTAGAAGATGGCCGAGCGGTAGCTCATGCCCACGTCGTTGCCCTGGCGATTCTTCGTCGTCGGATCGTGGATCTGGAAAAAGAATTCCAGGATCTGGCGATAGCCGATGCGGTTCGGATCGAACACGATCTCGATCCCTTCGGCATGCGTGCCATGGTTGCGGTACGTGGCGTTGGCCACGTCGCCACCGGTATAGCCCACGCGCGTGGACACTATTCCCGGATAGCGCCGCAGCAAATCCTGCATGCCCCAGAAGCAGCCGCCGGCCAGGATCGCGGTTTCGTTTTTAATGGTCACGTTTCTATCCTTCCTGCAAGTCATCACCCGATAGAGCCAGGCTGGCATGGCCCACGCCGGCTCCGGTCGCTGGTGCCGACCACCCTATGACGTTCAATATGGTTATGCCAGAGGTGTGATTCAATGGAGAGGCAGGGAGGATTTCTCTACACAAAACGCAGCCATGTTCACTTTCCAAATCGGCAACCTCGCAGGAAGTACACCAGGCCCGTTTTTTCGGGAAACGGTGCAGGCTTGCGCTGCCAGGACAAGGGAGAGGTTGTCATGCGAGCCGTAGCGCGAATCGCCCTGATCGTTACATTGGCGCTTGATCTCGCGGGTTGTTACAGCGTGATCAAAACGCCCGACATTGCGACTGCATCTGTCTATGGTCCCCAGGTTTCCGGCGGAGCGTTAAGTCCGCAAGAGGTAGCGCAACTGTCGAGTTGGATCAAAGCGCACGACGCCGGCTGGAGAGGATTGATGGCAACGGCTCCCACACCCATTACCATGGCCATCGTCATGCGCGAACCAGGTGGCCGACAGACTTCATTGGATTTATTCGAGGCAAAAGACGGCACGGCGATGGCGTACTTAAACGCGCCAAGTCCAGCACCACCGCTCGAGCGCTACCTGTCGGAGGCGGATGTGGCAGCTCTTCGAGCTGCAGTGGGACATTAGGCGCATAGGTAGGCATGCGTGAAAGGACGATTGTTTCTTTGCAATCTTGGGATGTCCGCTTTCGGCCGGTTGAAGTCGCAACCCGAAGCGGACATTCCGATTGGAGCTTTGATGTTGAAGCTCGGCTCCAGCATGGCCTGATTGTGTGCGACCGTCAGCCCTCTTGGCGCGTGGGGCGGAAGAGGATCTCATTCACATCGACCTCCGGTGGCTGGCTGATCGCGAACGCAACCGCCCGTGCGAATGACTCGGCTGGAATGGCGTATTGCTCGTAAAACTTTTGGATGTGACTGGCGACATCGGGTTCGGTCACGCTGTCTGGAAGATTCGTGGCCACCGCGCCGGGCGAGATCACTGTCGTGCGTATGTCGTAGGGTTTCACTTCCTGACGAAGCCCCTCGGACAACATCAATACGGCGCTTTTGGTAGCCGCATACACAGCGCTACCGGGTCGGACAGTACGGCCTGCGACGGACGAAACATTGATGATGTGACCGCTTTTCTGCTGCTTCATGTATGGCAAAGCAGCCGCGATGCCATACAGCACACCCTTGATGTTCACATCGATCGTTTGGTTCCAGTCGTCGATCTTGAGTCGCTCGAGTGGCGAGTGAGGCATAAGGCCGGCATTGTTGATCATGACGTCAACGCGCCCGAAGGTTTGAACTGCGGCATCGACCAGTGCTTTGACCTCTTCGTGACGCGTGACATCGGTAACCACGGCGATGGCCTTGCCGCCAGCGTGGGCCAAATCGCCGGCCAATGATTGAATGCGATCAAGGCGTCGCGCTCCCAGCGCAAGAATGGCGCCGCGTGCACTCAGATAGCGGGCAGTTGCTTCGCCGAGGCCGCTGCTCGCGCCGGTGATCACGACGACCTTTCCTTCGATGTTGGTATTCATCGGCTTATTCCTTCTCCAAATTTATTAAAAGACTTCAGGCTGCCGATGACGGGCGACCGGCGCCTGTGCGCCGATCAGCGATCGACACGCTGCTGGATGTGAGGCGGATAACGGTCACCCACCACTTTGACTTGGTGCAGTGCCACGTCGATGGCCGACAGATCGCTGGTCGATAGCTCGACTGTCGCGGCCCTGATGTTTTCTTCCAATCGATGTAGCTTGGTCGTTCCGGGAATCGGCACGATCCAGGGCTTCTTTGCGAGTAACCAGGCAAGGGCGATTTGCGCGCGCGTAGCCCCTTTGCCGTCCGCAATCTGCCCGAGCACCTCGACCAGCTGAACGTTGGCCTTGCGATTCTCTTCGGAAAAACGTGGCACTACATTGCGAAAATCAGTCTTGTCGAAGATGGTGGTCTCATTGATTGCGCCGGTCAGAAAGCCCTTGCCGAGCGGGCTAAATGGCACGAAGCCAATCCCTAACTCTTCGAGCGTTGACAGCACCGTTTCTTCAGGCTCGCGCCACCACAGCGAGTACTCGCTTTGCAGCGCAGCCACCGGCTGCACAGCATGGGCGCGACAAATTGATTTGGCACTCGCTTCGGACAAGCCGAAATGCTTGACCTTGCCCTCCTGAATCAAATCCCGAACGGCGCCGGCTACGTCCTCCATCGGCACAGCGGGGTCCACGCGATGCTGGTAGAAGAGGTCGATGCGATCTGTCTTCAACCGGCGCAGCGATGCCTCGGCGACCGCACGTATGCGTTCGGGTCGGCTGTCGAGCGGCTGCCTTGAATCGCCATCTTGAAAGCCGAACTTGGTGGCAATAACCACGTGGTCGCGAATGGGGGCAAGAGCCTCGCCGACCAGTTCCTCGTTGATAAACGGGCCGTAACACTCGGCGGTGTCGAAGAAGGTGACGCCCCGCTCAAATGCTGACCGGATTAATGCCACGCCTGCAGACTTTTCGGTCGCCGGGCCATAGCCGAAGCTCAGCCCCATGCAGCCAAGGCCGACCGCCGACACTTCGAGACCGCTGTTTCCAAGTTCACGCTTTTGCATGCTGATCTCCTTTCGAAAGGTTGCCGCCCAGAGGGGCTTTGGTTGGCGCCAAACGGGCGGGCAGCACGTGGCCACCAGGCCCATCAAGCGTCCATTGGCATTTCATGGAGGCATGGTAGGCTGGTGTGTATAGCTCAACAATCTGGCTAAGACTGCACGGGCTATTGAGGTAAATTCATCTATGCGGCGTGCTGGCCTCTCTGAACTCACTGCATTCGTCACCATCGCCGAGCAGCGAAGCTTTCGCGCCGCCGCCCGTCAGCTAGGTGTTTCACCTTCCGCGCTGAGCCATGCCATGCGGAATCTCGAGGCGCGACTGGATGCGCGATTGTTCAACCGGACAACTCGATCGGTTGCCCTGACAGAAGTGGGCGAGCGACTTCTACGGCGCGTGCAGCCTGCCATTGCCGACCTCGACGATGCAGTCAGCGAAGTGGGGGCAGCTCGCGATCGTCCGTCGGGCTCAATACGGATCAGTGCGGCAGAATCCGGAGCGAAGCCGCTCATCCGGCATGTTCTTCCTCAGTTCCTGTCTGCCTATCCCGACATCCACGTCGAAATAGTCGTAGATACACGAATGGTCGACATCGTGGCCGACGGTTTTGATGCAGGGGTCCGACTGTTCGAGGACGTGCCACGCGACATGATTGCCGTCCGGTTCGGGCCGGACTTGCGGTTTGTGGCCGTGGCGTCGCCTGTTTATCTCTCGCGTCATGAAGCGCCGAACGTGCCTCAGGATCTGGGGAAGCACCGCTGCATCCGTTTCCGGTTCCTCAGTGGCGCGCTCTTCCGCTGGAATCTTGAGCGTCGTGGCAGTCATATGGATATGGACGTTGAGGGACCCATGACATTGGGCAACACAAATCTGATGGTCGATGCGGCCCTGGCCGGTATCGGCATCGCCTGGGTGCCGGAGTACCAGGTCGCAGAGCATCTCGCATCGGGTCGATTGATCCACCTGCTTCCGGAGTGGAGTCCTTCCATTCCCGGGGTGTGCCTCTATTACCCCTCCAACCGGCATCCTCCGGCTGCACTTAGATTGTTTACGCAAGCGGTGCGCGATTGGGCGAACAGCCACTTGGCATAACGATGATCCGAAACATCCCGACTTCAGTACCTGGCTTTAGGTCCGCTTACGACCCGAAGCGGACGTCCGCCACGAAATGGCTAAGATAGGTTGCAGCGACCGAAAGGGCATTCCTGTGACCTCATCCGATAGTGATTTTGACAGCGAGCACGACTTCGACGAGAAAGAGCGTGTTGATGACTCAGTAGAGGCGTGTGTCTGGCAGCTGCTAGTGCTGATCAATCCGGGTGATGAAGAGATGGCCCTGCAGCAATTTGCGGATTACCGCGATGCAGTCGCCCAGGCGGACGAGAATGACGTAGAGCCGATTGAAATCATCCGCAGAGTGATCGACTGGCGATCCGGCTTCTATGTCGACGGACAGGACACGCGTGCACTGGTGCAGGCCATCGACGAGCTTTCATCGCGCTGGAATATATCTATTGATTGGGGTGGCGACCCGGACGATGACGATTTCCACTCGGACATCGATGCGGCTTCGCTGTTCGCCGTCGCCTATGACCGCCTGCTTGAGCACGGCTATACCTTGTGGGCCTGGGAGGCCGAGGATGACAGCTACGGGGGCTGGATCACACTGAAGCGCGACAATGAGTTTTTACGCGAGCTAGCGATTTCACTGGGTATCAACATGCGGCTGGGCAGCGAAGTTACTTGAGTTTGACTGGTCATACTGCGTATGTGTTTTGATCGCACATACGAGATCTCGGAGGTTCTGCGAGTTATAAATGGTGATTTTTTAGACGTGACCAAGCATTGGTTGACGCGTCCGCTTTCGACCTGAGGCGGACATGCTAGACATATCGACAAGTCGGTTTTGCGCCCCAGGGGGAACGGGTGGACACGGACGAGAAGATTTATTCCCTTCGCTACAGATCGAGCCGCGCTGAAGTTTGGCGTTGGTACTGGCGTGCGTGGCTTTCCAGATATGGGTGGTGGCACCTGCTCCTGGCTGTAGCCGTAACAGGGGAGACGTTGGCGATCCAGGACGGCGAGTTTCAACTATCGAAATTCCTGCTTCGATTCTTGTGGGTTGCACCAACACTCGTTGGCTTGATGGCTGCCTGGCCGCAGGTTGCATTCAAAAGCCAAGAGCGCCTGCTTGAGGTTGGTCCCGAAGGCTGGTCCACAAGCATCGCCAAAAAGAGCGGATCTAGGACATGGCGCATGGTCGGCTCCATTCGAAGCAACGACGAGATCATTTTCATCGTTAGCACTTCGGGCAACGCATTGCTTATTCCTAAACGGGCGTTTCAAAACGGGATATCCAGGGAAGCCTTTCTTGCGGACATTCGTCACTGGCATGGCTCGTGTGCCAGCCCAACATAGAGTGTCCACGAAATCCGAGTTGCAGCACGAGTAATGTCCGGATAAGTAGGCGGAGCACTTTTCTATAGGGACGGATATGGAAAAAGTGCCCCGACGCCTTTTTTTCACTTGGCCGAAGCGTCGTCAGCAATCGGCGGCGATGTCCGCTATCGGCGCGAAGCGAACATTTCGGATATCACGGCCTCACTTCACTCGCGAGCTGATTTTCCAACCTTATCTGCGATTGAGGGCTGACGACACTTGGTTTCACTTTTCTGCATGGGTCGATGGTTGCCGCGTCCGACATCGCGGTCCCATTCATGAAGGCTTTGTTTTGGACAATAAACGGATTAGTAACGATTTTATTAGCTTGCGGGTGGAGCGGCGGGGCCGTCATGGATTCGCTCCTTGACTCGGCAATTCGCGCGGCGTAGGAGATGGATTGTCTAACTGTCACAAGGAGACGGACATGCGAACGCTACTGTTTCCTGCCCTGATCGTCGCATTGCTGAGCAGCACGAGTGTCGTTGCCGTCGAGCCGACAACGCTTGGCTACCAGAACAACCGCTATATCGAACCGGTACTGGTACGGGTGAATGCCCAAGGCAAGGTGACCGATTTCATCCCGGCTTATCCGCTTTCGCCCGAGCTCACGCGCTTGCTGGGCGCCAACTTGAACGAAATGATCCATACGCCTGCCACCACCAAAGATGGCAAGCCGGTGCCCACCCAGTTCGTCATCAACGTGGCCTTGCAGTCCGAACCGCGTAGTACGGGCGATTACGATGTCCATTTCACTTACGTCTCGGCCTTTCCGATACCGCTCGGCAGATGGTATTGGTCACGCAACAACTTTGGCCAGCTGGCGCTGGGCAGTCCGAACATTTTGTCGACGTACCCTGTTCCTACCCGCTTTACCCGCGACTTTTCGACTGGCGCGATGTTCAGCGCGAACAACTCGCCATCTCCGAGCGGCGTGCACGTGAGCGGCGGGCACTCGCATTAGGGATGCGCTGATTAGCCTTGGCGCCAACGGCCTCATGCTCAAAAGGTTCGCTAAAAACGGTACCTAAAAACCGTACCTGGTACCGTCATGAGGTTCACTCATCGTGCGACCAGGCCTTTCGACCGCGACTTCAGCCGGATGACGCCACGCATTGACCTATGCATGCATCATCCACGCCGTAGCTACAGCAAGCCATCGATGGGAAGCTGGCGCAGCAGGGTGACTTCCGTACGTCGCTTGGCGCTTGCATTGGGCTCGGTCTGATAGGTGACCGGTTTGCCATTCTCCTCCGCATGCCAGGCAAGTTGGTGGGTAGCCGGGTCGACCGTCACCTGGTACGCATTTGAAGGTTGCGTCGCGGTGTGGAAGAAATCGCTGATGGCACGGGCCAACCCGGGCGAATCCACGATCACGCCCATTTCGGTGTTGAGCAGCTTGGAACGCTGATCCATGTTGAGGGAACCTATGAAGACCTCGCGGTCGTCCACCACGATGGTCTTGGCGTGAAGGCTGATACCCGACGACTTGCCAATGTCCGTGGTGGGTTGGCTCTGGCCCGACGTGGGCTTGAGTTCGTAGAGCTGCACGCCGCCTTCGACCAGCGCCTTGCGATAGTGCACATAGCCAGCGTGCGCTGCTGTTTCGTCGGTCGACGCGAGTGAGTTCGTCAGTATCTTGATGGACACGCCACTCTGGGCCCGCTCCACCAGATGCTGGGTGCCGGCATCGCCAGGTATGAAGTAGGGCGTCGTCGCAAGTATCTCGTGTTGCGCGCCGTCCAGCATGGTCTTGAGCCGTGGGCCGATGCGCAACGCCGGCACGTCGCCGTCGGCCTCGATTTTCTCCGGTTGATCGGCCACGAACTCGGCATCGCCCCAAAACCATGCCCCGCGCTTGTCGGCGGTCGGCCCGTCGGGCAACTCGTCCATCACGGCCTGCGCATAGTCCGATTGCGCGAATTTGCGCACTTCTTTCTGGAGAATCACCCGTGCGGCAGCGAGACGCTTGCCGGAATCGTCCGTCTTCTTGAGCTGTTCGAGCGGATAGGCGGCATCGCAGTTCCAGTAGGCGTCGAACGCATCGGAAGCCTGCTGTACGACGGGGCCGATGGCCACCACGTCGAGGTCGCGAAAGTGCGTGTCGCTACCTGCGTCGAAGTAAGGATCGCCAATGTTGCGTCCACCGATGATGGCCACGTTGTTGTCGACGATGAACGCCTTGTTGTGCATGCGCCGATTGAGGCGTCGCCACTCCAGCATGAACTGGACGGCACGCGACACCAGCGTCGGGTTCCGCGTCCGGAATGGATTGAACAGGCGAATTTCGATGTTCGGGTGCGAGTTCAGCGCTTCGAACAGATGATCCTTGTCATCGAAGTTGTCGTCGTCGATGAGCATCCGCACACGCACGCCACGGTCGGCGGCGGCAAGGAGGTGCTGCATCATCAGGTGCCCGGTCATGTCGTTGGCGAAGATGTAGTACTGCAGGTCGATCGAGTGCGCGGCATGATCGGCCAGCGCCACACGACTCAACAGTGCGTTCGTGCTCAGTGTCAGCAACCGAAAGCCGGACTGGTGCGGATGCTTGTCCACCTCCGTGTGCGCGTATCGCGCCGATGGCGTATCGGCGGCTGGCGGCAGGTGATGCGTCTCCACCTTCGCCGTGCTGGGCGGAAGCGTGGAGCACGCCTGGAGGAAAAGACAAACGATTGTGAAGGCAAACGCGACGACCCAGCGATCTGTTCGCATGCTTACACCCTCAAGTTGGCCAGCCAGTCCGCTGCTTGCGGACCATTCCCGCTCCGGTTGATGGTTCATTTAGCATAACCAGGCGCTATCCCTGCTGACTGCCGGCGTGCATCGGGCTTTGTTACAGCCCGCGTCGCCACGCGGTCGTACACTGTTCAGCAAAGCGACGATTCACTGACGCCGGTGGAGACTACCGGATGGATCCGCAACGCGAAGCGAACACTTAAGACTCGGCAAGCCGCCGGTTTGGAATCGTACAATGGGAAAAGAAGGCCCAATGGCGTTAACGCATGCAGTCGTCAGGCCTGGATATAAACCCACGCCTGGTTGCCGGATTTGAGCCGCACCGCAACGCGCTTGTAATCCGAGACTTCATAGCTATCGGCTGAAGCCAACTCCGCTTCGGTGATCCAAAACACTTTGCCGTTCACTTCATCGGTCGAGTTGTCGCTCTGAACAACGATCGGATGAAACGTCTGGCCACTCTTGCGAAGGACGTCGGGATCGGTGATTTCGACCATCAGCTGGCGGTAGCCGGGCATGGCATCTTCTTCCCCGTCCAGGAGACGGCCGAAGGATTCGAGTTGGACGCGTTCAAGCTGCAACGTTCCGTAGGAGAACAGCAGCACATTCTGGTCGTCAGACACGCTTTCTTCTCCAAGGATGCATGGTTGGCCAAAGCGCTGGCACCCAGTAGCAGGATTTTACGACCGACGCGGCCTTTGCGCAGGTGTCGCCAGTAGCGGGGTGGTAGCCGTCGGCGCCCGTTGTCAGGCTGCCCATATCCGATCTCGATCCGACGCGGGCCCATGTCGTGCGGCAGGGAAGGGGCGAGGTAATATAGGGCAGGTCCACCGTCCGCAAAGGGCTGCCTGTCGTGAGTATCCCAAGCCTTGGCAGTACTCCATCGCAGTCCATAAGTGGTCTCATTGCGCGCCCATACCCTCATCACAAAGGAGGGTTCAGCGAGTCGACGGCGCCGGCTGTTGTCGCCCCGGCGGACTCCTCGACCAATAAAAACGCGAACCAGCTGGCCGCGGCTGTTGCGGCAGCGCTGACGCAACTCGGACTCACCGCTACACCCAGTACGGTGTCCACCGCCGCCACGGCTGCAACGGCGGCGAGTGGATCGGGTGATGCGGTCGCAGGAAACAGCACACCGCTCGCACCCCTGCCGCAGCAACTAAAAGCATCGCAGCAGGTACAGCAATACAAGAATGTCGCATCGACGTTCTCGAATCTGGCTCAGGCATTGAGCTCCAGTTCCAGCAGCACTTCGTTAGCGTCGAACGGTTCCAGCAATTTGACCGCGGTCTTCCAAAACCTTTGGACGTCGCTGGGCGCGTCATCCGGAACATCCGCCGACTCTTCGAGCGGCGCACTCCCGAGCTTGCCATCGTTTCTGCAAACGCTGGCGCAAAATTTCGGTGAAAGCGGGATTTCCGGCCTGCGTGGGGTGTTTGTCGACACCATGGCCTGATGGCAACAGGCGATTGGATTTTTGATAAGTTTCTCGTAGGAGAAACGATGATCGTTGCGCTACGCATGGTCGCAAAGACATTTGTCTGATTTATCGTCTGCTCGCTTGCGGAATGGTTCAACGGGATTGAGGGAAGAGGCCTGCATTCTGCGGCCATGACATACAGGGGGAGGGAATGGCGATGAGGATGTTGCGTTTTTGCTGCCTTGGCGTAGGCATGTTGCTCACCAGCAATGTCTGGGCGGATGTCTGCCATTTGAAGGATTACGGCACCTTGCCAGTGGAAATGACCGGCGGAAGAGCCATGACCACGGTCAAAATCAATGGGAGCGATACGCGCTTCATCCTCGATACCGGGGCTTTCTTCAGCGTCATGTCGAAGGCCAACGCGTCGTCGCTTGGGCTCAAGCTGCGATCTGGTCCAGACGGTCTTCGCATCATGGGTATTGGCGGCGCCGCGAACGCTGAGGTCGCGCGCGTCAAGGATTTTGGCATCCTCGGTACGACGCTCAACAACGTCGAATTCATCGTCGGCGGTACCGATGTGGGCTATGGATTGCTTGGCGCCAACCTGATCGACATGATGGATGTGGAAATCGATCTGGCCCATGGAAAGCTGACGCTGTTCGATGCAAGTGAATGTGATAAATCCCCTCTGGCCTATTGGACCAAAGAGGGCTACAACGTCGTCGATATCGAGACGCCTCGCGGCCGGTCCGATCGGCGCACTTTCTTTTACGTAACGATAAACGGCAAGCGCGTGTTGGCGCAGCTCGACTCGGGCTCGCCTGCCACCTTGCTGACCCGTCATGCCGCCGAGCGAGTAGGCATCGACCTCAATGCGCCCGACGTCAAGACCGGCAGCAGCACCTACGGCATTGGGCAAAAGTTGATGAAGACATGGATCGCACACGTCGACGCCTTTTCCGTTGGCACGGAAACCATCCAGCATAGCCAGATGGAGGTCATCGACGGATCCATTGGCGACGGGCAAACCGACATGCTTCTCGGCGTGGATTTTCTCCTCGCCCATCGCATGTTCATTGGCAACAGCCGAGGCAAAGCCTATTTCACCTACAACGGTGGCCGCGTGTTTACCTTCGCGGCGGCCATGAGCGACGGCGACAAATCCGATGTGGGTGCTGCTGATGGAGGCAACGCCACAGCGCCCAAGACCGCGAGCGACTACGCATTGCTTGGCGATGCGCATTTGTCTCGCGGCGAAACGAAAGCGGCGCTCGACGATCTGGACGAGGCCATCCGCATGGCGCCCGATCAAGCGGCTTACTATGTTTCCCGTGCAAAGGCTCACGAAGCGGACAAACAGCCCGATTTGGCACTCACGGATCTGGATAAGTCCTTGAGCCTGGATCCGAAGAGCGTCGACGCGCTGCTACTGCGCGCACAACTTCGCTATACGCACAAAGACCCCGCAGGTGCGACGGCCGACGTGACTGCGGCTGGCGCCTTAGTACCTGCAGGATCAACGCAGGCGCGTTTGATTGCCGCCATGTACATCCAACTCGATCAACCCGCTGCGGCGCTGCCGATCCTCGATGATTGGATTCGCCTGCATCGCGAGGACGCCATGCTCGGCAACGTGCTCAACGCGCGCTGCTGGGCACGAAGCCTGAGCAATCAGATGCTCGACGACGCCTTAAGCGATTGCCGCAAGGCGATCAGGCGCGATGGCGAAAACCCGGCTTATCTCGACAGTCTCGGCATGGTGCAGTTGCGGCTTGGACATTATCCCGAAGCGATCAAGGCCTATGAGCAGGCCGTCGCGCAAAGGCCGCGTTCCGCGTGGTCGCGCTATGGCCTGGGCCTGGCGAAAATCCGCAACGGCCAGAAGGATGACGGCGATGCCGATCTGGTCGCCGCGCGTACGCTCGATCCGCAAATCGATGCACGTGCCACCAAGTACGGTTTGACCGTGGCGGGGCCATAGGCGGATGCGACCTGTGTATGGAAACCCCGCCTGCGTAGCCGGTTTTCCAGTGCAACATCGCGGCGCGACAACATGACAGCACACCATCTGACCATCGTTCACTACCCGCCCCATGAACCTTGGCGTTGCGTGGAGATCCAATCGCCTGGCTGGGAGGACGTTTCCGCTGCAATCCGGCAGATGGACGACAACGGACATCCCATTGTCCAGTTGAGCTGGGACGACGTAGACAGCTGCTTCGACGACGAGTCGTCGTTCAATATCATCGGCGGCGGTGCATCGGGTTTTGCTCTGTTCGAAATGAATGGATGGCAGTTCGATGACCCACGTGGAAGCGATGAAGACGTTCGCCTCTGGCAGAGTGACCAAGGCTACTTCTGCAAGCGCAGAAACATAATCGATGACATCGATGTGGTGCTAAAATTGGCCAGGATTTATTTCGAGACTGGCTCCTATGACGAGGTTCGGCGCGCGTGCTCCGATCTTTCGCGTCTTGCCGGATTACCCTGACGCTTCATTGCGAAGAGGGAGTGGATATGAAAAGACACATAAAGCTATCGATGTTAGTGATCTTTAGCTGCGCCGCAGTCCTCTCCCAAACGGCTCGGGCTGCTCAGCCGCCAAGCCTTCAGTGCATTATGGGTCCGGTAACCAAACAATTTGGTAATACACCTTGGTTGGTTTACAGCTGCGACGACAAAATGTCCATTGTCATAGTCACCGCAACCAACAATCCCGCCATGCCTTTCTACTTTTTCTTCTCGCACTCGGACAAGGGCTACGAGCTGCATGGAGAAGGCACGGGGGACAAGCATCTGACCGATGCGACATTTGCCCAACTTAAGCTTCTCTCCGATTCTCAGATCATGTCGCTGGTCGCCGAAACGCAAAAGGCATCGACCAAGAACTAGGATCAATCAGCACGAAAAGGGGTGGGGCACTTTTCTATAGAAACGGAATTAGAGAAGTGCGATGACCCAGGGTTTTCCAGGCGAGTTTATTTACGGGGTAAGGCGATGAGGCAACAGCTCAAGCGTATTTTTGCGTTGCTGTTAGCGGTGAGTTTCTTCCTGCCGCTAACGCAGTGCTCGCAAAAGCTGGGAGACACATCACAGCCTCTAACGGAATCGGCCAGCAACGCTTACGAATGGCCAAGCTTGCTTTCGATCGCGGTTCTTTTGCTTTTCTTCTGGCCGCTCGCGCTTCAGCTGTGGCGAATGGTCAAGAGGATACGAATATCAAGCCGAAGATCGTCTTGGATCGAATTTGGTTTGAGCATTTCGAGTCTTGCTGGGATCTCATGGCTGACGTTGCCTTGGATGTTTAAGTTTGGCGCGTCCCTTCGATATGGTGCTTTTGTAGCGTTCGGTAGCGCATTTGCGTATGGCGTTGTATCGCTGGTTGAAGCGATGCAGCACAGTTCCATCCAAGGGAAGTAGCGTCGCAACCCTAGGCGGACGCTATGGGGGCATGCGGTGGGTCAAGCCTGGGACGTCATAAAGTACAAGGGCGGAAAACGGGTTCTATTGCTTGCAAAGTCGATCGATTACGATCAAGGGGACGCTAAATTCATGGTATCTCAAGCTGCGCGCTTTCCGATTCTGATTGGTGTGTCGCTTGTCGTTTTTATCGCCATCCTCTTGCTCGTTTTGCATAAGCGTGCCACGCCACCGTCTTACGTTAGCGTCGCTCTAATTTCGCTAGTGGTTGTTGTCGGCGGTATGGTCTTTGCGAAACTTACGCAAAATGCCGGCTGGCCTTGGTGGATCTACTATACCGTGCCGGCTGGCATCACTTTATTGCTCCCTACCTTGGCGCTTCGCATGTCGTGGCCCGAGCTGTGGCGATATTTGATTCTGGCTTTCTTGTCGGCTCCGGTCATACATGCTGCCTTTTCATTCTTTCTAGATTGGCACGATTACATGCCGTTTCTACATGTGCTTTCGCTCAAAAGCCTGATCGCGTAGGCACGCAGGTCTTTTAATAACGTAGCTAGGTAGGCTTCACAGGGGGATTCATGCAAAGCCTTCGTTGCTTTTTATCGGCTATCTTGGTTTGCACTTTGGTAGGGGCAGTTGCTGCATCGGAAAGTCGTCCGTTGGTGGACAATACGAAAGTCGTTCCATTAACGCGATTTCTTGAGGAGCAACCACTTAACAAGGACGCGCCACTTGTACGCGCCGCGTTGCTGGATTGGGAAGACAAAAGCACAGATGTGGTCGATGTCGTCTGTCCGGGTATGTTTTCGCCGGTGCCGGACAAATCCATCAAATATAGCGCCGAGCTGATGGCGCAATTTATCTTTGGCAGCGCCGCATACCAAATCGCAAACCCAAGCGAGAAAGGCAAGCTTATGCCGGCTCAATTAGCTGGCATGAAGAGCATGCTCAAGGCGTACCGCTCCATTATTGCGCTGGAACCGAATGCTCGGATAAGTCGCTTTGATGAGTTATCCAAGGACGAAGAGCAAGGGAATCTTCCGCAAGTTGTCGAGCCTTTGGTCGTTGCCAACTGCAAGTCTCCAGCCGACGCGTCCACTGGCGGTTTGCCACCCTGGCATTTCCAAATGACTCCGCAAGAGGTCGCGTCGTTCAGCGACTATGGCCCTTATGACAAGTTTCGCAACGGCGACCTTGAAACATATTCAGGGCTATTCAATGGTCACAAGGAGAACGTGCAGTTCTACTTCGAAGACGGCAAGCTCGCGAGGATTGAGATCAGCCTTTACGAGGGTCAAGACGTCAAGGCCGCTGCCAAAGCGTGGGGGCAGACATATACGGTGCTAAAGACACAGTATGGCAATTTGGAATTGCACGGCATCCAGATTAACCCGTCTGACGATACGCCTTCGCCCGATGTGATAGCCGTTGCTTCAGGGGCCGCGGTGCAGGCAGGAGGAAAGGTTCAACTGGCTCCGCTCAAGCAGCCCATGGATAAATTCGTCTTTGCCAGCTTCAGCAGCTCAACCGTACAGGGAGACGTCTTTTACTACGTGGAAGTCTTTTACGATCCGCCTCATGGTTGATGGCGTGAGTGGGTGCGGCGCCAAGTTACGCGACCCATGAGCTTGTCTCGAGCGGTGCGGGCGCGGTCACTGCCGAACAGACAAGCGCCATCATGGATGTGATGTTGATCACGCCGAATTCGCCGCGTAAATGCTATCGGCCATGGTTGCGTCGTCAAATAAGTTTTTGTCAGTTAAGCGTAAGTGCCGGCGTCATTGCTGCGTCGCGCAACACGTTACGCGAATCTTCTTGGCATATTGCTCGAACATGGGCACTCGGGGGTGCCGATGTGCTGATGGGTAAATCAATCCATTAGCGTGGTTGTTCTTGTGTCTATAAATTAAAAGAGGGGATTTTATGACCGTTGATCGGAAGGGCATGCCATGCAAGCGTCACGCACTATGGCTGTCGATGGTATTTGCTGGATTGGCTGTTTCATCGCTACACGCTCAGGACAATGCCTCGCAGAATGACACCTCGCAGCAGAACAGCAACGTCAAGCAGCTGCAACAGGTCATCGTTACGGGTACGCGTACCACCGATCGCACGGTGGCCGAATCGTTGTCGCCGGTCGATGTGATTTCGCCGCAGGATCTGGCGGCGACGGGTCAAACCGATCTGGCCAGTGCGCTGAACGTGTTGCTGCCTTCCCTGGACTTCCCGCACACCGCCATCACCGATGGCAACGACGGCCTGCGTCCCGCCACGTTGCGCGGACTATCGCCTGATGACGTATTGGTGCTGGTCAACGGCAAGCGCTATCACACCTCGTCACTGATCAACTACAACTATGCGGTCGGCCGCGGCTCCGCGCCGGTGGATTTCAACTCGATTCCCATGTCGGCCATCGATCACATCGAAGTGCTGCGCGATGGTGCGGCGGCGCAATACGGTTCCGATGCGATAGCCGGTGTGGTCAACGTCATCCTGAAGGGTGCCCCCGGAGCAGGCAAGAACGAGATAGACACCTACGGCGGCATCATGGACAAGGGTGATGGGGCCAACAACGGGGTGGAAGGCACAGTGGCCGTTCCGCTCGGCAATGCCGGCAACGGTGCCACTGCGCCGGGTTGGCTGCGCTTGTCCTTCAACTACCAGAGCGTGATGAGCACCAACCGGGCGGCCGTTACCGACCCCACGGTCAACTATCCGCCAGCCGTCTTCTATGGCACCAACTTCCCGCCGCCGACACCTTACGAGCGTTACGGCGAGCCGGCCCAGAAGATCTACCAGGCGGTGATCAATTTCCAATACGACTTGAACAGCAACGCCCAGCTGTACGGCTTTCTCGATCTGAGCAAACGTACCGCCAAGTCCAACGGTTTCTGGCGCTTCTGGAACAACTACGACAATACGGTACCGGCCGTCTATCCGAACGGTTTCCTGCCGCAGTTCGACAACCCCACCAAGGATTATCAAGGTGTGTTCGGCGTGCGCGGCAAGGCGCTGGGCTGGAATTGGGATCTTTCCGCCAACTACGGCGAGAACAATCTGCAATTCGACATACAGAACTCGATCAACAGCAACCTGTATTACTCCACGGGTTACTCGCCGACATCCTTCTATGCCGGCAGTTACACCACACGGCTCTTCACGCTGGATCTGGACGCCAACCGCGAGTTCGATCTTGGCTTCCTGAAAAATCCGCTGTCCGTTGCATGGGGCGTGGAGTTCAAACAGGATACCTACGCCGTCGGCTCCGGCGACGCCGCATCCTGGTACTTCAACCCCAACACCATCGATCCCAACACCGGCGATGTGTATACGGCCGGGTCGCAGGTCTGGGGCGGTATCAAGCCCAGTCTTGCCGGCACCTGGAAACGCAACAACGGCGCCGTCTACATCGATTTGGAAAACGACCTTACCGACAAACTATCCGTCGGCGCGGCAGGTCGCTTCGAGGACTACGACGACGGCATTGGCAGCGTGGCGGCCGGCAAGCTGTCGGCGCGCTACCAGTTCACCGACACGTTCGCACTGCGTGGCACGGTATCCAATGGCTTCCGTGCACCGTCGCTGGCGCAGATGAACTACAGCTCCACCGTGACCCTGGTGGAAAACGAACAGCTGGTCCAGGTAGGTACGTTGAGGCCGAACAATCCGCTGGCCATCTCCTATGGCGCCAAGCCTCTGACACCGGAGCAATCCACCAACATCTCGGTGGGCAGCGTCTGGCAACCCAGCAACCACTTCAGCAGCACCGTGGATTTGTATCAGGTCCGCGTCAACCATCAGATCGTCTACAGCGATCAGATGAACAACACCAACCCCAACTATCCGCAATACGGTGAAATCCAGTTCTTCCTCAACGGGGCCGACGTCACCAGTCGCGGCGCCGACGTCGTGTTCAACGGCATCCAGGATCTGGGCAATTGGGGCAGTCTGGTCGGTAGCGTAAGCGCCAATTACAACCGGATCAGCGTCACCGGCGTCACCAATCCAACGCTGTTCGGTCCGTACAGCCAGGCACTGCTCACCGATGGCACGCCGCGTACCAAGTACGTGTTCAGTGGCGACTGGAATTACCACCACTTCAAACTGCACGCCGACGTCACGCGATACGGCGAGGTCAGCGAGATCACCATCGATACGCCGCAATCCATCAACGACTTTGGTGCCCCTTCGGTCGGACAGATCTATGCCGCACGTTGGATCACCGACCTTACGGCTTCCTACAACTGGCGCCAGTGGACCTTCTCCGCAGGCGTCGACAACCTGTTCAACCAATACCCCACCAAGGTCATCCTGCCCAATATCGCCGGTGACGAATATGCAGCCGTTGGCCTGCAATACTCGTCGCTCTCGCCGTTCGGGTTTGATGGTCGCTATTGGTTCGGGAAGATTGCCTACAACTGGTAGACCGATACCAATAAGGGGCTCGATGTAGTTAAGTGCACCTGACTACCTCGAGCCCTAAGTTCTCCTCGCGTTTCGCGTCGTTACCGTCGTCTGTTCAAACACGTGCGACGGCAAGTCTCAGATCACCTAGAGGTGCTTGATGAGTACCCATGACGCCATTAAAGATGCCTTGATCGCCGTGGCGATTTTGAATCTGGTCGTCTCTGTGGCTGTTGCGAGCAGCTCTGCATACAGCGGTCGCCAAAAGATGCTGCAAATTTTGGTCATTTGGGTCGTCCCGGTAGCCGGTGCTCTGCTTCTTGGCCTATTCATGCTGACTCGGCGTGGGAATGCACCACGTACGGGGTATCCGTCTGAAAGAAGCGAGGACATTGGCCAAATTTGGTCAGGCCTCCACCCGCCAGACCAGAAGCACTGACTTTTTAGGGCAAATCAAATGTCCGTTTTCGACTCAAAGCGGACTCAAGTGAGAGTTTGACGACATGGACGAGCACACATTGGCGTCCCCTTAAAGCGAACACAAAAGTCTGTGATGTGGTTGGCCGGGTACCCGATAGAGCACGGCTGCTATCGCCCGCAGAAATGGATCGCACGCCGGCACTAAGTGGCATATCGCCGGACCCAATCACAAGGAGATCATGCTGTGAGAAATGCAGTGATGTGGTTTGCACTTGTCGCCATGGCCGGCAAGGTTCTAGCCGGGGAGCCAGTTATTCGTCAGCAACTACCGGCGGCTTACGAAGCAGGTCATTTCTACGTACTGTCTTCCGTCCCTGCGGGCCAATCTTTGCGATTGCTGGTCGATACGGGAGGAGCAGGGGGAAGCGGTCTGTTTGCTCTTAAGGCATCTGTCGTAAAGCGACTTGGGTGGAACCCTCGTTCGTGCACGGCCCTTGGCGAAGGAATACCGGTCGTTACTTCATCACGCTTGGCGAAATCTCTCCCGTCGCCATCACGAGAAACTCCCTGTCACGCAACGGCGATGGTGCTGCCCGACGCTAATCTTGGTATCGATAACCTGGATGGCATTCTTGGAGCCGGCTATTTGCCGGGCCAGACGTGGACTTTCGACTATCCAAATCAACAATTGTGGCGTGAAGCGAACAACTGGAGGCCGACGCATGAGTATCATGAAACGGCCATGGAATTGCCTCATGACCGCGAGGGACATCCTGCGGGCCTTCCGCGCATTCACCTGATAATCGATGGTGAAGATATTCCGATGTTGCTGGACACTGGAGCTACAGCCAAGCCCACGGCGGCCGGCGAAAAGGCGACGGACATTCCTACCGTTCTTGGCTATGGGGTGACCAGTTATGCCCCGAATAGCCTCATCGATCGTTGGCATGCGCGTCACCCGCAGTGGCCATTAGTCGAGAACGGCGATGACCTGATTCCCCATGCGCGGCTGATTCGCGTGCCAGAGATTCAAATTGCGGGCTGGTCGATCGGCCCAGTCTGGTTTACAGAACGAGCAGATCGGAATATCGAAGGCCTCGCCAGCTATATGAGTGGCCCGGTTCAGGGCTCGGCAGGTGCCAATATCTACCAGCACTTCATCATGACGTTGGATTACAAGGAAGGTAAGGCCTATTTCGCGTGTGCGACGGGCTGCCGTCCATCCAACGGCTCTGAGGTAGTGTCGCGAGCTGGAGAGAAATCCCCCGATTGAACGGCCGTTGTTGTCATGTCCGCTTTCGATCCAAAGCAGGTGCTTCAACACATAAATTGAACTCTTGAGCATCAGGGGAAAGGCGTATGAACATGAGCCCTCATGAAGCGAGTTCGAGCCGGATGCTCTCGGGCGAGTGTTTGTGTGGCGACGTCCGTTACCGCGTGGAAGACAGCTTCCTCTATGCGCTGAACTGCCACTGCTCTCAATGTCGAAAGGCGACCGGTTCCGCCTTCAAGCCTTTTGCAGGTATCGAACGAAGCAAATTAAGCGTCATCGAGGGCGACGAGGCGCTTTTGATTTTTGGCGATGAAAACGGACACGATGCGCGCTGCAAACGGTGCGGAGCCTATCTTTATTCGGTGGTTCGCGATGGGCAATACGTGCACGTCACCTTGGGCACGCTGTTCGATACGCCATCGATACGGCCGACCGCACACATTTTTGTCGGCTCAAAGGCGCCGTGGTACGCGATCAACGACGACCTCCCACAGCATCAGGATCTCCCCTGACGAACTCTTCAATGAGCGTTGATCGGGGTGCAACTCATGATCAGATGTAATGCCCGCTTTCGGCAAAAAGGGTGCCTGGTAGTGTTATTCGCGTTATTAGTCGAATCGCTGCGCGCGGTTTTGCAGACCATCGATAGGCGCATATTTCGAATACTTACATGGCATGCAACCCTGCCTGGCGACTTTGACCAGGCATTCACAGGATGAGGCGTATAGCTCCCACTCCGAAACCAAACGAACGCCCTTGAGTGCAGTTCCGGAGGTTTGACCATGAAAACCGCTGCCTTGTTAGCTTGTTTTGCATGTGCTGCCGTTACATCAATGGCATCAGCTCAATCTCTACCATTTGATGATCCGGCGATCAGTGATGGCCCATGCAATCCTCCACCCCCTATTCCATTTCCATGGCAAATTCTTGATGCCTTGGAAGGATTGCCTCAAGGTTTCCAACTTTATTTGCCTTTTGGCAACCAGGCTTATTATCGATTTATTTGGCAGCAGGTTAATGGTGCAACGCCTGCTAGTAGCCAATCTCAAATTTTATCAACGCAACCAAGGGTTACGTTTCCCGATGTGCTTGCAGCACTTTCATTATCCGCGGGGACGGTTTTTGTTTTTAATTCAGACAATTATTATTATCATCTACAACCAATTCCACAGAATCTTGATGACACGGTATTGGAAGTCAATATTGTTTTCCCAAGCCCCGGTTCTGCTCCGTTTGGATTTGGAGGCACTTTAATTCCATCGAGATTCGTTTGGGCTGATAACTCCACGTTTGTCGAATGGCACTGTTTTACTGGTTCCGCTGGTCAAGGGGTTCAAATCTTCGATGTAATCTCGTTGAATCCCTCGCTTACGAATGACGAGACGTCACAGATTTCAACTCTGCTGGAAGGCTATGGATTCCTGCCACAGAACTTTGTGACCATGCCTTATTAGTTGTGCGTAAATGTCTTTTGGTTTGACCGCCTGATTGCGGCGCAGCGCTGGAGCCAGGCTACCGGCACAGTTCCTTCACCGGCATGTCAGCTTCCACTGCACGCAGCAAAGCTTGCCCTTCTCCCACACAGAAAAAGCGCCGTTAAGGCGCTTTTTATTACCCTCACATCGGAGGCCGGAGCGGAATCGTGAATCGGTACCATGAAACCATGATGAAACGGTACCAGTTCTGTTATTCGATTCGTTATTTGTATTTGGGCTGGTCAAGCCCCCCGCAAAGGGGGGCTTTTTTTGTGCTCTGCCTAGATGGGAGATAGAGAACCTTGTTCCCCTCCTTGTCAGAGCCGTACCTCCACAGCTAATGGTGGGTGCTTCAGTTGACAGATCGCCGATCGATCTCTCTAACCAATCGCGAATCCCAAGGACACCATATGCCATCTTGCAGAAAGCCTGCATCTGGCACCCCTACCTTTTCGATGTGCTCTTCAACTTCGAAGGCAGTAGCAGAGCACTGCTCAGTCGTATTGCTGAACAACTGGATGGACTTTTCGTCAAGATAAAACGGGTACTCCTCGTTGTACTCAACTCGACCACGTACGACCTTGCCCATTATGTGCACGTCTCTACCTTGATCATTGCTGTTAATAATTGCGCGTATTCGTTCTATCAGCACCTGATTACTGGTCGCGAAAACAAACTCGTGAGGACCAAATGTCGAACGTGGCCCTGGGCCCGAGCTATTCGGGGAATTAGGTGTTACAAACGAAAAATACCGTGTTTGGGAAGCGGCGGAAAAACTCAACATGCCGAAAGCAAGCGTCACTGCTCCAAGGACAAACGTTTTGCTTTTCAAGTTTCTTCTCCATAAGAAAGAGTGCAAGCCGCACTCATGCCCACCCTGTACGGGTCGAATCTAGAAAGCAGCGCTTAGCTAAATTGCGCCAACTATCACAAATCTCTTGGCGTGCGTTGAAAGCTGACAGTCGACTTCCCGTAATCTGACATCACGCATTACTGGAGGTCTCCGGGCAAACTAGCCCCAAGGAGACCAATGGTGCGCAAGAGTAGGTTCACGGAAAGTCAGAACGTCGCGGCGCTAAAGCAAGTCGAGGGTGGTCGGCACGTCAAGGACGTGTGCCGAGAACAGGGCATTTCCGAAGCGACGTGCTATGTATGGAAGTCCAAGTACGGCGGCATGGAAGTCTCGGACGCGGAGCGGTTGCGCGACATCGAAGTGGAGCATGCCAAGCTCAAGTGCATGTACGCCAGAAAAACGGTACATGGCACCGTTATTATTATTATGGAGGTTGGAGTGCTTTGACTGAGCCGGATTCCGAGGTCAGAGGTTTAGTTCGCTAATCAGCCCGCGAATGTCCACTTCCGACCCGAAAATGACAATCTTACGGCGATCAAAAATCGGGTTTATCGCCAACACCGAATCTGCGTGCACTGACAGAAACCGCGTCGCAAGTATGCGATGGTGCTGTCGTCGGGCGTGCCCATCCGCCTAGATGCCCACGGCACGCCCGACATGAGTGAAGTAGCGCGGATCGCCTGGGCTGGCACCCAAACGATCCGCTGGCCACAACCAACTAGGAAACAGTTGACCATGGTTATGTTCGATCATACGGCACGCACGCTCGCGCGTGACCCCGCCAAGCCGCTATTTGTACTACTTCACCGCCGCTCATACTGCGCGGCGTCGGGCCACAATGGGCACACGTAGAAAACGGTACCGGAAAGTTCCACCACTACGTGCAGGATTTTTCCTGTAGCCCTTCGCGCCACGCGCAATACGTGGCGCGACCTACGGTAATGGACGAGGCCCATGAATCACCCCAATCACACCCTGCTCGACGCGGGGAGCTACGTGCTGTCCAAGGACGACTACGACGAGCTATGCATCATCCGCGACAAGCTTCTGCTGATGGCGCAACTCGCCGGTACCGCCACCACGAACGGCGATCATGACACCATCCTTTTCATCAACCGCAGCATGATCGGGCGGCTCTTCGCCGATCTGAGCTTTCAGATGGGCGATGTGTTGAAGATCGTTAAACACGCTTCAACGTGTGTGGACCTTACGCAGGCACATTGATCGAAGGCGCCAGGCTTCGCCCGAACGGCATCAAAGAAAAGTTCGAGGCTTCTATGGCTTCGGCGTTGAAACACGCGCGATCAACTCATCCAGGTGCGACAGGAACATCTTCAGGATGGGTGAGTTGTTCGATTTGCTGTAACCCACGGCCAGATCGATCGTGGGTGCCTTGCCGGCGAGCGGTCTGCTCACCACCGACCACGGCATCAAATTCTGCACGTACGACGGAATCAGCGTCACGCCGCGCGTCGACGACACCAGCGACATCACCATGGCGGGATTGTCCACGAGTTGCTCTGGCGTGAACGCTACGCCCGCACTTTCCAGATAGGTGTTGATCACGTTGCCGAGTACGTTGGCTTTCTTGCCCATGCCGATAAACGGCTCGCCGACCAGGTCGCTCGGTTTGATGGTGTCGCGCGAGGCGAGCCGGTGATCGCTGGGCATCAACACCACCAGCGGTTCCTGCTTCACCGAGCGGTAGATCAGGTCGTAGTCGGGTTCTGCGCGCAGAAAAGCCAGATCGAGTTTGCCGCGCGCCACGGCATCGGCGAGATCCGGCGAGTAGTCGCTGGACACCGTCACGTCGATGTTCGGCAGTTCGGCGCGAAGAATGTGCATCGCTTCGGACAGCCATGTCATTTCCTGGCCGGTGAGAAAGCCGAGTGCGAAGCGCTGCTTGGCCGGTTGCGCGGCGCGGCGTGCGGCTTCAATGCCGGCATCGACCTGGCTCAATGCCATGCGCGCGTGATCGAAAAACACCTTGCCGGCTTCCGTGAGCTCGACACCGCGTGCACTGCGCACCAGCAACTCCGCGCCGACCTGATCTTCCAGATCCTTGATCTGCCGGCTGAGCGATGGCTGGGAGGTATGCAGGCGTCGTTCGGCGGCCACGGTCAGGCTGCCCGTTTCGGCGACCGCTATGAAATACCGCAGATGGCGCAGTTCCATCGGTGTCTCCCGAAGGCATGCTTTTCAGGCATGGGCTCCAGCTTACAAAGTCTTTTTCAAGCGCGCCACAGAAGCCTAGATTGCGCTCCATGGCGAAGCGAGCACCGCATCGGTGATGCCTGAGAGGCCTATCTGAACGCAGCGGCGCGGCCCTTGAAATTAGCCCCAATGCCCGGAGTTGATGACATGAATACCCATACCGAGCAGACCGCGCCGACCCCATTCGTGAAAGCCAACGGCATTCGTCCCGGCGCAATGACGTACGCGGAACATCCGCGACACGAAGCCCCCATCTCCATCGCCATCCCTGAAGGAGCAACGACATGATCTCATCCTCCGCCCAGCGCCCCATGAAAATACCGGGTCCGGATCATCCCATTACCGTCGAACGCACCGGCAAGCGCGTCGTGGTGAAGGTCGGCGGCCGCACCGTGGCCGACACGCGCGATGCGTTGACGCTGAAAGAAGCGAGCTATCCGGCCGTGCAGTACATCCCGCGCAAGGATGTGGACATGACGCTGCTGGCGCGCACCGATCACGCCACGTACTGCCCATACAAGGGCGACTGCAGCTACTACAGCATCACGAGCGCAGGCGAACGCGGCATCAATGCCGTGTGGACGTACGAACACCCGTACGACGCCGTCGCGCAGATCGAGGAACACCTTGCTTTCTATCCCGGGCGCGTCGACGCCATCGAACTGCTCGATCACTGATTTCGTCATCCCACCCTCCCTTGAAATTGGAGCACTGTCATGAGCAACCTCACGGGTAAAACCGCCCTGGTCACCGGGGCATCGCGCGGCATCGGCCGCGCCGCCGCGCTGGCGTTGGCCAAAGCGGGCGCGCAAGTTCTGGTTCACTACGGCAGCGCGCAGAGCGAAGCCGATGCCGTGGTCGACGAAATCCGCAAGGCCGGCGGACGCGCGGAAAAAGTGGGCGCCGACCTGAGTGCG
The DNA here is from genome assembly GCF_003363265.1 of Dyella psychrodurans. Taxonomy (GTDB): domain Bacteria; phylum Pseudomonadota; class Gammaproteobacteria; order Xanthomonadales; family Rhodanobacteraceae; genus Dyella_B; species Dyella_B psychrodurans. The sequence goes on along the minus strand of NZ_QRBF01000006.1, from coordinate 134,096 downwards.
CCGAACGGCCCGCACGAACTGGCCAAGCATGTGCGCAGCATCGTGGGCGATCGGCTGGATATTCTGGTGGCGAACGCCGGCGTTTCCAAAGCCGCGCAGATCGAAGAGACCACGGTGGAAGACTTCGATCGCCTGTTCGCCGTCAACGTGCGCGCACCTTATTTTCTCGTGCAGCAGCTGATGCCGACGTTGAGTACGGGAAGCAGCGTCATCTTCACGTCTTCGCTCGCCGCACGCGCCGCCGTGGGCAATCTGTCGGCCTATGCGGCGACCAAGGGCGCGGTGGATACCATGGTCAAACACTTCGCTTCCGCGCTTGGCTCGCGTGGCATTCGCGTGAACGCCGTGGCGCCGGGTGTGGTGGAAACGGATATGTCCAACTTCACCAAGACCGAGGAAGGCCGCAACGTCACGCTCGGCATGCAGGCGTTGAAGCGCGTTGCGCAACCGGATGACATCGCGGGTGCGGTGGCGTTTCTCGCCTCCGATGATGCACGCTGGATCACGGGCGATACCTTGCAAGTGGACGGCGGTTCGAAGTTGTGAAGCGTGAGCGCCGTGTCGCATGGACATGGCGCTTAAAGGGGAATTCGGTTGTAGCCATCGCGTTTCGGACGATGTGTACGCGAAGCCGATATTTGGCCTTATCCGATCAGCATCCTTTGGCCGCCGAAGTCGGGCAGCGCGGACAGTACACTCGCGGCATGCCACCGGAGGACAAGGCGATGCGAATCGCTAGCTGGGGTCATGCCGTTTTCGCGGCGACCATGATCATTCTCGGGGTCATGGGTTTCATCGAAGGGGATTTCGCGGAGCTTTGGCAGCCGGTATCCAAGGCTTTGCCCGTGCGCGAGGTGCTGGTTTATCTCTGTGCTTTCCTCTTTCTGGTGTGCGGCATCGGCTTGTTCTGGTTGCGTGCTCTCGCTGCGCGTGTGTTGCTTGCCTATCTTCTGGTCTGGTTGGCGTTGTACAGAGTGCCTGCGGTTTTCATCGCACCTGCGACGCAGGATGCCTGGTCGGGGTGTGGCGAAAGTGCGGTGTATGTGGCGGGAGCCTGGGTGTTGTATGCGTGGTTCGCCACGGATTGGGATGGGCGGCATCGCCTTGGTTTCGCCGTGGGCGATCGAGGGGTGCGCATCGCTAGAGTGTTTTATGGCCTGGCGATGATTCCGTTTGGTGTGGCGCATTTCACCTATTTCAAAGAGACGGTTGCGCTGGTGCCTGGCTGGTTGCCGTGGCATGCGGCGTGGGCGGGTTTCACCGGCTCGGCGTATATCGTCGCGGGTGTGGCGGTGCTTGTGGGTGTGTGGGCGCGGTTGGCGGTTGCGCTTTCGGCGGTGCAGATGGGGGTGTTTACGTTGTTGGTGTGGGGGCCGGTTGTGGTGGCGGGTGCTAATGACTTTCAGTGGAGTGAGAGTGTTGTTTCTTGGACGTTGGCGGTTAGTGGATGGGTGGTGGCGGATTCGTATCGGGGGATGTCTTGGTTTGCTGTGGGTAGGCGCTAATTGGCGGTCATTGCTGCTTGCGTCGCGCTTCATGTTCGTCGTCCCGGCGGAAGCCGGGACCCAGTGGCGTCGGTTTTTATTTGAGCGTTGA
>NZ_QRBF01000006.1:131637-132282 GCF_003363265.1 Dyella psychrodurans | reverse complement strand
CGGAGGGATTGCGGGGTTTTTCGACAGCACATCCTGTGCTGACGAAAAACGAGCCGGCATCCATGCCGGCTCCCCTTCGGGCTGATCCTCCACCCCTCCGCCGGGTCCAAGGGGCCCCAAGGTCAAGAGCAGGAGCTAGAGCCAGAGCAGCGCGCGCTGCGCGCACTCGGTGCCGGCGCGTAGCGCCGGAAGAACGCGCATGCAGCAGTGCACGGTGTTTTCGCTTCTCGCTTCTCGCTCTTTAGCTTTGGCTCATGGGTTTTTTTTTGCTCTTTTGAAAAGTGCGCGCTGCGCGCGCCCCGGGTCCCCGTAGTCGGTGAGTGAGCTGGGGACGATCAGGCCCGCAGGGGGATCGGCAGGGATGCCGATCCCTTTTCGCCAGGGCAGGAAGCCCTGTCGAAAAGCCCGGCCCCAGCTCACGCCTCGGAGGGCGTAGCCCGCAGAGCACCGGCTCCGGGGTGCCCTTCTCTTTGGTTATCTTTCTCTTGGGCAAGCAAGAGAAAGTGACTCGGCCGTCGGCAGACGGTCGAAACGCCCGCCGCGCAGGCGAGCAACCTGGCGATGACGCTCAAATAAAAACCAACGCCACTGGGTCCCGGCTTTCGCCGGGACGACGGAAGTGAAGCGTGCGCACACATGAGCGCG
>NZ_QRBF01000006.1:0-131624 GCF_003363265.1 Dyella psychrodurans | reverse complement strand
GTCCCGGCTTTCGCCGGGACGACGGAAGTGAAGCGTGCGCACACATGAGCGCGCGAAACGCCCGCCGCGTAGGCGAGCAACCTGGCGATCACACACCATCACAACCAAAAACCAAAGTCACTGGGTCCCGGCTTTCGCCGGGACGACGGAAGTGAAGCGTGCGCACACATGAGCGCGCGAAACGCCCGCCGCGCAGGCGAGCAACCTGGCGATCACGCACAATCAAAAACCGAGGCCACTGGATTCCGGCCTACGCCGGAATGACGACCATGAGGTATGTCGCTAGCTCTAAGGTGATACGGCGCAGAAGTCCGAGCTTCACGAGGACGACGAGAACGTCTGGCTAGCAAGACAATTCAACACACACAGAGAAAGCGCCAATCAATTTGCCCGCTGCTCAGCAAACGAATAAACCTGATCCGCCCACTGCGTAGCCTCAAAATACGCCCCCGCCATCCGGCGAATATCCTGCGGCTGCATCTGACCGTTCTTCAGATCGCCCGCCTCCCAGGTATAAATCTGCCCAAGCAGCGGCGCGAACGGCCCGCGATCCTCGACCAGCGCCTCGCGAATCTCCGGCGCCAGCGGCAAATGGCTCAGCACGAATTCCATCGGCGCACACAACAACGTATCGAGCAAAGAAAGCAGCCCGGCCATGAACGCCATGTCCTGCTGCTCGCTCGGCATGCCTTGCGCAAGTTTCTCGCACATGTGCGCGCGGATCAGCGCCGCGCGCAGCAATTCCGGCGGACGATCGTCCATGCTGCTGAGCGCCATCGTGTTGATCCAGTTGCGCATGCGCGCCAGGCCAAAGAAGATCGCGGCCTGCTGGATCGATTTCAGTTGGCGCGGCAAGGCAAAGTAAGCGGAGTTCACGCAGCCGAGCAGTTTGTAACTGAGCACCGCGTCGTCGCGGATGATCTCGCCAAGCTCCACGGGACCCGCATTGCTTTCCTGCAACGCACCCATCAGGCGAAGCAGGCTCAGGCGATTGGGTGTGAGCACCGGCACTTCGATCTGCTGCGGCACCAGCAGATAGCGGCCTTGAATGGCCTGGAAGGGCAGGTCCTTGCAGCGGCCGTAGGTGACGTGGTCGTCGACATTGCCGGCGATGACGCCAAGGCCGCGCTCGTACAATTGCTTGCAGCGTTCGGCCAAGGTGTCGGCATCCAGCGCTTTCGCATCCAGGCGTACGTAACGCACCAGTCGCAGCAGCGGTTCGAGCGCACCGAACGGTTCGCAGGCGCCGGGATCGTTATGGCCTAGATCGAGCATCAGCGCGCAATTGCGCAGTGCGAGTTGCTGCAGGCGCTGCACCAGTGCAATGTCGCGCACCTGGAAGGGATCGACGATCACGCCAAGACGCGGCGTGTGCGCAAGGATGTCGGTCTGCTCCAGCAGCAACGAACGCGATACGCGCATGAAGGCACGGTTGCCGCGCACGAGTCGCGTGATCGCACCATCGGTGATGCCCGAAACGATGCCGCCCTGAAGCGTGGTATCGGCATCGGTGCCGGCGCCCTGGCGATAGAACACGAGTTCGTAGGCGAACAGTTCTTCCTCGCGGTCCAGCATCGGACTGCGCACGACCGGCAGCAGCATGTCGCTGAGCGAACTGGGAGCGTCGTGGAGCGACGTGGTAGGCGCTGTAGCTGTGGTGGTCGTCATGAATCGATACCGTGCGAGGGTGAAGCAACGGCCGTGACGCGGGCATCGTGCCCGGCGCACGAGGGGAATGCTTATCAGGCCTGGGCAAGCGGTATGGAGCGATGCGTGCCGTGGACTGCTCCGTTCTGACTGTAGGTTCCGGCTTGCGCATCGGTGCCGGTGAGCACCGAAAGCGCGCGTCGTACTTGCGTCAATCGCTGGCCGACGAGCGCGCCATTGCGCAGGTTCTTGTCGCGGCAGGTGGCAAGCGATTTCAAGAGTTCTTGCCACGCGCCATCCGCTTGCTGCGCAGCTTCGGTGGAGGTATTGCTCAAGTGCAGGCGTTCGACATCGAGCTGTTCGAGCCTGCGCATCAACATCTGCTTGGCCTCGCCGGCGCGATTGAGCCCCTTGGCGTCGGCGCTGGTGAGCGCTTCGCGCTCCTCGTCCAGGACGGTGATGAGCTGCGCGGTGGTCGCGCTCATTTCGTCAAGGACGGTGCGCAACGCGGCACCAAGTTCGGCCTGCAGGTTCGGGCTCATGGCATTACTTGCCGCTCACCTGGTTTTCCAGCGAGACGAGACGATCGGCGATGGCGTTCGGGTCGACCTTGTAGGTGCCCGCGGCGAGCGACTGCTTGATCTGCTCGACGCGCGCGGTGTCGACGGGGCTGTTGGCGCTGCTGGCCTGATGGATGGCGCGGGCCGAGTCGGTCAGGTTCACGCTGTCGTTGGCCTGCGTGGCCGACGTGCCGGACGAAGAAGTATTCGCCGTCTGGTTGGCAGCGCTGCTGTCCGCGTTCGTGGTCGCGAGCGGGATTTGCGGCAGTCCGTTGGAAGAAATCGTTGTGTTCATAGCGCTCGGGATTCTCTGGTCGGATGAGCTCTGTTAGAGGTATCGGCGTCCCCCGGAAAAACTTTAATGCTGCCGATCGCTTGAGTATGTCCGGTTAAGGCAGTGCCTGCACCTCGCCGTCCCCTACCACTATCCCATTGATAATCCGGCCGGAATTGCCATTGCGGACGCGCAGATGGGCGCCCGTGTCGCCGCCGTCCAGCGCCATGCCCGAGGCCCGCACCTCGATGCCGCCGAGCTGGGCGACCAAAGAAACCTCTTCGCCGGCATGCACGGTCTGGCGCCCGTTGAGGTCGCCCGGCTCCAGCACCACGCCCGCGATCAGCGGTCGGGAGAGGGAGTGACCGGTGATCTGGTCGAGGCTTTGCACGTAGCCATAGCCGAGCCGGGCGATATCGCGTTCTTCGGTATGCACGTCGACGGGACCGGCGATATCGCCACGCGCCAGCGGCCGGCTGGTCACCAGCACCTGGCGGAAGACCTGCATCTGCACCGGCACCTGGATCGTCCAGCCCGGGCTGCCGTTGCAACTCACCGAAACCGCTACGCGCGAAGGCGTTCCCTGGCGCGTCGGCAGATGCGTTTGCAGCGGATGCGCGCACGCGGCGAGACGCAGGCGCGGATTGAGCGACGTCGGCATGATCACCACCCGGCTGCCCGCATCCGCATATTGCGCACGCACGGCCTCTTCGGCGGCGGCGCGCAATTGCGCGGGCGTCGTGTCGGCCGGCGCGGCATTCGCGCTCGCGACAACGGCAAGCAGCAGGGCGGCGGTCAGCGATGTCATGAAAGATCGTCGGTGAGCATCGTCGCCAATTGGCTGTTGATGGTTTCGCGTTCGCTTTCGAATTTGCCGCACAACTGCCTGGCCTGTTCGAACTGTCCGCTGTTGAGCAGCTCGAGGAAGGCGTGGCCATGTTCCTGCAGACGTGCCGCGGATTCGCGCAAGGTCTGGTTGGACGGATGCTGGCTGTGGCGCGCCGTGAGTCGATCGAGGCTGCGCACCAGCACGTCGGTATCGAACCAGCGGCGATCCAGCGAGGTCGGTTCCTGCAAGGCCAGTTCGATGCTCTGACGCAGGCCCACCACCGATTCGCGCACGGTGAGGCTGAGGCTGGCGGTATCGTTGCCGCTTTCGCCTTCCAGCCAGCCGAGACTCGACCGATGCGCGAGCGCGGCCGCGCGGCCGAGCGACTCGCTGAAGCGACGGACTTCGTAGGCGCGACGCTGCAGTGCGCCGAGCGTCGCCTTCACCGTGGTGGCGCGCACATGCGATGCATCCTGGGCTTCGCGAAGCGAGCGCAGGCGTTCGCTGCTGTTCTGCAGCGCTTCGCCGCCTTGCTGCAACGAGCGTTCGGTTTCACCGACGCCCGTTTGCGCGCGTTCCAGCCGCTGCAGGCCAAGCTGCACGTTGCCGTTCATCTGCAACGAGAACTCGCCGATGGAGCTGGTGACGCTTTCGATTTCCGCCGTGGCCTGCGCGGTCTTCTCCGCCAGCTGCTTCACTTCATCGGCCACCACGGCGAAGCCGCGTCCGGCATCGCCCGCACGCGCCGCTTCGATCGCGGCGTTGAGGGCGACGAGGTTGGTCTGGTGCGCGATCTCCTGCACGCTGGTGGTCAGCGTGCGAATCTGCGCCACTTGTGCGGTCAGCAGGCTCTGGTTCTGGTTCATGGCCGACAGCGCGCTGCGCAGCAGGCGCAACTGGCCGTTGAGTTCGCCGACGCTGGCCGTGCTCCGGCCTCCGGCTCCGGCGGCCTGATCGATGCTGCCCTGGGCCTGCTGCAGCATCGTCGACATCCCGGCGCTGTAATCCGTCAACTGGCCGACGCTGTCGCGGCTCTCGCCGATCGAGGTCTCCAGCGAGCTTTGGTCGCGGTGAAGCGTTTGCGCATGGGTCAGCACCAGGCTTTGCTGTTCCAGCGATTGCAGGGCAACCGCCGCCGGCGCGCGCGGCGCCAGGCGCGCGAACAACGGCGCCAGCAATCCGGCGGCCGTCGGATGCTTGCGGCTCAGGCGGGCCACCTCGGCCTCGTTCCCGGCGAGTGCGGCTTGTATCAGGGCGGCCAGGTGCTGGCTGCGGATCAGACTCATAAGCGAAGCAATTCCGTTCGTGGGTTCCCTGAGATCGTCGGGAAACGTCGGAACTTGAGGAAGCAAGGCGTGTGCCATGACTTGGTCAGCGAAAAAGCGGCGCCACTTGGTCGTGGTAAATCGGAGCGTGTGCAAGCTCCTCCCCCTGCTTGCAGGGGGAGGTTGGGAGGGGGTTGCTCGCGCTAGCCTCGACGCGAGGTTGCTTGACCCCTCCCCAACCCTCCCCTGCACGCAGGGGAGGGAGTTGTTGCGGCAAGTGTGTGGACGCTTGTGTCGAGGAGACCGATCGATCGCCAACAAAAAAACGTTGCGTCCCTGCGGCTCAAGTCCAGCGCGGTTCGCGCCGATAAAAGCGCACGGGTCGCCTTTCCGCGTGGCTCATGGCGCAATCAAGAGGAACACCATGACGGGCGGCGCATTGCTGGACAGCGTGGAAAGTCACACTCGGCTGGCCGGCCACAATCGCGTCGCCATGTTGTTGTTTCGCCTGGGCGATGGCCAGTTGTTCGGCATCAATGTATTCAAGGTGCGCGAAGTGCTGCGCAAGCCGCCGATGGAACGCCTGCCCGGCATGCACGAGTTGCTGGCGGGAAGTTTCGACTATCGCGGCAAGACGATTCCGGTGATCGACCTGGCGGCCGCATTGGGCTATCAACCCTTGGTCGACGTGGATTCGGCGCATCTGGTGGTGACCGAATTCAGCCGCTCGATGCAAGGATTCCTGGTGACCGATTTCCAGCGCATCGTGCATTGCACCGGCGAATCGCTCGAGGCACCGTCCAGCACGCTCGGATTCGGCGGCCGCGTCAGCGCGGTATCGCGTGTCGACGGGCGCCTGATGGCGGTGGTGGACGTGGAGCACGTGCTCGCCAGCATCGATGGTGCACCGGCCGAACTTTCCCAGCATATTCAAAACGAAGCCGGGCACCGGGAGCTGGCGCCGCGACGCATCATGGTGGTGGACGACTCGACCGTGGCGCGCCTGCGCCTGGTCAATCTGTTCAAGCAGATGAATATCGAATGCCTGGTGGCGCAGGACGGCCGCGAGGCGCTGGATGCGTTGAATCAGATGGCCGAAAGCGACGACGAAAAGATCACGCTGGTCATCTCCGATATCGAGATGCCGCGCCTGGACGGCTATGCGCTGACCCGCGCGATTCGCGACACGCCCGCGTTGCGCGGACTGAAAGTCGTGCTGCACAGCTCGCTCAGCGGCGTATTCAATGAAGCCCTGGTGCGCGACGTGGGCGCCGATCGTTTCATTGCGAAATTCCAGCCCGATCTGTTGGCGAAGACGGTGCTGGAGCTGATGCTGCCGTCAACAAATTGACGTTCATCCTCGCGGCGGAATGCCGTCGGGATTCCGTCCCGCAGCGACGGTATATCGTCGCCGCATAGTGCGCTGCATGTGCATGTACAGCGGTAAATGGCCGCGCCATGCGGTTTTCCGTGCGTGGCATACAACTTGCTCATGATCCTCCGCAAGCAGTCAACGCTGCGGGGAATCGATCATGGGCATCGTCAGTACAGTGCTAGACAACGTCTTCGGACTGAGCGGCCAGGCTCTCGGGCTGTGGCAGCAACGTTCGGAAACGATCGCATCCAATATCGCCAACGCCGACACGCCGAACTATAAGGCGCGCGACGTCGATTTTCGTTCGGCCCTGCAACAAGCCAGCGGCGATTCCACCAACCTGCAGCTGGCCACGCCGAGCGAAGGCCAGATAAGCGACAGCAGCACCACCTCGACGGACGATCTCAAATACCGCGTGCCGTTGCAGCCGTCGATGGACGGCAACACCGTCGACACGCAGGTGGAGCAGTCGCAGTTCGCCAGCAACATGGTGCATTACCAGGCGAGCTTGAGCTTCATCAACAGCTCGATCCAGACGCTGCGCCTGGCCATCAACGGCGGAGGGCAAAGCTGATGTCGCTGATGAAGATCTTCGACACGGCCGGTTCCGGCATGGCCGCCGAATCGCTGCGGCTCAACACCGTCGCCAGCAATCTCGCCAACGCCGACAGTCTCAGCGGCAGCCCCGACTCCGCCTACAAGGCGAAGGAATTGCTGTTCGCGCCCACGCAGGAAACCGATGGCGGCATCGGCGCGTCGAACGACAACGCCGTCAACAACGGCGTGCGCACGGTCGGCGTCACCGAAAGCCAGCAGCCGGTGGAATCGCATTACGAACCGGGCAATCCGATGGCCGACCAGAACGGTTTCGTCTACGGCAGCAACGTCAATCCCATCGATGAACTGGTGAACATGATCTCCGCGTCGCGTTCGTATCAGAACAACGTCGAAGTCATGAACACCACCAAGCAGCTGATGATCAAGACCATCGATCTGGGCAGCTAATTTCCGGAGTCAATCCATGTCCGCTGTAGGTAGCGCCACCACCAGTTATTCGGCATCCGGCCTGAGCCTGACCGGCAGCACGGTCACGAGCACGCCGACCGGTTCGATCATGAACCAGTCCGACTTCCTGCAATTGCTCACGACGCAGCTGAAGGACCAGGATCCCACGCAGCCGATGGACAACTCGCAGATGGCCGCGGAACTCGCGCAGTTCGCGACGTTGAACACCACCCAGGATATCGACACCAACCTGCAGACCTTGAGCAGCAACCTCAGCAGCGGCATGCAGACCTCGCAGGTGCTCAACGCCGCGAACCTGGTCGGCAAGCAGGTGCTGGTGCCTTCCACCACGCTCGACTACGCGGGCAGCGCCGTGAACGGCGCGGTGAATGTCACCACCGCCGGCGATGTCGTGGTCACCATCAAGGACAGCAACGGCAACACCGTCAACAGCGTCGATCTGGGCAATCAGCAGGTCGGGCTGACGCAATTCAGCTGGAACGGCACCGACAGCAACGGCAACGCGGTCGCCAACGGTACGTACAGCATTTCGGCCAACAACGGCGGCACCAGCTCCGCGCTGACCACCTATGCCTCCGGTGCGGTAACCGGCGTGGGCTACGGCGGCAGCGGCACCGGCACGTATGTGCAGGTGTCGGGCGTCGGCGGCGTGCCGCTAAGCCAGGTGGCACAGATCAACTGACGACGGCACGCATTTCGCTCGCCGTCATCACATCCCGAGGAACACAGCATGGCACTCAATCAGGCGCTCAGCGGCATCAACGCGGCTCAGTCAGATCTCAACGTCATTTCCAACAACATCGCCAACGCGGGCACGGTGGGCTTCAAAGGCTCCACGGCGCAATTCTCTGAAGTGTACGCGGTGACAGGTCTCAACCTCAGCTCGGTGACGGTGGGCAGCGGCGCCGAGTTGACCGGCGTCCAGCAGCAGTTCCAGCAGGGCGACCTGGAGACCACCAACGGCAGCCTGGACATGGCGATCAGCGGCAACGGCTTCTTCGTCGTCAATAGCGGCAGCGGCGATCAGTACACGCGCGATGGCGCGTTCCAGGAAAACGCCAACGGCGACGTCGTCACCTCCAGCGGCTCTTTTCTGCAGGTGTATCCGCCGAATGCGGCGGGCGGTTTCAACACCAGCACGCTCACCAATCTGCAGTTGAACACCGCGCAGAGCGCGGCGACGCCGACCAGCACGATCAACGTCAGCTCGAACCTGCCGGCCGGCGCGTCGCTGCCTGTCGATACGCCGTTCAGTCCGACCGACGCCAACAGCTACAACAACGCATCCACGCTTACCGTCTACGATTCGCAGGGCGGATCGCACTCGGCGACGATCTACTACGTCAAGACCGCCAACAACACCTGGAATGCGAACCTCTACATCGACGGCAACAGCGCCGGCACCGCCGCGTTGACGTTCAACAGCGCAGGCGCGCTGACGGCACCGGCCAACGGCAATTTGAGCTTCACGCCGACGCAGCCGACCAACGGTGCCTCGTTCCCCGCCACCATGACGGTGAACGTGACCAACACCACGCAGTTCGGTACGGCCTATGCGCCGGGCACGATCAACCAGAACGGTTTCGAAGCCGGCGTGCTGGAGAACGTGGAAATCGGCACCAACGGTGTCGTCACCGCGATCTACTCCAACAACCAGACCACGCAGCTCGGCCAGATCGCCGTCGCCAACTTCGCCAATCTGCAGGGCTTGCAGCAGGTCGGCAACAACAACTGGGTGGCCACGCAGTCGTCCGGCACGGCAGTGCTGGGCACCGCGGCCACGGGCCAGTTCGGCGATATCGAACAGGGACAACTGGAAACATCCAACACGTCGGACACGACCGCGCAGCTGGTCGACATGATCCAGGCGCAGCAGAACTACCAGGCCAATTCGCAGATGCTCGGCACGGTCAGCTCGCTGGACCAGGCGCTGTTCCAGGCTGTCGATCGCGGCTGATAACTCATGGACCGTTCCGTCTACATCGCGATGACCGGCGCCACGCAGACCATGCGTGCGCAGGATGCCGTGAGCCACAATCTGGCCAACGCGTCCACCGTCGGTTTCAAGAGCGAGCTCAGCGCGTTCCAGAGCGTGCCCGTGCTCGGCCCCGGCGCCAACACACGCATCAATGCCGTGGCCGAAGGCGTGGGGCAGGACGTATCACAAGGTTCGATTCAACACACCGGCCGTTCGCTCGATGTCGCGGTGAACGGTCCGGGCTGGATTGCGGTGCAGGCCGCCGACGGCAGCGAAGCGTACACGCGTGCCGGCGACCTGCAGCTCGGTGCCGACGGCAGTCTGACCGACAGCCGCGGCAATCCTGTCATGGGCACGGGCGGTCCGATCACGGTTCCCGACAGCGCGCAGATCAGCGTCGGCAAGGACGGCACGATTTCCACCGTGCCGATGGGACAAGGCCCCAACACCGTCGCGGCGGTGGGGCAGATCAAGCTGGTCAATCCGGATCCTTCGCAGATGTCGGAAGGGCCGGATGGCCTGATGCACATGAATGACGGCAGCCAGGCCGATGCCGACGACACCGTCACGATTACATCCGGTGCGCTGGAAGCCAGCAACGTCAATCCGTCGTCCGAACTGGTGAAGATGATTTCGCTGTCGCGCCAGTACGAAATGCAGGTGCGTTCGATCAAGACCGCGGAAGACGACTCGGATTCCAGCACCAAACTTCTGCAGACGAGCTAACGCAAGCTTACTCGGAGCCACGCTATGTTTTCTTCTCTTTGGATTGCCAAGACCGGCCTGGATGCGCAGCAGACGGAGATGGACGTCATCTCCAACAACCTCGCCAACGCCAGCACCACCGGTTTCAAGACCTCGCGCGCTTCGTTCCAGGATCTGATGTATCAGAACGAAGGCCAGCCCGGCAGCCAGACCACCGAGCAGACGCAATCGCCATCGGGCTTGTTGCTGGGCACGGGTGTGAAAGTCGTCGGCAGCGAGAAGCTGTTCACGCAGGGCGCGGTCACGCAGACCGGCAATACGCTCGACGTGGCGATCCAGGGCAACGGTTTTCTGCAAGTGAGTCTGCCGGACGGCACCGTCGCCTACTCGCGCGACGGTTCGCTGCATGAAGATTCCAACGGCCAGATCGTTACCGCGGACGGCTATCCGCTGGTGCCGTCGATCACGCTGCCGGCCAACGTCAACAGCATCACCATCGGCACCGACGGTACGGTCAGCGTCACCGCCAACGGTTCGACCGCGCCCACGCAGATCGGCGTGGTGCAGCTTGCCAACTTCGTCAATCCCGGCGGCCTGCAGCCGATGGGGCAGAACCTTTATCTGGAGACCCAATCCAGCGGCACGGCGCAGACCGGGCAGCCCGGCGTCAACGGCATGGGCACGCTCGCGCAAGGTTCGCTGGAATCGTCCAACACCAACGTGGTGGAGGAGATGGTCAACATGATCCAGGCCCAGCGCACCTACGAAATGAATTCCAAGTCGATCAGTGCCGTCGACGACATGCTGTCGTTCGTCATCCAACACACCTGAGTAGTGCCGTCATGTCTCATCCTTCCTTGTATGTGCGTGTGGTTTTCGCTTCGCTGGTGGTGGCCATGCTGGCCGGCTGCGGCAGCATGGGCGAAAGGCAGAAGCAGGAAGATGCCGAATGGGCGGCCACGGCGCCAGTCACGCAGCCTACGCCGCCGCCTGCCGACGGCTCGATCTATCACGACATGCAGAACATGGAGCTGTTCAATGACCCGCGTGCGCATCGCGTCGGCGACATTCTCACCATCAACCTGGTCGAGGCGATGCAGGCCAGCAAGAAGTCGGAAACCACGACCGCCAAGACCGACAAGAACACGCTCAATGCGCCGGAACTGCTCGGTCATACCTTGAGCGTGAAAGGCGGCAATGCCGCCGACACCAATCTCAATTCCGCCAACAGCTTCGATGGCGCGGGCAGCAGCACGCAGAGCAATCAGCTCACCGGCGAGTTCACCGTCACGGTGTCGCAGCGGCTTTCCAACGGCAACCTGATGGTGCGCGGCGAGAAGTGGCTGACCATCAACCAGGGCCAGGAACTGATCCGCCTTTCCGGCATCGTGCGTCCCGAAGACATCGAGCAGGACAATTCCGTCGACTCCACTCGCGTGGCCGATGCGCGCATCACCTACACCGGTCGCGGTGTGCTCAACAGCGCCAACCAGCAGGGCTGGCTGGCGAGATTCTTTAACTCCAAGTGGATGCCTTATTGACCTTCACTCCCTCTCCCCTCTGGGGAGAGGGTTGCGGTGAGGGGACAACCTCGCGCAAGACTTTCATCATTCGAGCACTGCACATGAAATTTTTCAGTCGCGATAAACGTGAGCATGGCGGCAAGAGCGGCCCCTCACCCCAGCCCTCTCCCCGGAGGGGAGAGGGGGTCACGGGTATCGTCGCGCTGCTGGTCATGCTGTTGGGCTTCATCCCGAGTGCGCATGCGGACAAAGTCCGCGATCTGGTGCAAGTAGCCGGTGTACGCAGCAACCAGTTGGTGGGTTACGGCCTGGTCGTCGGCCTCGACGGTACGGGCGACCAGACCACGCAGGCGCCGTTCACCACGCAGAGTTTGGAGAACATGCTCAAGCAGTTCGGCGTATCGCTGCCGACCACCGGTATTCAGCCGCAGCTGAAAGACGTGGCGGCGGTGACGATCACGGCCGAGTTGCCGCCCTTCGCCAAGCCCGGTCAGAAGATCGACGTCACGGTGGCTTCCATCGGCAATGCCAAGAGCATCCGCGGCGGCGAACTGTTGATGACGCCCTTGCGCGGCGCCGATGGCAGTGTCTATGCGGTTGCACAAGGCAGCGTGGTGGTCGGCGGCGTGAGCGCATCGGGCAGGAGCGGTTCCAGCGTGCAGATCAACATCTCTGCCAGCGGACGCATTCCCAACGGCGCATCGGTGGAACGCACGGTGGCCAACTCGTTCAACCGGCCCGGCGATATCGTGCTCGATCTCGACACGGCCGACTTCACCACGGCCGGGCGCATCGCCGATGCGATCAATCATCTCTACGGCGCAGGCACCGCCCATGCGTTGGATGGCGGCTCGGTGGCGGTGCGCGGTCCGGTCGATGCGAGCGAGAAAGTCGCGTGGCTCGGCGCGATCGAATCGCTGGACGTAGACCCGGGCGATGCGCCGGCGCGCGTGATCGTCAACTCGCGCACCGGCACCGTCGTCATCGGTTCGGATGTGCGCGTGAGCGCGGCGGCGGTGGCGCATGGTTCGATCCAGGTCACCATCAGCGAACAACCGCAGGTGAGCCAGCCCAGTCCCTTCAGCAGCGGCGGCCAGACCACGGTGGTGCCCAACAGCACGGTGTCGATCAACCAGACGGGCGGCCACATGTTCAAGTTCGGCCCGGGCGTCAGCCTCGATTCCATCGTGCGCGCCGTCAATCAGGTCGGTGCCACGCCCACGGATCTGATCTCGATTCTTGAAGCACTCAAGCAAGCCGGCGCATTGCATGCGGACTTGGTGGTGATCTGACATGGCCGATATCGGCAACGCCGCAGCGCAAAGCCTCAGTACCTGGACCGATCTGTCCGGGTTCGGCGCCTTGCGTCATCAGGCCGAGTCGGATCAGAACGCCGCCCTGCCGGCGGTCGCGCGGCAGTTCGAATCGATGTTCACGCAGATGCTGCTGAAGTCGATGCGCGATGCGAATTTCGGCGATCCGCTGTTCGAAAGCCAGGCCGGCGACCAATGGCAGGACATGTACGACCAGCAGCTCTCGCTCAATCTCTCGCAGCACGGAAAAGGTCTGGGCATCGCGGAATTGCTGATTCATCAGCTGGGCGGGCACAACAACAGCGCTCACGCCGGCGATCCGAAGTCGGCAACGGCCGATCCAAGCGCCACCGGCCTGGTCGACGACTGGAAACAACGTTTGTATCAAGTGGCCGATGCCACGCGTTCGGCGGCGCATGCGGTGGCATCGTGGATTCCCGTCGATGCCGAAGCGTTCGTGCGCGAACTCGCGCCGCAGGCCAGCATCGTGGCCAGGCAATTGGGTTTGTCGCTGCGCACCGTGCTGGCGCAGGCCGCGCTGGAAACGAACTGGGGCAAGCACATGCCCACGCATTCCGACGGCAGCAGCAGTTTCAACCTGTTCGGCATCAAGGCCGGCGGTGGCTGGGGCGGCTCGCGCGTGAGCGTGCCTACCGTGGAATACGAAGGCGGGATCGCGGTGCGCAAGCAGGCGCAGTTCCGCTCCTACAAATCGACCGCCGACTCGCTCGCCGACTACGCCGACCTGATCAGCGGCGATCCGCGCTATGCCCAGGCCCTGGGCCGGGGCGACGACGTGGTGGGTTACGCGAGGGCGCTGACCGAAGGCGGCTACGCCACCGACCCGGCCTACGTCGGCAAAGTGGCGGCCATCGCCAACAGTCCGGTGATGCGCCAGGCGCTGGATGCGCTTAAGAAAACCGTCTCCCTGCCGACACCCTGAGCGTGACTCATGAGCTTCGTGCAGCCCTGGCCCCGTAACTAAGGATCGCTTCATGTCCTCCAGCATGCTCAACATCGGGATATCCGGGCTCAACGCAGCCCAGGTCGCCCTGAGCACGGTCAGCAACAACATCGCCAATGCCAGCACCACCGGTTACAGCGAAGAAAGCGTGGACCAGGTCGAACAAGTCACGCAGAGCAACGGCCGCTACACCATCGGCAGCGGCGTCGATGTCGTCGCCGTGCAGCGCGCCTACAGCCAGTACCTGACCACCGCGGTGTGGAACAGCAACAGCGGCCTGCAGAGCGCGACCACCGCGAACAATCTCACCAGCACGCTCAACAGTCTCTTCACCGGCAGCGGCAACCTGCAGACCGCGCTGGACAGTTTCTACAGCAGTTTCAGCAGTGTCGCGAACTCGCCGAGTTCGTCCTCGGTGCGCCAGGCGGCGCTGGGTTCGGCCTCGTCGCTGACCTCGGTCTACAACACGCTGGGGCAGCAGCTCAGCCAGCAATCCACGTCGGTCAATCAGCAGATCGGCAGCACCGTCACCAGCATCAACACGATCAGCGCGCAGATCGCCACGCTCAACGGGCAGATCGCGCAGGCCGGCACGAACGGCAATCCGAACAGCCTGCTCGACCAGCGCGACCAGCTCGTGCAGCAGTTGTCGGGTCTCACGGGCATTTCCGCGTCCACCAACAGCAACGGTTCCCTCAGCGTGTATACGTCGGCGGGCGAGACGCTGGTGAGCGGGCAGCAGTCGTATGCGCTGTCGTCGGGCGCCAATCAATACGATCCCGGCAGCACCGATGTGTTCGACAGTGCCGGCAACGACGTGACTTCCCAGATCACCGGCGGCACGCTGGGCGCGTTGATCGGCTATCGCGACACGGTGCTGGAACCCGCGCAGAACGCGCTCGGGCAATCGGCGATCGCGCTGGCCTCGAGCGTCAACGGCCAGCAGGCGCAGGGCCTGAATCTCAACGGCCAGCAAGGGCAGGCCATTTTCAGCGTGGGTTCGCCCACCGTGCTGCCGTCGAGCAAGAACTCGGCGGGCGGTGCGACGGTCAGCGCGGCGGTGAGCAACGTCTCGCAACTGACGAGCTCCGATTACATCCTCAAGTACACCGGCGCGGGCTCCGGCACCAACGGTTGGACGCTCTCGACGACATCCGGCCAGAACGTGGCGCTCACCGCCAACGCGAACGGCACGCTCTCCGCCGATGGCCTGACCTTGAGCGTGTCGGGCACGGCGCAGACGGGCGACAGCTACGAAATCGAACCCACGCGCAACGCGGCATCCTCGCTAAGCGTGAGCTTGACCGATCCCAACGGCATCGCCGCTGCGGCGGCGCTGGCGGCGACGGCGTCGACGAGCAACACGGGCACCGGCACGGTCGGCACCGTCAGCGTGACGAACGCGGGCAACGCCAACCTGCTCTCGGGCGCGACGATCACCTTCGGCGCCGCGGGTGCCTACACCATCACCGACGGCGCCGGTAATACCACCAACGGTACGTACACCGCGGGCCAGCCGATCACCGCCGATGGCTGGAGCTTGAGCTTGAGCGGCACGCCCGCGAGCGGCGACAGCTTCAAGGTCGCCGCCAACACCAACGGACTCAACGACAACAGCAATGCCTTGTCGCTGGCCGCATTGGCCGACACCGGCGTGCTCGATGGCGGCAAGACATCGGTGGTGACCAGCTATGGCAACCTCACTGCGCAAATCGGTTCCGCCGGCAACCTGGCGAGCACCGATCTCACCACGCAGACGAGTCTCTTCAACGAGGCACAGGGCAATCAGCAAAGCCTCGCCGGCGTGAACCTCAATCAGGAAGCCGCCAACCTCGTGCAATACCAGCAGGCTTACCAGGCATCGGCGCAGGTCATCTCGACCGCGCATCAACTGTTTACGAGCTTGATTACCGCGATTCAGGACGGCTAACCATGATGCGCATTTCTACGAGCTGGATGTACCAGCAATCGCTGTCGACCATGCTCAACCAGGAGTCCGAACTGGCGCAGACGCAGAACGAGGTCAGCACCGGCAATGCCATCAACGTGCCGTCGGACAACCCGACCGGCGCGGCGCAGATCGTGGGGCTCAATCACATCCTGGCCGAAAACAGCGAGTACACCAACAACATCAGCAGTGCCAACACGCGATTGTCCACGGAAACGAGCACGCTCACATCCGTCAGCAACCTGCTCAGCAGCGTGAACGACATTGCGCTGGGCGGTATCAACAGCGCGATGTCCCCCAGCGACCTCAGCAACATGGCGACCCAGCTCACGCAGTACCGCAATCAGCTGGTGCAGCTGGCCAACACCACCGACGCCAACGGGCAGGCGCTGTTCTCCGGAACCAGCTCCACCACGACGCCGTTCGTCACCAACAGCAGCACGGGCGCCGTCACCTATGCGGGCAACGACCAGCAGACGTTCGTCGCGGTCGGCACGGGACTGCAGGTGGCCAGCGGCGATCCGGGCAGCTCGATCTTCATGAATCTGGCGCAGGGCAACGGTTCCTTCGTATCCAGTGCCGGCAGCAGCAACACCGGTACGTTGGTGGTCGGCGCCAACAGCGTCACCAGCACCACCGCATTTGCTGCCGCGACGGCGGCCGGCCCGATCAACGACACGATCACCTTCGGCGCGAACGGCACGTATGCCGTCACCGATGCCGCGGGCAATCCGGTGACGGACAGCAGCGGCAACCCGATCACCGGCACCTATACCGACGGCGGCAGCATCACCTTCGACGGCATGTCGATCACGATGAGCGGCACGCCGGCGGCCGGCGATACGGTGAAGGTGCAATCCGATACCGCGTCCAACACGCAGGACGTATTCACCACGCTCAACAACATGATCGCCGCCCTGCAAAGCGGCGGCAGCACCACGGCGATCTCCAATACGCTCAACCGTCAGCTGGAGTCGCTGAACCAGGCGATGAACTCCGTGTCCAGCGCGCAGGTGTCCGTCGGCAGCCGCGTGGATACCCTGCAGCAGCAAGGCAGCTCGTATTCCGATTTGAACGTGACCTACAAGAGCGCGTTGTCGGACGTGCAGAACGTGGACATGGCGACCGCCATCAGCAACCTGTCATTGCAATCGACCGCATTGCAGGCCTCGCAGCAGGTGTTCGCGAAGGTGCAGGGCACAAGCCTGTTCAATTACCTGCAAGGCTGACGCCGAAGCGACACCGCGATCCGGCTCGTAACGCGCCGTGCACAGGCCTATACTCGGCGGGCACGCAAAGCGTGCGCGTCAGTCCGGTCGATGCGCCATGTCCGATTACGACACCCGCCAGTTGTTGCGCACGCACACCGTCACGGTGCAGGACGTGCGATGCAGCGGTGTGTGCCGGCACCTCAGCGGCGAGGAATGTTCCACCGCGACGCATCTGGTCTTTCCCTATCGCGGTGTCTACATGCGCCACGTGGGCCGCGACCAGGCGGTGGCGGATGCCAATCACGTACTGTTTTTCAACGCCGATCAGCCCTACCAGGTCAGCCATCCGGTGGAGGGCGGCGACGCCAATCTGTCGCTTGCCTTGTCGGAATCGCTGTTGGACGAACTGGTTCCGCGATCGCTTTTGAACGGTCGCGGAAAGCTGGCATTCCGTCGCCAGAATCTGCGCATCGACCCACGCGCGCAGGCGCTGGTGGCCTTGCTGCGGCACAGTCTCGACAACGACGCCATCGAACCGCTGGAAGCCGAAGGCCTGCTGCTGACGCTTGTGTGCCGCAGCCTGGGGCCGCGCACTTCGCATGAGCCGGGCGCGACGCATGCGCGCGGGCGTCTGGCCGACCGCGTCAAGGTGCTGCTGGCGAGCGATCTTTCGCGCCGCTGGACCTTGGCGGAGATCGCCGCCGAGATCGGCGGATCGCCGGTTTATCTCACGCAGGTTTTCCAGCAGGTCGAAGGCATTCCGCTCTACCGCTATCACTTGCGGTTGCGCCTTGCGCGTGCGCTGGACCTGATTGCGGAATACGACGACATGGCGGCGCTGGGCACGGACCTTGGCTTCTCCAGCCACAGTCATTTCGCGGCCGCGTTCCGCCAGACCTACGGCCGCTCGCCGAGCGCCTTCAAGCAATCGGCCCAGTGAAACGGCTAAAGATTTCGACAGCGGCCGCCGACGCTGCATGGTCTCCTGTGCAGGCCCGATAGGCGGGCAATGACAGGAGACACGATCATGAGCGAGAAAACCTGCGCGACCTGCGATTACCCACTGGACGAAAACGCCATCAAGGTCACGATCGGCAACCGTGTCGTGGAGGTGTGCTGCGAAGCATGCGCGCAGAAGTTGCGCGAGGCGAGCCAGGGGAAGACCTCATGAAAAACGCGGACTTCCTCACCCAAAAGCGCCATGTGACAACGCCGTCCGGAAACATCGGCTATCTGGAACATGGCAGCGGGCCCGTGGCGCTGTTCGTGCACGGAGTGCTGCTCAACAGTTACCTGTGGCGGCATCAGCTTGCGCAACTGGGCGGCATGCGGCGCTGCATTGCCGTGGATCTGCTTGCGCATGGCGACACCGAAATCGCCACCACGCAAGACGTATCCGTCACCGCCAACGCGCACATGCTGGCCCAGTTCCTGGATGCGATGCATATCGATCAGGTGGACCTGGTCGGCAACGACAGCGGTGGCGGCATCTGCCAGATCTTCGCGGCGCTGTACCCGGAACGTTTGCGCAGCCTCACCCTCACCAATTGCGATGCGCACGACAACTGGCCGCCGGAGCCGTTCAAGCCATTCGTCGCGATGGTGGCCGCGGGCGGTTTGCCGGATACCTTGAACGCCATGCTTGCCGACAAAGCCGTCTATCGGTCGCCGCAGGCGCTCGGTCCGGCCTACGAGCGGCCGGAAGCCGTGACGGACGAAGCGATCGAAACCTACCTGCGTCCCTTCCTTCGTTCGCCGCAACGCACGCGCGACATCGAACGCTTCGTCAACGCCTTCGATTGCCGTCACACCGTGCAGATCGAAGATCGGCTGAAGCAGGTGCGGGCACCGACGCTCATCGCCTGGGCCACGGACGATATCTACTTCGACACGAAGTGGTCGCACTGGCTCGCCAGCACCATTCCGGGAACCCGGAAGCGTGTGGAACTTGCATCTGCCCGTATCTTTTTCCCGGAGGAACGTCCCGACGAGTTCAACCGGGAGCTTGAGACGCACTGGAAGTTAAGCGCAGGCGTCGCGGCGCATTAGTGCGGTGTGTGTGCGCCTGTTTCGATAATGCGTGTCGTGACATGGCAGGTCGCGACACGCATTGGCCGACGCAGAGACATGCACTCTTCAATTCAATGACGCCGCCTTCTGGGCGACGGAAGTATGCAAGCCTGCATCATCGTGCTGAGTACGCCTGGGCGGTAACGCTCGACCGACATCCTGATTTCGTGCGCCGCGGGCTTTTGGCGCAGCCATATGTGCAACAGCTTGCTGTGCTTCAGCACCGTGGGCGACAGCATCACGCGCGGGTTCAGTTTGGCAGCCATGCGGACCGCCATTCGACAAGTTTGTCTTCCGTCAGCATCCAGTCCTTGCGCACGGCATCGCGCAGCGCATCGCCCATCCGGGCGGTGGCATCCAGGTCGTCCAGATGCATGCGAATCGCGCTGATCCAGTCCTTGTAGCGATTCTTGACGCGCGTGACGGGCAGGTCGTCCCGATAACAGACGATGTCGCTGCAGATCACCGGATAGCCGCATGCGCCGTATTCGAGCAGGCGCAGGTTGCTCTTGCATTCGTTGAACAGGTTTTCTTCCAGCGGCGCGAGCGCCAGATCGAGGTTGAGCGAAGCGAGCTTGCGCGGATACTCGGTGATCGGCACGCCTTCGTGGAATTCATGCACGTAGGGACGCAGCTTGTCCGGGCACATGCCGAAGAAAACCCATTCCACTTCATTCGCCAGGTCGCGGACGACATCCGTGATCAATTCCAGGTCGCCGCGATGGCTTGCGCCGCCGCCCCAGCCGACGCGCGGCTTGCGCCCCTTGCGGCGCTCGCTGCTCACCTTGTCCCACCAGTGCACCGGCAATCGATTGCGCACCACGCGGATGTCGCTGTGCAAGCCGGCGAATTGTTCGGCCAGCGGCTCGGTGGAGACGACGAAGCGATCGGTCAGCGCCACCGCCTTGCGCAGCACCTTGAGCACATCCTTGGGCATGACCTTGTGGAAGGCGCTCTTGATCGGGATCTGCGGCAGGTAGTCGTCCAGTTCGTAGACCTTGAATGCGCGGATGAAATCCTTGTAGTTGCGCATGATGGTCAGCTGATCGTCCGACAGCTGGCGCTGCAGGATGATCGAATCGGGCGCGAAGCGCTCCATGTGAATCGGCGTGAGATGCGTATCGGCCACCGTGCCGTCGACCATGCCGGCGAGATACATCGAAACGAACGGCTGCATCACACGGTAGTTGCCGCAGCCGGTGGCATCGGCCGGCACGCAATACAGGCGCGGCTTCATCGGCTTGGCCAGCGGCTGCCAACCCAGGTTGCGGCGCGGATCGAGTTCGAAACCCGGGCCGTCCAGATTCAGGTTGCGGTTGTAGGCCGGATCGCGCGCGAGCAGCGGCAGCCATTTGCGATACATCGCGTTCTGCTCGTTCTGGAAGCGTTTGTGCTTGGCTTCCTGTGCCGTCTTGTCGACGTTGTTCTGGCTGACGCTGCCGACGTGCATGAGCCGCGCGTAAGGCGTCCACACGGTGAGATAGCCCGCCTGATGCACTTTGAGGCACAGGTCGACGTCGTTGTAGGAGACTTTGAAATCCTGCTCGTCCAGGCCGCCTACGCTGTCGTAGATCGACTTGCGGATCATCAGGCACGCGGCCGTCACGGCGGTGTAGTTCTGGTCGACCTGCAGACGATGCATGTAGCCGGTCGCATCCATCGGCATGCCGATGAACGGATGGTCGGCGGGACCGCGCAGGCCCAGCACCACGCCGCCGTGCTGGACGCGGCCATCCGGGAAATAAAGCTTCGCGCCGACAATGCCCACTTCCGGTCGCTGCGCATGATTGAGCAGCGACTCGATCCAGTCGTCCTGCAGCACGGCGGTGTCGTTGTTCAACAGGATCAGATACTCGCCGCGCGCCTGCGCGGCAGCGAAGTTGTTGATTGCCGAATAGTTGAACGGGTGCGGATAGCGGAGCACGCGCAACTGCGAGCTGTTGAGCTTCTCGATGCCGTCCAGGTACGCGCAGGCGGCCGGTTCCTCGCTGTTGTTGTCGACGATCAGCAGCTCGAAGTTGGTGTAGGTGGTCTTGGCAAGCAGGCTGTCGATCAGGCCGTTGAGCAACGGCAACTGGTCGCGGGTGGGAATGATGATCGATACCGGCGGTTGCCGCGTGTGCACATAGCGCACGCGGTTCATGCCGGATACGGGGCCGGGCAGCATCTCGTGAGGAATGCCGAGTCGTTGCAGGTGCGCGTCGACCACACCGGCGGACTGGCTCGCCACTTCTTCCGACACCAGCCATTCCGTGTACGGCTTGCCGGCGTGATAAAGCACTTCGTCGATGTGCCCTACTGCCGCCAGTCCATGCTGTTCGATGGCGCAAAAAGCAAAGTCGTAATGGGCGAGCGCTCCGTGGCGGGCATCGAGGCCATCGCCTGCGAGCAGCGCCTCGCGCTTGATCGCCAGCGTGCGCCCGATGTACGGATAGCTGCGCAACATATCCAGGTTCAGATCGGGTTTGAGCAGCGGCTGGCCGTAGCCGTCTTTTTCCCGTGCATCTTCATCCACGTAGCAGCAGACCCACGCCGGCTGTGCCGCCGCGCGTTCGGCCAGCACCAGCAATGCGTGCTTGGCCAGCTCGTCGCCGGCATGCAGCGGCAGCAGCCATTCGGCGGGCGTTTGTTTCGCGAGTGCGTGGAACTGGTCGATCCACGCCGTTTCGGGCGTGGTCGTATTCGGCGACAGTACGCTGATGTGGATGCGCCGGTGCTGTTGCGCGTCGAGACTTGCGAGAGTGCGCTGCAGTGCCTGTGTGTCGCCGGACGTATCGATCACGACGGCGTGGATCTCGCACAGATCCTCGCGCGCCTGCTGGGCGGCCAGCTGCGACGGCGCCAGTTCCTGCGGCTTGAGCCAGTCGCGATATGTATCGGCGGGATTGGGTATGCCCGGGGCGAAACCCGTTGCCGGTGCATTGTCTGCGTTCAGTACGCCGTCGCGGAAGTAATCCCCGTGATGGATCGCGGTGATCCGCGGTGCGTGGATGTTGCGCACGCCCATGTCGAGCAGGCGCTCCCACAAGTCCCAGTCGCCGGGATAGAAGTATTTCCAGCAGCCGGGGTTGTAACGGAATGTCTTGAGTCCGGCATGATAAAGACTGCCGATGCGCGAAATGCAGCCGTGGCTTGGCGTGGTGCTGCCGACGGTGCCCTGCTCGCGGCCCTGGTCGTCGATGTATTTCACCAGGCTGTGCGCCCACTCGCTGCGTTCGGCCTGCGCCGTTTGCAACAACGTGGACAGATGCTCCGGCAGAAATTCGTCGTCGTCGTCCAGATGCGCGATCCAGGCGCCGCGCGCGCAGCGCAAGCCGAAGTTCACCGGCTTGGTGCCGGCCACGTACCACATCGGTCCCTTGGTGGATGGATAGTTGCCGCGAAACTTCAGGTTGTGAAAGCGCACGCGCGAATCGCCGGCTGCGGCGGCGCGCAGCAGCGCCGCCTGCGATTCCTCCATGCGGTCGCCCACGATCAGCAATTCCCAGTTCGCGTAGCTTTGCTGCTGCACGCTCGGCAGCGTGCGCTCGACAATCACCTGGGCGCGGTTATAGGTAGGCACGATGACCGAGATCAGCGGTTGTCCCGCGAATGCGTCGGCGTAACCGGTGCTTTCGCGAATGCGTTGCAGGCGCTCCCAGTCGTTTCCGCGCAGCTTCTTCTTTTCGCGCAAGCCATGCTCAAGGAAAAACTGGTGCATCAGCGCCATGTGCCGCTGTGCATGCGCAAGCTTTATCTGTTCGATCGAGGGTTCGGGTCTGCTCATGGGAGACTCTTCAAGCGTTGCGCGTCGGCGCGTCTGCGCGGCCGAGCGTCATGCGATGCACTGGAAAGGGTGGGCGGACTGCAGCGCGGCTTCCTGCGCCAGAATCTGTTCGTTCGGTCGCTCGCGGATGCGCCGCACGGGGCTGCCGACATAAACGCCCCAAGGGGCCAGTTCGCGATTGACCAGGCTTCCCGCGCCCACCGCGCAGCCCTCGCCGACGACGCTGCGCGGCAACAGCACGGCATTGGAACCGACGATCGCGTGGCGGCCGATATGCACGCAATCGCGCGATACCTTGCGAAATTCCGCCGGAATGGTCGGGTTGGTAAGGCCGCCGCCGAGAAAATCGTCCGAACCGGTGACGACGCGCACGCCGGAGGACAATCCGGAAAAATCGCCCATGATCAGCTCGCCCCCGCCGGTGATCGAGCAGAACGAGGCGATATGCACGTGACTGCCGATGACGGTCGGCGCGCGTGCATAGATCAGCACGAAGTCGTCGATGATGACATTGTCGCCGATCGTGATGTATTCGGCGCCGATGATGCGCGCGCCCGAATAGATGCGCACGTTGCGGCCGCATTGGCGAAAGCCGGAAAGGGCGGGATCGAGCAGGCTCATGCGTGCACTCCGCGGGTCAGTTCGCCCATGGCGCTTCCGACGCGCTGCATTTGCGCTTCGCTGATGTCGATGAAGAAGGGCAGGCCGATCAGCCGTTCGGCCAACTCGTGCGCCACGGGCAACGGGCCCGCAGCGAAGGCGGCAAAGGCCGGGTGGCGATCGAGCGTCGGGCAATACCATTGGCGCGTTTCGATGCCGCGCGACAACAGTTCCGGTTGCAGGTCGCGTGCGCGCAAACCTCTCGGCAGCCGGCCGACGAGAATCGGATAGATGCCGTTTTCCGCACGCCGCTGCAGGCGCAGATCGGGACAATGCTCGCGCAGCAGATGTTGATAGCGCGCCTGCACGGCGCGCCGGCGTTCCACCACCACGGGCCATTGATCCAAAGCCGCATGCGCGACGGCGGCGTGATATTCGCTGAGCTTGCCGTTCTCGCCGGCGACGAAAACCTGGCTGCCGCGTTCGAGATCGATGCCGAAATTGCTGAGCCTGCGCACGCGCGCGGCCAGCTCCTGATCGTAGGTCACCACCAGGCCGCCTTCGCCGGCGGCCAGGGCCTTCGTCGCATGCAGACTGAAAACCACATGGCTGCGCTGCCCCACGCGCTGGTTGCCGAACGCGCCCGCGGCATCGATGACCACCGGTATGCCCGTATCGGCGGTGAATGCATCCCAGGCTTCGACGTCCTGCGGATTGCCGAAGGTCGCCACCGGCATCACGGCGGCAACGGGATAGTGCGCGGCATATTCGCGCGCGGTTTCCGGCGTCAGCAACCAGGTCGACGTATCGACGTCGGCGATCAACGGACGATAGCCGGCGCGGATGACGGCGGTGGCCGTGGCAACGAACGTGAGTGCGGGTAGCAGTACGTTGGAGCCCTGCGGAAGTTCCAGCGCGCCCAGCACCAGTTCCAGTCCGGCAGTACCGCTGGTTGCGGTGATGGCCTTGGGTGCGCTGAGTGCCGGCGCAAACGTCGCGGCGAAACGCTGCTCCAATTGCGTGACGAGCGGGCCGAAGTTGGTATACCAGCGATTGGTGTCGATCTGGCGCAGATACGGCAGCAGTGCGTCGGTGTCGGGCAGTTGCGCCACCAGCAGCGGGATTCTCTCCGGCGCAGTCATCGTGCGGCTTCCGGATGCTCCATCGCGCGGGCGATGCACGCACCGACACGATGTGCTCGTTGTCGCGTGGCAGTCGATGGCATCGTGACACTCCTTACTAAGTGGGCGGCGGCGTCAAAAAAGCGAAAAACCAGCGTTGGTGACGGTTTTCCGTCGCGCCAGCGCTCTCCTGGGGAGTAGGTGGCAAGCTTCATGCCAAGGTTTTTTGCGCGTACGGCCGCATCGATGCGGCGACGCTGCGCGCGCGGGAGTGGCGCAGGCTCTTAGAGCACCTAGCAAAATGATTGCTTAGCGTTAAAAGCAAGCCGGGCACTTCACACTCCCTCCCCTGCGTGCAGCAGGGGAGGGCTGGGGTGGGGTGAAGCCTTTATGCGAAGCAAAAGCGTTACCCCGTCCCAACCTCCCCCTGCTTCACAGGGGGAGGGGGCAGCGTGCGGCACTTTTTCATCGTTTTCGGTGAGTGTCGAAGGACTCATCTTGCTAGAAGCTCTTCGAGTGAGACGCGCATCACGTTGACGCATGCGCAAGCCGCGACGACTTGCGCATCAGGCCCTCAAGTAATTCCCGATGGCGCCGAAAAACTACCCGAGGCGGTTACACATCGGTTCTCTGGACCCTCCGCCGGAAAGATCAATTTAGTAACCGGCTTCCGGTTTCCAGGAGACATCCATGTCACTCGTCCTTAATACCAACGTTGCTTCGCTGCAGGCCCAGAACAACCTGACCAAGTCGTCCAGCGAGCTGAGCACTGCCACCGAAGATTTGTCCTCGGGTTTGAAGATCAACACTGCCGCGGACAACGCTGCCGGTTATGCGATCGCCACCCGTTTCCAAACCCAGATCGGCGGCCTGAGCCAGGCTAGCCAGAACGCCAGCGACGCCATCAACCTGGCACAGACCGCAGGTTCGGGCCTGAGCCAGATCACCTCCAACCTGCAGTCGATCCGCGACCTGGCCGTGCAGGCGGCGAACGGTACGTATCAGGCATCCGACCGCTCCGCGATCAACACCTCCGTGCAGCAGTACCTGCAGGAAGTGACCCGCATCGCCAACCAGACCACCTTCAACGGCACCAACGTCCTGAATGGTTCGACCAGCAGCCTGTCGTTCCAGATCGGTGCCAACGTCGGCCAGACCATCGACGTGGCCCTGGGCCAGGGTGCGACGGCCAGCCAGGTGGGCCAGATCTCGGAAGTGTCCACGGCCAGCCTCAGCGGCGACTTCGTCGACGCGTCGGGCAACGCCACCACGCTGAACCTGTCCACGATCTCCATCAGCGGTGCCGGCGGCAACAGCATCACGCTGTCGGGTACGGCCACCAGCGCGCAGGGCGTGGTGGATGCGATCAACGCGGCCGGCCTGACCGGCGTCAGCGCGGCCGTGAACGCCAGCGGCGGCATCAACGTCTACTCCACCGGCACGCTGTCCATCTCGGGCGGTGCCGCGGCGGCGACCTCGGTGGCCGGTAGCGGTTCCACGCTTTCCACCAACGCCACGTACAACGGCGTCAGCGGCGGTACGTATTCGTCTGCCGGTACCTACGCCGCAGGCGATGTGGTCTCGGCCGGCGGTTCGCTGCAGGGTGGCGATGTTTTGACGGTGGACGATGCCAACCAGCTGATTGCCCGCGTCGACGCGGCGCTGACCACGGTCAGCAACTTCGCGAGCACCCTGGGTGCCGTGCAGAACCGCTTCCAGTCGACGATCGCAACGCTGGGTGCACAGCAGACCAACCTGACGTCCTCGCAGGCTTCGATTCAGGACACCGACTTCGCCGCCACCACGGCACAGTTGAGTCAGGCGCAGGTGCTGCAGCAGGCGGGTATCTCGGTGCTGGCGACCGCCAACTCCGAACCGCAGAACATCCTCAAGCTGTTGCAGTAACAGGTACGACCGGCCATGGCGCGATCGCCATGGCCGGGATTTTGCTTTGGGCTCTGGCGGTGCGGTCCGACCGCCAGAAAACCCACGCGAGCCGCAGGCAAAGCTTTCACGTGATGTGTCGGTTTTGCCGGTCGCTTGGTGGATGGCGGCATCGCCGTGCATTCCTACAAATGATTTTGCGAGGCCTTAGATGAGCAGCACCATTTCCAGCGTGGGAACCAGCGCAAGCGCGCTGACCAGCAGCACCACGGGCTCGACTACGACCAGCTCGACCTCGGGCAGCAGCAGCTCATCGAGCGTGGGCAATATCAGCGGCACGGGCCTGCTCAGCTCGCTGGGCCTGGGTTCGGGCCTGGACGTGAACTCGATCATCACCGCGCTGGTGAATGCGCAGGAAGCCGGCCCGCAGGCGCAGATCACCAACCAGACCAACCAGGACAACAACCAGATCGCGGGCCTCACCGCCTTGCAGACTGCGTTGAGCGGCATCCAGTCGGCGCTGTCGGAGCTCACCTCCAGCACGACGTACTCCACTTATAACGCGTCGCTTTCCAATACCTCCCTGGGCACGGTATCCACGCTGCCCGACGCCACCGGCGGCTCCTACAACATCGACGTGACGCAGCTGGCGACGGCGCAAAAGCGCATCAGTCCCGCGCAATCCAGCACGGCGACCGTGGGCAGCGGCACGTTGAACATCACGGTGGGCAGCAACACGCTGAATGTGTCGGTGTCGTCCACCGATACGCTTTCTTCCATCGCCTCGTCGATCAACAACGCCAGCAATAATCCCGGCGTATCGGCGACCGTGGTGTCGGGCGTGAACGGCAATCAGCTGGTGCTGACCTCCACGAGCACCGGCACGGCCAACGGTTTCACGATCACCGCGGGCAGCGGCAGCAGCAGCGGCCTCAGCTCCCTGGCGACGGAACTGAATACGCCCGGCAGCAGCGAGGCCGCCAACGCCGAACTCACCATCGACGGCATCGCCGTTACCAGCGCCTCGAACAACGTCACCGGGGCCCTGACCGGCGTCACGCTCAGCCTGACCTCGACGGGAACCTCGCAGCTCAACGTCACGCAGAGCACCACGCCGATCACCACGGCGGTCAACGACTTCGTCACCGCGTACAACCAGTACGCCAGCACGGTCAACCAGTTGGACAGCTACGACGCTTCGACCGGCGAGGCGGGCGTATTGCTTGGCGATCCGACCCTGGCGGCCCTGCAGACACAGTTGTCGAACGTGCTCGGCTCCACCGTGCACGGCAACAGCATCGGCAATCTCGCCAGCCTGGGGATCACGCGCAATGCCGACGGCACGATGGCGCTCAATTCGCAGACGCTGTCCACCGCACTGACCAACAGCCCTTCGACGGTGCAGAACCTGTTCGACAGCACCAACGGCATCGCCAACCAGTTGAACTCGCTGGTCACCAACTTCAACAGCAGCACGGGCGTGCTGCAGACGCGCATCAACAGCCTCAACACCAACCTCACCAACCAGTCGTCGCAGCAGACGGCGTTGAACGCGCGCATGGCGGTTTATCAGCAGCAGTTGGTGAAGCAATACACCGCGCTGGATACGCTGATGACATCGCTCAACAACACCAGCTCTTACCTCACGCAGTCGCTGGCGGCACTCAACGGCACCAGCAGCAGTAGCAGCAGCAAGGGCTGAGCCAGGGAGACGCGATGAGTTACATGATGCGAAACGGAAGCGCGCTGTATGCCCAGACCCGTGCGCAAGGCAGCGTCGAAGGGGCGGACCGGCACCAATTGCTCGCGATGTTGCTGGACGGCCTGGTCGATCGCATGACGCAGGCGCGCGGGCACATCCTGCACAAGGACATGCCCGCCAAGGGACACGCCTTTTCCAAGGCGATCGGCATTCTCGGCGAATTGCGCGCAAGCCTGGATCACAGCGTCGAACCGACGCTCACCGGTCGCCTGGATGCGCTGTACGACTACATCACCCGTCGTCTGCTGCATGCGCAGCTCAACGACGATTTGCGCGCCCTGGACGAATGCGAGCGGCTGATCGCGCCTATTCGCCAGGCATGGCACGCCATCCGCGAACCCTATCTGGCCGAAATGGCGAAGGGCAAAGTGCAGGCGGCCACGTGATGAACGATCCCGCGCACGAGGGCCTGGAGCGGGCGCTTGAAATCACCGCGCAGATGATCGAGGCGGCGCGGGACGAAAACTGGTCGCATGTGCTGGAACTGGATGCGCGGCGCCAGGCGTATCTCCAGCAGGTACAGGCCGGCGCGGTCGGTCCCCGGCACCGGCAGGCCCTGCTTGCGCTGCAAGTGCACAATCAGACGTTACTGGAGCGCGCCGGCCTTGCGCACCATGCGGTAGAGCAGCAGCTCGGCCAGCACCAGTACAACCATCGCGCCCTGCGGACGTACATCGTTTCGTCGTCGTCGCGCTGATCAACCGAAGATCCATGGAACGCATTCCGACGTGTGGCACGCGCTATAAAGATGGCGTGTATCGCCGCCGGCACTGATCCGTGGCCGGTGCCAGGAGGTTGCAAATGCAAGCTGACGAAAGATGGCAAGAGTTTTCGCAACGGATGGCCTATCAGGGGCATCCGCACCTTGCGGTCGAGGCGTTCGATCCGATCCCCGAAGTCATCGCGCGCCATAACGAGCGCAACGTGCATGTCCTGCGCGCGCTGGCCTCGCTCGATGAGCGCCGTGCCGACAACCCTGGCGACGACGACAGTCCGCTCATGCAGGAATTGCAGAGAATGGACAGCAAAATCAATGTTTTGCTGGATATCGTCGATCGCCTTCTGGTACCCGCGAGCGTGCTGCCGCCACGGCATCCGGTTCGCTTCAATGCCGTAGGCGTGGTGCTGCCGGAAAGCCTGTTGACGCCCGCGGACACCCTGTTGATACGCCTCCACTTCGATGCCTGCAGGGCCTTGCCGCTGGAATTGCCGGCCCGTTTCGGCCGCTCGCTAAACGATGGCAGCGCTTTCGTTTACTTTTGTGAAATGAACGAACTGGTCGAGGATGGGTTGGAACGTTTCGTTTTTTGTCACCACCGCCGAAAAGTGGCAGAGGCCCGCCTTGCGGGCGCGACGGAAAGTGTGCTGGGCAGCAAGCACAGAATGTGATCGCTATCACGCGGCAGAACATCCAAACACGCCGAAATCCCGCCATGCCAGTCCTTGGTACGCGCAAATGGCAGCTCGCGGTGACGCTTAAGGGCACACCATGAACGCAACCTAAGTCCTTGATGTAAACGTATTCTTGCGCGACGCAGCACACGCGGCGACTGTGAATTGGCACAAATTCCGGGAGAGAAATCCGTCACAAAAGTCATGCGGGGACACTTTGGGCAGCAATTTTTTTGGCGTTCTTCTTGCTCACCCTGTCCATGTGTCGCGACGGATACCTGACACGCAGGGGACAACACGCTTGGGATGGGAAACGTGATTGTTCGTCAGTAGTCAGTAGTAACGAAGCAGGACTCGTACTCATGCCAAATAGCAACGTGCTGATCATCGAATCAAACGAAACACGTGCCGACATCGTTGCGTCGGCGATGCAATTCATGGGGTACTTTCCCCAGCGCTGGGAAAAATCACTGCCGTCCGATTCGATCGCGCGCGAATGGCGTGCCGTCTACGTCGGAGGCATCGAAGACCATTCGGCCTGCGAAGCGTTGATGGCATCGATCGATGCGCAGACGAATCAGACATTGGTACTGATCGGCGCGGACTCGCCGCAGCTGGCCCGGATGACCAAGGCCGACTCCGCGTACGCCGCGCAAGTCGAAGTGCTCGATTTTCCGCTGCGCTACGAGCGCCTGGCCGAAGCCGTTCGCCGTTCGCCGCCGCCGCGCATCAACACGTCCGTGCTGCGACTGGTGGGCGGTTCCGCCGCGATGGGTCGCGTCAATGCGTTGATCCGCCAGGTTTCCCCGTTCGATTCCAGCGTGCTGGTGCTGGGCGAATCGGGCACCGGCAAGGAAATGGTGGCGCGCGCCATCCACGACTGCTCGCCGCGTCGCGACAAGCCGTTCGTCGCCATCAATTGCGGCGCGATTCCGGCCGAATTGCTCGAGAGCGAATTGTTCGGCCACGAGAAGGGCGCGTTCACCGGTGCGATCAGCACGCGCAAGGGCCGCTTCGAAATGGCCGAGGGCGGCACGCTGTTCCTCGACGAAATCGGAGACATGAGCCTGCCGATGCAAGTGAAGCTGCTGCGCGTGTTGCAGGAGCGCGTGTACGAGCGCGTCGGCAGCAACCGCACCCAGCGTTGCGACGTGCGCATCATCGCCGCCACGCATCGCAATCTGGAGCAGTCCACCGCCGAAGGCCGCTTCCGCGAAGACCTCTATTACCGCCTGAGCGTGTTCCCGCTGGAAATGCCCGCGCTGCGCGAGCACCTGGAGGACATGCCCGAGCTGATCGCCGAATTCAATCAACGTCTGCAGCGCCGCGGCCTCAGCACCGTGCGCTTCAGCGGCAGCGCGCTGCAGGCACTGCGCCAGCACACCTGGCCGGGCAACGTGCGCGAACTGTCCAACCTGGTCGAACGCCTGGCCATCCTGTATCCGAACAGCGAAGTGCGCGCCGGCGACCTGCCGGAGAAGTACCGCGGCATGCAACCGATCGACGAAGCCAACGGCAGCATCCTGCGCGCGATGCTCGACGGTCAGAACAAGCCGGCGCCGTCGCAGGGCCGCGTCGCGCTCGAGACGGAAATCCTGCTCCCGGAAGGCGGCGTGGATCTTAAAGACCATCTGGCCGACATCGAAGTGGGGCTGATCCGTCAAGCACTCGACATCACCGACGGTGTAGTGGCGCATGCGGCGAAACTTTTGCGCATGCAGCGCACGACGCTGGTGGAAAAGCTGCGCAAATACGGTTTGCAGTCCTGCGCCCGCGCCAACGAGGCGTCGCCGCAGAGTGGCACGGCCGTTGCTTGAAGCACTCCATAACCGATCGAGCGTTGGAAATTCGACATGAGTCAGATTGACGTCAACAGTGTGCTCTCGCAGTTGCGTGCGCTCAGCACGCAGGCATCGGGGACGATGCCCGCCGCATCGCTGCCTTCCTCGTCTGGCAACAAGCCTGCCGTGGATTTCGGCTCGTTGTTCAAGCAGTCGCTCAACGCGGTGGCTTCGCAGCAGAACGAAGCGGAGTCGCAGGTCAATGCATTCGAACGCGGCGATCCGGGTTCGGACATCGTCAAAACCGCCATCGCAGGACAGAAAGCCGATCTCGCGTTTCGTGGCCTGGTGGAAGTGCGCAACAAGCTCACCGACGCCTACACCACGATCATGAACATGCCCGTCTGATCGTTACCTTCGAATCCACTCCCCGCACGACGCCCACAGGTTGAGCAGTTTTCATGGCCGAAAACACTATCGCGCCCAGCAACTCCACGCGCCAGGATCAGCTCAAGAGCATCCTGCGCAATCCGACCACGCGCCTGTTGTTCTTGCTGGTGGGTGTGGCGGGGGCCGTCGCCTTGGGCGTTGCCATCGTGCTGTGGTCGCGTGGACCTAACTTCGCGCTGCTGTATGCGGGACTGGATCCGAAGGATGCCGCAGCGGTCACGCAGGCACTGCAAACCAGCAATACGCCTTATCGCCTGGGCGCCGACGGCGCCTCCATTTCGGTGCCCGCCGATGTGCTGGCCGATACGCGCCTGCGTTTGGCCAGCCAGGGCTTGCCGCAGGGCAGTACCGCGGGCGCCACGGTGCCGCAAAACGATTCGCCGTTCGGCATGAGCGACATGGCCGAAAGCAAGCATTACCAGGACATGCTGGAAACGGACCTGGGCAACACCATCGCGGGCCTGCAGTTCGTGCGCGCGGCGCGCGTGCATCTGGCGTTGCCGAAGCAGTCCGCATTCATTCGCGACAATCGTCCGGCCAGCGCGTCGGTGTTGCTCACCTTGTATCCCGGTCGCCAGCTCGACAGCAGCCAGGTTTCCGCCATCGTGCACCTGGTTTCCGCCAGCGTGCCGGATCTCGATCCCTCGCAGGTATCGGTGGTCGATCAGCAAGGCATGCTGCTCACCGTGTCCGATCCTGACAGTCCCGCCGCGATGGACGATACGCGCATGCGCCTGGCCACGCGCATGGAAAACAGTTATGCGCAGCGCATCGAGGATCTGCTCACGCCGATGATGGGTGCAGGTCGCGTTCGCGCGCAGGTCGATGTGGATCTCGATTTCAGCCAGACGGAAAAAGCCAGCGAGAGCTACGACAGCGCCAACCCGGCTCTGCGCAGCGAACAGACCAGCAGCGACCAGAAGCGCGATGCTCCCGGTGGCGAAGTGGCTGGTGCATTGAGCAACCAGCCGCCGAACACCGTGGCGCAACCCACCGCTGCCAAGCCCAACGCAGGCACCGCACCGAATGCCGCCGCACCCGGCGCGACGGCCGCAAACGCGCAGGCGTCGACGCCGACCGATACCTCGTCGAGCTCGACGCGCAATTATGAACTGGGCCGCACCGTCAGCCACGTCAGCGATCCCGCAGGCCGCCTTGCACGACTGACCGTGGCCGTCGTGGTCGACAACAAACCCGCGCCGGACGGCAAAGGCAAGAGCATTCCGCTCACCACGCAGGAATTGCAGCACCTCACCGATCTCACCAAGAACGCGGTCGGCTTCGATGCACAGCGCGGTGACAGCGTGAGCGTGATCAACGAGGCGTTCTCCGAGACACCCGTCGACAACTCGGCGCCGGTGACCGAATCGTTCTGGCAGCGCCCGGGCATGCTCGATCTGATCAAGCAGGGTGCGGGCATTCTGATCGCGGTGTTGATCGCGTTCGGCTTGCTCAAGCCCATGCTCAAGGGCCTGCTGCGCGGTCCGGAGCCGCTGCATGCGCTGGCCGGTCCGATTCCGAGCGTGTCGGTGCGCATCAACGACGATCCGCGCGACGACCGCGAAGATCAGGTGCGCATCACCTCGCCGCAAATCCAGAACATGGCGTACGAGCAGAAGATCGGTCTCGCGCGCAAGCTCGTGCAGGAAAATCCCAAGCAGGTCGCTCAGGTCGTGATGAATTGGGTGGGCGACGATGGCAGCTGATCATCCGGCCCTCAATGGTGCGCAGCGCGCCGCCATCCTGCTGCTGACACTGGGCGAACAGGATGCGGCCGAAGTGCTGAAGCATCTCAGCGCGCGCGACGTGCAGGCGGTGGGTACCGCCATGGCCACGCTCAGCAACGTGTCGCGCGACCAGGTCGAACTGGTGCTCGGCAAGCTCAACGACGACATCGGCCGGCAGACCGCGCTCGGTGTCGGCACCGAGGAATACATCCGCAAGGTGCTGGTCAACGCGCTCGGCGAAACCAAGGCCGGCAGCCTGATCGACCGCATTCTGCTCGGCCGATCCACCAAGGGCCTCGAATCGCTCAAGTGGATGGAAAGCCGCGCCATTGCCGAGATGATCGGCATGGAACACCCGCAGATCATCGCGCTGGTGCTGGCGCATCTCGAACCCGACCAGGCCGCCGAAGTGATCGGCTACCTGCCGGCGCGCACGCGCAGCGACGCGGTGATGCGCATCGCCAATCTCGACGGCGTGCAGCCGCAGGCGTTGAACGAACTGGACGAGATCATGGAGCGCCAGTTTTCCGGCACGTCGTCCAAGTTGAAATCCGCCACCGTGGGCGGCCTCAAGGCCGCCGCGGACATCCTCAACGCGATGGAAACCACGCGCGAGCAGGAACTCATGAGCGCGATCCGCAACCAGGACGCCGGCCTCGGCGGCAAGATCGAAGAACTGATGTTCGTTTTCGAAGACCTGGCCGACATCGACGACCGCAGCATGCAGACGCTGCTGCGCGAAGTGCCGTCGGCGCGCCTGATCGTGGCATTGAAGGGTTCGGAGCCCGCGGTGCGCGAAAAGATTTTCGCCAACATGTCCAAGCGCGCGGCCGACATGCTGCGCGACGACCTGGAAGTGAAAGGCCCCGTCAAGCTCAGCGAAGTGGATGCCGCGCAGAAAGAAGTGCTCGGCATCGCGCGCAAGCTGGCCGATGCCGGCCAGATCAGTCTTACCGCCAACGGCGATGAGTTCGTCTGATGGTCGGCGCTACCTTCCTGCCTCGCGCTGCAACTCCCTCTCCCCTTTGGGGAGAGGGCTGGGGTGAGGGGGCAATCTCGCGAAACGCTTCTTTGTTGCCACACGAGCAACTCAAGAGCCACAGCGCCGCCACGATGGAACTTGATGCAAGCGTGGCCCCTCACCCCAACCCTCTCCCCAAAGGGGAGAGGGAGTCAGAGCGTGGGGTGCGTTGATGGTCGGTGTACTCAGCCGCGACAAGATTTCCGGATTCGATCGGTGGGAACCGCCCACGATGGGCGAGCCGGCGACGCGGGCGGCCGAACCCGAAGCGGCCCCCGGCCCAACCGTCTACGAACTGGAAGAGATCGAACGGCAAGCACGCGAAGAAGGTTACGCGGCAGGTGTCGCGGAAGGTCGCGCGGCCGCCAAGCAACAATTGGATGAGCGACTGGCGCGGCTGGATGCGATCTGCACCGCCGCCGCGCGTCCGCTGACAAGCTTCGACGACGCCACCGAACGCGAACTGGCATTGCTTGCGACCGTGATTGCACAACGTGTCGTCGGCCGTGAACTTCAGCTCGATCCCTCGCTGATCGCCATCGCCGTGCGCGAAGCCGCCGCCGCGTTGCCCGCCGCCACGCGCGATGTGCGTGTGTGGGTGAATCCTCACGACATGGATCTGCTGCGCGAACTGGGCGCCGGCGAACCGCACTGGCGCTTCGGCGCCGATCCCGCGCTCAAGCGCGGCGACTGCGTGCTCGAAAGCGAACGTTCGCGACTGGATGCGCGCGTCAGCACACGACTTGCCGCCGTGGTCGATGCCGTGCTCGGCGACGATCTGGACGATGGCGAAGCCGAGGTCGCCCCATGAATGCCGAAAGCGCGCTGCAGGTGCGTCGCGAACGCTGGCGACAGCAGCTGACGCGCCGCGCGCAGCGTGCGCATGCTGCGCAAGTGCTGACGGCGGAAGGTCGTCTGCGCCGCGTCGTGGGACTGACGCTCGAAGCGGAAGGCTGCGAAGCGCCGCTCGGCTCGCGTTGCCTCGTTGATGCCGCCGACGGCATCGAACTGGATACGGAAGTTGTCGGATTCGCCGACGAACGCCTGCTGCTGATGCCTGTCACCGAGATGCACGGCGTGTTGCCGAATGCGCGCGTGCGTCCTTGCGCACGCGTCGGCGGTTTGCCGGTAGGCGAATCGCTGCTGGGTCGCGTCATCGGCGCGGATGGCGTACCGCTGGATGGCGAAGGTCCGCTGCGTGCGGAAGGCCACGCCACGCTCAAGCGCGAGCCGATCAATCCGATGGCGCGCAAACCCATCGATACGCCGCTCGATACCGGCGTATGCGCCATCAACGCGTTGCTGACGGTAGGACGCGGCCAGCGTCTGGGTTTGTTCGCCGGCTCCGGCGTCGGCAAATCGACCTTGCTCGGCATGATGACGCGCTACACCGATGCCGACGTGGTGGTCGTGGGCCTGATCGGCGAACGCGGCCGCGAAGTGAAGGAATTCGTCGAGCAGACGCTCGGCCACGAAGGGCGCGAACGCGCCGTGATCGTGGCCGCGCCTGCCGATGCGCCGCCGCTGAAGCGCCTGCGTGGCGCGCAGTACGCCACGGCGATTGCCGAGTGGTTTCGCGATCGCGGCCAGCGCGTGCTGTTGTTGATGGATTCGCTCACGCGTTACGCCCAGGCGCAACGCGAAATCGCGCTCGCCATCGGCGAGCCGCCCGCGACCAAGGGTTATCCGCCGTCGGTGTTCGCCTTGCTGCCCGCATTGGTCGAGCGTGCCGGCAACGATGCCGAAGGCCGCGGTTCGATCACCGCGTTCTATACCGTGCTCACCGAAGGCGACGACTATCGCCACGACCCGATCGCCGATGCGGCGCGTGCCATTCTGGACGGCCATATCGTGCTGTCGCGCGACCTCGCCGAAGCCGGCCACTATCCCGCCATCGACATCGAAGCCTCGATCAGCCGCGTGATGCCGGCGGTCGTATCGAAAGAACAGATGCGCGCCGCGCAGCGTTTTCGCCAGGTCTATTCCGCGTATCGCCAGCGCCAGGATCTGATCGCGGTGGGTGCCTACCAGAAAGGTTCCGATGTCCAGGTCGACCAGGCCATTGCCATGTGGCCGCGCCTGGTGCGTTTTCTGCAACAGGAAGTCGACGACCCCGTCGAACTGCGCGCCGCGCAGGAGCGATTGGGTGCTCTAGCTGGGGAGATTGCCGCATGACATCGCGTTCGGATCGCTTGCAGCCCGCCGTGGACCAGGCGCAGCGTCGTCAGAAGGATGCGCTGCAGCGCCTGGCCGATCATCAGCAAAAGTTGGCGCATGCCGAACAGCAGCTGGAAGATCTCAGGCGCTACCGGCAGGACTACAGCGTTGCCGCCGGCGGTCTGACGGTGAGCGCGCTGCTCAACCGTCAACAATTTGTCGAACGCATCGACCAGGCCATCGTCCAGCAGGGCCGCACGGTCGAGCGTCTGCAGCGCCATGTGGACAGCGCGCGCGAGCGCTGGCTCCATGCGCATGCCCGCGAAAACGCGCTCGATACCGTGGTTGAGCGGTTTCGCAAGCAGGAACAGCAGCGCGACCAACGGCAGGAACAGGCCGAAGTGGACGAGCGCATGCAGTACCGCCGCCGGAACGTGGGGACGCCATGAACGGCCCTTTTCGCCCTGGCTTGGATCTTGCTGCACAAGCGGGGATTTCCCTCTGCACGAGTGTCGAAGCATGAGCGCCAGCCCATTACCCGCCGTCAACGTGGCCAGCCAGTCCTCGGCTGCCAGCGCGGCGCAGGCGTCGTCTGCGCGAAACAACCAGCGCGGTGGCGATGCCGCCTTCGATTCCCATCTGCAACACGCGCAGCAGCAGGCGTCGACATCCGACGACAACGCTACGCAGGCGGAGCGGAACGGTCAGCAGCAAAACAGCAATCAGAACGGCAACACGCCCACGGGCAACAATCAGGGTGCGCAAACGCAGTCGGCGACCGACGCGAATGCCGGCGCTGCGGGGCAGGGCGGTGCGACGGATGACAGCTCGAATGCCTCGGGCGCCGACACATTGGCAAGCGCGGTACTGAGCCTTATCGACAAGGCCACCGGCGACGCGAGTGGTGCCGCCACAACCGTGACGGCCGCAAAACCTGCCTCGATAGGTTCGACCAAACCCTCCGCCAGCACGGCGCAGCAGGCATCGCATGCATTGCAGGCCGTGGTCGGTGTTCCGCCACTTCCTTCACCTGCCGCTATCGCGGCTCGTGGTGGCAAGGGTGGTGGCGACGGCGAGGCAACGACTTCGCAGATAAGCGGTGTCGCGACGAGTGGCGCTGGTTCCGCATCGGCACAGTCGAGTTTGGCTGTGCAGAAATCATCCGTTGCGGGCACTAATGACGACGACGGCAATGATGCGGGTGGCAGCAGCGCCAATGCCGCGAGCAGTGCTGACAACAGTGCTTCCTCGCAAAATGCCGGCGACGGCACGCAGGCGTTGGCCGGCGCGCTGATTGCAGGCACGCATGTGGCTGCCGATGCGTCAGCGCCGTCGGTGGCCGCGAATGGCCCGACGCAAGGCGCGACGGATCTGTCCGCGTTGCGCGGTGTGTTCGACACCTCCGCCGTGGTGCCGCCCTCCGGCACGAACATCGCGACAGGGCACAGTCTTTCGGTGAATTCACCAGTAGGTTCGTCCAGCTTCGCCAAGGAGCTTGGACAGCAGGTGACCTGGCTGAGCGGACAGGATGTGAAGCAGGCGCAGATTCGCTTGAATCCGCAGGATCTGGGGCCGCTCGACGTGAAGGTCAGCGTGGAGCATGGTCGCGTCGACGTGGTGTTCATGGCGCAGCATCCCGCTGCGGTGGCCGCCGTGCAGCAGGGTTTGGGGCAGCTCAATCAGATGTTGGGTGGTCAGGGGCTTTCACTGGGGCATACGACGGTGGGGCAGCACGGGGCGCAGCAGCAGTCTGGTGGTCAGCCGCAGCAGCAGGCGAGTGGGCAGTCGGCGGACGACTCGGATAACGTGGGGGATGCTTCCGTTGTGTCCAAGGTGGAGCGTGTGGCGGTGGGTCTTCTGGACGCCTTCGCCTAAAAAACGCAACACGTTTCGTTTCTTCACCGTCATCCCGGCGTAGGCCGGGATCCAGTGGCGTCGGGTTTTGTTTTGGCGATATCGCCAGATTGCTCGCCTACGCGGCGGGCGTTTCGACCGCTTGCCGGCGGCCGAGTCACTTTTCTTTGCTTGCCCAAAGAAAAGTAACCCAAAGAAAGGGCAGCCCCGAGTACCCGCTTTGCGGGCTTCGCCCGCAAAGTGCGCGGAGGGATTGCGGGGTTTTTCGACAGGGCCTCCTGCCCTGACGAAAAACTGGCTGGCATCCCTGCCAGCCACCCTTCGGGCTGATCCTCCATCCCTCCGCCGGGTCCAAGGGGCCCCAAGGTCAAGAGCAGAAGCCAGAGCAGCGCGCGTTGCGCGCACTCGATGCCCGCGCGTAGCGCCGGAAGAGCGCGCACGCCGTAGCGCGCGACGTCTTTGCTTCTTGCTCTTTGCTTTGGCTCCTGGGTGTTGCTCTTTTGAAGAGTGCGCGCTGCGCGCGCCCTGGGTCCCCGTAGGCGGTGAGTGAGGTGGGGACGATCAGGCCCGCAGGGGGATCGGCATGGATGCCGATCCCTTTTCGCCAGGGCAGGAAGCCCTGTCGAAAAGCCCGGCCCCAGCTCACGCCTCGGAGGGCGTAGCCCGCAGAGCACCGGCTCCGGGGTGCCCTTCTCTTTGGTTATCTTTCTCTTGGGCAAGCAAGAGAAAGTGACTCGGCCGCCGGCAGGCGGTCGAAACGCCCGCCGCGCAGGCGAGCAACCTGGCGATCGCGCACCAACACAATCACAAGCCAAAGTCACTGGGTCCCGGCTTTCGCCGGGACGACGAGCGTGAGGCGTGCGCACACATGAGAGGACGAAACGCCCGCCGCGCAGGCGAGCAATCTGGCGATAACGCACCAGCACAGCCAAAACCAAAGTCACTGGGTCCCGGCTTTCGCCGGGACGACGGAAATGAAGCGTGCGCACACATGAGCGCGCGAAACGCCCGCCGCGCAGGCGAGCAACCTGGCGTCATGGCGTGAATGACGACTAAGGTCACTGGATTCCGGCCTGCGCCGGAATGACGGTAAGAGGTGCGTGCCGGTCGCCGGAACGACAACGCCGACGGAATCACCACACGAACCAGGCGTCCGCATCCCGACACGCGTCAATAAAACGCCGTCGCGCATAGCACGACACACGGAAAAGCGCGCCGCTATGCCATTCCTGTGCGTGGCACGCCGCTTGCTAAAACTCCTGTAGACCACGCCCGCTCCGCTGGAGCCGAGGCGTCATCACATACACAGGAGTTGGGGTTATTCATGGCTAGCGCCGAAGACATTCAGGACGAAGTTTCCACCGTCGCCAAGAAGCGTAGCAATCGCATGCCGTTGATCATCGGCGTGGTTGTGCTGCTGTTGCTCGGCGCCGGCGGCTACATGGTGATGGGACAGCACACCCAGAAGGCGACGGCCGATGCGGCGGCGCCCAAGGCGCCGGAATTGTTCGTGCCGCTGGATCCGGCCTTCGTCGTCAATTTCCAGGACCAGGATTCCACGCGCTATCTGCAAGTGGGCGTGACGGTCATGACGCACGATCCCGCCGCGGTGCAGGCCGTGAAAGACAGCGATCCGGTCATCCGCAATGCGCTGGTGATGCTGTTCAGCAGCCAGACCTACGCCGGGCTCAGCGATACCGCCGGGAAGGTCAAGCTGCAGACCCAGGCATTGCAGGCCGTGCGCAAGGTCGTGTCCGACAAGATCGGCAAGCCGGATGTCGACGCCTTGTACTTCACCAGTTTCGTGATGCAGTGACGGGGACTCCGCGATGAGCGATCTGCTTTCACAGGAAGAAATCGACGCCCTGCTCAACGGCGTGGATGGCGGCAAGATCGAAACCGAAAGCGACGTGCCGCCGCCGCCGGGCACGGTGCTCGATTTCGATTTCACGCAGCAGGACCGCATCGTGCGCGGCCGCCTGCCGACGCTGGAAATGATCAACGACCGCTTCGCGCGCTTCTTTCGCACCGCCTTGTTCGGCGTGCTGCGCAAGACCTGCGAAGTGTCGGTGCTCGGCGTGAAAATGGTGAAGTTCAGCGAGTACGTGCATGGGCTG
Source organism: Dyella psychrodurans (assembly GCF_003363265.1). GTDB lineage: Bacteria > Pseudomonadota > Gammaproteobacteria > Xanthomonadales > Rhodanobacteraceae > Dyella_B > Dyella_B psychrodurans. The sequence goes on along the minus strand of NZ_QRBF01000006.1, from coordinate 91,304 downwards.
GCGGTGCCGAGCAATCTCAACCTGATTCGCGTCAAGCCGCTGCGCGGCACGGCGCTTGCGGTGATGGAGCCGCGCCTGGTCTTCACCGTCATCGACAATTTCTTCGGCGGGGACGGGCGCTATCACGCGCGCATCGAGGGCCGCGACTTCACGCCCACCGAGAACCGCGTGATCCAGATCCTGCTGCATGAGGTGTTCGGCGCCATGGTCGAAGCCTGGGCGCCGGCGATGCAGGTGCAGTTCGAATTCCTCAATTCCGAAATCAATCCGCAGTTCGCCAACATCGTCAGTCCGACCGAAACGGTGGTGGTGTCGCGCTTCCACGTGGAGCTCGACGGCGGCGGCGGCGAAGTGCACCTCACCCTGCCTTATTCGATGGTCGAGCCGATCCGCACCATGCTCGACGCGGGCGTGCAGAGCGACCGCATGGGCGAACGCGACGAGCGCTGGATCCATTGCCTGCACGACGAAGTGATGGACGCCGAAGTGGAGCTCAGCTCGCTGTTGCTGGAAACGCAGATCAATATCGGCGACTTCCTCGGCCTGCGCGTCGGCGACGTCATTCCCGTCAGCCTGCCCGACGTCACCACGATTTTCGCGGAAGACGTGCCGATCTTCCGCGGTCACTACGGCCAGTCCAACGGCCGCTATGCCGTTCGCTACAAAGTCGCGGCCGGCCGCCGCGCACCGCTTCCCACCCTCGACTTCACACCAGAAAAAATCGTATGAACCAGAGCAACGATTCCGCAAACGTCCTCAACGGCTCCGCAAAAAAAGGCGATAGCCCACTCGAGTTCGACAACCTGGATGCAGCGGGTGGCGAGAACGCCGATGTCAGCCTCGACATGATTCTCGATGTCCCGGTGACGCTGGCGATGGAAGTCGGCCGCACCCGCATCAGCATCCGCAACCTGCTGCAGCTCAACCAGGGCTCGGTGGTGGAGCTCGACCGCGCAGCCGGCGAACCGCTCGACGTCTTCGTCAACGGCACGCTGGTGGCGCATGGCGAAGTGGTCGTCATCAACGAAAAGTTCGGTATTCGCCTGACCGACGTGATCAGTCCGGCCGAGCGCGTGCGGAAGCTGCGATGAGCCTTGTTCTGTCCGCGCTGGCGCGCGCGCCGATGGCGAGCGTGCCCGATGTCAACGTGACCGGCGAATTGATCCGGGTGCTGTTGAGCCTGGGCGGCATCGTGGCGCTGATCTTTGCCGCGGGCTGGCTGACGAAGCGTCTGCAATCGCGCCAGCTCATCGGCGGACGCCGCCTGCGTTGCGTCGAGTCGATGTCGATCAGCGCACGCGAGCGCGTGCTGCTGATCGAAGCCGACGGCAAGCGCCTGCTGGTGGGCGTAGGGGCGGGTGGCGTGCGCGCCCTGCATGTTTACGAAGGTACCGTGTCCGCCGAAGAACCGCAGGCGCCCGTCGTGCCGCCGTTCGCGGAGTTGCTCGGCCGCTGGAGACGCAACGGATGAAGACGTTTCTGCGCCGGTTGTTTCCGTTGTTCCTGATGTTGTTCGTGTCGTTCGGCGCGCATGCGGCGACGACGACGTCGACAACAACGACAAGTTCTTCCAATGCGATTGCACCGATCGCACCTCTGTCCTCATCGTCCGCCGGCATTCCGGTGCTGACGGTGCAGAACGCGGGCGCCGGTCAGAACTGGAGCCTGTCGCTGCAGGTGGTGGCACTGATGACAGTGCTCACCATGTTGCCCGCGGTGCTGCTGATGATGACCTCGTTCACCCGCATCATCATCGTGCTGAGCTTTCTGCGCCAGGCTTTGGCCACGCAGTCCACGCCGCCCAACCAGGTGCTGCTGGGACTGGCCCTGTTCCTGACCATGTTCGTGATGTCGCCCGTGATCAGCCGCTCGTATCAGGACGGCGTCAAGCCGTACATGGATCATCAGATGAGCGCGGAGCAGGCGTTGCCTGCCGCCAGCGCGCCGTTCAAGCACTTCATGCTGGACCAGACGCGCGATTCCGATCTGCAGCTTTTCACGCATCTGGCCAAAGAGCAGCCCTATGCGAGCAAGGACGACGTGCCGTTCCGCGTGGCGATGCCCGCGTTTGTGACGAGCGAACTGAAGACCGCGTTCCAGATGGGCTTCCTGCTGTTCATTCCGTTCCTGGTGATCGACATCGTGGTGGCGAGCGTGCTGATGTCGATGGGCATGGCGATGGTGTCGCCGATGATCATCTCCTTGCCGTTCAAGATCATGCTGTTCGTGATGGTCGACGGTTGGTCGCTGCTGATCGGCACGCTGGCGGGGAGCTTTTACACATGACTCGCCGTGACGTCTCCAATCACTTCACGACTCCCTTTTACCTCACCGTCATCCCGGCGCAGGCCGGGATCCAGTGTCAGCACGGCATGGACTTGCCGCAAAAATTGAATCGCTTCCGACACTGGATTCCGGCCTGCGCCGAGGCGCTTTACAACGGCGGAGCCGGTCAATGACGAGCAAAAGCAGGAGCCGCGCATGACGCCGGAATGGGTCATCAACTTCGGCCAGCACGCGCTGTACGTGGCGATGCTGGTGGCCGCGCCGATGTTGCTGACGGGGCTGTTGGTGGGCCTGCTGGTGGGCATCATCCAGGCCGCCACGCAGATTCACGAAATGACGCTGAGCTTCATTCCCAAGCTGCTGGCGATGGCCGTGGTGGGGTTGCTGCTCGGACCGTGGATGCTGCACACGCTGATGCAGTTCACGCACGACATCATTGTCGGCCTGCCGGGGGCCATCAAGTGACGATCGAGATGTCGACGCTGATCTACTGGCTGTCCGGCATGCTCTGGGCGCTGGGTCGCGTCGGCGGCTTCTGCATGGTGGCGCCGATCTTCAGCGCGATGGTGATGCCTGCGCGCATTCGCGTGGCGATCATGGTGCTGCTCACCATGGTGCTCGCGCCGCTGGCGCCGACGCAGATGGATCTGTTCAGTGCGACCGGCGCCGCCACCATGGTGGCGCAGGTACTGATCGGCGGCAGCATCGGTTTCGTGCTGCAGCTGATTTTCCAGGCGGCCTCTTATGGCGGCATCCTGATCGGCCAAAGCATGGGCCTGGGATTTGCCGAACTGGTCGACCCGACCACCAACACCAGCGTGCCGGTGCTGGGCCAGTTCTATCTGGTGATGGTGAGCCTGCTGTTCCTGGCGATGGACGGTCATCTGCAGGTGATCTCGCTGTTCGCCGACAGTTTTCGCAGCTTGCCGCCCGGCGCGACGGGCCTCGACGAAAAATCGCTGTTCGCCGTCGTGGCGGCGGGCGGCAACTTGTTCTCCGGCGCCTTGCGCGTGGCGCTGCCCGCGATGACGGCCTTGTTGTTGGTGAATATCGGCTTTGCGGCCACCAGCCGCGCGTCGCCGTCGATGAATCTGTTTGCGGTCGGATTTCCGATCAGCATCTGCCTGGGCTTCATTGCGCTATGGATGGCGATGCGCGGATTTGCGAGCGCATACAGCGCGTTGCAGTCCGTGGGTTGGGGTTTGATGCAGCATTTGGCGGGGTTTTGATATGCGCAGCCACGTCTTCCTCATTGCGCGGCCTCTGACTCCTCCCCCTGCTTGCAGGGGGAGGCTGGGAGGGAGTAGCGCTCTTGTCTCTCGTGGCGGGTTTCACCCCACCCCAACCCTCCCCTGCTGCACGCAGGGGAGGGGGCGTGTCTCGGAGGGTTGAGGCATGGCTGATACGGAGAATGAAGACCGCACCGAACAAGCGTCGGAAAAACGCTTGCAGGAAGCGCGCGAAAAAGGCGAAATCCCGCGCTCGCGCGATCTTTCCGGCGCGATGGTGGTGCTGGCCGGCGCAAGCGTGCTGATGTCCGGCAGCGCGACGATGTACGGGCACATGCGCAACATCTACGCGATGGGCATGAATTATTCGCGCGATGCCTTGTTCAGCGATCACCTGATGACGCGCGTGCTGAGCGGGGTGATGCGCGAAATGCTCGCGCTGCTGACGCCGGTCTTCGCCGCGACGATGGTGGCCGCGGTGGGTTCGTCGGTGCTGATCGGCGGACTCAATTTCAGCACGCAATCGCTTGTGCCCAACTTCGGGCGGCTCGATCCGATCGCGGGCTTCGGCCGGGTGTTCTCGCTCAATGGCCTGATCGAGCTTGCCAAGTCGCTGCTCAAGGTCGTCTTCATCGGCGTGGCGCTGGTGCTGTTGTTGCGTCACGACGAATCCGCCGTGATGACGACCGGTACCGGTTCGGTGAACAGCGGCATCGGCGAGGCGCTTTCGATGATCGCGCACGCGGCCTTGCTGTTCGCCGTGGTGCTGGGCGTGATCGGCGGCATCGATGCGATCTGGCAGCGCTTCGACTACGGGCGCCGTCACCGCATGTCCAAGCAGGAAGTGAAGGACGAGCACAAGGACACCGAAGGCAATCCGCAGCTCAAGGGACGCATCCGCCAGATGCAGCACCAGCTGGCGCGCCGCCGCATGATCCAGGAAGTGCCCAAGGCGGACGTGATCGTGGTGAACCCCACGCACTTCGCCGTCGCCTTGCGTTACGACGATGCGCGCATGCGCGCGCCGCGCGTGGTCGCCAAGGGCGTGGACGTGCTCGCGCAGCAGATCCGCCTGGTCGCCGCCGCGCACAACATTCCGCTGGTCGAGGCGCCGCCGCTGGCGCGCGCGTTGTACGCCACCACCGAGCTCGGCCATGAAATTCCGGCCGCGCTGTACGTGGCGGTCGCGCAGATCCTCGCCTACGTCTATCAGCTCAAACAGGCCGTCGAACGCGGCGGTCCTGCTCCCACGGTACCCAGGCCCGATGTCGATCCGGAGCTGCAGGGCCGTTACCGCGAACCGTAAGTGAATCAAGGCGACACGCATGGCTAACGCAAGCGTTCTCGAATCCTTCAAGCAGGCCGGCCGGCGCGGCGCGGCCGCGCCCATCGTGATGCTCGCGATGCTCGGCATGCTGATGCTGCCGCTGCCGCCGTTCGTGCTGGACATTCTCTTCAGCTTCAACATCGCGCTGTCGCTGGTGATCCTGCTGGCGGTGGTGTACGTGATGCGGCCGCTGGAGTTTGCCGCGTTTCCGACAGTGGTGCTGCTGGGCACGCTGTTCCGACTGGCGCTCAACATCGCTTCCACGCGCGTGGTGCTGCTGCACGGTCATGACGGTCCCGGCGCGGCGGGCAAGGTCATCGAGGCGTTCGGCGAGTTCGTGATCGGCGGCAACTTCGCGGTCGGCCTGGTGGTGTTCGCCATCCTTACCATCATCAACTTCGTGGTGGTGACCAAGGGTGCGACGCGCGTATCGGAAGTGACGGCGCGCTTCACTTTGGATTCGATGCCCGGCAAGCAGATGGCGATCGACGCCGATCTCAACGCCGGTCTGCTCACGCAGGAACAGGCGCGCGAGCGCCGCCAGGAAGTGCGCGAGGAAGCGGATTTCTACGGCTCGATGGACGGTGCGTCCAAGTTCGTGCGCGGCGACGCCACGGCCGGCATCCTGATTTTGTTCATCAACGTCATCGGCGGCTTTTTCGTCGGCATGCTGCAGCACGGTCTTTCCGCCGCTGAAGCGGCACGCACGTACACGCTGCTGACCATCGGCGACGGCCTGGTCGCGCAGGTTCCATCGTTGATGCTCTCCATCGCAACGGCGGTGATCGTCACGCGCGTGTCCAAGTCGCAGGACATGGGCAAGCAGGTGGTGGGGCAGGTGTTCGCGCAGCCGCGCGCGCTGGCGGTGGCCGGCGTGGTGCTGGCGGTGATGGGCATGATTCCCGGCATGCCGAACATCTCCTTCCTGATGCTCGCGGCCACCTGCGGCGGCGCGGCCTGGTTGATGATCCGCCGCGAGCAGGAAGCGAAAGAGCGCCAGGAGAAGGTCGCAGCCGAAGCCTTGCCGGCGCCCGCGTCAGCCGAGCGCCTGGAACTGGGCTGGGAGGACGTCGCCAGCGTCGACCCGGTGGGCCTGGAAGTGGGTTATCGCCTGATTCCGCTGGTCGACAAGAACCAGGGCGGCGAATTGATGGCGCGCATCAAATCCGTGCGCCGCAAGCTGTCGCAGGAACTGGGTTTCCTGGTTGCCGCCGTGCACATTCGCGACAACCTGGATCTGGGTCCCAACACGTATCGCATTTCGCTGATGGGCGTGCCCATGGGCGAGGCGGAGGTTTATACCGAGCGCCACCTGGCGATCAATCCGGGCCGCGTGCACGGCACGCTGCAAGGCGTCGCCACGCGCGATCCGGCCTTCGGCCTGGAAGCGGTGTGGATCGAAAACAGCCAGCGCGATCACGCGCAGGCGCTGGGTTACACCGTGGTCGATCCGGCGACGGTGATCGCAACGCATCTCTCGCACATCCTGCAAAACCACGCGCACGAGCTCCTGAGCCACCAGGACGTCCAGCAGCTGCTGGACCGCCTCGCGCAGAGCGCGCCCAAGCTGGTGGAAGACCTGGTTCCCAAGCGCCTGTCGCTGGGCGTGGTGGTGAAAGTGCTGCAAAACCTGCTCGCCGAGCGGGTGCCGATCCGCAACATGCGCAGCATCGTCGAGTCTTTGGCGGAGCACGCAGGCCAGAGTCAGGATCCCGGCGCCCTCACGGCCTATGTCCGCGTCGCGCTGGGCCGCCAGATCGTCCAGGAAATCGCGGGTTTGGGCACGGAAATCCCCGTTTTGACGCTGGCTCCGGAGTTGGAACAGATCTTGCTCGGATCCCTCTCAAGCAGTGGTGCAGCAGGTGCGGCCGTAGAGCCCGGGCTTGCCGACCGCCTGCAGCAGAGCGTGGCGGAAGCGACGCGGCGGCAGGAGGCAAACGGCGAACCGGCGGTGATGTTGGTGCAACCGCAACTGCGCCCGTGGCTCGCGCGATTCACGCGGCACGTGGCTCAGAACCTGCATGTGCTGGCTTACAACGAAGTGCCCGACAACCGGCGCGTGCGACTTGTGCAGGCAATCGGGCGCTGAACGAACTGAATAAATGAGGCGAGCGATGACGTTATGCATGCAAGCGTTGCTCCTTCTCCCCATCGGGGAGAAGGCCGGGATGAGGGGCCAATCTTGCGTTGGACTTCATTCGAAGCGTGCTCTGGATAACCGCTCTCGCAAGAGTGTCCCCTCACCTCAATCCTCTTCCCCTTCCTTGATCAAAGATGGGGGAGAGGAAGCAAAAGCGGATGCGCGTCGCGGGAGTCATCCATGAAGATCAAACGTTTCCTCGCCGCCGACATGCGCCAGGCCATGCGCGACGTTCGCGCGGAGCAGGGCGCCGATGCGGTGATTCTTTCCACGCGCCGGCTCGAGGAAGGCATCGAGATCATCGCCGCCGTCGACTACGACGAATCGCTGATGCGCGAAGCGGCGCGTCACGGTTCGCCGGCGCCGGAAGCGGCCAAGGCGCCGGTGAAGGAAACCGCGAAAGAAGCGCCGAAAGAAACGCCCATGGAACGCATCAGGGAAATCGCCAAAGAGTCGGTGAAGGAAACGCGCGCCGTCACGCCGCCGCCACCGCCTCCGCCGGTTCCCGTGCCGCCGAGCGATGTGGCCGCGCTGCAGCCGATCGTGGAGCAGAGCGTGCTGGAAACCGCGCGCATGCGCAGCGAACTTGGCGGCCTGCGCCAGTTGCTCGAACAACAGCTTTCCAGTCTCGCGTGGAACGACATGGAGCGCCGCAGCCCGATGCGCGCCCGCGTGCTGCGCGACATGAGCCGCCTCGGCATCGACACCGATGTCGCGCGCCAGTTGATCGACGAACTTCCCGAAGAACTCAGCGTCGATCAGGCGCGTTATCTGCCGCTGGGCCTGCTCAGCCGCAGCCTGAAAGTCAGTGGCCGCCGTCTCGCGGACAGTGCCGGCGTCACCGCGCTGGTCGGTCCCACGGGCGTCGGTAAAACCACCACCATCGCCAAGCTCGCCGCCTGCGCGGTGATGAACCACGGCCCCGCCAAGGTGGCGCTGGTCAGCACCGATCACTACCGCATCGGCGCCGCGGCACAGCTCGAACATTACGGCCGCCTGCTCGGCGTGCGCGTGTATCCCGCCTACGATGCGGCCGGTCTTTCACAGACGTTGAATCTGTTGCGCGATCACCACACGGTGCTGGTCGATACCGCCGGCGTGTCGGGCACCGATCCGCGCCTGCAACAGCAGATGGATGTGCTGCGCGATGCCGTCGCGCAAGGCGCCGCCAAGTTGCGTGCGTGCCTGGTGCTGGCCGCCAACGCGCAGACCTCGGCGCTGGACGAATCGGTGCGCGCGTATCTGCCGCTCAAGCCGAGTGCATGCATCGCCACCAAGCTCGACGAGGCGCCCAGCCTCGGCGGTCTGCTCTCGGTGCTGATCCGTCACCGCATACCGCTCGATTGCACGACGGACGGTCAGCGCGTCCCCGAAGACATCAGCGCCGCCGATGCGCGCGCCCTGGTGTGCCGTGCGGCACAAACGCAGCGCCGGCTCGGTCCGGCGGCTGAGGATCTCGATATGGCCGAACGTTTCGGTCTGGCAGTGGCGGGTCTATGAGCGAGGCAGTGCAAGTGAATCAGGCAGCGGGCTTGCAAAATCTGTTTTCTTCCTCTCAGGCGCAGCGCGAGGAGCGGCCGGTCTTTCATCAGGCGGCGAGTCTTTATCAGCCTGGGACCCAGCAACGCCGCGTGACGCGCACGATCGCCGTCGCGGGCGGCAAGGGCGGCGTGGGCAAAACCACTGTCGCGGTGAATCTGGCGATGACGATGGCCATGGCCGGACGCGACGTGATGCTGCTGGACGCCGACATGGGCGTCGCCAACATCGACGTGCAGCTCGGCCTGTCGCCGGCGCGGCACATCGGGCACATGCTGGAAGGCAAGTGCGCGCTGCAGGATCTGATCATGCAGGCGCAGAACGGCCTGAAGGTGATCCCCGGCGGTTCGGGCGTGCGCCGGCTGGCGAAGATGGACAACGCCGAGCATGCCGCGGTCATCCGCAGCTTCGACGAGCTGATCCAGCCGCCGGACTTCCTGATCGTGGACACCGCCGCGGGCGTCGCCGACAACGTGGCGATGTTCGCCGCCGCGGCCGACGACGTGGTGATCGTGGTGTGCGACGAGCTGGCCTCGCTGACCGATGCGTACGCCTTGATCAAGATCCTCGCGCACGACTTCGGCGTGCGTCGCTTCCATATCGTCACCAACATGGTGCGGCAGGCGGGCGACGCGAAAAAACTGTACGAAAAACTGGCGCGCGTCTGCGGGCGCTTCCTCGACGTCGCGCTCGATTACATGGGCATGGTCCCGCACGACGAATGGCTGCGGCAGGCGATCCGCCGCCAGGGCGCGGTGGTCGATTTGTGGCCATCCAGCCGTGCCGCGGTGGGATTCAAGCAATTGGCAGGTGCGGTCGATACATGGGGAGAACCCGCGTACCCGGACCTCGGACGTATTGCCTTTTTCAGCGGCCAGAGCGTGCCGGCTGCGGGGTGGTGACATGAATGTGGCTTCGGAATATCTGCAGCTGCAGCGCGAGGATGCGGACCAACTGGTGCGCAGGCACGCGCCGCTCGTACGGCGCATTGCCTATCACCTGATGGGGCGTCTGCCGCCGAGCGTTGACGTAGGAGATTTGGTACAGGCAGGCATGATCGGCTTGTTGGAAGCGGCGCGAAACTTTACGACCGATCGCGCGGCCAGTTTCGAAACGTATGCGGGCATCCGCATCCGAGGCGCGATGCTGGACGAACTGCGGCGCACCGACTGGACCCCCCGTTCGGTGCATCGCAAGGTGCGCGAAGTCGCCGAAGTCGTGCGGCAGATCGAAAACGAAACCGGTGCCGACGCGGACAGCGCCGAAGTGATGAAGCGCCTGGGCATCACCGCCGAGGAGTATCACCAGGTGCTGGCCGACGCGACCAGCGCGCGGCTGCTCAGCCTCACGGCGCCCGACGACGGCGACGGCGGCGAGGGCAACGCACTGGACGTGGCCGACAACGACAGCCTGGGTCCGCAGGACAGCATCGAGCAGGACGGCCTGCGCGAAGCCCTCGCCGAGGCGATCAGCACGCTGCCCAAACGCGAACAACTGGTGATGTCCCTGTACTACGAGCAGGAACTGAACCTGAAAGAAATCGGCCTGGTGCTCGGCGTGACCGAATCGCGCGTCTGCCAGATCCACGGCCAGGCATTGATAAGACTGCGAGCGCGCATGGGCGACTGGCGCGATGGCTAGGAAACACGAACGAGTGGAAAGGAGCGGCACAACGAGAGTTCACGCGACACCGACATTCTCCAAGTCCGTCGGTCCGGCCTGTACCGGAAAGACGTACTGAACCCACGACCACTCCTCCTCCCCCTCGATTCAAGCCTTGGAGATAAGCGTTTTGGACAAGAACATGAAAATTCTGGTGGTGGACGACTTCTCCACCATGCGGCGTATCGTTCGCAACCTGCTCGTGGAGCTCGGTTTCAGCAATCCGCTGATCCAGGAAGCCGACGACGGCAACAACGCGTTGACGATGCTCAGGAGCACGCCGTTCGACATGGTTGTCACCGACTGGAACATGCCGAACATGACCGGCATCGAACTGCTGCAGGCGATTCGCGCCGAGCCCAAGCTCAAGGGCCTGCCGGTGCTGATGGTCACCGCCGAAAACAACCGCGAACAGATCATCGCCGCCGCCCAGGCCGGCGTGAACGGATACATCGTCAAGCCTTTCACCGCGGTCACGCTCAAGGAAAAGCTGGACAAGATCTTCGAGCGCCTGGCCGCCAGTGGAGCTTCCGCATGAATGCAATGACGTCAACGACGATGAACGAAACCCTGCCGGCGGAAGTGCTGGCGCTGCTCAACAGCTCCGATGGCGCGGCGTTCGAGCAGGCGCTCGATGCGATGGTGCGCCAGCGCGAACAGCATCTGTTCCGCGCGCTGGGCGTGCTCGCCCGCGACCTGCACGGCGCGGTGTCGCGTCTCGGCAGCGACCTCGCCAACGAGGGCGTGCCCGAGAGCATGACCGACGCGCGCAACTACCTGGCCGAAGTGCTGGACATGAGTTCGAAGGCCGCGCACCGCAGCCTGGATTTCGTCGACCGCATGCGCCCGGAAGCCGATGTGCTCTCGGCCAACGCCGCGGCCGTGCTCGATCACAACAACAATCCCAACGATCCCGCTGCCGCACTCGCACGACAGGCGCAAGTGTTCGCCGATGCGTGCGCCGAAGGCCTCAACGACATGGTGCTGGTGCAGTCCTGGCAGGACCTGGCCGGCCAGCGCGTGAAGAAAGTGGTCGCGTTTATCGAAAGCGTGGAGTCCTCGCTGCTCGAACTGGTGCGCCTCACCGGTGCGCTGGCCGGTCGCGAAGCGCCGGTGGAAGTGGCCAAGGTGTCCAGCCAGGACGAAGTGGATCGCCTGCTGAGCGAATTCGGTTTCTAAGCCATGCAGACGATGTCCCGCAGCCGATTCGTGCGAATGACTGCACCTCCCCCTGCTTGCAGGGGGAGGTTGGGAGGGGGTGACGCTCTTGCTTCGAGCACAGGCTTCACCCCACCCCAGCCCTCCCCTGCTGCACGCAGGGGAGGGAGTGCATCGCCGTGCTGTGAGGGTGTGGCACAAACATCGATAGCCGCGATGGATGTACGTTGATGGATGCGAATCTGGACAGCGAGCTGCGTGACGATTTCCTGGTCGAGGCCGGGGAGTTGGTGCAGCGGCTTGGCGAACAGCTGATCGAGCTGGAAGCCTCGCCGCACGATCGCGAGTTGCTCAATGCCGTCTTCCGCGTCTTCCATACCGTCAAGGGCGGCGCCGGATTCCTCGGCGTCGACCCGATGGTGCAGCTTTGCCATTGCGCCGAAGAGTTGCTCAACGACGCTCGCAACGGCCGCCTGGTGATCAGTTCGGCGCATATGGATGCGCTGCTGGAAGGGCTGGACCTGCTCAACGTGATGATGGCGGCGCTCGCCAACGGCGAGCCGATGTCGCCGCCGCCGGCTTCGTTGCTGGAACGCCTGCAGCCGCCGGCAGAAGCGGCGCCCGCCGCCGCCGAGCCGGTCAGGGCGCGCGCTGCCGATCCGATCGAAGCGGAATTCGAAGCCCTGCTCGACACCTTGTACGGACAGGGCGGCGTGCCCGGCAAACCGGCGCACGAAAGCAAGGAAATCAGCGACGACGAGTTTGAAAGTCTGCTCGATACCTTGCATGGCAAGAGCAGTGCGCCCGGCGCAAAGCCGGAGCCCGCTCCGGAAAAGAAAGAAATCAGCGACGACGAATTCGAAGCCCTGCTGGACAACCTGCATGGCAAGGGCGCTGCGCCCGGAAGCGTCGCCGAAACGCCCGCGCCTGCTCCGGCGCCGAAACCCGCGCCCGCAGCGGCTGAACCGGCACGCGCACCTGCGGCAGCCAAGTCGTCGCAAGCGGAGAACACGGTTCGCGTCGACACCACGCGCCTCGACGCATTGGTCAGTCGCGCCGGTGAACTGGTGCTGCTGCGCAATCGCCTGCTGAGCCTCGCCACGCGCAGCGAGAACGAAGCACTGTCGACGATGGCCGGCGATCTCGATCGCGTCTCCGACGATCTGCAGAATGCCGTGCTTGGCATGCGCATGCAGCCGGTCGGTCGATTGTTCCAGCGCTTCCCGCGCATCGTGCGCGATCTCGCGCGCCAGCTCGGCAAAGAGATCGAGCTGATCACGCAAGGCGAAGACACCGATCTCGACCGCAGCCTGGTCGAAGCGCTGGCCGATCCGCTGATTCATTTGCTGCGCAACGCGGTCGATCACGGTCTGGAAGATCCGGCCGGACGCGAACGCGCCGGCAAATCGCGCAAGGGCAAGGTGACACTCTCGGCCAGCCAGCGCGGCGAGCGCATCGTGATCTCGGTCAGCGACGACGGTCGCGGCATGGATCCGGAAGTGCTGCGCCGCAAAGCGGTGGAGAAGGGCGTCATCGATGCGACACAGGCGGCACGCCTGTCCGAAGTCGAATGCTATGAACTGATTTTCCGTCCCGGCTTCAGCACCGCCGCGACGATTTCCGATATCTCCGGCCGCGGCGTCGGCATGGACGTGGTGAAGACGCGCGTCGCCGAACTCGGCGGCACCCTGCAGGTGCATTCGCGCCTTGGACACGGCAGCACGTTGGAACTCACCGTGCCGCTGACGCTCGCGATCCTGCGCGCGCTGATGGTGCGCGTGGGCGATCGCCTGTTCGCGTTGCCGCTCGGCAACGTCAACGAAGTCTTCGAGCTGAATCCGCAGCACGATCACATGCTCGACGGTCGCCGCGTGGCCGCGCATCGCGGTCGTGCCTTGGTGCTGGGCGATCTCGGCGACTGGGCCGGCGTATCCGGCCCGGGTGGGCGTCATGTGGTGGTGTTGCACGTGGGTCACATGCATCTGGGTTGTCTCGTGCATGAGGTCATCGGGCGCGAGGATGTGATGGTCAAGCCGCTTGGCCCGCTGTTCGAAGGCGTGCCGGGCGTGGCCGGTGCCACGGTCACGGGCGACGGCCGCCTCGCATTGGTTCTCGATCTGGCTGCGTTGTCGCAGGACGACGGACGTCTGCTCCCTTCACTGAAGGTGTCTGCCTGATATGGACGTCATAAGCATCGTCGGCACCATCCTCGCCTTCGTGGTGCTGATCGTCGGCGCCATCTTGAAGGGCACGGATGTTTCGGCGCTGTGGAATCCGGCGGCCTTCGTGATCGTGTTCATCGGCACGATCTCCGCGCTGCTGCTGCATACGCAGGGTGGCGTGCTCAAGCGTGCGCTGGGCATGCTGAAGATGGTGTACAAGCCGCCGCAGCTGCATCCTGCCGATCTGATCAGCCGCGTGGTCGGCTGGAGCGAAATCTCGCGTCGTCAGGGACTGCTGGGCCTCGAGCCGCACATCGATGCGGAAGACGACCCGCTGGTGAAAAAAGGTTTGCAGTTGCTGGTCGACGGCAGCGAGCCCGAGGCGATCCGCACCGTGCTCGAACTGGAAGTGGAAACGCGCGAGATGGCGGATTTGCATGCGGCCAAGGTGTACGAACAAGGCGGCGTGTATTCGCCGACGATGGGCATCATCGGCGCGGTGCTCGGCCTGATGGCGGTGATGCGCGATCTGACCGATCCGGCGAAGCTCGGCCACGGCATCGCGGCGGCGTTCGTCGCGACGATCTACGGCATCAGCCTGGCGAACCTGCTTTTGCTGCCGATCGGCGCGCGTTTGAAATCGTTGATCACCAAGCAGACACAGGTACGCGAGATCCTGATCGAAGGCCTGATTTCGATTGCCGAAGGCGACAACCCGAGGCAGATCGAAAACAAGCTGCAGGGTTATCTCGTATGAAGCGCCGCCACAGGCACGAGGATCACGTCAATCACGAGGCATGGGTCATTCCCTATGCCGACCTGCTGACGTTGCTCCTGGCGCTGTTCGTGGTGCTGTATGCGATGTCCAGCGTCAACACCACCAAGTACCGCGCGCTGGCGCAGGCCATCTCGGCGGCGTTCAACGGATCGCGCTCGGTGATCCAGCCGGTGACGCCCAACGCGCCGCAATCGAGCGTACCGGTGCCCACCAACAAGCCGGCACCCATTCCGCGTACGCCGCTTGCGCAGATACTGCTGCCAGTGCAGACGCAGCACATCAACACGCCCAACACCACGCAGGCGTCGCCCTCCGACCAGAACAAGAACAAGCTCAGCGAAGAGCAGCGGAACCTGGAGCGCATTCGCAGCGAAGTCGAGCGTGCGTTGCAGCCGCTGATCGACAAGCAGCTGGTGGTCGTGCGGCGCACGCCGAACTGGCTGGAAATCGAGATCCGCACCGACATCCTGTTTCCCAGCGGCGTGGCGACGCTGTCGTCGTCGGCCAACGATGTGCTGACCAGCCTCGGCAAGATCCTCGCGCCCTTCGCCAATCCGCTGCGCGTGGAAGGCTATACCGACGACGTGCCGATCGATACGGCGGTCTATCCCTCGAACTGGGAACTTTCCGCCGCCCGCGCGGCGAGCGTGGCGCGTCTGTTCGCCCAGAACGGCGTCGACCCGGAACGCCTGGGCATCGTCGGCTGGGGCCAGTACCGCCCGGCTGCGGAGAACACCGACGCGGACGGCCGCAACAGGAATCGGCGCGTGCTGGTGGTGGTGTTGAGCGACAAAGCCGCACCGCGACGCTTCTATACCAACAGCGACCAGATCAACCAGACCGCCGACGCCGACAACGGCACCGACGGCAATGCGACGAACGAACAGGCGGCGGCAACAACGCCTGCACCGGCTTCGTCCATCGCCGCGCAAGCCGCCGCGATTGAAACATCGCCGACATCTGCGCCGCCTACGGTAGCGATACCGCCGCCCGTGATGCTGCCCAAGCCACCGCTCATCGCGCCCATCGCAACGATCATCGCCACGCCCACCGCCGCGCCTTCCGCACACCAGACGTCCGACAGCAAGGAATAACGCAACGCATGAGCCTTGTTCCCAACATCGAAGCGCTGGTGCGCGAACCCTGGCTGTCGTTCCAATTGGACGGCCAGCATTACGCGGTGCTGCTCAACCAGGTGAGCGAAGTCATTCGCGACTGCGCGCCGACGCCGGTTCCCGGTGCGGCGGCGGACCTGCTCGGCATCTGCCATCTGCGCGGCAATATCGTGCCGGTGATGGACGGCCGCCGCCGCCTTGGCCTGAAGGATGCGATGCCGGACGATCCATCGGCGGTACGCATCGTGGTGTTTGCACACGAAGCACATCGCGTCGGCCTGCGCGTCGACGCCGTGGGCGAGTTGCTGCAGCCGAAGGCCGAGGCCATCACCTTGCCGCCGGCGCGTTCGGGGCGCGTGGACGATCCCGTGCAGGTGGTGATGGGCTGGCAGGGCGGTTTCGTGGCCTTGCTCGATGTCGCACGTCTATGCCGTCTCCACCGGGAGTTGCAGCATGTGGCTTGACATGGCGGTTATCGCGCTGGCCGTACTGCAGATCGTTACGCTCGCCTTGTTGTGGCGTCAGGGGCGTCGCATCGAGCGCATGCTTGCCGGCAGGCATGACGAATCGGGAAGCGTGCCCGAATTGCTGCTGATCAACGCGCTCAACAAGATCGACCATCGGCTGGGCGTGCTCGAAGCGCGCACACAGCAGGTCGACGTACCGCGTCGTTCCGTGGAGATTCGCGCAACGCAGATGGCGATGCCGACGACAGGGCAGCACGTCGTCGCGCACAACTACGAGCTTGCACAGCAGCTGGCGCGCGAAGGCAGCGATCTCGAACAGCTGATGACCCGCTGCGGTCTTTCGCGCAACGAAGCGGAACTGGTACTGCGCCTGCACGCCAAGCGTGCGTAAGCACGGCTGTTACGGTTTGCGCGACGCGTCGTAGATGGTGGCGAGCACCGCGGCCGCCGCCGCGTACAGAGTCGGTGGCACATCGGCGCTCATGCGCAGCGATACCAGCAGCGCGGCCACTTGCGGATCGTGATGCAACGGCAGGCCCAGCGCGTGCGCGTGCCGGAACAGATTGTCGACATCGCCGGCATGCAGCTGCGCGGACGTTGCCGCCTCATCGCCGCCCGACAGACGAAGCACGACCTTGCGTTGCGGCTTGGGCAGGAGCGGCTGTGTCATACCGTGGCCTTCAAAAATACGGCACTGACGCTGCTTCCGGCTTGTGGAAGGCCGTGCTGGCAGCTCAGCTGATCGAGAAACAGACCGGTGGCATCCACGCGCGAGCGCAGATTGTCGAACTGCTCCTCCAGCTTATCGACGGTCTCCCGATGCTGCGCCCACAGTCGCACCGAGAGGCGCAAACCGCGCAAGTGAAGCTCGCCGACGATGGGGCCCAGCGACGGCAAGTCGAGCGAAAAGCCCATCGTCCAGCTTTGTTCGGCATCTTCCTGGTGCTTCAGCAGCAGCTGCAGCACGTCGGCGCCGTCTTCGTCCTGCACGGGGATTTCCACCGTCCAGTGCCCGGGTGTCGCTTGCAGCTGCGCGACTTCGAGGCGCGCCAACGCGGCCTGCACGTCGGTGTACAGGCGCGGCAAGAAATCGGTGGCTTCGCTGGAACTGGCCAGATCCGTGGGCAGCGGCCATCGGCCCTGCGGAATGACGCCGCGATAAAGCAGCGGCGGATCGATCTCCACGTCACTGCCTTCCGCGAAAGCGGGCTGACCCTTGAGGATCGCCATCAGGCGCAGCATCGCGCCTTTCATGTCGTCGTGGGCGGTCGTGGCGTCGTTGGCCGGTGCCTGCGCGAGTTGCGCTTCGAGGAAGACGCCGCTGCGATTGATCGCCTGGCGCAGTCCTTCGGGCGTGGCCAACTCCTGCGGCGTGCTCATGCTGTGTTCGAGCAGGGCCAGCGCGGAACGCAGATAAGGCGGCAACTGCCGCGCGACAGACCATTGCGAGAGCGCGCCGACCGTGGCGAGCAACGGCGCGTAACCGTTCTGCTGGGGCAGGCGGCCGCGCAGCGCCTGGTTGACGGTGCCGTCGAGCGAGGTGTCGCCGAGAATTTCGAGTTGCGGCTGCGCACCCACGCTGAGCACGCGCACCTGGAATTGCGGCGGGAGTTTGGTGCCGGGGGCTTCGGCCTCCACGGTGAGGGCCCCGACTTGCAGCACCATCAGGCCCTGTTCGTTGATGCCGAGGGGGCGCGCAGACAACACGGTGCCGATGCGCCAGCCTTCGGAGCTGGCGCCGGCGGCGGCACCGAGCCAGGTCAGTGCGGCAACGCTGGTTGGCTGGATGATCACGCGGACTCCTCGGTCTGTGATCGCGGGTGTTCACAGGGCCTGGTGATGGGTATCGGCGGGGGATTGGGAAACTTTAGGGTTTGTTTTTGCGCCCGATTGCTGCACTACTTGCCTCTTGCTTCACTCCGTCGTCCCGGCGAAAGCCGGGATCCAGTGGCTTCGGTTTTTGGTTGTGTGTTGAGGCCGGATTGCTCGCCTGCGCGGCGGGCGTTTCGACCGTCTGCCGACGGCCGAGTCACTTTCTCTTGCTTGCCCAAGAGAAAGATAACCAAAGAGAAGGGCAGCCCCGAGTACCCGCTTTGCGGGCTTCGCCCACAAAGTGCGCGGAGGGATTGCGGGGTTTTTCGACAGCACCTCCTGTGCTGACGAAAAACGAGCCGGCATCCATGCCGGCTCCCCTACGGGCTGATCCTCCATCCCTCCGCCGGGTCCAAGGGGCCCCAAGGTCAAGAGCAGGAGCTAGAGCCAGAGCAGCGCGCGCTGCGCGCACTCGGTGCCGGCGCGTAGCGCCGGAAGAACGCGCAGGCAGCAGTGCACGGTGTTTTCGCTTCTCGCTTCTCGCTCTTTAGCTTTGGCTCATGGGTTTTTGCTCTTTTGAAAAGTGCGCGCATCGCGCGCCCTGGGCCCCGTAGGCGGTGAGTGAGCTGGGGACGACAAGGCCCGCAGGGGGATCGGCATGGATGCCGATCCCTTTTCGCCAGGGCAGGAAGCCCTGTCGAAAAGCCCGGCCCCAGCTCACGCCTCGGAGGGCGCAGCCCGGAGAGCACCGGCTCCGGGGTGCCCTTCTCTTTGGTTATCTTTCTCTTGGGCAAGCAAGAGAAAGTGACTCGGCCGTCGGCAGACGGTCGAAACGCCCGCCGCGCAGGCGAGCAACCTGGCGATGACGCACCAGCGCAACCACAAGCCAAAGTCACTGGGTCCCGGCTTACGCCGGGACGACGGGCGTGAAGCGTACGCGCACAACAACGTCATCAGGCACCGCAGCAGCCAAAAAATCCCAAGACCAATACCTAAAGCTGCCCCGCCCCCGGCCGATAAAACCCTCAACAGAATCCCGTCGAGGGCCTCCCGCCATGGCCAGCAAGACCAAACCAGACGCCACCACCACAAAAAGCGAAGCCCGAATCGGCATCCCCGCCGACTGCCGCATCGCCGACGTCGGTGACCTGCACCGGCAACTGCGCGAAGCCGTCGACGCTCCGCAAATCGTGCTCGACGGCGCCGCGGTAGAGCGCGTCGACACCGCCGCCCTGCAACTGCTCGTCGTGTTCCAGCGCGAAGTGGCCAAGCGCGGCAAACAAATGAATTGGGCCGGCGTAAGCGCGCCCCTGCACGACGCGGCCAGCCAGCTGGGCCTGGCACAAACATTGGCGTTGCCGGCAAAACAGCCGGCCTGAACTTGAGGTGGAAGATGGCAAAGATTCTTGCAGTAGACGATTCGGCTTCGATGCGCGGCATGGTGGCGTTCACCCTGCGTAGCGCCGGTTACGAAGTCAGCGAAGCGGAAAACGGCCAGCTTGCGCTGGATACCGCGGCCGCATCGCGCTTCGACCTCGTGCTGGCCGACGTGAACATGCCGGTGATGGACGGCATCAGCATGGTGCGCGAGCTGCGCGCGCGCCCGGATTACAAGGGCGTGCCGATTCTGATGCTGACGACCGAATCCAACACCGACAAGAAGATGGAAGGCAAGGCCGCGGGCGCGACGGGCTGGCTGGTGAAGCCGTTCGATCCGGAGCAGCTGCTGGCAACGGTCCGTCGCGTTCTCGGTTAAGCGCAGATCTTCCAACGTAAGAGCCCCCTATGAGCACGATCAGCGTCACGCAGTTCCACAAAGTCTTCTTCGAGGAAAGCCTCGAGGGACTCGATGCCATGGAAACGGCATTGCTGGCGCTGGACGAAGGGGGCGATGCGGAGCTGGTGCACAGCATTTTTCGCGCGGCGCACTCGATCAAGGGCGGCGCGGCCACGTTCGGTTTTCCGGAGATGGCGGCGTTCACGCACGAGGCCGAGTCTTTGCTCGACCAGGTGCGCGAGGGTCGTCGTGCGATCGACAAGCCCATCATCGAATTGATGCTGCGCACGGTGGATTGCCTGCGCGGCATGTTCGAGCGCGCGCAAGGCGGACAACCGCTTGCCGATGCGAGCAGTGAAGAGTTGAAACGGCAGTTGGCCGCCGCGGTCGGTCGCGAGGTTCCGGCGCCGACCGCGAAAGTTGCTGCAAAACCGGCTGCTTCGAACGGCTGGAGCATCAAGTTCCGTCCCCACGCTGGCATGTTGGCCGGCGGCAACGACCCGTTGCGTCTGTTGCGTGAACTGGCTGCGCTCGGGCAGCTGGTCGTCGAGGCACAGTTGGATCGCGTGCCCACGCTGGACGCGCTCGACCCCAGCGAGTGCCATCTAGGCTGGCATCTCACGCTCACCGGCGCGGCGACGCGCGAAGCGATTGCGTCGGTGTTCGAGTGGGTCGAAGACGAGTGCGATCTGAGCATCGAGCCACTCGTTGCCGCCGCACCACCGCCTGCACCGGCTGTCGAGACAGATGCCGCGCCGGCCGGTGCAGGCGCAGCGGCCGGGACCACGCGCAGTGCTGCGGCAAGCAGCAACGATGCAGGTTCGGTGCGTGTGGGCATCGACAAGATCGACAGCCTGATCGATCTGGTCGGCGAACTCGTCATCACGCAGGCGATGCTCGATCAGTTCCGCGAGGATTTCGATCCGTCGCGTTTGAGCATGCTGCAGGAAGGCCTTGCGCAGCTCGCTCGTCACACGCGTTCCCTGCAGGAAAGCGTGATGGGCATACGCATGTTGCCGATCGGTTCGGTGTTCAACCGTTTCCCGCGGCTGGTGCGCGATCTCAGCCAGAAGCTCGGCAAGCAGGTGAAGCTTGAGCTGGTGGGTGAGCACACCGAGCTGGACAAGACTGTTCTGGAGAAGATCGGCGATCCGCTGGTGCATCTCGTGCGCAACGCGATCGATCACGGCCTGGAAATACCGGAGAAGCGCCGCGCCGCCGGCAAGGGCGACGTCGGTACGCTGCGCCTGGAAGCCTCGCATCGTGGCGGTTCCATCGTGGTGGAAATCGTCGACGACGGCGCCGGCCTCAACCGCGAGGCGATCATCAACAAGGCGCTGCAGAAAGGCTTGATCAAGAGCGCGGAAGGCATCAGTGACGAAGAAGTGGGCGAGCTGATTTTCCAGCCGGGTTTCTCGACGGCGGCGGTGACCACCGATCTGTCCGGCCGCGGCGTGGGCATGGACGTGGTTCGCCGCAACGTGGTGGACCTGGGCGGAAATGTCGCCATCAAGAGCCGGCCCGGCAACGGCACGACCTTCACCATCACGCTGCCGTTGACGCTGGCCATCATCGACGGCTTGAGCGCGGGCGTGGGCGACGAATGCTACATCGTGCCGCTGGTGTCGATCGTGGAATCGATTCAATTGCCGGCCGAAGCCGTGCGCAGCGTGACGGGCGGCGGCGAGCTGTTCCGCTTCCGCGACGAATACCTGCCGATCGTTCGCCTGCACCAGCAATTCGGTTGCGCCACCGCGCGCCAGAAGATCGAGGAGGGCCTGGTGATCGTGGTCGAAGCCGACGGCAATCGCGTGGGCTTGTTTGTCGATGAGCTGATCGGCCAGCAGCAGGCGGTGGTGAAGTCGCTCGAAGCGAATTATCGGCGCGTCGACGGCATCTCGGGCGCCACCATCCTGGCGGACGGTTCGGTCGCACTGATTGTCGACGTGGCGGGAATCATTCGCCTGCAGGCGCGACGCAAGGCCGCGTAGCGCGGCATGACGGCGGCGCGGAGGGCGCCGCCGGTTTCCAGAGATCGAAGGCACCGGCGCGCCGAAGGCGTGGCGCGCGATTGTGCCCTGCATGAATCCGGGCGGTTGCGCGCCCATCCTCTCCCGTCATTTGAAGGTCGCAGTCATGATGTCCCCGCTGAAATCCCTCGATCGCCTGAGCCTTGCGGCACGGGTATGGCTTGTCATCGCCATCGTGGTGGTGGGATTGGTCGCCTTGACCGTGATGTCCGCGATGGATAGCCGCAGCCTGCAGATGGAAGCGCGCAAGCGTGCGCTCGGCGACGAAGTGTCCACCGCGATGACGCTGGTACAGAGCTACCACGATCGCGCGGAAAAGGGCGAATTCAGCGATGCGGAAGCGCAAAAACGCGCACTGGCGGCGGTGTCCACGTTGCGCTGGAACGATGGCGCCGGCTACGTCTACATCTTCGACTCCAGCCTCGCCATGCGCATGCATCCGGTGATGCCCAAGCGCGTTGGCAAGAGCATCAAGGATGAGAGCGATTCCACTGGCAAATACATGTATCGCGAGATGCTTGCCGCCGACCGGCGCGATGGCCACGGCATCACCGAATACATGTGGCCGATGCCGGGCAGCAAAGGCGACAAGCTGAAGATGACCTACACGGCCTGGTACAAGCCGTGGGATCTGCATATCGCGGCTGGCGCGTATTTCGTGGATATCGACGCGCAGTTCATGCACATGCTGGTGGGCAGCCTGTTGCGCGCCACCCTGGTCGGACTGCTGGTGATTCTGGTCGTGTGGCAATCGATGCGCAGCATTCGCCTGAGCATTGGCGGCGAACCTGCTTTTGCCGTGGCGATGGCTGCGCGCATTGCCGATGGCGATCTCACCGTCGCCGATGTGGACGCGGCTCCCGCGCCGGGCAGTCTGCTCGATGCCTTGCAACGCATGCGAAGCAAACTGACAGGCATCGTCGGCAAGGTGCAGCAGGGTGCACACGCGGTGACGTCGGCGGCCCAGCAGATTGCCAGCGGCAACGACGACTTGAGCCATCGCACGCAGGAACAGGCCTCCAGTCTCGAGGAAACCGCCGCGTCGATGGAGGAGATGACCTCCACCGTGAAACAGAGCGCCGACAACGCGCAGCAGGCCAGCCGTCTTGCCGCCGACATGCGCGTGCAGGCCGAACACGGCGGCGATGTGGCGTCGCGCGCCAGCGGTGCGATGAAGGCGATCCAACAGGCGAGCGCGCAGATTTCCGACATCGTCAGCCTGATCGACGAAATCGCCTTCCAGACCAACCTGCTGGCCTTGAACGCCGCGGTCGAGGCCGCGCACGCGGGACAGCACGGCCACGGCTTCGCGGTGGTCGCGGGCGAGGTGCGCAGTCTTGCCCAGCGCAGCGCGCGTGCCGCCAAGGACATCAAGGGCCTGATCGGCGACAGCGTGGAGAAGGTGCAGGCCGGCTCGCAGCTGGTGGACGAATCGGGCCGGGCGCTGGCCGGGATCATCGGCAGCGCGAAAAAAGTCGCCGACATCGTCGACGAGATCGCGGCCGCCAGCCAGGAGCAGTCGACCGGCATCGAGCAGGTCAACCGGGCCGTCACGCAGATGGACGAGGTGACGCAACAGAACGCCGCCCTGGTGGAAGAAGCGGCCGCCGCCGCCCGCGCCATGCAGGAGCAGGCCGACCAGCTGCAGGCCCAGATGCGCTATTTCCGGCTGCAGGAAGCCAAGGCCGTCGAGGCAGCCCCGCTGGTCCGCCAGGGGGCAGTCCGGAAGCCGGCTGCGCCGGCCCGGCCGCAGGATCCTGCAGGCCGCGAGCTGGCCGTGGCCGGCGAGTGGGCGGAGTTCTGAGCCTGGCCCGAACAGCTCAAGTTTTGCGGCCGACAGCCGATCCATCTTTCGAACGGGAGCACCGCCTGCTGCTCCAACGACGAGGCGAAACATGTCCGACCCATCCCGGAGCGAGGCGCTCCAGTCGCAATACCTCACCGTGAACCTCGCGCACGAGGAATACGGCATCGACATCCTCTCCGTGCGCGAGATCCGCGGCTGGACGCCGGTGACGCGCATTCCGCAATCGCCGCACTACGTGCTGGGCGTGCTGAACCTGCGCGGCGCGATCGTGCCGGTGATCGATCTTCGACTGCGCTTCGGTCTCGCCCGCGAGGAATACGACGCCACCACCGTCACCGTGATCATCACGGTCTCGGGTCGTCAGTTCGGCGTGGTCGTCGATGGCGTGTCGGACGTGCTGGACGTCGCCGGCGATGCCATGCGCCCCGTGCCGGACATGGGCACGACGGTGGACACCGAATACCTGAAGGGATTGACCTCGATCGGCGACCGCATGGTGCTGCTGCTCGACGCAGACAAGCTGCTGCAACCGCAGGACGCACAGATGCTCGAGGCCGCGCTGAATGCGGCGAACGATGTGAAAGCCGTGGCGTGAAGGAATAACAACATGAAACTTCGTTTCCCGAAATTCAAATTCAAGTCGCTCTCGATCAAGGCCCGCCTGGTGATGCTGGTGGGCCTGCTTTGCGTGATGTTGCTGGCAGGCGCGGGGATCGGCCTGGGTTCGATGTCGCAGCAGAATGCCGGCACGCAACGCATCTACGCATCGGAGCTGGTGCCAAGCCAGTATCTGGACGTGGTGCGCAGCGATTCGCTGAAGTCGTTCCTCACGCTCAACGAGGCGGCGGCGCTGGTCGGCAAGGCCGATCAGGTGAAGCAGAAGATGGCCGAGTTCGACCGCTATCAGGCGGAGATGAACGACTACAAGAAGCGCTTCTCGGCGTTGCCGATGAGCGATGCGGTGGCCGCGGCCAACAAGGATTGGCACTCCACCGACAAAGACTACGAGCAGGCCAAGCAGGACGTGCTCGATGCCATCAAGCAGGCCGATACCGGCGCCTCCGACCTGGTCGAAATGGAACTGCGTCCGCTGCTGATGCAGCGTCAGGATGCGCTCTCCAAGCTCGTGCAGGTCCAGAGCAGCGAAGCCGGTCAGATCTACGCCGATCAGGTGAAGAGCTATCAGCGCGTACGCATGATCACCTTCATTGCGCTGATTGCCGGCCTGCTGTTCGCGCTGCTTCGCTCCACCTTGCTGATCCGCTCGATTTCGCATGCGCTGAGCTACGCGATGAAGGTCGCCAATGAAATCGCCGACGGCAAGCTGGGTCACGACGTGCAGGTCAAGGGCGACGACGAGCTTGCCAGGCTGCTCACCGCGCTGCGCACGATGGATCAGCGACTGGTGGAAATCGTCGCCGAAGTGCGCCAGGGCTCCGACGCCGTGAGCACGGCCGCGCAGCAGATCGCGCGCGGCAACGACGACCTGAGCCAGCGCACGCAGGAACAGGCGTCGAGCCTGGAAGAAACCGCTTCGTCGATGGAAGAAATGACCTCCACCGTGAAGCAGAACGCGGAAAACGCCAGCCACGCCAACCAGCTCGCCCGCGGTGCGCGCGAACAGGCCGAGCGCGGCGGCGAAGTGGCGGCGCAGGCCGTCACCGCGATGCGCGAGATCAATACGTCCAGCCGCAAGATTTCCGACATCGTCAGCCTGATCGACGAGATCGCCTTCCAGACCAATCTGCTGGCGCTCAATGCCGCCGTGGAAGCGGCGCGTGCGGGCGAACAGGGTCGCGGTTTCGCGGTGGTCGCCACCGAGGTGCGCAATCTCGCGCAGCGCAGCGCCGGCGCCGCGAAGGAAATCAAGCTGCTCATCAACGACAGCGCCGACAAGGTGCGTGCGGGTTCCGAACTGGTCGATCAGTCCGGCAAGGCGCTGGCGGACATCGTCGACAGCGTGAAGAAGGTGACCGATATCGTCGCCGAGATCGCGGCGGCCAGCCAGGAACAGTCGGCGGGCATCGACCAGGTCAACAACGCCGTGTCACAGATGGATGAAATGACGCAGCAGAACGCCGCGTTGGTCGAGGAAGCTTCGGCCGCCGCACGCGCGATGCACGAACAGGCCGACGAGCTCACCAACCAGGTCGGCTTCTTCCAGATCACCGGTGTGGCCACGTCCAAGCCTGCGTCCAAGAAGGCAGCTTCCGACAACGTCGTGGCCGAAGCGGAAGCCGTGTTCGCCGCCGTACGCAAGAGCGGCGCGCCGAAAGTAGCGCCGCGTCCGGCAGAAACGGCCGACGCCGGCGTGTGGAAGGAGTTCTGATCGCATGGCCGCGCGAATCGTCGATCATGATACGCGCGGCGCAGCGGCTGGCGCAGGCGGCTGGTCGCTGGGCGATAGCGATTTCGCATTTCTGAGTGATTTCGTTTATCGCCACTGCGGCATCGTGCTCGGCGAGCACAAGCGCCAATTGGTACAGGGACGTTTGTTGCGTCGCTTGCGTGCGCTGGACCTGGAAGGCTTCGACGACTACGTCGAACTGTTGCGCACCGATCCGGAAAGCGAACTGGGCGAACTGGCCAGTGCGATCAGCACCAATGTCACCTCGTTCTTCCGCGAGATGCATCACTACGACCTCCTGGTCGAACAGTTGTTGCCGCGCTGGCTGGAAGAAAAGAAGAACGGCGGCCGCCTGCGCATCTGGTCGGCTGGTTGTTCCACGGGCGAAGAGCCGTATGCGTTGGCGATGGTGCTGGCCGAAGCGCTGGAGCGCACGGGCAGCAAGGTCGATGCGCGCATTCTTGCGACCGACCTGTCGCCACAGGCACTGGCGGCGGCGCGAGCCGGTACCTATCCGCTGGAACGCATGGGCGGCATCACCGAGGCACGGCGCTCGCGCTGGTTCCTGCGCGGCGAAGGCGCTTATGAAGGTCTGGCTTGCGTGCATCCGCGCCTGCGCGAGCTGGTGTCGATCCAGCCGCTCAATCTGTTGCACGAGTGGCCGATGCGCGGTCCGTTCGACGCGATTTTCTGCCGCAACGTGGTGATCTATTTCGACAAGCCGACCAAGCAGCGTTTGTTCGAACGCTACGCCGGCCTGTTGGAGCAGGGAGGCTATCTGTTTCTTGGCCATTCCGAATCGATGTACGGCCTTAGCGATTCGTTCGAGCTCGTGGGCCGTACCGTTTACCGGAAGTGTGTGCCATGACTGCTCCCATGCCCGGCGTCGCCACGGCGCCCACTGCGAAGACGGCGGTGTTGCCCGGCTTCGAACATATGCGCCGATTCTGGGACCCCTCGCACGCGTGCATGACCGTGAAGGTGTTGCCGGGCGAGTTCTACGTGAGCGCGCAGGAAGAAATGGTGTCCACCGTGCTCGGATCGTGCGTGTCCGCATGCATTCGCGATGAAGAGCGGCGCATCGGCGGCATGAATCATTTCATGTTGCCCGAGCCGATGAGCGGCGAGCGCAACGACTGGTCGCTGGCGGTGGGACGCGCGGCGCGCTACGGCAGCGACGCGATGGAGCAGCTCATCAACGCGATCCTGAAAGCGGGTGGCCGCCGCGATGCGCTGAAAGTGAAGATTTTCGGCGGCGGCCGCGTGCTGACGCAGATGACCGACGTGGGGCAGCGCAATATCGCGTTCGTCAAGCGTTACCTGGAAACGGAAAAGTTGCAGCTGGTCGCCGAAGACGTTGGCGACATTTATCCGCGGCAACTGCAGTTTTTCCCTGCCAGCGGACGGGTGCGCGTGCGACAGCTGCGCTCCTCGCGCGACAGCGAGCTGGCCGCCAACGAACAGAGTTACCTAAAGCGTTTGGCGAACGATCCGATAAAGGGTGAAGTGGAGCTGTTTTGATGGTGCGGGCTGTGCCAGGGACGAAGGATGAGTGGCGAGGGCGCGAGCACGCGGTCATACAGGGGGCTTGCGGGCATCCATCCGCCGCCCTCGCTGCTCACCCTTCCTTCCTGATTGTTGATTGATGCATAAGGCGAGAAAGCGGCAATGGAAAAAGTTCGCGTCCTGATAGTCGACGACTCCGCACTGGTGCGGAAATTGTTGTCGGCCATGCTCGATTCCGATCCCGGAATCGAAGTCGTTGGCGTGGCCGCCGATCCGCTGATCGCGCGCGACAAGATCAAGCAGCTCGATCCCGACGTGCTCACGCTCGACGTGGAAATGCCGCGCATGGACGGGTTGACCTTCCTGGAAAACCTGATGCGCCTGCGGCCGATGCCGGTGGTGATGGTGTCCTCGCTGACCGAGCGCGGCGCCGAAGTGACGCTACGCGCCCTGGAGATCGGCGCGGTGGATTTCTTCACCAAGCCGTCCAGCGACCTGGCGAACAGTTTCGCCGACAGCGCGCAGGAGATCTGCGCCAAGGTGAAGCTCGCCGCACGCACGCGGCCGCGCGCGTACACGCAGGTGCAAAAACTGGACGTGCCGCCGCGTCTCACCGCCGATGCCGTGCTGCCGCGCTCGCAATCGGCCGGAACGCGCGGCGGCAGCCGCATCATCGTGATCGGCGCATCCACCGGCGGCACCGAAGCGATTCGCGTGCTGCTCGAGGCGATGCCGCCCGATGCGCCGCCGGTGTTGATTACGCAACACATCCCGGCTGCCTTCAGCGGTCCGTTCGCGACACGCATGGACAATTGTTCGGCCATGCGCGTGTGCGAAGCGCGCGACGGTCAGCCGATTCAGCCCGGCCACGCCTATATCGCGCCCGGCGGCGAACATCTGCTGGTGATGTGGGACGGCGCCAAGCACGTTTGTCGCCTGCACGACGGTCCGCAGGTCAATCGTCACAAGCCCAGCGTCGACGTGCTGTTCCGCTCGGCGGCGGCCAGCATCGGCGCTGCCGCGATCGGTGCGCTGCTGACCGGCATGGGCGACGACGGTGCGCGCGGCTTGCTGGAATTGCGCGAAAGCGGCGCCCCCACGCTGGTGCAAGACGAAGCGAGCTCGGTGGTGTGGGGCATGCCCGGCGCCGCCTGGAAGCTCGGTGCGGCCGATGAAAAGTTGCCGCTCGAACAGATCGCCGCGCGCCTGCTCGTGTTGGCGCAACAACCCATTGCCGGCGCGCGTCGCGCCGCGTCCTGACGTACCGGAACATCCCTATGTCCGCCATCATGTCTTCCTCCGCTCCACGTCCCTATGTCGGTATCGGCGTCAGCCTCGCCGCGCTGTTGTTGTGCCTGATCTGGAATCCGGCCTGGATGGCGCCGGTGCTGGTCACGGCACTTTGCGCGGTGTGGATCTTCGAATGCCGCCGCCAGGCGACGACGCCGATCATCGTCGAGACGCCCATGGGTCCCGACACCGCGCCGGTGCGCGAAGCGCTGGAGGACGTGCGCGGCGCGCTGGTCGACGAGCTTGGACATGCCTCGCGCGAATTGCACCAGGCGCTGGATCTGCTGCGCGATGCCGTTTCCGACCTCGGCGGCGGTTTCGATGGCCTGTCGCACAAGACCGGCATGCAGCAGTCGCTGCTCAAGCAGATCATCGATGTGCAGAACGGCGGCGTGTCGGTGCAGGATTTCGCCGCGCGCACGGGCGATCTGCTGGAGCACTTCGTCGGCCTGATCGTTCAGTTGTCGCGCGAAAGCCTGCGTATCGTCTATCGCATCGACGGCATGTCGAAAGAAATGGATGCGGTGTTCGCGCTGCTGAAGAACGTCAACACCATCGCCGAAGAAACCAACCTGCTGGCGCTCAACGCTGCGATCGAAGCGGCGCGTGCGGGCGAAGCGGGCCGCGGCTTTGCCGTCGTGGCCGGTGAAATCCGCAATCTTGCGAGCCATTCGAACCAGTTCAACGAACAGATCGGCAGCCACGTCGAGCGCGCGCGCATCGCCATGGAGCAAGTGCGCGGGCTGGTGGGCGAGCTCGCCTCGCAGGATCTCAACGTGGCGCTGTCGGCCAAGGGCGGCATCGACGCGATGATGGCGCACGTCACCGAGAGCGATGCGCGCGCCAGCGCGGTGGCCGATCAGGTGGTGGAGATCAACCGCGGACTCGGCAACGACGTGTCCACCACGATTCGCTCGCTGCAGTTCGAGGACATCCTCAGCCAGTTGCTCAACCAGACCCGCCAGCGCCTGGTCGAATTGCAGGGCGTTGCCGCCGAAACCACGCGCGACATCGAAATGCTCGCCTGCGAACCGGTAGATGCGCAGGTGTTGCGCCAGCATTCGGAACGCGTGCGCGAGCGCCTTGCGCTGCAGCGCGAGAAGGCGCGTATCCGCTCCAAGGGTCCTGCATTGCAGAACACGATGGACGCGGGCGAAATCGAATTGTTCTAAGGAGCGACGACCATGAATCTCAATGTGCAGCACGACACCGAGCAGGATTGCGTCACCCTCCAGTTCGGCAACCATTTCGATTTCAGCGTGCACCGCCAGTTTCACGAAGCGTGCCTGGGCGGGCGCAAGCCGTCGCGCAGCTACGTGATCGATCTCGGCGAAGTGGACAGCATGGACAGCTCGGCGCTCGGCATGCTGTTGCTGCTGCGCGAACACGCCGGTGGCGATCGCGCCGAAATCCGCATCGTCAACGCGAGTACCGCGTTGCGCGGCACGCTACGCGTGGCAGGGTTCGACAAGCTGTTCACGCTGCACTGAGCGGCGATCGCATTCGCTATCCGCGCAGTTCAGGCAATCCAGGGGTTTACTTCCGCACGGGTAGCCGCGCGCTGCGTGGGCTCGTCGACGAGCAGGCAGGAAATCCTTACACCCATCGCACTGGTGCGTTGGTGCAATTGACCGTCGAACAACTGCACATGATTGTGCAGGCCATCCAGATCAAGACCGTGGGCACCGAGCTTGGAGCCCAGAAGTTGGCGTTCGGTGATGTCGTAGACCGCATCGTTGATCAGTGCCGGTTCGACCATGCCGTCCACGGACAGCACGATCCAGCGTACTTGCCCCGTCATGCCGCCGCGCAAACGCAATCTGACGCGTGAGCAAATCATTTGCGTGTTGACGTGGGCCACCGCCTCGCAGGCCAAACGATATATCGTGGTGTGCATGTTGGAGCTCAGATCGATCGCCCCGAGGCCCTTGATCTCGCAGCGATAGGCGATGCCCACGTCGTCCAAGGCGCGAGCGATGGTTTCGCGCAGTGCTGCCGGCAAACCGCGTTCGCGCCACGCTGAGGGGTGCATGCTTTCGGCAAGTCGGCTGACCTGGCTTTGCGTCGCGCTGGCCTGACGGAAATAACGTTGCATTTCGCTAGGCGTAAGCAAGTGGCGGAACCGAGTGAGCATCTGGTGGTGTGCAAGCGACATGGCGCTGCCGGCCAGTTCGAGCTCTTGTGCGGTTTTCCTCAATCGCAACTCGCTGATGTGGATGCTCTGGCGGGCCAGCACGATGGCCCGCTCCGCATCGAGCCGATCCTGATCTTCCTGTTGGCGCCGCGCGGTGACCCGCGCCCCGAGGATGAACAGGCAAGTCATCACCAGTGCGATGAATGTTTCGCTTCCTACCATGTAGACCGTGTCGACGCCGTGCCATTCCATCAGCGAAATGGTGCAGAGGATGGCCGGTGTTCCACCCAGTGCGGTGGCGCGCCATCCCGGCTTCAGCGTGACCCATGCGATCGGCATGAACAATGCCAGATAGGACAGTCGCCTGGCGTTTTCGTAATTGTGCAGATGGAACCACAGCAGGAACAACGCGGCCGACAGCAGAAGGGCGAGCGTATCGGCCGCAAAAAGCTCCTTGACGAACGCTTGCAACCGCAGCTTCCACGGTGTTTTGGATATGAGCTCGGCCCTTGCCATCAAGATCCATGGCAGTACGAAGATGGTGGCGATGTACCTTCCAATGAATATGCCCGGCAATGTTATCCAGCCGACGGGGTAGGGATGACCGGGCGAATAAAAAGAGTGCGCAAGGGCCGCCATCATCACCAATGCCATCGCCAGGCAGCAAAGCGCCGAGCACAGCAACAGCACATGGAAATTGATCTGTTGCCGGTTGGGGAAGAGATCCAGTTTCTCCCTGCACCACCAGACGATGGGCATGATAGGGAGGATGCCGGGGATCATCGAGATGATCGTCCAGCTCAGGCCGAATTGGGTATGCGGCAGGACATTGAACGACTGCCCTGCCGTATCCATCAGGGGAAGCGTGAGCCAGTACCGATAAGGCAGAAACAACAGGCAGACGATCCGAAACGCTGAGATGATCCCCCAATAGGGTTCGCTGATTGGCCTTAAAGCCATATAGATGAGCAGATAGCCCGCGGCGGCCGCAGCGTGCCTTTGCCATTCGCGTTTCAACCAGGTTTTGCCCATACCCCGCCCCTTCGGAGACGCGCAGCAAGCGTGCATCGCGTCGCTCCATCATGAGCGATCCGCGCATTCGGTACCAGGGATGCTCTGATCAATGCTTCCGGACGCCACCTAAATTTCAACATGTTGGGAGGCGTCTGCGAATAATTGTTCCGCGCGTCCCTGGGTCTGTTCGCGCTATTCGCGTGGCCCTCGCGCCCATAAAAAAGCCGACGGCGGGGGAGCGCCGTCGGCAGGTTCACACGCACTTTTAAACGCGGATTACCAGGCGCGGACGTTGACCACGCTAAGGGAGTAGCTCTGCATGTCCGCCTGGTAGTGCAGCATGCGGCCCATGTCGAAATCGACCGACTGGCCGGGGCTGAGGTTGGTGGTGCCGGCGGGCCAGCCTTCCTTCGAGGCGAGCACGTTGCCCGAACCGTCCTTCGCATCGACCCGCACCTGGGCGGCGGCGGCGGCGGCGCAGTTGTTGACCAGCTTGCCCTTCACGCTCAGGCGTGTGGCGATGCCGGTACCGACGGCGCTTACCTTGACGTCCTGGATGGCGAAGTCGGTTGCCCCGCAAGCGTGGGCGGCGATGGGGGCGACCATCAGCACGGTCGCGGCGAGTAGCATTTTCATTGGTGTCAGTCCTCAGGCCATGGTTGCCACGCGGGAGAGCGGCTTGAGAGAGATATCGACCTTGGCGGGACTTACTTTAGGTTTCGCGTTAAAACCAAATGGAATGAGAATAAAAAATCCCCCGGGTTGCCCCGGGGGATTGGTACACCGCAAGGATGCGCCCGAAGGGCATCGCGGGTGGAGCTTAGAAGCGGTATTCCGCCGAAGCCGAGTAGTTCGCCACGTTGGCGCGGCCGTGCGGCACGCCGATGTTGTCGAGGCTGGTGTTGTTGCCCGACTGCAGGCGGTAGTTGTCGTAGTTCAGGCCGAGGCTGAAGTTATGGGTCACGTCGTAGCCCACGCCCACGCCGGCATACAGACCGTTGTTCCAGGTCTTGTAGCGGTCGGTGCCGAAGTCGCCGGTGGCGGCGAACTTGGTCTGCGAGCGCATGTAACCGGCGTGCGCCGTCACGAACCAACCCTGGTAGAAGTTGTACTTGCCGTTCACGCCGACGGTCGCCGCGCGCGGCTTGACCGACAGCTGGCTGTAGCCGTCAGACCACTTGGGCTGACCCAGGTACACGTAGCCGATTTCCGGACCGACCAGGCCATTCCAGCGCCAGCCGAAGCGGACGTTCTGGAACACGCCGTGGTTGTGGTTCAGCACGTCGCTGTCGACGCGGTACTGGCTCTGGCCCAGCTGGCCGGCGACGAAGAAGTTGTCCTGCCAGTTGGGATCGATGTTCGAGCCGTAGGTGGCGGTGCTGGTGTTGGCGTCTTGCGCATGAGCGGCCTGGCTCAGCACGGGGGACAGGGCAAGGGCGGCCAGGGCGGCCGAGAGGGCTAGCTTATTCATGGAGGACTCCATCTCTTTGTTATCGACCTGGACAACGATGGGGAAGTCGTTGCGCAGGACCGCGCGGGGTTACGCGGCGTAACAACATTGTAACAACCGTCCTGAACCGAACTTTTCTGACACTAATCAGGGCCTTTGCCGTTCAGTTTCGTGCGTGCACGCGACTGCGTCTCATTCGGCCGTGACTTGTAGGCGCCGCAAGGGCTCGCGCGTGACCTCTGGCAGGGGAGTGGGTGCACTCGCGTGGCTAGGATCGTGCTCTTACGCCGCCATCCCATTCATGTTGGCGGCCTTTGTCGCACCAGGAGATCACCCTTGAACCGCCACCCGCTCGCCGCCGCCATCCTCGCCACCGTGCTGGGATGTACCGCCCTTGCCGTCAATGCCGACGACGTACCCGCTCCGCAGAACGTGCCTTACAGCGCAGGGACGCTGAAGATCGATGTCGATGCTACTGACGTGGCTCACCGCGTGTTCCGCGTGCACGAAGTCGTGCCGGTGGCCTCGTCGGGTCCGTTCACCCTGTTGTTTCCGGAGTGGATTCCCGGTCATCACTCGCCCACAGGCCCGATCGACAAGTTCGCCGGCCTCGTGGTGAAAGCCAACGGCCAGACGCTTGCGTGGACGCGCGACCAGTACAACGTCTTCGCCTTCCATGTGGACGTGCCGCAAGGCGCCACCGCGCTGGATGTGGAATTCCAGTTCCTCTCTCCGCAGAGCACCGCCCAGGGCCGCGTGGTGATGACCCCGGAAATGCTCAACCTGCAGTGGAACACCGTGGCGCTGTATCCGGCCGGTTACTACGCGCGCCAGATTCAGGCCGATCCCAGCGTGAAGCTGCCTGCCGGCTGGCAGTTCGGTTCGGCGCTGGACGTCGCCTCGCAGGACGGCGATACCGTGCACTTCAAGACGATCAACTTTGACGACCTGGTCGACTCGCCGATTTACGCCGGCAAGTACTTCAAGCGCGTCGATCTCGATCCGGGCGCCAGCACGCCGGTGCATATGGATATCGTGGCGGACGATCCGAAATACCTGGACATCAAGCCCGAGCAGCTGAAGATTCACAAGGCGCTGATCCAGCAGATGTACAAGATGTACGGCGCGCACCACTACAACCACTACGACTTCCTGTTCTCGCTCAGCGACAAGATGAGCGGCAACGGCCTGGAGCATCATCGCTCCAGCGAAGACGGCACGCCGACCGGCTACTTCACCGAATGGGACAAGAGCTGGGTGATGCGCGACCTGCTCTCGCACGAATTCAACCACTCGTGGGACGGCAAATACCGTCGCGGCGAAGACCTCTCCACGCCGAACTTCAACGTGCCCATGGGCGACTCGCTGCTGTGGGTCTACGAAGGCCAGACGCAGTTCTGGGGCGAGGTGATGGCTGCGCGCTCGGGCCTGTGGAGCGACGACCAGTTCCACGAAATGATCGCCGCCGTCGCCGCCAGTTACGACAAGGGCCGTCCGGGCCTGGCTTCGTGGCGCAACGTGCAAGACACCACCAACGATCCCACCATCGCCCAGCGCCGTCCGCTGCCGTATCGCAACTACCAGGCGAGCGAGGATTACTACTCGGCCGGCGAGATGATCTGGCTCGACGTCGACGGCAAGCTGCGCGAGCTCACCGGCAACAAGAAAACCATCGACGATTTCGGCAAGGCATTCTTCGGCGTGAATCCCGGTGCATGGGATGTCGACACCTACACTTTCGACGACGTGGTGAAGACGCTCAACGACATCGCGCCGTTCGACTGGAAGAGCTATCTGCGCACGCGCCTGGATGGTCACGGTCCGCTGATCGGCGGTCTGGCATCGCACGGTTGGAAGCTCGTCTACAACGACAAGCCGTCCGCCGCGATCAAGGCCGGCGAAGCTTTCCGTCACACGGCGGACCTGACGTACTCGCTGGGTCTGTCCATCGGCAAGGAAGGCGCGATCGGCGATGTGCTGTGGGATGGTCCTGCTTTCAACGCAGGCCTGTCGCCGGGCATGACGATCGTGGCCGTCAACGGCCACAGCTACGATCCGGATGCGATCAAGGATGCGGTCACCGCCGCGGCGAAGGACACCAGCCAGCCGATCGAACTGCTGGTGAAGAACTTCGACGAGTACAAGACCATCCGCATCGACTACCACGGCGGCCTGAAGTATCCGCACCTGGAGCGCGATACCAGCAAGCCCGACACGCTTGCCCAGTTGATCAAGGCTCGCTGATCCACTTCGACTCCTCCCTCTCCCCCATGGGGAGAGGGTTGGGGTGAAGGGCGGCTCGTGCGAAAACATCCTCGCATGGGCGTACCCTTCCAACTCCGCTATACTTCCCCTTCGCGCTGGCGCGCACCGCTTGAGTCGCCCATGCCAGTGCAGACATCCACGCGCCCGTAGCTCAGCCGGATAGAGTAGTGGCTTCCGAAGCCATTGGTCGGGGGTTCGAATCCCTCCGGGCGCGCCATTTCGCCGCCGCCGAGCATCAAAGTCCGCTTAACCTTGTCCCCGAGGTTTGCTTCCCGGACAAATGTGCGTCGAACCAGTCGTCGATCGATTCATCGAGTGCCTCACTGCGATCATCCCGCAGCAACGCCGAGCAACGTCGATGCAACCAGGATCGCGAGGACAAGAGCAGCGATCAGAGCGAAGTCGAATTCACGGCGAAAAAGAAAGCACACACCCATCGTCGCGACGCGAAGGGTCGGGAGCGCAATCAACAGGACGATTCCGGTTGAGACAAGACCATCGGCTCCCGATCGTGCGCTCGCGCCAAACATGCGCAGCACCATTCCGATCGCGATGAGCCAGCATGACGCCCCGCTTCCGCGGCTCAGGAGCCACGCCAAGCGGCTGTTCAATCGATCAGCAGCGCTGCACGTCGGCGTCGTCATGCCCCCAGGACTCTGCGTACGCCCACCGCTGCGAAGACCATCTGAATCGCCAGGACCAGCAGCGCGACCACGAAGACCAAGCGAAGTTTGTTCGGCGCGATGAACACCAGGAGGCGTGCGCCCAGAAGCGCGCCGACGACCGACCCCAGTGCGACGGGGCCCGCGATCGCCGGCACGATCGCGCCGCGGATGAAATAGGCGCCCGCGCTCGCGGCTGCCGTTACACCGATCATGAAGTTCGACGTCGCGGACGAGACCTTGATCGGCAAGCGAAGTGCGGTGTCCATCGCCGGAATCTTTAATACGCCGCTGCCGATCCCAAGCAGCGCGGACAGCAGCCCGGCGCCGTACATCAAGGCGAGGCCCGCCGGCAAGCGCTCGATCCGATAGGCCACGTCACTGCCGATGGCGCGGTCCGGATAGACAGAGTCAAGCCGACGCACCCACCCATCGGTCGGCCCGCCATGAGGATGCGCTGTAGCGTTCCCTCGGCGCATCAGCATCTGCCAAGCGGAAACCAGAAGCACCATCGCGAATACCGCATAGAGAACTGGAACCGAAACGACACCGGAAAGCAGCACGCCGCTGGCGGCTCCGAGGGTGGTCGCTGTCTCCAACACAATCGCGAGCCTCACGTTCGTAAGACGCTCCTTGAGGAACGACGCAGCACTACCGCAGGAACAAGCGATCACGGAAACGATGCTGGCACCAATGGCGACGCGAACATCCACACCAGCGATGAGGGTCAGGATAGGAACGATGAAGATGCCGCTGCTCATTCCGAGCGCTCCACCCAGCGCACTCGCACCGACCGAGATACAAAAGAGTCCCGGAACAGAAGTTGCCAGCACGTCTAACTCACTTCTGGGTATGTGAGACGCGGCGTCGCGCCAGGCGTGTCTTGAACCGAATGTAGTCGCCCCGGTAATACAGCCTTTCGTGGTCGACTGCGCGATGTCCCGAGGTGTAGGAGGTGCGCTCGATCAAGAAGATCGGACTGCCGACAGGAATTTCCAGCGCCATCGCGACGGTGGGATCAGCCACGGTGGCTTCCAGAACATATTCAGCCTCGACCAGCGGAGTGTCGTATCGCTCTTCCAGCAGAGTGAAGATGGGCTCGTTGGCGAGGTCATCGGTCATCACCCTGCGGCCGAGTTCCTCCGGCAGATAGGTCTCGTCAAAAGAGAGCGGCACGCCATCTGACAATCGCACGCGCCGTATTTGCACCACCGTTGTCCCTGCAGGAAGTGCAAGCTTGTCTGCGACGAGCGAGGTGGCCGGAACAATCTCTCGACTGAGCACGCGGGCTGTGGGCGTTCGGCCCAAGGCCCGCATATCCTCAACAAAGCCGGTCAACTCTGCGAGTTCTTGAACCATTCTCGGCGAGGCCACAAAGGTCCCTCGACCACGCCGGATTTCCACCAAGCCCTGCCGCACGAGGTTCTGAATCGTCACGCGGACGGTGGTCCGACTAACGCCAAACTCGCGGCTCAGTTCCTCTTCCGATGGAAGTTGCGTTCCAACAGGCATCGCACCGCTCGAAATACGGGCTGCGAGAACATCTTCGATCTGGGCGTAAAGCGGCAGACGCGTTGAAGGGCTGTCGGACATGCTGAGACGCAACCTCTTTGGGGTATCGACGAATATCTAGTTGGGCACCTGCTTGGCGTCAGCGAAAAGCTTGGCGGGCATGGTAGAAACTCAGTTTATTCGAAGACGAATAAACGTTTTCGGCAGGGATGCCAAAAACAAGACAAGGCAAACGCAAAGAAGCACGATGTCCTTGTATAGAAATTCTCCGGCAAGGTTCCACGCGATGGGGTCCGTGGACAGGCTCCATGTCACGACTCCCGGTGTCGTGAAGAAAAACGACCAGGTGATCATGAACGTGCCGACACCCATCAAGGAGCCGATGGCCGACAGAACGGGGACGAACGCGCCAGCAGCAAGCAACACTGCCGTGGTCAGCTCGACAACACCAAGCACATTCGCCTCACCCCGAATTCCGAATATGGATAGCCAGGAAACAAACGGGCTGTTGGCGATATACACGGCGATGCCATGTGCCGATTGCGGCGTGAATTTCTGGATGCCGAACGAAATAAAAATCAGAACCATCACCCATCTGAGAATGGCCAGCAGCCAATAGGAGCCTTCGCCCCGCTCGGCGATGTTGAACTCTTTAAGCATACGTATCCTCTTCTCTCGTCTGCCGCCACGCAGATACTGCGGGCAAGGTATTCAGGTCGATCCTGCGCCAACGGTCCTGTGATTCGGTCTTCACGCAGACAGTTGGGCGTCCGCAAACCATCCGACCCGGAGGGATGGGCGTATCACGGCGGTCCTTTATCTGTATGGGCACATCATGACATCATGATGTCTCTATGTCAAACGTATCCAAGCCAGGCGGTGCTCTCGGGTCTTAGACGAGTTGAGAGCAAAACCTAGTCCGCTTTCGACCCGGAGCGGACATAACTAACCAGGGACATAGAAGGGACACACGGCACGCCGCGTCCAAACAAAATCACTTGGACCGCTTGCGTTGAATTTCACCCAATCTCTACATGCGCTCACGCACCAGGTAGACGGGCACTTCCAATCTTGGTGCCATCACCTGGCCGATCGCTCATGGGCAGCGGGTTGCCGAAGTCAAACGCATCAAGCTCCGCGTTGAACTCAACCAGGCGCAATCAGCACGGGACGCATTTGACCCAGACCGGTGAAGATCATGGCAGTAACCCACACGGCCGGGCCCACAAAGCCGGGCCATGCCGGTACATGGCCAGGAACGATCTCGAACAGGATAAACGGCACATCAGCTATGCCAACGATGAGCGCGTTTAGCCAAAATCCCGTACGGCTATTTTGCCAATTCATTTTGATGGCTAAAGCAATAGCGCTCACTGCGAAGGTGAAGACATAGAAGGCACATTGGAAAAGTCGTCCCCGCTCCATGCCGTTCGATGCTTCGAGTCCGACCTGGTAAACGCTATATGCGGCCATGAGGTGCAGCGATCCCCACAAGACGTAGAGCACCGCACCGATCTTCGCGAGAACACTCTTACTCATACCGTCCTTCTTACTCTAGAAGTTTTTAAAGAAGCACATGCCGATGGCCAGTGCGCGAGGTCCTTTACGTTTAGAGCTTGCAACGCAAGTCGATGTCGCGACTCCGAGCCACGATTGAGATTGAACGACGCTGTAAACGGGCATGGGTCGACCGACGCCTCACGCGAAGTGCACGCTGTCCAATGCCAGGTCGCAATGAGAGCGCACCGGTCGACGCTACGCTGCTGTGTCAGACCTGAGTGAGGCCACCGTCGGCGACGAGATCGGAACCTGTCGTGTAGCTGCTGTCGTTGGAGCCGAGGAACAGGATGGCCTTGGCCATTTCCTCTGGCCGGCCCATCCGTCCAAGCGGCGTCATCTGCTCGAACATCCCTTTACGGACATTGGCTTCTTCCCTGGATTTGAATTGTCCGTAGAAGATGGGCGTTTCGGTGGCGCCCGGCGACAGCGTGTTCACGCGGATTCCGCGGCTCTTCAATTCCGCCGCCAAGCTTCTGGCCCAGAAGCGCATGGCCGCCTTGGTCGCACCGTAAGTGTGGTATTGCGGAATGCCCTTCATGTGCACGCCCGAGGACACAAGCACGATCGAGCCTCCGTCGCGCATCAACGGAGCAGCCTTTTGCACGGAAAAGAAGGCACCGCGCGCGTTGACCGCGAAGGTCTTGTCGAAATGTTCCGGGGTCACGGCAGCCAACGGCGCCATCTCGACAAAGCCCGCATTGACGACAAGAACGTCGAGGCCACCTTTTTCGGCCTTCACCTGAGCGAAGAGTCGATCGAGGTCTTCGAGCTTGGCGACATCACCTTGTACGGTCGAGACGTTTCGCCCGATGGCGGCTTTGGCGTTGTCCAGCTCCGACTGGCGGCGTCCGGTGATGAACACATAAGCGCCCTCATCAACAAAGGCTTTGGCTGTCGCCAGACCGATTCCGCTGCTGCCGCCAGTGATGACGGCGACCTTTCCATCCAACTTTGCCATGGTTGAATCCTCTCAAATTCATCTGATTCGAGGCCAACGGCCTGCTATGCCAGCCAGTTTAGTTATCGCGCGATGGAAGGGTATTGCGAGCAATGGAATAACGATTATGTCGATCTGGAATTTGCGTAAACCGCCTGGTTCCGATCGAACAAACGGGATTCAATAAAGGCGATGAACGCCTTCACCTTTGCGTTGGTCCGCCGACCCGTCGGAGACACTGCCCACAGATCGATGGACGGCAACGTCCAATCTTCAAGCACAGCGCGCACGCGTCCCGATTTCAATTCCGGCGTAAACATCCATTCGGAACCAATGGTCAGTCCCAGATTCGACAGAACCGCTTCACGAACGGCATCCGGTGCGGTCGACCTTACCCTGCCGCGAACGGTGACCGAGGTCTTGGCCGAGCCCTGATGGAAGACCCACGTTTCCCCACCCCCGCGCCGGTCGTAGATGACAGTCTGATGCGCGGCGAGATCCGCCGGTGTAGTCGGCACGCCAGCGCTGTCGAAATATTCGGGCGTTCCCAACACCAGGAGGCGCCCCTGCCCGATGCGTCGCGCAGTGAGTGAGGAATCTTGCAGTGCGCCCATGCGCAACGCCACATCGACGCCTTCCTCAATAAGGTCGATGTAGCGGTCCTCGAGGAAAAGGTCGATATCCAGGGAAGGGTATGCGTCGAGAAACGCGGGCAGGTGCGGCATGATGTGCAGCCGGGCAAACGTGACCGCCGCGCTTACACGCAAACGACCTGAAAGCGACGCCCCGGCTCCTCGCGCCGCGAGCACGGCGTCTTCGGCCGACTCGATGGCACGCTTCGCATGCTCGTAAAAGTTCAGGCCGGATTCGGTGGGTGTCAGACCATGCGTCGTACGCACCAGCAAAGGTACGCCAAGATCGACCTCAAGCTGGGCGATGGCCTTCGAAACAGCCGGCTGCCCGATCCGCAGCTGACGGGCAGCGGCCGAGAACGATCCTGCATCGACAACAAGTACAAAAGCCTCCATGGCTGACAATCGGTTCATCGCTGTTCTCCGCTGGGATGACCACTATCACCGAACCATGCCTGACACATGCGGCTCACCGCTCACCGCACGAGAGCTCTCGCCGCCGCTCGAAAGCGATTCGCTCATGCCAATTGGTCATTCCACAAATCGCTTTTCATGAGCGGCCCTACAATACGCGCATGGGCTGCCTTGCCCTTAAACGTTAGTCTCCACGATCGAACTAACGGGCGTATCGGAGACTGTCTCAAAATCATGCCGTGTTGTTTGTCTTCCACGGCTGTGCAGGTAATCGATCACTGTGGTGTCGCCCAGTAATCTAACGCTTCCAATCGACAAGCGCTCTTGACGATTGGCGACGAGCGCATGCTGTAACTGGAATCGGGAGATTCCTTTTTCTCCGACAAAGAACGGGGCAATGGCTAGCCGAAAGCGGTCGAAGATGCCCTCGGAGAGGAATAGCGATAAAACCAGCACGCCACCTTCCACAAAAAGGTGGCGGACGCCACGTTCTTGAAGAACGTGGGCAATTCGGCGCGCGGTGATAGGGGCGTCGATGCCGATGACCGTGGCCCATCCGTCAAGACGTGACTTGAGGCTGGTGACTACGCCAGTGGGGCAAAGCACGATTTTTTCCTGCGTGCCCTGTTGGAAGAACTGCCCGTTCGGATCCAGGTTACCTGTAGCCGTCAAGGTAATCTTGATCGGCTGTGCGGGTAGACCGTTGCGAAGGCGCGCATCAACCAAGGGTGGCTCTCTGATCGAAAGACGTGGATTGTCCGCGCGTAACGTTCCCGCGCCTACCAGGATGGCATCGCATAGGGAACGCTCACGCTGAATGTCCAACAGGTCTTCGTCGCTGGATAAAATCAGGCGCTGATTGGATGTGTCGTCCATGTAACCGTCGATGGAGCAGGCGGCAGACAGGCAAATGTGCATCGGGCTGTTGCTGGAGGCTGGCATCGGACTTTACCGATTGAGTCAGGGTTCCTGCGTCATGCCGGGCAATGCGATGGTGTGACGGGTATGACGAACCTTGGCTTCGAGGTAAGACAAGTTGTGACGTCCGGCGAAAACACCGGTCGGCCTGACGGCGACCACGTCGATACCTAGAGCTTGCAATTGCGCGCGCTTGTTGTGGTTGTTCGTGAGGAGGGTGATGCGCGTTACGCCAAGTGCCTTGAGCATATCGGCCGCCGCTGTGTAATCGCGTTCGTCGTCACCGTGGCCAAGCGCACGATTGGCGGCGTAAGTGTCGTGCCCCTGCTCCTGCAGACGGTAGGCGTCCAGTTTTTTGTAGAGCCCTATGCCACGGCCTTCCTGGCGCATGTAAAGCAGAAAGCCGCCATCCTCGTGAAGTCGCTGAAGCGCTTCGTGCAATTGTGGACCGCAGTCGCAGCGCGCCGATCCGAGAACATCACCCGTCATGCATTCGGAGTGAAGCCGGACAAGAGGAGCGTCTGTATCCGGGGTGCCGAGTCGAACTGCAAAATGTTCCTTGCGATCGGAAAGCCCGTGGAAGCTATACATCGTGCCGATAGCTTCACGGCCATCCTTCAAATGGATGGGAAGTTGTGCAGCGGTGCGCAACCGGGGCGTATCTTTTGGCGAAATGACCTTCGCGCAATGGGTATTCATGATGCGGTTAGCTCAGTTTGATTCGTATTCGATGTGGGACCCATGGAGGCGTCGTTTAGATGCAAGAGGTAAGGGAGCTATCGAGGGAAAATGGGCAGCTCGCGGCGCCGCCGGAAAATGAGCGCCGCGAGAGGTGTGGAAGACAATGGCGCTGACCCGACAAAAATCAACGTCTGCGCAACCCACGCGCTCGCATTCAAGCGTTTGCCGGGTTTTGGAGCGTTGACGGATTCAATGGAACGCATCGTTCTTTCCCTAAATTTGTGTAAAAGAATCCCGTCGAGCGTCGTGGTGAGCGTGCCCAGTCAAAGGTTTTTCAGTACTCAGGATGAACTGGCGACACGTCGTTGCCGCCGGCTCCCTGGTCGGGGCGGCTGAAGGCGGGTGACGGGGCATCCGTTCGCTGTTTCCGGTGACTCCAGCCATCGTTGGTGAGGCGAAGCTGGATCGTCGCACTGCTGCATCCAGCCGGTTGGCAACCGTTGGCTCGTCAT
Organism: Dyella psychrodurans; assembly: GCF_003363265.1. Taxonomy (GTDB): domain Bacteria; phylum Pseudomonadota; class Gammaproteobacteria; order Xanthomonadales; family Rhodanobacteraceae; genus Dyella_B; species Dyella_B psychrodurans. The sequence continues at coordinate 48,181 of NZ_QRBF01000006.1, read as the reverse complement.
CAGGTGTGGGTGGAAAGTCCGTCGGTTCGCCCACTGACCAGCACGGCTGCGACGACCCGATCGCAGCGCGCGCCATCGAATGCGAAGGCATCGCTCAGGGCGACGTCAATCTCGCGGGCCAGACCTTCGCGCATCAGGCTGCGCGCGCGAAAATAGCGGGTGCGCACCGTCGACTCCGGAATTTCGAGCGCCTGCGAAACCTCTTCCACGCTCATTTCCTCGATGGCACGCAGCATGAATACCGTACGGAAAATCTCGGGCAGCAGATCAATGCGCGCCTCAAGCAGCACGCGCAACTGCGCACGCATCGCGACAAGATCCGGCGCCTGGTCGGGTTCGTCGGCGAGCGAAGCCTGGGAGGACAATTCGAACGTGGTCATGGCCGTATCCAGAGGTATGAGTTGTGCCTTCTTGCGCCGTAAGCGACCAGCCGCTTCGTTGACCACGATGCGCACCAGCCACGTGGACAACTGGGCTTCGGCGCGAAAGCTTCCCATTGCGCGCCACGCGTGGAGATAGGCGTCCTGCAGGGCATCCTCGGCCTCCACATCGGAATTGAGAACACTTCGCGCGGTGCGGAACAGGCGCCGGTTGTAACGGCGCATGATCGCCTCGAACGCCGCGTCATCACCGCATGCGGCGCGCTTTGCCAGCTCGGCATCCGCGGTGTCTTTCGTGATGGGCGTCCTTGCCTGATGGGGTACGCGTTGCATGCCAGCCTCCGTTTGCCAAATGGAACCATCCGTACTCATCTTGCTACCTTCGCGGATCCGCGTGTCGGTTCGAGTACGCGGTCAATAGCCGAAGAACGTTTCGCTGCGCACATCGTCTTCATCCACCCCCGCACTGGACAAGGTTTGCAGTACCGCCTCGACCATGGCCGGCGGTCCCGCCAGATAGAAAGCCGGATGGGCCATGGCGCCGGCGGCTTGTCGTATGAGTTCACCATCGATCCGCTCGACGGGACCTTCCCAGGCGAGCGTCGATTGCTCCATGCGGGTCATGGTGGCCACCAAAGTGAACCGCGGATTCTGCCGCTCCAAATCTCGCAGTTCCGTAAGAAACGCGGCGTCCTCGGGGCGGTGATTGGTGTACAGCAGGCGCAATTCCCGGGGGCTGCGCTCGTGTGTCGCGTGCCGCAGCATGCTCATGAACGGCGTGACGCCGATGCCGCCGGCAATCAATACGGCTCCTCGATCCGGTTTCTTGTGCAAGGTCAGTGAACCGAAGGGCCCATCGACGGCCGCCGATCCGTCCGCCGGCAAGGCGCCGAGCGCACGCTTGAAGGCGCTGTTGCGCATACGGGTGGCAATGACCAGTTCCTCTTGATGCGGCGCGCTGACGATGGAAAACGCGTGTTTGAGATCCTCTCCACCTGGCAACTGGCCTGCCGAGCCTTCAAGCGTGAGGTCGATGGCCTGGCCAGGCTTGAAATCGAACCCTGCCGGTTTTTCAAAATGGAAGGCCATGGTGTCGTCGGCGACCATGTGACGTGATCGAAGGCGTACGGTGTGTGTCGTCATGGAAAATTCTCCGGGCTCAGATGGACGTCTCAGTTTCAGACGCCACCTTTGCCCAACAGGCTGAGGAACTCGCGGCGCAGCTCCGCATCGCGGGAGAACGCACCACGCATCACGGTATTGCGCATCAGCGACGCATCGTCCTTGACGCCGCGCCAATGCATGCAGAAGTGACTGGCCTCCATCACCACTGCCAGGCCGCCGGGTTTCACGCGGCGCTCCAATTCGTCGGCGAGCATCACCACGGCTTCCTCCTGAATCTGCGGCCGGCTCATCACCCAGTCACAGAGCCGGGCGTACTTGGACAGCCCGATCAATGCGGAGTCGGCGCGCGGTAGCACGCCGATCCACACCTTGCCCATGACCGGGCACAGGTGATGCGAGCAGGCACTGCGCACGGTGATCGGACCCACCACGATCAACTCGTCGAGACGCGACACGTTAGGGAATTCGGTGATCGCGGGGGCGGACTGATAGCGGCCGCGGAAGACTTCATCAACGAACATCTTTGCCACGCGTTGCGCGGTCTCCGCGGTGTTGTGGTCGCCAGCGGTGTCAATCACCAGCGCCTGCAGCACGCCCTGCAGTTTGCCTTCGACCTCCCGGCGCAGCTGGTCCAACTCGCCATCTTCGATAAAGGCGGCGATGTTGTCGTTCGCGTGGTAGCGCTGCCCCGCCTCGATGAGCCGCAAGCGGATGCGGTCCGACACGGCCATTCGCGCAACGCTGCTGTCCGGTTTGAGAGCAACGATCGGGGCGTTAGCAGACATGAACAAACTCCTTGAATGGGGATGACGGTCGAGCCAGGCGGTGGTGATAAGAGGCGTGTTCAACCACGGCCGATCCCGTGGCCGTGGGCCAGCCGGCCACCGAACCAGCCACCCACAGCGAGGGCGAGGAAACCGCCCGCGTCGAGCAGTAGCGAAACCGTGTTTGGCGCCAATGGCGTCCGGTGATCCAGTCGCAGCAACAGTCGAGTGGTGAACACGGCCTGCGCGATGAGCATCGCGCCCATGTGCCAGTAGGCGTCGCGCAACGCAGCGCCCTCCGGCACCCGTGCAAGTTCCACCATGCCGGCCAACACGGCCAGCACCGCCATGACGCAACCGACCGCCAAAAGGCCGCCCGACCACGACCACGCTGCCTCGCCAAAATGCAGGCTGCCGAAGTCGGTCAGCACGGCGAGCGACCAGCACGCCACCGGAAAATGCACCAATGCGGGATGCAACGGATGACGCATGGCTATCACACGATGAGGCTGAGCAAGGCCAGGAAACCGAGCACCGCAACACACGCATGCAGGTTCACCACAGCCTTGGGCGGCAGCTTTTTACGCAAGTGAAACGAAGCAAGGAAGAAACCTCCCAACGCGGCGATCAGCAACAATACGAATCCAGCAAGCACCTGCTGCGGCACTGAACCTTGCAATAGCATGAGAACAAGAAGCACCAGGCCCGTGGCCCCCAGCAGCGCATGCAGCAACGACAAGGCCCATGGCGCGAACTTGCCGCGCAACACGTGAGCAGCAAGGACGAGACCGCCCACGGCGGCGATGGCGAATACAATCAGTGCAGCCTTCAGCATGTTGATCTCCTTGTCGCGTTGAGTTTCAGGCAGGGTGGCATGGCGATTCCTCTGCCCATGCACCTTGGTAAGCCATCTGATGCAGCGACCTTGCTTTGCGTTCCCGGATGATCGGGTCCGTAAAACGATCGCCGCGAATAGTTGGCGCTTCACCCGTTTGTGCTAGGCAAAGCTCTTGCTCATTAGATGCGAAATGCGCCTTCCGCGTTCCCGTACATCCATGGATCACGAGAGATATTGAATTACGGCTGGATCGGGCCGATAACGGCGGTACATGAGTCACTCTTGCAAGAGTGGCTTCAAATAGTCTTTACACATATACAAATTTACTGTGTGTGGAAAATAGCTACGATGAATGGGTCGCTATCTGGCGATGAATTGTCAGACCACCACGAGGCTTTTCATGAAACCGATTTCGATCGCCTGTTCGCTCGCGTTTGCCTTCGCATGCGTTACCGCCACACCCGTCGCATTCGCTCAATCTTCGCCCCCGAATCAATCAAGCATGGCGGCTACCACACAGACTGCCCCCAAGCTGCACGCCGCACTGCGCACGCTGTGGCACGGCCATCTCGTGGCCACCCACGATTACGCCGTGGCCGTCCATGCGAACAACTCCGCCAAGGCGGCCAAGGCGGCCGACGCAGTAGTCGCCAATGCCAAGCAGATTGCCGACGCGGTGGCCGGCTTCTATGGCAAGGACGCAGGGGATGGCTTGTTGAAGTTGCTGGCCGGACATTGGAGCGGCGTGAAGGCGCTGACCGATGCCGCCAAGGCTGGCGACGCCACCGGCGAACAGAACGCCATGAGCGACCTCGTGAGCAACGGGACGGCCATCGCGAAGTTCCTTGCCGGCGCTAACTCCAACTGGACCGAAGGCGCGCTTCAAGGTGCATTGGTGATGCACGTCAATGATCACAAAACCCAGGTCGACGAGATGATGTCCAACGCCCCTGCGGCCACGCAGGCCAAGTCCTGGGCGGAGATGCAGCAACACATGAACATGATCGCAGACGTGTTGTCCGACGGCATCGCCCTGCAGTTCCCAGACAAGGCGCATTGATGCCGTGAAACACCCGATTCGCCTGCGACAACTCGGCACTACGCAGCAGAAATTGCTGCGTAGGCTGCTTTCGTCGCAGCATGGCGCAACCATCGAAGAGCTGTGCCAGACGCTTGGCATCACCCACAACGCGGTCAGGCAGCACCTGACCGCGTTGATAGCGCAAAGGTTCGCTACACGCGGAGAATCGATTTCCAGCGGCGGTCGCCCGCGCGCATGCTTCCTACTGACGTCATCCGGCCGCGAGCTGTTCCCCCGCAACTATGCGTTGATCGCCAGCAGCATGCTCGAATACCTCTACGAACATAGTGGCGTGCCAGCCGTGCAAGCCATGCTGGATGACATAGGGGCAAGGCTCGGCAAAAACGCCGCATTAGGGCTTGCAACAGCCGATACGCAGGAGAAGGCCATTAGCCAGTTGGCCGGGCAACTCGACGCGCTTGGCTATGAAGCGGGTGTCGCACAAGTGGGGGATCACACCGAAGTCGAGGCCTGGAACTGCGTATTCCATTCATTGGCCAAGGTCCATCCGGATGTATGCCGCCTTGATCTTGCCTTCATAAGCAAGGCCGCCGGGCGCCCGACACATCGCACTTCGTGCATACTCCATGGCGCACCTTCTTGCAGGTTTCGCTTGGCCGAAACAGGCAGTGATGCCTCCGAATCGCCGCCTTAGCGTCTACGAATTCGAAGTGATAAAACCTTCCTGACAGCCAGTGTAATTTTGCACAGAGAGCGCGGCGCCCACGTGTTACGCAGCAGCTCATCGACCTGCGCTTAAGGCTAAGTTCCTTGCCAGCACGTCCGGTCATGGCAGCGCGCGCCGTCGCGTTTGGCTCGTCGTACAGGGTCTCTAGTTATGAGTCCCTAATGTTGAGCGGCTCTATCTTTACGCCTTTGGTCATGAGCCACAAAGCCACGGCGATCTCAACGGGCAAGTCGGGTAAGACAAACCAGGGATCAATCGTGGACTGCAGGGCAGGAAAGATCATCATTCCAAGGCACCCGGCAAAAATCACAACAGTGACCGCGAGATAAGACCCGGACAGAACGCGCGGGATGTATCTCGACTGCCAAAGCAGGTAGCTGTGGATTGCAGCGCCCATGCTCCAGAAAAACAGTCCGATCGGACTTGCGACGATATGCATACGCAAGAAGTAACCAGCGAACTCGGGGAGCTGAGGCGTGCCGAGTGCCGGTGAATCACGTACGAACCCAAGAAGATCTAAAGCCGTCAGGGCAGCGACAACCCCAACGCCAAGAACAATGGCGTTCGCAAATCTCCAGAACGCTCCCAGCAAAGCCAGCGGCCCATTCACATGCTTGAGCAGACCATAAAGCGCTATCGCCAGCACAATATCGCTGTTCAACATCCCAAACTCGCAAGCCAGACTCACTCGATATATCTGCTCGTGAGCAAGGACATTTTGAAGATTCGATTCGGGTCCCACGAAAGTCTGAAGAAAAACCCCCGTCAGGCCGATCGCAATGATGGCTGCCAATGCAGCACCAGCAACTCTAGCCCACGCTTTTTGCGAAACTTCGACGTTGTGCTTCGTCATCGCCCCTCCCCAGGTACAGCGTCTTCAGTACTTGCAGAGCAGAGCCAAAATAAGGTCGGATTTACTTGATTGCTAGCGCTCCTTCCGAGTTCAAAACGTCGAAATCAATGGTTGGAAGGAATGTTCCAAACCGATGTGTTTACCCACGCGGACCGCGCCCAGCTAAATCAACACCAATCCGAGTAAAAAAAACCCCGCGTTGTGGCGCGGGGTTTTGTGACCGGACCCGTTAACCGGGTCCGTCGATTACTTGGCTACCGTCGTGGCCTGTTTGGAGTTCAACAACGCCATATTCAGCTTCTCATTGTGCCGGGTGGGTGGCGTGCCGCTTGCCGATCCACGCTCTTTGCAGAATGGCACGCAGACGTTGTACCAGGAAGCGCACGCAGACTGATTTCCTTCCTCGCACTCAATGTGCTCCATGAGGCATGGCGAGCAGTCTGGCTGGGCCAAAACAGCAGTCGGATGAATGGAGGCTCCGATTCCCAACAGCAGTCCGGCTACGGTGGCGGCCTTGAAAACAATTTTCATAACGATCTCCCTTCCGTTGGTTGTACAGCGGGACCTATGTAGTAGATTGATGTGTGAAAGCGCCGTGAACGAAGAAGTCCTTAGTTATCGAAGACACCGCAATGGGAAGGTCATCACGGACCCCGCTTGCCTTGGCAAGAAATCGCGTCGTTCCATACGCAACACCAAAGGCTTCGTTTTGACGTGTCCGCTTTCGATCCATGGCAGACATTGCGGGTTCCGGTTTTGCGAGTCATCGTCGCTGGTTGGTGCTGATCCAGGTTCCGGTGCGGTCGGTCGGTAGCTAACGTCGCCAAGCGCTCGAAGTAGGGCATGTCGATTCGGCGGCGGGACGTTCGTCGTCATTTCAAACAGGGCAAGAATAGCGGCCCATGTTGAAACCCATCGTCGGTGCCATGGCCTCCGAGGATGGCGTCGTGCAATCACAATCACCAGGAGATCCCGATGACTATCACCATTACTGCCTTTGAACGGTCACCCGATGGCGGCATGGGGCTGGCGCGCGATACGCGTGTTCGCTGGGTGCTTGAAGAAGCGGGCCTACCCTACAAGGTTCGCCCAGTTTCGTTCTCCGCGATGAAGGAGCCCGCGCATCTCGCTCTCCATCCCTTCGGCCAGATTCCAACCTATGAGGAAGGCGATCTTGTGCTGTTCGAGTCAGGCGCGATCATTTTCCATGTCGCCTCGCACCATCCGGGTTTGTTGCCGGAGAACGCCAACGCCCGGGCGCGTGCGATCACATGGATGTTTGCCGCGCTCAACTCGGTGGAGCCGCCGATCTTTGATTTAACCAACGCCAAGATTGCGGAGCGCGATCAACCCTGGGCTAAGGACCGCCTGCCGATGGTTGCCGATCGCGTCCGCCATCGGCTTGGCCAACTCTCCGCGCGCCTGGGTGATGCCGAATGGCTGGATGGCGCGTTCAGCGCGGGCGACCTGGTCATGGTGTCGGTGCTGCTCAGGACGAGACCATCGGGCATTCTCAATGAATTTCCCAACCTGGCCGCCTATGTTGCCCGCGGCGAAGCGCGCCCCGCGTACAAGCGGGCTTTCGCCGCCCAGTTGGCGTTCAACACTGCCCAGCCAGCGGTCGGCTGACAAAGGTTAAAGACGCGGCCAACGATGGGTAAACGCACGCTCTTGTGAGCAGACGTTTCTGCGCGGATTGTTCCAACGCCATGGACGAAACGAAGCGTCTCTAGATCTTCCGCAAGAGCAATCCCTTCAAATAATCGCCTTCCGGAAAATTAAGCGATACGGGGTGATCGACATCCGCGGTAAATCGCCCGATCAGTTGCATGTCGGCTTTCGCGTCCCAGGCGCTGCCCGCCGCGATCTTCTGGAACAGTTCGGCGGTCATGCCGCCGGAACAGGTGAAGGTGGCGAGATGGCCGCCCGGTCGCAGCAGTTTCATCGCCCACAGGTTGATGTCCTTGTACGCGCGCGAGGCGCGTTCCACATGCTGCGCGGTGGGGGCGAATTTCGGCGGATCGAGCACGATCAAGTCGTAGCTTCGTCCTTTGTCGCGGAGCAGCCGCAAGTATTGAAAGACATCGGCCTCCACCCACTCGGCGCGTTCGCTGGGCAGATCATTCAAGCTCAGATTGATGCGTGCGGCATCGAGAGCGTCGCCGGAGCTGTCCACCGATAACACCGAGCGCGCATCGCCGCGCAGGGCAGCCAAGGAAAAGCCGCCGGTATAGCAGAAGCAGTTCAGTACATCCGCGCCACGCGCCAGATCGCCTATGCGTTGCCGATTGGCGCGCTGATCAAGATAGAAGCCGGTCTTCTGGCCGGCCGCGACATTGACGCGATAGCGAAGGCCATGCTCGGTGATGTCCGTGGCCGCAGGAAGTTCGCCGCGCAACAGACCGCTGCGCAGCGGCAGTCCTTCCAGTTCCCGCACATCGGCATCGGAGCGCTCGTAAATGGCGCGTGCACCGGTGAGTGCCTGCAGTTCGTCGCAAAGGATCTCGCGCCAGGCTTCCGGACCGGCGGAGAGCAACTGCACTACGAGTACCTCGCCATAGCGATCGACGATCAAGCCGGGGAGCCCATCCGATTCGCCGTGCACCAGACGCATGGCGTCGCCTGCGTGCGCCATCCCGGCGCGCAACTGCATGGCTCGGTTCAAGCGCTGCCGGAAAAAGTTCCGGTCGATGGGTTCCCGTTCGTCGAAACTCCAGAAGCGCAGGCGTATCTGCGATTCGCCGCTCCATGCCGCCCAGCCCAGAAAGCGGCCGTTGCTATCCAGTACTTTGACCGTTTCACCCGATTCCGGCGTGCCTGCCAGCGGCGCCAGTGCACCGGAAAATAGCCAAGGGTGCCGCTGCAACGCGGATTTCTCGCGGCCGGGGTTTATTTTTACGACATGCATGATGATTCTTCCGGAATGCCGTGACGCTCGGCGTTGCCTGCCATATCGCGTTGCTCGCGTGACGCTTCTTCGCGATGCAGTGAAGAGCAGGCGGGGATTGTCGCAAAAAACAGGCGCCACGCGAGCGTAAAGTCATCGGTATTTTCTCGTGGCGACGGTGCTGGAATAAACACAGCCTGCAAAAGGCAGTGTCCGCTTCAGGATGGAGCGTGCGCCTCGGTCACACGGAAGATGGCATAGTAAATGCGGTAACGCTGTCGGGGGTTATTGCCGTCAGTATTGCAGGTTGGTGTGCATACGTTTCATGCTTCGTCCAGGCGGGCACCTTCGGTGCAGCATGACCAAGACATCATCCCACTCAGGAATTCGCAGTACATGGGCGCTCGGCCATTGCAGAAGTACATCGGGAGTTGCCACTGCGGCGCGGTTCGCTTCGAGATCGAGACGGACTTCCCGGAGCTGACGACATGCGACTGTTCCATCTGTCGACGGAAAAATGCACTCATGGTCAAAGTCCACGAGAGCAAGTTCAGGCTGCTTGGAGGCGAGGAACACCTGACCGAATACCGGTTTCACACCAAGACTGCGCGACACTTTTTCTGCAAGGTCTGCGGCATTTATCCGTTCCACCGCAAGCGTGTCACCCCCGAGCACTTCGGCATCAATGTTTACTGCCTGCACGACTTCGATCCCCAAGGCATTCCTGTTCGACAAGCAGCCGGCGCGGCGATGCCGTAAAGGCGCAGGACACCGTGCCTTACCCCTGGCCGTAATCCATGCTCCGATGTTGCACAAGCTGACCCTTGGCATGTGCTAATACACTAATCTGTAGCGGTTTTTCGCAGCTGAGGAGGTTTAGTCATGCGCCACCTGGTCACACTGCTTTTCCTGATCGCCGCAGGTATCGCTTATGCCACGGGAATCGGTCCACTGTTCTTTGGCACGCCACTGCTTGGTTCCGTACTGATCGCCGCAGGCGTGGTGTTCGAGGTTGTGTTTTGGCGGCGCGCCAGACGCCCGGCTCACCAGTAGATGTTAATGCGTCGATACAAGTAAATCGGCATCTTCACATTTCCCGTAACCTGATTCGGATGATGAAGTCATGCATTATTCCCGCCTTTGCGCGCTGCTCATCGATTGCAACACGCCCGATATCGACAAGGCCGCCGATTTCTGGGCCGAAGCGCTGGGGCGCCCGATAGACATGGACCATCCGGGTACGCGCGGCAATTACCGCATGCTGGAAACGCCTGAGGACGAACCCATCGTTCAAATCCAGCGCGTGACACACGAAAGCAGAGTCCACATAGATATCGAGACTGGCGACATTCCCGCCGAGGTAGCTCGTCTGGAGAAGCTGGGCGCGCATGTCGTGGATCGCCTTGAGCGTTGGGTCGTGATGCAGGCGCCGACGGGGCAGAGATTCTGCGTGGTCCGAATACAGCGTCCGGGATTTCCAAAGAACGCTAATCGCTGGGACTAACTTGTGGTAGGCCAAATCGCCAGGCTTCACACCTTTCCGTTTGGCAGCCATCTCGTAGGTTCCCGTTGGTTGATCGGGGTGAATGAAGATATCGTCCGCAAAGCCCACATCCCGCAAAATCGACAACTTCCTGAGGAACCCACGCGATGCTTGGTGTGATTGGAGTAGGGGCGATCGGTGCCGCCATGGTTGCTGGCTTGAGCGAGGGTGGCGAGCCGCCGGAAATCCTGCTTTCGCCACGCAACGCGGGAATCGTGGCGAAGCTTGCTGCCTCCTACTCGAACGTTCACGTGGCGCAGAGCAATCAAGCGGTACTGGAACAATCCAGCGTTGTGCTTTTGTGCGTGCGGCCTGCAGATGCGCGACGGGTGATGTCAGAACTTACATTCAAGAACCCATGCCTGATAAGCGTGATGGCAGGTGTTCCGCTCAGGGTGCTGCGTGAACTCGCCGCGCCGGTGCAGAACATCGTACGCGCGATCCCGCTGCCGTCCGTGGCCGTTAGACGTGGCATCACGCCCTTGTTTCCCGCCACGGAACCTGCGCGTAGCCTGTTCGATCGGCTTGGTCGCGTTATCGAGGTTGCCGATGAAACGGCTTTCGATCATTTCTCGGCTTCAACGGCGACGATCGCCGCGCATTTCCTGTATCTGAATCAGATAAGCCGCTGGCTTGCTGCGCATGGGATATCCCCATCGGAAGCTCAATGCTATGTCGCAGCCATGTTCGGGGAACTCGCTGCATCGCTGCACGGAGGCGATCTCGATTTCGGAGAGCTTATGCGGGAGCACGCTACTCCCGGTGGAATCAACGAGCTTTTCTGCCGAGTAATGGGTGATGAAGGTGTCTGGAACGCAGTCGATGTTGGCCTAGACCGCGTCCGGCAAGCGCTTACGGACCGGCAAAACAGTGTGTAGGCAAGAAGAACAAGGGGCGCCAGGGTATTCGACAACGGTGGCTTAAACGCTTTTCGGATCGTGCGCATCACAGTGCCCGTTGCTGTCAGACGACAAGGACCTTCGCGTGCCAAGTGTTCGTTCCGTACTTACTGTCGTATCGATTCTCTGCTCGGTAATCGCCGCCGTCGCATCTGCAGCCGCGTCAGAATCGCTTCCCGCATCCGCGTACATGCATCCCCAAGAACTCGTCGCCGTGGCGCCCGGCCGCCGGCTCAATCTTTATTGCCTTGGGAATGGTACGCCGACGGTGCTCTTCGATGCCGGGCTGGGTGACGGCACGATGGGTTGGCGCACAGTGCAAGGAGAGATTGCCAAGACAACGCGCGCATGCACCTACGACCGGGCCAATTATTTTTTCAGCGACACCGTCGATCGCCGCGCGACGGCGCAAGCGGCAGTCGACGACATGTTGGCGCTCATCGATCAGGCCAGGCTGGGTGACCGGGTGATTCTGGTTGGACACTCGCGCGGTGGATTGAATGTGCGGCTTTTCACCTACGAGCATTCGAACCGCGTGGCGGGATTGGTATTGGTGGACCCCACCGTCACGGAAAAGCTGTCTCCGGCAACCACCGCCAACTATGTCCACAAATACGAAAACTATCTCGCGCGCGGTCAGCAATTGGAAAACTGCGAGCGCGCGGCGCAGCAGCATGCCTTGGCACCCGAAGGCGCGGACCCCTTGAAGTGCCTGGACGACTTCGGTGCCCAGCAAGATCCGGACGAACAGGTGCTGACGCACACCATCAGAGCCATGGAGACTCAACCCGCCTATCAGGCAACCCTGTTCTCGGAAAGGCAAAACTTGTTCTATCCCATCGACAGCGACGGGGATTCGACCGACGGGCGCAGTATCGCGCTGGCCGAGCACTCGCTTGGCGATCTGCCCTTGGTGGTGATCTCGGCCGATTGGTTCAGGTCGATCACCTTCGAGGGCACGCCAACCGCCGAGCAAAAAACGTTTCTGTCATGGAATAGCGAGCAGATGCGCCGCATCGCCGGGGAATCGACGCGGGGTCGGTTCGTCAACGTGCCAAGCCGGCACTACGTGCAAAAAGAACGACCGGACGTGGTGATCGGCGCCATTGCGCATGTCATCGACTTATGCCGTGGGCCTGCGCAACGCTAGGCATGGAACAGGGCGCGATTCCCAGGTCAGCGGCGCATAACGGCGTCAGGTTCACTTCTCAGATCCTCAAAAGCCAACCTGCCCCAGTTTTGCATATGGCATCATCGGGGGCGCTAACGGTGTCTGCGTGTGACGGAGAGGGCCGTGCGTAACAGGGTGCTGACCATGGTGCTGGCATGCGTGGGGGCGATGTCGAACCTCAGCGCGTGGGCGTCTGGCGCGCCATTGGAACCATTCAGTGGAATATCTGAATCGGTTGGGGCCGTCGACAGCGGACAAACGACACCTGCGCTCGAGCAGAGCGGCGATTGCTCCCGAAGCATCTTCCATCGACTCGGCGCCGCATACGTCGAAGATGCGCAGCCACTTGATCCGAACGCTCCAGCCCCCGCGCGTAGGGGATTGAGCGCACCTTTGGATTCACCCGCCTTCCCATCCTCCGAATGGCAGATCGGAGGAGCCAGCTATCCCATCGGTGTGCCCAACGAAAATTCGCAGTACCCGCTTGAAAAAGCGCTGGGGTGCACGGCATTCGGTCAGTGGATGAAGCGGCATCGCATCGAGATGTTTGGCTGGATCAATGCCGCGGCGAATCTGAGTACTTCCCATTTTACCAACTACCCGCTCTCGTATCAGGTTCGCCCCAACCGTGCCGAGTTGAACCAGGTGGTTGTCAATATTCAGCGCATTGTCGACACGGTGCAAACCGATCATCTTGATTGGGGATTCGACATCTCTGCGCTATACGGCTACGACTATCACTTCACCACGATGAAAGGCGTGTTCAGTAATCAGCTGCTGAACAATTCGCCTGTCGATGCGCAGCTTCCGGGGCGTACCTACGGTACGGACCCCATGTTGTTTTACGCGGACATCTATGTGCCGTGGGTGGGCGAAGGCATGGTGGTGAGGGTGGGGCGTTGGCTCTCGTTGCCGGATATCGAGGCGCAGTTTTCTCCGAACAATTACCTGGTCACTCACTCGATCCTCTACACCGCGGATCCGTATACGCAAATGGGTGTTTTGACGACGACACGCCTTAACGCGCAGTGGACGGTGCAACTCGGAATCCATGGCAGCGACGATACGGCGGTATGGAATCGCAGCGCACGGCCCACGCTACAGGCTTGCGTTCGGTGGGTATCGGCCAGCAACGACGATATGCTTTATCCATGCATCAACAGCTTCAATCGCGACAACTACAACTACGACAACCTGCAGATGTATGCGGCAACGTGGGGGCACCGTTTCAGCCAGCACTTCCACATGCTCACGGAAGCCTATCGGATGTATGCACGCGGAATTCCCGGCTTTGGTTCCGGCGGTACACCGGGTGTCGCCGGTTCGTCGCCGTTCCCTGGCGAAGCCGGTGAGTTCGGCATCGTCAATTATTTGAACTTTGAGCTGAGCGCGAGCGACATGGTGTCGCTCCGCAACGAGTTCTACAACGACGAAAAGGGGCAGCGAACAGGCTATGCCACGCGATACAGCGAACACACCGTTGGACTGACGCACTGGGTGTCCCAAGACCTGGAAATTCGCCCCGAGCTCCGCTACGACCGTTCGTACGATTTGTCCGCTTACGACAAGGGCAGGCGCGACTATCAGGTCGTCGCGGTGATCGACGCCATTTTGCATTTCTGAGCCATCGTCCGATACCTAGAGCATGTGATGTCGATCTTGTACAAAGAACGGGGCCAGATTCACATCTTAGATCCTCAAAAGCCAACCTGACCCTGTTTTGGAGGTGATGCGATATCTAACCTGCCCATTCGGAGGCGCGCTAATATCGGTTCGTCCCCTCCCGCGCTTGCCTATAGAGACCGGTGGGAGTGAAGCCATGGAAAATCCGATGGAAAAGATTGCTCTTTTCAGTCTGTATAAAAAACGGACCACGGGTCATTTGAATAGCCGTCGGGCGACGCGCAGGCCCGCACACTTCGGGAAAGCTCATGTTTGACCACGTCGTATTCGGAGTCAGCGACTATGCAGCGAGTAAGGCATTCTTCCTCAACGCACTCGATCCGCTCGGCATAGCGGTCGTCCAGGAGGGGCAGCACGGTATCGAGCTTAGCTCAGACGGCAAGGTTTCATTGTGCATGTTCCAAACCGAGGAGAAACCCGCGCATCTTCACTTGGCGTTCGTGGCCGAGAGCCGCCAGCAAGTCGACGCTTTCTATCGCGCGGCTCTGGAGGCAGGTGGCAGCGACAATGGTGCACCTGGTCTGCGCCCGAACTATAGCGGGAGATACTATGCGGCTTTCGTCATTGGTCCGGACGGGCACAACATCGAAGTGGTTTGCCACGAACCCGTGGCCTAACCCTTCCATCATGGGGATGTTCACAAGCGGACTTCGCCCGCTTGCGCTCGCCGCGCATGGCAAACGTTATTGGTGTCACCAGTGCGTGCGGGAGCTGATCTCCTGACACTTCGCTGGCTGGCCATATGCACCAATCAGCGATGTCCGCTTTCGGCCGGTCGTGGACAGCAAGATCTACGCATCAAATCCATGGGGGTGCTCGAATCAGCGCGAGCCCCTGTTTCCCTGCCCCAATACAGATCTATAGTGACTCCAGGTAGACCAAGCAGGCCGCTTATGACCACACCTATCCCGCCATCGGATGAAGACAAAGCCCGCGCTCGGTACTTCCGCGATGTCATCGTGGATATGCTGGACCCTCTTTTGGTCGAGGGGCGTCTGCGTGACGGAATGGCGAACCGGGAGTCGGTCGAGGCGTTGATTGCACTGCATCGTGATGGGACGCTGGCCGGTCATCGCTGGGACGAGCACCATCCGTTTTTGGTTGTCCACCCGGGTCTAAAAATCTGGCAAACCAACAACCTTGCGTGCGCTCGTGCATTTGGCGAGGAGTTCGCCGACGTCGATAAATGGTCCCCCGACGCGCACCACTATTTGTTCGTGGGCCGAGACAGACTCGCCTTGGTGGGTTTGGAGGCTCGCTGCAAGGATCTGCGGCAGCGTCTCGTCTTGTGACCGTTAACGATGACGTTGTCGTCAGCAGAACGGGTCAGGAAAAAGGGGCCGGAAAAGGTATCAGAGCACTTTTCCATAGAAACGGAATTTGAAAAAGTGCTCTGACTTTTTCTGGTCCGCGGAAAAGAGCGCTCTCCTCTGTTTTGTTGCTTAATCACCAGCATTCACCTTGGTGTGTCCCCACTACTTGCTTTTCCGTCACCCTCGTTTTGTGGTGCCGACCCAATGTTGCCGGCCAGGAACGCGAGCATGCGGGTGTAGAAATCCAGCTTGTTCGCGGGATCGGCGAGGCCATGACCTTCCCAGTCGTAGCTCACGAATTCCGGTGGGTGGCCCGCCTTTTTCAGTGCGGATCGCATCGCGGTGGCGTACTCGATCGGTACACGATCATCCTGCACGCCGTGCGCGAGCAAAACGGGAATCGTGATGGAGGAAGCACGCGATATCGGTGAGTCGGCGATCAAGGCAGCTTTGTCCGAGCCGAGCACCATATTCAGGTAGTGCATGCCGTAATCGCTGCGATGGATGTCGCCCCAGCGATAAAGTTTGCTCAGGTCATACGGGCCGGCCAGCCCGATGGCGCAACGATAAAGTCCGGGTTCGCGCGCAGCCCCCATCAGTGCAGCGTAACCACCGTAACTCCCACCATAGATGCAGATTCGTTTCGGGTCCGCCACACCCTTCGTGATCGCCCATCGGGTGGCATCAGTGATGTCATCTACCATGGCGCGCCCCCACTGGCGATAACCATACTGCATGAAGTGCAGGCCGAAATTCGCCGAGCCGCGAAAGTTCACGTGCAACACACCGTAACCGTGCGCGGCGAGCAGCTGGGTTTCCTCGTCGAAAGCCCACTCGTCTGCAATGAAGTACGGGCCGCCGTGAACAATCACTACCATCGGCGCCGGACCGCTCACTCCCTGTGCGCGCGTAAGGAATCCGTGCAGGGCCAGTCCATCCCTGGCCTTGAACTCGAACGGTTCCATCGCCGCCATGGGTGCAGAGTCCAGCCAGGGTCGGGAATGAAACAACAGCGTGGCCTTGTGCGTGGTCCGATCCAGCACGTACCACGAGCCATCGTCCCGATCGCTGTACGTAAACACGACGATCACTGAACCATCGGCGGTACTGCTCAGCACATTGACCACAGTGCCGGGAAAAGCCTTCACCAACGCACTGTGCCACTTGGCGTCCTCGCTGCTCGGCGCCCAGTAGCGCGCTTGTGGCACGCCGGGACCGAACCAGGCACCAATGGGCTCTTTGCCATCCATGGAAAAGATGGTGAGGAGCGGATCGGACACCTGATCGCTCAACAGCTCGGTTCGTTTGCCGCTGGCAAAATCGTAGCTCTCGATGACATCGGGACCATCGGCGCGCTCGCGCTCCAGAAAGGCGGTCTTGTTATCCGCGGAAATGCCGATCGGAATTACCTCGACATGCGTGGCATCGCTATCGTTGAGCGCGGACCATTGCCCGTTGTCGCTGCGTACATAGAGTTGGCTTCGCGCCGTATTGCTCCAGGCCCAGGCAAACCGGAGTACCCCGGCGTGGTCGACCATCATCGAGGCATCTCCCAAGGGGGCCACGCCCAGCTCTACCCCCTTGTCGATCAGATGATCGATGTCTTGCCGCCACAAGCTGAAACGGCACTCGCCGTCCGCACTGAAATCCTTGCATTCCCGAACCAGGAAATGGCGATCATCTCCGCGTACCGTACCGAAGAAGTTCGAAGCCAATATCTGCGGGTGCTTCGCGTGAATATCCACCAGATATATCAGAGGGTCGTAGATCGGTACGTGATACCGACCTGAATCGCGGTTGGCCGCGATAACCAGGTGATCGGACCCCAGCCACGACAGTGCTCCAATCTCTCCGTGACTTCCAGAACCGATTTGCGCCACCACATGCATGTCCGAGCGCTGCAGAATCGTGACCGTCGTGTTTTCGTCCTCACGATGAGCAATGGCCAGTAGCGCCCCGTCGGGCGATATCGCAACGCGTTCGTATTCAGCGCTCTGCAAGAAATCCGTGATCTTCGGAACGCTGTCCGCCCAACAGGCGGACGCCACCGAGACCAGCAACCAGGCCATCCAAAAGCGCTTCATCGTGCATCCCCCTGATGCCTCTAGACCCCAGCTACAAATTACATAAAAACGTCGGCCAATGCTGAAGTACACAGAACGGGGGCAGGCTCACTTCTCAGGTCCTCAAAAGCCAACCTGACCCTGTTTTGGTTGGAAGTGCGCGACAAAGGGCCGCAGTATGGCTGACCGGCCAGGATCAAAGGCAGCCGTGTAACCGGCTGCGCGTCGCCACATCAGGACGCTGTCAGCCTTCGACTGTTTGGCTACACTCGCCTCACGCGGGCGGCCCTGGGGAGCAGGTTGGCCGAACCGCATCACGCATCGTGTGCAAACAAGGGATAAAACATGAGGAATGGATGTGTGCGCGCCTTCGCGGCCGCGCTGTGTTTATTGATGCCTGTCGTCGCCGCCGCCGGCGACCGAGTGCCGGTGGAAGCTTTCGCGCAACGAGGCGGCTATTCGTTGCCCACACTTTCGCCCGACGGGAAATATCTGGCCGTGGCGGTCGAGCAGGGCGAAGACCACGCCGTGGTGGTCTTCCTGGTCAGCGATATGACCCATCCGAAAAGCCTGCTAAGACTGCCCGCTTCCCAGCTTGCGAACGACATCCGGTGGGTGGGACCTGAGCGCCTGGTGGTGGAACTGGCCAAATCGTTCGGGTCGCTCGATCGCCCGGTGGCACTGGGCGAAATCATCGCCAGCGACGCGGACGGCAAGCGTATCCTGCCCATATTCAATCGCGACTGGGTCGACGGACGCGGCGGCACGCAGCGCACCGCCGACGACGGCTATGCCACCATCGCCAGCGTACCGCCGAAGACCAATGGTCACTTCTACATGCAGACGTACATGTGGGATGACGAAAAAGACACCTGGCTGTACGACGTCGACGCCAGCACCGGCGTCCGTCACCTGATCGGCCAGATCAATCTGAGCAACATGGACTTCCTCATGGATGCGGACGGCAACGTGCGCTACGCGGAGGGCGTGGATATATCCAATAAGCACGTCGTCTATCGCATGCAGGGTGGCCGGTGGGTGCAGCTTGCCGACGAAGATGGCGACAACCGCTTCAACCCCGTTGCGTTTTCGCAAGACAAGCAGCATCTGTACGCACTGACCAGCGTCAAAGCCGGCCCGTACTCGCTGGTGCAAACGAATGCGGACGGCACCCAGCCGCAACTGCTGGCCAAGGACGACTTCGGCAGCATCGGCGAGGTGCAATGGACGCCTCAAAACGAGCCCATCTCCGCGGCGCCCGCTACCGGCGTTCCGACCCCGATCGTCATCAACGGCACCCAGCCGCTGGCCCAGGTTTACCAGGCGTTGTACGCCAAATTCCCGAACCAGTTCGTCCGTTTCTCCAGCTTCAGCGAAGACGGAACCGTACTGATTTTCGAGGTCGGCAGCGATCGCGACCCTGGTACGTACTACCTGTACGACATGAGGGCAAAGAAGATAGTGAGCCTGTTCTCGGCGAGCACAAGCATCGATCCGGAAAAAATGGGCAAGCGCGTGCCCATGCATTTCACTGCCAGCGACGGCATGTCATTGGAAGCCATTCTTACGGTGCCCAAAGGCGCCGACATGAATAACCTGCCCATGGTGCTGTTGCCGCACGGGGGGCCGATCGGCGTTCAGGACGACTGGTTTTTCGACACCGATGCGCAGTTCCTTGCCAGCCGCGGCTATCTGGTGCTGCAGGTCAACTATCGCGGATCGGGCAGTCGCGGTCCCGGGTTCAGTGACGCCGGTTACGGCCAATGGGGGACGCGCATCCAGCAGGACCTGATCGACGGCGTGAAATGGGCCGAAGCGCAACACTTCGCCGACCCCAAGCGCGTCTGCGTCTTTGGCGCCAGTTTTGGCGGCTATTCGGCGATGATGACGGTGGTCCGTGCGCCCGGCATGTTCAAGTGCGCGATCGGCGAGGCCGGCATCTACGATCTGGCCATGATGTACGACAAGGGCGACATCAAGGACACCAAGTACGGCAAAAACTACCTCAAGCAGGCCATTGGCAACGACCCGTCCGACTTGGCCGCCAACTCACCCGACAAGCTTGCCGACAAGATCGACGTGCCCGTGCTGCTGATTCACGGCGAGGCGGATGAGCGCGCCCCCTTTGCGCAGGCCAAGGCCATGCGCGCCGCCCTGGAGACCGCGCACAAGCCGTACGAATGGCTGACCAAACCGAAGGAAGGACACGGCTTCTACAAGGAAGAGAATCTCGTGGACATGTACAACCACGTGCAGGCATTTCTCGAAAAGAATATCGGGCCTGGCGTTCAAGCGAACTAACAGAACGGAGGTCGGGTTGGAGTGATCCAGCCTGACCCTGCTTTGCCGTTTTGGACTTGCAGCGGGATCTACAAGTTCGTCTACGGGCCAATAAGGGGAAATGTCAGTGATAAAAATGTTGGCATTTGCATTGATCGGAATATCTTCGATTGCGTCCGCCACCGACGCGGTTTCAATCCCTCGAGTCACGCCTTATGCGGATGGCGTCGGAACGGATGACGTGAGGCAAAAATGCGATTGGAATTCAAAATTAAGTGAAAACATTGCTCACTCCGCAGAAATGGGCGTGTCCGTAACGGACAAGGACGTATCGCAGATAAGCGGAAAGGTTCTCACCATGAGAATTACCAGCGTGCATGCGATTGGCGGTGGCGGCTGGACTGGTCCCAAGTGGGCAGCAGTTCACGGTGAGCTTCATGATGGCGGCAAGCTGGTGGGTTCCTTCGAGGCACATCAGCACACTACGGTTGGCATGACTGCATGCGGCGCTCTTAATCGCCTCGGAAAGGAACTTGGCGAAGATATTGCTGACTGGTTAAAGAGCCCAACATTGGATGCGAAGCTGTAGTGGCGTATTGCTTCCAGGCGATGGAAACGGAGATCCTTTTCGCTCTATGTGCTGTCCGTCTATTAAGTTATCAAAGGGTTGTCAGGCCGCATATTCAAAACTTCTTTGAGGCGCTGGGGAAACCATGCCTGACATTGACCACTCTTCCGTGGGCGCGAGGTTGAAGCGAGTCCTTGCCAAAGCGGATACATACGTCGTAAAGGTGCTGTACTACTCGATGGGCGCCTTTCTCTACTTAAATGTGATCTCGCTGTTGAGTGGTCGTTGGATAGCCTTGTTATCAATCGCCGTACAAGCACTGGTGTTGATCTCGGTTTACTTCCGAAAAACCTGGGCATATATCGTTGTAGGAACTTGGGCGGTTGTTGGCGTCATCTCCGGCGTGACGTTTTGGCTGGCTGTTCTCCTAAGAGGAGGAGAAATCGTTCAGCCAGTTGATCGAATTCTCATAAGTAATATCACTTTGATACTTGGTGTTTACTTTCTCAGAAACGCGAAGTCGATTCGGTACAGAAACCAAGTATCCGCTTTCGACCGAGGCGAAGCTCGTGACGTTGATGCTCAATAAGTCCGCTTTCGGCCCGAAGCGGACATCGCAATCAAACGGATCGACAAATGTTCACGCTAGGAAATTTGTCAGTCTTAAACCTCAATCAAGGAAGTTGAAGTAATGACGCCCGACGACTTTGTAAAGGCGATGAACGAAAGAAATGGAGATCCGGCCAACAGGCCCAAACCTCGCATCCAACCCCCGGACAGCAGGCCTCTAGGTCTGATCGTGTCTGCCGTCGGCCTCATGGGCATCGGGTACAGCAGCCTAACCATCGTTGACGCGCTAAATCATGCACCCGAAATCATGTTCTCCTGGAAAAGTCTCCTTGTCTCCGTCCCAGCGTTTCTTATTGGTCTGCGCTGGGTGATTTTTGGGAGAAAGGCGCCAGAGGCATTCGGGCGGCCCTACTCACCGACGCGCGGTGCAAAGATCTACTACATCGCATGCCTGATTACAGGCCCGATTAGCACGTATGCCTATCTGCACTACCTAAGCTTATTGGGCTATACGTTGAAGTAAACGCGTCTCACGCCTGGGGCTAACGCTCCAGCTCTCCGACAGGCTGGATCGAATGCGGAGGCGGGAGATCAGGTGCTTAGAGAAAGTGGTCGGTCTCAATCAGCAGGCGTCGCTGACACAAGGGGAAAACGGTGTGTTTGCCTACTATCTCGAACTGGCTGTGCGCAGCTTGCGGCGGAGCCCTGGACTCACCGCGCTGATGATTCTGGCCATCGGCTTCGGTGTGGCAGCGTCGATGACGATGTATTCGGTATTTCGCGGAGTGTCTGCGGATCCGATTCCGTGGAAGTCATCGCAGCTGTTCGTGCCGCAGATCGATGCCTGGGGGCCGGGTCACGGCGAGAATGGCGAGCCGCCCACTGCCTTGACCTATATCGATGCCATGGCGCTGACGCGCCAGCATCGTGCTTTTCGGCAATCGTCGATCATTGCGATGTGGCGCTCGATCGCGCCGCCGCATGCCAGCCAGGACGGTACCTTGATTGAAGCTCGAGGCTATGCGGTCGATAGCGAATTCTTCCCTATGCTGGATGTGCCGTTCCACTACGGTGGTGGCTGGAGTGCGGACGATGACGCGCACCGAGCCGCGGTGGTGGTGATCAGCGATCACTTCAACCAGGAGATGCTCGGCGGCGGCAATAACGTCGGCAAGATCATCACCATCGCCAGCCACGATTATCGTATCGTGGGCATTATCAAGTACTGGAACCCGCAGCCGGAGTTCTTCGCGCTCTTCAGGTTCGAAGCCACCGAGCTGGATTTCTTTCTGCCGGTTCAATTCGCCGTTGCCAATAACGTCGTCAGCGACACCTACTCTGAATGCAAGGACGGACGCTCTTTACGCACTGACTTCGCGGCGTTGTTGCGCTCGGACTGTACGTGGCTCTCCTACATGGTTGAACTAGATAATCCGGCGGCGGTGCAGGCGTACCGGCAGTACCTCGACGCTTACGCGAGTGAACAGCAGCAGTTGGGCCGTTTCCAGTGGAAGCCGAACAATCGCCTGCGCGATGTGCCGGCATTTCTCGACTACCAGCATGTGGTGCCCA
Organism: Dyella psychrodurans; assembly: GCF_003363265.1. Classification (GTDB taxonomy): domain Bacteria; phylum Pseudomonadota; class Gammaproteobacteria; order Xanthomonadales; family Rhodanobacteraceae; genus Dyella_B; species Dyella_B psychrodurans. Next base: position 25,903 of record NZ_QRBF01000006.1, on the reverse strand, counting down.
GCAATACGAAGGTGTCGCTGTTAGTGGCGCAAGGCTTGCTGGTCGTATGCCTCTTGAACACGGTTGGATTGCTGCTGGCCAAGTTCCTGCGGCGCAGCGGCGAGATCGCCGTGCGGCGCGCACTTGGCGCATCGCGGGCGTCGATCTATGCCCAATTCCTCACCGAGGCGGGGGTGATCGGCGCGGCAGGCGGCCTTCTCGGGCTCCTGTTCACGGCCATCGGCGTGCTGAGTGTCGGCATGGTGATGCCGGCGCGGCTCGCCACGTTGGCGCGAATCGACCCTGCGTTGCTGTTGCTCACGCTGCTGCTTGCCGTGGCAGCCACCCTGTTTGCAGCGGTCTACCCAACATATCGGGCGGCGCGTGTGCCGCCCGCGTTGCAGCTCAAGGCGCAATGAGGATCACGTCGTGAACGTCTATCCCATCCTCGTGGCCTTGCGGCGACACAAGGCCTCCGTGCTGCTCATCGTGTTGCAAATCGCGCTGACGCTGGCGATTGTCGCCAATGCTTTATTCATTATCGGACATAGCATCGAACGAATGCGCCGCACGTCGGGTCTGGACGAAGATGGCCTGATCTTCATTTTTCAGAAACTACCTTTGGTGTCAGGCGATGATGCCACCGTGATCGAGAAGATCGACGCCATGCAACGCGCGGATCTCCAGGCAATACGGAATCTGTCGAATGTGCAGGACGCTGCTGCGACCTCAGGCTTTCCGTTGCTCCAGGGCGATGAAGACGGCGAGATTTCCCTTGATGCGGATCGCAAAGGCAAATTCGTGCATGCGGCTTACTATTACGGCGACGAGCACCTGCGGGAAACCTTCGGTGCCCGCCTGATCGCTGGCCGCGACTTTTTCGCGAGTGAGATCGGGCACGGACATGGACTCCCGGGCTCGCCGGTGATCATCGTGAGCAAATCCCTGGCCGACCAACTCTGTCCGGGCGGCAACGCACTCGGCCAGACGGTCTATCAGGACGGCAAGCCCGCTACGATTGTCGGCATCGTCGAGCGGCTGAAGACGCCGAGCTTTGACGACAGCAACTGGGCCGATAACTCGGTGATCGAGCCGTTACGAAAAGATGTCTTCTGGACAGGCTATGTGGTGCGTGCGCGTAGCGGCCGCACGGATCAAGCGATACGCGACATACGCAAGGCACTTTTTGCGGTGAACCCCATGCGTCACATGCCCCCCGGTGCCGGTATCCATTCTTTCTCCGAACAGCGTGCCGGCATGTATGACGAGGAGCGCGGTGTCGCGCTGCTGATGGCCGTGATTTGCGTCATTCTGCTGAGTGTTACCGCCGCAGGCGTCGTCGGACTGACCAGTTTCTGGGTTGGCCAGCGGCATCGGCAGATTGGGGTGCGGCGAGCACTTGGCGCGAGAAAGGTCGACATACTGCGTTACTTTCAGATTGAGATCCTGCTGATCGCCGGAGGCGGCGCGGTAATCGGCGCGCTGTGTGCCGTTGGCCTCAACGCATGGCTGATGAAGCATTACGAGATGATGCATCTTCCGCTGTTCTACGTGGCAATAGGCGTACTTGCCATGCTTGTGCTCGGTCAGGTCGCAGTACTGGTGCCGGCGCGCCGTGCTTCCAACGTGCCGCCGGTCGTGGCGACACGATCGGTTTGAGCCTGATGATGTGCTCATGAGTGAGAAAAGTGCACGCGAAGGACTATTTGCCATAGCGCGAGAATGTCCGCTTTCCACTGCGTGCTCAACGGGTCAATGCAACACCCGAAGACTGACGAAACGGATGCGTGTTGTGATGGTGCCTATGACCCGGGCTCATCAAACGATAGCTAGATGCTTGGAAGCACTTAAATTTAAGGTGCGATACGGTGGGACGATCCTTCCATGGTAAGCCGGGGAAAACGTCGGACTTCTAAGCACTTACATGCGCTACCGTTGAGGTGTTGCGTTGGCCGATTGAAACGGCAACCCGAAGCGGACAGTTTTGGCTAGCGAGCAAAATTGTTCGCAAGCGGACGTGACGGACCAGAGAATGGGCTTGCTTCACCGTCAGGCTCTGGATAGGGTCAAATCAAAAATTTCGTTGCTGCCAGTAGCGGCGAATGAGAGGGTGAAAGCGCCCGGGTGACATCAAGGTTATGATCGTTACGCGAAGGATTGAGTCGGGGCGGCGAAAATCCTCGAAAACGCCACAGGGGGCAGGTATGCAAGGTGTCGGGCGCTGGGCTGCGTGTGCTGCCATGTTTGGGATGTCGGTTTTTGCAATCGCCGCACAGGCCGCAACGCAGGATTCCTCCGGAGCCTCCCTCCAGAATCCTGGCTACTCCCGCAAAGACATCGTCGAGTTCATGGCCAAAGCCAAGTCGGCCGAGCAGATCAAAGATCCGTTGCAACGCTGCCTCGCTTATCCGGACCCACCGGGAAGCCACTGGACGCCCGCTGCCGTGCGTGCCTATTGCCACTATCGCTTTCAGCCGCTGATGTCGGTCAGTGAGATTGAGGGGCTTATTCGTTCTCGCCAATTCGCGAAACTTGATGGGCGCATGAAAGCTGCCCTGAAGGCCCAGCAAACCGATCCCTCTGCGCCGTCCCGTTTGAACCTTATTTATGACCATGCTTTTACCGCCGATGCCACGGAGCTTCGCCCTCTTTTGGATGATTGGAAAAGCGCCGATCCGCAGAGTGCGTTTGCCTACGCAGCCAGCGCCTGGCTCTATATGGATATGGCCAGGCGTGCGCGCGGAGAAAAATACGAAAACGACACTCCCCAGGCCAGCCTGGACAAGATGAGGGATCTGCTGGCCTATGTAGAAACCGACGCGTACCGATCCATCTCGTTGGACCCGAACGTCATGCCTGCATACGTCGCCTTGATCTATGGTGCCAATATCTCTGAAAACACCGAGTACGCCACCCATTTCATCGACGATGCGCTGGCGCAATCGCCGGCCGATTTCACCGTTTACAACACGGCTACGCTAGTTCTGCAGCCGCGCTGGCATGGATCGATCAAGGCGATGCAGGATCTCGTAGACCGCGCACACGCAAATGAAAAGAAGAATCCAATGCTTGCGGTGCTCAAGAACTATGCCGCTTTCTATGAGGTCGATCAGTGCGGTTGCGGCGCTCAGCAACAGACTGTTCGCTATTCGAAGCTCTTCGACGAAGTGACTACCAGCGGAAATTTGTGGAACGCCGGCGACGCCGCTGCGGACGCGGGGGCCGACCCATTGGCCATGGTCCTGCTTTCCGAAACACTTCGTTTCAATCCTTCTGCAACGCGCGCGCGGTCGCAACGTTCGATGCGTCTGACAAGTCTCGGTGACGCAGCGTGGGCGGTGCAGCAAGCAGACATCGTCATCAAGCAAGATCCAACCGAATCCGCAGGCTTTTCAGCGCGAGCTTTTGCACTCGAATCTATGCACGACTATCCGAGCGCTGAAATCGCCCTTAAGAAAGCCATCCAACTCGACCCCAAGGAGTCGTGGCAATTGATCGAGCTTGGCAACATCCATTTCGTGAAGCACGAGTGGAGCGACGCCTGGGACATATCCAACGAGGCTATTGCCAAGTTCCCCGACCTCCCGGATGCATGGATCCTGCGCGGCAACATTCAGATGGATCAGCCGCGCGCGGGGCTGAAAGATACTTTCGACGAGTTCAACAAGCGCTTCGGCAATGATCCCGAATGGAAGGAGCGATTGGACGAGATGCGTGAAGGACTGCAAGTTGAGCAGCAACGACATGCAACTAGCGTTGCGGCTCCCTCGGAACAGAACCGGGGTTAGGTTCACTTGTTGGAACAAGACCTAATGTCGGCTTTCGACCCGAAGCGGACGCTCCGATTTTTGCGATGACCTCAGGGATCAACAAGGGTAGTTAATGCCAAGCCCGATGTCGGCAAACCTTACATCGCGTTACTTGCGCCGCAAACCGAAGTCGGACTAGGCTTTTTCGAGAAAATCAGGCCATGGAACCGGGGGAAGTATGGCGGCTGCGTTCTTGCGGATGGGGTTTGTCTTGCTTGCGTTGGGATGGGGCGCGGCTTGTTGTGCGCAGGCGGCGCCTGCTGCGCCACCGCCTGGAACATCGGCCAATTCGCCGGTTGACGATGCCGCCCAGGAGCAGCTCCTGCAGCAGGCCAAGGCCCAGATCAAGGCGGGCATGAATGCCGATGCCATCAACGGCCCGCTTGCGCAAGTCATCCACGCCTACGAAACGGCCTACGCCCATAGCAAAGAGCAAGTCTATTGCGCCGAAACCCTGACGGAGGCGTTCCTCTATTCGGGCATCGCTTCCAGTAACCATAAAAATTCGGTGGTGTTGAGCAAGCCCAATTGGGCGATGGCTTATTACCTTCGTGGCTACGCGTACGGCTCCATGGATGACCTGGTTCATGCCGAAGCAAGCCTTAAGCAAGCGCTGGCACTCTCGCCTTTCAATTCCCAATTTCTCTCCGAGCTTGGGAATGTCTACGAAAACGAAAAGAACTGGTCAAGCGCGCTGGATACGTTTCAGAGTGCGGATGGCGCCGCCGAATTTGCGCCGCCCGAGCAAAAGATCACGCTCCGCTGCCATGCCCTGCGTGGCCAAGGCTACGTGCTGGTCGAGCTTCACAAGCTCGACGAGGCGGCACAGAAATACAACGCCTGCCTCAGCATCAGTCCGGGAGATCAGAGGTCGATCGACGAGCTTGGTTATGTCAGGGAGTTGCAGGCCAAGGCGGGGAAGTGATTGCTATGCAAAGCTGGTCCTAAGCGGTGCCGGGGGCGATAGATCGCGTGCAAGCCAGAAGTCCGCTTTCGACCCGAAGCGGACACAATCAGCTGCAAGGAAATCCGATGACTAGGGGGCTTCATGTCTAACGAACTGAAGATCGGCGGCAAATCTTTTGTCGTTGATGATCCGAAGGGCAATCTGGAACGGCTAACACCCGAAGAGTGCAGAGAACAGCATCGGGAGCACACCTCCTCGGATACCTTGGTTTCCGTTTTGCGACCGGAGCCGAGGCCGCAAGCGCCCATTCGACCATCCAGTTTTGCGCCGGAAGACATGGTTCGCTCACGCGTTGCCTTGTTTGACGGACTCGTGTCGGGCCGTGCCGGACTTCCCGGAGTATTTGCTATGTGGTTATTCGGTGGAATACCCGCAATTTTGGTGGGGCGGGAAATCTGGTTTCTGTGTATTAATCACCTGCCCACATTTAGCGAGGAACCAGGGCGATTTCTGTTAATCCTATTGGGCTTGATCGCAGGAGAGGCAATTCCCCTTGCCGCCCTCGTGGTCTTGGCAATCAGCACCCTTGCGACAGTTGACGGGCGGAAGTCCACTCGATAGACAGGGTTTTAAATAGAGGGTGTGAATCCGGTTATTGAATGCCCAAGCTCAACGTCTGCTTCCGACCCAAAGCGGATCTCTTCACGTATGCAATGAACGTCTGGTTTGCTTTGGATTGCGTGACCACCCATTAGGTGATTAGCTTTCATGGACATCGATTCCACGGCTCGTGCCATCCTTTTGGAACTAAGGGTGAGAGTAGAGGCAGGAGGCGAAGGTGGCACGTATGGCGACCGTTCCGAGGCGCTTCGTGACTTAGACGCGATCCTCGCCAATCTCTCGGTCAATAAAATAAGAGAGTTGCTCTTGCCAACGGCTAATCTTCAGGAACTCTCGATGGACTGTGGGTGGGGTGGCCAGTTCAACGATCTTGCGGCCAAACTTGAGAAGGTTTTAGGCATCGAGTAGGCGTCCGCTTTCGACCCCGAGCAGACCTTTTCATTCAAAGCCCTCAGCGATCAAGGCGACAGATGATTGATCGAAATCTTCAGCCTGTGCAGTGGTCCGAGTTCATGTGTGAACTTGAAGACGCGAAGGAACACCTGGCCAACCTCATTAAGGAAATCGAGGAAGATGTGACCTATGACGAAAATAATCTACGAATAGATCTTGGCCACGTATATGCGCATCTAAACAGGGCGTGGCGCCGTAGCATGCGAGCTTTGGATAGGGGAGACCGGGACTTTGCTTCCCGGTTTCCGGATGATTTGAAGCCCATTTAGGCTGGAACTGCGATGTCCACTTCCGACCCAATGTGGACTTTGCGAACAACGCCGTATCGAACCAGTCGATAGCAGGAGGGGGTATGAGTCGAGCAGTGAAGTGTTTGACGATCGCCGCAGTGGCATGGATGGGAGTGCATGCGGCGAGATGCTTGGCAGACGAAACGACGGTCAACCGCACCAGCGATGCCAGGGAGATCTATAGCGCTTTCCTGGCTCAATGGATGGGAAAGGACGATGTGCCGATGAATGTCGCCAATACTGCGGTTCGACCCACACCGGAAGACATCAGGCAGTACAACGAATGCGCAAGCGGCGGGACGGGAAGGGCCGTCCACTGGATCACAGGCACCTCAGACTCGGATCTCAATAGCGCCCTTTCATCGTTTACGAGGGTCAAGCTGGTGGACCTCAAGCGCTGGCAGCCGGTGGACCCGGGCGACCTCATCGCGAAAGGCGGGTCGGTGGGTGCCGCCGTAAACGCGGGTATCGCCAACGGCCTAATGACGCTATCGGCGATCAGCTTCAACGAGGCGCATGACACTGCAATGCTCACGTTCTCATTCGTATGCGGTGGCCTCTGTGGTCACGGCGGTGCCGTAATGTTCAAGATGACGTCCAAAGGATGGGTGCAGGACAAACAGCCTTGTAGCAGCTGGATATCATGAATCACGAAGCGCGGAACGCAAAGATTGCATTGAAAGAGAGCGTCGTTTTGCTATGTCAGCTTTCGACCCAAGCAAGCCATTTCTTCGCACCAGCAAAAAAATGACGGAGCTTCCGCTGAGTCATGGATGCTGAGGAGCTTGCCGTGGTGACAAAGCTTTGTCAGGCTTTAACCGTTCGCCATCGAACGAAGGGGAATCTCGTTCGATTGGCCTGAAGATGCGGTCTGCGGTTTGCCGTAGAATCGGGACCAACGCGGCTTCCTATTGGAATGTAATCCTTCACCCAAACGCAAAGGAAATGTACTTATGAAGCGTGCAACTTTGTTTGCAGTTTTAGTGCTCAGCGGATGCGCCAGTGGGTATCAACAGTTCTACCACCCGATTCCGGGACGCGAGCCCGTGAATGTCTCAGCGACGCGAGTTAGCCCAAGTCCGGGTGTACCACTCATGGATCATGTTGCTGCGTATTCCCCGCAGATTGTTTCCGAATATGAAGCCCATGGCTACGCTCTAATCGGTTATTCCGCATTTACGGCAAGTACGCAACAAAGTGAAAACGGCGCGATGGCTCAGGGTCAAAAGGTCGGCGCTGATCTTGTGGTGGTTGTCAGCCCCGAATACGTCGCTTCCCAGAGGATCGTCGCTCCGCTCCCTTCACCGGGCGCCAGCAACTCCGACTCCACTGGTACGGCGCAAGTACCGGTCACGATTAACTGGTTTAAGTACGGCGCGTTGTACTTCGTAAAGGCCAGGCCGGCATCAAGCACTGCTTTCGTATCGGAAACGCCAACGAAGAGTGATGGGTTTTAAGCGACGTTCCTCAAATTCAATCGATCGGTGTGCCGATGTTTCCTGAGGGGCAATGCGTGCCATTACGCGTGGACGAGATCTTAGATGCGCCTCGTTCTTCGAACATCTATGACCTTTTGTGCGCCGGAGTTGTGTTAGCTATTGGTTGACTATGGAGCCGGTTGGGCCCCTGAGCTAAGGTCCGCTTTCGACCCGTGCCAGACATAGTGGCGGGCCTTAACTCAGGCTTTTGGGGGGCAAATGCTGTTTCGACTACTAACGGTTGCCAACGTCGCGCTGGCTCTCGCTGCGGCATGTTTCGTTTACGTCATGCTCCCCTACGCAGTCGGTGTGCATTGTGACGGTGTTCGCCAGCTCGGTCGTACATGTGGCCCCATTTCTGACGCAAACTTATTCCTGGTCGCGTTGGTCCCAGTTGCGATCATCTCTGCAATCACCTACTTCGCGTTTTGTATTAGGCATCGTCATCGCCGCACATGTCTTATCTTGCTAGTTCTTTGTCCATTAGCGATTGGTATACGTGTGCTTGTTGTTTGGGCCTCGTGAAGCCGGTATGACTGGCTAGCTGGACCGTTAAGGTCTGCTTTCGGCCCATGGGTGCCGTTAGCGGCGGCAACCTCTCCAAAACGCTTTCGTCACTTCATTAACACAGGACGACATGATGGGCCGCCCAGTTTCCCACGCCGTTAGGCTTGCACTCTTCGTCATGATCCAAGCTTGCATGCTGGCCTGCTCGTCACCTCCATCCAATGATCAGTCTGCAAGCGCGCAAGGTAATACGAGCGCGGGAACGGAAGATCAGGAGCGTGTGGCCTACGCCGCTGCCAAAGTTTTTTTAAGTGAAATCGATGCAGGGCGCTTTGAAGAAACATGGGCCAATGCAGGCCCGGCCTTGAAAGCGACAAGCAATGCCGAAGCGTGGACAGCCATCCTCCATGTAACTCGAAGCGCGTTAGGCGAGGCCAAGGATCGAAAAATCAAGGGATTCGGTTTTACGGATCACCTTGCGAACGCGCCGCCCGGTGAGTATGCGGCCATTGGCTTCGAAACCACGTTCGTGAACGCGACGGTTGAAGAGAAGGTTGTGTTTCAGAAAGATCAGGGCCAGTGGAAGGTGGTCGGCTACTTCATATCCAAGCAATTCAAGGCGCAGCTTTGAAATCGTCGGAAGGTCCGCTTTCGACCCGCAGCAGACATTCTTACTGCGGTCAAAAATCGGCTTTATCGCCAATATCAAATCCGCGTGCACTGACAGAAACCGCGCCGCAGGTATGCGATGGTGCTGTCGTCGGGCGTGCCCATCCCGATTCGATGATTACGGCACGCCCGACATGAGTGAAGTAGCGCGGATCGCCTGGGATTGCAGCCCAAACGACCCGCTGGCCACAACCAACTGAATAGAGAGTTGATCATGGTTATGTTCGATCATACGGCACGCACGCTTACGCGTGACCCCGCCAAGCCGCTTTTTGTACTACTTCACCGCCGCTCATACTGGACGGCGTCGGGCCACAATGGGCACACGTAGAAAACGGTACCGGAAAGTTCCAACACTACGTGCAGGATTTTTCCTGTAGCCCTTCGCGCCACGCGCAATACGTGGCGCGACCTACGGTAATGGACTAGGCCTATGAACAACCCCACCCACAACCTGCTCAACGCTGGAAACTACGTGCTGTCTCAAGATCACTATGACGATCTGTGCGCGATCCGCGACAAGCTGCTTCTGATGGCACAGCTTGCCGGCACTGCCACCACGAACGGCGATCACGACACCATTCTTTTCATCCGCCGCAGCTTGATCGGACAGCTCTTCGCCGATCTGAGCTTTCAGATGGGTGATGTGCTGGACACTGTCAAGCACACCACGACCCGTGTGGATCCGGGGCATGCACATTGATCGGATGAGCTTCGAGTCAGGGCAAAGTATTTTCGACAAATACTTTGCCCGCGCCGGTGCATTCACTTCAGCGACAAGGCACTTTCCCAGCGTGCATCCGATGCGGCTTCGACTTTACGCCACCAACGCTCGCCCTTATGCGGCGACGCCAGATTCAATCGCTCGCCCATACGCGGCGTGGCGAGAGGAATATCGCGTTCAACAGCCAAAGAAACGATGCGTTCGAACGGTTCCTGCCAACGATGCATGGCCAGATCGAAGGTGCCGTTGTGCACCGGCATCAGCCAGCGGCCGCGCAGATCGAGATGCGCCTGCATCGTCTGTTCCGGCTGCATGTGCACGTAAGGCCATTGCGCGTCGTAGGCGCCGGTTTCCATGAGCGTGATGTCGAAGGGCCCAAGGCGTTCGCCGATGGTTTTGAAGCCGTCGAAGTAGCCGGTGTCTCCGCTGAAGAACACGCGCAATTCGTCGTCGAAGATCGCCCACGACGCCCACAGCGTGGTGTTGCCGTCGAACGGAGTGCGGCCGGAGAAATGCTGCGCCGGCGCGGCGGTCATGCGCAGGCCGTCGATCTCGACGTTCTCCCACCAGTCGAGCTGGTGCACTTTGGATGCATCGACGCCCCATTCGATCAGTCGGTCGCCGACGCCGAGCGGAGTGAGGAAGACGTCGGTGGTGGCGGCCAACTGCTCGATGCTCCAGCGGTCGAGATGATCGTAGTGATCGTGCGACAGGATCACGCCGCGGAGCGGCGGCAGGTCGCGCAGGGCTATCGGAGGCTGATGAAAGCGCTTGGGTCCCATCCATTGGAACGGCGAAGCGCGCTCGGCAAAGACCGGATCGGTGAGCCAATAGGCGCCACGCAATTTGATCAGCATGGTGGAGTGGCCGAGCCGGTAAAGGCTGCGATCGGGCGCCGCGTCGAGCTGCGCGCGCGTGAGCGTCTGAACCGGTATCGGACTGTTCGGTTGCGTACCGGAAGGCTTGTTGAAAAGCGCGTTCCAAATGATGCGCAACATTTTCCCGACACCTTCTTGCGGACGCGGCGCCGGGTTGTGGAAACGATGGCCGCGACGCTGAGGCGAGGCCTCGTATTTGTCGGTCTTGCGGCGAGACGGTTCGGCAGTGCGCAAAAACATGGTGAATTCCTGGGTCAGGTCGGGATGCGCCAGATATGTACACTGTACAGTGTAGTTTATGGCCTTAAAAAAGTAAACTAGCCAGTGTAAAATGAGACCATGCCTAGCTTTCCCGCCACCTCCCAACGCCTCACCGACCGCAAGCGCAGTGCGATCATCGAGGCGGCCATCGACGAATTCCGGCTATCCGGTTACGAAACCACCAGCATGGACCGCATCGCCGCGCGCGCCGGGGTATCCAAGCGCACGGTCTACAACCATTTCCCCAGTAAAGAAGTGCTGTTCGCGGAGATCCTGCATCATCTGTGGCAGGCGATCTCGGGCGGTGAAGAACTGGCCTATCGCGCCGATCGTCCGTTGCGCGATCAATTGCTGGAGCTGATCGCGCAAAAGTTTCGCCTGCTCAATGACGAAGCGTTCGTCTCGCTGGCGCGCGTCGCGATCGCCGCCGGCATCCACTCACCGGAACGGGCGCACGACATGGTGGCGCGGATGAGCGAGCGCGAAGAAGGATTGACCGTGTGGATACGCGCCGCCGCCGCGGCAGGCCGCTTGAAGACGAACGATCCGGTCTTCGCTTCGCATCAGTTGCAGGGACTGATCAAAGGCTTTGCGTTCTGGCCGCAGATTACGCTGGCCCAGCCGCCGTTGGACGCCGCCGCGCAAAAGCAGGTGGCGGAGACGGCGGTGGATATGTTCCTGGCTTACTACGCTCTGTGAGCAACGTGTTCAACGGCGAGGGCATGTCGCCGGTATGTTCGTGCAACATGGCGCGCATGATTGACGATCGTCATGAAGCTTTCTTGCCAGCGCGCACTTTCGCTCGCGTAGCCGACATCGCCTTCTTCTCCAATTTGCGCTGGTTGTAATCGATCGCGGCGCGGATGAGATTTTTCAGGGCGCGCTTGTCGACCTTGTCGCCCTCGAAGAAATCGATCGCTCGCCTCGCGTTGCCTTCGAGGCCCGCGTTGAAGAGCTTGTCGGGGTCCGGAAGGCTCGCTCCATAGGCAAACGTAAGCTTCACCTTCCCTTTGTGGGCGTTGGCGACGGCGATCAAGCCATCGCGATACCACGTCGGGCTTCCCATCCACTTCCATTCCTCGATGATGTCCGGATCGGCTTCAAGAATGGCCTTGCGCATGCTGGCGAATGTCTTGCCGCGCCAGTCCGTCAGTTCCGCGATCATCTGGTCGATACGTTCCGATGGATTCATGGGTTTTATGCCTCTCATTCGGGTTGCGCGTCAGCCGGCGACTTCGGCTCGATCATAGAACGTTCTCTGTCGGCAAACTGCTTTTCGTCCGTGGCAAGCAATCGGTGCAACCGCTGCAATGCGGCCGTCGTCGATGCGTCTTTCTGGCCGAGCGTTTTGCGGGAGATGCGAATCGCACGTACAAGCTCCTCCTGCCGGCCGGCCACGCTGTCCGCATGACGAAAGCAATGCCGCAGCGTCTCGACCCAGACGGCCGGATGGTCGTCGCCGGGTGTTGCGCGCGTCAGGCGCCGATGCCATTCGACCGGTTCGGCAACGGGTGCCATGCGTGCCATGCGATCTTCGAGTACGCGCAGTTTGTGCGCGCGTTCGTCGGGTTGCGTATCGGTCGGGCACGAGGCCAGTTCGTCGAACGCGAGCAAGGCGTCCGAAAGGCGACGTCGCACCACGGACTCGGTGCGAATGGGCAGGACGAACCACGCTGTCACCACCGCGCACACTGCGCCGATAAGGATTTCCTCCAGCCGTAATTCGAGCGTGCCCGAACTTGATCGCAGGCCGGTCGCCTGCAGCAGCGAAATGACCAGCGTGGCGCTTGCCGCCCACCACGCGTAGTTGATGTTGCGCAGGCAGATGCCCACGAAAAGCACCGCAAATATCAGGATGGCCGTTTCCGTGCCATGCGGCACGAACAGATGTTGCACGAGCGCGGCCGTGATCGTTCCGCCGAGCGCGCCGCCCAGGCGCAGCAGGCCCTTGTAGAGCACGTCGCCGCGACTGGTGGCTCCCACGCACACGATGTAAACGGTCAGCACGATCCAGCTCCAGTGCTGCGGAAATCCGAGGCGCCCTATCGCGAACGCCGCCGTCAACGCGATAACCATCTGGATGGCCATGCGCGTGCTGGCGGGCATGCCCTGCGATGTGCGTTGAGGTTCCGCCACCGGGTGCTTGGCATCCTTTCGCGCTTTCATCGGCAAGCCGATTCGAATCGCATGGCGCGTCAACACGAACAGCCAGCCAAACGCCGCCGCACCCGCGATGCACACCAGGAGGATGTCGACCGGAACGCCGCCGGGTGCATTCGACCGTGCCGGCACCACGAGCACGGCGACGAGCGGTAGCGCCAGCAGGCTGCCGATGCGGCGGATTTTTTCGCCGAACCGCCGCGTCCATACCGACAGCGATACGACGGCGATGAACACCGCCGCGCCAACGACAAATGCATGGTGCAGCAGCCATCCGACCGCGGCCGCGCCAAGGGCCACAAACAGAAAGACGGCCAATTCCATCGGCAGCGATCGATCGTGGCCCGCTGCGCCGCGACGGCTTTGCGTCATCACCAGCACGGCGGACAAGATCCCCGCGTTGGCGCCTGCGTGGTAGTGCGTGGAGATGCCGTAGACCGTGCAGAACGCCGCGACCATCGCCACGATGGTGACGGCAGCGGCCGATATGTCCTCCGGGCGGAACATCGTCGTGAATGACGCGGGCAGTGCGGCGCGTTTCTGCATGATCATTCCCTTGGGGCGCATCTCCGACTCTCGTTCATCGGGTAAGACGGATCGTTGCATCTCGACCTGAAAAGCACGTGCTTCGACGGTCAGTCGTCGTCGCGATCCAACCATTCGCGACTGATGTCGATCAGCACGGCGAGGGCTCGCCGCATGCTGGCGACATCGTCTTCTCCCACACGCGCTACTAGCGCGGCGTCGACTTGTTCGCGCGCGGCAGCCTGCACCGATGCGGCGGCGCGGCCGCGTTCGGTCAGCGTGATCGTCAATTTGCGGCGGTCTTCCGGATCCACCGTGCGTTGCAGGTAACCGCGCGTCACCAGGGTGTCGACGAGTTGTCCGGCCGCCTGCTTGGAAATGCGCAACTCTTTGATGAGTTGGCCCAGAGGAACATCGCCGGCGCCCAGGGCCAGACCGCCGATCACGTAAAGACCGTTCTTGGGCAGGTCATCGTAGTCGGCGCTCTCGAGCGCCTGGCGCATGGCGATGCCATACGTGTTGCGCGCATGCCGCAGCAGTGCGGGGATGGGAATCTCGTCAAACCATGGCTTGGGCTCGGTCATGGGGTGGAAGATATAGTCCGATATCTTGATTGTCAAATAAATTGACTATTTCAAGAAGACGTTTTCCCCAGCCCGCAACCGGCAGGTTCGACAGGCCTATTCCAGAATTTTCCTGCGCGCCAAACAAAAGGCCCCCGCCATGGGCGAGGGCCTTCGGTGAACGTGCCAACCGATCTCAATGACCGTAGAGCACTTCCTGGATGATGATGCCGGTCGCGACGGCTACCAGCACGAACTGCCCGTCGTCGCCGCGAACCCAGCGATAACCCGGGCGCGGTGCGTAAAGGTGGTAGCGCTCGTAATCGTCGACGTAATAGTCCGGGCCCCTATAACGTTCGGGGAGGCGATCGCCGCGTCCGTAGTGCTTGTCCCAACCACCATGGCGGCCATGGTCATGATCGTAATGATCATGATCGTAGTGATCGTGGTCGTAACCGTGATCGTGATCGCGGTCGTCGTGGCCATGACCGTGATCGTCCTGGCCCCATCCCTGGCCGTGATCGTGATCTTGATCCTGTATCGGGGCCGCAAATGCGTTGATCGATATGGCAAAAGCGGACATGGTTGCCACAGCGGTTAAAAAGCGTTTCATGCAGAGTCTCCCTGGTTTGAGTCAGCCAACCCTCGTGCCATCTGAAAAGCGCGGGTAGCGGCTGCGGGAGTCAGACTAGCGGAAGAACCTGAATGGCGATTTTCCTTACGAACAAATCGCAAAAAGCCGCTAGACAATCGTTCATAAATACGGTTGCCGTGAGATTTTGATCACAAGAAGCTTGTGATGGACATCGTTGTTCGGCTTCGCCAGTGCATCTGGTTCTACCGCCCTGCACGTTCTCGACTTCCGACACTGTCGCGACATGGCGCTGACGCCTCGACACTTTGTCCTGTTCCGATGATGGCAATGATTCGTGCATGGAACCGTCATGCACGAACGACGAACGCGGCAATCGCATGACAAAGCATCAAGCGCATGTGAAAGCGGAGCGCGTCATGGATGCGTTCGATGCCATTCGTGCGAGTATCGATCACGGCGCTGTCATCATGGTGCATGTTTCGTCATGCGATGAATCGGTGACGCATTGATCATCGCATCGACGTCGTGCGTCTTTCGTCGCACGAATGCAACCTTGTGTATCTAAGGTCGCTGCACTACTCGTGTAACGACGGATGGTGTGGTCATGACTTCGATGGATCGCCGCAGATTCCTGCAACTGATGGCCAGCACGACCGCTGCAAGCATGCTTCCGATGAGCATCGCGCGCGCACTGGAAATTCCTGCCAACCGGCGCACCGGCTCGATCGAGGATGTCGAGCACATCGTCGTGCTGATGCAGGAGAACCGTTCTTTCGATCACTATTTCGGATCGCTGCGCGGCGTTCGCGGATTCGGCGATCCGCGTCCGGTGAATCTGCCCTCGGGCAATCCGGTGTGGTACCAGCCCGATGGTTCGAGCTACGTGCTTCCGTTCCATCCGACGGCACCGGACATGGGGCTGCAGTTTCTGGAAGATCTCGCCCACGACTGGAGCACCACGCACGCGGCCTGGAATCAAGGCAACTACGATCAATGGGTGCCGAGCAAGGGCACCACGACGATGGCGTATCTCACGCGCGAGGACATCCCTTTCCACTACGCGCTCGCCGATGCCTTCACCATCTGCGATGCCTACCATTGTTCGCTGATGGGGCCGACCGATCCGAACCGCTATTACATGTGGACGGGTTGGGTCGGCAACGACGGTACCGGCGGCGGTCCGGTGATCGACAATGCCGAAGCGGGCTATTCGTGGTCGACGTATCCGGAAGTGCTGCAGAAGGCGGGCATCTCCTGGAAGATCTACCAGGACGTCGGCACGGGCTTGGACGCAGCCGGTTACTGGGGTTGGACGGACGACGCGTATATCGGCAACTACGGCGACAACTCGCTGCTGTACTTCTTCCAGTATCGCAACGCGCAACCCGGCAGCCCGCTGTATCAAGGCGCGCGCACCGGCACCAATATCTCCGCCGGCGGTACGCTGTTCGACCAACTGCGCAGCGACGTGCTCGGCAACACCTTGCCGCAGGTTTCGTGGATCGCTGCTCCCGAAGCGTACACCGAGCATCCGAACTGGCCGGCCAACTACGGTGCGTGGTATGTGTCGCAGGTGCTCGATGCGTTGACCAGCAATCCGGAGGTCTTCAGCAAAACCGCGCTCTTCATCACCTTCGACGAAAACGACGGCTTCTTCGATCACATGGTGCCGCCGTGCGTGCCGCCCTCCAGCGCGCAGGGCCAGTCGACCGTATCGACGGTCAACGAAATCTTCCCGGGCAATTCGGACTATGCGGCGGGCCCTTATGGCATGGGGCCGCGCGTGCCGATGCTGGTGATATCGCCATGGAGCAAGGGCGGTTGGGTGTGCTCGGAGGTGTTCGATCACACCTCGATCATCCGCTTCATCGAACGACGCTTCGAGCGAAGCTATCCGAATGTGCAGGAGTCCAACATCACGGCATGGCGACGCACGGTGGCGGGCGATCTGACCTCCGCGTTCGATTTCTCCAAGCCCGACGGTGCGCAGCCGTCGTTGCCGAGCACGAACGCGTACGCGCCGCCGGACAACGTGCGTCACCCCGACTACTCGCCGATGCCTCCGACGGATCAGTCGCTGCCGGATCAGGAGCCGGGACTGAGGCCGGCTCGCGCGCTGCCCTATGCGCTGCAGGCCATCGGCCGCGCGGACGGCACGGGTGTCTTCGCCATCGACTTCATCAACAACGAGGGACGCGCCGGTGCGTGTTTCCATGTGCGTTCGGCCAATCTGCCGAACGGTCCGTGGTATTACACCGTGGAAGCGGGCAAGTCGCTTTCCGCCACGTGGTCCGTGCAAGGTGCGTACGATCTGGGCGTGCACGGCCCCCATGGTTTCGTGCGCCATTTCAAGGGCGATCTTTCGACGGGCAAGACGACGTTGCGCGTGGTCAGTCGCTACGATCGCAGCGATGCCAGCGTGGTGCTGACGCTGGCGAACGAGGGCCGCGATTTCTGCAACGCTTCCGTCGAGAACCTCTATGACGGCGAATCCATCGCCTATACGCTGGAACCCGGAAAGCGCATCGAGCGGAAGTGGTATCTCGGCGCCAGCTACGGCTGGTACGACCTGATCGTGCGTTCCGATGCCGAAAACGGATTCGTCCAGCGCCTGGCCGGTCACGTGGAGACCGGCGAGCCGGGTGTCAGCGACCCGGCCATCGCACAGCCGCGTTGGCGCAACCTCCGCAATCCCTGACGAAAGTGCCTTCGGGCGAGCCCAGACCTGATCGGAATGGGCGGTAGCGCGCGTTTTCCCCGCTTCCCGGCATGGGGCGGGGAAGGTAAGGTACGCGCGGGGCCACAGGGGCATACGCATGAGACGACAAGCGCGAGCGCATTCCATGGCGGGGGATGGACACGCCGCCGACTCGGCGTCGTCGCTGGCCATGCCGGACGGCCAGCTTCTGTTCCTGCGCGACTGGCCGAATCGCTCGGCGCGCGATGCGGTGTTGATCGTGCATGGCCTGGGCGAACACAGCGGGCGCTACGAAGAACTGGCGCAGTGGTTTCTCGCGCGTGGATACGCGGTGCGCAGTTACGATCAGCGCGGCCATGGCCACACGCGAGGTCAGCGCTCCGCGTTGCGTCGCAGTGACGACCTGCTGCAGGACCTCGCCCATGTCTACAAGGATTACGCCAAGAGTTTCGGGCGGGCGCCGCTGCTGCTGGGACACAGCATGGGTGGCGCGGTGGCGTTGCGCGCCGTGCTCGATGGCCGTGTCGAACCGCCGTCGCTGATCCTTTCGTCGCCTGCCTTGCGCGCTTACGAGGCACCTTGGCTGCGCAAGCTGGCCGCCGTGCTGAGTCGCGTGATGCCGAACCTGCCGTTGCGCAGCGGATTGTCGCTGGAAGGGCTGTCGCATGACGCGAAAGTCATCGAGGACTATCGCAACGATCCGCTCTGCAGCGGATGGGTCACGCCGCGCATGGCCGATTTCATTTTCCGGGCGGGCGCCAGCAGCATTGCCGATGCGTGGCGTTTGCGCGTGCCCACGCTATTGCTGGTTGCCGGCAGCGATCGACTGGTCGATCCCTCCGGCAGTCGCGATTTCGCGGCGGGTGCATGGGCCACGAAACAGCTCACCAGCCGGTTCTTCGACACGCTTTACCATGAGCTCTTCAATGAAACCGAAACCGGGCGGCATCAGGTTCTGGCGCAATTGGCGGAGTGGTTGCGGCGCCAACCCGCGCCGTAAAACGAACGCGGCCGCTACAGCGCCTTGCGATACACCACGAAGCCCGATTTCTGCGCCACCTTGTCGTACAGCTGCATGGCCGTCGCATTCGTTTCGTGCGTATGCCAATACACGCGTGCGCAGCCTGCCTGCATGGCGCGTCGATAGACCGCTTCGATCAGTGCACGCCCGATGCCCATGCCGCGAGCACTCTCGTCGGTGAACAAATCCTGCAGATAGCAGCTCGGCTCGATCTGGATGGTGCTGCGATGGAAGAGATAGTGCGCAAGTCCCAGCAGCCTGCCTTCGTGCTCGGCGACCAGCGCGTGCACCGGTTCATAGGCGTCGAAAAAACGAGACCACGTCATCCGGGTGATGTCCGCCGGCAGTGCGGTTGCGCCGCTTCGACCGTAAAAGGCGTTGTAGCCATCCCATAGCGGAAGCCATAAGGAGAAATCCTCCTTCGTTACGGGTCTGATGATGGCGGATTGGCTCATGCAGGTTCCTGCGGCGTGTTGATGGCGTCCTGCATGCGGGGCATGCTGCGCGGATCGATACTTCGATTATGGAGTCATGGCGACGATGACGTTGGAGCAGGCGCTCAAGGAGCTTGAGCAGGATCGTTCGTTATTCGCGCCGGATCAACTGCGCCGCCGCGTCGAGGCACTCGATCGCCTGGAAACCTGGCTTATCCATGCGCCGGATCTGGCAGACGATCAGGCTGCCGCGCGTCATCGCAGGATCGAAGCGATGGCGACCGATCTGGAAGCGGTGAACCGGGCGCTGTATCAATCGTTGCGCCAGGACATCCGGCAGGGCCGCGGTGCCGAAGCGTTGTCCGGATGGTCGCGCGAGTTGGTGGGGCAGGAAGTGCGCGGGGAAGGTTATGACTGTCTGGATGCGCTTGTCAGTGGCGTACTCCAGTTGGATGAGCCCGATGCAAACAGTGCCGATTTGGCGTCGGAGATGGTTTTCTACCAGCCCACGCCGGCGCGCCACATCTTCGACTTCATCCATCGCGCGAGGCTGACTGAACGAGACGTTTTGCTCGATATGGGCTCGGGGCTGGGTCACGTGTCCCTGATCAGCGCCATCTGCACGCCCGCGCGTTGCGTGGGTGTCGAGCTGGAGGACGCCTACGTCGCTTCTGCCAGCAAGAGTGCGGACGCACTGAACATCCGCCATGTGGCATTCGTTCGCGCCGATGCGCGATCCGTTGATTTTTCGTCTGCAACAGTCTTCTATCTCTACACGCCATTCACCGGGTCGGTGCTGCGGCACGTGCTGGACAGTCTGAAGCGCGAAGCCGCCACGCGCGATATTCGCGTCTGCACGCTCGGGCCCTGCACCCCCATGGCAGGCGCGGAGCCGTGGCTGGACGCCGATGGCGACAGGCGTGAGGATCGAGTCGTCATCTTTCGTTCCTTGTAGCCGCGTGCCTTGGCTGGATCGAAAGACAAGGCACGGGCCATCCGCTGATACAAAAGCGTCGCGACATGTCCACGGCAGTCGCGACGCAAAAAGCTACCCACAGCTTGTCGTTATAAGCGCGGTCCGCCCCGTTTGAAGGCGCCGGAAATCAGCGACAACAGGAACAGCACGATGAAGATGAAGAAAAGAATCTTGGCGATGCTGGCTGCGCCGGCGGCGATTCCACCAAAACCGAATACGGCAGCGATGATGGCAATAACGAAAAATACGGCGGCCCAGTAAAGCATGACGATCTCCTTCGGGGCGGGGTAAGCCGGGGATAGCGCAAATCGATGGTGTGCGTGCCGGCGTCGAGTGCCTGACACGGCCGATTCGATCAATCGCCCCGTGAACGAATTGTCCACGGCCCATGGAACGGTTCAGCGAAGTGAACCGTCGAGGCCTTCAATCGTGATGATGGCCGACGCTCAATCCGAGGGGGCGGTATCGTCGTGCCGTATGAGAGCGGCAGCATGAATAGGCACGTTTCGCACGGATGGTGCCCTTCCGCATGCCCGGCTATGCGGTGATAACGAAGTTCCTATGCCCCCGCACCAGCCCGAACGTGCCTCGATATGGCGCGTGCTGGTGCGGGGCCTTCGTGTCGCGCGATGGCGATTAATGTTGAGTGCTGCCTTTGGTGCTTATCTGGCGCTCAAATTCGCGAACCTGCTTTTCGGCTTCGGCATGCGCCATGCCGTAACGTTGTTCGAGTTTTCCGGTGAGATATTCCGCGCTCCCGTCGCTGACCTTCAGGTCATCGTCGGTGAGTTTTCCCCAATGCTGCTTGATGTTTCCGGAAAGTTGCTTCCATTGACCACGGATCACATCTTGGCTCGGATTCATGACAGTACCTCTTTTTGGAGCGATCGCACGCATAGCATGTACGCGTGGGCGGATTCACATCGAACACATGCGCTCGATGCAGTCACGGATTCGAACACGCTTGGCGTGAATCATTCGTGCCAGGTTTGTGCATGGCATGCGCATGCATTCATGTAGATGAAGACGCGCGCGCACCGGTTTGCGCAACGGCTGAGCGACCGTTGTGTGATGAGTGCGTTGGATTGGTATTAGCGCGCCGTGCGCGTTCTGTTACGGTGCGGTTGCCGGTGCTTGCGTTGAAACGTCGGCGGGCAAATCGCCGATCATGCGCGTTGCGAGGCCGTCATAGTTGTAATCGAAGTGATGATCGCCCGGCATTTCGTAAACTTTGACCCAGCCGGGAAGTTTCGGATCGTTGCATACGGTGTCGTCGCTGTCGTCCTTGCCGTAGTAGCACACGACCGGCGGCTTGTTCTGCAATGCATCGATGCGCGGCAGCGCCGGATAGTGCTGCACCGGATTCATCCATTCCATGATGGCCTTGGTGTGCGTCTTGAGCCAGTTCTCCGTCATGTAGCCTTCCAGCTCGACTTCGAAGTTGACATCCTGGCTGGGCGAGAGCAGCACCAGTTGCGAAATGCGCGCGCGGTTGGCGGGGCTTAGTTTGTCGACGATGGTCGGCAGCACGTCGGCGCCGAACGAGAAGCCGATCAGCCACACTTTCTGCTTGTGCCAGGCCGTGGTGTATTGCGTGATCAGCGCGTCGAGATCCTTCGCCGAATCCTCCGGCGAGCGATTGCGCCAATAGTAGGAAAGGCAGCTCACGCCCAGTACCGGTATGCCGCGTGCGACGAGTCGACTGCCAACCTGCTTGTCCAGATCGCGCCAGCCGCCGTCGCCGGAATAGAACACGGCGAGCACGTCGTCATGGCCGGCGGGCGCCGGCGCGGTGGCGGGCAGCTTGACGGTGGCGTCTTCAAGGCTCGGACGCGGAAACGGCTTCCAGACGATCAATGCGGCAGCAATCGCCACGCACACGATCAACACAGCGATGATACGCACTTTCATCGACGCACAACTCCGGTAAGTCCGCCCGAGATCAGGCTGGCGACATTGGTGAGCACCACCGGCAGCGCGATACCGCCCGGTACCGCCATGTAGCGCGGTTCCCATTCCGGATCGAACTTGTCCTTGTAGCGGTGCAGACCCTGGAAATTATAGAAGCGTTCGCCGCGCCCGAAGATCAGCGCGCCGAACCGGTTCCACAGCGGTGCCTGGCGTCGGCTCTGCAATCCGGACAACGGCGCCATGCCCAGATTGAACCAGCGGTAGCCCTGGCTCCTGGCCCACAGCATCAGTTCCACGAACAGATAATCCATCAGGCCGATCGGGCCGTCCGGCAACTGCCGCATCAGATCCACCGACGCCTCTTCCATGCTCTCGGTCAGGAGCATGTTGGCGAAGGCCACGGGCTTGTCGTCCTGCCACACTACCGCCATCGGCGTGCGGCAGAGATAGCGTTCGTCGAACGCGCCGAGCGAAAAGCCTTTCTCGCGGACGCGCTTGTCGCGCAGCCATGCATCGGAAACCGGCTTCAGTTGCGGCAGCAGGGCGGGCACCCGGTCGGTGGGCACGATCTCCAGGCGCAATCCGTCGCGGCTCAATTTGTTGACGGTGTTGCGCAGGTTCTTCTTCGATTTGCCGTCGAGATTGAAGTGCTCGAGCTTGACGCGCGCTTCCTCGCCAACCTTCAGCAGGCTCATGCCCACTTCCAGATACAGATCCAGATCGTCAGGATTGACCTGATAAAACACCGGCCAGCCGCCGCCGCGTTCGCAGCGCTCGCGGAAGGTCCACACCAGCTCCTGCCTTGCAAGGTCATCGCGGCCCACGGGATCGCCCATCGCCACCCAGCTGCGGCCTTCGATGCCGTACATGATGAAGGCCTTGCCGTCGGGATCGAACAGCAGGCTCTTGTCGCCCATCAGGGCGAGGTGTGCTTGCGCGGAGGTGAACTGCTTGATCAACGGAAGCGCGCGGGCCAGCTCGGCATCGTCCGGCAGCGTGGGGCGCAACCGGGCCGAGCGGATCAGCGTGGTGAGGGCGAACAGCAACGCCACGCCGGTGGCGCCGACCAGCGAGCGCAAGGAGCGCGGCGCGTTGCCGTGATAGAAACTGAATTGCCACCACAGATCGCGGCTGTATTCGACGTGCTGATAACTGAAGAACACCAGCCACACCGTGCAGCCCAGCACGGTCGCGCAGGCCAGCAGCCATCCGAATGAAAACGTCACCTCGAACATCGAAGCGCGCCGATAGAACAAGCGGTGTGCGGGCGCCAGCGCGACGGCAAGCAGGATCAGCAATCCCGCTTCTTCGTAATCGATGCCTTTGAGCAGCGACGCCACGGCGCCGGCGATCAGCAACACCAGCGTCAACCAATACGCGGCATCCAGCCGGCGCTGCAGCCCGCGCGCGAGAATGAGCAGCGACATGCCGATCACGCTGGCGAGAAAGTGCGAAACCTCCAGCACCGGCAGCGGCAGCAGATCGCTGAGCAGCTCCATGCGTCCCGGCAGTGCGGCGGTTGCGCCGGAAAACAGCAGCACGGCGCCGGAGACCAGCGTGAGTCCCGCGAAGAACGGCGGCAGCAAGCCGTTGAACCACGGCGAAAGCAAGGCGGCCTGGCGCAGTCCGCGCGCCTCGCGAATGACTACAGCGACAGCCGCCGCGCAGAGCGGAAGCAGATAGTAGACGCCACGATACGCGGCCAGTGCGCCGAGAATCGGTGCCGACAGCGCGTGATTTCCGGTCGCGCCGAAGCCCGCGAGCATCACCGCCTCGAACACGCCGAGACCGCCCGGCACGTGGCTGATCAATCCCGCGATTTGCCCCAGCGCGAAAATGGCGAGGAACGAACCGAAGTGCAGCACCAGCGCACCGGGCATCAGGGCATACAGCACCGCCGCAGCCAGGCCCCAGTCGAGCGCGCCGACAAAGATCTGGCGCAAACCGACGGTGATGGGAGGAAGACGCACATCCCATCGCCACAACTTGATGGGGCGGCGGAGCAACGCGCCGCCCAGCAGCCAGAGTGCAGGAATGAGGCAGAGTCCCGCGCCGAGCAGCAGGTGCGCGTGCGCCAGCGGCAGGCCGGGCGGCATCGGTACCAGCAATAGCGTCACGCCCGTGATGGTCAACAGGCCCAGCCAGAAACTGATCGTGCAGAACAGCACGACCTTGGCGACTTCCATCGTCGTCAGGCCTGCCTGAATGTAGAAGCGATAGCGAATCGAACCGGACACCAGCATCGCCATGCCCAGCGTGTTGCTGAAGGCGTAGCTGATGAAGGAAATCAGCGCCACGCGCGGCTTGGGCAACTTGCGGCCGATCGCGCTGAGCGCGAACAGGTCGTAGAGCGGCATCACCGCGTAGCCGAGCGCCGTCAGCACGATCGCCTGGCCGATGCGTCCGCGTCGCAGGCTGTGCATGTACTCGCCGACCTGGTGGTAGCTCACCGCGCCCGCCAGGCGATAAAGCGCCCACAGCGCCAGGCAAAGCATCAACACCGACAGGGCCGGGCCACCGAATCGACGCAACCAGACCGGGCCTGGCCGGCTCAGTGCATCTTCCTGGCTAAGGACTTCGGCCCCGCCTTGCTGCTCCACGCTGACACTGCCTCTCGATTCCCCGGATCGCGATGGTGCCATACCGGGCATTGCAGGTAACGACTCGCGACGCCGTGTGCAGGCTTATTCGCGATCGTCCTATATCCAACAACAAAAGGGCGCCCATCGGGGCGCCCCGGTGTACATCTTGTCAGCGAGGCTCAGCTCTTCTTGACTTCGAACGTCTTGCTGGCGACCTGCTTGCCGTCGAGCAGGATGTCCACTTCGTACTTGCCTTCCGGCCACAGATCCGGGTTCACCACGCGGAAGGTGGTGGTGGCCGGACCGTCGGCGACGATCGACTGGCTCACGCTGTTCACCATCTTGCTGCCGCCTTCCAGGTAGCTCCACTTCGCATTGAGCGTGGAGCCCGGCGTGCTGCCCGTGGTGTCGACGCTCACGTAGAGGGTCTTCTGGTTCGGGGCGAAGGTGGTGACTTCCTTGCGCACCTTGTGGTCGGCGGTGACGGTGTCGCCCAGCGTGACCGTGCTCACCTGGAACGCGCCGCTGTTGGCGGCAGGCGTAGCGGCGGCGGCGGGAGCGGTGCTGGCCGGTGCCGGCATCGCTGCGGGAGCGGCGGCGGTATGCGCCGGAGCCGGCGCGGCGGCCGTGGCGGCAGGAGCCGGCGTGGCGGAGGCGGTGCTCGCGGCGGCCGGTGCCGTGCTGGAAGCGGCCGGCTGGTTCGCGGGCTGCTGCTCGTTCTTGCCGCAGGCGCTGAGCGCCAGCAGGCCGGCAAACGTGACGCTGTAAAGGGCGGCGGAACGTGCGGAGAGTTTCATGGGCGGGATTCCGAAAATAAGGGAGCAGTAAAAACCGGAGGTTGTCGGCTTCGGCCAGCTCCGAAGGCTAGCGCCGCCGATCTGAAGTGCCGATGACCGGGGCGGCAGAGTGTACCGGTTTGTGACGCTATTGCCTTGCGCCGCGCAGGTTTTCCGGCTGGGTCTTTTCAGTACTGCGAAATGGGTTGATATCCAGGCCCCCGCGGCGGGTGTAGCGCGCATACACGCTGAGCCGTTCCGGTGCGCAGCGCGCCATCACGTCGACGAAGATGCGCTCCACGCATTGCTCGTGGAATTCGTTGTGCGTACGGAAGGACACTAAATAGCGCAGCAGGCCTTCGCGATCGATCGGGCTGCCGCGATAGGCAATCTGCACGCTGCCCCAATCGGGCTGGCCGGTGACCGGGCAGTTGGAGCGCAGCAGGTCCGAGACCAGGGTCTCTTCGACCACGTCGGCGTTTTTGTCCGTGCGCAGATAGTCCGCCTTCGGCGGGCCGTAGTCGTCGATCTTCACGGGCAAGCCGTCGATGGATTCGCCCGCCAGATCGGCAAAGCTGTGCTGCGCCGTGCGCGGCGCGTGGATGTGCACCATCACCGGCGCACCCGCGGCGCGCGACAGATCATGCTGCAGCAGGGCGCTCAGGGCGGCGGCATTGGCCAGCGGCTCCTGCGCGAAACCGTTGAGATACAGCTTGAACGACTTGGATTCGATGATGTTCGGCGAATGCGCCGGCACGTGGAATTCAGCCACGGCCGCGACCGGTTTGCCGTGCATGTCCAGCCAGGACAGTTCGTAGGCATTCCAGATGTCCACGCCCTGGAACGGCAATGGCTCGCTGACGCCGATCTCGTCGCGCTTGGCCTGGCGCGGAATCGGAAACAGCAGGCTGGGGTCGTAACGGTCGGCGTAGGCGGTGTGCTTGCCGAGCGGGGAATGTTCGGGGGTACTCATCCACCTATTTTAAAAGGAAGCGCCTTCCTTCGGGATGCTCTGATCCATTCTTCGCAGGCGGCATGATGCCCAGAAGGCCCGCAGGCTGTGTTGCACGGCGCCGGGAAGACTGG
>NZ_QRBF01000005.1:190570-389789 GCF_003363265.1 Dyella psychrodurans | reverse complement strand
ACGCCAACGCCAACGCCAACGCCAACGCCAACGCCAACGCCAACGCCAACGCCAACGCCAACGCCAACGCCAACGCCAACGCCAACACCAACACCAACACCAACACCAACACCAACACCAACACCAACACCAACACCAACACCAACACCAACACCAACACCAACACCAACGGAAAGAGCGCCTATCGCTGCAGAGGGAACACCTCCGCTACCCGTGCTGCTGCCCGCTGGCGCTCCTCTGGTGCCGCTGTATCGCCCCGAAGTCGCGCTGGATTCGGCCATTCCGTCTGTGGCCGTACAGATGGGACTGACGCAGCTCGGCACCTTCGACCAACGGCAGGGCAGCCAGTGGTTGCTCAATGGAAACGGTTGGCTACCCGCGGCCTGGGTCCGCGCGTTGGGCGCGCACGACAACATCCAGCAAAGCGGTGGCGCAACGCCGCGCTTCGACGGCAATCTCGAAGGCGGGCAGGCCGGCCATGACGTGTTTGCGAGAGACGGCGAGGGCGATCGGCAGGATCACATCGGCCTCTTCGTCGGCTACACGCATGCCAATGGCGCGGTGAACGGCAGTGTGGGCGGATTCAACAATGCACGCGCCGGCACGCTGGACAGCCACGCCGATAGCGTGGGCGCGTATTGGACGCACGTCACCGCATCCCATGCGTATCTTGATGTGGTGCTGATGGGCACGTGGTTTCGCACCAACGTGGATTCGATCCAGAACTTCCAGAACGCGGCGCGCGGACGTTCCGCCAGCTTGTCGCTGGAAACGGGCGTGCCCGTGACGCTCACATCCCATCTGATGCTGGAACCACAGGCACAACTGATTGCCCAGCACATCAGTACGGACGGTTTCCAGGACCCTGTGTCCACCGTCGCGTTCCAGACGATCAACGCGGTGACAGGCCGCGCAGGTGCTCGCCTGCTTGGCCGCTTTTCAGGCGACACACAAGCGTGGGAGCCGTATCTCAAGTTCAACCTGTGGCGTAACTTCCATCGCCAGTACGACACGGTCTTCGCGGATGCCGATGCCATTCCGGCCAACCTCGCCAGCACGGCCGTCGAATTCGGCGGTGGCGTCAGCGCGACCCTGACGCGTCATATCAGTTTTTACGGAGATGCCAGCTACCTGCACAACATCGACGGCCTGCATCGGCGGGGAGCGGTGGGCGATGTGGGATTGCGAGTGCTGTGGGGTGGCGGTCCGTAGCGGCGTGGTGCTTTCCGTCTGCCTATGGCTTATAGGCTGAAGCGTCGGTGACCTGCGGCGATGGTGCCACTGGAACCACCGCCACGACGCTGATCTCGAGCATCACATCGGGACGAAAAAGAGCCTTGACTTCCACCATGCTCGCCGCCGGCAACGGGTCGGTCATGTATTCGCCGCGGATTTTCCGATAGGTGTCGATCTGCGACATGTCGGCCACGTAGGTTGTCATGTCGACCACGTTGGAGAAGTTCGCGCCGCCCGCGGCCAATGCCGCTTTCAGGTTCTCGAAGGTTTGCCGTACCTGTGCGGCGAAGTTGCCGCTCCCGACCAGCTTGCCGCTTTTATCGAACGGCACCTGGCCTGCGATATACACGGTGCGTCCGCCATCGACGGTGACAACATGGGTATAACCGTGCGGTGCGCTCAAGGTGGAAGGGTTGATGTGCTGGACGTTGACCGCCTGGTCCGCGCAGAAGGCGGCGCCGGACGCGAGCAACAGCAATAAGGCGGTCAGGGCGGATGGCATAGGCAGTTTTCCTTATGAACGGCCGGGGGATAGGGTGTCGGACAGTGCAATAGTGCGGAATAGTGCTCCCGTCCACCTTCAAAAAAAGTCATCGGCATACACTTGTGTAGCACTGCAAGGGTGGCCCTGGATAGAACGTTTCCGCAGCCACGGACTGTCATGAATCGCCCCCGGTAGGTGTTGTGCCGGCTGAAGAGAAGTAAGAGCAAGCATGGTCCGGGCTTTGTCGATTTTCCCGGGCCTGCTTCGTCATCAAGTAAACCAGCCTGTATGGACCGCCCTGACGAAAGGAAATGATGATGACCCTGCATCTGTACGCACACCCGTTTTCCTCTTACTGCCAAAAAGTCCTGGTCTCGCTTTACGAAAACGGCACGCCGTTCGAATGGCGCCAGCTGAACTACGACGACCCGAAGATACTGGCGGAGTGGGGCGAGTTGTGGCCGATCAAGCGCATGCCGGTACTGGTCGACGGCGATCGCACGCTGATGGAGGCGACGATCATCATCGAATATTTGAGCTCGCGTTACCCGGGACCGGTCTCGCTGCTCCCCAAGCATCCCGGCGAAGCGCTGGAGGCGCGCTTGATGGACCGCTTCTTCGACAATTACATCTCGACGCCCCAGCAGAAGATCGTGTTCGACGCATTGCGCCAGGAGTCGCAACGCGATCCGCTCGGCGTCAGCGAAGCGCGCAACATGCTCGACGCGGCCTATGCGTGGCTCGACAAGAAAATGGCAGCCCGCGAATGGGCCGCCGGCGAAAACTTCAGCCTCGCCGACTGTGGCGCCGCGCCGTTTCTGTTTTACGCGGATTGGACGCACCGGATCGATCCGTCTTTCCAGCATGTGATCGCCTACCGCCAGCGCTTGCTGGCGCGTCCTTCCTTTGCGCGTGCCGTCGACGAGGCGCGGCCGTATCGCGCGTTTTTCCCGCTCGGAGCGCCGGATCGCGACTGATATAACAAATAGGCAGGCGCTACGGTGTGGTTCTCGATTGCATTGCTTTTGATGGCATGAATAGGTCGGGATTGCCAGGTCGCGAAAAACACGCCGAATCATGACGAACGACATGATTCAACCTATTTATTCCGATGATTTAATACATCCGCAACGTAGGGAATTTTATTTCCGATCGCGGCAAAATGGGCAATGGATTAGTATGGCCGGATGCTTCTCAACAAGGAGATAGGGATGACGATGTTCGATGTAGTAGCACAAGCTATCGCGGGCTATCGCAGTGCTGAAGTGAGCCGGACGATTTCTCCCTCCGATACGATGTACAACCAGTGGTACTACGAAATCGGTGAGAGCGCTGTCGACAATATTGCGCTGGCGTGGCAGGCCAGCAGTAACGACAGAATTTCCAGGGTCCTGGATTTGCCTTGTGGCCATGGTCGCGTGCTGCGACATTTGCTGAGGCTTTTTCCGGATGCGCATTTCGATGCCTGCGATCTTGATGAGGAGGGTGTCGCTTTTTGCGCGAACACGTTTGGTGCCAGGCCTCTATTGTCGAAGGCGGATCTGACCACCATGCATTTCGATACGAGCTACGACTTGATCTGGGTAGGGTCCCTGTTTACGCATATATCGCGTGATCTTGCCCGCACGTGGCTCTCACACTTGGCTAACTATTTGAGTCCGCGCGGCATGCTGGTCGGCACGACGCATGGTCGGTGGTGCGAGCACGTTTACAAGGTGCACCCTTACATATCGCCAGAAGGGTGGCGTGTCGTCCTCAACGGTTATAAGAGCTCCGGTTACGGCTACTGCGATTATCATCCGGAAGAAAGTCATACCTATTTGCGTGGATCGTATGGCATTTCGCTGGCGATGCCGCATGCTACCGTAGCGGACATTGAACAAATTCCAGGAATTCGCCTCTTAATGTACCGAGAGCGTGCCTGGAGCGATCATCAGGACGTGTTTGCCATCTGCAAACCGGCATTCAACGATCCGTGGCCAGGAATGCCAGCCTGATAAGGTTTGCGCAAAGATGAAAAGTGGGTGAGTGATGACTGACCGTCGCATTGTGACTTTGCTGTACGTACTGGTGGCGCTGGTCGTCGTCAATCTCGGCGCCACGTTCTACTTCCAGCTATCAAGGCCACGGGCAACGAGCGACGTTTCCATCGGTAGCGATGCGTCGGCGCCGGTGTCGGACAACAGCGGCGCGACGCTTGCGAAGACGGTCGTCGACCTTTACAACTCCGACGATACGCACGGCCTCTACATGGCATTCGACGCGCCGGCCCGCGGGCAATTCACGGAGCAAAGCCTTGTCGACAAGCTGGCGCAGATCCACCGCACGACCGGTCGCGTAGTGGATTACACCTATACGAACACCGAAGAGGCAGGAAAGGATGCCAGCGGCACCTATCTGTATCTCAACTACAACGTCCATCTCGCGGGAGGCACGTTCAGCCGGGGCACGATGCGGTTGACGGTGATGATGAAGGGCGGCGAGCCGCGGCTCTATGGCTTCTTCATCACGGGCCTTCCCGAACAGACCGCGCGCTCGGGTGAACAGAGGCGTAGCTAAGCGCAAAAGTATCCCTGCATGGCATGCCTGATGCTTCGGGCAAAAGCTTCACCGCGTCTTCGCGTCTTGCACAGGAAGTCGCGAGTAAGCTCGCAACGAGCGGGTGGGCGCATCTTGTAGAGCGGAGTGGGTTCACGAAACGCTGTGGCTCCGGCCATGATTGCGAAGCGGTTACGTCATAGGTTTCTGTCCAGTCCGCCTTTCCTGCGCGGTCTCGCCTTTCTCGGTGTCGCAAATCTGCTCATGGCTGCGCCCGTTTGCGCGGGCGATTATCCGTGGACGCTGGCCATCTATGGCGAAGACAGCATTCCCACCGGTTGGGTACAGGTGCGTGAGAATGCCGTCGGCGGCACCAAGCTGTATTTCGATCGGAATCTGCACGTCAACACCATGCAGGCGATCCGGCTCGCCGCATGGCGGCCGATCACCGATGTGAGCGAGATACACGTCGGCTTCTGGACGAGCCAATTGCAAGGTCATGCAACGACGTCGGTGCCGGTGTATTACAACGGCACGACGATTGCGCCGGGACGCCTCGATACCACCACGGATTTCAACGACTTCATCGCGTTCGATGCGTCCTACTGGCATCGCCTCTTCGATTTCAGCAACGGCGGCCGGCTCTGGTGGAGCGTGGGTGCGACTTACGTCATGCTCAATTTCGTGGTCGATGGCACGATTGCCGCCAACAGTGCCGGCCACGAGCTGCGCGAAGATTTCTACGTGCAGGAACTTCCCGTGCCGATAGTCGGCTTGCATGTGCGTTATCCGCTGACGCAGGCGTTGACGTTTACGACCGATGTTTCCTGGGGGCGCCTGCCGTGGGTCAACAGTCTCCGCACGGAAGGCGGCGAGATCCGTCTGGCGCAAACCAACGATGAAGCCACGCTCGGTTTCGAATATCGCTTCGCCGAGCATTGGCGCGCCGCGCTGTACGGGTTTCATCGCTATTTCGGCCAGAACGAGCGAAGCCGCGAAGACGGCAATGTCATACGCCTACGCAGCAATGGCGCGGGCCTGGGCGTCAGCTATCAGTTTTAAACCTCGGCGTTTCGAATGCGTGCGTTTTGCGCTGGGACAGGATCGGGTTACGTCTTAGGGCTTGTTCACACTATTCGCGTGTCCCGCGCGCAAACAGACCTGACATCGAAAAGGCCGGGTTTTTGCCCGGCCTCTTCGATCTTGTGATGTCATTCGGCTATTACTGCGACCGGGGCCGCTCCGTCGGCCACGTATTGAATGCGAACACGTACAGCATGATCAGGTTGACGAGCGGGATGACCGCCAATAGCGCCCACGCGCCGTTGTAGCCCGCCTTGGACACGATCTTCCAGAACGGAATGATCGCGATGATGAGCGCAAATAACCCAAAGATATGCATGTGCATACACCCGCCTCCCTGTTGAAGTGGCTTCTAGCTTACTTCCAGTGGGGTATGCCGATGTGTAAAAGCCCGGTAAGTTGATCCGCCGCGTATGGCCTAGACACTCATCCAGCAGGAAGGCGGCACCATGCCGTACTTCATGGGTATTTCGTCGATGCGCGTCGACACCCACTCGTAGTGGTCGAGTGTCACCTGTTCCTTGATCGCATCGGCGCGCTGGAGGAACTCGACCCAGAATTCGATGCCCTGGTTGTCGTTGAGCAGGCGTGGCATCGCGTTATCCAGGTTGTTGAGCAGAAGCTCGATTTCTAGGCGCGTTGCAGGCACGGGTCACCTATCTCTGTTTAGCGGGGCCGGAAAACACTCCGGCTACCCACGTAAGACGTATGAGGTGCTTCGTTTTGAAATGGCGGAACGGCCTTTCCCGGGCTGAGCCTAATGCGTTGATTTATCGGGTATGGAAGGGACTATGGCGAGGGTTGGGCGCCGGGGCGGGGGTGTCGCTGCCCGTCGGTCGCCCATCCTCGGGAGGGGGCTTAGCCCGCCGAATCGGCAGCGACGGCAGCCGTCGACTGGGATGCGGCAATGGTCTGCACGGGGGCCTTCGCCGTCAGCATGGCACCCAGAGTCAACACGCAGATCAGCAGGCAGGCCGTGAACAGGGCTTTCAGCAGCAGGGCTTCGAATTTCATGGTGGTTCTCCTTGTAGATGGAAATGAAGCGTTCGATGGATAGATGGCAAAGGTCGTGCCAACTACGGCATGGCTGGAAACCCGCATTCCTGTGCGATTTTTCAATGGATGAACTTGCATGGCGGCTGTCCGCGGACAAACAGGCTGTCCGGACACGCACGGACAGCGGACAGTGATGCAAGGTTTTTTCGCGTGAGCCGATGTGCGGCGCTAGCGCAGCGATCCGCGGCTCAGACGCCGATGGATGTGACTTGCACGGCAGGCTCTACGAACGAGCAGGGAAGATGCGTCGGTTGCGGTTGCGCAGTCATCCATGTGCAACACAAACCGATCTTTGCAGTCGTTCGCAGTGTTGTTGAAGATGCGCAGCGGATTCGGTGGCCTCCGCATGGATCGCCTCGTTCAACGTCGCAGCGATGCGGCGGGCAAGATCGGCATAGGTGGCAGCGCGTGGATGGCGTTCGCGCTTGGATACCCCGGCGAGCAGGTCCGAAGGCTCGCCGCCTTCCGCATCGGCGCGACGCGCGAAGACGCATGCCCGCGGCGAGTCCAGAAATGCGCGGATTTCCACGTAGACCTGCCCGGGCACATCGGCGAGCTGCGTAGGGCCGATCAGGATGGTGAGCGCGCGGCTGCCAAGACGGCGCAGCTGACGCATGGATTCCTCGACCTCCACGATCATGGTGTGATCATCGGGCAGATCCAGGTCGTGAAACAGCACGGCTTCCATCTCGGCGGCGGCCTTGCGCGCTTCCATTTCGATACGGCCCAGAAAGCCCAGGCGCAATTCCTGCCGGGTGTATTGCAACGGCATGGTGGATACCTGGGTATCGTCCTTGCGCACGATCCACGAATGGTTGACGCGCTCGAAGGTGATGCCCGCTTCCTCGTAGCTCTGGCGGCAATTTCCGGCGCTGATGCTGGCGTGCGCCGCCCAGGCAGCCTTGAGGTACGGGATGTTCGGCCGAGTGCTGATCATGCAGGTCTCCACGACGACGATACCGGCCACGTATGCCTTGCCCCAGGGCGTGCGGCGACGGGCTTGAACAGGCTATCGGCGGCTCGCGCGAAAACTTCAGTGCGCGCAAGGAAAGGCTGGCGACGGGAACGGCAAAGGCGCTTGCATCACGCCCCCCGGAACCTCAAAACTGGTGGACGCCTTCCTCGAAATGGCCGCGAACGGCGGCCCGGGAGGCCTGATGGCCATGCACGATTCGCATGGCGAACCGTGCCATCGGCCATCGGATCGCATCGTCGACGTCCAACGCGGAAGAACACATGATGAAGACCATTGGCCTGATTGGCGGCATGAGCTGGGAATCCACCGTCCCGTACTACCGGCTCATCAACGAGGCGATCAAGGAGCGACTGGGCGGCCTGCATTCGGCGAAGATCGTTCTGTACAGCGTCGATTTTCACGAGATCGAACTGTTGCAGCGCATCGGCGATTGGGAGACGGCCGGGCAAATGCTCGCCGACGCCGCGCGCCGGCTGGAATCGGCGGGCGCGGATTTCCTGCTGATCTGCGCCAACACCATGCACAAAGTCGCCGGCGCCGTCGAAAAGGCGGTGAGCATTCCGCTATTGCACGTAGTCGACGGCACGGCGCACCAGATTCGCGCCGCGGGATTCCGCAACGTGGGATTGCTTGGCACGCGTTTCACCATGGAACAGGCGTTCTACACCGATCGCCTGCGTGAGCATGGCCTGCACGTGATCACGCCGGATCAGCACGACCGCGACTTCGTTCACCGCACCATCTACGAAGAACTGTGCGTCGGAAAATTCATCGACGCATCGCGCGACGAATATCGCCGCATCATCGGCGATCTCGCCAAGCAGGGCGCCGAGGCCGTCATCCTTGGTTGCACCGAGATCGCCTTGCTGGTCAAACCGGAAGATGCGCGACTGCCGCTCTTCGACACCACCAGCATTCATGCGCACAGTGCCGTCGACCATGCGCTGGGACTCGCCGACGGCAACGAATAATCGCGCAAACGTCACGTACCGGTCATGGGCCGGTACGTGAATATTCCCCGCGGAATGCGGTCGACCACGTAGCGCCGTTGTCCGTCGATTTTTCCCAGATCTGCTCGACCTTGTCGGTGCTGATGCGAACGATCTTTACGCGGTTGATTACGGACGCTCCGTCCGATCCGCTGCTGGGGCCGGTGAATTCAGCCGCGCCCGGCGATGCTTTTCCGTTCCAGAACACATGCACGCGTCCTTCGTTGTCCACGAACAGGCCGTGCCAGCTCTTGTCGTCGGCGCTGTAGGCCAGCATGTTTTCGCCGCGATGGCCGCGTCCACCGTCCCAGCTTTCCACCACCATGCACTGATCGAGCGCGAGGTACACCTTGCTGTGCGCGTTGGGTGCGGAGCCTGCGGCCCCGACGGCCCAGCTTCCCAGCCAGAAATCCAGCTGCCGGCTGGCGGGATCGGTGGCGCATGACGGGGTCGGCGTCGCGCCGAATGCCTGCGAGGCGAGGCACAGTGCCATGCCTGCCATCGCTGTGGACACGTACCGGCGAGTAAGGTTTGCCATCGCGCTTCGCTCCTTCGCGGGGTTGCGTATGCGAAGCCAGCGTAGTCGTTGTCGCGTCTGCGCAACTTCGATAGCATGCCAAGACATGTCGAAAACACGACAACCTGGGGTGCTCGATCGCCTCGCAAACGAAGGCGAAGCCATCGTTACGCTCACGCGCAACTACGCGGCGGGCCACGTCATCCCGCTGCACTTTCACGACAGGGATCAACTGGTCTACGCCACGCGCGGCGTGATGACCGTGCAGACGGAAACGGGCGCATGGGTGGTGCCGACGCATCGTGGCGTCTGGATACCCAAGGGCGTGCGGCACACCATCGCCATGTCGGGCCCCGTCGCCATGCGCACGCTTTATCTGAAGCCACGACTGGCAAAGACCTTGCCGCGAACATGTTGCGTGGTGAATATCTCGGCGCTGCTCAAGGAACTCATTCTTCAAGCCTGCCAGTCGGGGACGCTGAGAAACCGGGTGCGCGTGCAACGGCATTTGATCGACGTCATCGTCGATCAGCTCCAGGTCATTCAAATGGTGCCGTTACAGCTTCCCAATCTTGTCGATCCAAGAGCGCGGCGCGTGGCCGAGGTGTTGCGGGCCGATCCCGGGAATCGACAACCGCTGACCAGCATCTGCAGGGAGTGCGGTGCCAGTTGTCGAACCATCGAGCGGATCTTCCAGGACGAAGCCGCCATGACAGTCGGGAAATGGCGGCAACAACTCCGTCTGATGCATGCCATGCGACTGCTCGGCGAAGGCAACAAGGTCACCTTCGCCGCGCAGGAAGCAGGCTACAGCGCGCCCAGTGCCTTCATCGCGGCGTTCCGCAAGATGCTGGGAACGACGCCGACGCTTTATTTTGGAAAGCCGGCGACGGACGAAGTGGCGACCGTCTTCCGTCGCGTACGCTCGCCGCGTCTCGCCAAAGACCTGTAGCGCGGATACGGGCAGGCATCGATCTCAGCCCGCGTTTACAGCGGTGTGTTGCGAATAGATCGCGTGCCAATGACCGTCGACGTAGACGAACACGTCCGACGATTTGACGCCTTTGTCCGGACCGAGCGACGGGTCGTAGAAGGTGATGACCGCCGTGTCGCCATGGATCACGACAGCGCTGCCGTAAGGATGCTCTTTCTGGTAGGTCGCGAACTCGAGCTTCGCCTTGGCCAGATCGGTGCCTTTGCGCTTGGCCGCGCCGGCGACGATCGCCGCCTTCGGATGGACGGTGCCGGTGTTGCCCACCGAGCGATATTCGGGAAGCAGCATCTGATCCAGCCAATCGGTATCGCCGGTCATTTCGGCGATGCTCCAGTGGTTGTCCACTGCCATCACGCCTGCTTCGCTATGTTGCGTTTCGTCGGCCATGGTGTCTTGTGCGTGCGCATCGATGGCATGCGGATGCATAACGATGGAAGCGAGCGCGGCGGTGGCCAGGGCGGCGACAAGCAGCGTGCGACGATAATCGAGGATGGCCATGTGCATGCCTGCAGGATGATTGAGGTGGCGAAAACATGCTGCACATCCGCACGAACGGCACGGCCTTTGTGACCAGCGCCGTCAATCTGGGGTGAACGGTCGATGGGCCGTGGCGAGCGGCAAGGCATCGAGCGCCGTTCGCCGTTGCACTTCCCAATCGATGGAACAGTTCGCAAACTAGGCCAGCATGACGGCGGTAGGCCGTTCCTTGAGGTACGTATGTCCGAGCCAGCCCGCACGCAAAAGTGGAAAGTGGTGAGCCTGGCGTTCGGCTTCTGGACGATGCTTGCACTTTCGTACACGGCCAGCACAGTGCTGGGCGGCATCAGCGAAGGGCATCCCGTGGCATGGTCCCGTGCGCTGTCATGGAACCTGATCGATTTCTATCTCTGGATGGCGCTGACGCCGCTGGTCGGTTGGCTGGGACGCATCGGCGCGCAGAGTTGGCAGCGGTTCTGGACGCTGCATATTCCGTGCAGCCTTCTGGTTGCCTGCGCGCAGAGCGCGGTGATGCTGCAGCTTTTCTTCTGGGTGTGCGGGCCTAATCCGAAGGGAAACGTCTACACGCTGACGAATCTTTTCCACGTCGAAGGCATCTACAAATTTCATCTGGCGCTGCTTACCTATTGGTTGATGCTGGTGGTGTTGCGGGGTATGGCGTCGCACCATTCGCTGAAGGACGAGCGGCTGCGCAACGCGCAGCTGGAAACCAGGCTGGCGCAATCGCAGTTGCAGGTGCTTCGCATGCAGCTGCAGCCGCACTTTCTGTTCAATACCCTCAATGCGATTTCGGCCTTGACCATCGCCGATCCGCCGCAGGCGAAATTGATGATCGCCCGCTTGAGCGACTTTCTGCGGCTGACGCTCGAGGAGCGTCATGCACAGCAGGTGCCGCTGTCGCGCGAGATGCAGTTTCTCGAATCGTATCTGGGCATCCAGAAGGTGCGGTTCCAGGATCGGCTCGTCACGCACGTGGACGTCGGCGACACCGGCAATGCCATGGTGCCGAGCCTCATCCTGCAGCCGCTGGTGGAGAACGCCTTGCGTCATGGACTGCTGACCAAGACGAGCGGTGGCGAACTGAATATCGTGGCCCGCCGTGTTGAGGGCGACCTGCATGTGCGTGTGGAAGACGATGGCCTGGGCTTGCCTGAAGCAGGCCCGGTGGAAGGCGTAGGCCTCAGCAACACGCGGGCGCGATTGCGCGCGATGTTCGGCGATGCCGCGACCATGCAGCTCTCGCGGCGATCCGAAGGCGGTACGCGAGTGGACTTGCGGTTTCCCTTTGTCGAGTGCAGCCCATGACGACGCCACGCATCCGCGCCGTGCTGGTCGATGATGAGATTCTCGCGCGCGTCGCGCTGCGGCAGGCGCTGGCGTCGCACGCGGATGTGGAGGTGGTGGGCGAGTGCGGCAACGTGCAGGAAGCCGAGCAGGCGGTCAAGGCGCTGGCTCCCGATGTGCTTTTTCTGGATATCCAGATGCCCGGCGGCAATGGCTTCAGTCTGCTGCACGATGGCCTCTCCGCCGAATCGTTGCCGCTGGTGGTGTTCACCACGGCCTTTGCCGATCACGCACTGGAAGCCTTCGATGCCAATGCCATCGACTATGTGCTGAAGCCCATCGATCAGGCGCGCTTCGACCAGGCCATGGACCGCGTCAGAAAGCATTGGCAGGGCATGCAGGCGGGACGCCTTCCGATGCCTGCCGACGGCCATGGTCAGTATCTGAAACGCATCAGCGTGCAGGCGGCCGAACGCAGCATGGTGATAGCGGTGGCGGATATCGACTGGATTCGCGCGGACGACAACTACGTGCATATTCATGTGGGTGGCAGTACGTATCTGCACCGCGAAACCCTGCGTGGCCTGTATGAATCGCTGGACCCGAATCATTTTTTGCGCATCCACCGCAGCATCGTGGTGAACATGGACCGCATCCGCGAAGTCCACACCTTGTTCCAGGGGCATGCCGAGGTCGTTCTTCACGACGGCACGCGGCTCGATCTCAGTCGCCGCTTCCGCAACGCCGCGCGCGTTGCGCTCGGTCTGCGCTGACCGCTCGCGGCGGTTCGCCGACCGCTTACCCCAGGGCGCGACCTGTCGCCACAAAAACCATGCGGCGCCTCGACAGTGGCGGCAGCTTATGGACTCCGGCCGCGGGTGCCATCGAAGGCGCCTGGCATGTCGAAGGATGGTCGACCGATGCTGGGTTACTACGTGCAACTCGCCGTTCACAGCTTCCGGCGCAGTCCGGGCCTGACGGCCTTGATGGTGATCATCATGGCGGTCGGCGTGGCGGCGTCGATGACCACCTATGCGGTGTTTCGCGCCGTCTCGGGCAATCCGCTTCCGGACAGGTCGGCGCAGCTGTTCGTGCCGCAGATCGACAATCTCGGGCCGCAGAACGGTGCGACACGCGCGAACCTGCCCGACGCGCTGACCTACATCGATGCGATGGCGCTGATGCGTGCCCATGCGGCCAGTCGCCAGACGGCGATCTATCCCATCGCCGGCAACGTCGTGCCGCAGGACGGCGTGCATCGACCTTTTGCCGTGACTGGTTACGCGGCCTACACGGATTTCTTTTCGATGTTCGAAGCGCCGTTCGAATACGGTGGTGCGTGGAGCGACGGCGACGATCGGGCGCGCGCCAATGTCATCGTGATCAGCAGCCAGCTCAATCGGCAGTTGTTCGGTGGCGCGAACAGCGTTGGAAAAAACCTCGACCTGGATGGCCGCGACTATCGCGTGGTCGGCGTCGTCGACCGCTGGAATCCGCAGCCGCGCTTCTACGACGTCAACAACGGCTACGGCTTCGGCGACGCGCCCGACGTCTATCTGCCCTTTACGCGGGCAGTGGACGTGCATATGGGAAGCAACGGCAACAACAACTGCTCGGCCTCCAGCAAGCCGGTGGCGCCGGGGTGGGATGGCTGGCTGCAATCGGAATGCGTGTGGGTGTCGCTGTGGGTAGCTCTGCCGGATGCTGCCGCCGTGCAACGTTATCGCGAGTTCCTGGGCGACTACGCCTCGGCGCAGCAGCGAAGCGGCCGGTTTCAATGGGCGGCCAACGTGCGTTTGTCCGGCATGATGGACTGGCTGGACCACGAAGGCGTGGTGCCGCCGGAAACGAAAGTGTCGATGCTGGTGGCGTTCGGCTTTCTGCTCGTGTGCCTGGTCAATACGGTGGGCTTGTTGCTCGCCAAGATCATGCGCCGCGCGGGCGAGATCGGCGTGCGCCGCGCGCTGGGTGCATCGCGTGCGGAGATCTACCGGCAATTCATCGCCGAAGCCGCCATCGTGGGCGTTGCGGGTGGCGCGCTGGGACTGGCGCTTACCGCGATGGGCATGTTGGGCACCGATCTCTTATTCGACCCCGATATCGCGAAACTCGCGCATCTCACCGCAAGCCTGATCGGCATGACCTTGCTGGTGGCCGTGACCGCCGCGGTGATGGCAGGCATCTACCCGGCGTGGCGCGCCGCGCGCGTCCAACCTTCCTGGCAGCTGAAATCGCAGTGAGACAATAGCCATGCAGATCAGGCCCATCATTTCCGCGCTCTGGCATCACAAGAGCGGCACCGTCTTGATCGTGTTGCAGATCGCGCTGACGTTGGCGATCGTCTGCAATGCGCTGTTCATCGTCCACCAGCGCGTGACGCGCATGTCACGGCCCAGCGGTGTGGACGAAGCGCAGGTGCTGGTGATTCGCAACCAGTGGATCGGCGACCCGACCCAGCAACAGGCGCGGGCGTTGATGTCATCCGATCTGGAAACGTTGCGCCGCGTGCCGGGTGTCGTGGATGTGTATGCCAGCAACGGCTATCCGCTGGGTACGGACGGCTGGTCCAAAGGCGTGCGCTATACGATGGATCAGAAGAGTGCGGCGTCGCCGACCGCCATTTATTTCGCCGACGAACATGCGCTGGCCACGCTGGGCCTGAAGCTGGTGGCGGGGCGCAATTTCCGGGCGAACGATATCGGCGACATGGCCCCGCGCGACAGCTTGATGCCGCGCGTCATCATCATCACCAAGGCGCTGGCCGACAAACTGTTTCCGGATGGCCATGCGGTGGGCAGGCAGGTGTGCATCGGCAATGCGCCGCCCAGCACGATCGTGGGCGTGGTCGAGCGGATGCAGACGTGGAGCGGAAGCTTCTCCGACGCCTGGGTGGAACGGTCGACGCTGGTTCCGTTCCGGTTGCTAGCAAGCAGCACGGCCTACCTGGTGCGCGTGCAACCCGGCGCGTCGCAGGACGTCGTGCGTGCCGCACTGCGCGGCCTGTTTGCCGCCAATCCGTTGCGGGTGATCGGCGCGAAGGATGTCCAGGCCTACGACCAGGTTCGCGCGAGCGCCTACCGGAGCGACCGCGGCATGGCGATCCTGATGGGCGTGATCTGCCTGGTGCTGCTGGCGACAACCGCCGCTGGCATCGTGGGCTTGACCAGTTTCTGGGTCGGCCAGCGGCGCAAGCATATCGGCGTGCGTCGCGCACTCGGTGCCACCAAGAACGACATCCTGCGCTATTTCTGCACCGAGAATCTGCTGATCAGTGTCGGCGGCGTCATCATCGGCGCGCAGTTGACGGTGGCGTTGAATGCGTTGCTGGTCCATCGGTTCGAGATGCAGCGTCTTTCGCTCACGTATGTCGCGGTGGGAATCGTCGTGGTGTTGCTGCTCGGCCAATGCGCGGTGCTGGTGCCGGCGTGGCGTGCGTCGCGCCTGCCGCCGGTGGAAGCAACCCGTTCAGTGTGATGGCTGCGCAGTCCCTTGCAGTGCCTGTGCGACACGACTGGCTGCGGTATAGGCATCGCCCACGGGCTGATCGGCGTAGTGCTGTGTGCCGTGATTCCACGCATCGCCCATGGCGAACCAGTCGATGGACGCCGGCGGCTTGCCGGTGCGCAAGGCGTCATCCAGTGCATGGAAGTAGGTTTGCCAGCGCAAACGGTAGTAGTCGCGCGTGAGGCCTGCCCAATCCTTGTTGCCGTAGTCGTGCAGGCTTGCGCCATCGCTCGCCTTGCGGTCGCCCCAGGTGGTGAGGAGGGAGCGGGCGTCGTAGTCGAGGCGCATGCGTTCTTCAGGCGTCGATGCCCACGGCCGGACATGTGCCAACCAGGTGCCGACGAGAAAGAACCGGTTGGTGGCGAGCAATTGATCTTGCAGGTCCATCAAGTGAAGCCAGTGTTGTGTCAGCGCTTCGAATCTTGAACGATTTTTGTTGTCGTAAGCCGTCTTGATTTGCGGCAGCAGCGCACGGCTTTCATTCGCCAG
Source organism: Dyella psychrodurans (assembly GCF_003363265.1). Taxonomy (GTDB): domain Bacteria; phylum Pseudomonadota; class Gammaproteobacteria; order Xanthomonadales; family Rhodanobacteraceae; genus Dyella_B; species Dyella_B psychrodurans. Next base: position 374,141 of record NZ_QRBF01000005.1, on the reverse strand, counting down.
CGTCTGGCGCGCGATATCCACCAGGTCGTATTGGTAGGTCTCGCTGTCTCGCAAAACCGGCGCCACCTGCAACATCTCGGGCAAGGTTTGCATAAAAGCCTCCGCGCTGTAGCGCATGGCCTCGGGCGACCAGTTGGATGCGCGATTGACCGTGAGACCGGGCTGCGCATCGAACAGCGATTCCTGCGCGGCATCGCGTTCGCTATGGAACGCCACTTGATCGATGCGGATGTTGTAGGCCGTGTTCAGCAGGATTTTCCACGCAGCCAGTGCATGCGGATCGGCAGCGCCATACCGCCGTAACACGTAGTCGTCAGTCCATGCTTGCGTATCGACAGGCTGGTCGCGCCATGCCATCTCGGTAAACAGATCGAAGGCAAACGGATTGGTGTCCATGCCTTCGGTGAACACGGCCGTGCCGATCATGTTGTGGTTGATGTGTCCGAGCCGTTGCAGGCGATCGGTGATGTTGTCGACGTTGGCGCCCAGCGTGGTGCGCCCGCCGAATTCCCAGATGCCGCCGAACAGGAAGGGCGCGCCCTGGAAATCTTTCTGGCGGTCGTCGCGTGGAACGCGGTCGTGATCGATGTCGATGATCAGCAGATGCTGCCGATCCACGCCGGCGAGCAGATCCTGGCGCGGATTGCCCTGCCAGGCGAGCATCATCCAGCGCGCATCGGGGTGCGCGGCGAGCAGGGCGTTCTGCACGTCGCGCGCGGCTTCGGGAACGGGAACGTCGCCGGAATCGCCGCCTTCCTGAAACACTTCCATGTCGTAGATGCTGCTGTCGCCGAACAGTTCGCGCTGATGCCGATAAAACGACGCGGCAAGTTTCGCGAACATCGGATCGCGCGGATCGAGCCAGCCCGGTCGCGTGAAGCCGGCCCATTCGCCTTGCGGCACGACGCGCGCCTTGGGAAATTTCTTCTGGAAATCGGCCGGCACGATGCCGTAGAAGCCGGGCAGCACCGGCGTGATGCCAAGTTCGCGCAAGCGAGCGATGATCTTCTGCGCCGATGCCGCGCGCTTTTGCATCAAGGTCGTGCTGATGGGTCCGTTGAAGCAGCACAGGTTGCCCATCAGTTGCCAGTTCTGATGCGCCGGTTGCGTGATCCAGTGGCGGATCTCGCCATCGGAATAGCCGACGTCGCGGAAGGTCTGGTAAAGCACCGTATCCATGCCGCGTTCGACCAGCACCGCGTTGATGCCGGAGAGGGCCAGCACGTCGATCTCGCGCTGCCAGCGCGGCCAATCCCAGTAAGGCGCGGTGTAGCCGTCGACGTTTTCGTTCAACGCGTAGCGATAGGCATACGGCGTTTCTTTTTCGATCGCGGTTGTCGGCAGCGGAAACGGTGCGCTACCGATCCGGTCGCCGTTGGGCGAGATCTGCACATGCGCGACGTATTTCAGGTACCAGTCGACGCCGAAGAGCAGGGCGCTGGGCGTGCTGCCTTCGATCTTGATGCGGCCATGTTCGCTGGAGATGCGGAAGCGCTCATGCCCATCCTTCGCGGTGATCGACACAAGCTCGAATTGCGCGGCCTGGTGCGGCATGAGGCGTTCGAGAACGCCTTGTTCCGGCCGGATATCGAACGTCGGGGTGTCGGCACCGTGCGCGCCGGCAACTGGCAGCCACGCTGCAAGGCTCGCCAGGCACAGGCCGATGAGGTGTTTGCGCATGCGATATCTCCGCGAAAACCGGGCATCTGGCAGCACGTTGCCATCACTCAGTGCCGGATCATCGCATGATTGCGCGAGACTGACGGCCGGCGCATGACCTTGGGCAGTGGATTCGTGTCCGTAACTGGCCTAGGCTGCGACGGTTGCCGCAACGTCCAACAGCCTGAGCGAGAACGTCATGAAATTCCTGGTCATGATCTACAACGACGACACGCTGCTCGACGCACTGCCGCCCGGCCAGTACGACAAGATGATGAACGGGTGCTTCAAGCACGCCGACGAACTGCGCGCCGAAGGTCATCTGCTCGATTCCATGCAGCTGGAGCCGCCCGCGCTGACCAAGACGATACGCGTGCGCAACAACCAGGCCACGGTGATCGATGGTCCGTTCGCGGAGGCCAGGGAATACCTTGGCGGTTTCAATCTGATCGAGGCCGCCGACATGGAAGAAGCGGTGCGTATCGCCAAGACGTTCCCGTGGGCCGCCACCGGCAGCATCGAAGTGCGTCCGGTGCACGATATCGTCGCGGAAAGGAAGCGCGTAGGCGGGTAGCGTTACGGGCTATTGCCCGCTTCCTCATCCAGCGGGAGCACTTCGTCGAAGATGGTGTAGTCGATGATGTTGACGCCGTGCTCGTCGCGGCGCACCAGGTCGATGTAGCGGTGATTCCAGCGCACATCCCCGATGGGCCATTGGTGGCGGGCGAGCATCGACTGCGAGGTGGTTTCGTCCACGCCCTCGATGGTCAGCAGCAGCGTGGTTTCGGTGGCTTCCAGGCTCTCGGGCGTGGCGTTGTACAGCGGGCTGTTTTCGTCGATGACGTGCATGACATTCCAGCTGAGCATGAACACCGGGTGCTCGTTGCGCAGCAGCGTCATGTCCTCGATACGGCGTATCTGGAACCCTTCCGGCGAATGGTGCAGGCGAACCAGGTGAAGCTGCGCCGATGCCTGCGCGATCAGGTTCATGCGCATGTTGGCGGCGCGCATCATCAGCGTCTGCTTGCCGTCGATCGTACGCACGACAGGATGCTTGCCGAAGATGATCTTGGAGCGCGGTCGCGAGAAGCGCGCGAAGATCAGGCCGGTGAATACGGCGATGTTGCCCATGCCGATGATGATTTCCACCGTCGCCACGATGTGCGTGTAGACCGACTGCGGATGCATGTCGCCATAGCCGACGGTGGCGAGCGTTTCCACGCTGAAAAAGAACGCACCGGCCAGGCCTTGCGGATACTGGTTGGCGATGCCGTGCTGATCGATCTGGTAGATCATCGCGAACACGGCGTTGAACATCAGGAAGACGCTGACGGCCAGGCCGAAGAAGGCCGGCCACGTCATGGTGAGGGCGCGGTGGTAGAAGTCGTCCCAGAAAGGCTCATGGATGCCTTCGGAGACGAACGGGCGCCCTCCGATCTGTACCGTGCGCGGTTTTCGCCGCCATGGCGACAATGGCTTCCCGGGCATGTGTGTTCGCTCCTACGGTTCCTGGGCGCGATTGTAGCGCTCGGGCCCGACGCTTCCTCGCTGCACTTGCACAGTCGGGAAAGTAAGATGGTTCGTCCCCCAGGTCAGGCGCGCGGTCCATGCTCAGGCTCATCGGTTTCGACGGCGACGATACGCTTTGGCGCAGCGAGGATTACTACCGCGAAGCCAGCGCACAGTTCACCGCCCTGATCGGTCGCTACGTCGACGTGGGCGACGCCAGCGTGCAGGCCAGCATGTTGGCCACCGAACGGCGCAACCTGAAGCTGTTCGGTTATGGCGCCAAGGGCATGACGCTCTCGATGGTGGAAACGGCCATCGCGATCACCGAGGGGCGCATCTCCGCGGCGGATATTCACCGGCTGGTCGAGGTCGGAAAATATGTCCTGCAGCATCCGGTGGAGCTGCTGCCGGGGGTGCGCGAGGCGGTCGCGGCCGTGGCCGAGCGGCATGCGGTGGTGCTGATCACCAAGGGCGACCTGTTCCATCAGGAGAAAAAGGTGATGCAGTCGGGGATGTCCGATCTGTTCCAGCGCATCGAGATCGTGTCGGAGAAAGACACCGCGACCTATCGCCGGGTGTTGGCGGAGTTTGCGCTGGAGCCCGCGCAGTTTGCGATGGTGGGCAATTCGCTGCGCTCGGATATCGAGCCGGTGATCCGCCTGGGCGGCTGGGGCGTGCACATGCCCTATCACGTGACCTGGGAACACGAACTGGAGAACGGCCTGGGCGAGGCCGACGCGCCGCGCATGCTCACCGTGCAGGCGCCCGCGGACATTCCGGCGGCGATTGCGCAACTTTCCGCGCGTGCGGCAGCCTGATGGATTTACACTGGCGCCATGCTCGCTCCGTACCCCATCCAGTGTCCTTATTGCGGTGAACACTTCGGCATCCTGGTCGATCCGACGGCAGGAAGCGCACAGAGTTATATCGAAGACTGCCAGGTGTGCTGCTGCCCGATGAACATCGACGTGCGCATCGACGACGATGATCAGGTGCATGTCACCGTCTCCGGCGAGGACGACGCCTAGGCAAGCTCCGACGCGGCATCGACGACCCCGATGCCCAGCGACATCAAGGTGGCGCGCGTCGCTTCATCGGTATCGGGTGTGACAGGGCGTGTAAGGTCCCACAGCACATGGGTGCGGAAACCGAGCGTGAGCGCATCCTGCGCCGTCCACAGCACGCACACGTCCCGCGCCAGGCCGGCGACATAAACCTCGCTCACGCCGCGTTCGCGCAACCATCCGGCCAGTCCGGTGCTGGGGCGTGTGCCGTCGGGTCCGTGGTTCTCGCGGAAGCCGCTATAGGAATCCACATCCGGGTCGTTGCCTTTGCGCAGGATCAGGTCCAGGGGCGACCAGTCGATATCCGGATGCATCGCGGCGCCGGGCGTGTCTTGCACGCAGTGGTCGGGCCAGAGCGTTTGCGGGTAGCCGTAAAGCGGGATTTCCTGGAACGGCTTGGCGCCGGCATGCATGCTCGCGAACGAGACATGTCCGCGCGGATGCCAGTCCTGGGTCGCCACGGTCTGCCTGAAAAGGCGCCGGCGCAGCAGGTCGTCGACACCGGGCACGATGGCGTCGCCGTCGTGGCAGGCCAGTGCGCCGCCAAGCATGAAATCGGGCTGGACGTCGACGAGGATCAGGGCGGCGTGGCGGTGCATGGGTTAGGCTCGGGCAAGTCGTTGTCGCAAGATTCCACTGCCAAGGCGCGGCATAATGCAAGCGATCGATCCGAGGAACGCACCGACTTATGCACTACGACCAATCGTGGATGGGATATGGCCTGGTGGGCGGCCTGGAAGCCGGTGGCATCAGTGCCGCCGTGGCCTTCGTGCTGTACCTCATTGTGGATGCGATCGGCCGCCGGCAGGGCTGGAGTCCGCTCAAGAAGCTCAGCGTCGCGTTTCTGTTGTCGCTGTTGCTGACGGCCAGTGGCGACGCGTGGGATCTGTTCTATTTCAACTATGGCCAGTTGCAGTCGATTCAACTGTTGAAAGCCAAGCTGGCCCAGGTGCACGATCCGGACAATATCGGCCTGCGCGTGTTCTGGGAGCTGGTCGGTGCCTTTGTCGGCGCAACGGTGGCCTGGATCGTGCGCGGCGGCGACTGGCGTGGCGTGTGGCGCGGCGATTAGGCGTTTACAGGATCGGATCAAACAGTCGAGCTATATGCATGGCGAGGCGGCGCAGGTAAGGCGCCTTGCGGTATTCGTCGCGCGTGACTTCCACCGCGTGAGCGAAATCGTCGATCAACATGTGTTCCACCTCTTTCGCGAAAGTGCGGTCCACATTCATCGCGCCGATTTCGAAATTGAGACGGAACGAACGGTTGTCCAGGTTCATGCTGCCGATGCTGACCGTGTCGTCATCGATCAGGATGACCTTCTGATGCACGAATCCAGGTTGATAGCGATACACGTGGATGCCGGCGTTGATGGCATCGTGCGCATGCAGCGTGGAGGCCAGGAACACCGTGCGGTGATCCGGGCGTGACGGCAGCAGCACGCGCACATCCACGCCGCGCATCACCGCCAATCGCAAGGCCGACATCACCGCCTGGTCGGGAACAAAGTAGGGTGTGGTCAGCCACAGGCGCCGACGCGCCGCGTTGATCGCCACGGTAAAGAACAACGAGCAGGTTTCCTGCGGATCGGCGGGGCCGGTCGCGGTAATCAATGTGTCGGCGCTGCCTTGTGCGGGACGCGGCGGGAGCATCGGCGGCAGTTCGCCGGTGACCCAATGCCAATCGACGGCAAAGCTGCGCTGCAAGTCCATCACCGCCGGGCCGCTCATCTGCAGGTGCGTGTCGCGCCATGGCGACAGCGGCGGTTTCAGGCCCAGGTATTCGTCGCCCACGTTCAAGCCGCCGACGAAACCGGTCCAGCCATCGACCACCACGATCTTGCGGTGATTGCGGAAATTGAGCTGGAAACGATTGCTGCGCCGCTCGGTGGCAAAGGGATGGATGGCGACGCCGCCTTGCGCCAGGGTCTCCACGTAATGCCTGGGCAGGGCGTGACTGCCGATGCCGTCGAACAGCACGTACACCTGCACGCCGGCGGCGGCGCGCTCGAGCAGCGCCTGCTGCATGCGGCGGCCGAGATTGTCGTCGTGGAAGATGAAGAACTGCACCAGCACGCAGCGCTCGGCCTGGGCGAGGGCGCTGAACATCGCCTGGAACGCTGCCTCGCCGTCGATGAGCAAACGCAACTGTTGTCCGGGATGAAAACTGTTGCCCAGCATCTGCGCCAGTGCCGCGTATTGCGTGCACGATGGAGGCACGCCTGGAAATTCGCCGCGCAGCGACGCTTCGGAAAGACGCTGGCGATGCGCACGATGCAAGGTGACATAGCCCTCGAAGCGACGTCGCCCGAGATAGAGATAGGGCACCAGCGTCACGTACGGCAGGAACACCAGGCCCAGCGCCCAGGCAAACGCGCCTTGCGGCGTGCGCGTGTTCATCATCGCGTGCATCGCGGCGACGATTCCCGCCACATGCAGCAGCATGGCGAGCAGGGTGACAAGCTGTGGGAGGCTCATAGTACGGGCGATTCTCGCACGCGCTAAGAGCCGCGAACAAAACTACTGCGCGGCCGCCAGGCGGGCCGCTACGTTCCCTAATCGGCCAGGATGCGATCGGCGAGCTGTCGCGCTTGCTGGCGGATTTCCGGCATGGCGGTGGATTCCCACAGCGTGCCGCGCAACAGGCTGCCGATGGCGAAGAAGCGCGGCCAGGCTTTGCCGTCGTGCAGCAGTCGGCCGTCCGGGGTGGCCTCGATGCCGAGGCCGAAAGGATCGGAGCGGACATGGCCGTTGGTCATCAGCTGCTGCAGCAGTCCGTGACTGGTGCGGCGCACATCGGTTTCCAAGCCGGTGCTCTGGATGATGATGTCCGCATCCAGCGTTTGTTCCGTCGTTTCGCCCTTGGGCAGGAAGGTCATCTGCACGCCGCTGTCGGTGAGGGCGACACCGTGTATATGGCCTCGCAGGCGTCGCAGTCGTCCCGACTGTTCGAGCACGTTGATGGATTGCGCCACGTGCGGCGCCATGCGATGCCTTGCGCGTTCCCACATCCAGCGTGCGTGACGCAGGAAGCGTGCACGTTCGGCGCGCGGCAGCGCTTGCCACAGCGACGATGTGTGCGGCCGCAGGCAGTCGATCACGCTGCGCCAGTCGTCGACATGCGTGACTGAGTCGCGCAGAAGATGCATCCAGGTGCGGATATCCGGCGCGTCGCACATCGTCTCGACAAGCTCGGCGCAATCTTCATAAGGGAGCGACGCGCTGGATTGATGCGACTCCGGCAATCCGCCGTGCCGGGAAATGGCGGTAAAGCGGGCATTGGGCCATTTGTCGGCAAGCTCGAGCAGTATGTCGACGGCCGTGAGGCCCAGGCCGACGACCAACACATGGTGCTGCTTTATGTCGGGCTTCGCGCTCGCAATGAACTGCCATGGCATGGTGACATAACGGCCGCTTGCGATGGCCGCATCGCCCACGCCGGGAAGCGGGCGCGGCGCGAGCGAGCCGAGCGCCAGCACCGCCGCCTCGACGCGCGTGGTGGATTCGCCCTGGAACAACGTCACGCCGTCGTTTTCAGGCACGACGGCTTCCACGGCGTACGGCACGACGCGTACATCGTGACCGCGTTCCTTCGCGCGGCGCAGCGCGCTCGCGGTTTCCGCTTCGAGGTAATCGCCGTACCAGCAGCGCGGCAAAAAATCGGTGCCCGAAATGCTGGGATCCTGCTTCTGCATGTATTCCAGAAAGCCGGTGGGACGGCTGGCGAACATGCCCATCGACGCCGCACGCACATTCAACAGATGCAGTTTCGAGCGCGTGCTGTAAGCGACGCCACGACCTGGCGTCGCGCCGGCGGTATACCAATCCAGATGCAGCGGTTGCGCAACAGGGCGCTCCAGCAATTCGCTGAGCAGCGTGGCCCCCGCGGCGCCGCCGCCGACAATGGCGACCCGTCGAAACATGTCATTCCTTGAGGTGTGGGTGAAGCTTTGTTTTTGACGTCACATCAAACGCGAAGAGGACCGGCAATCCTTGCGCGCTGCGGCTGTGTCTGCCAGAACGGTTCGGCTTCGACCGGTTCGTAGGTGGCGTAATCGTCCAGATCGCCGCCGTAAACGTGCAGCGTCAGCGCAGTCTCCTGCCGCGACAGGTTGCGGCAGCGATGCATATAGGGCATGTCGTTGTCGAACCAGGTCGCATCGCCAGGCCCCAGCCAATCGCGTCCGCGCAACTGCCACGGATGAGATGTCGACGGGCGCGTCCACGATTCCACTTCCAGCGCGCCGTACAGGCTCAACTCGATGCCCCACAAGCCCGCATGATCGTGCGACGGCGTGGTGTAACCGGGTGGCCATGCCATCACCAGCACGCTCACGCCAGGACGGCCACGACGCGCGACGAGCCAGCGTTCGAATCCGCGATGGCCGCGACGAAGATCGGACAAACCCTCCGCAAGCGTTTGCGCATCGCGATGGATGATGCCGCCGAGTTCGCGCGACAACGACGCGAGATCCGGATTTTTTTCGAATGACTGCGCGAGCGCAACATCGCGAAGTGCTTTAAGACTGTGTCGGTAAGTACGCATGACTCTCGTAGGCAGACCGTAGATGTCGGCAGTGGAGCATGCCCATCGTTAAACAGACGTAAGGCGAACAGGGTGTGCGGATATCAACCATGACTTTTGCAGCATGGACGGGATTCCGCATCGGCCTATGCTTAGCAACGCAAGTCCTTAAACCTTTGTGGCGCGGGACGCATCTGACCGTATGGCCGATATCGGAGAACGGACATGATCGAGCTGATGCTGATTTGCGTGATAGTGGGAGCGCTGTGGATCGTAGGGTCGCTGATCGGCCTGATCTTCAAGGTCGTCTTCGGATTGATCGGCGGAATCTTCGGCTTGCTTGCAGGCGCCATCGGCCTTTTCATCGGCGGCCTGGTGATGCTGCTGGTGTTGCCGATCGTGGCGCTGTCGCTGCTTCCCGTATGCCTGCCGGCGCTGCTGTTGTTCGGGCTGATCTGGGCGATCGTGCATGCGACGCGCAAGCCTGCGGCCGTGGCGCCTACGTCACGCTGACATTACCCCGATAGCCGTGGAACGAGACCCGGACCAGTCGCTGGATACTGGCCGGGTCCCGATTCCCCGGTGCTAGGGATGCTCTGATCAATTCTACGCAAGCGGCATGATGTCCAGAAGGCCCGCAGGCTGTGTCGCGCGGCGCAGGCTGCGGGCCTTCTGGACATCACCCGTCGTCAAAATTTCAACAGGTGGGGCCAGCTCTGTTTGTCCGCATGCCTTCGGTCCGTCGTCTCGACAGACCGCCAGTCTGCCTTCGCCGACGGCCCTGTGGCCTGCGAACAAACAGAGCTGGTGACGCTTACGTAGAATTGATCAGAGCATCCCTAGGCGCGTCGCTTCAAAGTTCCTGTAACGCAAAATTTACCGGAACACGCGCCCACGCTTTTACTGCATGGCCATCCGTGGTCGCGGGTTGGAACGACCAGCCCGCCAGGACCTGTTCACGCGCACTTTTGTCCAGCAACGGATAACCGCTGCTTTGTTCGATCACCACGTCGACCGGTTTGCCGTTTTCGTCCACCAGCACGCGCAACAGCACCGTGCCTTTCATGTGCATGCGTATCGCCTGTGCCGGGAAGCGCAGCGGCGATGCGCGGTATGCCAATGACACGATGCCGGGCAGCGTGGAAGGTGGCGTAACGGTTGGTACCGTCGGCACGACGGGCTCGCTGTTCTGCGATGGTTCGGTGGTGGTTACCACGGGTGGCGCGGTGTGCTGCTCCACGTGGACGGGTGCATGCACGGGCGGCATGTGTACCGGCTTGGGCAAGGGCTTGAGCACGATATCCGGAACCGGTAGCGGCTTGGGCGGCGGCTGGATAATACGCACGGTTTCGACCCTGGCCGATTCAAGCGCGGCGGCAAACTGCGGCGCCAGGGGCCGCATGGCAAACAACAACGCAGCGAGGTTGAGGGCGATGGCCGCGCTGAGCGCGACAACGCGCACCATATCCGGGTGCGCAGGACGAACGACAGCCAGGCTTGCGGACGACATAAGGCGACCTCCTGACGACGATGTGGATTGTGTTGCGCTTGGAACCACGCTGTGTGGGGACACAGGGGGATCGTGGCGGGCGCGGCTTCAGCCTATGCCTGTCGCCCGGATCTGCGCAATAGGCGCCCGGGAGGCCCGAAAACCGGCGGCGTTAAAAAAAAAGAACCCCGCAAGGGTGCGGGGTTGCAGGATGGACGGACGTCGGGGAGGCGACATCCGTGGCGCGCATCCTGCACGGACGCGGCTTGGCGCGGCGTGCACTCCTCGTGATGACTGCTTTCACGAAATCGACTCCCTGGCTTTTGCGACAATCCGCAGGGTTGTGCGATGCGAGGGTGGAAGCACATGAAAACGACGGGCTTGATCAAATGGGTGGCCGCGACTTTGCTCGGACTTACCGGGCTAGGGGCCATGGCGCCGGCGCATGCCGACATCGACTGTCACATGCGGTTCAATTTGTCCGGATGGTCGGTGTTCTACAAGACGGCGACCGGCAGCGGCACCATCACCTGCAACAACGGCCAGAGCATGCACGTGCACATCCGTGCGAAAGGCGGCGGCCTGACCTTCGGCAAAACCGAGGTCGACGACGGCCACGGCGCCTTCACCGGCGTCTACAACATTCGCGAAGTGCTGGGACACTACGCCACCGCTGAAGCGCATGCCGGGGCGTCGGCAAGCGCGGACAGCCAGGTGCTGACCAAGGGCAACGTGTCGCTCGCGCTGAGCGGCAAAGGACGCGGATGGAACCTAGGCATCGCATTCGGCGCATTCATCATCGAGCCTTGATGCCGTTTTGCTATTAGGCAATGAGAAGCCGAACGGTTAACGTGTCGGTTTGGTTCGACGATCTGTCGAGTTGCCCGGGAGCGGTTGGCATGTCTGCAGCAGGTGGATTGGCATTACCGCGCTACGGTGTCGGCGATGAACTGGCGAGCAGCGTCATTCACGGCATTGGTATCCTGCTCAGCATTACCGGGCTGGTTCTCCTGGTCATCCGCGCCGCCCTCGGAGGCACTGCGAGTGATGTCCTGGCGAGTGCGGTCTACGGCAGCTCGCTGATCCTGCTTTACACGGCATCGACGCTCTATCACTCGATTCGCGTCGAATCGGCGCGGCGCGTATTGCGTACGCTGGATCACATCGCGATCTTCCTGCTGATCGCCGGCACCTATACGCCGTTCACGTTGATCGCTTTGCGCGGCACCTGGGGTTGGAGTCTTTTTGGAATCGTGTGGAGCCTGGCCTTGCTAGGCAGTGCGCTGGAGCTGGGCATGCTCAGGCGCTATCGGCGCTTCGCCGTGTTGTTGTACGTGGCCATGGGCTGGGTGGGAATCGTCGCGTTCCGGCCGTTGCTGACGCATCTGCAGATCGGCGGCATGGTGTTGGTGCTCGCAGGTGGTGCGGCGTACACGCTGGGCGTGCCGTTCTATCTGTGGCGCCGGCTGCCGTATCACCATTCGGTGTGGCATTTCTTTGTGCTGGCGGGGAGTGTGTTGCAATTCCTCGCGGTGTTCTTCTATGTGGTGCCGAACGTGCGGGCGTGAAGTGGACGTATCCCGTTGCATGGCTTCGTTGAAACCACAACGCGTATATCTGGTGGCGAACCGCCCAAATACCTCTCGTCATCCCGGCGCAGGCCGGGATCCAGTCTAAATACGTTGTGCGAAGCACTCAGAATCCACTTCGCGTACCTCATACGTGTTCGCCACTGGATCCCGGCCTGCGCCGGGATGACGGCAAGGTTGTGGGCGTGCTTCTGGATTGAACCGCTTTTGCCAGTCGGATTATCCGTGCAGGCGGCGCCGTGTGCTCCGCCTGCACCCGGCGATTATTTCTTCTGCTGCGAAGGAACGAACTGCGTACGCACCGCTTCGGCCAACTGCTCGGGCGGCAGCAGGCCCTGGTTGATCACGAAATCGTTGAAGGCCTGTCGATTGAAGTTCTTGCCCAGCGCAAGCTCGGTTTCCAGGCGCAGTTGCTGCAGGCGCATGTAACCGTAGAAGTAGGAGGTGGCCTGGCCGGGGCTGTTGAAGGTGTAGCGGTCCAGTTCCTCGCGCGTCAGTGCTTCGGAAAGGCCCACGTCGTAGCGCAGGACATCGTGCGCGCGTTCCTTGCTGATCATGCCCAGATTCAGCATCGGATCGAGGAAGGCGCGGGCGGAACGCATCAGGCGAGCCTGCAGCGCGGCAAACTGGCCGGCCGGCGGTTCGTACGGCAGCATCTCCGCTTCCGAGTACAACGCCCAGCCTTCCACGTTCACGCTATTGAAAGCGAACAGGCTGCGTGCGATCGATACGCCGCGTTCCACCATCGCGGCAAATTGCAGTTCGTGGCCGGGACGTCCTTCGTGCGAGGTGAGCGTCCACGCGGCGGCTTTATACGTGAAGTCGTCATAGGCGTCGGACGCATCCTTGCTCGCCGACGGGTTGCCCATGGTCAGCACGAAGGTGCCGCGTTCGCCGTGGTTGTCGATGAGCGGCGGTGGGTCCATGTGCGGTGCCGGCGTGGCGGCGGCTTCGGCATCCGAGGCCAGGCGCATCTGCATGTCGCGCTGAGGCAAGGTGATGATGTGCTCGCGGCGGATGATGTCTTCGATCTTGCCGATGATCTGGTGGTACCACGGCACGACATCGTCCTTGCCGAGTTGCTGCAGCTTGAGCGCCTTGAGCACGTCGCCGTAGTCGGTGGCATTGATGCCTTCGGCTTTCGCCACGGTCGGCGCTATCACCTGCATCGTCGAGCGCAGTTCGACGAATTCCAGTTCGGCCTGCTTGATGAGTTGCTCGGGCGGAATGTCGATGCCGACTTGCTTGAGGCTGTAGGCATACAAAGGCTCGGGCAGGCGGAAATCGCTGCGTTCGCGCGGCACGATGGTGCTGTGCGTCCACGCATCGTATTCCTTGAGCTGGCTGTCCATCGCATCGAGCGCGGCCTTGCCCTGGGCGTCGTCGAGCTTGTACTTGGCGAACAGTTGGCGGATGCCTTGCGTATAGCGCTGCGTGTTGGAAAGCCGCTGCTCCACGTCGAGCTTGTAAGGACCGAGCAGGTTTTTTTCGCCGAGGCGTTCGGCGGTTTGCGCTTCGGCGAGCTTGGTGATGGGCGTGCAGCCCGGTGCCTGGCCGACATAGCACTGCAGGCGTTTCACCGCGAGCGCACGGCGCTTGGGATCGACTTCATCCTTCAACAGATAGAACTCGCCGCCGAAGATCAGCTGTGCGACATCCTGATACGGCAGCAAGTATTTGTGGTTGAGGTCGATACCTTCGATCTGCAGATTCACGGTGTGGAGCATGATCTGCAGGTCCTGCCGCACATGGGTGTCTTTTTCCGTCGCCAGCATTTTTTCCAGCTTGGCTTTGGTATCCACCAGCGCGGCGCGCATGCGCGCGTCGAGATCGGGCTTGAGGTCGGCCACCTTGTCGTCATAGCCGGGCAGGCCCACTTGCGTGGCGAATTCGGGACTGAAGCGTGCCTGCTCTTCGAGCAGTACCTGAGCATCTGCGTTGCTGCGAGCGACCCAGGCGGGTGCCTGCGGCGCTTGGGTTTGTGCGTAAGCCGATCCGGTGGCAGCCAGTGCAACCGCCACGGCGAAGGCGAGGCGTTTGATCATGTTGGAGATCCCCAGGGTGAAGTGGGCCGAGAGTAAGGGCAGCGAGTGCCGCCCGTCATGTACCCAAGGTTGGGGTGGCTATCCGAACACCATGACGAACCCGAACAACCCCACCATGACCAGCGAAATCACCAGTTTGAGCAGCGTGGCGAACAGCAGGCCCAGCCACGTGCCCAGGCCCACGTGCGCCGAGCGCAGCACGCTTTTGCTGGAAGCGAATTCGCCGATCAGCGCGCCCACGAACGGCCCGAGGACCAGGCCCGGCAGGCCGAAAAACATGCCGATCAGGGTTCCCAGCGACGCACCCCACACGGCTTGCCGGCTGGCGCCGAGGCGTTTGGCGCCCAGTGATGTGGCGATGAAATCCACCAGCACGCCGAATGCGGCCAGCACACCCAGGGCGATCAACCAGCCTGTGCCCAGATGCCGGTAATTGTCCACGGCGGCGACAAGCCAGATGCCGCCGAAGATCATCGGGATGCCGGGCAGGGTGGGCAGCACGGCGGCGATCAGTCCTCCGACGATCAGTACGCCACCGAGAATGTAGAACGCGATGTCCAGCGGATGATCCTTGCCAGCAGCGGCGTCGCCGCAGATCGGCCACAATACTCCGATGCCGCGATGCAGCCTGCAAGTCGCTCGCGATCCACCCATCGGTAATCCTGTGTCAAACGTCGAACCCACCCTGCTCAAAGCCGATGAACTCGGCCGCATCGAAATCGTCGAGCGCGACGGTGTGCGGATGATTCGCCGCGATATCCGCGCCGCGCGCTGGTGGGCGCGTGCGTTCGCGCGCCGCGCCGCCGCGCGCGAGGCGCGGGCGTTGGCGAAGCTCGACGGCGTCGATGGCGTGCCGCCCTTGCTCGGCTGGGACGGCCGTGAACTTCTGCGCGGCTATATCGCCGGCCAACCGATGCAACAGGCGCAGCCGTGCGAGCCCGCCTATTACCGCGATGCGTTGCGCTTGCTCGCGCAACTGCATCGCCACGGCGTGGTGCATAACGATCTGGCGAAGGAGCCGAACTGGCTGGTGCGCAGCGACGGACGTCCCGCACTGGTGGATTTCCAGATCGCCTGGACGCGCGGCCGTCGCGGCCGCTTGTTCCGCCTGCTTGCGCGCGAGGATCTGCGTCATCTGCTCAAGCACAAGCGCACCTATTGCGATCATGCGCTCAGCAAGCGCCAGCATGCGATGTTGAAAACGCCCGCGTGGCACTCGCGTTTGTGGCGCGCGACGGGCAAGCGGCTTTACAAGTTCATCGCGCGTCGCGTGTTCGGTTACTGGGACAACGAAGGCAAGGGGCGCGTGCGCAGTTGAGCGATCTCGCGCCGCCTCGCGTCATTACTTCTCGACGAAGGCGCGCTCGATCACGTAGTCGCCCGGTTCGCGCGTGCGCGGCGATGCGTGAAAGCCGCGTGCATCGAGCAGCGCGCACAGATCGTCGAGCATCGCGGGACTGCCGCACAGCATCAGGCGATCGGTTTCCGGATTGAGCGTGGGCAGGCCGATCGCCTGGCTCATCGCGCCATCGACGATGTTGTCGGTGATGCGGCCGCGATTGCGGAACGATTCGCGCGTGACGGTGGGGTAGTAGATCAGCTTTTCGCGTACCAGCTCGCCCAGGTATTCGTGCTGGGGCAGTTCGTTTTGCAGATAGTCCGAATACGCCAGGTCGCTGATGTTGCGCACGCCGTGCGCCAGCACGATCTTTTCATAGCGCTCGTAGGTTTCCGGATCGCGGATGATGCTCATGAACGGCGCCAGCCCCGTGCCGGTGCCGAGCAGATAAAGATGCTTGCCGGGTTTGAGATCGGTAAGCACCAGCGTGCCGGTGGGCTTGCGGCTGACGGTGAGGTTGTCGCCGGGCTTGAGGTGCTGCAGACGCGAAGTGAGCGGACCGTTTTCCACCTTGATCGAAAAGAACTCCAGGTGCTCCTCCCAGCTCGCGCTGGCGATGGAGTAGGCGCGCATCAACGGACGGCCGTCCACTTCCAGGCCGATCATCACGAACTGGCCGCTGTCGAAGCGGAAGCTGGGGTCGCGCGTGGTGCGAAAGCTGAAAAGGCTTTCGTTCCAGTGATGCACATCGATAACTTGTTCGGTCGCCAAAGCCACCATCGTGATGTCTTCTCGGGTTGCAATTAAGGGAGTAGCGGGCCACTGCTCGAGCGGGACTCGCGAGGGATCGCGGTTGCCGCAGACCTGGCTGAAGCTGCTTGGGGATCGTGGCCGGACGCCTATTTTACGCGATCGGCAAGGGTTACGCCCGTACCGTTCCATAGCCACGATTTATCAAGCCGGACAGGGCGCGGCAGGCCAGGAATATGTGGATGCGCCGTCGCCAGACCATCCCTAGGAATACGCCGGTAGAACCGGCTTACGCGAGGCCGGTCCCGGCCATCTCGCCGCATACATCCGGCCTCGACGCGAACCTGACAATTCCGTAAAGCGACCCCATCAGGGACATCTGTTATGTCTGCTTTCGACTGCGGCAGGAAGCGGGGTGTGCCGCGTCGTACTCAAGGCCGTCCAGCCGCCGCTGCGGGCGCTTCGGCGATCACTATTTTCCCGGTTCGTTCGGACGCGACTGCGGAAGCGTTCTCCATGCCACGCCACTCGGTCGCCACCATGAACAGGGTTTTGCCTTCCGCTCCTCCGAGCATGCAGGCAAAGCAGCCGCGATCCAGCGTAATCGTTTGGAGCACATCTCCACCTTCACGCACACGTACGCAGCGTTTGTTCGGCACGTCTCCATACCAGACGGCGTTGTCAGCGTCGATGCAGATGCCGTCGGGACAGCCATTTCCCAAGTCGGCCCACACGCGCCGATGGCTTAGGCTTCCATCTGCGTCGATGTCGAAGGCGGTGAGCCGTCTTCCATGCGACTCGGCGATGATCAGCGTCCTGCCGTCCTGCGTAATGGCCATGCCGTTGGGGAAGGCGATGTTGTCGGCCACTTGTCGCGCGGATCCGTCAGGAGTCACGACAGCGATGACGCCAGGCCCGCCATTGACGTAAGCGCGTCCATGCCTGTCTACGACGATTTCGTTCCAACCCAACTCGGAGACGCTGCGTAGATCGGCATGGGTTACGACTGTGCCGTCTGCTTCCTGGCGCAATACCAGGCTTTCTCGCCCTGCCACCATGAGAAGCCGTCCATCGGGCAGCCAGTCGATGGAAAAGGGAAGGTCAAGATGGGTTTCGATCATCACCTCGCTACGCCCCGAAACATCGACGGCGACGATTTGCTGTGCCCCCCAGTCGGCAAACCACAGGCGTCCCTGGTGCCAGCGCGGTGACTCGCCCATGGCGATGCCGTTCACAAGTGTTTGAACTTCCGGTTGAAGAGCCTGTTGCGAAGACATGGGGCTGATCTCCATTTCGTGGGTCACGTGGGGGAGCTTGTTGTTTAGACGATCAGCATCCTCGGAAATGGACATGGGCCATCTATCCGGGGCATCTGGCGACGGACAACAACGTGTTGAATCCGAATGTTCCGGTTTCTCAAAGACGCCATGCGCCCCGTACGGCAAGCGGCGTCGTTGGGTGGACCTCCCCCGTATAGCTGCGCGGGTTGAAACGACCCCCGATGGCCGGCCGGGTAGAATGTCCGCCATGCAGAACCTCAATCCCAGCGATTTCCAGCTATCCGTTGCCCCCATGATGGACTGGACGGATCGCCATTGCCGTTATTTCCATCGCCTGCTTTCGCCGCACGCGCTGCTCTACACCGAGATGGTGACCAGCGCCGCGCTGGTGCGCGGCAAGCAGTTGCGTTTGCTTGAACACAGCCAGCAGGAACATCCCGTCGCGTTGCAGCTGGGCGGCAGCGATCCCCAGGAGCTGGCGGAAGCGGCGCGTCTCGGCGCACAGGCGGGGTATGACGAGATCAACCTCAATGTGGGTTGTCCTTCCGATCGCGTGCAGTCGGGGCGTTTCGGCGCGTGCCTGATGCGCGAGCCCGCGCTGGTGGGCGATTGCGTGAAGGCGATGCGCGATGCCGTTACGGTGCCGGTGACGGTGAAGTGCCGCATCGGCGTCGATGATCAGGACGAGTACGCCGATCTGCAGCATTTCACCGAAACGATGCTGGCGGCGGGCGTGGAGGTGCTGACCGTGCACGCGCGCAAGGCGTGGCTGCAGGGCCTCTCGCCGAAGGAAAATCGCGAAATACCGCCGCTCGATTACGAGCGCGTGTATCGGCTCAAGCGCGAATTTCCGAATCTGATCGTTGTCATCAACGGCGGCATCACGACGGTGGACGCGGTGCGTGAACACTTGAAGCACGTCGATGGCGTGATGCTGGGACGTGCGGCATACCACGACCCCTACGTGCTGGCGCGCATCGAAGCGGCGCTTTATGACATGCCGATGCCCACGCGTGAAAGCGTCTTGCAACATATGCGGCCATACGTGGAGGCCGAACTGGCGCGCGGCACCGCGCTCAAGCACATCACCCGGCATCTGTTGGGCCTGTATCAGGGCGAGCCCGGGGCCCGCGGCTTCCGCCGCACCCTGAGTGAGGGCGCGCATCTGCCGGGCGCGGGATGGGCGCTGATCGAGCAGGCCGTGGCGCCGGTGCTGGTCGCGGCCTAAGGCGCTGACAGCCGTCCGGTCAATATTCAGCCCCGGTTCCGCAGTATGTCGCATCAGCCGGGTGTCGACCGGCATTCATCACGGAACTATGGGTTCTAAGTTACTAGCATGGATGGTCGCGGCTGGGGGGGTCATGGCCGGTGTGGCCTCCGCCCAGTCCTCTCCGCCACAGTCCGGCCTGAGCCTTGACCAAGCGGTGCAGCAAGTCCAGCAACGCGAAGGTGGCAAAGTGCTTTCGGCGGAGCCGCGTCACATCGGGCGCAAGGTGGAGTACCGCATCAAGGTGCTCACTCCCGAAGGTCACGTGCGCGTGCTCGCCGTGCCCTCGGATGCCGCGCATGCGCCGGCTGCGGCACAATCCCTCCCAAAGAAATCCCCCAATGGCGGAAGCAACAAAAAGGAGAAACACTGATGCGCATCCTCCTGGTCGAAGACGAAGCGCCGTTGCGTGAAACACTCGCAGCGCGCCTGAAGCGCGACGGGTTTGCCGTGGATACCGCCCAGGATGGTGAAGAAGGCATCTACCTGGGTCGCGAAGTGCCGTTCGATCTGGCCATCATCGATCTTGGCCTTCCCAAGATGTCGGGCATGGACCTGGTCCGGGCGTTGCGCGAAGCCGGTCAGCGCTATCCCATCCTGATCCTCACCGCACGCGGCAGCTGGCAGGACAAGGTCGAAGGCTTGAAGCACGGCGCCGACGACTACCTGGTCAAGCCCTTCCACGTCGAGGAACTGCTGGCGCGCATCAACGCGCTGGTGCGACGCGCGAGCGGCTGGTCCAAGCCGGTGCTGGCCTGCGGTCCGATCAAGCTCGATACCACCGCGCAGACGGTGACGGTGGACGGCAAGCCCGTGGACCTCACCAGTTACGAATACAAGGTGCTCGAATACCTGATGCTGCACGCCGGCGAACTGGTGTCGAAGGCGGACCTCACGGAGCACATCTACCAGCAGGATTTCGACCGCGATTCGAACGTACTCGAGGTTTTCATCGGCCGATTGCGCAGGAAGCTGGATTCGGAGGGTACGATGAAGCCCATCGAAACGGTGCGTGGACGCGGGTATCGCTTTGCCATCCCTCGAAGCGAAGACGAATGATGCAGCCGAGCGCCGCCCGTTCTCACTGGCGGCGCGTGCGGCCCTTGCCACCGGCCTCGTGTTGGCTGCCTTCCTCGGCGCCATCGGGTGGACGCTGTCGCGCACCTATTCGGCCAGCGAACTCAACAAGCTGCAGGATCGGCTGCACGACAATGTGATTTCCTACATCACCGGCACCGACGTGCGCCGCGACGGTACGCCGTTGATGCCCGATACGCCGCCGGACCCGATGTTCTCGCGCCCCGGTTCGGGCCTGTATGCCGTGGTGTTGGGCGACAACGGCTTCCATTGGGAATCTTCTTCCGCGCTGGGGCGGGATTTCAGTTTCCTGCATCCGCTGGAGCCCGGGGATCATCAGTTCGTCGGCCCGGTCGATACCGAACTTGGACGGCTTTACTACTACAGCTTCGGCGTGGCGCTGGACATGGCCGATCACCCGCCCGTGCATCTCACCTTCACGGTGGCGCAGACCGAAGACGAGCTGGAAGGCAACAACGAGGTCTACCGGCGCAGCCTGGTCGGATGGCTTGCAACGCTCGGCGTGATGCTGATCGTGCTGCAATTGCTGCTGTTGCGCTGGAGCCTCACGCCCTTGCGCAAGGTGGCCAACGACATGAGCCGCGTCGAGCGTGGTGCCAGCGATCATCTGGATAGCCAATATCCGCTCGAACTGACTGGCCTTACCGAGCGTATCAACGATTTCATCGATAGCGAACGCGAACAGCGCACGCGTTATCGCAACACGCTGGCCGATCTCGCGCACAGCTTGAAGACGCCATTGGCCGTGATCCGTTCGCAAGTGGAATCGGCCAGCGAGATGCCATCGGCCGCACGCACGCCGGTGCTCGATCAAGTGCGCCGGATGGACGAACTGGTGGCCTACCAGCTCTCGCGCGCCGCGACGGGCGGACGACAGACATTCGCCAGCGCCGTGAAGATCGCGGGGCATGCCGAGGATCTCGTGCAAAGCCTGGAAAAGGTCTACGCCGCGAAGAACGTGCTGTGCGAATTCGATATCGACGATGGCGCGGCGTTCTACGGCGAACAGGGCGACTTGCTCGAACTGATGGGCAACCTGCTCGAGAATGCGTTCAAATGGGCGCAGCACCACGTGCTGCTGGTGGTAAAGATGCAGCCGCAGTCCGGGCGTCAACGATCCGGCATGTTGCTCAGCGTGGAGGACGACGGTCCCGGCATCGACGACGACAAGATCGAGAAGGTTCTGCAGCGCGGCGTGCGCGGCGACGAGCGCGTGCAGGGACACGGCATCGGTTTGTCCATCGTGCAGGACATCGTGCGCGCTTATAACGGCGAATTGACCGTGGATCGTTCGCCGGAATTCGGCGGAGCACGCTTCAGCGTGCAGTTGCCGCCCCATTGAACGCGGCAAGGCACGGATATCGATCCGCGTCGAAAGCTTTGGGTTAAACGACGAGCCTTACTGGATCGAACCGGGCAGCAGCGATTGCCAGCCCAGGCCGGAGCTGTGGGCGGAGCCGGACGACGTCGCATCGGCACCGCTCAAATGGGTGGCGCTTTCGTCAGTGCTGCTGGAACTGCTTGCGTGGCTGGACGTGGCCGACCGGGTGGCGCTGCTTGCGCGCGGGATGTTGAGTGTGTCGCCGCCGGTGGATGCCGATTCGCGGCTGGCGGAACGCTCGCCGGACTGGTTGGTGCAGTTGTAGCCGGACGTGCCTGCCGTCGAGGTACCCGTCGCCGACGCACTGGCGATGGTGCCTAGGCTCAGCACGCTTGCGAGTAACAGTGGTGTGGCACGCATGGCGATCAGCCCCCGAGGCGGTAGCCTATCAACCGGATAGTCCCAGAAACCCCTCGGGGATGCCAGTGCCAGGGTCGTACGACTTCGAAGCACTGCCTCCCGGTAGAATTGCCCGATGCTACGTTCAGGTTCCCATCCCCTTGAGCGGCCGCGCCACGTCGAATGTCTCCAGGAAGACTGAGACCATGCAGCCGCAACAACTTCTGGCCGCCCTGGCCACCGGCGAGCCGCTGTCCGGTTCCCGCCTGGCCGCCGAAATCGGAGTCACACGCGCCGCGATCTGGAAACAGGTCGAGGCCTTGCGCCATCGCGGCGTCCTGATCGAATCCGCCGGTGCCGCCGGCTATCGATTGCCGTGGCCGATCCAGATGCTGGAGGAGTCGTCGATCCGGGCCGATCTGGCCGCCGCCGCCGGCCGCCGGCTGGGCGCCCTGGACGTGTACTGGGAGCTCGATTCCACTTCCAGCGAGCTGCAGCGCCGGGGCATGGCTGCGCCGGACCTCAGCGTCGTACTCGCCGAAACCCAGACTGCGGGACGCGGAAGGCGCGGACGAAGCTGGCTGTCGCCGCCGGGGCTGAATATCTATCTGTCCTGCCTGAAACGCTTCGACGCCGGCTTCGCTTCGCTGTCGGGCTTGTCGTTGGCTACCGGTGTCATCGTGTTGCGTGCATTGCATGTACTGGGCGTTTCCGGTCCCCGACTGAAATGGCCGAATGATGTGCTGGCCAATGGCGGCAAGCTGGCCGGCATCCTGGTCGAACTCAGTGGCGAGTATCAGGGACCGTGTGCGGCGGTGATCGGGATCGGGCTCAATCTGCGATTGACGCCCGCGTTGCGTGAGCAGGCCGGTCAGCCGGTGAGCGATCTGGCCGATCTCGCGCACGGTGTGCCGCCGGATCGCAACCGTGCCGTTGCCGCGTTGATCACCAGCTTGATCGAAGGTCTGGATCAATTCGAACGCGAAGGCTTTGCCGCGTTCGTCGACGAATACGCCGAACACGATGCCTTGCGCGGCATCCCGTTGCGCGTCAGCAGTGCCGCCGGTGAACTCGACGGCGTCGGGGCGGGCATCGATGCGCGCGGTGCGCTGCAGTTGCAAACCGGGGCGGGCTTGCATCGCATCGACAGCGCGGACGTCACGGTGCGCCGCGCATGAAACTCCTGCTCGATCTTGGCAATACGCGATTGAAATGGGCGATGGCCGCGGCGGGCGGCTGGTCCGCGCGCGGCGCGATAGCATGGGATGGCGATGTGCCGGCCGAGCTGACGAGTGTGTGGCGAAGCATGATGCGACCCGAGCGTGTTGTAGGCGCATCGGTCGTCGATACCGCGCGCGAAGCGGATATCGAAAAACTCGTCGCCGACGTCTTCGCGCATGACATCACCTGGGTGCGTACGCCAGCCGAGGCATGCGGCGTGCGCAATGCTTATCCCGAACCGCAGCGGCTGGGCGTCGATCGATTCCTGGCGATGGTCGCCGCGCATGCTGCCGGGCACGCGCCATGCGTGCTGGCAGGTATCGGCACCGCACTGACGCTGGACGCACTCGGCGCCGATGGGCAGCACCTCGGTGGATTGATCGCGCCAGGTCCGTTCCTGATGCAGCAATCCTTGCTCGGTGCCACCGCGCGCGTACGCCCGGAGCGCCCGGGTGCCATACGCGACATGGCCGACAACACCGCCGATGCCGTCGCTTCCGGATGCTGGCTCGCGGTGGCTGCCCTGGTGGAACGCTTCGCACGGCGCATGGCCGATCAGCACGCCGGTGGCTCCCTGCGACTTTTGCTGGATGGCGGCGACGCCGATGTCTTGCTGCCGCTGCTGGGCGTCTCGGGCGAACTTTCCACGGACAGCGTTTTGCGTGGGCTGCTTGTGTGGGCGGACTCACATCCCGTGCCCGTCGCATCCTAGAATCCAACACCACTGATGCCGCGGTGGATGGCCGAATGCTCCTGCGCCTGCTGTTCGTTCTGCTGATCGCCCTCAATATCGCCGTTGGCGCATGGCTGCTGCTGGGCCAGAACGACGTGCACCGGCGATTCGTCACCGACCCGGGCGTTCCGAAACTGCGCCTTCTGTCCGAATTGCCGCCCCCATCTTCCGCGGCGGCACGAGCAGCGTCCGTATTGCCGCCAGCCACGGCGGCTGCGTCGCCGGCACCTGTGCAACCGGCGTCCTCCGCGAGCTCCGCACTCACACCCGCGTCCACGACCGCGCTCAGCTATGCCTGCATGGCGCTTGGCCCGTTCGCGACGCAAGAAGACTTGCGCATCGCACGCAATGCATTGAGCACCCAGGTTCAACGCATGCGTGCTCGACAAGAACAGACCACGCAAACCCGTGGATGGTGGGTCCATCTGCCGCCCAGTCAAAGCCATGCCGCGGCGCTGGCCCAGGCGCGCGCGCTTGCCGCGCGCAACATCCAGGACTATTTCGTGGTCGGTTCCGGCGACGACCAGAACACCGTTTCGCTCGGACTGTTCAAAGATCCCGCTAACGCGCGCAAACGGCGCGATCAGATCCAGGCGGCGGGTTTCCCGGTCCAGATGAGCGAGCGCACCGAAACGGTGCCGGAGTACTGGCTCGACCTGATCCCCACCGACAGCAACCACTTCGACTGGCGCAGCACGATCCACGATCCGTCGATCGGATCGCACAGCACGGGCTGTTTTTGAGCCAAGCCCTGTTAGAATGGACGGCCCAATGCCGGCATAGCTCAGTTGGTAGAGCAACCGCCTTGTAAGCGGTAGGTCGTCCGTTCAAGTCGGACTGTCGGCACCATCTTCCTGTTTCGATGTACTTGGCACGTACCGGGACGTACAACTGCCAGTGCTTCGAAACGTCGCGCTACAAATGCCTGCGCGGCACATTCATGACCGGCATGGCCGGTATGCCGTCATCGGCCACCACGACGCAATTGCGACCACGCTGCTTGGCGGCATAGAGCGCGGCGTCCGCGCGTGCGAACAGTTCGTCGGGCATGTATCCGCTATTGGCGTTGGCTTGTGCGAGTCCCATGCTAAGCGTAAGCGTGGGTATCGGTGGTGTGAGTGAGCCCGATTGGGCAGAGACGGCGGTGCGGATGGCGTTTGCGAGCGTGGCGCAATCCTCTAGCGAGCGTCCCGCGCAGGCGATCATGAATTCATCGCCGCCGAAGCGGCCGAAGAGATCGTCGCTTACCAGTTGTTCTCGCACGACACCAGTAACGAGACCCAGCGCGGCATCGCCTACCAAATGGCCGTGGCGATCATTGATCGTTTTGAAGTTGTCCAGATCCAGCATGATCAGATTGAGCGGCTGGCTATAGCGCGACAGATGATCGATGCGTTCGCGCAATTCCGCCGCGAACGCTTGTCGGTTGAGCACGCCTGTCAGCGGGTCGTGCATCGACAGCTTCTTCAATTGCTGCGATTTCTCCTGCAACTGGTTATGGGCCGATTTCAGGAATCGTTGCTGGCGCGAGAGACGCTCGGTTTCCAGCGCCAGTTGCTGGCTTCTGCGCAAGGAGGCGCGCCATGCCAGCAGCACGATCGCCAGGGCGAGCAGCAGCAACCAGGGCAGGATCGAGGTCGCGCGCGGTGGTTTGTCGGGACCGGTGACTGCTGTGTCGGCATTTGCGTTGGATGGCGTCTGCGGTGTTTCAGTCGCTGTGGTGGGCGACGGTGCCGGGGCGGCGGCTACGGGCGATGCGGGCGATGCGGGCGTAGAAAGTGGCGTCGCGGCGCTGTTGTTTGTCGGTGCATCCGATGTCGGCTGCGAAGGCGACACGGGCGATACGGCCGGCAGCGGCGGGGCGTCGGAATGCGGAGGCGGTGCCCATGGCGGGGGCGGGGGCAGGTTTCCCCGGGGTGGCGGCGGGAACCCCGGCGGAGGCGGCATGCCCGGCGGTGGCGGGCGCATGCCGGCCGGCGGCGGTGGTGGCGCTTGCTGTGCGCAGGCCTGCCCGGCGGTCCAGGCCAGGCCCGTGGCAAATAGCACGATGGAGGCGACGCGACGGAGCGACACGCAAGATCCTTGCTTGGGCGCGATCCGCCCAATTTACCAAAGACGTCGCGGCAGGCGATGCCCCGCCTCATCCGGCACCGGGAAGGGGCATAACGCTTGCAAGAGGGGCGAGCGGCTACACTTGAGCACTTCGACAAGCCTTCGCGAGATAAGTGGTGTATGGGTAAGCAGGTGATTGCACTGGTCGGCGTTCCGACGGATATCGGCGCAGGACATCGCGGTGCATCGATGGGGCCCGAGGCCCTGCGTGTCGCCCAGCTAGGCGAGAAGTTGCGCCGACGTGGCCTGGACGTGGTGGATCGCGGCAATCTGCACGGTCCGATGAATCCCTGGCAGCCGCCGGAAAACGGGTATCGCCACTTGTCCGAAGTCATCGCGTGGAATACCGCGGTGCATGGCGCCATCCATCACGAGCTGCAGGCGGGCCGTCTGCCGATCATGCTGGGCGGGGATCATTGCCTGGCCATCGGTTCGATCAGCGCGGTGGCGCGTCATTGCCGCGAACAGGGGCGCAAATTGCGCGTGCTCTGGCTCGACGCGCATGCCGATTTCAACACGTCGCAGGTGACGCCGTCGGGCAACATCCACGGCATGCCCGTGGCGTGCCTGTGCGGCACCGGTCCGCGCGAGCTGGTCGAGATCGGCGATCAAGCGCCTGCGACGTCGCCGGACGTGTTCCGCCAGATCGGCATCCGCTCGGTCGACGAAGGCGAGAAGCGCCTGGTGCGCGAGGCGAAGATGGACATCTACGACATGCGCCACATCGACGAAGTGGGCATGAAACGCACGATGGAGGAAGCGCTTGAAGGCGTCGACGCCGACACGCATCTGCACGTGAGCTTCGACGTCGACTTCCTCGATCCGTCGATTGCGCCGGGCGTGGGCACCACCGTGCGCGGCGGTCCGACATATCGCGAAGCGCAGCTGTGCATGGAGATGATCGCCGACACGGGCCGACTGGGGTCGGTGGACATCGTCGAATTGAACCCGGCCTACGACAAGCGCAATCAGACCGCGAAACTGGCGGTCGAGCTGGTCGAATCGCTGTTCGGCAAGTCCACCCTGATGCGCGGGCCGGACTGAGCCGGCGGCTGCCGGGTCACGTTCGGTTCTTTTTGCCCGTACACTGCGCGAATCCGCCCCGCGCAAACGTGCGCGGGCGCGGCATCGTCATTCGTAAAAGCCGATAACGCCCCATGCAAACTCGTGTTCTTACAGGCATCACCACCACCGGTACGCCGCATCTCGGCAACTACGTCGGCGCCATTCGCCCCGCGATCGCCGCGAGCCGTCGCCCGGAGGTGGATGCGTTCTTCTTCATGGCCGATTACCACGCGCTGATCAAGAGCGACGATCCGGCGCGCATCGAACGTTCGCGCCTGGAAATCGCCGCGACATGGCTGGCGGCGGGACTCGATCCGAAGAAGGTCACGTTCTATCGGCAATCGGATATTCCGGAAATTCCGGAGCTGACGTGGTTTCTCACCTGCGTCACGGCGAAGGGTCTGCTCAACCGCGCGCATGCCTACAAGGCGGCGGTCGACAAGAACACCGAAGCGAACGAAGACGCGGATGCGGGCGTCACGGCTGGCCTGTACATGTATCCCGTGCTGATGGCGGCCGACATTCTCGCGTTCAACGCACAGCAGGTGCCGGTGGGGCGCGATCAGATCCAGCACATCGAGATGGCGCGCGACATCGCGCAGCGTTTCAACCATATCTACGGACGCGAATTCTTCGTGCAGCCGGAAGTGGTGATCGAAGAGCAGGTGGCGACGCTGCCCGGCCTCGATGGCCGCAAGATGTCCAAGAGCTACGACAACACCATCCCGTTGTTTGCCGGCGGCGCCAAGCAGCTGCGCGAGACGATCATGCGCATCGTCACCGACTCGCGCATGCCGGGCGAGCCGAAAGATCCGGAAAGCTCCTCGTTGTTCACCATCTTTCGTGCGTTTGCGAGCGAGGCCGAAAGCGCCGCGTTCCGCCGTGCGCTGGAAGAGGGCATCGGCTGGGGCGAAGCCAAGCAGGTGCTGTTCGAGCGGATCGAAGCGGATGTCGCGCCGATGCGCGAGCGTTACGAAAGCCTGATCGCCAAGCCTGCCGCCATCGAGGAGATTCTGCAGGAGGGCGCGCGCAAGGCACGCGCGATCGCCGGTCCCAAGATGGCCGAGTTGCGCGACGCGATCGGCTTGCGCGCGATGTCGTCGGTGACGATGCATGCGGATCACTCCAGGGTGCTTTCGAAATCGGTCAAATCGCCGCGCTTTGCGAGCTTCCGCGATACGGATGGCAGCTTCCGCTTCCGTCTGTTTTCTTCCGAGGGCGACGAGTTGCTGCTGTCGAAATCCTTCAAGGATCCGAAGGCTGCAGGTGCGGTGCAGAAACAGTTGAAGTCGATAGGCGGCAGTGCCGTGACGCTGCACAGCCTGCCGCTGTCGCTGGTGCTCGAACTCGATGGCGAACCGGTGGCCAGCACGCCCGACTATGTCGACGAAATGGCGCGCGACGAAGCGCTGGCCTATCTGCGCGAGGCGCTGGATAAGCTTGCGGCGCAGGGAAGCGAATAAATGGTGTCACCCGCTGGGCCGGATTCTCGCTAACCCATCCGGCCCAGCCTTGCCTGAAGACCTCGAATTATTCGGTGCCCGCTGACGGCGTGCCGCTGCTCCGGCTGCTTGCGGCCGTCACGGTCAGGCCCGACGCGTCGACACTTTTGACGCCTTTCACCTGCTTGGCCAGATGCACCGCATGACTCTTCTCCTTGGAGGATGTCGCGGTACCGGTAAGCGTCACCGCACCGTCTGTCGTGCTTACCGAGATATCGGATGCTTTCACGCCCTTGGCGGCAGCCAGCTTCGACTTCACCTTTGTGGTAATCCAGGTGTCATCCACTTTGCCGGGCATTGTTTCATTGCTAGTTGATGGGGTGGTGCTCGAAGGCGCCTGTTGCTGCATGGGTTGCTGCTGTTGGGCTGCTTGTTGCTCTTGCATGGCCGCTGACGACTGCGGCGTGCTCTGTGCCATCGCCAGGGATAGTGGAAGGGCCGCAAATGCCGTCATCGCACCAGCGGCGGCGATGGATTTGCGAAGAAGGGACAAAGTACGCATGGCAATCTCCTTGGGCATGTGAAGCTGCTCGCGCGGAAACATGCAAAGCCTCACGCAAGCAGGCGCATCACTGAGGATTCGCGCGCACATCGCAACAAGGCGTATGTAAAAACAATGTTTCAAAATGTCGAACGTTGTTTCGTTCGTTCAGTGACGTGTCGAGGATGCGAACGTGTTGTTTCGCAATTGTTGCGTGCATTCATGTGTGATCGCGTGCACGACACGCAATGCGCGACGTCATCAGCGTGACACCGTCCTCTGTTTGACTGAACGAACCTGGCTACCTGGGTCGGGTACATGCCTGTCGAGGAGAGTTGCGTGAACACTGAGCACGAGATTCATCATCATCACCACGAAGCGGCAAAACATCTGGAAGAAGCGGCCAAGCATCATCGTGAAGCTGCCAAGCATGCCGAGAAGGGCGATCACGAGACGGCCAGCCATCATGCGCACCTCGCGCACGGCCACAAGCTGCATGCGATCGAACACGCCGAGCATGCGGCCAAGCAGCACGCCAGCAAACATCACGCGCATTAAGCGTCGCCGACGATCATCTCAGGAAGTTACACGGTCAAGGACGACCCCCTGAGCGGCGTGCGCGAATGTATCCGGAACGATAACGCGGGATTTGCTTACCCGGGCAAGCACGGCATTGCACCGTGCTTGCGGATCTAGATGGGCTAGCTCAGAACAGGTGCTTCAGTACCACAAACAGTACGCCCGCAAGCAAGATCGACGCAGGCAACGTCAACACCCAGGCCATCAGAAGATTGCGTACTGTCGACCACTGCAAGCCTGAACCGTTCGCGGCCATGGTGCCGGCGACGCCCGAGGTCAGCACGTGTGTGGTGCTGACGGGCAGGTGATACATGTCGGCGGCTTGGATCAATCCCATCGCGATCAACTCGGCCGATGCGCCTTGCGCATAGGTCAGATGTTCCTTGCCGATCTTTTCGCCGACCGTTACCACGATGCGTTTCCAGCCGACCATCGTCCCAAGACCCAGCGCGAGCGCGACGGCGACTTTGACCCAGGGCGGAATGAACTGCGTGGCGGTTGCACCTAAACCACGCCATGTGGTCAGCACCTTGGTCTGGTCGGATGTAAGTCCGGGTTGCGAGAGCACCAGCGGAATCGCTGCATTCGCAAGGTAGATGTCGTTGCGCACGTTGCCCATTTGTTCCTGTGGCACGGCGCGGAGGGATGTGCGGCTACCCACCTGCTGATCGATCTTGGCGATCAGTTCCGACAGCGCGGGTGCGGTGTCCGGCAGCAACTTGTGTTGTTGGACAGCGCTCGTGACGACGTCGCGTGGGTCGCCCGTAAAGGTTGCGCCGTGATCGTAAGTGGTGAGCACTTGCTGCACTTCGACCGACACCTGGTGGAAGGTTTTCACCTGGCCACCCGACACGGCACCATTCAATGCATAAGCCGTGGGCACCGTGCCGATCAGGATCAGCATGATCAGGCCCATGCCTTTCTGCCCGTCGTTGGAGCCATGGCTGAAGCTCACACCAGTGCAAGTCAGCACGAGCAGTGCGCGAATCGGCCACGGCGGCGGCTTGTTGCCTTCCGGCGCGCGATACAACTCGGGAATCCTGACCACTGCCTTGAGGATCAACATCAAGAGGCCGGCGAAAATGAATCCCGCGATCGGCGAGAAGACCAATCCCTTGAACACGCCGATCGCCGCATTCCAATCCACGCCGCTCGTGCCGCTTTTCACCGCGGTGAGCTGATTGGCGAGACCCACACCGATGATCGACCCGATCAACGTATGCGAAGAGGAATTGGGCAATCCGAAATACCACGTGCCGAGATTCCACAGGATCGCCGCGAGCAGCAGCGCGAACACCATCGCGAAGCCGGCCTGGCTGCCTACCTGCAGAATGAGTTCGACCGGTAGCAACGAGACCACGGTGAAGGCGACGGCGCCCGAGGACGTCAGCACACCCAGGAAGTTGAAGGCACCGGACCAGATCACGGCAAGACCGGCTGGCATCGAATGCGTGTAGATCACCGTCGCGACCGCGTTGGCGGTGTCGTGGAATCCGTTGACGAATTCGAAACCCAACGCGATCAGCAGGGCAACGCCAAGCAGAATGAATGGTGCGGCCGAGTGCGAACGGACGATGGAGAGATCATCGACCAGATGGAGGCCTGCGTATCCGGCGCCCACCAGCAGTATCAACCCGAAAATGATGCCGAAGATGCGCCCCGAACCCTGGCTTGGCGACGCGGTGGTGGCTACAGCGACTTCCGTCTGCATGGTACGCCCCTCAGTGGTCAGCCTCACGGAAGCTAAGCACTGCTCAAGACAAAGGCGTGACAATCATACTCGAGATAAATTTTCAGACGTTTGTTTCAGCATGTCGCGGCGATAGGTGCCAGGACCGCTTCGATAATGTTTTTTGAACACGCGCCCGAAAGCCGCCTCCGACGCGTAGCCGCAGCGCTCGGCGACCTGATTGGCAGCGAGTCCTTCGCGCACCAGCAAGCGTGCCGCCAATTCCATGCGCACGCTGGTCACCCATTCCAGCGGCGAGAGGCCGCCTAACTGCGCGAAGCGGCGTGCAAACGTTGCACGCGAAACATGCGCACGTTCGGCCATCGTGCCCACCGTCCACGGTTGTGCAGGATCCAATAACACCGCTTCCACGGCGCGGCTCATGCGCGCATCCGCCAGCAACGCCAGCACGGTGCCGGTGAGATGCTTCTCCGCCATCAGCCGGCGCATCAGCAGCGTGAAAAGCGCGCTGGAAAGTTCGTCGATAAGTGCCGCGCTGCCGGGCTTGGGATCCGCGCTTTCGCTGCGCATGATCTCGATGAGCGCAAACAGCGGCGTGCGCTCGCTGGCGCGGATGTGCAGGACATCGGGAAGCGAGCGCAGCAGCGAGCTTCCTGTTTCGCCCATGATGAACTTGCCGCAAAGCATGTCGAGCGCAGCGCCCTCGCCGCGGATGACAACTTGCGTGACGGCACCATTGAAATGCTGTTCGCCCTCGTAGTCAGGCGCCGCATCGTTTTCGCCAAGCACGACGCTCTCAAGCGTATGGCTGGTGCCATGCGGAAAAACCAGCACGTCGCCGGCTTCGAATATCTGCGTGCCGTGCCCAGTGCGCAGCCGCAGCTTTCCGTCCAGGATCACGTGATACGGCACATGGCCCGGTGGGGCCTCGGGATGCGGCGCGACCCAGATGCCGGCCAGCAGGCAGTGCAGGTTCACGGTACCCGAAGGGGCGAGGGTGCGGATCAGGTGGCTCAGGTTGTCCATGGGGATCGAATGAGACGATTGAGCAATAAAAGTATACGCTTATGTGCAGATACTGGCAGAAAGCGGACCTACGATATCTCCACGGAAACGGCAAAGCGAGTCGCCGCAACCACCCCTTCGAAATCTTTCTGGAGAATCCTCATGAACCGCCTTCATACCATCAACGTCGACGATGCTGCCGGTGAAACCGAGCAACTCTTTGTCGCCATCAAGCGCGCCATCGGCATGGTGCCCAATACCTATCTCACCCTGGGCAGCAACGCCCCGGCCGTGCTCGGTCAGGTGCTGCAGACGGGCGCCGTGTTGAAGAAGAGCGAGCTGAGCGCCCGCGAACAGGAAGCCATCAATCTGGCGGTCAGCGAAGCCTCGGCGTGTGACTATTGTCTGGCGGCGCACAGCATGACCGGAAAGATGGCCGGCTATACCGTCGAGCAGCTGCACGAGCTGCGCAACGGTGGGTTCAGCGCCGACGCCAAGATCGACGCCCTGGTGAAATTCGTGGTGCGCGTGGTGAAAACCACGGGAACGCTGCCAGCGGATGCCGTGCAAAACGTAAAGCGGGCGGGCTACAGCGATCGCCAGATCGTGGAAGCCTTGTATGCGGTCAGCGCGATCTTGTTCACCAACATGCTCAACCGCGTGAACGACACCGTGCTCGATTTCCCGAAAGCAGCTTGAATCTTGCATCGCGGACATAAAAAAGCGATCGCCGATGCAGCGGCGATCGCTAAGTTATTCCGGGTTAGAACGTCCGCTAAGATCCTACTAACCTGGATGTTTTCTTTTTTGAATTGATTACTGGCCAGGCGTGCTCGAGGTCGACGACGATGCCGGGTGCGAGGCCTTGAACTGCTGCCACTGCGCCTTGCGGGCTT
The DNA here is from genome assembly GCF_003363265.1 of Dyella psychrodurans. Classification (GTDB taxonomy): domain Bacteria; phylum Pseudomonadota; class Gammaproteobacteria; order Xanthomonadales; family Rhodanobacteraceae; genus Dyella_B; species Dyella_B psychrodurans. The sequence goes on along the minus strand of NZ_QRBF01000005.1, from coordinate 341,524 downwards.
CGAAGGCGGCTTTGTTCGCTGTCACCTGGCTCTGCTGCGTGCTGGTCAACACGTTGTTGTAGATCTGGGCGGTAACTGCAGCGCGCGCGGTGACGCGGGCACTGGTGAGATTGGCTTCGGCCTGGGCCAGGCTGGCAGCCGCGGCCTGGTAGCCCGACGCGCTCGGCGACAGGGCTTCAAACGCCTGGCGCTGCTGGCGGACGGCTTCGAACTGCGGCTTCAGCTGGGTGAAGCTCTGCTGCACGATCTGCTTGATCGAGGCCTTCTGGGCGTCGGTGAGGTTGACGCCCTTGAGCAGCATCATGCCGCCGCCGTGATGGCCATGACCGCCGTGAAAGCCGGGGCCGCCGCCGAAGTCCTGCCCACCCGGGCCGGCGAGCGCCAGCGCGGAGCAGCCCAGGGCCGCAGCCAGGATGATCGACAGGGTCATTGTCTTGCGCATGGTGAAACTCCTGCTTGTGTGTGGGGGGTGTTGTGATCATTGGAAAGCAGGGGCGCGTTTAAGATCTTTGCGGTCAGGTAAAGAAGGGTAAAGTCAGGATCGCGTAAGCTGCAGGCAGCCAAGCTCGGCATGTAATGCGATAGTAAGTGCCGAGTCTTGATGAGTCGTTCGATACGAGTCCATGTCCCGAATATTGATTGGCGATGACGATCGCGAACTGTGCGCCCTGCTGGCCGAATACCTGCGTCGCGAAGGATTGCAGGTGGATGTGGTGCACGACGGCGAGGCAGTGCTCGCGCAGTTGCGCGATGCCGCCACGCGCCCCGATCTGCTGATACTCGATGTGATGATGCCGGGCCGTAACGGCCTGGATACGTTGCGCGAATTGCGCGCGCAGCATCGCCTGCCGGTGATCATGCTGTCCGGTCGTGGCGAGCCTGTGGACAGAGTGGTGGGTCTGGAGCTTGGCGCGGATGACTATTTGTCCAAACCTTGCCTGCCACGCGAATTGCTTGCGCGCGTGCGCGCACAGTTGCGACGTCACACGGTCGAGGCTGTCGGCGTGATCAACGCAGGTGTGCTGCGCCTGTTGCCGGGAGAGCGGCGCGCGTATGCCGGCGAGCAGGAACTCAATCTCACGGGGGCCGAATTCGCCCTGCTGTTGATCCTCGTCCAACGCGCGGGAGAAGTCATCGACAAAACGTCGCTGACACGCATTGCCCTGGGCCGCGAACTGGAGCGCTTCGATCGCAGCATCGATGTACACGTCAGCCGCCTGCGGCACAAGCTGGCCGAGGCATCGCCGCAATCGCCGCGCATCGATTCCGTGCGCGGCGCCGGCTATGTGCTGCTGGCCAACGGTGGGTTGCAGGCATGAACTCGTTCAAGAGTCCCTTCCGCAGCCCCTTGTTCTGGCGGTTGCTGATCTTTTTCTGCATCGCCAATCTGCTGGTGCTGGTATCGAGCAGCTGGCTGACAACCCGGTTCATTGCTTTTTCGACGGAACAGGACATCAACTGGACCGCGATCGCGCAATCGGCCGAAGACGCTTACGACAACGGCGGCGCCGACGGCCTGGATGCGTGGATTCAACAAGAGCGCAGCGAAGGGATCGATGCCACGCTGTACGAAAACGGTCAGCCCCTGCGTGACATTCGCCTGCCGGGCAATTTGCGCGACGCGTTGCCGGGATGGCTCAACGCGGGCCATAACATCGAGTTGAGACCTTTTCCGGGGTTCTACATCGCCGTGCAGCAGGTAACGGGTGCCGACGGTCATACGCGACAGCTCGTTGCCATGAGCAATTCGCGCTCGCGCATCCCGCGTCACATGCGAGAGAAAATTTTGCTCGGCGTTCAGCTGGTGCTTTCGCTGCTGCTTATCGGTGGTATTGGTTGGTGGGTGGCCCGCAGCGTGTCGCGCCCGATCGAAGCCATGCGTGGCGCCACCCGAAAAATGGCTGCCGGCGAGTTCGCCACGCGCGTCGACAGGCAATGGAGCGATGCACACGATGAGCTCGGCCAGCTCGCGCGTGATTTCAACACCATGGCCGAGCGCATCGAGCTGCTGGTGACGCACGAGCGCGGCGTGCTGCAGGATCTCTCGCACGAACTGCGTTCGCCGCTGGCGCGCCTGCACCTGATTCTGGATCTGGCGCAACATAGCGGCGACCGGGAAAAAGCATCCGAGCATTTCCGGCGCGCGGAGCATGAGATCGCACGCATGGACCGCATGACGACGGAAATGCTCGCGCTTTCCCGACTCGAAGGCGGCTTGCCGGGCATGGAGCGCGATGCAGTGGATCTGGCCGAACTCGTCAAGGAGCGTGTCGATGCCGCGCATGTCGAGGCACAGGCACGCGGCATTCAGTTTCACATGTCCAATGGACATCCTGTGATCGTGCACGGCAGCGGTGTCCTGCTGGAACGCGCGCTGGACAACGTCATTGCCAACGCCGTCAAGTTCAGTCCGGACAACGGTCGTGTCGACGTAATCGTCGACAGCCAGCAAAACCAGGCTCGCGTATGTGTTCGCGATCATGGGCCGGGTGTGCCATCCGATGAGCTGGAGGCGGTATTCAGGCCGTTCTATCGCGGTACGAATGCTGCCCATGCAGCCGGACATGGACTTGGGTTGGCTATCGTGCACCGCGTCATGCAGGTGCACGACGGTAGCGTCGTCGCACGCAATGGCGAAGACGGCGGCCTGGAGGTCACTATGCAGTTGCCTGCGGTCGAAGCTGCCTGATATCCCATTTTTCTCCCGAGTCGTTTCATCGATCGTCGCGTAGGGGTTGCTGACAGTCGTAACTGTCCTAAAACTGCCGGGCTAACTCAGGAGGACCAGCCTTCGCCTCGATGTGACTGTCGGAGGCGTTCTGTGGCATTGCGATGCGGTCCATCGCGTTGTGTAGGAATCGATCCACGAACGTTGCCGAATTTTCCTCATGCCTGTATCAGGAGACATCGACTCTTTTGTCTGTCGCGTGAACTGCACAATCGGTGCTTCACTTCATTTGCGGCACGGCGAAAAGATAGATGGATACCAACAAGCAGCTTTACATCGGCGAGGGTTTTGAAGGTCCTGGCGTCAACCTCGCACACATCAACGTGCTGGTCGGCCCACGCAACGGTCCGGCCGGTCAGGCTTTTGCCACCGCGCTGGCCACCCCGTCGGCAGGTCACGCACCCTTCGTGATCATCGCCAAACCGGGCGTTCCGACCAAGCCACTCACGCTTTACGTCAACAAGGCGCAAATCGTTGGCGATTTCCACGGCAATGCGACCTGGGGTGCTTCGCAGGCTGGCATTGCCAAGGCGGTGGCCGAGTCGCTGGAAGAAGGCGTGCTGCCGCACGAGGCGGAAAACGATTGGGTGATCGTGTCGGCCAACTGGGTCAATCCCGCCACGGACGATCTCGACGCCGTTTACGACAACAACTACCGCGCGTGCAAGAACGCCATTCGTGCCGCCATGCTCGGTTTGCCCGCACGCCAGGACGTCTTCGCTGCCGCGCGCGAAGTATCCAACCCCTTCTACACGCCCAAGCAGGCGTAAGTCGCGCTACGCGAAAGAAAGCAGGAGCAACAAGTCATGGAATACGTTCGTCTTGGCCAATCGGGCCTGAAAGTCTCGCGCCTTTGCCTGGGCACGATGAATATGGGCACCCCGCGCTGGAAACCCTGGATCTTCGACGAAGCGCAGAGCGAACCCATCGTGCGCCACGCGCTGGATGCCGGTGTCAACTTCATCGATCTGGCGGACTTCTATTCCACCGGTGTCGGCGAAGAGGTCGTGGGCCGCATTCTGAGGCGCCTGACTCGTCGCGAGGAAATCGTGGTGACGACGAAGGTGGGTTACGACATGGGCGCCTATCCGAATGCGGGTGGCCATTCGCGCAAGCACATCATGGATGGCATCGACGGCTCGCTCTCGCGCATGGGCATGGAGTACGTCGACATCTACATGCTGCATTACTTCGACGTCAACACGCCGGTCGAAGAAACGATGGATGCGTTGAACGGCATCGTACGTTCGGGCAAGGCACGTTACGTCGGCGTCTCCACCATGTACACGTGGCAGCTCGCCAAGATCATGCAGGCGTGCGAGCGCCATGGCTGGGCCAAGCCCATCAACATGCAGCTGCAGTACAACCTCGCGTATCGCGAGGAAGAGCGCGAAATGATCCCCTACTGTGCCGATCAAGGCATCGGTGTATCGGTGTTCAGTCCATTGGCGCGCGGCCTGCTCACGGGTGATGCGAGTTCAACGCGCAATCAGACCGACCTTTTCACCGCTCAGATGTATGGCGATGAAGCTTCGCTGGAGATCGCCGCATCCGCTGCTCGCGTGGCGGCGAAACGCGGTGTGTCTGCTGCGCAGATCGCACAAGCGTGGGTGCTCGGTCAGAGCGGCATCGCCAGCATGCTGGTCGGCGCCGATTCACCTGCGCAGTTCGACAGCGCCCTGGCGGCGCTGAACACGAAATTGGGCGACGAAGAGCTGTACGAACTGGAGCGCAACTACACGCCATGCGATCTGATCAACGATTACACAGCCGGTAAACGCATCGCGCGCGAACCCCGCGCGCCACGTGACGAATTTGCGCAAGGCAAGGGGAGAGCGGCATGAAGGATCTGATTCGCAATGGTCACTACATTGACGGCAAATGGGTGACCGGCCCCACATTGTTTCCGGTTCACAATCCGGCGACTGGCGACATCATCGCCGAGATCGCGCGAGGCGGTGAAGCGGAAGCCAAGCAAGCGGTTGCTGCGGCAGCCAAGGCATTCCCCGCCTGGCGTGCGTTGACTGCCAAGGAACGCAGCATCAGAGTTCGCCGCTGGGGCGAGTTGATGCTTGAGCACAAAGAATCACTCGCGGAGCTTCTGACGCGCGAGCAGGGCAAGCCGATCGCTGAAGCGCGCGGAGAAGTCGGTTATGCCGCCAGTTTCCTGGAATGGTTTGCGGAAGAAGCCAAGCGCGCCTATGGCGATGTGATCCCGAGCCCGTTTCCCGGCTCGAAAATCCTCGTAACGCGCGAACCCGTGGGTGTCGTCGCGGCAATCACGCCGTGGAACTTCCCTCTCGCCATGATCACACGCAAGGCCGCGCCGGCACTCGCCGCGGGTTGCACGATGGTGCTCAAGCCCGCCGAAGACACGCCACTATCGGCCCTTGCACTGGCGGCGCTCGCTGAACAGGCAGGTATTCCCGCCGGTGTGTTCAACGTTGTCGCGGGCGATGCGCGTGTTATCGGCAAGGTGCTCACGGAGTCGGAAATCGTTCGCAAGCTCTCGTTTACCGGTTCAACGCGCACCGGCAAGCTGCTGGCGAGCCAGTGCGCGAATACCTTGAAGAAAATGTCGCTGGAACTGGGCGGGAACGCTCCCTTCATCGTATTTGACGACGCCGATATCGATGCGGCCGTGCGCGGCGCGATGGCGTCGAAGTTCCGGAACACCGGACAAACCTGCGTTTGTGTCAATCGCTTCTACTTGCAGAGTGGTATCTACGATGCCTTCACCACGGCGCTATCTGCGGCAGTTCGCCAGCTGAGGGTCGGTAATGGCCTGACAGGCGAGGTCGAACAAGGGCCGCTGATCAATCAGGCTGCGCTCGAAAAGGTCCAGGCCCATGTCGCGGATGCGATAAGCAAAGGTGCGAAGGTGCTTGTCGGTGGCAAGCCTCATGCGTTGGGCGGCACCTTCTACGAACCGACCGTTTTGACGAGCGCCAGGCACGACATGTTGATCGCCGAGGACGAGACCTTCGGTCCCGTTGCAGCGTGCTTCCAATTCGATACGGAAGACGAAGTAATCGCCGCCGCCAACAACACACCGTATGGCCTTTCCGCGTACTTCTACACGCAGGACATGAAGCGCATCTGGCGCGTTGCCGAAGCGATCGAGAGCGGGATGATCGGCATCAACGAAGGAATCATCTCCACCGAGGTTGCGCCGTTTGGCGGTGTGAAAGAGTCAGGTCTGGGCCGCGAAGGTTCCAAGTACGGCATCGATGAATACGTCGAACTCAAGTACCTGATGATGGGCGGTTTGAAATAACGAAGCGAATGACACGGGCGACCATGTGGTTTGCGTAACCCGGGCGCGTTCGGCGCTCATGCTAGGGAAGGGAGTGACATGGGCAGCGGAGATGGACGAGCTGTAACCGCAGAAGGATTGGCCGGATATGCCGGCAAACGACAAGGATCGTCGGAGGGTAAGGTTCTCCTCGACGATGTGCCGCTGAACTTCTTTCATTGCAAGATCGCGGGGCTTACCTTCGGTGCGCATCTGACCGAAGGTTATGCAATAGGCACAATCGCTTACGCGTTGACGCCGTTTCTCAATCAGATGCAGGCGATGAACGGGCAACTTCAACCGTTGCCCGTTGTTGTGCAAAGCATCCTGAATCTTCTGGGCATCGATGCCGGGCTTGCGGCCGTGTGGAATGGCCTGATCGGCAGTTCCACCCTGATGGGCATTTTCCTCGGAAGCTTGCTATTCGGTCGTCTATCCGATCGTGTCGGCCGCCAGAAGATTTTCCTGCTGAGCTTTGTGATCATTACCGTTACGGCTTTCGCGCAATTCTATGTGCAAACACCTTTGGCACTGTGTTTGTTACGTGTGTTGCTCGGTATTGGCATGGGCGGCGATTTCGCCGTCGGACATGCCATTCTTGCTGAGTTCTCACCGCGAAAGCACCGCGGTTTGCTGTTGGGCTCGTTTAGCGTGATCTGGACCGTCGGCTATGTGGCCGCCAATATCATCGGCATGGAGTACGTTCAACACTCGTCGAATCCCGACGCATGGCGCTGGGTGTTGGCTTCCGCCGGTGTTCCCGCTTTGATTGTGCTGATATTGCGCATGGGTACGCCGGAATCGCCACGCTGGCTGTTCAACAAGGGACGCCGGGCGGAAGCGAATGCGGTGGTGGAAAAGTACTTCGGCAAGAAGGTGATGCTCGATACAAGCGTACGCGACGACCATCACGCGTCGAGCGGGTTCGGCCGTCTTTTCCGCCGTGATCTGATTCGACGTACGCTGTTCAATTGTGTGTTCTTCGTCTGCATCGTGATTCCGTACTTTGCGATCTACACATTCCTGCCCACCATCCTTCAGCTGTTTAATTTACCGAACGATGGACGTGCCGACCTGTTGTTGAATGGCTTGCTGATTGCAGGAGCAGTCGTTGGTATTTGGCTTACGGTCATCCTGCCACGACGCGTATTCCTGATCTCATCCTTTGCAGTTACCGCTGTGTCGCTGGCTGCGTTAAGCCTGTTGCCCGGCTCTCTGCCCGTTGCATTGATAGCGTCGTTCGCGTTGTTCACGGCGGCTTTGTCGGCCGTGTCCAATCTGGTGGGTGTTTATCCGCCCGAGTGCTTCCCCACGGAAGTGCGTGCGTGCGGTGTAGGTTTTGCTATTGCATTCAGCCGCCTTGGTTCGGCAGTGGGTGTATTCGTTCTGCCGATGACCATGGCACGCTATGGCGTACAGGCTGCGATGCTATCGCTGGCTGCGGTACTGGTTATCGGTATGGTGGTGTCGATTCTTTGGGCGCCGGAAACGCGGCATCTGCGTCTTAACGATTGCACCAAGACCTGAGGGATGGTCGCGTTTCGATGAGTGAAGCGATATGGAGACCATAAAAAAGCGCCCCCGTGTGGGGCGCTTTTTTCTTCAACCAATAGCCGGTGATCAGTTAGGCAGCGACAAATCGTCCAGCAGCGCCTTGAGGAAGCGGGCGGCTTCGCCACCCGTTGCCGCACGATGGTCGAAGGTGATGCTGATCGGCATGCGGCGATGCACTTCGATGCCGCCCATCACGGCCACCACATCGTGGCTGAGCTTGCCGGCGCCGATGATGGCCACGCATGGCGGTACCACGACCGGTGTCGCGTAACGGCCTGCGAACATGCCGAAGTTCGACAGGCTGATGGTGTAGCCGCTCAGTTCCGACGACGGAATCGTGCGGTCTTCCACCTGCGTGCGAAGACGCTTGATGCCGGCACGGATGCCCGCGCCGTCGAGCACGTCGGCGTTACGCAGCGCCGGGACGAACAGGCCGTCTTCGGTATCCACGGCGATGCCGATATCCACGTGCGGATGCAGCGTGCGGGTGAGGTTCTTGCCGTCGAACCATGCGTTGAGCGCGGGGACTGTCTTGCATGCGGCAACGATGGAGCGGATCAGGCGTGCGGTGATGTCCTGCTTGCCGATCCATGCGTGCAGGTCGGCATCGTCCACCAGCGTGGTCGGCACGACGTTGGCGTGCGCTTCGGCCATCACGCGGGCCATGTTGCGGCGGACACCCTTCAACTGTTCCGGCTGCCCACTTGCTTGCACGCTCGGCGGTGCGGTGCGTACCGGCTTGCCAGCGAGCGAAGTCGCCGTGCGTGCCGGTTTCGGTTGCGGCAGCTCAGGAGCGAGGTGGCGACCAGCGGAAGAGGGCACAGCACGTGCAGGCGCTGCACCGAGTGCCGCGGACCCGTTTGCAGCAGCGTTCTTCACGTCCTGCAGGGTGACGACGCCATCGGCGCCTGAAGGCTTCACGCGTGCGATATCGACCTTGAGTTTCTTGGCGAGCGCGCGAACGGCCGGAACGGCCTTCACGCCACCCACGCTGGACGCCTGCTCGACGTGCACGTGGCTGCCGCTGATCATCGCGCCGACCACCGTGCCTTCGTCTTCGCGATCGGAGGTCTTGCCGTTGCCCGATTCGATCTCGCCGCCTTCATCGGAAGCGGTGACTTTCTTCTGCTCTGCCGCGGCCGCCTTCTTCGGGCCATGGTGATGGCCGGTGGCTTCGGCTTCGGCACGCTGCTTGGCGTTCGGGTCGGGTTCGAATTCGGCCAGTGCGGCGCCTGTTTCGATCACGTCGCCCGCGGCGCCGTGCAGCTTGGTGACCTTGCCGGTGTACGGCGAAGGCACGTCGACCACCGCCTTGGCGGTTTCCATCGACACCAGCGGAGCGTCGAGCTTGATGGTGTCGCCTTCCTTCACGTGCCATTCGACGATGGTGGCGTCGGGCAGGCCTTCGCCGAGGTCCGGCAGGTAGAACGTCTTGATGTCGGCCATGAGTCGGTTCCCGTAATCAGTCTTGATTCTTTTCTGCCGTCATCCCGGCGCGAGCCGGGATCCAGTAACAGTATGTTTCGCGCGAGGTATGTTGACTGGACTCCGGCCTTCGCCGGAATGACGGTGCGGTTATAAGCTTAGGAGTTGGCGAGCGTGCGCTTGGCGGCTTCGACCACACGCTCCGTGCTCGGCAGGTACTTCATTTCGAGACGGAACAGCGGAATGTGCGTGTCGTAACCGGTGACGCGCTCGACCGGTGCGAGCAGTTCGTAGAGGCACTCCTCGGCGATGCGCGCGGCGATTTCCGCGCCGAAGCCGGCGGTCTTGGGTGCTTCGTGCACGATTACGCAACGGCCGGTCTTCTGCACCGATTCGGCGATGGTGTCGAAGTCGAGCGGGGTAAGCGTGGCGACGTCGATCACTTCGGCACTGATGCCTTCTTCGGCCAGCGCATCGGCGGCTTCCAGCGCTTCCTTCACCTGCGCGCCCCACGTGACGATGGTGACGTCGGTGCCGTCGCGCAGCACGAAGCACACGTCGAGCGGCAGCGCTTCGCCGTCATCCGGCACTTCTTCCTTGTACTGGCGATAGATGCGCTTGGGCTCGAAGAACATCACCGGATCCGGATCGCGGATCGCAGCGAGCAGCAAGCCGTAAGCGCGCGCCGGCGACGAGGGCATCACCACGCGCAGGCCCGGAATGTTGGTGAACAGATGTTCGTTCGCTTCGGAGTGATGCTCCGGTGCGCGAATGCCGCCGCCCCACGGTGCGCGCCATACGGCTGGCACGGTGATGCGGCCGCGCGTGCGGTTGCGTAAACGCGCGGCGTGGCAGGCGATCTGTTCCATCATCGGATAGATGAAGCCCTCGAACTGCGCTTCGGCAACCGGCTTCATGCCTTGTGCGGCGAGACCGACGGTGACGCCGGCGATGGTGGTTTCGTCCAGCGGCGTGTCGAGCACGCGCAGTTCGCCGAACTTTTCCTGCAGGCCTTGCGTGGCGCGGAACACGCCGCCGTTCACGCCCACGTCCTCGCCCAGCACCACGACGCTCGGGTCATGGGCCATTTCATATGCAAGCGCCTGGGTGACGGCTTCGATAAGAGTAATTTGTGCCATGGCTTAGTGCGCCTTCTTGTCGAGCGAGATTGCGAGATCGCGTTGTTTGGCCAGATCGGCCGGAACTTCGGCGAAGGTGTAATCGAACATCGCCGTGACAGGCTGGGTCTTGGTTTCGAGGTAGGCGTTGACCTCGTTATCCATCCAGTCGTCGCACTCGGTCTTCCAGGCTTCTTCCTTCTTGTCGTCCCATGCACCCTTGGCGACCAGCCAGTTGCGCAGGCGCTTCATCGGCTCCTTGGCCCACGCGTCCTTCACTTCCTGCTCGCCACGATAGCGACGTGCGTCGTCGGCCGTGGTGTGGTCGCTCAGGCGATAGGTCACCAGTTCCAGCACGCTGCCGCCCTTGCCGGTACGAGCGCGTTCGAGCGCGTCTTCCATCGCCTTGCGCACGGCGATGATGTCGTTGCCGTCCACCTGGATCGAGAAGAGACCCGCGGCGATGCCCTTCTGCGCAAGCGTCGGCGCGCCGGACTGGATCTTGCGCGGCACCGAAATCGCCCACTGGTTGTTGACGATCACGGCGACCATCGGCAGGTTCTGCGCGCCGGCGATATTGATGGCACCGTAGAAGTCACCCTTGGACGAACCGCCGTCGCCGATCGTGCACACGGCCACGCGCGGTTCGTTGCGGATCTTGAACGCCAGGGCGGAGCCGGCAGCGTGCAGGCATTGCGTGGCGATCGGCACCGACCAGGCGAAGTCGTGGCGTGCGGGTTCTTTCTGATAATCGTTACCGCGCTCGTCGCCGCCCCAGTACATGTACACCTCGCGCGGCTGTACGCCGCGGTAGAGCTGGGCGCCGTATTCGCGATAGCTGGGGGCCAGCACGTCTTCGGGCTTCATGGAGCTGCCGATGCCGACGTGTGCGGCTTCGTGACCGAGGCAACTTGCATAAGTACCGAGCTTGCCGGTACGTTGCAGCGCAACGGACTTCGCGTCGAACACGCGGGTCGACAGCATCAGCTTGTACAGCTCGACCATGTGGCTGAGGTCTTTGGCGAACTCAGGCAGATCGTCACGGACCTGTTTGCCTTCGGCGTCGAGGTATTGCAGATATTCGATTTCAAACTTGGCGGCGATGGACACGACTCGCTCCCGGGTGGGGTAAGGAAATAGTTTCTGCGGGGAGGCGAGGCCCATCCAGTGGGGCCTGGCTCACAGGGAAAGTCCCAAAAAAACCCCTATTTGATAGCAGGCAGCCATGTTGCGCCGCAAGGTACACTGCAGCATGCGAGCCCGTACGGCATGCCTTGCCATACCGGGTAACATGAGCATCTTTGCGGGTTTGCGGGCGCCATGACGGACAATCAGCGTGACCTCGAGGCGGGCATCCAGCTCGACCTGAACGGACAGATGACCTACGGCGGCTACCTGCGGCTGGACCAGCTGCTGACCGCCCAGCACCCCCTCAGCCAGCCGCCGCACCACGACGAGATGCTGTTCATCGTGCAGCATCAGGTGGCCGAGCTGTGGATGAAGCTGATCATCCATGAACTGAAGTCGGCCATCGCGCACCTGCGCATCGACGACGTGAACGCCTGCCTCAAGATTCTGGCCCGCGTGAAGCAGGTGCAGCGGCAGCTTTTCGAACAATGGGCGGTGCTTGAAACGCTCACGCCGTCGGAATACCTGGAGTTCCGCAACGTGCTGGGGCCGTCGTCGGGCTTTCAGTCGCTGCAATACCGTGTGATCGAATTTCTGCTGGGCAACAAGAATGCGCAGATGTTGCGCGTGTTCGATCACGACCCGGCGGCGCAGGCGGTCTTGCGCGAGGTGCTGGAATCGCCCGGTCTTTACGACGAATTCCTGCGCTACCTCGCGCGCCGCGGCCACGCGGTGCCGGACGTGCGGGTGAATCGCGACTGGAGCGAGCCGTATCAGCGCCATGAAGCTTTGCTGCCTGTGTTCAAGCGCATTTACGAAGAGCGTGCGACGTTCTGGCCGGAGTACCACATGTGCGAACAGCTGGTGGATGTGGAGGAAAGTTTCCAGCTTTGGCGTTTCCGCCATATGAAAACCGTGGAGCGCATCATCGGACACCGGCGCGGTACGGGTGGTTCCTCGGGCGTGGCGTTTTTGAAGAAGGCGCTGGAGCTGGAGTTTTTCCCCGAGCTGCTGGACGTGCGCACCGTGCTGGGAAGTTGATCGCACCTCATCGTCATTCCGGCGAAGGCCGGAATCCAGTTTGAACATGTCGTGCGAAGCACTCAAATCAAAAAAAGTTGCGTGCTTCGCACTGTTTATTTGGACTGGATTCCGGCCTTCGCCGGAATGACGGCGCGCCAAAGATGTTGCATTGTGTTTGACGGCAACGGCGCAGCTGGTTACATGTAGCAAAATCAGTGCGTTGTCGATACGAAGCTGCTGTGCCCATTATTCAGGGGGAAATCCGTGAGCCAGAATCCCGAAGCCGGCGTCGCCGCCGCGCCCGACTTTCCGCAGATGCTCGGTCACCCGCGTCCGCTGTGGATGCTGTTCATGACCGAATTCTGGGAGCGCTTCGCGTTCTACAGCGTGAGCTGGGCGCTGGCTCTGTACATCGTGGCGCAGTTCTATCACGGCGATCCGTCCGGCCAGGCCTGGGCCAGTGCGATTTTCAGCGCCTACACCGCGCTTGTTTACGCCAGCAGCATCTTCGGCGGCTACGTCGCCGACAAGATCATCGGGTACCAGCGTTCGATCCTCGTCGGCGCGCTGGTGATGGGGCTTGGCCTGTTTGTGATGATGCTGCCCGACAAGAATCTTCTCTTGTGCGGCCTGGCCTTGGTCATCGTGGGCAACGGCCTGTTCAAGCCCAACATCTCGTCGATGGTGGGTCAGCTTTACGGGATGAGCGATGAGCGTCGCGATCGCGGCTTCACGCTTTTCTACATGGGTATCAATTTCGGCGCGCTGGTGGCGCCGCTGCTGACGGGATGGCTGGCCGCGTATTTCACCGACACGCCGATGCAGGACAACTACAAGGTGGTGTTCGCGGCGGCAGGCGTGGGCATGATTCTGAGCCTGTTCTGGTTTTGGTTCGGTCGACGAGGTCTTCGGGGCGTGGGGCGTCCGGCGCCGGGCGCGGAAGGTTTGAATCGGGTCGTGTGGGTACTGGTCGGCATCGTTGTCGCAGTGCCGCTCGTATATCTTCTGCTGAGATACGGCGCGGATCGCCTCTCGCTTGTGCTCGCGCCGCTGTTCGTTGTTGTCGCTGCGTTGCTGATCGTCGAAGCGAAGCGTCATGACAAGGTGCAACTGGATCGCGTCGTCGCGATGCTGATCATCTTCGCGTTCAATGTGCTGTTCTGGACGTTCTATTACCAGCTCGGCACCTCGTTCAACTTCCTCGCGGAAAATCTCGTCGATCGCCGCATGCCAGGGGGCTGGATGTTCCCGGTGGCTTGGTTCCAGTCGGTCAGTCCGCTGGCGATCATCGTGCTGGCGCCCGTGGTGTCGGTGACGTGGGGACTGCTTGGCAAGCGGCACATGGAGCCGTCGATCCCGCGCAAGTTCGGCCTGGGGCTGATTTTCAACGGGCTTGGATTCGCCGGTTTGATGTATGCGTTGTCGAAGTTGATCGGAGCAGGCGGCAGCCTCATACCGTTCTGGCCGTTGACGCTGTGCTACGTGCTGCAAACGGTGGGCGAGCTGTGCCTGTCACCGATCGGCTTGTCGATGGTCACCAAGCTGGCGCCGCCGCGGTTGGTCGGTGTGGCGATGGGCGGATGGTTTCTTTCGCTCGCCGTGGGCGGCAATTTGTCAGGGCTGGTGGCGGGTTACATCAGCGGCACCACCGGCATGACGGCTGCCTCCGCCCTGGGCGGGTTCACGTTCGGCTTCTGGCTGCTGGTTGGTGCGGGCGCGTTGTTGCTGCTGATCTCGCCCTTGATCAACCGCTTGATGCACGGCGTGAAGTAATCGCGCATCGAGTCATTCCGGATTCTGCCGGAATGACTCGTCCACGCCCGTTTCAATGCGCGAGCAGTTTGTCCAGGATGCGGGTCAGCCACTGCTGCTCTTCGGCATCGAGCTTCGCCAACACCTCGCGCTCGCGGGCGCGCGCCATCGGCGCCACATCGTCGTGAATCAGCCATCCCGCCTCGGTGAGGCTCAGCACGGAGCGGCGCTTGTCGCCGCCGTGCGTTTCGCGATGCACCCGACCGGCTTCCACCAGCCGGGCCAGTGCACGGCTCACGGCCACCTTGTCCATGGCAGTGCGCTCGGCCACTTCGCGCGCCGACAGGCCGTGAAACCGCGCCAATACCGCCATGACTCGCCATTCCGTCACGCTCAGGTCGTAACGTTGCTGGTAATCGTCCGCGATGGCCTGGCTCACCGTGTTGGAAAGGATGGAGAGCTTGTAGGGCAGGAAATGCTCCAGCTCCAGGGGGGCGTGTTCGGCTCCGGCGGGGGCAGGCTTGCGCGGGTTGGGCATTGCGGCACTGTTCCTTGCAATTAGTTTCATTTGTAACTATAACATTGGGCTTATGGCGATGGTGGCACGCTCGCGTAGCCGCCGTCGCGCATCGGTTTGAACGCATCGAATAGATCAGGAGCGCGCCATGAACGCCCAGCCCAACCTCGGCATGCAGGTCACCACGTTCGAGAACCCGATGGGTATCGACGGGTTCGAATTCGTGGAGTTTGCCGCGCCGGCCGGCCGTGCCGGCGAGCTCCACACACTGTTCAAGAGCATGGGCTTCACCGCCGTGCTCAAGCACAAGAGCCGGCCGATCACCGTCTACCGACAGGGCGGCGTGAACTTCCTGGTCAACGAAGATCCGCATTCCTTTGCCGCCGATTTTGCCGCCAAGCACGGTCCCTGTGCATCCGGTTTTGCCATCCGCTTCAAGAAGCCGGCGGCGGACGTCTTGAAGACCGTGCTCGCCAACGGCGGTGAGGCATCGACCGACAAGGCGGACACCAAGGCCGTGAATGCCCCGGTCGTGAAGGGCATCGGCGATTGCATGCTCTATCTGGTGGACCGCTACGGCGATGCCGGCAGCATTTACGACGGCGATTACGTGCCGGTCCCTGGCGCGAACCAGCATCCCGTCGGCTTCGGTCTGACCTTCATCGATCACCTCACGCACAACCTCTACTTCGGCAACATGCAGAAGTGGTCCGATTACTACGAGCGCCTGTTCAACTTCCGCGAGATCCGTTACTTCGACATCAAGGGCGCCAAGACGGGCCTGGTATCCAAGGCGATGACGGCACCGGACGGCATCGTGCGCATTCCGCTCAACGAATCGAGCGATCCGAAGAGCCAGATCAACGAATACCTCGACGCTTACCACGGCGAAGGCATCCAGCACATCGCCTGCTTCACCGACAACATCTACGACACGGTGGAAGCGATGCGCGCGACGGGCGTGGAGTTCCTCGACACGCCGGATACGTATTTCGACGTGATCGACATGCGCATTCCCAACCACGGCGAAGACGTGCCGCGCCTGGCGAAGAACAAGATCCTGATCGATGCCGATCTGGAGACCAAGCAGCGCAAGTTGCTGCAGATCTTCACGCAGAACAACATCGGTCCGATCTTCTTCGAGATCATCCAGCGCAAGGGCAACGAAGGTTTCGGCGAGGGCAACTTCCAGGCGCTGTTCGAATCGATCGAGCGCGACCAGATGAAGCGCGGCGTGCTCTAAGTGTTTCGAAAGCGTGGCTGACCTGTCCGGATGGCCACGCCACGGCAGTGTGCGTCAGTGATGCGGGAAAGCGCCGGTCTTCATCATCGTTGCGAACCTCGCAGCGAAGAACATGAAGTACAGCACCATGAGCGCGATTCCCACCAGATAAAGCACGCCTTGTATGACGAAGTACGTTCTGAGCTTGGAAAAGGATTCCTTCAGTGCAAATACGTCGCCGCTGCGCTGGGCATTTTCGAGGGCGCCTGCGGATTGGACCAGCAGCACGCCGGTCCAGATCGGTAGCCACGCAATCAGAATGCCGACGATGGTGAGGGCCGTGATGGCACCCTGGATGATGAACATGATGCCTACGAACTTCATCCACCCCTTGCCGGATGCCAGTGGCTGGATGAGGTCATTGATCGAATGGCTGGGAGCCTGGCCAAGCGAAGCGTATTGATCGGACATGTTTTCCCCTTTGCAGTCGTTGCAGTCAGATAGGTGTCGCCTCATTCCCTGAGCGAGGCGAGGTCAAGAGTAATAGGATCGGCGCTGGTGTGTTGTATGGCACCCGAGGTCGCGGAGCTTTCATGTCAACGAACGAACAGAAGTACCAGTCGGGTTTTGGTAACGAATTCGCCACCGAGGCGATCGCGGGTGTGTTGCCGGCTGGCCAGAATTCCCCGCAGCGCGTGGCCCATGGCTTGTATGCCGAGCAACTGTCCGGTTCGGCGTTCACCGCGCCACGGCACACCAATCGGCGCAGTTGGCTCTACCGCATCCGGCCTGCAGCCATGCACCAACCGTTCAAGCCGCTCGCGCACGCTACCTTCCACAACCGCTTCCACGAGGCACCTGCCACACCGAACCAGCTGCGCTGGGATCCGTGGCCGATGCCCGCTCAGCCCACCGATTTCGTCGATGGCTTGGTGACACTCGCCGGCAATGGCAGCGCGGCGGAGCAGGCCGGTTGCGGCATTCACATCTACGCGGCCAACCGCTCGATGCAGGGGCGTTTCTTCTATGACGCCGATGGCGAATTGCTGATCGTGCCGCAGCAAGGCCGCCTGCGTCTGGCGACCGAGCTGGGCGTGCTGGATATCAAGCCGTTGGAAGTCGCGGTCGTTCCGCGTGGCGTTCGCTTCCGCGTCGAACTGCTGGATGCCGAAGCGCGCGGCTATGTCGCGGAAAACTTCGGCAGCCTGCTTCGCCTGCCGGATCTTGGCCCGATCGGCGCCAACTCGATGGCGCTGCCGCGCGACTTCCTCACGCCGCATGCGGCTTACGAAGATGTGGAAGGCGATTTCGAACTGATCAACAAATTCCAGGGTGCGCTGTGGTCGGCACGTATCGATCACTCGCCGCTGAATGTGGTCGCGTGGCACGGCAATTACGCGCCCTACAAATACGATCTGACCCGCTTCAACACGGTGGGTTCGATCAGCGTGGACCATCCCGATCCATCGATCTTCACCGTCCTGACATCGCCCAGCGATACGCCAGGCACGGCGAACGTGGATTTCGTGATTTTCCCGCCGCGCTGGCTGGTGGCCGAGCACACGTTCCGTCCGCCGTATTTCCATCGCAACGTGGCCAGTGAATTCATGGGGTTGATCGAAGGCGCGTACGACGCCAAGGCCGGCGGCTTCGTGCCGGGCGGCTCGAGCCTGCACAACTGCATGAGCGGCCATGGTCCGGATGAATCGAGTTTCGAGAAGGCGAGCGCGGCGGATGTGAGCAAGCCCGATCACATCACCGGCACGATGGCCTTCATGTTCGAAACGCGCAAGGTGATTCATCCGACCCAACAAGCGCTCGATGCGCCGCAATTGCAGCACGATTACTACCAGTGCTGGCAAAGCATCAAAAAGCGTTTCAATCCGGAGCGTGCGTGAAGCGCACGCGACCCGCCGCAAATCGATTATGTAGAAGGCTGTTCATGAGGGCAGCCGACGGAGTGAATGCATGAAACTGGGCAGTCTCAAGGAAGGCGGGCGCGACGGCACGCTGATCGTCGTCAGCCGCAATCTCACGCAGGCGGTGAAAGCCACCGGCATTGCCGCAACGATGCAGGCCGCGCTCGAAGATTGGTCGAATACCGCGCCACGCTTGAATGCGTTGTCGGATGAACTCAACGCCGGCAAGGCCTCAGGTGCGTTCGCGCTGGATGTCACGAAGCTGGCCGCGCCGCTGCCGCGTGCCTACGAATTCGTCGATGGCAGCGCGTATCTGCCGCACGTCGAGCGCGTGCGCCGTGCACGCGGTGCGGAAGTACCCGAATCGTTCTATGTCGATCCGCTGATGTACCAGGCCACCAGTGCGGGCTTTCTCGGACCGCGCGATCCGGTCGTGGTGCCCAGCGAAGACTACGGCATCGATCTCGAAGCGGAAGTCGTGGTGGTGACCGACGATGTTCCGATGGCGGTGACGCCCGAGCAGGCTGCCGGCCATATCCAACTGGTGGGTCTGGTCAACGATGTCAGCTTGCGCAATCTGATTCCGCCGGAGCTCGCCAAGGGTTTCGGCTTCCTGCAGTCCAAGCCGCGCTCGGCCCTGTCGCCAGTGTTTGTGACGCCGGATGAACTCGGCGATGCATGGCAGGACGAGAAGCTGCATCTGCCCATGCGCACGTGGTTGAACGGCAAGTGGTTCGGCGAAGCCGAATGCGGCGTGGATATGCAATTCAACTTCGCGCAATTGGTTGCGCACGCAGCGAAAACGCGGCCACTTTCGGCGGGCGCGATAGTCGGCTCAGGCACCATCGCCAATGAAGACACGAGCAAAGGCGCATCGTGCCTCGCCGAGCAGCGTACGGTGGAAACCTTGCGCGACGGCAAGCCGAGCACGCCGTTCCTGAAGTTCGGCGATACGCTGCGCATTGAGATCACGGACAAAAACGGCGCGTCGATCTTCGGCGCCATCGAGCAAGCGATTGCGCCGTTGAAGTAATCGTCGGCGCCTCACATTCCGCAGGTGTCAATCCCTCTTCCCGCGTGTCCCGAAGGGCAGAGGGAATGGCGAACGGCTCGACGCGTTAGTTTATCGGCGCTATCTTGGACCGATCGTTTTCTTACTGATGTCAGGAGTTCCCCATGTCCCAGGTCACGCTCAAGGGCAATCCGGTCAAGGTCGATGGTCAGCTTCCCGCCGTGGGCGGGAAGGCACCCGCCTTCAGCCTCGTCGCCAAGGATCTGTCCGACGCCACGCTCGCCAACTTCGGTGGCAAGCGCAAGGTGCTGAATATTTTTCCCAGCGTCGATACGCCGACGTGTGCCACCTCCGTGCGCCGTTTCAACGAGAAGGCCAGCCAGCTCGACAACGCGGTCGTGCTGTGCATTTCGGCCGATCTGCCGTTCGCCCAGGCGCGCTTTTGCGGTGCCGAGGGTTTGAACAATGTCGCTACGCTGTCGACCATGCGCGGGCACGATTTTCTGAAAAACTACGGTGTGGCGATCGCGTCGGGTCCGCTGACGGGTTTGGCTGCTCGTGCCGTTGTCGTGCTCGACGAGCATGACAAGGTTCTGCACACCGAGCTGGTGGGCGAGATCGCGAACGAACCGAATTACGATGCGGCGCTCGCCGCGCTGAAGTGATGTCGCGCGGGCCATGTCGCGAAATAAAAAGCCGGGTATCGCCCGGCTTTTTTTATGTCAGTGCCTGCTCCATGAGAATGCTCCAGAGCGCGAGAGTGAATCGGCGTATCAAGCTTCGCCAATAACCCGGATGCCTAGCGGACGCGCTTCCAGACGTTCCGGCAAACCAAGCCCAAGACGCAGGCTGCGACCGATGCGGTCCGCATATTCGATCATCTGCGCTGTGCCGGCTTCGTCCAGCACTTCACCGGCCGTCTCGCGCCACAGGGCCAGCCAGCGGACGAAATGCTCGGCGCGGATGGGTTGCGGGCGATGCACCGCCATCGGGTTGCCGCGATAACTGCCGGCGCGCAGCGCCACCGACGACCAGAAGGAAACGAGCGTGCGCTTGTGGTCGTCCCAGTCGTGCACGGCGGCATTGAACACCGGTCCGAGCAGCGGATCGACACGTACTTTCTCGTAGAAGCGATCGACCAGAACGGCGATCTGGGTTTCGTCAAACCGGGGTTTGTCTAACCCGGGTTTATCTAGCGTGGGGTCCTGCATGCCGCCATGATAATCCCATCGCCGTTGCCGGGCCTGCGGCAAGGGGCCGCTGGCACAAAAAAGCCGGGCATGGCCCGGCTTTTTCGGGGTGCTTTGGCGAAGAAGCTTATTTCGCCGCCATCAGCGCCTTGGTCATGTCGAGCATGCGGTTGGAGAAGCCCCACTCGTTGTCGTACCAGCTCAGGACCTTCACCAGCGTGCCGCCCATGACGCGCGTCTGCGTGGCGTCGTAGATGGACGAGGACGCGTTGTGGTTGAAGTCGATCGACACCAGCGGCTTGGTGTTCACCGCCAGGATGCCCTTCAGCGCGCCGTGGGCGGCGTCGTGAATGGCAGCGTCGATTTCTTCCTTGGTGGTGTTGCGTGCGGCCACGAAGGAGAGATCCACCACCGACACGTTGATGGTCGGCACGCGCATCGCGAAGCCGTCCAGCTTGCCGTTGAGTTCCGGCAGCACCAGGCCCACCGCGGCGGCGGCGCCGGTCTTGGTCGGGATCTGCGAATGCGTGGCCGAGCGGGCGCGGCGCAGGTCGGAGTGATAGACGTCCGTCAACACCTGGTCGTTTGTGTAGGCGTGGATGGTGGTCATCAGGCCGTGCACGATGCCGATCTTCTCGTGCAGCACCTTGGCCAGCGGCGCGAGGCAGTTGGTGGTGCAGGAAGCGTTGGAGATCACCTGATGCGCGGCCGTGATCTTGTCGTCGTTGACGCCGTAGACGAAGGTGCCGTCCACGTCCTTGTCGCCCGGTGCGGAGATGATCACCTTCTTGGCGCCTGCGGCGATATGCGCGCCGGCCTTGGCCTTGGAGGTGAACAGGCCGGTGCATTCGAGCACCACGTCGATGCCCAGCTCGCCCCACGGCAGCTTCGAGGGATCGCGCTCGGCGCAGACCTTGATGCGGTCGCCGTTGACGATCAGATCGCCGCCGTCCACCGACACTTCGCCCGGGAATTTGCCGTGGGCGGTGTCGTACTGAGTGAGGTGCGCGTTGGTTTCGGCGTTGCCGAGGTCATTGACCGCAACGATCTGGAACTCGTTGGTACGACCGGATTCGTAAAGCGCACGCAGGACGTTGCGGCCAATGCGACCGTAACCGTTGATGGCGACCTTGATGGCCATGGGACAGCATCCTCCAAAGCAAGATGGGGCAGCGAAGCGGCGGCCCGGATGGACCGCCGAAACGCGCATTTTAGCCGGAACCGGGGCCGTCACTCATCCGGGGGTGGTTCGGGCGGTCAGGCTGGAGCAGGATCGGGCGAATCGAAACCCCGCCAAACACCCGGAGACATGTCCCCATGAGCGAAGAACAGTTGATCGAAGTGAGCCTGGAGCAGACCCACGACTACGAGTTCCGCGTGCGCTTCGACGGCACCGCCGTGCCGGACCTGGTGACCGACGAGACCTCGCCGCTCGGCGGCGATGCAGGCCCCAATCCCTCGCGCATGTTGCTCGTGGGGGTGGCCAATTGCCTCTCGGCCAGCCTGCTGTTCGCCCTGCGCAAGTTCAAGAATGCGCCGGGCAAGCTCTCCGCCCGCGCCCGGGCCACGACCGAGCGCAACGAGCAAGGCCGTTGGCGCATCGTGCATATCGCGGTGGATCTGCAGCTGGCGGATGCCGCCGTGGCGTTCGAACATGTCGATCGCGCGCTGGCTCAGTTCGAGGACTTCTGCATCGTCACCGAGAGTGTGCGACAGGGGATTGCGGTGGATGTCAGCGTGCGCGATGCGACGGGTGCCGTCGTGCATACCAGTCACGCCTGAATGTCATAACGCCTATGGCAAGATGCGGAACTCCCCATTTCGGATGCCACGTATGTCTCGCCTGTGCCGCATGGCTGCTGCCTTGTTCGCCACACTCGCCATCGCGCCGGCCGCCGAGGCTTGGGGGCCGCTCGGACACAGCGTGGTGGCCGAACTCGCGCAGCGGCATCTGAGTCCTGCGGTCAAGGCGGAGGTGATGCATCTGCTTGCGCTCGATCGCACACAGTCACTGGCAGATATCGCCAGCTGGCCGGACGAGATCCGCAACGATCCGAACCAGCAGGCATTGTGGAAGGAAACACGGCCGTTGCATTACATCGACTTCCGCGATCCCAGCTGCGTGTACGTGCCGCCGCGCGATTGCAAGGATGGCAAGTGCGTCGTCGAAGCCATCCCGCACTACATCCAGATCCTCAGCGACCGCACGCAACCGGATGCGGCGCGGTTGCAGGCGCTGAAATTCGTCGTGCACTTCATCGGCGACATCCATCAGCCGTTGCACGCCGGTTATCGCGACGATGCAGGCGGCAACGCCTATCAAGTGCAGTTCCAAGGGCAGGGCATGAACCTGCACCGCGTGTGGGATTCGGGGCTGCTCGGCACGCGCGGTCTCGACTGGAAGGCCTATGCGAACCGGCTCGATACCGAGGGCGTTGCACCGCTGCCGCCACCGATCGCGCCACTCGGCAATCCGGTTGCGCAATGGGCCGAGGAGTCCTGCCAGATCACGCGCGATATTTACCCTGCCGGTCACAAGATCGATCAGGCGTACATCGATGCGGAGTTGCCGGTGGCAGACAGCCGTCTGCGTGAGGCGGGCAGGCGGCTGGCCGAGGTGCTGAATCTTGCGTTGGAGAACGGTTGATCGTGCGGTGATCGACCGTTTGCGCAGCAGGCGAATCGATTACGGGCTGGTGGCCGCGCTGGGCCCGATGTTGCGGTCCAGGAAGTCGATGATCTTCTGGTAAGCCTCCTGCCGATGCTCGGGCAGAAAGAAATCATGGCCCTCGCGCGGTTCGACCAGCGTCTCGTAGTGCGTGCCGTTCTGATCGAGCGCCTTGGTGAATTCCTTGAAATTCTTGAACGGCGCGCGCAGATCGTCGCCGCCGTGTATCAGCAGGATGTTGGCCTTGATGCGGCTTACTCCGCTGAGCGGCGAGCGGCGCCATAGATCGTCGCGATCGTCGCCCAGCACGAGCCGCAGATAGGCGTTGCCGAGATCGGTTGCCTGCGTATCGCTCCTGTCGAGCTGGACCCGCAGGTCGTAGACACCTGAATAGCCCACCGCGCATTTGTATAGATCCGGTTCGCGTACCGCGCCCTCCAGCGCGGCATAGCCACCGTAGCTCGCGCCGTAGATGCAGATGCGCCTGGCATCGGCATAACCCTGGTCGATCGCCCAGCGCGTGGCGTCGGTCACGTCGTCCTGCATGCTGAGACCCCATTGCCGATAGCCGAGGATCTGGAAATAGCTTCCATAACCCCCCGAACCTCGGTAGTTGACCTGCAGTACGGCGTAACCGCGATTGGCGAAGAGCTGCACCTCACGGTCGAACACCCACACGTCGGCGATGCCGTGCGGACCGCCATGCGGCAGAACGATCAACGGATAGGGTTTGTCGCCGACAGGCAATGTCAGGAAGCCATGGAGGACCAGTCCATCGCGCGCTTTCAATGCCATGGGCTGCACAGGACGCATCTGCCGGGGATCGATCCATGGCATGGCGCTCAGTAGATAACGGGCGTTGTGCGTGTCCAGATCGAAGGCATAGTAGTCGCCCGGGTCGCGGTCGCTGCTCACTTTCACGATGGCGTGCCTGCCATCGCGGGTAAAGCTGGAGAAGTACGCCAGTTGTCCGGGGAAGTTGGCGGCAAGCGCCTTGCTCAACTGCGCCTCCTCGCTGTTTTCATCGAAGTAGAACAGGGAGCGTTTGCCGTCTTCCGTCACGACGGCGTAGTAATCCAGGCCGTCGGCTGTTTCCAGCAGCTGTCCGGGGTCTGCGAATTTCCCCTGATAGATGAGGCTGAACGTGTTGGTCGTCATGTCCATCAACTCGATGGCGTCGGGTCGATCTCCTTGCGTCACGCGCACATACAGCTTGCTGTTGTCGCGATTGAAGCCCATCGGGACGATCTGGATGCCCGACTTCGCCGAGTCGTTCACCATTGTCCATGGCGCCTGGGTCGATGGACGCGTCCAAAGCAGCAGTCCCGTAAAGTTGTGGTTCGCATAAGCCGCGCGCACCTGCCCCGCGTGATCCGCAAGCAGCGCCGCGTTGCGCACCGGCGAGCCGCCCACGGCCACGGTGCGGCCATCGCGCACGTCGAGAATTTCGGCAGAGGTAAAGCTGCCGGCCGGATCGGCGGTGAAATCATTGACCGCGATGAGGATGTGGTTCTCGCTGACCGGTCGCCACAGGATGGGTGCGGCAAAGGCGTAACGCCTCACGACGGTGTTGATCATGGTGCCTGTCTGCATATGGCCGGCGCGATAGCCGAACAGATCGATCTGCGCATTGCCGTCGATGTTGATGGCGTACAGTTCGCCGGTCAGGATCGGCGTGTCCAGGATGCCTTGCTGCGTGGCGATGGTCATCACTACGCGGCGGTTGCTGACCCAGAAATAGTCCTGGATCAGCGAGAAGCGGCCCGAGTGCAGCAGATGCACCACTTTGGCCGTCTTTGCGTCGAGGATCGCAATCAGATTGCCATACGGATTGCCCGGTTCCGGTATCAGTGCGCCGATGTAGCTGCCGTCCGGCGAGAGGGTGACCTCGGAGAAATCCGGCTGTCGCATGAAGTTGCTGATCGGTAGGGAGACGTGAGCCGGCAAGGCGGGTGGCGTGTCGAAAGCTGGCACGGCTTGTCCATATAGCAGGCACATCATCAGCGCCTGCAAAAATCCCCATTTACGTTTATCCATCCAAATCAACATGACGATTTGCGGCAGTGCGACGATACGCACGCGTCGGTTGAACAAAAGTTGTCGACGACGCTCGCAGTTCTGATAGGCTCCGCCGAGGACTGTGAAAATTCAAGCGATGACTACCGATACTCATTCCCGCCGTACCAAGATTGTTGCCACCCTGGGCCCTGCCACCGACGCGCCGGGCATGCTCGAACGAATCATCAGCGAAGGCGTGAATGTCGTACGCCTCAACCTTTCCCATGGTCAGTCGGACGACCACCGCGCCCGAGCGGTGGCGGTGCGCAAGGCGGCGGAAAAGGTGGGATGCGAGGTGGGCATCCTCGCCGACCTGCAGGGACCGAAAATTCGCGTGGAGCGTTTCGCCAACGGCCCCGTGGAGTTGCGCGATGGCGATCCCTTCGTGCTCGATTGCCGTGCCGATGCACCCGCCGGCGACGCGACGCGCGTGGGCGTGAGTTACCTCGGCCTGCCGAACGACGTAAAGGCGGGCGACGTGTTGCTGCTCGACGATGGCCTGGTGGCGCTGACGGTGCTCGAGGTCGTCGGCACCGAGATACGTTGCAAGGTGCTGATCGGCGGTCGTCTTTCCGATCGCAAGGGTCTGAATCGTCAAGGTGGCGGTTTGTCCGTGTCCGCGCTGTCGGATAAAGACAAGGCCGACATCAAGCTGGCTGCCGAGATCGGTGCGGATTTTCTGGCGGTTTCCTTCGTGCGCTCCGGCGCCGACATGGAACTGGCGCGCCAGCTGTTGCACGAGGCCGGCGGCAAGGCTTCGCTGGTGGCGAAGATCGAACGCGCGGATGCCATTCCGGTGCTCGGCGAAATCATCGACGCCTCCGACGTGGTGATGGTGGCGCGCGGCGACCTGGGCGTGGAAATCGGCGACGCGGAGCTTCCGGGTCTGCAGAAGAAGATCATCCGCGAGACAGTGCAGCGCAATCGCGCGGTGATCACCGCCACGCAGATGCTGCAATCGATGGTGCGCTCGCCCATTCCCACGCGCGCGGAAGTGCTGGACGTGGCCAATGCCGTGATCGACGGCACCGACGCCGTGATGCTTTCCGAAGAATCGGCCGCGGGCGCGCATCCGGACAAGGCCGTCGCGGCACTGCGTCGCATCTGCCTCGGCGCCGAACGCCAGTTCGAGCCGAAGGAAGACCTGGCCACGGCCGGGCATCGTCTCGATCGCACCGACCAGGCCATCGCGCTGGCCTCGATGTTGTTGGCCAGCGAAATCGGCGTGCGCGCGATCGTCGCGCTGACCGAGTCAGGTGCGACGGCACAGTGGCTTTCGCGTTATCGCAGTGCCGTGCCGATCTATGCGCTGTCGCCCTTCGACGACGCGCGCCGCCGCATGCTGGTGCTGCGCGACGTGCAGCCGGTGAAGTTCACGCACGACACCCTGAATCCGGCGGTGTCGGCCCGCGAAGCCGTGCGTCAGCTGTTCACCATGGGCAAGCTCGCCGAAGGCGATCGCGTGGTGCTTACCCACGGTGACCATATCGGTCGCGGTGGCGGCACCAATACGCTCAAGCTGCTCTCGGTGGGTGCGGACGGCGTGGTCGAAAGTCTGCGCGATCTCTAAATGGGAATCGCCGCCCCGCTGCGCGGACGCGTGCGGGGTTGGCTAGACTTACGTCCATCCCCACTGAAATACATCGGAGGTATGCCATGCGCACGATGATTCGTCTCGGCCAACCCTTGCTGTTGGCCGTTGCATTGGCCGCAAGCTTGCCCGCGATGGCCCAGCAGGCGCGTCGCGTCGCGCCGGAGCAGCTCGGCAACGACTGGATCCTGCTCAATCGCGACGTCTCGGTGGATGTGCCCAATAGCGGCGTGAACATCTACAAGCCCAGCTGCATTGCCGTGACATACAGCATCGGCTCGGATGGTGTGCCGTTCGACGTGAAGGTCGCCAAGATGGAACCGCCCAGCGATCTGGGCAAGGCGGCGGTGAGCGCGGTGTCCAATTTCCGCTACGGCCCATCCCTTACCAACAAGACCGAGCAGCCGGTGTCCACTTATTACATCGTGCCGTTCAACTCCTCCGACGATCCCGCCCAGCGCGCCCAGCTGATGGCTCCGTGCAAGCTGCCGGGCTACGGCCAGAGCTGATCCCCGCTTAGTCCGCAGGCTTTCAAGGACCCCGGCCGGGCGCCTCCGGTCGGTTGGGTCTATAATCGCGCCTTTTCCAACCTAGCCGCCCGCACGGGTGGGTTCCCGTCTTGCGGCCTTATGCCGCCCGAGCTTTACGGAGTCGTCCCATGAGCATTGAAGATCTCGAGAGCATCGCCCTGGCGATGGTCGCACCCGGCAAGGGCATCATCGCCATCGATGAGTCGACCAACACCATCAAGAAGCGCTTCGAGGCGGTCGGCATCGAAAACACCGAAGAGAATCGTCGCGCCTATCGCGAGCTGCTGCTCACGGCGCCGAACCTCGGCGATCACATTTCCGGTGCGATCCTCTATGACGAGACGATCCGTCAGTCCACCAAGGACGGCGTGCCCTTTACCCAGGTGATGAAGAAGAACGGCATCATCCCGGGCATCAAGGTCGACAAGGGTCCGGTGCCGCTGGCCGGCTTCCCGGGCGACGTGGTCACCGAAGGCCTCGACGGCCTGCGCGAGCGCCTGGCCGAATACGTCAAGCTCGGCGCGCAGTTCGCCAAGTGGCGCGCGGTGATCAACATCAGCGAAGACAATCCCAGCTCCACCGCCATCGAAGCCAACTGCCACGCGCTGGCCCGCTACGCCGCGCTGTGCCAGGAAGCCGGCATCGTGCCGATGGTCGAGCCGGAAGTGATCATGGACGGCGACCACAGCATCGAAGTCAGCTACGAAGTGCACGAAGCCGTGCTGCGCAGCCTGTTCAATGCGCTGTATGAGCAGAACGTGCTGCTCGAAGGCACCATCCTCAAAGTCAGCATGGTGATCCCGGGCAAGGATGCGGACGATCAGGCGAGCGTCGAAGAAGTCGCCGAAGCCACCGTGCGCGTACTCAAGACCACCGTGCCGGCCACGCTGCCGGGCATCGTGTTCCTCTCCGGCGGTCAGACCGACGAGCAGTCCACCGCGCATCTCAATGCGATGAACCGCATGGGTCCGCATCCGTGGCCGCTGTCGTTCTCCTACGGTCGCGCGATGCAGCAGGCCGCGTTGAAGCTCTGGTCGAAGGACATGAAGAGCAACTACGCCGAAGCGCAGAAGACTGTCGCCCTGCGTGCCAAGGACAACGGCCTCGCCGCGCTGGGTCAGTGGAAGGGCTGATCGGTTGCTGTAGAACGGCGAACAAGTCCGCGATAAAAAAAAGAGCGCCTTAACGGCGCTCTTTTTTTGTTTTCACCTCCCGGAAGAGAGGTGAGCCTGCAACGCTTAGAAGCGATATTCCGCAGCCACCGTCACGGCGTTGGTATCCAGCTGCGCACCACCGCGGCGGCCCGAGCCGTCGTAGTAGTTGTAGTTGACGCCCACGCTCCAGTTCTGCGTGATGTTGTAGCCCACGCCTGCGCCCGCGTAGTAACGGGTGCGGTCGAAGCGCTGGTAGCTCGGATTGGCGCTATCGGTCAGACCCTGGCCTTCCGCAAAGAAGGCGCCGGCACGCACTTCGCCGTACCACTTGGGCGTGAAGTTGTAGCGCAGGCTCGTGCCGAGCGTCGGGCCATAGAGCTTGGAGCGGAGGGAGGAATTGCCCGAAGCACCGCGGGCGTCGACCCGGCCCAGGTACTCGTAACCGGCTTCCACGCCTAGCGAAATATTCGGATTCAGGGCAAAGCGATAGCCGCCCTTGACGCCGCCGACGACATCGCCGTTGGAGTCATAGGGGCCCTTGTTGACCTGGCCGTAGCCGGCTTCACCGCTGACATACCAGCCCTGCTGCGCGAGCTGCTGGGTGGAGGCGTCCTGGGCGAAGGCGGCAGGAATGGCTACAAGGCCGGCGGTAGCGAGGGCAACAGCGAACAGAGTCTTTTTCATTGGGGTATTCCTTTGATCTTTTTGATCTTGTCGATGTCCAGCCCGCGGAGCCTTGGGGAGAGGCGATACCGCGGCCGAGCAATCCGTCTCGTGACGGTGCTGATGGGCTAGATGGGGAGCGGTGGGAGCCGTTTCAATACCGATCGGTACAGTATTAAGGGGTGGTTAATGTCAACCCTTTGCCGGGGCGGCTAATGACGTTTGGTCGATGACCTGTGGGCGACAGTCGGACAGCGATCGGCGACAATGGCGACTTTTACTGTTGTCCGCACCGGAGACCCCCCTTAATGACCACGCGTCGCGAACTCGCCAACGCCGTCCGCGCCTTAGCCATGGATGCTGTGGAAGCAGCCAATTCCGGCCATCCCGGCATGCCGATGGGCATGGCCGACATTGCCGAAGTGCTGTGGAACGACCATCTGAAGTTCAATCCCACGAATCCGAAGTGGCCCAATCGCGATCGCTTCGTGCTCTCGAACGGTCACGGCTCGATGCTGCAATACGCGCTGCTGCACCTGACCGGCTACGACCTGCCGATGGATCAGCTCAAGCGCTTCCGTCAGCTGCATTCGAAGACCGCGGGCCATCCGGAAGCCAGCGAAACGCCAGGCGTGGAAACCACCACCGGCCCGCTGGGCCAGGGCTTGGCCAACTCCGTGGGTTTCGCGCTGGCAGAGAAAGTGCTGGCTGCGCACTTCAATCGTCCCGGTCATGCCATTGTCGATCACCACACCTATGTGTTCGTGGGCGACGGCTGCCTGATGGAAGGGATTTCGCACGAAGTGGCGTCGCTCGCGGGCACGTGGAAGTTGGGCAAGCTGATCGCGGTGTACGACGACAACAACATCTCCATCGACGGCGAAGTGGAAGGCTGGTTCACCGACGACACTCCGAAGCGTTTCGAAGCCTACGGCTGGAACGTGATCCGCGGTGTCGACGGTCATGATTCCGAAGCCGTGAAAAAGGCCTTCGCCGCTGCTACTGCGCAAAGCGACAAGCCCACGCTGATCTGCTGCAAGACCATCATTGGCTTCGGCGCGCCGCATAAGCAGGGCAAGGAAGAATCGCACGGCGCCGCACTGGGCAAAGCCGAAGTCGCCGCCGCGCGCGACGTGCTCGACTGGCGCTATGCGCCCTTCGACATTCCCGCAGAGATCTACGCCGGTTGGGACAAGAAGAAAGTCGGCGCCGAACGCGAGCAGCAGTGGAACGACGCTTTCGCCAAGTACGAAGCCGCCTATCCGGAACTCGCCGCCGAATTCCGTCGCCGCACCGCAGGCGAGCTGCCGGCCGATTGGGCCAGCAAGTCGCAGGCGTATGTCGACAAGATGCAGGCCGAAGGTCCGGACGTCGCTTCGCGCAAGGCTTCGCAGATGACGCTGGATGCCTTCGGTCCGCTGCTGCCGGAACTCGTGGGCGGTTCGGCCGACCTGGCCGGTTCCAACCTCACCATGTGGAAGGGCAGCAAGAACATCACCGGCCCCGACGGCAACTATGTGCACTATGGCGTGCGCGAGTTCGGTATGACCGCCATCGCCAGCGGCCTCGCGCTGCACGGTGGCTTGCTGCCTTATGACGGCACCTTCCTGGTGTTCTCCGATTACGCGCGCAACGCCGTACGCATGAGCTGCCTGATTCCGTCGCACGTCGTGCACGTCTACACGCACGATTCGATCGGCCTGGGCGAAGACGGTCCCACGCATCAGCCGATCGAGCATCTCGGCTCGTTGCGCCTGATTCCGAACAATCGCGTGTGGCGTCCTTGCGATGCGGTGGAATCGGCCGTGTCGTGGAAGGTCGCGATCGAACGCAAGGGTGCGCCGTCGTGCCTGATCTTCTCGCGTCAGACGCTGAAGCATCAGCAGCGCACTGCGCAACAGGTGGCCGATATCACGCGCGGTGCGTACGTGCTCTCCGATCCGGCGGACACCAAGTTCAAGGCCATCCTCATCGCCACCGGTTCGGAAGTGGAACTGGCGATGGAAGCGGCCCGCACGCTGGCGCAGCAGAACGTGCCGGTGCGCGTGGTGTCGATGCCATGCACCGAGGAATTCGATGCGCAGCCGCTGGAATACCGCGAAGCCATTCTGCCGAGCTGGTGCCGCGCACGCGTCGCGGTGGAAGCGGCCAGTGTCGATTTCTGGGGCAAGTACGTGGGCCTGGATGGCGCCGTGGTCGGCATGACCACGTTCGGTGCATCCGCACCGGCACCGGCGTTGTTCGAGAACTTCGCCTTCACCGTGGCGCACGTCGTCGATTCGGTGAAGCGCGTCATCGGCTGACCCTGCTTTACTCCCTCTCCCCTCCGGGGAGAGGGTTGGGGTGAGGGGCCGCACTAGCGAAAGCCATTACCAATACCTCACCGTCATTCCGGCGCAGGCCGGAATCCGGTGTCTGTAAGCTACATTTCTGCGCCAGTCTCGATAAGTAGTCGTCACTGGATTCCGGCCTGCGCGGGAATGACGGTAAGGCAAGTTCCGGTGTTGCTCTAAAGACGCGCTAGCGCTTGATTAAACGCTAGCCATCGTCGTCGCAAAACCAAACGCAATCGCCATCACCACGGCCACCGCAACACAAGCGCTACCCACCCGGATACGCCGTGCATCGACACGCGGTATCAAGCGCCATAACGCCACCACGCCGACCAGCATCGACAGCACCAGCGACGCACGGAATGTCCCGCTGGCGATCAAAGGAGCAAAGGGCGCGCGTGTCACACCCACATGCATGGCCGCCATCGCGCCGATCAGCAGCGTAAGCAGGCACCAGACCAGGCATGCCAGATAAACGCGGTTGAACACCACCGGCGCTCGCTCGCTCCAGCGCAACACCATCCAGGCGATCACGGCAGGCAACACGGCGCCCACGCTGCTGAACAACACCCACCAGATCAGGCTGCTGAGCAGCGTAAGCACACTCGTCATGCGTTTTCCTTGAAGCCCAGGCGACGCAGAAATTTATCCATCAGCCATGCCGGCCCGACAAGCAGGTAAGCCAGATCGGTGAAGAAGCTGGGGCGGCGCCCCTCGAAGATGTGGCCGATGAACTGACCGATCCACGCCACCACGAAGACGCCGATGCCAAGCTGGAGCAGATGCATGGCGCCCATTTGCTGGAACAGCCCATAGCAACTCAACGCAAATAGCGCCAACACGATCAGCAGCGCAGCGCCCAGACGATGCGAATGTTTCCAGTACCACGTAAACGCGAGAACGATGGCGAACACCGACCACGCACCCGGATGCAGCAGGGATTCGGGAACGGGGATCGTCCACATCATCGCGATGGCGCTCCACACGATCAGCGGCACGCAGATCCAGTGCAGCAGCTGATTCGTCGGATGCTGGTGATCGCGACTGTAGCTGTCCAGCCAGTCGCGCATGCTGCGTACACCTTGCGAAGATTCGTGCGTCGTCATCAGTGAGCACTGCTCTTGGAGAAAAGGTTGAGCACCAGCACGCCGGCAACGATCAGGCCGATGCCAAGCACGGCAGCCAGGTCGAGTTTCTGTCGATACACCACCACGCCGATCAGCGCGATCAACGCGGTGCCTGCGCCGGACCACACCGCATAAGCAATGCCGAGCGGAATCTGTCGCAGCGTCAGGCTGAGGCAATAAAACGCCACGCCGTAGCCCGCGACAACGATCACGCTCGGCAGCCACTGGCTGAAGCCGTTCGAGGCCTTCAGCGCACTGGTTCCGATGACCTCGGCAAGAATCGCGAGGCCCAGGCTAAGCCACGCGTTCATGCGATCAGTCCAACGTAATGCCGGCGAGGCGGTGTAGTGCTTCGGCGTACTTCGCCGACGTGCCCGCGATGACTTCGGCAGGAACCTTCGGGCCGGGCGCTTTCTTGTTCCAGCCCAGCGTTTCCAGATAGTCGCGCACGAACTGTTTGTCGTAGCTCGGTGGGCTGATGCCCACCTTGTACTCGTCGGCCGGCCAGAAGCGCGAGGAATCGGGCGTCAGCATTTCGTCCATCACGTACAGCTTGCCGTGTTCATCGGTGCCGAACTCGAACTTGGTGTCGGCGATGATGATGCCGCGTTCGGCGGCATAGGCCGCGGCCCATTTGTAGATGGCGAGCGTGGCATCGCGCACTTGCTCGGCGAGGTCTTTACCCACGGCAGCCACGACGGCATCGAAGCTCACGTTCTCGTCGTGATCGCCCACGGCGGCCTTGGTCGACGGCGTGAAGATCGGTTCCGGCAGTTGTTCCGCCTGACGAAGGCCTGCGGGCAGCTTGATGCCGCACAAGGAACCCGTTGCCTGGTAATCCTTCCAGCCCGAGCCGATCAGATAACCGCGGGCGATGGCTTCCACCGGCACCGGCTTAAGGTGTTTGGTCACCACCGCGCGCTTGCTGTACAGCGCGACGTCGGTGCCCTTCGGCAACACTTCTTCGAGCGGTGTGTGCAGCAGGTGGTTCGGCACGATGTGTGCGGTCTTGCCGAACCAGAAATTGGAAATCTGCGCGAGCATTTCGCCCTTGCCGGGGATCGGATCGGGCAGCACCACGTCGAAGGCCGACAGGCGGTCGGTCGCAACGATGAGCAGGCGGTTGCCGGGCAGGGCATAGACATCGCGCACTTTGCCGCGGTGGATCAGCTCGAGGCCGGGCAGGTTCGATTGCAGCAGGGTGGTGGGCACAGCGCGCTCCGATCGGGGTGTGACGAGCGGGCTATTGTAACGGCCCAGGCGCCGGACGCTGCTAGAATCACGCGCTTTCCATCCGCCCGTTACCTCCGCCCGTTACCGATGCGAACCGTACTGATCGCGGCACTCGGTCTGACCTGTGCCATGCCAGCGCTTGCTGCCGATATGCCGCCCAAGCCGGTCCGGCTTGGCCTGTGCGCGGCCTGTCACGGTGAAACGGGCATGTCGCAGATTCCCGGCGCGCCGAATCTGGCCGGTCAACGGTTGGATTACCTGCGCAAGGCGCTGAAGGATTACCGCGACGGCAGCCGCGACGTGCCGTTGATGCGCGCGGCCATCGGTCCGGTGAGCGATGCCGATCTGGATCAGCTCGCGCGCTGGTACAGCGCGCAGACACCGCAAACACAGGCCCCCGCTCAACCATGAGTTACACCTACACCTTCTGGTTCGCCGTGGCGGGATTGCTGATGGGCCACGGCATCGTGGGTGCCGGCGTGGGCGCCATCCTCGGTTTCGTGTTCGACAACCTGCGCTTCAGCCAGCGTCGCAGTGCCACTCCCGAATCCGGTGGCTATGTCTCGCCATTGTTCGCCTTGCTCGGGGCGATCGCGAAATCCGACGGTCGCGTTTCCGAGGCCGAAATCGCCGTCGCCGAACGCCTGATGTCGCGCATGGGTTTGGACAATGGACTGCGTCAGGTCGCCATCAAGGCCTTCAACACCGGCAAGCAGCCGGAATTCGACGTCACCGGTCCGATCAACGCCTTGCGCCAATGGGCGGGCCTGCGTCGCGACCATGCGTTTCCGGTGCTCGACGTGGTGATCGAGACGGTGCTGGCCGAAGGCAATCCGTCGCCGGAGAAAATGGCGATCCTGCGGCAGCTGGCGTTCGCGCTGCGCATCAGCGACATGGAATTGATGGCGCTGATGGCCATGAAGGGCTATGTGTGGCAAGGCGCGGGCGGACGCTACGGTACGGGACACGGCGGCGGTTATGCACCGCCACAGCGCAACACACAGGGTCCCGATCCGTACGCCGTGCTCGGCATTCCGCGCGATGCGGACGATCGCGCCATCAAGCGCGCCTACCGCAAGCTGATTTCCGAACATCACCCCGACCGCCTGGGCGACCTGCCCGAAGACATGCGCAAGCGCGCCGAGGCGCGCGCCAGCGACATCAACGCGGCATACGAGCGCATCAAGGCGGAGCGCGGTTTCAAGTAGGGCAAGGGCCGGTAGCGAGGGCGCAGCGTCCGGCCTCATGGCAAAATTGCCGCTTCCGGTTAGCGCTTCACGGCATGTCCGTCGTGGACGGCGAGGTGCTCGCGCTTTCGCTGTATATCCCTAGCCAAACGCCTCTTACGCCAAGGTTCGCCATGAGCAAACAATCCCCGATCATCGCTCCGTCCATCCTCTCCGCCGATTTCGCGCGGCTGGGCGAAGACACCGCCAAGGTGCTGGCTGCCGGCGGCGACTGGGTGCACTTCGACGTGATGGACAATCACTACGTGCCCAATCTCACCATGGGCCCGATGGTGCTCAAGGCGCTGCGCGATTACGGCATCACCGCGCCGATCGACGTGCACCTGATGGTGAAGCCGGTGGATCGCATCGTGCCGGACTTCGCCAAGGCGGGTGCGACCGGCATCAGCTTCCACCCGGAAGCGAGCGAGCACGTGGATCGCACCCTCGGCCTGATCAAGGATTCCGGCTGCGAGGCGGGCCTGGTCTTCAATCCGGCCACGCCGCTGAACTGGCTCGATCACGTGCTCGACAAGCTGGACCTGATCCTGATCATGTCGGTGAACCCGGGCTTCGGCGGGCAGAAGTTCATCCCCTCGGCGCTCGACAAGCTCCGTGAAGTGCGCCGTCGCATCGACGAGAGTGGCCGGGCGATCCGACTTGAAGTCGATGGCGGCGTCACCGCCGACAACATCGGCCAGATTGCAGCGGCCGGTGCCGATACCTTCGTGGCCGGCTCGGCCATCTTCAACGCCCCCGACTATCAGGCGATGATCAACCGCATGCGCTCCGCCATTGGCTGAAGCGGAAAAAGAAAAGCCCGGCACAGGGGGAAGTCTGTGCCGGGCTGGAGGGGCGTCGAAAAGACGCTAGAGGAGACACCATCGGCAGGAGCGACTTGCTCTTGGCTGAAGGACGGGAGGCTCGGCCGTCGTTTCAGCCAGGGGCGAGTTCCACGGCATATGGATCACGCGCCTGCCGATAATTCGGACAGGGTCGAATTCGATTGGTTCCCGCCCTCAGGCAAAAAAATTTCCGCCGCCCCAAAAAAAATCCCCTCCGGAAATGCGGAGGGGAAAGGAGCGTCGGTCGGGAACGATCAAGAAACGGCTTAGCTATGCGGTTTGCGAGGGGTGGGAGCGAGGCTCGCCGGGCGGTGCGACTGGCCGGCTTCCTTACTGACCAGTCGCACCCATGCCTTCCACGGCTGCCACAAAAAAGCGATCAGGGGAGGCTGAGCAACAGGCCCAGCAGCAGCGCCCCCAAGGCCAGCACCACGCGCAGGGGCTCAAAGCTGCGGAGTTCGGCATTCGGATCGATGGAGGGGTCGGCGCGCATGGAGTCGGTTCGTTGTGGGCTTGGTGCTATCAAACACCGCGTCCCGGCGCATGAACCGGCGCCTCGAGGGCGATCGGCCGATGGAATCTGACAGAACGCGGGCAAACGCGCCGCCCGGCTTGCGTAAGTAGATGCCTACATAGCAACCTGCGCCATCATCACGAGGAACCTCTCCCCATGGGACGCAACATCGCCATCGTCGAAGACGAGCCGCTGATCCGCGCCAATTACGTCGAAGCGCTGAATCGCTTCGGCTACGACACGCGCGGCTACGGTTCGCGCCAGGAAGCCTCCAATGCTTTCGGCGTGCGGCTGCCGGAGCTCGTCATCATCGACATCGGCCTCGGCGACGAACCGGAAGGCGGTTTCGATCTCTGCCGCGAACTGCGGGCGCGTTCCGCCACGCTGCCGATCATCTTCCTCACCGCGCGCGATTCGGATTTCGACGTGATTTCCGGTCTGCGCCTGGGCGCCGACGACTACCTCAGCAAAGACACCAGCCTGCATCAGCTGGCGGCGCGCATCGCCGCCTTGTTCCGCCGGATCGAATCGCTGAAGGCGCCGGCGTCCAGCGAAACGGTGATCGGGCACGGGCCGTTGAAGCTCGAATCCGAGCGCATGCGCATCACCTGGAACGATGTGGAAGTGCCGCTCACCGTCACCGAATTCTGGATGGTGCACACGCTGGTGCGTTTCCCCGGTCACGTGAAAAACCGCGACCAGCTGATGCGCGAGGCCGAGCTGGTGGTGGACGATGCCACCATCACCTCGCACATCAAGCGCATCCGCAAGAAGTTCATCGCGGTGGCGCCGGAGTTCGATGCGATCGAGACCGTGCACGGCGTGGGTTATCGGTGGCGTCCGTGATGCGGGTTCTCGTGTTGTGCATCGGCATGCTGCTCTATGCCGGCGTTTCCCTGGCTGCCGGTCCGGTGGGTACGTCAGTCGAAGCGCATGGCGCGGCGGACGGCAACGTGCCGGGTTGGACCATCAGTACGACTGCGCCGGCTGGCTGGACCAAAGACTGCTGCACGTACGCAAGCGCCATCGGCGTGAACTATGTGCTTTATCAGGGCGAATGGACGGGCAAGCCCGATCGCGTCATGGTGCTGAACGTTTGGCCGTCCAAATTGCCCACGCTCGATGACGAACTGCAGGGCGATCGCAAGCATTATCTGCAGGCCGACCCGGCGGGGAAGGTCGATGTGTTCGCGGTGAGCAATCCGCATATGCCGTGTCGCGGCGTGGTGTATTCCGGTTCCGATCACGTCGATGACATCGTCGTGTTTTGCGATCCGGGCCAGGTCGCCGGCGTTCGTTACAGCTGGTCGATGACGGTCGCCGAGTCCGATCCGATGCGGCAGCCGTTGCTCGATGCGTTCAAGCACGTCGTCGAACAATCCAACTACGCTAAATTCACCGCTCCGGCCAGCTCGACCCGCCAAGCCGCATCGCATTAGGCTCTTGTGCGAGCTTATCGGCTGGAACACTGAATGACCCTGCGCCACAAACTGCTGCTCGTCGCGCTATGCACGCTCGCGCTGCCCGTGGCGGGCTGGTTGTACGTGCGCCAGATGGAAACGCTGTTGCGCCAGGGACAGGAGCAGGCGCTGCTGGCCACCGCCACGGCCGTGGCGCGCAGCCTTGCCGTCACCGACGCGCCGTTGCCGCTGGCGGGCAAGGGTTGGTACGTGCAGCAGGCGGTGAGTCCCATCACCGTCGATGGCTACGGCGACGATTGGGCACCGATGACACCGTGGAGCCAGCCGCTCGGCAAGAATGCCAAATTACTGCTGGCCGAGGACGACAACGGCTTCTATCTCTATATCGACGTGCGTGTGGGGCGCCGCACGCGGGCCGACGCGGCCGATCCCAATGCGCTTTCGGCCGATCATCTGATCCTGGATCTGTATCAGGGCGACCAGCACCGACGCTATCTGCTGGCGAGCGCGGCGCCGGGCGCATTCACGGCATTGCCGCTGGATCCGCCCGTCGGCGGTTTGCCCGATCGCGTCACAGGACAGTGGCAGGAAGACGGCAGCGGTTATCACGCCGAGTTGGGCCTGCCGCGCGGTCTTGGACTTACCTCGCTGGGTGTCGGTGTGTACACGGCCGTGGATGGCGGCGACCCGATGGCGGCGGATGTGCGTCCGCTGTGGCGTTATTCGCCCGATCTTTCGCAGGAACTCTCCCGTCTCGCACCCGACGACGCGCGCGCGCGCCTGCTCAGTCCGGCCGGCTGGTTGCTGGCGCAGACAGGACGCCTGACGACAACGGGGCCGCAGCCGGGTTGGCTGTCCTCATTTGTCTACCGTTCGCTGCTTGCCAATCCGCTCGAGGATGCCGAAGCCTGGACCTCCGATGCGCCGCGGCTGGATCTGCCGGAAGTGCAAGGTGCGCGCGACGGCCAGCCTACGGCCGTGTGGCGCCAGGGCGAGCAGCGCGACAGCGTGGTGCTGGCCACGGCCGTCCCCATCGAGCGCGATCGCAGCGTAGTCGGCGTGCTGCTGCTGGAGCAGGCCAGTCGCGCGGTGCCGCTGCTCGCCAACCGTGCGTTCCTGAGCCTGCTGATGACCAGCTTTGGCGTGATGCTGGTTGCCGGTGCGATCCTGCTTCTGTTCGCCACGCGACTGAGCTTGCGCCTGGGTCGCTTGCGCGACGCGGTGGAGCGAGCCCAGCTCGATGACGGACGTATGGACGGCCAGATGATCCAGGGCCATTTCCCGATGGCGGAGGCCGACGACGAGATCGGCGACCTGGCGCGAAGCTTCCAGCGTCTGTTCGAAGCGGTCGGCGGTTATACCGATTATCTGCGCACGTTGGCGTCCAAGCTCTCGCACGAGCTCAACACGCCGCTGGCGATTGTGAAGTCCTCGCTCGACAACCTCGAGCACGCCGAACTCTCGGACGAAGCCCAGCCGTATCTGGCGCGAGCACGCGATGGCGTAGCGCGACTGGGTACGCTGGTGCGCGCCATGAGCGAGGCAAGCCGCATGGAGCGCGCCATCGCCGCCGCCGAGCCGGAAGATGTCGATCTGGTCGATGTCGTGCGCGGCTGCGCGGACGCTTATCGTCCTTTGGCGGGCACTCGCCGACTCGATTGCGTGTTGCCGGACCAGCCCGTGCATCTGCACGGTGCACCCGAACTCATCGCGCAAGCCTTGGACAAGCTGTTCGACAACGCCTTGTCGTTCACGCCTGCTGACGGTTGGCTGCGACTCAGCCTGCGCGCCGTCGACGGCGGCGCGGAGATCGAGCTGGCGAATCAGGGCCCCCCGTTGCCGGCCGCGATGCAAGGCCGCCTGTTCGATTCGCTGGTCAGCTTGCGCGACAAAGCCACGCCCGGCGATGCGCCGCATCTCGGCCTGGGCCTCTATGTCGTGCGTCTCGTCGCCGAGCGGCACGGCGGCATCGCCGCCGCCCGCAACCTCGAAGAGGGTTCCGGCGTGGCTTTCAGCCTTCGCCTGCACGGCATGCCAAGGCAACGTTTGGCCGGCTAATTCGCACCCCCGCCCTCCCCTGCGTGCAGCAGGGGAGGGCGGGGGTGGGGTGAAGCCCATCACCGTGCGGCAAGCTCGTGCAACCCCTCCCCAACCCTCCCCTGGAAGGGGAGGGAGTAACAGTGCGCGAGAATTCATCGCACATCCCTATACAATCCCCCTTTCACGCTTCACCGGATGGATTTCCCCACGTGATTTCTCGCGACGAATTCGATGCGCTTGCCGCGCAAGGGCACACTCGTATCCCGCTGGTGCGCGAAGTGTTCTCCGATCTGGACACGCCGCTGTCGGTGTATCTGAAACTGGCCGATGGCCCGTACACGTTCCTGTTCGAATCCGTGGAAGGCGGCGCGACGTGGGGGCGCTATTCGATCATCGGCCTGCCGGCCAGGCGCGTGTATCGACTCCGCGGTCATGAGCTGGAAGTGGAAGAGGCCGGCGAAGTGATCGAGCGTCGTCATCTGGACGATCCGCTCGCCGAAATCGAAACGCTGCGCCAGCAGTTCGATGTGCCGCGCCTGCCGCAACTGCCGGCATTCAGCGGCGGATTGGTTGGGTACTTCGGCTTTGAAACCATCGGTTACATCGAACCGCGTCTGGCGCAGTGGGATCGCAAAGACGAACTGGGCACGCCCGATGTGCTGTTGATGCTTGCCGAAGAAGTGGCGGTGTTCGACAACCTCAAGGGCCGCCTGTATCTGATCGTGCACGCCGATCCCTCGCAGCCGCAGGCGTATGCGCACGCACAGCGCCGCCTCGATGCGCTGACGCATCGCCTGCGCCAGGGTGGCGCGTCCTATCCGCAGCTCACGCAATCGACGGCGCTCAACGAAAGCGATTTCAAATCCTCGTTCACGCGCGAGGAATTCGAGGCGATGGTCGAGCGCGCGAAGGAATACATTCGCGCCGGCGATATTTTCCAGGTGGTGCCATCGCAGCGCCTGAGCGTCGGCTTCAACGCGCGGCCGGTGGATGTGTACCGCGCGCTGCGTGCGATGAATCCGTCGCCGTATATGTATTTCGTGGATCTTGGCGACACGCAGATCGTCGGCTCCTCGCCGGAAATTCTGGCGCGCATGAAGGATGGCAAGGTCCTGGTGCGTCCGCTTGCCGGCACACGCAAGCGCGGTGCGACGGATGAAGAAGATCTTGCGCTCGAAGCGGAACTGCTGGCCGATCCGAAAGAACGCGCCGAGCACGTGATGCTGATCGATCTCGGTCGCAACGACATCGGCCGCATCAGCGAGACGGGTACGGTCGAGGTGAGCGAATCGTTCGTGGTCGAGCGTTACTCGCACGTCATGCACATCGTGTCGCAGGTGCAGGGTACGGCGAAGCCGAATCTCAGCTACATGGACGTGCTCAAGGCGACCTTCCCGGCCGGTACGTTGAGCGGCGCGCCGAAGATCCGCGCCATCGAGATCATCCAGGAACTCGAACCCTACAAGCGCAACATTTACGCCGGTGCCATAGGTTGGATTGGCTGGTGGGGCGATGCGGACACCGCGATCGCCATTCGCACCGCGGTGATCCAGAACGGCCGTCTGCACGTGCAGGCGGGCGCGGGCATCGTGTACGACTCCGATCCCGCGTCGGAATGGGAAGAAACGATGAACAAGGGCCGTGCGCTGTTCCGCGCGGTTGCCCAGGCCGCGAAGGGACTCTGAGTCATGCGATGCAACGTTCGCCGCCTTGGCCATCTCGCCGTGTTGTCGATGCTGGTATGCGCATCGTCGCTGTCGGCGCGCGACGCATCGCAAGGCTGGCCGGATACGCCGCTCAGCCGCACACAGGCGTTGGCGGAATTGCAAACGCTCAATGCGCAGTTGCTCAGCCATCCGAGTGCAACGTTGACACTGGAGCAGTGGTGCGGCGCGCATCACCTCGCACCGGAGGCGCGGGTCGTTGCACATCGCGTGCACGATGCGGACAAACCGCTGCCCGAGGGCGCACGTGCGCTGCTCGGCATCGGCCCGGACGAGCCTGTGCGTTATCGCCGCGTGGCACTGAGCTGCGGCGATGTCGTGCTGTCGGATGCCGACAACTGGTACGTACCCGCGCGCCTTACGCCCGAGATGAACCGGCAACTCGATACGTCCGATGTGCCGTTCGGCAAAGTCGTCCAGCCGTTGCACTTCCGTAGACAGACGCTCTCTGCCGATCTGCTCTGGTCGCCGTTGCCGGAAGGCTGGGACAGCGGCACGTCGCTGCCACCTGCCGGCGACAAGCCGTTGGCGATCCCCGATCATGTGCTACAGCATCGCGCTGTGCTGTATACCGCCGATAACCAGCCTTTCAGCCTGGTCATCGAGAGC
The DNA here is from genome assembly GCF_003363265.1 of Dyella psychrodurans. GTDB lineage: Bacteria > Pseudomonadota > Gammaproteobacteria > Xanthomonadales > Rhodanobacteraceae > Dyella_B > Dyella_B psychrodurans. The sequence goes on along the minus strand of NZ_QRBF01000005.1, from coordinate 299,905 downwards.
TATACCTCGCACGTATTGGCTCGCCCTTAGCGTGCCGCCAGCTTCATCTGACCGATCAATCCGATCGCAACCAGCGATGCGGCGAACACAAAAAATCGGTAGGTGTCTGCGGGGAAGAGCAAAAGGTGAGCGGCGACAAACGCCATCGGGATGACGAAAACGGCGCCGAGTAGGCGCTTGTCTGCGGGAAGCGTCCTGGTTCCGCCCCTCATGAGAAACCATAGGGCGAGGCTGTAGATCACGAAATGCGGGTGCATCGCGAAGTCGTAGGCCATGAAAGCGTAAGGTCTGAGGTAATCGCCGATCGCATGTGAAGGAACCAGCGTGGCCGGATAAGCCGTCTTGTGGATCAACGATGTGTTGAACAAGGTCAACCATCCGTAGGCACCGTTCATCCTCTCGACCAACCCGTACACCACGCAAGCCACCACCGCCGACGCGAGCGCGTATTTTCTTTGGCCGAAAACGTAGGTGTGGCCCAAAACCAGCAACGAAAGCAGTAGAAGATCTGTCCTGACCAGCGGAAGCAAGGCGGCGATGACGAGGACCCACATGCTTCGTCTGATCAGCGCGTAGATCGTCAGAAGGGAGAAGAAACAAGCCATCGCATCGGGCGTCGATAATCTTGCGATGTCGACGAATCCGGCGAACGCGACGACCAGCGGAACGGCAGCGACAGGTGCGCCGGTTCTACGCGCGAGGAGCGCGAGCAGCAGGACCGAAAGGGCTGCGGACACCGCGCTTACGATGTAGGTCGATGTGGGGTAATCCCATCCCATCGCGTGAACCGTCCGGATCAATCCGACATACACCACACGAATGCGATAGAACGGCAGTTGTTGCGCGAGCGACGACGGGTCGCGATAAACGGTTTCCCGATATTCTCCCTGCGTCAATTGATCGAACGTACTCGCGCTCACCTCGCTTCGCACGCTGTCGTACGTCGCCTTGTTGAGATCGGCCCCGCGATACCCGTCGGCGTTGAGCGCCACGGCGACGTAGCCGACGATGTCCCAGTTGTTGGTAGGTTTCTTCAAGCCGAAAAACAGCACAACCAGTGCAGTGATGGTCGCGAGGATCAGGCCTGGCGCGCGTATCGAAGACCTTGTCAGGCGCGCGGGCTTCGTTTCGCCGATCGTTGCCACAGTCATGCGAAATACCGGGCAGGAACTAATGATGTGTGCTCCAGCAACTTATGGCGGTTGCGTTCGGGTGCCATAGCCCGCGTCTGACAGGACGCTTAGGCTCTTTAGGGGTGCCGCCTGAGCGTGGTATTGTTGCGATTCGTTCTCATTTGTCGGAATGCTTCCGCGGTAAGCACCCGGGCACATGACGGTTTGACATGAGCGCTGTGCCGTAAAGCAGATGACGGCGGCGAAGGCGATCGCGCACAATGAGCGTCCATGCCGCACTGCGGCATCGCACCTCCAGGATTCCCAGCCATGTTGTTGATGATCGACAATTACGACAGCTTCACCTTCAACCTCGTGCAGTACTTGGGCGAGTTGGGACAGGAGGTGAAGGTGGTGCGCAATGACGCGCTCGATATCGCCGGCATCCGCGCACTGCGGCCCTCGCACATCATGATTTCGCCTGGTCCGGGAACGCCGGACGACGCGGGCATTTCTCTGGACGTGCTCACGCAGTTGAGCGGCGACATTCCCGTGTTCGGCGTGTGCCTCGGCCATCAGGCCATCGGCCAGGCCTTTGGCGGCAAGGTGATCCGCGCCAAGCAGATCATGCATGGCAAGACCTCGCCGGTGCGCCATCGTGGCCAGGGTGTGTTCGCAGGATTGCCCGATCCGTTCGAGGCGACGCGCTATCACTCGCTGGTGGTCGAGCAGTCCTCGTTGCCCGATTGCCTGGAAGTCACGGCGTGGACGGAGAATCCGGACGGCAGCATCGATGAAATCATGGGCTTGCGCCACAAGACGCTGGCGGTCGAGGGCGTGCAGTTCCACCCCGAATCGATCCTGACCCAGTACGGTCACGACCTGCTGCGCAATTTCCTTGGATTGCCGCTGCAAAAGCTCGCGGCATGACCGGGCGCGCCATCACCATCACGCCCCAGGAAGCGCTTCAGCGCACGATCGAGCATCGCGAGATCTTCCACGATGAGATGATCGCGCTGATGCGCCAGATCATGAACGGTGAAGTGAGCCCGCTGATGACGGCGGCGATCATCACCGGCCTGCGCGTGAAGAAGGAAACCGTCGGCGAAATCACCGGCGCGGCGCGCGTGATGCGCGAGCTGTCGGCCAAGGTGGACGCGCCGCCGCATCCGCATTTCATCGACATCGTGGGCACCGGCGGCGACGGGGCCTCGAGCTTCAATATTTCCACCGCCGCGATGTTCGTCACGGCGGCGGCGGGTGCGCGGATCGCCAAGCACGGCGGGCGCAGCGTGTCGTCCAAGTCCGGCAGTGCGGATGTGCTCGAGGCGCTCGGTGCGCGCATCGATCTCTCCCCGGCCCAGGTGGCCACGTGCATGGCCGAGACGGACATCGGCTTCATGTACGCGCCCAATCATCATCCCGCCATGAAGGTCGTGGCGCCGGTGCGCAAGGAAATGGGCGTGCGCACGCTGTTCAACATCCTGGGACCACTGACCAATCCGGCCGGCGCGCCGAACATTCTGATGGGCGTTTTTCATCCGGATCTCGTGGGCATCCAGGTGCGCGCGCTGCAGGCGCTGGGCGCCCAGCACGCGATGGTGGTGTGGGGCAGGGATGGCATGGACGAGATTTCGCTGGGCGCGGCCACCCTGGTGGGCGAGCTGCGCAACGGCGAGGTGCACGAGTACGAGATCGAGCCGGAAGATTTCGGCCTGGCCATGGCGTCCAGCCGCAATCTGCGGGTGGAGGGCGTCGCCGAATCGAAAGCGATGCTGCTCGACGCCCTGCAGGACCGGCACGGCGTGCCGCACGATATCGTCTGCCTGAATGCGGGCGCCGCCCTGTACACCTGCGGGCTGGCCGGCTCCATCGGTAGCGGGATCGAGCTGGCGCGGGCGACCATCGCCAGCGGCGCCGCGCACGCCAAAATGGAATTGTTCGTGGCAACCACGCGGCGACTCGCCGATACTACGCCGTAAATGGCCCCTGAAATCCCCACGTCCGTTCCACCGACATCACGTTGATCGCGAGCCCATGACCGACATCCTTCAACGCATCCTTGCCCGCAAGGCGGAAGAGCTCGCCGAGCGCAGCACCAAGTTGCCGCTGAAAGAGCTGTCGGCGCGCGCGGCCGACATGCCCGATACGCGCGGATTCGCCGCCGCGATCGAAGCGAAGATCGCCGCGGGGCTTTCCGCCGTGATCGCCGAAGTGAAGAAGGCCAGCCCCAGCAAGGGCGTGATCCGCGCCGAGTTCGATCCGGCCGCGATTGCGCGCAGCTACGAAGCGGCGGGTGCGGCCTGTCTCTCGGTGCTGACCGACAAGGATTTTTTCCACGGCTGCGAAGATTTCCTGCAGCAGGCGCGCGCGGCGTGTTCGCTGCCGGTGCTGCGCAAGGACTTCGTGATCGATCCGTATCAGGTGTACGAAGCGCGCGCGATCGGCGCGGACTGCATCCTGCTGATCGTCGCGGCGCTGAGCGACGCCGATCTGCTCGAACTGTCGCTGCTCGCCGCCGAGCTCGACATGGATGTGCTTTGCGAAGTGCACGATGCCGAGGAACTGGAACGCGCGCAGGCCGTGCCCGTGCCGCTGATCGGCGTGAACAACCGCAACCTGCGCACGTTCGAAACCTCGATCGACACCTCGCTCGAGCTGCAGGAATTGATGGAATACGACCGCGTGCTCGTGGCCGAATCCGGCATCCACACACCCGCCGACGTGGCGCGCCTGCGCGATGCCGGCATCAACGCTTTCCTGGTCGGCGAGGCCTTCATGCGCGCGCCCGATCCGGGACTGGAACTCAAGCGGTTGTTCGGCACGAACTGACATCATGTTTACAGGGGACAAGACGGCTGCGCCGGAGCACACCGGCGCCGAGGCGCGCGCGTCGCGCATCGTGGTTTTCGATTTCGACGGCGTGTTGTTTCACGGCGATTCGTTCTCCATGTTCATGCGTCATCGCTTCAAGCATTCGCTGCTGAGCAAGCTGCTCGCGTTGCTGACCATGCCGTGGTGGTTGCTGTGCCTGGTGTTCTCGCGCTGGTGGGCGGCGCGTGCGCTGGTGCATGTGGCCCTGTTCGGCATGGGGCAGAAGCGTTATCAGCAGGCGGTCGATGCGTTTGTCGATCAGGCGGTGCGTCGCCCGCGCCAGTTTTGCCGCGATGGCCTGCAGACCTTGCGCAAGCACGTGGCCGATGGCGATGAAGTGATCGTGGTGACCGGCTGCGAGCAGACGCTCGCCGCGCGCCTGCTGTCGCAGATCGGCTTGCCGGACATCGGCGTGATCGGCTCGCAGCTGAAGCCCGGTTGGTCGGGCTTGCGGATCAGTTTGCACAACGTGGGGCGCCGCAAGGTGCAAAGCCTGGTCGGCAAGGGCGTGAAAAGCTGGCGTGTCGCCTACGGCGATTCGATGCTCGACGCGCAGATGCTCAAGCAGGCGCACGAGGCGGTGCTGGTCAACGGCTCGCCCAAGCTGTGCAAGCGCATGGAGAGGGCGCTGGGTCGGACGGTCGCGCGCGTTGACTGGTACTGATTTCCGTTTGGCAGACACTTGCAAGGCCATCTCGGCCGAGATACGTTAGTACTTACGTATCTGCTCGACGAGTCGGTCTATGTACTTGGCATCATTGGGAAAACTGGCCCTTGGGAGTCGCCTCAAGGCGCTCAGCGATCACTTCTATGGCGCGGCGGACGCGGTCTATCAGGCGCGCGGCGCCCGCATCGAATCCCGCTGGCTGCCGGTCATGCGCTACCTGTGGGATGTCGGGCCCGGTTCGGTCACCGAGGTGGCCAACGCCATCGGCCAGACCCACTCCGCCGTCAGCCAGCTCACCGACAAGCTGGTCCGTGCCGGCATGGTGAAGCGCCGGCGCGATCCGGCCGATGGCCGTCGTACCGTGTTGGTTCTCACCGATAAGGCGCACGGCGCGATGGCCGAACTCGGACCCATCTGGTGCGCCGTTCGCAAAGGCGTGACGTCGTCGCTCGGCGAACACGCCGCGCAGTTGCTGGCTGCCATCGAGGCCTGCGAGCGTGCGCTACAGGAGCGCCCCATCGTCGACGCCATTCTTGCCGAACACACGGCGCTGCTGGCCAGGCCGGTGGAGATCGTGCCGTATGCGCCCGAGTGGCGCGAACACTTCTATCGCTTGAATGCGCAGTGGCTGGAACGCTATTTCCGCATCGAGGACATCGACCGCGCGGTGCTTAACGATCCGGAGCGCTACATCCTGCAACCCGGCGGCGAGATTTTCTTTGCGCGCCTTGGCGACGAAATCATCGGCACCTGTGCGCTGCTGCAGGAATCGCCCGGCGTGTTCGAGCTGACCAAGATGAGCGTGGATGAAACATTCCGCGGCCTTGGTGCGGGCAAACGCTTGCTGGACGCGGCGATTGCCGAATTCCATCGGCGCGGCGGCACGACCTTGTTCCTGGAATCCAACAGCATCCTCAAGCCCGCGCTGCGCATGTACGAGCAGGCTGGATTCCGCTTGCAGCCGAACATCCGCCCGGGCTCGCATTACGAGCGGGCGGATGTCTACATGATCTACGAACCTCGCCGCTCATAGCTCCCTCTCCCCTTTGGGGAGAGGGTTGGGGTGAGGGGCAATCTTGCCTGATGCTCACATAAGAGCGTGGCTCTTATAAGGACTGGGGCGAGCGTGTCCCCTCACCTCGGTCCTCTCCCCGGAGGGGAGAGGAGGAAAAGCGCGAGGAGGCAGGGTGTCAGCGGGTGCCGCGCACCACGATGGTCTTGCCGGACACCTCGATCATGCCTTGCTCCTCGAGCTGCTTGAGCACGCGGCCGACCATCTCGCGCGAGCAACCCACGATGCGGCTGACTTCCTGACGCGAAATGCGGATCTGGGTACCGTCGGGATGGCTCATCGCATCCGGCTCCTGGCACAGGTCCAGCAGGGTGCGGGAGATGCGGTTCGTCACATCCATGAACGCCATCCGGCTCACCTGGCGCGAGGTGCGCAGGAGGCGGTGGGTCAACTGAGCGCCGATGGCGAACAGGATCTTCGGACATTCGTCGCGCAGCGGGCCTTCCATCAGCTGGAACAGACGCTCGTAGCTGATCTCGGCCATCTCGCAGGCGCTGCGGGTGCGCACCATCGACTCGCGCTGCGCCTGTTCCACGAACAGGCCCATCTCGCCGATGAACTGGCCACGGCTGATATAGGCCAGGATCAGTTCACGCCCCTGTTCGTCCTCGGTGCAGACGGCCAGCGAGCCTTCGATGACGTAATAAAGCGTGTTGGCGGGGTCGCCGGGGCGGATGATGGCGGTCTTGCCGGGGTAGCGGCGGCGGTGGCAAAGGCCAAGGAAACGTTCCATGGCTGCGGGGTCCGGCGCAAAGCCGAGGGGCGCCTGAGACTTTTCGAACGCTTGTTGTAATTGATATTTCAGCTGCACCACAGAAGTTTTCCCCAAGCTGATAGTTCATGAGCCGCCCCATCCAGCGGCCAAGAGGCGTACGTCCCTGACAACTTTCGCATTATGGCAAAGTCGGAGCGAGCCCCGAAGGTTCAGTTTTCAACCGTTTTGCCGCATACTTCGCAATCTACCGGATGGTGACAGTTGCCATCGTCCGTACACAAGAGGCGTGCAGGATAAGGGTCCAGCACGTCTGTCCAATTTCAGCGGGGACCCTTGTAGCTAACCCGCCTCACCTGTCGGCCGTGACCCGGCCATGGAGTGTCGCCGTGGTGAAACCCCTCCCGCGCCTGCGTTTGCAGGGCTTCAACAACCTGACCAAGGCCCTGAGCTTCAACATCTACGACATTTGCTATGCCGTGTCGGAAGATCAGCGCCAGCGTTACATCGAGTACATCGACGAGCAGTACGACGCCGACCGTCTCACCCAGATCCTCACCGACGTGGCCGAGATCATCGGTGCGAACATCCTCAACGTGGCCCGCCAGGACTACGATCCGCAGGGTGCCTCGGTGACGATCCTCATCTCCGAAGAGCCGGTGGTGGAGAAGCTGGGCCGCGACACCATCTCCGAAGCGGTGGTGGCGCACATGGACAAGAGCCACATCACCGTCCACACCTACCCGGAAACGCATCCCCACAACGGCATCGCGACCTTCCGTGCGGATATCGATGTTGCCACCTGCGGCGTGATTTCCCCGTTGAAGGCCCTGAACTATCTGATCGACAGCTTCGAGTCGGACATCGTGGTGTGCGACTACCGCGTGCGCGGCTTCACCCGCGACGTGAAGGGCAAGAAGCACTTCATCGACCACAAGATCAACTCGGTGCAGGATTACCTGGCGCGCCACATCCGCCAGAAGTACGAAATGTTCGACGTGAACGTGTACCAGGAAAACATCTTCCACACGAAGATGCACATCAAGGACTTCGACCTCGACACCTACCTGTTCGAAGCGCATGCCGACGACCTGTCGTTCAAGGAGCGTCAGAAGATTGAGCAGCTGCTGCGTCGGGAGATCGAAGAACTCTTCCACGGTCGCAACCTGATGTAAAAGAAAACCCGCCAAAAGGCGGGTTTTTTCTTTCGCGGCGCGCAAGAGATCGGCTTTTCCTCCTCTCCCCTCCGGGGAGAGGACCGAGGTGAGGGGCCAATCTTGCGAAAGAGCCTCTTTAACCCGTGCTCCAAATCGACACGACCGCAAGAGTATCCCCTCACCCAAACCCTCTCCCCGGAGGGGAGAGGGCTTTTAGATTCGGTACGCCACCGTCTTCATCACCATCGAACTCACATGCATCACCTGCGGAATCGGAAACGGTAGCTTCACGCCACCACGCTCGCGCGCATTCTGCGCATGCTGCACCTCATCGTTCTGCATCTGATGAAGCACCGCACGCGAACGCTCGTCCTGAGCAGGCAGCCGGTCCATATGATCGGCAAGATGCGCCTCCACCTGCTTCTCCGTTTCCACCACGAAACCGAGACTGATCGCATCGCCCGCCAATGCAGCGAGCGCGCCGATCGCATAGCTGCCCGCATACCACAGCGCATTGAGCCGGCTGGGATGGCTATCCAGCTCGTTCAGGCGCTCGGCACACCAGGCGAGATGATCCGTCTCCTCGGCGGCAGCATGCTGCAGATGCGCGCGATTTTCGTCCTTGCGTGCAAGCGCGGCCTGTCCGTCGTACAACGCCTGCGCGCACACCTCGCCCGTGTGATTCACGCGCATCAAGCCTGCGGCGTGGCGACGCTCGGCATCGTCCATCTCCGCGTCGGCGATGCCGTGCGCCGGCGATACGCGACGCGCTTCCGGCGACCCGGCCACGGTTTCCATGGCGCGTTCGATGCCGGCAAGCAGGCGGTCGAAGGGCGAGAGCGAGCGAATGTTTGCGGTGGTGTCCATCAAGGTTCCCATTGCTGTGCGAGCAGGGTGAGCGGATGCATGGTCGGAAGCGTCGATGCCTGTCCGGCCAGCCCTGCCGCAAGATGAAGCCGGCAGCCGATATTGGACGACAGAAGCAGTTGGACATCCAGCGTGTGGACGTTCGAAAGCATATCGTCGCGCAACAGCGCGGCCCGTTCCGGGAACTGCAACACGTGACTACCCGCCGCACCACAGCAATAGGGCGGCGCGGGAAGGCGCTTCACGTCGAGATCGGGGATTCGTTGCAGCAGCTTCACGAGCGCCGCGTCGCTGCGCGCCACGTTCGCCTGCGTGCACGGCACATGCAGTGCGGCGCGCAGCGTCAAAGGACGGAAACGCAACGTATTGACGCGCTCGGCCAGCAGGCGATACGGATCGTCCACGCGCACATCCGGCAGGGCGCGGCGCAACGTGCCCAGGCAGCCGGGTGTCACGGTGACCAGGTAATCGGCGCCGGCAGCGCGCCACGCTTCGCGAACGTGGGCTGCGGATGCCTCGGCTCCTGCCGCCTCGCCATCGTGCGCATCAAGCGCTCCGCAACAGAAAGCCGGCAGGCGAGTCACTCGAAAATCGGCGGCGCGCAGCAAGGTTTCGGCAGCGCGCTCCGCCTCGGCATCCTGGACGCTGGCGGCGCAGCCGGGAAAAAGGGCGACCGTGCCCACAGGCTGGGCCGATGGCTTGGCTTCCCGAATGGAAGCTGGCGGCGCCTGATTCCGGGGAAGCAGCGACAATGCCGCCCGCCACGCCGAACTGGTCCGAAAACCGGGCAGGGCAGGCAGCCAATACGCCGCGCCCGTCCAGCGGGCCAATCGCTGCAGCCAGCGATTCAGCTTCGGCCGCTTTGCCAACCCCAGCAGAAATTTAGGCCGGGTGGGTGCCGGCCCCAGCAGGGCGCGCGTTTCCACCAGCAATTCTTCATACTGAACGCCCGCCGGGCACACCCGCTGGCAATTCAGGCAGCCCAGGCAATGATCCAGCGGCTCGCGCAGCGCCGGGGAAGGCGATACCTCACCCCGCGCCAGCGCCGCCGCGATGGCAATGCGCCCGCGGGGCGATTCGGCCTCATTGCCGTCCAGCGCGTAAGTGGGGCAGACCGGCAGGCACAGGCCGCATTGCACGCACTGGTCTGCCAGCACGGCAATGCGGTGTTGGGGCTTCTCAAAGGGCATAACATTCATGTTATCATTGCCGACTCGCAGCCCACCGTGGGCTTGCGCGGCAGATGAAAGCTTCGCTATCATCTCGCGCCTTTGTTCCACCGATTCCGCTTACCGCCCATGTGGCGGCAGACAGGTATTCCGAAATGAAAACGTTCAGCGCCAAGCCGGAAAGCGTCAAGCGCGACTGGTACGTGGTTGACGCCACGGACAAGACCCTCGGTCGTCTCTCGACTGAGATCGCGCGTCGTCTCCGCGGCAAGCATAAGCCCGAGTTCACCCCGCACGTCGATACCGGCGACTACATCGTCGTGATCAACGCCGAGAAGGTGGCTGTCACCGGCGCCAAGCTGGACGACAAGAAGTACCACCGTTTCACCGGTTACGTCGGCAACCTCAAGACCACCAGTCTGAAAGACATGCTGGCCACCCATCCCGAGCGCGTCATCGAGATCGCCGTGAAGGGCATGCTGCCGAAAAACCCGCTGGGCCGCGCCATGTACCGCAAGCTCAAGGTTTACGGTGGCGCCGAACATCCGCACACCGCACAGCAGCCGCAGGCGCTGGAAATCTAAGGAAGCAACATGGCGATTCAGCAGAATTACGGCACCGGCCGCCGCAAGACCTCCGCAGCTCGCGTGTTCCTGCGCAAGGGCACCGGCGCAATCGAAGTCAACGGCAAGAGCCTTGATCAGTTCTTCGGTCGCGAGACCTCGCGCATGATCGTGCGCCAGCCGCTCGAACTGACCCAGAGCGCCGACAAGTTCGACATCAAGGTCACGGTTTCCGGCGGCGGCATCACCGGCCAGGCCGGCGCCATCCGCCTCGGCATCGCCCGCGCTTTGATCGAGTACGACGAAAGCCTCAAGACCCAGCTCCGCAAGGCTGGCTTCGTGACCCGCGACGCCCGTGAAGTCGAGCGTAAGAAGGTCGGTCTGCACAAGGCACGTCGCGCTACCCAGTTCTCGAAGCGCTAATCCTCGCAAGAGGCAGCGATTCGACCGTCCGGTGCACAAAGTCAGAGCGCACCGCTCGGTACGACATTGGGAGATCGTCTAACGGTAGGACAACGGACTCTGACTCCGTTTATCTAGGTTCGAATCCTAGTCTCCCAGCCATACGCAAAAAGCCCGCCCGTAAGGCGGGCTTTTTGCGTATGGCTGGGAGACTGTCGGACTCGAACCTATCGTTCGACAAATTTGTCCGGAACAAATTTGGACAGCGCGAATGCGCTGGCCCCGTAGCGCGCAGCGCGGAGGGGTGAGCCCCATGGATGGGGCGAACAATCCTAGCCTCCATGTGTGCAGTAAGCCCGTTCGTAAGGCGGGCTTTTTGCGTATGGCTGGGAGACTGTCGGACTCGAACCTATCGTTGACTCGGCACATCCTGTGCCTCGCCCTTCGGGCCATCGGCTGCGCCGATGTTCGCTTCGGCATCCGTGCCTTCGCAGTGACAAATTTGCCTGGAGCAAATTTGGACAGCGCGCAGCGCTGGCCCCGGAGCGCGCAGCGCGGAGGGGTGAGCCCCATGGATGGGGCGAACAATCCTAGTCTCTCATCTAATAAACCGTGCGAAGCACACTATGTGAAGCTTCAAGCGCTGTTGGCACTGCCGCCCCAAAAAATTTCGACTACACCGATCCGCCGAAGCGATTTCATCGATGTTGATCAACCATAGACACCGGACTTCGTCACAGAGCGAGCTTGTACCGCGCTCCGGGACCTTTGCCGCTGTCGACGCCAACGATGCATCCCTTAGCTATCAAGTCAGCCAAATGCCTGCTCGCCGTTGGCTTCGATACGCTCGTGATGTTCCTGTAATTCCGCGCGCTAAACGTCGGGCTTTCATTCTCGTCGAGCTCTCTGAGCATGCGAGTTAGAAAGCGTCTTTGTTCTGGCTGCAATTCCGTAGCTTCGTGATCCCTCCAAAAGCGCATGCGCGCAACGACAGCCGCAATGCGTGCCAGCGCTTCGTCGAGGCTGTTCTTTAGAGTCTTCAGAAACCATACGAGCCATGGCGTGATGTCCATGCCGGACTTCTGGCAGGATTCCAGGACGTTGTAGTAACCGACTCTGTCATTGAGGATGCTCAGCGACATGGAGTAAAGCCGAATCGATTGATGTTCGGCTTGTGACAACGCCAGGTCGGTGAGTGCGCGAGCCATGCGGCCATTGCCGTCTTCGAATGGATGGATGGTGACAAACCAGAATTGAGCGATGGCAGCGCGCACGAATGGATCGATGTCGGAAGATTCGCGCGTACTCTCAAACCACTTCAAAAACGACTGGAGCTCGCGTCCAACTTTCGCAGATGGCGGTGCTTCAAAATGGACGCGTCGCCGGTTTTCCGGGCCGGAAACAACCTGCATAGGATCTTCTTTACGCAATGCCCCCACGAGGATGGGTTTATGTACGTAGCTGGCCTGGTCGCCTGGAAACAAGAGGGTGTGCCACCACTTCAAGCGATCGAGGTCAAGCGGGGCATCGTAGTTCGTGGTGGCGTCTAGGATGAGTTCGGCCAGGCCTTCGCTTGCGAGCGATGGACGCGTGCTACCTGCCTCGACGACGCCAAGACGCTTGGCCAATGAAGAGCGAATGGCGTCTTCATTCAAATGCTCGCCCTCGATCTTGGACGAGTTAACGATGTTTTGAAGGAGCGTGTTCAACTCTCGCTTGGCCAAATCATCCTTGTCGACAGTCCCCGCCATCCCTAAGAGTTTCCCCTGGGATTGGTGGCATTCGGCTAGCAGGGAGGCGAAATCTTCACTGACCCAAGTGAACTTGGGCCAATGAGGCTGTTGCCAGATCCATTCAACGCTCATGGGCTGCGCCTTTTGAGGGCGCTGAGCCTATTTTCTTCCAAATAGGCTCAGCTTGTGAGCCTATTATGCACCATAATGGGCTCAGCTGATGAGCCTATTTACACCACCAATGGGCTCACGAGGCCAGATTGGCATGGGCGCCATGGGGGAGGGGCGCAGCACTAGAACGGAACTGCGCGAAAAGGTCTCTGACACCTTTCTCTTCTGAGGTGCCCCCTATCTCAGATTCTGCAAAGGTCCAACGGCCTTAAAGATATTCACCACGATGCCAGTCGGTGTCGTATGCGAGCTTTCCAGCGCCAACGCGCGTGGCGGAGTGCCCTCCGCAAAAAGGCGCTTTCCCTTGCCCAGCAGGACCGGATTGACCAAAAGCACCACCTCATCCGCCAGCCCATGCTCGATCACTGCCGACGTCAGCGTCGAGCTTCCCGCGAGAACCAGGTCCGGACCGTCCTTCGCCTTGATGCCACGAACGCTCTCCACGACATCCGGTCCAATACCTTCGAACGGGCCCCATGCCAGGCTCTCTGGCCGGTGGGTGACGACATACTTCGTCGCCGCGTTCAGGCGGTCCGCCATCGGACTCTTCGCTGCCTTCGGCCAGAAGCCCGACCACAGATCGTAGGTCCGGCGGCCAAGCAACACATCGAAGGTCTCGCCATACATCGCGAGGACTTTCTCCAGCCCCGCAGGCGAGCGATACGGCGCGGTCCAGTCACCGTAGGGAAAGTCGCTGTCGTTCGGACCAGTGGCTACCTCGATCACGCCGTCCAGCGAAATATGTTCCATGATTTTCAGCTTGCGCATGCTGGATCTCCTTTACAGGTTTGTGTCGCTGCGTCAGCCGGGCCAGTTGCCCTGCACGTCACTATTACAACGAACGGCGTGACCGGACTTCGACAAGTTGCCCAGGAGAATTTCAGATTCGAGCATGCGACACGGTAGTTGATTTCGCCATGACGCAGCCCACCACCAGGAATGATGCAAACACGATCAATGAGCGAATGACATTCGGAAACAACATGATCAGCACTCGCGTCATCTAAGGGAACATATCAGTGGTTACCGTCGCATTCAATGACGGAGCAGTCTATCTATACAACCAAAGCGCAGGGTCTGAAAATATTCAACAGATGCAACGTCTCGCCGAGTTGGGCCAAGGGCTAAATAGCTTCATCAACCGCTACGTGCGAAAAAGCTACGCACGAAATCTTCGCTGAATATGTGCAATTTCTAATAGGCAAGAAAAAAGGGTTACCATTTCGCCGCTCCGGTCAATAGGCAAATAGACGCCCATCTCCGATCATCGCGGTATCCGTCCATGTGCACGCCATGCGTGGCACAGAGTCACGGGCTCATGGCCCACCCGTTTCATGGCTCGGTCCGCGTGCGGTCTTGCTACCACACGGGTGTCAACGGCCGCGGCCAATCAGAGCGCCTGGCTCAAGGCCACCCCTGTTTCCGGCCTGCGGCCGTTGACGTAATCATTGAAAAGCTCGACCGGGATCGAACGTCGTGCCCTCACGCAGCATGTAATAGCAAGCCCGTGCGAGTTTGTGGCCCACCGCCTTGATGGCCACCACGCGGTGTTTGCGTGCGCGCTTGCGCTCGTACCAGCGACGTATGGCGGGCTGGTAGCGGGTGGCATAGTTGGCCGCTTCCACAAACGCCCAGCACAGGTAGCGATTGCCGCACTTGCGGTTGCCATGGCCCTTCCGTTTGCCATTGGACAGACGCACGCTCTCGACCATGCGGCAGTAGGAGGCGTAGTCGCCGACGGAAGCGAAGCGTTCGATCGCACCGGTTTCCAGCAGGATCGTCATGCCGAGGATGGGACCTATGCCGGGTACGCTTTGCAATCGCTTCAGCAGATCCGGTCGCGCCAGATCCTGTCGAACCCAACGTTCCAGTTCGGCAATGTGATCCTGCAAGGTGAGCCAAAGCTTCAGTTGTATGAGCGTGCCGTAGCGCGTGGTGGTATCGGGAAAGGCGGCTTCCAGTTGCGTGGAGGTGATCCGGCGAATGGCTTTGCTCGACAGCTGCCGGCCGGTCGTGCGGCTAAAGCTCGGTTGGATGGAAAGCATGAGTTGCACGGCTTGTCGCACCAACATGAAGCGGCGCCCCACCCGACAAGAACCTGACTAACTAGCTGGACGTCTAAAGGTATGTCGGCCGAATCCATTTCCCCCATGGCGCGCCCAAGTTATGCGCGCCACTCATCCATTGACCGGCGACCGCATTTCATCCGCGACTTCTCGCAAAGGATGGTTTGCCACGTTGGCCGGCACCTGAACCTCTTGCGCCGAATCAATCGCGTCCAGGACGCGGGCGTACTGCTCGAGGTGATAGGAGGTCAGGAACAGGTCGCGCACGCGCTCTGTCGCCTGAACCCCCAGCCGTGTCGCCAGACATTGGTCATGGCTAAGCTTCTCGAGTGCTTCGCTAAAGGCGAGCTCGTCATGGGGATCGGTCAGCAATAGTCCGTGCTGGCCATGAACAATCTGGTCCTGGATGCCGCCAACGGCACTCGCCACCACCGGACGTCCTTTCCACATGGCTTCGGTCACGGTAAGGCCGAAGCCTTCCTTCAGACTCTTTTGCACGATGATCGCGGCGTGTCGCTGTATGGCGTTGACGATAGCGGCATTTTCCTCGCGGTCCTCCATCGGCAAGGACACGAGATGAATGCGCTGCCTGATAGGTGCGGGCAACACCTTCCAGGCGCCGATCACGCTGTCGAGTACGGCACGCCCTTCCGGATCATCCGTAACCGATGTGACATCAGGCCCCACCAGCGCCAAATGAGCGTCGACGGAAACAACGCGGAGGATAAGATTGACGAACCCACGAATGACTCCGACCGGATCCTTAAGCGGGTCCCAGCGCGACACCTGCACGATCAGTGGCGTCTCCCAGCCTGGAGCCGTACCCTCACGCACGATGTCGGCTTTGGATGTGACCAGCGCCGGCGTCCCGTCTTCTCGCGTGAAGCGCGGCAACACTTCCGCCCATGCTTCGCCACGTATCAAGCCGGTATGGACAAGGATGGATTTGACCGTTTTCTCATCCATATTCTGATTCTTGGGTGAGAACGCGTCGATGGAAGGCGTAATGACAAAGCTGCGTTGCGACTTTAGAAACTCCGGGATGTACTCCTTCCTGGAAAACACCGTTGCAAAAACGTGCCTCAGGTAATGCCCGACGAAATGCCACGCCAGATCCGTATGTTCATTCACTACATCAGCGCCGATGTGGCTGCGCCAGAGAACCGTGGCCCCGTGCTTGACCAGTGCCGGCGCCAGCCCCGCGCTCTGCGGGTCGTGCAGAAGCACAATGTCCCCGGGCTTGATGAGGGGGAGAAGTTGCAGAATGTTTTCCTTGAGCGTTGCGTCGTAGATGGCCTGTTCTTTTTCTCCCAGGTCGGATCCATCGCCAAGCGCACCGTGAAAAGCATGGTGCATGCGCTTGGTGATCTTGAAGAAATCCGCATGTCCGCCAAGCACGAGCCAACGCGTATGGATGCCCAGTCCGCGCGCATATGCCAGCTGCGACTGCAGCATTTCCGCCACGCCGCCGCCGCGCGAAGTTGAATTGATATGCCACCACGTCCGGCCATGTAACTGACCCGAGGCGCGCTTTGCGAGCTCCGTGAGCTCGCGCGCGCCACCGGGCCCGATCAGGCTCGAAAAGCAGTCAAATGGTGCAGAGCGAAGGCTGACTTCCGTGATGGATGACATCGAGGACCTACCGGCAACAATCATTGACGATGAATAACCAGACAAAGCGATGAGCGTCTCAGCGTTCCACGATCACGTGGTGAACGAGGCATCGGCGTGTCGAGCCCTGCTCCTCCGGCCATCAGGATTCGAGCGCGTAGCTGGGCAGGCTTTCCTGCACTGGCTTTGGCTCCTTGATGTAAAGCGCCAGTATCGAGATGAGAACGCCGCCCACGATCACCAAGCCGAACGCAAACCTCAATCCGTAAAGCTCGGCCAACCCACCGATGAGTGCAGGACCGCTCAGAAAGCCCGTGTAACTGATGGTTGTAATGATCGACGTCACCTGCCCGGCCTTGTCCGGCGCAACGTCGCCACCGATCGAATAGGCCACCGGCGCGAGGCCTGACTGGGCCACGCCACAGAACAGGAAGCCGGCAATCACGATCCATGGAATCGTACTGGACAGCGCGATGACCATGCCCAGCGCGGTAAGTACACCGGAGATACGCAGCAACGCGCACCTGCCAAGACGCGTCACGACATATCCGGTAATAAAGCGCCCGAGCGACATGGCTGCGTATACGCCGGCCGGCGCGATCGATCCGATCAGCACAGGAACGCCAAGCGAAATGCGCAAATAGATGCTCGACCAGGTCTGGAGCGCGTTCTCCGACAGGAAGCTCAAGGTGGTAATCGCCGCGACCAGCAGCACCGTCGGCACCAGCAGCAGGTTGATCGCACTGACGTTTCCGCCAGCCGGCTTCGGCGGCGATACCTTGGCATGCGCAAGCACGGGGTTGCTGGTGACCAGTATGCTCACCACAAGCATGAGCACGGCAAGCCCTATGTAGATCCACCGGAAGGGAACGGCACTGGAAAGCAGATAACCGGCGGACAGGCCCGAAATCGCAGCAACGCCGCTGAACGCACCGTGGAAATAAGCAATGACTCGTCGCTTGGTGGTGCGCTCGATATGGATGGCCGCGGCATTGATGGCTACGTCGTATGCACCGGACGATCCATAAAGAATCGCCATCGCAGCACAAAACGTCACGTAGTTTCTCGCCAGTGCAAAGCACAGCAGGCCGGCTGCCAGAAGCAGCGCCGTCATGGCCATCAACGCCCTCGGGCCGAGCTTATCGACAAGACGCCCGCTGATGAGCATGCTGGGGATCGAAGTCGACACGCCGAAGGTCATGGCCGCGCCCAGTGCTCCAGTGGAAAGCTTGAGCGCCTCTTGAAGATCGACCAGCACGACGTGACAGATGCCCCACATCATGCCGAATGCGCAAAAAGCTCCCACCACCGACCAGAGCGCGATTCGCTCGGCACCATGCAAGCTTCCTGCGTGCACCTGGCCAGGGTCAGTCGTCATGCGCGCTTTCTGCCAGATCCTTCCTGTCCGCGGAGATGTATTCGTCTAGTTCCGGCGCTTCCACATCAAACAGCGGATAGAGCATGGCGCGCATGGTCGGATCGAGGAAATTCCTTATCGCGCGCACCGCACCGGCTTCAAGTAACTTCGACTCCGGCAGTGACGTCAGCAGGCCGAAGGTTCGCAGGCCCGCGGAGGACGCCGATTTTACGCCCGAGTAGGAATCCTCGAAGGCAAAAGCACTTTCCGCGCGCGCGCCCAGAAGCTCCAGGGCAGTCAAATACGGCAGCGGGTGCGGTTTGCCATGGGTAAGCTCCTCGCCGAGGACGACCGTTTTGAATCGGTCTCGCAACCCGAGTCCGCTCAGCAGCAGCTCCGCGTTCTGTCGCGGAGCATTGGTCACCACCGCGATGCGGCAGCAGAACAGCTCCGCACGCTGCAGCAGTTCCAGCAATCCAGGAGCCGGCGTGAGATCGGTAAACAGGGAGCGGACGATCTCCTCTTTTTGGTTGGCGTACTGAGTGTGCTTGCTGCTGCTCTCGGCAGGGAACAGTTTGCGCATGATCTCGTCGTTGGAAAAGCCCATCACGTAGGTCTTGTAATAGTCCTCATCTATGTGCCGGTCGAATGTTTGAAGGAGTGTGTTGTATGCCTTCAGATGAAGGGCATCCGTATCGACCAGGGTTCCATCAAGATCGAAAAGTAGCGTCGCAGTAGGTTTTTTCCGAGACATAGATAACCACCTTCAGTCAGCAAAACGGCGCGAACGCGCCCTGTTCAATTGAAAAACCTTGACCATGCCGAGCACATCGCGTCACGGTCCTGGTTGGCCTTGGCGGCATTGATCGCCGTCATCGCAGGGAAGCGCGGATCGCCATCCTCAGGACTGCGTATATCGATGTCCTTCAGCACCACCTTGCCATACCGGCCGTAGGTTTCGCAGGCGGCGGAACTCATCGTCCAATCCAGTGCGCGCTGTGCCTGTGACAGGTGCCTTGATCCCGCCCTGATGGCAAAACTTTCCGGCTCGAAGGCAGCCGCATCGGAGGGAATCACCATGCGCACATCGACACCTTGATTCATCAGGCCGCATACGGCGGTAGACACCGTGACGCCAATGGCCGCTTCGCCATTGAGAACGGCCGAGCAAGGCTCGAACGCTGACCTGACCACGCGTGGCCTGCTATTGGCAACACGCCGGAACACCGAGTCCACATACGCCGAGCCGGACTTCTGGTTCAACGCCGTCACATGCAGGAATCCCGCGCCCGAGTAGGCGGGATCCGGTAACACGATCTCGCCACCGTAGTACGATTCGGCGAGCTCATTCCAGTTTCGCGGCACAGGCAATCCTTTCTCTTTCAGCCTGGCTTCGTTGACACAGAACGCCGGCACAAACGCCGACGGGCTGAACCACTTGCCGCCCTCGTCCCGTGCCTCCCGAGGCAGGCGATCCAGCTGCGCGCTGTCGAAGGTGGCCAGCAAGGTCTGAATCATCGGGTCGAGCAACTTGGTCAGTGACCACCCGAAAATGATGTCCCATTGCCCTGCATCGCCTTCCTGAAGAATGCGCTCGTGCAGCGCAGCCGTGGACACCCGGATCACCTTGATGTGGAGGTCCGGGTTATCCCGCTCTATCTGGCTCACATAGTCGGCAAGCTCGCCATCTTCCATCGAGCTGTAGGCGACAAGCGTATCGTCGGCGCCGGCATGGGTCATTTCAGCAGCCCCGCCAGCTTTGCGTATTGAAGCAACATGATGGTCTTGCCGTCGCGGATTTCGCCGCCTTCGACCATGGCCATGGCCTGCGCAAAGTCGAGCTCCAACACTTCGATATCTTCGCTGTCTACGCCGCCTCCGTCGCTCGTCTGGTTCCGTTCGGAATATTCACCAACGAAAAAGAATAGCTTTTCCGTGACCGATCCCGGACTCATGTACGCTTCAAAGACCTTGCGCACGCTGTCTATGATGTAGCCGGTTTCTTCCTCGGTTTCCCGCCGGATACAGGTTTCCGGATCGTCATTGTCGAGCAATCCCGCACAGGCCTCGATAAGCATCCCATCTAGGTTGCCATTTACAAACGTCGGATAACGGAACTGTCTGGTGAGAATGACGCCATTACGCGTCGTGTTGTACAGAAGGATGGTGGCGCCGTTGCCGCGGTCGTAGGCCTCTCGGCTCGTTGTTTCCCAGGTGCCGTTCCGCCGTTGGAAGTCAAACGTGGCTTTTTTTAGGACGTACCAGTTATCTGATAACAGCTGTTCTTTGATGTTGCGAATTCGCTCACTCACTCCAACCTCCCTCTTTAGATCTGGCGGATTCTTGAAACGACGAATTCAAAGCGCGAAAGCATCTCTGGATCGCGATGCGCCGGTGCTGTCATGATGGCCGTATCCAGCGCGCGATGGCAGCCGCACTGGCAGTCCTCCCCATTGACGCCGGACAGATAGGTTGTCGCGTCCGCGACCAGCGCATTGGCGCTGGCGCTGATCTTAGCCATGCGCTCGCTGATCATGCTTGCCGTCACCGGCGGTTCGCCGGAGAACCAACAATCGTAGTCGGTGGCCATGGCCACCATCGCGTAGCACATTTCCGCCTCGCGGGCGAGCTTGGCCTCGGGCATGCCCGTCATGCCGATGATGGTGCCACCCCATTGACGATACAGGTTCGATTCCGCCTTGGTCGAAAACTGCGGCCCCTCCATCACCACGTAGGTGCCGCTGGTGCGCAAGGCAAGCGCCTTTTCGCGCGAGACGTTGATCAGTGCATCGCGCATGCGCGCGCAGGTCGGGTCGCCGAACGGCACATGTCCCACCAGGCCGGGACCGAAGTAGGTTTTTTGCCGTTGGATCGTGCGGTCGATAAATTGGTCGACGACCACAAAGGTCCCAGGCGCGACGTTTTCATCCAGGCTGCCGACCGCACTCAGCGACAACACTTGCCGGCAGCCGATGTGCTTGAGGGCCGCCATGTTCGCCCGGACATTGATCGATGCCGGAGGCACGCGATGCCCCACTCCATGTCGTTGCAGAAAAGCGACATGAACATCACCGAGCTGTCCGGTCGTGATG
The DNA here is from genome assembly GCF_003363265.1 of Dyella psychrodurans. Lineage (GTDB taxonomy): Bacteria > Pseudomonadota > Gammaproteobacteria > Xanthomonadales > Rhodanobacteraceae > Dyella_B > Dyella_B psychrodurans. Next base: position 279,280 of record NZ_QRBF01000005.1, on the reverse strand, counting down.
TTGACCGGCGTGTCGCTGTACGGCGTCTTGATCTCGATGTGTTCGACGTGCGCAAGCCCCTGCAAGCCTTGCAGGCCGCTTCCGCCAATGACACCGATACTATGCTGCTTGCCCTGTAAGCTCATCCACCAATTCCCTGCACGCCAGAAGAGTGTTGTTCCAACTCACGGATGACCAACCGGTCGCGCAGCTCTGACAGGGCGGATGGCGCGCCATGTTTGGAAAAGATCAAACCTTCGCTGGCGTGGGCGGTGTAGCGGGAGTCGGTAATCTTGAGAATCCTGTCTATCGCCGGCAGGTAATTCCAGCGAACGCCCGGATACAAGGAATGCGCAAGGTGGTAGGCATCCGAGGTAGGGCTTACCAGGATGCGGACCATCCAGCCGCTGAAGCCGCAGTAGTCGGTGGGTCTGCCTGCCAGGTATTCGAGTTCGCGCCGATTCTCGAAGCTCCCGCTCACGAACCAGCGGTGCTCGGCCAGCAGTGCAAGCCAGGCGAGCAGCGCATAAGTGGTGAACAGCGGAGCGAACCAACCAAGCACGATGCCCTTCCATCCGGCCAGCAGAAAGAACGTCAACGCAAGCTGCAGCAGGCAGATGCAGCGGATCATCGTTGTCGCCTTGCTGTGGTTGAGTGTGCTGTTGCGAAGCATGGTGGTGATGTTCACCTTCAACCCTCCGGGTGTCAGGGGATAGAGCAAGCGCGCGTAAAATTGCCGCTCGGTCAGCGGATAAGCCATGCCACCGTCCCGGACCCTTGCTCGGTTCGGATCAAGGGAGATATGGTTCGGGTTCTTGTGGTGCTCGCGAGTATGGGTGACGTGCCGGCTATGCATGTCCCGCTTGAAAGCCGGAAACTGATAAAAGTAATCCGACAAGAACCATTGCCATGCATGCGACTTGCACAGCGCGAAATGCACGGCATTGTGGCCGAACTCCTGCAGCGCCCTGAACCGGCCGCCGATGATCACGATGGCCAGCCCCCAGACGATGGCATGATCGAAATGGTTGGCCAGCCATACCATCAAAAAAATTTCGATCCAGGTCCACAAGAAAGGAAGCGGTGCGAGCACCGCGTCGAATCGCTTGTAGTACGGCATCCTTGGTCCCTTTGGCCGCGGCAGCAGGTTCAGGATCTGCAGCACGCGCTCCTCATCCGCATAGTAGGCCCAGGTAATCAGCCGCAAGGCGATGTCGATCGCCACAAGCTTGCCGATCACCTCCATCACGTACGTCGTCGACGGTGTCATGGCGCAAACCCCCCTGTACGTTGCCCGGGCGCGCCGGGATGTTCGCTTTCTTGAAGGCGGACAAGAATTTCCCGCAATGAGTCGACAGCTTCGTTGCCCTTGTCACTCCTGGTCTGATGGCCACTCCTGACCATCAAAAAGGACCACCCCATCGACGTGGCCACTTCTGCATCGTGGTTGGTATCGCCGATGTAAAGGGTCCTGTGCGTAGCGACGCCTGAGCGATCCTGTAGCTCTCGGGCGATTCCCAATTTTCCGCGCGCGTGGTTATCGCCAAGACCGACCACGTACGTGAAATACCTCTCAAGCCCCTTAGTGCCCACGGTTTCGGTGAGAATGGATTGATGAGATGCTGACAAAATGGACAAAATTTTCCCTTCGTCAAGAAGCTTTTCCAACAATGCCACGGTGCCCTCGTACAAGGCGCACTGAAAGACATTCCGATCGAACACGCTCAGATAGTTCTTGATGACGTCGTCAAAGAGTCGATTCTCCACCTGGAAGCCTAGGTCGCGGTAAAAGTCCCGGATCGGAAAACGAAACTTGCTGCGATACTCGTCACGGCTGATGGCGTTCAGCCCGTAGAGGTTGCAGCACCGATTCACCGCCCGGACGGCCAGGTCGACGTCGTCGATCAGGGTCCCATTCCAGTCGAAGACGATATGTTGCGCATCAAGCAGGAGCTGTCTCATAGCCACTCCTTGCTGCGCTTGAACATCGTCAGTTTGTCGAGCAGCACCCCGCCGACGATCTCCGGGCGGAATAGCTGGCCAGACGGCGTGACTAGGTTGGTGACACCGATCTGCGTCTTCAGCGCCAAGCGATGCTTGGCCGAAAGCCGCCCTATGCCCATGCCATACCAGTGGCGCAGACGAACAGCGGGCGTCCGATGCCCGATGGTTTCCGGAAACCGGAGATCTTCCTCGGTCGCCATGTTCCAGGCAGGCTCCACCACCTTGCTCACTTCTTTCTGGATCTCGTGCGCGCTGATCCTTCCGGCCAGAAAACCGCCCAGCATCTTGCGGAAACAGTTCGCTTCCAGGGCGCACAACGTCATGCCCTGGCTGTATAGGGGATTGAGGCTGTACAGCGCGTCGCCAAGCACGAAATAGCCCTCGGGCCACCGCGTGAGCAAGTCGAAACGACGGCGCAGACTGCCGGGCATGCCGAAGCCGAAGACATCGGAAAGCGGCTCGGCTTGCCGGATGATCTCGTAGATGTCGGGCACAGGAAGCTGGCCGAGATAGTCCAGGAACTGCTCTGGGTTCGGCTTGGGGTAATGACCAAACCAGCCGCCCGTGGTGACCAGCCACCGATCTCCTTCGATCGGGCTGATCACACCCATGCAGCGCTGTTGCGGCGGCTTGGGCAGGACCAGCAGTACTTTCCACAGATCCCGATATTTCGGATCCCTGCGGTAGATGCGCGACGCATAACCCAGACGGGTTTCCACCAGGTCCTGCTGGACGCACTCCTTGTCGCCGCAGAACTCGCCGATCCACTCGGAAGACCGCGAGCCGCGACCGCTGGCGTCGACCACAAGGTCAGCGAATTCCTCATGCTCGCTGCCACCGACGCGCAGCTTGACACCACTCACCCGCGTACCGTCGTAGCACAGTCCATACGTCGTTGCGTACGAGATGACCTTCACTTTCTCGTTGGAGCGCACCCGCTTGCGGACAACGTTGTCGATCAGGCGTCGGCTGCAGTAGTGCGCGCTGATGCCGGTCTTGTAGCGGTTTTTCCAGCGGCCGTATTGGTACCACTTGACGTCGTGGCCCAGATCCGCAATTTCGGCCCCCGCTTCACCAAGCTCATCCAGGAAGCCAGGAAAGATGTTTTCAAAGATCTGCTTGCCGCGCAGCAGCAGCAAATGAACATGGTGCTCCTGGGGAACGCTCTTGCGATACCCGGTTTCGTCGTCGAAGTCACCCTTTTCAATCACAAGCACGCGATCAAGATGCTTGGAAAGCACTTCGGCGGCGAGACAGCCCATCATGTTGCCGCCTATGACGATGGCCGTCTTAGGCGTACGCATGTTCGATACTTTCCGGCCGATAGCGGTTGAGTACGTGTGCGATGTGGACGAGGTCGTCCTCGCACAAGTCCGGATGCAATGGGATTGTAGTCAGTGACCTCAACAGCGACGTCGCGTTGGGGCAATGCCGGCTGTACTTCGCCAGCAACGGATACTCGTACAAAGGTCGATTGTCGTACTTACGGATATCAGAAGGGATTCCATGGCTGACCTGATGGCGAACCAAATCGCGGCCGTCGTGTCCAATCGCCTGCAGCAACAATGCATAGCCACTGGGGCTGCCACCTGGTGTGACAGGCAGCTCACGGAAGTGGGCGTTGTCGAGCAATGCCTTGAGCTTCTGCCGGTGGCCCTGGCGGATCGCCAAGTGCTGTTTCAACAACGGCGCGCGCGCTACGCCGAGCGCTGCCTGCAGGCCGCCCATTTTCAAGTTGATGCCGGGGCTCTTGCCGTCGAGATTGCCAAACCGTGTGTAGGACCTGACGCGTGATGCGACTGCCTCATGCTGCGACATCACGAAGCCACCTTCGCCGGTGGACATGAACTTGCAGTCATGCGTGCTGAAACAAGCCACGTCGCCATAGTGGGCCAGATATCGTCCGCGAAGACTGGCCATGTGTGCGTGAGCCAGGTCCAGCACCAGGGGGATGCGATGCTCGGCGGCGATACGTTGGGTCTCATCGACGGCAACCGGATACCCCCACATCGGCACTTCGATAATCACGCACGTCTTGGGCGATATCAGGCGAGCCAAATCATCAGGGCACAAACCGAAGCTGTTCGGCCTGACGTCGCAGAACACCGGCACCAGCCCATGCTCCAGCAACGGCAGCACCGTGCAGATGGGACAAGTGGGAGAAACAATGACCTCCTGTCCCGGCGACCAGTCGAATCCTTTGAGTGCGGCCATCACCGCGGCCGCTCCCGAGGAGACGGCCACCACATGCGGCACACCATAAATGGCGGTAATCGCCTGTTCAAATTCGAGCACGATAAGCGAGGTTCCCGTCAGCCCCGTCGCCAGCGCGCGCTCCAGGTAATCAATATCACTCGGCTGGCGATGGCTGCACAGCTCGGCGACCGCCCGAAATCCGGAGTCACCCGTCATGACCTTGCTCATAGGGGCGCCACCTTTTCGTCCACGCGTTGCCAAATGGCATCGTCCCTGAAGACGCCTTTGACCAGCGCGCGAAAATTCGGAAAGAGCGCTAGGCCTTCCAGGGCCGCCTCATCGAAGAAGCCCATCCCGGTGTTGCCCACGCGGCTTTCGTCGGCATGGTCTTTCACTCCACACAGGTAGATGAGATCGATGTGATAGTGAGGGTCTTTGGGATCGTTTATGAACTCGCAGAGAATCCGGTAAGGAACATGCAGCGCCGCCACATCGGCGGCCTCGTCGTCGAGCTTCCTGTCCCTGGCATCGAGGAATGTGGCAACGAGGCCTGTTTCTTCAAGCACCTCCCGCAACACCGCGGCATCCGGCGTTTCATCCGCTTCGATATGGCCGCCGGGGTACAGCCACACTCCAAGCTTCTTATGCCTCAGGAGAAAGACTTGCCGCTCGGCCTTCAGGACGAAGGCCGATGCCGTGAAATGTTTTTTGAGATGTGGCTTGGTGGACATTTGGTGATCAGTCTTCCGAGTAGTCGTTGATCAACTCAACGATGTAGCTCAGATCGTCATCCTTGAGATCAGGATGAACGGGAACCGTCGTCATGCTATTGAGCAGACGCTCGCCGTTCGGGCACTGCCTTGCATAGGCTGCCACCGCTGGAAATTCGTAAAGGCAGCGGCATCCATAGCGCTTGATGTCGGATGGAATACCGTTTTCGTCCAGATAATCGATGAATTTCCGGTTGTCGCGGAGGCTGAGGCTCAGGTTCAGGAAGTAGTAGTTCGGGCTGCTGTCGGCGATGATCTGCTTCTCGCTCACCTTCGGATGGGTAATCCGCGAGACGATGTAATGCGCGTTGCGGCGCCGGGCTTCGATCTGTCGTTCGAGATGCTCCAGACGGCTCCGGCCCAGGCAGCTCGATAACGCGGCAAGCTTGTAATTGAGTCCGAAGTCTTTGCCGTTGAGGTGGCCAAACCGGCTGTAGCTTCTGCAGCGATCGGCCAGCTCGAGATTGTCCGTCAGGATGAAACCGCCTTCTCCCGTCGCCAGCGGTTTGCGCTCATGCGTGCTGAAGCAGGACAGATCTGCGTAGTGCGACAAGTGCTTGCTGTTAAGCTTGCTACCATGGGAGTGAGCAAGATCCAGGATCAGCGGAATACTGCGGCCACGCGCTACTGCTTGCAGCTCGTCGACCTCGGTCGGATAACCCCACATGGGAATATCGATGATGGCCTTCGTGCGTGGTGTAATTACTTTGGCAAGATCTGACAGATCCACGCCAAAACCATGTGGGCGGGTGTCGACAAACACGGGCCTGGCGCCGGCACTCATCACCGGATAGACGGTGCAAAGCGGGCACGTGGGAGTCAGCACGACTTCGTCGCCGGGCTTGACGCCAAGCGTGCCCAGGGCAACGCTGATCGCCGCTGCGCCGGACGAGACGGCGACCGCGTGACGGCTGTCGAACCAGGCCGCCAGGGCTTGCTCATATTCCGTAACGATGTCGCTGGTGCCAGACAGGCTACCTGCCAGTCCTTCGAGAATGGCCGGCATATCCCCTTCGTAAACCGGCCGATATTTGTCAGAGATCACTCGATGCGAGATTTCACTGCGACTAGACATTAGCGCTCACCTTGCCTTGTCCGAGATCCGATGCTTGCAGGCTTGGCTTGTGGCCCTGGAGGAGATTCAGCGTGTCGATGGCAACCTCCGCTGCCAGCCGATCGCCCTTCTCGCACACCTGCTCGATGACTTCGTAGGTAGGAATAAGGTTGGCGAAGTCCGCTTCGAACTTGCCACCGGTTCGAATGGCGTCAAAGAAATCCTGCAGTTCACTCTGATAGCCGCTTCGCACGTAGCCTGAGTCCAGCGGTCCAGGGCGCCAATAGCCGCGCCAACGTTTATCGTTGCCACCCGCGCGGGTAACATGGTCGGGCTCGTGCAACGTGATATCCGACAGGTTGTCAAGGCGAACCATCGTCGACGTATCGCTGATCAACTTCATTTCGAATTCGAAGTAAGGGAACATCGTTCCAGTGAGGATTGACGCCGTTGCACCATTCTTGAAAGAGATGTTGATCTCGACGATCAAGCTGCCATTGTCATTCTGCACTTCCGATCGCGTTTCCTTGACGTCACCGCCAAAGAGCATGGCCAAATCAATGGTGTGGATGGCCTGCGCCAGCAGGAACGAGCGAAGCGTGGAATCCAGGCCCCACATTGGCGCCCTTGGCTTGTTCGCGTAGTGATTCAGCTGGATATGGGCCGTCCGACCGAATTGCGGCTCATTCTGGATCAGCCGCAGATGCTGAATCGACCTCGCGAATCGAAAATTCATCCCCACGCCGGTGACTAGCCCCGACTGGCGCGAAAGTTCAGTCAGCGACAAAAGCTCATTGAGCGTGAAGCACGGCGGCTTCTCGACAAAGACATGCACGCCACGATTCATCGCCAGCGTGGCGATATCTCGATGCGCCTGGGGTGGACACGCCACGACCAAGGCATCCAGTTTCGTATCGGTAAGCATCTTGGCGACGTCGTCGTACAGCTCGACATCCTTGACATGCCGATGCACGAGTCGCGCACGCTCGGCGACTCCATCGCACACAGCAACCACGTGAATATCAGGAGTTTGAAGCAGCGAAGGCAACAGATTCTCTTGTGATTGTGCGCCTATTCCAACAAGTCCAACCCTGACATTGCTCATAAACGGCCTCATATGCCTCAGAAAGAAGATCACGTTATTTACGAGTTACACCGTTGCAGTCATTTCACTGAATGCGAGCACGCGACCACCTGTCGTTGTAGGAACGCCGCGTTTGGCTATGAATCCCATCTATCGGCTCCTAGTTTTTTAGGGAGGACGCTCGTCGTCGTCCGAGCGCCAATGAAGCGCCATTCCGTCATCTCTCAATAGTCAGGAAACGACGATTAATACGTAGGCTCTGATCGCTGCGGCCTTGGGTCGGGAGTAAACCAAAATCAGTGTGTGTGCTGATGACGCGCCTGGTTGGGCCCGAAATGGAGTTCCCAGGATTTAGTGGGCACGCGATCGAGAGCGTTGTGCGTTGCCTCGAACTACTCAGGACTGATGACGCCTAGATAGCTGTGGCGGCGTGTTCGATTGTAAAGCTCATCGATGTGCTCAGAAATTTCCGCAACGTCAGCGTCGCGATTGGCGTAAATTCGTTTCTTGATGCGCTCTTTCTTTGGGCTTCCGAAGAAGGACTCGGCGACGGGGTTATCCCAACAGTTTCCTCGGCGACTCATGCTCGGCTCAAGATGATTTGCCTTGCAGAAGCGTCTCCACGCGTTGCTACCATACTGCGTTCCTTGATCCGAATGGATCAACGTGTGGCGAGGTCGGCGATGACGTACAGCCTTGGTAACAGCGTCCAAGACAAGTTCTTGGTGAATCGTTGGTTTGGCTGACCACCCAACAATCTTGCGAGAGAGCTGCGCCTCCACTTCCTGCAGCAGCGGTACGCGTTGAGCGATCCTTCGATGGAAGAAGCCCTATACGACTCGGCATCGATGCGCCGGTTCGTGGGCATCGATTTGGGCCATGAGCCGGTGCCGGACGAAACGACGGTATGTAAGTTCCGCCACCTACTGTAAAAGCACCGGCTGGCCACGCCGCTGTTCAAGACAGTGAGCCAGCATCTGCACGACCATGGCCTGAAGCTTGCGCAGGGCACGATCGTGGACGCTACCATCCTTGGGCGGCACCCTCGACCAAGAGCTGGGCCAAAGCACACGACCCGCAGATGCACCAGACCAAGAAGGGAAACCAGTGGTTTTTTGGCTTGAAGGCGCACATCGGTGTGGATGAAGCGACCGGTCTAGTGCACTGTGTGATGACGACCGCGGCCAACGTGGCGGACGTCACGCAAGTGGAGCATCTGCTGCATGGTCGTGAGAAAGCCGTGTTTGGCGATGCTGGCTATACCGGTGCAGTCAAACATGCCAAGGCGAAGCGCGGCCGGCGCTGGTACATCGCGATCAAGCGCAGCGCGGTCAAGGCCATCAACGACGTGAAGCTGCGCGAGCTGACCACGCAGATCGAACGCGCCAAAGCACCGATTCGCGCAGCGGTTGAGCCTGCCTTCCGGGTCATCAAGCGCCAGTTTGGCCATGTGAAAGCCCGTTATCGCGGCTTGACCAAGAACGGCGCGCAGGTGCTGGCGCTGTTTGCGCTGAGCAACGTTTGGATGGCTCGCAAGCACCTGCTGGCGCAGGCAGGATGGATGCGCCTTGGGCACGCCTCGCGGTGGCAAAACGGGGCGCGAAACAGCGCCGAACCGAGTGTGACGGCTGCGGGTGAGGGTCAAGCGAGAGCGATTATCGGCTGCTGCCGTCAAAAACGAGGGATGATCAGAGCATCCTTAGACCGCAGAATCAGGACGGTTAAATCGACTTGGCTTTGGGGACAATACGTCTGTGAGTCGGTACGTAGATTGCTGGCCCTCTCATTCTGACGAGCGGCAAAAAGGTGAGTGCGTAGTTTTACCTATTCAACAACGCACTCTGACCCTGAGGTTTCCCCACGTTTTGCGACCGAAAATCGCCCACAAAACAGGGGATGGATTTAGAACGGCATGCCACATGCTTTTTTTACTCGTCATCCCGGCGCAGGCCGGGATCCATTTTGAATAACGGTGCGAAGCACTCAACAACTGAAAAGCTTTCCAGTGTGCTGCGCACGCTTATTTCATTGGATGACCAGCTTCGCTGTTGTGAAGCGCTTCCGGCCTGCGCCGGGATGACGAGCAAAAATGCGGGGAAACCTCAGACGCTAACCCCTTTTCCCGACGCGGCGAAATGGTAACTCGTTGCTTTTTAGGCCAGAACGATGGCGATCAGAACTTGAGCCGGACGCCAGTACCAATGCCAGTCGTCTCAGCACGCAAGCTGGGGCCACCACCATTGCCTTGCGTGTCGAAAAGAGTATGGCTCCAACCACCTCTACCCAATTGGTAGTCGTAGGCGAAATAGACATCGGTCTGCTTGTCCAGGTGATACATCAGGCTCACCGTCGCATTGATGCGGCTACCGTTGACGGTCTTCGTGCTGTTCGCAGTTGAAATAAAGAACGGTAGAACGACAAGGTTGTTGCCAGCATAAAGAGCGCTGTTATGCCCAAACGCTTCCCAAGCGCCCCAGTACAAGTCGAGATCCTTGCTGATCGGCCGGACAGGAATCGTACCGTCGACGATCCAGACATTATCCTTCCGGTCGCCGAGATTGCCCGTGTTAGTGTGCTGTTGCGCGATGTAGCGGATATAACCGGCGCCGACTCGCCAACCGTCAAAGACGTACGTTCCGCCCGTCAGGAAGGCCTGGTTGGTGTTCTGGTTGACATAGTTGCCGGCGCTTGGGTCGGAGGCGTCACAATGATCGTCGCCGAAGTTGCCGCAAGAGGAGCGGTTATAGTTGACGTTCCAGCTTAACTGGCCTCCGCCGACCTCCAAATTGTTGTAGGCAAGCGAAATGGCTTGATTGCTGCCGACCTTGAATTGTCCCGGGCTGCCGCCGCCGCCGTCCAACAGCGGCATATTGCCAATGCCACCGTTGCCACTGCCGCCGACGCCTTGGGAGCCGAAGGAGTAGTCGAGGCCGAGGATCATGTGGTCGCCAAGAAACGTTTTTTTCCAGACAATTCCAGAGTCGTTACGCGTGGTGGTCGATGAGGCGGAATAGAAGATGATCTGCTTGAAATTGTTGACATTCGAGTAGCCACCCTCGTTCAGAGACACGAACGGCGTTCCGTAAGGGTCGCCCCACGTTTGCGTAAAGTCGCGCGTGACCGTGTTTTGACGGCCGAAAGTCAACTTGCCGAGTTCTGGGCTCTGGAAGCCAATCCAGGCGTCACGGTTAAACAACACGCCGGGAGTGTCCATATTGCCGGAGGGTGATTCAAATTCGGCCTCGAGTTTGGCAATGACCTTCAAATCATGCAGACCGAATTTTTCGGCTGATGTCAGGGCATGATCGACATCGAAGCCCAGGCGGTTACCACTGAACCAAGCGGTCTGGAAACCGGTGGCCCATGAGGGCTTGCCGTTGCCGTTGGCGTTCGGCTGATTCGACCAGCCGCTGATAGTGCCTTCGATAATGCCGTATATATGCAACGACGTGTCGTGTCCGTGATAAAGCATGATGGGCTGCTGAAGAACGCCGGCCACGTTGTCGCTGTTCTCCGTCTTGGGCATCGCCGGTACATCGCCGGCAGACGTGTTGGCGATCACCTTGGCATCTTGTTGGCGGACCAGTGTTTCTTGAGCCGCAGGTTGGGACTTTTCTTTTTCGAGCTTTGCCAGACGCGCGTTAAGAGCCTGGACTTCCTTCTTCAAGTCAGAAAGTTCGTCGGCATGGGCGATGACCGGCAGCGATATGGCGAAAGCGGCGCCAATAAGAAGCGCTATGCGTAGTCGTCGCGATTTTTGGAACATCAAAACCTTACCCCTCGTGGCTAACATCGAAAGTCTTCCTCTCCATAGTTGTTGCTTTTAGTTTTTTTCTATCGATCTTGTCTTTACGCCATTGCGGCGCCTTGTGAGCGATCAATAGCTCTTCAATTACGATACGAACGGCATCGTGCGGCGACTTCATTCGAAATTATTCGAAGCCGAAAGCGACGATGCTTTCGCTGTCGTTATCGTGCGCGTCTGTTCGACACTTGCCAGCTCTTTAACGCTGCCGGCAACTGTCAACATCTGCTGTGTCTGGAAGTAAGGTAATTCCCTTATTGCTTCCGACATCGCGGCACGATGCGTCAACCTGTTGTGATAAAGCCGTCTATCTGCAATGGTGGGGACGAATCAATTCCGTGTTCGTTGTCTTTGCATGCTAGGACGGCGAATCAATGGGCGTCACCGCATATTCGTGAGACATTCATAAGCTCACGGCCAGTCACGGCGAGTAATCACGCAGAGTTATTTTTTCGGGGAATAAAGGAACGGATCGATGCAAAACGCAGAACACGATAGCGACATCCCCGTGAATTCGCAGGTTTCGCATGGCGCACATGGAGCATCCGCGCATGCGTCGTCCGATATGAAATCATCGCCGGCCAAGGCGACGGCATCCAACATTGGCTCCGCTCAGATCGCGGCACGCCTGGATAGATTGCCGCCGTCGCGCACGGTGTGGACCATCATCGTTCTGATTTCATTGGGCGGTGTGTTCGAGTTCTACGATCTGTTCTTCACCGGTTACGTCGCGCCCGGCATGACAAAGTCCGGATTGTTCACGGCACAGTCGTTAGGTTTTTTCGCGCATCTGGACGCGATCAAGGTCGCCGGTTTCGGTACCTTCGTCTTCAGCACCTTTGCCGGCCTATGGGCGGGTGTCGTGCTCTTCAGTCAGCTTGCCGATCGTTTCGGCCGCCGTCCCGTGTTTACGTGGTCATTGGTGTGGTACGTCGTGTGTACGGCCATCATGGCGTTCCAGCATTCGGGTGAAATGGTCAATGTGTGGCGCTTCGTTGCCGGTGTCGGTTTTGGGGTGCAACTGGTCACCATCGACACCTACATTTCGGAGCTCATTCCCAGTGCTGAGCGCGGCCGTGCGTTTTCCGTCAACCAGTTCATCACCTTCAGCGTGGTTCCGGTGGTGGCCTTGCTTGCCTGGTTGTTGGTGCCTAGTGCGCCGTTGGGGTTGGATGGTTGGCGCTGGGTTGTGTTGATCGGTTCCACGGGAGCAGGCCTTGTATGGCTGCTGATCCGCCGCATACCGGAGAGCCCTCGCTGGCTTGCCTTACAGGGGCGCCTGGAAGAAGCGGACAGGGTGACCACCGCCATCGAAACCCGAGTTCAGGCAGAAACCGGGCGACCCTTGCCGGCGCCAAAGAGCGACATTGCCGAGGAGATGGGAGAAGGGCGCTTCGGGGAGATATTCTCCGCGCACTATCGTGGACGCACGCTGATGCTGTCCCTGTTCAATATGGCGCAGGTGATCGGCTTCTATGGTTTTGCTGCGTGGGTGCCGACGCTGCTGATCGCGCGCGGCATCACCATTACGCATAGTCTGGAGTACTCCTTCATCATCGCCGTGGCCAATCCGTTTGGGCCTCTGCTCGGCGTGCTGTTCGCGGACAGGATCGAACGGAAATCGCAGATCGTCTGGGGCCTCTTGATCATGGGGCTTGCCATGCTCGGCTTCGCCAATGCAACCTTGCCGGCCGTGCTCATTGTTTTGGGCGTGGTATTCACGCTCGCCTCCAACGTGATGTCGTACGCCTATCACAACTATCAAGCGGAGCTTTATCCAACCCGGATTCGGGCGACGGCGGTGGGTTTTGTCTATTCGTGGAGCCGTATTGCCGCGGCTTTCGCGGGGCTCGCCGTGGGCTACTTCTTGAATGCGGGCGGCGTGATGGCCGTGGCGTTTTTTATCGCCACGGCGATGGTGGTGGGTATTGCGGTGATCGGTTTGTTCGGGCCAGTAACCAATGGCGTTTCCCTGGAAAGCAGCGGTATGTAGGTGCCTTGCCGACGGCAACGTGGTCTGCCAGGGGAGTTCGCGATGCCGCTGAGCAATCAAGATAACGATCAGGCGCACCGGCACCCTAACGACTGGCGCAGGTTGGTTTATCGGTTGCCCGTGGCTGGTCCCGGGAACTGGTAGATGCTGTCAGAAAGTCAGCCTGGTACCGTTTTGTTATCCTCTTGATTTCGGCATTGACCCTAAATCAGCGAGCCGATCCAGACACGGATGCAGTGCTCGAATTCGTGGAACTTGCCAGTACTGCGTCATTTGATCTGGCTGGGATGGTCTGCAACAACGGGTATGGGTGGGGCGCAGTTGGCAAAGGACGTCCGCGAGCGACTATTGACGTGGCCTTCACATTTCGCTGCATGCAGAAATCGAATGTCTGCGCCGGAAGCCGTCGGAAGGAAGGCGAGCCTTAAAGCAAGCGTGGCATACTTCAGCGAAATGTTTTCAATAACAGGGGATGCATATGAGTCAGCAACTGTCCAAGTCGCGGACGGTTTTTCTGCTGTTGGTGGGCGTTGCCACCATTTGTTTTCTGGCGTCCCACGACAGCGGTGGCGATAAGCCGTCAGATCGAGCCACTTCAACATCACTGGACAGTCATGCGGCCCTGCCGGGCGCTGATGTGGCCAAGCGGGCGGCAACGATTCGAAACGTCTTGTCGGTGGATCCTCCTTCGGACAAGAACGGCAATGTGTTCGTCGTCAAGGTGAAGCAGGGCTCCATTTTTGAGGGTGGCAACACCAGCAAAGACGTGTTGCACACCATCGGCAATCATGCGGGCAAGACCCCGTATGTGGGTGTCGAGATTGATATGGTGGAAACGCTGGTGGATGGCTATGGTCGCCAATCCGATGTTCCGATTTTGCGGCTCGACCTGAGCCGCGACGATGTGGAGAAGTTCAACTACGACAACATCGTAGGCTGGAACGTCTTGAACATGGCTCACGTGTCGTCTTTGAATCCGGTGTCGGAGCACATCGTCGAGCAGGAGTGTGCCCCAGACAGCGAAAACGCGAAATATGCCCCGGACTTCTGCCAAGCGGCCGCAAACGCCGATACCACCCTCAACACCGCCGACGCCTCGCAATAAAGGGTCTCTAGAGTGACCATCAGGAAGGTTGAGGACCTGGTTGACGGCTTGCTGGATGAAAACCAGCCCATTGATATGGGTGTTCTCAGGGGTCAGTTGGCCAGAACAACCATCGATGACATTGGTAGGTTGGAGTTTCTGCTGCGCCGTCTTGGACAGTGGCCCGTGGTGGCCAACGAGATCGAGAACAAGGCCAAGGCGCTGAGAAGGAAACTGGATCGGGACTTTGATGAGGCCATGAAAATGGAGCGTCAGAAAGCCCAACCAGAGGCGAGTGCGGGTGATGGTTATGAGATGTGAATGAATCGAAGAACCTGTCAGAGCTGCCTCCGTGCGACTGCATGACCATGCTTGTCCCCTACTGACAAAACAAATCTACGGATATTCCCAACGCGGAGGACATTCGTTATGAAACAACCAGGACTGGACGGGCGCCATCGTGACAAAAAAGGCACGATTGACTTGAAGCATGGCAACACGAAGAACAAGAACCTCCCCACTCCCATACCTGGATTTGGGCCGGATGTAACACTCAAGGAAATGAGAGATGAAACGGGGAAGATGAGCGAGCAGGCGATTCGCGCTGCCATGAGAAATCGTAAGAGCTAATCCGCTAACCCCTGTTTGCTGCCATGTTTTCGATGAATGATGGAAGATCTTTAAGCGACGGAGCAAGTTTCGCCGCCTGTGATTTTCCTATTTTTCGAAGTTGCGCCTGAGACTGGTTGTCCGCGCGAAAGATGTCCGCTAGGGGTAAAAAAAGGGCGTGCAGTCCGTCCACATAGTCGCTGGACCGCTTGTTGTGCGGATTCCTGGCGCGTTGTTCGGGGGTAGATTGACGCATGACGAGAGATAAATATTCAAACAACGAGTAGAGAGACGGCGTATCGCCAGGATTGATGTGCAACGCCTTTTCCGGAACGTTGATGTTCAGTAGTTCTTTGGCCAATGACTGCGCGATGTTGTAAAACATTTCATCGCGTGTGCTCCTAAATTGCTCCGCAACCATGGCGTCCGAGTTTTTATTAAAGCCCGTTTCTTTTGCATGGGCGTGGAAAGTTCGCGTGTCGTCGTAGAGGTTGAGCAAAGAAGAGTGAAAATCCGATCCCACATCGCGAAGGGTGCGAATGAGAGGGTTTCCTTCGTCCCAGTTCGCTACAGTCCATTTGCAAAACAATCCAACATCTCTGAGGCCATCTTTGATGATGTTGACGAGTTCTTCTTCGTCGGCTTTTCCTTCAAAGACCCTCATTATTCGATCTGAATCAGACGGTCTGATCGGGTACGTGACCGTCAGTTCTTTGAGTGCGGCTTGAAATTTCTTTCCATTAATTCTATTTCGCAACTCCTTTCGCATCATCTTTGTTGCAAATCTTCGTTGCGAGCGCGTGCTGTTTGGCAGTTTTTCTGCCTGTTCTTTCATGGCTGCCGATAGATCGAGCAGATCAGTCGGCGCCGGGAAATCTGGGAACCAATCTTTCGTCAAGACGATTGGTTCGTGGTAATACCCCTTCACGGCAGCCAACTTTTTTATTTCGTATTCGATGATGGATCCGGAGTTTGGCAAATTGTGTTTGCCGCACAAATCCAGAATTGCTTTGATTCGCGCCATACCCTCCGGAGCACGCTCTTGGGTCTCGGAGAGGCACTCGAAAATATGGATGTCGCTGAACACGAACTGGGCAACGCCACGCGTTCGCAGCTCCAACAGGGCTTCCTTCGTCGGCAGGTACTCATCGGCCTTCGAATGAATTGGCGAAAGATGAGAAAAATCTTGGCTGTCCAGGTAGACCCTAAGCGGACCGGGCATTTCCAACTCCGTTCAAACACGTGCAGAGGCGTGTACAAGACTTAAGTCGCCGCGCTTTCAGGCCGAAGGCATCGACAATCCAGCGCCACTGGCAATCGTATAGACGCGAACCCTTCTTTTCTTAAGTTCTTCAACATCTCCTGCCCATGTGAATCTGACTATTTGGTTTGGCTTGAGGACGCACTGGCCGGCGATGGGGGACTCTTCATGGACAGAGCCAGGTAATACTCCGCGCCACACTGGCCACCCTTGTGCATCTCTTCCTCCAACTCCTTGGGCGTTTGGTTCCAGCCGTCGCTGATCGATTGACGAGTCGCGCCCACCAAACTCTGGTTGATCATGTGCAAGTTCCATTCGGTGCATTCGCGCGCCTTTGGGTTCTTGGGATGGGCGCACAGCCAGAGGGTGTTGTCCAGATCAACGGAGCAGGAAAGAACGTCTTCGGAGCCATACAGTTCGATCCTACCGCGCACCAGCGGGTGCACCTTCTCAAAGAGGTCCTGGTAATACGCGGGGTCCGTTTTACCCAGGGAAGCATCGGCGCTGAGTGTCAGGAGGTCTTCGTACGCGCTCTCACGCTTGGCGCGTAGTTCCTGGGACAGGGTCATGTGTTGAGTTGCGACGGTGGAGTAGATGCCCGAGGCGAGGGTGAGGGCGGACAGGATGGCGGCCCAGACGGCAGGGTTCTTCAAGGGATGCTTCGCGGTTTCGTGGTCGCCGGTGTGCTTGCTCATAACGACCTCTCGGCGTGGTTGTTTCGGCAGCCCAGGCATTTGCGGTGAGGCCCCCACCGACCCTCTCGGATGCCGCCCAGCAGGCAACCGCAGTTCGGGCAACTGAGGCTTCTGCCTTCCTTCCACCTCCAGATGCGAGCAGCCTGGACCGCAAAGAGGATCACGCACGCTGCAGCTGCCACAAGGGTGATCAGCCATGGAAGATCGGGCGACATGGGCAGGGCGCCCATGCGCACAAAAGCATCGTTGAACGCCGAGACCGCCATGGCGATTGGAACGGCGGCGATCATGGGGAGAAAGCAGATCACCAGCAGCCGCAGGCACATTTTGTCGACATTGGACATGAAACCCCCTGAGTCGCCCGCCCGGGTGTCGTCGGTCCGGCCTGGCGTTGGATAAGACCTCCGACATCGTCGGACAGAGGGGTCTCAAGGGTTGAGATCGCTCTGGGTAAAATCGGTCCATGGTTGCGGCTTGGCACAGAGTCAGGGGGACATATGCGCCATCAGCATTTTGGGTCCATCCACGAGGTGATGGATCTGCTTCGATCAGAGATTCCAGAAAACCCGTTTCCCGAAACATCGAGAGATGGCTATGTGTGGGTCAATGATGGAGGCCAAGGGCGACTGGTCCCTTCACCCGGCGCCCCATTTTCATCTCCATTCTTGTATCGAGGGCAAACCAAGCGGCATCCGCACTGTGTTCCTGGTGTATTCCGTGGATTGCAAATGGTTGATCACCCGCAAAAGTTGTCGCAGTTGGAGCGAGCCAAATGCTTCATCGCACGGGTTCGATTGGAAGAGTTCCTGATGGCACTTCGCTCGCATCCTGCACACGCTTATTCCAAAGAGATGAATCTGGTGGTGAGCGAGGAGGCGTTGGCTCAGCATTATGAACTTGCAACCGGACGTTTGGATTTGACCCAGGATCCCGATGTGGCGGCTTTCTTTGCGACCAACTGGCGTGATGCAAACGGGCAGTGGCACCCGGTGAAGGAAGGAGTTGGGGTTGTCTACCGGGTGGTCATCTCTCATTTGAAGCAAGTGTTGGGCGATGAAAGGTATGAGTTCTGCGCGGAGTGGATCGGCAAACAGGCCTGGCCACGGCCCGGGGAACAGAAAGGATGGACGCTGTTGGTTTCGCTGGGGGTGGACTTCGAAGATTATCCAGGGGACATCCTGACGTTTGACCAGAGGGAGTCATGCGGAGTCGATTTTCGCCAGAAGTTCGATGCGGGTCTAAAACTCTTTCCGCCGGATGTGTTGTCGGAGGTTGTCGAAGCCATCAAGACAGCCCCGACGATGGCCCGGAGCTTGGTGAGCGAGGTGCTGACATCACAGGGATGCACGGGCGAAATGCATGACCGTGAACTGGACGCCAGTGTGGGATTCTTTGCGCACCACTTTGGCATTGATGTGGTGGACAGGGAACCGATCGGGCTTTCACCGGAACAACTCCTAGTGGCCCAGGCTCAACTGGAACAGATGAAGCCAACGTTTTTGCACGACGTTCGCGCGTTGGCTGTCTGCAGGCCGATATCCACTGAGTTGGGCGCCATCAGCCGTCAGAATGAAGGTGAGCCGGGTTGATGGGCAGAGCATTCGATAAACGATTTGAGGGAAAGAGATGATCAAGGCAAGGAAAGAGGCTTCATCGTTCCATGGCTCTTTTACTTTGCCCGACGGCAAGTCCATGTTCGGTGAGTTGATTCTCAATGGTCCTGCCACCACGCTCACGTTGAAGAATGCCTCCACGATTGGTTCGGATTTCGAACGGCGAAACCTCCACGGCGTGAGCGTGGACAACGACCACATTACTTACATCGGCAGTGATTTGAGTGATTTGGGGACGGAGATAGTTAAGCTGAGATGGATTTAACTAACTCCGTCCCTATGCTGTGCTGCGCTTGGCCTTCTTGGGCGACGCCTTGTTCCCGGACGCGCCGGTGTCGGTGACGAGTCCCAGCCCGACTTTGTTCTTGAATTGCCAGGCAAGCTGCTGACCGAGCCCCTTGGCATCGGGATAGACGTACCAGTGGTCCACGCCGTACTTGAATAATCGGCGGCGGAAGTCATGCACCATCGCACTAGGGATGAGGAAGCTCTTAAGCCCCTTCGGGGCAAAGATCTTTGTCGGTGTGGGATGGATCGTGAAAACACCGCGCTGCGCACGGATACGATCAAACGCTAAGGGCGCTGTAAAACGGCCTACTTCGGTGTTCGAGAATGGACTGGTATTGCGATGATCAACTTCAAAGATGTAGTGCGAGTACTTCACGGCGTAGATAACACGGTCCGTGTCGCTGTCGGACTCCAGTGCAAAGTACAACGCAACCAACGGGCTAACCGTCCAGTCGAGCAATCGCGTCGGCACTCCGATATGTTGCGCATACGCAAGCCAGGTCCAGTCGTTGAAGCGATAGTCGCTAACTAAGGCGACCGCGCGTAACTTAAACTCCTCAAATAGCCGCTGTTCGCGCTCGGCATCATATGTCCCATACACCTTTTCGCGTCCGATCGACGGAATCAAACGATGTTCGGGCGATGACACACCGCGAAAGATCCAGCCGGTATCACGGGTTTCTTCGAACTGGGCGTGCAAGTGCTGCCAACTTTCAATGAGCACGTGCGAAGCATCACGTTCAGCGTCCACCACAGTTTTGTCGCCCTTCTTTTTTGGCGAGCTCATTACTATCCCCCTTCATTGTTCACAGTTACGATTGCCTTGCGTAACCTGCTTTTGCTAGTGCGGCGCGCTGATGTTGTCGCCGCCTCAAGTAAAGAGCGTCTTAAGTCCTGTAACGGCGATCTGCAATCCAACGCAAAAAATAAAGAACGCTATCAACCGATTGAAAATCCGCTCTCCCTGGGAGCCAAGATAACGCTCGATGCGTTGCGTGTTGAGGAAGAACACGTACACCAGCACGCACATCACAATGATGGCCAGAAGAATGGCTGTCATGTTGAATGCCAGTTGGCGCAGGTCGGCATCCGCGCCGTGTGCGCTCAGGGTTAGCAGCACCGAGATCGTTCCTGCGCCCGTGGTTAGTGGAAACGTCAGGGGATAGAACAGTTGGTTTTCGATGCTGCGGTGTTTCGTCGTGTTGACGTCTTTGCTGCTGTCGGCGCTGTCATCTTTGTCGGATGAGAGGAATTCCCAGCCCATTTTGCAGATCATGATGCCGCCTGCCAGGCGCACCACGGGGATCGATAGGCCAAACAGTTTCAGGATCCACGCGCCGGCGATCAGCGTCACGGTGCAGATGAAGAACGCGTACATCGTGATCTTGCGCACGGCTTGCTCTTTGCCGGCTTCGTCCAGTTGTGCGAAGTAGGGCATCACCACGAAGGCGGTGCCGATGGGATTGACCACCGGGAACAGCGCTACCACGCCGATGAAGAGCAGATGGATGAACGTGTGAAGTTCGGTTGCCATATTCACCGATCCTGATTTGGAGGAGTGATCTGCCTTGTATGACGGGACATCATACGTTTTTTGAGAAGGCGGCGGGATAAGGGCACGTCTGGAGGGTGACGACACTGGATGACCAGCTTCGCTGTTGTGAAGCGCCTCCGGCCTTCGCCGGAATGACGGGCAAAAATAGCCGGGATGTGATGCTCAGGGAATGGGTGGCGCTTTTTCCTGATTTTCAGGCTGATTTTGTCCGCCGTTGTTCAATGTGCCTGCGCCAGATCCGCACACGTTGAAGCGTGTTTGACGGTCTTCAACACATCGCCCATCTGAAAGCTCAGATCGGCGAAGAGTTGCCCGATCATGCTGCGGTTGATGAAAAGGATGGTGTCGTGATCGCCGTTCGTGGTGGCGGTGCCGGCGAGCTGCGCCATTAAAAGCAGCTTGTCGCGGATCATGCACAGATCGTCGTAGTGATCCTGGGACAGCACGTAGCTGCCCGCGTCGAACAGGGTGTGATTGGGGGGATTCATGGGCCTCGTCCATTACCGTAGGTCGCGCCACGTATTGCGCGTGGCGCGAAGGGCTACAGGAAAAATCCTGCACGTAGTGTTGGAACTTTCCGGTACCGTTTTCTACGTGTGCCCATTGTGGCCCGACGCCGTCCAGTATGAGCGGCGGTGAAGTAGTACAAAAAGCGGCTTGGCGGGGTCACGCGTGAGCGTGCGTGCCGTATGATCGAACATAACCATGGTCAACGTCCTTCGTTGGTTGTGGCCAGCGGATCGTTTGGGTTGGCGCCCAGGCGATCCGCGCTACTTCACTCATGTCGGGCGTGTCGGTGTCATCAAAGCCGGATGGACACGCCCGACTTTCGAACCTTCGCATAAAAGCGGCACGTCATCTGTCAGGCGACGCGGACTTGTGTTGACAGCCAAGTCGATAAGCGTTGCCGGAATCGCGCAAAAAAAACCAGCGAAGGGGAGACTTCGCTGGCTCACCAGTGGGTGAATTACCGGGAACTTTCTTCACGATCAGCACGGCCACGCAGGGGAAGCTACGGCCTGGATCGGCGTGGACGTCGCCTCCCGCGCGTGGATGTGGGATTACTGCACCAGCGTCATCGCCATGATCTGCACATTGGTGTTGTTCGGCAGCTTGATGCTCTGAACGGTCTTGGCGTTGTTCAAATTGAATTTGTAGTTGTAGAGATAGAAGGTGCGGCTATCGCGGCCACCGCTGTAGGTGTCGCGGTAGGGCTCCACGGCGGCCTGCAATTCGCCGGCATAGCTCTGGGGAGTGAACCAGTCGCTGATGCTTTGGGTGAAGGTCGATTGCGTGCCGTCGGTGTAGGTGACGGTGAAGGTTTGCGAGGTCTGGCTTCCATTCATGGCGGCTGCCAGCAATTGCAGGCCGGAGAACTGGCCCGACGGCAAGGTGATCGTCTGTCCCGACGCGCTGACGTCGTTGGCGGCGTTGGCGCTGCCGAAGTGGTACAGCACGTCGTTGTATTCCAGCGACGATCCCAGCAACTGTGCCGAATACGCATCGCCCACGCCATCCACGCCGCCGGTGGACGAGAAGGTGGCTCCGTCGTTGTAGATGGCGGTGCGATTGAAGGCCGATGCGAGACTCACCGACGTCGCATTGATGGTCGGATTGCTCAACACATAAGAAAGCACCGCCACGTTGCGGTTGTTCGGCAGCGCGATGCTCTTGACCGTCTTGGTGCTGTCGATCGGGAACGCGTAGCCGTACAAGTAGAACGTGCGGCTATCCTTGCCGCCGCTGCTGGTGTCGCGATACGCCATCGTCACGGCGTTCGATTCGCCGGGATAGCTTTGCGGACTGAACCAGTCGCTCATGCTTTGGCTGATGACCGTGCTGCTGCCATCGGTGTAGTCGACCATGAACGTCTGCGCTGTCTGGCCACCGTTGAGGCCGGTCGCAAGCAGGCTCAATTCGCTGTACTGCCCTTGCGTAGGCGTGATGGTGCCGCCGCTCAGGGCGTTGGCGGTGTTGGCCGCACCGAAGCTGAAGGTATCGCCGTTCCAGGTCTGCGAGCTGCCCAGCAGGTTGGCGGAGTAGGCGTAACCGTTGCCATCCAGGCCGCCGGTGGTGAACGACGTTCCATCGGTGTAGATGCCGTACACGCCGGTCGTCGTCGTGCTTCCTCCCACGCCGTTATTGATGGCGCTGGCGTAGGCGGCCGTTTCGTCTCCGCCGTTGTACGTCTTGCCGACAATGTCGTCGTACAACCACAGGAAGCCGCCGGTGATGCTGCACTGAGAGTGCCAGCTGCTCATCTGGCTTTGCGCTTGCGGAGGCGTGTCGTTGCTATCCCAAACGCCGGGATAAACCGGCACCGATCCGAAACTCCAGCCCGAGCACGGACTGTTGCCTGCGCCACCCGAGTAAGTCTGCAGATGGACGCCATCGACCGTACCGGGAAGCGTGGTGTTGATCTGCGAAACGACCGACGTCCAATACGAGGCGTTGGTGTACGGGGATATCGTCACGTGATAGCCGAGGTTGCCCAGCATCACCGCAAAGGCTTCGGTCGACGCCGCGTCGTAGCTGTTCTCGTCGTCGAAATCGATCGCATCGACGGAAGGCAATGCAGCCTTCAGCGCCTGGAAATCCTTGTAGAGGATGCTGCTCGATCCCGTACCTTGCGAATTGACCAAGGCCTTGATGTCCTGGAAATCCCCCACGTTCGACGAACCAATGCTGAGGGTGATGCGCTTGGGCGTTCCCTGCTTCATGGTCACCAGATCGGCCGCGAACGACGGCCATGTGTTGTTGCCCACATACGTGCCGCCGGACGTCAACGGGAATTCGCCGTTGAGGTTGAGGTCGCCCGCGGAACTCACCTCGACGCTCCACACGATCACTTCCGTGAAACCGGAGTTTTCGATCTCCGAGATATTGCTCGCTACGTGCTTGTACAACGGGCCGCCACCATAAATGCCGGTGTAACCCGTGGTTTGAGCACTCACGCTTCCGCATGCGAATGCAAGCGCCGAAACAACAAGCAGCAGCGACGATGTGCGACGCAACCGCGAATACTGATCCTTCGAATGCTTCATGGACACGCTCTCCAAAACGAAATTGGACGGAAACGCGCTGACTGCCCTACATGCCCCAATGACACCGCGTGGCCACAGGCATTCGGCGCTGCTGAGAAGTGAGGTTGCGAAGGTGCTGCGGCATCAAAGGCTTGTCGCGGCACCCTTTGGCTTAGCGCTGCAAAGGCAAGTCGCTGAACGTCGGTGTCACTTCGGTCGATGTCACTTCGGTTGCCGCGCATGGCGCGCTCTTGCGATACATGGATCCCCCTGCCTTTCGGCTTGTTAGCTGTCGTGCCTCATGCGTGATGCTTTTTGAGAGCACGAACTCACCCTGAGCCATGGCTGCTGCCATGACCCTCCGGCACTGCTTTTCAGAGATACGAAAACCGACCCCACTACCGGCGCATGCCGCAGGCGGATAACGCCTCGCCGCACCGTCCCGGAGCCCTTCGATCATCGATCTTTCAATCGATCCAAAATCCAATGACAACGTTGGACCGAAGGTCGCGGGTGGGCTATGAATAGGGCACGAAAAAGGCTATGTCAATGAAAATTTATATCGATTCAAATTTAGATTTTCTAAATGTATCTTGTTGATGTGCATGAAAATTTTGTGATGACCATGCTGCGTGACAGCAAATAACTTGGATCGATCTAATTAATCGCGGACTTACGGGTTTTGCACCTGCAAAAAATCGGGCAGTAAATCCAGTTCTACAAGCACAAACGCCCGCGCCCGGGGGCACGGCATAAGGACATCGGCGGAAGCCCGCCAACGCAAGCTGAAATCGTTGGGACGTTTCATCCGTGCATCAAACCAAGCGCTGCGTCACCGCGAGCTATTCCGGTTTATGCGGATTCCGATGATCCATCGCGGGAAGACCAAGTGCCTGACGCAACGGATTCAACAAGTCGCCGTAGCGTGGCGCGCGTGCCGTATCAGTGCGCAGCGGTTGCCGCACTTGCATGGCACTGGGTGTACCGACGACGCGCTGCGTTTCGTTGAAACGCAGGCATGTTTCCTCGAATGGCAAGCCGCAGAATGCGAGCAATCCACGAATTTGCGTTTCAGGGTCTTTAATCAGGTCTTCGTACGCATGTTGGTAGACGCGCACCGGATCTTTCTGGGCCCAATAACTCGCAGCGGCATCGAAGCTGCGCCAGTACGAGGCCAGATCGGAGAACGTGCGCGTGTAGTCGTTGCCGGGAAAGTATTGCCGGTAGCACGAGAAACAGGTTTCGAGCGCATCGCGACGACTGACGACAATGCGTGCGCCAGGCAGCATCGCGCGGATCATGCCGATGTGCATCCAGTTGTTGGGCAACTTGTCGGTAAACATCGGGCGATGCTTACGCCAGCGCGCGGTTCGTTCCAGATAACGCTGTCCCAGTTGCCGCCAATCTTCCGTGCTCATGTCCGCGAGCCACTTCGGATACGGTTTTTTGCGCCGGTTCGACTCTTCTCCGATAAGCAAGGGCAGGTCGGTCAACTCGGCGGCGCCCTCGACGCTGGAATGCGACGCGAGGATTTGTTCGATCAATGTCGATCCCGAACGCGGCATGCCCACGATGAAAATCACTTCCGAGCCGAGGTCTTGCCCGGCATCGGCGGTGCAGGGCGCGGATCGGATCGAGTCGATCTGCGCGGCCACTGTCGCTGCGTTCCATGTCCTGTGCCTGCGAGCGATGTCATTCGCGGCAGCCAACGCCTGCAGGGATTCGGCGTAACGGCCTTGATCGTCCAGCGCCTTGGCCAGGGCGAAACCCATCGCGATGCGGTCGCCGTCGTTGGCGCGCGGATGCGCGAGTGCGCGTTGGATGGCGTCGCTGTCGCTCGTGTCCAGGCGCAGCGTCTTGATTTCCGCCAGGCCCCACCACGCCATGCCCGCCCAGGGTTGCTCCGCGAGCAGCGTTCGATATTCGGCGATGGCTTCGTCGCGGAAATTGTCCATGCGCAACAGGTCGGCGAGTTGCGCGCGCGCCGCCGCATAGTCCGGCGCCAGGGTGACGGCACGGCGCAGTGCGTCTCTCGCTTCGTCAAAGCGTGCGCTGCGCGTCAAGAACAGGCCGAGGTTGTACCAGGCCATGACAAAGCCCGGCTGAAGTTCGCAGGCGCGACGCAAACCCTCGATCGCCTGATCGAGTTCGCCCGCCTCGGCGAGAAAGATGGCAAATGCGTTGTGGTACAGCGCTTCTTGCGGGCGCTGCTCCAGCGCGCGATGCATGTCGCGCAAAGCCGCGCGGTGTTCCCCGCGCATGCTCAGCAAACTCGCATGCAGACGCAAAACTTCGGGATGATCCGGATGGCTGCCCAGCACGGGCGCCAATTGGCTGGCCGCCTGATCCGGGCGATGCATCTCCAATGCCTGCGCCGCCGCCATCACGCGATTCGCCGCGGCGGGGTCCAGGCCTTGCAATAGCGGATTCAAATTCGCCTCCGAACGCACTGCGCTTGCATACACGCTACCAGGTAAAACAAAGATGCCTCCATGTCCGCTGGAACATGGAGGCATCGATGTTAACGCGAGTACAGCGTCAAACCATCAGTGGAACTGCCAACGGAACACCAACTCGCCGGTGCGCGGTTGCTGGAACGTATTGGGCTGCATGAAGTTGGGGTTGAACTGCCCGTTGCCGTTGCTCATGTTGGTGATGTACGAGGTAACGGTGTTGCTGTTGAACAGGTTGAGCACCTTCAAATCCAGCGAGAAGGCATTCGGGCCGTAGGCCCAGTCGTAGCCAACATCCAGGTCCACCTGCTTGTACGACGGAAGACGACCGTAGCTGCCGCGGGTGTAGTTGATGGTGTTGGATATCGGAGACTGGCCGGCCAACACGTTAGACAACGTGTTGCAGTAATACGCGTTGTTGTTGCCCAGCTGGTTGCTGCCGATCGCCAGCGTTCCGTTGTTCGGATATTGGGATTGGCAATCGATCGGACCACCCGCGTAGTACGTGAGCGCACCACCCACGCGCAGACCCTTCAGGAAGTTGTCCAGATGGGCGAACTTGTAATAGCCGAACACCTTCACCGTGGACGGGATATCGTCGCCCAGATTACCTGCGGCACCCTGCAGGAAGCCCGGGGCATTCAACCCGCTGTCATAGCCGGTGGCGCCGGTGTTGCCGGTGCCGCCGGCATAGCTGGTGGTGCCATCCGTGTTGCCGAATTCATGACGCCACGTGTAGGACGCGCTCAGGTAGTACGGCTCTTCCTCGGAGTAGGCGTGATCCATCGTCAGGCTGAGCTGATAGATCTTGCGTCGCAGCGAGGGGAAGCCGATGTAGCTGTTCGGGAAATCGACCATCGTGAGCGGGCTGTTGGCACCGTTCAACTGCACCGGAATGTTGATGTCCTTGCCCGGCGTGATCAGGTACTGGCCGAGGAACACAGCGTTCGGGTAGCCCTTGTTGGTGAGGTATGCCTTCAGCTGGTCGATGTTGTTGTAGATGTTCGGCAGGCCGGTCAGCTCGCTGGTGAAGAACGTGGCGCCCGCGGTCCAGCTGTCACCGAGCTTTTGCTGCGCGTAAATCGAGAACTGCCTCAGCTTGGCGTTTTGCGTCGTGCTCGAAATGAACTGTCCGGCCGTCAGGTAATGCAGGCCGCTACCGGCGCTGCCTTGCACGGGACCCACTTGCGTCAGACCGGCCGGAACGCCATTGGCTCCCACGCTGGTATAGGTGTACGTGGTGTTGGTGTGGATGTAGCCCTGGCCCGGCGTGCCGCCGTAAGCATTGAAGTAAAGCGGAATGCCTTCGGAGTATTCACCCGCGGTGGCGCCGATCTTCAGCGTCGAATCGCCGTGGACGTCCCATGCCACGCCCACGCGCGGCAGGAAGTTGCCCTTGCTGTACATCTTGGCGTTGATGTTGTCGGTCATGGCGTAATTGTCGTAACGCCCGCCGACGTACGCGGTCCAGTTCTCCGCGAAATGCCAGCTGTCGCCCAGGTAGAAGCCGTAGGTGGGCGAGCTGTTGTAGTAGATGCGCGGCGCGTAGGCCAAGGTGACGTACTTCGTTCCCGGTGCGACCGACACGCCGTTGATGGTGCAAGGCTCGTTGGGTCCCAGCGACGTACTGCAGTAGCTGTAGGTCCACGAGTTAGGGTTCGGGATATTGGCCTGCGCCATGGTCGGGCTGTAACGCTCGCCGCCGAACGTCACTTCGTGGTTGTCGGTCACGTCCCAGGTGAAGTCGAGGCGTGCACCCATCATGCGGTACTTCAGGTAGTACAGGCTGCTGGTGCCGTTGCCGGGCGGCTGCGTCGTCTGATTCGTATCCGGGTTTTTGTACTGGAGGTACGGGGTGTCGATGCCGTACTGGTAATACGAGTTGAAGTACTGCTGAGAGGTTCCCGCCATCGCCGAGACGGACAGCGTATCGGTGATCTGGCCGTGGTAGTTGGCCACCGCCAGGGTGTCGTGCCATGCGTTGCCGCTCCAGTTGGTCAGTGCGGACGACGCGCTGGAAGGGTCATACGGCGTCGACAGCGCATACTGCGATTGCGTCTGGAGGTTGCTCTGACGATCGATGAAGACGTTCAGCGAATGGCCGGTGGCGATGTTCCAGGTGAAGTTGCCGAGGAACTGCTTGTTGCGGTTTTCGTTGAGAGTCTTGGTGGTGGCGTTGTAGGTCTCGGTCGGGTTGACGCCTTGCACGCCCTGGCCGTAGTTGTTCGGCTCGATTTCGGCGAGCACGTAGTAGAACAGCTTGTCCTTGATGATCGAACCCGATGCCCAGTAATCCTGCAACAGGCTCGGCGACCAGTGGTTCAACTGGTTGGCGTTGGTCAGCTGGCCATTGTAGTTGTAGGTGTTCCTGGGGTTCTCGTTGAGCGTGCCCGTGGCAGGCGTGAACGCCAGATCCACACCGGCCTTGAAGTCGTTGGAGCCTTGCTTGATCGTGCCCGCAACGACGCCGCCCATGGCGCTGCCGTATTTGGCATCCATGCCGCCGTCGACGGTGGAAACGGTGGCGAGGGCTTCGTTCGGGATCTTGTCCGGCACCGCACCCTGCTGCATATCGGTGACGTTGAATTCGTTGAGGAAGTACCGGTTCTCGGTGCCCGACGCGCCGTTGAACTGCGGCGCATTGCCGTGCGAACTGGTGATGCTGGCCACGTTCGACTGCATCGAGGCGACAGCGAGAAGATCCGGATTGATCAACGGCAGCCGATTGATCTCCGTCGAATTCCAGGTCTGGATCTGCTGGCTCGTCGTGACGTCGATCGCGTTGACCGTCGGTTGCGTGGCCGTGACGGTGACCGAATTCAATTCCTTCGCATTCGGGGCAGCCGACGCCGTGAATATCGCGGGACTGTTGGAGCCCGCGACAACGACCACACTGCGCTGATCGATCACGTTACCGTCGCGCAGCATTTTTACGACGTAAGTGCCGGGCATCAGCCCAGTGACCTCGTAATGGCCATTGGCATCGGCATGCACGGTGCTGTCGTAGCCCGTCGACGGATTGGTGACTTCGGCGGCAACGTCCTTGCCGCCAGGCAAATTGCCGTAAACGCCGCCGGTGATGCTCTGCGCAAACACCGCGCCGCTGGTCATCGCAGCGGCCCATAGGCCAATGCGGATGCTCGCGCGCAAGCTGCTGCCCAAACGAAACTGGTACCTGCTCATCTTCTCCCCTTCCTTTCGGCTTGTTTGCTGTAGTGCCCGCATTCGCGATCTTTTTTTGAGGGCACAAACCCACCCTGGGCCATGGTGATTTCCATGACCCTCCGTCACTGCTTTTCAGAAATGCGCAACGAACCAATTGCTGGCGTGTGCTGCAGGCGGGATGACCACCTCGCCACGCCGTCCCCAGAATCCCTTCGGATGCCGATCTTTCAATCGATCCAAGTACTCGTGACAACGTTGGACTAAATGCCCCGAGCGGGCTAATCAATAGGACAGGAAAAAGGCAATGTCAATTAAAATTTGTATCGATTCAAATTTAGATTTTCTAAATGTATCCCATTGATGCATAAGTAATTCATCGCCGGGTCGATATTGCACGACAGCATGATGATTAGATCGATCCAAGTTTTTCCGGGAGTTACGGCGTGCTGCACTCGCAAAGAGATGTCCCGAAAACGGTGAATGGCCGATCTTTGGCGGCCTTGGCCCAGGCATGAATCAGGACAAAACAAGAGCCATGCCGCTTCCAGCTCCGCACGCGTTCCAGCCAAGTGCGATGACGATTATTCGTCCGCGTCTCGTGATGTGCTTTTGCTCGTCGTGTTGCCGAGTAGCGCTTCCGTCGCGCACGCCGATGGCGAAACCGGAGACGATCACGGAATCAAGGAAACCGTTGTCGGTGTTGTTCCAGGCGCACGGTGTGCATGCGTGTGGCGCCTACACCTGTTTCGAATTGGAGTCTGGCCGTTATCGCTTTGAGCAAAACAGGATCGGGTTCACTTGTTTCCATTCGTAGGCCAACAAGTGAACCCGATCCTGTTTTGTTTTCTGTTTAGCCGTCAAAACCGGCTGAACTGCGGCACCTTCACCTTGTTCTGCACGGGATGCACTTCGTCATTGGCAACAGTGAGATCCAGCAGAGTTGCCGCAGCTTGTGATGCCACGCGCATGGGCCAGCAATCTTCGATGTGTTCGGCGACCAGGCACGGCTCGCCGACCCTGCATTGAGAGCAGGAAAGGTTGTGAAGCATCAGCTCCTCGACGACGGATGCAGTCTTCATGGCGTCACTCCTCCAGTTGGGCCGGCACCGGTTTTCCCCTGCCGGCATGAGGATCTTTGAAGGGGTTATCGGCAGGCCGGGCGATTGACTTGAGGGTTGGGGCGTGTGCCGTGGCGCGGGCATGTCCTGGCCACAAAAAAGCCCCGCCTGGGCGGGGCTTTCGACTTTGAAAGCAGGCTATATCGGCCGGTTTTGTTACATCACCTTGTCGCCGATCAGCACCACATCGGCAGGGCGCCGCGCGAACAGGCCCACCGTGACGATGCCCGGAATCTGGTTGAGCTCGGTTTCCATCGCCACGGGATCGGCGATCTGCCAGCCGTGCACGTCGATCACCCAGTTGCCGTTGTCGGTGACCACGCCGTCGCGCCACACCGGATTGCCGCCGCGCTTGACGATTTCGCGACCCACCAGGCTGCGCGCCATCGGAATCACTTCGATGGGCAGCGGGAACTTGCCGAGAATGTCCACGCGCTTGCTGGAATCGATGATGCAGACGAATTTCTGCGCCGCCTGCGCGATGATTTTTTCGCGCGTGAGCGCTGCGCCGCCGCCCTTGATGAGGCGCTTGTGCGGATCGCACTCGTCCGCACCGTCGATATACAACGCCAACGGACCGATCGCGTTGAGATCGAACACGGGAATGCCGTGCTTCTTCAGCTGCGCGGTGGATTGTTCGGAGCTGGACACCGCGCCCTGGATGCGATCCTTGATCTTGGCCAGCGCATCGATGAAGAAGGCGACCGTGGAACCCGTGCCGACGCCGACGATGTCGCCGTCTTCCACGTATCGGATGGCCGCTTCGCCCGCGATGCGTTTTTCCTCGTTGTTACTCATGGCATCACCATCAATGTAAAACACGAATGATCGTCGATTTGGCGTCTTGCCGCATCTTGAACGGTTGGGCAGGGCCCGGAGGTCTGCCGGATCGCATGTTCGAGTGAAGCGGCGTTATTCCAGCTCCAGCACGTAACGCCATTCCGTCGCTTCCACCGGCATCACCGACAGGCGATTGCCTTTGCGCAGCAGGCGCATGTCTGCAATCGCGGCGTGATTCTTCAGTTCATCGAGCGTGATGACGCGCTTGAGCTTTCGCACGAACTTCACGTCCACCAGCATCCAGCGCGGATTGTCGCGCGAGCTGCCGGGATCGAAGTATTTGCTCTTGGGATCGAACTGGCTGGGATCGGGATACGCATCGCTTGCGACTTCGGCGATGCCGGCAATGCCCGGTTCCGCGCAGTTGGAGTGATAGAAAAACACCTGGTCGCCCACGTGCATCTCGTCGCGCATGAAGTTGCGCGCCTGATAGTTGCGCACGCCGTCCCAGGCTTCGCGCTTCTTGCGCTTGAGATCGTCGATGGAAAACGTGTCCGGCTCGGATTTCATCAACCAGTGATTCATGCGACGGTGTCTCCTGGCGAAGTCGCGCGGCAATCGATCAATTCGCGGTCGGTGGCGATGAAGTCCAGCGTGATGTCCCAACGTTCGGGGGCGATCTCAGGCAATTCCTGGAATTCGTAGGCGATGCCGACCAACAAGGGCTCGGTGGGACGCAGTTGGTCTTTCAGGAAAGCGAAGCTGCGGTCGTAATAGCCGCCGCCGTAGCCGAGGCGGTTGCCGCGGCGGTCAAAGGCGAGCAGGGGCACCAGGACCAGATCCAGCTGGAACGGGGCGAACCATTCGTGCGGGGTGACCGGCTCGGGGATGCCGAAACGGTTGGGCTGCACCGCGTCGCCGGCCGCCCAGGGGGCAAAGCGCAGCAGGTTGTCCTGGCCGATCAGGGGCAAGAGGAACTGCTGTCCACGGGTCGCCAGCGGTGGAATGACCAGGTTCAGCGGCAGCTCGCCGTCGCAGGCCCAATAGCCGGCCACGCGCTGGTCCGTATGGTATTCGGGCAGGTGCTCCAGGCTGCGCCGGAGGCCCTGTGCGGCGCTCATGCGCTGGGGTGGGGACAGCGAGCGGCGGCGTTCGGCCAGGCGCTGGCGTAGTTCACGGCGTCGTGCGGCGGTATCCACGTCGCGCGTCTCCTGAAGAGGGTGCACCGGGCTGGCGGTCCGCTCCCGGATGCCGTCTTTCGGCGGCATCCGGGCTGGGAATGAGGTGGCGTTTACCGCGATGCCGCTGCCCACCAAACGACCTTGATCCAATGGGATCAGGTGGGAGGGATATTAAGGCCTCGAGGCTTTCCGCTCGTGGCGGACATGCGCAACAGCTTTAAGTAACCGACCCGGGTCGTATATAGGAACAAGGCAATATGTAAGAGTGTGCTGGCGCACACCGCAGAAAACGCCGGGGTCTATTTTAGATGCGCGTCGAGTGCGGCTTCAAGCTTGCGTCGCAGCGAAGCGAGTCCTTCCGCAACGTCGTGTTCAGCTGCGCTGTTATTATTGGCACTTGCAACTTGACGTTTCTGCAATTGCAGATACTCGTGCGTGATGCTGATCGCGGCGAGCACGGCGAGACGATCGAAGCCCGGCGTTTTCGCGTGCGCGCGCAAGTCGCGCATCTTGCGATCGAGAAAGCTTGCGGCTTCCAGCAAACCGTCGCGCTCTTCGGGCGGACAGGCGATCAGGAATTCGCGATCGATCAGTCGCAGCGCAACCGGTTCGTTGGTGCTGGGCGTGCTGATGACGTCAGCCATTGTTTTCGAGCGCCTTGAGTCGTTGGATCATGGCCTCAACCCGGCTGCGCGCCTGTTCGTTGCGTGCCAACAAACCTGCGCGTTCATTCGCCAGTTGTTCCTGGCTGTGGCGCAGACTGCGATTTTCTTCATTCAACCGATGCACATGCTCGAGCAGCCGATCAAGCTGCTGGCTTAAGGCGGCAAGCTCAAACTGGGCTGAGTCGGGTGTCTTCATGCGGTTCACTATATCAGGACGCCGGAAGAAATCTGCTGGCCGGGACGCCAAGGCGGGGGTGTGCATTAAACTTGTGCTTTAGCCGTTAAAGGAGCACGTGATGGCCGTCCCCGATTTCATCGGTTACGACGAACTGGACGATGTCGTGGTGCACCTGAAACTGGCGGCGACCGCCAGCGAACTGCATGGCTCCCTATGCGGTTTTCTGGCCGGCAACGGCAGGCCGGGCAAGCGGCCGTTGCTGGAGTTGCTGCACCTGGATGCGGGCGGGGTCACGGTAGGCGTGGCCGATCAAATGATCCTGGACCGGCTGGTCCGCCAAAGCGAAGACGAACTGGCCGACCCTGAACTGGGTTTCGAACCTTTGTTGCCGGCCGATGACCGCCCCCTGCCTGAACGTGCTGATGCGTTAGTGGATTGGTGCCGCGGCTTCCTGGGCGGGTTTGGCCTGGGCGGTCCGGAGGTGCATGAACGCGTGTCGGACGAAGGCAAGGAAATCCTCAAGGATCTCGGTTCCATCGCCTCCGCATCGCTCGATTTCGGCAATGAAGATGAAGACGAGGATGCGCTGATCGAAGTGCACGAATTCGTCCGCATGGCCGCGATGCTCTTGTTCACCGAATGCCATATTCCCAACCAGCCTTCCAGCGGCACTTTGCATTGAACATCGCTTCTGAAGAATTCGCGCGCCGGCGGCGCCAGTTGATGAAAATGGCCGGGCCCGACGCCGTGGTGCTTATCGCCACCGCACCGGAGCGCATGCGCAATGCCGATGCGGCGTGGCCGTATCGGCAGGACTCCGATTTCCACTATTTGAGCGGTTTTCCCGAGCCTGACGCGGTGCTTGCGCTCCTGCCGGGGCGTCAGCACGGCGAAGCGGTGTTGTTCTGCCGCGAACGCGATCCGGATCACGAGCGCTGGCATGGCGAATCGATCGGCACGGAGCGTGCCGTGGCCGATTTCGGCATGGACGATGCGTTCCCGATCGACGATATCGACGACATCCTGCCCGGCATGATCGAAGGCAGGGGGCGCGTCTACTGTCATTTCGGGCGTGAGCCGCAATTCGATGCGCAGCTTCTGGGCTGGATGCGCCGTTTGCGGCAATTGCGCGGCGGCGGCGTGGTGCCGAAGGAATTCGTCGCACTCGGGCACCTTCTGCACGATCTGCGCCTGTACAAATCGCGAGGCGAATTGAAGTTGATGCGCGCTTCCGCAGCGATTGCCGCCGAAGCGCATCTCGTGGCGATGTCCCTGGCGCGCGCAGGGCGCCATGAGTACGAGGTGGAAGCGGAGCTGTTGCGCGTGATGCGCAGCCGCGGCGCGGTGGCGGCGTTCCCGCCCATCGTCGCCGGCGGCGCGAATGCCTGCACCATGCACTATGTGGCGAATCGCGCGCCGCTCAGGAACGGCGATCTGCTGCTGATCGACGCCGGTGCGGAACTGGAGTGCTATGCCTCCGACATCAGCCGAAGCTTTCCGGTCAACGGGCGCTACAGCCGCGAACAGCGCGCGTTGTACGAAGTGGTGCATACCGCGCAACTGGCGGCCATCGATGAGGTGATGCCGGGGCGCTCATACAGTGCCGCGCATGATGTCGCGGTGCATGTGATTACCGAGGGCCTGTGTGCGCTCGGTTTGCTTAAAGGCGAGCCTGCCGAAGCGGTAGCCGAAGGCAGCTACAAGCGTTTTTTTCCGGCGAAAACCAGTCATTGGCTGGGGCTGGACGTGCACGATGTGGGCGATTACCGCGTGGATGGCGAATCGCGGTTGTTGGAGCCGGGCATGGTGCTGACGGTCGAGCCGGGCATTTACATCGCGCCGGATGACATGTCGGTGCCCGAGGCTTGGCGTGGCATTGGCATTCGCATCGAGGACGATGTGGCGGTGACGCGCGATGGTCACGAGGTGCTTACCGATGGCGTGCCGAAGGACCCGGAAGCGATTGAGGCTTTGCTCGCCCAGCGCTGACTCAGAGTCGCTGATAGAACCGATGCGGTGAATAGATCCACCACCGTCATTCCGGCCTGCGCCGGAATGACGAGCAAAAGCAACATCGCGACAAGTAACCGGCCCTTTAAGTTACTTTTATTCTGGCTGTGCACTCCCATCATCACGCGCAAACCGCTTGCACAGCGCAACGGTTTCCTCGTCCATGGGAAAGCACGATTCGATGTGCAATTCGTCGATGGTGACGTCGCGCGGCGTACCGAACGTGGTGATGGTGGAAAAGAAACTCAGTTGCTGCCCATCCACGCGAAATACCGTGGTCAGCAGCGGCGACGGCGCAACACCGGGATCGCGTGTGTGCCATTGCTTGGGTACGCCAGGATAAGCCAGCGCTTCGTCCAGCAAAGCGCGCGCCTTGGCGTCGGAGGGTGCTGCGGATACCGCGTTGTGCAGATGGCGGATCAGGTCGCCGGCGACTTCTTCCCAATTGGCGATGCCCGAGCGCAGATCGTTGGGATCGAAGATCTGCCGCACCATGTTGCTATGCGGACTGCGCGCGCCGCGCAGCACGAAGTCGGCGACACGCGCTGCGGCGCGATTGGCCATCAGGATGTCCCAGTGCCGATTCAGCAGGAATGCCGGATAGGGTTCCTGGTGGTTGATCATGAACTCGATGGCGCGCCGTATTTGCGCGAGCGCAGGCGTGCTCAGCTCCGTCTCCGGATACTTGGGCGCATAGCCGGCCGCGACCAGCAGCGCATTGCGTTCACGCAGCGACATGTCCAGCGCATCGGCCAGGCGCACGATCAT
Organism: Dyella psychrodurans; assembly: GCF_003363265.1. Classification (GTDB taxonomy): domain Bacteria; phylum Pseudomonadota; class Gammaproteobacteria; order Xanthomonadales; family Rhodanobacteraceae; genus Dyella_B; species Dyella_B psychrodurans. The sequence continues at coordinate 243,949 of NZ_QRBF01000005.1, read as the reverse complement.
CTCGCGGCTGGGTTGCGACTTTCCGGTTTCCACGCAGCTCAGGTGACGCGCCGATACATCCGCCGCCAGCGCGAGATCGAGCTGACTGCATCGGCGCGCCGCGCGCCATTCGCGCAGCAGCACGCCGACGTGGGTGGTGGGCGCGGATGGCGAGATACGGGAGTCCATGTGGCTTGGCAAATCCTTGGGGTCTGTGTGGATGCTAAAGCACGCCTGCGCAGGAAAGCCATGATCCCCCAGGTCATGACGATATGACCTGGGAGGTCATTGATTGCATGTCGCGCCAAGCGAATCATGACGCCATTCCATCCACACACGGAGAGCGCCATGCAACGCAGGGATTTCATGAAACTTACGGCCGCCGCACTCACGGCCGGTGCCTTTTCCGGATACATGCCGCGTGCGCTGGCATCGGCAGGCGGCAACAGCGGCATGGATGCCAAGGCGTTCCACGCAAGCCGGCGATTCCTGCAGACACCGTTCGGCCGCATTGCCTACGTCGAGCGTGGCACGGGCGATGTCGCGCTGTTCCTGCACGGTTTTCCCTTGAACAGCTTCCAGTGGCGTGGCGCGCTCGATCGCCTCTCGCCTTATCGGCGCTGCATCGCGCCGGACTTCATGGCCTTGGGTTACACCGAAGTGGCGGAGGGACAAAGCGTGGCCCCCGATGCACAGGTGGCGATGCTGATCGCGTTTCTGGATGCGCTGGCGATACCGAAGGTCGATCTGGTCGCCAACGACAGCGGCGGCGCGGTCGCACAGCTTTTCGTGACGCGTCACGCGGACCGCGTGCGCACGCTGCTGCTGACCAATTGCGATACCGAGCACGAAAGTCCGCCGGCCGCGATGAAGCCGGTGATTGCGATGTCGCACGAGGGCACGTATGTCGACAAGTGGCTGGTGCCGTGGCTTGCGAACAAGACGCTTGCGCGTTCGGCGCAAGGCTTCGGCGGGATGTGCTTTGCCGATCCTCGCGATCCTACCGACGAAGCCATCGACTGCTATTTCACTCCGCTGGTGAGCACGCCGCATCGCAAGGCGCTGGTGCATGCGTATGCGATCGCGCTTGAGCACAATCCGCTGGAAGGAATCGGTGCCGCATTACGTCGCTGCGCGGTGCCTACGCGAATCGTATGGGGCATGGACGATACGATTTTTTCGCCCGCGGGAGCCGAGTATCTCGATCACACGATGGGTCACTCGCTTGGCGTACGGCGTGTGACCAACGCCAAGCTGTTCTATCCGGAAGAGCGTCCGGATCTCATCGCCGAAGAAGCGCGCAGGCTTTGGCATATGGCCTGACGCTACTCACTTGTCTTGCGATGGCGTTGACTCTTTGCGCTTGTTCGCTTCATCGGTAGCTTGTACCTCGTACCACATCGCATTGAGCACCGCGAAGGCGCATGCCAGTCCGATGCCAAGTATCCAGCTGAAATACCACATGGCCGTGCTCCTTCAGTAGGTGTTGTGCGAGTGCCGGACATCTTCCAGCGTGACCCTGCCGCGCATCACCCGATACACCCAGCCGGTGTAGAGAATGACGATCGGCAGCAACACGACCACCGCGCCGAGCATCAAGGCGAGCGTGCCGTGGCTGGAGGATGCGTCCCACACCGTAAGGCTGGAACGCGGATCGAGGCTCGATGGCAGCAGGAACGGAAACAGCGCGAAGCCGGCCGCGAGTATCGTGCCGGCCAGCATCAGGCTGCTGCACAGGAAGCCTGCGAGAGTGTGCTTGCCCACGGTCCACTGCACCCCGATGGCGCCGAGAATGCCGATCGCCGGCGCGGCCCAGAACCACGGATAGAGCATGTAGCTGGTGAACCAACTGCCGCCGATCGTGACCTGTTTGAACAATGGATTCGCGGGGCCATCCATCACCACCGGCCCCGCGACGGTGAAGCCGGGGATGCCATAACCGAGCCAGATGCCGGCGAGAACGAAGGTGACGGCATAGGCCAGTGCCATCCATCGCGCGACACGCGCGGCGCGTTCTGCGATGGCGTGATCGGAACGGTACGCGGCCCAGCACGCGCCGTGCGTCAGCAGCATGGTGATGCTCACCAGTCCCGCCAGTATCGCGTAGGGGTGGAGCAGGTCGAAGAAACCGCCTTGCCACGTCATGTACAGATCGTCGTCGTAACGGAACGGCAATCCCAGGAACAGATTGCCGAATGCCACGCCGCTGATCAGCATCACCACGAAGCCGGAAAAGATCAGCGTGCCGTCCCATACGGCGCGCCAGCGCGCGTCGTGGATCTTGCCGCGGAAGTTGAAACCCACCGGGCGCAGGATGAAGGCAAGCAGCACGAGTGCGAGTGCGAGGTACAAGCCTGAAAAGGCGGTGGCGTAAAGCGTGGGCCATGCGGCGAAGCTCGCGCCGCCACCCAGCACGAACCAGACCTGATTGCCTTCCCAGGTGGGCTCGATGGTTTCCAGCAACACGCGGCGTTCGTCTTCCGTGCGGCCCAATACGCGCAGCAGTGCGGCGACGCCGAAGTCGAAGCCGTCCATGATGGCGAATCCGATCAGCAGGATGCCCAGCAACGCCCACCAGATCACTCGCAATGTCGTGATGTCGAACATGGCGTTCTCCTCAATGGATGGCATCCCGCCCCGTCAGGGCGAGCAGGCGTTGACGAAGATCGAGCGCGGCGATTCGAATCCTGCGAAGGTTTTTCATGGCAATGCTCCCTTGGCATCTGTTGCCCCTGCAGCGCGGGGAGCGTGCCGCATCGGCCACAGACCCAGTTCGTCGGGACCTTTGCGTGCGTACTTGACCATCAGCACGGCGTCGACGATGGCCAGGGCGGTGTAGAACAACACGAAGCCGCCCAGTGAAATCCATACTTGTCCTGCCGTGACCGACGACACGCCAAGCGCGGTGGGCAAGATGCCTTCGATCGCCCAGGGCTGGCGTCCGTATTCGGCGACGATCCAGCCGAGTTCGGTCGACACCCATGGCAGCGGCAGGCTGTAGAGCGCCAGTCGCAGGTACCATCGGTTGCGATCGAGCTGTCGCTTGCTAGCCAGCCAGAACGAGTAGGCGAAAAGCGCGATGAAATAGAAACCGCAAGCGACCATGATGCGAAACGCCCAAAACAGCACGGGCACGTTTGGAATCGTGGAATCGGCCGCCTTCTGGATATCCGCGGGCGTCGCCTGGCGCGGATCGGCCAGGTAACGTTTCAGCAGCAAGGCGTAGCCCATGTCGTCGTCGTATTGCGCCAGCGTGGTCTTGGCCTGCGCATCGTTGGGATTGGCGCGCAGCGCAAGCATCGCGCCGTAAGCCTGGAGGCCGTTCTCGATCTTGCCCTTGGTGTCTTCGACCAGGTTGTTGATGCCCGGGATGGGTGTGTCGATCGAGCGCGTGCCGATCAATCCCATCACCCACGGTACGTGGAATGCATAGTGAGTGGTGCGGTTCTGTACGTCGGGAATGCCGAAGACGGTGAAGGATGCCGGCGGCGGCTCGGTTTCCCACATGGCCTCGATGGCGGCCATTTTCATCTTCTGGTTTTCCGAGACGGCGTATCCGGATTCATCGCCGAGCACAACGACAGACAACGACGCTGCCAGGCCGAAGCTGGCCGCCACCGTCATCGAGCGCCGCGCGAAATCGACATTGCGGCCGCGCAGCAGATACCACGCGCTGATCGACAGCACGAACATCGAGCCGATGACGTAGCCGGCACTTACCGTGTGCACGAACTTGGCCTGCGCGACGGGATTGAACAGCACTTCCGAGAAGTGCGTGACTTCCATGCGCATCGTCTGCACGTTGAACTTCGCGCCGACCGGATGTTGCATCCATGCGTTGGCGATCAGGATCCACAGCGCCGAGAGATTGGTGCCGAGCGCCAGGAACCAGGTCACCAGCAGATGTTGGATGCGCGACAGGCGATCCCAGCCCATGAAGAACACGCCCACCAGCGTGGCTTCCAGGAAGAACGCCATCAAGCCCTCGATGGCCAGCGGCGTGCCGAACACATCGCCGACGTAGTGTGCGTAGTACGCCCAGTTCATGCCGAACTGGAATTCCATGGTGATGCCGGTGGCCACGCCCATGGCGAAGTTGATGCCGAAGAGCACGCCCCAGAAGCGCACCATCTGCTTCCAGACTTCGCGTCCCGTCATCACGTAGACGCTTTCCATGATCGCGAGAATCCACACGATGCCCAGCGTCAACGGCACGAACAGAAAGTGATAGAGCGCGGTCAGCGCAAACTGCGCGCGCGACAACGTGACGACTTCGCTATCGATGATCATGGCTTGGTTTCCGGCGAAGAATGTGTGGACGGTGCGAGCAAGTGTTCGATGGCGGCGGGCCGTGTATCCGGACGCGGGTAATGCGCGGCGACGATCCACCAGATCAGCGCGAAGAACGCGATCTTGGCGAGAACGATGAGGATGAGCTCAATACTCAGCCGACGCAGCGGACGGCCCGGTGGGCTGGAGGAAACAGACCCTGTTGGAGGTGACTGCATCGCGACGGATTCCATCCATCCATGACACGGGAAAGCATACGCCCGTGCTCGGCGCGCTGTCGCGCGTCACGCGGTCACAGCGACGCCCTGCCGCATGGCGTGCGGCAGGGCATGAGTGTAGATGTGGTCGACGGCGGTCGACTGAAACTTTGTTAGATCACCGTTGATTTAAACAACGGCAAATGCGTTGCGCGTCAGGTTTTCCGGCTCGCCGTCCGTGCACACCACGTCATCCTCGATGCGGATGCCACCATACGGACGGAACGCATCCACCTTGGCCCAGTCGATGTCCTTGGCCGCAGGCGTGGCGCGCAGTTCTTCCAGCAGCATGTCGATGAAGTACAAACCAGGTTCGATGGTGACCACCATGCCCGGTTCCAGCACGCGCGTCATGCGCAGATACGGATGACCCTCGGGACGCGGAATGCTGCCGCCGCTTTCGCTGGCCTGGAATCCGGCGACATCGTGCACCTGCAGGCCGATCGGATGGCCGAGGCCGTGCGGGAAAAACGCGGACGTCACGCCCGATTGCACCGCGCTTTCGGCATCCATGCGGATCACGCCATGTTCGCGCAGCACGCCGGCCAGCACGTGGTGCGCATGGATGTGAAGTTCCGGATAACTCTGCCCGGCCTTCACCATCGCGGCGAAACCTTGCTGCGCGCGTTCGACGCTGTCGATCAGCGCCTGGAATTCGGCATGGCCTTCGGCAGCGTACGTGCGCGTGATGTCGCTGGCGTAACCGGACGCGCTGCCACCCGCATCGATCAGGAACGAGCGGCTTTCCTTCGGTGGCGTGCGGTCGAAGTTCGTGTAGTGCAGGACAGCACCGTGTTCGTTGAGCCCCACGATGCTGGCGTACGGCAGTTCCGCATCGATCTGCCTTGCTGCAGCGAGATAAGCCATGTGAATGCCGAATTCGCTCCAGCCCGAGCGAAAGGCTTTTTCGGCCGCGCGATGCGCACGCGCGCCGATGTGGCTGGCTTCGCGCATCAAGGCCAGCTCGTAAGGCGTTTTGTAGCTGCGATGCCAATGCAGGTAGTCGAGCACCGGCGGCGGATTGTTGACATCCACGCCGTCGATTCCGGGGCAGCTGGGTGCGATGACGGCGCGATGGCCTTGCGGCAATTGCGCCACTGCTTCGGCGTTGCTGCGCACGATGACGACGTCGAACTGATCGACCCAATAACCGCTCGGCGCCGCCGGAACGACATGCCAGTAATCGCGTGGCTGCACGAAGATCAGTCTGGGTTTGCTGCCCGGCGTATAGACCACCCAGCTGCCTGGCGCGGCGGTCAACGGCAGCCAGTGGCGAAAATGCGGATTGGCGACGAACGGGTAATCCTGATCGTCGAGGAATTTGCGCAGCGGCGTGCTCGATGCGATCAGCAGATGATCGAAACCGCCGAGAGCCAGCGCCTTGTCGGCGCGCTCGCGCAGTGTGGCAATGTGTTGGGTGTACAGCGGGGCGAGGTGGCGGCTCATGCGTACTTCCGGGCGGTGACTACAAGAGTCCGCCAGTGTAACGCGACGGGCTGTTCAGGCCTGCTGAAGCCAGGAGTCCAGTTGCGTGGCATCCGCCGTGCCGATGGCGATGATCCGATAGCCGGCCCAGATCTGGCCCGGCGTCGCGGCCGGTTCGTGCCATTGTTCCTGGATGCCGATTTCGATGGTCGGCATGGTGCCGTCATGGCGGGGCAGGTTGAGGCTGACCTGATACACGGCCTCGTTGCGCGGGACGTGCTGGCCGATCAGCAACATGCCGTTGCTGGACAGGTTGCCCAGATGCCCGAGCGGCTGGCCGGTGATGGTATCCATCACGGTCACGCTGTATTCCGGCCGCTTGCGCGGTGCGCGGCGTTGTTCGGACGCATTCATGAGCGGGCTTCCGGTAAAGGCGTCGATGCCGGACGCAACAGATTGGTGGTAAGGGCATGCCACGCGCGATCAAGCAGGTTTACCTGCTGCGGCGGCACTTCGCGCACGCGACCGTTGGCAATGGCGCGGGCCAGTTCCTGCAGGTTCATCACGTCGCTGCGTTGGCCGCGGCGATTGACGAACAGGCTGTTGCCCGACACCGGCGAGAACCACGCCAGTTTGCGTTCCGTGGTTTCGCCCGTTGCTGGATCGGTGAACTCGAACCAGGTGCCGAACGGAAGCTGGCGCAGGCGATTGTGAATGCGTGCTTCGCGTAGTCCCAGAGGAGGGACTACGGCCGCCTGTGTAGGTGGTGGCGCGGAGGACGTTTCCTGACCTCGTTGCTCGCCCAGGCGCTGGCGCTGCTTCAGTCGAATCGCCAAGTCGGTGGCGCTGGGTGCTTCGACTGTGCGCGGCGGAATGACCGGTTTCGGTGCAGGTGGTGTGACCGTCGCTTTGGGTTCCGGAGCTGCTGCTTCCGGAGCTGCGGGTTTCTGCGCGACAGGTTGCACGGACGTTTCGGCCGGCCTTTCCACCACGGGTTGCCCGGCGATTGCCGAAGGTTCTTCGGTCGCCGCGTCGATGGCTTCGGCTGCGGTCGTCGTTGCGGGAGTTTCTTGTGCGGATGCTTCCGTGCCGATCAGGCGCAGGGCCACCTGTTCGGCTTCTTCGGCGTGCATGCCGATCTGCTGCAGGCCGGTTTCCACTTCATGGCGCAGCAGCACCGGATCGTTGACCGGGAACTGGCCGAGCAGTTGATCGGTAATGCGCAGCTGCGTGCGGAAGGCGTCGCTTTGCTCGCCGTGGCGCAGCAGGTTCAACGCCAAGACGTCGGTCCATGCGCGTTCGAGCAGGGTGCGCAGCAGGCCGCGCGGGGACGAGAGCGCAAAGCGCTCGCTCATCAATTCGTCGGCGCGGCGACGTGCCTGGTCCAGTCGTTCGTGGCCTTGCATGGCCTCGACGTGGCGACGCTCGGTGGTTTGCGCCTTGCGCACCAATTGCGCGAGGTGATGTTCGATATCCGCCAGCAGGCTGGTGTAAAGACCTGCGGTGGGCGGCTCTTGCTGGGCGCGGTCCACCAGATGGGTGAGTTGGGCGAGCAGTTGGTGGTCGGTTTCGCCGTTCGGTCCGTCGACCCAGTCGTTGAGGCCTTCGGCAAGTTTGCCGAGCAACTGACGGGCCGGATGTTCGCGCGTGTCGAAGAACCCGCGGTCCGTGACGGCGAGGCGAAGCATCGGCAGTTGCAGGTTGCCCAGCAAGGCGCGTGTATTGGGGCCCTGGTGCAGTTGTTGCGCCAGCTGTTCGAACAGCATGGCGACCAGTTCCACCGTGTCGCCCTGTTCGGCGGTGAGCTCCATGCGTGCCGTGCCGGGTGGCAGGCCCGCATTGAGCTGCAGCAGCAGTTCTTCGTGCAGGCGTTGCGCGCTGCGCAGTTCGCGGCTGGTGTTGTCGGTGACTTGAATCATGTGTTGCTGCAACGCAGACAGCGCGGTTTGCAGTTCATCGTGCGTGGCCGTGCGCGTGCCTGCGGCAGGCGCGGGGCCGGCATTACCGGTGCGCTGTCGCGAGAGCAGGTCGCGCAAGGTTTCCAGCACCGCGATGGGTTCGCTGCTGCGCTGATCGGGTGCCGTGGTCGCGGCGGGCGCTGCAGCGGCTGGCGTGGCCGTGGGCACCGCGCCATGCGCGGGTCCGTGGCTGGGCCGCGCGGCGGGAAATGCGCGCAGTTGCGGCAGGATGCCATCGGCCAGCAACTTGGTGTTGATGCCTTCGTACAACGAGACCAACGCTGCGCCGACGGTGCTTTCGAACACCTGCAGCAACAGGATGCGATGTTCGATCGGCAAGTCCAGCGGATCGCTCGCCTTGCGCAGTATGTGCGCCATGCTCTGCGGACTGGGCGGCAGATCTTTGCCTTCCAGCGGGGGCGCGCCGACGAGCACGGCCAGACGATAGGACAGCTCGGACAGTTTCTGGCTGTTGTGCGCCTCGATGCGCGCCGCGAGTTTGTCGAGTGCGGCAGTGAGTTCGTGTTCGGTGCGATCGAGCAGAGTCAGGGGCTGCATGCTCAGGAGCGAAGACGCTTCCTCGTCGCCTTCGGTACGCCCCATGTATTCGAAGCTCTGGCGCAGGCGGGACGAGAAGGACTGCATGAACGCCGCACGACCCTGTTGCACCAGGCTGCGACTGTCGAAGCAGCGTTGCTGGTCAAGATGGTTGCGCGAACTTTCGGCCTGTTCGTAGAGACGTTTGTCGAACCGGTCCAGGCACAGCCGCAGCGTCGGTTCGGTCCAGTGATCGCACAACGCGCACGCGGCATCCACCACGCGGCGCGCACGCACCGACATCTGGCCGTGATTGATACGGTCATTGCGGTCGAGGGCGGCAAACGGCGGACGTCCCCTTGATTCGACATCCATGACATGAGTCCCAGTAATTCCCCGGCGATGAGTGTAAGCCGGTTACCGGGTTCCCGTCATGGGATGTTAGTCAAGAAAGCTGGCAATCACGTCATTAAGGAAGCGCTGGCCCAGGGGCGTGGTCACCAGGCGTCCGGGAATGTCGTCCAGCCAGCCTTTGTGGCGGCCGGCGGCGAGCGGGGTGGCGATCCGTTCCAGTGGGAGCCCGGTGCGGGCGGGGAAATCCTCTGCGGGAACGCCGTGGATCAGCCGCAGCGCGTTGAGCATGTATTCGAACGGCAGCTCGTCGGTGGCGACGGCGGCGTGACCGCCGATGCGGCCTGGGCCGCCGGCTGCGTCGAGATAGGCGTTCGGATGGCGGGTTTTCCAGCGCCGCCATACCTGGTTACGGAGTGCGTCGGTCACTTTGCCGTGCGCGCCGGCACCGATGCCCAGGTAATCCCCGAATCGCCAGTAGTTGAGGTTGTGCTGGCACTGCCGGTTCGCGCTGGCGTAGGCGGAAATCTCGTATTGCGCATAGCCGGCTTCGGCCAGGCGTGTTTCGCAGGCTTCCTGCATGGCCCATGCTTCATCGTCATCCGGCAGCGGTGGCGGGTGCGCCGCGAACGCGGTGTTGGGTTCCAGCGTGAGCTGATAGTGCGAGATGTGCGTCGGCTGTAGGGCGATGGCGCGATCCACGTCGTGCAGGGCGCCCGGGAGCGTCTGTTCGGGCAGCGCGTACATCAAGTCGAGGTTGATGTTGTCGAAACCGGCGTCCTGGGCGGATTTCACCGCGGCTTCCGCTTCGGTCGCGGAATGGATGCGGCCCAGGCGCTTGAGCTTGTCGTCGTCGAAGCTCTGGATGCCGAAGGAGATGCGATTGACGCCTGCGGCCAGGTAGCCGTCGAAACGCCCATGTTCGACCGTGCCCGGATTGGTCTCCAGGGTGATCTCGCAATGATCGACGAAGGGCAGGCGGGCGTGAGCGCCGTCGAGAAAACGCTCGATCAGTTCCGGTGCGAACAGGCTGGGCGTACCACCGCCGAAGAACACGCTGACGATGGGGCGATCGCCAAGCGCATCGCCAAAATCGGCACGATCGGCGTCGAGATCGGCCAGCAACATGTCCACATAGGTGGCGTAGGGCGGCTCGCCGCGCAGGCCGTGCGAGTTGAAATCGCAGTAAGGGCATTTCTTCACGCACCACGGCATGTGGACGTACAGCGCCAGCGGTGGAGCGATCAGCGGCATAGATCAAACATGCAATTCGGCGATGCGTGCGTGCAATTGTGCGAGGGCCTGGGCGCGATGGCTCAGGCGATTCTTCACGCTGGGTTCCAGTTCGGCGGCACTCAGCAGTTGTTCGTGGGGGAGGAACAGCGGGTCGTAACCGAACCCATGCGTGCCACGCGGCGCTTCGAGCACGCGGCCATGCCAGCGGCCTTCGGCAATCAGCGGCGCGGGATCGTCGGCGTGCCACAGCAGCGCGAGCACGCAGATGAAGAACGCACCGCGCTGTTCCGGCACGACGCCGTCGAGTTCGCGCAGCAGCTTCGCGTTGTTGGCGGCGCTGTCGCCGTGTCCGCCGCTGTAGCGAGCGGAGTAAAGACCCGGCGCGCCGCGCAGATGCGGCATACACAGTCCCGAGTCGTCGGCAAGCGCCGGCAAGCCGGTCTTGCTGGACGCATGACGCGCTTTCAGCAAGGCATTTTCGGCGAAGGTGAGGCCGGTTTCTTCGGCATCCTCGACGCCCAGTTCCGCCTGCGGCACCACTTCGAAGTGGCTGTCGGCAAGCAAGGCGTTGAACTCGGCCAGCTTGCCGCGGTTGCTGCTCGCCAGCACGATGCGTTGCATATCAGCTTTCCAGCGCCACGCGCTGCAGCGCGATCAGTTCGCCGATGCCTTTTTCGGCGAGGGTCAGCATGGCTTCCATTTCGACGCGACGGAATGCGTGGCCTTCCGCCGTGCCTTGCACTTCGATGAAGCCGCCGCCGTCGTTCATCACGACATTCATGTCGGTGTCGCAGTTGGCGTCCTCGGCATAGTCGAGGTCGAGCACGGGCATGCCTTGATAGACGCCGACCGAGACGGCCGCCACCGCGCCGATGATCGGATTGCGGCGCAGGTTTTCGCGCTTCATCAGCACGTTCACGGCATCCACCAGCGCGACATAAGCACCGGTGATGGCCGCCGTGCGCGTGCCGCCGTCGGCCTGCAGTACGTCGCAGTCGAGGGTGATGACGCGTTCGCCCAGGGCCTGGCGGTCGACACAGGCGCGCAGGCTGCGGCCGATCAGTCGCTGGATTTCCATGGTGCGGCCACCCTGGCTGCCGCGCGTGGCCTCGCGCTGCGTGCGGCTGGAGGTGGCGCGCGGGAGCATGCCGTATTCGGCCGTCACCCAGCCTTCACCCTTGCCGCGCAGCCATGGGGGCAGGCGGTCTTCGACGCTGGCGGTGCACAGCACGCGGGTATCGCCAAAGGCGATCAGCACCGAGCCTTCGGCGTGGCGGGTGTAATGACGCTCGATGGTGATGTTGCGCAATTGATCACTGGCGCGGCCACTGGGGCGGGACACTGTAGACATAGATGTTGGGCAAGTGATGGCAGGACAGTTTACCATTTGCCACTTTCCCCATTGCCTTGGAACCGGTTTCGATGATTCGCAGCATGACTGCCTATGCCTCCGCCGAGGCCGTCACCCCCGCCGGGGCGCTGACGTGCGAACTGCGCACGGTCAATCATCGTTACCTGGAGCTCAGTCCGCGCCTGCCGGAGGATTTGCGCAGTTTCGAGTCCGCCCTGCGCGAACGCATCGCGGCGCGGCTGTCGCGCGGCAAGGTCGATGTGATCGTGCGTCGCGGCGAATCGCGTGGCGAATCGCTGCAGGTCGAGCAGATGATGGTGGGGCGACTGTCCGAGCTGGCAAGCGAGATGCGGGGTCATTTCCCGGACATGCGCATCGAGTTCACCGAACTCCTGCGTTTCCCCGGCGTGCTGCAGCACGCGGAAGTGGATCAGGACACCCAGCAGGTCGCCTTGCTGGGCGTGCTCGACCGCGCGCTGGATGCACTGACCGCCACGCGCGAACGCGAGGGTGCCAAGCTTGGCGACATCCTGCGCGAGCGGCTGGATGGCATCGAGCGCATCGTCGGCGACGTGCGCGGCTGGATGCCCGAGATTCGCGCGGCTTTGCGCACGCGCCTGGAAACGCGCCTGGCCGATCTCAAGCAGCCGGCCGATCCGGGGCGCCTGGAGCAGGAACTGGTGCTGCAGGTCACGCGTTCGGATGTGGATGAAGAACTGGACCGCCTTGGCGCGCATATCGCCGAAACGCGCCGCGTGCTCGGCCTGAAAGAGCCGGTGGGGCGCCGCCTCGATTTCCTGATGCAGGAATTCAACCGCGAGGCGAACACGCTCGGTTCCAAATCCGTCGATGCGCGCAGCACCAACGCCGCGGTCGAGCTGAAAGTGCTGATCGAGCAGATGCGCGAGCAGGTGCAGAACATCGAATGAGCGCGCAAACGCCCAACAAGGAAACGGCCGAAGGCACGCTGTTCATCGTGGCCGCGCCTTCCGGCGCGGGCAAATCCACGCTGGTCAATGCGCTGCTCGAGCGCCAGCCGGCCATTTCGTTGTCGGTTTCGCACACGACGCGTCCGCCGCGGCCAGGCGAACAGTACGGCCGGCATTACTACTTCGTCGAACGCGCGGAATTCGAACGCGAAGTCGCCGAAGGCATTTTCCTGGAACACGCTGAAGTGCATGGCAATTTCTACGGCACCTCGCGCAGGACCGTGCAGGACTTGCTGGGGCAGGGGTGCGACGTCCTGCTGGAAATCGACTGGCAGGGTGCGGCGCAGATCCGCAAGGCCAAGCCCGATTGCGTCAGCGTCTTCATCCTGCCGCCGTCCCGGGCGGAACTGGAGCGCCGCCTGCGCGGTCGAGGTTCGGACAGTGCGGAAGTGATCGAGCGCCGTCTGCGCAACTCGCGCGGCGAGATCGCCCACGCCCACGAATTCGACTACATCATCGTCAATGACCGCTTCGAGGACGCGTTGGACGGGCTCCAGGCCATCGTCCGGGCGGTACGGCAGCGCGCCGGCCTGCAATGTCAGCGGCACGACAGCCTGATCAAGGAGTTGTTGGCCGAGGGGTGAATTCGGATCATTACTGTACTGCCTAGGATAGCATTACACACCCACTTCAGCTAACGTGAGCACTTTCCCCAAACCCCCTTTGCCCATGATCGATCCCGTCAACGCCAAGCTCGACGATCGCACCCTGGTGCGCATTCGTGGCCTCACCACGGTGCTCAACGGGAAAACCGTGTTCGATGCGCTGGACATGGACATCTGCCGGGGCAAGGTGACGGCGATCATGGGCCCCAGCGGTACGGGCAAGACCACCCTGCTCAAGCACATCACCGGCCAGATGCGCGGCCAGGCGGGCGAGGTCTCGGTCGATGGCCTGAACGTAGCGCGGCTGACGCGCGACGAGCTGTTCGATCTGCGCGAGCGCATCGGCTACCTGTTCCAGAACTCGGCCTTGCTTACCGATTTCGATGTGTTCGAGAACGTGGCTTTTCCGCTGCGCCAGCACACGAAACTGCCGGAAGTGCTGATTCGCAACATCGTGCTGACCAAGCTGCAGGCTGTGGGTTTGCGTGGCGCCGCCTCGCTGACGCCGGCCGAGCTTTCCGGCGGCATGGCACGCCGCGTTGCACTGGCGCGTGCGATCGTGTTCGATCCGATGCTGATTCTTTATGACGAACCGTTCGTCGGCCTGGATCCCATCGCGCTCAATCAGGTGTTGAAGCTGATCCGCACGCTCAACGAGACGCTCGGCATCACCAGCGTGCTGGTGGCGCACGAGTTGGCGGCGATCAAGGAAGTGGCCGACCATGTGTTCCTGATCGCCAACGGCAAGGTCGTGGCGCAGGGTAATCCCAAGACGATCGCCGACGATGGCTCGCCGTGGACGCGCCAGTTCTTCGGTGGCGACGCGGATGGCCCGGTGCCGTTCCAATATCCGGCCGGCGATTACGCGCGGGCTCTTGGCTTCACACAGGGTGCTGCATGAGTTCGCAGAGTCGGCGCGAAAATGTCGTGATCCAAACGCTCGGGCAGATCGGCGCCTGCGGTTTGTTCCTGCTGCGCATCCTGGCGGCGATTCCGCGCAGCATGCGCCATGTGCGCGAGACGGTTCGGCAGCTGTGGTTCGTCGGCGCGATGAGCCTGACCATCATCATGGTCTGCGGACTGTTCGTCGGCATGGTGCTGGGTTTGCAGCTTTACCACGTGCTCGCGATTTTCGGCGGCACCTCGGCCAGCGGTACCGCGTTGTCGCTGTCGATATATCGCGAGCTGGGGCCGGTGGTGACGGGCCTGCTGTTTGCGGGGCGCGCCGGCACGTCCGTTACCGCGGAAATCGGCCTGATGCGTGCGACCGATCAGATCGCCGCCATGGAAATGATGGCGGTCGACCCCATCGCCTACGTCGCCACGCCACGCTTCCTCGCCGGCCTGATCGCCATGCCGCTGCTGTGCTGCATGTTCTGCGCCATGGGTATTTTTGGCGGCTACCTGGTGACGGTGGATTGGCTGGGCGTCGATAACGGCACGTTCTGGTCGAACATGACCGCCAACGTGGATGTGTGGCAGGACATCATCAACGGCGTGATCTGGAAAAGCGCGGCATTCGGCGCGGTGATTTCGCTGATCGCCGTGTTCCAGGGCTATACCACGGCACCCACCAGCGAGGGCGTGGCGTATGCGACGACGCGCACCGTCGTGGCGTCGTCGATCGCGATCCTGGCGCTCGACTTCGTGCTCACCGCTTTCCTGATGTGACCATCATGATGACTAATTGCTTCTTTCTGAGGACTTTGCCGTGAGCCAGAGAAAATCGTTTGCCGTCGGCACCGGTTTGTTTATCGTGCTCGGTTTCGCTTCGCTGGCGTATCTGGCAACGCAGACCAGCTCCATTGCCAACAGTCACCAGGGCGCGGCCTACAGGGTCGATGCGCAGTTCGCCAACATCGGCCAGCTGAAGGAGCGTGCGCCGGTGAAGGTGGCGGGTGTGCGCATCGGCCAGGTCCAGTCCATCGCACTGGCGCCGGGCAAGGACGTGGCGGACGTGACGCTGTCCATCGACAAGCAATACAGCCAGATTCCTGTCGATTCGGTCGCGACCATCTACACCAGCGGCCTGCTGGGCGATCAGTACGTCGGCATTCAGTTCGGCGGCGCGAAGACCTACGTGGCCGACGGCGGCCACTTCGGCCTGACCAAATCCACCCAGCCGCTGGAAGAAATGCTGAGCAAGTTCATCGGCGGCGGCGGTGCGGCGGATGCGATCGGCGGTACCTATGCGGTCAAGGCGAACTTCACGAACGTCGGCACGCTGTCGGTCGGGGCGCCGGTGAAAATGGCGGGCGTTGCGATCGGTAGCGTGGCGTCCATCAAGGCCGATCCGGTCAAGCTGGATGCCACGGTCACCTTCGATATCGACAAGCGCTACAACCAGATCCCGGACGATTCGGCCGCCGCGATATTCACCAGTGGTTTGATTGGCAGCCAGTATGTTGCGATCCAGCCCGGTGGCTCGCCGAATTCGCTCAAGGATGGCGATCAGTTGGTCCTGACCCAGTCAGCGATGCAGCTGGAAGACTTGATCGGCAAGTTCCTGGTCAGCGGTTCTTCCGGCGGCAGCAACAACGCCTCCGGCAACGGTTCATCCAATACCCCAACCGGCAAGCATTAATCCGGCTTTTATCCGAGGAGTTTCCACATGTTGCGTCACCTGGCTATTGCCACCGCCATCGCCCTGGGCAGCGTCATGATCGTCGCGCCGGCCTTTGCGCAGGATGCATCGAGCGCTCAGGCTTCCAACGCGGCGTCGCCGCAGGATGTGGTGGTCACCATCACCCACGACCTCGATACGCAAATCGCCGATCACAAGGCGGAACTGCAGAACAACAAACCCAAGCTGGTGGCGTTGATCAACCAGATCTTCCTGCCGCACTTCGATACGGACTGGGCATCGATCCTGGTGCTGGGCATGCATGCGCGCGAAGCGACGCCCGAGCAGCGCTCGCGCTTCGCCAAGGCGTTCTATACCTCGCTCACCAACCGTTACGCCGACGGCCTGCTCAACTACACCAAGGGCACGGTGAAGGTTTTGCCGTTCACCGGCGACATCAACGACAAGTACACGGTCGTGCGCACCCAGGTGAGCACGGACGACAAGAAGACCATCGCGGTGAACTACGTGTTCCACAAGGCTTCCGATGGCCAGTGGAAAGCGTATGACGTGATCATCGAAGGCATTTCCTACATTACCAACTACCGCAACCAGGTCGACGCGCAGATCAAGAAGGAAGGTCTGGATGCGCTGATCCACGATCTGGAGACCCAGGGCGACCAAGCGCTCAAGTCGATGGAACAGGACAACAAGGGCAATGTCGCCAAATAGATCCGCCAAGGGTGATTTTCAGATCACCTCCGGCACGCCGGATACGGTTTCCGTCTCCGGCGTGTTGAATTTCGGTAACGCCGCGAAAGCCGTGGTCGCGTTGAAGGCCGCATTCGAAGGCGGCGATCGCCATGTGCTGGACCTGTCGGAGGTAACCGGCTGCGACAGCGCGGGCCTCGCGTGTGTGTTGGCGGCGCTCTCCGCCGCCGACTGCCGCGGGCGGCATGTCAGTACTCGGCATGTGCCCGAAAGCATGCGCAGCCTTGCCCAGGTGTGCGGCGTCGAGTCGTTGTTGCAGTAGGCCTGCGATCGCACTGAGTGGCACAAAAAAACGGGGCCATCGGCCCCGTTTTTTTGTGCCAGCCTTCCGGCAACGTTACTCGTTGCCGGAAGGATTGCCCGATTTGTTCTGCTGCTTCTGCTTCTGTTCCCATTGTTGCTGTTCTTTCAGCAATTCGTCGGGATTGAAGTTCTGCTGATTGTTGTTGTTGCTGTTGTTCGAGCCCTGCTGGAGTTGCAGCATCACGTCTGCCGGCGGATTGCCGTCGTAGAGTTTGTTCAGGCGCGTCTGGCGCCACGCATCGCGCACGAAGGCGTACGGGTCGTAGGCGCTCTTCAGGTAGCTGTCGGCGTCAAGCAGCTGGGCGCGCATCTGGATGAAGTACACCACCTCGGGGATGTAGTACTGGCCCCAGTGGAACTTGTGGTTCCGCTCGAAGTAGCTGAGCGGATCGAACAGGTAGCCGTCGACCGGGAACTGCCACACATCGCGCATCGTGGACGGGCCGAGCAGGGGCACCATCAGGAAGTCGCCTTCCGGCACGCCCCAGCGGGCCAGGGTGATGCCGAAGTCGGTTTCCTTCAGCGGGATCTGCATATGCGTGGCGGGATCGAAGAAGCCGGCCACGCCTACCGTCATGTTGATCAGGAAGCGGCCGGTATCGGTCATCGCATCGCTCGGGCGACCCTGCATGATGTTGTTGGCGATGCTGATCGGCAGCTTGATGGTGGTAAAGAAGTTGCTGATGCTGGTCTGCACCGGCTGGGGGGTGACCTTGGTATACCCCACGGCCACCGGACGCAGTACATGCTTGTCCAGCGCCATGTTGAAGGCGTAGCTCTTGCGGTTGAACTTCTCCAGCGGATCGTCGGTGCGGGGCTTGGCGATGGCGCAGCCGGCCAGCACGGAGACCATGACGGCGAGGGGCAGGAGGCGGCTCAGTACGGCGAAGCGAGGCAGGGAGGGCATGGACTAGGGGATCCGCTGCAAAGTGAGGGAAGGTCGCAAAATTGTACTTTGTAGTTCTATATTGTGCACTAACCAGGGGGTGGTTTCGAGCTGGCGCGCGACCGGTTGGACATGATAAGAGTCAATTGCATTGCCAGCCAAGTGGCTGCCCGATAGACTACAAGACCGCATAAGTCATTTATTGTTTAAGGATTTCCCATGGCTCGCATTACCGTGGAAGACTGCCTCGAGGTCGTCGACAACCGTTTCGAACTGGTATTGATGGCGACCAAGCGCGCCCGCCAGCTCGCCAAGGGTGCCGAACCGGCGGTCAACCCCGACAACGACAAGCCGACGGTGCTGGCGCTGCGCGAAATCGCAGACCGCCGCATCGATCAGGCAACGATCGACGAAATCGACCGCACCGAACGTGAACGCGCCGAGCGCGAAGCACTGGAATGGGCCGCGCAGGAAGTCGACGACGACCTCTCCAAGGGCGGGGACGATTGATGGGTAGCGGCGGCTGTCGACAGTGCAGTCGTCGCACCGGCCACACCGGGCTGGCAGATCGCGTTGCGCGATGTTCTAGTTCGCTCCAGGTCCACTCGTTTCATTCTCATCCACTCCACTCAGCGAGGCGATCGCCTGAACGGGCGTCGTGAATCCATGTCGGCGGCCACGCATCCCGCTTCCGAGGATACGTCCACACTGCCGCCTTATGTGCTGGCGCTGAAAGAGCGCATTGCCTATCTGCCCGAGCAGAACGTTGCCCGGGTGCTGCGTGCCTATGAGATGGGCGCGGTCGCGCACGAAGGGCAGACCCGCAAGAGCGGCGAGCCTTACATCACCCATCCGATCGCCGTGGCCGGCATCCTGGCCGAGTTCGGCATGGATGCGGAAACGATCATCGCGGCGATTCTGCACGACACGCTCGAAGACACCGCATTGAGCCGCACCGAACTCGCCGGCGAGTTCGGCGAACCCGTGGCGGAACTGGTCGACGGCGTCACCAAGCTCGACAAAATGCGTTTCAGCAGCCGCCAGGAAGCCGACGCGGAAAGCTTCCGCAAGATGCTGCTGGCGATGGCGCGCGATCTGCGCGTGATCCTGATCAAGCTCGCCGATCGCCTTCACAACATGCGTACGCTGGGTGCGAAGGATGCCGATTCGCGCCGGCGCATCGCGCGCGAAACGCTGGAAATCTACGCGCCCATCGCGCAACGCCTGGGCATGAACAAGATCAAGGCGGAGCTGCAGGACCTGGGCTTCCGCGCGCTCCATCCCGACCGTTACCGCGTGATCAGCGAGCGCATTCGCGCCGCGCTCGGCAATCGTCGCGAGGCGATGGGGCGCATCGAAGGCGCGTTGACCGCGCGCTTGGTCGAAGAGCGCATTCCCGTGCGCGTGGTCGGCCGGATCAAGTCGCCGTGGAGCATCTATTCGAAGATGCGCAACGAGCACAAGAGCTTTGCGCAGTTGATGGATGTGTACGGCTTCCGCGTCGTGACGGACAGCGCGATGAGTTGTTACATGGCGCTCGGCGTCGTGCACGCGCTGTACAAGCCAGTCGATCGCCGCTTCAAGGATTTCATCGCGATTCCCAAGGCCAACGGTTACCAGTCGCTGCATACCGTGCTGCTTGGGCCGTTCGGTGCGCCGATCGAAGTGCAGGTCCGCACCGAGGAAATGGATTCGGTGGCCGAACGCGGTGTCGCCGCGCATTGGGCGTACAAGACCGACAGCGGTCCGGCCAACAGCGCGCAGGCCCGTGCACGCGAGTGGCTTTCCGCGCTCGCCGACAGCCAGGCGAACACGCCTTCCGCCGCGGAATTCATCGAAAACGTCAAGATCGATCTGTTTCCGGACGAAACGTATCTGTTCACGCCGCGTGGCGACATTCTTTCGCTTCCGCGCAACGCGACCGCGCTCGACTTCGCCTATGCGGTGCACACCGATGTGGGCGATCACGCGGTGGCCGCGCGCGTCGACAAGAAGCTGCTGCCGCTGCGCACGCGACTGGAATCGGGGCAGCTGGTGGAGATCATCACGGCGCCGTCCGCGGTGCCCAATCCCGCGTGGCTGGAATTCGTGGTCACCGGCAAGGCGCGCACGGCGATCCGGCAATACCTCAAGCATTTGCAGCACGAAGACGCGGTGGACTTCGGCCATCGCATGCTCGACCGCGCACTGGATGCGCTGGGCACCAGCCTCGATGCGATTGCGCCGGCGGCGCTGGAGCGGTTCCTGCAGAAATCCAAGTTCAAGCGCCTGGAGGAACTGCTTTCCGACATCGCGCTTGGCAACCGCATGCCCGACCAGGTCGCCAGCCAGCTCGTGGCCTCGCGCGGAGCGACGGTGCGAGGCACGGTCGCGCCGCACCCGAGAGAAAACATCCGCATCACCGGTGCCGAGCGTGGCGTGTTGAGCTTCGCCAACTGCTGCCATCCGCTGCCTGGCGACGACATTATCGGCTATCTCTCGCCCGGCAAAGGCATCGTCGTGCATCGCACCGAATGCCCCAATGTCGCGGAGCTGCGCAAATCGCCGGAACGCTGTGTGGCCATCGAATGGGATCGCGACGTCCAAGGCGATTATCGCGCCGAGTTGCGCATCGAAGTCATCAACCGCCCGGGTGTTCTCGCCACCGTGGCGGCGGCGATCGCGGCGGCGGATTCCAATATCGAAAACGTGGAATACGTCGAGCGCGACATGGCGGCAGCCACGTTGTTGTTCACGATCGAAGTAAAGAACCGCAAGCATCTGGCGGAAGTGATCCGGCGCGTGCGCCGCACGGGCGTGGTGAGCGGGGCGTATCGATATCCGCTTTAGCGTGCTCGGTGTCGAAGGGCGCTACGCAGCCGGTGCTCCTGGAATTACACTGCGTTTTTCCTCACTCGGATCTTCCCCATGTCCCGCACCATCATCGCCACCGACAAGGCTCCGGCCGCCATTGGTCCGTATTCGCAAGCTGTGCGTGCGGGCAATACCGTTTACTTTTCGGGCCAGATTCCGCTCGATCCCGCCACGGGCGCGTTGGTCGAAGGCGACATCAGCACGCAGACCCGCCGCGTGTTCGACAACCTCGTCGCCGTTGCGCAAGCCGCCGGAGGTTCGCTCGTGCAGATCGTACGCGTGGGGATCTACGTGACCGACCTGGCCAACTTCGCGGCGGTCAATGCCGTGATGGGCGAGTATTTCCAACAGCCGTATCCGGCGCGTTCCACCATCGAAGTCTCCGGCCTGCCGAAAGGCGCGCAGGTCGAGGTCGATGCGATCATGGTGCTGGACTGATCGATCGGTGGGCGGCCTGCTGACAGTACTTGTCGGCAATGATCCCCCGGATATCGTCGCGCTCCGTTAGTCTTTCAACGATGGCGGCCATCAAACCTCGCACCACGACCGACACGACTGCCGATCCGGGTAACTCGCCGGTGTCGGCACTCGGCGGTGTCGGCCCTGCGCTGGCCGAAGCGCTGGGACGACTTGGATTGCACCGCGTGCAGGATCTGTGGTTTCACCTGCCGCTGCGTTACGAAGATCGCACGCGAGTCACGCCGTTGGCGGATTTGCGCCCGGGCATGCGTGCGCAAGTGGTGGGCACGGTCGAGGCCGTCGACAAGACTTACCGCTACCGTCCGCAGCTGAAAGTGGCGATCGGCGATGGCGCCATGGAAACGCTGTTGCTTCGGTTTTTTCATTTCAATCGTGCGCAGGCCGAACAACTGCGTCCCGGCGTGCGTCTGCTGTGTTACGGCGAAGTTCGCCAGGGCTCGGGCAGCCTCGAAATGGTGCATCCCCAGTATCAACGCCTGGCGGAGAGTGCCGAGGTCGTGGTCGATGAGCGCCTTAGCCCTGTCTATCCCACGACGGAAGGGCTTGGTCAGAAACGATTGAGTGGCGTCATCGCAAAGGCGTTGCAGCTTCTGCCCGCCGACGATCAACTAGAGCTGATTCCTCCTTCGCTGTGTGCCGAGTGCGGACTGACATCGCTGCGTGAGGCGTTGTTGTACGTCCATCGCCCGCCACCGGACGCGCACGTCGATCAGCTGACGCAAGGAAGACATCCGGCACAGCAGCGTCTGGCGTTCGAAGAACTGCTCACCCAACACATGAGCCTCAAGCGATTGCGTGCGGCGGTACGCGAACGCCGTGCGCCGGCGTTGAATGGTCGAGGCGCGTTGCAAAAGCGTTGGCTGGGCGGTCTTCCTTTCAAGCTTACGTCAGCGCAACAACGTGTGATTCGAGAAGTCGCTGCCGACATTTCACAACCGCGCCCCATGCTTCGTCTGGTGCAGGGCGATGTCGGCTCCGGCAAGACTGCCGTCGCCTGCGCAGCTGCGCTTGCGGCGGTCGAGGCGGGCTATCAGGTTGCCTTGATGGCACCCACCGAATTGCTGGCAGAACAGCATTTGCGAAACTTCCGGCATTGGCTGGAGCCCCTCGGCATTGCCGTCGAATGGCTGGCAGGCAAGCAACAAGGCAAGGCACGCCAGCAAGCGATGCATCGCGTGGCGCAGGGTGCATCCGTGGTGATAGGTACGCATGCCCTGATGCAGGAAGGTGTCGAATTCGCGCGGCTGGGACTCGTGATCGTCGATGAGCAGCATCGCTTCGGCGTGCAGCAACGGTTGGCGTTGCGCGACAAAGGGCTTGAAGGTGAGTTGGTACCCCATCAGCTGGTGCTTACCGCAACACCGATTCCGCGCACGCTGGCGATGAGTGCATACGCCGACCTGGACATGTCAGCCATCGACGAATTGCCGCCGGGGCGCACGCCGGTGCAGACCATTGCGATTTCCAATGCGCGCCGTATCGATGTCATCGAGCGCATCCACGCCGCATGCATGGAAGGCCGGCAGGCCTACTGGGTTTGCACGCTCATCGAGGAATCCGAACAACTACGCGCCCAGGCGGCCGAAGCCGCACACGCAGAACTTACTCATGCGCTGGCCGATTGCCGTGTGGGTTTGATCCATGGCCGCATGAAGCCGAAAGAAAAGCAGGCTGTGATGGATGCGTTCAAGGCTGGCGAGCTGGCAGTGCTGGTTGCTACCACCGTGATCGAGGTGGGTGTGGACGTACCCAACGCCAGCCTGATGGTGATCGAGAACAGCGAGCGCCTGGGTCTTGCGCAATTGCATCAGTTGCGAGGGCGCGTGGGGCGTGGCGCGGTGGCTTCCAATTGCGTGCTGCTCTACCAGCCGCCGCTGGGGCAGCTTGCGCGTGAACGCTTGCAGGTGATGCGCGAAACCAACGACGGCTTTCGCATCGCCGAAAAAGATCTTGAACTGCGCGGACCCGGCGAAGTGCTGGGCACGCGGCAGACAGGACAACTGAGTTTTCGCATGGCCGATCTTGCACGCGATGCGCACTTGCTGCCTGCCGTGCAACGCGCGGGCGAGCAGATGCTGGCTCAGCATGCCGAGCGGGCGGGGCGGTTGATCGAGCGCTGGATTGGCGGTGCGGCCCGATATGCGAATGCATAGAGCGGTCTTTCGGTCGTGCAAGAGACTGGCCCTTGCCATGGGCGGCGTCTAAGCTTGCCGGACTCCCCAGAGCAATCACTCTCCCATGAGCACTCCGCAACTCTTCATCGATACGGACCCGGGCGTAGACGATGCCCTGGCGATTCTCATGGCTCACGCACATGCCGACGTGCTTGGCTTGAGCATCGCCGCGGGTAACGTTGGTCTTGAGCATACGGTGCGCAATGCGCGCACGCTGGTGGATCTGGTCGGCGCGTCCACGCCGATTTTTGCCGGAAGTCCCTCGCCGCTGGTGCGCCTGCCGGAAGAGAATGCTGCCTTCGTGCACGGCCGGGACGGCCTGGGCGACGTGGGATTTCCCGAGCCGGAAAGCGAAGTCGCCAACGAGCACGCTGCGCTCGCCCTATTGCGACTGACTCGGGAGCGTCCAGGCGAGATCACCCTCGTGGCGCTCGCTCCGCTGACCAACCTGGCGCTGGCGCTGAAGCTCGATCCCACGCTGCCGCAGCGCGTAAAGCGACTGGTGATCATGGGCGGCGCCGTCACCGGTCATGGCAACACCGGCCGTGTGCCGGCGGAATTCAACCTGGGCTTCGACCCTGAAGCGGCACACATCGTCTTCGAAGGCTTTCCCGACTTCGATCTCGTCGACTGGGAATTGACCTTGCGGCATGCGTTCGACGAGGCCGACTTCGATCAGTGGCTGGCCACCGGCGATCGCCGGGCAGCCTTCTTCGGCCGCGTGTCCCAGGTGGCGCGTGAAACCAACCGTGAGCGCGGGCGCCGCGGCGTCATCGCCGCCGACGCCCTGGCCATGGCAGTGGCGATCGATCCCACCGTGGTCAAGCGCAGCGAGCGCCACCACGTCGGCATCGAGCTGGACGGTCGCCTGACCCGTGGCGCCACCGTGGTGGATTGGGGCAATCGCCTGAAGCTGCCCGCCCGGGCCAACGTGGTCCTTGAGCTGGATCGAGCCAAATTCGGAGCCATGGCGCGCAGGGCCCTCGGGGCGGAATAGTGTTTATGAGGGTGGCGGGTCGGTTGACTAAGCCCTTGGATGATCAATATAATGCCGCTCTTTTCACCCACCGCTTTGAGTCAGTCATGAAGCCCGATATCCATCCGAATTACCGCCAGGTGGTGTTCCAGGACCTCTCGTCCGAATTCGCGTTTCTGACGCGTTCGACGATTGCGACCAAGGAAACCGTCAAGTGGGAAGACGGCAACGAGTACCCGCTGGTTAAGGTGGATATCTCCAGCCACTCGCACCCGTTCTACACCGGCAAGCAGAAGACCATCGATGCCGGCGGCCGCGTGGACAAGTTCCGCCGCCGTTACGCGCAGAAGTAATCATTCTGCAAACTTGCCGTTATCGGCAGGTCAGTTGCAAAACACAGGGCAGGCCAGCAGCCTGCCCTGTGTTTTTTTGCGCCCGTCATCCGACCATGCGCCCTCGGATGTTTATGAGTCGATGTGCGATAATGGGAGGGATGCACCGTCGCTTCCCCACGACGGTGTGCCTTTCCTTCGCCGGCTGGTGCCGTGATGCGGCTGCCCCGGCGGCGACCCATGCGTAGGAGGTTTCCGTGTCCGATTCCAAATCCGTCAAGCTGGTAGATGAGTCCAACGGCCGCAGCAGCGAGCTCCCATTGCTGACCGGCACGATTGGTCCTGCTTGCATCGACATTGCCCCGCTGTACAAGGACACCGGGCACTTCACGTACGACCCGG
The DNA here is from genome assembly GCF_003363265.1 of Dyella psychrodurans. Taxonomy (GTDB): domain Bacteria; phylum Pseudomonadota; class Gammaproteobacteria; order Xanthomonadales; family Rhodanobacteraceae; genus Dyella_B; species Dyella_B psychrodurans. The sequence continues at coordinate 219,231 of NZ_QRBF01000005.1, read as the reverse complement.
GTTACGGCAGCACCGCCAGCACCAAGAGCTCGATCACCTACATCGACGGCGATCAGGGCATCCTGATGTACCGCGGTTACCCGATCGAGCAGCTCGCCGAGAAATCCAGCTTCCTCGAAGTGGCTTATCTCCTGCTCAACGGCGAACTGCCGAACAAGACCCAGTTCGTCGGCTTCGAAAACGACATCACGCACCACACGATGATGCACGAGTCGCACAAGAACTTTTTCCAGGGCTTCCACCACGACGCGCACCCGATGGCCATGCTGGCCGCGTCAGTCGCTTCGTTGTCGGCGTTCTATCACGAGGATCTGGACGTCGATAACGCGGAAGACCGCAAGCTGGCCGCGATCCGTCTGATCGCCAAGATGCCGACCATTGCCGCCGCGTGCTATCGCTATTCGATCGGCTGGCCTTTCCGTTATCCGCGCAACAATCTCGAATACGTCAATCGCTTCCTGCATATGATGTTCGAGGTTCCGAGCGAACCGCTGGAGATGAGCCCGGTTGCTGCCAAGGCGCTGGATCTGCTCTTCATCCTGCACGCCGACCACGAACAGAATGCGTCGACCTCGACGGTGCGCCTGGTCGGTTCCACCGGTGCCAATCCGTATGCGTCCATCGCTGCGGGCATCACGGCGCTGTGGGGTCCCGCACACGGCGGTGCCAACGAAGCCGTGCTGAAAATGCTCGAGGAGATCGGCTCGCCGGATAAGGTCGAAACTGCGGTCAAGCGTGCCAAGGACAAGAACGACAACTTCCGCCTGATGGGCTTCGGCCATCGCGTGTACAAGAACTTCGATCCGCGCGCCAAGATCATCCGCGAGATGTGCCACAAGGTACTGGCCGAACTCGGCGTCAACGATCCGCTGCTGGATGTGGCGATGAAGCTGGAAGAGGCCGCGCTGAAGGACGACTACTTCGTCGAGCGCAAGCTGTATCCGAACGTCGATTTCTACTCCGGCATCATCTACAAGGCACTGGGTATTCCGACCGAAATGTTCACGGTGATGTTCGCCATCGCGCGCACCGCCGGCTGGATCGCGCATTGGATCGAGCAGCACGAAACGCCAGGTTCGCGCATTGGTCGTCCGCGTCAGTTGTACGTGGGTTCGGACACGCGCAACTACGTCGGTATCGATAAGCGCTGATCGACGACGTTTCTGCGTATCACATAAAAACGCCCGGCTCATGCCGGGCGTTTTTCGTTTGCAGCGTTGAAATGAGTACAGTCAGCGCAAAGCGGCAGCCAGCTTGCGTTCGAACTCGTCCTGTTCGCTGCCTTCCTCTGCGAGCATGATTTCGACGGATGCCAGCGAAGCGCGCCGCATCGGCTTCTCGCCGATGCGATCGAGCGGTGCCTGACGCACGGCGTTGTGCGGAAGCACGGTCAGATCGAAGGGGAGATTGTCGGCCGCGAAAAGCAGCACCGGGTATTCGGCTTGCTCTTCCCGGCTGATGCGCAAGCGGCGCGTTTGCGTCTCGAACGGAACGCCGTGTTCGCGCAGATAGATACCGACAGCTTCAGGATCGTCGCTGAAAACATGCAGACACACGGCGGAATGCGAATCGGCCGTGCCATCGAGCACCGCACCGACCAGTCGCGGTTCAAAACGTTGAAGGAATCGCATGGCGTCGACGGCTGCTTCGCGTCGAACCCTTAGGAGTTGCGGTTGGCTGTCAGCCTGGAACAGCCGTTGATGTTCGCGCAATGCTTCTTCGATTTCGTGATTGCGTGGTAAGGCTTGTTCGTCGAGTACGCCCAGTCTTTCGGCGGCTTTGCGTTTGGCGTGGTGGAAGTCTCGAATTCCGTGCTCACTCATCAGGCGCGCCGCTTCTTGAGCGACGCGTAACCGATTGCGCTGTACACGGTCGTGTGCGTGGATGCGGTGGTGTTCACCTCGTGCCATGCCCCGGCCCTCTCTTGCAGCGTCGAGGCAAGACTACCGGAAAATTTTAGAAAATGTCGTTAGCCTGTTGTTGGTCCTGGTTTTGTTGCTGTTGCTGCAGGGCCTGGTTGTGCAGGCGGTCCACGTCCTCGACCTTGAATATCTCCGACATGGCATCCGGGTCGCCAGCGGCAGTGGGCAGGCCGCTCTCGCGATTGATTTGCACGGTCGTGATGCCCGGCGGCATCGGAAGGTCTTTCATCGGCAAGCCTTTGAGGGCGTCGCCCATGTAATCGATCCAGACCGGCAACGCGGCTTTTGCGCCGAATTCACCTTTGCCTAGCGGAGAGAAGTCGTCAAAACCCAGCCAGACCGCGGTGGTCAGATCGCCGTTGAAGCCCACAAACCAGGCATCGCGATGATCGTTCGTGGAGCCGGTTTTGCCTGCCAGATCGGGACGATTGAGCACCTTGGCCGCGTAGCCTGTGCCCATGGGAGAGGTGATCACATCCTTCATCAGCGAGGTGACGAGGTAGTCGTTGCGGATATCGATCACGTGAGGTGCCAGCACAGGCGCAGCCTCGCCGCTGCTGTGCACGTCCGCGGGTAGTGCGGTTTCGCCCGTCATGGCGACACTGGTCGCCGGTGCAGGTGTGGTTGACGAGTTTGCCGCGGCGACGCCGTTGGTGAGCATGCTTGCCGGCGGCGGGGCAGGCGGGCTGTTCTGCAGCAACCGGGCCTGGCAATCGGCGCAGGCGCGCGCGGGGTTGGCGACATAGACCGGCTTGCCGTCGCGATCATCAATCTCGTTGATGAAATACGGTGTAATCAGGTAGCCGCCATTGGCAAACACGGCATAACCGCGCGCCATGCTCAGCGGCGATACCGAGGCCGTGCCCAGTGCCATCGACAGGTTGTTCGGCAACGCATCGAGCGGGAATCCAAAGCGGGTCACGTAATCGCGCGCGTAGCGAACCCCGATGGCATCGAGCAATCGCACGGAAACCAGATTCTTGGATTCGATGAGTGCTTCGCGCAGTCGCATCGGGCCGGCGAACTTGTTGTCGTCGTTGCTGGGGGTCCACAGGCCATTCGGCTGGGAAGGATCGGGCAGAGCTAGCGGTGCGTCGTTGACGATCGACGCAGCCGTGAAGCCTCGCTCAAACGCAGACGAGTAGATAAAAGGCTTGAAGCTCGAACCTGGCTGGCGCGCGGCCATCACGGCGCGGTTGAACTTGCTGCGCTGGAAGTTGAAGCCGCCGACAAGCGACTGGATGGCGCCGTTTTCCGGATCGAGCGATACAAGCGCGGCCTGCGCCTTGGGTATCTGCGTGAGCTGCCAGTTGCCCTTGTCATCGCGGATCACGCGGATGACGTCGCCAGCCTTGAGCACTTCGCTCACCGATTTCGGGGCGGCGCCGACACGGCTTTCGTTGATATAGGGATGTGCCCAATCCATCGCGGCGAGGCCCAGCTTAATCGTCTGATGATCCAGCAGGTACACCGAAGCTTCGCTCGCGTTCGAAGCAATGACCAATCCCGGCGTCATGCTGGCGACGTCGGTGTAGCTGGAAAGCAGGCTGTTGTAATCGGCCTCGCTGGCGCCTGGCGAAAGCTCTTCATGCGCTTCCGGTCCGCGCCATCCGTGGCGGTGGTCGTAGATGGACAGCCCATCGCGCACCGCCGCGACTGCCGCTTCCTGACGAGTGCTGACCAAGGTGGTCTTGACGACGTAACCTTCAGTGAGCGCGTCGTTGCCCAGCCGATCCAGTGCCTGGAGGCGAGCCATTTCGGCCAGGTAAGGCGCATCCACCTGGATCGGCTGCTCGTGCGGCGCGGCATCGTCAGGTGCCTTGATCGCTTCCTGGTACTGGGCCTGGTTGATGTACTTGTGCTCGAGCATCTGGCCGATCACCCAATTACGTCGCGCGATCAACCGCGAGGTGTTGGTCAGAGGGTTCACCGCCGAGGGCAGTTGGAAGGTCGATGCGATCGCCGCGCACTGGGCCACGGTGAGCTGGTCCAGCCGCTTGCCGTAGTAGTACTCGGCGGCTGCGGCCACCCCATAGGAACGATGTCCCAGGAACATCTTGTTGAGATAGAGCTCCAGGATCTGGTCTTTGCTGAGCTCGCCTTCAATACGAAGCGCGATGAACATCTCTATGAGCTTGCGCGAATACAGCTTTTCCGGGCTCAGGAAAAAGTTGCGCGCCACCTGCTGGGTGATGGTCGATCCGCCCTGGGTCTTGTTGCCGCCGGAGGCCAGCACATGGAAACCCGCGCGCGTGATGCCGCGCCAATCGATGCCCGGGTGGCTGTAGAAGTCGGCATCCTCGGCGGACAGCACGGCATGCTTGACCATGTCCGGAACCTGGTCGATGGAAACCGGGATGCGGCGAGTTTCGCCAAAGGTCGCGATCAGCTTGCCGTCGGCGGTGATCACCCGCAGCGGCACCTGCATGTGGTAGTCCTTAAGGACCGCAACCGAGGGGAGGCGGGGGGAAACCAACCAGTAGGCCACTCCGGCCGCGGCGGCGATCAGCAGGAGTCCGCTGAAGCCCAGGATGAGCAGCCAGCGCAGGAGGGCTTTCAGAATTCGCGTCATGAGGTTGGGGGTGCTCTGATTCATTCTGCTCAAAATGTGATCGGCTCCGTCCGTTTGCGGTCACAGGACCATGGGCACAATCGGACTGGCTGCCTGTCAAGCGGCTAAGCCGAAGGGTGCGGGCAGGCGTGGCCGCACCCAACGTGTTGAATTTGAAGGCGATGGGGTGATGTCCGCAAGCCTCGCTAACCGGGTCGCCGTGCAGCGGCGAGCTCTGCGGACATCATGCCACTCGCCTGGAATGAATCGGAGCATCCCAAGGCGAGACCTGAGTCAAAACAGCCCAGAGTATAGATGTAGCAGTATGGCCGGCATGAGCGACGGATTAGCAAAACCTTAATCGCGGCATCTGGACGGGTTGGCCCAAATGTGCAGGCCATCACGTCAAAAGTCTCGAAGAAGATCGCGTAGGCCGTTGCTATTGCGTTAATTTTTGGATCTAATGGCCCGGCAGTCCTGCCAGTTACTGGCGGAAGCACCAGGGGTCAAGGGGGAATCATCGTGGGGCTCTTCACACCCAAGAAGCCGCCGCTGATCGGTGTCGACATTAGTTCGACTGCCGTCAAGCTGCTGCAGCTCAGTCAAGCCGGTGGCCGCTATCGCGTGGAGCACTACGCGATTGAGCCACTGCCCCCTAATGCCGTCGTCGAGAAAAACATCGTCGAGGTGGAAGCCGTCGGCGAAGCCATTCGCCGTGCGCTGGCGCGCTCGGGCGCCAAGCTCAAGCACGCTGCGGCTGCCGTCGCGGGCTCGGCGGTCATCACGCGCATCGTGCCGATGGCGGCCGAACTTTCCGATGAAGATCTGGAAGGACAGATCCAGGTCGAGGCCAATCAGTACATCCCGTATCCGATCGAAGAAGTCAGCCTCGACTTCGAGGTGCTCGGTCCGGTGCGCGACAACCCTGAAATGAACAATGTGCTGCTGGCGGCATCGCGCACCGAGAACGTGGACATGCGCGTCGCCGCGCTGGATCTGGGCGGCCTTGCCGCGCAGGTGATCGATGTCGAGGCGTTCGCGATGGAAAACGCCTTCACGCTGATCGCCGATCAGTTGAACGTCGGTCGCGATGCGCTGGTCGCGGTGGTCGACGTCGGCGCCACCATGACCACGCTGTCGGTGCTCAAGAATCAGCGCACTATCTACTCGCGCGAACAGGTCTTCGGCGGCAAGCAGCTGACCGACGAAATCATGCGTCGCTATGGTCTTTCCTACGAGGAAGCCGGGCGCGCCAAGCGCAAGGGCGGTCTGCCGGAATCCTACGAAACCGAAGCGTTGCAGCCGTTCAAGGAATCTTTGGTGCAGCAGATCAGCCGTCTGCTTCAGTTCTTCTACGCCGGCAGCGAATTCAGCAAGGTTGATCAGGTCGTACTCGCGGGCGGTTGTGCATCGATCGAGGGTATTACCTCGATGCTGGAAGAGCAGCTCGGGCTGCCCTGCATCGTGGCCAACCCGCTCGCGCGCATGTCGCTGTCCAACCGAGTTCAGGCGCAATCGCTGACCCAGGATGCGCCTGCGCTGATGATCGCAGTCGGACTCGCCATGAGGAGTTTCGACTGATGGCACGCATCAACCTACTTCCCTGGCGTGCCGAACGCCGCAAGATACGGCAGCGTGAGTTCTTCATGCAGCTCGGCGCTGCCGCGTTGGTCGCTTTCGGGCTCATGCTGTTCTGGTGGCTCTGGATGGACATGCGCGTCGACAATCAGAATGAGCGCAATGCCTATCTGCAGGATCAGATCAAACAGGTGGATGTACGCCTGGAGAAGATCAAGGATCTGGAGAAAGTCAGGGCTCAGTTGCTGGCGCGCAAACAGATCATCGAGCAGTTGCAGGCCAATCGTTCGCAGATGGTGCACCTGTTCGACGAGCTCGTTAAGACGATCCCTGCAAGTGGGCGTCTGACTTCGATCAAGCAGAACGGCGATCAGATGGTGCTCAATGGTGTTGCGCAGTCGAACGCAAGCGTCGCCGAATACATGCGCAACATCGAGACCTCACCGTGGATGGGGCAGGCTGATCTCAGCAAAACCGAAAACAGTCACGATGCTTCGCGTATGCCCTATAGCTTCGGCCTGACTGTCGCGCTCTCCAAGCCCAAGGATGACGGCGCTGGCCAAGGCTCGTCCTCGGCGCCGGCTTCGTCGAGCACCAGCGCCGCTGCCGCATCGGCGGCCGCGCAGCTCAAAGCCGCCGAGAAGACCCTCCCTGTAACTACGCTCGCTCCCGCCAAAACGGGCAGTGCGCCAGCCAAGGGAGGGGACAAATAATGAAACTCCTTGACGATCTGCGCAGTCTTGATCGCAACAACATCGGTGGCTGGCCGAAGTCGGTCAAGACCTTCTTCACGGTGCTGTTGTTCTTGCTGATCATGTTCATCGGCTGGTACACGGTGATCAGCGATCAACAGAACACGCTCAACAACCTGTCTGGCAAAGAAGAGCAGCTGAAGAAAGAGTTCTCGGAAAAACAGGCCAAGTCCGTCAATCTTGAGGCCTTGCAGCAGCAGCTGGACGAGATGAAGGACATGCTGCGCCAGTTGTTGCGCCAATTGCCAAGCAAGACGGAAATGCCCGAATTGTTGGTCGATGTGTCACAGACCGCGCTTTCGGCGGGTCTGCAGCAGGAGCTGTTCCAGCCGGGCACCGAGGTTCCGAAGGATTTCTACGCGGAGAAGCCGATTCAGCTGAAGATGATCGGCACCTATCATCAGTTCGGTTCCTTCATCAGTGGTGTGGCGTCACTTCCTCGCGTGGTGATTCTCACGATGCACGACGTCTCCCTGACGCCGTTGAACCCGCCAGGCAAGGGTGCTGAGCCCGCTCCGAACCAGTTGCTTGTGTTGCAGGGGACGGTGAAAACGTACCGTTACCTCGAGGATTCGGAAACCGGTGAGACCGGCAACAAAGCTAAGACCCAGCGGCCGGGAGGGCAGAAATGAAAATCATGACTGCCATCAAGCCAACGGGACTGGCCAAATTGTTTCTGCTGGCCGGTGTGGCGGCAGTGCTTGCCGGCTGCAGCGGTCAATCCGATCTGCACGACTGGGTGGCGCAGGAGAAGGCCAAACGTGGTGCTCCGATTCCGCCTCTGCCGGTTATCAAAACGTTCGAGACCTTCATTTACAACGACCAGGAAAAGCGCGATCCGTTCAGTCCTAGCGCGGACGAGCTCAATGAAAACAACGGCCCTCGGCCGGACGAGGGGCGTGCCCGCCAACCGCTGGAAGCGTTCTCGCTGGATAGCCTGAAGATGGTGGGCACGATCGGTAGCGGTGCCAGCATGGAGGCCTTGGTCAAGGATCCGGGCGGTGTGATCCATCGTGTGCACGCGAATGAATACATGGGCCAGAACTATGGCCGGATCACTGCCATCAGCAGTGACAGGGTCGATCTGGTCGAATTGGTTTCCAACGGCAATGGCGGCTGGATGGAACGTCCGGCCAGCATCGCGCTCAGCGCGAAATAGGATGACAGGGGCTGATGCAATGACCAATCCAATCAAACCAGTCCGGAGCCGTGCCATGCACCTGGCGAGCCGTTGCCTGATGGCCATCATGGTGCTGGGAGCCGCAGCGTGGGCAAATGCCGCTGCTGCGACCAGCACGCTGCAAAACATCACCTACAAGACTTTGCCTGGCGGCCGCGTCGAATTGCGCATGAACTTCGACAGCAGCCAGGTTCCGCAGCCGAGCATATTCACCACGGACAAGCCACCGCGCATCGCTATCGATTTCCCGGATACAGCTAATGACGCCGCGCGTCATCAAGACATTGGCACGGGCACGACCAGCGGTGTTTCGGCGGTATCGGCCGGTGGGCGTACCCGTGTTGTGGTCGAGCTGATGCAGGCTTCGTCTTACAAGTCGCATGTCGAAGGCAACAGCCTCGTAATGGTCGTGAACAATGGCGTGGCGGCGCAACCGATCACGACGGCCTCGACCATCGATCCGTCCAAGGCGTTGCCGTCGGCGATGAATGGTCCGTCGATCACTAATATTGACTTCCAGCGCGGCGCCAACGGCGGTGGTCGTGTCCTGATCAACTTCAACGGATCGGGTGCGAATGCAAACATGCACCGCTCCGACAACAATATTGCGGTCGATGTCGAGAATGCCCAGTTGCCGGCAAGCCAGGCTCAGCGACTGAATGTGCTGGACTTCGCTACGCCGGTGCAGTCGATCACGCCTCGCTCTACACCTAACGGAGCGCACCTGGATATCGCCTTCAGTGGTGATGTGGAGACGTCTTCGTACCAGACCGCCGATCAGTACGTCGTAGAGGTGACGCCGAAGAAGCACGACACCAAGACGGACAAGCTGGGACCGGGCGCGGAGCCGGCGTACACGGGCAACCGCGTGACATTCAATTTCCAGGACATCCCGGTTCGTTCGGCACTGCAGCTGCTTGCGGATGTGTCGGGTCTGAATCTGGTCGCCTCGGATACGGTTGGCGGAAGCGTGACATTGCGTCTGGTTAACGTGCCGTGGGATCAGGCGTTGGATGTGATCCTGCGCGCCAAGGATCTGGACAAGCGCCGCGACGGAAACGTGATCTGGATTGCGCCGCAGAAGGAACTTGCTGACTATGAGCAAAGCCTCGCTGATGCGCGCTTCAAGGCGGAAGACACGGCCCCGCTGGTTACCACTTATGTGCCAATCAGCTATGGCAAGGCCCAGGACATCGCGAAACTGCTAACTACGGGCAGTCTACAAGGCATCGCCGGTGGCAGTACCGGTGCGGCTTCGCAACATCACGGGTTCCTTTCTACCCGCGGTAGCGTTTCGTTTGACATACGCACAAACACGCTGTTGATCAACGACACAGCCGAAAAGACAGTCGAACTGCGCACAATCATCGCCGAACTTGACCGTCCGGTTCAGCAGGTATTGATCGAGTCGCGCATCGTGATCGCAACGGATGACTTCGAGCGAGACCTCGGTGTGCAATGGGGTGTAAGTGGCAATCGCGCCAATCCAAGCGGGCAAGTTCTGCAGGTTGGTAGTTCCATCGGTGGTGCACAGGGTAATAACGGAGGCAGCAATAATCCGCCTACGTTGGGTGCTGGTGGACTGGCTGTCAATTTGCCTGCAACGCCGACTACCGGCACTGCCTCGTCACTTGCTGCCGCGATCCTTGGCAAGAACTACGCCCTGGATCTGGAGCTTCAGGCTGCCCAGCTGGAAGGACGCAGCGAAGTGGTTTCCAGCCCGCGCGTGATCACCGCCAACCAGCAGGAAGCGGATATCCGCCAGGGTCAGGAAATCGGCTATGTGACCTACCAGAACAGTGTAGGCGGCGGTGGCGCCACCGGTACGGCAACGGTGGCCTTCAAGGATGCAGTGCTTGAGCTGAAGGTAACGCCTACGATCACTGCCGACAGTCGCGTCTTCCTGGCGATCAACGTGAACAAGGACTCGCTCGACAAGTACATCACCGTCCCGGGCAGCGGCCAGGTGCCGGTCATCGACACGCGTTCGCTCAACACTTCGGTGCTTGTGGACAACGGCCAGACCGTGGTGCTCGGCGGCATCTATGAAGTGAACAAGACGGACACGATCTACAAGGTTCCGGGTCTGGGCGACATTCCTGGCTTGGGCGTCCTCTTCCGCAGTACCCAGCGGATCAACGACAAAGACGAACTGCTGATCTTCGTTACGCCGCGCATCCTGAGCGATAGCCTGCAGTAAGCGAAATATTCGATCACGGTCTTGAGAATGGGGTGGCCAGATGCCACCCCTTTCTTGTTTCAGGGCGCCAAAACCACCAAACTTTCGTATCCCGCCGTGGTCTGTACCGGCAAGAAGTAGTACAGGATTTTCGGATGGACATGCCCCAAACCTCCGCCCCAGGGCGTTTGCAACAAGCCTTCTCCCGTCTGCGCGACGATCTCAAGCGCCAGATCATCGGCCAGCCGCGCCTCATCGATTGCCTGCTGGTCGCCTTGCTGGCGGACGGACATCTGCTGGTCGAGGGCGCGCCCGGCCTGGCGAAAACCACCGCGGTAAAGGCCCTTGCCGGGCGCATCGAGGCCGATTTTCATCGAGTGCAGTTCACCCCCGATCTGCTGCCGGCCGATCTCACCGGCACCGATATATTTCGCCCTCAGTCGGGCAGTTTTGAATTCGAGCGTGGTCCGCTGTTCCACAACATCGTGCTGGCGGACGAGATCAATCGTGCTCCCGCGAAAGTGCAATCCGCGCTACTGGAAGCGATGGCCGAGCGTCAGATCACCGTCGGGCGCAACACCTGGCATTTGCCCGAATTGTTCATGGTGATGGCCACGCAGAACCCGATCGAGCAGGAAGGCACGTTTGCACTGCCTGAAGCGCAGCTCGATCGCTTCATCATGCATATCACCATCGGCTATCCCGATGCCGCGTCGGAGTTGGCCATCCTGCGATTGGCCCGTGAACAGGCCGCCAAGCCCGCGCACTCCCCAGTGTCGACAACGGCGATCGTGACGCAGGAGGACGTTTTCGCCGCGCGGGAATCCGTGCTTGCCATACACATGGCCCCCGCGCTCGAGCAATACCTCACCCAGCTCGTGTTGGCGACGCGCGATGCGGGGCGCTATGGCCCCGAACTCAAACGCTGGATTGCATGGGGCGCCAGTCCACGCGCCACCATTGCACTGGATCGCTGCGCCCGTGCCCAGGCATGGTTGAGCGATCGGGATTTCGCGTTGCCGGAAGATGTACACGCCGTCGTCTACGAGGTGCTGCGTCACCGCGTCTTGCTCAGTTATGAAGCCGAAGCGGAAGGTGTGCGCAGCGAACAGGTGATCCATCGTTTGCTGGATCTCGTACCACTGCCGTGAACACTGGTGCTCTACTCATCGCGGACGGCGATGGACGTGTCCGTGTCTCGCTGTCGGAACTGATCGCCCTGCGCAACAGGGTCGCGCATGTGAGATTGCCGCCCCAGGACAGTCGCGCGACACACGTAGGGACACACACCAGCCGCCTGTATGGCCGAGGCATGGACTACGCGGAATCGCGCGCGTACCAGCCGGGCGACGACGTGCGCCGCCTCGATTGGCGCCTTACCGCACGCAGCGGCCGTCTGCACACCAAGCTGTTTCAGGAAGAGCGTGAGGGTCAGCTGTTGATCATGCTGGATCAGCACGCCAGCATGCGGTTCGGGACGCGTGTGCGTTTCAAGTCCGTGCAAGCGGCGCGGGCCGCGGCCTGCGCGGCGTGGTATGCCGCACGAGCTGGCGAGCGAATCGGGCTGATGACGTTTGGCGGGCATGCTCATCTACAGCGTCCCCGCGCAGGTGTGCGTGGTGCCCTGGATGTATGCGGAGCCATCGCACGATGCGATGCGGCACCGTCCGATCGTTCGCAGACACTCTCCGAAGCGTTGAGCAACGTCATCAAACTTCAGCAAAGCGCCAACCGGGTGCTGCTGATCAGCGACGGCCAGAGCACGGACGATGCGGCGCAACGTCGAATGATCGAGATGATGCGCCACACAGCCGTGCGTGTACTGGTCGTGGCCGATGCGCTTGAACTGACGATGGCACCGGCTGGTCACTATCCGATCGAGCATGCCGGCGAGCGACACCATCTCACCTTGCAATCCGAGCATCAACGACAAAACTTTCAGCAGCGATTGGGCGCCGGGCAGGCACGTCTCGCACAGATGGCGCAATCGCTGGGTGCTCCGTGCAGGATCATCGATACCGCAGTCGATCCATTGGAGGCAGTGTCTGCCTTGCTGCGCGATGCGGGAGGACGCCGATGAAGCTCTCCCTGCAACATGGACCGGATGACCTGGTGTTGCGCGACATCCACCTCCCGCCCACGCCGCCATGGTGGCCGCCCGCACCGGGTTGGTGGGTACTCTTGGGCATGCTTTGCGTGCTGCTTGCCGCTGCATTTTTCATTTACCGCCGCACTCGCCGCAGGCGCGTCTGGCGTACTCGCGTGCTTGCTGAAATCCAGGCGATATCCATCCATCATCCGCACGACGACATCGCATTTGCTACCTCGCTGCACCAACTCCTGCGCCGTGTCGCGTGTCTCTACGCCGTCGACGCACACCAGGTTCAAGGCGAACGCTGGCGGGAGATCCTGGGCCAGGTGCCGGTCGACGAAGCAACCCTCGACATGCTGATGACGCTCGAAACCCGCATGTACCGGCCGCGCGCGGAATTTGATCGCGACGGTTTGCAAGCGGCCGTGCATCGCTGGATGCAGTCCGCCCTGCGAAGCACGAAGCTGACGGAGCCCAGGCATGTCTGAATTTGCATGGCCATGGGTTTTCGTACTGCTGCCATTACCGTGGCTGGTTTGGCGCGCGCTCAAGCCGATCTTGCCGGGTCAGGCGCTCCGACTGCCGCACGCAACGCTGTCTTGGAACGCGGCGGACCGCTTTCCCGCCCGTACCCCGGCACCGTGGTTACTGGCCCTGGGTTGGCTGTGCCTGCTCATGGCTGCGGCACGGCCGCAAACGCTGGGGCCACCGCAGGCGCAAGAGCGCAGCGGCAGGGCGATGATGCTGGCGGTCGATCTTTCGGGAAGCATGCAGACACCGGACATGCAACTGGGCGGTCAGCAACTCAGCCGCTTCGGCGCGGTGGAGGCCATCGCGGGCGATTTCATCTCGCGCCGTGGCGGCGATGAACTTGGTTTGATCCTGTTTGGCACGCACGCCTATCTGGTGACGCCGCTTACCTATGACCTCAACGCGGTGCGCGCGCAATTGCAAAGCGCTTCGGTCGGATTGCCCGGCACCGAAACCGCGATAGGTGATGCCATCGCCGTGGCAGTGCGCCGCCTGGCCACCTTACCCGAACAGGCACGCGTCGTGATCTTGCTCACGGATGGCGTGAACAATTCCGGAAGCATCTCGCCAAAGGACGCGGCGCGTGCTGCCAAGGCAGCGGGCGTGCGCATTTACACCATCGGCGTGGGTGCGACCAGGATGGTCGTTCCCGGATTGTTCGGGGACAGCGTCGTCAATCCGTCCGCTGATCTCGATGCAGACATGCTCACCTACATGGCGCATGAAACAGGCGGGCAGTTCTATCGCGCGACGGATGGCAATCAGCTCGCCGAGGCTTATCGCGCCATCGATGCACTGGAACCGATGCCGCAACACGGTCCAAGCTTGCGCTTGCATCATGAATGGTTTCGCGTGCCGCTCGCCGCGGCAGTGATTTGCTTGCTGCTCGGAATGTTGTGGCCAAGGCTGTGGATGGTGCGGGCATGATCGAGGTGCTGCATCACTTCCACTTCCTGCAACCGTGGTGGCTGCTTGGCCTGCTCGGTTTGCCCGTGGCGCTGGCATTGGGTATGCGCAGCCATACCGCACAACGAGAACTCAGCAAGCTTGTCGATGCTGAACTGTTGCCGCATCTGGTAAGTGGTGGCGAACGCCATGCGCGTTTGCCATGGGGTTTGCTCGCTACCGGTTGGACGCTGTGTGTGCTGGCACTGTCCGGACCCACCTGGAGCCGCGTCGCCGAGCCCATGTATACCGACCACGCGGCGCAGGTCGTGGCGATATCGCTCTCCCAGCACATGCTTGCGCAGGACGTGCAGCCAAGCCGCATCGAGCGTGCGCGCTTCAAGGCACATGATCTATTGAGCGCCAATCGAGACGGTTTGAACGCGCTGATCGGTTACGCGGGGCAGTCTTTCGTGGTGGCGCCATTGACCAGCGATGCCCACAGCCTCGACGACTTGCTCGACGCCATGGCGCCGGACGTCATGCCGGTCGATGGCGACAACGGCGCACAGGCCATCGAGCAGGGTGCCGAGTTGATCCACAACGCGAAGCTAAGCCGTGGATCGATCGTACTTATCACCGACGACGCCGATGAGGCATCACAGGCTGCGGCGCGCAAGGCGCTCGCATCGGGTGTGCACGTTTCCGTGCTCGGCATCGGTACGGAGCAGGGCGCGCCGGTTACGCAACCGGACGGCAGTTTTCTCCGGAATGAGCAGGGCGACATGGTTGTGGCGCGACGCAACGATGCGGACTTGCGCGCACTCGCCCAGGCAGGCGGCGGCCGTTATGCGGTGATGAGCGGAGACAGTAGCGACACCACGGCGCTGCACGCCGAGCTTCAGCTGCCTCAGCAAAACGCCATGGTCAACGGTTTGCATGGCGATGCATGGCAGGATCAAGGTCCTTGGCTGTTGCTGCCGTTGCTGCTCGTTGTCGCCATGGCCTTTCGTCGTGGTTGGGTCCTTATGTTGCCTTTGGTGTTGTTGCCGATGGTGCCAGGCAACGCGCATGCAGGCAGTTTGCAGGATTGGTGGCAACGACCCGATCAGCAGGCGGCCAGTGCGCTGCGCGAGGGCAATGCGACCAAGGCCCAGAAACTGGCGCAAGATCCGGCCTGGCAGGGTGCCGCAGCTTATCGCGCGAAGGACTACGCAGCTGCGGTGAATGCACTCGAACGTGCCAAAGGTTCCGATGCGCAATACAACCTCGGCAACGCATTCGCCAAACTTGGCAAATATCCAGAGGCCATCAAAGCCTACGATCGTGCTTTGCAGGAAGATCCGCACAACGATGATGCGCGCGCCAACCGCAAAACGGTTGAAGAAGCCATGCGCAAGCAGTCACAGAATGCGTCATCGCAACAGCAGCAGAAATCGGGTGGTGGACAGGGCCATCAGCAGAATGGCCAAAGCGGAAGTTCCGGCCAGAATCAGAACAGCCAGAATCAAGGTCAACAGGACGATCAGTCCGGCCAGCAGCAAAACGGGAGCGGTTCGCAGGAGCAGGGCCAAAGCGAGCAAGCCCAAGGACAGGACGGCCAGCGGCAAGGTGAAAAGAATGGGTCGGAAAGCGAAGAATCCAGCAGCAAGCAGTCGAGTTCTGAAGCTCGACAGCAGGCCAACGATCCATCCAGGCAACTGTCATCAAACCAGACCCCTGCGGCAGCATCGACCACCGAGCGCGCACAGGCTGCGAAGGCGCAGCAGGGCTTGCAGCAGCAAATGAATCAAGCGCTGGCAAGGATGGAAAAGAGCGGCACACAGGCACCCAGGAGCCACGAATTGGGTGCCGTGGAAGGCGATGATCCGTTGTCGAAACTGCCCGATGACGTGAGACGTGACTTGCAGCGCGTGCCGGACGATCCGGGCGCATTGCTGCGCAAGAAGTTCGAGCGTGAATACCGCGAGCGCATGGGCGCGCAACCGGTCGATGGAGATGAGCCATGAGTCGTTGCTGGTTGCTGTTGTGCCTGCTGTTTCCATTGAGTGCGATGGCCGGCGGTGTGCAGGCAACGCTGGACCGAGGCGAGGCGCATCTTGGCGAGACTGTGACGCTCAATCTGCGCATCGACGGCAGTACAAGTGTAAGCACCCCGGACCTCAGCGCGCTCGACAGCGACTTCGAAGTCCTCGGCACATCCGAAAACAGCTCGCTCACCATAGACAACGGCCGACAGACCGCGCAAATGATCATTGGCATCGCTTTGCGCCCCAAGCACGTCGGCGATCTTCGCATACCACCGCTCACCGTCGCGGGCAGCCAGACCGCACCGCTGACCTTGCACGTCAGCGCGCCGGATAATTCGGCGAGCAGCAACAGTCATAAAGATATCTTCATCGAGACGACGACAGAACCGGGCCATGTCTATGTCGGACAGCAGTTGGTTTACACCGTCCGTCTTCTTTTCGATGTCAATTTGAACAGCGGCACCTTGCCCGATCCGCACCCGGACAACGCCGATGTGCGACAACTTGGCAATGACATCGACTACGAATCCGAACGTAACGGTCGCCGTTATCACGTGGTCGAGCGGCATTACGCCATCATTCCGCACCACGCGGGAACGCTGACCATTCCCTCGGTCGAGTTTCAGGGTGAGGCAGTCGATCCGGCCGATCCCAACGATCCGCGCGGCCTGCTCGGTCAGGGTGGACTGTTCGGTGACACCACGCCGGTGACGGCAGATTCCACACCTGTTTCCGTCGACGTGCAGGCGGCACCCTCGAACTGGGGTGGCACGACATGGCTGCCCGCGAGATCTCTTTCGCTGAGCGTCGAAGGGCTGCCCCCGGATAACCAGGTTCATGTCGGACAGCCGATCAATGTGCACATGAGTGTGCAGGCGACCGGTTTGAGTGCCGACGCGCTGCCGGAACCCAGCTTGCCGATCATCGACGATGCAAAGGTTTACCCCGATCAACCGACCGATACGACGCACGACGATGGGCAGTGGCTCACCGGACGACGCGAACGCAGTTTTGCGATCTTTCCCCAGCAGACCGGCACATTGACCATTCCAGCCATTACCTTGACCTGGTTTGATGTGCAGAGCGGACAGAAACAACTGGCCACGGTTCCTGCTCGCACGCTGACGGTATTGCCAGCGGCGAATGCAGTACCTGCGGGACCTTCGCCATCAACGCAAACCGCGTCCGCCACCGTTGCGCCTGCGACAGGAAGCAGCAATGCAGCTGCGCACGTCGACGCTGCACCTTCACCCGCGCCATCCGCGATGCCCTGGCGCTGGATTGCCATCGTCAGCATCGGCATGTGGGTGCTCAGTATGGTTACGTTCTTGTGGTTGCGGCGGAGCAAGCGTGCATCGACGTCTGTCGTCGTTTCGGCTTCGGTCGAATCGATGCGTGCGCTTCGTCATGCGTTCTTCGAAGCGGCGCGCGGCAACGACATCGCGGCACAAGCACATCGCCTGCTCGACTGGGCGCGTGCCGAGCGTCCGGCATTGCAAAATCTGGGGCAACTCCAGGAGGCACTGGCTTCGGACCGGCAGCGACACGCGATCGGGCACTTGCAGCGCCAGCAATTCGCCGGAGGCGTGGCGGAAAAGGCGGTGGACCTCGCCGACGTTTTCGCAGATGGCTTTGTGTGGCATCGCAGTAGCGAGACCGAAGGCGATTCTCCCTTGCCGCCGCTGTATCCCTTCAAGCTTGATTGAGTGCGTGCTGCCAGATCGCCGCCATGCGGCTGTCGAAACAGCATAACTGCACGTCCAGCTCTGGGTGTGCGCTCAACGCATCGCGTAGCGTGGCGACGGCCACGCTCGCGGCTTGTTCCGGAGGATAGCCATAGACGCCGCAGCTGATTGCGGGGAAGGCCATGCTGCGCACATCGTGCTCTACGGCCAAGGCGACGCACGAGCGGTAGCAACGCGCCAGCAGCTCGGCTTCACCGTCATGGCCTCCATGCCATATCGGGCCGACGGTGTGAATCACATAACGCGCAGGCAGTGCGAAACCGGGCGTCAGCCGTGCTTCGCCGGTGGGGCAGCGCACGCCGGGCGCCACTTCCGGCAGCGCACGGCAGGCCGCCAGAAGGCCCGGACCGGCAACCCGGTGGATCGCGCCATCCACGCCCCCACCGCCAAGCAATCCGGGGTTGGCGGCGTTCACGATGGCATCCAATGCCAGTCGAGTAATGTCGACTTGGATGACAGAAACAGGCATTGGTTTCGGCATATGCTTGGTTACGTGACACCAAGAGTGCTACACATCATGACTAAAGCGGAAGACATTTCCTTCGGTTATCTGCTCAACGACATTACCTTGCTGTTTCGCAAACACTTCGACCGGCGCGCGGTCAAATTCGGATTGACGCGCGCCCAATGGCGCGCCACCAAGATGCTCCATCACCGCGAAGGCCTGCGGCAAACCGAGCTTGCGGAATTCCTTGAGATGGAGCCGATCGCGGTGGGACGCGTGATCGACCGCCTTCAGGCTGCCGGCTTTGTCGAGCGCCGTCCCGATCCCAAGGACCGCCGCGCCTGGCGCCTGTATACCACCGCGCAGGCCAGCGAAGTGGTCGACGATATGGAGAAGATTGCCCACGAACTGCGTCGTGAGTCCACGGTAGGCGTCACTTACGAAGAAATGATGCAAGCCATGGATGTGATGACGCGTATCAAGGAAAACCTGCAAGCGCTCGATGCACTTGAAGCACCTGAAGAAGCCGGTGAGCAGGCCGCGCAGCTGTAAACCGTTGCGCCCTCTCCTCGAAAGGAGAGGGCGCGCATCGAGCACGCTGACTTATTCCTCAGCCCCATCGTGTGCAAAGGCGCCTGGCGCGGAGCCAAAGTCGCCATCGGCCTGCGCTGCCATGTAGGAGAACACGGCGTACACCGCCACGTTCTGCGCCAGTTGCTTGGGATCGATTTTGTCCAGCGTGTCGTTGGCGGTATGGTGCCAATCGAAATAATACGTGCCGTCCTGCACCAGGCTGAGCGCGGCCATGCCTTTGCCGTGCATCTGCGATAGGTCGGAGCCGCCACCCCCCGGATGCTGCGTGTCGTAGGCCACGCCGATCGGCGCCAGCACCTTGGCCATCTGCTCGATGGCGCCGCGTGCTTCGGGTTTCACGCTGGCGGTCATCTTCCACACGGGGCCGGAGCCGAAGTCCGATTCGGTGCCCAACTGGAACTTGTTCACTTCGGATGCGTGCTTGTCGGCGTAGGCACGGCCGCCCCACAGGCCCATTTCCTCATTGGCGAAGGCGATCACGCGGATGGTGCGGTCGGGGCGCTGCGGCAGATCATGGATCAGCTTGGCGGCACCGACGGCAATCGCCACGCCGGCACCGTCGTCGATGGCGCCCGTGCCCGGGTCCCAGGAATCGAGATGGCCGCCGATGGCGATCACCTGATCGGGATATTTGCGACCGGTGATCTCGCCGATCACATTCGCGCCGGTGTACTGGCCTTCGATGCCGCAATCCAGGTCCAGTTTCACCGTGACCGGCTTGCCATAGGCCAGCACGCGCTCGAGCTGGTCCGCGTCCGGATTGGCCAGGGCGGCAGCGGGAATCGCCTTGGCGGGGTCCATGAAGCCGGTAACGCCCGTGTGCGGCGTGCGGCTGTTGGCGTCCGTACCAGCGGAGCGCAGAAGATAACCGGCGGCGCCCTTTTGCTGCGCGATCACGGGGCCTTCGACACGAATCGGCGAGCCAATCCGGCCATAGTCCTGGCCATCCTTGTGGCGCTGCATCCGCTCACCGATGTAGACGATCTTGCCTTTCACACTGGCTGGATCGGCTGCTTTCAGCGCATCCAGGCTGGCGAATTGCACGATTTCCGCCGTGAGACCACCCTTCGGCGTGCCGGCCGAATAGCCCAGCGCCATCAACGTCAGCGGCTGGGGAAAGGGGGCCACGATGGCACCGTGTTCGCTGCGGCGCACCCATAGCGGATAGGTCACCGGCTCGGTGTAGACCTTGTCGAAGCCCAGTTCCTTGAACTTCGCGACCATCCAGTCACGACCACGCTGATCGTTGACGCCACCGGCCAGGCGGGCGCCCACCTCGGTCGTCATCGATGCCACCACCTTGTAGGCGGTGTCGTCATGCATGGCCTTGTCGCGCAATTGGATGGCCGTCTGCACGGCGGACGCGGGAATCGTGGTGGGCGCATCCTTGGCGCTGGCGAGTCCGGTGGCCAGCATCAGGCTGGCGGCAAGCAAGGTGAGGTGGGGGCGGTACATGGGAGCTCCTGATGACGAACCCCGATTATGGGGCTCGTATCAGGCAACGCTTAGGCCGAAAGTCATGCCCGCCTACACAGGCGTGAGTTATTACCGGCTTTTCAGCAGATCGCGAATCTCCGTCAACAACGCCACTTCCGCCGGTGTGGCCGCGGCAGCCTTGGTGTAGAGCTTGTTGACGACCTTGACCAGGATGAAGATGGCGAACGCAAGGATCACGAAGGCGATGATGCTATTGATGAAGCTGCCATAGGCAATGGCAACCTCGGGAATCTTGTGCGCCGGATTGCTGTTGTCGGCGGCCCGTATCACCCACTTCATGTCCGAGAAATCGATGCCGCCGGTCAGCCAGCCGATGGGCGGCATGATGACGTCGCTGACCAATGACGTAACGATCTTGCCGAACGCCGCGCCGATGACGATACCGACCGCCATGTCGACCACGTTGCCGCGTACCGCAAATTCCTTGAACTCCTGCAACATGCCCATGTGTCATCTCCCGAGGTAGTGAGCCGGATGGTCTGAGAGCCGGTCCTCATAGTCCACGTAGCCCGCGTTGTCACCGAATGGCCGTCAGGTGGTAGTGCGTGGCGTAGCGCCTGACTGGCTGTCAGGTCAAGCCGCGCGCTGCCGCATGGCGGCCATTCGGTGACAACCCGAAGGGCCGGGTCTGTTTGCCCGCCATCCTGCGTCATCGCTCGGTTACGTATCGACATACGCTCCCTCGCTCTTCCTGGTCTGGCGCGCAAACAGATCCCGGCGCGGGCCACGTGGACTATGAGGACCGGCTCTGCGGGACTTTAACCCAACCGGCATCGCATCGAGAGAGGTGTTGCGGCAGTAAATACAGCCTGGAATCAGACTACGCGGCCATCCAGTACAGCGATGCCCTGCAGTTCGGCGTGGTAGCGATCGCCTCGCTGCAGCGCCGCGACGCCGGCGGGCGTGCCGGTAAAGATCAGGTCGCCAGGCTTGAGCTCGAACAGCTTGGAGAGCGTAACGATGATCTCGACAACGCCATGCACCATCTCGCCGAGATGGCCCTGCTGGCGCAATGTGTCGTTGATGTGAAGAGTGATGGCGGTGTCCGCGTTGGGCGATGCTTCGCTCGCCAAACGCAGCGCGGATACCGGCGCGGAATGGTCAAAGGCCTTGGCCACGTCCCACGGATGGCTTTTCGCCTTGGCGATGGCCTGCAGGTCGCGACGCGTCAGGTCGAGGCCGACGCCATAGCCGAAAATGGCCGATGCAGCCGCGGCGGCATCCAGATCGGTGCCGCCAGCTTTCAAAGCCACCACCATTTCCACTTCATGATGCAGATCGGAGGTCGCTGACGGGTAGGGCACATCCGCGCCATCCGTCACCACCGCGTCGGCGGGCTTGCAGAAGAACATGGGTGCGGAGGTGTCCACCGTCGCGCCCATTTCGCGCGCGTGTTCGGCGTAATTGCGGCCGATGCAAAACACGCGGCGCACGGGAAAGCGTTCTTCGCGGCCGATGATCGGAAGGCTGGGAACAGCAGGAGCTTCGATGACGTAGCGCATCCCACAAGGTTAGCAGTTATCCGGCGCGCCACCCAATCGGCCAGTCGTCATGCGCCTGCATGGCGGCGAAACAGGATGTCGAACAATACCGTCCAGGTCTTTCCGCCGTCACGCGATCCCACGCAGACTTCGTGCACGCCATCCTTCACCGGTTCCCAGGTGACGCGCTGCTGTTGCACGCCCTGTGCATCCGTCACGCTGCCCGTCAGCACGATGCGGTTTCCTTCCCGCGTGCCTTCCACGACGTTCAGTTCTCCCTGATTGCTGACCCAACTCTGGTGCCACGCATGGCGGCTTGCGTCGTAGATGGTGAAGCTCTCGCCGGTATAACCATCGTTGCGGGTGTAGACCTCATGCAGCGCACAGCCGCCGAGTATCGAGGTGACATGGTTGCTCGCCACCGATGCGGTGCCCGCTTTTTCGTCCTTGATCCGATAGGTATCCCAGTCGCCGAGCCAGAAGTCGAATTGCCGGTATTCGGCCGCCGAACAGTAGTTAGATGTCATGACAGGTGTTGCGCTCGCCGGCTTTGGCAAAATGCCCAGCAGAGCGCAGGTCATCAGGATGAAGGCAATCCGTGGCAGTTTCGGCATGACCGGCTCCAGTGAATGTCAGTGTCGTGTAAGTGATGAGATGCAACTGGCTCAGCGGTACACCCTGCCAGTGCGAGGGCGTGAAGATCAACGGCCAATCGCGCTTGTCGAATAGCGGCCAATTCATACGTCGTAAGACATGACAGCTGTCATAGGCAACAGTTGATGAGCGCACGTGGCCGGCTCGTTTGCCACCTACTATGGTTATGGTGCGTCTATCGCGACACAAGGGACATGCAGGGTGAGCAACAGCGATCTTTTGAAGGAACTGCGCATCGAACGCCAGCACCGCGAAGACCACGACAGCGGACCGGGCCGCTGGCCCTGGATCGTCGCCGCGATCGTGCTGGTCGTGCTTGTGTTGGGCGCGGCGAGCTGGTGGTTGCTCGGCCGCAAGACTATTCCGGTGCACACCGCCACGGCTGTCGCTGCCGCGAGCGATCCGGTAGCAGGGGCGGTATTGCAGGCAACGGGTTACGTGACGGCGCGTCGCCAGGCGACGGTGTCGGCGCAAATCACCGGCACGCTGACCGAGGTGCTGATCGAAGAAGGCGATCGCGTCAAGAAAAACCAGGTGCTGGCGCGGCTGGACGACAGCGCATACAAGGCAGCGCTGGATACGGCGGTTGCGCAAGCCCGGGCCGCCCACGCGCTGGTCGCTCAGTACCAGAGCCAGTTGGGCCAGAATCTACGCGACGCCGCACGCGACGAAGCACTGGCCAAGCAAGGACTGGTGTCCAAGCAAGTCGCAGAGCAGGCACGTACGCTCGCCGACAGCACGCGCGCGCAAATGGTTTCGCAACAGAAACAGGCGGTGGCGGCCGATGCCAACGCCGTGCAGGCGCAAGTGAATTTCGATTACTGCGTCGTGCGCGCGCCGTTCGATGGCGTGATCACCACCAAGGATGCGCAGGTCGGCGAAATCATCTCGCCATTCTCTACAGGCGGTTTCACGCGCACGGGTGTCGGCACGATTGTCGATATGGATTCGCTCGAAGTCGACGTGGACGTCAACGAGGCCTACATCGGTCGCGTCACGCCGAATATGCCGGCAGAAGCGGTGCTGGATGCCTATCCGGATTGGAAGATTCCGGCGCACGTCATCGCCATCGTGCCCGCGGCCGACCGCGGCAAGGCGACGGTGAAAGTGCGTGTGGCGATGGAGAAAAAGGATGCGCGCATCGTGCCGGACATGGGTGTGCGCGTGTCCTTCCTCGAAGCCAAACCGGCCATCGCGTCGCAAGGTCCCAAGGGCGTGTTTGTGCCAGCCAAGGCCGTCGTTCAGCGCGATGGCGGCAGCAGCGTTTTCATCGTGTCGGATGGAAAGGTGCGCCGTCAGTCAGTCGAGCCTTCGGCACAAGATTTCGGCGACAAACGCCTGATCCCTGCGTCCGTCAACGCAGGCGACAACGTCGTGGTGTCGCCGCCCGATGATTTGCGCGACGGCTCCGAAGTGAAAGTGCAAACGGAGTAAAGACTATTGCTCCCTCCCTTGCTTGCAGGGGAGGGAGAACAAGATGCGCGGCGTGCTTGGTCGATGCATGCCGAGGACAGTTCTACTCGGGAGGATGTAGTTATGGTTACCAGTACGTTGATCGAAATCCGCGATCTCTCCAAAGTGTATGAACGCGGAAAGCAGAAAGTCGAAGTGCTGCATCACATCAATCTTGAGATTGCCGAGGGCGATTTCCTGGCGCTGATGGGGCCGTCGGGCTCGGGCAAGACCACCTTGTTGAACCTGATGGGCGGTCTTGATACGCCCACCGGCGGAAGCATCACCGTTGCAGGGCAGCGCATCGATCAATTCAGCGCGGGTACGTTGGCGCGCTGGCGCGCATCGAACGTGGGCTTCGTGTTCCAGTTCTACAACCTGATGCCGATGTTGAGCGCGCAGAAAAATGTCGAGCTGCCGCTGCTTCTGACCAAGTTGTCCGGCGCGCAGCGTCGCAAGAATGCATCCATTGCCTTGCAACTGGTCGGATTGGCCGACCGTGCGTCGCACAAGCCGAGCGAGCTTTCCGGCGGTCAGCAGCAGCGCGTGGCGATCGCACGCGCCATCGTTTCGGATCCCAACTTGCTGGTGTGCGACGAGCCCACCGGTGACCTGGATCGTCAATCGGCCGAAGAGGTGCTGGGACTGCTGCGTCAGCTCAATCGCGAGCACGGCAAGACCATCGTGATGGTCACGCATGATCCGAAGGCTGCCGAGTACGCCAACCACACGCTGCATCTGGACAAGGGCACCCTGGTCGAACAGGCGATCGCCTGAGGAGACGATGATGAAATACTTTCATCTCATCTGGGCTGCGCTGTTTCGGCGCAAGACCCGCACGCTGCTCACGCTAGTGTCGATTGCAGCGGCATTTCTTCTGTTCGGCATGCTAGACGCCGTGCGCATGTCGTTCGATCAGGCGGGCAAAAGCGCCAACGGCGCGCAACGTTTGCAGACGGGCTCCAAGCTGTCGTTCATCGACACGCTGCCGCAGGGCTTGGGTGGAAAGATCGCCACCGTGCCCGGCGTCAAGTCGGTGGCCTATGCCAACTGGTTCGGCGGGGCCTATCAGGATCCGCACAATCAGGTGTTCACCTTCGCTGTCAGCGACAACTACATCGACCAGTACCCGGAAGTGGCGGTCAGCGACGATGCGCGCAAAGCGTTTTTGAACACGCGCACGGGCATCCTCGTCGGCGAAAAGCTGATGGAGAAATACCACTGGAAAATCGGCGACCAGATTCCGCTGCAATCGAACATCTTCCCGCAGCAGAACGGCAGCAAGAACTGGGAGTTCAACATCGTCGGCGTCCTGCACCCCACGGAACAGAGCGTGAGCTTTTACGGCCAGATCATCCTGATGCACTGGAAGTATTTCGACGATGCCGTGCTGAAGGGCTACAACAATGGCCAGGTGGGCTGGTACGTCACGCGCGTCAACGACGTGAATCAGGCGGACCAGGTGGCCAGGGCCATCGATGCCGTATCGGCCAATTCCGATCATGAAACCCGCACGCAGACCGAAGCGGCAGCGACGGCCTCCTGGATGAAGCAGTTGGCCGATATCGGCCTGATCGTCGGTTCGATCATGGGCGCAGTGTTCTTTACGCTGCTGCTGTTGACGGGCAACACGATGATGCAGGCGGTACGCGAACGCACATCGGAATTGGCGGTGCTGAAAACGCTGGGCTTTTCCGATCGTGGTGTCCTGGCGATGGTATTGGCCGAATCCGTGCTGCTCGTGTTGCTGGGTGGCGTGATCGGCATCGGTCTGGCGACGGTGTTGATTCCCGGCGTCAGCGCCAACAGCGGCGGCATGCTGAATCTGCCCACGGTAGGCGCGGACAGCTGGTTGCTGGGCATCGCGTTGATGCTGGCGATAGGTGTGGTGGTAGGCGCCATTCCCGCATGGCGGGCCATGCGTCTGAACATTGTCGATGCGCTGGCTGGCCGGTGACAGGAGTCGAGATCATGACCTTTCTTTTCAATCTTCTCGTGTTGGTGATCCTGGTCGTCGCACTGTTCGTTTGGGTGCAATTGCCATGGTATGCAGTGCTGGTATTGGCGGTGCTGTTCGCGGCATGGATGGCGCTTAGCCGGCGCGGTCGGCAGGCCGCATCGGTGACCAGCGTGGGTGTCAGTACCCTGAGGCAGCGGCTGGGTTCCTCGTCCGTGGTCGTCATCGGCATCGCCGGCGTTGTGGGTGTATTGGTGGCGCTGCTGGCGATGGGCGAGGGCTATAGCGAGACCCTGCGTAAGACCGGCAGCGACGATACCGCGATCGTGTTGCGCGGCGGTTCGGCCAGCGAGGTCAGTTCGGTGCTGACGCGCGACAGCATTCTGGTCATCGAGCAGGAGCCCGGCATTGCGCACGACAAGCAGGGCAAGCCGATCGCATCGGGTGAGATCGTCGTGGCGGCCAATCTGCCGGTGAAGCATGGTGCGCCGGGCGATGAAGGCAGCGTGCAGGTGCGCGGTGTCGACGATCAGGCATGGGCATTGCGCCCCAACGTCAAGATCATCGCGGGTCGCGCGTTTCAGCCCGGCATGCGCGAACTGGTGGTGGGGCAGGGTGCGCAGCGGCAGTTCGTGGGCCTGGAGCCGGGGCATGAAGTGAAACTCGGCACGCAAACCTGGAACGTGGTGGGCGTGTTTGCCTCCGGCGATGCGTACGACTCGGAAATTTGGGGCGATGCAGGCGTCGTGGCGGAAACCTATCGTCGCGGCAGCAGCCGTACTTCGGTGTTTGCCAAGCTTACCGACGCCAAAGCCATGGATGCGTTCAAGGCCGCGTTGGCGGCCGATCCGCGCCTGCAAGTGGATGTGGACACCACGCTCAACTACTTCAGCAAGCAATCCGAAGGGATGAGCAAGGTGATGCGCATCATGGGCATCACCGTGGGTTCGATCATGGCGATCGGCGCCATCTTCGGCGCACTCAACACCATGTTCGCGGCCGTCGCTGCACGCGCGCGCGAAATCGCCACGTTGCGCGCGATTGGTTTTCGCGGCGTGCCGGTCGTGGTAGCCGTGATGTTGGAAACCATGCTGCTGGCCCTGCTGGGCGGACTCATCGGCGGCTTGCTGGCTTGGCTCATCTTCAATGGCTGGACCGCTTCCACGTTGGCGACCGGCTCCACCGGGCAGCTCGCGTTTACCTTCAAAGTGACCCCAGAGCTGATGTGGGAAGGTTTGAAATGGGCGTTGGCGATCGGTTTTGTCGGCGGGCTTTTCCCGGCGTTGCGCGCGGCGCGTTTACCTGTGACGACGGCGTTGCGCGAGTTGTGATGGATCAAGAGCGCAGGCGAATGCCTGCGCTCTTTGCTATAGCGGCTGCGGGAACTCAAGTTCGCGCGATTAGCGCGTTTGTCGTTGCTTCGCCAGAGTGATCGCGACGACGCCGACGAGAATGATCGCCATGCCCACCAGATCGAACGGGCCCACTTTCTCACCCAGCAACATGACGCCGAACAACACCGCGACAGGCGGGTTTACGTAGGCATAGCTGGTTGCCAGGGCAGGGCGTGCATGCTTGAGCACGTACAGGTATGCGCTGAAGGCGATAAGCGAGCCGAACACCACCAGATAAGCAGCTCCGAGTGTCGCGTGCAGACTGGGATGCGCCGGCAGTCTCTCTCCGCCAGTGAATCCCACGATAAGCAACGCGACGCTACCGCAGAGCATTTGCGCCGCCGTGTTCATGGGGCCGGCGGGCATATCCTGGCGACGACTCCAGACGGAACCAAATGCCCAGGCAGCCGCGGCCACCAGCAATGCCATGGCGCCGACATGCGACGCAGACAGGCTGCTGCCTAGATTCAACACGATCACGCCCACAAAGCCGATCATCAGGCCCCATGTTTCGCGACGCGATGGCCACTCGCCATAAAGGCCGGTAAACAGTGCAGCAAACAAAGGCATGCTTGCCACGGCCACCGCCGAGATGCCCGAGCTCACGCTCTCTTCCGCATAACACACCAGACCATTGCCGAAGCCCAGCAGCAGCACGCCTGTGAACGCGGCATTGCGCCACTGACGCGCGGTGGGCATGGCGACGCCGCGCAGCCGCAAGGCGCTCAGCAACAACACGCCGGCGCATGCGAAACGGAATCCTGCCAACAGGAAAGGTGGGTAGCTTTCCAGTGCGATGCGGATGGCCAGGTAAGTGGAGCCCCAGATGATGTACAGCGCAAGCATGCACAGCGGCAACCATAGGGTGTCGCGTGGGGCTTCTGTGGTTGCTATGGGGGAAGTGGTGGAGTCGGTCATGCGGGTATCACGGTGATGGACGTGCACGATAGCTGCCTGGCGTGTCTTTCGGAAGCGAAAGGTATGCAAGGCTGGGTTGTGGTGCGGTAAAGATGATGGACGAAAGGTGACTTTTGCTTGTGATTGAGTTGCGTTGGTATTGGAAAGTGCTTTGGCGGAGCCTGGTCGTCTCACTGCTTGCGTTGTGCTTCATCGTCGTCATCCCGGCGTAGGCCGGGATCCAGTGGCGTGGGGTTTTGTATGAGCGTTGAGGCTAGGTTGCTCGCCTACGCGGCGGGCGTTCCGACCGCCTGCCGGCGGCCGGGTCACTTTTCTTTGCTTGCCCAAAGAAAAGTAACCCAAAGAAAGGGCAGCCCCGAGTACCCGCTTTGCGGGCTTTGCCCGCAAAGTGCGCGGAGGGATTGCGGGGTTTTTCGACAGCACATCCTGTGCTGACGAAAAACGAGTCGACATCCATGTCGACTCCCCTACGGGCTGATCCTCCATCCCTCCGCCGGGTCCAAGGGGCCCCAAGATCAAGATCAAGAGCAGAAGCCAGAGCAGCGCGCTATGCGCGCCCTCGATGCCGGCGCATTGCGCCGGAAGGACTCGCACGCAGTAGTGCACGGCGTCTTTGCTTTTTGCTCCTTGCTCCTTGCTCCTTGCTCCTTGCTCCTTGCTCCTTGCTCCTTGCTCTTTGCTCCTTGCTCCTTGCTCCTTGCTCCTTGCTCTTTGCTCTTTGCTTTGGCTTTTGCTCTTTTGCTCTTTTGCTCTTTTGAAAAGTGCGCGCATCGCGCGCCCCGGGTCCCCGTAGTCGGTGAGTGAGCTGGGGACGATCAGGCCCA
>NZ_QRBF01000005.1:0-190450 GCF_003363265.1 Dyella psychrodurans | reverse complement strand
CCTTTTCGCCAGGGCAGGAAGCCCTGTCGAAAAGCCCGGCCCCAGCTCACGCCTCGGAGGGCGTAGCCCGGAGAGCACCGGCTCCGGGGTGCTCTTTCTTTTGGTTACTTTTCTTTGAGCACGCAAAGAAAAGTGACTCGGCCGTCGGCAGACGGTCGAAACGCCCGCCGCGCAGGCGAGCAACCTGGCGATGACGCCCAACCAAAAACCGACGCCACTGGGTCCCAGCCTTCGCCAGAGTGACGACCGTGAAGCATCGCGCGAGTAATGAAGAAATCAAATGCAAAAAACTGCGCTCACTGAGTGATTCGCTTCAGGGCAGCTTTCCGAACATTTGGAGAGTACGCGCACTGACGAAAAGTCCCAGTGCTTCTCAACTTGAACACCTAAGCTTTCCGACGCACGTTGTTCCTTTGGAGCTCCCGCTCCAACAACACACGCTTACGCTCCACACCCCAACGCCAACCACCCAACGAACCATCCTCACGCACAATGCGATGGCAAGGCACGATCAACGCCAGGCGATTGCTTCCACACGCGCGACCGATAGCACGCGCAGCGCCAGGCTGCCCCAACTCGGCGGCAAGTTCGCCATAACTCTTGGTCGTGCCTGCAGGAATCCGCGTCAGCGCTTCCCAAACGCGCCATTGAAAAGCGGTCGCCGCGATATCCAACGGCGGAAGTTCCGGCGCGGCTTTGCCGCTCCACCCCAATTCGCTGGCAATGCGTGCGATCACCGCATCGAGCCATTCCTCACGACCGTTGTCGACGCGCTCGCGCGAGGCGTGCGGGAATTCCGATGCGAGCCGCTGCTCCAGTTCTTCATCGTCAACGCCGAGCGTGACGGCGCAAATGCCTTTTGCCGTGGCGGCGACCAGCAGCTGTCCCAGCGATGTGCGCGTGGTGGTGTAGCGAATGCTGGCACCGGCACCACCCGCCCGATAGCTGGCGGGTGTCATACCCAGCAGGCGATTGGTGTGCTCATACACGCGACTGCCGGAACTGAATCCTGCGTCGTATACGGCGTCGGCCACGGCAGCGCCTTTGCGCAAGGCGCTCTTGAATTGGCCGAATCGACGTGCGCGATGGTATTCCGACGGACTCATGCCATAGCGGCGGCGGAACGCGCGTTGCAAATGGCTGGGGCTCAGCTTGGCCGCGTCCGCCAACGCCGCTAGCGACGGCGCTTCATCCGCGCGTTCGATCAGCGCGCGAACACGTTCCAGAGGGGCTTCAAGCGTGGCGGGCGAGTTGCGCATGGCGGCATCCTGGATAGGGCGCCGTCAGCTTAAGTTCGGCACCCGATGACAGCTATCCGAATCTTGCGCGCTGGGCGATGCGCGGTCAGTGCGCGACCGGCCGGGAATGATGGCGAATCACCACGTACTCGCCTTCCAATACTTCAGGATCGCGCGCTTTGCTGGCAGCCGGTTTCGCCACGCGCGCGTGCTGTTTCCACTGGCGCCACACCAGCCACATCGCGCCACCCACCATCAGCACACCAGCCATCACCAGCCCAAATACCATCAGAACACCAATGACGATCAGGCCCAGCACCAGGGACAATGCCTGGGCCAGAGGGTGACGACGACGATGCATCAGGGGAAGAACGATGCGCATGTTAAAAATCCGTATGGTAAAATCAAGGACTTACGCGTGTAACGATGAGGCCAACCGGCCTCCAAGGCAAGTGCCGATGGATACAGCCACCTCCCCCCACCACCTGTGCCGGCTCGATGAGATGCTCGACGGCGAGGCGATGGCGCTGGATGTCATGCTGCCGTACGGCGAAGAAAGCGTGATTCTGCTGCGCCAGGGCGAACGCGTGAACGCGTGGCTGAACATCTGTCCGCATGCCGGTCGTCGCCTGGATTGGGCGCCGGGCAAATTCCTGATCTCGCGCGGCATGCTGGTTTGTGCGGCGCATGGTGCGTCCTTCAACGTCGACAACGGTGAATGCATCGGCGGCCCGTGCCGTGGCGAAAGCCTGCGCACGGTGCCGGTGCGCGTCGAGCACGGCGACGTGTTGCTGGATATCTGATTCGCACTTTCGCAAGCGCGGCCCCTCATCCACCCCTCTCTCCGAAGGGAGAGGGCTTAACGAATAGGGCTGGATGGAATTAGAGGCGAGCGTCGACGAGCTCTTTCGGCAGCACGCCTTTGATGTCGTACACCACGCCGTTGGGCATCGTGAACGCACGCATGTCGTAGGCCTCGCCCGATTTGAACTGCTCGTGCGCTACAGCAAGTACGACGGCGGCATAGTTTCCCTTTGCTTCTACGTTCGGGATCAAGGTCACGCCGTAGTGCTTGTGCGCTTCGTCCGCGTCGGCCCATGGATCATGTACATCGACGGCAGCGCCGAAGCTTTGCAGTTCACGTACCAGGTCGACGACGCGCGTGTTGCGCAAGTCGGGACAGTTTTCCTTGAAGGTCAACCCGAGCACCAGCACGCGACTGCCGCGTATCGCATGACCCTGGCCCACCATCAGCTTGATCACTTCGCTGGCGACGTGCTGGCCCATCGCATCATTGATGCGCCGGCAGGCCAGGAGAATGTCCGGGTAGTAGCCAGTCGATTGCGCTTTCTGGATCAGGTAGTAGGGGTCGACGCCAATGCAATGTCCGCCGACGAGTCCTGGCTGAAAGGGCAGGAAATTCCACTTGGTGCCGGCAGCGGCAAGCACATCCTGCGTGTCGATGCCGAGGCGATGGAAGATCAGCGCGAATTCGTTGATCAGCGCGATATTGGCGTCGCGTTGCGTGTTCTCGATGACTTTGGCAGCTTCCGCGACTTTCAGGCTCGGCGCTTTATGCGTGCCCGCGGTGATGATGCGCGCATACAGCGCATCGACAAAATCCGCGGTGTCGGGCGTGGAGCCCGAGGTGATCTTGGGGATCGTGGTGAGTCGTCGTTGCTTGTCGCCGGGATTGATGCGCTCAGGGCTGTAGCCGACGGTGAAGTCGACGTTGAAGCGAAGACCGGATGCGCGCTCCAGTTCCGGCACGCAGATTTCTTCGGTAGCACCCGGATACACCGTGGATTCGTAGATCACCACATCGCCCTTCTTCAGTACGCTGCCGACCATCTGGCTGGCGCGAATCAGGGGCATGAAATCGGGGCGTTTATGCTCGTCTACCGGCGTGGGCACGGTGATGATGAAGACGTTGCGGTCGCGCAGCGATTCGATATCCGTGGCGAAGCGCAGTTGCGTCGCGGCGGCCAATTCTTCAACGGATGTTTCCTGGTTGCCGTCCGCGCCGCGCCGCAAGGCGTCGACGCGCACCGCGTCGATGTCGTAGCCGAGCGTATCGAACAGGCGGCCGAACTCCACCGCGAGCGGCAGGCCGACATAACCGAGTCCGATGACCGCAAGACGGGGATCGCTGGGATGTTTTGTCACGTGTGCTTTGCTCAGGATGGGCGGGCAGTCGGTCGTTTTAGCGGTACATAAGGTTGATGGCGATCAATGTGATCAGCAGCACGATAAACGTCAGCGGTACGCCGGCGCGCAGGAAGTCCCTGCTGCTGTAGTCGCCAGGACCCGTCACCATCATCAGGGCAGGGTGGCCCGAGCTCAACAGGAAGGTGTTGGACGAAGAAACAGCGACGATAAGCGCGTAAGCGGAAGGGTTGCCACCGGTCGCGACGGCCACGCTGATCGCCACGGGCACCATCATCACCGTGGCGCCCACGTTCGACATCACTTGCGAGAACAGCAGCGTGAGAATCGCCAGCGACGTCTGCAGAATCCACGGCGACGCATGCCCGAGGTGCAACAGTACTTCCTGCGCGAGCCACGCGGCGGTGCCGGTGGAATCCATCGACCAACCCAGCGGAATCAGGCAGGCGGTCACGAAGATGGTTTTCCAGTTCACCGCGCGGTAGGCCTCGTCCATGTTCAGCACGCCGGTGAGCAGCATGCCGATGGCGCCGGTCATCATCGCGATGGAAAGGTCGAGATTGGTGAAGAGCGCGAGACTCTTTGCCAGCAGGAAAAAACCGACCGCCTGCCACACCTTGTTGGGGCGTTGCTCTTCGCGCGGGACGTCGGTGATGACGACGAGATCTTTTTCTTCCGACACTTCCTGCAGCGCGCGCCAGCTGGAATGCAACACCAGCGTATCGCCGGTGCGCAGGCTTACCGTGCGCAGATCGTCGCGATAGATGTGGTCGCCGCGCGTCACCGCCAGCACCGAAATGCCGTAGCGCTTGCGCAGGCGCAGTTCGCCGACCGATTGCTTGAGGAAACGCGAACTCGGCGGAATCACCGCCTCCGAAATACCTGCGCGCGTCGGATTGAACAGCTCGCCCAACTGGCGCATGCGCGGCGAAACCTTGCACAACTGGTTGTTGGCGAAACGGTTGAGGTCGTCGCGCGGACCGAGCACGCCGAGAATCGAACCCACCCAGATCACCTGATCGGCCGGCGGCGCCATGCGCGCATCGTTGCCGCTCTTGATGGCGAGGATCAGCGGCGCGCCGTACAACTGTTCCACTTCGCCGATGCTCATGCCCACCAGCGGGCTTTCGGCGGTGACGGTGAGTTCGGCGGTTTCGCCGACGATGCCGTAGGTTTCCGCAAAGTAGCTTTCGGTACGACCCGGCGTGACCTTCTGGCGTTCGTCTTCGCGCTCGGGCAGCAGCTTGTTGGTGAACAAGTAGAAGAACAGCACGCCCGCTATGGCCAGCGCGAGACCGACCGGTGTCACGCTGAACAAGCCGAACTTGGGCACCGTCTGCGCGCCGGGCGGCAGGTTGGCGTTGGCGCTGGCGATCAGGTCGTTGAGGACGATCAGCGGCGAATTCGCGATCAGCGTGGTGTTGGTGGCGGTGAGAATGCAGAACGCCATCGGCAGCAGCAGGCGCGAAATCGGCACGCCGGTGCGCGCGGAAAGTCGGCTGGTGACCGGGATCATCAGCGCGGCCAGCGCCTGGCTCGGAATCACTGCGCTGAAAAGGCTGGTCACGGCGTTGATCACCACGCCCAGGCGCGATTCCTTGCCGCGCGCCATGCGCATCACGAATTGCGCGGTCAGGCCCAGCACGCCGGCCCGGTCGAGTCCCTGGCCCATGATCATGATCGCGATGATCGCGATCACGGCGTTACCGGCGAAGCCGTTGAAGACGCGATCCGAGGGAATCAGGCCGGTCAGGCCGATCACCACCACCACCAGCAGCGCCACCATGTCGGCGCGGATCCACTCCAACACCAGCATGAGCATGGTGAAACACACCAGCCCGAGTACCAGGATCATTTCGGGGGTGAGGGTCAGCGCCACTACCGATCGTCCCTGGCGGGCGCCGTGCACGGCTGGATGCGGTTGGGCAGCAGTGGCTTCACGCGGTGACTCTTCCCTGTTTGACGCAGGAGTATAAGCGTCGGGGCGTGAGGACTGGTGAACCGTTGCCGCATTGCGGATACGCGGCTGCGCATGAGCGCTTTTACTCCACCCCCTGCGTGCAGCAGAGGGAGGCTGGGAGGGGATGAAGCCTTTGCTCGGTGGCGCCCCTGCTGCACGCAGGGGCCGGGATGTGGCGAGTGGCGACAGCGTGCGGTGAAGTGCTCAGGCCTTGCGGTAGAGCAGATCCCACACGCCGTGGCCGAGTTTCAATCCGCGCCGCTCGAAATGCGTTTCGATACGCCAGTCCGGTTTTTCCGCGTATTGGCCCGGAGCTACGGCATTGCGCCAATCCGGAGCGGCTTCCATCACCTCGAGCATGTGCTGCGCATAGGGTTCCCAATCCGTCGCCAGGTGCAGCAAGCCACCGGGCGCCATGCGCGAAGCGAGCAGGGCGACGAACTCAGGCTGCACGATGCGTCGCTTGTTGTGCCGCTTCTTGTGCCAGGGGTCGGGAAACCAGATGCGCGCCTCGGCGAGCGTGCCGGGTGGAATCTCGTGCTCCAGCACTTCGACCGCATCGTGCTTGTAGAGGCGCACGTTGGCTGCATCCCGCGCCGCCAACGCATTCATCAGCCGGCCGACGCCCGGGCCATGCACTTCCACGCCGATGTAATCGCGGGCCAGGTCGTGCTCGCTGGCCCAGGCCAGGGCTTCGCCATTGCCGAAGCCGATTTCCAGTACGCGCGGCACCTGGCGACCGAAATGCGCGTCGAAATGCTGCGCGGTGCCGGTGTAGTCGATGCCGAAGCGCGCCCAATGCGTTTCGAAGGCGCGTTGCTGGGCGGGCGTCAGGCGGCCTTCCCGCAGCACGAAGCTGCGGATGCGGCGTAGATGCAGATTGTCGTGATCGAAAGAGTCGGTCATGCGAAATCTTGACTCCCTCTCCCCTTCGGGGAAAGGGCTGGGGTGAGGGGAAGCCTTGCGTTGGAAGTCAGTCGAAGCGTGGTTCTATTGAGGCTTGAGGCAAGCCTTGGCCCCTCACCTCAATCCTCTCCCCAAAGGGGAGAGGAAGCAAAGCGTCTCAGCCGATGGTGCCGTCGATGGGGCTTGATGCCGAGGCATAGCGCTTGCGCGGAATGCGGCCGGCACGGAAAGCGGCACGGCCCGCTTCAATGGCCAGCTTCATCGCATGCGCCATCAGCACTGGATCCTTGGCGCCGGCGATAGCCGTGTTCATCAGCACACCGTCGCAGCCCAGTTCCATCGCGATCGCTGCGTCGGATGCGGTGCCGACACCGGCGTCCACGATCACCGGCACTTTGGCGTTCTCGATGATTTCCAGCAGGTTGTATTTGTTCTGGATGCCCAAGCCCGAACCGATCGGCGCAGCCAGCGGCATCACGGCGACGCAGCCGATTTCCTCCAGTTTGCGCGCGAGGATGGGATCGTCGGTGGTGTAGACCATCACGTCGAAGCCGTCGGCCACGAGTTGTTCGGCGGCCTTGAGCGTTTCGATCACATCCGGATAAAGCGTGCGCTCGTCGCCGAGCACTTCCAGCTTCACCAGCTTATGGCCGTCCAGCAGTTCGCGCGCCAGCTTGCAGGTGCGCACGGCGTCGACCGCGTTGTAGCAGCCGGCGGTGTTGGGCAGCAGGGTGAATTCGTGGGGCGGCAGCGCATCGAGCAGGTTGGGTGCGCTCGGGTCCTGGCCCAGGTTCACGCGCCGGATGGCGGCGGTGACGATCTGGGCGCCGGCGGCCTGGCTGGCGCGTCGCGTCTCATCGAGATCCTTGTACTTGCCGGTGCCGGTCAGCAGGCGCGAGCCGTAGCTCTTGCCGGCGATGATGAGAGGATCGGTGGTGTCGAGCGTTTTGATGTTCATGGGGATGTGTCGACATGCAAAGCGCGGGGCGCGCGGGAAAACAGCAGGCGCGACGATCAGCCGCCGCCGATGGCGTGAACGATCTCCACTCGATCGCCCGCGCATAGTTCATGGCCGTCGTGCTGACTGCGGGGCACGATTTCCTGATTCACCTCCACCGCGACGCGACGGCCGCCGTAGCCGGCCTGGTGGAGCAACTGGGTGACGGTGGTGCCTTGGCCGCAGTCGTGCGGGTGGCCGTTGAGAGTGATCTGCATCCGCCTATTGTAACGGCACAGGCCCGGCGGTTGGCCGGGCCTGTGGCACTGCAGCTTGCTCAATGCTGATTCGGGTTGCTGCTGTGGGCGGGCGGTGCGCTGACGTGTGGCCTGGGCGCGTTTTGCGGGTGCGCCTCAGACTCGGGGCGAGCAAACTCCGGGCGCGCGTACTGCTGTGGCGTAGGCACATTGCGGTACGGCTGGTACGACGGGTCAGGCGCCATCTGACGTTGCGGGGGCACGTATTCGTGCGAGCGCTCCGCCGCCTCGAACCGCTGTTGTTCGATTTGCTGCTGAGGCTGTTGGTACGACTGCGATTGGAAGTGCGGTGCTTGTTGCACCTGCTGGATCTGCTGTGCCGCCTCGAAATGCGGCACCTGGGGAAGCACGGCCGGACGCGGATTCACTTGCGTTTGAACCGGCGCGGCGGGACCGGCCACACGTGGCTGCTCAGCGACGTCGGGATGATTGGCCAGGCTGGAACGAGCGCCAAGCACGACCACATTGGAAGTGGATTGACCGGCTCGGAACGATGCGCCGGCGTTGACCGACGGCGAAGGTTTGCCCACCGCAACCACTTGGCGGTTGAATCCTGCCGCCGGCAAGGGACGCGCATCGACCAGTCGAGCCTGGGCGAAGCTGGCCGGCGTGGGTCGCTGCAACGCGGCCGGTGCGATCGCGGATGCGGTGGCGATCTGTTGCGGATTCATCGCAACCCGATTGTGCTGCACGTTCTGCGCACTCGCGAAGGCTTGGGCCGAGACCGCCGTGAAGGCGTGCGGTGCATCGCGATTGGCGTACGTCACGCCCGTCACGGGACGACCGGCTTGATAGAGCGCGTACTGGCTGCGGATGTTGTTGATCAACGCACCTTGGTTATAGCCGCGGCCGAGCGCGATGTTGCTGGTGTTGATGTTGGTGTAGTAGTTCCGCGAGGCGCGATACCACGGGTTGTAGACCTCATGCGGCCCAAGCGGGAACCAGCCGACAGGGCCGCCCCGGCCGACGCCGGCGAAAGCGACCAGCGCAGGTGCATAGATGGGGCGCACATGCCGCGGGCCCGGCATCCATCCCCATCTGCCGTGAAGGTAGGCCCAGCGGCCATAGTGATACGGCGCAAAGCCCCACGGCAGGTTGTCCACCCAGGTCCAGCCCCAGGGCGAGATCCATGCCCAGTAGCCGAAGGCGTAGGGCGCCCAGCCAGCGGCGACATTGCCCGGATACCACACGGCACCGTAATCCTCGTCGTTTTGCCAGGTGCCGTATTGATTCAGATCCTGCGCGCCGACCATCTCGTCCGACACGTACTGGGCGCTGGTGATATTGCTTCCGTACTGCGCGTCCCGATTGGCGCACCATGCGTCGAAGGCATCGCCGCCGCCGGCGACGTCGGTGATGGCGACATTGTTCAGGGTGGAATCGGCGAACTGGTAGCTGCGCCCGCTGTAGATATCGCGTTGTGCCTGGTTTTCGCCGAAGACGACGGCGTTGCCGTTGAATACGGTGACGGTGGTATAGGCGCCATTCGGGCCCACATCCAGGCGCACGGTGCCGGGTTGATCCATCACCAGGGCGAGCGTCGGCGTATCGACTTCGTAGCTCGAACCCTGGGCGAGGATGCGCACGGTGAGGTTGAGCGTGCCCTGGGTCAGTTCGAATTGGCCGATCTGGTCGTTGAGGTTGAGTACGCCGATGTCGCTCTGCCCGTTGATGCGCAGCGAGGCGCCGTCGAGTTCGAGTTCGGCGCGCGCGTCCGGTCCGCTGGAGAGTTTGTCGCCGTTGGTCAGCGGTCGATTGACGTCGGCCGCGCTCCAGCTGGTGCTGCCCGCAGGCATCAGGCCCAGGTCGCCGGACGCATAGGAAAGCCGCGCCACGCGCGTTGGCGGGTCGCCGGCATCACCCTGGCCGTCGTCCGACTGGGCCCAGGCAAGACCGGTGGTGCACACAAGGAGGAGGGCGGCGAGCAAGACGTGCAAACCGCGGGACATCGACACTAAAGAACTTAACGCACGCATGGGTTTCTCCGTGCAGTGGTGCGCGAGGCGGTCGCGCTCCCGTATTCGTCCGTGTATATGGGGATGTTGCAGACGAATTATGAGCTTTGGCTTAGGGAGTGAGTGCCTGTTGCCGGGCGTTTAGTTTGGGCGGTTCAGGCTGCCGCTATCTCCAGTTCATACGACGCTGTCCTGGCCGAAAAGAGCCGATTCGTCCTCAGGATTCCAAAAGCACCAGCCGCCAGTTACCATCGCCGGGCATTGCGGGTGTAGCTCAATGGTAGAGCTGTAGCTTCCCAAGCTACTGACGAGGGTTCGATTCCCTTCACCCGCTCCACTTCCCGATAGTGGGAAATGGACGTGCAGTAAATTTCATCCGGCTCCCCACCGAGACATTCCAAACCCGACAGCGTGAGCTGACATGGCGAACGTGATTACCCTCGGATGGCGGGAGCGGCTGGCATTGCCCCAGTTCGGCATCGCTTCGCTCAAGGTCAAGCTCGACACCGGTGCCCGCAGCAGCTCCCTGCATGTGGACGAGCTGGAAGCGTTTGCGCGCGATGGTGCGACCTGGTTGCGTTTCACGGTCGGCCTGGGGCGACGTTCCGCGCGCCATGTGCATTGCGAAGCGCCGGCCTGCGACCGGCGTGTGGTGGTGGATACCGGCGGCGGCCGCAGCGAACGCTGGTTCATCCGCACCGATGTGATGCTGGCGGGCGAACGTTTCGAGGTTGACATGAATCTGACTGATCGCCGCCACATGCTGTTCCCTATGCTGTTGGGACGTACTGCCCTGATGGGGCGTTTTGCCGTCGATCCATCCCTCTCCTATACCCTTCCACGCCACGCGCACACGACGATGGACAACCCATGAAAATCGCCATCCTCTCGCGCAACGCGCGGCTCTATTCGACGCAGCGCCTGGTGGAAGTGGCACGCGAGCGCGGCCACGTGGTGCGCGTACTCGATCCGCTGCGCTGCTATGTGCGCATTGCGCCGGGCTCGGTGGAAATTCGCTACAAGGGCAAGGCGCTGCACGATTTCGATGCGGCGATTCCGCGCATCGGTACATCGAGCACGTTTTACGGTACGGCGGTACTGCGGCAGCTCGAGATGATGGGTGTGTACACGCCCAATTCGTCCGACGCCGTGCTGCGCGCGCGCGACAAGTTGCGCTGTCTGCAGATCCTGGCCGCAAAAGGCTTGGATATGCCGGTGACCGTATTCGGTGACAACCCGGACGACACCACCGACGTGCTGGAGATGCTCGGCGATCCGCCGCATGTCATCAAGCTCAACGAAGGCAGCCAGGGCACGGGCGTGGTGCTGGCGGAAAAGCGCAGCGCCTCGCAAAGCGTGGTGGAAGCGTTCCGTGGCCTTTACGCCAACTTCCTGGTGCAGGAGTTCATCGCCGAAGCCAAGGGCAGCGACCTGCGCTGTTTCGTCGTCGGCGGGCAGGTGGTCGCCGCGATGCAGCGCGAGGCGGTTCCGGGCGAGTTTCGCGCCAACCTGCATCGTGGCGGCACGGCGGTGGCTGCCAAACTGACGGCGGCCGAAAAGCGTATTTCGGTCAACGCCGCCCAAGCCCTGGGGTTGGGCATCGCGGGCGTCGACCTGCTTCGTTCCAATCGCGGCCCCCTGGTGCTGGAAGTCAACGCTTCGCCCGGGCTGGAGGGCATCGAGGCGGCGTCGGGTGTCAACGTATCTGAGAAAATCATCCGTCACCTTGAGCAGAATGCAGGCAAATCCGCGCGTTAACCACGCAGTGAGTGCGCGTTAACTGCCACGTAACCGCCCCCCTCCTATAAAGGCTCCACTGTTTGTTTGCTCGCCACTTCAATCGCAAGGTCCGGTGACAGCAGACGACGGTATCGGGGCAGTAGCTTCAGCCCGGATGCGGCGACACACGGTCGCGGTGTCCGGGCTTTTTCTTTGTCTAACCGAAAGTCGCCAGCTCTTGTTCAGTATTTCGCTTAACATTTGGCGCCCTCACTCGTTAAGCTTGAGCCTCCGCCGGCCTGTGCGCCGGTTGCGTATCGGAGAGACGCATGCGCGTTCTGGTGATTGAAGACAACAGCGATATCGCGACCAATATTGGCGACTATCTGGAAGATCGCGGCCATGTCGTGGATTTCGCGGGAGATGGCGTCACTGGCCTGCATCTGGCCGTCGTCCACGACTTCGACGTCATCGTGCTCGATCTGACGTTGCCCGGCATGGATGGCCTGGACGTCGCACGCAAACTGCGCCACGAGGCGCACAAGCAGACGCCGGTGCTGATGCTGACCGCCCGCGACGCCCTGGAACAGAAGCTCACCGGCTTCGAATCCGGCGCCGACGACTACATGACCAAGCCCTTCGCCCTGCAGGAACTGGCTGCGCGCCTGGAAGTACTGGCGCGTCGCGGCAAGGGACCACAGAGCCGCGTGCTCAAGGTGGCCGACCTTACCTACAACCTGGATACGCTCACGGTCACGCGCGAAGGGAAGTCGATCCAGCTCAATCCGATCGGCCTGAAGTTGCTGCAGGCGCTGATGGAAGCGAGTCCTTCAGTGGTGACGCGCCAGGATCTCGAGCAAAAAGTGTGGGGCGAAGAACTGCCCGACAGCGACAGTCTGCGCGTGCACATCCACGGTCTGCGCGCCGCGATCGACAAGCCGTTCGAGAAGGCGTTGATCCACACCAGACACGGCATCGGTTACCGCATGGTCGATCCGGATGCAGTCCAGGCGTAAGCTGCGATTTCGCTTAATCGTATCCTTCGCGCTGTTTGGCTTCGGACTCAGCGCGTTGTTTGCTGTTGCTTCGTTGTATGTGCGCGCGAAGGTCGAGAACCAGCTGGTCAATGCGAGCCTGCAGAGCGACATCAACCAGGCCATTGAGAGCAAGCACGCCAATCCCGAGCAGCCGTATCAATCGCAGCTGATGGAAGCGTGGTTCTGGAGCGACCGCACCATCTACAAGGCGCGCCTCGATTGGCAAAACCTGGGCAATGGCGTGTACGACATGCAGGATGTCGAAAAGAACGGCGATCTCAGGCGCTACAAACTCGCCGTTGCACGCAAGTACGGCCTGGTGGGTTTCCTCACCTACGACATCAGCCGCGAGGATCTTGGCAAGCGCCAGCTGATCACGTCGCTGGTGGCGTCGGTGGTGCTGTTCAGCCTGCTGTCGCTGGCCATCGGCCTGTGGCTGTCGCGCAAGGTGCTCAAGCCTGTGACCGAGCTGGCGCGACGCCTGCGCGATTTCCGCAAGGTCGGGCGCGCCGAGCCGCTGGCGGCGCATTTTGCCGACGACGAAGTCGGCGAACTGGCGCAGGCGCTGGACGAATATGCCGAGCGACTGACCGCCATCGTCGAACGCGATCGCGAATTCAACTCCGATGTGAGCCACGAATTGCGCACGCCCTTGGCGGTGATTTCCAGCACCACCGAATTGCTGCAAGGTTCGCCGGATCTGACCGACAAGTTGCGCGAACGCCTCAAGCGTATCGAACGCGCCTCGCGCCAGGCAACCGAGCTGATCGAAGCTTTGTTATTGCTGTCGCGCGCGGAACGTCGTGGCCCTACGCGTGGCGAAACCACCGAAGTCGCCAAGGTTGCTTCCGATGTAATCGAAAGCCAGCGCCCGCAATTGCGCGATAAACCTGTGGAGGTGGAGCTGGTCGAAAAGCAATCGATCAGCGTGAACGCACCCGCATCGGTACTGTCCGTGGCTCTGACTAACCTAATCGGCAATGCGATCAAGTACACACTGGAAGGCTGCGTTACTGTGCGGGTGGAAAAAGGCCGCATCGACGTGATCGACACTGGTCCGGGAATCAAGCCGGAAGATGCGGAGCGACTGTTTCAGCGCGGCGTACGTGGAGAGGGTGCAGGTGGCAGCGGCGCAGGATTGGGATTGGCGATCGTGCGTCGTCTATGCGAACTCTACGGATGGAACGTGTCAATGCGTCCTCGAACTGACACCAACGGTGCAATAGCTAGTATCGTATTTGAACGTGAAGATCGTTAGATGGCAGGCCAAAAAGTTAACGAAATAACAAAAATTCTGTTTTTTACTCGAGGCTCTAGATGAGAAAACACCAAACAGCTTTTAACCGTTTGGTGTTTTTCTCTGAAAAATATCTCAAATATCTACGTCGTAATAAATAGGGCAGTCAGGCAGGGGACCTTGTTGTTGAGATCTCAGGTCTGGGCAGTTATCCGATGGTTGTACTGTCTGAGAAAAATGAGAAAGGTGTTGTACTGGGCTATTCATTTTTTCTGTGGTCGCGAACGAAGCAGTTGTGATCACTAAGCTTGTTACGCAAACCGTCCAAACAATTGACTTTTTCATTGGCTGTCCTTGTTATGAGTCTATTGCGAGCACATTTCGTAATGGCCAAATGACTTGGCTGTACTGTTATATGCGTCTAATAGACATTGTGTAATCGGACAATGCTGAAGTTATTGTAAGTAGTGCGGCAGGTCGGTGGCGTAGACCGCGTTGACTCAGGATAACCCAACATCAGTTTGCCAGATTTGTTGAGTTACGCTGTGCTAACCCAGCCCGCAACGCTGGAGCGATGATGTGCTATTGCGTATGGGCAGAGGCAGTGCTCAGCACTCGATCACGTTAACGGCGAGACCGCCGCGCGAGGTTTCCTTGTACTTGTCCTTCATGTCGCGACCGGTGTCGCGCATGGTCTTGATGACTTTGTCGAGCGACACGCGATGCTTGCCGTCGCTCTTGAGCGCCATGCGGCTGGCGTTGATCGCTTTGACCGAACCCATCGCATTGCGTTCGATGCAGGGAATCTGCACCAGGCCGCCGATCGGATCGCAGGTGAGGCCCAGGTTGTGTTCCATGCCGATCTCGGCCGCGTTTTCGATTTGCGGCACCGTGCCGCCCAGTGCCGCTGTCAGACCACCCGCAGCCATGGAGCACGCGACGCCGACTTCGCCCTGGCAGCCTACTTCGGCGCCGGAAATCGAGGCGTTTTCCTTGTAGAGAATGCCGATGGCGGCGGCCGTGAGCAGAAAATCGATCACGCCGTTTTCGTCGGACTTCGGACAGAAGCGGTGGTAGTAGTGCAGCACGGCAGGCACGATGCCGGCTGCTCCGTTGGTGGGCGCGGTCACCACGCGGCCACCGGCGGCGTTTTCTTCGTTGACCGCCAGCGCGTAGAGGTTCACCCAGTCGAGAATGGTGAGCGGGTCTTTGAGCGATGCCTCAGGCTGGTTGCGAAGCTCGGCAGCCATCGCCGGTGCGCGACGCGCCACCTTGAGGCCGCCCGGCAAGATGCCCGGCGAGCGCAGTCCGCGTTCCACGCAACCCTGCATGGCCTTCCATAGGGTGAGCAGTCCGAAGCGAATGTCCGCTTCGCTGCGCCACACTTTTTCGTTTTCCATCATCAGCTGCGCGATGGTCAGCCCGTGTTCGTGGCACAGCGCGAGCAGTTGCTCTCCCGTTGCGAACGGATAGGGTTGCTCGGTGGTGTCGGCTACGATGCGGTCTTCCGCCGCTTCGTCGTGATTGACCACGAAGCCGCCACCGACGGAGTAATAGTCGCGCGTGGCCAGCTCGTTGCCATCGGCGTCATAGGCGGAGAAGCGCATGCCGTTGGTGTGGAACGGCAGTTTCTGGCGCTTGTTGAAAACCAGGTCGCGCTTCTCTTCGAAGTCGATTTCGTGCTTGCCAAGAACGCGAATGCGTTTCGTGGTGCGCACGCGCTTGAGAATTTCCGGGATGTGGTCCGGGTCGACGGTATCGGGGTGCTCGCCTTCGAAGCCGAGCAGCACGGCTTTGTCCGTGCCATGTCCACGCCCGGTCATCGCCAGCGAACCGTAGAGTTCGGCGCGCACGCGCGTGACGCGATCTAGCACGCCTTTTTCTTCCAGCCAACGCTCCGAAAAACGTGCTGCGGCGCGCATCGGGCCGACGGTATGGGAGGAAGACGGGCCAATGCCGATCTTGAAGATGTCGAAAGCGCTGACGGCCATGGGTCTACTGCGATGACGGGGGTGAACTGGCTATTCTACGCGCGAGTCCTTTCCGCGGCAGTCTATTCGCATACGTATGGCTGAATTCGTGCTCTATCAACGGGATTATTGTCACCTGTGCGACCAGGCCCTGGCCGTGCTGGCCGAGGCGCGTGCGCCGGATTTCGACAGCGTATGGGTGGACGACAGCCGGGAACTGGAAGACCGCTACGGTACACGGGTACCTGTGCTGCGCGATCTGCGCAATGGGCGTGAGCTGGATTGGCCGTTTGATGCGGTGACGGTGGCGCTCTGGATCAACCTTGACTCCCTCTCCGCATAGGGAAGAGGGAGCCAAGTTACGGCTTCTGCTATTTCGCAGCGAGTACCAAATGCGCCGTGACCTTCACATCGGCGCCGATCACGGATGTATCGGCGTACTGACCGCCGCCCACACCGAAATCCAATCGCTTCACGGTGCCGGTTACATCCAGCGTCGCACCGCTGCCTTGCGGCTTGAACGTGACGGTGAGGCTCACCGGCTTGGTGACACCGCGTAGAGTCAGGTTGCCATCGGCGATCACCTGGCCACCTTGTTGACGGAATCCCGTCGTCACGAAGTGTCCCTGCGGGTACTTCGCAACGTTGAAGAAATCAGAACCCGGCAAGGCGCTGTCGCGATCGTTGTCACCCGTTTTCGCGCTGGCCAGATCCACCGTCACATCGAACTTCGACGTGGCAAGCTTGGCTTGGTCGTAACTGATGGCAGCAGTCCATTTGTCGAAATGGCCATCGAAGCCGCTGCCCTGAAAACTGCTGCTGAAGCCGAGCGTGCTACCCGCCGGCTGCACGGTGTAATCGG
Organism: Dyella psychrodurans; assembly: GCF_003363265.1. Classification (GTDB taxonomy): domain Bacteria; phylum Pseudomonadota; class Gammaproteobacteria; order Xanthomonadales; family Rhodanobacteraceae; genus Dyella_B; species Dyella_B psychrodurans. The sequence goes on along the minus strand of NZ_QRBF01000005.1, from coordinate 174,146 downwards.
CTGCATGGCTGATGCACGGCAGGGCGATGGCAAGCAGGCAGGCGAGCGCGCGTTGATTCAAACGGAAGTTCATGGGGATTCTCCTTGAGGGGACTTGCTCGTATGCACGCGACCGAACGGCAGCATGCGTCGCAACACGTTGTCCTTGTCGAAAAAATGATGCTTCAGCGCGGCGCCGACGTGACCAATCAGCACCAACAGCAAGAGATAGAAAAGATATTCGTGAATCTCGTGTGCGGTATGCGAGAGATCTTCGTTCTTGGCGGCAAGCGCAGGCAGGTTGAAAAGCTTGAACCACTGCAGCGGATAGCCGTGCAGCGAGTTGTACCACCAGCCGCTCAACGGCAGGGCCAGGATGAAACCGTACAGCAGAACATGCGTGATGTGCGCGACAACGCGTTGCCACATGGGGGCTGGTTCATCCGGCGGTGCGCGATCGAACAAACGCCAGGCAAGGCGCAGGAAGAACAGCGCCAGAATCGTCAGCCCGATCGACTTGTGCAGGGCATAGACGCCGATCTTGGTCATCGACGGCGACATGTCCGTCATCAGCAATCCCCACACGCCGTTGACGAGGATTCCCAGCGCCACCAGCCAGTGGAACCCTTTCGCGATAGATCCCCACTGATGGTTTTCGCTACGCAGACTCATGGATGCTCCTTGTTGTCGTTCGATGTCTGACTATCGCGGACTCCTTCCAGTTCCAGCCAGATCGCTACATCGTGACCGATGGCATTGGGGAATTCCGTGATGCCGAAGGCGGTGCGGTCGAGCGAGGCCGTGGCGGAGAACCCGGCGATCGTGTGCAGGCCGTAGATGGTCTTGCCGATGCGATTGACCCGGAAGGGAATGTCGATCGGCTGATTCACGCCGTGCAGGGTGAGTACGCCGTGCAGGATGCCGTGCGTGGCGTCCTTGCGTTCCACCGAGGTGCTGGCGAAGTGCGCCGTCGGAAACGCTTTGCAATCGAGCAATGACGGCTTGCAGACCGCCTTGTTCCATTCGGCATCGCCCATGTCCAGGCTGGTCATGTCGATATCCAGTTCGGTGCTCGAACGGGACCAGTCGTCAGGATCGAAGTGAAGTTGACCCTGGGCGACGTGCAATCGGCCCAACGGACGCGAAAAACCATCGTGGTCGATGCTGAAAACGATCTGGCTGTGCACCGGGTCGTAGCGATAGCTGTCGGCAGCCGCTTGCGCGGCGCATGGCGCCAGCACACAGCCGAAACATAACGTCAGGAGGCGGTAAGGGAGCCTGCGATTCATGGCGGGAGTCTGGCCGAAACGGTGCATGGCTTCCAGCGTGCGAGCGGGAACGGATTGTTGCCGTATCCGCGACGCCGGGCCCAAACCGATGGGACATGCGCTCGACCCACGGATTTGGCATGATCGGTGGCTAGCGCGGAGCGTTTAGGGAATGTTCCGTCCGGCGTGCCTGAGGGGGCCACAGTGGCGGTTTTCTTGTTGGGCATGGCCTTCCTGCTGGGTGCGTCCATAACGGATGTACCGCCCGGGGCGGCTGTTTCATCCACCCGTGTTCCGCCGGGCACGGTGCATGCTCCGGATGCCGCGCCACTGCCTACCCCGCAATTCCGCCGTTATGGCATGGACGACGGCCTGCCCAGCAGCAGCGTCTACGCCGTGGCGCAGGACCATAGCGGTGCCATGTGGTTTGGCACTCGCGGCGGCCTTGCTCGTTTCGATGGCGTGCACTTCGAGGTTTTTCGTCACGTCGAAGGCGATCCCGATTCGCTCTACAGCAATGGCATTTCGACGCTAATCGTCGATCGGCTGGGAAATGTCTGGGCCGGCGGTCTCGATGCCGGCCTCAATCGTTACGACATGACGACCGGCAAGTTCACGCATTGGGCGCACGATCCGGCCGATCCGCACAGCCTGACCAGCGACCGCGTATGGGTGGTCGCGCAGACACCCGACGGATCGATATGGGTGGGCACCGGCGCCGGCCTCGACCGCATGCTGCCCGACGGCCACAGTTTCGAACACGTCGTCAATCCCTTGCTCGGTCTGCACCCGGAAGACCTTGGTGCGGTGGCTGCACTTTACGTGGACCCGAAGGGGCGACTATGGGTCGGCTCGGATCTGGGCGTGTTCCGGCGCGAGTCAGACGGGCGTTTCATACGCATCAAGCCCGCCGATCCGACGTTGAGCATGGATGCGTGGCGCATCGACGGAAATGGCGATGAAGTGCGTCTCGCCACGGGACATGGCTTGCTGGCGGTAGGGGCCGACGATCTGGCGCGGCGCTTCGGTTCGCCTTCCATTCCCGACGATACCAATGTGATGACCAGCACCCGCGACGCCGCGGGACATCTCTGGATCGGCACGCAGCGCGGCATGTATCTGCAAGCGCGTCGCGACGGTCCCATCACCGAGGTGATCGATCAGCCTCTGCTTTATGGCGATCTGCCCGGCAGCTGGATCTGGCAGACGCTGTCCGATCGCGAGGGTGGCTTGTGGGTGGCGCTGCTCGACGGCGGCGTGGGTTATCTCGCGCCGGGTTGGAACAGCTTCAGCCGCTTCACGCACATTCCCGATGATCCGAACAGCCTTCGCGACTCCGTGGCTAAAACCATGGCACGCGGGCGCGACGGGCGGCATGTGTGGATCGGCGAGCGCGAAGGAAGGATCGATCGCCTGGATCCGATCACCGGCAATGTCGAGCACGTCATCAGCGGTTTGCACGGCGACGTCAACAGCATGACCGAGGACTATCGCCAACGCCTCTGGATTGCCGTGCAAGGCGCCCTGTTCCGCTACGACTATGTGCATGACCACCTCGATCAGGTCGATCCGAAGGGCAGCGTGCTCAAGCGTCCGCTCGAAGTGGAGCCGGGCCCCGACGGCAAGATGTATGCGCGCACATTCGGCGACGGTATCGTTCGTATCGATCCGGAAACGCTGGACGTGTCGGTGGTGCCGATGGACAAGCCCAGCGACAAAGTGATGTTGGGCAGCCAGATGATGCTTTACAAAGGCAACTTCTGGTACGCCAGCGATGGCGGCCTGATGCGCATGGATCAAGCCACGGGACGCTTCGTGACCGTGCCGGGCGCACCCGTCGGCGAATCGGTCGATGCGTTCGACTTCGATCGTGCCGGCATCTGGCTCGCCACTCCCAACGGCCTGTTTCACTACCGCCCGCAAGGACAGGGCCTGGTGATGGATCGCATGGTCGATGCCGCAAAAGGCTGGCCGTCGTTGAACGTGGTCGATATCGATGTCGATTGCTGGGGGCGCGTGTGGGTCTTCAGTCGCGATGGTTTGTGGCGCTTCGATCCCGGCGATGGTTCATTTCATCAGATCGGTTTGCAGAACGGTTTGGCGAACGGCGAGTTTTCGCGCGGCTACGCGCTGCTGCCCAGCGGCTATCTGTATGCCGCGACCGTGGGCGGCGTGGCGGGTTTCAATCCCGACAAGGTGGATGCGAAGCCGATACTGCCGACGCTGGCGATCACACAGATCTCGGTGCGGCGCAACGGCGCCGTGCGCAGTCTGCCACTGTCATCGCAGCCGCTGGAAATCAGTTGGCGCGATAGCCAATTGCACATCCAGGCGCGTGTGTTTTCCTACATCGATCCCTGGGCCAATCAATATCGCTTCCGTCTCAATGGCTTCGATGCGGATTGGGTGGATCGCGACAATCACGGCGAGCGTGAATTCACTGGCTTGGGCAGCGGCGACTACACGCTCGACATCATGGCGCACGGCGCGGATGGTGGATGGGTCTATTTGACTGCGCCCTTGCGCATCCACGTGCAATCGCCGCCATGGCTGCGCTGGTGGGCGTGGCTGATCTACGCCGGTCTGGTCGCCGGCCTGGCCTTTTTGCTGTTGCTGGCGTGGCGCCGTCGCCTTGCCCATCAGTATCGCATGCAGATGGCGGAGCAGCGGCACCAGATCGCCGAGCAGGCCAGTGCGGCAAAGAGTCAGTTCCTGGCCACGCTCAGTCATGAGATCCGCACGCCGATGACGGGCGTGATGGGCATGGCCGAGTTGTTGCTGAGCACGCCATTGAACGACGTACAGCGCGAATACGCCGAGTCGATGCAGCGTGCGAGCAACGTGCTGCTCAAGCTGCTGAACGATGCGCTGGATCTTGCGCGTATCGAGGCAGGCAAGCTGGTGCTGGAGTCGGCGCCCTTCGACGTGCGCTCCGTGGTGCAGGATGTGGAGCGCTTGCAGAGGAGCGCAGCCAAGATCAAGGGACTCGCACTCGGCGTGCAGATCGACGCCGACGTACCGGCGTCGCTGGTCGGCGATGCGCAACGCATCAGGCAGGTGTTGTTCAATCTCGTCAATAACGCCGTGAAATTTACCGAGCACGGCAGCATCGGCATCCACCTGGGTTGGCTCGACGGTTACCTGTGGCTGGACGTGAGCGACACGGGGCCCGGCATTTCGGAGTCCAGTCGTGCCCGCCTGTTCCGTCGCTTCGAACAGGATGAAGGTCCGCAACGCAGCATCGGCAGCGGCCTCGGATTGGCCATCTGCAACGAACTGGTCAGCCTGATGGGCGGCAGCATCGCCCTGGCGTCGACGGTGGGCGAGGGCAGCACCTTCCGCGTACGGCTGCCGTTGCAGGTCTCCCGCGAAGACATTCAGGCGCGGCAGGAGAAAGTGGTGGCATGCCATAGCCGATCGCTGGATGTGTTGCTGGTCGAGAGCGACGTCACTATCACCAACGCCATTCGCGGCATGCTCGAGCATCAGGGGCATCGCGTACGTTGCGCGACGCACGGACTCAATGCGCTGGCGGAGCTGGCGCAGGATCCGAGCGACGTGGTGCTGCTGGATCTGGATCTGCCGGGCATCGACGGATTCCAGGTCGCGCAGCTGATTCGCCAGGGCGAAGGCGCGGGCGAACATGTGCCGATCGTCGCCATCACCACACGCACGCGCGCGGAAGAAGTCGAGCGCGGTCGCCAGGTGGGTATCGACGGATTCCTGCGCAAACCGTTGACGGGTGTGCAGCTTGCGTCCGCGCTTACTGCTGCGTTGTCGTCGCGATCGGAGACGAATCCGGCATGAAGATCATGAACAGGCTCTTACATGTCGAACTTGTTTACTTCAAACCCGAGCCGCTGATATTCGCGCCAGCGCAGGCGTGAACCGTCGCGTTCCGCAGGATCGGCGGCTACGACTTCCAGCACGCGATCGCCATAACTCTGCGGGCATTGTTCGCGCAGATTGATGATCAATGGACGGGCGGGCGATTCCACGCCCGGCGGCGCGATGAGCACGGCGGTGTGTTCGTCGTCGTCATCGCCGGCGAGTTGATGCGGAATGAAGACGTCTTCGTCGAAGGACCATAGCAATTCGTCCAGCGCCTCGGCCTGCGAGAAGTCGCGGGTAAGAACGAGCGTGGGTTGCTGCGCGGCGTAAGCCTTGCGCGCGAGTTCGCACACCAGCAGCAGCGGTTGCTCGCTGAAGCGCGGTTTGGCAATGAGGTAGAAATCGGCGCGCGGCATGAGGTCCGTGTCTTGATGCCCCGTCATTCCCGATCAAAAGGGAATGACGGGACGATGTATCAGCCGGCGCGATCGATCAGCCACTGTGCCAGCAGCGGCACGGGACGACCGGTGGCGAGACCCTTGCGGCCTTCATCCCATGCCGTGCCGGCGATATCCAGATGCGCCCAGCGCTGGCCTTCGGTAAAGCGCGAGAGGAAACAGCCCGCTGTGATCGCGCCGGCATTCTTGCCGCCGATGTTGGCGACGTCGGCGAAACCGGATTCGAGCTGGACCTGATAGTCGTCCCACAACGGCAGGCGCCAGGCGCGATCGAGCGCATGCTCGCCGGCGCTGAGCAGTTCTTCGGCGAGGTCGTCGTGCTTGCTCATCAGGCCGCTGGCGTGTTTGCCGAGTGCAATCACGCACGCACCGGTCAGCGTGGCGGCGTCGATCAGCGTCTTGGGCTGGAATGTCTGTGCGGTGTAGGTGAGCGCATCGCACAGAATCAGGCGGCCTTCGGCATCGGTGTTGAGTACTTCGATGGTGATGCCGGAAAGGCTGGTGAGCACGTCGCTGGGACGATAGCTGTCGCCATCGGGCATGTTCTCGACCGCGGGTACCACGCAGACGAGGTTGAGCTTGAGGCCCATCTTCACCGCGGACACGAACGCGCCCAGCACGCCGGCCGCGCCGCCCATGTCGAACTTCATCTCTTCCATGCCCGGACCGGGCTTGAGGCTGATGCCGCCGGTGTCGAAGGTGATGCCCTTGCCGACGAAGGCGTACGGCTTTTCGTCATCCGCGCCGCCTTTGTATTCGAGCACGATCAGCTTGGGCTTGTTGGCCGAACCCCGGCCCACGGCCAGCAGCGAGCCGAAACCGAGCCGGGCCATTTCTTCGTGATCGAGAATCTTGCAGCTGACGTTCGCCTGGCCTTCGGCAAACTTCTCTGCCTGCTCGGCGATGTAGGCCGGGTTGCAGATATTGGGTGGAAGATTGGCCAATTCGCGCGCAAAGCGCACGCCTTCGGCAATCGCGGCTGCCTGATCGAGACCGGCCTGCGCGTGATCCGTACCCGCGAAGACGATGTTGCCCAGTTCCGGCTGCGCGCTCTTTTCGCGCGGCTTGAACGTGGCCGTGTAGCGATACGCGGCGTGATCGGCGGCCAATGCCGCGGTGCGCACGCGCCAGGTGGCGTCACGACCGGGCACATCGACTTCGGCGAGGAACGACACGGCCGCGTCGATCGGCAGGCGGCCGAGCGCACGGACTGCTTCGGCATTCACTTTCTGGAAGCGGGCGGCGTCGAAGGTCTTCTGCGTGCCCAGGCCGATCACCAGCACGCGCTTGGCCTTCACACCCTCGGGCGCGAACAACAACGTCGTGCTGCCAGCCTTGCCGCTGATGTCCCCGCTTTCCACCTGGCGCTTGATCGCTCCGCCCGCGGCGCTGTCCACGCGAGCCGCCGCGCTGGTCAGCAGGCCGTTTTCATAGACGCCGACCAGCACGCAAGGTGTTTCGACGGATTCGGGGGCAGCGGAGCCCAGGCTGAATTGAAGCGTCATCGTCAAGTTCCTACGGGAGACCGGCGTGCATCGAACCGGCTAGACTTAGGGTTTGCCTCCCCAAGGTCGGAGGGGCATGGAACCCACGATTCTATCGCATGCTGAGCATCCTAGACCGATACTTCCTGCGCGAGTTGGGCCAGACTGTTGGCGCCACGGTCATCGTGCTGTTGGTGATCATGGCCGGCACGTCCTTTGCCCACGTGCTGGAACAGGTGGCCAAGGGAAGCTTTCCGGCCAGTGTCATGTTCCAGGTGCTGGGCCTCAACATGGTGGACACCCTGTCCAGCATGTTGCCGCTGGCAGGGTTCCTGGGCGTGCTGCAGACCTTCGGGCGCATGTACCGTGAAAGCGAAATGCATGTGCTGTCGTCGTCGGGCATGGGCATGGCCGGGCTGCTGCGCCCCATGTCGATCGTGGCGGTGGTGATGATCGTCGCGGTCAGCCTGGTGTCGATGTGGCTCGGGCCGCTGGCGTCGCGCACTTCGGACAGCATGGTGGCGGTGGCCAATCGTTCGATCATCGCGGCAGGCCTGGATGCGGGCCGCTTCACGGAATTGCCGGGCAAGGGCGGCATCATCCTTGTCGACTATCTGAGCCGCGACGGCCAGGAACTGGGCAACACCTTCATCGCCGCCGAGCGCACCAATCACGATGGCAGCCTGGTGATGAAGATGGCGACCGGCAAGCACGGGCACCTGTATTCCAACAGCGATTCGAGCAATCGCTATCTCGCGCTGTTCCAGGGATGGCAGTACGAGATTCCGCTGGGCGCCGACAACTGGCGCAGCATGAAATACGAGCGCAACGACAGCGCCTTGTCGGCGATCCAGTCCGACGACGCCCAGGATCCGATCCATAACTTGAGCATGATCGACCTGATCAAAAACGACACGCCCGACGGACGTGCCGAATTGGCATGGCGCACGCTGGTACCGATGATGACGCTGGCGCTGCTGATGCTGGCGATGCCGTTGTCGCGGCAGACCCCGCGCGAGCCGCGCTATGGACGCATGTTGATCGCGGTGCTCGGTTTCTTCGTGTACTACAACCTGCTGGCCCTGTGCCGAGGTCAGCTCGCCAAGGGCCATTGGCATCACGCGTGGCCGATGTGGCTGCTCAGCTTCCTGCTGTTCGCCCTTGCAGCCGCGGCATTCCGTAACCATTACATCGCGCGCAAGCCGCGCAAGGCGAGCGCCTGATGGCGAGGTTGCGAATCAAGCGGGTGGATTGGCTGATCGGCGTGACCGTGCTCGGTTCGATGGTGCTGGTGTGGCTGGTGCTGATCGGGTTGGACGCGATGATCCAGTTCGTGCGCCAGCTCGGATACATCGGTCGCAACGGCTACACGCTCAGCAATGCGATTTTCTACATCGTGGTGACGATTCCGCGCCGCATGTACGAGATGTTCAGCTTCGCGGCGCTGATCGGCGGCTTGCTGGGCCTTGGCGGTCTGGCATCCACCGGCGAACTCACGGCTTTGCGCGCATCGGGCATGTCGCGCCTGCGCATCGCGGTGTCGGCAGTGGGCGTGGTGGCGGTGCTGGTCGTCGGCGTGGTGGTGATGGGCGAAACCGTCGGTCCGTGGGGCGACCAGCAAGCGCAGGCCCTGCAGTTGCGCCTGCGTTCGGGCGGCAACCTGGGTCTGACCAGCACCGGCCTGTGGGCACGCGATGGCGACCGCATCATCAACGCCAAGGACAAGGCGCTGCGCAACGCGGGCGATCATTCGTATGTGCAGTTGATCGACGTGCGGGTGTTTACGCTCACGCCCGACGGGCAGCAGTTGAGCCGTTTCGATGAAGCCAACACGGCCGAACAAGTTGGCAAGCAATGGGTGCTGAACAAGGTTCGCACCACGACGTTGGACGAGAGCGGCGTTCACAGCCAGACCTCGCCCAGCGAACGCTGGGATTCCAAGCTCGATCCCGAAGTGTTGCAACAATCGCTGGTGCAGCCGCAATACCTCGCCATGCGCGATTTGCAGCACATCATCGATTACAAGAAGAAAAACGGCGAAAACACCAGGCCGTACGAAACCCCGTTCTGGGGACGCGTGATGTACCCGCTAAACGTGCTGGTACTGGTGCTGTGCGCGATGCCGTTCGCCTTCGGTGCCTTGCGCTCCGGTGGCCTGGGCAAGCGCATCTTCATGGGCATGCTGCTGGCGATCAGCTGGTATTTCGTGCAGAAGGCGATCGTGAGTTTCGGCACGGTTTACGGCATTCCTCCGCTGCTCGCGAATGTGCTGCCGGCGATGTTGCTGGTGTTCATAGGCTGGTTCTACTTCCGCAAGAACGCCTGAGACGGCCGAGGCCATGTCGCCCGGCTTGCCGCGCTACGTTCTCGACACGAATGTGTGCCTGGATGCGTTCGTCTTCGACGACCCGCAGTGCGCGTCGCTGCTCATGGCGGCGCGTATCGGCGAGATCGAGTTGGTGACGCGCGACGATTGCCGCGCCGAATGGCTGGCCGTGCTGACCTATCCCCAGCTCAAGTTGAGTCAGGAGCGACGCGCACAGGCCGTGCAAGCTTTCGATACTTGCGTCCGCTGTTTGTGTCCGTCGGATATGACCGTGCATGGTGATGCCGTGCTGCCTCGTTGCAGCGACCGCGACGACCAGAAATTCCTGGAGCTGGCACACCAATCGGGCGCGGTGGCGTTGCTGACGCGTGACGACGCCTTGTTGCGCCTCGCCCGCCGCACTAAGCGAGAGGGGCTGTTTGCCATCCTGCCGCCCGCGTTATGGCGAGAGGTCGAAAGCGGCCTGGGATGACTTGCCGATTGCCGGCGTGACCGGCAAAGTGATGCATTCCTTCGTAAAGGTTGAGGTGTGATATGGACTGGGTCGATCTGCGCAGTGATACGGTGACGCGGCCGACACCGGCCATGCGCGCCGCGATGCTGGACGCCGATGTCGGCGACGACGTCTACGGCGAAGATCCCACCGTCAATGCGCTTCAGCAACGCCTGGCAAACGATCTCGGCTTCGAGGCAGGTCTGTTTGTGCCATCGGGTACGCAGTCGAATCTGCTGGCTTTGATGTCGCACTGCGAGCGCGGCGACGAATACATCGTCGGTGCCGACGCGCACACGTACAAATTCGAAGGCGGTGGCGCGGCCGTGCTCGGTTCGATCCAGCCGCAGCCGATCGCGCACGATGCCGATGGTTCGTTGCCGTTGGACAAGGTGGCCGCGGCGATCAAGCCGATCGACCCGCATTTTGCACGCACTCGCCTATTGGCGTTGGAGAATACGTGGCACGGTCGTGTGTTGCCGGCGGACTATCTGCGCGCCGCGCATCACTTCGCGCGCGAACGTGGACTTGCGCTGCATCTGGATGGCGCGCGGCTTTACAACGCCGCCGTAGCCAGCGGCGTGCCGGCGAGAGATATCGCGCGGCATTTCGACAGCGTGTCGGTGTGCCTGTCGAAAGGTTTGGGCGCGCCCGTCGGGTCCGTGCTGGTGGGTTCCGCCGCGCTGATCGAGAAGGCGCGGCGTTGGCGCAAAGTCACCGGTGGCGGTTGGCGTCAGGCTGGCATGCTCGCTGCGGCCTGCATGTACGCGCTGGATCATCACGTGGCGCGTCTGGCGGACGATCACGCACGCGCGGCGCGTCTGGCGGATGGCCTGCGCGAGATTCCGGGCATCACCTTGCTTGGGTTGCACACCAACATGGTGTTCGTCGATGTGCCGGCCGATCGCCTGCGCGAACTCGATGCGCATCTGCGCGCTGCATCGGTACGCATCAGCATCGGTTATCTGCCGACGCTGCGGCTGGTGACGCATCTGGATGTCGATGATGCCGGTGTGGCGCGCGTCATCGAGGCGTTCAAGACGTTCTTCGCGGCTTGAAGTTCGAACCCTCTCCCCTCTGGGGAGAGGGAGCCGCGCTCCGTGAGATTTGAAATCAGGCGCGCTTCGAAACCAGCGCCAGGTCCGAGCGCCGAATGAAATCCTTCACCTGCGGATACACCACTTCGCGCCAGCGACGTCCGCTGAAGATGCCGTAGTGCCCCGCGCCCTGGATCACGCGGTGCGCACGGCGTCCCGATGGAATGCCGGTGCACAGATCGTGCGCGGCTTCCGTCTGGCCGATGCCGGAGATGTCGTCCAGCTCGCCTTCGATGGTAAGCAGGCTGGTGCGCTTGATCGCCGAAGGGTCCACGCGCTCGCCCGACACTTCCCACAGACCGCGCGGCAGCAGGAATTGCTGGAACACGGTGCTGATGGTGTCGAGGTAATACTCCGCCGGCATGTCCAGCACGGCGTTGTATTCGTCGTAGAACTTGCGGTGCGTTTGCGCGTCGTCCAGATCGCCGCGCAGCAGGTTGAGATAGAAATCCCAGTGCGAATTCAGGTGGCGACCGGGGTTCATCGCAATGAAGCCGGCATGCTGCAGAAAGCCCGGATATACCTCGCGGCCATGTCCCGGATAGTTCGTCGGCACGGTGTGGATCACGTTGCCCTTGAACCAGCTCAGCGGCTGCGTCATGGCAAGGTTGTTGACCTGCGTTGGGCTACGGCGCGGATCGATGGGACCGCCCATCATCGTCATGCTGCGCGGCGTGGCTTCGCCGCGCGCAGCCATCAGCGAAATCGCCGCCAGCACGGGCACGGTCGGCTGGCACACCGAGATCACATGCAGCGATTCGGCGCCGATGTGGCGGATGAATTGCTCGATGGTCGCCACGTAGTCGTCCAGATGGAACGGACCCGCCGCCGCCGGCACCATGCGCGCGTCGATCCAGTCGGTGATATAGACCTTGTGATCGAGCAGAAGCGTACGCACGGTATCGCGCAGCAGCGTGGAGTGATGGCCCGACAGCGGCGCCACCACCAGCACGACCGGCTCGGTCTTCATCTTCTCGATGGTTTCCGGATCGTCGCTGAAACGCTTGAAGCGGCGAAGCTGGCAGAAAGGCGTTTCCAGATCGATGCGCTCGACGATCGCAATCTGGTTGCCCTGCGCATTGGTGATGCTGTGGATATCGAACGACGGCTTTTCGTAGTCCTTGCCGAGCCGGTGGATCAGCTCATAGCCCGCGGCCATGCGCTGCGCGCCCGGCACGCTGGCGAAGGGACTGCTGGGGTCTGTGAGCAGACGAGCGCTGGCTTCGGCGTAGTGACTCAGGGGGCCGAGGAAGGCGCGTTGCCATTCGTGTAGCTGATAAAGCATAAGAACGTGACCGCCAGTTCAAAGCTGCATGATAACTCGATACGCAGCGTAATGCTGCAATGCGTCAGGAATTTGACCCCTTGTAGATCAATGGCTTGCGGATTCGTTGTCGTCTTTTTGAAATATGACGAGCCCGCGGCCCCGATTTTCCTATCCGATTCGGCGGATTTCGGTGCGGGCTGCCAGGTCGTGTACGGCGCGGCGACGCGGATCGAGCAACGCCACGGCGAACCAGATACTCCAAGCCACCGCCAAGGCCGAGAGCGCCATGCGCAGACCGAGGGCCGGCGCCAGCAACAGCAGCAGCAAGGGCAGGGCGGCTGCGATGACGCGCACGAAAGTCTGTGCCAGCGATGGCTGCAATCCATTGCGAGTAGTCACCCGGATGCGCCACGGCCGCATGCCCAGCGTCTGCCCGCCGCGACGCCAGGACACGATGAAATACGCAGCAACGACCAGGGCCTGCAAAGGCTGGTACCACCACGCGATATGGATCTTGCCGCTCGTGGCGATCAATTGGCCCTGTGTCGCCAATTGGCAAAGCAGGCCCACCACCATCACGATGGCGATGACCGCGACGACGTCGTAAATCAATGCCATCAATCGGCGCCAAAGCGGGCAGGCAGCATCGGTGGTGTGGGCTTGTGTCATCGGATCGCTTGCATGGCGGACGCGCAATGCCCAGCATCGCATACATGAAACAGAGCATCAGCATCGCCGACGTCGACGTGCAGGACATCGACGCCTTCATCGAACGCGTCTGGTCGGAAGACGGTTTGGCCCAGCGCACGCTCGAAGCCTATCGGCGCGATCTCGAAGCGCTGGCTCGCTGGCTGGCTGGGCGCGGGCGGCGACTGCGCACGGCGCGGCGCGAAGACCTGTCGGCCTTCCATGGCTCCCAGCCGGTGGCGGTGCGATCGATGGCGCGTCGTCAATCGGCCTTTCGCCGCTACTACGCCGCGTTGGCGCGCGACGAACCGGGTTTCGACGATCCCACGCTGTTGATCGAGCGTCCGAAAATGCCGCGCAGCCTGCCCAAGGCGCTGGCCGAGCGCGAGATCGAAGGACTGCTCGATGCGCCGGATGTGTCCACCACGCTGGGATTGCGCGATCGGGCCATGCTGGAATTGATGTACGCGTCGGGATTGCGCGTATCGGAGTTGGTGGAACTGCCTCTCTCTGCATTGAACGCGCGCCAGGGTGTGCTGCGAATCACGGGCAAGGGCGGCAAGGACCGGCTGGTGCCGGTTGGCGAGGTGGCGCTGGAACGCGTCCAGGCCTATCTGACCGAGTCGCGCCCGGTGCTGGCCAAGGGCAGGCAACCCGCGGCGCTGTTTCTCAGCAAGCGCGGCGAGGGCATGACCCGCCAGATGTTCTGGACCCTGGTGAAGCGTCACGCGATGTCGGTCGGCATCAACGCCAAGCGCATTTCGCCGCATGTGTTGCGGCACTCGTTTGCGACGCACCTGCTCAATCACGGTGCCGATCTGCGCGCCTTGCAGATGCTGCTTGGTCACAGTGCGTTGAGCACCACGCAAATTTATACGCTGGTTGCCAAGGAAGGTCTGAAAAGGCTGCACGCCCAGCACCATCCGCGAGGTTGATCGCAGGGAGTCGTACCGGGAATGTGCGACAATTGCCGCCTCTCCCGGTATGCGAACTCGCATGAAGCCGGCACGCAGTGAGGTTGTGATGTCGAAGAAATTCTGGTTGACGCTGTGCTCCGGCGTGCTCGCTCTCCAGGCCGGTCTGGCCATCGCCCAATCCGCTGTATCGGTGCCGCCGCCTGCTGCGTCGACGCCCGAAAGCATCGTGCGGCAGACGATCATGCGGCTCGTACCCAAGGCCAAGATCGATCAGGTGACCCCTGCGCCGATGCCCGGCTTCTATCAGGTCATCACATCGGGCCACTTGGTATACGTCAGCGCCGACGGCAAGTACGTGATGAATGGCGATCTGATCGACGGCGTCAAAGGCACCAGCCTGACCGACGACGCCTGGGCGACCTATCGCAAGGCCGAGCTGGCGAAGGTGCCGGTGTCCGAGCGCATCGTCTTCGCGCCACCACATCCGAAGTACACGGTGACGGTATTCACCGACGTGACGTGTCCGTATTGCCGCGTGCTGCACAGTCAGATTGCGGCGATCAATAAGGAAGGCATCGCGGTGCAATACCTCGCATGGCCGCGTTCGGGCGTCACCGGTGAAGACGGCAAGCCGACGTCGACGTACAACGAGATGGTGTCGATCTGGTGTGCCAGCGATCGCAACGACGCGTTCACCCAAGCGAAGAAGGGGCGCGATCCGAAGCCCACGACGTGCAATAACCCGGTGAAGGATCAGTTCGACCTGGGGCTGAAGCTCGGCGTCACCGGCACGCCGGCCGTGTACGCGGAAGATGGAACGCAGATCGGCGGCTATCTTGCGCCTGAGCAGATGCTTGAAGCGGTGAAGGAGCACTCCGGCGCGGGTGGTTGATCCATCGACACCGCGTGAACGCATCCCAAGAATGCCCCTGATCCGGCCTCGTTGAGGTCCACACAGGGATGTGCCATGCGGAAATCTGCGCGAACGGCGGCCGTGCTACGTGCGCTGCCGTTTCTGATCGGTCTTGCTGTCAACCCGGCTCATGCGACGTCGGCGACGACGTCGCCGGTGATGTTGCCCAATCTCTATCATGCCGGTGCAGTGCTCAGCGAATACTGGGTGAGCGAAAAATACGACGGCGTGCGCGGTTATTGGGATGGCGAAAAGCTTCTCACGCGCAGCGGCAGCGTCATTCATCCTCCCGCCTGGTTTACGGCGCACTGGCCCAAGACGCCGCTGGATGGCGAACTGTGGGCCGGACGCGGCCAGTTCGATCACGCATCGGCCACCATCCGGCAACAGCCTGCCGATGACGACGCGTGGCGCCATATTCACTACATGGTGTTCGACGCACCCGGGCAACCCGGCTCATTCGATCAACGCATTCCCGCGCTCAAGCAGCTGATCGCGCAGATGGGCGTGCCCTGGGTGCAGGCGGTCCGGCAATTCAAGGTCGCCGGCGAGGTCGAGCTGAAGCGGCAGTTGGATGAGGTGGTGCAAGGTGGCGGCGAGGGTCTGGTGTTGCACCGTGGGACCTCGCTCTATCACGCCGGTCGCAGCGAGGACATGCTCAAGTTCAAGCCCTTCGATGATGCCGAGGCACGCGTCGTCGAGCACGTGCCCGGCAAGGGCAAGTACACGGGGATGATGGGTGCGTTGCTGGTGGAAATGCCCGACGGTACGCGTTTTCGCATCGGCACGGGGTTCACCGACGAACAACGCCGCAACCCGCCGCCCATAGGCAGCGTGGTGACGTTTCGGTACCAGGGGATGACATCCGGCGGCAAGCCGAGATTCGCGCGCTTTATGCGTGTTCGCAATGAGATGTAGACGCAAGCCCTTGTTTGCAGGGCGCACATGGCGTCGCTTCGGCGGCAAATCAACCGTGCGCGCGAGGAAGCGAAATGGGCCGTTTAGCGCCGATGCGGGGGTCTAAGGTACAATGACGCGATCCATCGCCTAGCGCCTTATCCCCCGCAATGATCGCACTCGACGGGCAGAGCGCCCTCTCGCCTTTTCGTCTGGAACGTCTTAATGCCCGCCTGGATGCTTTGCATCGCGGTGTTCGGGTGCAGGCGTGCTGGTTTGTCTATTTCATCGATGCCGCCGCTGCGCCGGAAGGCGAGCAGCGCAAGCGCCTGCTCGAGGTGCTTGAGGCCAGGGACGGTAAACCCGAAGCGGCTTCGCTTTGGGTTGTCCCGCGCCTGGGCACGATCTCGCCGTGGTCCAGCAAGGCCACCGATATTCTGCATGGCGCCGGTTTCGACGTTCGCCGCGTCGAGCGCGGCATGGCCTGGCAGGTAAGCGGTCTGCCAGCCGCAGGCGATGCGCGCTACAACGACGTGCTGGCGGTCTTGCACGATGCGATGACGCAATCGGTGCTCACCAGTCTCGATCAGGCGCAGGGCCTGTTCCTGGCCGGCAAACCCGGCGATCTGGTGCATATTGCGCTTGGCAACGATCCGCGCGCGGCATTGGCCAAGGCGAACACCGAACTGGGTCTGGCGTTGGCCGACGACGAGATCGATTACCTCGCCGAGCGTTACGCCGAGCTGGGTCGCGATCCGACCGACGCCGAGCTCTTCATGTTCGCGCAGGCCAATTCCGAGCATTGCCGCCACAAGGTGTTCAATGCCAGTTGGACGCTGGATGGCCAGGAACAGGACAAGAGCCTGTTCGCCATGATCAAGAACACGCATCAGCATTCGCCAGAGCACACGTTGTCTGCATACAAAGACAATGCAGCGGTGATCGAAGGCAACACCGGCAAGCGCTTCACCAGTGGCCAGGACGGCGTGTGGCGTGCCGGCGAAGAACGCATCGACTACGCCATCAAGGTCGAGACGCACAACCATCCGACGGCGATTGCGCCGTGGCCCGGTGCGGCCACGGGCGCGGGCGGCGAAATCCGCGATGAAGGCGCGACGGGTCGCGGCGCGAAGCCCAAAGCCGGTCTTGCCGGTTTCTCCGTGTCGGATCTGCGCATTCCCGGTCATCCGCAGCCGTGGGAAGTGGAGCGTCCGCTGCCGCCGCGCATGGCCAGCGCATTCGAAATCATGCGCGATGGTCCGCTTGGCGCTGCGGCGTTCAACAACGAATTCGGCCGTCCGTGTCTCGGTGGCTATTTCCGCACGTACGAGCATGAAACCGGCGAAGCCGGCGTACGTCGCGGATACGACAAACCGATCATGATCGCGGGTGGTATAGCCAATATCCGTCGCGAACATGTGCAGAAGCGCGACGTGCAGCCTGGCCATGCCGTGATCGTGCTGGGCGGTCCGGCGATGCTGATCGGCCTGGGTGGCGGTGCGGCATCGTCCGTTGCCTCCGGCGCATCGAGCGCGGAACTCGATTTCGCATCCGTGCAGCGCGACAACGCCGAAATGGAGCGTCGCTGCCAGCAGGTCATCGATGCATGCTGGTCGCGCGGCGAACACAATCCGATCGTCAGCATCCATGATGTCGGCGCGGGCGGCTTGTCCAACGCGATTCCGGAATTGCTCAACGACGCCGGAGTCGGCGGCGAGATCGATCTGTCGAAGGTGCCTTGCGACGATCCCTCGCTGTCGCCGATGCAGGTGTGGAGCAACGAATCGCAAGAGCGCTACGTGTTGGCGATCGCGACCGCCGATCTGCCCGAATTCGAAGCGTACTGCGTGCGCGAACGCTGCCCCTACGCCGTGGTCGGCACGGCCACGCAGGAGCGCGTATTGCGCGTGACCGATCCGCGCCGCGACTTGAGCGTGATCGATCTTCCGATGGACGTGCTGTTCGGCAAGCCGCCGCGCATGCATCGCGATGCCAAGCGCATCAAGCCGCGCATCGACGTGGTGCCGGACCTGAGCGGCATCGGCCTGGACGAAGCGCTGATGCGCGTGCTGCGCCTGCCGAGCGTGGGCAGCAAGAGCTTCCTCATCACCATCGGCGATCGCTCCGTGGGCGGTTTGTGCGCGCGCGATCCGATGGTCGGACCGTGGCAGGTGCCGGTGGCGGACTGCGCCGTCACGCTGCTCGATTTCGACGGCTACAAGGGTGAAGCGATGGCGATGGCCGAGCGCGCGCCGGTGGCCCTGCTCAACAGCGCCGACGCCGCGCGTCTTGCCGTGGGCGAAGCCATCACCAATCTCGCGGCTGCGCCCATCGACGATCTGGGCGAAGTGCGCCTGTCGGCCAACTGGATGGCGGCGGTCAATCATCCCGGCGAAGATGCTGCGCTGTTCGACGCGGTCAAGGCCGTGGGCATGGAACTGTGCCCGGAGCTGGATATTTCCATTCCGGTCGGCAAGGACTCGCTGTCCATGCAGACGGTGTGGAAAGACGGCGATACGCCGCAGCGCACCGTTGCGCCGGTGTCGCTGGTGATCACGGGCTTCGCGCGCGTGAGCGATGCGCGCCGCGTGCTGACGCCGCAACTTCGCCTCGATCGTGGCGATTCGGATCTGTGGCTGGTGGATCTGGGTGCGGGACGCGTGCGCATTGGCGGTTCGTCGCTGACGCAAGTATTCAATCGCGCCGGCGGCGTGCCGCCGGATCTCGACGATGCCAAGCATCTGAAGGCCCTGTTCGATCTGGTGCAGGAAGCCAATCGCAACGGCCTGCTGCTCGCGTATCACGATCGATCCGACGGCGGCGTGATCGTCACGCTGCTCGAAATGGCCTTCGCGGGTCATTGCGGTTTGGAGATCACGCTCGACGGTTGGGCGGAAGCCGCGCTCCGTGCGCTGTTCAACGAAGAACTGGGCGCGGTGATGCAGGTCGCCAGCGCCAACCGTGAAGCATTCGAGGCATTGCTGGTCAAGCACGGGCTGGCCGGCATGAGTCATCGCATCGGCCGCCCGAAAGAGAAGCTCGGCATCAAGCTGTTCCACAACGGTGACACGCTGTTCAAGTGGAACTGGACGCAGCTCTTCAAGGCGTGGAATGAAACCAGCCACGCGATGCAGCGCCTGCGCGACAACCCGACTGGCGCCGATACCGAATTGACCTGGCGCATCGACGATGCCGACGCCGGCATTTCGCCCAAGCTGACCTTCGATCCCGCGGAAGATATTGCCGCGCCTTATCTGAAGCGGTCCGCGCGTCCGCGCGTGGCGGTCCTGCGCGAGCAGGGCGTCAACGGCCAGGTGGAAATGGCGGCGGCCTTTACGCGTGCCGGCTTCGATGCGGTGGACGTGCACATGTCCGACCTTGCCAGCGGGCGCATCAAGCTCGACGACTTCCGCGGCTTCGCCGCGTGCGGCGGTTTCTCCTACGGCGACGTGTTGGGCGCCGGTCGCGGCTGGGCGACGTCGATTCTCTACAACGAACAGCTACGCGCGCAGTTCGCGGCGTTCTTTGCCGATCCCAGCCGTTTCGCGCTGGGCGTGTGCAATGGCTGCCAGATGCTCAGCCAGCTCAAGGACATCATTCCCGGCGCACAGCACTGGCCCAAATTCCTGCGCAACTCGTCCGAGCAATACGAGGCGCGCCTGGCCACGCTTGAAGTGCTCGATTCGCCGAGCGTCTTCTTCAAGGGCATGGCCGGTTCGCGCATTCCCGTGGTGGTGGCGCATGGTGAAGGGCGCGTGAGCTTCCCGCAGACATGCAGCCCGGCCAAATCGGGAAGCGCGGTGCGCTTCGTCGACAATCGCGGCAAGCCCACCGAAAACTATCCGCTTAACCCGAACGGTTCGCCGGGTGGCCTTGCGGGCTTCACCGCGGCCGACGGCCGCGTGACGATCCTGATGCCACATCCCGAGCGCGTGTTCCGCAGCGTGCAGATGAGCTGGCATCCGGAAACCTGGGGCGAGGATTCGCCGTGGATGCGCATGTTCCGCAACGCAAGGGTGTGGTGCGGCTGAGTCCAGCCCCATTGCGTCGATGGCCCCGTTGGTTGTGGGTCATCGCATGGGCCTTGTTGCTTGCGTGCCTGCCATGGTGGATCGACTTGCCATTGCTGCTGGCGCTTGCCACGACACAATGGGCGCAGGTACCACGCCTGCGGCCCTACAGCGGCATCATTCGACGCGCATTGCGCTGGGGATTGGCGGGCTTGCTGATCGCCAGTTATCGTGCTCTCGGCGGTCATGCGCTTGGACTCACGTTGACGTTGCTGGTGGCTTTGCTTGGTTTTTCGCTGCTGGTGCTGCTGGAATCGTGGCAGGATCGCAAGCCGCTGCGCAGCGTGGCGCTGGCCGCCGAATCGCCCGAGTGGCATGAGATGGCGTTGGCGCCGATTGGACCTGCGGCCGTCATCATCGAAGTTTCACCGCCTGTCTGGACTAGGCTGGAAGATACCGATCTTCACGCGCGCGCCGATCTGGCATGGACTGCAGAGCGCAGCTGGCGTATCGGGGAGCATACCAGGGTCGAAAATGTCGAACCCCAGGTTTCCGTGGCGCCGGGGCAGCGATGGCTGGCGTTCCCGATCGCCGCCGGACGTGGCATTGTGCTGTACGATCGCGCCCACGACAGGCAATACCGGCTGCGTGGCTGGCAGCTTTACGGTTGGCATGCACAAGAAGCGTGGCTCACACGTGGCGAGGACATGGCACCGCTGGCCCTCTCGCATGTGCTCGGCCAGGATCAGGTCGAGGAATAGACAAGGTTTTGTTTGACTCGCTCGTCGTGTCCATCGTCGCAAGGTCATCATGTCAGCACTCGATACCGCTACACCGGCGCTCACCGTCATCGTTGTCTCTGCCGACAGCGGTCCCAGTCTGCGCGACTGCGTGAACAGCGTGCTGGCGTGTTCGACGCCGCTCGAATTGCTGCTGATCGACAACAAATCCGGCGACGGCGTGCCGCAGGCGATTGCGCGTGCGCGCGAGAAGGATCAGCGGCTCAAGGTGATCTACAACCATGCCAATCTGGGCTTCGGTCCAGCCATCAATCGTGCGGTGGCGCAGGCGCATGGGCAGGCATTGCTGATACTCAATCCCGATTGCCTGCTGGAGGAATCCGCACTGCAGCGATTGCTTGCCGTGCTGGCTACCGAGCCCAAGGTGGGCGTCATTGGCGCAGTGGTATGCGATGCGAAGGGCGTGCCCGATCCGGCGTCGTATCGGCGCGATCCCGTCATGGCGCGTGCGCTTTCCACCCTGTTCAAGCGCAACGATGAAGGCGTGAACATCGACGGCAGCATGCCCGATCACGTGGTCGAGGCCGAGGCGATCTCCGGTGCGGTGATGTTGATGCCGCGCCGCGTGTTCGAGTGGCTCAACGGCTTCGACGAAAAGTATTTCCTGCATTGCGAAGATCTCGATATCTGCAGGCGCGCGCGCGACGGAGGATGGCGCGTGTTGCTGGCTGGCGATGTCCGCGTGCTGCATGGAAAGGGCGGTTCGAGCCGGCATCGTCCGGTGTTTGTGAGCTACCACAAACATCGGGGCATGTGGCGCTGGTTCCGCAAGTTCGATCCGGCGGCGCAAAGGCCGCATGTGGCGGCCACGGTTTGGTTGGGGCTGTGGGCGCACTTCCTGTTGCAGATTCCGGGGCAGTGGTATCGGATGGCCAAACGATGACGGCTGCCTCGCGTATAGGCACGCTGGCGACGATCGGTCTGCTGGTGATGACGGCGGTGTGGGGTTCCACCTTTGTCCTGATCAAGGATGTCGTGGGTCGCATGCCGGTGGCGGATTTTCTTGCCGTGCGCTTCATCGTCGCGGCGGTGGCGATGTTTGCCTTGTTTCATCGGCATGTGGCACGCCTGGGACGCAAACAGCTGCTTCGCGGTATCGCGCTGGGTGCGCTGTATGGCGTGGGGCAGTTATTGCAGACGTGGGGACTGTCGTTGATCTCGCCGAGCGTCAGCGGCTTTGTCACCGGGATGTATGTGGTCTTCACGCCGATACTCACCACCGTGCTGTTGCGGGAACGCTTGCCGGCCGCGGTGTGGTTGGCGGTCGGACTGGCGACGTTGGGGTTGGCGTTGCTTTCGCTCAACGGTTTTTCGGTCGACACCGGCGTATGGCTCACGCTCGCATCGGCGCTGCTCTATGGTTTGCATATCGTGGCGCTTGGCCGCTGGTCGCGTGCCGATGATGCGTTCGGTCTGTCGGCGGTGCAGATGGCGGTGATTGCGCTGGTGTGCCTGTTGGCGACCGCCGGTCACGGCGGTCCCACGTTGCCGCCCGATCGCAACGCATGGCTGGCCGTTCTCTACATGGCGTTGATTGCCGGTGCAGGCGCGATGCTGATGCAGACCTGGGCACAGGCGCATTTGCCGGCTACGCGCGCCGCGATCGTGATGACGACCGAGCCTGTATTCGCCGCCGCCTTCGCCGTGGCGCTGGGCAGCGACGTGCTGACCTGGCGCATGCTGCTGGGTGGCGGACTGGTATTGGCCGCGATGTATATGGTCGAACTGATGCCGCGCCGCGGCGCAGCCGCTGAACGTTCCGCCGAGGCCGTGCATCACGAAGTGTGAGGCCGGTTACCCTTCGCGCGGGATGGCGACGCCGGAGGCATCCTTCGGACGCTTTGCGTGCGGTTGCATGGCGATGCGAACCAGATACGCCACGATCGCGACATTCCCGATCAAGGCGGCCAGCTTCAGCCAATTGAAGCGCAGCAGCACCTCATAGATTTCCACCGGAATCAGCGAACCGGTGGCGATGACGGTGAACCATTCCGCCCAATGCTTGCGCAGCCACAGGCCCGTTCCTTCGGTGGCGAAGATGGCCGCATAAGCCAAAGCCACGATGCCGATGGCGACGAACTTGCTCGGTCCCATCTGCTCCAGCAGCTCGACCAGGCGCCAACGCAGGCCGCTGGAGTCGGTCAATGAAAGATGCTCCAGCGAGTGCACCAGGCGTTCGAAGTTCTCTTGCTGGTGCAGGCCGAATGCGGCCACCGCCACGAAGATCAGGCATACCGTCTTGATCGCCTTGTAAATGGCGATGATGCGCAAGCCGAGGCTGTGCCTGGCTTCAATGTCGGAACTTGGTCGGGTGATACGGTGATCGCTGGGGGACATGGGGACCGGTCACGGGCGTGCGTGAGGGCAAGTCTAACGGTTCGGGGATGGGGGAGGGCCAGGTCCTTAATGCGGACATGGCCCCGGTTTTCCAACATGCGGCCAGCCGGCCGTTCAGCAGCAGCGGCTGCCCATCTCCTCGTGGCGTGCGGCTTGCCGCTCGCGGGAGAACTCGGCGCAGGTGAGAGTCTCCCGGGGCATTGACCGGAACGCATGGTGTTGTAAGTGCCGTTTTCGCCATCTCTGGCGGTGCACCGTATCGAGCCTTGCAGGTATCGGGCGTGCACGGTTGGTGTTGTCATCGGCCTGTGGAAGGCTTGTGTTAACGCCGTCCCGGCTACAGTAAAAAAGAACAAGCATTCCGTGCGCGAGGTTTGCATGATCCGTGAAATCCTGAAGATGGGCGATCCACGTCTGCTGCGTGTCGCCCCACCCGTACCCGACAGCATGATCGGCACCGCCGAACTCGATGCTCTGATCGCCGACATGTTCGAAACCATGCATCACGCCGGTGGCGTCGGGTTGGCCGCGCCGCAGATCGGTGTGGACATGCAGCTGGTCATCTTCGGCTTCGACAGTTCCGAACGATATCCGGATGCGCCGCCGGTGCCGCAGACCATCCTGCTCAATCCGGTCATTACGCCGCTGTCGCAGGACATGGAGGAGGGTTGGGAAGGCTGCCTTTCGGTGCCGGGCCTGCGTGGCGCGGTCAATCGCTATTCGCTGATCCGCTATGAGGGCATCGATCCCAAGGGGCAGCGCATCGATCGCACCGCGGAAGGATTTCATGCGCGCGTCGTGCAGCATGAATGCGATCATCTGATCGGACGGCTGTATCCCTCGCGCATCACGGACTTCAGCAAGTTCGGTTTTACCGAGGTGTTGTTTCCCGGGATGGATCCGGCCGTCGACGAATGATCGGATTCACATGCGCTTCCGGCCAGGAAGGCCGGAAGCGCATCGGGCAACTTAAACCGGCTGCGGATGAAGCAGGAACCAGCCCAAAAATACGACGCCCGCGATGACGCAGTAGGTGCCGAACGAAGCCAGTCGTCCACGACCTTCGAAGTAGCTCATCAGAAACTTCAGGCTCAGCCACGCGGCGATCGCCGTCAGTATGCCGCCGAGGAACGCGTCGGCAAGCTGCTGCGGGGCGTGCAACAGCTTCGGTATTTCGAGCACGCCTGCAGCGAGAATGATGGGCGTGCCAAGCAGGAAGGAAAATTCCGCCGCTTTTTCCTTGTCCAACCCGGTGGCCGAGCCGGCGATCATGGTGAGTCCGCTGCGCGAGAATCCGGGAATCAGCGCACCGATCTGCGCAAGGCCGACAAGAAACGCCTGCCGGAAGCTCAGCTTTTCCGGCGGCTTGTGCGCACGCGTCCGCTGCAGGCGATCGCCGAGCCACAGCAACAGGCCGTTCGCGATCAATGCCATCGCCACGATCCGCAGATCGTGGAAGACGAGCTCGAGCCGCTTCTCGAGCAACAGCCCGACCACGCATGCCGGAATGGTGCCGATGATCAGCGACCACATCAGGTGGCCGTCGTCATTGGGGCGTCCGGCCAGCGATCCGAAAAAGCCGCGAATCAGCGCAACCCAGCGTTGACGGAAGTAACCCAGCAGCGCAAGCGCCGTGCCCAGGTGCAGGGCGACCAGAAAGGGAATCAGCTGCGGGGCATGTTTGTCGATGTGCATGCCGAACAGTCCGGGGACCAGCAGGGTGTGTCCCAGACTGCTGACGGGAAAGAGTTCCGTCACACCTTGCAACACGCTCAGGAAAACCAGAAACCAAAGACTCACGCATCATTCCTTTCAAGGGCCATTGGGGGATTATGTCAGCCTAAGTCGCTTGCGTGACAGGAATAGGCTGGCCATTATCGGGCGATTCAAGATGGGGAGTCCGAATGGAGAGGATGTCTGTCGGGGCGGGGAAGGGTGTCGAGGCGGGAAGTCTTGGGCCGCGCAATCCCGGCATCGATCTGCTGCGCGGCTTGTCGATTCTGTTGGTGGTGCTGCACCACATCGGCCTGCGCATTCCTCTCAAGCATGGTGTCCTGGCCGATTACGTGCCGGTCTTTCTCCTCAACGCCATCAACTACAACGGCTACGAATCGGTTTTTGTCTTTTTCGTGATCTCGGGGTTCCTGATTACGGGCAATGCACTCCAGCGTTGGGGTGGCCTGAATCGCGTGGATGCCCGGGCGTTCTACGTCCGCCGCTTTGCGCGCATCGCACCGTGCCTGTTCGTGTTGCTGGCGGTGCTCAGCGTCCTGCATCTGTCGGGCGTTCACCATTACGTGATCCAGCGCGAGGGGCAGAACCTGCCTCGAGCCTTGCTCTCCGCCGTGGGCCTGCATCTGAATTGGTATGAAGGCCACTACGGATATCTGCCCGGCAATTGGGACGTCTTGTGGTCGTTGTCCATCGAAGAGGCGTTCTATCTCGGATTTCCGCTGGCATGCCTGCTTGTGCGGCGCACGTGGATGCTTGCGCTGATGCTCATCGTGCTCGCACTGTCGCTGCCGTGGACGCATGCGGCATTGGCAAGTAACGAGGTATGGCAGGAGAAGGCTTATCTGCCGGGCATGGCGGCCATCGCCACGGGCGTGCTCGGTGCTTTGATTGCACGGCGCTGGCAACCGAATCGGCGTTGGGTCATGCGTACTTGGATCGAGGTGGGCTGCCTCGGCTTGGCTGCCATTTTATTTATCGAGGAATGGCTATGGCCCACGCTGCACGATGCGTGCTTGCTGCTGCTGACCGTGTCGGTCATGTGTCTGCTGATCGGTTTGCAGTGGCGGCAGAGTGCTGGTGCTTGGCGTGCATGGCGCGGGCTGAACTGGCTGCGATCCTTTGGCCGCTTGAGCTATGAAATTTATCTGAGCCACATGTTTGTGGTGACGGCAGCCGTACGCCTGTTCCATCTATGGAGCGGCGACATGAAATGGGGTGTGCTGTGGTATTTGCCGACGGTGCCTTTGTGCTGGCTGCTCGGCTACCTGGTCGCGCGTGTGATTTCGGTGCCCAGCGAACGCTGGATTCGCGCGCGGTGGCTGAAATCGCCGGCGACATCCATGCCTGCCGTACCGGTAGTCGCTTCCGTCGAGAGCGCCTAAAGCGGCAGAGGCATGCAGCTGCAAGCTGCATGCCTCGAATCGTCAATGCGATTTGAGCTTGAACTGCTGGGTGATCAGATCGAGCTTGGCCTTCATGTCCTCGGGCTTGTGCGTGCCCTGGGTTCCGTAGAAAGCCGTATAAAGTTCGGCCGGCGCATCGTTGGCCGGGGCGTCGATGACGCTGGCGATATCCATCTCGTCGCCGTCGTTGTAGGCCACGCCGTCGTAGGGATGCTGTTTGTGCAACAGCTTGCCCCAGTTCTGCTTGTAGTTGTCGTCGAGATCGGCACTCGGCGCGACATGGCGCCGGATGCTGATGCGATCCGGATCCGTGTTGTTCAGGCGGATCTGCACATAGCCCGCTTCCAACACAAACTTGTCGTTCTTCTGGTAATAGCCGACGCCAACGGAAAGCAAATTGTCCGGCCCGATCGTCTGCAACGAGGCCGGATAGCTGAAGTTGATGCTGCTGGAGTCGTAGCCGAAGCGCTTGCCGTAATCGAAGTCGATGTGCGTGTCTTTCAGCACCTCCGGCAGCAAGGACTTGTCGGACAGGAATTCTTTCCACTGGGCCAGCGTGCCGCC
Source organism: Dyella psychrodurans (assembly GCF_003363265.1). Taxonomy (GTDB): domain Bacteria; phylum Pseudomonadota; class Gammaproteobacteria; order Xanthomonadales; family Rhodanobacteraceae; genus Dyella_B; species Dyella_B psychrodurans. The sequence goes on along the minus strand of NZ_QRBF01000005.1, from coordinate 147,681 downwards.
GTAATCGACGTTGAAGAAATCGGTCAACGCTTTCATGTCGATCAGGCTGTCATGCGTCACCATCGAAGGATTGATGCGCATCATGATGGCGTAGCCATCGGTGACCGGCAGCGCAAACACGACCACTTCGCCATTGATATGCGGTTGCGGCCAGATGAACACCTTCCAATGCCGCTGCCAGCTGTCGGTGTAGGTGGTGTCGGTGGTGGGCTTGCCCATCGAGGTGATCTTGATCTTTTCCGGGCCGACTTGCCGGTACCAGTAGCCGGTCTTGAGCACCAGATCCATCATCGCCTTCGGGTCGCCGTAGAAAACCGAGGCCTTCATGTCGTCGGGGCGGCGCAGATGCATCAGGAAGTTGTGGCCGACATAGCCGCTGGCGACATAGCCGTTGCCGCTGAGCGGAACCCGATTGAGTTCGCGTCCCGCGTAACCCCACTGGCCGCTGCGGTTATGCACGATCAGTTCCGGGAAGAGGCTCAACTCGGGCGTGTCGTGCAGAATCTGCCTGGAGCCCGCGCCGTGCGGAAATAGATCGCCCGCTTGTTGTTGCAACAGGGCCTTGAGTTGTTGTTCGTTGTAAGCGTTCTGCAGCTTCAGATAGGTGGCGCTGAAGTCGTCGTAGCTTTTCGGCAGCGGAAACTGGGCCTTGAAGTTGCCGTTCTGGTCGTAGTCGAGCACGTCCAGCTGGTAAGACATGCGCTTGTCCATCACCGCCAGCTTGTCCGGTGCATTGAGCACTTCGCTGATCGGCAAGGCGTAGTTGAGGTTTTCGTTCGCCGACTTCATCAACACGACGCCGATGACCTTGCCGTCCTGGTCGAGCAGCGGACCGCCGCTGTTGCCGGGCGAGGCGGCAGCCGAGAAGCGCATCCACTTCCAGCGACCGTTTTCTTCCTCGGGCGTATCGGAAGTGTAAAGACCATCGCGGATCACCACGCCGGTTCCGAGTGCGTTGCCCACGGCGTAGACGACGCTGTTGACCGCCGGCTTGATGTTGGTGTCCAGCGAGACGTTGCCGGGCTGCTCCTTCAGCGAGAACATCACGAAGTCCTGCTGTAGCGAGAACTTCAGGATTTTGTCGATGGCGTAAACGTGGCCGTTCGCATCGCGCAGCGCGGGCGGTCCGGTCAGATCGCCGATGCCGACCATCAGCACGTGGCCAGCGGTGACATAACGATTGTTGCCCAATGAAAAAGCGGTGCCCACCGAGAAATATTTGTCGGTGCGTTCCTGATAGGGCAGCAGATCGAGCGGCAGCGGCTTTTCGTAGATCAGCGGATCGTTGACCTCCTTTGGGATAACCACTTCGAACGTCGCCGCATTGATCTTCGCGGCCAGGCTGGGATCGGGGCTGGCGGCGTGGGCAGGACCTATCAGTCCCACCGAGATCACGACCAGACACCATGCCAGCGACAACTTGCGCACGAACCCAACCATTCTTGCGGTCACGTTTCGATCCCACCCATTCGATGCCGGCATACGTTTCCTTCGCATGGTTGCCGACCGGCGCCACGCCGGATCTCCGCGCTGGATACTGACATAGCGGCAGGGCTTTGGGGATGGGGGGATTACGCGATTGCGGGGCGAAAACCGACGCGTTATGGCGCGCGGTTGTTAGCCATTTCAAGGTTGCAAACGGCTTGCAACGCAATCGCGAAAGAAACGTGCCAGTCAGGCTGGTTCAGGCAGGGAAAAACCGCATCCATCGACCCTTCGCAGGGTTGCAAAAACGTCAACTTGCGGCGACCGCACCGGACGCCGGTGCGAGTCTTCCTTCGAACGGGGAGTGCCGACCGCGTTAGTGCTGGCGATAGCGGTTGATGGTATCGCGCAACGCGATGGTGGCCGTGCGAGCGGCCTGGGCGAAATCCGCGCCGCTGCCTGCGTAGAGAATGGCGCGCGAGGAACTGATCATCAACCCGGCGCCTGCCGAGGTGCGGCCGTTGCGAACCACGGCTTCCACGTCGCCGCCCTGCGCGCCGATGCCCGGAACGAGCAATGGGACATCGCCGACCAGGGAACGCACTTGCGCGAGCTGCTCCGGCCACGTGGCGCCCGTGACGAGCGCGCAGTTGCCGTGCGTATTCCAGTCGCGCGCAATCATTTGCGCGACATGCTGATAGAGCGGCTTGCCGCCGATGTCGAGATCCTGCAGATCGGCGGCACCGGGATTGGAGGTGTGGCACAGCAGGATCACGCCTTTGTCGGCGCGATCGAGAAACGGCTGCACCGAATCGCGGCCGAGGTAGGGATTGAGCGTGACGGCGTCGGCGCCGTAACGATCGAAGGCTTCGGTGACGTAGTGCTGCGCGGTGCTGCCGATATCGCCGCGCTTGGCATCGAGGATGACCGGCACGCCCGGATGTTTGGCGTGAATGTGCGCAATCAGCCGCTCGAGCGCATCTTCCGCGCGCAGTGCAGCGAAGTGGGCGATCTGCGGTTTATAGGTGCAAACGAGATCGGCGGTGGCATCGACGATGGCACTGCAGAATTCGAACACGGCATCCGCGCGGCCTTTCAGATGCGCGGGAAATTTCGCCGGTTCCGGATCGAGTCCCACGCAGACCAGCGAGTTGTTGCCGGTCCATGCCTGTTGCAGGGATTGCATGAAATGCATGGTCTCTCTCCTTGTCGCCTTATTCCCTCTCCCCTTCGGGGAGAGGGTGGGGTGAGGGGACAATCTTGCGGTGTAGATGAATCAGGACGCGATTCTATTGAGGCCTGGGCAAGGCGTGACCCCTCACCTCAATCCTCTTCCTCGCTCCTCAGAGCGGGGCCATCCATGGCCCCTCCCCGCGTCCCGGGGGAGAGGAGGCAGACGCAAAAGCCGTGCTTTAAGCCAGCTTCTTGTACTTCACACGATGCGGCTTCGAAGCTTCCTCGCCCAGGCGACGCTTCTTGTCCGCTTCGTATTCGTTGTAGTTGCCGGGGAAGAATTCCACGTGCGAGTCGCCTTCGAAAGCGATGATGTGCGTGGCGATGCGGTCGAGGAACCAGCGATCATGCGAGATCACCATCGCGCAGCCCGGGAACTCCAGCAGGGCGTCTTCCAAGGCGCGCAGGGTTTCGATATCCAGGTCGTTCGAAGGCTCGTCGAGCAGCAGCACATTGCCACCCTGCAGCAGGGTCTTGGCCATATGCAGGCGGCCGCGTTCACCGCCGGAGAGGTTGCCGACGATCTTCTGCTGATCGGTGCCCTTGAAGTTGAAGCGGCCGATATAGGCGCGCGACTGGATCTCGAAGTTGCCGATGGTAAGGATGTCCGATCCACCCGAGACTTCCTGCCATACGTTGTTTTTCGCGTCGAGCGCGCCGCGCGACTGGTCGACGTAGGCAAGCTTCACGGTGTGACCGAGTTTCACTTCGCCGTTGTCAGGCTTCTCGACGCCGGTGATCAGTTTCATCAGCGTGGATTTACCGGCGCCGTTCGGACCGATCACGCCGACGATGGCGCCCGGCGGCACCTTGAACGACAGATCGTCGATCAGCAGGCGGTCGCCGAACGACTTGCTCACGTTCTTGAACTCGATCACTTCCTGGCCCAGGCGCTCGCCCGGCGGGATGAAGATTTCGTTGGTTTCGTTGCGACGCTGGTAGTCGACGGAGTTCAGTTCCTCGAAGCGGTTCAGTCGCGCCTTGCCCTTGGACTGACGGCCCTTGGCTGCGGAGCGCACCCATTCCAGTTCCTTCTCGATCGCCTTCTGGCGCGACTTTTCCTGCTGCGCTTCCTGCTTCAGGCGCTGGTCCTTCTGTTCCAGCCACTCGGTGTAGTTGCCCTTCCAAGGAATGCCGCGGCCGCGGTCGAGTTCGAGAATCCACTCGGCGGCGTTGTCGAGGAAGTAGCGATCATGGGTGACGGCTACCACGGTGCCGGGATAGTCCTGCAGGAAGTGCTCCAGCCATTCCACCGATTCGGCGTCCAGATGGTTGGTGGGCTCGTCGAGCAGCAGCATGTCGGGCTTGGAGAGCAGCAGGCGGCACAGCGCCACGCGGCGCTTTTCGCCACCGGACAGCGGGCCGATCTTGACGTCCCACGGCGGCAGGCGCAGCGCATCGGCGGCCACTTCGAGCTGGCGCTCCAGCGCGTGGGCGTCGTTGGCGGCGAGGATGTTTTCCAGCTCTTGCTGTTCGGCGGCAAGCTTGTCGAAATTGGCGCCTTCCTCGGCGTAAGCCGCGTAAACCTCTTCAAGACGCTTCTGAGCGTCGAGAATGACGGATACGCCTTCCTCCACCGCTTCGCGAACTGTCTTGTCGGGATCCAGCTGAGGCTCCTGCGCCAGGTAGCCCACCTTGGTGCCGGGCTGCGGGCGGGCTTCGCCCTGAAAATCGGTGTCCACGCCCGCCATGATGCGCAGCACGGTCGACTTGCCCGCGCCGTTCAGGCCCAGCAGGCCGATCTTGGCGCCCGGGAAGAAGCTCAGCGAAATGTCCTTGATGATCTGGCGCTTCGGGGGAACGATCTTGCTGACCCCGTTCATGGTGTAGATGTATTGCATGCTGGCTCCGAAAGCGTGCGCGTGGCCGGCCCGGGTGGATGGGCGACGCGCGGGGCGTGGGTATCAAACCCGGCATTATAGCGGCTGCGTGGTCATTCCCGGTGACGGTTGACGGCCCGGACGTCGCTCCCGTGCAGCCAGATGGCCATCGTTGCGCCATTTTTCGCGCCATTGACGGTCAGCTCCGGCCGCCATGCTCCACGGATCACGGATGGAGCGATCAATGGAAGCTGCCGGCCCCCTCAAACGTGGGGACGATGGGCTGAACTGGCTTCGACGCTGGGATGGCCGCATAGCGGTGTGGGCCCAATCGCGCGGCCGCTACGCCACCGCGTTGCACGAGTTGGCGTGCTTCGGCGTCAAGCAGGCGTCGGCCTGCCTGTTCGGCGGTTGCATGGTGGCCTTGCTGTGGCTGACCTGGGCGTTCTATCCGCGTGGCGCGGCGCTGGCGCGCTACGACTTCCTCACGCTCGCCGCGCTGGCGATCCAGTGCGTGCTGATCGCCACGCGGCTGGAAAGTCGCGACGAGGCGAAAGTCATCCTGATGTTCCACGTGGTCGGCACGGTGATGGAGCTGTTCAAGACCTCCGTGGGATCGTGGGTCTACCCGGAAGCCTCTCTGTTGCGCATCGCCGGCGTGCCGTTGTTCTCCGGTTTCATGTACGCATCGATCGGCAGCTATATCGCGCGGGCGTGGCGGCTGTTCGATTTTCGTTTTGTGCGGCATCCGCCTTTTGCGGCGACGGTGTGGCTGGCGATTGCGATCTACGTGAATTTCTTCACGCACCACTTTTTGCCGGATGTGCGCGTTCTTCTGTTCATCGCCGTTGCCGTGCTGTTTGGACGCACGTGGGTTTATTTCCGCATCCGCGATGTGCATCGGCGCATGCCGCTGTTGCTCGGTTTCGTGTTGGTCGCGACGTTCATCTGGTTCGCCGAGAACATGGGCACGTTCACTGCCGCTTGGCGCTATCCGGCGCAGCGACACGCGTGGAGCATGGTGCCGCTGTCGAAGCTCGGTGCATGGTTGCTGTTGATGATTATCAGCTATGTGATGGTGAGCGCGGTGGCGATGCGGCGACCCGCGCTGGATGATTGCGGGTTACGTGGCCCACGTAATTAGTGCTTTTGTCGATCCGGCGATGCCATCGCCTTTGCGCAGGGAACATGAAGCTTACGTCGAAGCGGTGATGCTCATATCACGACGCGTGTTTGAATGGTTGAACGATTGCGACGAAAACTATTTCCTGCATTACGTTCGTTTTGCTCTACGAGCATGTGGTGTGCCTTGATTGTCGCCAGTTGCTGCAAGTCAGACCATGCCTCAATGCAAGGCTGCGAATCGCCCAAACTTCCGAGCAGGTTCATTGTGTCTTGATCAGCTGTGGATGCCTGCATGAAAACGTGGGAAAACCTCAAAGCCTCACCTCGGTTTTCAGTTTTCAGTTTTGACAACGCATCTACTTTTTTGAATTGGGCAGAAGCCTTCCCTGGTGGATCGCTGTCGACATTTCAATGTATGACTTTTTTCGCTCAATTTTACAGGAAAAACCTCACATACGATGCATGCTTTTTGTAGTAATTTTTCTACGAACAAGTATTAGGCAAACGGAGTCGGTGTGTTCGTTTGTGCTGGGTGTCGAGGAGTGCGCATGACATCCATAAAGGGCAGGCCTGGTGCTGGGCTACGTCGAGGTCTCGTCGATAGGCGAGAGTGACTTCGTCGTCAAAACTGCAGCCGCATGCGTTCGACACGGTTTTGTTCGCGGCGCAGTGACATCAATGAAAGAAAGAGGTTCTATCGTTCATGCAAAATGTAACCATGATCCGCAGCCTTGATGATCTATCATATGTATGTCAGCAGGTTCCGCGGATATTAACTTTATTCAGTGGTGGCTTAGACAGCACATTCCTCCTCAAGGAATTAGCGAGAAGCGCAGGCACTGAAATTTTTTGCCTAACCATTGACCTGGGTTGCGGTGTCAATCGGTCAGATCTTGAAGAACTTGCACATCGGTTTGGCGCTCGCTCCATTGTAGTAGATGGTCGCGCAACCTTCGCACGCGATGCCGTTCTGTCGGCTATTCGAGCCAATGCTCGATATATGGGTATGTATCCCATCAGCTCGTCCCTGTCGCGTCCGATCATCGCTCGCTATGCCGTTGAGTTCGCCATGAAGCTTGGTTGCGGAGCAATCGTGCACACGGCCAATCAGTCGCAGAACAGTTTGCGGCGATTGAATGGCTCCATCGAACAGCTTGGTTTCTCTGGTTATTACGGGACGCCATATGAGTTTTCAGCGCTTACCCGCGAGGAGAAAATTGCCGGACTCAAAGCTGTCGGCTTGAGTAGCTTTCAAGCTCGCGGTGTTAGCGGTGATGCCAATTTGTGGTGCCGGGAATTTGAATCCGGGTCTCTTGATAACCCAGAAGCATTTTGTGTCCCTGACGGATTATTCGACTGGACGGCGGAGAGCTTGTCGCGGCGCTTCAGTTCTGACTTCGCTATCCGTTTTGAACGTGGCGTGCCGGTCGCCATCGATGGGATAGATATGCCATTAGTGGAATTGATCGAGGCGACAAATCTCAAAGTGGGTAGCTTTCAAATCGGCCGCTACGCGGGACTTGAGCATTTGGAAAAGGGGGAAAAGGTGCTAGAGGTTCGTGAAGCACCCGCGGCCTTCATCCTGATGGATGCGTACCGTCATTTGGAGACCGCCGTGCTCAATGCAGAGGTGCTGCGCGAGAAAATTTCACTTGAACAATTATGGGTCCGTGAAGCTATTGAAGGACGTTGGTACGACGAACTGAGAACCGCGGCCGAAAGTTTCATCGCAAGCGCCGCGTCGAGAATCTCCGGCACGGTTGAATATCGTCTACGCCAGGGCGCGGCAGACGTGTGCTCGATACAAGCCAAGAACGCGCGCTACCTCACTGACCGCGACACATGGGAGAAAGCCGTCGCAGCCATTCGCGGGGCACGCCGCCTTAGCGACATGCCGGTCGTCACCGACACCAAGACGGAGATGGTTGCAGCATGACTAGCGCCATGAACTCCCAGAGTAAAATTCTGCAATCCAGAGCATTCTTGCATGGCGGTCCAGCAGACCTATTCGGCACTGGCTTCACTACATCCCCCGCCTGGAACCTGCTTGCGGATAGTTGGAACGACCTGAAACAAGACGAATACATGGCTGATGGCGGAACCTACCGATACCGGCGCTACTCTGAGTTCCAGGTCGATTCCACGGATCGGTCGGTAACGGTGCTGCCCCATGTCCCGTATCGGCAAAGCCGGGAATACAATCCTTTAAATGGAGGAATTGACCGATGGTATCGGGCAATTCGTGAAGACATCCAGAAAAATTCGGCATTCCAAGATGCGCTTCTTTCTTGTATCGATGTGCTAGCGCCATTGCAGCCACGCTCGCGATGGACAGTCAAAGTCTTCCAGAACCGGATCTTTGCTAAAGCCGGAGAAGTTGGCAAGCCAACACCCGAAGGCGTTCACCGCGATGGATGCGATTTTGTCCTGTCGCTTCTGATTAAGCGCCACAACATTGTCGGCGGCGAAAGCTCCGTCTATTCAAGTGACGGTGAACAGGTCGAAGCCTCGGTCATGCTGAAGGATGGGGGCGACTTCCTATTCCTGGACGATCAGCGAACGAAGCACTGTGTCCAACCCATTGCGCGCCTCGTCCCAGTCGATGAAGGCTATCGCGACATGTTGATTGCGATGTTCGCACCGTGAGTACAAACGAAGCAATTCTCGACGGCCGTCGTGCTTATTTGTGGGCGGAGGTCATGCTCCTCCTAGTCGCGTTGGTGTGGGGCGCGAGCTATGGCTTAGCTAAAACAGCAGTGCTGTTTTACCCCGTGCTTGGCTTCTTGGCTGTCCGCTTTTGCATCACGTCGGCTCTCTTGCAACCAGCATGGCGGGGATTGACAAGGCACAGGAGAGTGGCGGTATTGAAAGCTGGGGTTCCCCTTGGCCTTATTCTCTTATCCATTTTTGTCAGCGAAACGTATGGTCTGTCGCTGACGCGGGCGTCAAACGCCGCCTTTCTCATCAGCATGTGTGTGGTGTTCACGCCCTTTGTGGAATGGATCGTGCTGGGATTTCGCCCGAGCATCGCTGGCTTTGTGGCGGCGGGTGTTTCTCTGGTCGGAGCGTGGTTATTGACCTCAGGGGCGACCCTGTCGTTGAACGGTGGTGATGCCCTGATACTGGCGGCGGCAGTGTTACGGGCCATGATGGTGACGTTTACGAATAAACTGACCAGAGGACGAGACATTCCCGCATTTCCGTTAACCGGAGTTCAAACCGGGGTCGTCGGATTGGGCTGCGTGATACTCGGGATTGCCGTGTTGCCTGGCGGACTTCCAGAACTTCCTCATGCGCCCCTCTTCTGGTCCTCAACCGGATTCCTTGTGGTGTTTTGTACGCTATTCGCTTTTTTCGCGCAAAATTACGCGCTCCGGCGTACGTCTCCCACCAGGGTCTCTCTCCTTATGGGAATGGAGCCCGTTTTTGGTGCTCTCTTCGCCGTCTACTGGCTTCACGAAACTCTGAGCGCCAGAGCGTGGTTGGGCGGCGTGTTGATTATGTCTGCTTCGGTATGGGCTGCATTGCGACGTTCGTCATCCATGCCAGAGATCAAAAGAATGGTTCAAAAGAATAAAAGAACAGTTCCTAGTTCACTTACTGACACTGGTTTAGGCGATAGATAAGGGCATGATGGGTGTTCACGATTGGTGTCGTTTGCCCCCTCTGCCGAACATGAGTGTTGTCCAAAGACGGAGAATCTCCTCATGGGCAACTCGAAAAAATCCGCTTTAGGCTCGAATGACCCGGGCTTGTATCTCGGCGGGCCATTGATCCATCGTCCGTCCCAGGCTGGCGGCTTCTGCCTCGATCCGCTTCACGTTGTGACAGACGATCTCGTCGTGGGGAAAGCGTTGGCAGCAATCGAGAGCGCTTGAATTGCGGAGCGACACCTACAACGGACAAGCTGGTGTAGCCGTCCGCCGAAAAGCCTGTGGCGCTGATGCGTGCGGGATCAATCAGGCTTTTCCACCACGGACTGTGGAGCAGCATACTGACGTCGCTTTCGTGCGCCGCACGGCTCCCGCCCCCCAGCAGAAGTGGTTGGACCTTTCGCTGATCCCAGGCAATGTGGGGATGGATAGCCAGGGCGATATTCCATGCGCCTCAATACGTTACGGTTTCGGCTTGGACAGCCCGCATCGTCCGCTTATGCAGATTTCGCGGTGGCCGCAAACCCCCGCGACTATTACAATTTCGCGTCTGAACCCCGCTCGCCACCCCAAGAGGCTCGAATGTTCCCGAAGACTGACACCATCGCCGGCTATGACGATGAACTGGCCAAGGCCATTGCCGACGAAGCCCGACGCCAGGAAACCCACGTTGAGCTGATCGCCTCGGAGAACTACGCCAGTCCGCGCGTGCTGGAAGCCCAGGGTTCGGTGCTCACCAACAAATACGCCGAAGGCTATCCCGGCAAGCGCTACTACGGCGGTTGCGAGTATGTGGACGTGGCCGAGCGCCTCGCCATCGAGCGCCTCAAGCAGTTGTTCGGCGCCACCTACGCCAACGTGCAGCCGCACTCCGGTTCGCAGGCCAACCAGGCGGTGTACTTCGCGCTGCTCAATCCGGGCGACACCATCCTCGGCATGAGCCTGGCGCACGGCGGCCACCTCACGCACGGCGCCAAGGTGAACATCTCCGGCAAGTTGATGCATGCCGTGCAGTACGGCGTGAACGAACAAGGCCTGGTCGATTACGACGAAGTCGAGCGCCTCGCCCTCGAGCACAAGCCGAAGATGATCGTTGCCGGTTTCAGCGCCTATTCCCAGGTGATGGACTGGGCGCGTTTCCGCGCCATCGCCGACAAGGTCGGTGCCTATCTCTTCGTGGACATGGCGCACGTCGCCGGCCTGATTGCCGCGGGTGTTTATCCCAGCCCGTTGCCGCATGCGCACGTGGTCACCTCCACCACGCACAAGACGCTGCGCGGACCACGCGGCGGTTTCGTGATCGCCAAGGACGCTGGCGAAGAGATCGAGAAAAAATTGCAGTCCATCGTGTTCCCCGGCATCCAGGGCGGCCCGCTGATGCACGTGATCGCGGCCAAGGCCGTCGCGTTCAAGGAAGCGCTGGAGCCCTCGTTCAAGGATTACCAGGCGCAGGTGGTGAAGAACGCCAAGGCGATGGCCAAGACGCTGATCGAGCGCGGCTACAAGGTCGTTTCCGGCGGTACCGAAAACCACCTGATGCTGATCGACCTGATCGGCCGCGACGTCACCGGCAAGGATGCGGAAGCCGCGCTCGGCAAGGCGCACATCACGGTCAACAAGAACGCCGTGCCGAACGACCCGCGCTCGCCGTTCGTGACCTCCGGCCTGCGCGTCGGCACGCCCGCCGTGACCACGCGCGGCTACAAGGAAGCCGACGTGATCGAACTCACTCAATGGATCTGCGACGTGCTCGATGCGCCGGCCGACGAATCGGTGATCAAGGCCGTACGCGAGAAGGTCGCCGCGCAGTGCAAGAAGTTCCCGGTGTATGCCTGAGGCGAGAGCCATGCAGGCGCTGCGCGTGGGTTTGATCGGCGATCGCGATGACGGCGTCGTCGCGCATCGGGCGATCCCGCTGGCGCTTGCGATGGCCGCAGAGGCGACTGCGACACCCATCGAGGTGTCCTGGATCGGCACGGACACCGTCGGCAACGGCGAGGTCCTGAACCATTTCGACGCGTTGTGGTGCGTGCCGGCCAGTCCGTACCGGAGCATGGACGGCGCGCTCACCGCCATTCGCCATGCCAGGGAAGGGGGCATCCCTTTCCTTGGCACCTGCGGCGGCTTTCAGCACGCCGTGGTGGAATACGCCCGCAACGTGCTCGGCTGGGCCGATGCGGACCATGCCGAGACCGCGCCGGATGCCGCCCGTCCGGTGATCGTGCCGCTCCTGTGCGGGCTGGTCGAGGTGCAGGACCGGGTGCATCTGGTGCCCGGCTCGCGCATCGCGGCCATCTACGGCAAGGACGCGATCCAGGAGGGCTACCACTGCCGCTACGGCCTTGGCAGCGGTTTCAGCGGGGCGATTGCCGGTCGGAACTTGCGCATTACCGCCGTAGACGATCAGGATGATGCCCGTGCGCTGGAGCTGGACGGTCATCCGTTTTTCATCGCCACCCTGTTCCAGCACGAACGCGCCGCGTTGAACGGCGTTTGTCCGCCGCTTGTGGAAGCGTTCCTGCAAGCGGCCAGCGAGATGCGCATAGGGAAAGCCGCCTGACCCATGCATTGTCCTTTCTGCCAGCATGAAGACACCCGTGTGATCGATTCACGCCTTGCCGAAGACGGTGCCACGGTGCGCCGCCGTCGCGAGTGTCCGAAATGCGGCGAACGCTTCAATACGTTCGAAACGGCCGAGCTGAAGTTGCCCGCGATCGTGAAAAGCGGAGAGCGGCGCGAAAGCTTCGACGAGCGCAAGCTGCGCACCAGTTTCGAGCGCGCGCTGCAGAAGCGTCCGGTGGCAAGCCATGACGTGGATGCGTCCGTGCGCGCGGTGATCGACGACCTGCGCAAGAGCGGCGAGCGCGAAGTGCCGTCGCGTCATGTCGGCGAACTGGTGATGCGTGAGCTGAAGAAGCTCGATCAGGTCGCCTACGTGCGCTTTGCTTCGGTCTATCGCAAGTTCGAGGACGTGCATGCGTTCCGCGAAGAGATCGAAAAGCTGGAGCGCGATCTTCCCGGGCTGGAGAATCTGCAGCTTTCGCTGCTGGGTGATGCCGCTGCGGCTGCGGCGGTGAAGCGTCACCGCAAGAATTGAGTGCAGCGCGAAGCGACTGCGTCACGTCCACCCATTTGCTTCAACACCCTCACCGTCATTCCGGCGCAGGCCGGAATCCAGTCTTAATAAACCGTGCGAAGCACTCGAAATAGATTTCGTGTCCTTCGGACGCCTATTGATACTGGATTCCGGCCTGCGCCGGAATGACGGTGAGGCGGGATCAGCGCTCTCGTCGGTCAGCCAAGACTTTCCAACCAGGGTTCGTCCGTTCCTTCTTCCACCCCTTCAAGCAAGAACGTGGACAGATACCGCTCACCGGTATCCGGCAACATCGCCAGAATCACGCTGCCTTTCTCGGCCGTTTCCGCAAACTTGAGCGCGGCAGCCACCGTGGCGCCAGCGGAAATGCCGACGAAGATGCCTTCTTCCTTCGCGAGGCGGCGCGAGGTGTCGCGGGCAAGCACATCGTCAACCGGCAGGTCCAGATCGAACACCTTGCGATTGAGCACCTCGGGCACAAAATCCGGCGTCCAGCCCTGGATCTTGTGCGGTTGCCACGGTTGATCCTTGAGCAGGGAAGCGCCGGCAGGCTCGGAAACCACGATCTTCACCTCAGGACGTGCGAGCTTGAGCATCTCGCCGACGCCGGTCAGCGTGCCGCCAGTGCCCCAGCCGGTGACGAAGGCATCCAGCCGACGGCCAGCGAAGTCGCGCAGGATTTCCGCTGCCGTGGTGTTGCGGTGATAGGCGGGATTCGCCGGATTCTGGAATTGCCTAGGCAGAAACCAGCCGTATTTCTCCGCCAATGCTTCGGCGCGCTTGACCATGCCGCTGCCGCGCTCGGCGGCTGGCGTCAGGATCACCTTCGCGCCGTACGCACGCATCAGCTTGCGTCGCTCGACGGAGAACGTTTCGGTCATCGTCGCGACGAAGCGATAACCGCGCGCGGCGCAGACCATCGCCAGCGCCACGCCTGTATTGCCCGATGTGGCTTCGACCACGGTATCGCCGGGTTTGAGCAGGCCTTTCTTCTCGGCGTCGAGGATCACCGCAATAGCGAGACGATCCTTCACCGAGCCGCCCGGATTGAACGCTTCGACTTTCGTATAAAGCGTGACATGGGCTGGCGCGACGCGATGAAGGCGAACGATGGGCGTGTTGCCGATGGTGTCTAGAATGCTTTCGTGGATCATGGTTTATATCCTGGTCGGAAGCGGCAAGAACCCGGCAAGCGTACTCCTGCCATACGTGACGCGACAAACGGTGCGTGATCGCGCAAACTCACAGCTTATGAGTAGACGTCCAGACACGTTCGGTACCATTGATCATATGCATATGGCGCAAGCTCTGCGCCTGGCCGAGCGCGGTCTCTACACCACGCAGCCGAATCCGCGCGTGGGCTGCGTGATAGCCAACGGTGAGCGGGTTCTCGGCCAGGGCTGGCACCAGCGGGCCGGCGAACCGCACGCCGAAGTGTTTGCCTTGCGCGAGGCGGGTGAGCAGGCGAGAGGCGCGACGGCCTATGTCACCCTGGAACCATGCGCGCATTGGGGTCGCACGCCGCCATGCGCGGATGCGTTGGTCGCGGCAGGCGTAGCACGCGTCGTCATTGCAGCCGAAGACCCGTTTCCGCAGGTCGATGGCCATGGCGTGGCGAAGCTGCGCGCGGCAGGCATCGAGGTCGAGACCGGGTTGATGCGCGATGCAGCCCGCGAACTCAATATCGGTTTCTTCAGTCGCATCGAGCGCAAGCGTCCGTGGGTGCGCGTCAAACTTGCCATGAGCTTGGACGGCCGCACCGCGTTGGCCAACGGCGCGTCGGTATGGATCACCGGTGACGCGGCGCGCGCGGATGTGCAGCGTTGGCGGGCACGCAGCTCGGCCATTCTCAGTGCGAGTGGTACCGTGCTCGCAGACAATCCGCGTTTGACGGTTCGGGCATTGTCATCGGAAGGAAACGAGCCTGTCGCGTTTACGCCGCCGATGCGCGTAGTTCTCGATCGTCACTTGCGAACGCCGGCAGGCAGTCACGTACTGGACGGACACGTGCAAACCCTGCTTCTGCATGAAGCCAACGCGTCGGCCACCGATGAACGTTTTGCGCGTGTCGAGCGGGTTGTCGTTGACGAAAAGAATGGCGGGCTCTATCTACACGCAGTCATGAGGTTGCTGGCCGAGCGAGGTTGCAACGAAGTGCATGTCGAAGCCGGCCCGATGCTCTGCGGCGCACTGTTCACGGAAGGCTTGGTCGATGAACTGCTGATCTACGTGGCACCGGTGCTGCTGGGCGACAGCGCCCGCCCGTTGCTGGGTTTGCCTACGCTCACGGACATGGCCGACCGCTGGCAGCTCCAGGTTCTGGACCAGCGCCAGGTCGGCCAGGACTGGCGAATCCGCCTGCGTCCGCAGGCGTGAACGCTGAATTCCGCCCGGGTGGCCGAAGAACCGGCTCCCAGGTGTTAAACTAAACAGGCCGGTTTTCGGCACTCAAGAACAAACGTCTTCAGGGCGGGGTGGAATTCCCCACCGGCGGTAGGGGTCGCAAGACCCAAGCCCGCGAGCGCTTCCGGCCCCGCCGGAAGGTCAGCAGATCCGGTCAGAAGCCGGAGCCGACGGTTTACGCAGCAGCGGTTCGCCGCTGGGCGCACAGTCCGGATGAAAGAAGACGGCTGCATGCATCGCGCAAGCGGTGCATGTGCCTCATGCCTTGGGGCGTTCCCACACCGCTTTGCGTGGAGAACGTTTCATGATCAATCGTTGCTTCAAGTTCGCGGCCATCTTCGTCCAGGAGGTGCGCTGATGTTCACCGGAATCATTCAAAGCGTGGGCCGCATCGTGCGGCAGGAGCCGCGCGGCGGCGATGTGCGGCTGCATGTCGATACCGCCGATCTCGATCTCGCCGACGTGCAGCTGGGCGACAGCATTGCCGTATCCGGCGTATGTCTTACCGTCGTCTCGCTGGACGCACACGGATTCGGTGCGGACGTTTCCAACGAAACGCTTTCGCTTACAACGCTGGGCAAGCACAAGGCCGGCGATCCGGTGAATCTGGAAAAAGCGTTGCGCCTGGCCGATCGCCTGGGCGGGCATCTCGTATCCGGCCACGTCGACGGCGTGGGCAAGGTGGTCTCCGTGACGC
Organism: Dyella psychrodurans; assembly: GCF_003363265.1. Lineage (GTDB taxonomy): Bacteria > Pseudomonadota > Gammaproteobacteria > Xanthomonadales > Rhodanobacteraceae > Dyella_B > Dyella_B psychrodurans. The sequence goes on along the minus strand of NZ_QRBF01000005.1, from coordinate 132,228 downwards.
CGGATGGCCGCTCGCTGCGCTGGACTTTCGAAGTGCCGGCGGCACTCGCGCGCTACATCGCATCCAAGGGTTCGATCTGCATCGATGGAACCAGCCTGACGGTCAACGAAGTCGCGGGCAACCGCTTCGGCGTGAACCTGATTCCGCATACGGTGGAGCACACCGCGTTCCATGCGCGCCGTGCGGGTGATGCCGTGAACATCGAAGTGGATGTGGTGGCGCGGTATGTCGAACGGTTGATGGGCAGCGGCGAATCGTCGCGCATCGATGAGAACTTTTTGAAGCAGCACGGTTTTGCGTGATTTTCGTCGCGACTCTTCCTTTGCGTGCAAGGGAAGAGAGGCGCCTTCGCGAGTGTGCGTAACCCCTCCCCAACCCTCTCCTGCAAGCAGGGAGGGAGCAGAGCTAAGGAACAAGACATGGCATTCAACACGATTCCCGAAATTCTCGAAGACATCCGTGCCGGCCGCATGGTTGTCATCCTCGACGACGAAGACCGCGAGAACGAAGGCGATCTGATCATGGCCGCGCAAATGGTGCGGCCGGAAGACATCAACTTCATGGTGCGCGAGGCGCGCGGCCTGGTGTGCCTCACGCTGACCGAACAGCGCACGCGCCAGCTTGGCCTGCGTCCGATGGTGAGCGACAACACCTCGCCTTATCACACCAACTTCACCGTTTCGATCGAAGCGGCGGAAGGCGTCACCACCGGCATCTCCGCGCACGATCGCGCGCGCACCATCCAGGTGGCGGTGAAGGCGGATGCGAAGCCGCAGGATCTCTCGCAGCCGGGTCACATTTTTCCGTTGACGGCACAGCCGGGCGGTGTGCTGACGCGCGCCGGACATACGGAAGCGGGCTGCGATCTCGCCGCGCTTGCGGGCCTTGAACCGTCGGCTGTGCTGATCGAAGTGCTGCACGAAGACGGCTCGATGGCGCGTCGTCCCGAGCTCGAAGTGTTCGCCAAGAAGCACGGCCTGAAGATCGGTTCGATTGCCGATCTGATTCGCTATCGGCTGGAAACCGAGAAGACCGTCCAGCGCGTTTATGAAGAAGACGTGCAGACGGAGTTTGGTGCATTCCGACTGGTGGCCTATCGCGATGCGATTCGGCACGGCCTGCACTTTGCGTTGGTGCGTGGTGCCGTGGACGATGGGGCGCCTGTGCTGTCGCGCGTGCATGTGCGCAACACGCTTTCGGATGTGTTGCATCTTCAGCGCGATGATCTGGGGCTCACTGTCACGTCGGCGTTGCGGCGCATTGCCGATGAAAACCGCGGCGTGTTGCTGGTGCTTTCCGGCGAAGACACGCCAGAAGCGCTGTTGCGCCGACTCAATCGTCAGCCCGCCAATCAGGCCCCCGAGGAAATGCAGCAGCAGGAGTGGCGCCAGCATGGACTCGGGGCCCAGATTCTTACCGATCTCGGCGTGCATCGACTGCGTGTGCTGGGTACGCCCCGCAAGCTGGTCGGGTTGGCCGGGTTCGGGCTTGAGGTGGTTGAGCACGCGGGCTAGCACACTCCAGAACACTCCTCACCGTCATTCCGGCGCAGGCCGGAATCCAGTGGCGACTTCGTTGCCTCGTGCGACGTGTTCAAAACAGGCCAAGATGCACAAAACGATGAGGTTTGGACTTGTCGCAAACCCCGCGACTGAGGTCACTGGATTCCGGCCTGCGCCGGAATGACGGTAAGGAGTGGCTGGGTACGTCGGAGGAATGGACATGTCAGGATTTTGCCTCCCCATTGCCGCCCCGCACACCGTCTTCATGGCATGCTCTATGGCATGGTTCTGTTCCGCTGAAACGAGGTCGAGATGAAAGCCACGGATCTGCTCTTCACGCGCAAGCAAACGATCACGCTATGCCTGGTGGCCCTGTCGCTTGCGTGCATGTCGGGCGCCATCGCGCAACAGTCCAATGCAACGGCATCATCACTCGCGCCGGACCAGCGCGCCGACAAGCTCATGCAACGCATGTCGCTCGACGACATGTATCACATGGTGCAGAGCTACAACACCATGATGTCGGCCCAGCAACCGCCGGGCGGCATCGGCACCGCGGGTTACGTGCCGGCACTGCCCAAGCTTGGCATTCCAGCGATGCAGCAAAACGACGCGGGCATCGGCGTGCACAACTATCCGCTGGATGCGGGCCCCGGCAAGCAGCCCCGCCACGTGCGCGGCGACGCCGGCAATGCCACGCCGCTGCCCTCGACCATGGGCATCGCCGCCACCTGGAATCCGCAGATCGCCTACGACGGTGGACGCATGATTGCGGGCGAAGCGCATGCGCAAGGCATCAACGTGTTGCTGGCCGGTGGCATCAACCTCACGCGCGAGCCGCGCGATGGACGTACCTTCGAATACCTCGGCGAAGATCCGCTGCTCGCCGCGCGCATCGACGGTGGAGAAATTCGAGGCATCCAGTCGCAGCATGTCGTCTCCACCATCAAGCACTACGCGTTGAACGACCAGGAAACCAACCGCCTCACGGTCAGTTCCAACATCGACGAGCGTGCGATGCGCGAATCGGATCTGCTGGCCTTCGAACTGGCCATCGAAGATGGCCACCCCGGTTCGGTGATGTGCGGCTACAACAAGGTCAACGGTACGTGGGATTGCTCCAACAAGCATCTGCTGAACGACATCCTCAAGGGCGATTGGAAATACCCGGGCTGGGTGATGACCGACTGGGGTGCCGATCACGGTGTGATGGATGCGATGGCCGGCACGGATCAGGTATCGGGTGTCGATCAGAACCATGTCAGCCTCGGCAATTCGTACAGCAGTTTCGGTGCGCTGCTGCAGGCCGTCGCCAAGGGCGACGTTTCGCGCAGCCGCCTGGATGACATGGTGCACCGTATCCTGCGCTCGATGTACGCGGTGGGGCTGTTCGATCATCCGCCGGTGATCAAGCCGCTCGATGCCGAGGCCGATGCGCTGGTCGCTCAGCGTGCGGAAGAGCAGGCGATCGTGTTGCTGAAGAACGACCGCGACCAGTTGCCGTTGCACGAGGACATCAAGACCGTGGCGATCATCGGCGCCCACGCGGACGTCGGCGTGCTGTCCGGCGGCGGCTCGGCGGAAGTGTGGCCCATCGGCGGCCCGGCCATTCCCGCGGTGAAGGGGCCCGACTGGCAGTGGAAAGTCTACGATCCTTCTTCGCCGATGAAGGCGCTGCAGAAGCTGTTGCCGAACGCGAAGATCACTTACGACGATGGCAGCGATCCGGCCAAAGCCGCGGCGCTGGCGAAATCATCCGACGTTGTTCTGGTGTTCGCCACGCAGTGGACGTGCGAAGGCGTCGATCAACCGAACCTTTCGCTGCCGGACAAGCAGGACGACCTGATCGATGCGGTGGCAGCGGCCAATCCACATAGCGTCGTCGTGCTGGAAAACGGCGGCCCGGTGAAGATGCCGTGGCTGTCGAAAGTCGGCGCGGTGGTCGAAGCCTGGTATCCGGGCGCGCGTGGCGGCGATGCTATTGCCGAAGTACTTGCCGGCAAGGTGAACCCTTCCGGCCGCTTGCCTGTCACCTTCCCGCAGGGCGAACAACAACTGCCGCGTTCACAGATCACCAACGCACAGGAAGTCGACTACAACATCGACGGCGCCGCTGTCGGTTACAAGTGGTACGACGAAAAGAAACTCGAGCCGCTGTTCCCGTTCGGCTTCGGTCTCTCGTATAGCCGCTTCGATTACAGCGATCTGCGCGTAAGCACGCAGGGCGATCATGTCGCGGTGAGCTTCAAGGTCACCAATCTCGGCGATCGCGCGGGTATGGATACGCCGCAGGTCTATGTCGGCATGCCGGCGGACAGCGGCGAAGCGCCGCGCCGTCTCGTCGGATTCCAGAAAGTGTCGCTGCAACCGAAGCAAAGCCGCACGGTGAGCGTGGCGATCGATCCGCGTCTGCTGGCGGTCTTCGATGTGCCGGCGGACAAATGGAAGGTCGCATCAGGCAGCTATCCCATCGAAGTGGGGCACTCCTCGCGCGATCTCGTGTTGAACGCCGCGGCCCATGTCGCGGCGGCAGAGATCGCCCCGTAAACACATCCACGACGATCAAGGAACAACGACATCCATGCCGGACCATCACACCAGCCGTGTTCGACTGATCGCCCCGTCCGGCTATCCGCACGATCGCGATGCGATGACGCGCGGCGTTGCACGCCTGCGCGATGCGGGATGCATCGTGGATGGCGTGGATGTACTCGACCGCACCGAGCTGCGTTACGCCGGCAGCGACGCGCAGCGCGTGGCGGACATCAACAACCTCGCCGCCCTGGATGAACTGCCCGATATCGCCTTGTCCATCCGTGGCGGCTATGGCGCAACGCGTTTGCTGGAACATGTCGATTACCACGCGCTGCGCGAACGTCTCGCCGGGGCACCGATGGTGATGGTGGGGCACAGCGACTTCACCGCATTGCAGATGGCGCTGTATGCGAAGGCCGGAGTGGTGACTTTCGGAGGCCCCATGCTCGGCCCCGACTTCGGTCCGGTCGAGTTGAGCCCGCTTACGTGGCGTCACTTCTGGCGCACCATCAGCGCACCGCAAGGCACGGCGAGTTGGGAATGCGGCGAGACGGCCGAATGCGATGTCGAAGGACCGCTGTGGGGCGGCAACCTGGCCATGCTGTGCAGCCTCCTGCAAACACCTTACTTCCCGCGCATCGAGGGCGGCATTCTGTTCGTGGAGGACGTAGGCGAGCCGCCGTTCCGCATCGAGCGCCTGCTGTATCAGCTGCACCTGTCGGGCGTATTGGGCCGGCAGCGGGCCTTGATCCTGGCGGATTTCACGCAGTGCCGGCCGAGCCCCTACGACAACGGCTACGACCTGGACGACGGCTTCAGCCAGATCCGGCGCATCGCCGGCATCCCGGTGCTTTCCGGCATGCCTTTCGGGCACGCCGCCGACAAATTCACCCTGCCGTTCGGTGTTCCGGCGAGGCTGCGCGTGGTGGGAACGCGCGCCAGCCTGGACTTCCACGGCTACCCCCACCTTCGCCGGGCCCACGAACCCTCCGTGGCCTGACCGAGCAACCCTGTCCCCAAACCCGTAAAATAGCCGGCTCGCACGGGCCCCAACCCCAGGAATCCAGCACCATGAACACCATCGAAGGCGATTTCGCCACGCCCAAAGGCCGTTTTGCCATCGTCGCGGGCCGTTTCAATGGCTTCGTCGTCGAACCGTTGGTCGCCGGTGCGCGCGATGCGCTGGTGCGCCACGGCGTGAAGGACGATGCGATCGATCTGATCCGCGTTCCCGGCGCCTGGGAAATTCCGCAGGCGGCGCACAAGCTCGCGCATTCGGGCAAGTACGCGGCGGTCGTCGCGCTGGGCGCCGTGATCCGCGGTGCCACGCCGCATTTCGACTATGTCGCCGGCGAGTGCTGCAAGGGCCTTGCGCAGGCCTCGTACGGTTCGGGCGTGCCGGTGGCTTTCGGCGTGCTCACCACCGACACCATCGAGCAGGCCATCGAGCGCTCCGGCACCAAGGCCGGCAACAAGGGCGCCGACGCCGCCATCGCCGCGCTGGAAATGGTCAATCTGTACGGAAAGCTTTGATGAACCAGCGTCCGGAAGGCATCGATCTCGCCGCGCGCTCGCGCGCCCGTCGCCGTGCGCTGCAGGCGCTGTATGCGTGGCAGATGAGCGGCAGCTCGATGACCTCGGTGATCGATCAGTTCCGCCACGAGCAGGATATGGAAGTGGCGGACCTGGAGTACTTCGAAGACCTCCTGCGTGGCGTGGAAAAGCACCTCGATGTGCTGGACGAAGCGCTCAAGCCTTATATCGACCGCGAGGTGTCGCAGATCGACCCGATCGAACGGGCCGCGCTGCGCCTGGCTGCCTATGAACTGCAGTTCCGTCCGGATGTGCCGTATCGCGTGATCATCAATGAGGCGATCGAAGTCACCAAGCGCTTTGGTGCTGATCATGGGCATAGTTACGTCAACGGTGTGTTGGATAAGCTTGCTGCGCAGTTGCGGGTGACTGAGAAGCAGCGGTAGTGAGAGTTGTTTTTCCTGAAGACTGAAGTTATGACTGTCTTTTCAGGCCCCCTCACCGTCATTCCGGCGAAGGCCGGAATCCAGTGTCGATACGTTGTGCGAAGCACTCCAAATTGGTTTTGTGTCCTTTGGACGAGTATTTGCACTGGATTCCGGCCTTCGCCGGAATGACGGTGGAGCAAGGTTGGGCATTGCCGAAAATGTGCAGGCGCATTGGTCAGAAAGAGAAGAGGGAGTAAACCGGTCCCATGGAATTTTCCCTCATCGACCGTATCCGCGAACTCACTGCGCAAGCGCGCGATGATGTGCATCTGGGTATCGGTGACGATGCCGCGTTGCTCGGTGTGCCGGCAGGGCAGGAACTGGTCGTTGCGATCGACACGCTGGTCGACGGCGTGCATTTTCCGCATGGTACCGCTGCCGCGGATATCGGTTGGAAATCGCTGGCGGTAAATCTGTCCGATCTTGCGGCGATGGGTGCCACGCCTGCCTGGGCGTTGCTGGCACTCACCTTGCCGAATGCCGACGTTGCCTTCATCGAAGGACTGGCTGCCGGCTTTGCGCAATTGGCGCAGCCGTATCGGCTTGCACTGGTCGGTGGCGACACGACGCGCGGTGCGCTCACGCTCAGCGTTGCCGTCCACGGTTTCGTGCCGCCAGGTCAAGCGTTGCTCCGTGCAGGTGCACAGATTGGCGATGCAATCTGCGTTACCGGCACGCTCGGTGATGCCGCGGCGGGCCTCAAGCTTGTGCAAGAAGCTGCAGGCGCTGATGCCCGCGCGACGTATCTGATCGAACGCCTCAATCGTCCGACGCCGCGCGTCGCTGCGGGCCTTGCGTTGCGTGGAAACGCCAACGCATGCATCGATATCTCCGACGGCCTGCTTGCCGACATGGGGCATATCTGCGCAGCGAGTCGCGTGGGAGCGGAGATCGACGCGTCGTTGCTGCCACGTTCCTCGGCGTTGCTCGATCTCTTCGGCGAGCAGGCATCACGCGATCTTGCATTGAGCGGCGGCGACGACTACGAGCTGTGCTTCACCGTTCCCGCGAAGCATGTCGCCACGGTACAGGCCGACCTTGCCAGACTAGGCTGCGGTGCCACCAAGATCGGCCGCATCGTCGAAGGCAGCGGCGTCGAAGTGCACGGTGCCGACGGCCAACGGCTGGCATTCGAACATCGCGGCTGGGATCATTTCGGCACATGAGCGATCGCAAGACACTTACCTCCGAGCAACGGCACGCCTTGCTGTCCACGCCAGCGGGCTGGTTGGCCTGCGGTTTCGGCTCGGGTCTCGCTCCTGTCGCACAAGGCACCTTTGGATCACTCGCGGCGATTCTGCCATGGCTGTTGCTGCGCCATTTGTCATTGCCGATCAATGTGCTCGTGATCGTTATCGGCTTCGTGATCGGCGTAATAGCTTGCGACATCGCGGGACGATCCCTGGGCGTGGACGATCACCGCAGCCTTGTCTGGGATGAATTCGTCGGCCAATGGATCGCGTTGCTTCCCGCGCTTCTTGCGCCATGGTGGATCGTGGTCGCAGCTTTCGTTCTGTTCCGTTTTTTCGACGTGTTGAAGCCTTGGCCGATTCGTTGGCTGGACCGTCACGTAAAAGACGGGCTAGGCGTGATGCTGGATGATGTTCTTGCGGGTGCGATTGCCGCGATCGTTTTGTGGTTGCTGATGAGCGCGTTGCAGCGCCACGCGATCATCGTCTAGCGACCCAACTGAATACGTGCTTTTTCCCGTTCACGGCGGGGCGAGATCGTCTCGTTCGCCTTTGTCGATCTGCGGTAATCTGCGGGTTCGAATCCAGTGACCAGAGGGCAGGCAATGGCTGTTGCAGTTGCGGCGAACAAAAAGCGTTACATGTGGGTTCTGATCTGGGCGCTGGTGGGCGGATACGCCGGTACGGTGATCGGCTATCAGTCAGTGAGCCAATCGGGCGCTTCCGCGCCGCCGAACGGTGGATCACCCGATCACTCCAGTTACTTCGCGCAACACTTCAGCACGGATGCACTTAGTCCTGAAGCGAAAGCCGCCGTCGTGCGTGCCAAGCTCGCACCGGTTCCGTTTGGCAAGATCGTCGTGCACACGCGCGATCAGATGACCCCGATCCAGCCTGGCCAGGGTTCGCCATCCACGTACACCTCTGAGGTCACGTTCGAAAACGCAGGCCAGGGCCTTGTGCGTCGCATGGAGCTCATGCAGACGAACAAAGGGGAACGCGCGACACGCCTGGAGCTGACGTATCGCGGCTATTTTCCGTTCCTGACGCAGAGCATTTCCTCCAATGCGTCCGCGCTTCCCCCTGTGATGGAGGCGCGCAAGGTCGTGCGTTTCGATACGCAGACCGATGGCCATATGAATTTCACGTACTTCTATGGCGTGGCCGGAAAAGAAATCTCCACGGATCCCGGACAGGTTGTCTGCGATGCCGGCAAGCGTTACGCCGCGTCGCAAATCAATCCGGCGATCGAAGGGCAGGCGCTGGAACTCGAGTGCCAGATCATCGATGAAAATGGCGGCGTGACCAATAAAGTGACATTCGCCTATCTCGATAAATACCGGATAGCGCTATTGCTGCAGGTCAAGAGCCCCGACAGCACGCTCGATAGCGTCATCGAAGATTTCAAGCCCGAGTAACCTCTGTCGCTTCATGGGCCGTGCGCCAATGCGGCATTCGACTTGTCGCGCATCCTGCTTGGGCCGCCACGGGGAATTATGGTTGCGGGCCATGCACGAATTTGTGACATGTTGCTGTTGTACTGGTAGTAGCCTTTGCGGATAAACCTGCTTGCGCATTCGCCGGAGAAAGGATCGGTGCGCGACGCAGGTATCCGGGACTTGCTTACCATCGGGAGATTTTCATGCAATACCGTCGCCTTGGCCGCACCGGCTTGCAGCTGTCTGCACTTTCCTTCGGCGCGTGGGTCACCTTCGGGCGGCAGGTCGGACGCTCGGAGGCGCGCGAATTGCTGGCATTGGCCTGGGATCGCGGGGTCAATTTCTTCGACAACGCGGAAACCTACAATCACGGCGAAGCCGAACGCCTGATGGGCGATGTGCTGGCGGACCTGCGCTTTCCGCGCGACAGCTATTGCGTCTCGAGCAAGGTGTATTTCGGCGCAGCGGAGAAACCGCGTCCCACGCAGCGTGGTTTGTCGCGCAAGCATGTGATCGAAGCCTGTCATCAGGCGCTGGAACGTCTGCGCGTGGGGCATCTGGATCTTTATTTTTGTCACCGCCCCGATCCTGACACGCCGATCGAGGAAACGGTCGCCGCGATGGATACGCTGATCCGCCAGGGCAAGGTGCTGTACTGGGGAACAAGCGAATGGTCCGCCGCCGCGATCCACGAGGCGCATCGCATCGCGCAGGCCATGCACATGTATGCGCCGGTGGTCGAGCAACCGCAGTACAACCTGCTGCATCGCGAACGTGTGGAGCAGGAGTACGCACCGCTGTACGCAAGCTATGGGATGGGCACCACCATCTGGTCGCCGCTCGCATCCGGTTTGCTGAGCGGCAAATACAACCAGGGCGTGCCGCAAGGCTCGCGCCTGACGCAACCGGGGTACGAATGGTTGCGGGACATGGTGCTGGGCGAAAGCGGCGAGCGCGTGGACAAGGTGAAGGAGTTGCCTGCCATCGCCGCGGAACTGGGCGCGACGCCCGCACAGCTTGCCATCGCGTGGTGCCTGACCAATCCCCATGTTTCCACGGTGTTGCTGGGGGCCAGTCGAAAAGAGCAGCTGGAGCAGAACCTCGCCGCACTGGACGTGCTGCCGCGCTTCGACCTCGCCCTGAAGGAGCGGTTGGAGCGGATGTTTGCCTAGCCGGACCCGGCCTCCACCGGGCGACAAGCGCCCGGATCAGGCGGCTTGACTATTAAATGAGAATTATTATCATTTGATCGTCACCCGACGATGGAGCTGAGTCATGTCCGCCAGCACGCTAACCCTTTCCCGCCCCACGCCTCCGCCCATGCTCCCGACGACGGACACGGTCCCCGTGACTCCCGTGCGGCGCATCTCCAGCCAGCGCCTGCTGGCGGGCGAGCGCGAGCTGGTGATCCAGCATCTGGGCAGCGAGTACCACCTGCGCCTTACGCGCAACGGCAAGTTGATCCTCACCAAGTAATCCGTCGCTTGTTCGACGCGTCGCTCTTCCTTGCACAGGGTAGGGCGTGTTGAATAATCCACACCTGTTGCCAGCGCGCACTTCATGCCAGCCGGGTCTTCACTCAGGAGATCGCCATGTTCGGCTGGCTGGCCGCTCATTCCACACCGCTATGCCGTCATGTGTCGCCGACGATTTTGTCGCGACGCATGCGGCGAATTACACCGCAACGCCTGCTTCGGACGCTTCCGGATCTGGGTGTCGTGCTCTACCTGCATGCCACGTCGTCCGCGGTCATCTCCGAAGCGCATCCGCCAGGATTGCTCGTGGCACAACGCGCGTTCGCGCCGTTGCTGGATACGCATTGGTTGTGCGCCACCAGCGTGGTGACCGACGACGGCCCGCGCGAATGGTGGGAGTGCATCGATCGCCTTGGTCGCCCGCGTGCACGCCTGCATCTGCTGCCGGATACCGACTATCTCGCATGGGATGCGGTGACTGCGCCCCACGAATCGGACATCGGCCCATCGGCCGGACGACCCGGGCAGTGGCTTCGGCCCAACAGCGCCAGGGTGGTGAGTTTCTCTCTGTGTCGCTTTGCCGGCCTCTACGTGTTGGATTACGTGCCCGCGGCCTCTTTGTCGCCGCTCGGAAGCCGCGTGGCGCTGCATATCGCGAATGCCGAATCGGCCGTGCTTCAGAAATAGCCTGTCCGCGCGGCCTGTCCATTTGTCCGGCCAAGTGTCCGCGGACAGCGGCATCGCAAGCGACCATTTAGGCAAGTCATTGATCAGTCGTCAATAATTCGCGCTCCTCGCGCTGGCACGCAGATTGCTGAGAAGGGTGTGGGGCCGCACTGTCCGCGGCCAGGGACTTCACCATGATTCGTGATACTTCAGCGCAGGACCGACTGATCCAGGTCAAGCCGAGCCGCAAGAAGAAGCTGCTGTGGATAGGCGGCGGCGTGGCGGCCTTGATCGTGCTGGCGCTCGTCTTGCCCGGCATTGCGCGACTGTTCTCGGCCGACGCATCCGTCAGCGCCTCGCGCCTTGCCTTCGCCACCGTGGAGCGCGGCCCGTTCGTGCGCGATATCGCGGCGGAAGGCCAGGTGGTCGCGGCGGTCAGCCCCACGATGTATGCCACGTATGGCGGCGCGGTCACCTTGCAGGTGCATGCCGGCGACACGGTAAAGAAGGGCCAGGTCCTGGCCGTGATCGACAGCCCGGAGCTCGTCAACAAGCTCGCTCAGGAAGAATCCAACGCCGATGCGATGGAAGTGGATTACCTGCGCGCGCAGAACGATGCGCTCAAGCAAAAGTCGCAGATGCAGAAGGCGTATGACAACGCCAAGATCGACGACCAGACCGCCAAGCGCGATCTGGATCGCTATCAAAAAGCGTATACGCAGGGCGGTGTTCCGCAGATGGATGTCGACCGCGCCAAAGACGCGGTCGAAAAGGCCGATATCGCGCTGCAGCATGCTCAATCGGATCTCAACCTCAACAACAACACTGGCAACTTCGACATCCAGGCGAAGAAGCTCGCGCATGATCGTCAGGTCCTGTTGGTGCAGGATTTGAAGCGCCAGGTCGACAACCTCAATGTGCGCTCGCCGGTCGATGGTCAGGTCGGCCAGCTTTTCATCGCCGAACGCGCGACTGTCGCGAAGGACGCGCAACTGCTCAGCGTGATCGATCTGTCCGCGCTCGAGGTGGAAGTGAAGGTGCCGGAAAGTTTCGCGCGCGATCTCGCCATTGGCATGACGGGTGAGATCAGCGGCAACGACAACAACTGGAAGGGCATCGTCAGCGCCATCTCGCCTGAAGTCGTCAACGGCGAAGTCGCTGCGCGCGTGCGTTTCGATGGCAGCACACCCAAGCAGCTGCGCCAGAACCAGCGCCTTTCCGTGCGCATCCTGCTCGACCATCGCGAGAACGTGCTCACCGTGCAGCGCGGTTCGTTTGTCGACGAATCCGGCGGCAGCTACGCCTACGTCGTGCGCGACGGCATCGCCACCAAGACGCCCATCCGCGCCGGCGAAAGCAGCATCGACAAAGTGGAAATCCTCGATGGCCTGAAAGAAGGCGACAACATCGTGATCTCCGGTACCGACAACTTCAAAGGCGCGCAGCGTGTCGTGATCAGTCGCTGACAGTTACTCCCTCCTCTGTTCGCAGAGGAGGGCTGGGGTGGGGTGAGTCTTTACGACGAGCCTTCACCCCGTCCCAGCCTCCTTCAGCCAAGAGAAGGAGGGGCAAAACCCAACCGAAGGATAAAACTCATGCTGAAGATGACGCATCTCTCCAAGGTCTATCGCACCGAAGTGGTGGAAACCTACGCGCTCCGCGACTTCAACATCGACGTGAAAGAAGGCGAGTTCGTGGCCGTGACCGGTCCGTCCGGTTCGGGCAAGACCACCTTCCTCACCATCGCCGGCCTGCTGGAAACCTTCACGGGCGGCGAGTATCACCTCGATGGCATGGAAGTGAGCCAGCTCAATGACAATGCGCGCTCGAAGATCCGCAACGAAAAGATCGGCTTCATCTTCCAGGCCTTCAACCTGATTCCCGATCTGAATGTGTTCGACAACGTCGAAGTGCCGCTGCGCTATCGCGGCATGAAGACGCCCGAACGCAAGGAGCGCATCATGAATGCGCTGGAGCGCGTGGGCCTCGCTTCGCGCGCCAAGCATTATCCGGCCGAACTCTCCGGCGGTCAGCAGCAGCGCGTCGCCATTGCCCGTGCGCTTGCCGGCAGTCCGCGTTTGCTGCTCGCCGACGAACCGACCGGCAACCTGGATACGCAGATGGCGCGCGGCGTGCTGGAACTGCTGGAAGAAATCCACCGCGAAGGCGCCACCATCGTGATGGTGACGCACGATCCGGAACTGGCCGCACGCGCGCAGCGCAACGTGCACATCATCGACGGCCAGGTGGTGGATCTCGCGGAAGATCCGCGCTTCCACACCGCCTATACCGCAGCCGCCGGCCAAGTACGCGGCTGATCGAAGTCGATCCTCCCCTGCGGACAGGGGAGGGCTGGAAGCAGGAGCGCTCGCCCGCGCCGCAACGCGGGTGCGCGACATCCGGTCGTCAGACACGTCAACATCCATGGGATCTTCATGTTCAACTACTACCTACAACTCGGCTTGCACAGCTTGAAGCGCAACCCTGCGCTTACCGCGTTGATGGTCATGGCGATTGCTTTTGGCGTATCGGCGTCGATGGTGACGTATTCGGTGTTTCGCGCGGTGTCCGGCGATCCGATACCGGAAAAGTCGTCGCAGCTGTTCGTGCCGCTGATAGACAGCTGGGGGCCGCAACAAAATGACCATGGCGAGCCGCCGGGCGCTTTGAATTATGTCGACGCGATGGCGTTGATGCGGGCCCACCAGTCCTCGCGGATGACTTTGATCTACTCGCTGATGCTTTCCGCGCTGCCGCATGATGCCAACAGCGTTCCAAGCCAGGCGACGGGCTATGCGGTGACCGGCGATTTCTTCCCGATGTTCGACGTGCCGTTTTTGTATGGCAGCGCCTGGAGCAATGCCGACGACGACAGCCGCGCCGCGGATGTGGTGATCTCCGACTCTTTCAACCAGCGCATGTTCGGCGGTGCCAACAGCGTGGGGCGCGAAATCACCCTTTCCGGCCATGACTATCGCGTGGTGGGCATCACCGGGCATTGGAACCCGAGTCCGCGCTTCTACGCCGTGTGGGGCGAGAGCGGTTTTGGCGATCCGCCGGATTTCTTCCTGCTGCTCAATCGCGCGCTCGATCTGAAAATCGACAACACCGGTCGCAACAGCTGCCGCGGGCACCTGACATTCAGGAGCTGGGACGAGTGGCTGCAAAGCAACTGCATATGGCTGATGCCGTGGGTGGAACTCAATACGTCTGCCGACGTGGCGCGCTACCGGCAGTTTATCGAGGGCTATGCCGCCGATCAGCAGCGCGCCGGACGCTATGGCTGGGCCCCCAATGTGCGCCTGGACGACGTGCCGCAATGGCTGGAGAAGCAGCATGTGATACCGGAGGAAAGCCGCATCTCGCTGGTGGTGGCGCTTTGCTTCCTGGTGATCTGCCTGGTCAACACGATCGGCTTGCTGCTGGCGAAGTTCATGCGCCGGGCCGGAGAGATCGGCGTGCGCCGCGCGCTCGGCGCGACCCGGCATGAAATTTACTCGCAGTATCTGGTGGAGGCCGGTTCGGTCGGTCTGGCCGGAGGCATCGTGGGATTGCTGCTGACCGCGGCAGGCATGTCCGGCGTCGGGTTGTTGTTCGAACCGGAGATCGCGCGGCTGGCGCATCTGGATATTTCGCTGGTGGCACTGACCGTGGCGGTCGCCGTCGTCGCGACGGTGGTGGCGGCGGTCTATCCGGCGTGGCGTGCCGCGCAGGTACAGCCGGCCTGGCAGCTGAAATCGAATTGAGGCGGAGAAATGAGCATGCATATCCAACCCATTCTCGCCGCGCTCCGCAAACACAAGGCGGGCACCTTGCTGATCGCACTGCAGATCGCGTTGACGCTCGCGATCGTGTGCAACGCGCTGTTCATCATTCACCAGCGCCTCGCGCATATCGCCGAGCCCACCGGCGTCGATGAATCGAATGTCTTCGTGATCGAAAACATGTGGGGAGAGCAGTACAACAAGCAGCAGGCCGCGGCCAACGTAGAGCAGGATCTGGCCACGCTGCGCAACCTGCCGGCGGTGCAGGACGCCACGCAAAGCGACAGTTACCCGTTGTCGACCGTCGGCGGCAGCGACAATTTCATTACGCTCAAGGTCGACCAGGTCGAGCCCACCACCGATGCAACGGTCTATTCCGGCGACGAGCATTTCCTGCACACGCTCGGATTGAAGCTGATCGCCGGACGCGATTTCCGCGCCGACGAAGTCAAGGACGCGGGTCAGCGTGACGTGGTGGTGCCGCCGGTCACCATCATCAGCAAGGCCATGGCGGACAAGTTGTATCCGAACGGCGATGCGCTGGGCAAAAGCTTCTACTCCATGAGCAGCACGCCGGTGACGATCGTCGGTATCGTCGAAACGATGCAGCGCTCGCGTCTTGGCGCCTGGGCCATCCCGTATGCGGAACAGTCGATGGTATGGCCCATACGCGATGCATCGCCCCTGGGTGTGTTCTACATCGTGCGTGCCAAGCCGGGCCAGCTGGCAGCGGCGATGCAGGAGGCGCCCAAGGCGCTGTACGCGGCCAACCGCATGCGCATCATCAATCCCAAGGACGGCCTGATGAGCTTTGCGCAGGTGCGTCGACGCGCCTACGACAGCGATCGCGGCATGGCCATCCTGATGGGCATCATCTGCGTGGTGTTGTTGGCCATTACGGGCGCGGGCATCGTCGGACTCACCAGCTTCTGGGTGGGGCAGCGTCGCCGGCAGATCGGCGTGCGCCGCGCGCTCGGCGCAACGCATCGCGACATCCTGCATTACTTCCTTACCGAGAACCTGTTGATCAGCGTCGGCGGCATTGGGGTCGGCATCGTGCTGACCTTCGGCCTGAATCTGTGGCTGGTGACGCGCTTCGAACTGGGGATCATGCCGCTGACCTACGTGCTGAGCGGGGTGGTGTTGCTGATCGTGCTCGGCCAGGGCGCGGTATTCGCACCTGCATTGCGCGCTTCGCGCGTACCACCGGTGGAGGCGACGCGTCCGGCATGAACACGCAACGTTTCACATTGAGAGGGGAGTAAGGGCTGCATGCTCGCCTATTACCTGCGACTTGGTCTGCATAGCCTGCGGCGCAATCCGATCCTGACGGCTTTGATGGTGATGGCCGTCGGTTTCGGTGTGGCGTCGTCGATGACCACTTACGCGGTGTTCCGTGCCGTGTCGGGCAATCCGTTGCCCGACAAATCGACGCAGCTGTTCGCACCCCAGATCGACGTATGGGGGCCGGATAGTCGCGCGCGGGGACGAGATATTCCTGATGCGCTGACTTATAAAGATGCCACGGCCCTGATGCACGAACACAAGGCCGCGCGTCAGACGGCCATCTATCCGGTGGGCTTCACGCTGGTGCCGCGCGATGCTGCCCGGGAACCGTTCGCTGTCAGCGGCTATGCCGCCTACGCCGACTTTTTCCCAATGTTCGAGGTGCCTTTCCTCTATGGCAGCGGCTGGAACGCCGCGCAGGATGAGGCGCGCGCTACCGTGGTTGTTATCAGCAGCAAGCTCAATCAGCAATTGTTCGGCGGTGCGAATAGCGTCGGCCAGACGGTGCATCTGGATGACCATGATTACCAGGTGATCGGCGTGGCAGCGGATTGGAATCCGCGGCCTCGCTTCTACGATGTGAATAATTCCAGCGGATTTACCGATCCACCCGATTTCTTCCTGCCGTTCACCCGGGCGATCGACACGCAGACCGAAACGGCCGGCAACGACAACTGCTTTGGAAGCGGTGGGAGGAAGCCTGGGTTCGACGGATGGCTGCAATCGGAATGTGCATGGGTGTCCTATTGGGTTGAGCTGCCGGATGCGGCAGCCGTGCGCGCCTATCGCAGCTACCTGCTTGGCTATGCCGATGAACAGCGCCAGGCGGGACGTTTTCACTGGCCGTCATATGTAACGCTGCGCAATTTGACTGAATGGATGGATTACGAACGCGTCGTCCCGCCGGAGACGCGCATCTCACTCGTGCTATCGCTAGGTTTTCTTCTGGTTTGCCTTGTAAACACGGTCGGTCTGATGTTGGCCAAGTTCATGCGTCGCGCGGGGGAAATCGGTGTGCGCCGTGCGCTGGGTGCGTCGCGACGGGAAATATGGCTTCAGTATCTGGCCGAGGCGGCCATCGTAGGCGTAAGTGGCGGGCTGGCCGGTGTGATGCTCACCGGGTTGGGAGTGCTTGGCGTCGGCCTGGTGTTTGAGCCTGACATTGCCCGACTCGCACATATCAATCTTGGCCTGGTGGGGCTGACCTTGCTTTGCTCGCTGGTCGCGACACTGGGCGCCGCGTTCTATCCGACATGGCGGGCGTCGCGCGTGCAACCCGCGTGGCAGCTGAAATCCCATTGAGGCGATGACGATGCAGATCCGACCCATCCTCGCCACGCTCAAGCATCACAAGGCTGGTACCTTGCTGATTGCGTTGCAGATCGCGCTGACGTTGGCAATCGTCTGCAACGCTTTATTCATCATCCATCAGCGGCTGGCGCATCTTTCGCAACCGACCGGGCTGGACGAAAGCCATTTGCTCGTTATCCAGAATCAGTGGGCCAACAAACCTACGAAAGGCGACATATCGTCGTTGTTGGCGGATGATCTGGCGACGCTGCGCAAGGTTCCAGGCGTAGCCAATGCTTATGCAACCGATGGATATCCGTTGAGCAGCGGCGGTATTACGTACGGTATCGGCCATAGCCCGGACAAGCTGAATTTCGTCTCCAACACCGCGATTTACTTCGCGGACGAAAATGCGCTGCCCACACTTGGGCTCAAGCTTGTGGCAGGGCGTAACTTCCGATCCGACGAAATCGGCGAGATTGGCGGGCGCGACAAGATCGCGCCGCAGGTTCTCATCATTACCAGCGAGCTGGCCAGGCGTTTGTTCCCCGGCGAGTCGGCGGTCGGAAAGATGGCATATGTCAGCGACAAGCCGAGCATCATCATCGGCGTGGTCGAACGCATGCAGACGCCATATGTCGACAGCGCGATGGCGCAATGGTCCGATTGCTCGACGTTGATGCCGTTCCATCAGCTGGTCACGCCGACCAACTACGTGGTCCGCGCGCAGCCAGGTCAGTTGGACGATGTCGCCAAGCGCGTGCGCGCGGCGTTGTATGCGGCCAACCGTCTGCGGGTGATAAGCCCCGAAGATGGCGTGAAGACTTTCGCGCAGGTGCGCGCGCAGGCCTATAAGAGCGACCGCGGCATGGCCATCCTGATGGCGTCGATCAGCGTGATTCTTCTGGCGATCACCGCAGCAGGTATCGTCGGGCTTACCAGTTTCTGGGTCGGGCAGCGGCGCAAGCAAATTGGCGTGCGCCGTGCGTTGGGCGCGACGCGCCACGACATTCTCAGCTACTTCCTTACCGAAAACTTGCTGATCGGCGTGGGCGGCGTGCTGCTCGGCGGCGTACTCGCGTTGGGATTGAATCTTTGGCTGATGAAACAGTTTGAAATGGCTCGGCTGGCACCGGGGTATGTGCTGGCCGGGGTGGTGACGTTGCTGTTGCTGGGGCAGTGTGCCGTGCTGGCGCCTGCGCTGCGTGCATCCAACGTACCGCCTGTGGAAGCAACGCGATCAGTTTGAAGGACGAAGCTCTCGCGAGAGAGTCATCAACACAATGAGGGAGGCGCCCATGTTGGGGTATTACATTGATCTGGCGGTACGCAGTCTCAAGCGAAGTCCCGGACTTACGCTGTTGATGATACTCACGGTGGGGTTTGGCGTGGCTGCGTCCATGGTCACGTACTCCGTGTTTCGCGCGGTGTCGGGCGATCCCATTCCATGGAAGTCGTCGCAGCTTTACGTGCCGCAGATTGAAATGTGGGGGCCGAAAGGACACGGCGGTGCCGGGGACAACGGCGATCCGCCGGATGCGCTCGACTACACCGACGCCATCGCGCTGATGCGCGATCACCGCGCCAAGTACCAGTCGGCGATGTACATGATCACGCCGTCGGTCGTGCCGTCCGAGGCGGGCAAGCATCCCATCAATGTCATGGGGCATGCGGTCTTCAACGAGTTCTTCGCCATGACGGATGCGCCGTTCAAATACGGCAGCGGCTGGGGCGCGGCCGACGACGAGCAGCGCGCGGCCGTGGTGGTCATCAGCGAAAAGCTCGATCAGAAGCTGTTCGGCGGCGCCAACAGCGTGGGCAAGATCATCGATGTCGATGGCAAGGACTATCGCATCGTCGGCGTGCTGAACAAGTGGGCGCCCCAACCGCGCTTTTACGACGTGGTCAACACCGGCGGTTTCACCACCAACGCCGATGATTTGTTCATTCCGTTCATGCGTGCCATCGATGTGAGCATGGCCAACGACGGCAACACCAACTGTTCCGAAATACCCGCGCAGTCGGGCTTCAAGGGGCTGCAGCTTTCGTCGTGCATCTGGATCAGCTACATGGCCCAGTTGGACAGCACGGCCGATGCCAAGACCTATAAGGACTACCTGGACGGTTACGCCCGCGAGCAACAGCATTCCGGTCGCTTCGCCTGGGCGCCGAACAATCGCTTGCGCAATCTGCACGATTGGCTCGACGCGGAACATGTGGTTCCCACCGATACCGAGGTGTCGCTGCTGGTGGCCATCGGCCTGCTGGTGGTTTGCCTGGTGAATACGGCGGGCCTGCTGCTGGCGAAGTTCCTGCGCCGCAGTAACGAAATCGGTGTTCGCCGCGCCATCGGTGCGCCGCGCGCGGCGATCTATGCGCAATTCATGGTCGAGGCGGGAATCGTCGGCCTGAGCGGCGGCGTGCTCGGTCTTTTGTTGACCGGCATCGGCATTCATAGCGTGAGCTGGGTTCTGCCGAAGGACATCGCGAACCTTGCGCATCTGGACTTCGAGCTTCTGCTGCTGACGCTGGTGGTCGCCGTGGTGTCCACCATGCTCGCCGGCATCTACCCCACTTTCCGTGCCTCGCGCGTTCAGCCCGCCTGGCAGCTGAAGTCGAACTGAGGACAAGGACACGCTCATGAGCCTCCATCCCATTCTTGCAGCGCTACGCAAACACAAGGCCGGCGTCGTGCTGATTGCCTTGCAGATCGCCCTGACGCTGGCGATCGTGTGCAACGCGGTGTTCATCATCTACAGCCGCGTGGAGAAGGTGCACCGGCCGACGGGCATCGACGAAAGCAATCTGCTGCTGATCACCCAGCAATGGGTGGGGGCGCCGAGCATGGATACGCCGGCGGGCGTGCAGCAGCTCGACAGCATGCTCCGTCAGGATCTCGATACGCTCAGGCGTCAGCCGGATGTCACGTCGGTCACGTCGATCACCTCGTTGCCCTTGCTCAATTCGAGTTGGGTGGGAGGCGTTGCCGTGAAGCCTGGCGAGCAGACGCCGGGGAAGAACGATGTACACACCGCCATGTACTTCGGCGACGAGCAGATGATCGGAACGCTCGGACTGCAGATCGTTGAAGGACGCAATTTCAACGCATCCGAAATCGCCCACAAAGGCATGCGCGACCAGGGCGAGCCGCCGATTGTCATCGTGACCCAAGATTTGGCCAAACGGCTGTTCCCTGATGGCTCAGCGGTGGGGAAGGTGGTTTATTTCGATGGCAGCAGCACGCCCAGCACGATCATCGGCGTGGTCAGGCGCATGCAGACGCCGGCCGTCGGCTGGGGCGACAACTTCACCTGGTACTCGACCTTGATGCCGTTCCGGATCAATGCGACGTTCTCACGCTACGCCGTACGCACGCGGCCGGGTCAGCTGGACGCCGTGGCGCGCACTGCCGCCGCGGCGCTTTACAACGGCAATCCGTTGCGTGTGATCGATGAAGACGACGGCGTCAAGCGGTTCGGCGATATCCGCGGCGATGCTTACCGGGCGGACATCGGCATGGCGGTGCTGATGGGCGTGGTGTGCCTGATTCTGCTTGCGGTCACCGCAGCGGGAATCGTCGGCCTGACCAGTTTCTGGGTCGGACAGCGGCATCGCCAGATCGGCGTGCGGCGTGCGCTGGGCGCGCGCAAGATCGACATCTTGCATTACTTCCAGCTGGAGAACCTGATGATTGCCGGTGTCGGTGCGGTCGTCGGTGTTGTGATGGCGATCGGTTTGAATCGCCTGCTCATGAGCAAGTTCGAGATGCAGAGTTTGCCCGTGTACTACGTGCTTCTTGGCTTGCTCGTGGTAATGGTGCTTGGGCAAATTGCGGTATTCGTTCCTGCGCGTCGCGCTTCGAACGTGCCGCCAGTGGTGGCGACGAGATCGGTGTAACGCGAGCTTTTCTTTACATGGAAGTCTACCTTGGGAGGGGTGCAATGCTTGGTTACTATCTCGATCTTGCTGTGCGAAGTCTCAGGCGCAACAAGATTCTTACGGCACTGATGATCGTGACGCTTGCGCTCGGTATTGGCGCGTCGATCACCACGTTGACCGTGCTGAAGCTGCTGTCTGGCGATCCGCTGCCGGAGAAGAGCGCAAACCTTTTCTATGCGCGCGTGGATCCCAATCCGTTGGAAGGCTATGTCCCGGGGCAGACCAAGCCCGATAGCATCATGTCGTACACCGATGCCATGAACCTGATGCATGCGCATCGTGCGGTGCGGCAGGCTGCGATGGCGCTTATCGACGCGAAGATCGATACGCAGCATCCCAACGATCATCCTTATTTCGCGGATGGCGTGATGACGACGGCGGATTTTTTCGCGCTGTTCAATGCGCCATTTCAGTACGGAAGCGGCTGGACCGCCGATGACGACGAAAGCCGTGCAACGCTGGTCGTAATCGCCGATTTTCTCAACAACAAGATGTTCGGCGGTGCCAATAGCGTGGGCAAGACGATACGCATCGACGATCGCGACTTCCGTATCGTCGGCGTGCTGAAGCACTGGGCGCCGCAACCTCGCTTTTATGCCACGGACCTGGGCGGCCACGATTACGGCGACGGCGATGCGGTGTTCATGCCACTGAAGACTGCACGTTCCCTGGACAAGGGGCCGCAGGATACGGAGTGCTATGCGTCGGTCAGCGATCTCCAGCATCTGGAATCTGCGCCGTGCGAGTGGCTCGGCATGTGGGTGCAGTTGGACGACAGTACGGCGGTTGCCAACTACCGCATGTTCCTCGATGGCTACGCGAAGCAGCAAGTGGCGCTGGGACGCTTCAAGCGTTCGGAAACGTCGTTGCTGGACCTGATGAGCTGGCTAAGCGACCAACAGGTGGTGCCCAACGACGCCAAACTGCAAACCTATCTGGCGTTCGGCTTTTTGCTGATCTGCGTCGTCAACACGGTAGGTCTCCTGCTGGCGAAATGTTTGCGTCGTTCGCGCGAGATCGGCGTGCGCCGCGCATTGGGTGCCACCCGGCGCGACATCTTTACGCAGTTCATGGTTGAAGCGGCGATCGTCGGTGTCGCGGGTGGCGTACTGGGCCTAGTGCTGGCGGTACTTGGGCTATGGGGAGTCCGACACCAGCCCGCCCAGTACGCGAGCCTCGCGCACCTGGATGTCGAAATGTTCCTCGTCACATTTGCCGTGGCGCTTGTGGCCAGCCTCATCGCCGGACTATTGCCCGCCTGGCGCGCCTGTGTCGTGGCGCCAGCTCCTCAACTCAAGGCTGCCTGAGGTGATTATGGAAATTCGCCCGATTGTTTCCAGCCTCAAAAAGCACCGCATCCCGACGCTCTTGATCGTGCTGCAGATCGCACTGGCATGTGCCGTGCTTTGCAATGCCGTATTCATGATCAGCGGAAGAGTGAAGCAGATGCGACTTTCCAACGCCATGGACGAACAGGGGCTTGTTTCGGTGTCCTTGCAAGGCACCGATCCGAAGTTGATAGGCAGTGATACTCAGCGCAATCTCGCCGCGCTGCGTTCGATTGCCGGCGTACAAGCCGTGAGCGTTGTGCACACGCTTCCACTGACGAACAACAATTGGGGCTGGAGCTTCGGCATCACGCCCGATTCGTCTGTCACCGATCAGAAGAACACTAACGTCACCCTCTATTTCGTCGGTCAGGATTTCCAGAGCGCGATGGGTCTGCAACTGCGCGAGGGGCGGTATTTCAACGACAGCGAATATGTTGATAACGCGATCAACAATGCTGCATTGCCAAACACGCACGTCGTCATCATTACGGATGCCTTGAGCAAGCAACTCTGGCCAGGCCAATCGGCGCTGGGCAAGACGCTGTATTCCAAGCCGAACTATTACACCGTTGTTGGGGTGGTGGCTGATGTGTTGCGCCCCCGTTTGTGGACAAGCAACGAAAGCAAGTCCTACTACAACGCCTTCTTTCCCGTCGGCGCCGATGATGTGATGCGCAACTATGTGTTGCGCAGTACGCCTGCCGACCGCGATCGCGTCCTGCAGCAGGCCGTCGAGAAATTGCAGGCTACGAGTCCACAGGCGGTGGTGAAGGGCGCCACCTTCCAGTCCATTCGCGACAAGTACTACGCAGACACCAACAGCATGGTGTGGATTCTGGTCCTTGTGTGCGCGGTGATGTTGGCCGTGACGGCGTTCGGCATCGTGGGCCTCACCAGTTTCTGGGTCGGACAGCGTCGTCGGCAGATTGGCATCCGCCGGGCAGTCGGGGCGACGCGCGCCGACATTCTCAATTATTTCCGCACCGAGAACTTCCTGCTCAGTTCGGCAGGCGTGGTGCTCGGCATGGTGATGGCCTATGGCGTCAATCTCTACCTGATGAAGCAATACGAACTCGATCGCATGCCCTGGTACTACTTGCCGTTCGGTGCGCTCGCGTTGTGGTTGATCGGGCAGGTGGCGGTATCCGGCCCAGCCATGCGCGCAGCCGCTGTGCCACCGGTGGTAGCAACTCAGCCGACATAAGGAGCGCGTACTCATGTTCGCGTATTACTTTGACCTTGCTTTTCGCAGTCTCAAGCGCAACAAGGCTCTGACGGCGCTGATGGTGCTCGCCATTGCCTTGGGTATCGGCGCCTG
The DNA here is from genome assembly GCF_003363265.1 of Dyella psychrodurans. Classification (GTDB taxonomy): domain Bacteria; phylum Pseudomonadota; class Gammaproteobacteria; order Xanthomonadales; family Rhodanobacteraceae; genus Dyella_B; species Dyella_B psychrodurans. The sequence goes on along the minus strand of NZ_QRBF01000005.1, from coordinate 108,471 downwards.
CATGACCACGCTGACGGTGCTGCATGTGCTTTCGGGCGATCCGCTGCCGCAGCGCAGCGGTTCGCTCTACTACCCGCAGATCGATCCGCGCGACATGGTCGATTACGGACCAAACGTCGAGCCGCCGGAACAGTTGTCCTGGGTGGACGGCATGTACCTCCTGCACGCCAAGCGTGCGGCAAGACAAGCGCTGATGACGGGCGGCATGGTGCCGTTGCAGCCGACGCAATCGACTGTCGATCCGTTCCAGGCCGTCGCGCTTTATACGAGTTCCGATTTCTTTCCCATGTTCGGCGTGCCCTTCAAGTACGGCACGGGTTGGGTCGACACCGAAGACGAGGGCAAGGCTCGCGTCGCCGTCATCAGCGCGTCGCTCAACGACAAGTTGTTCGGTGGCAAGAACAGCGTCGGGCAGGTGCTGCGATTGCAGGAAACGGCCTTCCGCATCATCGGCGTGCTGGGCGACTGGCATCCCAATCCGCACTTTTACGAGTGGTACATGGGCAGCTACGCGAGCGACGAGGACGTCTATCTGCCGTTGACCACGGCACGCGACCTGAAGATGGAACACGACGGCTCCACCGATTGCTGGGGCAATTCCGGCGGCGACCCGGAGCACCTGGAAACGGTGAACTGCACGTGGCTGCAATTCTGGGTGCAGCTTGATACGCCGGCGAGCGTGGCCGATTACAAGAGTTTTCTCGAACATTATTCGCAGGACCAGCACACCGCCGGACGGTTCCTGCGTCCGCCGAATGTACGTTTGCGCAACCTGATGCAGTGGCTGGATTACCTGCAGGTAGTGCCGAGCGATACGCGCCTGCAGATGTGGCTTTCGCTTGGTTTCCTCGCGGTATGCCTGATCAATACCGTGGGCTTGATGCTCGCCAAATTCATGCGTCGCGCGAGCGAGCTGAGTGTGCGACGCGCGTTGGGCGCATCGCAGCGCGCATTGTTCGGGCAGTTGCTCATCGAATCGGGTGTCGTCGGCTTGCTGGGTGGCTTGGGTGGCTTGCTGTTGGCACTGTTCGGCCTGTGGCTGGTTCGCCAGCAGCCTGCCGACTACGCAGAACTGGCACGCATGGACATCGCCATGTTGTTGACGACGCTGATCATCGCCGTCGGCGCAAGTCTGATTGCCGGTCTTCTACCGGCGTGGCGTGCCTGCCACGTGGCGCCGGCATTGCAGCTCAAGGGGAACTGATATGGATATACGGCCCATTCTTTCCACGTTGCGCCGGCACAAGTTCACGGCCTGCCTGTTGATTGCGGAAATCGCGCTGACCTGCGCCATCGTCTGCAATGCGGTGTTCCTGATCGGCCAGCGTCTTGAGCGCATGGACATGACCACGGGCATCGCCGAGCATGAACTCGTCTACGTTCACATGGCCTATATCGGCATGCCTTCGGACGGCATGGCGCGCAGTGCCGCCGATGTGGCGGCGCTTCGGCAGATCACGGGCGTGAAATCGGTCACGATGATGAACCAGATTCCCTTTGGCGATTCATCGTCCAACATGGGCCTGCGCATCGATCAGACCCAGCAGAAGGACACCATCAACTCCGCGCAGTACTTTGGCGAAAACATGGTGCAGACCTATGGGTTGCAGGTTGTCGCCGGACGCGATTTTCAGCCCGAGGAATACCAGGATCTCGACAAGGTATTCGCGGGTCTGAGAAAAGGAGACCTCAACGCACTGCCGAAATCGGCCTTGGTCACCCAGGCCGTCGCCAATCGTCTTTGGCCCGGTCAGAGTCCGCTCGGCAAGCAGGTGTATGTGGGGCAGGGCATTCCACTGACTGTCGTTGGTGTCCTCAAGCAACTGGCGCGGCCGAATCAGTTTGAAAAGGGTGCCCAATACAGCGTGATCAATCCGATCCGCATCGCCATGTCGCAGGGAGCGATTTATGTGCTGCGCTGCGCGCCACAGGATCGCGACCAGGTGTTGAAGGAAGCACTGGCGAAACTGAAGGCGCTCGATCCCAATCGGATCGTTCTGAACAAGGGCACCGAGGACCAGCTGCGCCACAACTACTTCCGGAACGATCGCGCGATGGCCGGCATTCTCCTGGGCGTATGCATCGCACTCCTGGTCGTGACCGCGCTCGGTATCGTCGGCCTCGCAAGCTTCTGGGTGGCGCAGCGCAATCGCAGCATCGGCGTGCGCCGTGCGCTGGGTGCCACGCGCCGCAACATTCTCAGTTACTTCCAGACCGAGAACTTCCTGTTGACCACGATCGGTATCGCGCTCGGCATGGTGCTCGCGTACGGCATCAACCTGTTCCTGATCATGCACTACGAGTTGCCGCGGTTGCCGGCGATTTACTTCCCGATCGGAGCCGTCACGCTCTGGGCCATCGGACAGGCGGCTGTGCTTGGTCCTGCCTTGCGTGCCGCGGCTGTGCCACCGGTCGTGGCGACGCGATCGGTCTGAGCGGCGAAGGACGAAAGCATGATGGGTTACTACATGGATCTCGCGCTGCGCAGTCTCAGGCACAACAAGGTGCTGACGGCGCTGATGGTGCTGGCGATCGCCGTGGGTATCGGCGCAAGCATGACTACGTTGACGGTCATGCATTTGCTGTCGGGCAATCCGTTGCCCGGCAAGAGCGATTCGATTTTTTATGCGCAGATCGATGCGAATCCGCCGCTTTCGCCCAGTCATCACAACGAACCGCCGGACATGCTGGATTATCAGTCCGCCGTCGATTTGTGGAGCGCGCACAAGGCCGACCGGCAAACGCTGGTCGTGGAAAGTCCGGTAAAGATCGCAGCGCAGGATGTCCAGCAGCCTCCCTCGATGGGGATGCTGTTGTCGCCGACCGCGGATTTCTTCACCATGTTCAATGTGCCGTTTCAGTATGGCGGCCCGTGGAGCGCTGACGACGATACGCACCGAAGCCGCGTTGCCGTGATTTCGGCGGATCTCAACGACAAGCTCTATGGCGGTGCCAACAGCGTGGGGCGCGTGCTGCGCTTGCACGATGCGGACGTGCGCATCGTGGGCGTGCTGAAGCCCTGGCGTCCGACGCCGCAATTCTATTACGTGGTCGGGGGCCGCTTTTCGCACGGGCAGACAGCCGATTACTACGCCAAGCCGCAGGATGTCTTCACGCCGTTCTTTACCAGCTTGCAAATCAATGACGGCAACTTCGAACAATTCAATTGCTGGGAAGCACCGAAGGTGGCGGGGCACCTGGTGGGTGCCGGTTGCGTGTGGATCGGCCTTTGGGTGGAGCTGGGTTCCGCTGCGAAAGTTGCGTCGTATCGCAACTTTCTCGCCGACTATGCCGCGCAGCAGAAAGCGGCGGGCCGCATCGGGTATGCGGACAACACGCGACTGCGCAATCTGATGGATTGGCTTGCATTCAACCAGGTGGTGCCCAGCGATGTGCGTTTGCAAACCTGGCTCGCGTTGTCGTTTCTGTTGATCTGCCTGTGCAACACAGTCGGCCTTCTGCTGGTGAAGTTCCTGCGGCGCGGCGGTGAAATCGGCATACGCCGCGCGTTGGGTGCTTCGCGCAAACAGATATTCATGCAGTGCCTGTTCGAGGCGGGAGCCATCGGCGTGCTCGGAGGCACCTGCGGCTGGCTGCTTACGCTGCTTGGCCTGCAATGGGTGCGTGCGCAGCCGGTCGCCTATGCGGATCTGGCCCACATGGATCTGGTGATGTTTGGCTCGACGTTCCTGCTGGCTGTGCTGGTCAGCCTGCTGGCGGGGACGTTGCCGGCGCTGCATGCAAGCCGCATCGCGCCGGCCTTGCAACTGAAAACCCTGTGAGGTGCGCATCATGCAGATAGGCCCGATTCTGACCGCACTTCGCCGCCATCGAGTCGCGACGTTCCTGATCGCTCTGGAGATCGCGCTGGCTTGCGCGGTGCTGTGCAATGCCTGCTTTCTTATCGTCAATCGCATCGAGTCCATGCGCATCACGAGCGGCGTGGACGAAAAGGCGTTGGCCTACATCGCGGTGGATGGCTACGCTCCCGAGCACGCCGGTGACCTCAACGCCCGCATGGTGGCCGGTCTTTCGGCGCTGCCAGGAGTCAAAGCGGCAGGTGTCCTCAACACCGTGCCGTTCAGCCCGCGCCAATTCATCAACGGGGTCACTACCGATCCCGCCGGGCAGCATTACGACCATATCGCCAACATGTACAACGGCGACGCGGCGAGTCTGCGCATGCTGGGCGTGCGCCTGTTGGCCGGCCGCATGCCTACGCAGGACGACTACCGGCCCATCGAGAACAACTTCGAACCGAAGGAATCGATGGTGCTGGTGACCCGGTCATTGGCGGATGCCTTGTGGTCGCGCGAAGATCCGCTGGGCAAGGAATTCTGGTGTGTCGGCTTTCACTTTCGCGTGATCGGCATCATCGATCATCTGGCGATTCCGCAACCGGAAGGCCGCGGTGCCGGCACGGAGGAATTTTCCGTGTTCGTGCCCGTGAAGCCGGAAAACCAGCTCGCCGGTACCTATGTGATCCAGGCGGCGCCGCAGGATCTGCCGCGCGTTTTTCGCGAAGCCGTGTTGGCGATACCCAGGATCGCGCCCGAGGTGGTGTTCGATCATGAAGACAGCGGTCTCGTCAGCGATCTGCGCGAGCGCTATTTCCGCAGCGATCGCTCGATGATCGGAATTTTGTCGGGCGTGATTCTTGCGCTGATGCTGGTGACGGCACTCGGCATCGTCGGCCTGGCGAGTTTCTGGGTGCAGCAACGTCGCAGGCAGATCGGTATCCGCCGCGCCATCGGTGCCACGCGCGCGGACATCCTGCGCTATTTCCAGACCGAGAATTTCCTGATCGTGACCCTGGGCATCCTCATCGGCGTGCTGCTCGCCTATGCGCTCAACATCGTGCTGATGAAGGTGTACGAGGTCACTCATCTGCCCGTCGCGTATTTGTTGGCCAGCGCGATGGTGCTGTGGGCACTCGGTCAGCTCGCCGTGCTTGGCCCTGCGTTGCGCGCCGCGGCCGTGCCGCCGGTGGTGGCGACACGATCCGCGTGAGGGCAGGAACTATCAACATCAACAAGGAAAAAACAACATGAAGATGTCCCGAACACTGTGCCGCCTTGCGGCATGCGTAGCCATGGTTGCGATGGCACCATTGCATGCCGACGCGACGAAGCAGGACGATGCTTCCGCAAAGGCCAATCCGCCGACGATGACGCGAGCCGATGTCACCGCGATCATCGCCAACAGCCGCCGCATCGTGTCGCCGAACGGCATCGAGGCCTCGGTGAAGGTGCATATCAACGGTATCGACCAGTGGCTTTCCATTCGCGGCAGGGATCGCCGCAATCCGATTTTGCTGGTGCTGCATGGCGGTCCCGCATCGCCGAGCATGCCGACCGATTACACCTATCAGTCGCCGTGGGAGGATTACTTCACCGTGGTGCAGTGGGATCAGCGCGGCGCGGGCAAGACCTACGCGGCCAACACCGAGAAGCAGATGGCGCCGGGCATGACCATCGACGGCATGACCGACGATGCCGCGAAGGTCGTGCAGTACCTGCGCGAGCACTATGGCAAGCAGAAGATTTTCCTGATGGGGCATTCGTGGGGCACGGTGCTGGGCACGCGCCTGGCGCAAGCGCATCCGGAATGGTTCTACGCCTATATCGGCGTGGGGCAGGTGGTGAATGTGCGCCGCAATGAGGAAGTGGGATTCGACTTCGCCTTGCGTAGCGCGAAGGCGAGCGGCGATGCGCAAGCGATCAAGGAACTTGAGTCCATTGCGCCCTATCCGGGCACGGCGCCCCTGACGCTTCAGCGACTGGGCGTGCGCAGCAAGTGGGAGATGTCTTACGGCGGTCTCGCCTATGGCCGGAAGAACTATGCATTCGACTCCGATGCCGAGCAGCTGTCGCCCGATTACAGCCAGCAGGAACTGGATGCGATCGACAAGGGAAGCGTATTCACGATCCAGCATCTGATGGATTCCGTGACGGCGGTCGATTTCGACCATGTCACGCAGTTCGGTTGCCCGGTGATCCTCTTCGTCGGCGCGCACGACGAGACCACTTCCCATGAACTTGCCGAGCAATGGTTCGACAAGCTGCAGGCGCCTTCGAAGCACCTGGTGCTGTTCGCCGATTCTGCGCACATGGTGATGATGGAGCAGCCGGGCCGTTTCCTGGTGCATCTGGTGACCGATGCGCTGCCGTTGGCGCAGAAGATGAACGACGCAGCGCCTACGGAGGTAGCGCGGGGTCAATGATCGGGCTCCGGGCACGCGGCCGACTCTGAATAATGCCCCAGTGTTCTCGCGCAATCAGTGGGTTGCAGTACGGTACGTAGGCGGCGTGACCGATTTTCATATACGTGGGCCGGCGGTCATGGCAACCTTTTCGGCAGGAGCCGCATCTATGCCGGCATGTGTAGGAAACGAATGCGTACCGTACTGATCATCGACGACAACCCGGCCGTGGGTGAGGCTCTGTCGCTGCTGCTTTCGCTGCACGACGTGCGTCCCCTGTCCGCGCTGACGCCCGACGAAGGCCTGAAAATGCTGGAGCGGGAGTCCGTGGACGTGGTGATCCAGGACATGAACTTCACGGCGGACACCACATCCGGTGAAGAAGGCGTGGAGCTTTTCCGCGCCATCCGCCAGCGCCACACGGATTTGCCGTTGATCCTGCTCACGGCCTGGACGCATCTGGAAACGGCGGTGGAGCTGGTCAAGGCCGGCGCCGCCGACTATCTGGCCAAACCCTGGGACGACGCCAAATTGCTGGCAACGGTGGAGAACCTGCTCGAATTGTCCGAGTCCACCCGCGAAGTGAATCGCACGCGGCTGGAGCGTCGCAAGCGCCGTGAGGCGCTGCAGAGCAAGTACGACCTCGATGGCCTGGTATTCGCCTCCGAGGCCATGGCACGCACACTGGACCTGGCCTGCCAGGTCGCCCGCTCGGACGTGCCGGTGCTGATCACCGGCCCCAACGGCGCCGGCAAGGAGCGCATCGCGGCCATCGTGCATGCCAATTCGGCGGTCCGGAATGGCGCGTTCATCGCGGTCAATTGCGGCGCGTTGCCGGGCGAGCTGATCGAGGCCGAGCTGTTCGGCGCCGAAGCGGGCGCCTATACGGGTGCCAACAAGGCGCGCGAGGGGCGTTTCGAGCTGGCCGATGGCGGCACGCTGTTCCTGGACGAAATCGGCAACCTGCCGTTGCCGGGACAGATGAAGCTGCTGCGCGTGCTGGAAACGGGGCAGTTCGAACGACTGGGCTCCGGCCGTACACGCAAGGTGAAGGTGCGCGTGCTGAGCGCGACCAACGCGGACCTCAAGGCGATGATCCGCGCCGGCACGTTCCGCGAGGACCTGTATTACCGCCTCAACGTGATCGACGTGAACCTGCCGCCGCTTTCCGAGCGCATCGACGACATCCTGCCGCTGGCCGAGCATTTCCTGGCCGGACGTGCGCAGCTGAGCGATGCCGCGCGCGAAGCCCTGATGGGTTATGCGTGGCCTGGCAACGTGCGCGAGTTGAAGAACGCGATCGAGCGCGCGGCGCTGCTGGCGGGTTCCGGTCCGATCACGCCGGAGCAGCTCAATCTGCCGCAGATTGCCGGCGCCGTGGCGGTGCGGAATCTCGACGAGCCCAGCCGCGAGGTCGTGGAATCGGCACTGCAGAAGGCCGAAGGCGTGGTGAGTCGCGCGGCACAATCGCTGGGTCTCTCGCGTCAGGCGCTGTATCGGCGCATGGAGCGCTACGGGCTGATTTCCCAGACGTGACCTTCGGGCAGTAGTACATACCGCCATTGGCGTTGTAGAACATGGCATATGTTCCAAGGAGAGCGTCGATGCCGCACCTCATGTACCTGAGCAAGGCCGAACGATGCGGTTGAGGTCGCTGGAGGGGCGCCTCACTCTGTTGCTTGCCCTGGCCGCACTGACCGGTGCGCTGGTCTATATCGGCGTGACCGAGTGGCCGCTGCCGCAAGCGTTTGCGTGGATGCAGGAAGCCATGGGACGACATGCTTCGGTCTTCCAACCTTCTCGCGTCGACATATTTGTCATTTGCGCCCTCGTGCTGTTGCCATTGTGCTGGTGGCTCGGTCATATCGTGATGGATCCGGTCAAGCGCTTGCTGCGTGCACTGGAAAGCGCGGTGGCCAGTTACCGCGATGGCGACTTCAGTATTTCCATTGCGCTGAATCGTCGCGACGAGCTGGGCGATTTGATCCACATGCACAACGAGCTGGGGCAGACGTTGCGCGAGCAGCGCCAGAATCTCGCGCAGCGCGAATTGCTGCTCGATACGGTGGTGCAGAACACGCCGGTCGCACTCGTGCTGACCGATGCCGGCGACCGTGTGGCGTATGCCAACATCGCCGCGCGGCATTTGTTCAACGAAGGGCGCACCCTCAACGGATTGCATTTCGCCACCTTGATCGCCGACGCCCCGGAAGCGTTGCGCAAGGCGATCGAAGGCACCGAAGACGCGCTGTTCAGTGTGGAAATGGATGGCAGCGAGGAAACCTTCCATCTTTCGCAGCGCGCTTTCCGTTTGCAGGGACGTCCGCATCGGCTGCAACTGTTCCGCCGCATGACGCGCGAACTGTCGCGGCAGGAAGTGGCCGCCTGGAAGCGTGTCATTCGCGTGGTCAGCCATGAGTTGAACAACTCGCTGGCGCCGATTTCCTCGCTCGCCCATTCCGGTGCCGAACTCGCGCGGAGGGGCGACGTGCAACGCCTGCCCGGGGTGTTTGCCACGATCGGCGAGCGCGCGCGTCATCTGCATGGCTTTATCGATGGCTACGCGCGTTTTGCCAAGTTGCCGGCGCCGCGTATCGCGGCGATCGAATGGAAGCCGTTCCTGGATGCACTCGCTTTGCATTGCCGGTTTCAATTGCAGGGGAACGCCCCCTCGCAGCCGGGCTGGTTCGATCCGGTGCAGATCGAACAGGTGTTGATCAACCTGATCAAGAATGCGCACGAATCGGGCAGCGCGCCGGAAGGCGTCACCCTCGGGCTGAACGTGGTCGGGCACGAGTTGCGCATCGAAGTCGCCGATCGCGGTCCCGGCATGAGCGAGGCGGTACTGGCGCAGGCGCTGCTGCCGTTCTATTCCACCAAGCGTTCCGGCACGGGCCTTGGTCTGGCGCTGGCGCGCGAGATCAGCGAGGCGCACGGCGGGCGCATCGCACTGGCCAATCGCGAAGACGGCGGCCTGCGGGTCACGCTGGTCTTGCCTCAGAGCGCTACCGCCAGCTGATCGCCCCAACTGGACCGACTCCTCGGCTGCCCTATACTCAGCCGATCAAAAGGAGGGGTTGCCATGGGAAGTATCGTTGCATTGGTCATCATCGTGCTCGTGTTCGTCGTACTGGCCAAGCTGGTGCGTGTCGTTCCGCAGGGTTACGAATGGACTGTTGAACGTTTCGGCAAATACATCAGCACACTATCGCCCGGTCTGCACTTTCTCATTCCCGTCATGTACGGCATCGGCCGCAAGATGAACATGATGGAGCAGGTGCTGGACGTGCCAAGCCAGGACGTGATCACCAAGGACAACGCGGTGGTACGTGTCGACGGCGTGGTGTTCTACCAGGTGCTGGACGCCGCCAAAGCCGCGTATGAAGTGGCCAATCTGCAACAGGCCGCGCTCGCCTTGGTCATGACCAACATTCGTACCGTGCTCGGTTCGATGGACCTGGATGAGTCGTTGAGTCAGCGCGATGCGATCAATGCAAAGTTGTTGAAGGTCGTCGACGAAGCCACGCATCCATGGGGTGTAAAGGTCAACCGCATCGAGATCAAGGACATCGCGCCGCCGCGCGACCTGATCGACTCGATGGCGCGGCAGATGAAGGCCGAACGCGAGAAGCGAGCGAATATTCTCGAAGCCGAAGGTTTCCGCCAAGCCGCGATCCTCAAGGCCGAAGGCGAGAAACAGTCGGTCATCCTGGCGGCCGAGGGTGAGAAAGAAGCAGCATTCCGCGCGGCCGAGGCGCGCGAGCGTTCGGCCGAGGCGGAGGCCAAGGCGACGTCGATGGTGTCCGAGGCGATTGCCAGCGGCAACGTCAATGCACTCAATTACTTCATCGCCAACAAGTACGTCGAGGCACTGAAGGAAATGGCCAATTCGCCCAACCAGAAGATGCTGCTGTTGCCGATGGAGGCGACAGGCATCCTCGGTTCGCTGGCGGGCATCGCCGAACTGGCGAAGGAATCGCTGGGCCAGCAGCAAGAGAAGATCGCCGCGCGTCGCGCCCCACCGCCGGTAAGCTGAGCGCAAACGCGTTGGCGTGACGAAGACATCCTACGGAGCCATCCATGTTCGCAAGCATTGCCGCGCATTATTTGTGGTGGATCGTTGCGCTGGTGCTGATCGCCATCGAGGTGATCATGCCCGGCTACTTCATGTTGTGGATCGGCATCGGTGCGGCGGCAACGGGCGTGCTGGTGCTGGTCGTGCCGGGTACGTCGTTGCTGTTCCAGGCAGTCGCCTTCGCGGTGCTGGCGTTCGTGTCCTGCGCGGTCTACTGGTACGTGCTGCGTCCGAAACTGCAACATGACGAGCCGGGTGACGCACGCTTGAATCGCCGTGGCGAGCAGTTGATCGGCGGGCGCTACGTGCTGATCGAAGCGATCGTCAACGGACGGGGTAAAGCTCGCGTGGGCGATGGGCAGTGGCTGGTGAGCGGACCTGATCTGCCAGTTGGTACGACGGTCGAAGTGGTAGCCGTGGAAGGGACGACGTTGAAGGTACGGCCGGGCTAAGCGCATTTCTTCCTCTCCCCGAAGGGGAGAGGGCTTCGCAACGCATGCACAAAGGACGCGCTTCCGGTAAGAATGTCGCCATGCGCTTATCTATTGCCTCTACAAACACATTCTGCCGAGTCACCCGAAGGGTGGCTGCTGCATGAGCGTCCAATTCGCCACCACGGCACTCAATACGCGCATAGCCTTCCTGATCGAACTGGCGTGCCGGTTGCACAAGTACGGTGCTTCCTCGCCGCGCCTGGAGATGGCCATTTCCGGTTCGGCGCAACGTATCGGCTTGAGTGCGGACGTATGGTCCAGTCCGACGGCGATCATCATTTCCTTTGCGGATCTGGCGCAGGGGGATGAGGGGCGTGTGGCGCACGCCACGCAGGTGGTGCGTTTGCCGCCCGGCGACGTCAACCTCGACAAGCTTTGCCGCGCCGACGAAATCGCCGACCGTGTGATTGCCGGTGAACTGGATCTGCGCGAGGGATTTCGCCTGCTTCGCGCGCTGGAGCTACCTGACACGCGCCGTCAGAAAGTGGGGCTGGTCATCAGCTACGGTCTTTCGGCCGGGGCCATCGATGCGCTGTTTTTGCACAGTGCCTGGGTGGATGTGCTGGTGGCGACAGCCGTCGGCCTGATCATCGGCGGCATCAGCATCTTGTCGGCGACGCGGCCGCGTCTGGCCGTGGCGAGCGATGCGATCTGCGCGATGGTGGCCACCCTGGTGGCGATCGTGTTCAGCGCGTTCGTGGTGCCGCTGGCGATCAAATCGGTGGTGCTGGCGGGATTGATCATCCTGGTGCCGGGCATGTCGCTCACCACGGCGGTGCGCGAGATTTCCAGCCAGCACCTGGTCTCGGGCATGGCGCGCATGGGCGGCGCGATGTCGACCTTGCTCAAACTCACCTTTGGCGTGGCGGCTGCTACGCAGGTTTGCGCCGTGTTCGGCATCGAACCGCGCGATTTCGAATTGCCTGCGTTGCCGGCGTGGGTGGATTATCCGGCGCTGCTGGTTGCGGCGATCGCGTTCGCGATGCTGTTCCGGGCGGCCAAACGGGATTGGCCGGTGGTCATTGGCGCGGTGATCGTGGGTTATCTCGCCACGCGCCTGGGTGGGCTTATTTCGGTCAATTTGCCTGCCGCGCCGTTCGGAGTGTTTCTGGGCGGTCTTCTGCTGAGTGCCTTGTCGAATCTCTATGCCAGGTATGCCGGCCGGCCGGGTGCCGTTGTTCGCGAACCGGGCATCCTGCTGCTGGTGCCGGGCAGCGTGGGTTTTCGCGGCGTGTCCTTGCTGCTTGATCGCAATACGGGGCTGGGTTTCGATACCAGCCTGTTACTGGTCACGCTGCTAATTTCGCTGGTGGGTGGCCTGATGTTTGGCGAATTGCTGGTGGCGCCACGGCGATCGCTCTGACAGAGTGTTAAGAAAGTGCTTTGCCCACCTTCTTTACATTGACGCCTATCTACGTTTTCGCCATGACGCGATTTCCTTTGCGAGATCAGGGTCGCTCGCCAGTTCTTCAATCGCCTGTGCTGCCAGGGGATTCTTCTTGCGGCGCTTCTTCAACGCCGAAAGCAGCAGGAGTCGGCTTTCGCCTTGCGTACGATCTTTGGCGATGTCGATCAGCTCTTCCAGCGTTTCGTCCGTGACGGCAACCGCTAACGCGCAAGCCAAGCCATTCTTCGCTCCGAGGCGGTATTCGTTGATATCGCCAGGCCCCTTGATCCCCCAGCCCATCGGGGCCTTGCGGTATTCCTCAACCAGGATCGGCCATGCCTTCTGCACTTCAGGCTCACGGACGGCCAGGGAGCGCGCAATGGTTTCTCTTGTCGCATCCGAGTAAGGCATCACCAAGTGCTTCAGCAAAATGGGGATGGCTTGCTCATAGCGTTGAGACATGCCGATCAAGTCAACTACATATTCGATTTTCATTCCGACGGCGTGCAATTCACGCAATAGTGACTCCTGTTCCAAGCGCATTCGCGCGACGCGCTCGGCTATCTCTTGCTCTCTTGTCCTGTTGATTTCACGCAGGCGTGCTGTCTCCTCCTCTGTCAATCTCATCCTGTCCAATTCTCTTGGCTTGTGGCGCATGAGATGCTCAAGCGCTTCCGTCGTCAACGGTACCCGGGCTGTTTTAGATCGTTTTGTCGTCATTGGGCTGGTGGAATATCCATCCGGTTGATAAGACCCTGATCAAATTGGTCTTGCAAGGGGCCCGAAAATTGTGTGTCGGGCCGAGTGTACAAGTTGAATCGCGATCCTTCGCTTTGAGAAAAGTCCCGGTAATCTCGTAACTGCCCCGTAAGGCTTAGCTTGCCCACATTCTTCACTTCGCTAAGACTCTCACCTGGCTTCACCCCATCGGGAACTCGCGTACGGCCATTGACCATTATCGACTTCTTATCGCCGATGTCGTAGACCGCCCGCACCGCCGCTTCGCCTTCTTTTCCTAACTGGTTCGCTGTTTTGACTTCAGCGACTTCTTTGAACACCCCCGCTACCGGGCCACTCACCTCCGAACCCACTACGCCGATGGTAGCTACGGCAATATTGGGAAACGAAGGGTCATGCACTGCTTGCGCGATGTTGGGGATGTCGCCGATCCCCGGGATCAGACTCATCGCCATTAGCGCCTGACTCGCCTGGGCAGGTGTCGTCTGAGCGATGTCGGCTTGCAGTGCGGTCACCCCTTGCAGAGTGAGCGATGCCGATTCGCGACCGTTTGGGTCGACATTGGTGATGGGGTTGTTATGGGCATACGCATAGCGATTGAACCCAAACACATCGCCCGGCGCAGGCCCCGCCGGGTCCACACTCAAAAACCGTCCCGTCTCCGGGTCGTAATACCGCGCCTGCATGTACACCAGGTCGGTATCCGGATCGTTGACGTGGCCGGTGTAACCCGGGCCGTTCGGTGGCTGGCCTAATGCCTGCTCACCGTAGGGCCGGTAGTCGAAGGTCTTGGTGATGTTGCCTTGAGCGTCCGCTTCGGCCAGGACCGTGCCATTCGGATCAGTGAGAATGTAGGTGACTTTGTCGGCATGCGCTGCGCCACAGAGCAGCAGGCAGGTCAGTAGCCAGATCGTGCGCCAAATAGGGCGTGTGGCATGGTGTGTTGTCTTGGCGTGACGCATACGTCTCCCTCCCTTGGGTTCTGTGTCCCTGCATCGCACACCCAAAGTGACCGCGTGGAAATCGAAGTAGGGAGGTTTGGTCGTAAGGTTTCTACCTATCGAAGAGGAATAGGCGGACTCATCGCGAGGAAAGAGTCTTGCCTCGCTTATGAAATCCTCTTGGTACATTTCGGTGCACGGGGGAAGACATCACTCACGCAGAGGACGCGCCATGTTCCGTTTCGTTTCTCAGGTAGTTCGTCAAACCGTTTGTGCAGGCGTCGTCGCCGTTAGCCTGACGGCCACCGTTGCCATGGCACAGACGGCGGCTCCGGCCACAGGACTGGGCCAATCCTGGCCTAATGCGCCCGATCACAGCGTCAGTCCGTATTGGCATGCCTACGTGTTCGAGCGCGATGGCGTTCGCTATATCCAGATCAATGATCGCAACGGCACGGTGCATGCGGCGATCGGTGAGGTCGGCGATACGGTTTTTGCGTTGCCGGTGGGGGTGGATGCGCAGCGTGTTGATATCATGCCTATGCCACGTGCCAGCGCTTCGTCGCAAACGATCTATCAGGACGACACCATCACCGTGATGGCGGCGCCTCAAAGCGATGGGTCGGTGCAGGTCAGAGTGCAGGCTGCGATATGCGATAACCCAGTTAACTGCGTCTAGCTATCGCTAATTGCCCCTTTGTCCTCAATGAAGTGAGCACGCGATCATCTCACCCACAGGCGCATAGGCATCCTATGTTTACGCTGTCGCCGTACCTGTGAACTTGTCTCGCATAACAACACCGATATGCGTATACCGTTGGCCAGGCTGCGATAGTGCAGCAAGCCGTCGAACACCTCTGTCAATCGTCGTAGCTCATCCAGGTTGTTCATGCTGGCGCCCAGCTTGGGCGCCACACGGCGACGTTCCTCGGCTTGCAACACGGCATGGGCCACATGCGTTTCGTTCGCCATGCTCTCAATGCGCAGCACCGCCCCAGAGATGCCATGCAGCCGTCCGATCCGCACAGCCAGACGAACACCGATGCAGGAGGGTGACGCGCTGACGCGAGTCACCGCTTCGCAAGCCACGCGGTACACACCTGCCTGCAAGTTCTGACTCAAGAAGTTCAAGTCGCGTACGGGTATGTCGCACCAATAGGCGATGTCGGCTTCGCGCAGTGCCAGTCCAATGGTTTCGTAAAGCGCGGCGCCCACACCACGCTCCCGCCATGCGCTGGGGTGAGTGTTCTCGGCCAGGCGGTGGATATGCCGTTGCAAAAGCAATGCCTGCTGGCTGAAATCCGCCTGGTCCGTTTGGGGCACGAAATGTTCCAGCATATAGGCATAGTCGAGGCGCAGGATACCTGCCATGCTTTCCAGCGCCTGCGAGTTATGCTTCAGACGATGCTCGCCCGAAACCAGGGCATGCTGGACGGCGTCTTGCCTGTTTTTGGCGTCAAGCGCCAACTTTTCGTATTGATGTAGCTGCGTGGAGATGCGTGCTCCAAAGGTATGCAGACATGTCATGGCAATGGCCACAAACATCTGCGCTTGAGGGATACCCAACTCTGCTGTCCAGCTCCATTCCAGCAGCGAACACATCGCGACAAGCGAAAGTGTGCCCAGTACAGCCGCACCCCACCCATGCTTGAGCACTAACCATGCGGGTGGAAGAAACAAGGCCATCATCGCTGCAGGTTTCATCATGTCGATAGCGACATGATGCAGAAACGCAAGAGCCGCTAACGCAAACGTTGCCATGGCGACGTCTTGCACCAGCGCACCGGCTATCAGCACCCGAAATGGAGGAAGTCGCCATTCTTTCTTTCGAGGATAGACGCGGATCATGACCACCCAAGGCACGATGACAAGCATTGCCAGGTAGAGGTTGCTTAAATACAAAAAGAACGTTCCTTCTGGGACACGGTATGGCCCGGTAGGCAAGCGCGCGGTCGATACCGTCGCGTAGTACAGGAGCCCCCACACCACCGACAACGTCAGCACGCACCACAAAAGCTTCTTGATATCGACCAGATGACGTGCAGGAAACAAAGCCGCACGACTGCGGAACCACCACACCACCGGCATGCCAACAGCAACGCTCGGAATGGTATTAATGGCGGCATAGGTCAAACCGAATCGGTCGACAAATTCGATATTGTTGTAGATCAGCGGCCCTATTTCGCCGACCACCAATGCCAACCAGTAGCGATACGGCATCACCAGTAAGCACGTCACGCGAAGCGACGCCGCGAACGGCCATGGTGCGCTGGCAAAGGTTTGCGCCACTACCCAGTACATCAGTGCGTACCCCAGTGCCACAGCCAGCTGTCGCGCCCAAAGATTATCCAGAATTCCCTTCCCCATACGACCCACTCCTTGCGACGAGTAGCGTTATCCGAGCCATCCAGGCGCTGCCATGCGCTGTCCCCGACGTCGGCGTCGGATGGTCATTGGGAAAGTAAAGCAGGCGTCGCACATAGACCTATCGGAAAACACCGAGCGGAACGACAGGGTTTGCCGCGCTCCGATTGCGTTTTATGTGCGTGAGGCAAATGTGACGTTCTTCCGTGAGCTATCGAGATTCACCACCCTCGGCGTCTTTGATTGCGCGATGTCGATGCGTTCCTTATTGCCCGACGGGCTGGCGGATTTATCGCGATTTGGACAACAAAAAGCCGGCTTGCGCCGGCGTTTTGTTGTCACAGGAGTTCGGCAGGGCGCGAATTAGATCGCCAGATCCTTTTCCTTTTTGCCGGCTTTCAACGCATCGCTGAACCAGCGCGGACGCTTGCCGCGACCGGACCAGGTCTGCTCGGGATCGGCGGGATTGCGGTATTTCGGTGCCACCGAACCGGTGCCGCGGCGCTTGGCGCGCACGCCGCTGCCGAATATGTCTTCAAACGTATAACCTTCGGCCTTGATGAGTGCGTGGACTTTCTCGCGCAATTTGCCGACTTTTTCCTTGCGCAGCTCGTTCTGGCGCAACTGGGCCTTGCTGATCAGGTCATTGAGCTGATTATGGTTGAGACTCTTGATATCAATGGCCATGGGCGTAACTCCGGTAACGAGGTTGAGGGGGATATTCCGGGATAGTGAATTATGTGATTAATGCCCGGGAGCATTTTTAATTCTCCCGCATATATTGCGTGATTGCAAAGAAATGGCTGCAAGATAATCGGTCATTTCGTGTGCGAATCATCTTATTTGTGTATTTCAATACTGTTAATGATCGCGGCATTAAGGCGGCCATGGATGCCATGGCGTCCGCGAAACGAAAAAGGCCGCATTAAGCGGCCTTTTCGGTTCAATGGAAGACTGATTTCAGCCTAACAGTTCAAACAACTCGTCGCGCGTAATGGCGCTGGGTTCGGCGGCGTTGCGTGCGCGATATTCCAGCGTGCCGGCGGCAAGTCCGCGCTCACTGACAACGACGCGATGCGGAATGCCGATCAATTCCATGTCGGCAAACATGGCGCCGGGGCGCAGGCCGCGATCGTCCCACACGGTTTCGATGCCGCGAGCGGTGAGTTCGTTGTAAAGCGATTCGGCGGCTGCGTTGATGTCCGGTGCGTTCTTGGGATTGATCACGCACAGCGCCACGCGCCACGGCGCCATCGGCTCGGGCCAGATGATGCCGGCGTCGTCGTGGCTCTGTTCGATGGCGGCGGCGACGATGCGGCTGACGCCGATGCCGTAGCAGCCCATGAGCATCACCTGCTTCTTGCCTTGGTCGTCGAGCACGGTGGCGCCAAGGGCTTCGGCGTATTTCTTGCCGAGCTGGAAGACGTGGCCCACTTCGATACCGCGAGCGATGCGCAGTGTGCCGTGGCCATCCGGCGAGGGATCGCCTTCGACCACCTGGCGAATGTCTTCGACGCGCGTGATGCGTGCATCGCGATCCCAGTTGGCGCCGGTGTAGTGGGTGTCGTTGGCGTTGCCGCCGCAGATGAAGTCGGCGAGCACGGCGGCGCTGCGGTCGACAATCACCGGAATCGAATCGGGCAGGCCGACGGGGCCGATGAAGCCGGGGCGCGTACCGGTGGCGGCGAGGATTTCTTCCTCGGAAGCGAGCACGGATTCATCCGGCACTTCTGCGAGTTTTGCGGCCTTCACTTCGTTGATCTCGTGATCGCCGCGCAGGCACAGCGCGACCAGGCCATCCTTGCCGCGTACCAGCACGGTCTTGATCACACGGTCGGCGCTGACGCCGAAATGCGCGGTGACATCTTCGATGGTGCGCACGCGCGGCGTATCCACGCGTTGCAGCGTTGCCGCCGGGGCAGGGCGAGCGATGGCGGGCGCGACCGCTTCCGCTTTCTCGATGTTGGCGGCGTAATCGGAGCCATCGGAGAAGATGAGTGCGTCTTCGCCCGAATCGGCCAGCACCTGGAATTCGTGGCTGGCGTTGCCGCCGATGGCGCCGGTGTCGGCCTGCACTGCACGGAATTTCAGGCCAAGGCGCGTGAAGATGCGCGAGTACGCCTGATACATCACCTCATAGGTTTCGGCCAGCGATTCCTGGGTGAGATGGAAGGAGTACGCATCCTTCATCAGGAATTCGCGCGCGCGCATCACGCCGAAACGCGGACGGATCTCGTCGCGGAACTTGGTCTGGATCTGATAGAAGTTGATCGGGAGTTGCTTGTAGCTCTTCAGTTCATTGCGCGCGAAGTCGGTGATCACTTCCTCGTGCGTGGGGCCGTAGCAGAATTCCTGCTCCTTGCGATCCTTGATCTTCAGCAGCTGGCCGCCGAATTTTTCCCAGCGACCGGTTTCCTCCCACAGCTCGCGAGGCTGCACGGACGGCATCAGCATTTCAATCGCGCCGGCGCGGTTCATTTCCTCGCGCACGATCTGCTCCACCTTACGCAGAACGCGCAGGCCCAGCGGCGACCAGGTGTAGAGGCCGGCGGCGAGCTTGCGGATCATGCCGGCGCGAATCATCAGCTGGTGGCTGGCGATTTCGGCGTCGGCGGGGACTTCCTTGACGGTGGCCAGGTGGAATTGGCTAAGGCGCATGTGCGGCGAATCCGGGGTGAAAGCCGCGATTATAGCTGGCCGTACGGCTTCCTCTCCGGTCTGGAGCGCGGACTACGTTTTATGGCTAGCTACCGCAGTACTGCTGGTACTGGGACTGGCTGGCATCTAATTGCTGCTTGCGCTGGTCCGCGTTCAGCACCTGCGTCTGTCCGCCGTTCTGCATGACCACGGGGCCGCTGCCTTGCAGGGTGCCGATGTTGGTTTTCAGCGATGCGCACATTTTGGCGCGGTTTTCCGGCGTGTCGGCCATGGGTTGGCTGTTGTTGCCGTCTTGCGAGGACGACGAAGTGGGCGTCGCGGATGCGGGTGCGCTGCTTGACCCGGACGAGATCGGCTCCTCTGAACCGGTTACGGTGACCTGACTGTACTTTGTGCCCGTCGGGGGTGGGCTCTCGGAGTAATGCGTGGTGCCATGGGCATCCGTCCACTTATAAACCTGGGCCGAAACCAGCGGCGCGACCAGCAGCAACGCAAGGGCGATGGACAGACGACGCATGGGCGGACTCCAGAAGGTGGGCGTGCGATGCACTAGTTAACAACCCGCGCGATCCGGACTCAAGCACCGGATGGTTTACACTGCGCGCATCCCGTCACGGATTGATTCATGAGCGATACCACGCCAGTCCGGGCGCCCCGGCATCCCGGTATTTATCTGCTGCCGAACCTGTTTACGACCGGCGCGATGTTCTCCGGCTTCTATGCCATCGTGGTCAGCATCGGGGGGCGGTTTACCGAGGCGGCCATCGCGGTGTTCGTGGCTGCCTTGCTGGACGGCATGGACGGTCGCGTGGCGCGCCTGACCCATACCCAGAGCGAATTCGGCGTTCAGTACGACTCGCTGTCCGATCTGGTGAGCTTCGGCCTCGCACCGTCCCTGGTCATGTACAACTGGTCGCTGTCCAGCCTGAGCGAGTACGGGCCGCTGTGGGGCAAGGTCGGCTGGGCCGCTGCGTTCATCTACGCCGTCTGCGCGGCGCTGCGCCTGGCGCGCTTCAATACCCAGGTGGGCGTGATCGACAAGCGCTATTTCCAGGGACTGGCCAGCCCGGCCGCGGCCGCGGTATGCATGTCCTTCGTATGGAGCATGGAGAAATTCCAGGTCTCCGGCCCTGAACTCGACATGTTCACGCCCTTCCTGGCGGTGGTGGTGGGCCTGCTGATGGTCAGCCGCTTCCGCTACTACAGCTTCAAGTCGTTGCCGATGGGGGATAAGGTGCCGTTCCTGTGGATCCTTGTCGCCGTGCTGATTCTGGTGCCGTTCTTTGTCGATCCGCCGCGCGTGCTGTTGGCGGTGTTCTCGCTTTATCTCCTGTCCGGACCGGCGGTGACGCTGTGGGGCCTGGCCACACACCGCAGGCGCCCGCGCCGTGGCGTGACATGAGCGCGATGGTCGCCAGCCCGGGGCACCGCGATCGCGTGCTGCGTGCACTGGGCGTGATGCCCTGGCGCCTGCGCGCGGTGGCGTCTGCGCCCGTCGAGCCGGTGGCATCCATGGCGGAGTTGCCGGTCCAGGGCGGTGTGGTGGTTGTGCTGCCGCCTGGATGTGCCGTGCGAGAGCTCGATCTGATCGGGCGCGTGCTTTGCGCGTTCGGGCCGCAGTTCGCGCGCGCGGCGCGCGTCGAGGCGACCGCTAGCGAAACGATGCAGGTGCCGCATGCGCGGGCCTATCTGGTGTTCGGCCAGGCACAGGCGCATGCCCTGGGACGCGTGCTACCTGCCGATGTCATGCGCGATGCGCATATCGTGTTGGCGGATGCGCCGGCCGATGTGCTTGGCCAGGCAGCGTCCAAGCGCCGGCTCTGGCATGCCTTGCGCAGCATGCGCCGCGCTGTCGCGACAGGCGGCACAGCGTAATGGTTGCCGTAGCGCGCCCCTCCCTGGAGATGCGCGCGATGCGTCGCGAAGATCTGTCGCGTGTCAGTGCGCTGGAAAGTGCGTCCTACGATTTCCCGTGGACCCTGGGCATCTTCGGCGATTGCCTCAAGGCTGGACACCCCGCATGGGTGCTGTGCCTGGAAGGCCGGGTTATCGGTTACGGCATTCTTTCGGTTGGCGCGGGCGAAGCGCATGTGTTGAACGTGTGCATCGATCCGGAGCAGCGGGGGCAGGGCTTCGGACGTCACTTGATGCGCCGCTTGCTGGATATCGCGCGCTGGAACGGTGCCGAGCGAGTGTTTCTCGAAGTGCGGCCGTCGAATCCGAATGCGCAGCAGCTTTATGCATCGATGGGATTTCGCGAGATCGGGCGTCGGCCGCGTTACTACCCCGCGCATGGCGGGCGCGAGGATGCGATTGTGATGGCGTTGGAGTTTACCTCGCCATAGCGCGACGCCTTTTCCCTCTCCCCTTTGGGGAGAGGGTAGGGTGAGGGGCGGGGCTTGCCCCAAACTCTATTGAAACGATGCTTTGATTGACCGCCACGCAAGAGTGGCCCCTCACCCCAGCCCTCTCCCCATAGGGGAGAGGGAGCAAGGCATTAGCCCAGCTTCTGCAACTGCTCACGCAATGCTGTGAGCTGCGTACCCCAGTCGGCAATGCGCTGACGCTCCTGTGCCACAACTTCCACCGGCGCATTCGCAACAAAGTTTGCATTGCCGAGCTTGCTTTCGCACTTCTTGATCTCGCTTTCGATGCGGCCGATTTCCTTGGCGAGACGCGCTTTCTCCGCACCGAGGTCGATCAGGCCGGCCAGCGGAATCAGTACGCGCATCGTGCCCACGACTGCCGCTGCGGCAGCGGGTTCGTTCGCACCCGATTCAATCCATTGCGGCGCATCCACGCGAGCGAGGAAGCTGATCTGTGCGGCGAACTTGGCGGCGCGCGCGCGATCGGCGGCGTCGCCGTCGGCAAGCAGCAGCGGAATCGTCTTGCCCGGTGCGATGTTCATTTCCGCGCGGATGCGGCGGATGCCGCTCAGTACGTTCTTGAACCATTCGATTTCCGCGGTTGCCGCGTCGTCCGCAACGATATCGCTCGCCTTCGGCCACGAACGCTGCAGGATACCGTCGGCCTTGATGCCCAGCTTCGGCGCCACCGATTGCCAGATTTCCTCCGTGATGAACGGCACGATCGGATGCAGCGCGCGCAGCACGGTTTCCAGAACGACGACCAGCGTATGGCGCGTCGATGCGGCGGCCGCGGCGTCGTCGCCGTTCAAGGCCGGCTTGGAGAGCTCAAGGAACCAGTCGCAGAACTCGTTCCAGGTGAATTCGTAGAGCGCTTGCGCCAGCAGGTCGAAGCGATAGCTTGCAAAGTGCTGTTCCACTTCGCCCAGCGTCTGCTTGAGGCGCGTGAGAATCCAGCGTTCGGCTTCCGTTGCCGGTGCGCCTTGCGGCGCGGGCAACTCGCCTTCCGGCAGGTTCATCAGCACGAATCGCGCAGCGTTCCACAGCTTGTTGCAGAAGGCCTTGTAACCTTCGGCACGCTTGATGTCGAAGTTGATCGTGCGGCTGTAGCTGGCGAGCGCGGCAAACGTGAAGCGCAGAGCGTCGGTGCCGATGGCGGGGATGCCGCTCGGATAGTCCTTGCGGATGCGCTTTTCGACTTTCTCGCGCACCTGCGGAATCAGCAGCGATTTGGTGGATTTCTCCACCAGCGGTTCGAGTTCGATGCCGTCGATCAAGTCCAGCGGATCGAGCGTGTTGCCCTTGGACTTGGACATCTTCTGGCCTTCCGCGTCGCGCACGATCGCGTTGATGTACACCTCGCGGAACGGCACCTTGCCGGTGAAGTACTTGGTCGCCATCACCATGCGCGCGACCCAGAAGAAGATGATGTCGAAACCGGTGACCAGCACCGCGCTCGGCAGGAAGATCTTGTCGTGTTCCCAGTTGGCGACGATCTCGCCGCGCTCGTTTTTCACCGGGCCATTCGCAGGCCAGCCGAGCGTGGAGAAGGGCCACAGCGCGGCGCTGAACCACGTATCGAGAACGTCTTCATCCTGCGTCAGCTTGCCGATCGGCGCGACAGACGCGTGCGCGCGTGCGTCGGCTTCGTCTTCGCCCACGAAGATGTTGCCCGCTTCGTCGTACCACGCCGGAATGCGATGGCCCCACCACAACTGACGGCTGATGCACCAGTCCTGGATGTTTTCCAGCCACTGCGTGTACGTGGTGGTCCAGTTTTCGGGCACGAACTTGACCTCGCCCGAACGCACGGCGTCGAGCGCGGGTTCGGTGATCGCCTTGCGACCGCCGGCACGTCCGTCTTTCTGCACATCGCTGGTGAGATCGACGAACCACTGGTCGGTGAGCATCGGTTCGATCACCGCATCCGAACGCTGGCTCACCGGCACCTGCAATTTGTGCGGCTTGGTTTCGACCAGCAGGCCGGCCGCTTCCAGATCGGCGAGCACGGATTTGCGCGCTTCGTAGCGATCCATGCCCTGGTACTTCGCCGGCGCGTTGGTGTTGACCTTTGCGTCGAGTGTGAAGATGTCGATCGGCGTCAACCTGTGACGCTGGCCGATGGCGTAGTCGTTGAAGTCGTGCGCAGGCGTGATCTTCACGCAGCCAGTGCCGAACTCGCGATCGACATAGTCGTCGGCGATCACCGGAATCTGGCGGCCGGTGAGCGGCAGCGTGAGCGTCTTGCCGATCAGATGTTGATAACGCTCGTCTTCCGGATGCACGGCCACGGCGACGTCGCCAAGCATGGTCTCCGGGCGCGTGGTGGCAACGACGATGCTTTCGCCGCTATCGGTGACGGGATAGCGAATCGACCACATATGGCCGTCGCGCTCGACGTTGTTCACTTCAAGATCGGACACGGCCGTGCCCAGCACCGGGTCCCAGTTCACCAGGCGATTGCCGCGATAGATCAACCCCGCGCGGTACCATTCCACGAACACCTTGCGGACGGCGGCGGAGAGGCCTTCGTCCATGGTGAAGCGCTCGCGCGACCAATCGGCTGCGACGCCGAGGCGGCGCATCTGGTTGGTGATGGTGGAGCCGGATTCTTCCTTCCACTGCCACACGCGTTCGACGAACGGCTCGCGGCCCAGGTCGTGGCGGCTCTTGTTCTCCACCGCGAGCTGGTTCTCCACGATCTTCTGCGTGGCGATGCCGGCGTGGTCGGTGCCGACCTGCCACAGCGTGTTCAGGCCGCGCATGCGCTGATAGCGGATCAGCATGTCCATCACGGTCTGCTGGAAGGCGTGTCCCATGTGCAGGGTGCCGGTCACGTTCGGCGGCGGCAGCAGGATGCAGTACGGCTCGCCGTGCCCCGACGGGCGGAATACGTCGCTGGCTTCCCAGCGGGCATACCACTTCGACTCGATCGGGCGGGGCTCGAAACTCTTTTCCATCGGGGACTCGCGTTTGCGCGCCTGGACTGCGGCACGCGTAGGGTTGGGCGTAAAGCCGCCATTGTAAGGGTCGGGGGCGGGCCTGCCAAAGCCGGCCGGTTCCGGGAAGGATGGGGGCAAATCCTATATATTTCCGGGCCGGCCTTCGGGCAATCCTAAGTGGGGCAGCGGGTAGGAATGGAAACGAGGAACGAGGTCGATATCGCGACGGCTGGGTTGCCTCATCCCGCCACGGTCGCACCGCGGCCGAAAGCGGTCGTTTGCATGACCAACCACGAGCGCCCGGATTGCGCGCGCATCAATCAGGAGATTATCAAGCTCAACTATCCCGAGCCCTGGCGGATCGTTCATGCGTGCTCGGATACGACGTACGAGCCGCACATGGAAGATGTGCTGGTCCGCTGCCAGCCACGCACCATCATCTATGGTGCGCTGAATCTGCTGCAGCAGTCCTGCCGTACCGCCGTCGAGGTCTACAACCCGCAGTATCTGGTGCATGTGGAAGCCGATACGTGGGTGTTCGACCAGGGCATCATCCAGCGTTACATCGATCTGCTGGATCGAAACCCGCAGGCGTATCTCGCCGCATCGACGTGGAGCACCGATCAGCGCCCGCAGTGGCGGCGCCTGCATCACCCCTTCGCGAAAGTGAAGCTGGGCCTGGCCAAAGTCGCTGAAACGGTGGGCAACGATTTCTATGTGAAACGCAAGCAGACGTTATCGACGCAATTTTTCATTGCGCGCAACGATCCGCGTTTCTTCACGATGATCGACAGCATCCAGCCGACCATCGAGAACACGCTCGAATACGACTTTTATCAGGCGTTCGTACGGGAGTTCGGCGCGCGTGCGTTCATCGGGATCAAAGAACGCGAGCCCGTGCATCCGCTGAATCGCCACTGGTGCCCGGCGCTGACGCTGCACGCACAACACTGGCCGGAACAATTGCGGCGCCCGACGGATGTGCCCGCAGATGGCACGCCGCGCGAGGGCGTGACGGGCCAGTACGACATTCCCGGCAAGAAAGAAGTGCTGGCTGCGTATGGCTTTCGCAACCCTGGCCCGGCGATGCGCAAATTGCTTGAGTCCACGGATACGAGCTACTACAACCCGAAAGCGAAGCGCTACTGAGCTTGGTGCGAGAATGGCCGAATGAATCTGCTAGCCATCGAAACCGCTACTGAAGCCTGTTCGGTCGCGCTGGTCCACGGCGAAACCGTCATTGCACGCACGGAGCTGGCGCCGCGCCGTCAAGCCGAGCGCGTCTTGCCTATGGCCGATGAGCTGCTCGCCGAAGCAGGCATCGGCAAGCACGCACTGGACGGTATTGCCGTGGGGCGTGGCCCCGGGGCGTTTACCGGCGTGCGCCTGGCGGTGTCGCTGGCGCAGGGCATGGCGATGGCGCTGGGAGTGCCGGTGGTCACCGTGTCGTCGCTTGCAGCGCTGGCGCTGGAAGCGCCCGAGGACGATGCCGATATCCTCGCCGTGATCGACGCCCGCATGGGCGAAATCTATGCCGCGAGCTATCGACGCGATGGCGGTGGTGGTTTGATCGCGCTCGATGAAGAGCGCGTGTGCAAGGCGGAGTCGCTGGTGTTGCCGCAAGCAGCCGCGTGGCGAGTGGTGGGTACGGGTTGGGCTACGTATGCGGAGACGTTGCGGAGCAAGCTGGATGGTTCGCTTCGTTCGGCCGACGGTGCCTGCTATCCGCAAGCGCGTCATGTGGCGACGCTCGCGGTGACTGAATTCAAGGCGGGTCGTGCGCAGGCGCCTGAACTGGCGTTGCCGGTCTATCTGCGTGACAAGGTCGCTTTGACGTTGGCGGAACAGGGGCGCTGATGCGTCCCTGTTCGATCAAAGCTGCCCGATGGCCAGCTGTACCAAAAGGCTGCTGATCGACACGGCTGCCCACACGCCCAGGCCCAACAGGATCGGACGTATGCCGGCCGCTGCCATCTTGCGCAGGTTGGCCGACAAACCGATGCCGGTCAGCGCCACGATGATCATGAACTCCGCGGCCAGGTGAATCGCGGGCTGGATCGCCACCGGTACCAGACCCATCGTGCGCACGGTCGAGGCGACCAGGAACCACAGGATGAACCACGGGAAGATGCGGCCAAGGCTGAAATCGCCCGTCACGCCGGACTGTTTCGAAGCACGCTTCGCACGCACTGCCATCGCAATCGCCAGCACGAGACAGATGGGAATGATCAGCGTGGCGCGGGTCAGCTTCACGATCGTGGCGTAGTCGCCCGCCGCGGTGCTGTAGCTGTAGCCCGCTGCCACCACCGAGGACGTATCGTTGATCGCCGTGCCCGCCCACAGGCCGAAGCCGAGGTCGGACAGGTGCAGCATGTGCCCCAGCAGCGGGAACAGCAGTACGGCGACCACGTTGAACAGGAAGATGGTCGAAATCGCGAACGCGGTGTCGTGATCATCCGGCTTGATGATGGGCGTGACCGCCGCGATGGCCGAACCGCCGCAAATCGCGGTACCGACGCCGATCAGGATCTGCAGCTTGTCGTGCACCTTCATCATGCGGCCGAGCGCGTAGGCGGTGACGAAGGCGGTGGTCATGGTCACCATCGTGACGGCGAGCGACTCCATCCCGGTCTTGGCGACCTGGGTGAGACTCAGGCCGAATCCCAGCGCGATGATCGACCACTGCAGGATCTGCTTGCCGGCGAACTGGATGCCCGGATTGAAGCTGTCCGAGGGCGAGAACAGGTTGCGCACCGCGATACCGAGCACGATGCCGAACACCGGACCGCCGATCACGGGGATGCGGTGGCCCAGCCACCAGGCGATCAGCGCAATGCCGACAGCCAGGATGAGACCTGATGCACGGAGGCGGAGGCTGGAGGGAGTCATGGGGACTGTCGTGCTGCTCATAGTGGGTGGTCGGTGTGCGGATGGGCGTATTGTCCACGCCGGCACATATTAGGAAAATTTGAAATATCTGATCCAATGTATAAGATTGGCTGATGATCAACGTAAGCCTGCGCCAGCTTGAGGTTTTCGTGCAGATCGCCCTGCATGGCAGCGTACGCGCCGCCGCCGAGCGGCTTTATATGACCCAGCCGGCCGCCAGCATGGCCCTGGCCGAGATGGAGCGGCAGCTCGATGCGCCGGTGTTCGACCGGGAGCGGGGCCGGTTGCGCCTCAACGCACGCGGCCGCGAGCTGCTGCCGCTGGCGCAGGAGTTGCTCGAGCGCCATGCCGAATTCGGGCGGCGGGCGACCGGCAAGACGTTGGCGCTGGCAGGCGATCTGCGCATCGGTGCAAGCAATACCATCGGCAATTACCGGGTGGGCGAGCTGCTCGGCGACTTCGTGCGGGTGTATCCGCAGGTAGCCATCCGCCTGCGGGTGGCCAATACCGGCGACATTGCGGCAGCGATGCTCGATCACAGCCTCGATGTCGGCTGTGTCGAGGGGCCGGTCGCCCATCCCCTGATCGAAGTTCGGCCCTGGCGCGATGACGCGCTGGTGGTATGCGCGCCGCCGGATCATGCGCTGGCGAAAAAGCACAGCCTCAAACCCGAACATTTTGCCGGTGCGCGCTGGGTGTTGCGCGAGCCCGGATCGGCAACACGTACGACCAGCGAACGCGTGCTGGCCCAATTGCCGCCGGGCGAGACGGTGATGGAGCTCGATCAGATCGAGTCCATCAAGCAGGCGGTGACGGCGGGGCTCGGCATCGCCTGTTTGCCGGAAGTGGCGGTGACCGATGCCATCGCGAATGGGCGATTGGTCGCGTTGGAAACGCCTTTCCTGGACCTGCGGCGGAAGTTGTCGATATTGCTGCACCGAGAAAAGTATCGTGGTGCGGTGTTGGAGGCGTTCCTGGATTCGGTATCCGCCAGTTAATGACGCGGAAATGACGAGTCGCTGCGCTAATGTTCGCAGCCTGTGATGCCAGCAAGCAGCATCTCGGCTTCCTCATGCGTGCGCGAACGAATCAGTAACGGCGCGTGCTGGCGCAAACGGTCGTGATCGAGCGTGGCAAGCCGATCGCGCACATGAAGTATCTGGCTCGGGTGCATGCTGAATTCCTTCAGTCCGAGCGCGAGCAGCAACGCGGTGAAATTCACATCGCCACCGATTTCACCGCAGAGGCTCACCGGCTTGCCAGCGCGCCGGCCCGCGCCGATCACGTGCGACAGCAAGCGCAGCAGGGCAGGTTGCAGCGGGTTGTAAATGTTTTCCAGTGCATCGTTGCCGCGGTCCGCCGCGAGCACGTATTGCGCGAGATCGTTGGTGCCGATGGCGAGAAAATCGGCGTGTTCAAGCAGTGCGCGCACGTTGATCGCCGCCGCCGGCACTTCGATCATCGCACCGAGCGCCAACTTTTCCGGCAGGTCGATGTTTTCGCGCTTCAGCTCCTGCCGCGCCAGCTTGAACAGCGTGCGCACGGCGATGAGTTCGTCGGGCTGGGTCACCATGGGTACCAGCACGCGCACGGGCCCGTAGCAGGCGGCGCGAAGAATCGCGCGGATCTGCGTGGTGAACACGGCGGGATGGCGCAACGACAGTCGCACGCCGCGCACGCCGAGCGCGGGATTTTCCTCGCCGCGAATCGCGAGGCCTGCCGCGTCGGCTTTGTCGGCACCCAGATCGAGCGTGCGGATGGTGACCGGCGCGCCGCCCATGCCGAGCACCACGTCGCGATAAGCGATGAACTGCTCGTCTTCCGAAGGCAGGCCCTTGTGGCGCAGGAACAAAAATTCCGTGCGGTACAGGCCGATGCCGTCCGCACCGCGTGCGCGAGCCATCGCGACATCGCCTGGCGATTCGGCGTTCGCCAACAGGTGCACGTCGATGCCATCGCGGGTGCGTGTCGGCGCGTTGGCGAGGCTGGCGAGCCGGCGTCCTTCAAGTATCGCTTCGCGCTGCCATGAACGATAGCGTGCGAGGTCCTGCGCGGTCGGATGCACGATCGCTTCGCCGTGCTCGGTGTCGAGCAGGATCAAGTCGTCGTCGTGGATGGTCGCCAGAGCATCGCGCGTGCCCACCAGCATCGGCAGGCTGAGACTGCGCGCCAGGATCGCGCTGTGCGAATAAGGACTGCCGGAACTGGTGATCACGCCAAGCAGACCGTTGCCCGCCAGGTGCGCCATGTCGGCCGGCGCCAGCGTATCGGCGACCAGGATTTCGCCCACGCGCGCCGCCAGTTTGCGTTCTTCGACGCTGGTCTGGCGTTGCAGCGCGGAAATCACCCGGCCGATGACCTGGTCGACGTCTTCCATGCGGCTGCGCAGATAGGGATCGTCCATCGCGGCAAACACGCCGGCAAGGCGATCGCGCTGTTTCTTCAGCGCGGCGCCGGCGCGGTAACGGCCGACGGTAATCATTTCATCCAGGCCGCGCAGCAGTTCGGCGTCGTCGAGCAGCAGGCTGTGCGCGTCGATGAATTCGTTGACTTCGCGCGCCAGCGCGCCGTGCAGCTTGCCGCGAAGTTCGCGCAGTTCCTGCCGCGCGGTTTCCAGCGCGGTGTGCAGGTGCGCCAGTTCCGACGCAACCTCATCCTGGGTAAGTGGGCGCGTGTCGACCAGGTAGCGGCTGGGCTGGACCAGTCGTGCGCGACCCAGCGTCATGCCGCGCGATGCCATCGTGCCGGGCAGGATTTGCCTCATGGGCTGCCTCCTGCCGGGATGAGCGCGAACGACAAGGATGGGAAAGCGAACGTGGCCGCGCGCAGCTCACATGCCGCGTCGATGCAGGCCTGGCGTTCGTTGTTCCCGGTTCCTTGCGGCATGCTTACGCTCCTTCGTCGAATTTACGTTCGAACAGCTCCACCACCGCGCTCAACGCGTTGGTTTCGTCGGGCCCTTCCGCGCGGACGGTGAGCGGCGTGCCGATGCCGGCGGCCAACATCATCACGCCCATGATGCTTTGAGCATTCACTTCGCGTCCCTTGCTGATCAGCCAGACAGTGGATTTGAAACCTTGCACGAGCTGCACCAGCTTCGCCGATGCGCGCGCATGCAAGCCCAGTTTGTTGGAGACGACAATTTCTTTTTCAAGCATGGTCTATGAAGATCCCTCCGCGACCGCCGCTGGCCGCGATTTCCGCAAGTTCATCCAGCGGCTTGTCGGCGTAATTGAGCACGCGCAGCAGCATCGGGAGATTCAATCCTGACACGCAACGCAGCCTTACACCCAACGTTCCCAGCGACAACCCGATGTTGCAGGGGGTCGCACCATACAAATCAGCCAACACGAGCACGCCGTCACCGTGATCCAGTTCACGCGCGTGCTTGGCGGTGAGCGTGCGCATCACATCCGGATCGGAGCGCGCCGGTATCTCGACCGTGGCAACGCGCAGCGGCAGGTTCGGCAACACATGACGGGCGGCTTTCACCAGCGCTTGGCCGACCGACTCGTGAGTCATCAGTAACACGCCGACGCTCATGACACGGCGGCTTCTAAAGAGTTTGCTTGTGACAACATGGGAATCACTCAAGTTCACGATGGAAGGTCAACACACCTTCGCGTGTGGCGCGGTAGTGCGCGGCCAGTATTTCGACCAGATAGACCGAGCGATGACGACCGCCGGTGCATCCGAGGGAGATGGTGACGTAGCTGCGGTCGTCCGCTTCGAAGCGGGGCAGCCAGGCATCCAGCCAGCGCGTCGTGTCGGCGACGTATTCCTCGACCATCGGTTGCCGCTCCAGAAACTCGCGCACGGGAGCGTCTTTGCCCGACAGGGGGCGCAAAGTCGGTTCCCAGTGCGGATTGGGCAGGCACCGGGCATCGAACACGAAATCCGAATCCAGCGGTAGACCCCGACGGAACGCGAACGATTGGAACATCAAGGTCAGGCCGGCCGTGCTTTGTGCGTATCCGGTGGCGATCAGGCGGCGCAGCTGATGCACGTTCAATTCGGAGGAATCGATCACGCGCTCGGCGATCGCCATCAGCGGGCGCAGCAGTCGACGTTCTTCCGCGATGGCATCTGCCAGCGATCTGCCGCGCGAGGCCAGGGGATGGCGGCGGCGTGTCTCGGAGAAACGCTTCGTCAGCACGGCATCGCTGCAATCGATGAAGATCAAATGCACATGCACGTTTACCGCGAGTGCCGACAACACTTGCGGCATATGCCGGAAATCTTCGTCGCGATTGCGCACGTCCACGCCGACGGCAATGCGGCGACGGCGGCTGTCGCCGCGCGTGGCGGCTTCCACCAGTTGCGGCAGCAGCGCACTAGGCAGGTTGTCGACGCAGTAGAACTCGAGATCTTCGAGCGCGCGCAGTGCGACCGTTTTGCCGCCGCCGGACATGCCGGTGAGCACCACCAGGTGAATGGCGTTCGGATCGTCGGCCATGATGAGGTTTTCGGTTTGACTCATGAGATCACCAAGGTGGAAGTCGACGCATCTGGTGGGCCTGGCGATCCATGAAGCTCAGCGCCGGATCGATGCCTTTGCTCTTGAGCATGTGGCTGCGCACGGCCGCTTCCACCAGCACGGCAAGGTTGCGTCCGGGGGCGACGGGCAGGGTGATCATCGGCACCATCACGTCGAAGATTTCGCGATGCCCGACATCGCCGGTGAGGCGCGTCAGGGCGTCGGTGTATTCGCCTTCGCGCATCGGCTTGAGATGCACGACCAGGCGCAGGTACTTGGAGGTCTTTACCGAGGTATGCCCGAACATCTCGCGCACGTTGAGCACGCCCAGGCCGCGCACTTCAAGCAGGTCTTGCAGCAGCTCCGGACACGCGCCGTCGATGACGTCCGGCGCGATCAGGGTGAATTCGGGCGCATCGTCGGCGACGAGGCGATGGCCGCGGCTGATCAGTTCCAGCGCAAGTTCGCTTTTGCCCGAACCGGCTTCGCCGGTAATCAACACGCCGATCGAAAAAACTTCCAGCAATACGCCATGCAACGTCAGGCGCGGCGCCATCGTGCGCGCCAGGTGGTATTGCATCCAGGTCAGCAGTTCGTGGCCGCGCTTGGCGCTGATCCACAGCGGGGTGTTGGTTTCCTCGGCGACTTCGCGCAAGTCGGAGGGGATCGGCTGGTCCTTGGTTACGATGAAGGCGACCGGCTGCGTCCCGGCGGCCTTGTGGATGACCTCCCAACGCTGGCGCGAGTCCAGGGCGTCGAGATAGCTCAGCTCTTCGGTGCCGATGATCTGGATCTTGTTCGGATAAATCACATTGAGATAGCCGACCAGCGAGGGGCGGCGGGCCGGCGTCGAACCGTATTCGAGCACGCGCGTTTCCCCACGCATGCCCGCGACCCAGCGCAGCGCCATGCGCTCGTGGATGTCGTCGAAGAGTTGTCGTGCGGTGAGGCGATCCAAGTGCGTTCCTTTGCGCCGCGGGTGGCCTGGTTGGGGCGGCGGCAGGAACATTGTGCCAGTTTGGGCCCGGCGGCGCGTCGTCGCGCGGTCCGGTGGCGGGGAGTCGCCCGCCCCGGGAAGGGGCGGGCGGAGGGAGTTAAACGTATTGACGAACCTCCCGTACTTCACGCTGGTGCTTGTTACACAGCTTTTCACGGTAGCGGCGAAGTTGAGCCAGGAGCGTGTCGAACAGATGGTCAATGGAGACGTACATGTCGTTCTCGGCGGCCGCGGCATGCAGCGACTTGCCTGCCACGTTGAGCGTTCCTTCGGCGCGTTGTTGAAGCTTGTTCACAGAAAGAACGATATTCAGGCTGACTATGCGGTCGTCGAGGCGGGTCAATCGATCGAGTTTGGACTGAGCGTGATTGCGCAGAGCCTGGGTGACATCGATCTTTTGGCCACTGAGTTGGAATTGCATGGTACGCCTCCTTCTAGAGCTGCCGCGGGGGGCGGCGTTGATCGATGCGCTGATCGCCGTGAAACGATCGTTGCACCGTGAAGCTAAACCTTGGTCTCGAATATAAGAACGCTCCGACTGGTCGCAAGTTCCGAGGTGTGATGACACCGCGAGCCGTTCAGCTGCTGCGCTGTCGCTCGCTCGAACTCGGAATACGCAGGATTTCTCGGTATTTGGCGACGGTACGGCGAGCTACTTGAATGCCTTTGTTGTGCAACTCTTCGGCGAGTGCTTGATCCGACAAAGGTTTGCGCGGATCTTCGCCGTCGACGAGTTTGCGCAGCATGGCTTGAATGGCGGTGGCCGACGCACTGCCGCCATCCTCGGTGGAAACGCCACTGGAGAAGAAATACTTCAGTTCGTAGGTACCGCGCGGCGTGTGGATGTACTTGCGGGTAGTTACACGTGAAATGGTCGATTCGTGCATACCTACCTCCTCAGCTACTTCGCGCAGCACCAGCGGTTGCATCGCTTCCGGGCCGTAGTCCAGGAAGGCGCTCTGCCGGCGCACGATGGCTTCCGCCACCTTTAACAGTGTTTCGGCACGGGACTCCAAACTCTTGATAAGCCACCGTGCTTCCTGCAGCTGACCACGCATCCAACTCGCGTCGTCGCTGCGGGCCCGTGCGATTAGACTGCAATAGTGCTGGTTAAGACTTAGTTTCGGCTGGCTGTCCGGGTTCAGGACCACCCGCCAGCGGGTGCCGTCCTTGCGGGCGTAGACGTCGGGCGCCACGTATTCCACCGGGGTGGTGTCCATGGCGGCACCCGGGCGCGGATCCAGGCTACGGATCAGGATGGCGGCGGTGGTGGTGTCTTCCTCGCTGGCATGCAGCCGCCGAGCAAGCTTGGCCATGTCGTTGCGCGCCAACAGCTCCAGCTCGCTCTCCACGATGCGCAGTGCAAGGTCGCGATGCGGCGTGTTCGGATCGAACTGCTCGAGTTGCGCACGCAGGCAATCCTGCAGGTCGATGCTGCCGACGCCGGCAGGATCGAAATGTTGCAGTTGCCGGCGCACGCTTTCCACTTCGTCCAGCGTGGCCTTCAAATGCGGCGGCAGCGCGGCGAGCACGGCGTCCAGGCCTTCCGCGAGATAGCCGTCCGTATTCAGCGCGTCGATCAGCACTGTGGCAATCGCCTTGGCGCGGGGATCCATCGGTGTGAGATTGAGCTGCCACAGCAGGTGTTCCTGCAGCGACTCCGGCGCCACGTTCTGCGGCTCCATGCCGTCGTCGTCGCGGTTGTTCTGACTGCTGCTGCCGCTGCTGCTGCCGTTGGTCGATGAAAAATCGATCGGCTCGTCGGTGCTGATCTCGGCTTCGGTCCAATCCGGAGCTTCATCGTTTTCGTTGCTTGTGGACGAATCGCCGTTGCTGGAAGACGCCGATTGGAATTCGGTTTCGAATTCGCCGTCGACAGCTTCTTCCTCCTGCTCCGGTTCGGCGTCTTCGGCGAACTCAAGCAAGGGATTGGCTTCGGCGAGTTGGCGCAACTCCGCGGCCAGCTCCAGCTGCGACAATTGCAGCAGGCGAATGGCCTGCTGCAATTGTGGCGTGAGAGCCAGTTGCTGATTGAGGCGAAACTGAAGTCCCGGTTTCATGCCTGCCAAAGAGGTGGATTTGGCCTCATCCTAACCCTTCGCCGGAGTGCCGGCCATAGCCGCCGCGAGCGGAGGCGCAGGCCGTGTTCGCGGATGTGAAACGGCGCAAATTGCAACTTGTGCGGCGGGTTTGAATGGAGTATTACAGTCGGAATTCACGACCCAGATAAACCTCGCGCACTTTTTCGTCCGCCAGGATGTGCGCCGGGGTGCCGCGCGAGAGAACCTCGCCTTCGTTCATGATGTAGGCGCGGTCGCAAATACCCAATGTCTCGCGCACGTTGTGATCGGTGATCAGCACGCCGATGCCGCGTTCCTTGAGGTGTCGCACGATGCGTTGGATTTCGCCGACCGAGATCGGGTCCACGCCGGCGAACGGTTCGTCCAGCAGCATGTAACGCGGTTCGGCGGCGAGCGCGCGGGCGATTTCCACGCGGCGACGCTCGCCGCCAGAGAGACTGATGCCTTTCTGGCCCGCGATGTGCGCGATCTTCAGTTCGTCGAGCAGGCTTTCGAGCTGTGCGTCGCGCTTGCGTTGATCCGGTTCGCGCAATTCGAGTACGGCCATGATGTTGTCGGACACGCTCAGGCGGCGGAATACCGATGCCTCCTGCGGCAGGTAACCGATGCCGAGCTTGGCGCGTGCATGCATGGGCAAGCCGGTGATGTCCTGCTTGTCGAGCTTGATGACGCCGCCGTCGGCTTCGATCAGGCCGACGATCATGTAGAAACAGGTGGTCTTGCCGGCGCCGTTGGGGCCGAGCAGGCCGACCACTTCGCCCTGGCGAATGGAGAATTGGAAATCGCGCACGACCTGACGTGCGCGGAAACTTTTTTGCAGGCCTTCTGCGGAAAGCATGAGTAACGATTATCCCTTGGTCGGCGCGCTGCTGGCGGATGCCGGCGCTGCGGCTGGCTTGGCGGGTGCGGGAGCAGGTGCGCCGGTGGTTGCGGCTGCCGGCGCGCCGTGCTTCGGCGGCGGCAGCGGTTTCTGTTTGGGCAGGAACATCATCGACACCGGACCTTCGCCGCCGCTCTCGCCCACCATGTAACCGGTGTTGGTGTTGTACGTGAGCTTGGCGCCGTTGGCGTCGCCCTTGTTCTGTTGATGCACGATCGCGTGGCCGGTGAGAATCGCGATGCTGTTGACGTTGTCGTAGTACAGCTGATCGGCATCGCCGGTCATCAGGTTGCCGTTGTCGTCGATCTGCTCGATGTGCGGACGCTTCTTCGGCGTGCCGGTCACGACGATGTGGTCGACGGACGTGTCTTCCTTGGCCGTCCAGATCTTGGCGACTTCGCCGGTCAGCTTCATGGTGCCCTGGGTCATCAGCACGGTGCCGGTGAAGGTGCTTACCGAGTTGGGCTGGTTGTAACCGTCCATGCTGTCGGCGTGAACGACATGGATCGGCTGATTGCGATCATCCTGCCTTGCCAATGCTGGCTGCAGGAGCAAGAGACCGGCAGTCAACAGGCTTAGCCGCAGCATTGTTCTGGCTTGAATACAGCAGGCCGTGCACGTCATTGAGCAACTCCAGATGGTTATCGTTTAGGCTGGCGCGCATGCCGACGCCATTCATTACGCTCGCTCCCTGCGTCATGACGGCCGGGTCCGCAGTTTGGATGCGGTTTTCTTTCGGCCAGCCGGTGACATTGGAGGTGCATAATGTTGCCATGGGACTCAATACTCCCGTGGCGCTTTGTTTGAAGGCAGGGCGCTGCATGTACACCGGGCCATTGAGCTGCATCAGCGTGCCGCTCTTGTTGACCCAGCCGAACGGGGCGTTGCCGTGCCAATCCGGTACGCCCGGTTTTTTCGATTTGATATCGAACACCGGAGTGTTGATGTACATCGACTCGTCGCCGGCGCGACGATCCATGCGCGGCGCGCTCATGGTGAAGCTCAACAACCCGTTGACGTCGTAGCTCCACACCGTGGAGTTGTAGAGGACGTAATCGGCAATCGGCGGTCCCACGAAATCGTTGACCGGCGTCGTGCCCGCCACCCAGCGCTGCAGCATCCAGCTTGCAGGTGCCGCGATGGCCAGTATCACGATCGCAACGGTGGTGCGGTTATCGCGCAGGTATTGGCGAAAGTTCATCGCCAGTGCTCCTGTTCCGCCAGCGTCTTGCCCTGCGCATGCAGGATGAGATCGCACACTTCGCGCACGGCACCCTGGCCGCCGGCAAGACGGGTCTGCCAATGCGCCTGTTCGGCCACCCACGGGTGGGCGTTGGCGACTGCCACGGAAAGCCCGGCGATGCGCATCGCGGGGATATCGGGGAGATCGTCGCCCACGAAGGCGGCTTCTTCCGGCTGCAGGTTCAGGGCCTCGATGATCTGCTCCAGGCAATCGCGCTTGTTGCCCTGTCCCTGATAGACGTGCGTGATATCGAGCTCTTCCGCACGCAACGCCACGGGGTGGCTGATGCGCGCGCTGATGATCGCAACGTGCACGCCATTCGCTTGCAGCCGTTTCAGGCCCAGGCCGTCGTGCACGTGAAACACCTTCGTTTCGTGACCGCTCTCGCTGTACCACAGACGGCCATCGGTAAGCGTGCCATCGACGTCGAAGGCAGCCAGGCGAATCCTGGCGGCACGGGCAAGCAGCTCGGCAGGGAGATGTGCGAGGTAATCCATGAAATTCCCGTCAGACCACGCGTGCGCGCAGCAGGTCGTGAATGTTGAGCGCGCCTACGACACGTTGCGCCTCGTCCACCACCAGCAGCGCGTGAATCTGGTATTTCTCCATCAGCTGCGCAGCTTCGATGGCGAGCTTGTCCGCGCCGATGACCTTGGGGCCGCGTGTCATCAGGTCGCTGACCTTGGCATTGCGCAGGTCCACGCCGTCGTCGTCCAGCGCGCGGCGCAAGTCGCCGTCGGTGAACACGCCCAGCAGGCGCTGATCGTGGTCGACCACGGCGGTCATGCCGAGATGCTTGCGGGTCATTTCCATCAGGGCTTCGGTCAGGCTCGCATCGGGTGAAATCATCGGGACGCCGGTGCCGGTGTGCATGACGTCGCTGATATGCAGCAGCAGACGGCGGCCCAGGCTTCCGGCGGGATGAGAACGCGCGAAGTCCTCAGAGGTAAACCCGCGGGCTTCCAAAAGTGCGATCGCCAGCGCATCGCCCATGACCAGGGCGGCGGTGGTGCTGGCGGTGGGGGCCAGGCCCAGCGGGCAGGCCTCGGCCGAGATGCCGGCATCCAGATGCACGTCGGCCTGGCCGGCCATGGAGGAATCCGGGTTGCCGGTGATGGCGATCAGCGGGATGCCCTGGCGCTTGATTACCGGGAGGATGAACAGGATCTCGTCCGTCTCACCAGAGTTGGAGAGCGCCAGCACCACGTCCTGGGGCAGGATCATGCCCAGGTCACCATGGCTTGCTTCGCCGGGATGGACGAAGAAGGCCGGGGTGCCCGTGGAGGCCAGGGTGGCGGCGATCTTGCGGCCCACGTGGCCGGACTTGCCCATGCCGGTGACCACCAGACGACCCTTGCAGGCCAGGATGATCCGGCAGGCATCCACGAAAGCCCCGTCGATCCTGGGCTCCAGGGCGCGGATGGCGGCCGCCTCGGTGGCGATCACCGTACGCGCGCTATGCACGATGGCGGCGGCGTCCACCCGGGTGGATTTGGCTTTGGCGATGGGTGCGTTCATGCGTCCTCAGTGACGGCTAGCGGTGGCCGCCGGTCGGTCCGTGTCGTTTCTGCGACAGCAGATTTCCATTAACATGGCATATTCGCATTCTATCTTGATGCCTGACGCCCATGGCCCGAATCTTTTGCCGGCCGGCGTTCAGGATCTCCGCAGTGGAAGAACAATGGACGCAGCCAGCATCCAGGCAATGATCGAAACAGGCCTACCCGGCGCCCAGGCCCATGTGCAGGGCGACGACGGCGTGCATTTCGAGGCCGAAGTGGTGGCCGCGCAGTTCGCGGGCAAATTGCCCCTGGCGCGCCACCGGCTGGTTTACGCCACACTGGGCGATCTGATGGGCGGCGCGATTCATGCGCTGGCACTCAAGACCCTGACACCCGAAGAGGCCGCCGCGCGCCGTTAAAGGTTGCCGCAGCACCCTTCGGTATTCGCTTTTCCAAGGATTCCCGATGGCCAAAATTCTGATCAGCGGCGGCGAGCCGCTACGTGGTGAAGTAGGTATTTCCGGCGCCAAGAACGCCGTATTGCCGATCCTCGCCTCCTGCTTGCTGGCCGACGAGCCAGTGACGATCAGCAACGTGCCGCACCTGCACGACGTCACCACCACCATGGAACTGCTCGGCCAGATGGGCGTGCAGCTGGTGCTGGACGACCGCATGAAGATCCAGGTCGATCCGCGCTCGACCGACCGCTATTTCGCACCGTACGAACTGGTCAAGACCATGCGCGCCTCGATCCTCGTGCTCGGGCCGCTGGTGGCGCGCTTCGGCCAGGCGGAAGTCTCGCTGCCCGGCGGTTGCCAGATCGGCTCGCGTCCGGTCGACCAGCACATTCGCGGCCTGCAGGCGCTGGGCGCGGACATCGAAGTCGAGAATGGATACATCAAGGCACGCGCCAAGCGCCTGAAGGGCGCCCGCATCGTCATGGACATGGTGACGGTGACCGGCACCGAGAACGTGATGATGGCCGCCGTGCTCGCCTCGGGCACCAGCATCATCGACAACGCGGCGCAGGAGCCGGAAGTCGTCGACCTGGCCAATTGCCTGAACGCGATGGGCGCGCAGATCGAAGGCGCCGGCACGTCGACCATGGTGATCCACGGTGTGGAGCGCCTGCACGGCGCTTCGTACGAAGTGCTGCCCGATCGCATCGAAACCGGCACGTTCCTGGTAGGCGCCGCGATGACCGGCGGCAAGGTGCGAGCCCGCAATGCGCGCGCCGATACGCTCGATGCCGTGCTGGCCAAGCTGGAGGAATCCGGCGCACACATTTCCACCGGTCCCGACTGGATCGAGCTGGATATGCAGGGCCGTCGTCCGAAAGCGGTGAACATCACCACGGCGCCGTATCCAGCGTTCCCGACCGACATGCAGGCGCAGTTCACCGCGCTCAATTGCGTGGCCGAAGGCGTGGGCATCATCACCGAGACGGTGTTCGAAAACCGCTTCATGCACGCGCACGAGTTGCAGCGCCTGGGCGCGGACATCCGTCTGGAAGGCAACACCGCGATCATCCAGGGCGTGAGCAAGATGAGCGGTGCGCCGATCATGGCGACCGATCTGCGCGCCTCTGCCTGCCTGGTGCTGGCGGGGTTGGTGGCCGAGGGCGATACGACAGTCGATCGCGTGTATCACATCGATCGCGGTTACGAGAACATCGAGGAAAAGCTCGGTACGCTCGGTGCGAAGATTCGTCGTTTGCCGACGTAACGCGGATCGCAAGATGGAAATGAAAACGGGCCGCGTCAGCGGCCCGTTTGTCTTAGAGCCTGTCTACGATCTCTGCGCGGCCTGCATGGTGTCTGAGCGGCCGTCAGGTGGTAGTGCGTGGCGCAGTGCAGACTGGCTGTCTGGTCAAGCCGCGCGCTGCCGCATGACGGCCGTTCAGACACCACCCGTAGGGCT
The DNA here is from genome assembly GCF_003363265.1 of Dyella psychrodurans. GTDB lineage: Bacteria > Pseudomonadota > Gammaproteobacteria > Xanthomonadales > Rhodanobacteraceae > Dyella_B > Dyella_B psychrodurans. The sequence goes on along the minus strand of NZ_QRBF01000005.1, from coordinate 68,315 downwards.
GGTTCTGTTTGTTCGCCATGCGGCGTCCTCGCTCGGTTACGTATCGACATACGCGCCCTCGCTCCTCCTTGCCTGGCGAACAAACAGAGCCAGTGCAGGCCGCGCAGAGATCGTAGACAGGCTCTTATGGCGTGCTGTAGTGAACCAGCTGCATGGTGAGATCGCCGCCTTCGCTCTGCTCCATCTTCACCGGCAGCGGAAACTGCTTGGGCACGTACCACGCGTCGAAGTGCTTGTCCGAATCGGTGCGCGTCACGCGTTCGGCCTGGAAGCTGCCCGCCGGCACCTTCACTGTTTCGGTGCCCTGCACCTTGAACTGCTGCTGTTCTACGCGCTGCTTGACGCCTATCGGCAACGTCACGCTCTGACTGCCGCTGCGCAGCGCCAGGCCAATGGCCAGCAGCGTCGTGTTGCGGTCAACCATGCCTGGCGCGGCGGCATAGTTGGTAGGGCCCTTGCCGTCGTCGACGCTTACCTGCTTGGTATTCCAGTCCACCTGCATGATGCGTTGCTTGGTTTTGAACGCACTCACCTTGGAGTTGTAGGTTTCGGTTTCCGGCGCGTTGTTGTTCCAGCGAAAGCGCGTGACGTCGCTGGTATTGGCGCCGACCATGGCAGCGAGCCCGGATGTGCCGTGGATCTGATTGCTGTACTCGTATTCGCCGTTGCCGAGCGACTTGAGCGTGATGGTCGCCTCACCCATTGCCTCGCCGCCGCGCGAAACCTGATAGGTCGCGGTGAACGGCGTCGGCCCCGAGGCAAACGCAGCAGTCGTGAACACGGCCAGCGTGGCGCCGGCGAGCAAGGTGCGGGAGAGTTTGAGTATGCGCATGGAGCGGCAGTGTACGCCGGCATCCTGAACGCTTGATTGCAAGTGCGAAGGTCAGCGGACCAGCGCGCCGTCTTGCCACCGCAAGGGTTTGCGAAGGGGTTCGCCGTCGAAGGTGACGACGTCGGCATGGAACGACAACCGCCCAGCGGCGATCAGTGCAACAACAGCAGGCAGCAACTGGTGCTCGAGCGGTAACAGTCGCGCGGCAAGTGTGTTCTCGTCATCGTCCGGCCCGATCATCAATGCGGTTTGAGCAATCACTGGACCGCCATCCAGCTCGGCAGTCACGTAGTGCACGCTGGCGCCGTGTTCGCGATCGCCGGCCTTGATGGCGCGACGATGCGTGTGCAGGCCGCGATACTTCGGAAGCAACGACGGATGGATGTTGATCATCCGGCCTACCCACGGTTTGAGCGCGTCGCCGTCGATGATGCGCATGAATCCCGCAAGCACCAGCAAATCCGGTTTGCTGGCCGCGATGCGTTCGAAAAGCGCGAAATCGTAATCGCGGCGTTCGGCGTAGTCGCGCGGGTCCAGCACCAGCGTTGGAATGCTTGCCATCTCTGCGAGCTGCAGCGCGCCTGCATCGGCTTTGTCGCTGCCAACCAAAACAAATTCCACCGGCAATTCGCCGCGATCGCGCGCAGCCAGGAGCGCGGCGAAGTTGCTGCCACGTCCGGAAGCCAGTATTGCGATGCGAAGAGGCGAAGGCATGGGTGACGGCCCCTCCCTGAAAGAGAGAGGGAGTGATTCAGCCGATATGAACGCGCTCATCGCCCTTTGCAGGGACGACTTCGCCGATCACCGAGGTCTTCAAGCCGTGTTTTGCCAGCAGGGTCGATGCTGCGGTGACGGCATCGCGCGGCAGGAGAATGGTGAAGCCGACGCCGCAATTGAACGTGCGCCACATTTCCTCGCGCGGCACATTGCCTTCGCGCATCAGCCAGTCGAACACCGGCGGCAGCACGACGGCGGAGGCGTCGATGTGGAGGCCCAGTCCGTCGGGTACAACGCGGATGATGTTTTCCTTCAGGCCACCACCGGTGATGTGCGCCATGCCATGCACGGGAACCGAGGATTTGAGCAGTTCCAGCATCGGCTTGACGTAGATCGTGGTGGGCGCCATCAGTGCGTCGGCGAGCTTCACGCCACCGATGTCGAGATCGAGCGGGCTGCCCGCGCGCTCGACGATCTTGCGGATCAGCGAGTAACCGTTGGAATGCGGACCGGAGGAGGCCACGCCGAGAATTACGTCGCCGGCCACCACGTTGTCGCCGCTGAGCAAGGCTTCTTTTTCCACTGCGCCGACAGTGAAGCCGGCCAGGTCGTATTCGCCCGGCGGATACATGTCGGGCATTTCCGCGGTTTCGCCGCCGATCAGCGCGCAGCCGGCCAGCTCGCAACCCTTGGCGATGCCGCCGACCACGGCCACCGTGGTGTCGACATCCAGCTTGCCGGTGGCGAAGTAATCGAGGAAGAACAGCGGCTCGGCGCCCTGCACCAGCACGTCGTTCACGCACATGCCGACCAGATCGATGCCGATCGTGTCGTGACGGCCCAGCTGCTGCGCAAGCTTGAGCTTGGTGCCCACGCCGTCGGTGCCCGACACCAGCACGGGCTCCTTGTAGCGCGTGCCGAGGTTGAACAGGCCCCCGAAGCCGCCCAGCCCGCCCATCACTTCGGGTCGGAAGGTACGCTTGACCAGCGGCTTGATGCGTTCGACCACGGCATTGCCGGCATCGATATCCACGCCGGCGGCGCGGTAGGTGAGGGCGTCGGACATGGTGAACCTGCGCTTCGGAAAACATCCAATGATAGACGTTAAGCGTCGGATTGGGCAGACTTTCCTTCATATCCCCGCCCTGAGTCCGGCCCGCCCATGCGCCTGTCACGTCTGCTGATCGTCACCTTGCTGCTCGGCTTCGTTACGGGGTTGCCGCGGATCGCCCTCAGCCAGGTCGCGCCACCGCCCACCTCGCCATACACGGTGGTGGTGCCGGTGTCCGACGTGAGCGATGCCCAGCGCGGCCAGGCCTTCTCCACGGCGCTGGGGCAGGTGCTGACGCGCGTTTCGGGTGGCGAAGACCTCACCGGCAAGGCCGGTTACGGCGATGCCCTGCAGAATGCCGCCGGCATCGTCAAGAATTTCCAGTATCAGCGCGGGGAGGGCAATCCGCCCACGCTCACCTTGGCAATCACTTTCGACCAGGGTGCCGTGCAGCGGTTGATCACGGGGTTGGGAGCCACCACCGCAGGCGTGAAGCCGCCAGTCTTGCTGGTGGTCCGCGGCGCCGATGGCAAGGTTCTCGGCAAGGGCGATCTCGGCGCGCTTGCCGATGCCGTGGGCAAGCGCGGTTATCCGGTCAGCTTCGCCGATCCTTCCCAGCTTCCGGACCTGGACAAGCTCTCCACGGCCGATCCGGCCGCCATGTCGGCTATCAGCCGTCTGTATCACACCGGACTGGTGCTGTTGGGCGATGTGCATGCCAACGGCGCGGACTGGACCCTCATCAGCGGCGGTCAGGCCCAGCACTGGAATGCCCAGGGCAGCGGCAACGATCTGCTCGCCGGTGGCGGCAACACCGCCGCCGATCGTCTCGGCCAGGCGCTGAACGTGATCGGTGCCACCACGGTCGACGGCAAGCTCTGGGTGTCCGGCGTGCATTCGGCGATGGACTACGCCAACTTGCTGACCGTGCTTCGGTCCGATCCGTCGGTGCAGAAGGTCACTACGCTGGGCGCGCAGGATGATGGCCTGTTGCTTGCGGTGAAAGCCGGCACGCCGCTCGATGGACTGGCTGCCAACCTGACTGCGGGTGGTCGCCTGATGCAGGGCAGCGCGCACGATGGCGCAGACGTCAGCCTGCGCTGGCTGCACTGAACGCCCATGGTCGCCGCGATGCCCGCTGCGTCGCATTCGCCCTGGCGACATTTGCCCAACGCCATCTCCATGCTGCGGGTGCTGCTGGTCGCGCCCATCTGCTGGCTGCTGTGGCATCGACAATGGTCCTCCGCGCTGATGCTGGTGGCCGTCGCGGGCGTGTCGGACGGACTGGATGGCTTCCTGGCGCGCCATTACGGCTGGCAAAGCCGGCTTGGCGGCATGCTGGACGCGATCGCCGACAAATTGCTGCTGGTCAGCTGCTTCGTGATTCTGGCCTGGCTGGGTGAGGCGCCGTTGTGGCTCGCGGCGATCGTATGCGGACGCGATCTGGTGATCGCGTGCGGCGCCTTGCTTTGGCGGCTTCTGATCGGTCGCATCTATCCGCAGCCCAGTCTGCTGTCGAAAGCCTGCACGCTGATGCAGATCGTCTATCTGCTCACCGTGCTGCTGGCGCTGGCCCACTGGCCGGCGCCGGACGCGACGCCCTTCGTCTGGCTGGTGGCCGCGCTTTGCGTAGCCAGTGGGGCGGACTACGTAGTGCGCTGGTCGCATCGCGCATGGCACACCCGCCGCGCGGTCTGAGGCGGGCGCAAGACTTTGAACGGCTATCGACATCGGCGACACTTCCCGTCACGCCCACACCGATGAGCCATTCGTGTCCATAAGCCAAGAGACATCCCGCCGCTGGCAGTTGCTGGCGATCACCGTCGCCATCGGGTTGCTGGTGTGGCTGCTTGCGCCCGTGCTGATGCCTTTTGCGGTTGCCGCGATGCTGGCGTATCTGGGCGATCCGATGGCCAACCGGCTGGAAAGGCTGGGTATCGGACGCGCGCTGGCGGTAAGCATCGTGTTCATCGTGCTGATCCTGGCCATCGTCGCCACTTTGCTTTTGCTGGTGCCTTTGATCGCACGCCAGATCGAAAACCTGGTGGAGAACTTTCCGCGCTACGTGGAGTGGTGCAGGGACGCCGCGCTGCCCTGGTTGCAGGCGAAACTGCATCTGGATCCGAATGCCTTCGACACCGACCGGTTGATCGCCGAGATCAAGTCGCACATCGGTTCGATCGGCAGTGTGCTCGGCAAGCTGTCGCGCTCGGGTCTCGGCGTGGTGGCTTGGTTGACCAACCTGGTGCTGATCCCGGTGGTGTGGTTCTACCTCTTGCGCGACTGGGATCGCCTGGTGACGTGGATCGATCGCATATTGCCGCGCTCGATCGAACCCACCATCGCGCATCTGGCGCGCGAGTCGGACGCCGTACTTGGTGCGTTCGTGCGCGGACAGTTGCTGGTGATGCTGGCGCTTGCGATCTACTACGGCACGGCGTTGACGGTGGTCGGCATTTCGGTCGGCCCGCTGATAGGCATGGTCGCGGGGTTGCTGAGCTTCGTGCCGTATCTCGGTTTCATCACCGGCTTTGTCGCGGCGATCATCGCCTCGCTGGTGCAGCACGGCGATTGGACGCATCTGCTGATGGTGGTGGGCGTTTTCGTCATCGGCCAGTTGCTTGAAGGCTATGTCCTCGTGCCCAGGCTCGTGGGCGAAAAAATCGGGCTGCATCCTGTGGCCGTGATCTTCGCCGTGCTGGCGGGCGGTTATCTGTTCGGATTCCTGGGCGTGCTGCTGGCCTTGCCTGCGGCCTCGGTGATTCTCGTCCTCTTGCGGTATCTCGCCGAACGCTACAAGCAAAGCGACCTGTATACCGAAGAAGGTCCGCCGGACACGGCGATCGCCGAGGTCGATGTCGACATCGCCGAGGACAAAAGCGGCGACGTGCATGCGCAGACGCGCGTCATTCAAGGCGGGGATTCGTCCAAGCCATGACCGCGCAGTTGCCGTTGAGCCTGCGCTGGCCGCGTCGCCAGCGTTTTGAGCATTTCCATGCAGGCACCAATGCGGCCGTGGTGGCTGCGCTGGGTACGCTTGCCATGCAACCGGGCGCGCCGTGGCTGTATGTGAGCGGCATATCCGGCAGCGGCAAAAGCCATCTTCTGATGGCGGCCTGTCAGGCGGCCAGCGAAGCGGGCCGCGCCGTGCAATATCTGCCGTTGAAAACAGTGCGCGATCACGCCGCGGCGATTCGGGGCGTCGCGGGCAGCGAATTCCTCGCGCTCGACGATCTCGATGCGATGGCCGGCGAACGGGATGCCGAGCATGCCTTGTTCGATCTCTACAACCGTGCGCGCGCCGAAGGCACGGCATTGCTCTTTGCGGCCGAATCGGTACCGGCGCAATTGCCGTTAACGCTGCCTGATCTGCGTTCCCGTCTGGGCGCTTGTACGCAGTTCGCGCTCAAGCCGCTGGACGATGCGGAGCGGCGCGAAGTGCTGAAGAACCAGGCCAAGTTACGCGGCATCGAGCTGGACGACACGGTGCTGGATTGGCTGTTCGCGCGTTACGCGCGCGACATCGGCGCCTTGCTCGATCTGCTCGATCGCCTGGATCAGGCGTCGCTGGCGGCGCAGCGGCGGATCACTGTTCCATTCCTGCGCGCGTTTCTGCGCGAGGCGAGCTGAGAAAACGCGGGCCGTAGAAGGTTCTTCATGGTAGGGATCGCATGATGGACAACACGAACATCACATTCTCGCAGGCCGAAAAGGACGTCATCGTCCGCAAGATCAAGCTCTATTTTTCCGAGGAGCTGCAACAGCAGATAGGTGGTTTCGACGCGGAGTTTCTTCTCGACTTCTTCGCGAAGGAAATCGGCGCATACTTCTACAATCGCGGCCTGTACGACGCGCAGGCGGCGCTGGCGAGCAAAATCGACGACATCCAGGACGCGATTTTTCAACTCGAGCGCCCCACCGAGTTCCAGCGCTGAATGCGTCATCGGAGAGAGGCATGATCGATCATATAAGCATTTCCGCGAGCGACCGTGCTCGACCCGGATGGGAACAACATCGAAGCAGTGTGTCGCCAGTCGGAGTAATGGCTTCCGCTTGAGCGGTGGGTGTCGGTAGGTCTACAAGAGGACGACTCTCATGATTTGTCGCATATGGCATGGACGAACACCTCGGGAGCGGGCGGATGAGTACGCCGCGTTCCTGAAGGAACGAGCGATTCCCGACTACCGTTCGGTGCCCGGCAATATCGATGTCGCGATACTGCGTCGCGATGAGGGCGACGTTGCACACTTCCTCACGGTCACGCACTGGATCTCCGAGCAGGCGATTCGCGCCTTTGCCGGGGACGATCTCCTGAAAGCGAAGTACTACCCGGAAGATGCCGGGTTTCTTCTCGAGTTCGAGCCGCAGGTACAACACTTCGACGTGGTAGCCGAGCAGGCATCCTGCTGAGTCTCTGACGTTTGTGGAGTGACTGACATGACGACTTCCGTTCGTTCCTCGCGCGACATCATCATCCGAACCGGCGACTGGGCCGCGGCGACGGAGTTTTATGCGTCGGCGTTGGGCTTCGAACTGGTGTATCGAGGCCAGAACATGGTGGGGTTCGAGACAGGTTCGTTTCGTCTTTACGTCGAAAAAGGCGAAGCGCACGGCCCTGTCTTCGATTTTCTGGTGCCTGACGTGCAGGCAGCGAAAGCGAAGCTGGTCGCTGCGGGATGCGCGCTCGTCGAGGAAGATGCCTCCGTGCCGCGTTGCTATCTTCGCGATCCATTCGGCGTCACGTTCAATCTCGGGTTGCGCGATTCGTCGTCGCCATGAAAAAAGGCGCCCGAGGGCGCCTTTTTTGTCGTCGAACGGAATCGGTCAGGCTTTGAGCAACGATGGCGTCGCGTTGGCGCCGATCGCTTCGGCCATCGCCTTCACCACGTGCAGATTGCCAGCGATGATGTTGCCGCTTTCCGGAATGCCGTCGCGGCAGGCGAAGTCGCAATATTGACCGCCGGCTTCGCGCACGAGCAAGGCGCCGGCGGCCATGTCCCACGGCTTGAGGCCGATTTCAAAGAAGCCGTCGTAGCGGCCCGCCGCGGTGTACGCCAGGTCGAGCGCGGCGGAGCCGGAACGGCGAATGTCTTCCGCCTGCGCAAGCAGCGCGCGCGTCATGGCCAGCTGCGAATCGAGATGGGCACGCTGGCGATACGGGAAACCGGTGGCGATCATCGCGCCGTTGAGGTTCTCTCGCTTGGTCACGCGGATGCGGCGGTCATTGAGATAGGCGCCGTCGCCCTTGCTGGCGGTGAACAGTTCGTCGCGCAGCGGATCGAACACCACCGCGTAAACCGGCTCGCCCTTGTCGAGCATTGCGATGGACACGCTGAAATGCGGAATGCCGCGCAGGTAGTTGTGTGTGCCGTCCAGCGGATCGATCACCCAAACCAGCGAGCCTTTGCCCGACGCTCCGCTTTCCTCGGCGAGGATGGCGTGTTGGGGATAGGCGCGGCGCAGTTCCTTGACGATCTCGGCCTCAGCCAGCTTGTCGACCTCGGACGCGAAGTCCATGCGTTGCTTTTCAACGACGTTGAGGCCCTCGATGCGATTCATGTAACGCAGGATCACGTTACCAGCGGAGCGCGCGGCGCGTACCGCGACGTTGACGGCGGGTCTGGTCATGGCTTTGGCTTGGCAAAAGAACGGGTTAGCGGCCGGCGATTCTAGCAGATGACGGGGGTCGGTGCCCCGGCAGGGCCTTGTCGACTATCCTTTCCGGCTGATTCGCCTTCGATATTCGCCGCATGACCACCACCCACGACCTTCCAGACAGCTTCCGCTTCGTGCTCGTACGCACCTCGCATCCGGGCAATATCGGCAGCGCGGCGCGGGCGATGCGCACGATGGGCTTTACCCGCATGGAACTGGTATCGCCGCATCGTTTTCCCGATCGCGAGGCCTCCGCATTGGCGGCCGGTGCCGATGATGTGCTGGAGGGGGCCGGGGTTCATCAGGGGCTGGTGGATGGGCTGGCCGGGGTCAATCTGGCCCTGGGTCTTTCGGCGCGTCGCCGCGGGGTCAATTTGCCTGAGTTGTCACCGCGCGAAGCGGCGGCGCAAGCATTGGCGGCGGCTCGGCGTGGCGAACGCGTGGCGTTGGTTTTCGGCAATGAGCGCACCGGGCTGGAGAACGAAGAGCTGGCGCGTTGCCATGCGATGGTGCGCATTCCCAGCGTCGACGATTTCAGCTCGTTGAACCTGTCGCAGGCCGTGCAGGTGATGGCGTATGAGTTGCGCGTCGCGTTGCTGGGCGAGCTTGCGCCCGCACCGCCGCCGCTGCACGACGAGCCGCCCGCAGACGCCGCGCAGATGGAGCGCTTCTATGAGCATCTGTCGCAAACGCTCGACGACATCGATTTTCACAAGGGACGTGCACCCACCACGATCATGCTTCGCCTGCGCAAGCTGTTTCAGCGTGCGCAGATGGACGAACGCGAGTTGCGCATGTTGCATGGCATTTTTGCCGATGCGCAGCGCATGGCGCGTCTGGCTGGCGAGAAAAAGTAGCGCACAAAAGCTCTCCTTTTTGGAGAGGAGGGGTGCTAATGCTTACTGCTCGTCGTCGGCCAGTTCGATGCGTGGCGCCGGTGTGATGAGCAGCTTGTCGATGCGCGCACCGTCGAGATCCACCACTTCGAATCGGATGCCGCGCCACGCGAACACTTCGCCCGTTAGGGGGATATGCCCAAGCGCAGCCATCACCATGCCGGCCGCGGTGCGGAAGTCGTGTTCTTCCTCGCCCGGCAGGTTGTCCACGTGAAGCAGTTCGCGCAGGTCGTCGGTGGAAATGGCACCGTCGACCAGCCAGCTGCCGTCTTCGCGCTGCACGATCGGCGAATGTTCCTCGCTGCCGTGACCGAGCTGGCTGGCACCGACCACGGCGGCCAGCAGATCGTTGAGGGTGACTACACCTTCGATGTCCCCGTATTCGTCCACCACCAGCGCCATCGGCGTTTCCGCGTCGCGAAATTCTTCCAGCAGATCCAGTGCGCGTGCGGTGGCCGGCACATAGAGCGGTTTGGCCAGCGTGCGAAACAGATCCGGCTTTCCGGCAGTGATGCTGCGAAGCAGGCTTTTCACTTCCAGCACGCCGACAATATCGGCTTCATCGCTGCGATACACCGGGTAGCGCGAATACGGCGTTTGCCGCAGCACTTCCAGGTTTTCCGCCAAGGGGGCCGTGATGTCCAGCCACGCGATGCGCGTGCGCGGACTCATCACGCTGTCGACCGTGCGGTCGCCCAGGCGCAGTACGCGATTGACCATCGCCTGTTCGTCGGCATCGAGCACGCCTTGTTCGGTGCTTTCGGCCACCAACAGGCGGATCTCCTCTTCGGTCGCCGCGCTTTCGCCACGACTCTTTACGCGCATGATCATCAGCAATAGCCCGCTGGACCGGTTGAGCATCCACACAAAAGGGGCCGTGGCGCGCGAGAGCACCAGCATCGGCATGGCGACGTAGCCGGATAGTTTTTCCGGCGCCGACAGCGCCAGGCGCTTGGGCACCAGTTCGCCGATCACGATCTGGATGAACGAGATGCCGACAAAGCCCAGCACGATGCCGATGATCCGCGCATAGGGCGCCAGCCAGCCCAGCGTTTCGACCTGAAGCAGCGCGGCGATGTGCGTGCCGGCCGCATCGCCGGCCACGGCACCGGTGATCATCATCACCATGGTGATGCCAACCTGAACGGTCGACAGGAAGTGCTCCGGGGCCTCCGCGTGCCGCAAGGCGATGCGGGCGCGGCGGCTGGTGCGGGCCATCTGCTTCAGGCGGCTCTTGCGCGAGGCGACCAGCGCCATCTCTGAAAGCGCAAAGAAACCGTTGAACAGGGCGAGGATGAGGACGAGCGCGACAGTTGTCAGCATCGCGACAGGGCATCTAGTGCGGGCATGGCACCAGTGTAAGGCATCGCAAGTGGTGCGGTGCGGCAGGGGGCTCCTGTAACATGCGCGTCACATTTGCCCCCGTATCCAGGCACCCCTGCATGTTTTCACTCCAGACGATTTTCGGCAAAGGCGACAAGTTCTACGGCCTGCTCGAGCAGAGCGCCGAGGCCGCCCGCGAAAGTGCCAAGGCGCTGCATGAACTGGTGACCCATACCGACCATGCGCCGGTGATGGCAGCCTTCGCCTCCGCACGCTCGCGGGAGAAGGCGCTGGCGGCGCAGATCAGCGAGGAGTTGGTGAACACCTTCGTGACGGCGCTGGATCGTGAAGACATCGAGGCACTCAACACCTCGCTGTACAAGATTCCGAAAGCGATCGAAAAGTTTGCCGAGCGCTACGAAATCGTAGTGAGCCGCCTGCACGGGGTGGATTTCGGCCAGCGCGCGCTCGTGCTGACGCGAGCCACCGAAGTGGTGGCGCAGATGATCGGCGAATTGCGCAACGGCTTGCGCATCGATCCCGTGAAGAAGTTGCAGGATCGCCTGCAAACGCTGGAATCGGAAGGCGATCGCCTGCTGCTGGCGCCGTATCGCACGCTCTACATCGAAAGCAACGACGCCATGCGCGCGATGCTGGCGAAGGATCTGTTCGAGCTGATCGAAAAGGCCATCGACAAGTGCCGCGACGTCGGCAACATCGTTTATTCCATCGTGTTGAAGAACTCCTGAGGAATTCGCCTTGCACGCTTTCCTTGATGCATGGCGCGCGTCCGCAGGAGTGAGCGCATGAGCCTTGGCCTTGTTGTCATCGTGGTGCTGATCGCACTCGTTTTTACCTACATCAACGGTTTTCACGACACCGCCAACTCCATCGCCACGGTGGTCGCCACCAAGGTGCTGACGCCGGGGCAGGCGGTGCTGTTGGCGGCGATCACGAACATGATCGGCGCGCTGTGGGGCACGGCGGTGGCGGCGACGATCGCCGCCGGCATCGTCAACACGGGCGTGGTCGAGGCGGGGCCGCAATTGCTGATCTGCGCTCTGCTCGCAGCCATCGTGTGGAATCTCATCACCTGGTGGCTGGGTTTGCCGTCCAGTTCGAGTCACGCGCTGGTCGGCGCTCTGGTTGGCGCGGCGATTTCGGCATCAGGCGGGCGTTTCGATGCGGTGATCTGGGCCCACGGCGCGGCGCATTGGTGGGAAGGCAAAGGCGTGATCCCCAAGGTGGTGGTGCCGATGGTGGTGTCGCCGGTGATGGGTTTCGCGCTCGGCTTCCTGCTGATGGGCAGTCTGTATGCGCTGCTGGCGTGGTTTGCGAGCCGCAAGGGCGTGCTGCGCTACCTGGGGCGCACGCCGTTCGTGAACAGCTTTTTCGGCAAGGCGCAGATTTTGTCGGCCAGTGCGATGGGTCTCGCGCACGGCATGAACGACGCGCAAAAGAGCATGGGCATCATCGCGCTGGCGCTGGCGAGCGCGACGGCCGCCGGGCAATTCGACGGCCTGCCGCATTGGCTTTCCTTCCTGCGTATCCATGAATCGACGGCGGGCGGCTTCACTGTGCCGTCATGGGTGGCGGTGGTCTGCGCCCTCACCATGGCTGGCGGTACGGCCGGGGGCGGCTGGCGCATCATCAAGACCCTCGGTCACCGGATGGTGAAGCTGCATCCCATCAACGGCCTTGCGGCAGAGGGCAGTTCGGCGCTGGTGATCCTCGGGGCCTCGATGTTCGGCCTGCCGGTGTCCACCACGCATGTGGTGTCGTCGTCGATCATGGGGGTGGGCGCGGCCAAGCGCTTCAACGCCATCCGCTGGTCGGTGGTGGAACGCATGGTGTGGGCGTGGATTCTCACGCTGCCCGTCACGGCGATGATTGCCTACGGGTTCGTCTGGCTGGCCCGCCACTGGAGCTAGAGCTAGAAGGTGTCGCCCCCGCTGACGATCACCTGTTCCAGCTGATCGCCCAGGCTGCCCAGTTCGCCGATCAGCCGGCGCAATTCCTGCTGATCGAGCAGCTCGTACGGCCGGTTTTCGCACAGGTGCAGATAGGGCGAGCCATCGAGGTCCGCCACCGCCAGGAAGCCGTTGCGCTGTTCCCAGTTGAAACGCAGGCAGCGCTTGGGATCGGTGCCGGAGAGCGGGCCGATGGGCGTGGAGATCCGCAGGTAGCGGCGGCCGCCTTCATCTTCCAGTTCGGCCAGGTAGATGCCCTGGTGACGCCCGTGCGGCAGCGCCAGATCGAAGCTGATCAGGTACGGATCGTTCTGCCGCAACGGATGCAGGCTGCCGATCAGCGAACGCACGGCCTCGAAGTGATGCATGACGCGATTCGAATAGAAAACGGACGGACTGATACTCTGCCACGAGCTTCGTGAAGGTGCACCTGTCATGAAAGAGGAATATTTGAAGGTCTTCGAGGCGATCGCCGCCATTCCGCCCGGTCGTGTCGCCAGTTATGGCGCGATTGCGGCGCGTGCGGGTCTGCCGGGCCGCGCACGCCTGGTCGGCCGGCTGCTGGGCGAGGTGCCCGATGGCATGACGCTGCCGTGGTTTCGCGTGCTCCGTTCCAATGGCCAGATCGCGATGCCGCCCGGCAGTCGCGGTTTTCGCGAGCAGAGCCGCTTGCTGCGGGCCGAGGGCGTGGAAGTGAAGAACGGGCGCGTGCCTCTGTCGCGCTTCGGTCTCGACGCGGATGTCGATCGCGAATTGTGGGGCATACCCGGTCGTTAGTGGACGGGGCCGATGCGCGTTGTCGTCGTCGGCTTCCCTACATCTCAGACGCGTAGTGACGCCATTCCGTTTGTTTCGACTACATATCCCGCGTGAGCCGTGTGAGCCGGTTTGCTAGCATGCAGCGGATGTCCGCCACGTCCCTAGAAATTCTGCAGAGCGTTTTTGGTTACGCTCACTTCCGAGATCCGCAGCAAGCCATCGTCGAGCACGTTGCCGAAGGCGGCGACGCGCTCGTGCTGATGCCCACGGGTGGCGGCAAGTCGTTGTGCTACCAGATTCCCGCGCTGCTGCGGCAGGGCACGGGCATTGTCGTGTCGCCGCTGATTGCGCTGATGCAGGACCAGGTCGACGCGCTGCGCGAAGCAGGCGTGGCGGCGGCGTACCTCAATTCCAGCCTCGACGCGCAACAACAGCGCGACATCGAAAAGCAGTTGCTCCATGGCGAGCTGAATCTGCTTTATGTCGCACCGGAGCGCTTGCTCACGTCGCGCTTCCTGGAATTGCTCGAACGCACCGAGATCGCATTGTTCGCCATCGACGAAGCGCATTGCGTTTCGCAATGGGGGCACGATTTTCGACCGGAATATCGCGAACTGACGATTCTTCACCAGCGTTTTCCGCAGGTGCCGCGAATCGCGCTCACGGCGACTGCCGATCCGCGCACACGTGCCGAGATCGTCGAACGCCTGGCGCTCGACGATGCAAAACAGTTTGTCTCGAGTTTCGACCGACCCAATATTCGTTATCGCGTCGGATTGCGCCACAACGCACGGCGCCAGTTGCTGGATTTTCTAGGCGATCGTCGTGGCGACGCGGGCATCATCTACTGCCTGAGCCGCAAGAAAGTGGACGACACGGCCAGTTCGCTGACCGAGGCGGGCATCGAAGCACTGCCTTATCACGCTGGGTTGGACGCCGCCACGCGCGCGGCCAATCAGACGCGTTTCCTGCGCGAAGACGGCGTGGTGATGGTCGCGACGGTCGCCTTCGGCATGGGTGTCGACAAACCCGACGTGCGTTTCGTGGCGCATCTGGATCTGCCGCGCAGCATGGAAGGCTATTACCAGGAAACCGGCCGCGCCGGTCGCGATGGATTGCCCGCCGAGGCCTGGATGATCTACGGCCTGTCGGATGTGGTGACGATGAGCCAGATGATCGCGCAGTCCGAATCGGCCGACGATCGCAAGCGCGTCGAGCGGCAAAAGCTGGAATCGTTGCTCGCGTATGCCGAAGCGACACGCTGTCGTCGCGAGCTGCTGCTCGGCGCGTTCGGTGAAGATTTTCATGGGCCATGCGGCCGTTGCGACAACTGCGTCGAACCGCCCAAGACATGGAATGCCACCGTGCCTGCGCAAAAGGCCCTATCGGCGGTGTATCGCAGCGGCCAGCGCTTCGGTTCGGGTCACGTGATCGACATCCTGCGCGGCATCGACAGCGCACGCATGGGCGAGTTGGGTCATGACCGCCTGTCCACCTTTGGCATCGGTGCCGATATGGATGAAAAGCAATGGCGTTCCGTATTTCGCCAACTGCTGGCGGCAGGTTTGCTGGCGACGGACGGCGAGGGTTTCGGAACGTTGCGTCTTACCGCGGCCAGCCGCGATGTGCTGGTCGGCAACCAGACTGTGCACATGCGCGAAGAAACGCGCGAGGCGCGCCGCGTTTCGCGCCGTCGCGACAGCCAATTGGTGACGGGCGCGAGCCTGGGCATCGAAGCTTACGAACAGCCGCTCTGGGAGGCCTTGCGCGCGTTGCGTGCGCGCCTGGCCAAGCAGCACGGCGTTCCCGCCTACGTGATCTTCCACGACGCCACCTTGCTGGCCATGCTGCGTGCGATGCCGGAGAACGAGGACGATCTTGCTTCGATCAGCGGCGTCGGCGAAGCCAAGCTAAAGCGTTACGGGCGCGATTTCCTTGAAGTGATCAATGCCCCGGAATAAGAGCCTGTCCTCACCGTTCGCGTGGCCCGCGCTACGCGAACGGTGAGGATAGGCTCTAAAGGGTGCGACCGATCATCCGTGATCAGTCACACCACGACTCGGACGACCCTGGATCCGCCGCGAGCGGCGCACGCGCGCCTGCGAGGGATCGACACTGCTGGTTCTGAATGTGTTGGTGGCGCGCGCCAGTCGCGCATGCGGCAAGGCGGGTTCCTCGGCGATGTAACGCCATTCGCCCAACGTCTGCGGAAGGCGTGCCTGGGGCCAGGCCAGGCGCAGCGCATCCAGCGCCGCTTCCGCCGAATCGTGCCGCGCCCATTCGCGTGCCTCGATCAGCGAACGCCAACGGTGACCGTGTCGAACAATGCGAAACAGGCCGCGGCTGGACGGAAAAACGTACTGCGACATCATCGGGAGCTACTCCATTTCCGATGGAGCAAGCATGCCCGGCGCTGATGACGCGACGATTATTTCTGTGCGTCACCCAGATGGCGCGGAAGGGTCGTCTGGATGACGTTTGTGATCCAGTTGTTAGGGCGACGTAAGTTCAGCTGGCGTGGCAGGTGATGCCGGGGGCGCTGGCAATGGTTTCGCCCGCCGCCAGCGGAGCCAGCATGCCGTCCTTCATGCCCTTGGTCCACCATTGCCAGCCGTCGCCGATGTAGCGTGCGCCGCTGCCGGAAATGGCGATGTGCAGTGTGTATGTCTGCCCCTTGATCTTGACCAACGCCGTATTCGTATCCGGATACGCGGCTTGCACGGTTTGGCCGTCGCTGCACCCGTAGGTCGTCCAGGAGGCGGTATCGCTAGTCGCGGCCTGCTGCTTGGCGGGTGTCGCGTTACAGCTCGTCAACGCAAGCATCAGGGCTATAGACGTCATGTGGCGGATGCGCACAGGCTGGCCCTCCCTTCATCGAGGGCCAGCATAAAGCGATCCAGGCCGCGCCACTACGGCAGCGCGGATTTCGCCAGCGACTTGATCTGGTCGGGATCGGTAACTCCCACCAGGCGTCCGGTTTCCTTCGCACCATGGAAGGCAATCAAGGTGCTTTGCTGCGTGATGCCCAACGCGCGCTTTTCGGCGCTTTGATTGTCGTAATCCAGCCTCAGGATCACCAATTTCGCAAAGGCGGGATCGTTGGTCATGGCGTCGATAGTCGGTGCCTGTTTGCGGCAGATCGGGCACCAGCTTGCATAGGCATCGACGAGTACGGGCTGGCCGGCAGCCTGGGCAGCTTTCAAGGCTGCCGTGGAAAACGGTTGGATCGGCTGTGCTTGTGCGACGGTTGTAAAGAGCAGCGCCAATACGACCAGGCAAAGCATGCGGATAGTGGACATGGGACGTTTCCTTGCGGTGGCTCTGATCCACTATTCGGTGGCGGTTGGTGGTTGGTTACACGCGTGACGCCAGTTGTAACTCTTTCATGCCGGCAACCGAAAGGATGCGTAGACGGCGTTGCTCACGGCCGACGGAATTCACTCTTTTGATATACGCATACCCATGAACAACCACCTCAATCCACTGGTTGCCTACGTCGCAGGCGTACTGACGATCCTCTCGCCGTGCGTGATCCCCCTGGTTCCCATCGTGCTTGGCAGCGCCGCACAGCGTCATCGATTGGGTCCGCTGGCATTGGCGTTGGGCCTGGTGGCCTCGTTCACGCTGGCGGGCTTTGCCATTGCGACGATTGGCGCGTCGATCGGGCTGGATGGCGAAACCATTCGTACGTGGAGCGCCGTGTTGCTGCTGGTCATCGGCGTGATCCTGCTATTTCCCGCCTTGCAGGCATTTTTCGAGCACATCATCAGTCCGCTGGCAAACTGGGCCGGCGAGCGTCAGGCCAGGCTGGAACGGTTCGGGTTGGCCGGACAGGCGGGCATCGGCGTGCTGCTGGGACTGGTCTGGAGCCCTTGCGTAGGCCCCACCTTGGGGGCGGCGACCCTGCTTGCCGCACAGGGCAAGAATCTTGGGCAGGTGGCCTTCGTCATGCTGGCCTTTGCCCTGGGCATTGCCACGGTGTTGCTGGCCATGGCGCTGGCCACGCAGAGCCTCCTTGCACGCTGGCGTGGCCGATTGATGAGCGCCGGAACACGCGGCAGGCGCGTTCTGGGTGCGCTCATCGTGGTGGTGGGCGTGCTGATCGTCACCGGCTTCGATCGCAGCCTGGAAGCCGCCGTCCTTGGCGTGCTGCCCGACTGGGTGACCAATCTCACCACGTCGCTTTGAACGCGGCGCAACGCATGACGCATTCGCGTCCATGCGTTGCGTATCGCGACTACTCAGCTGCTGCCGATAACGCGCCCCGTTTCGGCATCGATCTGCAGCGACACGCGAATGCCGGCGGAACTCCTCGCTTTGGCCGTCCAGATGCCACGATGAAAATCGATGTCGTGGACATGTGTGTAACCTTGCGCGGATAGCGATGCGCGGATGTCCACCTCGCTGAACCGAGAGACTTGTTTGTCCGGATAGGCGCGTCCCGTGACCGGGTCCACGCGCAATTTCACATGTTCGCCATTGCCGCTACGCGCGCGAGCTGTCCACACGCCGTCGCGAAAATCGAGGTCGTGAACGTCGGTATAACCCTGCTCGGCCAGCTGCGCGCTCACTTCCTGCTGAGTCAGCGCCTGCTCCTGTGCCATGGCGCCGCCAGCCCATCCCAACGCCAGCGCGATGGTCAATGAAGCAATCTTCTTCACGGATTTTTCCTCATTTGCCTGCGGGGAATTTGAGTCTTGGCTGGGTTGCATCAATCTCGGGTGAAAAAAGAATTTAGTCGTAGGTGTTCGTTCATGCTTTGACGACGTGTGTGAAATCGTGCGTTGCAACGTCGATGCATCATGTGCACGAACAATCTTCTATAAAGCGTGTTACGTGTGTCAGTACGATCAGCGCGCGCGGCTCGCGATGAACGTTCAAATCATCAGTTAATTTTCTACAATAAATCGTGACTCGATCGCATTGTCGGTGCAGGTATGCATGCGCTTGCGAATCGGTATGCAGCGGCGCACATGGATGGAGTTCACAGCGTTGTGAGCGTCGAGTCGTTAGTCTTGCAAGAATCGGGTGGCCGTTTTCCCTGTGAGTGGATGAGTGAGAAATGGCCGTCCGAACAAGAAGGGAGGGCGCCCGGTTGCTTAAGGTACGGGCAAGGTGAGGACGGTCTTCACAACCGGGAGCACAGTTTTGCGGCAAGATGCCGCTAATCTAAGATCCCAACGCCAAACGCACTTGATGGGGGATGGGGTTTCACCCTGGTTTCACGCGTTAGAGGGTGTTATCCGCGCATTTAGCCGCTTGACGTATTGAATCCATAAGGGGTGGGGACGATGCAGGGTGGACTGTGGGCCAATATCTGGGTGCGAAGCTTTGCGATTGCTGCTGCGTATTGCGCTGCGATTGTGCTGTTCAGAGAGATGTCGATCCCTCATTGGATCATTCTGACTGGCTTTCATCTAAGTGTTCTTCTTCTTACCAAGTACAAGTACTGGCCGGCGCTGATTCTGGGAGACACCGTTCGGCTGGCCTATGTCAGCATCACTTGCTATCACCAGTTCGGCTTGCTTTGGGCGCTGGTGAATCTGCTGCCATCGACTTGCCTGATGATGCCGGTCGTATGGCTGTTCCGGGAACGCCTGCGCATCTTTCCCAAACGGGACAGCGTGGAGATGGGCGGACTGGTGCTGTGTTCGCTGCTTGTCGCCCTTATCGTTACGCTGATGTCGCTGGCACAGATTTTGATCACGCCGCTGCCTCCAGGCTATGTCATTCACTACGATCAATTGATTGCACAACTCGTGCTGGGCAATTATCTGGGGGCTTTGACGATTGCGCCCATTGCATTGGTTTTTCGCCAGCTGTTTACCGAGGCACATGGCGACTGGCGGCAATGGGCGCACAACATCGGTGAAAGCCGCTTGCTGTTGGAAGGTGTCTTCCTGATGCTGCCCACGCTGACCTTCCTCGTGTGGGTCGGTTTGCGCGATGAGCACGCCAGGCAGGCGGCCCAGATGGCGATGTTCTTGCCAGTAGTGTGGTTTGCGCTACGGCACGGCTGGAAAGGTGCGGCTTTTGGCGGAACCTTGTCCAGCTTCGCCATCATGCTGCTGATGCCTGAACGCAACGATCACGCGACCCTGCAGGCCGAAACGCTAGTTGCGATGTCGATCTCGACCATGTTGCTGGTGGGCGCGCGCATTGCCGTGCTCGACCGGCGTGTAGAGCAGGAGCGTGTCGACATGCGCATGGCCCTGGCCCTGGCGCAGCGCAATGTTCACTTGGGCGAAGTGCAGCTGCGGATGACTGCCCAGGCGCTGGACCAGATTCGCGATTCCTTCCACGATGTGTTCTACATGATGTTGGGCCGGCTGCGGCATCTGCAGCCTGCCATTGACGATGGCGGTTACAGGCGCCAGGCGCTCGGCATGCAGGATCAGCTGTTTCGGCTGTCCGACAGTCTCTACCCGGTGCAGTTGAGGGAGCGCAGCTTGCCGCCTGCATTGCGGGAAGGAACTATCGCCAGGATTCTCGATGAGGCAGAAATCGCCTATTCATGCGATCTGCGCGGCCCATTGAGTGCGTTCTCCCAATCGATTCATCTTGCTGTCTACCGCATCGTGTGCGAGGCGATCGGAGAGTCGTGTGCGAGGAAAAACGCGACAGAGATAAAAGTGCGCATACGTTTCGGATTGCGTCGTCGCCCTTGGGTGGTGGTGCAGGTCGATACACGTGTGCAGCCGCCCCAGGTGCATCGGATTCGCCGGGACGAAGTGGTCCAAAGGCTTCACCGAATCACCAGTGGCCTGGGTCGGAAAGCCATCATCGACCGTGCAGCGACATTCGAGGGTAGGGTGCGTGAGCGCTCATTGCGCCACGGCAGTCGCATGAGCATCCTGCTTTTTGATCCGACCCATCCCGGCGGTTGAGGTGCCGCCGGGATCGGTCTTTGTGCTTACGGGCCCTTGATATTGCAGTCGATCGGATCGCAGCTGGACTCTGCTGCTGCTGCACTGAGCTGCACCGTTCCGTCGCTCATCGGCGTAGCCGTTACCGTGGATGCGCCGTCGTTATAAACGGTTGCCGGAGCAGCTGCGGGCGTGGCGCTGGACGGAGATGCCGCCGGTTGCTGAGGCGTTGATACCTGCTGCGAATACGCACCGATAGGCAGCGTGATGAATTGCCCGCCTGCGGTTCCCACAGCGCCAAGCACGTTACCGTTGAGATCGTTCACCTGGACGTATCGGATACCGCCGAGCGTAAACACGTATACGTGCCAGTTCGGACTGGTACTTACATCCGTCGTGTTCGGCCACGCTTGACCAAGACCTGTGGACGGGGGACCAGCAAAGGCGACTCCCGATAGGCACGTAGCCAACAGCGTTGCGAGCAAGGCACGACGAGAAATCTTCTGCATGGTGATCCCCTTTGTACAGTGGTTGATGGAGGCACTCCCTTGCGCTGATCAATCTAGCATTGGAGTGTCTGCGAATTTCGCATCCATGGATGTGAATAAGAGGTCTTGGTTCAGTGTCCCAGTCATCTCTGTGATGGTGACGTGAAGGAGACGACACGTGAGATCGCGATGCACGGGCTGGGTTTTCACGGTGCCCGACAGTCGTTGCTCATTTAGATCGATCAACAGTTGATCGATCAGCAGCTGGAAGTGTCGATCACCGAGTCTTTTCTTGCGTGTGCGCGATTTGATCGGCGTGGAACAAAGCGGAGACGTTCCGACATCGTCGGTAGAAGATTTGCTGTTGAGATCGTAGAAGAGAGATCAGCATGATTGAATGAAGGTGCACTCGGATCACGTGAGTTGCAGTGCAGGACTGATCGCAGCCAGTCTGCGTGGAACTGCGCTGCTGATTGAGGAGGCAGAGAACTTTCCCTCTTCGAAGCGAGCGAGTAGAAGTCTTTATGATCAATGCGCGAAGCATGGCTTCGTCTGACACCATGAAGTAGCGGGGGTGCGTCCGCTGCTGAAGAAGTCATACGTCAACAGAGCGGTAACCCATGTCGAGTGCATCGCAAACGAAAAGGGCCCGCATCGCTGCAAGCCCTTGGAATCGATGGTGGCCGGGGACGGAATCGAACCGCCGACACGGGGATTTTCAATCCCCTGCTCTACCAACTGAGCTACCCGGCCAGGGTGGACGACCGCAAGGGTCATCGGTGTTGCGTGGAGCCGCACATTAAATCGGATGGTGGGGCTTGCGTCAAGACTGGGCGTCGGGTGCCACGTAGCCTTCGGGCTTTTTCGCGTCGCCGCCGAACAGGAATTTCTCCATTTCGCCGCCCAGGAACTGGCGCGACTTGGGGTCGAGCGGGTTCAGGCGGTATTCGTTGATCAGCATGGTCTGGTGGGTCAACCACTGTTGCCATGCCGGTTTGGAGATTTCTGCGTAGATGCGCTGGCCCAGCGGGCCGGGCCAGGGGGCGAAGTCCAGGCCTTCGGCGTCGATGCCAAGCTTGGCGCAGTGAACGGTACGGCTCATCAATGGTGTTCCTCGGTGGGTTCCGGCAGCGCCAGCAGCAGGGATCGAACAGGGGCGGGCAGGCCGAGCGACGGCAGCTCCGCGCCAGTGCACCAGCGCAAGTCGCCATTATCGGCGATTGCCTGCTTCGGTGCCGCGCCGTCGAACAGCAGGGGCTGGATCTGCAGGCGGTAATGGCTGAATACGTGGACAAATGGCTTCAGCGGCTGCGCATCGTCGATCCGGGCGCGGGCCTGCGCCTCGCGCCACGCGTCGTCGGTGTCGTGGGCTTCGGGCAAACTCCAGAGTCCGGCCCACACACCTTGCGCGCCGCGTCGTTGCAGCAGGATGCGGTTCGCCGCATCGCGCAGGATCAGCATGATGGTGCTGCGCGTGGGAATGGTCTTGCCCGGCTTGGGTGTAGGGAGTTGCGCGGTGAGATGATCGCGATGCGCCACGCACGCCTCGTGCATGGGGCAGGCGTTGCACAAAGGGCGTGTGCGCACGCAGACCGTGGCGCCGAGATCCATGATCGCCTGGGTGTAATCGGCGGCGCGTTCGGCTGGCGTGTGCTCGTCTGCGCGCAACCACAGCTGCTTTTCGACCTCGCGTTCGCCCGGATGGCCGGCGATGCCGTGATAGCGTGTCAGCACGCGTTTGACGTTGCCGTCGAGGATGGGAAAGCGCAATCCATAAGCCTGCGCAAGTATCGCGCCCGCGGTGGAGCGGCCGATGCCGGGCAGCGCTGAGAGTGCGTCGAAATCGCGCGGCAATTCTCCGTTGTGTCGTTCCACGCACAGTTGCGCGGCGCGATGCAGAAAGCGGGCGCGACGGTAATAACCAAGCCCCGACCATAACGCGAGCACGATGTCTTCGTCGGCGGCGGCAAGATCGCGCAGCGTCGGTAGTTGCGTGATAAAGCGCTGAAAGTAGGGAATCACGGTAGCCACTTGCGTCTGCTGCAGCATGATTTCCGACAGCCAGACGCGATAGGCATCGCGCGGATGCTGCCACGGCAGATCGTGACGACCGTGGCGATCGAACCAGTCGAGCAGGGCGGTGGCGAAGGATGTCACTGGGGATGCGGCGCGGCGGATTGATCGGGTGACGCAACGCTTCCCGCACTCGCGGGGACGGCGTTGCCTGTTTGTATGCTCAGGCCCTCGATATGGACCTTGCCGACATCCAGCGTGGCCATGTTGATCTCGCCGTTACCAGGTGGCGACGAGAGTTTCGGAGCCTGTGGATTGGCCATCTGATTCCACCATTGCGCCATGGCCAGCGGCGGGAGTTCCAGATCGACGTGATTGTTCTTGCCCAGCAGTTTTATACGCAACAGCAGCGGTGTATCTGTCGCGGCCGGAGACAGGGAAATGGCTGCATCGTAGTTGCCTTCGCCGGCTTCGTAGAATTTGCCCTGAAGCTCCATGGATGCATTGGCCGCGCCCTGCCAGCGCGCGTGGCCGGTCAGCTGCAGTGCTGTGGCGTTGCTGTCGGACGCGTGCAGCACGATGTTGCCGAGCATCAGCGCACCGCTCGTGATGCTGGGCACGCTCGATATCTGCAACTGCAACGGCGTGCCGTCCGTTTCCTTGGCCGACAGATTGATCCAGAAAGGCTGCGAGGGAGCGAGTCGACCGGTGTCGAGCGAAACATCGCTCAGCCACTGGCTGTTGTTTTCCACCACGCTTCCGTTGCGAATGCGCACGCCCGTGGCAATGCGCGGAATCTGATCGGGTACGACGGCCGATTGCGATGGCAGGTTGAGCAGCCACGCCTGCAGCGCATCGAGGTCCACGCGCGGCGAGTCGATTTGCATGCGCGAGATCACCATCGGGCCACCGAACAACGTATGCCAGGGCAGTACCAGGCGACCGTTTGCGGCCAGCAGGATTGGCATGTTTGGCGTGCCCAGACCGTTATCGCGCGCGGCAAGCGTAATGCCCATCAATTGCAGGGCCGGACGCGGAAACAGGGTGGGGCTTGCGGGGCTGGAGAGTGTGAGCTGCAGACCGGCATCGTTGGCCTGAGCCTGCAGCATCTTGGTGAATCGATCGGGTTGCAGCAGCAGATACAACGCAACCAGCACGGACAGCGCGACAACGCCGGCGATGCAGGCACAGGCGATCAGCAGTACTCGCAGTGGGCGCGGCAATGTCATTGGCGTTCGCGTGGCAATCTCTCAGGCGCGTGCGAAATCGGCGGGAAGCAAGCCATCGACATAGGCATCGGCATCGAATACGCGCAGATCGGTCGCGGTTTCGCCCAGGCCGACAAAACGAATCGGCAGGCCGAACTCGCGCGCCAGCGCAAACACCACGCCACCCTTGGCGGTGCCGTCGAGCTTGGTCACCACCAGGCCGGTGACGCCGACGATCTGACGGAACTGGCGGACCTGGTTCACGGCGTTCTGTCCCGTCGTGCCATCGATCACCATCAGCACTTCGTGCGGCGCATCGGCATCGAGCTTCTTGAGCACCCGCGCGATCTTGCCCAATTCGTCCATCAGGCCTCCCTGCGTGTGCAGGCGGCCGGCAGTGTCGGCAATCAGTACGTCGGCGTGGCGTGAACGCGCGGCTTGCAAGGCGTCGAAGATGACGCTGGCCGCATCGGCGTCCTGGCCCTGGGAAATCACGGGGACCTGGTTGCGCTCGCCCCAGGTTTTCAGTTGCTCGACCGCCGCGGCGCGGAACGTGTCGCCGGCCGCCAGCAGCACCTGGCGGTCCTCGTCGCGCCATCTGCGCGCAAGCTTGCCGATGGTGGTGGTCTTGCCTGCGCCGTTGATGCCCACGGTGAGCACGACGAAGGGTTTGTGTCGGTCGATGTGCAGCGGCTTCTGCACGGGCTTGAGCAGTGCGATCAGTTCCTGCCGCAACGCCTGCAACAAAGCGTCGGCGTCGGCGAACTCGCGCTTGTGCATGCGCTTGCGCAGGTTTTCCACCAGGGAGGTGCTGGCCTCGATGCCGACGTCCGCGGTGATCAGCGTGGTTTCCAGCTCGTCCAGCAGGCTGTCGTCCAGTTTCGGATGACGCGAGAACAACGAAGAAAGCCCGCGCGCGAACGTGCTGCCGGACAACCGCTCGCGCCAGCCGCGCTTGGCGGGAGTCTCCGCGGTGTCCGCATCCACAGGTGCAGCGGGAGCCAGCGTGTCCGTTAAGGTTGGCGCCTCCGAGGCTGCGGTATCGATGGGCGCCTGTTGGCCTGCTTCCTCGTTGTCCCCGGTGCCGTTGTCGGCGGGCTTCTTCTTCCAGAACTTGAGCATGGGGGTCATGATTCAAAGACAATGGGCGGCATGCTACCACCCCGACCTGTACTGCCCGCTGAGGGGCACCGCCCATGAAGGCCGCTCCCGGGCGTATCCGCATTATTGGCGGCCACTTGCGCAATTCCCGCTTGAACGTGCCCGATCTCCCCGGGTTGCGGCCCACGCCCGAGCGTGTGCGTGAAACCCTGTTCAATTGGCTGGCGCCGACCATTGCCGGTGTGCGGGCTCTCGACCTGTGCGCGGGTACTGGAGCGCTGGGCATCGAAGCGCTTTCGCGCGGCGCGGAGACCGTGCAGTTCGTGGAACCGCACGCCGCGACCGCGCAGGCGTTGCGCGACAATCTGGCGCGGCTGAAGGCCCAGGGCGGCGAGGTCGCGTGTGCGGATGCGCTGCATTTCCTGCAGCGTCCGGCAAAGCCCTTCGGGCTCGTCTTCCTCGATCCGCCGTTTGCCATGCAATTGTGGACGCCGTTGGCGCAGCAACTGGAACGGGGCGGCTGGCTTGTGACGTCGGCGCAGATCTACGTCGAGTGTCCGCGTGAGATGACACCTGCCTTGCCCGAAAACTGGACGCTCTACCGCGAAGGTCAGGCTGGGGAGGTGCGCTACATGCTCTATCGCCGGAATTAGGGCGTTCGATTAAGCTAGTGCCGTCCTTCCCGCGAATTCTGCTTTTGTGAAAAAGACGCCGGTCAACACACGCCTTGCCGTCTATCCGGGTACTTTCGACCCGATTACCAACGGCCATGCGGATCTCGTGGCGCGTGCCGCCCCACTGTTCGAGCGAGTCGTGGTCGCGGTGGCGGATAGTCCGAACAAGGGCAAGGGCCCCGGTTTCACGATGCAGGAACGCATTTCGCTGGCGCGTCTGGCGCTTGCCGATCTGCCGAATGTGGAAGTGCGCGGCTTCGATTGCCTGTTGGCCCAGCTGGTGGAGGAGATCGGCGCAGGCGTGATCATCCGCGGATTGCGCGCCGTGTCCGATTTCGAATACGAATTTCAGCTGGCGAGCATGAATCGTCATCTCATTCCCAAGGCCGAGACGCTATTCTTGACGCCGGCGGAGCAGTACAGCTTCATTTCTTCCTCGCTGGTGCGCGAGATCGGTCGCCTTGGTGGTGACATTTCAGGTTTCGTGCATCCCGCAGTCCAACAAGCCATGCGGCAGCGCTGGCATAAAAAGCAACCCGAAATCGAAGGGGATAACTATGCGTAAACTCACTCTCATCGCCACGGCTCTTGCATTGACCGGCTGCCTCGCGTTGTCCGCATGCAACAACAGCGGCGATGGCCAGCAGCAGGCTGCCCAGCAGACCCAGCAGCTCACCAAGCCGAGCGACCCGAACGACACCAAGGCATGGGGTGCCTATCTCGGTCAGATCGTGCAGGCCAACATGCAGGGCATGTCCGCCCCGCAGCCGTATGCCTACATGGTTCCGGCCGGCGACGACGACGCCACCAAGGACGCTCGCGACCGCCAGCTGAGCAACGTGCAGGACACCGTCGACCGCGGCGTGCTGCCGGGCAACATGCTGGTGTTCGGCGGCCCGGATTCGGGCAAGACGGCTGACCTCCTCACCACGGCGTTCAAGGATGCCAAGGCTGGTTCCTTCAAGGGCGTGATCGTTCTGTTCATCGGCGACAAGGCCGACGAGCAGCGCGTTGACGACGTGCTGAAGCCGACCAACGCGACGATTCGTTTCGTCCAGATGTAATCCTTTGCCTCGCTCCCTCTCCCTTCCGGGGAGAGGGAGCAGCCCCGTCACCACGAGCCAGTTAAAGCGTGCGTCGACGAATGTACCCGTCGCAAGAACATCCTCCGTGCCATGATCCGCTTTCCCGTTGGAAGACACCTCCGGGTTGTTGCTGCGCACAACAAGCGCCGGTCCATGTAGACTAATCCGGCATGTCCCTGAAGATCCTCGATACCTGCGTCAACTGCGACGTCTGCGAACCCGTCTGCCCCAACAAGGCGATTTCGCTCGGCGAGGACTACTACATCATCGATCCCGCGCTGTGCACCGAATGCGTCGGTCATCATGACGAACCGCAGTGTGTGGTCGTGTGTCCAGTGGAATGCATCATCGTCGACCCCGCGCATACCGAAACGCGCGTGCAGCTCGAAGATAAGTACAAACACCTGATGGAGACCAACGAATGAAGCTTGCGTTGCGCTGGCAGGCGCTGCTGATTGGTTTTTTGCTGGGTACGAGCGGAGCGTTTGCCGCCGACAACCCGATACCGTCCAACCATGCCGTGCAGCTTGCGCAACGTCCCGGTCACGCCGGGATCGCCAGTGCCAATGCCTTGGCGACGGAAGCGGGCTTTGAAGTGCTGGCCAAAGGCGGCAATGCGTTCGATGCGGCCGTGGCCGTGGCGTCCACGTTGTCCATTGTCGAACCGGAAAGCTCGGGCATCGGCGGCGGCTTCATGGCCACCATGCATATCGCTGCCTCCAATCGCGATGTGTTTGTCGACGCGCGCGAAATGGCGCCGGCAGCCGTCGATGCGAAGGACTATCTCAATCCCGATGGCACGCCCAATCGCGATACCTCGCTGAAGGGGCCGCTGTCGGCAGGTATTCCCGGCGAACCCGCGGGTCTGGTCTGGATCGCCAAGCACTACGGCAAGCTGCCGCTCAGTGCCTCGCTGGCGCCTGCGATCCGCACGGCACGCGACGGTTTCAAGCCGGATAGCCGCCTACTCGGCTCCATCCAGGAAGAGCAGAAGAATCTGATGCGCTGGCCCGCATCCGCCGCCAAGTATCTGCCAGATGGCAAGGTTCCGGCCGCAGGCGACATCTGGCGCGATCCGGACCAGGCGCACACGCTGGAGCTGCTTGCCCAATATGGTGATTCCGGCTTCTACAGCGGCGAAACGGCGCAGAAGTTGGTCGATGCCGTGAACTCAGCGGGTGGTCACTGGACGCTGAAGGATCTGGCTTCGTATCGCGCGAAGGAACGCACGCCGATCGTCGTCGACTATCGCGGCTACAAGATCATCACCGCGCCGCCGCCGTCCTCTGGTGGCGTGGCGATCGCGCAGATCCTCAATATTCTGTCCGGCTTCGATCTAAGCCAGATGGACAAGGCGCACCGCGTGCATCTGGAGATCGAAGCGATGCGTCGCGCGTTCCGCGATCACAACGATTACCTCGGCGATCCGGATTTCGTGAAGATGCCGTTGGACATGCTGTTGTCGCCATACTACGCGGACGGCCTGCGGCAGTCGATCCTGCCCGACAAGGCCACGCCGTCGTCGATGCTGGCGCCGTCGAGCGGCCAGGATCCGGGCATGCACACCACGCATTTCTCGATCATCGACGCCGACGGCAACATGGTGGCGATCACGTCCACGGTGAACTACGTGCTGGGTTCCACCTTCGTCGCGCAGGGCACGGGCGTGCTGCTCAACGATGAAATGGACGACTTCGCGCTGGTGCCGAACAAGCCCAACGTATACGGCCTGCTCGGCAGCAAGGCCAACGCGCCGGAACCGGGCAAGCGCATGCTGTCGTCGATGTCGCCCAGCATCGTGATCGGTCCCGATCGCACTGCGGTGATCGGTTCGCCCGGCGGCTCGACCATCATCACCCAGGTGCTGGAAGGCATCCTTGCCTTCGTCGATGGCGGCGACGCGCATCAGGTAGCGGCGCACAAGCGTTTCCATCATCAGTTCATGCCCGATGTAGTGATGGTGGAGCCCGGTGTATTTGATGCCGCGACGACTGACGCGCTGACGCGCATGGGTTACACGTTCAAGGATCGCGAGCCGTGGGGCTTCATGAACGTGGTGATCTGGGATCGTCGCAGCAACAAGCTCGATGCCGCCAGCGACCCTCGCCGGGCCGATGGCTTGGGCAAAGTGCAATAAGCGGTTTGGGAACAGTCATGCAGTTGTGGTCCATCAACGGCAACACTCAGAAACTCGATGGCGGCGCGATGTTCGGCAACGCGCCCAAGGCGATGTGGTCGCGCTGGATCGCGCCGGACGAACTCAACCGGATTCCGCTGGCATGCCGCTGCCTGCTGATAAAGGATCTGGAAGGCCGCAACGTGCTTTTCGAAACGGGCATCGGCGCGTTCTTCGAGCCCGCGTTGCGCGAACGCTATGGCGTGGTGGAAAGCCACCATGTATTGCTCGACTCGCTTGCCGCCGCGGGCATTTCGCACGAAGACATCGATGTGGTGGTGCTGTCGCACCTGCACTTCGACCACGCGGGTGGTTTGCTCGCCGCATGGGAAGAGGGCAAGACGCCTGAGCTGCTGTTCCCGAACGCGAAGTTCCTGGTCGGCGCCCATCACTGGCAGCGTGCGTTGAAGCCGCATCCGCGCGATCGCGCGTCCTTCATTCCGGAGCTGCAGCAGCTCTTGCTGCAAAGCGGCCGCCTCGAACTGGTCGCCGGCGAATACTCGCAAACGCTGGGGCAGGCAGTGCGCTTCCATTTCTCGTGGGGTCACACTCCGGGATTGATGCTGGCGGAGTGTGCTGGCGTAGTTTTTTGCGCGGATCTGATCTCCGGCCGGCATTGGGTGCATCTGCCGATCACCATGGGTTACGACCGCTTCCCGGAGGCGCTGATCGAAGAAAAGCGCGGCTTTCTGGAAGACAAACTCGCGCGCAATGTGCGGCTGTTCTTCACCCACGATCATGCCTGCGCCATGGCCCGCGTGACACGCGACGACCGCGGGCGCTATGGTACGGCCGACGAGCAGCCCGAATTGCGCGGCGCCGTGTCCTGACATATCCACCAGGCATTCACCCGGAGGTTCGATGAGCGGCGAGCGGAAGGTCCCACTCTCCATCCGTGAGCTGCTGCTACCTGCACTGGGTGCGATCATTCTCCTTCTGGGCGTGGGCCTGGCCGCGGTCACCGAGAAGGGACACATCGACTATCGCGCGCAGATGAAAAGGCACGGCGGCGATGTGCTGGACCTGGGACGCAACGGTCGCCCCGATCCTGACGAGCAGGGTTACATGGTGCGCGTGGTCGGCTCGCTGGAAGTGGTGGAGTCACCGCTCGACCAGCAGTTCAACCAGCAGGCCGATGTGCCGGTGCTGATACGCCACGTGCAGATGTTCCAATGGCATGAGCAACGTTATGGCGGCCCTGCATCCTACGAACTCGACTGGGAAGACAAGCCCATCGATTCCAGCCACTTCGAGCATCCCGAAGGGCACACGAATCCTGGATCGTTTCCGCTTCAGAACGCGCAGTTCAGTGCGGGGCTGCTGCGCTTGAATGACTTCACGCTCTCGGCATCGCTGGTGCAGGGCTTGATCGCCACCCAGACGGTAATGCCGGATTTGCGCAAGCTGCCCAGCAACCTTGCCGCCAGTTTCAGTCTCTTCAAGGACGGCCTGGTCACCAGTGCCGTGCCGTCGAATCCGCAGGTCGGCGATCTGCGCGTCAGTTGGGAAGGCGTGCCTACTCAGGAGGTGACGATCGTTGCCAAAGTGCAGGGCCGCGAACTCGTCCCCGCCAGCGATGCGGCGGACGGCGTTGGTTACGCCTTGCAGCCCGGCGATATCCCGCTTGTGGATCTGTTTCCCGATCTTCCGGTACCGCCGGGATTCACCTGGTTGCGCCGTGTTTTTTCGGTGATGTTGGCGACGCTCGGCACGGCGTTGTTGGTGCGGTGGCATTACAAGAGCATCGACTCTGTACTGACGCCATCCATCGCCGTGTTGGTGATCGGCGCTGTGGATGGCGTGCTTTGGCTGGGTAACGACAACGCCTTGGCAGGATGGTGGCTTGGTCTTGCGCTGGTCGGCATCGCGCTGACGACGTGGCGCGTGCGAGCGCTGCAGGCCCATCAGCCCTGACACAGTACCTCCCGGGCCTTGCCCGGCTGTCGCCTTGATCGTGCCCTCAAAAGGACTCGGGAGTGATGGAGCATCGCCGCCAGTTGATTCCCGGAGTTCGTCATGTCGATCCGCTTGTCACTGAGTATTGCACTGACTTGTTGTCTGGTTTTGCCTCCGGCGCATGCGCAGGATCGTGCCGCATGGAATGCACCGCAGAAACCATTTCGGATTTTCGGCAACACCTACTACGTCGGACCGCATGGTTTGTCTTCGATTCTGGTGAAGACGTCGCAGGGGCTTGTGCTGATCGACGGCGATTTGCCGGAATCCACACCACTTATTGAAGCGAACATCCGCGAGCTAGGTTTCCGCATAAGCGACGTTCGCTGGATTCTCAACTCGCACGCGCACAGCGATCACGCCGGCGGCATTGCGGAGCTTCAGCGCGCAAGCGGCGCACAGGTATTGGCCAGTGCCGCCGGTGCGCATGCGATGGAACTCGGTGGCGCGGACCCGAACGATCCGCAATACGGCACGGCTCCCACCTATCCGCCCGTGCATCATGTTCGCGTCGTAGCCGATGGAGAAACCTTGCACCTTGGCGATGTCGACATCACGGCGCATTACACACCCGGCCACACGCCCGGTAGTACGTCCTGGACGTGGCGAACCTGCGAAGGCGGCACCTGCCTGAATATCGCCTACGCCGACAGTCTTACGGCCATCAGCAACCCTCACTACCGTTTCACGGACGCAGCCGCGCATCCGCATCGCGTGGAAGATTTTCGTCGCGCCATTGCGACAGTGGCAGCGTTGCCCTGCGACATTCTGCTCACGCCGCATCCGGGCGCGAGCGATTTCTGGGAAAGAATGAAGCGGCGCGAAGCCGGCACGCAGCCCGATCCATTAGTGGATCAGAACGCGTGCAAGGCATATGCGGCGACGGCCGAAAAGGATCTCGATGCACGCCTGGACAAGGAACGCGCATCGCAGCCGTGACGGACTCAGCCGAATAGTGCGGCGTGTTCGATAAACCAGAGTCCCGCGAACAGCTTCGGATCGATGGAATAACCCTCGGCGGCGCGTGCCATCAGCCACGCGCCGGCTTCCTTGCGCGGCACCTCGTGCACCACGATGTTCTCGCTCTCGTCGCCGCCGCCGTTGCCGATCTTGACCAGATCATGGGCGCGCGCAAAAGCGATGATCTCGCTGCTCATGCCGGACGATGACGGCCCTTCGTGCACGAAGCTCACACGTGCACAGCGATAGCCGGTTTCTTCTTCCAGTTCGCGCTGCGCGGCGAGCAGGGCGCTTTCGTTCTGGCTGCCTGCCAGATCGCCGACCAGGCCTGCCGGCATTTCGATGGTGAACTGCTGTACGGCCACGCGGTATTGCTCGACGAACAAAATCTTGTCTTCAGGCGTTACCGCAAGAATGATCACGGCACCGCCCGGATTGTTGCGCTCCGCATATTCCCAACGGCCACGGCGGCGCAGCGCAAGCCAGCGTCCCTGATAAAGCGTTTCAGGTGTCGAATGGGCGTCCTGAGGGATGCGGTCCGTATGCGTCATGTCGAATAGCCTGGTGGAAAACGAAGATTGTGAGACCGGTGTGCTGCGTCTCAGCCACTGGTTTCTGCGCTGTTGAGGGCACGCAAACGATTGCGTGTAAGCGGTCCGAATCGAAGTTGCTCGCTCAGCGATTCAAGTTGAGTCATGCCGCGCTGGCGCACCAACCCATCCGCGCCGTCGCTTATCGGTGCGTCCAAGGCTATGCGCGTGAGCCGCCGGTACAGTCTTGCCGACTCGCCATGTTCCTTGAGCTTTGCCGCGCAGCTGGCAGCGCCTCGCAAGCGCAGAAACGCCACTTCATCGATGCGCTCAAGCAGTTCGTCGAGGCTGCCGAAATGTCCCAGCAGTGCGGCAGCGGTTTTGGCGCCGATACCCGGCACGCCTGGAATGTTGTCCACCGCATCGCCGCAAAGTGCGAGATAGTCGGCGACCTGTTCCGGGTGCACGCCGAGTCGCTCGAACACGCCGGCAGGACCCCAGCGCTGATTGCGCGCGAAATCCCATTGCTCGTCGTGTTCGCCGAGCAGCTGGCCGAAATCCTTGTCTGCCGAAACGATTACGCTGCGAAAGCCATGGCTGCGCAAATTCCACAGCGTGCTTCCGATGAGGTCATCCGCTTCGTAGGTGTGATCGACCAGCATGCGGACACCAAGGGCCTCGGTGATGGCGCGGCATTGCACGAACTGATGTTCCAGATCGGGCGGGGGAAGCTCGCGATTGGCCTTGTAGGCGGGATAGATCGCATTGCGGAACGATGTGGTAAGCGACGCATCGAACGCCACGGCGAGATGCGTCGGACGTTCGCGTTCCAGCAGTTCGCAAAGAAAGCGCGTGTAGCCGTGTACCGCGTTGACCGGATGGCCGTCTGCATCGTGGAATTCGTCCGGCATCGAGTGCCAGGCGCGAAAGACGTACAGGCTGCCGTCGATCAGATGCGCGGTGGGTTGGCTGGCGGTCTTCACGGGCTCAGGCCTTCCACTGCGACAGCAGATCGTCGAGCGCGGGGCGATCGCGATCGGGAATTTCCGCTTGCGGCGTGCCGATATGCACGAAACCGACAACGCACTCGTTCTTCGCCAGATTCAGCAGCGAAGCGACTTCCGGATCGTACGCCGCCCAGCCCGTGAGCCACTGCGCGCCGAAGCCGAGCGCATAAGCGCCCAGCAGGATGTTGTAGGCCACGTTGCCGGCGCACAGTTTCTGCTCGATCTCGGGTATGCCGGCCTCGTCGTCGAGCCGGGCCACCACGACGATCACCAGCGGTGCAAACGTGTAGCGAAAGCGCTCCTTCTCGCGCTTGGATTCCGGCAGATTCGGATCGCGACGGATGGCGCGTTCGGCGAGCTGCGCGCCGAATTTCAGCTTGTCGTCGCCGCGCAATTCGATCAGCCGGAATGGCACCAGCTTGCCGTGGTCGGGTACGCGGATCGCCGCTTCCAGCAAGGCGCGCAAGGTGGCTGCATCGGGAGCGGGTTCGCCGAGCTGGCGCGATGGAGCGGAGTGGCGTTGTTGAAGCAGCGAAAGCGCGTTGGACATGGGAGGGGGGTATCGGGGAAAACGCCTATCCTACAACTGCCGGTGGCCGGTCACGATGCCTGGACGTCACGCAGACGGAGCCGTGAAATCGCCGTACGATCGGCGCCGTCCTTTCTATCGGGTGCGAGCGTATGAGGATCACGGCGACCTTGGCGGCACTGGTTTTGCTCGCCCTCGCAGCCCTGCCGTTGCGAGGCGCGATGGCGGCCGACACGATTGAAGACGGCTACTTCACGACGGACGACGGTGCGCGCATTCATTATTTGCACGAGGGAGGCGGAGCGGCTCCTGCGCTCGTTCTCATTCCCGGCTGGACGCTCACTGCGTCGCTATGGCGCGAGCAACTGGAACATTTCTCCGGAGATCATCGAGTTATCGCAATCGATTCGCGCTCGCAGGGTGAATCGTCGATCATGCAGACCGGCAATACGCCTGAGCGCCGCGCGCAGGATTTGCACGAGTTGGTGGCGTCGCTGCATGTCGACCGCTTTGTGCTCGTCGGCTGGTCGCAGGGCGCGCAGGACGTCGCCGCGTACGTGCAACAGTTCGGCACCGGTTCCTTGGCTGGCGTGGCGTTTGTGGATTCGCCGGTATCCGCAGGCACGAACGAACTCGATATCCGAAAGGCTTTCAGCAAAGCCATCCTGTCGGGATTGTCGGCCTATGCGAAACAGCCAGCAGACTACAGCGCCGGCATGGTGCGATCGATCTTCAAACAGCCGCATCCTGCGGCCGAGGTCGACGCGGTCATTGCCCAAGCGCAGCACACGCCGCCGACGGTGGGCACAGCCATGCTTGTCTCGGACATCTTCGGCGCGGACCGCCGACCGGCTTTGCAAAAGATCGATCGTCCGGCATGGGTGATCGCATCGGCTAATTCACCACTGCTCGATGCTCAGAAGGAGATGGCAACGGCCATCCGCGGCGCGCATCTGGTGGTGGTTCCGAATGCCGGGCATGCGGTGTTCGTCGATGACCCTCAGACGTTCGACAAGGCGTTGGGCGATTTGCTTACCGCATCCGATTCAGCTCGATCGCGCTAGCTGAAAACTATCAGGCAGCAATGCTTCCACCGTGGTGAGACGAGTGGTGCCCGCAAGATTGGCGAGCAGCACCGGCATCGACGGGTCGCACAGTTCGGTCAGCACCTGGCGACAGGCGCCGCATGGCGTGACGGGCTCCGGCGTGTCGGCAACGATCGCTATCGCGCTGAAATCGCCGGGCCGGTATCCGGCGGCGATGGCGCTGAAGAGTGCAGTACGTTCGGCGCAGTTGCATAGGCCGTACGCGGCGTTTTCCACGTTGCAGCCGGAGAACTGACGGCCGTCCCGTGTTTCGAGGGCCGCCCCGACATGAAAGCGGGAGTAGGGTGCGTAGGCGCGTTCGCGCACCGTCCGGGCCAATTCCAACAGGGTGGGGCTTACCGTTTGTTCGGTCATCGGGGCTCCGTCGCTGCCCTGGCCGTCGGGCCGGTCAGTCTAACCCGGGGTTCGCCCGGAGGTACGCATCGGCTAGGATGCGGTAACAACTCCGCTGGGGATGGCCGATGTCGATCACGGTGTCTGCATTGCGTGAAACTGCCGCGGGCGAGCGGCGTGTGGCGATCACGCCTGAAGTCGCAAAGAAATTGCGTGGCAAGGGGTTGCGCGTTGTGCTCGAACGCGGCGCCGGAACGTCCGCCGGATTTCCGGACGCCAGTTATGCCGATGTGGAATTTGCCGACGCGGCGCAGGTTATCGCTCAGGCCGATCTGCTGGCGTGTGTGGTGCCGCCTCATGATTCCGTATTCGGAGGCTTGCGCGAAGGTGCCGTGGTGATCGGACAGCTGCGTCCTCACGGCGCGGCCGAACGCATCGCACAGCTGACGCAACGCAAGTTGACGTCCTTCTCGCTGGAATTGCTCCCGCGCACCACGCGTGCGCAGGCCATGGATGTGTTGAGTTCGCAGGCGGCGGTGGCGGGCTATCGGGCCATGCTGATCGCGGCGGAGAACGCACCGAAGTTTTTCCCGATGCTGACGACCGCCGCGGGCACCATTCGGCCTTCGCGCGTGTTGGTCATTGGCGCTGGCGTTGCGGGCCTGCAGGCGATCGCTACGGCGCGCCGCCTTGGTGCGCAGATCGAGGGCTACGACGTGCGTCCGGAGACGCGCGAACAAGTCGAGTCGCTCGGCGCGAAATTCCTGGAGTTGGGTGTCAGTGCCGCCGGCAGCGGCGGTTACGCACGCGAACTCACCGCCGAAGAGCGCGCCGCGCAGCAGCAGGCGCTGGCCGATCATCTGAAGGTATTTGACGTCGTGGTAAGCACCGCCGCGGTGCCGGGCCGCCCTGCGCCGAAGATCATCACGAAAGCGATGGTGGACGGCATGAAGCCTGGCGCGCTGATTGTCGATCTTGCCGCGGAGAGTGGCGGCAATTGCGAACTGACTCGTCCCGGCGAGCGCGTCGGGCATGGCGAGGTCACGATTCTCGGGCCACTGAACCTTGCCGCAGGCGCACCGCTGCATGCGTCGGAAATGTACGCGCGCAATATCTTCAACTTCGCGGAGCTTCTAGTGCGCGACGGTGCGCTGCAACCGGACTTCAACGACGAGCTGGTTGCAAAGAGTTGCGTAACCCGCAACGGCGAGGCCGTGTTCCAGGGCTGAGCCTTCGCAGCAAGTTGCCGAAGACGACGAGACGTCATGCGCCGTCTTTCGATGTCTGATCAAAGGGGAAGCGAGTAGTGCCACATAACGCCGGCGTATCGACGAGTGCGCCATCCCGACGCCTGGCTTCCCTCGATGCTTTACGAGGTTGCACCGTTGCAGCGATGTTGCTGGTGAATGATCCCGGCGACTGGGGTCATGTATTTACGCCCCTGGATCATTCGCCCTGGAACGGCTGCACGCCGACCGATCTGATATTTCCCTTCTTTCTGTTCGTGGTCGGTGTTTCCTGTGCGCTTTCGCTGGTGGTGCGCCATGAACAAGGCGTAATGGCCGGTGAATTGGCTCGTACTGCACTATGGCGAGCACTGCGCATTCTGGCATTGGGCGTCTTGATCAACGCGCTGGCATGGTGGTGGATGCCCGGCGTGCACATGCGCTTTCCCGGCGTGCTGCAACGCATAGGCGTGTGTTTTGCGGTGACCGCGCTGTTTGCGCTTTACACGCGGCCGCGCACACAGTGGGGAGCGATTGTCGCACTGCTGCTTGGCTATTGGGGATTGCTCGAACTCGGCGGATCGCTCGATCGATGGGTAAATATTGCCAGCCGCGTCGATACCGCCGTCTTCGGCCATTTTGTGTATCTTGTCGATCCAGCCACCGGTCGCGGACACGATCCGGAAGGTTTGCTCAGTACGTTGCCGTCGATCGCCACCGCTTTGCTTGGCTTGCGCATGGGTGGGTGGCTGCGCGCCGATAAGCAGAAAGCGCTGGTACTTGCCGGCGCGGCGTTGGTGGTCCTTGGCGCGTTGTGGTCGTCGGTGCTACCGCTCAACAAGAATCTTTGGACATCGTCATTCGTGTTGTGGTGCGCGGGTTGGGCGACCCTGGCTCTTGTTGTATTTCACGTGCTGGTCGATCAGCGCGGCTGGCCGGCGATCGGCCGACGCTTCGGCATGAATGCCATTGCTGCCTATGCAGGGTCGGAGCTGATGCAAATCATTCTGCCGGCGCTAGGTTGGCAAGATCCGCTCTATCGACATCTGTTCGCGCAATGGATCACGCCGCTTGCCGGACCCTACGTGGCATCGCTGGGTTTTGCGGTAGCGTTTGTCGCGGTGTGGTGGGCGATCGTGTGGGTGATGGATCGCCGAAGGTGGTACGTGAAGCTCTGACACGAGCACCACGGTCCACTAAACGCCGGTAGCTCGATACGTAGCAGGCGAGGGGCGTTATGAGAAATCCGTCCGTTCTCCATAGCGGAGAACGGAACTGGCGATCAGCGTCCCGGCATCCCAAAGGCATGCCTGGCTGGCAGCGTGGAATTGGGCCCCATGTGCTGCAACCAGCGTTGCTTCTGTTCAGGACTCTGCTGTAGCCACTGGCGACGAAGTGCGTCGCGCTGCGAAGGGGGGAGTTGCTGGAAACGCTGGAAAGCATCATGCAGCTGCTGTTGCCTGGCCGGTGGCAGCGTGTCGTACAAATGCTGGTTCTGGCGAGCCTGCTGGCGTTCTTCCGGCGTCATCTGCTGCCAGCGCTCGATATTCGCCTTGATTTCCTGCTGACGCTCGGGCGGCAACCTTTCCCAGTTCTGGGCGCGCTGGAGCATTCGCTCCTGTCGCTTGGGCGGAAAGGAATTCCACTGTCCCTGCAACGGGCTAAGCAGGTTCTGTTGCGTCGGCGAAAGTGTGTTCCATGGGTGCGGCACCGGTGCATCTTGCGCATACGACGGTGCCCCGGCCATGAGGCCGATCAGAAAGGTGGCTAGCAGGGACAGGTGAAATGGTCGTGGCAGCATGGATCAGTTTTTGGCCTGGCCGTTGCTGTTGTTGGCAGCCAGCCAGCTGTAGAAGTCGAGATTCTGGTAAAGGCCAGGATCGCCGTTATCTGCGCCCGGCGGAAGGTCGTTGTCCGGCTCGGTGGCAGTGGCCATGGCGGCTGTCGGGTTACCGTTGTTGCTGTGCGGTTTTGGCGTCGGTTGCCAGATCATCAGCGCAGCCAGGGCCATGGCGGCCAGCGCACCAACCGGTAGCAGCACGCGCGCACGATGGTGCGGCGAGGCGTGCCCGGTGGCAGCCTGCAAAGCAGTGCGACGCGCGGCGCGCAGGCGTCCGGCCGTGACCGGGTCCAGGCTCTGGGTCGCTTCCTGGTAGAGCGCGCGGGCGCGCTTTTCGAATTGTTTGTCGGACGAGTTCATCGCCACTCCTCCAGTTCCTCTCGCAAATGCTGCATGGCGCGCGAGAGATGAGTTTTTACGCTGCCTTCCGAGCAGCCCATCGCCTGGGCGGTTTCAGCCACATCCAGGCCTTCCAGCACTCGCAGCATGAAAGCTTCACGCTGGCGTCGCGGAAGTCGCTTCACGGCTGCGGCCATGTCCGCGTAAGACCGTTCTCCATGCAGCTTTTCCAAGGGGTCAGGGCCGGTATCGGCCGGTTCCCACACGGGTAATTCGTCGCCGTCGTCGTCGCGGCCGCCACCGAGCCAGCCGACCACGATGGAGCGCACCTTGCGCCGACGCTGCAGATCCACGATGCGGCGGCGGAGGATGCCCCAGAACAGTGGCGTCCATTCCTCGGCAGGCTTGTCCCGATAATGCTTGACCAGACGGAGCATGGCGTCCTGCACGGCGTCCAGGGCGTCTTCGCGGTTGCCGAGGTGCAACTCGGCCATACGGAAGGCCCGGCGCTCCATGCCGGCCAGGAAGGCGTCCAGCGTGGCGGGAACAGCCCTGCCTTCCTGGGCAAGAAGTTCCGAATCAAACACTGCCGAGACGCTGTTCATGGCGCCGTTTTCCGAATCGTCAGGCCGAGCATCCCGGGGCTCCATCTGTTCGACTCTCGCCATTAACGCACCGGGCTCGCGCGGGTTGACCCGGCCCCGTATGATGGGGTGCACCTAGCAGATTGGCAGGGGAAACACATGCTCGATGGGTTCCTGGCGCTTTATGTGTTCATGCTGGCCGCATTTACGGGTTACGAGATCATTGCGCGGGTGCCCGTCATTCTGCACACGCCGCTCATGTCCGGTTCGAACTTCGTTCACGGCATTGTGCTGGTTGGAGCCATGATTGCGCTAGGCCACGCCCGGACCCCGTTCGAAATGGTCATCGGGTTCATCGGCGTCCTGCTCGGGGCGGGCAACGCCGCCGGCGGGTACGTGGTGACTGAACGGATGCTGGAAATGTTCAAGTCCAGCAAGCCCGGGAAGGGCAGCGGGGAGGCCAAGTGATGGCCTGGCCCCAGACCTTGATCGACGCTTCCTATTTCCTCGCTGCACTGCTCTTCATTCTCGGCCTGAAGCGCATGAGTTCGCCGCGCACCGCGCGCGGCGGCATCGTCTGGGCCGGATTCGGCATGCTGCTGGCGGTGCTGGCCACCCTGCTGCTGCCCGACATGGCGAACAGGGGGCTGATCATTGCCGCGGTGCTCATCGGCGTGGCTGCGGCGTGGTGGTCCGGGCGCCGGGTGGCGATGACGGCCATGCCCCAGATGGTGGCGCTCTACAACGGTATGGGCGGCGGTGCCGCGGCGGCCATCGGCGCGAGTGAGCTCGCGACGCATGCGGTCGACTACACGGTCGCGGCGCCGAATACCTTTCCATTGATGCCCGAAAGCTGGTCGCCGCTGCATGCGGCGACCGCCGTGGCGCAGCTTTCGCCGGTGGCGCTCGCGCTGGGCGTATTGGGTGCGTTGATCGGTTCGGTGAGCTTTTCGGGTTCGCTGATCGCCTTCGCCAAATTGCAGGGCTGGCTGGATCGCCGTTTTGTATTCCCCGGCCAGCGCGTGGTGAATCTGCTGGTGCTGGCCGCCGCCGTGCTGATTGGCGTGATGCTGGCGACAGGGCATGTGTACGTCGCGTGGATCGGTGCGTTTTTC
Organism: Dyella psychrodurans; assembly: GCF_003363265.1. Taxonomy (GTDB): domain Bacteria; phylum Pseudomonadota; class Gammaproteobacteria; order Xanthomonadales; family Rhodanobacteraceae; genus Dyella_B; species Dyella_B psychrodurans. The sequence continues at coordinate 27,976 of NZ_QRBF01000005.1, read as the reverse complement.
GTGCTGGCCCTGTTGTTCGGCGTGTTGATGACCTTGCCCATCGGCGGCGCCGACATGCCGGTGGTGATTTCGCTCTACAACGCATTCACCGGTCTTGCGGTGGCGTTTGAAGGTTTCGTGCTGCACAACGAAGCGATGATCATCGCGGGCATGGTGGTCGGCGCAGCCGGTACCTTGCTCACGCAGTTGATGGCGAAGGCGATGAACCGTTCGATCGGCAACGTGCTGTTCGGCAGTTTCGGTGCGGCGGCGGGTGCGTCGGCACAGGAGATCGGCGGTAGCCAGAAGCCGATCGAGGCCGCCGATGCCGCGGTGATGATGGCGTATGCCGAGCGCGTGGTGATCGTGCCGGGCTACGGCATGGCCGTCGCACAGGCGCAGCACAAGGTATGGGAATTCGCGCAGTCGCTGATCGCACGCGGCGTGAAAGTGAAGTTCGCCATTCACCCGGTCGCCGGTCGCATGCCCGGTCACATGAACGTGCTGCTCGCCGAAGCGGGCGTACCGTACGACCTGATCGCTGACATGGAAGACATCAATCCCGAATTTCCCACAACGGATGTGGCGTTGGTGATCGGCGCTAACGACGTGGTGAATCCGTTGGCGAAGACCGATCCTTCATCTCCGATCTATGGCATGCCGATTCTCGATGTGGCCGACGCCAAACAGGTGATCGTGGTGAAGCGCGGCAAAGGCACCGGTTTCGCGGGCATCGAGAATGCACTGTTCTATGCGGACAATGCGCGCATGCTCTATGGGGATGGCCAGGCTGCGGCGGGGCAGCTTGTTTCCGAGCTGAAAGCGCTGGATACCTAGTACGTTAGTTCTTTTTCGCGGCTGAGCGCAGGCTGACGATGGCCGCCACTATCAGGCCTGCCACATCCCAGTAGATGTCGCGCGGCGTGATGCCCATGCGGGCCAGATCCATCAGCATCGAATAACCGGCGGTACGCATGGCCTCGACCATGCCGAAACCCATCATGTCCGCCACATCGGTGGCGACGGCCAGCACGCGCACATAAACACACGCCAGAGCCGTAGCCAGCCATGCGAGCAGCAAGACATTCCACTTGCGGCCGTGCACCCATTGCCGGATGGCGAAGGCGAGTATCCATCCGGCCGGCACGGCCAGTTCCGGCAGGGGACGGCGCACCATGACGACGGGCACCAGCCAGATGGCGCCAGCGGCCAGCCCCAGCATCACCGCGCAAATCAGCGCAAAGAGTTCGCCAAGCACGCGCTGCAGGATCATGGCTGGTCCAAGTGAATGGATCGGAACAAGGTCACGCTGGGTCCTGCTGGCAAAGCGCCCATCTTAGCGTGACAGGACCGATTTCTGTGCCGATCCTCCCTTGAGATCGGCCGGTTTCAACCTGATTTGTGAGACATGGCCCGCAGGCGGCCGGCATAATAGCGGGCCGGCACGCCGCCGGAAGGCTTTTCAACACGATCCCTTGAGATGGCATGAGCGGTTTCAGTCTTAGCAGCGAACCCTTTACCCTGGAGCGAGACTGCAGCGCGGTCATGGTGCCCCAAGGCGAAAGCGTGACTTTGCCGGCCGGTCAGGTCGGCTACATCACGCAGGCGCTTGGCGGCAGTTTCACGGTGTATGTGGAAGGCAACCTGTTCCGTATCGCCGGCAACGATGCCGACGCGCTGGGCAAAGAGCCGCCGCCGCCGCTGGAACTGGCCGACGACGCCAGCGACGCCGATGTCGAAAAGCTGATATGGCAGCAACTGCGCACGGTGTTCGATCCGGAAATTCCGATCAACGTGGTTGAGCTGGGGTTGGTCTACGACGTAAGCCTCGAATCGACCGCACCCGACCAGCGCAAGGTCTACGTGAAGATGACGCTGACTGCGCCCGGTTGCGGCATGGGCGATGTATTGATCGACGACGCACGCACCAAGCTGGAATTGATTCCCACGATCATCGAAGCGGATGTGGACCTGGTGTTCGATCCGCCGTGGAACCATTCGATGATGTCGGAAGCTGCGAAGCTCGAAACCGGCATGCTTTGAGCGCCCCGGACGGGGTCTGTCGCAGCGTGTGCTACGCGGCAGCGTCAGTGAGTTTGTTTGCACGGCTCATGCTTGTGCATGCCGAATTTCGATTTACCGCACACGACATCTACTTGGTCAACGCCAAGCCGGTGGCTAAGGCTTTTCGCCAATACCAAATGCAGACATAGGTGCGTAGTTGGTTTTCGCGCTGAATTAGTAACGCGCCTATATATTGAAAAAGAAGTGGAATTTTCACTACGGGCGGCGTATAGGATACGAACACGCGGCATGCCTTGTGCCGCTCGCTAGACAAGCTGCGCAATATCCATTTTGTCAAAAAGGGGTATTTCGTATGAAGAAGAAGCCTGTGCAATGCATGCTTTTATGTCTGGTCTTCGCATTGCCGTGTATCGCTTTCGGTTACCAGGAGCAACTGAAAGTAAAGGTGACCGTAAAAGGTGGGTGTACCACCACGGGTAACGACGAAGCTCACTTCGGCGAACATGTTTCAGGTGCTGCGCACAACGCCCTTGAAGGAAAGGGAGAGGTGCGCTACTGGTGCAGCAATGGAACCACGCACACCATCATCGCCGATAACGGGCAGAATTACTCAGGCGCCGTGCGCAATATGAAGCGGACGGGTGGAACCGAAACCATCCCTTATACATGGGCGCATACGCCAGAAAGCGCTACTGGCGGCGGGCCTAGTCCTGAAGCAAAAGTTGATGTCACCGTTGGTTTGGCCGCAAACGCTTTGGCAAGCGTGCCACCGGGTGAGTATGAAGACACCGTGACGGTCACCATCGAACCCTGATCAGAGGAGCTAGGTGATGCTTACGATCAAGCGCTTTGGGCTTGGAGTGCTCGGCTTAGTGCTGGCCGGCTCGGCGGCGGCGGCAAACTTCAGCGTCTCACCGCTGCGGCTGGATTTGACGGGAAGACGCGCCGTGGTGGTTGTCGCGCATGAAGGCGACACACCCCTGGAGCTGAAAGTAGAGGCCAAGAGTTGGACGCAAGTCGATGGCAAGGATGTGTATAGCGACACCAGCGATTTGAATTTCTTTCCCAAGCAGTTCACGTTGCCGACGCCAACGGGAGGGCAGGGCAAGGGAAAGGTCAGTAACGCAAATCCGAACCAGCGCTTCATCAGTGTCTCTATCGCGGACAAGGGTGCTATGTCGGGTACGGAAAAAGCGTACCGACTCTTCATCACGGAGTTGCCGCCTCCGCACCACGAGGCGGGCGAAAGTGTGGTGATACGAACGAGTTTCGGCATACCCGCGTTTGTTAGCGACCCCAAGGCCAAGGTGAGCGCAAAGCTGAGCGCCAGCGTGGAAGGCGGCGGGGCCGGCCTCATCAAGGTGCGGCTTACCAATCAGGGCACGGCGCATGCGCATCTGAAATCCATCACATCCAATCCCGCGGGCATCACCAGCGGTGAGATGGATGAGTGGTATGTGTTGCCCGGCGCCTCGCACCTGTATTCGTTGCCTATTTCCGGCAGCGTGTGCAGCGCATCGCAAGCCACGCTGAGCATCAATCTTGATCAGGGCAAACCGATTGCCGTGCCTGTTTCTATTCCCAGCGGCGCGTGCAAGTCGGGCTAGTGCAATCGAAGTGCCAGGTTGAAGTAGCTCGTTCCGGTACTGCGGGCCAAGGACGACCGCCATGCGGGTCAAGCGGTTCTGACTCGCCATGCGTTTACAGGCGTACCGGATGTAGCAGTGCGTGCAGGAGCGCGCGTGTACGACGGAGGGGCCGAAGCGCGACAAACGTCAGGATGACGGCAGCATGTGCGGGAAGAGACTTTAGCCTCTTGATCGATCATTCATCCAGATGAGCGGTCGGGGAGAGGCTGGGTGCGCAAGATCCCGATCATCCGTGCCATGGCGAATCGTTGTGGATGGAGCATGGGCTGGTTGCTGGCCATGTGCCTTGCTCCGGGTATCCATGCTGCCGCGACGCCGGCGGTGGAGCATCATGATTCGACGTTGAGCGAAGTCGTTTTGACGGTGGACGTCAATCATGGCAAGCCCGCGGAAGAGGATGCGTTGACTGACGGACAACGCGTGCTATTGCCAGCGTCGATGCTCGATGAATTCGGTTTGCTGGCGAAACCGAAACTGGAGCGTGTCAACGCCAAAGACTATTTTGATCCGGAGAGCGTCAAAGGGGCGGAGAACGAGATCGACCTCAACGCGCTTGCGGTGCATATCGTCGTGCCCGGCGATCTGTTGAAGGGAAAAAACGTCAATCTGTCCGAACCGGTGATTCGCACGTTGACACCCGAGCCGCCCTGGTCAGGATTTCTGGATTACAGCTATAGCCGTACCGAGTCCCAAGGACGAGCGTATCAACAGGCGCTATTGTCGCCGCACCTTCGCATGTTCGGATGGTCGATTTTCGACGAGCAGGTGCTATCAAGCACACCGTCCGGATTCAGCAACAATCGCTTCGACACCGTTGCGTATCACGATTGGCCCAACGATGCCTTGCGCCTTCTCGTCGGCGATTACACGCCCAGCACAGGCGACTTGGGCACCACGTTTTCCCTGGCGGGGATTACCTTGCAGCGAAGCTACGCCTTGCAGCCCGGGCAAGTGATCAACCCGACGGCCAGCATGTCCGGCATCGCCCAGTCACCCTCGCAGGCGCAGATCTACATGGATGGCGTCATGATCGGTGCGATGAATATCGGCCCGGGTCCCTTCAACTTTCAGGGCCTGCAGGGCTACGGTGGTCTGCGCAACATCAGCGTACTGGTGACGGACGCCGCGGGTAATCAACACACGTACTACGTGCCCTACTACTTCAGCAATGAGTTGCTTAAAGCGGGTTTCGATACCTTCGATATGAGCTTTGGTTCACCTCGCGCGAGTTTTGGTGCGGGTGGATACAGCGGAAAAGCCGCGAGCATGGCCTATCTCTACGGCGTGACGGATTGGTGGACCATCGGCACCAACGACAGTTACCTTCAGGGCGATCGACGCCTTTCGCCATTGATGACATTTGGCCTGGGGCCTGTTGGCACGATCACATTGATGAGTGCGCAACGTCAGCACGATCATCTGCATCGCTACGCGCATGAGGTGAATTTCGACGGCGTGTGGCAACACACGGAATTCCGGTTTCAATGGCGGCACGCGCAAAAGGATTTTGACGATGCGCTTACATTGACAGGCAACGGCCAGGAAAATGTCAGCCAACCGGGTATGAGCGAGCCGAACGTCGGTGTGCCGATTCTTCCCGACCTGCGCGCACGGGATCGCTATTCGATGGTTGTGTCGCAGGCGCTCGGGCCGGTCGGAACTCTTTCCGCCAACGTCGGCAGGCTTTATCGCTTCGACAACAGTGTGGTGACGAGCGAGTCGCTAAATTGGTCGTTGCGATTGCCATGGCGCGGGCAATTGACGTTGAGCGGACTGCGTGCGACTGGCGGCGGCACGCGGCTGCGTGGCATTTTCGCGTCCGTCTATATTCCATTCGGCAATCGCACCACGGTGAGTACGGGCTATCGAAACGTCACCAACAGCCCGCCACAGCGATACATCGAAGCCACCATGTATCCGCCTTCCGATGGTGGATTTGGTTATTGGCTTTACGACAGTTGGCAAGGCCCCATCGACGACAAGGATGCTCATGTCACGTGGCTCAATCGTTGGACGCAGATCGACGTGGGTGCCCGCGACGTGGACGATGGTTCTTTCGTGCAACAGTCCACTAATTTCTCGATCAGCGGTGCGGTTGCGACGATCGGCGGCCACGTTTATCTCACGCCGGAGATCAACGACGCCTTTGCCGTAGCCGATGTCGGTTACCCGGGCGTGGGTGTCAATCGCGGCGGTACGCCGATAGGTGTCACCGGTCGCAACGGCACATTGCTGGTGCCCAGTTTGGCGCCTTACGCCGCCACGACGCTTTCTGTCCGCGAAGACGATTTGCCCATGGACGTGGATTTGCTGGAGCCGAAGATCGACGTAGTGCCCGCCGACGGCGCCGGCGTTTTGGTGAAATTCGCTTTGCCCAAAATCTCTGCCGTGAACGGCTCGCTACATTTCTCGCCGGCGCACGGCGGAGGCACCATCGATAACTACGCGATAACGGTAACGGCGCCGGACGGGGAAGTTTTCAGCCAGCGCACGGGCGATAGAGGATTTTTCGAGTTGGATAATATGACCAGCGGCGCCTACCGCATCGACGTGCCCGGTGCATCGCCCGCGTGTACCGCTGTGATCCATGTGCCTGATGAGAGGCCGGCCATTTGGCAGGCAGGGCAGGTGACTTGTGAATAAGTTCATATGGCGCTTTGGCTTGGCAGCGGTGCTGCTCGTCTTGTCTGGCGCGCCGGCGTATACCCAATTCACGATGCCACCACCCGCGGAACCGGTGGATCCGCTGCCGCCGTCGATACATCCTTTGCCGCCGCATACCGAACCTGTTCCTGCGGCGGCCGAGTGTCATGTCGATACCAACGTTCTCAATTTCGGTAACTACACATCCGGGCAAAACCGAAACCTGGACATGACGATGGGCTGGAGCCTGCGGTGCACGGAGCCGGCGAGACTCCTGGTTACCGTGTCACCCAGTCCCGACAGCGGTAGCTTTGAGTACCGTTTGCTGCGTCATCAAGGAGGCGACAACGCTACGTTGCGATACCAGCTTTATACCGAATGGAGTCGTTCAATACCGTGGGGCGATGGGACTGGCGAAAGCCAACCTATTGAAGTGATCGTTCAAAACTACAGTCAAGTGGAGGCATTTGGCAGAGTCTTCGCCAATCAAAATGCTGTTCCGGGCGAATATTCCGACGATATTCTGGTGACGATTGAAGTGGAATGACGGCGGTTATGCCGCTCCGCTGATTTCTTCGAATCGATTGGCGTCGCGATTCTTGCGCACCTTGGCCGGGTCCCACACGCGTCCGTTCATGGCGATGTAAACACCATCAGGCAAGGTCTGCACGGCGGCGACGGCGCAACCGATGTTGAACACGGCATCCGAGCCCTGGAAGCGCGCCGGGTTCAGCGCACCGGTGATTACGATCACCTTGCCCTTGATCGAAGCGAGTTCCTTGGCGGTTTCCACCATGGTGTCCGTGCCATGCGTCACCAGCACATGGCGATGCGGTTGCGCCTCGATGGTGGAGCGAATCAGCGCGCGGTCTTCCGCGTTGATGTGCAGGCTGTCCTTGCGCAGGATCGGGATCACATCGAACTGGAACGCCACGCCGAGTTGGCCCAGGATTTCGCCGATCTGCGGGGCGCCGATCTTGTAGTCCGATTTGTCGTCGAAGTAAATCTTGTCGATGGTGCCGCCGGTGGTGACGATGGTCAGATGCTGCATGATCGCAATGCCGTGGGGGGTGAGCCGGCATTTTAACCGCAGACCGTCCCGGTGTCGGCGTTTCATTCCGTCAGCAGTCGGGTGTCCTCGCCGCTGATGTCCGACAGGCGCAGCAGGCCGTGTCCGAGAAAGCGCCGCAGGGCGGCAGCGGGGCGCTCGTCGCCGCGCGACGAGGACCAGGCCGACTGGCGTGCCATCAAGGCGGCCGCCGCGCAGCGTGCCAGCGTGGTCGCAATGCCTCGCGCGCCGGCCTCCAGGACGCTGCGCTCGACCTTCTGCGCATCCATATGCGTGGCTGCCGCATCGAGGGCGGCGTGAATCGCGAACGAGGCCTGGGCGTTATGGGCCTCGCCCAGCCAGCCGGTAATTACCTTGCGCAGCGCGGCGAAGCTGTTGTTGCCGGCCAGCGCGCGCAGGCTGTCCAGCGAGAGTACGTTGGTGGTGCCTTCCCAGATCGCGTATACCTGCGCATCGCGCAGCAGCTGCGGCAATCCTGTGTCCTCGATGTAGCCGGCGCCGCCGAAGCATTCCAGTGCTTCCGAACAGAGGCTTACCGCCATCTTGCCCGTCCACAGTTTGGCCAGCGGAGTGAGCAGGCGCAGCGAAGCGGTTTCCTGCAAGGTCGCCACCTTCTGTTCAACGCGACCGAGCAAATAGGCGACTTCGAAAGCCAGCGCGAACGCACCTTCGAATTCGGCCTGCATGTCGGCCAGCGTTTGCGCGTGCAGCGGTTGTTCGATCAGCGTGCGGCCGAAGGCCTGACGCCGCGATGCGTAATCGCGCACCAGTGCGATCGCCCGCGCCATGCTCGCGACGGCGCAGATCGCGTTCCACGTACGCGTGACATTGAGCATCGGCGCAACTTGCCGTACGCCATGCGCAAGTTCGCTCACAGGCGTTGCCGGTAAGCCGTCGAGGTGGATCTCCGCCGTGGGCAGTTCATGCGTGCCTAGCTTGTCTTTCAGACGATCGATGATCAGCTCGGGTTTGCGCTCGGTGCCGTTCATCGTTTCGACGTAAAACAATGCAAGTGCCGCGGTGCCGGTTCCAGCGCCTTCAGGACGGGCCAGCGCCAGCGCCGCCTCGCCGACCACGGCGGAACTGAACCACTTGCGGCCATAGAGACGCCATTGGCCATCGGCATCCTGCCTGGCCACGGTTTCGGTATTGCCTACGTCAGAGCCGCCCGCGTTCTCGGTCATCCATTGGCCCGAGAGCCAAAAATGGTTCGGATCGCGGCTGAGGAAATGCGGCAGCGCGCGTTCGATCAGCGATGGGTTACCGGATGCTTTCAGTGCCGTCGCCGCACCGTCTGTCATCGCCAAGGGACAGGTATAGAACTCGCTGGCGATGTGATAGACGTAAACGCGCGCGAATTCCTCCAGGCGCGCATGCTCGTGATTCTCATGCCCGGCAGCGAGAACGGCGTGGCGTGTCGTCAGATGTGGGCCTTCGGTCCATGCGGTGGTCAGTTCGATGCGATCGACGCGACGGCCCCAGGCATCCCACTGCGTCAGTACGGGCTTGCGGCGCGTGCTGCGGCCGCTGCGTTCCCACGCCATTTGCGCGTAGTCGCCCAGCGCATCGAGATCGGCATCCAGTGCGGCCCGGCGTTTCGACGGAAAGACGCGATCAAGCAACGCGAGCAACAATCGGTCGTTCCGGTGTGGATGAGCCAGTTGCGGAGCGTCTTGCAGGAATCCCATGGCGGCACCTCGCGAAGCCTTGTGGCGAGTATAGGCAAAGGTGCGCGTGCTGCGGGTTGTCGCGACGATCCGATAGCATGGGCGGCCAGCTAGAGGAGGCAAGATCATGCGGTTTTCGGAGGTGTTGGACGGCATTCGTCGCGATGGCGATACATGGATCGCCTCGATCAGCGAGGACTGGTTGCAAGGGCGCAGCGCATTCGGAGGTATCCAGGCAGCGCTGGTGTTGCGGGCGATGCGTACCCTGGTGGTGGCCGATGTGCCGCTGCGCAGCCTTCAGGTCGCCTTTCTTGCGCCGGTGCCTGCCGGCGACATTCGTATCGCGGCGAAAATCTTGCGGCAGGGCAAAAGTGTGACCCAGGTGGAAGCGCGATTGATCGACGGCGATAACACCGTTTGCCTGGTGATCGGCGTGTTCGGAGCGCCGCGTGCTTCAACACTGAATCTTCTGCCATCTCAACCGGCCGTGCAGGCCATGCCCAAGACACATGTGCTTAGCTATGTGCGGGGACTGCTACCTCAGTTCACGCAGCATTTCGAAGCCCGCTGGCTGCAAGGCGATATTCCTTTCTCGGGGAGTACGAAGACCGAGCAGGTGGTCGAAGTCTCGCTCAAGGATGACGGCGTCGCCGATGAGGCGCACGTGATTGCATTCGCCGACTTCATTCCGCCGGTTGCGTTGTCCATGCTCGATCAACCTGCGCCGGGCAGTTCGTTGACTTGGATGCTTGAACTCTTTGCCGACGGCCGCGGACTGCCGTTGAACGGCTGGCGCATCGACGCGCAACTGCAAGCCGCGCAAGATGGTTACACCAGCCAACAAGTGATGTTGTGGGGGCCGGGTGGTGAACCGATCGCGTTGAGCCGCCAGAGCATGGTGGTATTTGGCTAACTCGCCTTCGCGGCCGGCCGGCGTTTCACGCCGGCGCCGAGCGTGCCGATTAGCAACAGCGTGAGCAGTACTTCAAGCAACGCCGGCCCGCGCTCCTGCGCTGAACTCCAGCTTTCCGCAACGCCATGGCAGAAATAAAACAAGCTGAGGATGCCGACCCAGAGCAGTGCGCGATGCATGTTGCGAAGCGCGAGCAACGGCAGCAGCAAAGGAATCACGGCGATCGCCAGCGCAAGCCACATCGGTAGGTGCTGCGGCGGAAACAGCCATGCATACCATGCGCACTGCAAAGCGATCAGCGCCATCCACGTAATAAAGCCGATGCGATGCATAAGAGAAAGCGGCGCACGCATCACGGCGCCGCCAGCTTGCGTGCGGTATCGGCAAGGCGCCTGCCCAGTGCGCGGGCGAGTTCGCGTTCGTGTTCGGTAATGCTGTTCTCGCCTTTGGCGCCGGCGACGTGGCTGGCGCCATAAGGCGTGCCGCCGCTCAGCGTGCTGGTGAGTGCCGGCTCGGTATACGGAATGCCAAGCAGCAGCATGCCGTGGTGGAGCAGCGGTAGCGCCATGCTCAGCAGAGTCGATTCCTGACCGCCATGCATGGTGCTCGTAGCCGTGAAGACGGCAGCGGGTTTGCCGACCAGCGCTCCGCTGGCCCATTCGGCGCCGGTGCTGTCGAGGAAATGCTTCAACGGCGCGGCCATGTTGCCGAAGCGGGTAGGGCTCCCCAGCGCGAGCCCGGCGCATTCGTGCAGATCCTGCTTGGTGACGTAAGGCGCACCTTCTTCGGGCTCGGGCGGCTGCGCAACCTCGGTCACCGGCGCCACGGGGGGCACCTGGCGCAGCCGTGCACGTATCCCGGGGATCTCTTCGATGCCCCGCGCAATCAGGCGGGCCAGCTGGGCGGTATGGCCGTTGCGGCTGTAGTAGAGCACCAGGATGTCATTCATGCGTTTGGGAGGTTAAGACAGGATGGGGTAGTGTACGGGGCAGACCAGGGAAGTTGACTAGGCCCATGAACCTGCGCTTCAACCGAGACCGCACGCTTACCTTTAGTTACTTTCTTTGGCAGCGCTTTCTCAACGACAAGTGCTTCGAGACGGCCGGCGCGCTGTCCTATACGACGCTGGTTTCGCTGGTGCCGCTCACCGTGGCCGTATTGGCCATGTTCGCCGCCTTCCCGATGTTCGAGGAAGCGCGCGACACGCTGATCAATTTCGTGTTCACCAATTTCGTGCCGGCTGCGGGCGAGACGGTACAAAAAGCACTGCTGGATTTTGCTTCCAATGCGCGCAAGCTCACGGGCATAAGCATACTGGTCATGCTGTTCAGCGCGGTGTCGATGATGAACAGCATCGAGGATCGGCTCAATCGGATCTGGAAGGTGCGCAACCATCGGCCCTGGGGGCCGCGCCTGTTGCTCTACTGGGCTGCCCTGACACTGGGGCCGGTCCTGGTGGTCGGCGGTATTGCCGTGACGTCCTACGTGGCCGCCGTGCCGATGTTCCGCGATGCGAGCGAGCAACTTGGCATCGGGCAGGAATTGCTTAAGGCGCTGCCACTCGTCGTGACGTTTCTGACGTTGTGGCTGATGTACACGACGATTCCCAATCGCCGCGTCAACAAGAAACACACGGCGATCGGTGCTTTTCTCGGTGCCATCCTGTTCGAATTGGCGCGGTGGATGTTTACCCACTACGTCCAACATGCGCAGAACTACCAGCAGATCTATGGCGCCCTCGCCATCATTCCGCTGTTGCTGTTGTGGATTTATCTGTCGTGGGTGATCGTGATTCTTTGCGCTTCGGTGGCGGCGTCGGTATCCGCGTTTGAATACCAGGCGCCTTGCGACGTCATGCCGGAAGGTTCGGAATTTCTCGGTCTGTTGGTGGTGCTGCGCCACTTTGTCGATGCGCAGCGTACGGGAAACGCACTCGATCCCGCGACCGTTCGTGCGGCGGAGCCGTATCTGCGCAGCGAATCGATCACCGCTTATTTCGAAGATCTTGCGCGCGCCGATCTCGTCCATCGGCGAGAGTCCGGCGGCTGGATGATGACGCGCAGTCTCGACAGCACCGATTTGCTGCGTGTGTATTGCAACAGCGGTTATCAGTTGCCGCTGAATCCGCTGAAACAAGCGCAGGCGTCCGGTATCGAGCTGCCTCCGGAACTCCTTTCGGTGTTGAACGAACTGGCGCGTTCCATCGATGTGACATTGGGCACGCGACTGGACAAGGTTTATCCTGTCACGATCCCGCAAGCTACCGACACCCCGGAATCCGAATCATGAAGTTGCTGCTCTCCTCAGTGATCCTGGCGCTGCTCCTGGCTGCATGCCTGTGGATCGCGCCTGCTTTTGCCGCCATGCCCGCTCAGCCGTCGTTGAAAGTGACCACGCTCGATGGCAAGCCTTACGACCTGGCGTCGCAGCGGGGGCATTGGGTGATCGTCAATTTCTGGGCGACCTGGTGCGCACCGTGTGTCAAGGAGCTTCCCGACATCGCGCATTTCGTCGCCACGCATTCCAACGTGCGCGCCATCGGCATTGCCTATGAAGACACCGACCCCTCGGACATTCGCGCGTTCCTGGACAAGCACCCGGTCAGTTATCCCATCGCGCAAGTCACCATGGACAAGCCGCTGAAGGATTTCTCCGAACCGCTTGGTTTGCCGACCACATGGCTGATCGGGCCGGACGGCCGGGTTGCCAAACATTTCATGGGTCCGATTACCTCCGCCGATCTCGCTGCCGCCATCGGGCATTGATGTCATGGTCTGCGCGCGCTTCTTCGTCAGCGGTCGCGTGCAGGGCGTGTTCTTTCGCGCCAGCACGCGTCAGCAGGCGTTGAGGCTAGGGTTGCGCGGTTACGCGCGGAATCTGTCGGACGGTCGCGTCGAAGTGGTCGCTTGCGGCAATGCCGAGGCGGTGAGCGAACTGGAGCAGTGGCTGTGGCAGGGGCCTCCCGCTGCACAAGTGGATGAGGTTGTGCGCAGCGAGCATGCAAATATAACGACCGATGGATTCGTGTTGTCCTAAGGCAAGTCTGGCCGTCATTCCACAAACGTATTTGGCACCCATAACGCCTTGTCGCTGACGTTCTCGCGCTTGGGTTTGCCTTTCAGTCGTTTCAGTTTAACTGGTGGTATGAGTTCTTCGTGACGAGGCACTTGTTCCAGCAGATGCTGGATCAAGTTGATGCGGCCGCGCTTCTGGTCATTGAAGTCCACCAGAAACCACGGCGCGCTGGACGTGTGCGTGCGCTCGATCATGATGTCGCGCAAGCGGCCGAGTTCGGCGTACTTGGCGCGTGAAGCAAGATCGACGGGCGAAAGTTTCCAGCGCTTGAGAGGATCGTTCGCACGATCGGCGAAGCGTTCTTCCTGCTCTTTCTGGTCCACGGTGAGCCAGTACTTGAGCAGGATGATGCCGTCGTCGGTCAACAGTTTCTCGAAAGCAGGCACGGCCGCAAGAAAGGCCTCGTACTGCGGCTTGGTGCAAAACCCCATCAGTGGCTCGACCACGGCGCGGTTGTACCAGCTGCGATCGAACAGCACCAATTCGCCGGCGGCAGGCAGATGCGCGACATAGCGCTGAAAGTACCACTGCTTGGTTTCGACTTCGTCGGGCTTGCCCAGGGCGGCAACCCGATATCCGCGCGTATCCATGCTTTCGATGATGCGCTTGATCGTGCCTCCTTTGCCTGCCGCATCGCGGCCCTCGAAGATCACCGCCAACCGTTTGCCGCTACGCTGCAGCCATCGATTCAAGCCTGCGAGTTCCAACTGCAAGTCTTCCATGCGCTTGCTGTACTGCTTGTCTCGCTTGCTCATCGGAATGCTCCCGGAGTTACAGGTCGACGTCGGTCGGTGGGCGGCCAATGCGATGACGCGCGCTGATTGCGCGTATGGCACGGCGGAAGTCGTGCGCGAATCCTTGCATGTCGAACAGTGCATTCTGGGTGCGCTGCTGGTCGATGTGGCGACGTAGCGTCGCCAATGCTTCAGGATCGTTGCCCAGGGCCGTGGCCATGCCGATGAAGGATACGTTGTCGCCGGTGATGAGTTCGGGTAGACCCAGTTGCTGCAGCATGCTGGTTACCGAGCGTCCGGAGATAGTGTCGCCTGTGCGCGTCAACACGGGACACCCTTCCCAGATCGCGTCCGCGGCGGTGGATCGTGTATTGATGGGCAACGTATCGAGATACAGGTCGACGTGCGCATAACATGCCAGATAGTCGGCGTAGGGCATGCGTGGCATGAAGACGATGCGTTCGGGCGAAACGTCGAGCGCACTGGCTGCGTTGTGCAGGCGCTCATTGGTGTCGGCCGGACCGGTCAGCAGCCACAGCACGCTGTCAGGCACCTGCTTGAGAATCAGCATGCAGCGCGCGAATACCGCCGGGTTGATCGCGTAGGTTTCCTGGAAACACGCGAAGACGACGCCTTGTTCCGGCAGGCCGCACGCTTGCCGCGTAGGCGGAGGGCCCACACGGCGTGTCGGATCGTTCGGTTGCGGGCATCGCGGCAATCGAACCACTTTTTCGCTCACGTGTTCGCGCAATTCCGGCGGAAAAGTCACGGCATCGGCAAGCACATAGTCGATCCATGCAGCACCGGAGCTGCCTGGGAAGCCGAGCCAGCTCACTTGCACGGGCGCGGCACGCAGCGACATCATTTCGGCATTGCCGCGGCCGCGATAACCGCTGAGGTCTAACAGGATTTCGATGGCCGTGCCATGAATGAGCATGGCGAGCTGCCCACGAGAGAGCGCCGATACATCGTGCAACGTGGCGGCGGCCGAGAGACGGCGTCGAATCTCGCCGCCGTCGTCAGGTGTCATGGCAAACAGATGGATGTCCAGGTCGCTGTCGGCCAGGGCTTCTATCAACGCAACGAGGTGCTGGCCGACGGCCATCTCGTGGAACCCTTCGGAAAGCATGCCGACGCGAATCGGGCTATCCGGAAGGGGCATGACATGGCGCAAATTGAGTTGCTGGCGCAGCGGGCTCATCTGCTGCTCGATCTGCGCGGCATACGTGCGTGCGCAGCGCAATTGAAGTGCGGCGTCGGCGTCTTCGGCGAGAAAGGTGAAAGGGTGCACACCGGGTTCGTCTTGCGCGACGGCTTGCATGACGCGCTCGCTCAGGGCGTCGATACCTTGCCAACGGCAGAGTCGGCGTCGGACAAACAGCAACTGGCTCGTCACGGCAATCGAATCGGGTGCGCGCGCCAACGCCTCGGTAAAGGCATCGTTGGTGCCCAACAAATCGCCTGCTTCATCCAGCATCAGCGCAGCCTGAAACATGTGCTGCGCGTTCGCCGGGGCCAATTTGCCTGCCTGCAACAACGACGTTGCCGCTTCTTTTGGACGGCGTTGCAGATGCACGACGTGCCCGAGCATGGCATGCGCAGTGTCGGATGAAGGTTCGTGCTGCAGGGCTTCGCGCACGTGCGCTTCGGCTTGCGGCAGACGACCCAGTGCCATTTCCGCCGTTGCCAGGTTCAGGCGGATGGCCGGATGTTGCGGCAGGTTTTTCGCCGCCAGGGCGAATGCGTCGCGTGCCTGGATGTGCTGGCCGGTCGTCATGTAGGCCATGCCGAGGCTATGCAGAATATTGGGATGCCCCGGTGCCTGGATCAGCGCTTTCCGCAGGCGCTCGATCGCCGCATGGGTTTTGCCTTCGGCCAGCGCGAAGCTGGCCAGATTGCACTGCAGCTCGATATTGCCGGGTGCCAGTTCCGCGGCCCGGTTCATGGCGACCTGGGCATCGCGGCGGCGCCCTACTCGCAACAGCGCCACGCCATGCAGGTAAATCAACTCGGAAGCCACCGGAAACGCCCGGCGTGCCACGGCGGCAACCTGGATGGCTTCCTCGTTGGCGTCCCGCTGCAGAAGCTCGTTGAGCTTGCGCAGGACGGTGGCGAGATCGTTGGGCTGGGTTTCGTTCATTAGCCGGAAACGAGTAGGTGAGATGGTACGGCGCTCGAACGCCCGGCGCCCGTCGTCGTCCGGCGACCGGAAGGCGATGGGCGTGAGATGCCTCGAGGAACCCCTTGGGTTCTAGCGTACCGCGACCGGGAGGTCGTTGTTATGGATCAGGCGCTCGCCAGCGACTTCAGTTCGTCGGCCTGGTGCTCGCGGGTCAGCGAGCCGAGCAGTTCGTCCAGGTCGCCCTGCATGATGTCGGGCAGACGATACAGATCCAGCCCGATACGGTGGTCGGTGACCAGGTTGTCCTTGTAGCGATAGGTGCGGATCCGCTGGCTGCGGTCGCCCGTGCCTACCTGCAATCGCCGCGACTGGGCCTGCTCGGCGGTCTGCTTGGATTGGGCCTCGTCCAGCAGGCGGGCCTTGAGCAGGCTCATGGCGCGGGCGCGGTTCTTGTGCTGGCTGCGCTCGTCCTGGCACTCCACCACGATGCCGGAGGGCAGGTGGGTGATGCGGATGGCCGAGTCGGTCTTGTTTACGTGCTGGCCGCCGGCGCCGGACGCACGGAAGGTGTCGATTTTCAGATCGGCCGGAGACAGCTCGATCTCTTCGATATCGTCCAGTTCCGGCAGGACCGCCACCGTGGCGGTGGAGGTATGCACGCGGCCTTGCGATTCGGTCGCCGGCACGCGCTTCACGCAGTGCACGCCCGATTCGAACTTCAGCCGGGAGAACGCACCCTTGCCCTCGATGCGCGCGACGATCTCCTTGTAACCGCCGTGCTCGCCCGGGTTTTCGCTCAGCACTTCAACCTGCCAGCGCTGCCGTTCGGCGTAGCGCGTGTACATGCGAAACAGATCGCCGGCGAAGATCGCGGCTTCGTCGCCGCCCGACCCGGCGCGCACTTCGAGGAAGAGGTTGGCCTCGTCGCGCGGATCTTTCGGAACCAGCAGCAATTGCAGCTGGCTGTCCAATGCCATCGCGCGCGACTCCAGTTGGGCGATGTCGTCGGCCGCCATGTCGCGCAGTTCCGGATCGTCGAGCATGGCGCGTGCATCGGCCAGTTCGCGTTCCACGCCGATCTGCTTGCGCATGGCATCCGCGACGGGTTCGAGCTGCGCGTATTCGCGCGACAGTTCGCGGAAGCGCTGGGTATCGGCAAGCACGTCGGCCTGACCGAGCAGCAGGCCGATTTCCTCGTGGCGTTCGGCGATGGCTTCGAGTTTTTTGCGGATGGAGGGGGTCATCGACGAGAGCGGCAGGTGAGAGAGAACGAGGGGAATTCGGCAACCCATGATAAAGGGCTCGCGGCGATGCCGGCCCGCTACTCTTCGCTGATCTCGGGTTTTTCGTCGAATCCGTACAGGCGGCCTGCGGCGTGCAGCAGATCGTGATCGCCGCTGAGCGCGGCTTCGCGCAAGCGCGCGCTGGGATGATGCAAAAGCTTGTTGGTCAGTGTGTTGGCAAGAAAGGCCAGGGCCTCATCCGGCGATTTGCCGCGCGCGAGCATGGCGCGGGCTTTCTCCAGCACTTCGTCGCGATAGATTTCGGCGTGCTGGCGAAGATCCAGGGCCGGATTCTTGACGGTGAGCGCACGGCGCCAGGCCATGTAACGCTCGACTTGCAAGTCGATGATCGCATCGGCTTCGCGGGCGGCGTTCTCGCGTGAGCGGCGGTTGTCGTCGATCACCTGGCGAAGATCGTCGATGCCGTAGAGATAAACGTCGTCCAGCTCACCGACGGCCGGTTCGATATCGCGCGGTACGGCAATGTCGACCATGAACATGGGTTTGCGGCGGCGAGCCGCGATGGCTTTTTCCACCATCGTGCGAGTAAGTATGGGCTGGCGTGCCGCCGTGGAGGAAATCACGATGTCTGCCTCGGCCAAGTGCTGGGGCAGGTCGAGCAAGGAAATCGCGTATCCCCCGTAGCGGCTCGCGAGTTCTTGCGCGTTTTCCAGCGTCCGGTTGGCGACGATCAGGCGGCGGACCTGTTTTTCCGCGAGGTGTCTCACGGCCAGTTCGATCGTGTCGCCCGCGCCGATCAACAGGACGCAGGCCTGTCGCAAATCGGTAAAGACGCGCTCGGCCAGGCGCACCGCCGTAAACGCCACCGAAACGGTGTGCGCACCGATGCGCGTATCCGTGCGTACGCGCTTGGCCACCGCGAACGTGTGTTGCAGCAGGCGATCCATGGGTGTTTTCAGCGCGTTGATGTCGCGCGCCTGCTGATAGGCGTCTTTCACCTGGCCGAGAATCTGCGGTTCGCCCAGCACCATCGAATCGAGGCCCGTGGCGACTCGAAACATATGCCTCACGGCCGCTTCGTCATCATGGCGATAAAGGAACTCGTCGAGCTTGCCGGGAGTCAGATGATGATGACGATTGAGCCATTCCTGCGGCACGTTTTCGGCGCCGGCCGTTACGCTGACGTAAAGCTCGGTCCGGTTGCAGGTGGACAGGATCATCGCTTCGTCGACGCCGGGCTGGTTTGCGAGTTCGCGCAACGCGGCGCTGGTCGCATCCTCGTCGAACGCCACCTGTTCGCGCAGGCTGACCGGCGCGGTGAGATGGTTGAGCCCGAGGGCGATCAGCTTCATGTCGTGATGCAAATGGGAGGCGTCGGGCGTTGGCCGGCGTAGACTAGGCGTGACCGGTAGATTTGACCGGAACCGTCGGATGGTTGGAGGAATAGTGTGCTGAGCGGGACGGTCAAGTTCAAGCAAGTGCGGCAGTTTGTAGCTGGTGGGTTGGTGGTGCTGGGTGTCGCCGGATGCGCCGTACTGCCCAACCGGGCGGGTGTCGCATCGAAGGCGTCGCCGCAGCCGCTGGCGCGCATGACGGTGGCCACTCCGGATCCGGACCATGACCTGCTTGCCCAGCTCCTAGCCGGTGAATTGGCGTTGTCGAGGGCCGATCTCAAGGTCGCCTCGCAGGCCTACGGCACGGCGATGATGCTTTCGACGGATCCCGAGGTGGCCGGCAAATCCACCGCGCTGGCGATCGCCATCCACGATCCGGATGCCGCCGGCCGTGCCATCGATCGCTGGCAGGCGCTGGGTGCGTCGAAGGCGCAACTGGCACAGGCGCGTGCCGAACTGGCGGTGGAGCAGGGGCACACCGACGAGGCCAGGCGCCAGCTGTCATTGTTGTTGTCCAGCGGCGACAAGGATGCCTGGCGCATGTTCGGCCGTGTGCTGATCGGCAGCCGTGACGCGGCACTGGCGTCGAGCCTGCTTGAATCGCTGGCCACGCCCGATCACCTGCCGCCCGACCCCAAGGCATGGCTGGCGATGAGCGAGCTGGGCGAGCAACTCAGTCGCCATGCCTACGCCGAGCAAGTGGCGGATGGCGCCATGAAGCGCTTCGGCACGGCGGAGACGTACGCCTGGGCCGCCCAGCTGAAGCTCGACAACGGCGACCGCAGCGGCGGTCTCAGCCTGCTGCGTCAGGCACAGGTGAAAGATCCCAACAATATCGGTCTGCGTTTGACTTACGCATCCTTGCTCGGCCAGAGCGGCCAGTATGCGCAGGCCTCGCATCTGCTGGAAAAAGGTCCGCAAAACGCGCAGACCTATGCCATGCGCGCCGCGCTGGCAGCTAACGCGAAAGACAACAAAACACTCGAACAGGTCTACCAGCAGCTGTCGGGCGCACCGGCCGATGTGCGCAGCGCGAGCGCCTATTTGCTGGGTCAATTGGCCGAAGTGCTCGATCGCAAGGAAGAAGCGCTGAAGTGGTACGACCAGGTGCCTGACGACGACGATCATGCCTTCGACGCCGACTTGCGCAGCGCGATTTTGCTGCAGGGATTGGGGCGTAGCGCGGAGGCGCATCAGCAACTGGCCGAAATGCAGACGGATTACCTCGATCAGCCCGCGCAACTGCGCCGTGCTTACGAAGTGGACGCCGATCTGTATCTGCGCGAAAAACGCTATGCGGAAGCCACCAACGCGTTCACGCATGCGCTGCAGGTCGTGCCCGACGATCCGGATCTGCTTTACGGAAGAGGGTTGGCGTATGCGGAAATCGGCAAGATCGATCTTGCCGTCGCTGATTTCCGTCGTTTGCTGCAGATCAAGCCCGATGATGTCGATGCCAGCAATGCCCTGGGATTTACGCTTGCGGATGCCGGCCGCGATCTGCCCGAGGCGGAGAAGTTGATTGCCGCGGCGCGCGCGGCAAAGCCGAATGATCCGTCCATTGCCGACTCCTGGGGTTGGTTGCAATACCGGCTCGGCCATCTCAACGAGGCGACGCAGATTCTGCGTGGCGCATGGCAATCCGGCAAAGACGCCGATGTGGGCGTGCATCTGGGTGAAGTGCTTTGGAAGCAGGGACAGCACGAGCAGGCACAGCAGGTCTTCGATCAGGTACGTCAGATGGATCCCGGCAATGTCAGCCTGCAAGAAACCTTGAAGCGCCTCGAACCATGAAATCATCGCTACGTATTCTTGCAGCGCTCGCTCTGCTGCTGCTGGCTGCCTGTGCGCCGCAACAGCTCGTTCGCAATCAAGGCGATGCCGTTTCATTGGCGCAGCAGGATGCGCGCGAAAAGCAATTGGCCGATGCCGATCATTGGACCTTGCAAGGACATCTGTTCGTGTCGAATGGCCAGGACGGCGGCAGCGGAAATCTCACCTGGACGCAGAACGGAGACCGTTACGAATTCACATTGCGCGCGCCCATTACCGGCAAGAGTTTTCGCCTCACAGGCGGCCCCGATGGCGCCGTGCTGGATGGTCTCGATGGCGGTCCGCAGAGTGGTCCGGATGCCGAGGCTTTGATGCGGCGCGTGCTGAACTGGGATGTTCCGCTCAGCGAATTGCGCGCGTGGGTACTGGGTTTGCGCGCCCAAGGCGCGGAGTCCCAGCTGAGCTTCGGCGACAATCGACTGCCTTCTTCGCTGCTACAGGATGGATGGAACGTCACGTATCCCGCATGGGACAGCACGCGCCAGCCGCCTTTGCCGACCAAGGTCTTCGCCAAGAAACCTCCGTTCACCGTGAAGCTGGCCATCGAGTCGTGGACGATGCAGTGAGCGATTCATCGCGCATGCATTACGCTTGATGTCTTCGCCTCTTTCGGCCGTTGAATCGCCATCCATGACATTTCGTATCGAACGCGCTGCCACGACGCACATCGACCCCATTTGCGCCATCGAACGTGCCGCCGTGCAGATGTTTCGCGGCCATGCGGCGTGGCCGTTCTACGCGTCGATGTCGATTCCGCCCGAATTGCTGGAAGAGGCGATCCGGCGAGGTCTCGTATGGGTGGCGTTGGACGACGAACGCGATGAACCCGTAGGTTTCGTTTGGCTCGACACGGAGCAGGGCGGCGATGTCGTGGGCATTGCCGAAATCGATGTGCTGCCCGCTTACAGTCGCCGCGGCATAGGTGCGGCCCTGTTGGAAAGCGCGTGCGAGTGGGCGAGGGCGGCAGGTTATCGCCGTGTCGATTTGGGTACCTTGGCCGACGTGCCGTGGAATGCTCCGTTCTACGCCAGGCACGGGTTCACCATCGTCGACAAACACGACCCTGCGTTCGCCTATGCGCGCGATCGCGATCGCGAAAACGGATTTCCCGATGCGTTGCGCGTCTTCATGTCGCGCCCATTGTCTTCGCCTGCTGCGAGCGAGTGGAGCGTCTGGCCTGCGCCGGCAAAACTTAGTTTGTTTCTGCGCATCATCGGGCAGCACGCGGAGGGGCACGACGACGTGCAAACGGTTTTTCGAATGCTCGACTGGGGCGACGAAATTCGTTTGCGCGTGCGCGAAGACGGGGTGATTCGCTTGCTGGGCACCGTGGCGGATGTGTCGGCGGAGCAGAATCTGATGGTGCGTGCGGCCGCGTCGCTGCGCGCGCATGCCGGCATTCATGCAGGCGTGGACATCGACATCGACAAGCGCATTCCGATCGGCATGGGCCTTGGGGGCGGTGCTTCCGACGCTGCAACGGTGCTGGTCGCGCTCAACCATCTGTGGAAATGCCGCGCGAGCGTCGATGAACTGGTGACGCTCGGACGGACATTGCGCGCGGATGTGCCGGTGTTCGTACTGGGTCGCTCCGCATGGGTGTCGGGCGTGGGCGAGCACTTCAAGCCGATCAGCCTGCCGCGGCGCTGGTATGTGCTGGTCGATCCGCATGAACGCGTGTCGACGGGCGATTTATTTCAAGCAACTGAATTGACACGTAATGCTCCCCCAGCCACAATTTCATCCTTTGCTTCCGGCGAAACGCTGGAGAACGCATTCGAACCGCTCGTTCGCGCGCGCCACCCGCGGGTTGCCGCGGCGCTCGATTGGCTCGGAAGTTGCGGCCATGCGCGGCTTTCAGGCGGTGGCGGTTGCGTTTTCCTCGAAACGGCAACGGTCGAGCAGGCTGAAGACATTGTCGGGCGCTGTCCGGCTTCGTTTACGGCCTGGGTGGCCGAGGGCGTGAGTCGGTCGCCGCTGCAACGGGCGTTGTCGCGTCATGGCGCTGTCGACTGATCCGAAGCAAACTACAACAAGCTGAACACTGGGGCGTCGCCAAGCTGGTTAAGGCACGGGATTTTGATTCCCGCATGCGTAGGTTCGAATCCTACCGCCCCAGCCATTTTTCAATGGCCTGGTTTTCGAGGGAACAAACGTGGATACGTCCAGCCCGATGCTGTTTACCGGCAACGCTCACCGTGCTCTTGCCGAAGACGTCGCTCATCGACTTGGCGTGCCGCTAGGCAAGGCGCTTGTCGGCAAGTTCAGCGACGGCGAAGTACAGATCGAAATCGAAGAAAACGTCCGCCGGCAGGAAGTGTTCGTGCTGCAGCCGACCGGCGCGCCGAGCGCGGAGAACCTGTTCGAGCTGCTGACGCTGGTGGATGCGCTCAAACGCGCCTCGGCGGCCAGCGTGACCGCCGTCATTCCGTACTTCGGCTACGCCCGCCAGGATCGCCGCCCGCGCTCCGCACGCGTGCCGATCACGGCCAAGCTCGTTGCCCGCCTGATCGGCACTGCCGGTGTGGACCGCGTGCTGACGGTGGACCTGCATGCCGACCAGATCCAGGGCTTCTTCGACGTCCCGGTCGATAACGTCTACGCATCGCCGATCCTGCTGGCGGACATTTGGCGCAGCTACAGCATGGACGATCTGATCGTGGTCAGCCCGGACGTGGGCGGCGTGGTGCGTGCGCGCGCCATCGCCAAGCGCCTGGACGACGCCGATCTGGCCATCATCGACAAACGCCGTCCGAAGGCCAATGTGGCCACGGTGATGAACATCATCGGCGACGTCGAGGGCAAGACTTGCGTGATGGTGGACGACATCGTCGACACCGCCGGTACCCTGTGCGCCGCGGCCGCGGCCCTCAAGGAACGCGGCGCCCGCAAGGTGGTGGCGTACTGCGTGCATCCGGTGCTCTCCGGGGCGGCGATCCGCAATCTCGAAGGCTCCCAGCTCGACCAGCTGGTGGTCACCAATACGCTGCCGCTGCGCGATGATGCGAAGGCTTGCGCCAAGATCCGCCAGTTGTCGGTGGCCGAACTGCTGGCCGAGACGATTCGCCGTATCGCCTTCGGTGAGTCGGTCAGTTCGCTTTACATCGACTGACTTTGCCCTTCTTCCTCTCCCTTCCTGGGAGAGGATCGAGGTGAGGGACGGCCCTTGCCCGGCCCGTGTCGGCGGCCTATTCGCAAGATGGGCCTCACCCCAGCCCTGTTCCCGCAGGGCATAGGGAGTAGGCCCAAGCCCTCGTTTTCTGTATACTTGTGCGCTTTTCCGTCCGCGCGAGCGGACCTTTCGGCTCTTCTGGTCGCGGGAGAGTCAATCCGGCTGCCGTGAGGCGGCTTCCAAAACCTTAAGGCAATACTGACATGGCTAAGACTCATGAGATTCTGGCTCAGAGCCGCAAAGACGAGGGGAAAGGTGCGAGCCGCCGCCTGCGTCGTGCGTCCTTTGTGCCGGCCGTTGTTTACGGTGCGGGGCAGTCCCCCGAAAGCATCCAGATCGAGCACAACACCATCCTGCTCGCCGCCAAGCACGAGTGGTTCTTCTCCTCCGTGCTCGACCTGAACGTCGACGGCAAGGTGCAGAAGGTGCTGGTGCGCGACTGGCAGAAGCATCCGTTCAAGCAGCAGATGCTGCACATGGACTTCCTGCGCATCAACGAGAACGAAGCGATTCGCGTGAATGTGCCGATCCACTTCCTCAACCAGGAGAAGTCCCAGGCCGGCAAGACGGCTGGCGTGGTCATCTCGCACAACCTCAACGAAGTTGAAGTTTCCTGCTTGCCGAAGGATCTGCCGGAGTACATCGAGCTCGATCTGGCCGACCTGAAGCCGGGCGATATCGTCCATCTGTCGGACCTCAAGCTGCCGGCCGACGTGGAAATCGTTGCGTTGCACCTGGGTGCCGATCACGACGCTGCCGTGGTTACGGCCGTGACCGTGCAGGAAGAAGTCGACGAAGCACCGGCTGTCGAGGGTGCCGAAGGCGAAGCCGCCAAGCCGGCTGCCGAGGCTTCCAAGGAACAGCCCAAGAAGTAAGTCGCTATGGCCTCACGTCCCCTCTCTCCTCCGGGGAGAGGGCTGGGGTGAGAAGCTCACCTTGCAGCCGCGGGACCACCTGATACATGGCAGGTCTACGACTCATCGTCGGACTGGGCAATCCCGGTGCCGAATACCTCAGAACCCGGCACAACGCCGGGTTCTGGTTTGTTGACGCCCTCGCATCGGGGCAGGGCGAGCGCTTCGGCTTCGACGGCAAGCTGCATGGCGAAACCTGCAAGGTGCGCATCGACGGCGAACCGGTGTGGCTGCTCAAGCCCGCCACCTTCATGAACAAGAGTGGCATCGCCGTCGCCTCGGCGTTGCGCTACTACAAGATCGAGCCCGAAGAGTGCCTGGTCGCGCACGATGACCTGGATCTTCCCGCAGGCAGCGTGCGGCTCAAGTTCGATGGCGGGCACGGCGGCCAGAACGGCCTGCGCGACATCATTGCGCATCTCGGGCATGGAAAATTTCACCGCATGCGCATCGGCATCGGCCATCCCGGTCATCGCGATCAGGTGACACCGTGGGTGTTGGGGCGTCCCTCGGTGAAGGATGAAGACGCCATGCTCGATGGTGTTGCGCGTGCGCTCGACGTGCTGCCGCTGGCTGTCGACGGGCAGTTCGACAAGGCGATGCAGCAACTTCATACACCGGGGAATCGTTGACCGTCATCGTGCCGGTTTACTATTCCTCTTCGTTACGATTTTTCTTTTCGGATCCACATCATGGGCATCAAATGCGGCATCGTCGGCCTGCCTAACGTCGGCAAATCCACCCTGTTCAATGCATTGACCAAGGCGGGCATTGCCGCGGCGAACTTTCCGTTCTGCACCATCGAGCCGAACGTGGGCGTGGTGCCGGTGCCCGATCCGCGCTTGCAGGCGCTGTCGGATATCGTCAATCCGCAGAAGGTGATTCCCACCGCCGTGGAATTCGTCGATATCGCAGGCCTGGTGGCTGGTGCATCGAAAGGCGAAGGGCTGGGTAACAAATTCCTCGCGCATATCCGCGAAGTCGATGCTATCGCGCACGTTGTGCGCTGCTTTGAGCACAGCGACATCATCCATGTGGCGGGCAAGATCGATCCCATCGCCGACATCGAAACCATCGATACCGAACTGGCGCTGGCCGATCTCGATTCCGTCGAAAAGGCGCTCAACCGTGTCGAGCGCGCTGCGAAAGCCAACGACAAAGAAGCGATCGCCAAGAGGCCCGTGCTGCAGAAACTCGCCGCAGGCCTCAACGAAGGCAAAACGGCTCGCAGTCTGGGGCTGGACGATGAGGAAAAGGCGCTTGTGCGCGATCTTTTCCTGCTCACGCTGAAGCCCTTGATGTACATCGCCAACGTGCGCGAAGACGGTTTCGAGAACAATCCGCACCTCGACGCCGTGCGTCAGCGCGCCGTGTCGGAAGGCGCCGAAGTGGTGCCGGTGTGCGCTGCCATCGAAGAAGAGCTCTCGCAACTCGACGACGCCGATCGCGACGAATTCCTCAAAGACCTCGGTCTGGATGAGCCGGG
Organism: Dyella psychrodurans; assembly: GCF_003363265.1. GTDB lineage: Bacteria > Pseudomonadota > Gammaproteobacteria > Xanthomonadales > Rhodanobacteraceae > Dyella_B > Dyella_B psychrodurans. Next base: position 2,057 of record NZ_QRBF01000005.1, on the reverse strand, counting down.
CCTCAACCGCGTGATTCGCGCCGGCTACAAGCTGCTCAACCTGCAGACCTACTTCACGGCTGGCGTCAAGGAAGTGCGCGCGTGGACGATCAAGCGCGGGTTTACCGCGCCGCAGGCCGCGGGTGTGATCCATACCGATTTCGAGCGCGGTTTTATCCGCGCCGAAACCGTGTCATATGACGACTTCATTCAATACAAAGGCGAGTCCGGTGCGGCCGCGGCAGGGCGTTTGCGCAAGGAAGGCAAGGATTATGTCGTGAAGGACGGCGACGTACTGCACTTCCTGTTCAACGTTTGAGTCATCGTGTGATCGAATGTTCAAGCCCCGCGCAAGCGGGGCTTTTTCGTGCAACGATTTATGTGACGCGAGAACATTCAACAGCACGGAATTTCACATGTCCCAGCCAGTTCTGCGCATGCGCCTTGGTCGGCCCGACGATGCGCGTGCGGTCGGAGTATTGATACGCCGCATCGCATGTCGATGGATTCTGCCGGATCAAACCTTCGAGGCAGGGCAGGCGTTGCTTTCGCGTCTAAGTGCTCGCGCGTTGCGCGAAAAAATCATCGATGGGCAGCGCTTTCATCTTGGCTATCTGGGAGAGCAACTCGTTGGCGTCTCGGCGATGCGGGACGACTGCCATCTGGTGCAATTCTTTATAAGCACAAAATACCAAGGCCGTGGTTTTGCACGCCGATTGTGGGTGCGGACCATGCAGGATGCCGTGCGTCGTGCCGGTACTCGCCGCTTCACGCTCAATGCCACCCGCTGTGCCGTGCCGGTCTATCGGCATATGGGTTTTCGCGCGACAGGTCCCGAGCGGCCTTCGCCAAGCGGCTTGATGACCACGCCCATGAAGCTCGTGCTGCCAGCGCCGGGCGGCAAAGGCGCATAATGCGCCTTTACCCGTCGTCGATTCAGTTCATTGGAGATCGCATGTCAGGCCAGCAGAATGAAGTGACCCTCCGCTTTCTGGCGCAGCCGACCGATGTCAATTTTGGCGGCAAGGTGCACGGCGGCATGGTGATGAAGTGGATCGACCAGGCCGGTTACGCCTGCGCTGTAGGCTGGAGCGGCGCGTACTGTGTCACGGCAGCCGTCAGCGGCATTCAGTTCGTGAAGCCGATCTTGATCGGCGATCTGGTCAATGTGCGCGCAAAGCTGATCCACACTGGCAAGTCCAGCATGCAGATGGCGGTTGACGTGCTCGCGCGCGATTTGCGCACCAACGAGGAGCGCCTGGCCACCAGCTGCGTGATGGTGTTCGTGGCGCTGGACAAGCCTGATGGCAAGCCCACGCCCGTGCCGCCGTGGTCGCCTCGCAACGACAACGAACGTCGCCTGCAGGAAAACGCGCTGCACTTGCTGGAACTCTCCAAGCGCATGGAGCAACTGGTCGACACGCGCAGTGCCGGAAACGACTGAACGACAGCGTCGGCAACGCCGGAAAATCGCGAAAAATCGGCCGTTTCGATCCCGTTGGGTGTTGACACGCAAAGCCCCGATCCACACAATAGCCGTTCTTTGTTGGAGGGATACCCAAGCGGCCAACGGGGGCAGACTGTAAATCTGCTGGCTTACGCCTTCGGTGGTTCGAATCCACCTCCCTCCACCAGTCGATTTCCTCGGGTGACCGAGGTCTGGCTGGAAGGCAGGATCGCAAAAGCGGTTGAATGCGCCAATGCGGTCCGATAGACGAGTTCCGCGCAGGGCGGGAGTAGTTCAATGGTAGAACCTCAGCCTTCCAAGCTGATGGTGCGGGTTCGATTCCCGTCTCCCGCTCCATTGATCTCGTCGCTGTGTTTTTGTGCTCATGTAGCTCAGTCGGTAGAGCACTTCCTTGGTAAGGAAGAGGTCGCTGGTTCGATTCCAGTCATGAGCACCACCGCACGCGACTGCCGCGGTATCGCTTGATATCCTTGTTCAGTTTCTTTCCTTCACTCATTGACTCCATCGGGATTTAGCGCTCATGGCAAAGGGTAAATTCGAACGCACCAAGCCGCACGTGAACGTGGGCACGATCGGTCACGTGGACCACGGCAAGACGACGCTGACGGCG
>NZ_QRBF01000004.1 GCF_003363265.1 Dyella psychrodurans | reverse complement strand
CAACCCGAAGGGCCGGGTTTGTATGCGCGCCATCCGGCGTCCTCGTTCGGTTACGTATCGACATACGCGCCCTCACTCCTCCTTGGCTGGCGCGCATACAAATCCGGCGCGGACCACGGGGAGACATCAACCCGACTCTTAGTTATTCGGGAGCGAAGAAGTCGCTGCCGTGCTGATCGATCAGCTCCAGCGCCTTGCCGCCACCACGGGCCACACAGGTCAGCGGGTCGTCCGCCACCTGAACATGCAGGCCGGTTTCCTCGGAGATCAGGCGATCCAGGTCGCGCAGCAGCGCGCCGCCGCCCGTAAGCACGATGCCGCGCTCGGCGACGTCCGAGCACAGTTCCGGCGGCGTCTGTTCCAGCGCCGACTTCACCGCGGCGACGATGCCGGCGAGCGGCTCGTGCAACGCTTCGAGGATTTCGTTGGAGTTGACCGTGAACATGCGCGGCACGCCCTCGGCCAGGTTGCGGCCGGAGATTTCGATCTCCCTGACTTGGCTCTGCGGGAACGCGCAGCCGATTTCCAGCTTGATGCGCTCGGCGGTCGACTCGCCGATCAGCGTGCCGTGGTTGCGGCGCACGTAATTGATGATGGCCTCGTCGAAACGGTCGCCGCCCACGCGCACGGACTGCGAGTAGACGATGCCGTTGAGCGAGATCACCGCCACTTCGGACGTGCCGCCGCCGATATCCAGCACCATCGAGCCGCGCGCCTCGTGCACCGGAATGCCGGCACCGATGGCGGCTGCCATGGGTTCCTCGATCAGGAATACGTCGCGTGCACCGGCGCCTTCGGCCGATTCCTTGATGGCGCGGCGTTCCACCTGGGTCGAGCCGCAGGGCACGCAGACCAGCACGCGGGGGCTGGGGCGCAGCAGGCGGGAGCGGTGAACCTGGCGGATGAAGTGCTGCAGCATCGCCTCGGTCATGGTGAAGTCAGCGATCACGCCGTCCTTCATCGGACGCACGGTAGCGATGTTGCCCGGGGTACGGCCCAGCATGCGCTTGGCTTCGCCACCCACGGCGGCAACGGTGCGAGGACCGCCCGGACCGCGATCCTGACGGATCGCCACGACGGAAGGTTCGTTCAGGACGATGCCCTGACCTCGCACGTATATAAGCGTGTTGGCCGTGCCAAGGTCGATGGAAACATCGTTGGAAAACATCCCGCGAAACTTCTTGAACATGGGTCCGCCGCGTGTCCACTCTGGCTAAAAAGTAAGCGCGCCAGTCTAGTCAGCAAACCTTTTGTCCGCAAGGACATATTCGTTAAGAAAGCTTTGTGGGACGCGATGATAGACGTTTCCTGCACGACCTCGACGGGGTCTGTGACGGCTTCCACACTCCCCCTCTTCCGGTGCCCGGATCGACCATGCGCGGACTCATGCTCGCCTTCGCGTCGACCATCTCGTCCGGCACGCCAGCACCCGCCTCCCGGCTGGCGAGTGCGCGGCGGGCAAAAAGTCGCCTTCGCGGGGCGATACCGGTACGATGATGGGCTTTGGCCGAAACCTTGGTGCGATGCCTCGCATCACGGCGATGGCGCGACCACTCACTTATCCGGGGCATCCAACCGTCATGTCTGCCGTCATCTGCGGATCGTTCGCCTACGACACCATCATGGTGTTCCAGGACCAGTTCAAGAATCACATCATCCCCGATCAGGTGCATATCCTGAACGTGTCGTTCCTGGTACCGCGGATGCGCCGCGAATTCGGCGGTTGTGCCGGCAACATCGCATACAACCTGAAGCTGCTCGGCGGCGATCCGCTGCCGGTGGCCGCGGTGGGCCAGGATTTCGCACCCTATCGCGAACATCTGCAAAAGTACGACATCCGCGTGGATGGCATCCGCGTGTTCGAAGAGCAGTTCACGCCGCAATGCTTCATCACCACCGATCTGGACAACAACCAGATCACTGCCTTCCACCCTGGCGCGATGTCGAGCGCGCACGAAAATCACGTGCGCAACATTCCCGACATCAGCTTCGGCATCGTGGCGCCGGACGGTCGCGACGCGATGCTGCAGCACGTCGATGAATTCGCAGCGCGCGGCGTGCCTTTCATTTTCGATCCGGGCCAGGCGATGCCGTTGTTCAACGGCGACGAATTCCGCGCGATGATCGAAAAAGCCACCTACGTCATCGTCAACGATTACGAATCACAGCTGCTGCAGCAACGCACCGGCTGGAGCGCCGCGGAGATCGCCTCGCGCGTCAAGGCGTACATCGTGACGCTCGGCCCGCGCGGCTCGCTGATTCGCGAAGAAAACGGCACCACGCATGAAATTCCGGCTGCGCGCGAGCGTCAGGTGGTGGACCCTACCGGCTGCGGCGATGCTTATCGCGCCGGCTTGATCTTCGGCATCATGAAGGGCTGGGACTGGCCCACGATCGGCCGCATGGCCTCGCTGATGGGTGCGCTGAAAGTGGAGCACCCGGGCACACAGAACCAGCACTTCACCTACGCGGAATTCGCCAAACAATTCCAGGAACAGTTCGGTTACCCACTGCCGTAACCGGCGCGCGCATCAGGGAGAACAGCATGTCGACTGTCGCCAATATCGTGATCGCGATCATCGCCCTGATGCACGTGTGGTTCCTGATATTGGAAATGTTTTTGTGGGACAAACCCACCGGACGACGCGCCTTCGGCCTCACGCCGGAATTCGCCACGCAGTCGAAAGTGCTGGCGGCGAATCAAGGGCTCTACAACGGGTTCCTGTCGGCCGGCCTGATCTGGGGATTGATCCTCGGCGGCGGCGAAGGGATGCATGTGAAGATCTTCTTCCTCGCATGCGTGCTCGTCGCCGGCGTGTATGGCGGACTGACCGCGACGCGGAAAGTCCTGTGGATTCAGGCGGCACCTGCCGCCGTGGGTCTTGCGTGCGTCTTGTTGAGCTGAAGCAGCCTGCCCGGCCCAGGGTTTTGCCGTCATGACACTTCATCATCGCGAAGCAGTGGGAAACCGGTTCGATCCCGCGTCGATGCTGCGTGCCCGCTCCCTGAGCTGGACGGCACTGCACGCGATCCGCGATCGCATGCACGCAGGCATCGGCGAAGAAGAAGCCAAAACCGTGGCCGCCGGCGTGTTCCAGGAACTTGGCATGGAGCGGCTGTGGCACCCGCCGATCATCCGCATCGGCCCCAACACCATCAAGACCTACCGGCAGCCCTCGATTCCCGACGTCCGTCTCGGCGAAAACGACATTTATTTCATTGATCTCGGCCTGGTGTTCGACGGCCACGAGGGCGACGTGGGCGACACCTTCACGGTCGGCCACGCCCCTGAACGGCAGACCTGCGCCCAGGCGGCCCGCGATTTGTTCACGGATGTCGCCGCCGTATGGCGCAGGGAAGGCTTAAGCGGCCACAACCTGTATAATTACGCCAATGAGCGCGCCGAGGCGATGGGTTGGCGTTTCAACCACGCCATCAAGGGCCATCGCGTCAGCGATTTTCCGCACTCGGTCCACAAGGGCGGCGATCTGGGCGACTTCGAAAACCGCCCCTCCAGCGGCCTGTGGGTCCTGGAGATCCAGATCGCACACCCGACCGAACCGTTCGGCGCTTTCTACGAGGATCTGCTGACCGATGCCGCCCCCGAGGGCGCCCGCCAGCACTCGGAAACGCTGGATACACATTGAAAACGTACGCTGCGGACAGCGATGGAGTGTCCGCCCTGTTCGCCCAACGACTTTTACTTACGGAACCAAGACTGTGGCTCGCCAAAAACCCCTAAGCCTTTACCGCAACATCGGCATCATCGCCCACATCGATGCCGGTAAGACCACCACGACCGAGCGCGTGCTTTATTACACCGGTAAGAAGCACCAGATCGTCGACGTGCACGACACGAAGGACGGCAAGGGCTCCACCACCACCGACTACCTCGAGCAGGAACGCAAGCGCGGCATCACCATTCAGTCCGCCGCTGTGTCCACCGAGTGGAAGGGCCACCAGATCAACGTGATCGACACCCCAGGCCACGTGGACTTCACCATCGAGGTGAACCGTTCGCTGCGCGTGCTCGACGGTGCCGTGGTGGTGTTCGATGGCGTGGCCGGCGTGGAACCGCAGACGGAAACCAACTGGCGCCTGGCCGACCAGTACAACGTGCCGCGCATGTGCTACATCAACAAGATGGACCGCATCGGCGCGAGCTTCAAACACGCCGTGGAAGGCATCAAGAACCGTCTCGGCGCCAACGCCGTGCTCTGCCAGATCCCGCTGGGCAGCCACGACGACTTCATCGGCATGGCTGACCTGATCACCGGCCAGGGTTACATCTGGGAAGGCCACGACAAGGACAGCAAGTGGGAAGTCATCCCGCTTGACCAGGTCGCGAACCATCCCAAAGTGCAGGCCTTCACCACCGCCGCCGACAAGGAATGGGTGTCCAACCTCGCAGCACTGCGCGAGGAAACCATCGAGAAAGCGCTGGAAATGGACGACGAGGCCTTCGACAAGCTGCTGCATGCCGGCGACGTCGAAACCTTCCTCAAGAGCAGCGACTTCAGCCTTGAACTCCTGAAGAAGTGCATCCGCACGGGTTGCGTGCAGGGCAAGCTGGTGCCGGTGTTCTGCGGCTCCTCCTACCGCAACAAGGGCGTGCAGCAACTGCTCGACGGCGTGGTCGACTACATGCCGTACCCGGGCGAGAACGGCGGCATTGCGCTGGTGGACGAGGACGGCAACGCGATCGGCGAACAGGGCGTGGTGGATGACGCTCCGGCGCGCGCGCTGGCGTTCAAGGTCATCAACGACCAGTTCGGCACCCTCACCTTCTGCCGCATCTACTCCGGCGTGATCAAGAAGGGCGACACCCTGCAGAACGTCACGCGTGGCAAGAAGGAACGCATCGGCCGCATCGTGGAAGTGCAGGCCAATGCCACCAAGGACATCGAAGAAGTGCGCGCCGGCGACATCTGCGCCTTCGTCTCGATGAAGGAAACCGAGACCGGCGACTCGCTCTGCGATCCGTCGAGCCCGGTGCTGCTGGAGCGCATGCGCTTCCCCGACCCGGTGATCAGCGTCGCCGTGGAGCCGAAGAGCCGCAACGACGTCGACAAGCTCTCCACCGCGCTCTACAAGATGGTGAAGGCCGATCCGTCGCTGCGCATGGAAGTGGACAAGGAAACTGGACAGACCGTGCTCAAGGGCATGGGCGAGTTGCATCTGGAAATCACCATCGACCGTATGCGCACCGAGCTGGGCGTGGACGCGAACATGGGCAAGCCCAAGGTCAGCTTCCGCGAAGCCTTCGGCCAGAGCGTCGAGCACACCTACACGCACAAGAAGCAGTCCGGCGGTTCGGGTCAGTTCGCTGAAGTGAAGATGATCTTCGAGCCGGGCGAACCGGGTAGCGGCGTGGTGTTCTCCGACGAAATCGTCGGCGGCCGCGTGCCGCGCGAATATATCCCGGCCGTTGAACACGCCGTCACGGTGGAATCGCGCCAGGGCCAGGTCGCCGGCTACGAAGTGCTCGACTTCAAGGCACGCCTCATCGACGGCAAGTTCCACGACGTGGACTCCTCGGCACTCGCCTTCGAAATCGCCGGCCGCGCCTGCTTCCGCGAAGCGCAGCGCATGTCCAAGCCCAAGCTGCTCGAGCCGGTGATGAAGCTCGAAGTGGTGACCGAAGCCGACTACCTCGGCGACGTGATCGGCGACATCAACCGTCGTCGCGGCTCGGTCAGCGAACAGGGCCAGAAGGGCACCAACGCCTTCGTGCAGGGCTTCGTGCCGCTGGCGGAAATGTTCGGCTACATCAACTTCCTGCGTTCGGCCACCAGCGGCCGCGGCACCTTCACGATGATTTTCGATCATTACGAAGAAGTGCCGGCGAGCATGGTTGCCAAGTTGATGGAGAAGGAAGCGAAGTAATCCTTCGTTTCATGCTTCAGACGAAAAGCCCGGGCGCGAGCCCGGGCTTTTTTGTCTTGTGCAAGCGATCACCTTTGCTCGTCATTCCGGCGTAGGCCGGAATCCAGTGGCGATCAACTTCGTGGGTGCCGCATGTATCCAGAGTACGGTTACTGGATTCCGGCCTGCGCCGGAATGACGAGCAACAGTACGGCCCGCCCGAATCCACGCTAAAATAAAGGGTTCGCGCCTACTTCGACGCCCTTCTATGTCCGCCCATCTCCAAGAAACCCACCGCCGCCGCACTTTCGCGATCATCAGCCACCCCGACGCCGGCAAGACCACGCTGACGGAAAAGCTGCTGCTGTTCGGCGGCGCGATCCAGATGGCCGGCTCCGTGAAGGGCCGCAAGGCGGCACGCCATGCCACCTCGGACTGGATGGCGCTGGAAAAGGAGCGCGGCATTTCGGTGACCTCGTCGGTGATGCAGTTCCCGTACGAGGGCAAGATCGTCAACCTGCTCGACACCCCCGGCCACGCGGACTTCTCCGAGGATACGTACCGCGTGCTCACCGCCGTGGACTCCGCGTTGATGGTGATCGACTGCGCGAAAGGCGTCGAGGAACGCACCATCAAGTTGATGGAAGTGTGCCGCCTGCGCGACACGCCCATCATGACCTTCATCAACAAGCTCGACCGCGAAGGCCGTTCGCCGATTGATTTGCTGGACGAAGTGGAGTCGGTGCTGGGCATCGCATGCGCACCGCTGACTTGGCCCATCGGCATGGGCAAGCGCCTGAAAGGCGTCTATCACATGCTGCTCGACGAAGTGCACGTGTTCGAGCCGGGCAAGAATTTCACGCGCCAGGATTCGACCATCTTCAAAGGACTCGACGCGCCCGGCCTGGAAGCCGCCATCGGCACCGAAGCCCTGAACGAATTGCGCGAGGAACTCGAACTGGTGCAAGGCGCCTCGCACTCCTTCGACGTCGACAAATACCTTGCGGGCAAGTTGACGCCGGTGTTCTTCGGCTCGGCCGTGAACAACTTCGGCGTGCAGCTGCTGCTGGATTTCTTCGTCGAACACGCGCCAGCGCCGCGCTCGCGCAGCACGCTCAATCGCGACGTGAAGCCCGAGGAAGACAAGCTCACCGGCTTCGTGTTCAAGATCCAGGCGAACATGGACCCGGCGCATCGCGACCGTGTCGCGTTCATGCGCGTGTGCTCGGGCACCTATACCGCCGGCATGAAGATGATCCAGACACGCACCAACAAGGAAGTGCGCATCGCCAACGCCCTCACCTTCATGGCCAGCGATCGCGAAATCGTCGAGAGCGCTTATCCGGGCGACGTGATCGGCCTGCACAACCACGGCACCATCAGCATCGGCGACACCTTCACGGAAGGCGAGGCGATCAGCTTCACCGGCATTCCCAACTTCGCGCCGGAACTGTTCCGTCGTGCGCGCCTGCGCGATCCGCTGAAGATGAAAGCGCTGCAGAAAGGCCTCGCGCAGCTCTCCGAAGAAGGTGCCACGCAGTTCTTCCGCCCGCTGATGAGCAACGACCTGATCCTGGGTGCGGTCGGCGTACTGCAGTTCGATGTGGTCGCCTATCGCCTGAAGGACGAATACGGCGTGGATGCCAGCTTCGAGCCGGTCGGCGTGATCACCGCACGCTGGGTGCATTGCGACGATGCGAAGAAGCTGGAGGAGTTCCGCGAAAAAAACGCGATGAACCTAGGTATCGACGCGGCCGGCGAGCTGGTCTACCTGGCCCCTACCCGCGTGAACCTGCAACTGGCGCAGGAGCGCTCGCCCGCGGTGCGTTTCTCGGCCACGCGCGAACACGCCGCGTCCGTCCTGGTCTGAAACGGCAGCGCCGGGGCCATCACCGGCAGCCCTTCACACACCCGTCACTGACACCTCAGCGGCAGCTACCGCACTTGCCGCCATCTCGCTAATCTGGCCTCCCGGCCGCCGCGACCGTCGCCCGGAATTTTCCGGTCGACAACGGGGGCTCCATCGCCACATCAGCGAGATATCGCATGGCCAGCACCATGGTGACGTCGGTTCCCCGGAAGAAATATTCATGGCTGGCCAACCTGCCCATCCGCTACAAGATCATCCTTGCGATCGGTCTCCTGCTCGGCCTGTTCCTGCTCAATAGCCTGGCGAACGTCGTCTCGCAGAACAGGCAAACCGAAACGCGCCGCTGGGCGGATCACACCTATCAGGTGCTGCTTCAGATCCAGGTACTGCAGCGCTCCGCCTTGACGGGCCAGCTGGCATTGCGCGGATTCCTGATCTCGCACAATCCCACTCAGCTGACCACCATGGCCGACAGCGACAGGACGTTCCATGTGCAGCTGGCCGAGTTGCGCGAGCTGACCAGCGACAACTCAGTACAACAGCTTCGCATCGATCACATCGAAGCGTTGGTTTCGCAATGGAATCGCGAACTGCAAAAGATGGTGACCGCGACTCAGGCCGCGCTGAAGAACACCGATGCGCAGGCGGCCGCGCAAGACGTCGCGCGCATCCAGGCCGACTATCTCGCCCACCGCACGGTGCGGACCGAAGACTACTCGGCCATCCTCGATGAGATGACGGACACGGAACGTCAACTGCTGGTCGATCGCACCCGGAGCGTGGAGCGCCTGCTGACTGAAACGCTGTACGTGAATATGGCCAGCGGGCTGATCGGCCTGGTGCTGGGACTCATGGTGATTTCATTGACCTCGCGCATGGTCACGCGCCCGATCCGCCGGTTGAGCGAGTTGATGACGCGGCTTGCCGCACATGATCGTGACATCGAGATCCGCGGCTCCGGACGTCGCGATGAAGTCGGCGAAATTGCCCGAGCGCTGGAAGTATTCAAGCAGATGGTGATCGACTCGGAAGAGCAGACCCAGCTGAAGAGCAATGCCACAAGCATTTCGAGCAACCTGCAGGAAGCCACCAACCATCGCGATTTCGCCGAGTGTTTCACGACGCGGCTGGCGCCATTGCTGCATGCCGGCGTTGCATTGCTCTACGGCTACGACAGTTCGCGGCAACGACTCGATCTGCTTGGCAGCTATGGTTTGCGCATGTACGGTGGCGCCAGCACCTATGTGCCAGGCGAAGGATTGGTCGGCCAGTGCGCGCTTTCGCATCACGCGATCAGCCTGGACGACGTGCCTGACAACTACCTGCGCATCGAATCGGGCAGCGGCGAAGCGCTGCCGCGCCACATCACCATCCTCCCCTTGCTGCTGCGCGATCAATTAGTCGGCGTGCTCGAATTCGCCGGCTTTGCACCTCCCACAACCCTGCAGCGACAACTGCTGGACGAACTGCTGCCGATGGCGGCGCTGACGCTGGAAAACCTCAACCGCGCCGTCAATACGCAGGATCTGCTCGAACAGACGCGCGAACAGGCGGATGAGTTGCGGCTTTCCAGCGTGACCATGCGACAGCAACAAGAGGCATTGCGCGCCGCCAACGACACGCTGCAGACCAAGACCATCGAGCTCGAAGAACAGTCCCAGCGCCTGCTTGCATCGGAAGAAGAGCTGCGCGTACAAGCGGACGAATTGCAGTCGTCCAATGAGGAGTTGCGCCTCAAGACCGACACGCTGCGCATTCAAAAGCAACAACTGGAGGGACTGCAGAAGGATACGCAGCAAAAAGCCGAAGAGCTTGCGCGCGCCAGTCAGTACAAGAGCGAGTTCCTTGCCAACATGTCGCACGAGCTCCGCACGCCGCTGAACAGCCTGCTGATCCTGTCGCGCAGCCTCGCCGACAACCGCGAAGGCAACCTCGATGCCGAACAGGTCGAATCGGCCCGCATCATCCACGATGCGGGATCGAGCCTGCTGCGCCTGATCAACGACATCCTCGATCTGTCCAAGATCGAAGCGGGCAAGATGGAATTGTCGTTGATCGACCATCCTCTGCAGAACCTTGTACGCAGCCTGCGGCGCACCTTCGATCACGTCGCGCGCGAAAAGAAACTCCAATACGAAGTGACTCTGGACGAGGGCTTGCCCGATCACATCCACACCGATCCGAACCGGCTGGAGCAGATCGTCAACAACCTGCTCGCCAATGCATTCAAGTTCACGCCCAAAGGCTCCGTGCGGGTCAATATCGGCCGCCCGGCGAACGATCTGCCCATACCCGATGCACTGAACGGGCAGATGTTGCTGGCGATCAGCGTGAAGGACAGCGGCATCGGCATTCCCGCCGAGAAGCTCGATCGCATCTTCAACGCCTTCGAACAGGCCGACAGCAGCACCAGCCGCCAGTTCGGCGGCACCGGATTGGGCCTGAGCATTTCGCGGCGCATGGCCGCGCTGCTCGGCGGCGACATCGTCCTGCGCAGCGAGGTCGGTCAAGGCAGTGAATTCGTGCTGATCGTGCCGGAGCGCAGCGCCACGCCGGAGACCTCTGCCGCCGCAACCACCGCGCATCAACCTGCACCGAAACCGGTGACGCGCGCGTTGCTGCCCGCCGAAGGCCTTAGCGATGATCGCGAGCGCATCGCACCGGGCGACAGCGTCATTCTGATCGTCGAAGACGATCCCGCGTTCGCGCGCATCCTCGCCGACATCGTGCGACAGAAAGGCCACCGCATGCTGCACGCCGTGAATGGCGAAACTGGATTGGAACTGGCGCGGCGTCATCATCCGGTCGGCGTGTTGCTCGACGTGATGCTGCCCGGCATGGATGGCTGGACGGTGATCGAGCGATTGAAGACCGATCCCGCCACGCGCCATATTCCCGTGCATTTCCTTTCGGCGACCGACGAGGCAGGACGCGGGCGTGAACTCGGCGCCGTGGGTTTCCTCACCAAGCCGGTCACCCGCGAGGCCATCAACGAGGCGTTCGAGCGTCTGCTGCATTTTGCCAAGGGACGCATCCGCCGCCTGCTGGTCGTCGACGATGATGCCAACGCGCGCAGCGCCGTGCGCATGCTGCTGAATCAGGACGACGTATCGATCGACGAAGCGGGCTCCGGCGAGGAAGCCATGCAGAAAATCTCGCAGACCGGCTACGACTGCATCGTGCTCGATCTGGGCCTGCCCGGCATGTCGGGCATGGAGCTGCTCGAAAAGCTGGCCGACAGCGGCAGCATTCCGCCGGTGGTGGTGTATTCAGGGCGCGAACTGAGCCGCGAAGAAAATCTGCGCATCCGGCAGTACACCGACAGTATCGTCATCAAGGGTGCTCGTTCGCCCGAACGCCTGCTGGACGAAGTGAGCCTGTTCCTGCACAGCATCCGCCGCACGAAGGGCACGCACGAAGCCGCAACGCCCGCCAGCCAGGATGGCCTGGAAGGCCATCACGTCCTGCTTGTCGACGACGACATGCGCAATCTGTTTGCGCTCTCCAAAGTGCTGCGCGGCTGGGGCCTGCAAGTCAGCATGGCTCAGGATGGTCAAAAGGCACTGCACGTACTGGCCGAGAACGAACAGATCGAACTGGTGCTGATGGACATCATGATGCCGGGCATGGACGGCTACGAAGCCACGCGGGCCATTCGCGCACAGCCTTCGCTCAGCCGCCTGCCGATCATCGCGCTGACCGCCAAGGCGATGCGCGGCGACCGCGAACAATGTCTTGAAGCCGGCGCCAACGATTATCTGTCCAAGCCGATCGACCTGGACAAGCTGGCTTCCATGATGCACGTCTGGCTGCGCCGCTGATGCATGGATGAAATCATGGACACGCCCGAACTCGAAAACATGGAAGTGGATCTGTTCGTGCAGGCGCTTCACCGGCGCCATGGCTACGACTTCAGCCAGTACGCACCTGCGTCGTTGAAGCGGCGCGTGCAGCAGCTTGCGCAGCAGCTCCAATGCAGGTCCGTCAGCGGCCTGATCGAACGCGTCATCCACGAACCGCAGTTGCTGCCGAATGTGCTGGACGGACTGACCGTGCCGGTCTCGGACATGTTCCGCGACCCGGCGATGTTCCGCACCGTGCGCGAACAGGTGCTGCCGATGCTTGCGTCCTATCCGCAGATCAATATCTGGCAGGCCGGCTGCGCGCACGGACAGGAGGTCTACTCGCTGGCCATCCTGCTGGAGGAGGCCGGCCTCTACGATCGAACGCAGATTTTTGCGACCGATCTTAGCGAGCGGGCGCTGCAACAGGCCGAGGAAGGCATTTATCCCGTACGCGATGCGCAACAGTGGTCGCGCAACTATCAGGCGGCCGGTGGCAAGCGCTCACTCGCCGACTACTACAGCGCACGCTACAGCCTGCTCAAGATCGATCAACGCTTGCGCCGGAACGTGACGTTTGCGCGGCACAACCTTGTTTCCGACGGCGTATTTTGCGAAGCGCATCTGATCTTTTGCCGCAACGTGCTGATCTACTTTTCCAATGTCTTGCAGGACCACGTCCTTTCGCTGTTCCGCGACAGCCTCGTCCGAGGCGGCTACCTATGCCTTGGCCTGCGTGAAAGCCTGGATTACGCCAGTGCGGTGCACGATTTCACCGCGTTCGAGGAAAAGATGCGCATCTATCGCCTCACCAGCCACTCCGAGCACGAGGTCACATGAACGCACCTGCCGCCATCGCCCTGGGATGTTCCGCCGGCGGGGTGGACGCTCTGAAGGCCGTGCTCGGCGGTCTCGATGCCGCATTGCGGCAAACCATCCTGGTGTGCTGCCACAGCAGTTCCGATACCGTGGATCTGCTGTGCGAGGTGCTGGGTCGCGTGTCGCCGCTCCCGGTCGTCGAAGCCAAAGAACGTCATGTCGTGCGCGCGGGTGCCGTACATCTGGCGCCCAGCGGCTACCATCTGCTGGTGGAAGGCGATCTGCACTTTGCCCTATCGGTCGATCCGCGCGTGAACCACGCACGACCATCCATTGACGTGATGTTTACTTCCGCTGCGGAAGTCTGGCAAAACGCGCTGATCGGCGTTGTGCTCACCGGAGGCAATGCAGATGGCGCCAAAGGATTGCGCCGGATTCGCGAGCTGGGCGGTACGGCTATCGTGCAATCGCCGGATGATGCCGAAGCGCCGACCATGCCGCGTGCAGCCCTGGAGATCGCCGGAACGGACTATTGTGTTGCGTTGAACGACATCGCCCCCTTGCTCAATCGCTTGTGCCTGGTATGACTATTTCGCCGCCCAAGATTCTTGTCGTCGACGACACCCGCGCCAATCTGGTCGCCATGCGCCATCTGTTGGCCGACTGCGGTGCCGAGCTCATCGAAGCCACCAATGGCAACGAAGCCTTGTCCCTGTGCCTGGATCAGCAGTTTGCGCTGATCCTTCTCGATGTGAACATGCCCGACATGGATGGCTTCGAAGTGGCCGCCCTGCTGGGTGAAGCCGAACAGTTGCGCGATACGCCGGTGATCTTCGTGACCGCCGCCTATGCGGACGATCTCAATCGCTTGAAAGGTTATCGCTCCGGCGCGGTCGATTACATCGCCAAGCCGATCAATGACGTGATTCTTCAGTCCAAGGTGCGCGTCTTCCTCGAACTTCATGCGGCGCGCATGCAACTGCAGCACACCCTGGAAGAGCTGTCCGCACGCAACGCGCAGCTCCAGGTGGAAATTGCCGAACGCCAGCGCGTGGAGGCCAAGGTGCGCCACCAGGCCACTCATGACATGCTGACCGGCCTCCCGAACCGCGTGCTGTTTCATGATCGCTTGCGTACGGCCATGCAACGCGGCGGCAGACGTGAGAGCCAGTTTGCACTTGCACTGGTCGACATCGATGGCTTCAAGGCCATCAACGATACGTATGGCCACCCGGCCGGCGACGCGCTGCTGCAAGCCATCTCGGCGCGCCTGAACCATCACGTGCGTACCAACGACACCGTAGCGCGACTTGGCGGCGACGAGTTCGCACTCATCTTTGAAGATGTCAGCGGCCTGCCGCCTCTGCTGGAACGTTGCCAGCAGATCTGCGACATGCTCGCCCAACCGTATCCGTTGAATGGACCGCGTGGCGATTTCACCGCGCATGTCAGTGCGAGCATCGGCATCGCTTTGTGGAACGAGCACACCGTTTCTGACGAAGCCTTGATCCAGGCCGCCGATCGCGCGCTCTATCAGGCCAAGGAAAATGGCAAGAACGGTTGCGTGCTGTCGGCACACTGATCTTTGATGGTCCGCTTTCAAACGATGTGCGCCGTATCGTTTCGTGACGAATGACACTGGGCCGGGTGCACCGCGAGTCCTAGCTTGCAAGTCAAACCACAGGGGAAGTTCCATGACCGCGACGATCGCATTCGTTACACCCTCATCCGCACCACCGTGGCAGCGCTGGCTGGTCTTTTCACCGGCGGCCCGCATCGTCATTTACGCAGCGCTGATCTTCTGCGTCGGTTACCTGGTTCACCCCATCCCTCCACTGCTGGGATGGACGGGCAAAGCCGCAACGCCGGTGCAGCAAGCCCTCGCCCAACTGACGATCGAGGTTACCGCGACGGTCGTTGCCTATCTGATTCTCGTGTGCCTGATCGAACGCCGATCGCCGCGCGAGTTGTCGCTGCGGGCGATACCGACCTACGGCGTTGCCGGATTGCTTGGCGGCATCGTGTTGTTCAGCACGGTCGTGGGTTTGCTGTGGCTGTTCGGCAGTTATCACGTGAACGGCACGAATCCTCAGGTGGATTGGCTGCCGGCCGTGCTGGCGGGCGGCGTCGCAGCCGGCATCGGGGAAGAAGTCGCGATGCGCGGCGCGTTGTTCCGGATTCTCGAAGAAGGCGTCGGCACCTGGGGCGCCCTGGCGATTTCAGCACTGTTCTTCGGCGGCTCGCATATCTTCAATCCGGGTGCGACGCTGTGGAGTTCCCTTGCCATCGCGATTGAGGCCGGGATTCTGCTTGCGCTTGTTTTTCACGTCACCCGGTCACTGTGGGCCTGCGTAGGCCTGCATGCAGCGTGGAACATCATGCAGGGTCCGGTGTTTGGTATCCCGGTGTCGGGCTTCAGCAGACCAGGCTGGCTGATTTCCTCGCGCACCGGTCCGGACTGGTTGAGCGGCGGCGTGTTCGGCGCCGAAGCATCCGTGGTTGCGTTGTCCGTATGCAGCCTGATATCCCTCGCGCTGCTCGTGATCGCGATTCGCCGCAACAGCATCGTGCCGCCGTCGTGGTCGCGCAAACGAATCACGTCATGAACGGCTGAGTGCGCTCAGCCGGTCTGAGCGACACGATCCTTTCGCTGCGACACCCACATCACAATGCGCGCGCGGAAAACCACCGCGCCGCCCGGATCGGCAACCTGCACGCTGACCGGCCATTCCTGACCGCCTTCCTTCGCTGCAAGCGGAACGTCGGGTGTGGCCACGGCGTGCATGCTTCCCACGGCCTTGTTGAGGTATTCCACAGTCATGCCCTTGGGAATCCAGCGCATGCCGGGTGGCATCGTCGCCTCGGCCATCACGCCTGCACTGAGCTCGGCAAGATTGCACAACGCAATGGCATGCACCGTGCCGATGTGATTGTGCACGCGACGGCGATCGCGGATGCGCACTTCGCAACGTCCCGGCTCCAGCGCGACAAACCGCGGTGCGATGGTGGAGAAATACGGCGCGCGAAAGCAGACCGCCCGCGAAAACAGCCAATGGCCTCCCGGCCAGCGTGTCATACGACGATACAAGGACAAGAGCGACGCGCTCATGGACTCCCCCAAAGCAAGACGGCGGCCTGAGCCGCCGTCTTGTGCATGATCATGTCAGGCAGCGCGCTGCGTGGTATCAGCGAGCTTTTTCTCGTCATGGCGACTGAGTGCGGAACGCAGTTCGGCGGGATCGAAATCGTCCACCGAAATGAATTCGAACACGCCTTCGCGCACGCGCTTGAGCAGGGCCGCTTCGCTGGCATCGATCACGCCCGCCTTGACCGCCTCGTCCAACTGACCGAGGTAATCGTGCGAGGTGAACTGGCCTGCCTTGAGCGCCTTGCCGAACTTGCGCTCGACCGGTTCGGCGGCGATCACGTCCGGCAGCAGCTCGTTCATGCGGCCCACCGTGTTGTTGGCCGTCGGCGTGAGATAGGCCCATTCCAAGAGACGATCGCGCGCTTCGCCCGGCGCGGTGATGATGGCGGCGACGCGACGCCCCAGGCGATCCGACGGCGGCACTTCGCGGCGGCCGAACGGGAACACCAGTACGTGCAGCAGCCATGCCACCGGACGCACGGGGAAGTTGCGGATCGCGCCATCCAGCGCCATCTGCGTGCGCCACATGCATTCGTGGAACGCCCACGCCAGCAGCGGGCGATCCGCTTCCGGACGGCCGGAGTCTTCGTAGCGCTTGAGCATGGCACTGGCGATGTACAGATAGCTCAGTACGTCGCCCAACCGCGCGGACAGCTTCTCCTTGAACTTCAGTTTGCCGCCCAATACGCCCATGAACGTGTCGGCGCACAGGGCCAACGCGGCGGAGTAGCGATTGAGCTTGCGGTAATAACGGCGCGTGTACGCATCTCCGGCCGCATCGCCGATGTGCGCGGCGGTCACGCCCAGCACGAAGCTGCGCACCGCATTGGAAATGCCGAAACCGATATGACCGAACAACGCGCGATCGAACGTCTTCAAGCGTTCGCTGTAATCGGCAATCGAGAGCGCCTGCATTTCCTTCAACACGTAAGGATGGCAGCGAATGGCACCCTGACCGAAGATCATCAGGCTGCGCGTCATGATGTTCGCGCCTTCCACCGTGATCGCGATCGGCACGCCCTGCCACGCGCGACCCGCGTAGTTCTTCGGACCGAGCTGCACGGCCTTGCCGCCGTGCACATCCATGGCATCGCCGGCGATCGCACGGCCCCATTCGGTGGCGTGGTACTTGGCGATGGCCGACGGTACCGCCGGCTTCTCGCCGCGATCCACCGCTGCGGCCGTCGCGCGCGACAGTGCTGCCGTGGCATAGGTGAGTCCGCCGATGCGCGCGAGCGCCTCTTCCACGCCTTCGAAACGCGCCACCGCAAGACCGAATTGCTTGCGCATGCGCGCGTAAGCGCCCGTGGCCGCCACGGCCATGCGTACGCCGCCTGTTGCGTTCGAGGGCAGCGAAATCGCGCGGCCAACCGACAAACACTCGACCAGCATGCGCCAGCCATGACCGGCCATGTGCGGGCCGCCGATCAGCGTCGACATCGGCGCGAAGATATCCTTGCCGCGCACCGGACCGTTCTGGAACGGAATATTGAGCGGGAAATGGCGCCGGCCGATTTCCAGGCCCGGCGTGTTGCGCGGCAGAAGCGCCAGCGTGATGCCGAGGTCTTCCTTGTCGCCCAGCAGATGTTCCGGATCGTACAAACGGAATGCGAGACCAACGACCGTGGCGATCGGTGCAAGCGTGATGTAGCGCTTGTCGAAGTTGAGCTTCATGCCGACGGTTTCCACGCCATCGATCACCTGTTTGCACACGATGCCGTAGTCGGGAATCGACGTGGCATCGGAACCGGCATAAGGACCGGTCAACGCGAAACAGGGAATTTCCTCGCCAACGGCCAGGCGCGGCAGAAGGAAGTTCTTCTGTTCGTCGCTGCCGTAATGCAGCAGCAGCTCGGCTGGACCCAGCGAATTGGGCACCGCCACGGTGGAAGCCACCGTCGCCGACATGGTGGCCAGCTTTTGCAGCACCGCCGAATGCGCCAGCGCCGAGAAGCCCAGGCCGCCGTACTGCTTGGGGATGATCATGCCGAAGAATTTGTTCTTCTTGATGAAGTCCCACACTTCCGGCGAAAGATCCGCCAATTCGTGCGTGATCTGCCAGTCGTCGATCATGCCGCACAACTGCTCCACCGGGCCGTCAAGGAAGGCTTTTTCTTCCACGCTCAGTTCCGGCTTGGGCTGCTTGAGCAGTTCATGCCAATCGGGCTTGCCGGAGAAGAGTTCGCCTTCGAAACCGACCGTGCCGGCTTCCAATGCGGTCTGCTCGGTATCCGACAATTTCGGTGTCACCTTCGCGAACATTTTCAGCAGCGGTGCGCTGATCTGCTTGCGGCGGAAGTTGATCATCAACAGGGGCACGGCGACACCCAGTTCGATGATCAGCAGGATCACCGTCGTCACCGGCGCCTTTGCCAACAGACCCACCACGAGTGTGGCAATGATCGTCGTGTAAGCCCAGGCACGCAGGCTGCTGCGGTGGTAGGCGCAGGCGCCGGTCGCGATGAGCGCTGCCAGCACGGTTAGTAGTACGGACATCTCAACACCTCGTTGCAGGTTGCTTGACCGCCGCATCGGTCACGTCAGCGGGTTCCAGGCTTTCGATGAAGCCTGCTATCTGCGCCGTGAATGCATCGTTCGCATCCCCGGCCAGCATGTGGGTTGCGCCCGGCACTTCGGCATGACGTGCATGCGGCACCAGGGCAAGAAATTCATCGACGGTGCGATGCGACACGACATCGCTGCGCTCACCCGAAAGCAGCAACACCGGCACCTCGACCTTCGCGGCCGCGGCGAGCAGGCGCGGTTGGTAGCGTTCGCTTTCGCTGATCAGGTCGCCGGCGAGCAAGGCGGGATCCCAGTGCCAGCGAAGACGCCCATCCGCACCCTCGCGCAATAACGGACGCAATTGCTGTTCGCTTTTCTTTTCTTTCCGCTGCGGCAGATAGGCGGCGATTTGTTCCGCCGCCTCCGCATAGTTGGCGAAGCCGTCCGGATGCGCCTGCATGAAAGCGAGAATGCGTTCGACGCCGGACGTTTCCCAGCGCGGAGTGATGTCCACCAGCACCAGTGCGCGGAACGGCGAAGGCCGCATCTCGCCCGCCACCACCAGGCCCAGCAGACCGCCCATCGATGCGCCCACGAGAATGGGCGGCTCCGGTTGAGCGCGCGCCAGTCCGAGCAAGTCGTCGACGAACTGCTGCATGTGGTATTCGCCGCCCGCTACGCGGTCACTCTCGCCATGACCCCGGCTGTCGAAACTCACACACCGGCAACCGTGCGCGGCCATCGTCGCGGCAGCGGCGTTCCAGGCGCCGCGCGTCTGGCCGAAGCCGTGCGCAAACAACAGCGTCGGCTGCCCTTGCGCGTGACGCAGGTCGACGGCCAGGGACAGACCGTCAGCGGCCGTGAATGAAGTCCGGTTGGGATGATATGAGTCCATACGCAAGAGTATGGATTGCGCCTGCGGCCGCCGTCAACCGGGATGCTCAGACCAGGGCCAGCCACGGCGTGACCGCATATCGGCTACCATACGGGAATGAATGTCCGCCAAAAACCTGAACGTTCGCGCCTTTCCGCCGAAGATTGGGAAGATGCCGCCCTCAGCCTGATCGCCGAACAAGGCGTCGGCGCACTCGCCGTCGAGGCCCTCGCCCGTCAGCTTGGCGTGACCAAGGGCAGCTTTTACTGGCACTTCCGTACGCGCGAAGCGCTGCTGCAGGCGGCGCTGGAACGCTGGGAACAGTACGGCGAGCGCGAAATCATCAGTCAGATCGAGGCGATTCCCGATCCGCGCGAACGCCTGCCGGAACTCTTCCGCCGCGTCGCCCACGAAGTGCAGCCGCACCGCGTCTACGCCGCCCTGCTGAAAGCGCTGGACCATCCACTGGTGGTGCCGGTGATGGCCCGCGTCTCCAAGCGCCGCACGGAATTCCTCCATACGGCCTACACCGAAGCCGGCCTTGAGGCTGCCGAGGCGCTCAACCGCGCCCGCCTGACCTACGCCGCCTACGTCGGCTTTCTCCAGCTCAACTTCACGCTCGGTCTACCTCGTTTGAGTCATGAAGAATTCGACTCGTACATCGAGCACATGATCGCGACGCTGATCCCCGCCTGACGCCCATCGAGGCCGGGCCATGGCGCTCGGCCGACTCGCTGCGACACCCGGCCACATGCGCGTTTGCTGCATGCGACCTTGCAATGCCAGTTTCCGTAACTTACCGTCGTGCCTCTTTTTTGTGGGTAGACCAAGGCGAGGGAAACATGACGAGCAAGCTTGATTCGCTCGAGCGATGGGTGCAAGACGTGGCGGCCATGACCCGCCCCGCGGCAATCCATTGGTGTGACGGCTCCGATGCCGAATATCGGGCGCTGGCGCAGCAGATGCTGCAGAGCGGAGATCTGATCGAACTGAACCAGGAGACCCATCCTGGTTGCTATCTGCACCGCTCCAATCCGTCCGACGTGGCGCGCGTGGAGCACCTGACCTTCGTGTGCACCAAGGACGAGGCCGATGCCGGCCCGAACAATCACTGGATGTCCCCGGCCGACGCGCACGCCAAGATGGACGCGCTGTTCGACGGCTGCATGGAAGGCCGCACCATGTACGTGATTCCCTACTGCATGGGGCCGATCGACTCGCCGCTGTCGCGTTGCGGCGTCGAGATCACCGACAGTCCGTACGTGGTCATCAACATGCGCACGATGACGCGCATGGGCGCCGCCGCACTCGACCGCATCGAGCGCGAAGGCCGCTTCGTCAAAGGCCTGCATTCCACCGGCGAGCTCGATCCGGAGCGTCGCTTCATCATGCATTTCCCCGAAGAGCTGACGATCAAGTCGTACGGCTCCGGCTACGGCGGCAATGCGCTGCTCGGCAAGAAGTGCCATGCCCTGCGCATTGCGAGCTTCCAGGCGCGCACCGAAGGCTGGCTGGCCGAGCACATGCTGATCGTCGGCATCGAAAACCCGCAGGGCCAGACGCACTACGTCGCCGCGGCTTTCCCGTCGGCGTGCGGCAAGACCAATCTGGCGATGCTGATTCCGCCGGAGGGTTATCGCGAGGACGGCTGGAAGGTCTGGACCGTCGGCGACGACATCTGCTGGATGCGCCCCGGCGAAGATGGACGTCTATACGCCATCAACCCGGAAGCCGGCTTCTTCGGCGTGGCGCCGGGCACCAGCACCAACAGCAATCCGAATGCGCTGACCACGATTGCGCGCGACACCATCTTCACCAATGTCGCGGTGACAGCCGACAACCAGCCCTGGTGGGAAGGCCTGCCCGGCACGCCGGTCACCGATTGGCTGGGACGTCCCTACGATCCGGCCAATGGTCCCGCGGCGCATCCCAATTCGCGCTTCACCGTAAGTGCCAAGCAATGTCCGACGTGGTCGGCGAAGGCCGAGGACGCCCAGGGCGTGCCGATCAGCGCCATCGTGTTCGGCGGTCGTCGCCCCTCGCTCGTGCCGCTGGTGATGGAAGCGCGTGACTGGGCACACGGCGTGTTGATGGGCGCCGCGATGGGCTCGGAAACCACCGCCGCCGCCACGGGTGCCGTGGGTGTTCTGCGCCGCGACTCGATGGCGATGAAGCCGTTCTGCGGTTACCACTACGGCGACTACTTCAAGCATTGGCTGTCGTTCGACAAGGCCGGCGCCAAGCTGCCGAAAATCTTCCACGTGAACTGGTTCCGCAAAGGCAAGGACGGCAAGTTCATGTGGCCGGGCTTCGGCGAAAACCTGCGCGTGCTGGAGTGGATGATCGCCCGCGTGGAAGGCAAGGCCCGTGGCACGGAGACGCCCATCGGCATCCTGCCGGCCAACGGCGAACTCAAGCTCGACGGCCTGAACCTGCCGCGCGAAACGCTGGCGGAGCTGCTTCATATCGACACCGCCGGCTGGCAGGCCGAACTGCATGCCATCGGCGAATACCTCGACAGCTTCAACCCGCGTCTGCCCGCGCGCCTGCTGCAGGAACAACAACGCGTCGCGCAAGCGCTGGATACGCCGCTGAAGGCGGCCAACGCCTAAGGCGCTCGGCTTCCTCTCCCTCGGGGAGGATCGATCGAGGGGAAGGGCCGGCTTTGCGCCGGCCCTATCTCATTCCGGCCTTCTCCCCGGGGTGAAGAGGGAGTAAACCGTCTAAACCTATACGCCCTGGGCCGCATCCAAGCTGGCAAGATGATTGCTGCTTGCATCGCCAACGGAAGCGCTATGCCACCTGCACTCGCTGCGGGACACAACGATACGGATGACGTGCGCGCGGCCGCATCGGGCGACCGTCAGGCTTTTCAACGCCTGTATCGCCTGCATGCGGGCCGCATCCATGGCGCCATGCTGCGGTTGTCCGGCTACGATCATGCGCGTGCCGAGGACCTGACACAGGATGCCTTCGTTCGCGCCTGGCAGAAGCTGGACAGCTTCCGCGAGCAAAGCGCCTTCGGTACATGGCTGTACCGGCTGGCGGTGAATGTGGCATTGATGGACATACGGGCGCGGAACGCCGATCCGGTCGGCTATGTCGACGAGGACAGCGTTCCCGAGCATGGCGAGACACCGTTCTGCGCCGCCGAACGCGACGAACTGGAACGCGCGATCGGCAAGCTCCCGCCACGGGCCCGCGCGGTATTGGTGTTGCACGACGTGGAAGGCTGGCGCCATGAAGAAATCGCCAGTGAACTGGAGATGGCAGTAGGGTCGTCCAAGGCGCAACTGCACCGTGCACGCGGCTTGTTGCGCAAGGCTCTTGGAGAAGTGCGATGAACGAATTCGAATGGCTGCGCCAGATGCGCGAACTCAACCAGCCCGTTGCGCCACGCAACGATCTGTGGGCACGTATCGATGCTGCGCTCGATGAGAACGCCGCACCGGTCCAGGCTGCCGCACCGGCGCCGATCAAGCGCGCACGTCATCGCCACCTATGGGCGATGGCGGCGGGATTTGCAGCCGTTGCCGTACTGGCCGGCGGTGTGGTGTGGCGCATGCACGCGATTCCTCAGAATCCGCCATCCGGTCCGATCACGGCACAGATCGACACCTCGCCATGGAAACCCAACGATCCGCGCCTTGCTGGCGCGGCCCTCGAACTGGGCGCGGCGCGCATGGAACTGCAACAGGCCATGCAACAAGCTCCCGATTCGCCGGCCCTGCAGCGCCTGCTGCAGCGGACGGATGCGCAACAGGCTCGCCTGCGCGAGCTCGAGAAACAAGCCGGCTGAGGCCTCAGGACACCTATAACTATGAAAAACGCCCGCTACCTGCCGCTGCTGATCTGCCTGTCCTGGGGAGGACAGGCCTTGGCCACAACCCAACTGGATCTCACGCATGCCGCCTCGCCGACGGCGCATATCGAGATCAATAACGTCAAAGGCGAGGTGAACATCACCGCCTGGGATCGCAACGAAGTGCATGTAGGCGGCGAGCTCGGCAACGGTGTGCAACCACTCACCATCGAAGGCGATCCGAACAATCTGTCGATCAAGGTGCAGGCGCAGGGCAAGGACGGCTGGTTCGACTGGGGCAGCGACAAGTCCATGTCGGACACGAAGCTCGACATCAGCGTGCCGCGCGCGGCATCGCTGAAGATCAATGTGGTGAGCGCCCCCTTGAGCATGGATGGCATCGACGGCGGGGACATCCTGGTGAATTCGGTGAGCGGTCGAGTGCGCATCAATGCACAGACTCCTTCGCTCAATATCATCACCGTGAGCGGCAATGTCGCCTTCTCCGGCCAGGCGAAACAGGCCAAGCTGCAAACGGTGAGCGGCGACATCCTTGCGCCGTCGCTTGGTCATACGGTTGATCTGCAGACGGTGTCCGGCCATATCCAGGCTGGCGGCGGTCCGTGGCAGCAACTCAACCTCAGCACCGTGTCGGGCGATGTGCAGCTCACAGGCGCACTGGCCGCGGGCGGCAACGTCAGCATCGATAGCATGAGCGGTGATCTTCAGCTGCAGTTCCCCGCATCGCTGTCCAGCAATGTGCACGCCAGTACCTTCAGCGGCGAGTTGCACAGCGATTTCGGTACGCCAAAACAGCCCGAGCATGGCCCTGGCACCACGCTAGACACGGTGGCGGGTGCCGGCGACGGCAAGATCAGCATCGAAACCTTCAGCGGCGACCTTCGGATCCGCAAACAGGACTGATATAGCAAAATCAAAAAGCCCCCGCATGGCGGGGGCTTTTTTTTGTGAGCGATTCGCTCAGAGATCCTGGTGGTACTGCACGTAGGGCGTGCGCGACTGATCCGGTTCCGGCGGCCCTGCCGGTGTGTTCACCGCGTTGCCGGAAGACCACAGATTCTGCGCGCCGAAGCTCAACGAACCCTGCCAGGGCAGATGCCATGTCACACCCAGATCGATGCTGTTCCAGCGGCGATCCATGTAGTTGCTCGGCACGCCCGGTTCCGGCTGCATGGTGCGACCGACGATGCTGCCGGTGATCGGACCGTGATCGACGCCGAAGGTCAATGCCTTCTGATCGAGTGTGTTCAAGCCCATCACATTGCCCGGCAGCAGCCGGATGCGTCCCACGCTGGCACCCAGCACAAGACCGCTGTCACCGGACAGCGCCACGCGTCCGCGTGCATTCACCTGCGTGCTGCTGTCGAAATCCGGCAAGCCGTTGACGCCAGTCACCGCACCCGGCAGTACGCGCGGCAGCGGAACCGCGCTCGGAACCTGATCCTGCGCAACGCTCACGCCGAGGCTATAACGACCGGCGTAATAGGTCGCACCCACTTCGCTGCCGATGATGCGCGGCTGCGTCGCCCACGAGCGTTGCGTCACGCCTGCTTGCGCCGTCACATTCGGCGTCACACCGTATTGCACGACGCTCGAACTGACCGTGCCGCCGGCGAGCGGATTGAGCGACAGCAGCGATGCCGTATCACCGTTCTGCACTTCAGCCGCCGTGGAACTTTGCGACTGCGGCAACAACGAACCTTGCATGGGGCGCTGCGCTTGGAACGGCGACGGCTGCAACCAAGCCGGATTGTTGGACTGATTGATGCCCACAGTCTGCCCTGCCGCCATGAGCGGCACGAACATCAGCGGCAATGTCAGCAACAAGCGGCGCATGAAAATTCGAAGGCGACGTGACAGACCACACCCGACCCTGGATAAGGGACGGACTCCCGGAAATCAGTATACCTCATTTTACTTTTTACTAACACCCCGCTTACGTCACCTTTTCTGTGGCGTAATCCGCCAAAATAGGCCATCGAACAAGGACTTGCTGGCATGGTGGATGCATGCGGCGGGAACTCGTCCTGCCGGCCCTTTGCTAATAGTTTGTAAGGGCGACATGACGGGATCGTCACGAGATATAGTCACTTAACGCACCGCGAACTGACCCGCCGAATTACGATGAGTTCAGCGCCTGACGGCCGCAAGTTCATGTCGGAGCCTACCGGGTCCATCCCGGCGGCCCTGCGCGAGACCATGGAACGGTTATTCCGGGCCGTGGATGCCGGCAGCGTGCTCGAAACCTGCGAAGCAGCCCTGGTCCACCTTGGCGTTCGAGGCGAACTGCACTGGCTGCCACCCGAGATCGACGACCAGCTGCCGGTTCCCGGCAGGCTGAGCCTGGCGAAAGATCCTCAAAGCCTGCAGGCCCTGGCGCTTGTCACCGACCCCTCCGAACTCAACGAAACGATCAATGCCGAGCTGACCTGGCTGGGGCGCCTCGCCGGCACCCGCCTGCGCCAATTGAGCGAGACAGGTCGCCTTTACGAGGCCATTTCCCGCCTCGCCATGGCCGAACGCCTGCAGCGCGCCCTATACGCCATCGCCGAATTGGCAGGCACCTCCCACAACATGGCCGAGATGATGCAGTCGCTGCACTCGATCGTCGGCATGCTGATGTACGCGGAAAACTTCTACATCTTCCTCTACGACTCGGCGACGGACAGCGTGCGCTTTCCGTACTACGTAGACACGATGGATCAAAAACCGCCCCTGCCGGACGAAAGCTACCCGCTTCAGGACATGCGCCACAGCCTGACCTGGAACCTGCTACAGAGCAGCCAGCCGCTCATGGGCTCGGTGGAAGAACTGGCGCGACAACTCGAAGGCCGCTTCGCCCTGGTAGGCCCCGCCTGCGAACACTGGCTCGGTGTACCGCTGTTGCGTGGAAGCCAGGTGGTCGGCGGCATCGCCGTGCAGAGTTATCGCACCGACACGCATTACACCCGGCACGACCGCGACCTGCTCAACTACGTCGCCCAACATATGCAGACCGCGCTGGAGCGCCGCGAAGCGCATGCCGAATTGGAGCGGCGCGTCGCCGACCGCACGGCGGCCCTGCGCGCGACCAATCGCGTACTGCGCCAGCAGGTGCTGCAGCGCCAACGCGGCGAACGCTTGCAATCGGCGCTGTTCCGTATCGCAGAACTCGCGAGCGCGCCGGAGAGCCAGCAAAACTTCTACGCGGCAGTGCACCGCGTGGTGGGTGGCCTGATCTACGCGCGCAACTTCTACATCGCCCTGCTCGACGAAAGCGGCCAGAACATCACCTTCCCCTATTCCGTGGACGAAATCGAAACAGTGCGCAAACCGCGCCCGATCGGTAACGGCGCCACCGAATATGTGCTCCAGCACGGCAAGCCGCTGCTGGCCGACCGCCACGCGTTCGAGCGGCTTGCCGCCGAAGGCGATTGCGTGGAGGCCGGCGCACCCTCCATCTGCTGGCTCGGCGTGCCGCTGGTGTGGGACGACCGCGTGATGGGTGTTCTGGCGGTGCAGAGCTATTCGCCCAAGCACATGTACGACGCGCGCGATCAAGAGTTGCTTACGTTCGTGAGCTACCACATCGCCAACGCACTGCAACGCAAGCAGACCAGCGAGTCGCTGAAGCAGGCCTACGTGAATCTGGAGCGCCGCGTCACCGAACGCACGCGCGCGCTGGCGCTGGCCAATCGCGATCTGCGCGAGCAGATTGCCGAACGCGAACGCGTCGAGCGCAGGCTGATGTACGAAACCCTGCACGATTCGCTCACGGGCCTGCCCAATCGCACGCTGTTGCTGCAGCGGCTCGGTCAGGCGCTGCACGGTTACCATGCCGATCCGAACAAACTTTTCGCGGTACTGTTCATCGACCTGGACCGTTTCAAGGTCATCAACGACTCGGTGGGTCATCTGATCGGCGACGACCTGCTGTTCCAGGCCGGCAGCCGCATCCGCGCGTGCCTTAAGACGCGCGACCTGGTGGCACGCCTCGGCGGCGACGAATTCGCGGTGCTGCTGGAAGGCATCAGCGATGCCGGCAAAGCTCTTGTGGTCGCCGAACGCATCATCGCGGAACTGCACGTGCCGTTCCGCCTCGGCGTCAAGGAAATCTTCACCTCCGCATCGATCGGCATCGCGCTTCCCGGCCCGCACTACCAGCAACCGGAAGAACTCCTGCGCGATGCGGATGCCGCGATGTATCGCGCCAAAGACGAAGGCCGCCATCGCGCCGCGATGTTCGACGACCGCCTGCGCCGCGAAGTGCTTTCGCTGCTGGAAATGGAAGGCGACCTGCGCCGCGCGCTGAGCCGCAACGAGTTCGTGCCGTTCTATCAGCCGATTGTCGCGCTGGAAGATGGACGCACCGTGGGTTACGAAGCGCTGCTGCGCTGGCGCCATCCGGATCGCGGCCTGCTATGCCCGGGCGATTTCCTCGCCGTGGCCGAAGAAAACGGCAGCGCGGAAAGCATCGACTGGCAGATTTTCGAACAGGTCGCATCCCAGGCGAGCATGCTGGCCGGGAACGATGGCTTTGTGAGCCTGAATGTTTCGGGCCGCCATTTCCGCATGCCCGATCTCGACGATCGCCTGCTGAATCTGTTGCGCGCGCATCGCGTCAATCCGCGTTCGCTGCGTATCGAAGTGACCGAGCGCACGCTGCTGGAAAATCCCGCGCACGTGAAACGCATGCTGGACAACCTGCGGCAACATGGCGTCGGCATTGCGCTCGACGACTTCGGCACCGGTTACTCGTCGTTGAGCTATCTGCACCAATATCCGATCGAAACGCTCAAGATCGATCGCTCGTTCATCACCGAACTCGCCAACGTCAACAGCCATAGCGTGCCCGTGGTGCGCGCCATCCAGGTGCTCGCCGATTCGCTGCAAATGCAGGTGATCGCCGAAGGCATCGAAGACGAAGCGCAGCGACAAGCATTGAGGCACATCGGCTGCCGTTACGGTCAGGGTTTTCTGTTCGCCAGACCGCAGCCTGCGGAAGCATGGCTGGGAACGATCAGCAAAGCCGTGGGCTGATCGTTCCGCTCACTGCACCGTCGACGAGCTCGCGGTGTTGCCGCTGAGAAAATGCTCCGCATCCACCCGATCGAAGTGATAGGCGCGCGCGCAGAATTCGCAGATCACCTCGATCGTGCCGTGATGGGCCTCCAGCGTGGCCTCGATTTCATCGCGGCCCAGCGAGCGCAGCATCGTCACCACGCGCTCGCGCGAGCAGCTGCAGCCGAACGCCAGCGGACGCGGTTTGAACAGCCGCACCGTTTCCTCGTGATAGAGACGATAAAGCAGTTGCTCCGGCGGCGTGGAGAGCAACTCTTCGCGGCCGAGCGTGGCGGTCAGGTGCTCGATGCGCGGCCAGGCGTCGTCGTCGTGCACGGCGTCGCGACCGCCTTCGCCGGGCAGTTTCTGCAACATCAGTCCAACGGCACTCTCGCCGTCCGCCGCCAGCACGATACGCGCCGGCAACTGTTCGGACTGCTGGAAATAGTTCTCCAGCGCATTCGCCAATTCCGCATGATGCAAATCGACCAAACCTTGATAACGCTGCCCGCGCTCAGCGTGACCGATGGTAATCGCCATGATGGCTTCAGGCAGATCACTCAGCACCAGACTTTCGGGAATCGACTCCTGCCAGCGCGCCAATCCACGCAAGCGGCCCGTGTCGCTGCATTCGGCGAACAACAGCCGCAGCGCGCCCGTGCTTTTCAATTCGATCGACAGTGCGCCATCGAGCTTGATGTTGCCGGTCAGCAACGCACTGGCGGCCAGCGACTGCCCCAGCAGTTCGCGCAACGGCGCGGGATAATCGGCACGACCTGCCACCTCCCGCCACGCTGCCCCCAGGCGAACGATGACACCTCGAACGCCGGCGCGCTCGAGCAGAAAGCGATGCAGGACATCTTCGACTAGCACGGTTTCCACTTCGACTACCTCATCAAAACCAGATGGCGAGAGATGGGGACTCGCCATGGGGCGCACAATAGCCCAATGCTGTCGCCGCTTATACTGCGCCGGGCTTTTCAGACTGGGTGGCCATGGCTCATCTTCTCCCATTTCATCGTTGGCTGCGTTATGCCGGTATCGTGGCTTTGTCATGGGTGGCGCTGACGTGGCTGGTGGTCCTGGTACTGCGCTTTGTTCCGCCGTGGACCTCGGCTGTCATGATGGAACGGCAAGTCGATGCCCTGATCCACGGTGAGAAAGGTTTTCATCTGCAACATCACTGGGTGCCGTGGTCGCGCGTTTCTCCGTGGGTGCCTATCGCAATGGTGGCCGGTGAGGACCAGAAATTCCCGTTTCACCACGGTTTCGATTTCGACTCCATCCAGAATGCGATAGACGCGGCCGATGACGGCAGGCGCTTGCGTGGCGCCAGCACTATCAGCCAGCAAACGGCGAAGAATCTGTTCCTCTGGAATGGGCGCAGCTTCGTGCGCAAGGGACTGGAAGCGTATTTCACCGTGCTGATCGAGCTGACGTGGCCGAAACGCCGCATCCTGGAGGTGTATATGAACATCGCCCAGCTCGGCGATGGCATCTACGGCGTGGGCGCGGCCAGCGAAAACTTCTTCCACGCCTCGCCTGACCGGCTTGGTCCGGCGCAGGCGGCGCGACTGGCGGCGGTGCTGCCCAATCCCGATCGCTTCCATGTCGATCGCCCCAGCGGCTACGTGATGGAGCGCAGTCGCTGGATCGAAGAGCAGATGGATCAACTTGGTGGCCCGGGTTACCTGGAAAGCCGCCAGCCACCGCGCGATGCACACATCGGGCGGCGACGCTGAGCGGCAAGCATTCCGCGCGCTTCCCGCGTTAGCATCGCCATCGTCTGCCAGGGATCTCATGCATGCCGAAACTCACCGTCGTCGTTCCCGCCTACAATGAATCGGACGTACTGGCGATCTTCCACGAGCGCCTGTTCGGCGTGCTCGACAAACTTTCGCTGCAGTGCAACGTGCTGTATGTCGACGACGGCAGCCGCGACGACACGTGGTCCGTCATCCAGTCGCTCGCTGCCGCCGACGCGCGCGTCGGCGCATTGAAGCTGTCACGCAATTTCGGCAAGGAGGTCGCGCTCACCGCCGGACTCGATCACGTCGACGCGGACGCCGCCGTCGTCATCGACGCGGACCTGCAGGACCCGCCGGAATTGATACCCGAGCTCGTCGCACAATGGCAGGCAGGTTATGACGTGGTCTACGCCACCCGTTCCGCCCGGGCCGGCGAGACCGGTTTCAAGCGGTTCACCGCGGCCGCGTTCTACCGCACCATGGAGCTGATGTCGGACGTCCCCGTGCCGCGCGATACCGGCGACTTCCGCCTCCTTTCGCGCCGCGCGCTCAAGGCGCTGGCTCAGTTGCGCGAGCGGCAGCGCTTCATGAAAGGCCTGTTCGCGTGGATCGGCTACCGGCAGACATCGGTTCATTACATGCGCGATCCGCGCAAGGCCGGCCAAACGAAGTGGAATTATTGGCGCCTTGCCCAATTCGCCATCGAGGGCATTACCTCGTTCTCCAGCGCGCCGCTGCGGCTGGCGACATGGACGGGCATGGTGACGTCGGTGGTGGCCTTCCTGCTGGGCCTGAAGGTGCTGATCAAGGCCTTGCTGCATGGCGACCCCGTGCCGGGCTATCCGAGCCTGATGGTGGCGGTACTGTTTCTCGGCGGCATCCAGTTGCTCGCGCTGGGCGTCATCGGGGAATACCTCGGCCGGAACTATGCCGAGACCAAGCAGCGTCCGCTGTATTTCATCGAAGAAGAGCAACTTCCCGGGCAACCGGCCAAGGGACCAGACGCGCTTCACACCCATGCCACGCAGCAGCGCTAAACTGCGGGGTACGCGGCCATGCTGCGGCCGACGAGGAGGTTTGGCATGCGTCAGGTCAAGCACTTGCTGGAAACGAAAGGGCACGACATCTTCGCGGTCGCGCCGGAAGCACCCGTGCTGGAAGCGATCAAGCACATGGCAGAACGACGCGTCGGCGCGCTGCTGGTCATGCGTGGCGAACAGCTGGTAGGCATCGTTTCCGAACGCGATTACGCACGCAAGGTGATTCTGCAGGGACGTTCGTCGGCACAGACCGCTGTCTCCGAGATCATGAGCAGCCCTGCGCTCACCGTGACACCCGATACGGATGTCTTCGACTGCATGCGCCTGTGCACCGACAGCCGCATCCGTCACCTTCCGGTACTGCAAGGCAATCGCGTGCTGGGTGTGATTTCGATCGGCGACCTGGTCAAGGAAGTGATCAGCGCGCAAGCCGAGCAGATCGACCAGCTGCAACGCTATATCACCAGCTGATCAGGACTCCGTCGCCGCGCGCGCATCCTGCACGGACGCGCCGGCGTCTTCCGGGGCAAGATCCGGCGAGGTGGCCGCCTTGCGCGCCACCCAGCTCGCGACCGCCGCAATGCCTGCGCCGATAAGTGCAATGCGTCCAAGGCCGATCCCAAGCCCTTCCAGCGTAGTGACGCCGCTGGTGACAAGCACATCCCCAAAACGCCACACGGCGGTTTCCACGAAGTTCTTGCCCTTGTAGCGCATCTCGCGCGGCACGCGTGTGTAGAGCGCATCGGATGCAGGCTTGGTCATGCCGTACATGAAACCTCGCGTGGCAATCATCATGATGGCCAGGAAGGGCACGCCATAACCCAGTATCGAGACTTCGGCGTGGCCTACGATCGCGGCAATCAGCATCAGCGTCACATTGACCAACGTTGGCACGACCACCGCCCACACCACGCCGCGGCGAATCAACAACCAACGCGTCAGCGTGAGTTGCAAGCACGCGCCCAGCGTATTCACCGCCAGATCGATATGCGCGTAGAACGCCGTGCGCGCCGCGCTGGACGCCAGGTGTGCCTTGGCGTAGTCGGCAACCAGCGCATAAGCGAGCGTGCCAATGCCGTCTCCCAGCAGCATCAGGATGGCCATGTAGCGCAAGAACGGGCTCGACCACAATTCTCGTATGCCCGCCCACAGCGATCCGCCGACAGGCTGCTCGGCGGCACCTTCCTGTGCACGCTGCACCGATATACGGAGCAACAACAACAGCGCAGCACCAAGCATGGCAGCCGATACCAGCAAGAGTGGCGCAACGCCGAGCATTCCAACCAGCGCACCGGTGACCAGTGGCCCGAAAACCGCGCCGGCCATGCCGCCCAGCGCGATCAGCGGAAACACTTCGCGCGCGCGCCGGCTGTCGAACACGTCCGCCATGAAGCTCCAGAACAGCGACACGACGAAGAGATTGAACACGCTGACCCAGATGAAAAACACCACGCCGAGCGTGCGCGCACCGATGCTGTCCTGCGCAACAAACGCAGGCATGAAAGCCAGCAGGCACACCATGAAGAAGCTGTAGCTCCACCCAAGCAGGCGGCGGCGCGGGAAACGTGCCACCAAAGCGCCGAAGATGGGCGTCAACACCAGCATCGCCGCCAATGTCCCCGTATAGAACAAAGGCAGTTGCGAGGATCCCACCGCACCGCTCAATTGGTCGCGCACCGGTCGGATGATGTAGTACGCGGTGAGTATGAAAAAGAAGGCAAGCGCCGACACCATGGGGGTGGCGTCTTTGCGTGCGACGGCGGAGGACGGCAAGCTCACCGGTGGCTTCCAGCGTGGGGCCGCGCAAGACTAGCATGGCGCGATGACCGCAACTGGCAAGGGGACGACGTGGACTACGACTACGTGATCGTTGGCGCCGGCTCCGCCGGGTGCGTGCTCGCCAACCGCCTGAGCGCGCATTCTGGCAAACGGGTGTTGTTGATCGAAGCGGGCAGTTCCGACTGGCATCCGCTCATCCACATGCCGGCGGGCATCGCGCGCCTGGCCAAAAACAAGCACTTCAACTGGAACTACGACACCGAACCCGAACCTGCCCTGCAACAACGCCGCCTGTGGTGGCCGCGCGGCAAAACGCTAGGCGGCTCCAGCTCGATCAACGCCATGTGTTACGTGCGCGGCGTACCGGCCGACTACGACGCATGGGCGCAAGCCGCTGGCGATGCGCGCTGGTCATGGTCGCAAGTATTGCCGTGGTTCCTGCATAGCGAGGACAACACGCGTGGTGCGGATGCGCTGCATGCGACCGGAGGTCTGCTAGGCGTGTCGGACCTGCGTTACCACAACCCGCTTTCCGCGGCGCTGATCGAAGCGGGAGCGAGCGCGGGATGGGGCCGCAACCCCGACTTCAACGGACCCGATCAAGCGGGCTTCGGCTTTTATCAGGTGACGCAACGCAACGGCGCGCGTTGCTCGTCCGCCGACGCGTTTCTGCGTCCTGCGCGTTCGCGTCCGAATCTGCATGTGCGCACCCGCGCCCGTGTGGAGCGCATCCTGATCGAACAGGGGCGCGCCGTAGGCGTGCAGCTGCGCCAGCGAGGCGTCAGCGAACATGTGCACGGTGGAGACGTCATCATCGCCGCTGGCGCGATCAACTCGCCGCACATTTTGATGCTGTCGGGCATCGGTCCCACCGATCATCTGCGCGAACGAAGCGTGACCCCGTTGTTCGACCTGCCTGGTGTGGGCGCGGGGCTGCAGGATCATTTGGACATCTGTACGCTGATCGGCTGCACGCAGGACATCACCTACGACCACCTCAACGAACTGGCCGCAGGATGGCGTTATCTGCGCCATCGCGACGGCCCGGGCACGTCGAACGTGGCCGAATCGGGAGGTTTCGTGCGCAGCCGCCTGGCGACCGATGCGCGTTGCGATATCCAGTTTCATTTCGTGCCGGCGCTGCTCGATGACCACGGCCGTCACCGCTTGCCGGGCATGGGCTACACCTTGCATGCGTGCTACCTGCATCCGCGCAGTCGAGGTCATCTGCGCTTGCGTTCCGCCGATCCAGCGGAACCCGTCGCGATTCGCGCCGGCTACCTGAGCGATCCGGAAGGACACGATCTGGCACGCATGATCGAGGCGGCAAAACTCTCGCGCGAGATTCTCGCCCAGCCCGCTTTCGATGCTTATCGCGGCAAGCCGGTTTTTCCGGAATCGGATCCGCAGAACGATGCGGAATGGGAGTCCTTCATCCGCCGCAAGGCCGAAACCATTTATCACCCTGTCGGCACATGCCGCATGGGCAGGGATGGGCATGCCGTGGTCGATAGCGAACTGAGCGTCCACGGTATCGCCGGCCTGCGCGTGGTCGATGCTTCGGTCATGCCGGCGCTGCCCAGCGGCAACACCAACGCCCCCACCATCATGATCGCTGAACGGGCGGCGGCGCTTTTGTTGGCGTCGTGAAGCACACGCCAGGACGTTGGCGCACGATAAGGGTCTTTGTCGAACAGGCTGAACCCTGCACGACGGCGGAGCGCGTGCACGCCGCCCGACGTTGTAGCGATGTCCGAAGTGCAGGAAAATCGGCCATCCCCGTCATGGAAGACGCCTTCCCGGCTTCATGACCCGAGGCGTGCCCCCACGCCCGTAGTACGCGGAGTAGCATGCAGTTTCGTAAGCTTTCCCTGTTGATGGCTGCCGTCCTCGGCGCCACCGCCGCATGGGCAGCGGCATCCACGGCGCGAGCGGCCCTTCCCGCCCGCTCAGCGGGTCCGGTCGCGCATCCTGCGCGGCACGACGCGACGGATCTAGACGCCACGACCACCATTCCTCCGGATCGCGCCAAAGCGGCAATGGATGCGTATGCACACTGGCTGGATGTGGTGGCGCAACGCAACGAGGTGGCCGGTCTGGCTACCGCCGTGGTGATCAACGACAAAGTGGCGTACGAGCGCGAGATCGGCTATGCCGACGCATCCACTCAGGAGCCGGTGACGCCCGACACCGTGTTTCGGCTGGCTTCGTTGTCGAAGGCATTCGCGACGGCCCTCACCGGCCTGCTGGTTGACGATGGGCGATTCAACTGGGATACCAAACTGGCCGATGCACTGCCGTTCTTCCAGCTCAAGGATGCACAAGCATCCGGCGAGGTGACCGTGAAAGATATCCTGGGCCAGCGCCTGGGATTGCCGCACAACACGTACGACCAGATGCTGGAGGACAACGTCCCGTACGAAGAACTGGTCCGCAAGCTCGACGAAGTGAGCCTCACCTGCAACGTGGGCGAGTGCTACGGCTATCAGAACGTGGCCTTCAGCCTGATCGGCGACCTGATCTACGCGGAGACCGGCGATTTCTTCTACCACCAGGTCGACAAGCGTCTTTTCTTTCCGCTGGGCATGACGAACGCCAGCTACGGCCGCGAAGCGCTGGAAAGCAGCAAGAGCTGGGCGCGCCCGCATCGTCCCAACGGCGCGCATGGCTGGATACCCTTCGACCCGAACGAAGCCTATTACCGCGTGGCGCCGGCCGCC
Organism: Dyella psychrodurans; assembly: GCF_003363265.1. GTDB lineage: Bacteria > Pseudomonadota > Gammaproteobacteria > Xanthomonadales > Rhodanobacteraceae > Dyella_B > Dyella_B psychrodurans. Next base: position 361,260 of record NZ_QRBF01000004.1, on the reverse strand, counting down.
GGCGTGAATGCGAGTTTGCGCGACATGGAACTATGGCTGATCGCGCAAATGGGCGGGCGGCAGGATGTGCTGCCTCAACCGCTGCTGGATGACCTGCATGCCCCGGGCGTGCCCACGCCGGAAGAAATGCGCGCAACGCCCTGGCGACGCGCCCGGCTGAGTTCCGCCAGCTACGCATTGGGCTGGCGCGTCTTTACCTATGGAGGCGAAACGATGGTCTTCCACGCGGGCGCGGTGGAAGGTTATCGCACCATGATCGCCTTCTTTCCCAAATACCACGTCGGCATGGTGTCGATGTGGAACTCGCCCGGCGCGATCGGCACGGATCTGATGCCGATGGTGTTCGACACCATGTTCGGTTTGCCGCATGTGGATTGGGCGGGCGTAGAAAGCGATCCTCCAGCCGCGGCTCCTTATCACAAGCGCCGTCATCACTAGAGCCGGGCGCTCCACCCAGTCCTTCGACAGCAAGCATCTCCCCGAAGTCAAAAAAAGAGGCGAAGCCGTCATGGCTTCGCCTCTTTCGTGTTACGGATCGCTTCGCCGCGAGTTACTGCGGATTGTTGAGCTTGAACTCGATACGCTTCTGCTGTTGCGAGGCAATCGCCGCGCCGTCGCGCATGGCAGGCGAGAACTTTGCGCGCCGGATCGCATCGATGGCCGCGTTATCGAAGACGTGCCGCGGTTCCGCATTCACGACCTGGATGTTGGCCACGCTGCCGTCCACATTGACCGTGTACTGCAGGTCCACCCAGCCTTCCTGGTTATTGCGAAGCGCCGTGGACGGATAGCGGACGCGAATGCTGCTGACCGGGATGGCATCCCTTGTTTCGCCACCGCCAGCCGAAGTGTTGTCGCTGGCCACCTGGTTACCGCCCGCCGGGGTACTCGCCGTGGCTTTCGCCTGTTCCACCTGCTTGGCTTTCAGCTGGGCGGCCAGCGCAGCCTGATCCTCGGCCGCCTTGTCGGCAGCGGCCTTGTCGGCAGCAGCCTTGTCAGCAACGGCCTTGTCCGCGACGGCTTTCTGCTGCACGGCCAGATCCTGCTGACGCTGTGCATCGAGCTGCTTCTGCTGTTCCTGGTCGAGTGTCTTGCGCTGCGCGTCGAGCTTGGACCGCAGGATGGTCAGCGTGTAGTTGGTCGGATCCACTTTCGCCAACAGATCGATCTCACGCTCGGCTTCATTGAAGTCGCGCTGGTTGATGACCTGTTCGACGTTGCTGGCCGCGAACGGGAATGTTTCGCGCAGGGCGTCCGCCGCCGTCTGGTTGCCCGGCTGTTTCTGCAGCACCTTGACGTAGAACTCGAAGGCGTTGTTGCCGGCCGGCGCGATGTAGCGCTGCTGGTTCATCGCCTTCCGCGCCTCGTCCAGCAGATCGTTAAGGCTCATGGCCTCGACGTTCACCGGCGCCGCCGCCTGCTGGCTCTGGGCCACCGGCGTGGACGGATGGGCGCCGATGTCGGCATTCACCAAGTCCTCGTGGGGCTTGATGATGAAAATCCACGACGCGATCGCCAGGGCTACGACAATGACAAGAACGGCGATGGTGACGGGCTTGACGACCCCGCGCGCACGCGAGCGCATATGACTCATATTTCGGGTATCCATGATCTCTCACTGACTTCGTGGCATCAGATACCCGCGCTTCCCCCCTGTTATCCAGGTGCGGCTCCCACATTCGCCGCGGCGCGGATGAGCAAAAGGTAACGCGATTAGTTCGCTACGGCAAATGCGCTGCGCTTCACGCCGCCCCGGAAAAATAGCTGCTAGGGGGAGATGGGAAAAATTCCTAGTCGTCTTTCGCCGTGGCGCCGACCGCAGCGAACGCATTCAGGTACGCCGCGCCAGCGTTCTGCCGTGCCTCGCCAACTTGCCGGTTCCCTGGCGAAGGCCAGCCTGATGCACTCATTTTCGGGGGCCACAAATGAAGCGTCCCGGCAAATGCCGGGACGAAACGCTTTCGAAGCACCTCCCTGCGCTGGGCACCGCAGGGAGACAATTCCAAAGGGTGAAGCTAGTTGTTGTGCTTACTTCTTGGCCTTGCTGGTCTTGGTGGCCTTGACCACCTTGGCAGCAGCAGCTTTCTTGGCAGTGCGCTTGCGCGTTGCCTTCTTCGCAGACTTCTTGGCAACGCGCTTGGCGGTTGCCTTCTTTGCACCTACGCGCTTGGCGCCTGCCTTCTTGGCAGTCTTGCGAACGGTGCGCTTCTTGGCGGTTGCCTTCTTGGCGACCGGCCGCTTGGCGGCGGCTTTACGGGTGGATTTCTTGGCGGCTTTCTTAGCCGATTTCCTAGCAGTTTTCTTGGCAGTGGCCATAGTTCGTCTCAGCTCCTCATCAGTTGGCAGTGGTTGCCCAGTAAAAGCGTGGAGGAACGCCTCAACCAGCAAATCGCTGTTCGTGGCGTGCCTCAAATTGTTGACCTGGCGGTACGTACGCAAATCGGAAAGCAGTCGCAATACATGCATTGGAATCGAAACAGTGATCTTTCTCACCGCGCCGGCTTTTTCACCGTGATCCACGTAAGGCTTGATGAACTTCGATGCCGCCATTGGTACCGTTCCCCGTTATATGGTGCGAAAGCTATTCCTGAACATTTCAACTGTCAATTGATTTTTGCCATGAAATCAATCCCTTCGACCCGGCGACCTGCTAATGACGCCCATTTCGAAAGGCCAATCTTCACTACAAAAATCAAATCGCGAAGCCGTCTAAACATCCAGTATGTTTGTGTCGCGCATTTTTAAAAAAAGCCAAAAACAAGCTGAAAATCGTATTTTTTTATTTAAGCCATTGCGCATCGATTATCCGCACGCGCGCGTTCTTCTCGCGATGTGCAACGCCACTTCGAAGCCCCCGAAAGGCACCCGTCCGAAGGATGAACGGACGACGACTGAAATGTGCCCGGGATGTCCCGAATCCGGTCCCGAACATCCCCGAACGCCTCGATGCGCACTCCGACGACGTGGTGATGGATACATCGGATCGATCGTCGTTGCGGTGTCGCGCGCAGCGATCGCGACACGTTTTCGCGATGCACCGACGATCCGGCACGCACCTGTCGCGACACCGACAAACCGCGAAAATGGCAACGGCCGCTTAGGCGGCCGTTGCCTTGAAAACCGATCAACCGATCAGTTGTCTTCGTTCTCGATCAGTTCCGCGTAGGCGTCGGCGTCGAGCAATTCGTCGAGTTCCGCACGATCGCTGGCCTTGACGATGAAGATCCAGCCGTCGCCATAGGCGTCTTCGTTGATCGTCTCGGGCTTGTCGTTGAGGGTGTCGTTCACCTCGACGATTTCGCCGGAAACCGGTGAGTAGATGTCGGAAGCGGCCTTGACCGATTCGACCACCGCCGCGCCGTTGCCAGCCTGCACGGTGCTGCCCACTTCGGGCAGTTCGACGTAGACCAGATCGCCGAGCTGGCCTTGCGCATGGTCGGAAATACCCACGCGGATCAGGCCGTTGTCTTCGACACGGGCCCACTCGTGGGACTTGAGGAATTTCAGATCGCCGGGAATCTCGCTCATGGTCGGGTCCAGTCGTCGTTGGTTTCGATCAGGGGTGGAAGTACGAATTCTAACCGCATCCGCAGCGGGTCAATACATGCCGCGTTTCAGATCCCTTCGCAGGGCTTGCCGTCGCGCACAAAGGGAAACTTGACCACGCGCACCGGCACTTCGCGACCGCGGATATCCACGCGCACATCGCCCGACACACCGGATGGAATGCGCGCAAAAGCCACCGCCTTGTTCAAGGTCGGCGCAAAGCTGCCGGAAAGAATCTCACCCTCGCCCCGGTCGGTCAGCACCTTCTGGCCATGGCGAAGCACGCCCTTTTCATCCAGCACCAGACCCACCATCGTGCGCATCGCACCTGCGGCTTTCTGCGCTTCGAGCGCCTTGCGACCGATGAAGTCGCGGCCTTCGTCCAACGCGATGGTCCATGCCAGGCCCGCTTCCCATGGCGAGACGCTGTCATCCATGTCTTGACCGTACAGGTTCATGCCCGCTTCCAGCCGCAGCGTATCGCGCGCACCCAGTCCGCATGGCGCCACGCCGGCGGCGGCGAGTTCATTCCAAAACGTGACGGCCTGTTCCTCCGGCACCATGATCTCGAAACCGTCTTCGCCGGTATAACCGGTGCGTGCGATGAACAGCGGCGCGCCATGCGGACCTTGCGCGGCGGCGGCGGCGAAGCGTCCGAGCTTCTCGATGCGGGCGCGATCCACTTCGTGCAGCAGCCCGATCACCTTGGCGCGCGCACTCGGCCCCTGCACCGCGATCATCGCGAAGTCGGGGCGCTCCTTGACCTCGACATGGAACGCCTTGGCCTGCTGCGCGATCCATGCCAGATCCTTGGCGCGCGTGGCCGCATTGACCACCAGGCGGAAAAATTCGTCGCCCAGGAAGTAGACGATCAGATCGTCGATCACGCCGCCCTGCTCGTTCAACATGCAGGTGTACAGTGCCTTGCCCTGCACCTTCAGCTTGTCGACGCTGTTGGCCACCAGATGGCGCAGGAATTCGCGCGTGCGCGCACCGTGCAGGTCGACCACCGTCATGTGCGAGACGTCGAACATGCCGGCATCGCGTCGCACCGCGTGATGTTCTTCGATCTGCGAGCCGTAACTGATCGGCATGTCCCAGCCGCCGAAATCGACCATGCGTGCGCCAAGCGCGCGATGGGTGGCGTTTAGTACGGTCTTCTCGGTCATTGCTGGGCCTGCCAAGGTAAGGGGATGAAGTGAGGATCGCGCATTATCCCCGGCGCATGGGGTCAATCCAAGCTGCACGGCATCATGGCTGGCGCTCGGCGGGCACATGAATGAGCCGGAAGGTAAGGTTGATGCGCGGCTTGGTCACCGCCGCGCTCCTGGGCAGATCGTGCTGGTACAGATGCTGTGTCGCCCCCGACATGCACAGCAGACTGCCGTGAGCCAGTTGCACATCCAGCGTATCGGCCGGCGTCGCGCGTATGCCGCGCGGCAGTCGACGGCGCAGGCGGAAACGACGTGTCGCGCCAAGGCTTAGCGAGGCGATGATCGGTTGCGAGCCGAGCTCGGGTTCATCGTCGCTATGCCAGCCCATGGAATCGGCGCCGTCGCGATAAAGATTCGCAAGCACGCTGTTGAAACGTGCACCGCAGGATCGCTCCACGCGCTCGCGCAGCGCATGCAGCGATGGCGTCCATGGACGGGGTTCGAACCGCGTGCGCGAATACACATAGACGGCATCGGGATCGCCGATCCAGCAACTCAGTCGCGGCGCATCCAGCTCGCGGCCGAACATGCGCAATCGATGGCGCTCCCAGGGGATCTCCTGCGACAGGTTCTCGAACAGCGCGTCGGCGTCTTCGCGCGGCAACCACGACCAGGCGCAACGCACATCGGCACCGGGCAACGGCAAACGCTCCCAGGTCGCGTCGCCTGGGTCAGCCATCCTCGCGGACATAGGCGAATACCTGCGCAGGAGGCAGATTGCGCCATACCATGCCTACGCGCGTACAACGCAAGCCAAGTTGCCGCCGCACATTTTCGTCCAGCGGACTGCGCAAGCCGTAGGTGTATTGCACGAAGACACCACCAGGACGCAAAACCGCCAGCGCGGCGGCCACGATGTCGTGCTGCAAGTCCGGCGGCATCGTCAGCAAGCCAAGACTGCTGAGGATGGCATCGGCGCCTTCCGGTGCCAGTACGCCCGTGCGTTGCGCCAGCTCGTTGACATGCCGCGCATCCGCACAAAGCACCTGCGCCTGAGGAAAACGGCGGCGCAGGACGGCGTGCATGGTCTCGTTCATTTCCAGCACCAGCAACTGCGAGGGCGACACGCCGTGGCGAATCAGCGCCTCGGTAATCACGCCCGTGCCGCCGCCCAACTCGATAACGCAGCGCGCATTGTCCGGCATGGCCGAAATCATCATGCGCGCCAGCGGCTGGCCGGACGGCAACACCGAGGCCATCTGCAGCGGATGCTTGATCCACTCGAGAAAAAAGGTGAGTTGCTGGGTATCGGCTGGCATGGGGAGGCCTGGCTGTTTTTCGCACTTTAACGGGCCGACCGTAACAAAACGTTGTCACGCCGGCGGCAGAGGGTTCCGGTCAGGCCAGAACGGGGTATTCGGGCGCCGCATCCAGCGTGGCGGACCAGACCGCCGCCAATTCCAGCAAGCGCAGATCCGAACCGCGGGCGCCCAGCAGTTGCAGTCCGATCGGCAGGCCGTTCGGGAGTGTGCCCATCGGAATGCTCACGGCCGGGCAGCCGGCCAGGTTGGCGAAGCTGGTCAGGTCGGCTTGCGAATCGGGCACGGGACCATCGAGCGGGAATGCGCCCTGAGGCGTTGTCGGCGTGACAAGCACATCGATTTGCGCAAACAGGCGGCGCATCTTCAATGTGGCCGCATCCAGCACCCGATCGGCGACGGCGTAATCGGCCGCCGTCTTGCGTGCGGCGTAGTCGAGCATGGCGCGAAAGCGCGGCGACACAGGCTGCTCGGTATTGGCCAGTTGCGTCGCAAACGTACCGAGCATTTCCGCTTCCATCAAAAGCAGCCCTGCGCGGCGGGCGCGATCGAAATGCCAATCCGCAAAGTCCACCGTGCGCCGTTGACCCAGTTCACCGCCGAGTTTCGCAAGCGCCGCCTCGAATACTTCGATCACATCGGGCTGCACGTCCAGCCCCGGCAGATCGGCCAACACGCCACAACGCAATTTGCCCGGCTCCCAATCGGGTGGCGACAACGCAACGCGACGGCGACGGGAGCGCGGATCTTCCGCGTCGTAGCCAGCCAGCACCTGCAGCAGCACGGTCAGATCGTCGACGCTGCGCGCCATCAATCCGACGCTATCCAGGGCACGCGCGGCCGGCGCCATGCCCCTCGCGGAAATTTCACCCTGCGTAGGCTTCAGCGCGAACACACCGCAATAGCTGGCCGGAATGCGGATCGAGCCGAGCGAATCCGAACCGATGGCCGCTACCGCCAGTCCCGCGGCCACCGCCGCCGCCGATCCACCGGACGAACCACCCGCTGTGTAGCCGTGACGATGCGGATTGTGCGTGGGCCCAAAATGCGGATTGTCGGTGACCGCGCCAAGGGCGCCCTCGTCCATGTTGGTCTTGCCGATCAGCACGGCACCCGATGCGCGCAGTCGCCCCACGACGTGCGAGTCGTGCTCGGCAGGTTTACCCGGCCCGGGCAACCCTGCGCACGTCGGCCATCCCGCAATGTCGAAATTGTCTTTGACGGCGATCGGAACCCCATCAAGGCGCCCGATGACACCATCGCGTCGCCGCTGCTCGGACATGCGCGCCTGTTCGCGCATCATCGACGGGCTCACGCTTACATAGGCGTTGAGTTGCGGGTTGATGCGCTCGATGGCGTCCAGATAAGCCTCGGCCAGCGCCACCGGGCTCGCCTGGCCCGCCGCCAGCCCATGCAGAAGCTGGCACAGCGTGGCGCGTCGAAGATCGAACTCAGCGATTGGCGGTAGCAAGTTCACGCGCACTCCGGCACAGATCCAACACGATGCGATTATCCCCAGACGAACCCGCGGCCATCCCCTACTGTTTGCCGCGCACGAGGCGAACCCGGAGAATAACCGGGCGGACCACCCCGGGAACACACCTTGGGGCCTTCGCCCTGCAGCCAACAGCCACACGACGGAGCTCCCATGACTGAACGCGAAACGATGGAATACGACGTTATCGTCGTGGGAGCGGGTCCGGCCGGGCTGTCATTCGCCATTCGCCTGAAGCAGCTCAAGCCGGATGTCACCGTCTGCGTGATCGAAAAAGCCTCGACCATCGGCGCCCAGATCCTTTCCGGCGCGGTGATCGAACCGCAGCCGCTGGACACCCTGCTCCCCGGCTGGCGCGACAACCCGCCGCCGATCTGCGTGCCGGCCACGGAGGACGAGTTCTGGCTGCTCAACAAGACCGGCGGACGCAAGCTGCCGGTGCCGCCGGGGATGAAGAATCACGGCAATGTCATCGTGTCGCTGGGCGCGCTGTGCGCCTGGCTGGCACCACAGGCCGAGGCGCTGGGCGTGGACGTGTTCCCCGGTTTCGCTGCCGCCGACACCATCTATAACGACGACGGCTCCGTTGCCGGCGTGCGCATCGGCGACATGGGCGTAGCCAAGGACGGTTCGCATAAGCCCGGCTATACGCAGGGCATCGACATCAAAGCCAAGGTCACCGTGCTGGCCGAAGGTGCGCGCGGCAGCCTCACCAAGCAGCTGATCAAGCGCTTCAAGCTGGACCAGGACAGCGACCCGCAGGGCTACTCCATCGGCATCAAGGAACTCTGGCAGGTGCCGCCCGGACGCGTGACGCCCGGCAAGATCGTGCACAGCTTCGGCTGGCCGGCGGACAGCCACACCTACGGCGGCAGCTTTCTTTACCACCTGGACAAGGACCGCATCGCGCTCGGCTACGTCAGCGGCCTCGACTACAGCGATCCGAACTACCAGCCTTGGGAAGCCTTCCAGCAATGGAAGAACCACCCCATGATCAAGCCGCTGCTCGAGGGCGGCAGCATTCTTTCCGCAGGTGCCCGCGCCATCGTCACCGGCGGTTATCAATCGCTGCCGAAAGTGGAGATGCCCGGCGCGCTGCTGATCGGCGACACCGCCGGCCTGCTCAACGTGCCCAAGATCAAGGGTACGCACCAGGCTGTCCGCAGCGGCATGCTGGCCGCCGAACATCTCGCCAACAACGGACTCAGCCCTTCGGGCTTCGATGCGAAGCTGCGTGGCTCGGAAGTGATGGTCGAGCTGAAGAAAGTGCGCAACATCAAGCCCGGTTTCAAGAAGGGATTGTGGTGGGGCATGTTGAATGCCGCGTGGGAAACCATCACGGGCGGCGCATCGCCCTGGACGCTGAAGAACAAGGCCGACTGGTCATCGCTGCACAAGCTCGGCAAGCAGGAAGAACCCAGGCGCGATTACGTGCAGCGCGAACTCCCGCCCCGCGATCGCCTCGCCGGCGTCTATTTCGCCGCCACCGAGCACGATGAAGATCAGCCGATCCATCTTCATGTGGAAGACACCTCCGTCTGCGTGACCAAGTGCGCGCAGGAATACGGCAACCCGTGCACGCGCTTCTGCCCGGCGAACGTCTACGAAATCGTGCAGGACGATGCCGGCAAGCGCCTGCAGATCAACGCGGCCAACTGCGTTCACTGCAAGACCTGCGACATCAAGGATCCCTACCAGATCATCAACTGGGTCACGCCGGAAGGCGGCTCGGGCCCTAATTATCAGAATCTGTAGCGACCGATGTCATGACCGGTGTTCGAATGGATACAAACAACGCCAACGACGCTTATGCCCGATTGATGGAACACGGCTTCGTAGTAATACCGAAGGCTTTGGATGCTTCGTGCTGTGAGCGCGCGCTCGATGCGATGGAGGCATTCAAGCGCAAGCACCAAGCCGCCGTGACGCCGAATGCGGACGAATTCGGCCACCTTTATCGCGTCGTGAACACGCATCTGGCCATCGACAGCCTGGCTGACGCATTTGTCGAAAGCCGTGCCGCGCTTACCGTCGCGGACCGTTATTTCGGCCGACCGACGTCGCTGTACACCACCCTTTACTATGAACGCGGCTCGGAACAAGGCCTGCATCGCGACACGCCTTACTTCTGCACAAAACCTGCCGATCAGTACCTGGGCATGTGGCTCGCGCTGGACGATGTAGACGCGGATAACGGACCACTACGCGTGGTGCCGGGCAGTCATCGACTGCCAGCCATCGACGTCGAAGCGCTCGCACGCGAGTTGTTTCCCCATCAAACGGAAATTCCTGCGATTTCCGATGTTGCCTTTTCGCGATATCAGGCCGAAGTTCAACGCCTGAGCGACGAGCACAAACTCGTTGCCGAGGATGTGCACGTCCGTCGTGGCGACGTCATCATCTGGCATCCCTCGATGTTTCATGGCGGCGCGCCACATCACGCGAAAGAACGCTCGCGCCGCAGCCTGGTCATGCACGTGACGCCGCGGGGCATGCCGGTCTATCAGATGGATGTGTTTCTTCAACCGTCCAAGCCCGTGCCCGAACGTGCCAGCTGGCGTTACTACCGGCATCGCGATCGCAGCATCGCCAGGTTCGACCGGATCGACTTCGGCCACAAATACGTGATGCCCGTGCGCAGGCTGCGCTGGCCGCTTTTCTGATTGCGCGACGTGTGCTGCCGACCCGCCTGAATCCTGACCGGATGGAATGCCTTGGCTCGTCGGATCGCGGACGATAGTGGATAATCGAACTGTCAATATCAGGATGAGGATTCCTCCTCTGAGCACGTCTCTGCAATGGCGATATAAACGCCTGTACTACGTGTGGGGCCGTATCATTGGCAGTATCGCCCAACGCGGCATGCGCGGAACGCTGACGCGCATTGCGCAGGAGTTCGGGCGTCGCCCGGCGCAGGACAGCGAGCTGCAGTTGCTGCCTCTCGATGCGCAGACCGACGGCATCGCCTTCAGCGAGCACGCGCTACCGCGTATCTCGATCATCATTCCCGTGCATGGCAAGCTCGCGTACACCGTGACGTGCCTGCGCTCTCTCACATTGCACATGGGAAGCACGAGCGCCGAGGTCATCGTGGTGGATGATGCGTCGCCGGATGCCACGGCGTCGGCGTTGGCATCCATCGACGGACTGCGCCTCGTCGTCAACGAGCGCAACCTCGGATTCGTCGGCAGCTGCAATGCCGGCGCGCAGATGGCGCGCGGCGATTACCTGGTGTTTCTCAACAACGACACGCAGGTCACCGATGGGTGGCTGGACACCCTGATGCGCTGCTTTGCGGAAGAGCCCGACTGCGGCATCGCCGGAAGTCGTCTGGTCTACCCTGACGGACGCCTGCAGGAAGCGGGCGGATGGGTTTTCAACGACGGCAGTGCGTGGAACGTGGGGCGTTTCGAGTCCCGCAACGCATCGGCCTATCGCTATCGCCGTCGCACCGACTATCTTTCGGGTGCCGCGATCATGATTCGTCGCGAATGCTTTTTCGAAGTCGGCGGCTTCGACCAGCGTTATGCCCCCGCTTACTACGAAGATACGGATCTTGCCTTCGCCGTGCGCCGCGCAGGGCTATCGGTCTTCTACGAACCCAACAGCGTGGTCGTTCATTGCGAAGGCATCAGCGCCGGAACCGATCTGAACAGCGGCATGAAGCAATACCAGACAATCAATCGCTCCGCCTTCGTCGCGAAGTGGCGCGACCAGCTGCAGCACCAGCCGGCACCTGGAACTCCCTTGCAGCAATTGTGGCAACGTCATGCACGCGGCCATATCCTCGTCGTCGATGCCATGACGCCCGATCCGTCACGCGACTCCGGATCGCTACGCCTGTTCGCAATGCTGCGCATTCTCCATCAGGAAGGCTGGCGACTCAGTTTCGCGCCCGACGACGGTTACGCCGACGATGCATCCATCTCTGCACTGGGTGCGTTGGGCGTGCAGGTACTTTGCCGCCCTGAAATCGACAACTTGCCCAAATGGCTAGACCAGAACGGCTTGATGCTGCATGCGGTGGTGCTGTGCCGCCATACAGTTGCCGGCCAATACGTGCACGCGGTGCGACGTTACGCTCCACAGGCAAAACTGATACTCGACACCGTCGATCTGCATTTCGTACGCGAGCAACGCGCCGCCGACCTGGATCGCAATACCTCGCTGCGACGGCAAGCCGAAACGTCGCGGCGCAGCGAGCTGGCGCTGATCAAACAGTGCGACACAAGTTTCGTCGTGAGTCCTCAGGAAAAGGAACTTCTGCACCGGCTTTTGCCGCAAGCGCACGTGGAATTGCTTAGCAATATTCACGACGTGTACGGCCGAGGCCGCGCCTATACGGGGCGAAACGATCTGGTTTTCATAGGCGGCTACGGACATCCGCCAAATGCCGACGCTATCCAGTGGATCGCCGACACATTGCTGCCGATGCTGCGTACCGCCATGCCCGATGTACGCGTGCACGTGCTTGGCGACCTGCCCGACACCGTGCGTAAGGCACTGCAACGTCCCGGCCTGGAACTGCACGGTCGCGTGCGGGATCTTTCACCCTGGCTCGACAGTTGCCTCGCATCGTTGGCTCCGTTACGTTTTGGCGCTGGCGTCAAGGGCAAGATCAACATGGCGATGAGCCACGGATTACCCGTGATCGCCACCGACATCGCCATCGAAGGCATGCAATTGCAGGATGGTCGAGATGTCCTGCTGGCCAATACGCCGGATGAAACGGTCCAGGCAGTGCAGCGCCTTCGTGCCGACGAAAACCTTTGGATTCGCCTCTCCGATGCGGGGCTGGAGAACGTGCACCGGCATTTCTCGCCGGCCGCCGCCCGCGAAACGCTACGGAAGGTCATGGGCTGAATCGCCCGTCAGACACCCGCCCCACGATCCCGTTACGATTCGCGCATGCCCTTGCCCACCTTCGCCAAGACTGCCGCTTTCCACGTCCTGCGCACAGGCTTTCGCCTGATGCCGCTGCCGGCAGCGACACGTGATCGTCTGCGCCAACGCTTTCTCGACAAATACTACGACCTCGTACCTTCCGGCCCGCGTGGCCAACTGGCCACCGGGTCGCACCGCGAACACCGCCCCCGTGTCATTGCCTCAGGCCAAGCCATCGGTTACCGCGCCTGGCAGGCCGGTGCGCTGCGCGAACCGCTCCCTGCAACGCTGATCGCTTTTTACCTACCCCAGTTCCACCCGATCCCCGAGAACGATGCGTGGTGGGGTGAAGGTTTTACCGAATGGCATAACGTGACTCGCGCGCTGCCGCAATTTGAAGGGCACATACAACCTCGACTGCCCGCCGAGCTTGGGTTCTATGACCTGCGGCTGCCTGACGTCATGCGGCGGCAAATGCAATTGGCACGCGAGTACGGCATCGGTGCGTTCTGCAGTTACTTCTACTGGTTCGGCGGCAAGACGCTGCTCGAATCGCCGTTGCAGCTATGGCTGCGCGATACGTCGCTAGATCTTCCACTGTGCCTGTGCTGGGCCAACGAGAACTGGTCGCGGCGATGGGATGGCCGGGCAGACCAGATTCTGATCGGGCAGCAACACAGTGCCGAGGACGACCTGGCTTTCATTGCGCATGTCGCCAACTACCTCCGCGACCCGCGTTATCTTCGGGTCGACGGCAAACCATTGCTACTGGTCTATCGCCCCGGCCTGCTGCCGGAGCCGAAAGCAACCGCGCAACGTTGGCGCAAATGGTGCAGCGAGCACGGCATTGGCGAGATCTATCTTGCCTATGTGCAGAGCTTCGATCGTGTCGATCCCGGCCATATCGGATTCGACGCCGCGGTGGCGTTTCCACCGAACAACACCACGCTCGAACCGATCACCGATCGTCAGTCGTTGCTGAATCCTGCTTTCAGTGGCGATGTCTATGACTGGCGTGAACTCGCTCGCGAAGTCGGCACGCAACCCGACCCGGCTTACACGCTGTTTCCGTGCGTGAATCCGGGTTGGGACAACGAGCCGCGCCGCAGCGGCAATGGCCGCGTGTTCGCGCACGCCTCACCGCGCGGTTATCGCGACTGGCTTCAACAAGCCCTCGACAGCGCCAAGCGACGCAGGCCGTCGTCACCCATGGTGTTCATCAATGCCTGGAACGAATGGGCCGAGGGCGCGGTGCTTGAACCTGATACCCGCCTCGGCTTTGCCTGGCTGGAGGCCACGCGGACGGCACTGCAGGCCGTGACGCATACGCTTCCCACCAAGACCACGCGCCCTTGCGCCGTCATCCATGCGTGGTATGTCGACGTGGTAGACGAAATCGTGGCGGCCTTGCGCGAAAGCGGCGTCGATTGGCGAATCATCTTCACCACGGCACCCGACCGCGAGAAGGCTTTGCGCGAGCAGATCGCGCGTCTCGACCTGCAAGCGGAAATCAACGTCTTCGAAAACCGCGGGAGGGATATTCTGCCTTTCCTGCAGGTGGCCAGCCTCTTGCTGGATGAAGGCGCGGATATCGTGCTGAAACTCCATACCAAGCGATCCACCCATCGCCAGGATGGCGAGCGCTGGCGGAAGGAGCTGGTCGACAAGCTGGTGTCGCCCGAGCGGGCCGCCCCTATCCTCGAAGCATTTCGCACAACGCCGCGCCTTGGATTGGCTGCCGCGGAAGGACATCTGCAGCCGCTTGATTACTATTGGGGTGCGAATGAAGCGAATGTGCACTACCTGACCACGCGCCTTGGCATTGCCCCTCCGTCTCTGAAAGACGATCAATTCATTGCCGGAAGCATGTTCTGGGCGCGCCTTGACGCGTTGCGCCCCATCCTGGACGCGCATCTGGGCATCTGGGAGTTCGAGGAAGAGTCCGGGCAGGTCGACGGCACCTTGGCGCATGCCATCGAGCGCATCATCGAGCTGAGCGCCAGAGCGGCCGGTTATTCCACCAGCGATACCGCCACGCTCAGCGACGCGTCCAACACCAAGCAGCCGACGGGTCGTTACCCCTACGCACGCCGAAGCCATTCATCGTCCCCATGACCGCTGCGACGGCCGTTCCGCTCTCTTTTCTAGAGCCAGCGCAACCGCCCATCCCCACCATGCGCCGGCGCATGGTTGTGCGAATCCGGTTACAATAGGCGTTTGCATGGCAATTCCATACGCCTACGGGCGTCCGGTAGAAGGAAACGCAGATGAAGATTCTGGTCGGCTACAAGCGCGTGGTGGACTACAACGTCCGCATCCAGGTCAAACCCGACGGCACCGGCGTGGTGACCGACGGCGTGAAGCTCTCGGCAAACCCCTTTGACGACATCGCGCTGGAAGAGGCGCTGCGCCTGCGCGAAAAAAGCGTGGCGGAAGAAGTCGTGGTCGTGGGCATCGGCCCGGCCGATCTCACCGCGCATCTGCGCAACGGCCTGGCGATGGGCGCGAACCGCGCCATCCATGTCGTCACCGCCGACGCCGTGCAGCCGCTCACCGCGGCGCGCGTGCTGCAGAAGCTGGTCGAGAAGGAACAGCCGGGCCTGGTGATTCTCGGCAAGCAGGCGATCGACGACGACGCCAACCAGACCGGTCAGATGCTCGCCGCGCTGTGGGATCGCCCACAAGCGACGTTCGCGAGCAAGGTCGAGATCGCCAACGGCAAGGCTACCGTGACGCGCGAAGTCGACGCGGGCCTGGAAACGATCGAAGCCGAACTGCCGGCCGTGATCACCACCGACCTGCGCCTCAACGAGCCGCGCTTCATCAAGCTGCCTGACATCATGAAAGCCAAGTCCAAGCCGATCGACACCATCGAATTCGCTACGCTGGGCGTCGACGCGCACGACCAGCTCAAGACCACCCATTACGCCGCACCCGCCAAGCGCAGCAAGGGCGTGATGGTGAAAGACGCGGCCGAACTGGTAGCCGTACTCAAGCAGAAAGGCCTGCTCTAAGCAGCCGCCCGGACAAGGAGACACCCATGAGCAAGATCCTGGTTATCGCCGAACATCTGGACGGCAAGCTTAATTCCGCCACCGCACGCGCCGTGAGCGCGGCCGCCGCGGTGAAGCCCGAAGCCATCGACGTGCTGGTGCTCGCCGACAACGTGGACGCCGTTGCGGCCAGCGCAGCGCAGATCGAGGGCGTGAGCCGCGTTCTTACCATTGCGCGCGCCGAGAACGCCCATCCGCTAGCCGCCGTGCTGGCACCGCAGATCGCCAAGGCCGCCGCCGGCTACAGCCACGTGTTCGCACCTTCCACCACGTTCGGCAAGGACGTCGCACCGCGCGTCGCCGCCCTGCTTGGCGTCGCGCAGGTCAGCGACGTGATGAGCGTGGAAGGCAGCCACACGTTCAAGCGCCCCATCTACGCAGGCAATGCGATCATCACCGTGGAAGCCGATGCCGCGCACGCGGTCGTGGCCACCATCCGCACGGCCTCCTGGCCTGCAGCGGCCGCAAGCGCCAACAGCGCACCCATCGAGGCACTGAGCCTGGATGTGGCCCTGCCCTCGCACACCCGCTTCGTCGAACTCAAGCAAGGCAAGAGCGATCGTCCGGACCTGCAAAGCGCGAGCAAGGTCGTTTCGGGCGGCCGTGGTGTGGGTTCGAAGGAAAACTTCGAGATCATCTACAAGTTCGCCGACAAGATCGGCGCAGCCGTCGGCGCATCGCGTGCCGCGGTGGACGCAGGCTACGTGCCGAACGAGATGCAAGTGGGCCAGACCGGCAAGATCATCGCGCCGGAGCTGTACATGGCCATCGGTATCTCCGGTGCGATCCAGCATCTGACCGGCATCAAGGACGCGGGCACCATCGTTGCCATCAACAAGGACGGCGAAGCGCCGATCTTCGAAGTGGCGGACTTCGGGCTGGTGGGCGACCTGTTCAAATTGATTCCAGAGTTGGAGCAAGCGATCGGCTGAACCAGTTCCACCGACGCGGACGAGAAAAAGGCGGCACCCGGGTGCCGCCTTTTTTATGGCGAGCGCATTCAGTTGGCGATAATCGCATGCACCGCCTCTATCACCCGCTGGACGTCACCGTCGGACATCGCAGGCGAAAGCGGAAGGCTGACGGTTTCGCTTCCAATCTTCATAGCGTGAGGCCACTGCTCCGGGGTCCAGCCAAAGCGCCGCTGGTAATACGGGTGCTCCGGAATGGAGAGGTAATGCACGCCGGTTCCGATCCGCGCGTGGTTCATGTGTTCGAGAAAGTCGTCGCGCGTGATGCCGCAACGTTGCGAATCGATCATCAAGGTGTACAAATGCCGTCCGTGTCGCGTCTCCGCGTCGGCAGGTGCCGGCAACCGGATCGGTAACGACGCAAACGCATGATCGTAACGCTGCCAGATCTCCACGCGACGACGCCAGCTTTCTTCGACACGCGCCAGCTGATGCAAGCCTATCGCCGCCTGCACGTCCATCATGTTGTACTTAAAGCCGCACTCCACGACCTGGTAGTGCTTGTAGCCTTTGTCGCCAAACCGATGCCAGGCATCCTGGCTCATGCCATGCAAGGCCAAAATGCGCGCTGTCGCCAGCTGCTCTTCGCTACGGCCGAGAATCATGCCGCCTTCGCCCGTCGTTACATTCTTGGTTACGTAGAAACTGAAGCAGCCGAAGTCGCCGAACGTACCTAGCGGCTGCCCGCGATACTCGGCCTCTACCGCGTGAGCGCAATCTTCAATCACGACAAGATTGTGCTTGCGTGCAATAGCCATGATGCGATCCATCTCGCATGGACGACCGGCAAAGTGCACAGGAAGAATTGCGCGCGTGCGAGGCGTGATGGCAGCCTCGATCGCATCGGGGTCGATGTTCTGGGTCGAAGGATCGACATCGGCCAGCACCGGCGTCAGCCCTGCATGAAGGATGGCGTTGACCGTGGCGCAGAACGTCAATGGCGTGGTAATCACTTCCGAGCCCGGCTCGATCTCGGCTGCCAGCATGCTTACATGCAAGGCGGCCGTGCATGAATTGACTGCCGCAACCTGCGCGGCGGGTATTCCGCGGAAGTGCGCAAAGTCTCGTTCAAATTGAGCAACACGCGGCCCCGTCCCCAACCAGCCCGAACGCAAGCAGGCCACGACCTCTGCAATCTCCGCTTCGTCGATCTGCGGCGCGCCAAACACGAGAAACGGTGGCTGATGTGGCTCCAAATTCGACTCCGCTTGCATAATCCTGAGGAAACACCCGCGCCAAAGTGAATAGGTTCACGTCAAGGCGCCACGCGGCATGATCCATATCCAAGGCGCATGTAGGTTGCAGCAATCAGCGATCCGCATGAGGGAATACATGCGATACCAGTTCTTCGACCATCGTCTCCAGCGAACTTTCGCCTGGATGCAAATGCACTTCAGGCGACACGGGTGCTTCATACGGCGAATCGATACCCGTGAAGTTACTGATCTCACCCGCTCGCGCCTTGCGATACAAACCCTTCGGGTCACGGCGCTCGCACTCTTCCAGAGGCGTATCGACGTACACTTCAGCGAATTCACCTTCGACGAACAGATTGCGGGCGAAATCACGCTCGCTATGGAAAGGTGAAATGACGCACACCAATACGATCAGCCCTGCATCGACCATCAGGTGAGCCACCTCGGCCACGCGTCGCACGTTCTCGACGCGTGCTTCGGCCGTGAACCCCAGATCGCGATTTAAACCATGCCGGAGATTGTCGCCGTCGAGCAGATATGTGTGGTAGCCAAGCCTGCTTAGGCGACGCTCAAGCAAATTGGCGACCGTCGACTTGCCTGCACCAGACAAACCCGTAAACCACAGGCACTTCGGATGCTGCCCCTTGCTGCGCGCCCGCACCTCCTTGTCCACATCCAGGTGCTGCCAATGCACATTGGTCGCCCGGTGGAGATCAAAATCGAGGACGCCGCATGCGACGGTGGCATGATTTTGCCTATCGATCAGGATGAACCCGCCCAGTGCGTGGTTATCCGCATAAGCTTCGAACGCAATCGGATGATCCAGATCGATGTTGCAATAGCCGACCTCGTTCAATTGCAGGCGGTGTGCTGCCAACTGGGCCTGGGTATTGACATCGATCTTATGCTTGATCGACGTAACGCGTGCATTGACCGTCTTTGCACCGATTTTCAACCAGTAGCCACGATTGGGTAGCAGCGGCTCGTCGCCCATCCATAACAGGTGCACGGCAAATTGATCAGCCTCGGGCGCAGGACGCCCCGCGTCTGCAATGACATCGCCGCGACTGACGTCGACTTCACGATCCAGGGTCAGTGTCACGGCTTGACCAGCATGAGCCTCCGGCAAATCGCCGTCCGCCGTCACGATGCGCGCAATGTGTGCACGATGCGCACCGGGTTGCACCACGATCGATGCTCCAACCTTGACGCGGCCGCCACAGATGGTACCCGCATAACCACGAAACGACTGGTCGGGACGGTTGACCCACTGCACCGGCATACGAAAATCGACAGCCTGACTTGGTTCGACATGAATGGTCTCGAGCAAGTCCAGAAGCGTCGGGCCTTCGTACCACGGCATGTCCTTGGAAGGCGCTCCAACATTGTCGCCAGTCAGCGCGGCGACCGGTAGCGCATGGACTGCGGCAATGCCGAGCTCTTTGGCCAGATTGATATAGGCCTCTTTGATGGGCTCATAGACTTCCTTCGCGTAGTCGACCAGATCCATCTTGTTGACTGCGAGAATGATTTTGTGTATCCCCAACAGGGCGCATATGTAGGTGTGCCGCCGTGTCTGGGGCAGCAGTCCTTTGCGTGCATCGACCAGCACCACAGCCACATCCGCATGCGACGCGCCGGTAGCCATGTTGCGCGTATATTGCTCGTGGCCCGGGCAATCGGCCACGATGAAGTTGCGCCGCGCACTGTGAAAGTAGCGATAGGCCACGTCGATGGTGATGCCTTGCTGGCGCTCCGCATCCAGGCCGTCGGTCAAGAGCGAGAAATCCAGCACGTCCCCGTCGGGATGCTGGCGACGGCTATCGCGGCGCAGGGCCTCGACCTGATCGTCGGGCAGCATGCCAGCATCGAAAAGAAGCCGGCCAAGCAACGTGCTCTTGCCGTCGTCCACGCTGCCACAGGTGATGAAACGCAGCAGGCTGCGTGCAGAATCGTCCGTGGCGACCATCAGAAATAGCCCTCTTGTTTCTTGCGCTCCATAGAGGCCGATGGATCATGATCGATAACCCTTCCCTGACGCTCGGACGTCCGCGAAGCGGCCATTTCAGCAATGATTTCATCGATCGTGCTTGCCGTGGATTCGACCGCGCCCGTCAACGGGTAGCAACCCAGGGTGCGGAAGCGCACCGTGCGCTGCTCGATCTTCTCATCCTCCCGCAGCACAAAACGATCATCGTCCACCATGATCAGCGCGCCGTCGCGCAGCACAATCGGGCGCGTCTTGGCGAAATAAAGCGGAACGACCGGGATTTGCTCTCTCCGGATATAGTGCCATACATCCATTTCCGTCCAATTGGACAACGGAAAAGCGCGCACGCTTTCTCCCTTGTGGATATGCGTGTTGTAGAGATTCCACAGCTCCGGGCGTTGACGCTTGGGGTCCCAGCGATGCTGCGCGTTACGGAAGGAGAAGACACGTTCCTTGGCTCGCGATTTTTCCTCATCGCGACGCGCGCCGCCGATGGCAGCATCGAAGCCATATTTGTCAAGCGCCTGCTTGAGCGCAACCGTCTTCATCACATCCGTATGCACGGTGGCTCCGTGGACAAGCGGGGAGATTCCCTTTCGCACTCCGTCTTCGTTGATATGCACGATGACCTGCACATCACCCTCGGCGGCGACTTGGTCGCGAAAGGCGATCATCTCCCGAAATTTCCATGTCGTATCCACATGCAACAGCGGCATCGGCGGCCGCGCTGGATAAAACGCCTTGCGCAGCAAGTGCAAGAGCACCGAGGAGTCCTTGCCTATGGAATACAGCATGACCGGACGCTGGAAGCTAGCTGCCACCTCTCGAAAGATGTGGATGCTTTCTGCTTCCAATTGGTCCAAATTCCCGGAGAATTGATTCATCTCAGTCGCAGCATAAAAAGTCGTTGAATTCTGCCACGATTACCCCTAATGCACAGTATATGTGAAGGCAAATAAAGTCCCGCGGGTAAAAGACCCAGGCAACCCCGTACGTTTTTGCGTACTCTTTCCTCCCATGGAAAACTTCAAAAAAAGCCGTTGGCAGATCAGCTCTGGATATCGAGCCACCGCATGCGGGTAAAAAGTGACCACCCGAGCCGGGAGTCGATTTATTGCATTATTCAATACAGCATGCCGGGTGAATCTTATTAACCCGAACAAGCACTGAAACATCATTTTGTTTCTGATTATTTTTTGGCCTATCAAGACGGACGCCCTTGCCGCCCACGATGCCGGCGATCGGCCCACCTGACGGTCAAAAATCTGTCAAAGCAGCGCCGGGAACCTTCTGAAGGTCAATCGGGTTATCCGCGAATAGCCATTCATACGCTGGCGACATTTCCCTTCGAGCGCTACCCCTTCATCCCCAAGCTGCTTGCGACGATCACTTGCCCTAAGCGCAATATGATAATCTTGTGAGGGGTTTTGCAGGTCTAGCCACGGATGCCTTTACATCTCGTGGCGGCCGGCGCTTGCAATGATGGGGAAAGGATGACATCCGCAATTACGATGACCGATAGCGCGCGTGACACTAAAGGCGCGCGCCCGCCCTTGTGCGTCGACCTCGATGGCACGTTGATTCGCACGGACCTGCTTGTGGAGTCGGCTTTCGCGCTACTGTCGCATCGTCCGTTCATGCTGTTCCCGATGCTTGTCTGGCTATTGCGTGGAAAAGCCAGGCTCAAACGGGAGATTGCGCAACGCGTGGAGTTGAGTGTGTCCACGCTCCCCTACAATGACGAGGTGGTGGCCTGGGTACGGGAACAACAATCCCTGCGCACTACCATCCTGTGCAGCGCGGCTGATACCGCACTTGCGACCCGCGTGGCGGACCATGTTGGCGGATTCGACGACGTCATCGCCAGCGATGGGCAGCACAATTTGTCTGGAGCAAACAAGGCCGCATCCCTGGTGGAGCTTTATGGCGAACGTGGATTCGACTACGTCGGGAACGCCGCCGTCGATCTGCACGTATGGAAGTACGCGAATGCCGCCATTGTGGTCGAATCCGGATCAAATCTCTCGGTGGCCGCGGCCCGTGTGACACGCGTGGAGCGAACCTTCAGCCGCACCGAAGCAACCGGTCGGCAATGGCTCAAAGCGCTTCGCGTGCACCAGTGGGTGAAAAACATCCTCCTGTTCTTGCCTCTGCTTGCCTCGCATCGCGTTTTTGAGCCCAAGGCTTTTCTATCGACGGCGTTGGCCTTTCTTTGTTTTGGCCTTTGCGCGTCCAGCGTTTACGTGACGAACGATCTCCTCGATTTGTCCGCCGACCGTCAACATCGCCGCAAAAAGCATCGCCCCTTCGCCGCCGGCACCATCCCGCTCTACCAGGGTCCCATTGCCGCATTCGCCTTGCTGATAGCGTCTTTCTCGCTAGCCTGGAGGTTAACGCCCACTTTTGCGCTTGTTTTGCTGGGTTACTACCTGCTCACTACCGGCTATTCATTTAAGTTCAAACGAATCGTCATGCTCGATGTGGTGGTTCTCGCCTTGCTTTACACCACGCGCATCGTAGCGGGCACTGCGGCAATCCAGGCAAAGCTGTCGTTTTGGTTGCTGGCATTTTCGATGTTCATCTTTCTCAGCCTCGCCATGGTCAAGCGCTACACCGAACTGCTTGCTGCGCAGCGAGCGGCGGAAATCAAGGCGGCCGGCCGCGGTTATGATGTAGAAGACATCCCCCTGATCCAATCTCTCGGCGCATCCAGCGGATATCTTTCTGTGCTGGTACTTGCGCTGTATATCGATAGCACCGCCAGTCAGTCTTTGTACCGCCACCCTGATTATCTGTGGCTGCTTTGTCCTTTGTTGCTGTACTGGATCAGTCGGACGTGGGCGATCGCCCATCGCGGCATCATGCACGATGATCCTGTTGTCTTTGCGATCACGGACAAGGTGAGTCGCGTTTTGCTGTTGATCGCCGGCATCATCGTAGTCCTTTCGATCTGATGAGCAGAGTCGTCCAATCCTGGGGACGCTACCCCGCGATCTCACAGCAGACTGTTGTCGATGTCTCGGATCGGCGCCAGGCGCTACCCGATATCGCAGGACTGATGCTTCCGCACGGTAATGGTCGCAGCTACGGAGACAGCTGCCTCAATGAAGGCGGTGTCCTGCTGCGCACGCGAAATATGGATCGCTACATCCGTTTCGATGCCGCATCAGGACAACTTGAATGCGAAGCCGGTCTGCTGCTGTCGGATATCCTGGACCTTGTCGTCCCGCAAGGCTGGTTTCTCCCCGTAACCCCCGGCACCAAGTTCGTTACCGTGGGCGGGGCCATCGCCAATGATGTGCACGGCAAGAATCACCACGTCACCGGCACCTTCGGGCAGCACGTACTGAGCCTGGAACTCCTTCGGTCCGATGGCAGCCGAATAGTCTGCGGACCGCAGCGTCAAACGGAATGGTTTGCAGCCACCGTCGGCGGCCTTGGCCTGACCGGCCTGATTACTCAGGCGACCCTCCAGCTGCGCCGCATAGCAGGGGCCTGGATGAGCACGGAATCTCATCGGTTCGAGGATCTCGACGGCTTCTTCCGTTTGTCGGAACGCTCCGCCAGCGATCACGAATACACTGTCGCGTGGATCGACTGCGCCGGCAAGGACCGATCGTTGGGCCGCGGCATCTTTACCTGCGCCAACCACGCCCCGGCCTGCCCGGATGCCCGCCCATCCGCCCCCGGGCGACGACTGGGCGTGCCTTTTTCGCCGCCCTTTTCGCTCATCAATCCCCTGAGCCTGAAGGCGTTCAACAGCCTGTACTTTCATCGACAGCGGGCATCGGTCGTACAAGCGACCACGCACTACGAACCCTATTTCTACCCGCTGGACAGTATTGCTGACTGGAACCGCATCTACGGTCCGCACGGCTTTATGCAATACCAATGCGTCGTCCCCCCTTCCGATGCCAAGGCATGCATAGAACACTTGCTTAAAACCATTGCTTCCGCCGGCGAAGGCTCCTTCCTCGCGGTGCTCAAGCAATTCGGCGACCGGGTATCGCCGGGCATGCTGTCCTTTCCGCGCCCCGGCACCACGCTCGCCCTCGACTTTCCCAATCGCGGCGATCAGACACTACGCTTGCTGGAAACGCTCGACGACATCGTTGCCGAGGCTGGCGGCGCCGTCTATCCGGCCAAGGACGCCCGCATGGCAGGGCGGCGGTTTCGTCAATATTTCCCAACTTGGGAAGATTTCAGTCATTTCATCGATCCCCGGTTTTCGTCCAGCTTCTGGCGACGGGTCACGGAGTAGGCATGCACAGGGTCATCATCATCGGCGCGACGTCCGCCATCGCCGAAGCCACAGCCCGACGCTACGCAGCCCGCGGAGCTCGGCTGTACCTCATCGCCCGTCGAGCACAGCGCCTGGAGGACCTGGCGCAGGATCTCAAGATACGCGGAGCCGCAGATGTCGCTTTCGGCACGCTGGACGTCAACCATCACGCCGCGCACGTCGATGCGTTCGCAAAGGCCTGGTCGTGGCTGGAAAAAGTTGATGTCGTACTGATCGCGCATGGAACCTTGCCCGACCAAAGCGAGTGCGAGCGTTCCGCCGATCACGCCGTTTCCGAATTCAATACCAATGGCACCGCCACCATCTCCCTCATGACGATTGCCGCAACGGAACTGGAAGCGCAACGGCACGGGGTACTGGCAGTCATATCCTCTGTTGCGGGGGACCGCGGAAGGCAGAGCAACTATCTCTATGGGGCGGCCAAGGCGGCGGTGAGCACATTCGCGAGCGGCATGCGGCAGCGACTGGCCAAGGTAGGCGTGACCGTGATCACCATCAAACCCGGTTTCGTCGATACACCCATGACGCAGCACTTTCAAAAAGGTGCGCTTTGGGCCAAGCCCGATGCGATAGCGCGTGGCATCGTGCGTGCCGTCGACCGCCGTCGCAGCGTGATTTATCTCCCGTGGTTCTGGTCGATCATCATGCTGATCATCCGGCACATCCCCGAACCCATTTTCAAGCGCATCAAATTGTAGAACCCATATGAGCAAGATCGATAAGCACGTCAAGCTGGTGTTGACCGGTGCGGCCGGACTGGTAGGGCAGAACCTGGTCGTGGAATTGAAGGCACAGGGTTACGACAACATCGTGGCCATAGACAAGCACGCCTACAACCTCAAGATCCTGCATGACTTGCATCCGGACATCACCGTCATCGAACAGGATCTTGCCGAAGACGGCTCCTGGACTGATGCCTTTTCCGGTGCGGCCTGCATCGTCCAGTTGCACGCGCAGATCACTGGAAAGTTCCCCGACCTGTTCGTGCGCAACAACATCGATGCAACGCAACGCGTACTCGATGCGACGCGAAAGCATGGCGTACCCTATCTGGTGCACATCAGTTCGTCCGTGGTCAATTCAGTCGCGAACGACGACTACACCAACACAAAAAAAGCGCAGGAAAAGCTGGTTTCCGAAAGTGGAGTCCAGCACTGCGTGCTGCGCCCCACACTGATGTTTGGATGGTTCGACCCCAAGCACCTGGGGTGGCTGTCGCGATTCATGGCCAAAACGCCGGTCTTTCCCATCCCCGGCGACGGCCGCTACATGCGCCAGCCTCTTTACGAACGCGATTTCTGCCGGTGCATCGTCCGCTGCATCGAAAACCAGCCCGCTGGCGACGCGTACAACATCGTGGGCGACACGCGAATCGACTATGTGGACATCATACGCACGATCAAACAGGTGAAAAAGCTGCGAACTCCGATCATGCATATTCCCTACGGCCTTTTCCACTTCCTGTTGCGCGTCTACGCGCTGTTCAGCGGCAAACCGCCCTTCACCGCCGATCAACTGAAGGCCCTGACGGCAGGCGATGAGTTCCACGGGGTGGATACCGAGCGCGTCTTCGGCGTGCGACAGACACCATTCGTAGATGCAGTACGAGAAAGCTATTGCGACCCGACTTACAGCGGCATCGTGCTCAAACGATAGCCCTCGAGCCAAAGGACCTATCATGCTCATCACTTATTCCAGCGGACATTGCCAATGAAATACGTCGTACTCGGTGCCGGCCCGATGGGTCTGATGGCGGCGATGGAGCTCCTCAAGCGCGGCTACGAAGTGGACATCTACGAGCGCGACGACCGCATCGGCGGCATGTCTGCGAACTTCGATTTCGATGGCCTGGAGATCGAGCGCTACTACCACTTCATCTGCAAGACCGACTTTGCACTGTTCGATCTACTGAAGGAGCTTGGGCTGTCGGACAAGCTCCGGTGGACGGATACCAAGATGGGATTCTTCTATAACGGCAAGTTGTACAAGTGGGGAACGCCGTTCGCTCTGCTGGCTTTCGACGGTCTCGACTTCATCAGCAAGATTCGCTACGGCGTGCACGCCATGTACGCCAAAGGCATCAAGGACTGGCGCCCGTTCGACAAACTCCGCGCCACCGCATGGCTGCGCAAATGGATCGGCGAGCGCGCCTACAACGTGCTCTGGAAAAGCCTGTTCGATCTGAAGCTGTTCGAATACAGCGACGACATCTCGGCCGCGTGGATCGGCACCCGCATCAAGCGAGTAGCCCTGTCCCGCCGCAATCTCATGCAAGAAAGCATGGGCTATCTCGAAGGCGGCTCGGCAACGCTGCTCGCCAAAATGGAGCGCTTTATTGTCGATCGGGGTGGACGCATTCATCTCAAATCCGGCATCGACAAGGTCGTCCTCACGGATGGTCGCGTCAGCGGCATCGTGGTCGGCGGGGAACAACGCTCGTGCGATGCGCTCATTTCAACTGCACCGATCCAATATGTGCCACGACTGGTTCCGGACCTTCCCGCCGACTTTGCCGCCCGCATCAATCGCATCAAAAATATTCCGGTCGCGTGCGTCATCCTGAAGTTAAAACAGCCGCTCAGCGAAAATTTCTGGATGAACATCAACGACTCATCCATCGAAATTCCCGGCGTCATCGAATATTCCAACCTCAACCGAATGTCGCCGTCCGTGCTGTACGCCCCCTTCTACATGCCCAAAACGCATCCCAAGTGGGCCCATAGCAACGAGGATCTGATCGACGAGGTGATCCGTTATCTGCCCAAGATCAACCCGGCGTTTTCACGCGACTGGGTGCTAGCACGACACTGCCATCGCTACGACTTTGCACAAACCATCTGCCCTCCCGGGTTCTACGACATGCTCCCGCCCATGAAAACGCCCGTAAGCGGGCTGTATATGGCGGATACTGCGTACTATTACCCCGAGGACCGCTCGATCAACGAGAGCATAGCGGTAGCATCGAAACTGATAGATGAGGCCACAGGGCACGTGGGATGAAGTCGCGCCAAATCTTCGGATTTCCATTTACCGGCGGCGTGGCCACGATAGCCAACTTCGGCTCACGCATCCTTCTCGGCAAGTGGATGTCGTATGTGCCCGCTATCGTTACCTTCCATGTCACGGGCATGATCACATGCGTTCGCGCTGAACCGACTTTTCGTCTTTCAATCCGCCGTCAACGCATTTCACGGCGACGTGTGGTGATTCGCACTGGCAAACCTGGCTGCGGCCTTGCAGATCGTCATTATCTGATTGGTATTGGCTGATCATCTGTTATCGGCCCCCGGGGGGACCGATGTCAGAGAGACCGTCGTTCGTGGCATTGGGGCGATCGCCACAACAGTAATGAACCACGGGAGACATGAGTACCTTTCGCTCCACTCTGTAAGCAAGGTTAAGCGAAAGACTGCTGGACGAGTTAAAAACAGGGGACAAGTCAAGCTTATGAACACCGACTCAGGATCAAAAGTAGCTGCACGGATTGAATGGACGTTACTAGGGCTAGGTGTTTTGTTCAGCTTATCTCAGCTGATCCTTGGCTTTAGTCAATCAATACTTGACCAATACGCTTTTCGCCAGACTCAGACGGCCATCAGCGTCTACTGGATGTTAAAAGGCGACTCTTGGCTTGCTTACGCCACACCAGTCCTGGGCGCCCCTTGGGCACTTCCATTCGAGTTTCCGCTATACCAGTGGATCGTTGCCCTGTTAGCGGAATGCTGCCCCTTCCTTTCGCTGGATGAAGCCGGCCGCCTCGTTAGTGAATTCTTCTTTTTCGCTTGTCTATGGCCGCTATGGCGCATTTCGACGCATTGCAAAAGCGGAAGATCCCTCTTTCGCATTTGTGCAGGACTTCTTCTGTGTTCACCGATCTACGTGTTTTGGTCTCGCTCTTTCATGATCGAGTCAACAGCACTGTTTTTTTCACTATGGTTCGTTGCCTCTATAACGGATTACGTCAACGCCCCAAGCGCTTACGGCTTCGCTGAAACCACCATCACCGGTGCGTTGGCAGCCTGCATAAAAATAACTACGTTTGTCGGCTTCTCATTTGCCGGGGCACTGGTTGTTCTATACATCCTATATGCAAACCGCAACAACAACTCCCTCAAAAGACAGCTCTTTATAATCGCGGCAATGGCCCTGACCATTGTCATCGCTATAGCGTCCCTCTATGCCTGGACCCACTTTAGCGACGGCTTAAAAATGAAAAATATTTTGGCCACGGGCTATACGAGTGAAGCACTAAAGACTTGGAACTTCGGCACCCTGGCGCAGAGGAAGTCGCCGGATCTTCGCATGACCATTTTTCGACGCGCCCCGAATGAGGCGCTAGGTACGTGGCTATTCGTCTTGGCCCTAACGGTTTTAGCGCTAAGGAAGCTATCGCGCCCGCAACTCCTGGCCTATGGACTGCTGCTATTTTTGTTCGCCGCGCCATTTTTTGTTTTTCCAAACCTCCATGTGATACATCATTACTATCAATACGCCAATTCGATTTTCTTGGTCCTGGCCGCCGCTTATTTGATTTTCTGTATCGCTCACAAACGGCCCAAACTTCTCACTGCCTTACTTCTGTGCGCGATTTCCTTCGACGCATACGGTTACGTTAAATTTTTTTACCAGAGCATCAAGCCGCAAAATCGCGAACTGCAAGTTTTACTTGCTTCATACGCGCGCCGTAACGTGAATCCTGATGACGTTGTAGCAGGATTTGGATTGGACTGGTCTTCCGAAGTACCTTATTACGCAGAGCGACGTGCATTACTCATCAGTAACGGGACATCTGACGCTGTTCTACTCAAGATCGCGGCTGATCCGGGAAAGTTTGCTGACGGAAAGCACATTGGCCTTGTCATCGTATGTCCCAATAGCTTTTCTGAAGCGGCTGGCACCAAAACTGCATACAACACGCTTTTGGACAGGCTTACACGCGGCAGGACATCCGAAGTGGTCGGCTCGTGTGTGACGTACAAATAGAGGCTTTCGCGTCGGCAATAATCTTGCTACTAATCGGGGAGAAATACTTGTGCATACCGGGAAAACCTCAGCATCGACATCTGATTTGCACCCGGAGCACAAACTCGGCGCAAGCTCTTTCATGACGCAGCCTCCATCCACACAAAAGCACTCATTTATTTCTGCCAATCAAGCACCCGATTCAACAGTATGCACTCATCGTAGTAATCAGCAGCAAATTATTTCATGTGTCTCCTGCACACTCGTCGCCTTTGTCACTGGCTGCCTAACTGGCTTTTGCAACTGGACAACTCCTTCAAGGGTTCAAATTAATGAGTAACGAAATCACCAGCGAAACTAGCCGAAAGCGCAGCAAGCAAGGTATTGGCGTACTTGTTATAGGCGCTTTAGCCATTGCAGCATTTCGGTTTCTTTTTCCGCCTGGGGTCCAGTCAAAGGACACGCATGGTCAAATCAATCTTCCAATCCCCACAACACCTACGCCGCTTAACCAAGTTGCCCCGGTAAAGCTGTCTGCCGCTGAAGCACAGAAGAGCTTTCAGAGTGTGACCAGCTGCAACATCGAGGCAATAAACGGACAGAACTATGACAGGGATATATCTCTGCCACATGATACGACCGTCGGGCTGGGGGGCTGGCTGATCAATCAAACGGACGGGACAAACGCCAAAAATTCCTGGATCGAGCTGATCGATACCTCAACACATGATGCTTACAAGGTTCCCCTTACATTTCGAGCCGAACGCCAGGATGTACAGGAGGCATTCGAAGGTAGGGAAGGATTTGCAGACGCCGGCTTCCTAAGCTTGATCGGCACATCCAATTTACCGGGCGGGCGATACCACGTGCTGGTGGCTTACGACGATGACCGCGGCCAAGAATTTATGTGCGACGCCGGACGCATTCTCAACTTGAACTAGTCCGCTACCAGCTTCAACGTCGCGTCAGGCAGCAGGATATTTCGGTCATCAGGACATATGGATACTTCACGGACCAGTACGACTATCGAGAGAATTGAATGGGCATTCGTGCTGCTCGGTGCGTTATTTTGCCTATCGCAGCTGATCATCGGATTCGATCGCCCCATCCTCGACGAGTTTGCGTTACGTCAGACACAGACAGCGATCAGCACCTACTGGATGATGAAGGGCGGCCCTTGGCTTGCGTACCCGACTCCAGTTCTCGGCTCGCCATGGTCCATCCCTCTGGAATTTCCCCTTTACCAGTGGATAGTCGCAACTCTTGCGTCACACATCCACTTACTTACGCTGGACGAAGCGGGACGCGTCGTTAACGAAGGCTTCTTCTTCGCCTGCCTGTGGCCGTTGTGGCGTTTCACCAGTCATTTTAAAAAAGGACAATCCCTCTTTCGGATATGCAGCACACTGCTGCTCTTTAGCCCGATCTACGTCTTTTGGTCGCGAACGTTCATGATGGAGTCGACCGCTCTATTTTTCTCCATATGGTTCGTCGCCGCGATTGCAGATCACCTTAACTCGCCCAGTACATATGGACTGCTTGAATCGACCCTCACGGGTTCGCTAGCAGCATCCATTAAAATCACCACCTTCCTTGGATTTTCATTCGCCGGTGCGATCATCGTCGTATATGCAATTTATTGCAGAAGAGATCGCATCTGGAGTCCAAAACAGCTATATCCCATTTTCCAGATTGCACTTGCAACTGCGCTTTCTGTAGTCGCTTTGTGTGCGTGGACGCATTACAGCGATCTGGTGAAATCGCAAAATCTGATCGGCGAGTTCTTAACCAGCAGCGCTTTGTCGCGGTGGAATTTCGGAACATTGTCACAGAGAGTGTCTCCGGCTCTCTGGCGCGTAGTTCTGATG
This sequence comes from Dyella psychrodurans, assembly GCF_003363265.1. Lineage (GTDB taxonomy): Bacteria > Pseudomonadota > Gammaproteobacteria > Xanthomonadales > Rhodanobacteraceae > Dyella_B > Dyella_B psychrodurans. Next base: position 330,519 of record NZ_QRBF01000004.1, on the reverse strand, counting down.
CGCGCACCGAACGAAACCTTCGGCTCATGGTTACCAGTGGGGTTGGTAACGGCGCTTGCGCTGTTTCGGCTTGGCAGGCGTCAATTGGCAATTTTTTTTACTCTTCTGGCGCTCTATGTAGCGCCGTACCTGATATTTTCCAGCCTGCATACCATCCATAACTATTATCAGTACGCGAATGCAGTATTTCTGATCCTCGCTTCCGGATACGCCATCTTCTGCATCGGCCTGCTCAGTCCGCGTAGCTCTGTCGCTTTACTCGCATGCCTGGTCTTGTTTCAAGTCTATGGCTATTCAAAGTACTTCTATGCGGTCATGACGGGCCCGGCCAATAGGGATCAGCAAATACTACTGGCTTCCTACATTCGCAAGAGCGTCCCCCAAGATCAGGTGCTAATGGGCTTCGGCTTGCTTTGGTCTTCCGAAATTCCATATTACTCGGAAAGACGAGCATTGCTGATTCCCGACCAAATCAACATATACACACCGCTCAGCGCAAGCACGCTAAGCGCCATCGCAGCCGATCCGCTCAGATACACCGATGGCGAGCGTATCGGCGCAATAATTGTTTGTCCGAATAAACTCAGCGAAGACATTAAGACCAAAGACTCATACCGCGAACTGTTGGATGTAGTGACGCAACATAGATCACCCAGCGTCGTCGGCTATTGCGTGATCTACCAATGAGCTTTTTGCCCATCAACATCGCATCCCGCATACAGCGGCGGAACTTATCAAATGTTTGATACAAGGCACCGTTCTGAAAAGCTTGCTTTTCCATACTCGCATTTGTTGAACAACGCTCGCCGTGTAGCGCTCATGTTTTTCATAAGCGTTCTCGGTTTGAGCATGCTCATTGCCGCCTGGCCCGCCAGAAAGGCGACGCCGCTGATCAGTAAGACCGACTGGGTTATCAACGGCGCGGCTTTCCAAAACACACAGCCTGGACTCTACGAAGTTAGCGACAGCATTCGAAATTCACCCCAGGCGGTCTATTGGCGAACCTGGAGCCCAAGTACGCAGGCTACCAAGGCGGATATCCGAACCAAACCCTTCAAACCGCGACGCTATATGGCGGTGCCTTACGGAGGCTTTGCTGGAACCGACGGCATAAAGCTCTATCTAGTGTGCCTGAAGTCAGGCGCGCAGCTACCCGTGGCGTCCGCTAGAACAAATACACAAATGACGGAAGCGCTTCTTCGGCTTCCTTCCGAATGGTGCCCCGGCGACGTAGCTCTGAACGCATACAGCGCGAGCACGACCTTTTTCATCACAGTTGGTACGCCTTTCTCCATATCCTGGGTCGAGTACTACAAGAATAGCTTCATTGGCTTGATAGGTATCCTTGCCTTCACCTTCACCTTCGCATTTGCATGGAGCCTGATTTTTTTGCCAAGCGTTTTTCTTGGCTTCAACCGCAGCGGAGGCAACTGGCTGACGTCAGGGATGATTTGTTTCGGATTGATTGGCTACGCGCTGTTCTTTATTTACTTCGCGTCGCATCACGCAGGACGCATAATCTCTGCTGTATTGCTCCTTTCTGTGCCAGCCCTTTTTATCTGGTTACGCGCGCGTCGCCGCAATGTGCTCGCTCGCGCGTGGCAATCTTGGAAGACACCTACTGCGCTTTGGGCGGCAGTCGTAATCTCAGCGTTCTGTCTCGCTGTAGCGACACACAATGGCGCAGGTCCATGGACAGTCAACGCGCTATTCACACCAGTGCAATGGTCGACCGATGACCAGTTGCCCATGCTCATATCGGAGCACCTATTCCATGGGCATGATCCCAGGCTCCTTGGCTTCAGTCCGTGGAAGATATCTGACCGCCCTCCGCTGGCTTACGGCCTGATGTCCACACTGCGCCTCGTGTCCTGGCTCTCGACGTCGCATAGGGATGGCTACCCCCTCTTCTATCAGTATCAGGAGATTTCGGGCATCGTCATCAATGGATTATGGGCCGTCGCGCTCTATTACCTTTTAACGGCGATGCGCCTGGATCGCCGTGACGTCTTCAAGGCGATGGTGATCATTGCACTGACCCCATTTGCCATATTCAACAGCGTATTCATCTGGCCCAAGATGCTCGGTGCGGCATTTGCTCTCGTAGCGTTTACGCTGCTCTTGGAGCCGATTATGGTCAACGCACAACAAACTCAGAGAAAGTTTGACTCCAAACTTATCGTTGCCGCTGCACTAAGTTGCCTCGGCCTCCTGTCACACGGTGGAACCGCGTTTGGAATCATTGCGGCCATCATCTTCGCTTTCGCGCTTCGCGGACTGCCGTCGGTACGCTTCTGCGTTGGCGCCGCTATTACGGGGTTACTCGTACTTGCACCGTGGGCACTGTGGCAGCACTTCGAGCAGCCGCCTGGCAACGCTCTTATCAAGTACGCCTTTGCCGGGACATTCGGCTTTGGCGAGGAGGGCAAAAGCCTCTTCGCCACTATCCACGACGCTTATGCGAATTTGACGCTTTCTTCTTGGCTACGGATGAAAGAGCTAGCGTTGAAGATCATTTTTGCCGGCCAGGCAACCACATGTGGCATGTATGAGTCTGCTCCTGTGGACTCCTACGACGGAGCGTTGCGAATTAAAGACTTTTTCAACTTCGTGCCCTCACTGCGCTTTCTGGCGATTGGTATCGTGCCTCTGATCCTTGGCAAACTCGTCGTTAGGGACAAGGCAACACAGGGGTCTACTCGCCTGTTGCCAATCATGATGTGCACGGGCCTTCTGGCCGTTGGCTTTTACGTCTTATTCGGATTCGACTGCTATATAAACCACGCACAGTCTTATGAGTCCATTCTGGAAGTTCTAGCGAGCCTGACGCTGGCGCTGATACTGGCCCGTAAATGGTATTTCGACTTGGTATGCCTCCTGTCGATCTGTTACGGGGCAATTGTCTGGGTCATCGAACCCCTTTTATCGGCCCGGTATGTGGATATAGCTCCCGTGCTCGTGCTCTGCGGCATAGCGCTGGCGGCTTGCTATCGCATGGCATTCGGGGACTCCCGGCCTCAGGTGCTGAAGGCCGAGCCGGACGCATGAGGCGAGGTGCCGGGGAACATCGCGGGGAAGTCTGGACCCGATAATGCGGCGAATGGGTCGCCAAGCTTTGCTATACTTGGATAAATGGGGTTTGCTCGCCGGGGATGATTCAGGCAAGCGACCAACGGGGGTTTAAAGAGATCGCAACAGATGCGCCTGATTAATCAATTCGGCAAATTTGCAGTTGCTGGAGGCATTGCTGCTGCTGCAAATTTTTTGTCCCGATTCGCTTTCAACCACTATCTGTCCTACGTACCATCCATTACCTTGGCGTTTTTCGTAGGTTTGGCTACCGGCTTCCTGTTAATGAGGAAATACGTATTTACCGGGGGCAGACACGGTACGACCAAACAGATTTATTTGTACGTTTTGGTCAACCTCGCGGGTCTCGTGCTCACTGTTGTCGTGAGCGTTTCGGTAGCGAAGCTCGCAAGTATCGTTGTAGCCAACACCGGACTCGACGAGGCGATCGGGCACCTCGCCGGGGTCGGGTCGCCAATCCTTCTGAGCTTTTACGCCCACAAGAAACTTACATTTGCGTGATTCTATGACTGACCTCGCTTCGCTCTATCGCTTTCGCTTCAACGAAGCCCAGCTGCCGGGAAAAATGAAAATTTGGCGCGTGCTTTGCCGCGAATTCTTCCAGCGGTTGATCGACCCGAGTTCGACGGTGCTGGATGTCGCGTGCGGCTATGGCGAGTTCATCAACAATATCGAGGCGAAAAGCAAGCACGCCATCGACCTGAATCCCGACACCAAGGGATTTCTCAATAAGGACATTGCGTTTCACCAAACGCGTGCCGACCAGATGGTAGGCGTTGAGTCAGGCAGCATCGATGTTGTATTCACATCGAATTTTCTCGAGCACCTGGAATCGAAGAGCGCGTGCGATGCCGTCTTGCAGGAAGTGCATCGCGTACTTCGCCCCGGCGGTAAATTCATCGTGATGGGGCCGAACATTCGCTATCTCGCGGGCGAATATTGGGACTTCTACGATCACCATCTTCCGCTCTCTCATGCTTCGCTGGAAGAAGGCCTTTCGATCAACGGATTTCACGTCATTCGGAATATTCCGCGATTCCTGCCATATACGACGCGATCAGCGCTTCCGCAGCATCCACTTCTCGTCAGCGCGTATCTCAAAGTGCCTCTAGCCTGGCCGATTCTCGGACGTCAATTTCTGCTTGTTGCCGAAAAGCCGGCATAAGAAGTACCGAAGCATCGCATCCCGGTTGGAGCCGAATGCGTTGTGGCTTTTATCGCGATGCGAGCCTGCGCGCCGCCCAGGCTCGATCCGCATACACGGCTCGATTTCGGGCCGGGCAAGCCACCTTGCCAGAATCAGAATCCCTTAGGCCTACAGTGGATCGATCCGCCGTGGTGCGTACTTATGCCCTGGCCACGCCCAGTGCCTGTCTGATCAGCAAAGCTTTCGATCTCTTCTTTCGAAGCACAAAGCAAAACTGATCGTAGCGCGCATGGTTGATGCCGGCATGAACGATATCGAACGTTTTGCCGAGTTGACGCTCCACCCAGCCCTTGGGCAAGAACGCTTCGCCGTAGAAGCTGCCGTCGCGTATGCCGCCGCCGCCGATACCGCGATAAATGAACTCTCCGCGACGGTAGGCCGTCTTGATGTTATCGATTTCGTGCGCGGGAAACATCTGCGAGAGCGTGTCCTGGTAGCTGCTTACAGCGACATCGTTGTGATGGGTAGCCAACTGCTGGCAATAGTCGAGGAAGGATTCCCCACGCGTGGTGAATGCAACGAACTGGCCAGGCTTCAAGACTCTGGCGAATTCCTCCAGCCACGCCCGAGCAGCCTCCTCGGATAGATGCGAAAAAACCGAATAGGCCAGCACAAGGTGCATCGAGCCACTGGGGATATCCGTGGGCGGAAACGACTTGCATGTGGCGAATATCGATGTGCCGAACAGGTCGTTGGACAACGACACCAAGCCCTCGTCCACGTCTATGCCATGAATGTTCGACAGCTTGAAATCACGCAGAGCCAGCCGGGTGATGCGCCCCCATCCACTGCCGAAATCCAGAACCTTCCAGTCGGGGCCGATCGAGGTCCTGCACTTGGCAATGCCATTGACGGCGTCTTCATAAAAATTAGCCGCCTGTTCAATAGCCGATTCGCCGTAACGCCCGGTCGTGGCAACTTGCAGGGCTTCGGGAGGGAATGCAGGCAGGGGATCGCCTAATGGTGAAGTAACTGCTTCAGTCTGACTGCGTACGAGATCTTGCACCCACTTCTTCATTGGAACGCCAGCCGTCATAGCCATTAGCCTTGCTCCCTCCTGCATGCAAAAGCATTAACCTAACAGATCAAACGTTATCAAAATGCGTCGGGATAACTCGTTCAGAAAAACCTTAGGGAACCGCCTGCAGCGCCGCCCATGTTCTGGTGAGCCCCTCACGCAATGGGACGCGAGGAGCCCATTGGAATTGCATCTGGGCCGCTGCGATATCCAGAACGACCTTAGGCACATCGAACTTGCGCGCCGGCAAATACTCGACAGGCAAGGCAGTCCCGGTAATTTCTCGGATGAGGGCACAGATTTCGTTCAACGACAATCCGGCCCCGCTCCCCACATTGTAGACACCGCAAGCATCGCTCAAACCAGCCTTGATAGCCAATGCGATAAGGTCATCGACGTAAATATAATCGCGAACTGTTTCGCCACTGCCCCAAATCGTAACGGCCTGCCCGTGGCGCGCCTTCCCCAGAAATGCGCCGATCGCACCTTGGATACCCGCTGTCGACTGCCGTGGCCCATAAGGATTCGACGGCCGCAGGATCAGTGGGTCGAGAACGCCCAGTTGCTGGTACATCAACAAATAGTTTTCGATGGCAACTTTGGTGACGCCATATGAGGATATAGGCCTCAGGACATGATTTTCCGCAACGGGGAGGCTCTGCGGCACGCCGTAGACCGTGCCGCCAGACGAGAAGAACACGATACGCCGCACTCCGACCTTCGACATGGCGGCGACCAAATTTAGGCTGCCTACGACGTTGCTGGTTACGTCAAACACTGGATCCTGGTTGGACGTACCCGGTACCGTCGTGCTCGCCAGGTGATAAACCATCTCAACGCCATCGAGCGCATCGACCAGCACATCGGTGGTGTCGAGGCCGCCCAAACGATAGTCAATACCCTGCCAATCGAAATCGGGGCGTTGCGGGGAACGATCAAGCACCCGGATGCGACGTCCTGCTTCGCGCAACCCGCTGACCAGGTTCGACCCCAGGAACCCGTTTCCGCCAATAATCAATACGCTCATGTGTCAGTCGCCGCAATGTGGGCATCGGGGAGCCCCAAGTGTGACCTCACCATACGTGCATAAAGGCGCGCGGATTCCTTGGTTCGCTCGTCCAGTTCGAACAACTTCTCCGCCGCGCGCTGAACTCGCACCACTTCTTGATAATGCAACTCCGCCGCCGATCCGAGCGTCACGCTGGTGGAGTGCCGGCGATGCTGGTTGCACGGGCTAGCGTCGTACACCATCTTACCCTTCTTTAGCATCAGTAAATAAACCAGCCAATCGCCCGCGATGCGGTAACTGGCAATGTCTTCGATGTTGTCCTGGAGTACCTCGAGCAGCGCCTCTCTCCTGAACAGCACCGCACTCACATTCGGCAAGGTGTTTTTCACGGCCAGACCGGCGGTCACTTCGTCCACGCCGTCGGCCAGGTAACTCTCGGACCAGCGCGCCAAATCCAAATCGTCCGTATAGCCGAGATAGTCGGGCGAAAGCACTTTGCCCGACTCGTCGATCTGCTCAGATTGCGTGTATCCCAGCACCGCCTCGGAATGCGATTGCAGGAGGCGCGTCAATCGCCTCAAGAAGTTCGGCTTGCAAAGATCATCGGCCTCGGCAATCCAAACATAATCGCCCTTGGCCAGCTCCACGCCTTTCAACCATTGCCGGAATACGGAACCGCTATTGGTTTGATTCGTGATGATTCTTGGCTCGGGGTGAATCTTGCACCTGAGATCCTGAAGTGTACTAAGGCTGTCATCGGAAGATGCATCGTCAAGGACGATGATTTCGTATACGGGCACTGTCTGATCGGAAATCGTTGCAAGCCGCTCCTGCATGTAGCGGGCGTAGTTGTAGTTGGGTACGACGACGGACACTCGCGGAACATCCATACCGCTGAGCGCGAGAAGATCCATCGCATATGTCCGGAACGAGAAGGAGGAATCGACCAACTTCACACCGGTGGCGCCCAGCTCGCTTCGCAACGCGGAATTGCGAAGGATGTCGAGCAGTGCCTGCGCATAAGCCGCCGTGTCGAATGCAGGGACGCAAATGCCGCCGCCTTGTTGCTCGATCAGGTCAGCCGCGCCACCGGTCGCCGCGAATGCGACCACAGGAGTACCGACCGACAGACTTTCCAACACGACTGAGGGGAACGGATCTTCGCGCGACGTCAACGCATAGACGTCAGCACCGGCGTAATAGTCGTCCGTATCGAAGTCCAGTCCAACGAAGTGGAAGCGCGACTCACAGCCAGCGGCCGACAGCATGGCCGTGGCCTCGGCCACGATATTCGAGTCGTGATGCCCCACCCAGACAAAATGCAGGTCGGGTTCGGCATTCATGCAGGAAATCGCAGCCTGGGCAAGAAGATCCACGCCCTTGCGCCAGTCCGCATATCCCACGGACAAAACGATCTTGGCCTTTTTACTCAGCGAGAGGCGCCTGCGCAGATTGCCGCGTGCTTCCGAAAGATCGACCCAACCTCGATACCGGCTGCGCGTAAACATACCCTGGGGGCGAGTTACGAGCTTGCCATGCATTTGTGGCGTATCGACGAATTCGCAGAGCCCTTTGCCCACCGCCGCAGCTGGCACGACGATGTGCTCGGCATACGCACTCATCTCACGCACGGCGTCTTGCAGGCCGTAGTTCCTGATGACGCCAGGCAACTCGTGCACGAGCGAGGTCACTTTGAGCCCTGCTTCGTGCAGCTCGCCGACGATCTTGCCTGAAACAGCGGTATTGGCAATAACCGTAGAGAAGCCGCGTCGGTAGAGATCGCGAGCTACTTCCCCGACATCGCATGCCTCCTCGTATAGCTTATGCACGGGAGCCAAGGCTTCGAAGTCCGGAACTAGACGACCCTCTCCCAGCAGCAATACCTCTATATCCATGCCCATGCACCGGCGAAGCTCTCGCACGAGGTTCAATGCGAGATATTGCGCACCATGCGGATGCGCATCATGGGACACGACTACGACTTGATTGCGCTCGCAACCAACGTCTGCGCCATGCCGCAAGGCGGCACGTGTCTGCTTCAGATAGGCATAACCGTAGCGGCGATCGGGCTCCAGATGCGCCCCTTCTGCCCATTCGTTCCATGCATTGATGAACACGATACGCTCGTCATGCACGGGATGCCGTCGCGCATAGTCAACCGCCATGTTCAGCCATTCGCGATAACGACGCGGCGTGGCATTTGCGAACGTATAGCCGCGACCGGGCTTTCGCGCTTCGTTATCCCAGGAGGGGAAAACGCCGCGGAACATGTGGTAGTCGACGTCACTCATCTTGCGCGCGCTCTCGATGATGTCGCGATAGTCGACAACATGACCCGAGTATCCCGGGTTGACGATCTGCAGCGAACCGTTGATCGGCGCCAGGTCGCGGGCGAGCTTATGCGGGGGGAACTCGATAGCCGCATCGAAGCCGAACCGCCGCGGATCTTCCACATCGAACTGGACCATGGCGACGAACAGTTCTCCGATTCCCACGTTGCGACAATGGTCTCTCCAACGGAGCACTGTCGCCGCGGCATCGGGCAAAATCGAGGGACGGTAGAGGACGACCAGCGGTCGACCACCCACCCTGATATAGCGAGGATCGCGCAGCATTGGCTCAAGCGCCGTGATGAACGCAATATCGTCCTCGGGCGAGTAGTTTTGCGCGATGAGCATCTCCTGATCGAGACCATCCCAGCGCCTGGTCCAGTTTTCGTTCGCCCAGCAGATGCAAAAGGGGAAGTCGATGTCCTTGTTATCCAAGAACTGCTGCAGCGGCCGTTCCAGTAAAAGCCTGCCGCCAAACCAGTAGTAATGGAAACAAAATCCTTGAACACCATAGTGCCGCGCCAGCTCGACCTGCCGACGCATGACGTCCACGATGCGCAAGTCGTAAAACCCGAGCTCGCCTGGGAGGTGAGGCTGATGATGTCCTACAAACTGTGGAACGGCCTTGGACACGTTGGTCCATTCCGTAAAACCCCTGCCCCACCAGGCGTCGTTTTCCGGAATGGGGTGGAATTGCGGCAGATAGAACGCGATCGCACGAACATCCAGATTCGCGGTATCGGCGGGACGGTCATCCATGGGGACATAGTCGGCATGCACCCCTCCGGCAGACAGTTGATATAGATCACCAAGCACACGCGATGCTTCAGCGGTGGGCTCTACAATGACCGGTGCAGCAGACTGCAACGGAGCTTGCCCGTCGCTCTGCATGACCCCGGGTGCCTCGCCGAGATTTTTTTCGTGCTTGCGCCACGCCTGATACGTTGCCGTGTTCCTGATCAGCGGGGCGCTGGTCCTAAACAGGACGCGCTTCACCGCGAGCCTGCGCGTGGTCGACAAAGGCAAACGATCATAGACCATGCGCATGCCACGACCCACGCGACTCCGCCAGCCCCGCGGCGAAAACGCTCGTCTCAGCCACCGAAGCGGTGCAGTGACTCTCCAGCTGGCAGATGATTTCATTGCCTTCACCTCGGCATCCTTGCGTGACAATTGGTCCATAAAAGCGTTTATTTCATTTTCTCTCTGACCCATAGCTCCTTGAAGTGCAGAAACGTGCTGATCGAGCACGCCTTGAACCTGCAGCAGCTGTTGTGTCATGCGATCCGCATGGGTGGCGTGCTCGGCATGTTGTTCATCCAGCTGCCTGGCCAATGTCGACATGCTTGAAGAAAACTTACCATCGGCATCGTCCAGCCTCTTGCCGATGTCATCCAGCTTGTGATCGGCATCGCCCAGTCTGCTACCCATGTCATCTAGTTTGTGAGTGGTATAGACGAGTTCACTTGCATGATTTTGAAGCTGATGTTCGAATGCAACTCGCAGGTCTGAGATCTCCAACGTTTGCTTCTCGACGATGTTGGCAACGTTGACGTTCAGATTGAGCTGCTTCTCCATGAGCATGGCGACCGCGAGCATCGCGGCATTTTCGCGCCCTGCTCTTGACTGCGGATCACTCAGACCGGCATTTGCGCCCGTTGGCGCAGACGACTCGTTGGTACCGGCACGGGATGTACCGTCTCGAGCCGTGAGATGGGTCAGGGTCTCCAGGTCTTCCTTGCGGTCGAGGCGATCACGTAGCCGTTCGTGCACCGCATTCAATTGCGACTGCAAATCGTCAATGCGAAGGGACATCACCTCGGCGACCATGTCGACCTTGTCGACGACGAGATCTACCGCATTGACGTTGAGCTGCGCCACGCGCGCTTCCGCCGACTGCGCTCTTCCCTCGGCATCCCATCGAAGTGTCTGCAGATTGTCGACAACCGCGGCATAAAGGTCGGCGATTTCGCTGAAGCGGAGCCGAAGTTGATTCAATGCATCCCACGCCTCCTCGCCAGCTGCGATATCCAGGCATATGGAATACACCTGTGCAGCGAACAAGGGCATGCTTTCGCCTGATTCCTGTTGAGTTACCTGATTCGTCGCAACGTGATGCCTCTGACCCTTGTCCAGGAAGGCGTCGATCTGCGCGGCAGCACCGCGTGGATCATTAGGCCATTCCAATTGCAAATCAGAACCAATCCTTCGCGTCGTTTCTTTCCAATCCGACAGAAGTTGGTCGTAAGTTACCAACGTTCTTGGCAAGTGTCGTGTTGCTGCGGCGGCCTCCATGATGTACTGGACCCACATCAGGAAGAGCGGCTCCCTTGCCCATTTATTTCGCGCCTGAAGCGACCTGACGACCTCCTTGGGGTTTCGGACGACGAACAGGCAGACCACTTCAAATCCGAACGACTGGAACGCCTCGATCCACAACGGCGCGGTCAAGCTCATCCGCGGATCTTTCATGGCAACGAATGACTTTCCTTCGAAATCGTGCCCGATAAGGGCCTTTATTCGCTCCAGGGCCAGTTTGGCCGCGTCGTGCTGTTCCCAGCCCCTGGGCATTTCGCGCATGTCGTACCAGGTCCTACCCAGTCCGTGCAGCAAATCTTCATTGATCGATACCGCTTCGGCGTGCTCCCAAAAGCCTTCGGGGTTGTCGGATCCTGCCTCAACGAGGTTGCGGCCGAGTTCAGCACCAAGCAAATTGACGACACGAGTCACCGCGGACGTGCCACTGCGATGCATGCCGAGCACCAGAAGAACTTTGCGTGGTTGAGTCTGCGCTTGTGTCATGAATGAGCCATCGAAGTGTGACGGACACTGATTTCAGGTTTTATGTTCAAGTCGATGGTGGTGGTGCTGAGCCTCCCTGCCTCGTGGATGACTTTGAACATGGCCACATCTATCCAACGGTCGAGATAAACCTCTTCTTCGTCTATGCAACCTTGAACGCCGGCGTTGAGGAAATATGCACCCGACGAAAACAGGCACGGGAACCGAAACCGAACCTCGATCAACGAGCCCGCTTCGACATAGGGCATGCCCTCTCCCGACCACGAAGTAACGCAGCCGACAAGATCCAGACCTGTAATGGTCTTTACGAGCATCCCGCAGCGGACATTGGTGGCGGAGCGTTCGAACTTGACGGTATATACGTATTCATAGTCTTTACCCGCCTCGAGCACATTCACTCGTTTTCCGCTCAATGTCTCGATATGCGGATCCTGGATGTTCGCGCCGACGGCGTCGTATCGGAAGGTACTTTTGGGGACAAGCCCTTCCTCAAAATACGCCTTCTCTCCGTCCTCTTCCGTGTCGCGCAGGTTTTGGACGGCGTGCTCGCCATGGCCAGGGCCTGCCGAATCGGTTGCGCTACCGGTCACCGAGGCGGCATCGGATTCGCTCTTGATCGCGTCCCGGATGGATTTCACCTTATCCGCGGGCGAGTAAAGCAGCTTTTGATAGCGCGACACGATGTGCTTCGGACTGCCGATGGCCAGGAGCTCGCCGCCATCGAGCAAGACAGCGCGATCACATAGCTCGACGATCGTACTGGCGGAGTGGGAAACAAAAAGTATCGTGGCGCCGCTTTCGCGAATCTTATTGATTCGCGCGAAGCACTTGCGCTGAAAGGCCTCGTCGCCGACGGAGAGCGCCTCGTCGACGATCAGAATGTCCGGCGATACATTGATCGCCACAGCGAAGGCCAGCCGGACATACATGCCACTGGAGTATGTGCGGACCGGACGTTCCATGAAATCGCCGATTTCCGCGAAAGCCGCGATCGCTTCGAAGCGCTCTTCGACTTCGCTGCGGTCCAGTCCAAGCACGACGCCATTGAGGTACACATTTTCACGACCCGTGAACTCCGGATTGAATCCCGAGCCAAGCTCCAGCAACGCGGCAACACGGCCGTCGACATTGACCTCTCCAGCCGTCGGCGTCTGCGTACCGCAAACGATCTGCAACAACGTGGACTTGCCCGATCCATTGCGACCCACAATGCCCAGCGTTTCGCCGTGGGGCACGCTGAAGGAAACATCACGCAACGCGGTGAATTCGTTATACCAGCGTTGCTTGTTCCGCCGCGCAAGCATCTGGACGAGACGGTGATGCGGGCGCTCGTACACGGGAAACGCCTTGGAGACATTTTTGATGTCGATAGCGTTCGTTTCAGAGTACATCCGCGAATCCTTTGCGAGTCTTTTGGAACCACCAGTAGCCTAGCCAGGCGACTATCGCGCTGATCAACGAATAAATACCCAACCCCGCCCAGTCCGGTGCTTGCCCCCAGACAAGAACGATGCGCGCCTGCTCGATAATGAACGTTGCAGGATTGATGAGGATGACTGCCTTGAATTTGGGGGGCAGGTTGTCGATCGAATAGAAAACCGGCGCCAGGAACATCAGCGCGGTGGTGAGGATTCCGGTGGTTTGCGCTACGTCACGCAAAAACACGCCGATCGACGCCAGGAACCAGCTTGCCCCAAGGATCCCCAGCACAAAGGGAAGGATCACTATGGGAAACAGCAACGCCGTAAGGTGGGGTACGCCGACCAGCAGCAAATAGGCCAGAAGCCACACCAGCAAACTAATGAGGCAGTGAAAAATCGATGCCCCCATGGCGATGACCGGCAGCACCTCCAGCGGAAAAACCACACGCTTGACGTAGTTGACGTTCGATACGATCAACATCGGCGCGCGATTGATATTGTCCGCAAATATCGAGTAAACGATCATGCCGATAAACAGCACAATCGCGAAATCGACCTTTCCTGCGGACGCTCCGATTCCCCAGCGCGAGTGAAACACGGTGGTGAATACGAACGTATAGATCAGCAACATGAGCAACGGGTTGAAGAACGACCACGTCAAACCCATGAAAGACCCACGGTAACGCCCCACCACGTCGCGCACCGTCATCTGCATTATCAACGCCCGATGACGCCAGATCGTCCTTATCATCGCCCACGGTGATGTCGGCTGGGAAAGGTGAGGATCCATTCAAAACACTCCAGGCAAATCGATTTAAGCCATCTATTCGAAGATGGTCGTTACGCAAGGGCCATCGAAAGCTCTGCTTTCAAGTCAGCCAGGTTTTCCACACCCACCGACAACCTGATCAGGCCGTCGCTGATGCCCAGCCTCTTGCGATTAGCAGCCGGTACGGAGGCATGGGTCATGATGGCCGGGTGCTCGATCAGACTTTCCACGCCACCAAGGGATTCCGCGAGCGCGAATAGTTCGCAGCGCTCCAGCACGCGGCGCGCCTTCTTGAGCCCGCCCTTTACTTCGATGCTTATGATGCCGCCGAAGCCATCCATCTGCCGGCCCGCCAGGGCGTGCTGCGCATGGCTTTTCAAACCCGGATAGATCACTCGCTGCACAGCTTCGTGCTTGGCCAGCCAGCTCGCGAGCTCCGACGCATTTTCGCAATGCGCCTTCATCCTCAGATGCAAGGTCTTGAGTCCGCGCATGGCAAGGAACGCATCGAAGGGACCACCCACGGCACCCACTGAGTTCTGCAAGAAAGCCATCTGTTCGGCCAGCGCCTTTGACCCGGCCACAACGACGCCGCCAACCATATCCGAATGACCATTAAGGTATTTGGTGGCCGAGTGCAGTACCAGATCGGCCCCATGTTCCAACGGCCGCTGCAGCATCGGCGAACAGAAGGTGTTGTCCACGACCAGGATGAGTCCGTGTTTCTTTGCAAACCGGGCGACTTTGGCGAGGTCCACCAGCTTAAGCATCGGGTTGGTGGGTGTCTCCGCCCAAATCATGCGCGTGTTGGGCTTGAGGACACTCTTGAGCGCTTCATCGTCATTAAGATCGATGAAACTGAAATCCAGTCCCGCCGAGCGGCGACGAACCCGTTCGAACAATCGGTAGGTACCGCCGTACAGGTCGTCCATGGCAATGACATGGCTGCCCGAATCGAGCAGATCCAGCACCGTGGCCGCGGCCGCCAGACCGGATCCGAAAGCGAATCCCGCCTTTCCTCCTTCAAGATCCGCAACGCAGCGCTCGTAAGCCATGCGCGTGGGGTTCTGCGTGCGCGAATATTCGTAACCCTTGTGCTTCCCTGGACTTTCCTGCACGTAAGTCGACGTGGCGTAGATCGGGGTCATGATCGCCCCTGTGGAAGGGTCGGGATGTTGGCCCGCGTGGATTGCCCGCGTCCCCAGACCCAGGACGTTCACCTTGCTACGACTCTTCTTGGCTGCCATGGCGTCCGATTTCGTTGTGTCAGAGATAAAACTGTAATCTTACCTTGCCGTACCGGCCATTACCGAACGCATACCTGAAAGCCCTGTTCAGCCAGCCGATACCTGGCTCTACCGCCTTGAGATGAAATGCGGCGCACCATACGCTTGCGTGTTGCCAATTCACGTTGAAAACGTGATCTTTTGATCCCTCCTTGCCCCGCTGGTACCCCTCTCATGCTGAAAATCCGACGCCGTCCCACTCGCAACAATCCTGTGGAAGGAGTCGTGGATGGCTTGGAAGGATCCGCCTTGAGGGGATGGGCATGGGTACCGGACGTTCCCGACGAGGCCCCCCTCCATGTCGAGGTCCGATCCGGTGATCGGGTATGGGGTACCGCCGAAGCCCACCTGTTCCGCCCGGATCTCGCCCAGGCGGAGAAGCGAGGAGGCTATTGCGGATTTGTTGCGACACTCGGCCCCATGCCGCCGGCGGGAACTGAGCTGACCATTACGGCAGTCACCCCTGATGGCATGAGCCATGGCCTGCAAGGCAGCCCATTGACGATCCCCGCACTGCCCCACGGGATGGCTGACCGCCCAGGCAACACCGACGTGCTGCCCATACCCATCTCCACGACGGATCTTTGCGGCTCCCTCGATCAATGCGGTCCGGCACGCATCCGCGGATGGGCGTACTGGCTGGCTCCTGCGAACCGCCCCCTGAGCCTGTCGCTGCACGAATCCGGGCGCGAAATATTGCGCCTCGATACGAATCAATGGCGCGGGGATCTCGCCGAACTGCGGCAGGGAGACGGCTGTTGCGGATTCGAGGCGGCACTGCCACCTGAACTGTGCGACGGCGAACTGCATACCTTGGATCTTAGGCGCAGTGATACGGGTGCCACGGTGCTCGCACGGCCTTTCACCATGCGCGTGCTCGGCCCCGGGATCGGATCGGCGCAACACTCGCCCGGCCCTGCTCCCCTGAGCCGCACACCGGTAACGCAGAAAGTCACGCTCTCGGTCATCGTCAACTTCTACAACATGCGGCGCGAAGCCGAACGAACGCTGACGTCGCTGAGCCAACGCTATCAGGAGGATGCACAGGACTTCGACTACGAAGTCCTGTGCATTGACAACGGATCCAACCCTCCGCTCGATCCGGCATGGATCGCAAGCTTCGGCCCTCAGTTTCGCCTGTTGCGGCCCAGCCGCCAACTGGCGTCCCCCTGTGCCGCGATCAACGAAGCCGCCCTTCAGGCGCGAGGGGATTACCTCGCGATCATGATTGATGGCGCTCATTTGCTGACCCCCGGCGTGTTTCGGGCGGCACGGCAAACATGGACCCAACACGCCGATGCCGTGGTTGCTGTCCGCCACTGGTTTGTCGGGGGCGATCAGCGCTGGCTCGCCGTCGCCGGATATTCGCAACACATGGAAGATCGCCTGTTCGAGCGCATCCAGTGGCCGAACAACGGGTATGAATTGTTCCGCATCAGCGCACCGATCGGTGAGGGGCCTGAGCCATGGCTCGAAGGTCTCAGCGAAAGCAATTGCCTGATGCTGCCCACATCGCTTTATGACCGCATCGGCGGGATGGACGAAGCGTTCGATCAAGCCGGGGGCGGTTTTGCGAATCTGGATCTTTGGCATCGTGCTAGTGAAAATGCCAGGGGTCCTCTGGTGTCTCTCGTCGGGGAAGCGAGCTTCCATCAATTCCACGGCGGCACTACCACCAACGTGGAAGACACAGAGAAAGACGTGCGCGTTCGTTCCTACGCCAATGCCTATCGCGCGCTGCGTGGCAAGGAATTTAACGGTGTCCCTCCCTCTCGCCTGCAATTTCACGGCAGCCTGCGGTCCGAATTCGCTACCGGCATTCGCCAGCGCAGTCTGATTCCTCTACGTCTTGGCATCACCGGGCAGATACGTCCGGGGCAACTGCCAGTTCATTTCGACGATGGCGCACAGACCTACCTCCAGTCGGTGTATGCGGAGTGCGGACTGCAAGAAAGCGTCACATGGATGGGAGAACCTGCCGGCGTTGCTCCGGCCGACCTGATGAGCCTTCAGGAAATCATCCATCAATTGCGTCCCGACGCCATTATTGCGGTCGGCGCGGAAGCAGGGCTGATCGGCTTTATCGACTCGACGCTTTGCGCCATGCGCAGTGAAGGCAGTCGCATGCTTTGCGTGAACCCAGTGTCGCTACCCGCGATGCCGATGTCGCGGCTGACCGTCCTGCACGAACAAGCCGACGATATGCATACCCTGGCTACCGTGCGACATTGGACGGGCAGCGCCGAGTCCGTGCTGGTGCTGTATGACGTGATGCGGTCAGAAACACTCTCTCTAGCGTCGCTCCAGGCCTATGGAGCATTGGTTTCCTATCGATCGTACCTTGTATGCCTCGGCACGCTCTTCGGACAACCTTGGCTGGGATATTCGAATCGAGACCCGCTGCAGATCGTTCGCGAATTTGCCCGCAACAGCACCTTCGTTATTGACCGGAGCTGGAACAGGCAGCTGATCAGCACCTGTCCATTCGGCTATCTGCGCAAGATCGGAGGGACCGTCAACGCCATACACTACGACCCTGCGCTGGACGAGATTCCTTCCGCGCCGTCACTCCGGGAGAACGCTTGATGAACCGCTTTTGGCACCGCTATATCCGGCCTCTGATTGATGTCGTGCAGCCCAATCGACTTTTGGAAATAGGCGCCGACTCGGGTTGGAATACGCGCAACATTCTGGAGTACTGCCAGAACAAAGGCGCGTTCGCAGATATCGTCGATCCGGCACCGAAGCCGAGCCTGCATGATGTGCTTCGACAGTTCGGCACGGAACACTATCGCTATCATCCGCTGAAAAGCGTCGCGGTCATTCCACAACTCGACACGCCCGACATCGCCCTCATCGATGGCGACCACAACTGGGCCACGGTCTACAGCGAGCTAAACCTCTTGCATGCAAGAGCGGAAATGGCGGGCCTGGCGCCACCGATCGTGATATCGCACGACGTCGCCTGGCCTTATGCGCGACGCGATATGTACTACAACCCGGACGACCTGGAAGCCTCGCAAAAGCATCCCTATGCCTATCGAGGCATGTTGCCGGGCGTCAACGAACTGGTCGAGCAAGGCATGAATGGCGTGCTCGCCAATGCGCTTCACGAAGGCGGTCCGCGCAATGGCGTACTTACCGCCATCGAGGATTACATGGCAAGCGCCGGCATCGAGTTCCACTTTCGCAAACTGCCGTTTTTCAACGGCCTGGGCATCATGGTTCCCGCGGCTCGCATGACGCCTGAACTGCGACGACTGATCGACAGCTTCTTCACTGCGGAAAGCCTGCTCGATGCATGCGTGGCGATCGAAACCGACAGCATGCACCTGCGCGCCATCCTGGCACAGACCGAGACTTGTCTCAGTCGCCGCACGCAAGCCCTTGAGCGCGCGCGCGACGTCATCGAAACACTGAGCCGCCGGATTGCCGAGCTGGAGCGGCAACCCTTGCACTGAGACTCCCTATTCGCCCGCTGCGCGCCCTGCGCTTCAACGCACTTTCACAGCCACAACGGCAATTGCTGCTGCGGATACGCAGAGGGTGCGAAGAACCAGGATTCGATGGCATACCGATCTTTGGCGATCGCCTCCGGTATGCCCGTGCGATGCAGAAAATAATGATCGAACAGCATGGCATCGCCGGGAGCGAACACCGGACTGACCGTGCTCATGCCCTCCCCGGCCAACTCCACCATGCCAGGCCCGACCGACCACTCAAAATTGGCACCATGCGTTCCTGTAGGCAGCACACGAGGCAGCCGCCGCGGCAACACCTCCAGGCCGGACGCGTCTTCCCCACAATGCGACAGACTCAGCCAGACGTTCACGCTGCGGATGTCGCCGCCCATGAATGCACCGTCCTGATGCCAGTCGGCGACGCGTATCGTGCTCGGCACACAACGTAACGTCGACTTTCCTACCGAAAGAAGCGGCCGCTCCCCGAAATATCCGGCAATCGCGTCAATCACTCCAACTTGCCCCAACGTCTCCGTGAGGTCGAAAAGCATGCGGGGTGAGTCGACCGTCCATACGCCGCAAGCTCCTTCCACCCAAAACCGCGCTTGAGCGAGTTCGCATTCCTCGGACAATGGCAACCGCCAATACCAAGGCGATTCGAATGCCGGCTGTCCCTTTTGATGCCACTCCCCGCAAGAATCCAGGGTGCGACGAACCCCCGCAGCCATCTCCGACGCCTTGGATTCGGTCAGCAAGCCACGCACGATCAGCGCGCCGTGATACTGGATCCCCGCGGCGAGCGTTCGCGCATTCAGCTGGTCGGCCCGGATCTCAGGCAAGCCGGACGCGCCGGCGAATACATCGTCGATTTGCTCCGGCCAGGGCAGCACGTTGCTCGCCCGGGGGGGCTCTGCCACGTAAATCTCGTACTGGCATTGAGCCAGCAACTGTTCGTACAGCACGTGGCGGTTCTGACGATTGCAACGCCTTAGCAGCGCGATGGCATCGGTAAAATGCCCGCGCTGCATATGCGTCCTTGCAAGAATCAGATTGCTTTCAATGGAATCTTGCTCAAGCATCATTTTGTTTCCGCACCAAGTGCATCGAGCCGCACTTATCTCATTCCAGGCCTGATTCTGCTCCACGCATGCCCACCATATCCATGGTCACGCCGACGGCTGCGCGCGACCCGCGAGCGGCAAGCAGCTCGTCGACGAGCTCCACCTGTTCCTCTGCATCAATGAAGAGACCATCCCGCGGCGGAAATGCGAGCGTGAAAGGTTCGCCGGACAGCGTCAAATTGGGGTTGTAATAAGGGTCGGCACGGAGTTGTTTAGACCATCGACCCACCATGAAATTGACTTCACCATCAAAGCGGTCTTGTTTTTCCGACGTGTCCTCGACTCCGCGCGACGCCGACTCCCAATGATAGAGTTCCGCGAAAGGAGTCCAGACATTGGTATAGCCGTGCTGGCGCAGCCGCAGACAAAAATCCACGTCGTTAAAAGCGACCTGAAGCGACTCATCAAGGCCTCCCATCCGTTCGAAAACGTCCTTTCGCACTACCAGGCAGGCCGCCGTCACGGCACTCATGGCCTGGGTCAGTCGCGCGCGCCCCATTTGCCCGTTGTACCCACGCGAGCGCGCTGAATAAGGATGTGCCGCCACCCCATGCACACCCACGATGACGCCCGCATGCTGAATAGTGTCGTTGGGGTAATAGAGCATCGCACCCACTGCACCGACCATGGGGCGCAACGCGTGACCAACGAGCTCCTCCAGCCACCCAGGCGTAATGACTTCAATGTCGTTATTAAGAAGGCAAATCAGCTTACCGTGGCAATGCTTCACCGCCTCGTTGTTTATCCGCGAATAATTGAACGGATGATCGTGCTTTAGAATGCGAACACGGGGATATTCTGAAATGGAGCGCAGGTAATCGAGCGAAGCATCTTCGCTCGATTGATTGTCGACAACCACGATCTCGTAGTTTTTGTACGTCGTCCGCTCCAGAATCGAATCGACGCATCTGCGCAAAAGCTCCATCTTGTCTCGCGTGGGGATGACGATACTCACCATCGGCTGATCGTCGGGGACGGGATGGCGAACGCGGAACAAACCCAGCAAGCCTTCTATCTCCATCACTTCGGCCGCTGTTCCCAGACGCCTCAAGTGGTCTTGCAGAGCGCGCAACCCGGCATGGTGCGCATAGCCCTTTTGCTCCACGCCCTTCGCGGTGGAGCCCGCGATCGCGCGCCAGTGATAGAGCACCTTGGGGATATGACCGATCTGCCCCGGATCCAGCCTTTCGGAACAGCGCAACGCCAGATCCCAATCCTGGCTGCCCTCGAACCCCTCGCGGAAGCCGCCAACGGCCCTCACCAGAGAGGTTGAATAGACGCCCAGATGACTGAAGCAGTTCTGGCCGTGCATCAGCTCCAGATTCCAATCAGGCTTGAAGTAAGGGTCGTAGCGCCGCCCCTCTTCGTCGATCTTGTCCTCGTCGGAATACACCATCTGCCAATGGGGATTCTGCTGCAACGCACGGACTACCGATGACAACGCCAACGGGTGTAATTCATCATCGTGATCCAGCAGCGCCAAATAGTCGCCGCGCGCCATGTCGAGAGCGGTATTGGTTGCGGCGGACACATGCCCGTTGCAGTCGCGCCAGTGGACGCGAATACGCGAATCGCGCTGGCTGTACGTTTCGAGCACCTTGCGCACGTGGGACGCCGTGGACGCATCGTCCGCAATACAGAGCTCCCAGTTCGCATACGACTGCGCGAGGACGCTATCCAGGCAGTTGCGCAACCATTTCTCCGGCGTATTGTAGGTCGGCATCAAAATCGATATGAGCATCCCCGTCGCGGCGGAAACAGTCGAGCCCATGCCGTCGTAAAGATTCAGCCAGGCCTGGTAGACCGGCTTGGTTTCCTTTCGCCATGTATAAAGCCCATACAACCACGTAGCAAAAGCGCGCCTGTCACGGGACGAACGCAGGCGACGCATGGCCTCCATATAGACATTCTCTTCAAAACCGGTACCCGATTCGCTGCGTCGCGACTTGAGAGCGCGCAGCATCAGCCACGCCGCCCTCGGCCTGGCGATGCGTTTCATGTTGAGTTTGCCGACGTGAAACGTACAGGGCGCATCTGCAGGATCGAAGCGCATGTCATGCACGTCATGCGAAAGCAGCACCACACCACGGTGACGGCGAACTCCCGAACGCACGAAATTGAGATCGCGCGACCAAGCCTCATGCATGCCATGGCCGAAGTCAAAATAGAGCATCGGCCATAGACGCCCCCCGTCCAGCACTTCCAGCTCAATGGAAAAGCTGTACCACCCCGCGCGCAACGGATAGCACGACGATACACATGCAAACTTGGGATCCGATCCTTTCGATCTCCAGGTGTTCCCGGAAGGTGACAAGCGACTCAACTGACCGATCGGATGCAGCAGGAACGCGTTTCCCCTCAGCTTCCGATACCAGGGACGGAGCCGGGCGCGTATCAGATCCAGAATTCCTCTGCGCATCGACATTGCGTCAATCTCCTCTCTTGCGAAGCTGCAACCACATCTTGCGCCAGAGAGACCGATGCATGAATTGCTCCATCTGATTCAGCTTTGAGCTCGCCTGATTCAGCTTTGAGCTCACCTGACTCAGCGCCGCATTCATTTCGGCAAATTGCTTTGACACATCACGAGCGAAATTTTGCACATCGACCCTGGAGCGCGCCTGCTCTCGCATATCGACAAGGGCGTGACGCTCCATCAGCCGGTGCACGGAGGGCTCGTTGATAACGAGTTCATAATCGACTCGCGCAGTGACTTCCAGAGCCTCGTTTTCCGCGGCACCCGCCAAGGCAGTGCCTACTTCAAACTCGACATACGGATCGTTGCCAAAGCTCGCGATGCAAAGGCTCTGCATGCCCATGCGCTGCAGCAATTCGCCTTCCACATGCCCAAGCCGCTCTCGCAGCCTATCCAAAAGCTTGTCGCAAGAACCACCGCCAACCCGAAGGCGCACTTGTTGGAAACCGTAAACCCCGGGGCAATCGGCCGGATCAATGCGAAGATAGTCGGGCAAGACGCCCTGGGGCAGCAGGAAGGAAACATCCAGCGTGCCATGCGAAGCATCGACTTTGACGGACACTTTGCGCGCATCGTCGTACGATTCATCGGCACGGCGGTAGTAGAGATGGCAAACAACCGCCTGAGGCTCGTAGGCATTGCCTTGAACATGACCGTTCGCGTCGACCAGATTGGCCGCCTGCGCCTCGAAGAATGCGCGAAACGCCGATGGATTTGCCTGCGCGCGCTGCATGAAGCCGACAAACGGTTCCGGCACATTCGTGCCCACAGCGACAACCCCAAGCCCGTGACTATGATTGAATCCGAAACACGGGTAACGCTTCGTCAATTCCTCGAAGAAGGCATGCACACCGAACCCTTGCCCCTCCGCCGCCGTGTCGTGCAGCAATACGACAGCGCGATCGCTGAGTTTCGGCAACCATGTTTCGAAGTCATGCCTCACGGCCTCATAGGTATGAAGCCCGTCTATGTGCAGCAGATCGATGCTGCGATCGGGGAAGTGTTCGAGCGCATCGTCGAAGCTGCTTCGGATCAAGCGCGAAAAGTCGCCGTAACGAGGATCGTGGCGAGCGCGAAGCGCCTGGAATACTTGCTCCCCGTAGCGACTCGCATGCGCATCGCCCTGCCAGGTGTCGACGGCGCAACAGCGGGTGGCCAGATCGAGCGCGCGAACAGCCTGACACATCGCCAGATACGAATTGCCCGAGTGCGTCCCCAGCTCGACCACACTGGCGGGACGAAGAAGATCCACCGCAAGGTACGCGAACGGGATGTGCCCCACCCATCCAAACGGTGGCACCACGCCAGGCCTCATCAGCATGATGGGATGTTCTTCCAAACGGAAATCACAGCTCATCGGCGACTCGCTCAAGCGAAACGTCATGCATCGGCACACCCACAAGCCCCGTCGCGTAGCCCCCTCCCATCGCGGTAAATCGCAACGCTTCGTGCAACCAATGCTGTATCACATGATGCTCCTGCGTTCCCTCTGCCACGCCTACCGTAATGAAGTAATCGGCCGCGCTAAGGCGGGGCATCTCGAAACAGAATCGCGCCCTGAATGATTCGCCCGCGGAAACGCCAAAATCCCCCTCATCACTGAGCACGGTGTTGTCGCCAAGCAACAGCTGTCCGAGCCGGTCCTTGATGTAGAAGCCAACGATGACGTTGTCGATGTCGTGCTCGGCCACAAGCTCGATTTCCAGCGTCACCTGCTCGCCCGCCAATACCACCGCCACGGGCTGACCTGCCCCATCGCAGAACGCGACGTGGGTAACTCTCGCCTTATGCTCGCCAAACCCTTCGACATCGGGCCGAAATGGGAAAACCAGCATGTCGTTGCGCAGGACGGACCGATCGATCAGTTCCTGTCGCAAGTTGATCCGTCTCTCCTTCTTTTCAGGCTGCAACCGCACTTTGGCGTCACCGCGCGTGCCAACGCCGCCCTGACGCTCAATCAGGGAAGCCTCCATGTAGGCTTCCATGACCATGCGTGCGTCGCCGATGCGCTGAATGCGACCGTGTTCCAGCCATATCGCACGATCGCAGAGGCTGGTCACGGCTCCGCCATCGTGACTCACGAACAGCATGGTTCCACGCTTGCGGAAATCGCGCAGGAAACGCATGCATTTCTGCATAAAGAATGCATCGCCGACGGCAAGCGCCTCATCGACGATCAATATATCCGCGTCGACGTGCGCGACCACGGCGAACGCGAGCCGCATGACCATGCCCGTGGAATAGTTGCGAATCGGCTGATCGACAAAATCGCCGATGTCTGCGTAGGCGAGAATGTCGCCTATGCGCGCATCGATCTCAGCCCGCGCAAGCCCCAGAATCGAAGCGTTCAAGTAGACGTTCTGGCGGCCGGTGAAATCCGGATTGAAGCCGCTTCCCAACTCCAGCAGCGCGGCAATGCGGCCGTTTGTGGCAACCTTGCCTTCAGTGGCCTTCAATGTACCCGCAATCAGCTGCAGCAAGGTGGATTTGCCCGCTCCGTTGCGCCCGATGATGCCCAGCGTCTCGCCGTGCCTGACTTCGAAATCGATCCCGCGAAGCGCCCAAAATTCCCGATAGAGGCGCCAACGGCTACCGATCAGGCTCTGCACCATGCGGTGAATGGGTTTGTCGTAGAGTTGATAGCACTTGCCAAGACCGCTGACGCTTATCGCGGTTTTCTTTGTGGTGGCTTCGATGATCGTGGATTCACAGGACATCAGCGAAGCCGTCCTGAGTTCGACGGAACCAGCCATACCCCGCAAGCAACACCGCGAGTGCCACCAGGGCGTACAGACCCAGCGCATGCCAATCAGGCGCTTTTCCGAAGAGCACCAGTCCTCGCGTCTGCTCGATGATCAATGTCAGCGGGTTGTAGAGCAACCACGAGCGATATGGCTCGTGCAAGGATGATGCGGGATAGAACACCGGGCTGAGGAACATCATCATCGTGGTGATGATGCCTGCCAGCTGGGTGATGTCCCGGATGAATACCCCTACCGAAGCCATGAACCAGCTTATGCCGCACAGCAACACCGCGTAGGGTGCGAACAAGCACGGCAAATAAAGCAGGCTCAGTGACAACGAATGATGCGACATCAATACGAAGAGCAACAGCACCGTCAAGCTTAACGCAGCATTAAACAGAGCCGAGACGACTGTCACGCATGGCAATAGCGCAACAGGAAACACGACGCGCTTGACCAGGTTTACATTGGAGACAATGCTCGTCGGCGCCCGTGCGATGCATTCTGCCATGAGCGTATGAACAATCATGCCGGAGAAAATCATCAGCGAGAAATCCGCTCCGGTTTCCATGTTCGGCCAACGCATGCCTAGAAACTGGCGAAAGGCCAGCGTGTAAACGGCAAGCATCAGCAAGGGATTGAGGAACGACCAGAGCAGGCCCAGGAATGACCCGCTGTAGCGCCCGGCGATATCACGCTTGGTGAGTTCCCAAAATACGTCCCGCCTTATCCAAACACGCCCCAAAAGGGAAGATCCGGCCATCTGCATGCTCACTCCCGGCGGGGCGTGCTGGCCTCTCCGTGCCGTTCCCCCGCCACAAAAAATCGCTCCTCTACGCCATACTCGCCGATCAATGGCAAACTATCCAGCGGTCTCGGTTCGGTGAGACGGTTTTGTGGCCCTCATCAGGGTTGCGCATTTAGGACAAAAAAAGCAGGGTCTAATGAACAATTTTTCTGCTAATGCCAAAGTGTTGCTCGTTACCGGCGGAGCCGGCTTCATCGGGGCCAATTTCGTGCTGCAGGCCGTCGCCGACGGCTTGCGCGTGATCAATCTCGACAAGCTGACCTATGCGGGCAACCTCGATACCCTGGAACCGCTGGCCGGCAATGAGCGGCATATTTTTGTGCAGGGCGACATAGGAGAACGCGCCCTGATCGACCAGCTTCTGGCTGAGCATCGGCCGGACGCCATCGTGAACTTCGCTGCGGAATCGCACGTCGACCGCTCCATCGACGGGCCGGCCGCCTTTGTTCACACCAATGTCGTGGGCACCCTGGGCCTGCTCGAATCGGCACGCGACTATTGGCGCGCGCTGGAAGGCCAGTCCCGCGACGGTTTTCGCTTTTTGCACGTTTCCACCGACGAGGTGTACGGTACGCTGGGCGCCGAGGGCAAGTTCACCGAAACGACTCCCTACGCCCCCAATTCGCCCTACTCGGCCTCCAAGGCGGCTTCCGATCACCTGGTGCGGGCTTTTCATCACACATACGGCCTCCCCACCCTCACCACCAATTGCTCGAACAATTACGGGCCGTATCAGTTCCCGGAGAAGTTGATCCCGCTGGTCATTCAGAAGGCGCTGGCAGGCGAATCCCTGCCCGTTTATGGCGACGGCCTCAATATTCGCGACTGGCTATTCGTCGGCGATCATTGCTCGGCCATCCGGCGCGTTCTGGATGCTGGCCGGGTAGGCGAAACTTACAACGTCGGGGGCAATGCCGAGCGCACCAATATCACGGTGGTGAAGACAATCTGCGCCCTGCTTGACGCACGCAGTCCGCTCGCGGTTGGCCGTCCTCGCGAATCGCTGATCACCTACGTGAAGGACCGCCCCGGCCATGATCGCCGATACGCGATCGATGCCAGCAAGCTTGAGCGCGAGCTTGGCTGGCGGCCTTCGCAAACGTTTGAAACCGGCATTGAGCAAACTGTGAACTGGTACCTGTCGAACCAGCCGTGGGTGCAGCGTGTACTCGACGGCAGCTATCGCATGGAGCGTCTCGGCGCATGAACACACGCAAGGGCATTATCCTGGCCGGCGGGTCCGGCACCCGGCTTTACCCCATCACCCAGGCCGTCAGCAAACAGCTGCTTCCGGTCTACGACAAGCCGATGATTTATTACCCGCTGGCAACACTGATGCTTGCGGGAATCCGCGAAATCCTGGTGATCAACACGCCTCACGAGCAAGAACTTTTCCAGCGGTTACTGGGTGATGGTTCGCAATGGGGTATCGACATCCAGTACGCCGTGCAGCCATCGCCGGACGGCTTGGCCCAGGCATTCCTGATCGGGCGCGACTTCATCGGCAATCAACCCAGCTGCCTGGTGCTTGGCGACAACATCTTCTATGGCGTCGGACTTACCGAACGTTTGAAGCGCGCAGGGTCGCGCGAACAAGGCGCTACTGTTTTCGGGTATTGGGTCAGGGATCCGGAGCGCTACGGCGTAGCGGAATTCGACGCTCACGGCCGCGTGGTCGGACTGGAAGAAAAGCCCAGCAAGCCCAAATCGCACTACGCCGTAACCGGCCTCTACTTCTACGACAACCGTGTCTGCGACTATGCAGCCGCCTTGAAGCCCTCGCCTCGCGGCGAACTGGAAATCACCGATCTCAACCGGCACTACCTCGAAGATGGTTCGCTTCATCTGGAGCAGCTCGGTCGCGGGTACGCCTGGCTCGACACCGGCACCCATGAATCGCTGATGGAAGCCGGCAACTATATCGAGACCATCGAGAACCGGCAGGGCCTGAAGGTGTGCTGCCCGGAAGAAGTTTCCTATGCCAACGGCTGGATCGATGCCGAACAGGTGAAACGTCTTGCGGCACCGCTCGCCAAGACCGGTTACGGCCAATATCTGCAGCATCTGGTCGAACAAGGACACGTGGCATGAAGATCGTCGAAACCTCCCTGCCCGGTGCGATGGTCATCGAACCGCAGGTATTCGGCGACGCACGCGGATTCTTCTACGAGAGCTACAACGAAGCGAAATACGTTGCCGCCGGCATTCGCGTGAATTTCGTGCAGAGCAACGTATCGCGCTCGAGCAAAGGTGTCTTGCGCGGTCTGCATTACCAATGGCCGAACCCGCAGGGCAAGCTGGTGAGCGTGCTCGAAGGCGAGGTCTACGACGTGGCGGTCGATATCCGCCGCGGCTCGCCCACGTTCGGCCAGTGGGCCGGCGTGATGCTCACGGCGGACAATCACCGGCATTTCTGGATACCCGAAGGCTTCGCCCATGGCTTCTGCGTGTTGTCGGACCATGCCACCTTCACTTACCAGTGCACGGCCCTCTATGACGCGAAAGCCGATGCAAGCATTCGTTGGGACGACGCCAGTATCGGCATCGACTGGCCCATCAGCCAGCCGCAGCTTTCCGAAAAGGATCTGAAGGCACTGCACCTCGCCGACATGCCCGCCGAGCGTCTGCCTGTTTTCATCCCATGAACATTTTGTTGCTCGGTGCCAATGGCCAGCTTGGCCGCAGTTTCCTTGAACATGGCGGATTGGCCGCGCGAGGCCACCTGACAGCGGCCAGTCGCGACGGCACGCGTACCGATGGCGAATCGGCCGAAGTCGCGGACTTGTCCAGGCCCGATACGCTTACAACCTTGCTCGACCGGCTGCGCCCGGACATCATCGTGAATGCGGCCGCCTATACGGCGGTAGACCGCGCCGAGCAGGAAGAAGACCTTGCCACACGCGTCAATGGCGAAGCCGTTGGCGTACTCGGCAAGTGGGCCGCAGCCCATCATGCGCTAGTCATCCACTACTCGACGGACTATGTCTTCGACGGCAGCGCAAAGGCACCTTATGCCGTGGACGCCGCAACCGCTCCGCTGGGTGCGTATGGCCGCAGCAAGCTGGCGGGCGAACAAGCACTCAAGAGCAGTGGCGCAGCGCATTTGCTGCTGCGCACGGCGTGGGTTTATGCGCCGCACGGCCATAACTTTCTGCGCACCATGCTGCGACTGGGCGCCGAACGCGAGGAACTGCGTGTGGTTGCCGACCAGCAAGGCGCTCCCACCAGCACCGATACCATCGTTCGCGCAACGTTGGCCGCGCTGGATGCGTGGCAGTCGGGCAATGCGGAGCAACGCCGTGCCATGACCGGCACGCACCATCTCGTCGCTAGCGGACACACCAGCTGGCACGGCTTCGCAAGCGCCATTTTCCAGACTGCCCACGAACGCGGCCTGATTGCCCGCATACCGCGCGTTGCCGCCATCACGACCGCGGAATTTCCCACGCCCGCCCAGCGCCCCGCCTGGTCGGTGTTGGACAACACCGGGTTCCAACAGCGCTTCGGCTATGCTTTGCCGGACTGGCAGGCAGGCCTGCATGAAGTCATCGACACACTCTCCACTCAGGCACGTTGAATCATGCTGATTCCCTTGATTCTCAGTGGCGGCAGCGGAACACGCCTGTGGCCGGTCTCGCGCCGGAACATGCCCAAGCAGTTCCTGTCGCTTACCGGTGAAGGCACGCTGTTCCAACAGACCGTGGCTCGCACTCGCCTTCTTCCGGAAGTGGCGGCGCCCATCGTGGTGGCAAGCGAGGATCATCGGTTTCTGGCCGCGGACCAACTCCTCGAGTCGGGTATCGAAGGGTCCAACATCGTGCTGGAGCCGGTTGCCCGCAACACGGCACCCGCCATTGCGCTAGGCGCGCTGAAAGCCCTGGAGCGCGATCCCGACGCCTTGCTCCTGGTCCTGCCCGCCGATCACCTCATTGGCGACACGCGGAGCTTTACCACCGCAGTGCAACAAGCCTTGCCTGCGGCACGGGACGGCTGGCTGGTCACATTCGGCATTCGTCCGGATCGTCCTGAAACGGGCTTTGGCTATATCCGCCGCGCCGAATCGATTGGTGAGAACGCCTACCGGGTCGCGCAGTTCGTGGAGAAGCCCGACCAGACGACAGCCGAAACCTATGTCTCGGACGGCGGCTATGACTGGAACTCGGGCATGTTCCTGTTCAGGGCTTCGCGCTACCTCGAAGAACTGGACCAGCACGCCCCGGACATGCTGGCCACCGTGCGCGCCGCCTACGCCACGGGCCACCGCGACCTGGATTTCGTACGCGTCGACAAGGAAGCGTTTACCAAGGTTCCGGACAACTCGATCGACTATGCCGTGATGGAAAAAACGTCCCGCGCGGCGGTGATTCCGGTCAGTTGCGCCTGGAGCGACATCGGCTCCTGGTCGGCCCTGTGGCTTTCGGGTCAGCACGACGAACAGGGCAATCAGCGCGAAGGCGACACGCTCGCCGTGAACACGCGCAATTCGCTGCTGCGCTCGCACGATCGCCACATGATCGCCACCGTCGGCGTGGACGACCTGATCGTCGTCAGCACGCCCGATGCCACGCTGGTGGCGCATCGCGACGCGGCGCAAGACGTGAAGAAAGTGGTCGACCAGCTCAAGGCCTCCGGCCGCACCGAACATTCCTTCCATCGCGTAGTGCACCGTCCGTGGGGCAGCTACGACTCGCTCGAGGCGGGCGGTCGCTTCCAGGTCAAGCGCATCGTGGTGAAGCCGGGCGCCAGCCTGAGCCTGCAGAAGCATCATCATCGCGCCGAGCACTGGATCGTCGTGTCGGGCACGGCTGAAGTGACCTGCGACGAGAAGGTGTTCCTGCTGACCGAAAACCAGAGCACCTATATCCCGCTTGGCAGCGTGCATCGCCTGCGCAATCCCGGCAAGGTGGCGCTGGAATTGATCGAGGTGCAGTCGGGCAGCTATCTGGGCGAAGACGACATCGTTCGCTTCGACGATGTTTACGGTCGTGCGTGATCTGGCTTAGACATCTCGGCGGCCCTGACACTCGCGTGACTTGATCCTGTCGCGCAAGGCGGCTGCAATAGCCGTTGCACCTCGTATCTCGCGAGGTGCGACGTCCTCAAGGAATCCGCTGATGTCTTACTTATCGACCTGTCTGGGTGCATGGCGCAGGCTGATGCACACTCGTGCCGTTTTCGTCGCACTGATCGCCATGCTGTGCATGCCGGCAACCGGCCTTGCCGCCTCGGCGTCTACGCTCCCGCCGGTACGGCATGTTTTCATCATCATGCTGGAGAACGAGTCCTACCAGGTCACGTTCAACCCGCAATCGCCTGCACCCTACCTTTCCCGCGAGCTGCCCAAGCTAGGCGCGCTGTTGCCCAACTATTACGGCATCGGCCATTACAGCCTGGACAACTACGTCGCCATGATCAGCGGACAGGCACCCAATCCTGCCACACAGGCCGATTGCGACACCTTCAGCGAATTCGCGCCCACCGCGAGCAAGCCCGACGCCAACGGACAACTGCCGGGTGATGGCTGCGTCTATCCCAAGAGCGTGCGCACCATCGCCAACCAGCTTGCCGACGCAGGCCTTAACTGGAAGGCATATATGGAAGACATGGGCCTGGATCCTGCACGCGAAGCGGCGACGTGCGCGCATCCGGCCATCGGGGCGATCGACGGGACCGAGCATGCCGCACCGAACGACCAGTACGCGACGAAGCACAATCCGTTCGTGTACTTCCACGCCATCATCGATGACAAGAAGAACTGCGACACGCACGTGGTGAACCTCGATCACCTTACCCACGACCTCGCGCGCATCGACAGCACGCCGAATTTCGTCTACATCACGCCGAATCTTTGCCATGACGGCCATGACGCACCTTGCAAGGATGGCAAGCAACCGGGCGGCCTGATTTCTGCCGATGCTTTCCTGAACACCTGGGTGCCGCGCATCGTTCAATCGCCGGCATTCAAGAAAGATGGTTTGCTGATCGTCACCTTCGATGAAGGCAACGACGGCAACGCCTGCTGTAACGAACAGCCGCTCCCGGGCGGTCCGCAACCGGGTGGAAAGATCGGCCCAGGCGGCGGACAGATCGGTGCCGTGCTGCTGTCGCCCTTCATCGCGCCAGGCACGCACTCCGAGGTGGAGTACAACCACTACAGCCTGCTGCGCACGCTTGAAAATATCTTCGGCCTGAAGCATCTCGGTTACGCTCAAGACGATCGACTAAACACCTTCGGCAGCGACATCTTCACCGCGCAACCGCAAACCTCGAAGTAACCCATTCGTTCCATCAAAAACGCCCCCTGGCGAAGCAGGGGGCGCATGGCCCGCGAAGAACACAAACCCTCCGTTATCCCGCCGTCGCGTAAACGCGCCCTGCGTGGTCGAGCCATGAAGCACCCGACGCAAATCCACACATCGACACTTCAGCTGGAACAGCGTCGCTATACCCTAAGGGCCTGCTCATGATCTTCGCGTGGCATGCGCGACGATTTTTTCGAATCGAACTCTCGTAAGCGCGGCATGGCGCCGCACGGACAGAGCCGTCACGCGCGCCCCACCGCCTTATGGAGCTGGCGAGCCGGCACGGCGGCCAACGTTTAAAACGTGTTCGGATTCCGGGAGATCAACGAACACCCGCCTGTTTTTGCGCAACGCACAACGCGGGAAGTGTTGCGCACAATGGCATGCTCGCGCCGAACGCGCGCATGCTGCGTTGCCCGTTGCCGGTATCGGTCGCTTCTTCTTTCTTGTGCCTGTAATGCTATCGTGAAGACGGCCAGGGGATTTGTTAATCAAGCCATCGACATTCTGATCACGCCTTTTACAGAAACTTTGCGTCGTACCCGATTACCGCCGCCAGAGGAGAAGAACGTGACTCATCATTCCAAGCCTCGCATGACTCGCCGCCGCCAGCATGCCGCCCTCGCTATAGCCGTGGTATCTGCCCTCGCCCTTCCGGTTGTGGCTCAGGCAGGCGCTTTCCAACTTCCAACCGATAACGCCGCCGGCTGGGCGCACGCGAATGCGGGCGGCTCGCTGTTCCCGGACGATCCCACGGCGGCCTACAACAATCCGGCGGCGATGTCCTTTTTCAGCGCCCCGGTGTTTCAAGGCACGCTCACTGAAATTCGACCCCAGGGCCAGTTCACCGGCCAGACCCTCGACGTGGACGGCAACCCGACCACCGGCGGCAACCCCAATGGCTTCGGCAAGTTCGTTCCTTTCCCGAACGCCGGATGGGTCGTGCCCGTGAACGACTGGCTCGCGCTGGGTGGCGCGCTCGCCGTGCCGTACGGCCTGGAGAGCAAGTACAACCCGCAATGGCGGGGTCGTTATTTCGGTACCGAAACCGATCTGCAGTCGGTCAACATCAGCCTGTCGGCGGCCTTCAAGGTCAGTGACAAGTTCTCGCTGGGTGTGGGCGTACTCGGTCAGCGCACCAAGGCCGAACTCAACACCATGCTCGATCCCAACGGCGCGGCCAAGGCGATCTTCGGCCTGCCCCTCCCGCCACAGCAGGACGACGAGCAGCTCAACGTCAACGTCAAGCGCAAATTCTCCTTCGGTTACTTCGGCGGTTTTGTGTACAAGCCGACCGATCAGGATACCTTCGGCATGAGCTATCACTCGCGCGTGAAGAACAACCTGAGCGGCAGCTACGCCGTGTATGGCAGCGCCGCAGGCAAACAGCTGCTTGCACTGGCACCCGTGCTGGATCCGAGCCTGCCGACCATCAATCCCAACGGTGCATCGGCCTCCGCGCAATTCGATACACCCGCGTTCGCCAGTGCAGACTGGCTGCACGCCTTCAACGATCGGCTATCCATCGCCGGCACCATCAAGTGGACGCAATGGTCGACCTTCAAGGACCTGGTGTTGATGTCGAACGGCCAGCAATTGCTCGCGCTGCCCGAAGAGTTCAAGGACAGCTATCTGTTTGCGGTAGGCGGCGACTACAAGCTTACCGATCAATGGACGTTGCATGGCGGCATCGGCTACGACGAAACGCCCAGCAACATCATCAGCCGCGATCCGCGCGTGCCCGATAACGCCCGCAAGCTGCTAGGCATCGGTTTCGGCTACAAGCTCAACCAGCATGTCAGCTTCGATCTGGGCTATCAGCATCAGTTCGTCAGCAATGCCCCGGTCCACCTGACGAATCAAGCGATCCTCGGCGCGCAAACCATGAATGGCTACTTCGCCGACTCGGGCGACGTGGTGAGCATGACCGGCACCTATCACTTCTGATCCAGCAGCCCCCTCTTCCACGCGGGAGAGGGGGCGCCCACCATTTCAGAAGTCCACCGCGCCACTCAGCATATAGGTGCGCCGGTAACGCAACGGCACGAAGGTTTCGTCGAAATACGTACCGTAAAGCTGCCGGTCGAAGAGGTTCTTCACGCCGAGCGTCACGCTCCAGCGGTGGGCGCGATAAAAAACGTTGGCAGAAGCATCCGCCTGCCCTGGAATTCGGATATAGCTGGTGAAGTCGGAAGTCTGGGTCAGGCTGCGGCTGCGCGCGAGCACGCCACCCGCCAAGCCGAAACCACGCAATAAACCATACTGGAAGGTGTAACTCGCCCACACATTGAAGCGCTGTCGCGATGCACTGGTTGCCGGCGTCCCGTCGTTGTTGCGGATCACGCTATACGTGTATGCCGCGCTGAGGTCCATGCCGGGCGCGACCTGCCCGTTGAATTCAACTTCAACGCCCTTGTTGGACTGCCCGGGACCGCTCACCACGTAATACGGCGGCTGCAACGAAATCAGATCGGTGCTGTGATCAAGCATGATGCGATACGCCGCCACCGTCAGACGGGCCCTGTTCTGGAACACGTCGAATTTCGCCCCGAGTTCGATCTGCCGCGACAACGACGGTGGCAGGGGATGGTTGTCCTTGCCCAATAGCGTGTCGGGCTGAAAACCGTTGGACGTGTTGGCGTAAATCGACGTATCCGGCGTGAGCTTGTACACCACGCCGAAGTTCGGCACCCATTTCGCCTTGTGCTGATTCCAGGGGGTGCCGTCCGGGTAGCTGGTCTGCAATTCGTACGCCGCACGCCGCACCGCCATCAGCACTTCCCAATAGCTGCCCAGGCTGATCCGATCCTGAAGAAAAATGCCGCTGTCGGTCACCCACGGACTACCCGGCGAATAACCGCTGGCGTAATCGCTTGGTGAAAGCATCGCATCGGGCAGCGGCAGCGCCCCACCGGTGAAGATGTTGTATGGCATGCCGCCACCACCGTTGCTCAACGCATCGTCGCTGCTGCCTACTTGCACGCGCGAATAGTCGAAGCCAAGCACCATCGAATGCTGCAGCCAGCCTTTCCCGAACGTGGCAGCGACATCGTTCTGCGTGACGTAGTAGGCATCCGAAGATCGATAGTGTTCGGCGGTCGCATTCACGTCGCCGGTCGGCTCTATGCCGCCGATCAGCCAATCCTTGAGATCGATGGACTCGCGCACGTACTGCGCCCTGCTGCGAAAGGTCCAGTTATCGTTGAACCGATGCTCGAACAGGTAGAACAACCGCCGCGTTTCGACGGCCGTGTGATCGTCGGGATTGTCGAGTAGCAAACCCCGCGGCGAAGCGGACGACAACGTATCGTCGAGCAGGATCACGTGATCGGGGATCGGCATGTGATT
The DNA here is from genome assembly GCF_003363265.1 of Dyella psychrodurans. GTDB lineage: Bacteria > Pseudomonadota > Gammaproteobacteria > Xanthomonadales > Rhodanobacteraceae > Dyella_B > Dyella_B psychrodurans. The sequence continues at coordinate 295,327 of NZ_QRBF01000004.1, read as the reverse complement.
CATCATCCATGACACACCGCCGATGAATGTCGTATCGGGCGTCGTCCAACCGATCGACGGCGCGACGTAGCGATTGCGCTGGCCACGCATCCCCTGCACCGTGTCGTTCGCGACATCGCCATTCAGGATCAGGCGATAACTCCACGAGTGGCTGTCGTTCAGGGGCCCCGCCAGATCCACGCCTGCTTGCTTCTGGCCGTGATCGCCGATGGAAAACGTGAACTCGCGGACCGGCTCCGCCTGCGGCTTTTTCAACACCACATCGATCAAGCCGCCGAAATTGTTGTAGACCGACGTATCGCCCAGAATCGCCTGCGGTCCCTTGAGCACCTCGACACGCTCCACGCCGATCAGCGGCGGCGAATCGCCGATGCCCAAAATGTTGTTGGGCAAACCATCGGTCATGCCGTTGCCGGTGAAGAATCCGCGGACCTCGAAAATCGGCAGGCCACTGGAGCCGTCGACATATTGCGCACCGGATACGTTCTGCACCGCATCGGCAACTGTCCGCAGTTGCTGCGACTGGAGCAGACTCTGCGTGACGATGCCCACCGACTGCGGCACATCGATCGGATCGGAAACCGTGCGCGTAGGACCGCTGCTGACGTCCGCCATGAAACCGACATCGCGGCCGACCAATCCGATCGCTTGTATGGGTGGGAGCAGTGTCGCCACCGGTACAGGCTTGGATAAGGGTTTGGCGTTCCCTGCTTGCGATGTTTCTGCCTCGCGCGGCTTGATCACGACGGTGCGTGCATCGACAAACGTATAGACCGCGCCCGTTCCCTGAAGCAGCCGCGTCAGCGCGGCCTCGGCCGTCAACGCTCCGCTGACGTCAGTGGAACGCAGCGCATCGATCGTCCGTCCCGCCGTGAGCACTTGCACGTTGGCTTGCTTGCCGAACGCAATCAACGCGGTAGAGAGCGATTGCGCAGGTATGGAAAAACGCAGCGTCGCCGGCTGTTCTGCCGCATACGACGGCGCCGCCTTGGCACTCGTCACAGCACACAACAATGTCAGGCAGCCGTAAGCTGGCAGCCAGGCAAGCCGACTCATGAATCGCGTCAATCCAGGACCAAATCACGAGTCTGCCATGTGGCGTGCCGGTTGGCACCTGGGAACGCCGCGACACCTGCATCCCGGCGTTCAGCGATGCGATGGATACGCCGCGTCCGAAAGAATGACCTCATTGCCGCCTGTGCTTACACGCAATGGAAACACCTGGGGCAAGGCACTCAACCAACTGTCGATGGCATCGGTGCGAACACTGCCGGTGTAGGTCAGCTTGCCGAGATCGGCATCCGCGATATGCAGCTGACGCACGCTGTAGCGATTGAGGTTGGCGACCACCACGCTCAGCGGCTCGTCGATGAAGTCCAGTCGATCGTCGCGCCACCCGGTAGCCTGCTCGGATGTAATGCTGCCGATGGTCATGCCCGACGAATTCGGATCGTAGGAAACCAGCTGACCGGCGGAAACTTCCAGCGTACCGCGCGGCTCCTGACCCGGCGACGGATGCGTATCGGCAATCTGCACACGTCCCTGCGTCACGGCGATCGTCACGCGCTCGCCCGTGCGACGCACATCGAACGCCGTGCCGATATCGCGGACCGACACATTCCCTGCCGCCACCACGAACGGACGGCTGTTGTCATGAATCACCTGAAAGAAGGCTTCGCCCTGGCTCAATTCCACGCGACGCTGGCCGTGACTGAAATGCGTGGTGAGCGTCGACGCGGCACCCAGCGCCACCTGCGTACCATCCGGCAAGGTGATGTCCTTGTTCTGCGCGACGGCACTCGCATACACCTGCGAACCAACACTGGACACACCGTTCCTCCAGACGATGTAGGTACCCGACAGCGCCACCACGGCGATCGATGCAGCAACAGCCAAAGGCAACCAGCGACGCGGTGGTGCGGCAGGCCGCGTGAACGCGTTGATCAACCCTTGGCGGGACACCGCATCCAGCGACCCCAGCCTTCCTGCAAGCTCGTTCATGCGTTCGAACGTTTCCAGATGACGCTCGTCTTCGGTGGCCCATGCGAGCCACTGCTCGACCGCCTCGCCTTCGGTATCGGGCTCGCGCAGCTTCACCCACCAATCGGCGGCGGCGTGCAAGATTTCGTCTTGCTTGCGTGGGTCGATCTTGGCCATCACGGCTTCTCCTTCTCGTCCACCCACGCGCGGCAGTGCGCCAGCGCGTTGGCGACGTGATAGCGCACCATGCGCTCGCTGAGTTTCATGGTTTGCGCGACGGTTCCAAAATCGCGCCCTTCAATAACGTGCAGGACAAACGCCTGGCTCGCCTTGGGCGGCAGCTCGCGCAGTGCGCGCCGCAGGCCGGCCACTTGCTCGACCGCCATCGCATGATGGTCCGGCAAAGCTTCGGTTGCCGGCTCCTCCTGAGACTGCACCGCTGCGAAATCGCTGCGCACCTTGCGCTTGCGCAAGCGATCGATCGCCAGATTGCCCGCGATGGTGAACAGATAGCTGCGCAGCGAATCGACCTCTTCGCGATTGCTCATGGTGAGCACGCGCAGATACGCCTCCTGCGCGACCTCCTGCGCATCGGAGTGCGAATTGAGCCGGCACTGAAGGAACGCGATCAGCGCGCGATTGTGCTCGCGAAACAGCTGCTCAACATCGTTCGCGTGCACCGAAAGCGTCACGGTCGTCATGCCCTCATAAATCGCTGTGTTCAGCTTGCCCACGATCTTTCACGGAATTCATGCATGGGCTTGTATGCCGTCAGCCGCCCGTGCACAAGGGGGTCGGCCTGTTTTACCGGAAGGCTACCCAGTGCATTCATGACCCGTTGCTCGGCCTGAAGCCTCAATGCCTCGCGGCGACGGAAGGCGGAGCGATGGTTGCTGGGCACATCGGCTTCCGACTTGTGGTGCGGAGATGCGGGCAGCGCGTACCAGCCGCCGGCGATAGCCGTACCGTGCTGTTCTTCCCAGAACGCATCGTAATCGGACAACACCGGACGGCCGGTACGCCGCAGCGGATGCGCTTCATTGCTGACGGCGACGATGTCGTGAATGCCATAGCGCCGCGCAAAAGCGTACACCAGCGCCAACATCAATTGCTTCGGACGCATGCCATGCAGATTGCGCGTAAGTTCGCGCACAACATCCCTGGCACTGTCGCCGCCGGGTCCTTGCAGGCAACCGATGAGCAGGCGCGGGCGATGCTCCCCGACGACGGAGAAGACGATGCTGTAGAGCGGCGTTTCATTCCCGTCGCAGAGCTGCAGGCACAACTCACCCTCGCAGCCCATGAAAATCGGCGGACGCATGCAAAGGGTCAGCAAGCTGCCATCCTTGGCGATGAAGCCTCCCAAACTGGCGTGCCCCAGGCCATAAACCAGATCGAACAATCCGCCCGGCAAATTCGCGAGCGCAAAGCGATAGTGCTGATGCAAATTCTGCAGGCGACGGCGACGATGCCAATGCGCATTGACGTAGCGATGCATGTGACGTTCCAGCAACCGCGGATCGCGCTGCCGATAAGCAACCATCTGCGGATGGGCGTGGACGAATGCGAGAAAGCGTCCGTGACGCACCGGCATGCAGGCACTACGCAGCACATATTTGATCGCCGATGCGCCACGCTTGTACCACGCACCGCGCCAATCGCGGCGGTCGCGCAGCGAACGCAACATGTTGGCCGTCCAATCGTGCGGCACCGCCGCGGATAGACGCGCCATCGCGGCGCGGCACCGGCCAAGCAGCGTCGGTGGCGTTGGTTGGCGTACCTGGCCCAATCGATAGGACCATTCCGGGGCGGACACGCCGGGAGGCAGGAAAGCATCGGCACCGATACCCAGGACGCCTGCGGGCGGATGGTTTGGCTTGTTCAAGGCATTCGCCCTACAAATCAGTCACAGTCCTTCCAAGACGTTTCAGACTGCCGATTTTGAAATGGCGCGAAATGGGCTCTTAGAGCTTCCAACAAAATGAGCACATCGACACTGGCCGAAGATGATGAAAGAGGCCGCGAGCTGCTCCTCCCCCTGCGAAGCAGGGGGAGGTTGGGAGGGGGTAACGCTCTTGCTTCGCATAAAGGCTTCACCCCACCCCCGCCCTCCCCTGCTGCACGCAGGGGAGGGAGTGTGATGTGCCTGGCTGGCTTTTAACGCTACGCGATCATTTTGTTGGATGCTCTTGGCGATTCGCTGCCAGCACGGCGGAGGGCGGCACGCCCATGGCCTGGAACAGCGCTGCTGTATCAGCAAGCCGGGCCGCGCTGGCGCGGATTTCCCCAAGCCTTGCGTTCTGCAGCTGCTGTTCGCTGAGCACTGTCGTCGGGTACGAAACAGCTCCGAGCCGATAACGCACATCGACATCCTTGAACGATTGTTCCGCCGACGTTGCCGCCAACTGGGCCGACTGCAACGCCAACGCATCCTGATCCAGCGCAGTCAGTGTGTCGGCGACATTCTGGAAGGCATTGAGCACCGTCTGCTGATACTGGGCAATCGCCGCGTTGTAGTTCGCAATCGCCGCCTTGCGTTGCGCGATCAGCGCGCCACCGTGAAAGATCGGTTGCGTCAGCGACGCGCCTGCGCTCCAGACCGAACCCGCACCCGTAAAGAGCATGGCACGATTGAACGCCGCCGAACCCAGGGATGCGGACAGCGAAAGATGCGGAAACAGATTGGCGGTAGCCACGCCAACCTGCGCCGATGCCGCATGGACGGACGCCTCCGCGGCCAGCACATCCGGCCGTTGCTGCAGCAGTTCGGAGGGCACGCTGACCGGCACATCCGCCGGCAGATGCCATTGCGCAAGGGTGAGGTTCGAGGGCGCCTGATCCGGCGTGCGTCCCATCAGCACCGCCAAGGCATGTCGGGCGCGCAAGGCCTCCGCGCGCAAGGCAGGCAATGACGCATCGAACGTTGCCGCCTGCTGCTGCGCCAGCAACAGGTCGTCGTGCGACACGGCACCGAGCCGATAACCGCGCTCGGCGATATCCGCCTGCTGGTGCGCCAGCACCGACAATCGCTCGCTGGCGTCGAGCTGTTCCGACAACGACGCCGCATTGATCGCCGCCGTCACGATGTTGGCCGCCAGCGCACGTCGTGCCGCGTCGAATTCATACGACTGCTGATCGACCTGCGCCGCGGTCTGCTCGATCCCATGTCGCGTGGCGCCGAACAAATCGAAGGTGTAGCTCAATTGCAGCTGGCCGGCGTAAACGTCGTAGAGATTGGTGGGCGGACCGATTTGCGGAAAACCCAAGGCACGTTGCCGGCTCGCCTGCGCACCGCCATCCAGGGACGGCAGCATGTTTTGCCCGACCTGGGCGCGCAGCAGCTGATGTGCCGCTTCAAGCGTGTGCCTGGTCGCCGTCAGCGAGGGATTGTTGTGCAAACCCTCTTCGACCCAGCTATCGAGCGTGTCGCACTGATACAACCGCCACCAGTCCGGCACGGGTCTTTCGCCGAGGCTGAAGCGTTGCGCCACGCCATCGGCCGTCGCGCTCTGTGCCGGTGTCGGCGCTACCGCGTAATGCTGCGGCGACGGTGAGGCCGGCGGTTTCGCAGGCGGTGCGAATGCGCATCCCGATAAAGTCAGCGCTGTGGCCAAAGCGGCCATCGCGTGCGTGGGTCGAGCGATCTTTTCAGTCTTCATGCCACAGCCTCCGGTTCCGGCGCCGGCTCGTCGGCACGCACGCGGAACCACGCCGCGTAAAGCGCGGGCAGATAGAACAACGTGAGTACGGTCGCGACGGTAATGCCACCCATCAAGGCCGTGGCCATCGGACCGAAGAAGTTGCTGCGCAACAGCGGAATGAGCGCCAGCACCGCCGCGGCAGCCGTGAGCGTAATGGGACGGAAGCGCCGCACCGTGGCACCGATGATGGCCTCCCAACGCGGATGACCCGCGCCGATGTCCTGTTCGATCTGATCGACCAGGATCACCGAGTTGCGCATGATGATGCCGAACATTGCGATCGTGCCGAGCATGGCCACGAATCCGAAGGGCTTGCCGAACAGCAACAGCGCACTGATCACGCCGATCAATCCGAGCGGCGCGGTCAACACCACCATGAAGGTGCGGCCCATGCTTTGCAGCTGGATCATCAGCAGGGTCAACACCGCGATGACCATCAGCGGCATCTGTGCGTTGATCGAACCTTGCGCCTTTTCGTTCTGTTCGACGGAGCCACCCACTTCCACGCGATAGCCGACCGGCAAATGGCTGCGAATATCGGCCAGTTTGCGGTCCACTTCGTTGGTGACATCCAGACCTTGCGCACCGTCGAGCGTATCCGATTGCACAGTGATCGACGGCTGCCGGTCGCGTTCCCAGATCACGCCGTATTCGAGGCCGTAGCTGACGTGCCCGATTTGCGCCAGCGGGATCGCGGTGCCGTTGGGCGTGGGTATCGCCAGACGTTCGATCTGGTCGGGATGGATGCGATCGCCCTGCTCGCTGCGCAGATCGACGGCGATCAGCTTGTCGCGCTCGCGGAACTGCGTCACCGTGGTGCCCGACAGATTCATCGCCAGGAAGTTGGCGACATCCTGCGAGCTGATGCCGAGCTGCCGAGCCTTGTTCTGGTCGACCTCGAATCGCACCGAACGTTCGGCAGGCTCATCCCAGTCGAACTGCACGTTGGTGGTGTGCGGATTCGCGCGCATCACGGCGGCCACCTGCTCGGCGATCTCGCGCACTTTTCCAATGTCATCGCCATCGACGCGGAACTGCACCGGGAAACCCACCGGCGGGCCGTTCTCCAATCGGCTCACGCGCGTACGAACGGCGCTGAAATCCTGTTTCAGCACGCCATCCAGGTACGTCGCGAGGTGTTCGCGCTGCTCGACATCCTTGGCCGTGATCACGAACTGGGCGAAGTTGGGTTGCGTCAGCTGCTGATCCAGCGGAAGGTAGAAACGCGGCGCGCCGCTGCCGACAAAGCTCACGTAGCTGGCGATTTCCTTTCGTCCCTGCAAGGCCGCTTCGAAACGCTTGGTCTCGCGCAGCGTCGCCGCGATGGACGCGCCTTCCGGCAAGCGCAGATCGACCAGCAACTCCGGACGATCGGAACTCGGGAAAAATTGCTTAGGCACCACGCCAAAGCCGGCCAGCGCGACGAAGAACAACACCACCGTCGACGCCAGCACCACCCAGCGATGGCGCAGGCACCAGTCAAGCCAACGCCGGAAGCGGCGATAGAAGGCGGTGTCGTAGATCTCGATCTCGTCGCCGTTGTGCACGATTTGCGCCGCTTTCTTGATGCGCGCTTCGCGCCACGACGGCGGCAGGAAGCGCGCCCACCACTCCTGCCCCGGCTTCGCGCGCTCATGGTGCTCGGGCAGCATGTGGTAGCCCAGCAACGGGATGACGATCACCGCGGCAAACCACGACACCAGCAGTGCGATGGCGGACACCTCGAAAATCGAACGCGTGTATTCGCCCGTGCCCGACTTGGCCAGCGCAATCGGCAGAAAGCCTGACACTGTCACCAGCGTGCCGGTCAACATGGGGAACGCCGTGCTGGTGTAGGCAAACGCGGCGGCGCGCACACGTCCCCAGCCCTGTTCCAGCTTCACCGACATCATCTCCACCGCGATGATCGCGTCGTCGACCAGCAGACCCAGGGCCAGCACCAAGGTGCCGAGCGACACCTTGTGCAGGCCGATGCCGAAGATATCCATGCACAACGCGGTGGCCGCCAGCACGAACGGAATGGAGATCACCACCACCATGCCGGTGCGGAAACCCAGGCTGAGCAGGCTCACCAGCAGAACGATGGTCACCGCTTCAGCCACGGACTCGAGGAAGTCGTCGACCGAATGCGAAACGGCGCGCGGCATGCTGGTCACGTTGGACAGCTTGAGTCCCGCAGGCAGGCGCTTCTGCAGTGTTTCCGTCGTCTGATCCAGCGCCTTGCCCAACTGGATCACGTCGCCGCCTGGCTGCATCGTGACGCCGATGCCCAGTACCTGATGCCCCATGAAGCGCACCTGTTCGGTCTGCGGGTCGTCGTAGCCGCGACGGATCGTGGCGATGTCGCCCAGCCGGAAATTCCGGCCGTTGATGCGCAGCAAGGTATCGGCCAGTGCGCGCTCGTCTTCGAACTGGCCGCTGGGTCGCACGAACACGCGGTCGTCGGCAGTGGTCAGCACGCCCGTGTTCGCCACTGCGTTTTGCTCGTTGAGCGCCTGCCCGATCTGCTGCGGGCTGATGCCGAGCTTGGCCAGCTGCACATTCGAAATATCGATGTAGATGTGCTGGTTCTGGTCGCCGAAGTAATCGACCTTGGCGATGCCCGGCACACGCAACAGTTCGGCACGCAGCTGGTCGGCGTAATCGTGCAACTGGGCCGGCGTGAAACCGTCGCCTTCCAGTGCGTAGATGTTGGTGTAGACGTCGCCGAACTCATCGTTGAAGAACGGACCTTGCACACCCTGCGGCAATTGCGCGGTGATGTCGCCGACTTTCTTGCGCACCTGGTACCAGGTTTCCGGCACGATCGAGGCGGGCGCCGAATCCTTGATGTTGAAGAAGATCAGCGATTCGCCCGGCCGCGAATAACTGCGCAGAAAATCGATGGACGGCGTTTCCTGCAGCTTGCGCGCGATGCGGTCGGTGACTTCCTCCTGCACCTGCTTGGCGGTGGCGCCGGGCCAGAAGGTCTGGATCACCATCACCTTGAAGGTGAACGGCGGATCTTCCGACTGCGAAAGATTCTTGTACGAGAGCATGCCGAACAAGGCGATCATGCCCATCAGGAAGAACACCAGCGACTGATGCCGCAGCGTCCACGCCGAAAGATTGAAGCGGTCTCCCGTGCTCATTGCGGCGCGTCCTCGGGATGCGGCGGCGCGATCGGCGCGACTTTTTCGCCGACGGAAACGGTGTGCACGCCTTGCATGACGATGCGCTCGCCTGCTTTCAGGCCATCGCTGATCATCACATCGCGTTCGCCGTAGCGCACGACCGTGATCGGGCGCAGTTCCAACGTGGAGTCGGCGGGGCGAACCACCCACACGGCCGGATGCTCGTTCTGATGGAACAACGCCGTAGCGGGAATGCGCACCATCGGCCCGGCCGCTTTTTGCGCCTGCAACGTGACATCGGCAGTCATGCCTAGTTGCAGCGCGGCGGCAGACGGATCCAGCGTGAGCTTCACCTGGTAGGTGCGCGATTGCGGATCGGCCGAAGGCGATATCTCGCGCACGCGCGCCGCGAACGTGCGGCCCGGCATGGCCGGCAACGTCATCGTGGCCGATTGGCCCACGGCGATGCCGTCGATGCGGCTTTCCGGCACATCCACGTAGACCTCGCGCTCGCCCGACCATGCATAACCGAACACCTGCTGCCCTGCGGCGAGCACCTGCCCCACGTCGGCCTCGCGGCTGGTGATCACGCCGTCGTGATCGGCAACCAGCGTGGTGTAGCGCGACTGGTTCTGCGCCAGGTCGAGCTGCTGCCTGGCCTGATCGCGCGCGGCAAGCGCCGAGGCGTAGGCATCCTGCGTCTGCTCCAGCTGCAGCTGGCTGATCAGGTTCTGTTTGGACTGCGCCTCGTCGCGGTCGCGCTGCTGGGTGGCGAACAGCAGGCGGTGCTCCGCGGCATCCAGCGCGGCCTTGGCCGAGGTCAGCTGGTCGGCGGTGTCCTTCGGGTCGAGTTGGGCCAGCGGCTGGCCTTTCTTCACCGCATCGCCCGTGTTGACGTTACGCGTCGCCAGCTGGCCGCCGATACGGAACGACAGCGGCATCTCGTAGCGGGCGTGAATCTCGCCAGGGAAACGACCGCTGGATTGACCATCGGCCGCCTGGACGGGCAGCGCGATCACCGGCACGCCGGCATGGGATTCGGGCGCTTTCTGGCTGCATCCGGCAAGCAGGACCAAGGCCGCGATCATGGCGATGGGAAGCCGGGCGCGCGAAAGCGCAAGCCCGCGTGGCGGGGGAAGTTTTCGGTAATTCACAGGCCACTCCTGGGGACGGATGGGGGTGTCGGCGGCCGTTTCTGCCGCAATACAAGATCGAACTCTAATACATATTTGTATCTGAATGCAAAATAGAATCGAAATGCATGCGCCATCCGTCGTGGTACCATGGCGCATGCCACGTAAACGACTGACCCGTGAGGAATCCCGCGAACAGACCCGCCTGCGCCTGCTGGACGCGGCGGCGGTCGTCATTGCCAAAAAGGGGCTGCCCGCGACTAGCGTGGAAGACATCGCCGAGCACGCCGGCTATACCCGCGGCGCGTTCTATTCGAACTTCAAGAGCAAGTCCGACCTGTTCATCGAACTGCTGAAGAACGATCACCAGAGCATTCAGCTGGACCTGCAGCAACTGCTGGACGCCGATCTCTCCGATGAAGATCTGCAGCGGCAACTGACCCAGTTCTACAGCCAGTGCTATCGCGATCACACCAGCTACGTGCTGTGGGCCGAAGCGCGCCTGCACGCCGTGCGCGACGCGAAATTCCGCCAGCGCCTGAATGTGCTGTGCCTGGAAAAGCGCGACGTGATCGCCTACTTCATCACCGAGTTCTGCAAGCGGATGAAAAGGCCGCTGCCGGCCCCCGCCCCCGATCTTGCCCTGGCGATGATGGCGCTGATCGACGGCACGCTTTATTTCAACATCACCATGCCCAACGAAATGACGGACGCCAGCGTCGAGTCAGCGCTCGGCACGATCTTCGCTGCGACGTTCTTCGGGTCGCGCGGCTGAGTTTCAGCCGCGTTTAGTGCTACGAAGACGATATTCGTCGTAACCCACATAGATGCTGGCGACCAGCGTCATCAGTGCGAGCAGATACCAGGTGATCAGGTAGCTGAGATGATTGTTGGGGAAGTTGAGGATGGTTTTGCCACCCTCGGGCCATGATGGCTGGTTGCCATGAGGCGGCGCCGCATCGGCATCAACGAAATACGGTGCCACGTTGCTTAAGCCGCGCGCAGCTGCCATGGCCGCCACGTCGCGCGTATACCAGCTGTCGTGTGCTGGATCGTTGTGACGAAGAAAGCCTTGCGGCTCGGACATGCGCAACAAGCCCGTGATCGTCACTTCATCCGTGGGCCCGGCCGCACAATGCCCGTCGCGTCCGCACCAGTCGGTCGGCGCATAACCGCGATTGATCATCACGATGGTTCCGTCGGCCATGCGCAGCGGCGTCATCACCCAGAAGCCGCTGCCTTCGTCGGTCGCCGTCCACACGAACGTCTGCCGATCGTTAAGCAAGACGCCGGAAAGCTGCACATGCCGGTATTCGTCGGCATCCGCCGTGACGTGCGCCCATTCGTTCGGAGCCGGCGGCGCCACCGGCGCGGCATGCACGCGCTGCTCGACGTGTGCGATCAGTGTCGTCTTCCACGCCAGGCGCCGGACCTGCCAATTGCCCAGCGCGATAAAGCCGGCGAAGACACACGCCGCGACGACGGCAAGCAGGGTCAATGCAACCGGGCCGCGTGGACCGCGCGCGGCATCCTCAGTGGGAGCAATCACAACATGAAACCTCAAGGGTGCTGCCCGTCATGGCCACCTTCGATGGCATGACGGGAACGTTGACCCGGCGATGATCACATACGCCGAGCATCCCGTCACGGCTGGTTGCGCGCGTCCTGCATCGTCCAGGGCATCATGTTGTCGTTGAGGTGGTACATGATCCAGATCGATCCGCTCAAGGTAATGACCACCAGCACCACCGTGAACACGAAGGCCAGCATGTTCCAGCCGCCTTCGGACTTGGTGCTCATGTGCAGGAAGTACACCATGTGCACCACGATCTGGATGCCCGCCAGCAGCAGAATCAGCGCGTCGGCCGGACCGGTCTTGGCGAACGCGCCGCTCATCACCAGCCAGAACGGAATGAAGGTGAGAATGGCCGCCAGCCCGAAGCCGGTCATGTAGCCTTTCAGCGTGGCATGGATCGCACCGACGCCGTCGTGATCATGATCGTCATCATGACCGTGCTGCGTATCCGCATGCTCGCTCATGACAGCACTCCCATCAGATAGACAAAGCTGAAAACACCCACCCAGATCAGATCCAGGAAGTGCCAGAACATCGACAGGCACATCAGGCGGCGCTTGTTGGCGGGAATCAAGCCTTTCTTGCCCACCTGCACCATCAGCGTGACCAGCCAGATCAGGCCCGACGTCACGTGCAAACCGTGCGTGCCCACCAGGGTGAAGAACGAAGACAGGAACGCGCTGCGCTGCGGACCCGCGCCGATCGATATCAGATGCGCGAATTCCTTCAGCTCCAGCCCGATGAATCCGGCGCCGAGCAAGCCGGTAATCGCCAGCCACATCATCATCATGCCCTTGCGATTGGCCTGCATCTCCAGCACGGCAAAACCGTAGGTGATCGAAGAAAGCAGCAGCAAGGTGGTATTGACCGCGACAATGGGCAGCTCCAGCACTTCGGATGCCCTGGGACCGCCCGCGTATTCGTGCCCCAGCACGCCGTACGCGGCAAACAGGCAGGCGAAGATGAGGCAGTCGCTCATCAGGTAGATCCAGAAACCGAGCAGCGTGCCATTAGGTACGTGATGCTCGCCTTCCACGTGGAAGCTCAGTGCCTTCGACGCACCGTTATCCGCCGTCATGCTGATCGTTGTACTAGACATGGCTGGCCAAGAGCTCCGTGCGGGCTGCCTCGACGCGCGCCACTTCATCGACTGGGATGTAGTAGTCGCGCTCGTAGTTGAAGGTATGGGCGATGGCGGTGGTCAGCAGCGCGACGAACGCAATGATCGCCAGCGGCCACATGTACCAGATCATCGCGAAACCGAACACCGTGGCGAAACCGGCCATGATGATGCCGGCGCCGGTGTTCTTCGGCATATGGATCGGAAGATAACCCTGCGACGGCCGCTGATAGCGATGCTGCTTCATCTGCCACCACGCATCGTTGTCATTGATGAGCGGCGTGAAGGCGAAGTTGTATTTCGGCGGCGGCGACGAGGTGGACCACTCCAGCGTGCGCGCATCCCACGGATCGCCCGTGACATCGCGAAGTTTTTCGCGGTCGCGGAAGCTGACATAGAACTGCATCAGCATGCTGAGGATGCCGAGCAAAATCAGGAACGCACCGAACGCGGCAATCACGAACCATTTCTGCAGATCGGGATTGTCGAAATGGCTGAGCCTGCGCGTCACGCCCATGAAGCCAAGCACATAAAGCGGCATGAAGGCAAAGTAGAACCCGATCACCCAGAACCAGAACGCGCACTTGCCCCAGAATGGATCAAGCCGGAAACCGAAGGCCTTGGGGAACCAGTAATTGACGCCGGCGAACATGCCGAACAGCACGCCGCCGATGATCACGTTGTGGAAGTGCGCAATCAGGAACAGGCTGTTGTGCAGCGAGAAATCCGCCGGCGGGATGGCCAGCATCACGCCCGTCATGCCACCGATGACGAAGGTGATCATGAACGCGACCGTCCACATCATCGGCACTTCAAAATGAATGCGCCCGCGATACATCGTGAACAGCCAGTTGAAGATCTTGGCGCCCGTCGGTATCGAGATGATCATCGTGGTGATGCCGAAGAACGAATTGACGCTCGCTCCCGATCCCATGGTGAAGAAGTGGTGCAGCCACACCAGGTAGGACAGCACGGTGATCACCACCGTGGCGTACACCATCGACGCATAACCGAACAAACGCTTGCGGCAGAACGTGGCCGTTACTTCGGAGAACACGCCGAACGCCGGCAGCACCAGGATGTAAACCTCCGGGTGACCCCAGATCCAGATCAGGTTCACGTACATCATGGCGTTGCCGCCAAGCATGGTGGTGAAGAAATTGGTGCCCGCGTAGCGATCCAGCGCGAGCAGCGCCAGCGCCGCGGTGAGCACCGGGAATGCCGCCACGATCAGCACATTCGTGCACAATGCCGTCCAGCTGAAGATCGGCATCCGCATCAGCGTCATGCCGGGCGCACGCATCTTGATGATGGTCGTAAGCAGATTCACGCCCGATAACAACGTTCCGACACCCGCAATCTGCAGTGCCCAGATGTAGTAATCCACGCCCGCGTCCGGGCTCGCCACAATATCCGAGAGAGGCGGGTACGCCAGCCAGCCCGTGCGCGCGAACTCGCCGACGAACAAGGAGATCATCACCAGCACCGCGCCGGAAATGGTCATCCACAGGCTGAAGTTATTGAGGAACGGAAACGCGACGTCGCGCGCGCCGATCTGCAACGGCATCACGAAATTCATGAGACCCGTTACAAACGGCATCGCGACGAAGAAAATCATGATCACGCCGTGCGCCGTGAAAATCTGGTCGTAGTGGAACGGCGGCAGATAGCCGGTGGAATGTCCGAACGAGATCGCCTGCTGCGCGCGCATCATGATGGCGTCGGAAAAGCCGCGCAGCAGCATCACCAGCGCAAGGATGATGTACATCACGCCGATCTTCTTGTGATCGATGCTGGTGAACCACTCGCGCCAGAGATAACCCCACAGCCGGAAGTACGTGACCGCACCCAGCAGTGCGAGGGCACCTAGCGCCACGACGATGAATGTACCCACCACGATAGGCTCGTGAAGCGGAAGCTGGTCGAGGGTGAGTCGACCAAAAATCAGCGTGGTTAGGTCGGGGTGAGCAAGCATCTGGGTACCCTTACATCGTCTTGCGGGTCACTGGGGATGGGACATCGGCGTGGCAGCCATGCTGTTCGCAGCACTGCCGGATTGCATCGCGCCGGTTTCGGCCGGCTTCGCATGGCGCATGCACGACATGCTGTCGGGCTGCACACAGTTGGTGAGAATGTCCTGATACAGCGTCGGATCGATATTCGCGTAGCGGTGCACGGGGTCGTTCGAACTCGGCGCCGCGAGCTTCACATAAGCATCACGATTCAAGGCATCGCCGCTGGCCTTGGCCTGGGCAACCCACTGGGCGAATCCGTCGTCGCTCACCGAGTGGAAGATAAAGTGCATGCCCGAGAAGCCTTCCCCACTGTAATTGGCTGAAAAACCTTCGAAATCCCCCGGCTTGTTCATCACCGCCTGGAGCTGGGTTTCCATGTTGGGCATGGCATAAATCTGGCCCGCCAACGCCGGGATAAAGAACGAATTCATAACTGACGAGGCAGTTATCTTGAACTGGATGGGTCGATCTACAGGAGCGGCCACATCGTTCACCGTGGCAATCCCCTGTTCGGGGTAGATAAACAACCATTTCCAGTCGAGCGCGACGACGTCGATCTCCAACGGTTTCGCGCTGGCCGGTACCGCACGGCCTTCCGAAAGGCGATCCAGCGGACGGAACGGATCGAGCTTGTGCGTGCTGACCCAGGTCAACGCGCCCAGCGCAATGATGATCAGGAGCGGCGCCGACCAGATCAGCAGCTCCAGCATCGTGGAGTGATCCCATTCGGGATCGTAGTGGGCATGCTTGTTCGAGGCCCTGTATCGCCACGCAAAAAGCACGGTAAGCGCGATCACCGGCACGATAATCAGTAACATCAAGATTACCGAATCGATGATCAAATCACGCTGCTGCACCGCTAAATCGCCGGATGGCGACATGATGACCGTATGGCACCCGGCTAGCAGGGCAACGGCAGGCAGTAACAGTCCTCGGAGAGCCTTCATGGACATGACCGGCGACGCAACCAAAAAGGGAAGGGATACTGCGCTAACAAGGTACGCCTCTGGGCAGGCAACACGCAAATACCCCGAATGGGTGTAGCGTTGATGAAGTGATAGTGCCATGCTGTTTCCGCCGCAAATACCCTCTTCCGAGTAACTACGATGTCAAGTACGTTTCAGGAGCAGCGCGATCCAGCCGGCTATACCGCTGACGAGCTCAGCCGCATACACGCCCATGCCAAAGTCGCGCCAGGTGAAATCGCCATTGGCGTAGTGATCGGACGAACTTCCGAATACTTCGACTTCTTTGTGTTCGGCATCGCGTGCGTGCTTGTTTTCCCATCGGTATTTTTTCCGTTCGAATCGAAGCTGGACGGCATCCTGCTGTCCTTCGCCATCTTTCCGCTTGCGTTTATCGCGCGCCCCATCGGCACCACGATCTTCATGGCGTTTCAACGACGCTGGAGTCGCGGCACCAAATTGACCATTGCACTTTTCTTGCTTGGCAGCTCCACAGCAGGCATCGCGTTTCTGCCCAACTTCGCCACCATCGGCAGCTGGGCAATCGGCCTGCTCGCGTTTTTCCGAATACTGCAGGGCATCGCACTCGGCGGCTCATGGGATGGCCTGCCCTCGCTGCTCGCCCTCAACACACCACCCGAGAAGCGCGGCTGGTACGCCATGCTCGGTCAGTTGAGCGCGCCGATCGGTTTCATGATCGCCACCGCGCTATTTCTGTTCCTGCACTCGCAACTCTCCAGCGACGACTTCCTCGAATGGGGTTGGCGCTATCCGTTCTTCGTCGCCTTCGCCATCAACGTGGTGGCGCTGTTCGCACGACTGCGACTGGTAGTGACGGAGGAATACACCCACGCGATGGAAGAACGCGAGCTGGAACCCATCGGCATCATCGACATGCTGCGCCGGCAGGGCTACAACATCTTCGTCGGTGCATTCGCCGCGCTGGCGAGCTACGCACTATTCCATCTCGTGTCGATCTTCCCGATCTCGTGGATCGTGCTCGGATCGGTGCAATCGGTAAACTCCGTGCTCGCCGCGCAAATCGTCGGCGCCGTCGTCGGCATGCTCGGCATCATCGCATCGGGTGTCATCGCCGACCGCATCGGCCGACGCACCACGCTCGGCACCGCCGCGATCCTTATCGGCATCTTCGCGCTATCCGCGCCATGGCTGCTCGGCGGCGGTCAAGCCGCGCAGGATGCTTTCATCATCGTGGGCTTCGCCTTGCTCGGCCTGTCGTATGGCCAGGCAGCGGGTAGCGTGACATCCAACTTCGAAATTCGGTTGCGCTACACCGGCGCAGCGCTCACCAACGATTTCGCATGGCTGATTGGTGCCGCATTCGCACCACTCGTTGCGCTTGGTTTGTCGACGCGATTCGGGTTGGTGGCGGTGAGCGTGTACTTGCTCTCTGGTGTCGCCTGCACCCTGATTGCGTTGCGCGTCAATCGCGCGCTTGCGGCGCGAGAATAAATAGAGCGCATTCGGCATAAGTTTTATGCCAAATGCGATCTTTGCATCGCAGCGCCAGATTTTCGCGAAGGCTCCATATTCGGTGATCCAGGGCGCTTAAAACGACCCTGCTTCAAGGATTTTTGGGATCACCGTGGTCATCTTCCTTCTTGGCTGCATTGAGTTTTCTCTCATACACGCCGTCACTGAGAATCGACGCGTCCATCATCACATTCACGAGTAATGTCCTGGACTCTTTCATCTGTCCGTTAACGCAGTACTCTTTTGCTCTTGCAATATTTTTTCTCTCTCGATCCATAATGGCTTGGTCGATATCTCCACTAGCCATTGCCTCCTGGAGCTGCGACCGAACAGCGACAAAATCTTCCGACGCCATGCAAGCATCCCCCTTGGACGAAAGGTCATGTTCGCCCACGATATAGAGCATCATTACAGTCACTACAATAAGCGTGGACATAGTTCCGACAGCAATCCCTATATAGCGAAAGACCTTTTTCATCTCTTCCTCGATGTGATTTTTTCAGGCACAAAACGCTAAATTTGAAGATATTCAGCTCAATGGATTCTTATTGCAGCAATCGGGATCATGGGTCAGTTGTCCGAAATCGCTGCAACGAATCCAAACGGAGTGCTGGAAACAGGTCTCCACCTTTGAGTGTCAATGCGCAGACAGGGAGTACGGCGCTGCCCAGTCCGCTTCGTAAGTGCCCGGTGTTTCCTCAAGCTTGGTGGCATTGACGGTCATCGGTTGATAGGTCGCCTTGGTCGTAAAATCAGCGACTTCGGGAAACTTGACGGCGGCCTCCGGAAAGATATGCAGTTCGCTGGGGCTCCCGGGGATGCGAAACAGCTTCACGGATTTGATGTTGCAGTCGATGAGGTTGTCACCGGCTTGATGACAGGCGTCGCTGTCGTACGCAACACTGTCTGGAATTGCCGTAAATCCATCAGTGACGATGATGGCACCCGGCGTTACGTCGAAATGGGCGAACGGTTTTGTAAATTTTATGGAGGCTGCGAGGCCTCCAGCGTAGCCCTTGTCCACCACTGATCGCCAACCACCTGGATCGCTCACGTGGGTCTCGTTGTGGTAGCTATTCTCCCACTGGGCGCAACCGATTACACTGCCACTTGTCTCTTCTATGGCGCATGATGAGCCATCGTAGACCTGCACGTTCTGGTACTGCGCATTGAACCATTGCTGGTGCGAGCTATATTCCACGTCGTTCGTCATGGCGAACGTGGCCATACCAAGTTTTGGCGCCGTCGTCCAATGCTTGGAGCTCAATGCGGGCAGCGTACTGTGGACTAGATCGTAGGTCACGCCGACCAGATCGTAGCGGCCCGGATCGATGATGTAGATCCCGTACGTGGTTTTGCGCGCATCTTCGCTTTGGATGTAGCCGAACAGCCCTTCACGGAACAAGGAGTACTGATCACCGACGTTGACGATGTTGTTTGCGTCGCCCGTTGAACGCCATACCAGGGTGGCCGTCTCGTCGAAACGGAAGGGCTGATGCATGGTGCCGCCAGGGGTGAGATCGCTCGGAAGAGCCTGGGCATATTTCGCATCCACATTGAGCATGGGTAGGAAGGCAATCGCCTTGCCTGCTTGTATCGCGCGCTGGTAGAGCGATCTCTTTGCCTGCGTCATGAGCTGGACTCCCTTGTCCATCTGCTCCTGCGCGGCCTTCTGCGGATTCTTAAAGGGATTGCGGAAGTACGAAGGCTTCTTCTCTTCCGGCGGCAGCACGCCGTTGGCGGCAATCGCGACCAGGGTGCAGGCAAGCCGACGCATGCGGTCCCGATTAATGCCTTGTTGCTCCTTGTTCGTGTGCACGGAGAAGGAAATAGCGTCCAGTGCAGCATCGAGATCGAGCCGTATGGTAAAGCCGCGCAGATCTGGCCCGCCGATGGAGAAACCGCCATCAAGCACTCCTGCGGCGTTGTCCAGCGCAATCGTCAGAGTCGCTTTCTTGCCGTGGATCGCACCGGTCGACAAGTGCATGATCTTCATCACGGAAGTGAGGCCTTTCAGATGTTCTATTGCGGAAGGAATGTCTATGGCCGAACCCAGCGACCAAGTGGAGAAGGTCTCGCCTTCGTCCGATGTGTCGCTGCCAATGAAATTGGCCATGCAGATGTCTGTGCTTTCCTGCGGCGACGGGGTGTAGACGAGCGGACGCGCTCCTCTATCGGCAACGTCGCTGGCGCTTACGCCGGCCTGAAGCTTGTTGAGCGTCGTGCACAAGTTGTCGCGGAGAGCGTCGGCCTTTGCCATCATGCCAGGTGGCAGCGTAGCGGCTATCGACACCTTGCCGGTTGCATCGGCTTGCAGGTGCACGTCGAAGCCGCGGGCGTTCACCGAGGCCAAGTGGCTGACGGTGAGTTCGCCGCCGTTACTCCCGTAGGACTCTCTCCCGATCTTGAGCCCTTGCTCTTGCGCAATCTGCTTGTACTGCGCCAGCGCATCGCGTGGCGCAAGTCCGGGCACGGTGCGAGACGTCGCGTAGGTGAGACCGCTGGTGGCGTCGCCAGTGTGAGTGAAGTTTGTCGTGCAGGCATCCTGAGCGTGCGCAACCAAGGGCGCGCTAAAAACAACGATTGATAATGCGAGAAACGACCATAAGCCTGCTAACTTCGATGTGCCGCAGATAAAGATTTTCATCGTTATATGTTGATCGCAAGTAAATTGAATGTGCGTGGTTACATTTCTTCGTCGATTGATAGGTGCGAGCGATGCCTAAGACCCTCACCCCGCTCAAAGCCGTAAGAACAAACCTGAACATACAAGTTGGCTGATACAGGGTTAAAGCAGTGATGCCTGGTAGTGGCGTAGGTGCCAAGTCTTGGATTGAGAGGCAACCTGCTGCCCTCGGGCCATGCAGAAGGTGTTGATCTGGTTCTGCTGCCGGATCGACGCGCATCTCGCCGGATCGCCGAGTCAGAGAAAGGAATGGCCGTATCCATGGCGCGCATGAGTTGTTTCCTAGCGAGTGAAGCCGTGGCTGGCTTGCTTCAAGGTTTCTTGCTGCTGGCTTAGTTGTCGCTCGTGCGCCTGCGCCTGCTCTATCTGCTTCTGCTGCATAACGTGCCCCCACTGCTGGCTGCTCTGCTCGATCGGTGTGTTTAACGAGGGCACCGTGGGGACGTCTGCATGCGTAGGCCTGAGAAATTCCTTCGTCCAGTCCGCGCTAGTGGGGGTAGGCTGCCGTGCGGCAATGGTTTCAGCATCGCGATGCAGGACCACTTCTTCGATCTGCGTGAGACCAACGCGGCGCGCGGCGACGACTAGTGCAGCGGCTAACTGGTCGCTACGCTGATCGGGTATGCGGCCGCATGCGGCGTCGAGTTTGTGCACACCTTCGCGGGCTTGCAGGTACATGGCGTGATCAGGATGCGTGGGGTCATCCAGGCGTTGCGGCAATGTCGAACTATGACTGATGGGCGGGCGCGCCATATCTGGTATGGCGCTCATGCTTTGGGAAACGTGGGACATGACCACGCCCTTGATCTGATCCGTCCCATGTGAAAGGTCTCGCGCAACCCATTGGGCGCCGTGCTCCAACGCCTCGCTACCCATCGCGCGGCCCACGTGGTCCAGGCCATGATTGACTTCGCGCGCGGCATCTTTGATCTGATCGGCTACGTATGCACCAGCTTGGTCGATGGCGCTTATGCTGAGCCATGCCGTGTGGGTGGTGGTATCCAACGCATGGCCCGTATTAGCCAAAGCGCGATGCTCGGCCAGCGTGGTGATGTGACGAGTCTTATTGAAATCGCCGTCCATAACGGCGGAGACAGCACCCATCGCGAGCTTGGCTGTCGTGACCTCCTTGTGTTGCAACTCCCATGGCAAGGAGAGTGTATTGGCGCGCAGGGCTTGCACGTCTTCGCGCAGCAGGTGTATGGCTTGAAGGTGCGCATGGGCGCGCGCCTCGTTTTCTGGCGAGAGGTCAGACGGCTTAAGGCTGGGGTTGTCGGGCGCGAAGTTGGCGATGGCATGAGCACCCCGGCTCAGCGCAGCCCAGGGATTACGTAGCGTGTCTGGCGTGGCCGCATCGACATAACCGGCTTTGCGCAGCGCATCAACGTCGTCTTGTGTAGCAAGCTCGACGACCTTGCCGAAATGATGGCTCGCGGCACTGACCATATCGGTGACGCGCACGTAGTTGATGACTTGCGTTCCACCTTGGGGGATGTCGTAGCCAAGGTCTACGGCGCCGTAGCTGTTGAAGGTGACGCCTTGCCAATGCATCTTGTGAGCGACAAGTTCAGTAAGCGTACCGCCGAGAGAATGACCAGCGGTTGTGATGGGTGGCAGCGCGTAGCTCTTGGAGGCAGCATCGGCCTCCGCTTTTTCCGTGACTCTTTGGGAAAAACGGATAGCATGAGGTATCTGCACGTTGATACCTTCCGTCACCATACCAACATCGGTAGCAATATCTAAAAAACTCAGCTCGGTGCCACGATGGACGACCACCACTTCATGGGTGTCCTCACGTTGATAAGCAACACCCTGATAGCCGGTGATGGGGTCACTGTAGTGATCAAGGACCGTATAGGAAGCATCACCCATAACAAGTTTCTGCTGATCGGTGTGTTCGTTGTAGCTATCCTTGCAGAGCAGTGCGTATTCCTTCGCAGTAAGCGTCACGGTGCAATGTCCTTAGGTGTTAGGGCTATTGAGAAAATGCTGTCTTGACGGTTAGGTGGGTATTTTGTTCGCCCCAACTCTCCGACCGAACCACGTTCTAAATCGTTGTTCAGGTAATCTTCTCGGACAAAATATGTTGTAACGGGTTTCTGGGCGGGAAGCTGCTCTGGATCCAAGTACGAAACCATCGTTAGCTTGTTGATCTTTAATTCAACGGTTGCCGCATTCAACGACCAATGGCACACCCCAAGCCCGAAGTAATCTTCGTCCTGGAAATAGCCCACGTAGACCGTTCCTCTGTAGACGTTGTTCGACATTTTCTGAAATATGATGCGCGGATCTGCTTTAGGCGAAAGTCGCAATGGGTTGAACGGACCACCCGTTTCTGGCACGCAATCTAAGTTGGTGACCTCGTATTGCATAAATCCACCCACCGAATCGAACGGTCCAGGTGCACCGTCGATGATCAACGTGATTTCGTAGGGAATCGGGTGTGGATTGAGCTTGGCGTCGACGTTCTGGGTGTCCTTGCAAGATGCAAGGAGCATGGTTGTCGAAAGTACTAGTAACGAAGCAATGAGTGCTTTCATAACCTCATCTCCCCCAAAGCGGATTACGCGTGACGAATCATGCGATCACTTGGCATAGATGGCGGTTTGACCATGGCCGAGCCGCCAGGCAGTCCCTGCGGAAATGCCCTTGGACATACGCGCGAAAACAGATTGGCCGAATAGGCATTGAAGCAATAGTTACTGGTAATGGTGTATGTGCCTAACTGAGCGCTGACGGGCTCCCAGCAGTCATTGGGAACGCCAACGGTGCAGAACAAAAAGGGATTGTTGCCGTAGTAAGGGATGAATTCGTAATAGCCTTGAGCCACGGCGCTTGTGCTGGCCGCAAGAAGCGACGTTAGACAGATGGCCTTTATCATATTGCGGTCCTTCGCGTTATTTTTGTGGCATACACCTTACAGGCCGTACTGACCTATCCACGATGCAATTATTCATCGCAACCATTTAGCCAAACTACAAGCGGTGTAAGTAGCGAGGCAATTGGTATCGCCAGACTCAGTGCATACTTTTTTTCCAATCTCTACAGCAGCATCAATTGTCGCGGCTCGAGTGGAGTTATGTCCGAAGTTGCCCTCCACGAGTGCAACGCACTGATTTGCGTAGGTGATCTCTACTCTGCATTGCAATCCACCGTTTGACACACATTCCTCAATCGCTGCACGTTTCGCTTCATTCTCGTCTGGCTTGTTTACAGCGGCTCCACCAGCATGATGCGCGAAGTCGGTCGCGAGCGCCCCCCATTGAGTTACCCAATGCGAAGTTTTTCCTTGATCGTACATAGCCCCACACGAAGGAACGCCATCAGGGCTTGGATACTGGCTCATGCCAGGCGGACACGGCCCCACTTGCTCCTGCGCGTGGAGAATTCCTGCTGAAAGTGGAAGTAGTAACACCACCAAACACATCCAGCCGAACAGCTTGCTTGCTACCACATTCATCAATGATGAGCTCCCGTACATATCAGGCTGCAATCCGAAGAACTACCCAAAAGCATTAGGTCGCCCCGATTTGATTCCATCCACAGGAGTCGGACCTGTATTACCTGACCAGCGTGCGGAATTGCCGTTATTGCCGGCAATTGTTCCCGTATTCGCTTGTGATGGTGCGCTCGGAGCTCTTGGCGACCCCGGAGGTTGCCCCTGCGGCCCCGGACTTCCGGATGAAGGATTGAATGCCGAGTAGTGCATAAAACCTCCCAACGTCCCCTGAAAGAAATTTGCGGTCATGGGTGGCACTGTGATGATCAAAAGCGTCAACAACATGCCAATACCGCCCTGCTCCAGCGCTTGATGTGACAAACCTTCAGTCATCCCGGGAGTGAAACTTGGAATGAGTGTCGCAGCCCACATGCCCGCTGCCACACCAGTACTAAGCTGGAGCACCATGGACGTGACGACGTTGAGTACCGCCAGCGAAAACAATGTACCGATGCCGTACATCAACCACTTGTGGAACAAGCTTTTGGTTTGCTCAAAAATCAGGCACAAGATGAATAACGGTCCGAGACCGATAAACAATGCAATCGTAAACTGATACATCAAAAGCATGACGGCGGCGGTCATGGGTGGCCCAGCGGTACCGAGCATAGTCATCAACGAGGCGCGATTCTTGTCATTGGCCGTATCGGGATCGGCGGCAACCCCATGCGCCAACTGCACCGAGTCGATAGCGCTCATGGCCACTTCGGTCAGCGCAAGATTTTTGTCGATGTCCTGGACGACGCTATCACTGCTCCCACTCACGACCTGATTGATTTCATTGCTGAGGTCACTTGTCAGGAAGGTATTCAGATTGGCTCCGAAAATCGACATGGAAGTCGCAACGGAGATGATGACCACGATACGCGCCATGTTAGCGACTACGGCCATCAGCGGTTCGCGTAACTGGCCGGTCATGATGCGATAGCCCGTAATAAGTATCCACAGCGTCACCAACACCAGGGCAATGCCTGCCACCCATGTCATCACGCGACCCATGAGGTCGCTCGCGAACGCGTTAATCTTGTTTGTCAGCCAAGCATAGATAAGTGTGAAGAAGACAAAATTGTTCATGTTAGATTTCCCATTCGCTTCATTGCCTTCTTCTTTCCATGTTGGCGTTTTCGCCGCGCTGAACAGATCCGAATGTGGACGCCAAATTACTGAATGCCCGACATGACGTTCTGAAATGTTGAGTCGGGCATCGCATCGCTCAGGATGGAACCGTTGCTTCCATTCAACGCCACGCGCGCCAAAATCATTTGCTGCTCTTCGAGCGTTTTGATGACGGCGTCATCGGCCTGCATTTGCGCTTGCCAATTGGACATTTGGGTGGCAAGGGCACTGCTATAGACCTGTGCTTGGTTATTGGCTCGCCCAGAGTCCGCCAGCGTGCTGACCGCCTGCCCCACCTGCTGGACCTGCTGAAACATAGTGTTATAGGTGTTCATTTGATTGAGCATCGCCACGGTCTTGTTATATTTGTCGACCTCCGTGGAGACGATCTGCGCGCAGATCTGCTGCTGACTCTGCGTTATGGACTGCGTCATGAACGAAGTGAGGTTGTTCATGACGTTTCCGAGCAGACCGTTGCCGGAAGCACCGGAGCAATTGGCCTGAATCAAGGAATTAGGGTCACTAATCGGCTGCAATTGGTTCGGCAGCAGTGACATGCCTGTGTTGAGTCCCTGGACGCTGGATAACAGCTGAGCGTATTGCTGTAATTCAGTTTGATATTGCTGAACGGTTTGCGCGAGCTGCTTTGCAAATCCAGCCACATTTGTCTGGATATTGGTCATGTCGATGACCGCCCATTGCGCGCTCGCTGAACCCGAAAACACACCGACTCCGCACGATATGACAAGCGCAATTCGCACCTTGCCAACACCGGAACACCTCTTCTTTTGCATCGTCTTTTTCATCGTTCATTCCTCCATCGTCACCGCAAGGACCGAGTCATCGAACTACCACCTACGGCGCGCGGCGTTTGGCTATGTGGCTTGCTCTTGCCACTACCCTTGCGGTTGTCATAGAACGCCTGCAGCCACTGCTCGGGTCGAAGATCGTCGATCTGGACACGTTCCGTCTCCGCACACTCCCTCAGCACAACATGCAGAATCTCGATGTTGTCGGTGGAAGCGGAGATGACCGAGAGTGCATCGTCCAGGCCGCGAAGATTCAGCTGGCACACGGAGGATGAATGACCCTGCTTGACGAGAAAGCAGCGTGAACGTTCGTCCAGGCTCACGACCACTTGATATTCCGCCTCGGTGAGCTTCAGTCCTTCGATATAGTCTTGGCGGCTGGCGTTGGGGTTGGGCAGAAGCACCATGGTCGCTGTCTGCTCGATCAGCGCCGCCGCGATGTCGCTGGCCAGCGCATCCTCCGGGCTTTGCGTGGCAAAAATGCCCAGGCCGTTTTGCTTACGTATGGTCTTCTGCTTGTTCTTGGCGAATTCCTTCAGGCCGCCTTTGCCATCCAGAATTTTCCAGAATTCATCCATCACGTAGATCAACGGACGGCCGTCGATCAACGCCTCCAGCCTGTGCAACAGGTAATTGATGACCGGGACGCGCACTTCCGGGTTATCGATGATCTCGGTGTAGTCAAAGCCGATGATGTTGGCTTTTTCCAGATCGATGGTGTCTACGGGGTTGTCGAAGACCCAGCCCAGCGAGTTGCCCGCTGTCCACTTGCGCAGGCGAACGAACAGGCCGTCGTCGCCCATATTGGGAAGACTCTTCTGGAAATTGGTCATGCTCCGCAAATGCGTGGGCGTGTCGAGCATGTTTTCGACGGCCCGGAAGATGTCTTCTTCCTCGCGGGCGCTGTAGGCGCTCTTGCCCGCCAGCACTTTAATCAGATCCGCAAGAAACTGAGCGTTCTCTTCGTTTTGCTCACAATGGAACGGGTTGAATCCTGTTGGCCGACCGTTTTCAAGCGCCAGATAGTTGCCACCACACGCGCGCACGAAAATCTCCGCGCCGCGGTCCTTGTCGAAAAAGAAAATGGTGGGTGATGGCTTGATCTTTTGCACTTGACTGAGCAGGAAGTTGATCAGCGCGGTTTTTCCGGTGCCAGACTTGCCGATGACCATCGTATTGGCGATGGCCTTCTCGCCCAGCGAGTTTTCCGCAGGGTGAGTGGCGTGAAAATTAAAATAGTACGGCTGGCCATTGGTGGTCTGTAAGACAGTGACGCATTCCCCCCAGGGATTATTCTCTTTCTTGCCGGTGGCGAAGTTATGAAGCGGCGACAGGCCAAGAAAGTTCAACGAACTGACGTTTGCCAGCCTCGTGCGAAACTTCCAGTTGGTGGGTAGCTGGGAATAAAACGAGGCCGCCACGGCAAGGTCTTCCTTGACGGAGACGAAACCTGCGTTGGAGAGTTCAGCGCGCGTAGAAGCCAGTTGCTGAGACAGGGCGTCCTGGCTGGAAGCATAGATAGCGAGGGTGAAGTGATATTCACCCAGCACAAAATTGCCGGACGCCAGCTGATCCATCGCGTTGTCGAGCTCGACGATCTGGCTGACAGCCTTGTCGCCGGAAGAAATCATCATGCCCTTCGTGCGCTCAAGCGCCTTGAGCGCGTCATGCCGCCCCATGGGGCTAAAGGAATGCGTGATGATGTACTCGAAATCCAGGTACTTCAGGCCATTCAAGATGCCCGGATAGGTGCCATCCGTGTATTCCTTTATATTGAGAATCGCGCCGAAATGGTTCGCGCCATCGGGCGTCGTGATGACGAAGTCGCCGGTCTTGCTCGAGAAGCGATGCTTGCTTACGGGTAGATAGTCATACACCGGCGCCTGCAAGACCGGCACTGGCTCATCGATGCGATTGAGCAGATAACCGAAGAACTCCAGCGTCTCGGAAAACACGATGCCGTTACTGGCCTCGTACATGCCCAAACGGTAGGGGGCGTAGTCCTTCAATACGGCCTCGACGTTTCCCGCCAGCTCCAGCACCTTCGCGATAGCCTGGCTTTGCTCTGCCTCCAGTCGACCGATATCGCTCGACTTTTCGACGAATCGCTTTCCGCTGACCGTCGGCCTGTAAATCATTGTCAGGTAAAGCTCGTTCTGCATGAGCTTCTGACTGGACAGTGCATCGAAGTAGGCGTCGGACAACTGCTGGTTGAACAAGTGATCAAACTTGCTATAGTCCTGGAGCCGTCGGCGACGGCGTATGTCGTGCACCCAGAACGCCACGTTTGTGAAGTCCGGCGCGCGCAGCGTCTGCAGCATGCGATTGAAGGTATTGTGACGGTGCTCGATCTCCCACTCTTCGCGTCCGACGAAGGGAAGTCCGCCCAAACGCCACGTCATGAGAAAGTCGCCACCGGTCGTCTTCAACACAGTAGGCGAAACGTGAGTGGAGACGGTGACGAAATAGCTAATGGGGGCGTCTGGACTGAACATAGTTGATGCTGCCGAGATGGATTGATGTGCCCTGCCGTGGCAGGGCGATGAGTTTTCTACCGGCCGACCTGTTTTTCTTTCTTTTGCCCGCGGTGATTGTTAGGCGTAAATATCCACAATCCATCGTTCTGCTGAAGGTTACGCACCCGTGTCCGAAACTGCAGACGCAGGCCAAGTAGACGAAAAATCATTTCGTCGCGCTTGGCCATCTGCCGCATCACGAAGATGACGGGCGGCAAGAGCAACAGATAGAAGAGATTGAAATACAACGCCATCAACAAGCACGCACACGCGCCCATGAAGAACGGGACATAGGGAACGCCCATGAACATGGGCGGGCGCGTGCAGCCGCGAAACAGCGCGTTCTTATGCATAGGCGGTCAGCAAATGCGCCACTGCCGCAACATGATCCAGCGCATGCGATGTCAATCCTGCGCTGCACGCGCTGCCACCCGCACTTCCGGCCAGGAATATCTTGGCGATCTGGCTGGCGGCGCCGATCAGGATCGCACCGATCAAAACCGGTGCCACCTCGCTGATGCGAGCGTGAGCGAAGGCAACCTTGTAGCCCGTGAAAATCACAGCGATGGTTACCACGACGATCGATACGGCGTTGAGGATGCCCTGCACATTGGTGAGAAATCCGCAGGTAGTCGTTGTCGTACCCGAGGTATCTCCCCCCTGCGCGAGTGCCAAGCCCGGCAAGATCATCACAGCTGCGATGATCGCGAACGTGAACATGTCGCTGAGCAAACGCTTGGATGGATGGCCAACGCCATAGAAAGAAACTTTTGGTGTCATCTTCGTAATTTCCTTATGCACGATTGAAAAGACGCGGCCATCGTTTGATTTCCGCTCCAGGGATAGCTGCTCGGCCCGGTTCCGGTTTGTTGGAGCGACCCCCATGACTTGTTTCATATCGGGTGCCGTCGCAGCAAAAATTTGAAATACGTATCTAGTCATTGAGACGCACCTGCACGCATATGCAGCCCCGCGGCCGGATGCTCGGACTGCTGCGTTGGCTGTGAGAGGCTCAAAAGACAAAAGCGCCATCGCTACCTCCTTGACGAAGATCAGCTGGATCGCTACCCGGCGGCTGGTTTACCGGGACCGTCATCGCATTCGTTTGTGCGTTGCGAGCCGGCGACGCGGATCCTGGCGATGGATCACTCGGACCACGCACCTGCGGCACGAATACGCCATCATTCCTGGCCGTGCTTGCGGGTGCTGATGGCGCTACAGTTTTACTCGGCGTTGCGGCGGCCTGCGCCGAGGATGGATCGGACGCAACCGTGATGATCGTCGGATTGAGTTTTACCGCAGCCACTGACGCAACCGTATCCAGCGCCACACTGCGCATCGCAATTCGGTAGGCCGCACTGTCAGCTTCCGCGATGGGTACGCTGATGGGTTCGCCGTGTACCAGTGTCCGTTCGGGAGTCTGCCGCAGGGGTATGGCAGCCGGCACGGACGTGGAGTTGGCGATCTGTAGGCTCTGGCCGATCGATTCGTACACCTTTTGCACGTAACCGTCGCGAAAACCTGTTACGAAATTGCCGGAGTAATAACAACTGAAGGCCTTGCCCCAATCGGCTCGCGCGCTTTCGTAGCACTCCGCCAAAATGCGCGAACCCACCGACAGGTTGAGGCACGGGTTGAACGCCTTCTCGTAGGACTCCAGCCCATACCTGACCAAGTTGTCATGATTGATCTGGGCGACGCCGACGGAAAAGTTGTAACCGTTGGACTCAAGCATTTTTACAGTCGCCAGTGCCTCGTCCAGGCTCTGAGGCTGGCGAACCAACTGACCATTGACCACGCCGATCGCATAGGGGTTGTAGCCGGACTCGACATCGACCACGTGATGCATGATCTCGACCGGGACCGCCAGGTTCGGGCACGTCAGCAATTCCATTCCAGTCAGCATCCTGCGACCTCCCTGATACGAAAATTTGCGCTGTTACTGCCGCTCGTCTGGCGAGTGGCTGCGCGTCGGGTCGAAATCGATCCCCGTGATATATCGCCGCCCTGCGTGGACCTTGATATGCACGATGATGTCAATCGTCATCATCAACAGTCGTTTGATCGTCCCGAACTCCAGTCCCGCGCCTTCGGAAGACGCCTTTACCATCAGAGCCAACTGATCCAATGTCTGAGCCGTGCTTCCCGCATGGCAGCTGGTGATCGAACCGGGATGGCCCGACGCGCAATTGCGGATGAAGTAGAACGATTCGTCTCCACGCAATTCGGCCAGAATGATCCGGTCGGGCTTCATGCGCAGGCAGGCCTCCATACAGCTCTTGGCCGTGACGTTGCTGATGCTCTGCCCACCCTTCGAATAGAGAAGGTGAACTACATTCGGCTGATGGATGAACAGTTCACGGGCGTCCTCGATGGTCACTAATCTTTCCGCGGCGGGAATATGGTGAACCAGCGACTTCATGAAGGTAGTCTTGCCGCTTCCGGTGGCACCGGATACGACGATGTTTTTCTTGCTTAGCACCGCTTTCCTGAAAAAATCGGCGTAGTTCCTGGATGCTCGCAATTCCAGCAATTCACGATCCTGGTCGGTGAGCTGCTGCGTATCCTCAAGGACCTGATCGAAGAACCCGTCCTGCTGATATTGAGCAAGAGTCTTCGTTTGCTTGGAAGGAAGCCGTATCGTGATCGACACGTTACCCGCTTCGCAGGCGGGCGGTATGACGAACTGCGCGCGCTGCCCGGTCGGAAACGTCAAAGAGACCACCGGGTCGGCATCGGTGATGCGCTGCCCGGTATTGCTTTCGTTTACGACCGCCGTGCAAAACTGCCTAGCGCGCTCGAAGGTAAGCGTAGGCACCTCCATGCGCTGCCATCCACCGTGCGTTTCCAGGTACAGCTCACCCGGGCGGTTAATGCAGATCTCCGTGACATCCGGCGACGCCATGAACTCCCGCACACCCAGCACTTTGTACTGATAGTCGAGAAATTCATTGGAAATCTCTGCGATGTTGGCTGGAGTATCCATACTCTTGCTGCTTGCTTCGCTTGAATGTCAGAAACGAGCCACTACACCGCTGAAATCGACGTCCTTGGCGACATAGATATCAACGATGGTTCCCTGGTTGATGGTTACCGTTACCTGCCGGTTGGCGGAGCTGCGTACAGCCTGGCCCGCGAGGTTCTGCAAAGTCGCGGCGGTATTGCTCTGAAACGGTGTTTCCACAACGGCGCCGTTCGTCACACTCGCCGTGCGTGGACCGTGTTCGGCGGCCTCATAAGAGAACGCGTCGCTCAGCATGCTGATCAGCAAAGCGGAAGCGATGCGACTCGGCCAATGCGAATCGACGTAGCCTGGGTAACCAGCACCACCAAGATCATCCACACCCGGGCTCGCCATGTTCACATCGATGCCATTGGGGGTCACGATGCGATCCCAGATGACGGCAACACGCGAACCGTTGGGCTCCGCACCATACTTGCCAAGCACCTTGGAACCCTTCGGCAACAACATTCGGCGGCCCGTGAATGAATACACGGGTTCCGTGACGATGCAGGACGCGAATCCAGGGATATCCGTGATGATGCGCGTTTGCAGAACGCAACGGATAAATGTCCCCCGGAGCATCAGAGTGTCGGGATCCGTAAGAGGCTGCGCACTGGTAGGGGTATCAGGAACGATGTTATTGCTGTTGCCCGGAACCCCTAGGCCAGCAGCAACTTGCTGAACCGGCGATCCGGTTCCCATGAGAGTGCCTTGTGCTTCTTCACTTCCGTCAGCCATGCGACGCTGCAGAAGCGTCGATCCCAACGCCACCGAAGCCTTTGGCTGAACAGGTGTGGCGGGCAACGGCGGTGGCGTGGGGACAAGCGGGATGGCTTGTTGCAGACGCGGTTGTACCGGCTGCTGGGGCGGCAGCGGAGGCGCCGTCGGCGCCTCCGGAACCACAACCGTTTCAGGCTTGGGTTTTGGCGCCGCGTTACGATTCGAGCCGCTCTGAAACAACCAGAATCCTAACGTGCCCAGCATGGCCACGATCACTGCGAGGAAGGCCATCGCCCGCCGATTCATGCGCGCCATGTCGTAGGACCGCAACACCGGTGCCCCCGCATCCAGATCCGGTGCGGGGGCTTGCCGGTACTGCGTCGAATAGGGATTTCCGGCCAATGGATCACCACCACTCGCTTGCGATCCGTACGGCGGGACATGCTCGTGATGGGCGCCGTCGCCAGACTGATTGGGCGTATTCGAGCTCACTGTTGAGTATTCCTTCTCAGGCCCACGACGTTGTCGCCATGACGGATAACCAAGTAGGGATAGGTGCCATGGACAACGATGACGTCGCCCTCGACCGTCGTGTTGACCACGGCATCCTGGCCATGCATGCGCTCACGCATATAGACAGCGGGAAAGTTTCCGGTCGGGAATTGCTTCATGTCGCTCATCTTTAGGTACGTAAACTGTCCGTCGTCGTATACGTAGACAGGCAGCAACCACGCAGCACCCTTGCTGCGCGTCGCGTAGTCGTAGTTGAAGTTGTACGACCGCCCCTTGACCAACGCTGTACTCAGCTCCGGTGCCTTGTCGATCTTGTTGACCTCATCGGAGAAGCTGGCATTGGCCGGATAATTGAAGGTGATCTTGTACTGCACACCCTCGCGCTTGGCCTGATCGAGAGACTTCCAGTCGGTGGCGACGACCTTGAGTTCGAAGATGTAGGAATGCGTGGCGGTGCGGATCACCATGTTGGTGTCCACATCGACGTTTTTCGGCTTGAGGTAAAACACGTTTTCGCGCCGGGTGAGATCCCATCCGCCGCTGAACCCTGTGCTGAAGTCGAGAATCTTCTCGTTGGGGCTCAACTCGATCTGAGTGGTGATGCCAAGGCCGGCGCGAACCGGGTAGATGGCATCGGGTTTGTAATCGTACTGCCGCACCACCTGCGACCACGCAGGTACTGCCATACTGACCATGGCCGCCCCAGCCAAGCCAAGCAACATGAGTTTGCTTGATCCCATCATGGACTGCCGGCTCCCTTGACGGTGTTTTTGGACACTGGCGCCGGACTCTCTTCGGAGACCGGATCACTTTGCGTAGATGCCATCGGTTGGGCTACGGCTGCCGATGCGGTTCGATCGGACGTCCCCGTATCGGTAGCAGGCTGACCATGCGCGTCCGGCTTGGAAGCGGGATCGCCCGGGACCTCGCTGGGCGCAGGCGTGTCGTAATCGTCATCGACTCGATAATCGTTCACCTGAAAGCCCAGCGGGTTTTCGATCCGGTACTGATCGCTCATCTGCAAGTCTGGCTTGTAGGTGAACATCAGCGTGGCGATCTTGTTGTCCAAGGGCTGGCTGACGCCGTTGGCGTTGTTGAACACGTTGCGCTGGAAGCGCACGGTAGCGCCCTTCGGAGTCTGATTCGGTCCACCGCCCATCAGCACGATGCTGAGAATCTTCACCCGTATGGAACGGCTGTTCCCATAGTTCTTGTAAGCGCCGTCTGGATTTGTCGGAGATACCCAACTCCGGTATCCGCTAGCAACATTCGGCGCAGCCATGGTCAGCACCGTCGCCCAATCGTTCAGATTGATCGTCGCCAAGTCGTAGGATTCTCGCGCCAGCACGAAATGCGCGACATTGCTGCGATTGATTGCCTCATTCGTCGTGATGTGTTGGTTTGTAAAATCATCCGTCAGGCGAGCGATCGAACTGGTTCCCGTATACGCGTCGGCCATCACGACATACGGCACCTTCTCCTTAAGCGGAAGCATGTAGAAGTAACCGCCAATAAGAATCATCGCCACGGCAATGGCAGTCATCGCCACCAACCATGCGCGACGCTCGCTGCGCTTGGCTATGTCCGCCATGGTCACTTCAAAATTGACCGACTTCGCCAGGGACTCGTCAATTCTCTGGCTTGATGTTTTTTTGATGGGCATCAGCAAAACCTGGCAACGTGGAATGACACGATTTCATCCTTCGATCTCATGACTTTGAGTCCACGGGTGCGCCTTGTCGCAACGACTCGGCCGGTTTTCCCGCAGCCGCGGCAGCGGGATTCGAGTTCGCCATCACCACCTGAACCTGCCCGTCGGTGACCCTCACAGCAATGCCCTGCGCCCGATAAATCGAATTCAGCTGATTCGCAGCAACGTGAATGTCCAGTGTGTGAATCTGGGTGACCGGAGTAATCAGCGTGTAATCGGATGAAATCTGGTAGGAGAGCACCAGGCCAGAATCCTTGGCCCAGCGTGTGAGCATGCTCTTGAGTGTCCCGTCCATGGGCGCGGCGAAGTACTCATATTTCTGATTCAGGGGAATCGCCGTGGACCTTTCCTGGAAACGGTTAATCGGCTTCCAAGGTCCACCAAA
This sequence comes from Dyella psychrodurans, assembly GCF_003363265.1. GTDB lineage: Bacteria > Pseudomonadota > Gammaproteobacteria > Xanthomonadales > Rhodanobacteraceae > Dyella_B > Dyella_B psychrodurans. The sequence continues at coordinate 261,271 of NZ_QRBF01000004.1, read as the reverse complement.
GTCTTTGGGCGATGGCGTTCCACATCCAGCCAGAACAACAGTCGCCGACAACGAAATGCTCATCAGCGCGCGCTTCATAAAATCCTTTTCCACGTCACATCTCGCTTGATAAATGCTAGACAACAGCGTCCATCCACTGAAAGATCTGCTTTCAGTGCCTATTCGCAACGAAGATCAACAAAGTTGAAAAGATGGTCGATGCGCGGATGCCGACTCAATGCATACGAAAGAAAATGCTTTCGCAGCATGCCATCCGGAGCTTCAAGCTTCACTTTCTCCAACGCGATATAGCAACCGTATTGCGCGCGCAATAAATTGCCGACCGCTGTCGCTGCAAGTGAGACGTGTGAAAAACCATGCGCAAGAAGGTGCAAGCCGCACGTCCTGGACTCCATCCGTGGCCAACTCCATTTTTATCCCTTATCAGGCAGGCCTTGTGCCTGCACCCTATTCGCTACACAAACCACTATGCACACGAAAGTACTCGGGTTCAAATAGCCACACTCACTCGCTTGTTACTCGTTTCAATGGGAACGCGGCGATATCCCTACAAACGATGCTTACAACGATTCTTGCGTCTTCCAAGCCAATGTTGTGTCCAACTCGGCGCATGTATTCGCACACTTCGTGAAAATACACGCGGCCATGCAGCATCTTCACTTACATTAATCAACGGATATTCTTGTCGACTTATGCAGGTAACTCCTATGTGAAGAATCTGACTAACGCCATCTGGCGCTTCTGGTTCGTGATGATGCAGGTGGGGACGCGTCGGTGACTTCAATCTCATGATTTTGAGCAGGGGTCTTTGATCCATAAATCGTACAAAGCTGAGCCTACCGCAACGCACACGGCAGAGCCTGCGGCCTTCGATCAGTGCGTCTGAGCAAGATCAACGCTGGTAGTGGCGTGCTTGATGGTCTCCAGCACATCGCCCATCTGAAAGCTCAGATCGGCGAAGAGCCGCCCGATCATGCTGCGGTTGATGAAGAGGATGGTGTCATGATCGCCGTTCGTGGTGGCGGTGCCGGCGAGCTGCGCCATCAGCAGAAGCTTGTCGCGGATGATGCATAGCTCGTCGTAGTCGACTTTGGACAGCTCGTAGCTTCCCGCGTTGAACAGGTTGTGGGTTGGGTTGTTCATGGGCCTAGTCCATTACCGTAGGTCGCGCCACGTATTGCGCGTGGCGCGAAGGGCTACAGGAAAAATCCTGCACGTAGTGTTGGAACTTTCCGGTACCGTTTTCTACGTGTGCCCATTGTGGCCCGACGCCGTCCAGTATGAGCGGCGGTGAAGTAGTACAAAAAGCGGCTTGGCGGGGTCACGCGTGAGCGTGCGTGCCGTATGATCGAGGATAACCATGGTCAACTCTCTTCTAGTTGGTTGTGGCCAGCGGATCGTTTGAGGTCCTACGCCCAGGCGATCCGCGCTACTTCACTCATGTCGGGCGTGCCGTATTCATCAAGGGCCGATGGGCACGCCCGACTAAAGCACCTTCGCATACCTGCGACATGGTTTTCTGTCAGTGCACGCGGACTTGATATTGGCGGTAATGCCGATTTTCGATCGCGGAAAAAATGTCCGCAGAGGAACCGTAGACCGATTGACTAAGAGAACCACTGCTACAAATAGGGATGCATCTCATGTCCCGTTTTTAAAGGCTCTTCTTCATCGTGCCAAAGCCCGTGCAAAGCAATCCGGAAGCGACCGCAAGTATCACGCCAAGCGCATAGGCGGGCACGAAGGGTTCGCCAAAGATCAACACCAGCCATACGATCGACAAGATGGGCGATATAAAGACCAGCGGCGCGATCTTTGACGCTTCACCGATTGCCATGGCCCTCACCCATAAAATGTAGGACAGGCCATTTATCAGCACGCCATTGAGCAGCAAGGCCAGGGACGACATTCCACTTGGCCACGCGAAGCGGCTGAATGCCGCTAACAGCACCACTGATACCCCCGTCGAGAACACGAATAGCCAGAACGTTCCGACATACGCATCGACCGAAAATCGCCTGGAAAGCACCGAAAGCAGTGCGAAGCAAAATGCGCCGGCGAATACCAGCATCAACGCCTGCGGATGCGTTACCGCAATTCGGGTGATGTAACCATGGGTTAAGGTGACCACCACTGCCATGAAGCCGAGACACATACCGCCGATCTGTCGAATGCTCAAATGTTCCCTGAACAACAACACGGCCAATCCGACGATCATCAAGGGCCAGCTGTACTGGGCAACCAGCACGGCGACCCCATTTTCAATCGCGTAACCGCGATACAGCAGCAGGTAAAACAAACCGTCCAGGCAACCCAGTAGCGCCGTCTGCCGTATCGTACGCCACGGTACGCATAGCACTTCTTTTGTACTTTTCCCCGCGATCCGCGACGCCATGAATACTGAAATCGCTGACAGGCTGTTGGACCAAAACAAAAATTGAAAACTGTCCAGCCGATGCTGCCCCATTCGCGCCACTATCGCGATGAAGCTCCAAAGCAGCACGCACAAAAGTGCGTAACTCAAGGCTTTCGTGTTCTTCACTAATCACCGCTCCTCGCGAATGAGGTTTCATCCGGTGCGACAACATCGTCCATGACATCCCTCTTTTAAAAAAAAGCGCGTTGAATCCAACGGTGAGGTCCAGCTCAGGCTGTTTGAAGATATGCGTGCACGAGATATTTGCACCTAGGACTGCTCGCAGTCTGTAGTGCCTTCATTTCCGTACCAAACAGTTGAGTCAATCTAGTGCCGTCACCCAAGTCCTCGCGGACGTAGGGGTAATCGGTCAGACACACTCCTTTACAAGCGCCCGAGCTCGGGCATCTGCGTCGAATACTCACGTATATCCAGCATCTAAATGCTGGCGGTGGCCGCCATTCGTTTTACGCGGCGTGACAAGCGTTGACGTCCGCGCTCCATCTCGGGCAGCTAGCAATCTGTCGCTTAGGACGGTTTCCGTTATAGGCTAGCGTCCAACTCAGGGGGATGCCATGAAGCTGATGAAGGTTATCGGGGTAGTTACTGCTTGCCTGCTTTTATCGTCGTGCCTTCCGCCAGTATATGAGTCGCTGCCTGAAAGCAATAACACGGCCGCCCTATTCCTATCTGGCCATTCCACTTACTCCAGCGTCGGTCAGATCTACAGCAACGCTCAAACGTGCGCAGGAAGGAAGTGGGTTTATGGCGGCATAGCTGGCGCGCCTAAATGGATCAATGTAAATGGCGGCCTGCCAGTAACCATTTCCATTAGTGTCGGCACTGGAACGACAGTCGTTGGATCGAACATCGTCAATCACACGTGCACCGCGATGGCCACGTTCACCCCTACCAGTGGCAAGCGATATATGGCGCAGGCAATCACCGCCGACGGCATTTCGCGCTGCGGCATGGTTGTCAATGAGGTGGGTCCGGACGGACAAGATGCAGGGCGAGTAGCGGTGACCCAGCGTTTGTTCAAGCTGGCGGAGACTGAGCACTCCTCGTGGTGCAAACCACTTCAAGCTCCGTGATGGGCGGCGCTATGGCGCGTAAGGTTGGCAGCCATACTAGATGGCTGTTTGATCAATGCCATATCTTATCGCTGCTTTAAGTGTCTCCATCCTTATATCGCTCAGCGCTTTGAACTTGATGCAATACCCCGTTATTTTTGCCTTACCGATGTCCTTTCCATATGCCTGCGCCAAGTATTTCTTGTCTTCGATTCCAAGGATGTAGACGGAAATTCCCGTTGTGTTTGCGCTGATGCCAATCTGGTAGAACTCTCTGGCATTTCCGTTGGCGTACTTAATCGTCTGAGTTCCGTACCCTATATTGGGATTGGAAACCGTTTTACCTGAGTCGTCTTTGCCATCCAGGAACCACAATCGGCACTTCGGCATGACTTTCAGAATGACACGATGCAATTCCTGCATATCGCTGCGCTTCGGCTCGGGTTGAGCAGCGATATATTCTTCGATTTGCTTCTCAATGCTCATACAGAACCCCTCACTTAGCTCGCTGGCTCGTTTGTCGTCAGACTCAGGATGTAGTTCTCTATGACAACTGGCATGTCTTTCTTGTGACCAACATTCGAAGATGGTATCGCCAATGGCGCTCACGAAGGGTCCAACTAACTACCTAATACACGGATATGCACGTCCGGTTATACAGCTGCGCCCACTTGCTGAACGAAGCTCTTAAGGTGCTGGCTTTTGGCAACTTTATTCGCACCACGTCCGGCTAACAATCCAGAGCAAAGGCCGACGTCGATTGCCCGCCGGAGTTCCGCTTCGGTCGAAAGCGGACATGTGGTACGTCGTGCCCCGTCTTGCTCTTTTAAAAAGTTCCGGATTTCATGGATTGCGCGTAGCTTTCATAATTCGGTATCCACCTATGGCGCAATAAATGCCGCCTAGAGGCACCCATAAGAATGGGCGATGGCTGGCGATCCCTAGACATACAAAAATGCATCCTGCAGCGATAAACAAATAACCAGAACGTTTGGCCTGAATTGAATTAGCCACTTCCATACTCCTGATAGATTCCCTTCTTTTTAATGTCCGCTTCGGGTCGAAAGCGAACACTGTCGATACCAATCGTCGTCGCAGGCGAGTAGCACTGCGACGACGCCGAGCTTGACATCAATACTTGCGACAGACGCTGATTTATTGGTTCTCGGACGCAGCGCAATGGTCGTTCGGGCAAGCGAAATCGATTTTGGCGTTTTGGCCTACGAGCAGCGTAATACCGGATTGTGTTTTGACAGTCTTCCCGTCGCTTTCCAGCGTCACGGTGTAATCGCCTTGAGGTAGCGGGCCGATCTTATATCGGCCTGTTTTACTCACGGTTTGGTGTCGATGTAAACCTGTCGCACTGCTCACTGCCACGACTTGCCCGAAAGGGGCTTGCCCGAAAATGGTAGCGGTTGTCCCCTGTGCGGACACTACCGCCGGAGAGACTGAACTGATGATGCCCACTGCAATAACGATAGCTGCGTTGCACAGGCAAAACGACCACCGTTGATTGCTGGCTTTGAAACGTCCGATCTTGTGCATGGAAACTCCTGTTTCACGATTGATACGCAGGACGTGCCGCTCCAGCCACGTTTAGCGTTGGATATCGGCCATTGATTTACGTAGTGCTTGCTAGCAAGGCACCGCCGGCTCTTGCTTCCTTGCTTCGGCTTTTTGCGCTGCCTCCCCTCCCTGTGCAGTGAGCTATGCGCCCCCAGGCATGATTGATCCAGTGCTCCTTGGACCACTAAGGGCCTGGTCCCCGCCCTCTTTCTATCATTGCGATGTACGGCCTCGCCGTCAAATGAAGCAACACATAATTTTTTGCGCAGGCTTTTCGTATTGCTGAGAACTGTGCGCTTTGGGTCGAAAGTGGACCTTAGAGAGGATGCAAAATACTCATGGCTATACCTAGTGCCCCCACTAGGACACCCATGAAACCCAGCCACATGGCTTGGCGCCCTTCGTAAATCCGCGCTTTACCGACTTTGCCTCTCATGATGACTTGTCGCTTTGCCATGCCAACGATCCCGCTCACAAGGCAAAACATTCCCCAAAACAGGAAAAATAAATCAGCGTGCCGGATGTGCGCTTTCCACGTTTCCAGTAACAGGAAATAGTCCATCTTCCGTCCTTATAAGAAATCCACTATCGCACACACAAATCAATCACCTCGATACGATATCTGCTAACGCAAGCATTCACCATTTCCAGTAAATCATTCATTCCTACTTCTCGTTCTTGAAATAAAACTCGTCGCGAAGGAATTCGAAAGTGTCGAGGTTTACAGCGAAAAACGAACGAACGCACTCGGTTGCCATTTTCGGGATTGGTTGATGGACAGATGGTCAGTTGCGTAATTTGCTCCCATCTAGTTTGCTGCCAAGTGACACCAAATAATCGACGGGATATCTGGTAGTCGTCCACCGTAATGTCCGCAACTGAGAGCATAAGGAGCCATCCTATTAGCAGCACTCCTCCAACCGCAGTAATGAAGAAAAGGCTGCCATACAACCAACCATCCTCAGAGAACATCGCCGCGCTCAGGTAAAGGGCTAATGGGACGAATATCAGCGTCCATACCAGCGGTATGAAGCGAAACTTATAGCGAAATTTTATTAGTCGGTTGTCCATGGCCACCCTGTGGGCAGACTTAATTGGCAGAGGTCCGCTTTGGGTCGAAAGCAGACCTTTCAGACCTACCGGGAACGGAACCAACCTAACCCATTTGAGACACGGTCTAACGTCCAAATCGACCCCATAGGCCGCCGATTGTTAGCGCGACTCCTAGAGACAGAAACGTCATAAATGTCCCAAACGACGAGATGCAACCAAACGACCTCGTGTTGGCGTAGTGACATGCTGCGGCAGGCTCAGAGAGCATCGGCAAGCCATACAAGAAAACTAGGAGGAAGGCGGCGATCAATACGATCAATGTGCATCCATAGAACGCCATTGGGTTTTTCATTCCAGTCCACCCTTATGCCTGCCATTTTGTAATTTGCCGCGTCTGCTTAGGGTCGAAAACTGACATATCCTGATCCGGCCGCCAGGTGTAACCCAAGGAGCCATGCGCGTTCGTCTAGGAATCTGACATATCGTCCGGGGCAACCATGGAGAAGCCACCGCCAGCCCCTATCAGCCTCCCATTCGTCCCTGCGCCACGTCAATCCATCCCAATTCACCTGGCTCAATAACCCCTGATAAGGGAATATTTTGGTTCAACCATCCTGGGGAACTTCATCGTGCATAACCGCGATCTGCTCAAAGCTCCAATGGCCGATCCTCGCTCGCCGCTGAGCATCATGCCGGTGCTCGTCATTGCCCTGCTCTTCGGCGCAGTGCACATGTTGACCAACGGGCAGTACGGGTTCCATCGGGACGAATGGCAGTTCCTGAGCGATGCACAGCATCTGGATTGGGGCTTTGTGCCTTACCCACCGTTGACTGCCGCCCTGGAACACCTGGGCCTGAAGATGTTCGGTCTGTCACTGGTGGGACTGCGACTGTTTTCGGTGCTCGCGCAAGTCCTGGTGATTCTCGCGAGCGGCCTTATGGCGCGCGATCTGGGGGGCGGTCGACTGGCGCAGACGTTTACGGCCATCGCAGTAGCGCTGTCGCCATTGCCGATGTTCGAGGCGACGGAGTTCCAGTACTCCTCCTTTGATCTGTTGTGGTGGGTGCTGATCACCTGGTGTGTGATTCGTTTGATGCGTGACGATGAGCCGCGCTGGTGGGTAGCGATTGGCATACTCGCCGGCCTTGGCCTGCAAACCAAGTATTCGATGGCATTCGAGCTCACCGGCGTGCTGGTGGGGGTGCTGCTCACCGACGCACGGCGATATGTCACGAATGGCTGGTTCTGGGCTGGCGGTGCCATCGCGCTACTCGTGTTTGCGCCCAATCTCGTTTGGCTCGTCAGGCACGACTTCGTTTCCTACCATTTCCTGCAAGCGATTCACGCACGCGACGTACATCAAGGACGCGCGGACGGCTTTCTGCGCGATCAGTTCCTGTTGAATGCCAATCTGTTCGCAGCGCCTGTATGGCTGGCGGGTTTGTTCGCCTACTGCAAGGACCGCCGCTATCGCATGCTTGCCTGGATGTACGGCGTACCGCTGCTGCTGTTTCTGTTTGCGCAGGGACGCTTCTATTACGTCTGTGGCACTTACCCAATGCTTCTGGCCATGGGGGCCGTCGCGGGGGAGCGATGGTTAAGCACCATGCGCCCCGCATGGCGTGTTGGGATTGCCACACTGATGTTTACCGGTGTCTTCGCCACGGGCATCTATGCGGCGCTCAACATCGTACCCATCGCATCAAACGGTCCGTTGCGAGATTTTGCGCTGCGGAACAATGGCGACCTCCGCGAAGAAATCGGCTGGAACGAACTCGTCGCGCAGGTGGCTGCCATTCGTGATGCCTTGCCTGCCGAACAGCAGGCCAACATGGGCATTGCCGTGGGGAACTATGGCGAGTATGGCGCTATCGCCCTGCTCGGCCCGCAGTACCACCTGCCCATGCCGATCACCACCGTCAACTCCGGATGGCTGCGTGGCTATCCGAAGACGCCGCTCTCCACATTTATCGTGCTGGGAAATACGCGGGAGCGCGTCGATGAACTCTTTTTCGATTGCCGTCTCGCTGGTCATTCGATCAACGCTTTGGGCGTAGTCAACGAGGAAAGCCGGGATCATCCCGATATCTTTGTATGCGGCGCCACACGTAAGCCACCCAGTGAGCTTTGGAAGCACGGGCCGAACTTTGGACAAGTTGCTGCAGACGCATGGAAGGCTGACATAACCAACAGTTAGGACATTGTCCTGCAGAACATCGTTCTTATGCGCGAGTTATGTTGGAAGCCCTTCGTGCTCTGCAAGCGGCAAAGACAGCGTGGCCCAACGCGGTCGTTGAGCGATAAACAGCGCATCGGTGGGGGAGAATGATGCGGAATCGTTCAAGCTTCCGACGTAGATGCTGACCAGATCAGGATAGGCTGATGGCATGCCAAAGAGCAGACATCCGCATTCCGAACAAAAGTAGCGATCGGAGGGAAGACCGCTTCCACCACATACGCGCGAGTGTTTCGCCGGGCCGCGGAAACTAAACGATGACCTGGAAACACCCATGACAGGTACGCCACCCGTACCGGAGGCACGCTGGCAATCCCGGCAGTGACAGATGACGGAAAATAACGCGGGACCCGTTGATTGATACTGGACCGCACCACAGAGACACTGGCCTTCGAACATAGGCGCCTCAACAGCATATGTGGATAAAGACGTCCGCTTGGGGTCGGAAGCGGACATCATGTAGCCCCGTTCATTCGTGCTCGAACCGGGCAATCTCTTCCAGCATGGCTTCGACTCGCTTTACAGCATTACCCGCGAAGCTATCCTCCAGCCGGCGGCGATACCCCAATCGGCGTAGCAACGCATAAGCGAGACCGACGACGACCAGCGAGACCGCACCACACAGAAACAGCCACAGCCATGAATCGGACATATGGCTCCACGGATCGACACCGGCACCGTCCGCGCCGTACTGAATCAGCATCAGCATGGCTGGAATCCAAATAACACTGCCCAGCACTGCGAATACCGGTGCCTCCACTCTTACGCGCCATGCGCGCAACTGCGCGACACGCCGCTGAATGTCCAGCACGGGGGCGGCGTAGTCGATGGCGTGCACCAGGGACAGCACGCGTGCCGGGAAAATGATCGCCAGGGTGCCAAAGGCTTGCATGGCAATGCCGCAAGCCATCGCCGGCCAGATATGGAGGTGTGTGGACCAGAAACTGATGCCCCACAGCGCGAGCGCGATACCAAGGACGATCTGCATCGACTGCCCCCACACCAACGGCCGCGCTTTGCGGCGTAGCCGTTCCGCTTGGTCGCTGCGGAATATCTGCCAATTCAATGCCTGCTGCCGCACCAACTGCTGGTTGAGCGTCAGCCATGCTTGTTTCATTTCATCAAGTTCCATAATCATGCTCCTGCAATGGCCGTGCCGGTCATCTGCCCGCGCAGCGTTTGCTTGATGCGACTGATCTTGGTCGCCACGTTGGTTTCGGTGATGCCAAGGATCTCGGCAATCTCCCCATACGGCTTGTCTTCCAGATAAAGCAGGATCAGCGCCCGATTAAGCGGATCGAGCTGTCCGATAAAGGCGTAGAGGGTGGCAATTCGCTCATCGGGTTCGGGCGCCGGCTCGGCGCCAATACTTTCCAGATGATGCTGCTCCAGCGGCTCCAACTGCGCGCCCCGGACTCCATTCGTTTTGCGCAACTGCGAAATCGCCACATTCAGTGCCACGCGGTATAGCCAAGTGGAAAACTTAGCTTTGAGCGAATCGAAGTGCGCGAACGAACGCCATGCCTGAAGGCCTATTTCTTGAGCCAGATCGCGCCGGTCCTCGGCGTGATGGGCGTACAGATTGACCACCTTGAACACAATGCCCTCGTGTTCGCGCAAGAGTGTCTGGAAATGGCGTGGGTCCGGCCGGTGGCTCATGGGTCGCTCGGGAGTCCTTCGGTTCACTCCATGATTCGCTGTCCACCAAAAAAAATCACACCGCCTGCGATGGCTAGCCAGAAGGCATGCCCGGAGGGGCCAACATGGGTTCAAGCGCCATCCGGGAATGCCAGACCAATCGGGTCGGCACTAGTGGCAACTACATGGTCTGCTTCGGGTCGAAAGCGAACGCTAACAGACACGCCCTCGCTATTGTCGAGGCGCACCGAACACCAAGTGTCAGCCGCCCCCTGTTAGCTCACTAGCCTTCCGGTGGGAACCAGACGTTGAGTATTTTCCCATTGCGCACCTCATACACCGCCATGGCATCGGGCCGCCCCTTACCTGCCGGAAGACCCACCACTCGTTCTTTGTCGACTACGGTTGGGCCGGTGACAACACGTTGGACGATCTCTACATGGAACTCCTTGGGCACCTTCGCAAGAAATGCATAAGCGCTCTTGAGTGCCTGAACTCCCTTTATAACTTTGTGCTCGCCGCTTAAGTTGGTGATGGTCACGTTCTCCGCATAGCACGCAGCGAAGGCATCAATGTCGTGTGCGTTGTAAGCGTCGACTTGCGCTTGAACGACCTGCGCAGGATCGTTCGATGTACCGCAGGCCATCGTCGACAACGAGGGCAAAAGCAACAACATGCCGACCGAAGCGATGCGTGAAAATTTATTCATGATCTCCTCCATGGTGATGAAGCGCGTACGTGGCGGCGTTCAAAAAAAGCCAATCAAGCTACGGAATCCGGGCTTTCAGTCTTTGGGGTAATACGAATGATCGCGAATTCAGCCGGATAGACGGGCGCCAGACCGATATCGATCGCCAGGAACACGATCCTTGTCACACGAGCCATGATCCCTCCCTCAAAGAACCCATGACATGCGCCAAATGCTGCATAGCCCAAAGCGGGCGGTCACTGCCGCCGCCCCGCTTATTTACGGCGGAAACCCATGAGGTGTAGCCATCGCTAACGCATCTGGTTCATAGGCCGCTGGTCTTCCGTCAGGTGGACCACGGTGGGATAGGCATGCGACAACTCGGGGTAGTATTTCGCTACGACCGGGAACCAGTAGTTGGACTGATCGGCAATACGGAATCGGCAAGTCGGCGTGCCACCCGGCTTATGGAAACTATTCAGAGTAAGCAACAGGTCGCCGACATAGTTGATTTTTCCGGGCTCGATGGTGAAGGGCATCTGATACGACATCGTCGCTCCCCCACCATGAGATCCCAACTCTAAAGTCGTCCAGCTGTACTCCCCCGCTGGAAGCTCAATCACGATGAGGTTGTTCTGCCGTGGAAGATTGAGAGTCGTCGACGTAGACAGGCCATGGAGTTTGTCGACTTTGATGCTGAGGGGCGGATACGGTACGCCGCCTACCGACGTGACCAGCACGTTGGCGACCATGATGCCGGTCCCCGGCGGCAGCGCCGCAGTGTCTTTCATGATCGGATCTGTCGTGCAACTGGCGAGCAACATGACCAGCGGCAAGAGCCACAGCCTGCGTAATGACATATTTTTCCCCTGTGTGAGTCGTTTCCTGACGTATATCTCTCGCATCCGTCGCGAAGCCTGGCGCGCACCATCCAAAGCCACGATTCGCGCTTGTTTGCGCAGGCAAATCTTGTGCGAGATGACGAAATTTCGCAATCCTGCGATGGGTGATGCCATGTTCGCTTTGGGCCGGAAGCGGACGCAACTTCGCTTAGCTTGTCAGGCCTCGGTAACGTCCGGCAATAACTGCCTGACGGACTCGCGTACCGATTTCTTGAGGCCCACCGCGCCATCAAGGCTGCTCCACAGTCGAAGCTTTTTTAGGCTCGGATGACCCACCAGGCAGCGGAAAGCGGCGACGTCGAGTTGCGGCATCCCGGCGATAGTGAGTTGGCGCAAGTTGGGGGCTGCGGCGATCGCGGATAGCTCGGCGAGCCCCTTCATCGTTTCCAGGGTGACTTCTTCGAGGTGCATCAAGGCATCCAGACTCGGCAAGGACGCGACGTTGCGCATCGAATCAAGGCCAAGCTTCTGCAGCGACGTGAGCTTGGCCAGAATGGATAGATCATCGAGCTTGTTGATCCGCAGCAAGTCGAGCGCCTTCAGTTTGGGCAGCTCTGCGAGATGAGCAAGATTCTGTGTGCCTCCGAGCATGAGACCGAAGCTGCTCAGCTCGCGTAGCGGGGCCAACAGGGAGAGATCCGGGAGCGTGATGGATCGCAACCCCAGCGAAGTTAGTCGCGCGAGGCCGCCAACGTTGACGATGTCCTTGGTGTGACCCTCCAGGGAAAGCCTCTCAAGTTCGGGCATGTCTTGCAGGAACTTCAATGAGAACCGCTTTTTGGTGCGGCCGAAATGAAGGACCTCAAGATCACCAGGCAAATACGAAAATCCGCTGATGTCCTCGAGACTCCACAAGTCCACGCTCAGGCGTCGCACGGAGGGGAAATGCTTCAGGAACTCGAGGTCCTTCCACGGCGCAGTGTGGAAATGAAGCGTAACGTCGGGCCTCCCCTCGATCAGGCCGGCCAGCCTTTCCAGGTCCGCAGGCGCCATCGGCAACCTGACCGCGACGCGCGTGCATTCAGCACCCAGGGGCTCAAACGAATCATGGCCATGACCGAAGGAGCGATTGCGCTCGACTTTCTCTGTTGCCTTACGGTTTTCGTCCATTGTCTCACCGTACGTGAACTATCGGAAAAATCAGGGATGCCCAGGCACGTTTCGAAACGTGGTGAGGTTCGCAACTGAGAACGGAAGTGAACCTGCCCCGTTGCTAGCTACCCCGTTGCTAGTTCAACCTGACCCCGTTGCCAGTTCGAGCCTCGCTCTACGCTCGATGGATTTACCCTGTCTGATTGGCATCGCACTTTCGATCGGGGATGTGTTCTGATCCGATGGTAACGCTGCCAACCGTCGCCTGGTTTGCCGACGATCCGCTCCGATTGCAAGACCCGCCATCGGCCAGCCGATCGGTCGATGTAAAGGGTCTTTCGGTAGTGATGTTCCTTCAACAGAAGAGTTCGTATGCACCCGACATGGTCTTGGCTGGTATTGATCCTTGCGTCGTTCGCAGCCGGCGTGCAGAACGCATTGGCGGGAGGGGGATCCTTTCTCACCTTTCCCGCGCTGTTGTTCGCCGGCCTTGATCCGCGCGCGGCGAATATCGCCTCCACCATTGCGCTGTTTCCTGGCCAGGTGACCACGGGACTGGCCGGGCGCGCGCACGTTGCGGGTGCCGAGGGCTTATCGTTCCGCATGCTGCTCTGGATCAGCCTGGTCGGTGGTGCTTTGGGGGCTGTGTTATTGCTTGTGACGCCGGTCAGCGTGTTTACCCGGCTCGTGCCGTATCTCGTGTTATTCGCCACCGTCGTATTCGCCTGGGGCAGCTTTTTCAGGAAGCCACCTGACAACGGCGCCAAAGCAGCTTTGGGCAAACACGCGGCCATGGTTGTCCAGTTCTGCATCGCTATCTACGGCGGCTATTTCGGCGGCGGCATCGGCATTCTGATGTTGGCCGCGCTCACCGCGGCGGGCTTGAGCGTACGCATCGCTGGTGCAACCAAGAACGTGTTGGCGGCGGTGATGAATGCTTCTGCCGTGGTGATCTTCCTGGTGCAGGCTCGCGTCCTTCCATGGCCGCTGATCGCCTGCGTAGCCGTTCCTGCGATCGTCGGCGGCCAGATAGGTGCGCAGCTATTGCACCGTGTCAACGAGAAGGCCTTGCGCATCGCTATTGTCTGTATCGGTATTGCGCTGACCGTGGGTTTGTTCGTGACGACATAGGCGCGCCTGGAGGATGGGAAAACGCGCTTGCTTGGAAGGGACTACTGCTCGCCCCTGCATCACTTCCTGTATCCGCTAAAGGGATACAGGAAGGAGATGCGCGCAAAGCGCCAGGCGTCCGCTTCGGTTGAAAGCGGACACTGCAAGATCGCCTAGTTCAGGTGCTCAATACCCTCGGGCATCACCACCCAGCCGTGCTTTCTCTCTTCGTAAATGGAGATGATTGGCGCGGGAAAGGCCGGCTCTGCGAACACACCCACTGGAATAGCGACCATTTCTTCCGAGCCTTCGCTCGTGTAGTAAACCGTCGCTCCGCAGTTGGGACAGAACTCGAAGTTTGTTTTGTTGCCTTCGTCGCTTATCTGAACATATCTGGTCGATTGTCCGGACAGCTCCAAGCCATCTCTGCGAAACCTTGCCTGCACTCCGAACACACTGCCTGTTCGACGTTGGCAAGCCAGGCAGTGACAGACCGAAACGCGAATGGGATCTTCAAACGTTGTCACCGAGAGTTGGCCACAGCTGCATGAAGCGATTCGTTTGGTCATGGGAAAACCCGGTAAGTAGGGGGCGACGTGGCGATCAAGCGCGGTTTTCAAAGTATCGAACAAAAGTCACAGCCGGGCAGCTCACGCTGTTCGCTTTGGGTCGGAAGCGGACGTCGGCTAACTCTTCAAACTTTTGAACGGCGTCAGCGACTCGCCCTGTGTCACATGGTGAATCCTTGCTGTTGCACAACTATCGATGCTCTCGCACTCGACGTGGGCGAGATCGAGTACAAAAAACAGGATTGTGCGTAAGGTTCACGCAAGAAAATCTTCAGCGCGTGAACTGTCACCCGTCATGCCAGGGTTCGCACAGCAATCGCGCGGCGCTCTTTGCGGAAACAAGAAAGTCTTTTCAAGCATCAACTACGTGATGTCGGTCACAAAAGAGGCTCGCGAATTGCCGGCGCTAACCAAATCTTTATCCCCCTCCAAGATCGATCTATAGACTCCACCGGCCAGCGGAATCCAGGTGCGTCATTCCCAGGATAGGTACCGCACGGCTTCCCACCGCCCCGGGAATGGCCGCGCGGCGTACGGCGAACGGCGTCGGCATGTCGATCGTTCGCGCAGTACTCGACGTTTTCGCAGGCATACCAAACGGCTGCTGCCCATCATCTTTCGCGTTTCGGCGCTCAGGGGAAGACGATCAAGCCGTTCTACGGACGATCTACATGGTGCTCGGATAAGCACGACCAAGCCCGGTTCCGCACCTTTTATCTGCGGCGCCGCCGTCAAGTTTTGGCCGATGCATTTGCGTTATTGCCACAACTCAAACCAGGCGAAGGAGCGCCAACGTACGTGAACTCGAATCGATGAGAAAACTTGCACTCGTTACAAAGAAACTTGTTGCTCCACTCGCTGCATCCCTTGCCATCTTCGCTGCTTCCGCACCACTGTCGTCGAATGCCGACGCGCAGGCAGCCGCCACCCTGAAGGCCCCGATCTACGGCGTGACGCTGGATGATCTGTCCAAACTCGATGCCATCATCACCTCGCTGAGCAAGCTGCCGTACCGTCCCACGGTGCGTGTGGTGTTCGATCCAGGCACCAGCGCCGCCCAGTACTACCCCGCATTGGTGAAGCTGCACACGGTCGCCAACGTGATGGGCGAAATCATGGATTCGTATTACTTCCCGACCACACTCAGCGTTTACACCGCGCGCACCAATGAATTGGTCAACGGTCTGAACGGCACCGTCGACGTGTGGGAAATCGCCAACGAGATCAATGGCGAATGGCTGCGCCAAAATCCGGATGGCAGCAACAGCGTGGTGAATGCGGAAGAGGCCGCCATCGGCCAGATGGTCGCCGCCGCCAGCACGATCGTGAAAAAAGCAGGTGGCAAGACCGCGATCACGCTGTATTACAACGACGACAGCAAGGGCAACAATTGCTGGGAGAAGCCCCAGGATTACTGGAAGACCTGGCCCACCACCTTCCTGCCGGCTTCCGTGCTTCAGAGCACTGACTACGTACTCTTCAGCTACTACCCGTACCAGGATTGCCCGGGATTGTCGCCTTCGTGGAACAACGATTTCAGTGCGGTGGAGAGCATCTTCCCGAACGCGAAGGTCGGCTTCGGCGAGATCGGCACCTCCAGCACCGGCGCGCCCGCGTCGGTGCAGACGAACCTGATCAAGACCTACTACCCGATGGTCAACAGCATGAAGGATCCGAAGTTCATCGGCGGCTTCTTCTGGTGGTATTACGCCGAAGAGATGGTGCCGTACACCAAGACGTACTGGAGCACGCTCGATCAGACGATCGCGCCGCTGAAGGTTCCGCAATAACACACTTGTAAGTTGCAGCATCCGCGGACGAAGGTTCACCTAGAGCCTTCGTCCGCGATGCCCCTGCGCGGAGCAAGCGCTTCGGGCGCCGTGCCCTAACGCTTCATGACCTCCGTCATCTCCGGCAGGTAACGTAATTCGAAGAACACGCTGTCGCCGCCGCATGGCGCGCGCTGCGCCAGCGCCGCACTCGCTTCGGTGGCCGGCAATGCCATGGCGCTGAACGCCTTGTCTTCGCCGGTCTGGTGAAATATCTCGAAGACGATGCCGTTTGCATGCACGGCTGCGCATTGGCTGACCGCATCGAGATACAGCTTGCGCTCGCCCTCGCCAAGACGCCCGGTTCCCGCGCCATCCTGCACCCAGGCGCGCACGCCCGTGTGCTGCACGTCGTCGAGCAGTTCCGCATAACGCTCAGGCGTCATGTTGCCTGCGAAAAAGGACGTAACATAGATCGGCCGCTGCGCGATCCGATCGAGCTGACGGCGCTCGGATGCCAGATAGTCCAGCAAAGGCTTGCGCGCCGCGATATCGCGCCAGCGCCTGTCGTCGATTTCCACAGGTAGATACCAACCGCCGATGGCTTCCACGCCCAGGTCGTTTGCCCAGCGATGCGCCAGCGCGTCGTTACGGCGCGATAGCGTGTGCAGATAATCGCCCAGCGCAGCGGTCGACGCCTCCTGGCGCTGGAAGAACGCCGGATCGCTGCTCAGGCCAAGCACGATGCGCAACCCGGCGGCGCGTGCCTCGCGCACACGTTGCAGCAACCACACATGGCCTTCGGCATCGCTGAAAGCATCGCCGTATTCCGTCCACTGCACCACCAGCGTGTCGAAGCCTTGCCCGCGCAATTGCGTGAAGAACTGCGTCCACTGTGCCTGGGCGACGGCACGATCGCGAAGCTGCGGCTGATAGATGATGGCCGTCGACGCGCACGCCAGCCATGGCATCAGCAGCCACAGCAGCACCGTGAAGCGGATTCGTGCGCGCGTCACCATTGCGTCCTCACGATCAGGAATGCCGCGTTTGTATCGCGCAGGTAGGTCGTGAAGGCATGCTGCCCTTCGATCGCCACGCTGAGGCGATGCGGATAAGCATCGTAATGCGTTTCGCCGTACCACACATTCCATTGCACGCCGAGTCCCGCGCGCCCGTCGCGCAGATAGGTCAGCCCTTGCGTACGGTCGATGCCGGTGTATTGCAGATGGAAGTACGGTTCGATGGTTTGCCCGTTGACGATTTTGTCGTGAAACCCGAACCGGTAATCGAGGGTGACAACGGTTTCCTCGGCACGCAGATAGTGCGCGACGTCGACGTAGAAGTTCTGCGTGAACCAACCCCGCCCGCTCGCGTGCCAATCGTCGCTGAACTTTTGACCAAACGACCATGAACCGCTGGCGCGAAACAGGGTGTCGTTGTGCGTCACGCGACTGTTGTCGGCCGGTGTCTGTTGCTCTACCGACAGCACGATGTTTTGCGAGGTCAGCGGTTTCCAATGCACGCCGATGCCCAGCATCGCCTCATGCACCGGCCACACCGTACCCGTGACACCACTGCCGGCAAACAGTCGTGCGTAGGCGGTCAGCGTGTTGAGATCGCCGCCGGTCAGCTGCGGATCCAGGTGATATTGCGCCTCGAACTGCGCGTAGCTTCGATAGGAAACGCCTGGCGCCACGCTGTTCGCTGCCGAGGAAACGGTATCGCCCAGCGACGTGTCGGCATTGAAGCTCCACCTGCGGTCGAGGTTTTCGTGCAGCCGGCGCAAGCTGTAGAGATCGTCCTGGCTTTGCTGAGTATCACTCCCGGCTCCAGCAGGATCAGCTGCACCGACATTGCCGAATTGATCGATCGCCTGCTCGGCGTACATGCGTGCCTGTGCGTAGTCGCCCAACTGCTGGTTCACGTACAGCAGCTGGCGCGTCAACGCAGGGTTATCGGGATCGGCCTGGTGCGCGCGCTCGAATTGCGCCAAGGCTTTCTCCGGCTCGCCCGCCTGCAGATAGGCATAGCCAAGCGATGCAGCTATTCGGCTGTCTTGGGGAGCGAGCGCGCTGGCGTGCTGCCATGAAGCCAGCGCCTGCTGTGCGTCACCCGCCTGAGCTTGCAGCGCCGCGAGGCGCGCGTAGTAGCGCGGATCGGGCTGCAAGGCGACGGCGTTTTCCAAATCCGTGCGCGCGAGCGCGGGATTGCTTGGCTCATCGGCCTGCGCACGCAGCCACCAGTAAGCGCCATCCTGCCGTCCGCCTCGTGCTGCGTAGTCGTCCAGCCATGCGCGCGCCACGGCGGTTTCGTGGATGGTGAGTGCGGTGTTTGCGGCAGCGAGCAAGTCCGCCTGCTGCAAGTGTGCCGCGGGCACGGAACGCCAGGCCAGCAACGCCGTTTCATAGTCCTGCGCGCTATAGGCCTGATACGCCAGCGCACGCGTCGTGTCCGC
The DNA here is from genome assembly GCF_003363265.1 of Dyella psychrodurans. GTDB lineage: Bacteria > Pseudomonadota > Gammaproteobacteria > Xanthomonadales > Rhodanobacteraceae > Dyella_B > Dyella_B psychrodurans. The sequence continues at coordinate 242,703 of NZ_QRBF01000004.1, read as the reverse complement.
ACTGGGCTCGTGCTTGCCGGCTTGCGCATAGGCGTATTCGGCCAGCCCGGGGTGGTCCTTGCTGTAGCAGTCGCCGAGTTGACGCCACAACTCGGCGGGATAGTCCGGCGACTGGTCCGCCATCACCTGGCGAATCCCTTCGCAATCGCGCAGCGCGCTCAGAATGTGTAGTTGCGCAACGCGCAACGCCACACTATCCAGCGGCCGGCGCAGGCGTGCGCGGTCATCGGCCGAAAACAACGCAGGCTGCTGACCGGCCAGCACCGCCAGGCGCGCCAATAAAGCCGCCGAATGCGTATTGCCGGTAAAGGGATAAGCATCGAGCAGCAATTGCTTCGCTTCATAGGTCGCGCCTGCGTCCATCAGGCGGTAGCTGAGCGGATCGAGCAGACGATAGCCTTCCGGCTGTGCGATCAGCACTTCGGCCTGCTGTTGCGCCTGGACGTATTGCCCTTGCTGCAGATAGAGGCTGAAGCGTTCCTCGTGGAAGCTGTCGGCCGGCAGGCGTGACAACATGCTGCCTGCGACTGCGCGATCGCCACGCAGCATCGCCAAGGGCAGCGCGACACGCGCCTGCCACATGGCATTGGCGGGATAGCGAACCGTGTAATGGTCCAACAGCGCTGGTTGGGCGCGTGCCGCCATCGCCAGCAGATTGATCCACTGCCGCTCGTCCTTCTCGTTGGCGAATGCGGGCTGACGCGCGGCCATATACGACGCGAGCGCCTTGCGATCGCCGCTGTTGCCGATCGCCTGCGCCATGGCCAGATCCTGCGTCGGCGTATCCAATCCACTGCGCGACTGAAGTTCGCGCGCGGCGTCGAGTCTGTCGAGCTTGAGCAACAGCGTGAACCATTGGTTGCGTTCGTCGCTGCTGAGCTGGTTTTGCTTATCCAGTTCGGAAAGTTGTGCGACGGCACGTTGGTCATCGCCCAGATAAATCGCGCGCTGCACCAGCGCATGGCGCAAGTTGCGACCTTCCGGGCTGGCAGCGAAATCCGGCGCATCCAGCTCGGCTTGCGCGCGAGCAAGATCGCCCACCTGCAGATCGCCGAAGCCACGCTTGGCGCGGCATACGGGCCGATTGTCGCGCGTGCAGTCCACCGCCGGCGGTGCCGGTGGCGTCATGGCGGCGCGCAGCCGCGAATCGTTGGGCGTGTAGCGCGCCTGTTCGTCAAGCACGGTTTGCGCTCGCGCGGCTTGGTTGAAATGCCGGTACGCTTCAGCCAGATCCAACGCCGTGTCGACGCTTTGCGGCGCCAGTTCGCGCGCACGCGTGAATTCGGCCATGGCAGTGCGCTCGTCGCCGGCACGCATGGCCGCATAACCCGCCTGCCGATGCGGATACACCATGAACTGCTGGTAGCGGCTGTCGCCGCCAGAGGATTCCTGGCTCTCGGCACACATCGACCATGCCGGCACCATGATGAACAGCGCCAGCGCACAACGGCCCGGCGAGAGCCGTTTCATGAGACACGCTCCAGCCGCTCGAAGTCGGCGCATTCCTGCTCGAGCAGGCTCGTCACGCTGGGCTGCAATGCCGCCTGCAACCTCAGCAGGCGATTCAAGGTTTCCGTGCTGATCACGCCCTGCCCGATCAGGAAATCGCCAAGTCGTTGCTCGCTGCGCGCATGATTGAGCAGCAAGGCCCTGAACGCGACTTCGTCCAGATGACCTTGCGCAACCAGGATCTCACCCAGCATCACCTGGCGAGACACGTAACCGCTCCACAACTGCGGCACGCGCTCGGGCGAAATCAGTCCGCGCTCGGCAGCCATTTCCAGCAGATGATGGGGATCGTGATCGCTCTTGTGCGCCTGCGCGTACCAGCGGCGAAGGCCGACGGTGACCTGGCCCTTGTAGGCGATCACATAGCGCACGCGCCGCCCGAGCTGGCGCGCTATGGCGGCAAGCGACACCGGATCGATATACGACTCGCTGGCAAGCACCAGCGTGCCGCCTTCGACGCGCAGCGGCAGCACGGCGTAATGCAGCGCGATGTGCCGTGGCACCGTCATGATCAACTCGTGCGGCAAGCCGACCGGATCGACCGACTCGCAGCTCACGCCGATCTGCTCCGCCATCGGTGCCGCCAGCTGTTCGGCGGTGATGCGCCCCTCGTGAATCATCGAGCTACCCAGTTGCAAGCCATCGATGCGATGTTGCTGCGCCTCGTGCAGCTGCGTCGTCGAGATCACGCCGTTCGCAACCAATACGTCGTCCAGTGAGCGCTTGGCCTGGTTTTCGCCGCCGATGCTGGGGAAATCGTGGGTGGTCTTGTCCCAGGCCACGCGGCGCGGGTCGCCGCTGCGGATGATCTGGCGAATCGCGCGCCAGTTCGCCAGGAAATTGATCAGGTTGCCCCACAACAACCGCGGTATCGACAACAGACCCTGCTTCACGCCGTAGTAGCCAGACACGAAGATGACCCGTTGCAGCATGCGGTTGCCCATCAACGCGATGTTCGCCACAAGCACCACGTCGAACCAGCGCTGCCCTTCGAAGATCGATACGAAACGCGGCGCGCTCGTCCACACCAGCTGCAACAAGCCGATCACGCTGAGCTGAAGCATGATCAGCATGGCGGCAAAACTGACGAAGTTGTTGATCGCGCCTTTGCGGTCGCGCCACAGGAAATAGTTGAGCACCGGGCTCCGCTTCCAGCCGTGGGTGCGATAGCCCTGGTAGACGATGCCGATGATCCAGCGCGATTTCTGCCGCACCGCCGTCGCCAGGCGGTCGGGAAAATATTCGCGCACGCAGATGACGTTCGCTTCCTGCCGGCTCTGGCCGAACTTCTCGGACTGCTTGGGGTGGCGTTGGTAGCGAAGCACCGGGAAGCGCACGAAGATCTCTTGCATGCCCCGCTCTTTCAAGCGCAGGCCGATGTCGTAATCCTCGGTGAGGCTTTGCCCGTCGAACGCGATGCCGTTGCCGTCTTCGATCAGGGCGAGCATGGCGCGCCGGCTGAAACAGGTGCCCACGCCGGCGCTCGGCACCTGGCCGGCCAGCGCTTCACGCACGGGCACGTCCTTGCCGTGCAGTTCGGCGAATTCATCGAGGTAGTGCAGGCTTGTGAAATTGTTCCACTGGCGCTCGAACGGATACACCGGTATCTGGATCAGGTCCTTGCGATGCACGAGGTAATTGAACAGACGCAGCTCGTGTTCGCACACGACGTCTTCCGCATCGTGCAGGATGAATCCCTCGAAGACCAGGCGTGCGCGCTGTTCGAACTGCAGGATCGCGTCGAGCACGTTGTTGAGGCAGTCCGCCTTGCTGGTCGGCCCGGGCCGCGCGCACACCACCTTGTGCACGTTGGGAAAGCGCGCGCTCACATTGTCGACATCGCGTTGCGTATCCGGATCGTTCGGATAGGTCCCTACGAAGATGTGGTAGTTCTCATAATCCAGCGTGACGGCCACCAGCTCGGCCATGTGGCCGATCACGCCGGTTTCCTGCCATGCGGGCACCATGATCGCCAGCGGCTTTTCCGGCGGGCGATACAGCTCGTGATAACGGGTGTGCTCGCGCGTCTGGTAGACGAACAGCGAGCGCCACAACCGCCGCGTCCAGTAGACGAGGTCGATGAAAAAATCGTCCAGGCCGCTGACCAGTATCAGTACGGCGATGACAATGACCACTACGCCCAAGGCGTAGAGGTAGGTCGAGAATGCATCCAGCCACCACATGCCGCATCTCCCTGGCTCAGCCGACTTCGCGCTTGCGCTCGTTGTCGGCCAATGCCTCCTTGAGCACATCGACGACACGCACACTGGCCGTGCCGTCGCCAAATGGATTGCCCGCGTGCGCCATCGCGTGGTACGCATCCGCGTTCGACCACAACGCCTCGATCTGATGGACGATGGATGTCCGCCGCGTGCCGGCCAGCCGTGCGCAACCGGCCTCGATCGCTTCCGGCCGTTCGGTTTCCGTGCGCAGCACCAGCAACGGCACGCCGAAGGTGGGCGCCTCTTCCTGCAAACCGCCCGAGTCCGTCAACACCAACCAGGCATCGAGCAAGGCCTGCTGCATCTGCAGGTAATCCAATGGCGGACTGAGGTGCACGTTCGACAACCCGCCGAGAATCGCATGCACCGGCTGACTCACGACTGGATTGAGGTGCACCGGAAACAGCACTTCAAGCTCGGGATGGCGGCCGGCGACATCGGCAATCGCATAGCAGATCTCGCGCAGATCGCTGCCCCAGTTTTCGCGCCGGTGCGCGGTGACCAGCAAATGGCCGCGCCCTTCCATCCTGCGGCGCAGCCGGTGACGCCGCACTATCCAATGCTGTGCATCGATCACCGTATTGCCGGTAACGCTGATGCGGTCCTCTGGAATGGCCTCTTTGCGCAAGGCCAGCGCGGCGCGTTCGGTCGGCGCAAAGTGAAAGCTGGCAATGCGGCTGACCATCTGACGCAATCCCTCTTCGGGAAACGGCCGCCCCAGATCGTAAGTACGCAAACCGGCCTCGATGTGCGCGACGGGAATGCGGCGATGAAAACCGCAGAGCGCGCCGAGAAAAGTGCTTTCGGTATCGCCCTGCACCAGCACCAGCGACCATCCGCCGCTCGCCATCACGCTGTCGAGCAGACTGCGGCAGCACGTGCTGAATTCGCACAAGCCATCGCCGCCGCGTTCAAGCGTCACATCGGGAAGAATGTCGAAGCACTCAAGCATCTGCCGCGCCATTTCACCGTGCTGCCCGGTGTGCAACCAATGCGGTCGTGCCCAACCGCTTGCACACAAGCAGTGATACAACGGCGCAAGCTTGATGATCTCCGGACGCGTGCCGGAAACGATCAGGATGTCCTGCATACATCCCCCTAACTTGCAGGATGGAGACGCCACCCTGCTCCTTGGACATCCTGTCCTCGCCCCCTAATGCCCAGTCGCGAGCAGCGGACCGCGCATCTCCCGATTGGACGGAATCGGTGGACACGCTGGTATCACAGCGCAAAAAGTTGCGCGGTATCTCATATTGCCAACTTGACGTTAAATATACACATTAATTTCATGATATTTTCGTTAATACACTATTGACTCGATCAAAATAATTTGCTAGTCGACAAATGAAACGAATCGCCGTACTCTCCCCTACGGCGAGGCGTTCCTTTCACGGGACAGGGGCCTGGGCTTTCGGGATTCATCGCATTCACAGCCATGCGCGCAGGGCGTTATAGCTGCTGTCGTGCGTCGTCTTCGTTTTTGCGCTAGGGGGACATCCCATGCTCAGACCATCACTCCGCGGGCCATCTCGTTTTCAGACTTTCCTCATCAGTGCCGCATTGGCACTACTGGCGGCATCCGGCCCGATGTCCGCAGTCCATGCAGCCCAAGGCTCGATGATGCCGAGGCTTGATCGCGCGCCCTTGCCTGCGCCGCCGCCGCCACCGCAAGCTGCTTTGCCAAAAGTGCGGGCAGTGATCGAGCAGGCGCCGCGTACATGGAGGACACTCGCACGCGGAGTCACGGCCGCGACAACGTCCGCACCGAACGCTTACGCGGCGGCACCCGGTGCAAACCCGAACCAGAACACGCTCGTGCTCTACGACGTCACCGGGCAATGGGGCTGGCTCGGCGAAGCGTATGGCGTCATGGCCGGCAACCTGGTCACGCATGGCAGCAAGTACACCATGCATCCCGCCATAAACTATGTCGCGGGTGAACTCAGCAACTACACCGGACTGATCTACATCGGCTCGACGTATGGCGAGCCCTTGCCCGCCGCGCTGCTGAACGATGTATTGGCGACGACCAAGCCGGTGCTGTGGATGAACGACAACATCTGGCAGCTGTCCGCGCAAGCCGCGAATTTCGCGGGGCAATACGGCTTCACGCCGATGTACTTCGACTTCTCCAACACCTTGACGGTGACCTACAAGGGCGTTGCGCTGCAACGCAATGCATTGGCAGTACCTTCCGGCCTGCTGCAGACGACGATCAACGATCCCACCAAGGCGCAGGCACTTGCAGTCGCCACCAACGATACCGGCGGCACCGTCAATTGGGCCACGCGTGGCGCCAACCTCACCTATATCGGCGAGATTCCTTTCAGTTACACCGGCATGAACGATCGCTATCTGGCAGCGATCGACCTGATCGGCAATGTATCCAACCCGAACATGCCATCACGCAAACGTGCGTTGGTGCGCATTGAGGATGTGGATGTGGAAGACAGCCCTGCCCAGCTGCGCGCGATCGCCGATTACCTGTACAGCAAGAACGTGCCTTTCAGCGTCGCGCTGATTCCGTATTACGTGGACCCGAATGGCTACTACAACAACGGTGTGCCGGTATCGATCCATCTGTACCAGAACAAAACCTTCGTCAGCGCATTGAAATACATGGTCGCCAGGGGCGGCGTCATGATGATGCATGGCTACACGCATCAGTATTCCAATATCGACAACCCTTACACCGCCGTCAGTGGCGACGATTTCGAGTTCTATACCGCACACATCGACGCGTCCAACAGCGTGATTTTCGATACCCCTGTGCCGGTCGATTCCGCATCATGGACGATGGGACGCGTCGCCAACGGCTTCCAGGAATTCGCCAAAGCGGGCTTGGCCCTGCCCACGGTTTTCGTACCGCCGCACTATGCCGCCTCGGCCATCGACTACCAGGTATTCCAATCCCAGTTCCAGGCAATGTCTCAACGCGACCTGTACGCCGTCGGCTGGTGCCCGAATGGCGCTTGCGGCACGGGGACGCCGGATTACACCAAGATCTATGGCCAGTTCTATCCGTACCTGGTGCGCAACGTGTTCGGCTCCATGGTGCTGCCCGAACAGCTCGGCGATGTCGAACTGGTGGAATACAACAACAATCCACCACGCTTCCCGGCAGACATCCTGTCCAGCGCCAACTGCAACACAGTGATCCAGGATTCCGTGCAGAGCTTCTTTATCGACCCGACCCTGGACATCAGCTACCTCAAGCAGATCGTGGAAGGCCTGCAGGCCATGGGCTACACCTTCGTGTCCGTGAGCGTGATTGAAAAAGGTTGACGGTTCATCGCCGAGGCCACCCTGCAGACCCCGGCATGAAGAGCCCCTTTCCTTCGGGAAGGGGCTCCCTTTTGACCAGCATCGGCAAAACCGGACCAAAGTGAGAGTTGGTTTTCCGGCACGCTGCGACTTTGCGATACGGACTTTATTCGTATCGATCAGGGAATATCGCAGGGCTAAGTCCGTCACTCCACCGTGACAGACTTGGCCAGGTTTCGTGGCTGGTCAACGTCGGTGCCGCGCAGCACGGCGACGTGATAGGCCAGCAATTGCAACGGCACGGTGAACACGGCGGGCGCGATGAAATCGCCGCCGGCATCGATGCGCAGGATGCTGCCGCGCGTGGCATTGTCATCGATGTACGCGGCGGAGTCGGCGAAGACGATCAGTTCGCCGCCGCGGGCACGCACTTCCTGCAGGTTGGATTTGAGTTTGTCGAGCAGCGGGCCGTTCGGTGCCACGGCGACGACGGGCATGTCTTCGTCGACCAGCGCCAGCGGTCCGTGCTTGAGTTCGCCGGCCGGATAGGCCTCGGCGTGGATATAGGAAATTTCCTTGAGCTTGAGCGAGCCTTCCAGCGCCACCGGATAGTGGGCACCGCGACCGAGGAACAAGGCGTGGTGGCGGTGAACGAAGCGCTCGGAAAGCTCGATGATCTGCGGCTCGAGCTTCAATGCTTCTTCGAGGGCGCGCGGCAGGCGGTGCAGCTGCGCGCACAGATCGGCGTGGCGCGCTTCGTCCAGGTTCCGTTGCCTGGCCAGATGCAACGTGAGCAATGCAAGCGCGGCCAGCTGCGTGGTGAATGCCTTGGTCGACGCCACGCCGATCTCGGGACCGGCACGGGTCATCAGCTTCAGATCGGCTTCGCGCACGACGGAGGATTCGGGAACGTTGCAGATGGCGAGCGTGCCAAGGTAACCGCGACGACGCGATTCGCGCATCGCGGCCAGCGTATCGGCGGTTTCGCCGGATTGCGAAATGGCGATGAACAAGGTGCCTTCCGGCACGACGGATTCGCGATAGCGGTATTCGCTGGCGACTTCGACACTGACGGGCAGCCGTGCGTAATCCTCGATCCAATATTTGGCGACCATGCCGGCGTGATAGCTGGTGCCGCAGGCAATGATGTGCACGCCTTTCACTTTTTCCAGCAGCTCGTCGCCACCGACGCCAAAGATATTCGGCAGTACGCCGCTCGCGCCGATGCGCGCCTCGAGCGTGTTGCTCACGGCGTGCGGCTGCTCGAAGATTTCCTTCTGCATGTAGTGGCGGTATTCGCCGCGCTCGACCGCGTCGGCCGACAGCTCGCTTTCGTGCACGGCGCGCTCGACCGGCTTGCCGTCGATGGTGTAGACCTGAACGTCGTTGCGGGTGATCTCGACGACGTCGTCGTCTTCGAGATAGATGATCTTGTTGGTGACCTGGACCAGTGCCTGCGCGTCGGAACCGAGGAAATTTTCGCCAATGCCCGCGCCGACCAGCAGCGGCGCACCGCGGCGCGCGCCGACGACATGGCCCGGTTCGTCGCGATCGATCACGGCAATGGCATACGCGCCTTCCAGCTCGCGCACGCTGGCGAGAACGGCTTCGCGCAGGTGCATGCCCTTGGATACATTCGCGTCGATCAGCGCCGCGATCACTTCCGTATCGGTTTCGGACGTGAAGTTGCAACCCTTCGCCTGCAGCGCTGCACGCAGCGGCGCGTAGTTTTCGATGATGCCGTTATGCACCACCGCAATGCGGCCGATCATGTGCGGATGCGCATTCGCTTCGTTGGGTACGCCATGCGTGGCCCAGCGGGTGTGCGCGATGCCGGTGCCGCCCGGGAAGGGATCGGCGAGATAGAGCGATTCCATTTCGCGGACCTTGCCCTTGGCGCGCACGCGACGCACCTGCCCCGATTCCAGCACGGCCAGGCCGGCTGAATCGTATCCGCGATATTCCAGGGCCTTGAGGCCGGCGATCAGCAGCGGGGCAACGTCTCGTTGAGCGGCGGCAGCGACGATTCCACACATGACGTCAGTTCCTGATCAAAATGAGCGGGCACATTAGGGGCGTGCCGTTTCGGCTGGCTTTCTGGCTGGACCCGTCACTCTGGCGAAGGCCGGAATCCAGTGACGACTAGCCACATGCATGTCTGCACATCTGCAAGCTCTCGCTACTGGATTCCGGCGTTCGCCAGAATGACGGCGGGGGCGGTTTGCCGCAACGCGAGAATGAAGGTTGCTTTGTTTCTGCTCTTTTCGGGCACCTACTTTTTTCGCTTACGGTTCGAACTTAGTGCACCTTGCGTCGCAAATAGTTCAACAGGTCGATACGGGTAATGAGACCAAGGAACTGCTCGCCATCCACCACGATGGCAACGTGACCGCGCTCGAACACGGGCAGCAACGACTGGATCGGCGAGCGCACGTCCAGCATCTGGAGATCGGTGATCATGGCGGTGGCGACGGAGTCGCGGAAACGCGCTTCGTCGGCGTGCACATGCATCAGCACGTCCGATTCGTCGAGGATGCCCACGATGCGGCTACCGTCCATCACCGGCAACTGCGACACGTCGTAAAGCTTCATGCGCGTGTACGCCGTCATCAGCAATTCGTTCGGACCGACCACCACGGTGTCGCGCTGCGCGAATGGGCGCAGCAGCAAATCGCGCAGATCGCCGTGTTGATCGCGCGCGATGAATCCGTTGTCGAGCATCCAGTAGTCGTTGTACATCTTCGACAGATACTTGTTGCCGGTGTCGCACACCAGCGTCACGACGCGCTTGGGTTCAGTCTGTTCGCGGCAGTATTTCAATGCGGCGGCGAGCAAGGTGCCGGTGGAAGAACCGCCGAGCACACCTTCTTTTGCGAGCAAGGCGCGCGCGGCGAGAAAGCTTTCCTTGTCGGAAATGGCGTAGGCCTTTTTGACGCGCGAGAAATCGCTGATCGTCGGCAGGAAATCCTCGCCGATGCCTTCGACCATCCAGCTGCCCGATTTCGTCGACAGCACGCCTTCGTTGATGTACTGCGCGAGGATGGAACCCACCGGATCGGCCAGCACGATTTCCGTATGCGGCGACACTTCGGCGAAGTATTTCGACAAGCCTGTCATGGTGCCGGACGAGCCGCAACCCACCACCACGGCATCCACTTTGCCATCCATCTGCCTGAAGATTTCCGGACCGGTGGTTTGGATATGTGCGAGCGGATTGTCCGGATTGCCGAATTGATTGATGAAGTACGCACCGGGCGTTTCGCGCGCGATGCGTTCGGCCATGTCCTGGTAATACTCCGGATGACCTTTGGCGACATCGGAACGCGTGAGCACCACTTCGGCGCCCATCGCCTTGAGGTTGAAGATTTTCTCGCGGCTCATCTTGTCCGGCACCACGAGAATCAGGCGATACCCCTTCGCCTGCGCCACCAGCGCCAGGCCCAGGCCGGTGTTGCCGGCGGTACCTTCCACCAGCGTGGCGCCGGGCTTGATCTTGCCGGCTTTCTCGGCGCCTTCGATCATCGACAGGCCGATGCGATCCTTGATCGAACCACCCGGATTGGCGCTTTCCAGCTTGAGGAACAGCTCGCAAGTCCCGGTGTACAGGCGCTGGGCGCGCACCATGGGGGTGTTCCCGATCAGTTCGAGGACGCTTGCATTGACCGTCATGAAAACTCCGTTGCCTGGATGGTGAAGCGCGCGGACTCGATCGTCGCGCCAATGGCGCATGATAACCGAGCGAGGCGGTTGCTCCGTGCAAGGGGTGTTGTGATTCATGCCTCGCCCTGCCGATGCGCTTCGCCGAAGGAATCCATTGATCCGGATGGAGCGATTGAATCGATACAATCGGCGCGCGCATCGCCATGGCAACAGTGACGCTTGTTCTTTGATGCAAGTTCGTTTTCGCAAGTGCGAACGCATGATTTGCAACGCCCCAAAATGAAACGGCCCCGGTAGTCCGGGGCCGTGCGTCATGTGAAAACGTGCAGGTCAGTTGACGGGGTGCTGCCGGTTGTCCCACATGCGTTGGAGACGTTCCTTGGCGTAGAGCTTTTCCTTCTTCATCCCTGCCAAGGTCATATCGTCGATGGGGAGAACGCCGATTTCGGCATCGTGCACCTTGCTGTCGAGTTCCCTGTGGTGCTGGTAGAGCCGACGAAACTCCGCGTCGGCTTTCATCAAGGCTTCGACATCGTCACGCTGCTGGTTTTCAAACATGATCCAACCTCCTCGCAATACTGCGGGCAAGCAAGTTTTGGCAGAATCGAACCGCACGCATGACCACAGCCCACATCCTTCAGGAAGGACATGGGTGAGGGGACGTTGACGGGTATGCGCATGATTCGGGTCGGTAAACCGCGAAAGCTGGAGGTCCGCGGCAATTCGACCCTACTCCCGGTCCGAGGGGGGCGCAAGCGCCCCTCGGGAAGCCGCATCAGTGCTGGGTTTTTGATCAAAAACCCGTAAAACCGGCACTGCCTGGCAGCGCCGGCGGAGACTCAGTTACCGCCGCTGGAACTGCCGGAGGACTGGCTGTCCTGCATCTGCGAACGCAATGCCTTGGCGGCCTTGGCGGCCAGTTCCGCCTGCTTTCTGGCGGCGGCTGCCACTCTGCCCTGCGCGGCAGCCACTTTGCGGGCCTGCTCGGCCTCGGCACGGGCCTGCGCGGCCTGGTCGGCGGCGGCCTGGCCTTGCGCCTGCAGACGTTCGGTTTCCTGCTGCGACAGCTGATATTGCATGCGCTGGATATCCAGCTGCTGCTGCGCGGCCGTGGCATCGATGCGGCTGCGTTCGAGCTGCAGCTGCGCGTTTTCCTGATCGAGCTGATTGAGCTGCCGTTGCGCCAGTTGCAGCTGGGCTTCGGCCTTGGCCTGGTTGACGCGGCGCTCGGCGATGTACAGCGCATGCGGCCGATCATGCGAGCTGGCCTGGGCCAGCTGGCTGACCGCATCGCGCGCGAGCGCCTGATCGGCCTGGGCATAGGTGCCGAGCGAGGGATCGCTGGCCAGCTGGTTCAGGCTGTTGTTGAGGCGATCGACGTCCATGTCGTCCTTGCGCGCCTGGACGGCGGTGCTGGCGAACAGGGCCAGCAGCGACACGGCAATGATGGATGCGTAACGTTTTTTCATGGCTGGCCTCCCTGGCTCTGCTGGCCAGAGTCGGGCTGGGTCTGGAAGCCCTGCCCTTGCTGCTGCGGACTGCCAAGTACCGAGGACGAAGGTGCCGGCATGTCTTGTTGCACCGGTGCCTGGCTAGGCAGCGCGGTACTCGATGGCGCGGCCGGCGCCGGCAAGGTCGACGACGAGGCCGGATTGGCGCCGTTGTCGCCATTATCTCCGCCACCCGCCTGCTGCATGGACGCCTGCTGGGCGGCCAGCTGGGCCTTCAGCTGCTGGTAGTGCTGGTCGTTCTCCGACTGCGCTTCGGCATTCTGGGAGCGCAACTGACTGTTTGCGTCGGTTTTGGACTGAATTTGGGCACGTGCCTGGCCGAGCATCGCCTTGGTCCGCGCCAGGTTGGCATCGGCCCGCGATTCGTCCGCAAGGTCGCCGGCGAGCGCATACTTGCGGTCGGCCATGGCGGCCTGGGCCTGTTGGAACTTGTCCTGCGCGAAGCCGAAGTCGACCGGATCGTAGTCGGCCGCACCCGCGTCGCGTGCCGCCTGCAACTGGGCCTGGGCCTGATTCATCGCGCTATCCGGCGGAGGTACGCTTGCGCAACCGCTTAACGCCAGCAACGCAGCCAGCACCCATACCGGGACCACCGTCGGGAAACGCCTGTCGCGTTCCTGTAACGGGGAAAATGTGTGCACCATCACTCATTCCTCTCCGAGGATCACAGCGTATTGTGAGCGGGCACAATCCTTGAATGCAATGCGTAAAATTTTGGGGTCTTTACGGTGGATATCGGTTACTTCCTTAAGCTGATGGTGGACAAGGGCGCGTCGGACATGTTTCTGACGACGGGCGCCCCGGTGAACATCAAGGTCGAGGGCAAGCTTTACCCGCTCGGCAATACCGGGCTGCCCAGCGGCATGGTGAAAAAGATCGCCTATTCGCTTATGGATGAAGGCCAGGTGCCGCAATTCGAGCGCGACCTGGAACTCAACATGGCGCTGGCGGTGAAGGAAGCCGGCCGCTTTCGTATCAACGTTTTCAAGCAGCGCGGCGAAGTCGGCATGGTGATTCGCGCGATCAAGAGCGAAATTCCCAGCGTCGAGCAATTGCAGCTGCCGCCGATTTTCCGCGAACTGATCATGGAACCGCGCGGACTGATCCTGGTGGTGGGCGCGACGGGTTCCGGTAAGTCCACGACGCTGGCGGCGATGCTCGACCATCGCAACTCCAATTCGTCGGGCCATATCCTCACCATCGAGGACCCGATCGAATACCTGCATCGCCACAAGAAATCGATCGTCAACCAGCGCGAAGTGGGCCTGGATACGCACACCTATCACGAGGCCCTGCGCAATGCGATGCGCGAAGCGCCCGACGTGATCATGATCGGCGAAATCCGCGACACGGATACGATGGAAGCGGCGATCGCGTTCTCCGAAACCGGTCACTTGTGCCTGGCGACGCTGCACTCCAACAACGCCGACCAGACGCTGGAGCGCATCCTCAACTTCTTCCCCGAATCGGCACACAAGAACGTGCTGATGAACCTGGCCCTGAACCTTCGCGCCGTGATCAGCCAGCGCCTGGTGCTGGGCAAGGACGGCCGCCGTTTGCCAGCGGTGGAAGTGCTGCTCAACACGCCCTTCATCCGCGACATGATCCGCCGCGGCCAGATCCACGAAGTGAAGGAAGCGATGGATCGCAGCCTGCAGGAAGGCATGCAGACGTTCGACCAGTCGTTGTACAAGCTGTACAGGAGTGGCCGTATCGAGCTGGAAGAAGCATTGGCGAAGGCCGACTCGCGCGATGGTCTGGCGTTGAAGATTCGCCTGTCGGAAGGCGGCAACGCCGAGAGTACCGAATTGGCGGGCAACGATCCGTACGGGCTGGGCTTCTAACGCCTCATACCTCTCGCCTAGCGTGACGCCTTAATCAAGGCGTCACGCTAGAGCCAGCACCCCGGAATGACCGCTCAAGCATGTGACGGCGCATCCGGCTGCCGATCGGGCGTCGCATCGCGAAACGCATCGTGCGAATCACACAACGCATCGATGCGCAGAATCGTCGGGTAATCCCCCAGCGGCACCTTCCAGCGCCGTGCGTTATACACCTGCGGCACCAGGCACACGTCGGCCATGGTGGGTGTATCCCCATGGCAGAAATGCCCCGTGTCCTTACTGCTCGCCAGCATGGCTTCCAATGCATGGAACCCCGTGGCGACCCAATGCCGCATCCAGATCGCCTTCTGTTCGTCGTCCGCATCGAACTGGCTGCCCAGTCGCTGCAACACGCGCAGATTGCCGATGGGATGGATATCGCACCCTGTAACTTGCGACAGCTCGCGCACGCGCGCACGCCCCGCCGCATCGGCTGGCAGCAGCGGCGGTTGCGGATGCGTCTCGTCCAGATATTCCAGAATCGCCATCGACTGCGTCAGCACCCGATTGCCGTCGATCAACGTCGGCACCAGTTCTTGCGGATTGAGCGCCGCATAGCCCGTCCCGTGCTGCTCGCCGCCGTCGCGAACCAGGTGCACTGCCCGCGTTTCGTAACGCAAACCCTTTAGATTCAGCGCAATGCGCACGCGAAAGGACGCGCTGGAGCGCCAATAGCTGTAAAGGACGAGATCGGACGCCATAGGACCACTCCATGGAGGGACGATGAGAACAGTGTAAACCCCGCCGTTTGCATCGACGCGGCGCGGGCGGGAAAATACGCGGTTCCGGCCTTCGGTGGCCGACTTCCTCAGCTATGCCAGGAGTATCACGTGACCGTCACCCGCATGAGCGACCTCGACCTGCGCGGCAAGCGCGTGCTGATCCGCGAAGACTTGAATGTGCCGATCGAAAACGGCCGCATCACGTCCACCCAGCGTCTGGACGCTTCGCTGCCCACCATCAAGGCCGCCCGCAATGCCGGCGCCAAGGTGATGGTGATGTCGCACCTGGGTCGCCCCAAGGAAGGCCAGTTCGACGCCGAATCCTCGCTGGCGCCGGTGGCGAAATGGCTGGGCGAGCAACTCGGCACGCCGGTGCGCCTGGTCGCCGACTACCTCGATGGCGTGGACGTGGCCGCCGGCGAAGTCGTCGTGCTGGAAAACTGCCGCATGAATGTCGGCGAAGGCAAGGACGACGAAGCGCTCTCCAAGAAATACGCCGCGCTGTGCGACGTGTTCGTGATGGATGCCTTCGGCACCGCGCACCGCGCGCAAGCTTCGACACACGGCGTGATCAAATTCGCTCCCATCGCCGCCGCCGGTCCGCTGCTGTGCGATGAGCTCGATGCACTCGGCAAGGCGCTGGAACACCCGGCGCATCCGCTGCTCGCCATTGTCGCCGGGTCGAAAGTGTCCACCAAACTCACACTGCTCGAAAACCTGATCGGCAAGGTCGACCAGCTGATCGTGGGCGGCGGCATTGCCAACACCTTTATCGCAGCGGCCGGTTACCCCGTAGGCAACTCGCTGTATGAGCCGGATCTCCTCCCCGCCGCCAAGAAAGTGCTTGCCGATGCCAAGCGTCGCGGCGCCCAGGTGCCGATGCCGGTGGATGTGGTCGTCGCGCCGGAGTTTTCCGCGCATGCGCCCGCCACGGTCAAACTGGTGGATCAGGTCAAAGACGGCGAGATGATCCTGGACATCGGCCCGGAAACCGCCAGGCAGTACGCCGAGCTGATCGCCAAGGCCGGCACCGTGGTGTGGAACGGTCCGGTGGGCGTGTTCGAGTTCGATGCCTTCGGCAAGGGCACGGAATTACTCGCCCATGCGGTGGCCGACTCCAAGGCCTTCTCCATCGCCGGCGGCGGCGACACGCTGGCCGCGGTGGACAAGTACGGCATCGCCGACAAGGTTTCCTACATCTCCACCGGCGGCGGCGCGTTCCTGGAATTCCTCGAAGGCAAGGAGCTGCCGGCTGTTACCGCACTCAAGGCACGCGCTGCAAAGTAATGCTTTGCCTGTTCGACCTCGACGGCACGCTGATCGATTCCGAGCCAGGGATCAGCGCATGCATCCAGCATGCGCTGGCGAAGCTCGATGTGCCGTCGCCGGACGATCTGCGTTCGTGGATCGGCCCGCCTTTGCGTCACAGCTTCGCGCCGCTGCTGGATAACGATGCCGAACGCATCGAGGCGGCGGTGGAGTACTACCACGAGCGTTTCGCCACGCTCGGCTGGCGCGAGCACAGCATCTATCCGGGCATTGAAGACCTGATGGCCGAGCTGCACGCGGCCGGTCATCGACTCGCCATCGTGACCAGCAAGCCGCATCGGCATGCGCAACCCATCATCGATGCGCTGCCCTTTGGCCATCGCTTCGAGAAACTGTATGGGCCGCATCCGTCGAGTCCGCACAGCGAGAAGGCGTCGATGATCGCCGCTGCATTGACGGACTTCGATGCCTCGCCGCACGAGACGGCGATGATTGGCGATCGGCGCTTCGATATGGAAGGCGCGGTGGCCAATGGCGTCGCGGGTATTGGCGTGTTGTGGGGATTCGGTAGTCGCGAAGAGCTTGAAGTAGCGGGCGCGCGTGCCGTGATTGAGCATCCGGCGTATCTCGGGGCTCTCCTGCAACCCGCCTGAGCATCTGCTCGGCCATCACACTCACACACCCGTCATTGACCAGCAAAAAAGCGGGTTATCAACCGCCCCACGTTTCGGACGCACGTGTCGGCCTGACACGAAACGCCAGACTGATCCGCGGCCCCACCGGCCGCCGCAGCTTGGGAATGCCATGGTCGTAATGCAACTGCGCATTCCACCCCATCAGCAATAAACTCCCCGCCTCCAATTCAAGCTCCGTTTTCAAATGCGGCGGCAGCTTGCGGCGGATCACCATGGTTCGCGTGGCGCCCAGCGACAGCAAAGCGATAGGCTGATGCGGCACCAGCTCATGCAGCTTGTCGTTATGAGGCGCCACACTGTCGTGCTCATCACGATAGAAATTCAGCCCGATGCTGTTGAACGATGCATGCACGTTCGCTCCAACCACGGCAAGCGCCTCGCGCAACACGTCAGGAAGCCCGGGATCGTCGATGGTGTAATGCGTATGCAAACGCGGCACGTCCACCATGCGCTCGTACATCATGCGCGCACTGGCATGCCAATCGACGGCATCGCGCAGCGCGGAAAACCAGGCGGACGCCAACGCTGGTGATATCACGCCTGGCTGATAGGTAATCGGCCCAGTCGATGCATCGGCAATCGCTTGCACCGTCTCGTCGAAAAGTAGTGTCTGCATAACGATCACCTATGCAACGCGAGCGAAATCCTTAATGAAAATCCCGCGACCGCGCGTCCAGGTCGCCAAGCATGCCGCTCATATCATGCAAGCGCCGCGCAATGAGATGGCTTACACCATCCACCGCCTCCCAGCGTCCCTCGACGGCAAGCAGTCGCGCCTCCAGGTACGGGCGACGCTGGCTTTGCGCGATGTGATTCCACACAACTACATTCACGCAGCCGAATTCATCTTCAATGGTGATGAAGGTAACGCCGCTGGCCGTCTGAGGCTGTTGCCGTTGTGTCACCAGCCCCGCCGTGCGCACCTGCGCTTCGTGTTGCTGCGCGCGCAGACTGCGCGAATCGATAAAACGCGCCGCGCGCAATCGATGGCGTAAAAGCTTGAGCGGATGCGGCCCTAGACTCAGTCCGCTATAGGCGTAATCAGCGATCACGTTTTCCGCCACTGTCGGCAATGGCAACACGATATCGCCCTCGCGCGGGCTTTCTCGCCCGAACAGCGGCAATTGCGATTCCACACCAGCCGACAGCCACAGCGCGCGATGACGATGTCCGGCGAGACCGCGCAAAGCTCCCGCGTCAGCCAGAAGATCCTGATGACGCCGATCCAGCTGCGCGCGCGTGCACAGATCGACGATATCGCGGAAGGCTTGTTGCTCTCGCGCCTTCGAAATGCGCAACGCCACATCGTCACGACAGCCACGCAGCTGCCGCATGCCAAGCCGCAACGCCAAACCGCCATGACTGCGCGGATCGCTTTCCAGCGTGCAATCCCAATCGCTATGGCGCACATCCACCGGTCGCACTGCAATATCGCGACGTTGCAGATCCTGCACAATCTGGCTAGGTCCATAGAAACCCATTGGCTGGGCATTGAGCAATGCGCACGCAAACGCAGCCGGCTCGTGACATTTCAGCCAACTGCTGACGTAAGCGAGATTGGCGAAACTGGCGGCGTGGCTTTCCGGAAAACCATAACTTCCGAAGCCCTTGATCTGCTCGAAGATCTGCTCGGCGAAAGCCTGCGTGTAACCTCTTTCCAGCATGCCGCGGGTTATGCGTTCATGGTGTACTTCCATATCGCCATGACGCCGCCACGCTGCCATCGAGCGACGCAATTGATCCGCCTGCCCTGGTGTATAGCCGGCCGCCACCACAGCCAGCTTCATCACCTGTTCTTGAAAGAGTGGTACACCCATGGTGCGTTCGAGCACCGGTTTTAGCACTTCTGACGGATAGTCGACCGGCTCCTCACCCTTGCGTCTACGCAGATAAGGATGAACCATGCCGCCCTGAATCGGACCGGGACGCACGATGGCGATCTGGACGACCAGATCGTAGTAATTGGCAGGTTTGAGTCGAGGCAGCATCGACATCTGCGCGCGACTCTCGATCTGGAACACGCCGACGGTGTCGGCGCGCTGGATCATGTCATACGTTTTCTTGTCGTCGTGCTCGATCGTGGCAAGGGTCAATGCCTTGCCACGATGTCGATGAACGATGCCAAAGCATTTGCGCAGGCACGTCAGCATGCCAAGTGCCAGGCAATCGACCTTGAGCAAACCCATGGTGTCCAGGTCATCCTTGTCCCACTGGATGATGGTCCGATCGGGCATCGTCGCATTTTCCACCGGCACCAGTTCATGCAGCGGCGCATCGTGGATGACGAAGCCGCCCACGTGCTGGCTCAGGTGACGAGGCTTGTCGAGCAACTGTGCAGTCAGTGCAAGAAGCTTGCGCATCACAGGCGCGTCGGGGTCGAAGCCTTGCTCACGTAGACGCCTTCCCAGAGAAGCGTCTCCAAGACGAAAAAAGCTCCGGCCAAGCTTGTCGATTTGGTCCTCAGGCAACCCAAGGGCTTTGGCTACGTCGCGCACCGCGCTTTTGGTACGGTAACTGATAACCGTCGCTGCAAGCGCAGCGCGTTCGCGTCCGTATTTGTTATAGACGTATTGGATGACCTCCTCGCGACGCTCATGCTCGAAGTCGACATCAATATCGGGTGGCTCGTCACGCTCGATGGAAATGAATCGCTCTACCAGCAAATCAATTTTTCTGGGATCGGCATCCGTGATGCCCAACGCAAAGCACACGATGGAATTGGCGGCCGAGCCGCGCCCTTGACAGAGGATGTGCTGGCTCCTCGCATAACGCACGATGTCATGCACAGTAAGGAAGAACGCCTCGTAACGTTTCTCCTCGATCAACCACAGCTCATGCTCGATCTTTGATTGAAAGTCGCCCGGCACACCATTGGGCCAACGCCATGCGGCACCTTCGGCCACAAGATGGCGCAGCCATTGCATGGCCGTGCAGCCATCGGGAACAAGTTCCTTGGGATATTGATAGTGCAAGTCATCTTTCAACGAAAACGTACATCGCTTCGCAATGCGCACGCTCTCATCCAGTAATGCTTTGGGATAAATCTTTTCCAGTGCCGAGCGCCTGCGCAGATGCCGCTCGCCATTTCGAAATAACACGGCACCCGCTTTGGCTATGGTCGTGTGATGACGAATCGCGGTCATCGTATGTTGCAGCGGCAAGCGCCGTCGGACGTGCATATGCACGTCGCCACTTGCAACGCGCGGCAACTGCAACGATTCGCCTAATGCCTCGAGTTCAGCGAGGCGTGCATCATCATCGCTATCGCGATGCAACTCCACCGCCAGCCATGCTCGGCCATCGAAAAGATGCTTGACCCATGCGCCATGCTCGCGATCAGGTTCGCACTCGGGAATCCATAGCACCAACGCCCCCGGAGCACCTTCGGCCATGTCAGCGCGGGTCAGGCGGTAATCGCCTTTTTCGGATGCTCTGCGACCTCGCGTGATCAAACGACACAGTGACACATAGCCTTGTTTGTTTTCTGCAAGCAATACCAGCTTAGGGCCATCGGCGAGCTGGATTTCCGTGCCGACGATCAGCGACACTTTCGTATCACGGGAAGATTCCAAGGCGCGCACGATACCGGCGAGCGAACATTCGTCGGTAATCGCCAGTGCGGCATAGCCACACTCCGATGCGCGTTCGAACAATTCGCGCGCGCTGGAAGCGCCGCGCTGAAACGAGAAATCGGAAAGGCAGTGCAGTTCGGCGTAATCCGTCATGCAAACCATCCGTGCAGCATCCAGCCTGATTGCTCATCGGGTGCACAGAACGCCCATGCGCGCTGACCCAGATCGGTTTCGATGACGTAATAGTCGCGGCGCGTATCGCCACCGTCCCACCAACCGGTCTCCAGACGCTCAGGGCCGGAAACAATACGTAACGCACCACGCCATGGAATGGGCCGTTCCAGTAACCACGTGGGACGTGGACGTGGCTCAAGTAGACCTTCGTCTTCCGCCGCAACGCGTTGCGAATGCTCCGGACGTGGATCGTTGGTGGTACTCCACTGATAAACCGCGCCATCACCGAGTCGCGCACGCAAGCGTTCGCGCAATTGCTCGAAAGGTAGCGCGTTGGCGGGACGTTCATCGAACAGATCGCGGCCCGTGGGAACGAAGGCAGGAAGATCGTCGGCGATCAGTCGCAAGGCGAGCACGGGCGCGGGCAATTGCACTTGTTCAAGACGGCCGCGTGCCGCGTCGAACAGGACGTCGGTGCTGCGTTCGGGCGAAAGCATGCCTACCGGCACATCGGTAACGACGCGATCGCGATGCTCCAGCCGCAACAGGAATCGCTGCACGCCGCCATCGCGACCGGAAAGATACGCGGCAAGATCCCCTATCATGCGCCGCAACGGGAAGATCAGCGCAGCGATGTTTTCGACTTCGTGCGATAGCTCGATGTGCCAATCCACGCCATCGGGCGGGACGTAGAGATCGAGTCCCGCAGGCATATCGCCCATCATGCGATCCATCGCTTGCAACAGCCCGGCGCCGAATCGGCGTTGCAGACCATCGCGAGGCATGCGCAGCAACTGCCCGAGTCGCCGCACACCCATGCGCGGCAGCGTATCCACCGGTTCCGTCGGCAAACGGCTTTTACTCAAAGGTACATCGTCGAGAAGGCGCTGCATGCCCTCGTGACTCAAGGCCGTTTGTCCATCGCCGACACCGGCCAGCACATACGCGCCATGCGGCGTCGGCGCCGCAGCAACGCGATGGCGAAAACCGAGCGCAGCGACGTCGCTGCGCAAACGGCGTTCCATCGTCGACCACGATCCGAACAGGCTTTGGCTTTTGCTGACCTCAAGCACAATCGCGTGCGGCAGCAACGCCACTTGCGAGCTGTAGCGATAGGCCACGCCGGCGAGAAACTGTTGCCAACGCCCGACCTCGGCAGCGTCATAAGGGATCGCATCGAATTGCGCCAGGAGTGCCTGCGCCGCCGTCAATCGCTGTCCGATATGCAGCCCTGCCGCACGTG
This sequence comes from Dyella psychrodurans, assembly GCF_003363265.1. Classification (GTDB taxonomy): domain Bacteria; phylum Pseudomonadota; class Gammaproteobacteria; order Xanthomonadales; family Rhodanobacteraceae; genus Dyella_B; species Dyella_B psychrodurans. Next base: position 220,979 of record NZ_QRBF01000004.1, on the reverse strand, counting down.
CGCGTGCGTTGGCGGCCATCACAGTGCGCGCGTTGACGGGGCCGTCCACCAACACCAGCGGAGAATCATCGGCGCGGTGACGGAGGACTCCATCCAGCGCCAACTGCGGCAGCAACAGGCAGGCCCACAACATAGGCGGCCCTCACGCGCTTTGCTTCTTTCGTTCGTGATTCCGGCGAAGGCCGGAATTCAGAGAACCGCGCATACGCTGATGAACCGCATGCGTTGTCACTTCTGAATTCCAGCCCTCGCTGGAAAGACGGTGAACGTGATCGAAGGGAATGGCTTGCGACGGCGCATTGCCGCCACGGCATTTGCGCACCCAGATGGCGGTGTGCGGCGCAGTCGTAAGTTCGAGCCGCAACGAAGCAGGCGATGCGTTCGCCAGATGCTTGCGGTCGCGAAACACGAACGCCAGCGCGCGCCCGGTATCCGCGGCCACCTGCAAGCGGCGCAGGCTGCGGTCGTCTACCTGATGCGGCCATGCCAGCACCGCGGCGCAACTGCCAGAGCGCAAACATTGCTCGGCAGCCCACAACACCTGTTTCTCTTCCGCATCGACGATGTCCAGTCGCTGCAGATTCACGCCATGCTGACGCCATCCCATGGCGCACGGCAGATACGGCGGCGCGATCAACACCACGGGACGAGCGCCTTGCGTCAATCGCGCCAGGGCCGGCAACACCAATCGCAATTCGCCGATGCCGTCGGCCGGTATCAGGATTTCCGACAACGATGCTTCCGGCCAGCCGCGCGTCGGCAGTACGGCGTCGAGTTGCGGCCAACCGGTCGGCTGCTCGCCTTCCACAATCGGCACTGCCTGACCGCGCCACACCTGTCGCGCATCGAGCAGATTCGCCAGGGCCACGATCGCACCCATCAGGCGCCCCTCACGAGACCTGCAAACAAGCCTTCGATGGCGAAGTCTTCGGTGGGATCGGGATCGATCGGTTCATAACCCTGGCTGTTGGGCAGCAGGCGAATCAGATCGCCCTTCCAGTAAAGGCGCTTGATGGTGAAGCGATCGTCCACGCGCGCGGCCACCACCTGCCCGTGTCGCGCCACCGGCGTGGCGTGCACGGCGACGAGGTCGCCATCGAGGATGCCTTCGTCGCGCATCGAATCGCCGATGACGCGCACGAGGTAATCCGGGCGCAGGCGAAACAGATCGCGCGACACGTACATGCTGCGTTCCACCCGCGACTCGGAAAAGATCGGCTCGCCGGCCGCGATGCGACCGATCAGCGGCAGTTCCATGGTGTCGGCGGCGAGCGGATCGGACTCCTGTATCAGGCGAATGCCGCGCGCGCGGTTAGGCTCGATCGCCAGCCGCCCTTTCGCCTCCAGCGAGCGCACGTGCTTGAGCACCGCGCTGACGTTGGGCAGGCCCATGGCATTGCCGATTTCGTCCAGGGTGGGCGCCTCGCCGGTCTGCTGCAGGCGCGCCCGGATGAAGGCGAGGATGTTGGACTGGCGGCTGGTGAGATGGAGAGTCATGGGGCTCATCTTTTCACCTTTTTTGGTGAAAATGAAGGGGGTGGCAGTACCGCCCGACAATCAATGACTTGCCGGCTGCAGAACCGCTTGGCTTGCCCCGGAGGGTGCTCCGGGGCCGTGTCAGGGCCTGAGACCCTCAGTGCGAAAGGCCGAGATTGGCCTTGCGTACCGCCTCCACGAAGCCTCCGAACGGGAGATCGGTGATGCCGACCAACCCGATATGGCTGTTTTCGCCATCGATCAGGCGACCCGTCACCGGCTGATCGGCGTATTCGAACCAGTGGGTGCCGACGATGGCCGGATCGCTCGCCGCCGCCTGCACGAAGCGCGCATAAGCCTCGCCACGCTGCGCCTCGTTCCACACCGACACGACGCCCTTGCCGAACGGACCGCGATCGTCGGAGCCGAAATGGAATTCGGTGATGAGTACCGGTTTATCCAGCTTGTGCACAGCGTCGAGATCCACACCATGCTGCGGCACGTCCGCATACAGGTTGAAGCTGATCACATCGCAATACTGCGCGCACGACGCTACTGCCTCGGGCGTGTTCACCGCGAAACGGCCGCCGAGAAACAGATGATGCGAATCGTGGCGATGGATCGCTGCGGCGACAGTGCTGAAATACTTGTCGGCATACATGCGCAACCATGCGCTGTAATCCTCCGCGATGGCCGGATGCGCGTCGCCCGGTTCGGGCGCGGCAAAGTTTGTCGCATTCAACGCCGACCAATCCGCAAGCGCGATGCCCCACGCTGCCGCGAACTTCGCAGGCTCGCCGTACTTTTTCTTCAACATGGCGATGAAAGCCTGCTTGGCGTCGCTGCGTGCTTCGCCGCGCAAGGTGCCCATCGCCAAATTCCAGCGTCCTTGCGGTCCAAAACCAGCCCACGCCAGTTCGTTGTCGGCGAAATAGCCGAGCAGCCACGGATCTTTGCGCCCGTTTTCCGTTGCATTCGCCACCGCCTGTTCGACGGCTCTGGCAAAGCGCGGATCGAACGGATCGGGCATGCGTCCCCAGTAATCGAAGCCGCTGGAGACATTGCCGAACGTGCCGTCGATGTAGATCGGCAAGGTGTAGGCCACGCGATGCATCTTGCCCAGCGCATCGTCGCTCCAGTTGCCGATCGTGTTGAAACCCCAGGCCTGCAGGCGATCGAGCGCGCGTCGGCGCCATATTGTCAGCCAGTCGGCACCGCTGGCGCGATAGAGGTTGGCTTCATAGAAATCGAACCAGCGTCCGCGGTTGGCGCCAAGGCCCATGCTCGCGACACGCTCCGCGTCGCGACTGTCGCTGAGGCCGTAGAACGTGTGCCATGGCGCTTCGTCCAGCGGCAGATTGACGAACATGTACTCGCGGCCTTGCACATAGGTGCGCGAGTTGTCCGCTGCCACGGCATTCACGCCCAGCGAGAAAAACGCATGACCATCAGGTGTCACCAGCCACCAGCGCCCCTTCGCCTTCTGCGTGTGAAACCACCCGGTGCGCGTGAGTGCGATGTCCTGGCGACCGCCGTAAACATCCAACCCGTGTCGTTCCGCCATCTCTGCATTGAGCGTGTGTTGCTCCTGCATGTGCCCGGCACGCAGCACGGCGTCGCTACCGACCTTTTCCGGCCATTTGCCGCGCGTGTACTGCCCCCACTGATCGACGATGCCGCGATAGGCGTCCTGCAACGATGCATCGCCAACGGCCGTATCCACCTTTCCAAGCAGCAATTGCTGCACAGCTTGCGGCGCGGACATGCTCAGGTGGATGGCGCGAATCTGTGCCGGATCGATGGCGCCTTCGACCTTCGTCGCTACGAATACGTCGCGACCGTGATCGTCGAAAGGCATCAGCGGACCGACCTGCATACCGAAGCTGCGCGGTGAAGCGTCATGCAAAGGCACGACCAGGGTTTGCGCAGGTCCCGCGGGCAACCCCACCACCGCATGCAAATGTTGATTCGGCGCAGCGCCATCGATATCGACAACCAGCGTGACCGCCCACGCCATCGCATTCTGCACGTCGATCTGCAACGCGCCCTGCCCCGACCAATTCCACATGCCGTTTGTCGGCGTTATCACCAGCTGCGGCTGGCTCGATGGCTGGAATGCGTAGCGCTGCAGCGCCGTGCCGCGACTGTCATGTTCCGTGCTGCCGACACGCTCCACCTGCAGCAACTGGATCTGCGTACCCGAGGTTGCTGTCGAAAGATCGGTCACTTCGACCGCCGCGGCATGATCGAACGGCGACGCACATAAGGCCAGGGTTACAAACAGGGCGACCCGCTTCATGGACGATCCGCGATGGTGAGGTTCGCGCAGTATGCGTTATTCGCCGACGCCTGGTTGACAGAACATCAACCGGTGCGCCGCCTCTCCCAGTAACGCCACACCGCATACACCGGTATGCCGAGCGCAATGATCAACAGACTCATGCCGGCATCCTGCGGCTTGCTGATCACCGTCGCCACGATCACGCCGAATACGGTGGCGACAAACACGAACGGGATCACCGGATACCACGGCACGCGATAAGGCAGCGGTTGATCCGCAAAGCGGCGTCGATACCAGAACAGCGTCGCGATGCCAAACGCATGACCCAACCATTCGCCCACCGTGGTGTAGTCGAGCAATTGGTCGAACGTACCGGTCAGGATCAACACGATGGCCCATGCGCCCAGCACGGCCAACGCAATTTGTGGTGCGCGCCAACGTGGATCGATGCGACCCACCGAGCGAAAGAACATGCCGTCCGCGCCCATGGTCTGCAACACGCGCGCGCCACCGGCGATGGCAATGCTGCAATAACCGAACGTGGAGCATGCGATACCGATCGCCATGAGCGTCGCGCCGCGCGCACCGAAGATGTTGCTCATCACATCCGCTGCCGGAGCAATGCTGGCCGCCAGGCCCGCATGCCCCAGTCCCGTCAGATAGGCGACGTTGACCAGCAGATAGCACACCACCACGCCGATCATGCCCATCGCCAGCGCACGCGGCAGCGTGCGTTGCGGATCGCGCACCTCGCCAGCCAGATCGTTGAGGTAATGGAAGCCGCCGTAGGCAAACAACACCGGCAGCAACGCGCCGATCCACGCGCCACTGGGCACTGGATGGGCGGTGTCCACCGCCAGCACGCGACCGAAATGCCCGTGCGCCAGCGCCAGCCCCACTACCACCAGCATCGCGATGGCGGCCAGCTTGAGTATCGTGAAAAGGTTCTGCATCCACGCGCCCGCGCGAATGCCGAACAGGTTGACGCCGACGATGAAGACAATCGCCCCCACCGCCGACGGCTTCACCCACACATCCGTCAAACCGCAGGCATGGCAGAAATAGTCGGCGAAGGTGGTGGCCACCGCCGCGACGCTGCCTGGATAGTTGATCAGCGCCATCGTCCAGCCGAACAGGAAGGCCGGCAGCGAACCGAAGGCTTCGCGCAGATAGATGTAGATGCCGCCGGCCTGCGGTCGACGCGCGCCGAGTTCGCCGTAACACAGCACGCCGGCCAGCGTGAGCAAACCGCCGATGGCCCACAACGTGAGCAACGGCAGCCCCGCGCCTGTTTGCTTGGCCACCGTGGCCGGCGTGCGGAAGATACCGCCGCCGATCACACCGCCGACGACAATGGCGGCGCCGTCCCAGACGCCGAGCCGCCGCAGATAGGAGTTGGAGGTTTCATCAGTCATAGATGCCGACATTAACCTGAGTCGGCACCTCATGTCCGGTGACCTATGCCCTATATGCTTTTATCTCCGGGTGACCGTCGATCGCGCACGAGTACAGGGAATGCCGATGCTCACTGCACAGCACCGCATAGCCGGCTACCGATCATGTGCATGTATGACGGTAAGGTGAGCGCTTGCCCTTCAATGACAAAAGCCACATTGACATCGCCGGGGCCATGTACGAATACTGAGCCAGTTACGCGCCAAGACTGCTTCATTGGCGCCTCGGCTCCGAGGGGTGCTGCGACGGACACCGGTCCGCCACGCTCGGCTGCCGATCACTCACAACGATCAAGGGCGCCCACCCCAGTTACTGGAGGTGTACCCATGTCTGTGCCCGCTTCTTCGTTTCGCCTTGCCCTTGCCACGTCTGCCATGTATCCGGGCGTTTATCCGGACGACGTGTATTTCGTTGACGTACTGGAGCGTCTCGGCATCCAGGCCACGCCTTGTGTGTGGAACGATGCCGCCGTGGATTGGACGGCGTTCGACGCCGTGCTCGTCCGCACGGCGTGGGATTACTTCGAGCATTACGCCACGTTTCTTGCCTGGTTGGACACGCTCGATCGCATCGGCGTGCCGATGATCAACGACAGCCGGCTGATTCGCTGGAACAGCGAGAAACGTTATCTGCTCGACATCGAGCAACAAGGCGTCTCTATTATCCCGACACGCGTGGCACCCGCCGGCACCTTGCCTGACGTGCTGCCATCGATGTCTGCACAAGATGTCGTGATCAAGCCCACCGTCAGCGGCGGTGCGTGGCACACGCTGCGCGGCACCGTCGGCACGGCGGCCTTTCAGCAGGCGCTCGCCCGGTTGCCGGCTGAACTCGATTACCTCGTGCAACCGTTTGTGCCCGAGATTGCAAGCAATGGCGAATGGTCCCTGCTCTACTTTGGCGGCCGCTACAGCCACGCCGTCATCAAATACCCAGCGACCGGCGACTATCGCGTGCAGCAACAGCACGGAGGCACGGCCCGGGAAGCCGAGCCCGACGCGATCGTCGTCAGTGCCGCGGACAAGGCGCTCGCAGCCGTGACCGAACTAGGCCATCGCGAACACGCGTATGTTCGCGTGGACGGCGTCGTGGTGAACGGGCAATTCCGCGTCATGGAACTGGAACTGATCGAACCGCTGCTGCACTTGGCCATACGGCCCGACGCGGCGGAGAAATTCGCGGAACATATCCTCGATCGGCTGCGACGCCTGCCCAACAAGCACGATCGCCCGGAGGTCGCTGCGAAGGTCGGTGGCACAGCTTAGAATCGGACCCGTCACCCTCCAGCCGGCATTGTTGTGTCCACACCGCCCCGCAAGATCCTCCACGTTGATATGGATGCGTTCTATGCGTCGGTGGAACAGCGCGACGATCCATCGCTGCGTGGTAAACCCGTAGTTGTTGCCTGGCGCGGCGCACGCTCCGTGGTGTGCGCCGCGAGTTACGAAGCGCGCAAGTTCGGCGTGCGCTCGGCCATGCCCGCAGTGCGCGCTGAGCGGCTTTGTCCGCAGGCGATTTTCGTGCCGCCGGATTTCGTGCGCTACAAAGCGGTATCGCGACAAGTGCGCGAGATCTTCGCCCGGCATACCGACCTGATCGAACCGCTGTCGCTGGACGAGGCGTATCTCGACGTCACCGTCACCAAGAGCAACCTGCCTTCCGCCACGGCCACCGCCGAAGCCATTCGCGCGGCGATCCGCGAGGAAACCAGCCTTACCGCATCGGCCGGCGTGGCACCCAACAAATTCCTGGCCAAGATCGCGTCGGATTGGAACAAACCCGACGGCCTGTTCGTGATTCGTCCGCACCAGGTGCAGGCATTCCTTGCACCGCTTCCGGTCAACCGACTTCCCGGCGTCGGCAAAGTGATGGAAGCAAAACTGGAAACGCTGGGCATCAAGACGGTGAGCGACTTACTTGCATTGCAACTTGCCGAACTCGAAATGCGCTTTGGCCGCTGGGGCCGTCGTTTGCACGAGCTTTCGCTGGGCATCGACGATCATGCCGTGCAGCCCAACCAGCTCACCCTGCAAGTGTCGTCCGAAGACACGTTCGAGCACGATCTCACGCTCGACGAACTGGAACCGCACATCCGCCGGTTGGCCGAAAAAACCTGGGCGGCACATCAGCACGAAGCGCAACGAGGCCGCATTGCACGCACCATCGTGCTGAAGCTCAAGACATCCGATTTCCACACGCTGACTCGCAGCCTTACGCCCGCATCCGTTCCGGGCTCGGCACACGAGTTGGCGGACGTAGCTTGCGCATTGCGCGGGCGCGTGGAACGCCCCACCGATAGCCGCTACCGGCTGGTCGGCGTGGGACTATCGGGCTTCGTGGATCAGGACAGCTTCATCGCCCAGAGAGATTTGTTCGCGTAAACACCGCTTGTGTCGCATCGTGAATCGATGCTGCCGTGCGCGCTTGTCGTTCACACGCATCCTTGGGATGACTCCTCGACATCAGCCATTCCATAAGATCGGAACACGGTCCCAAAAAGCCAAAAAAGGGCCGGAGGTAGTTAAGTACATTTAGCTGCTTCCGGCTTTTTGCAGCCGCTATGGCAACCAGAACCCGGTCACTCCACGCGAAACGCGATGACACCATTGGTCCTTGTATTCGTTATTGGCCCTGCCGTAGCTGTAAATGAGAAGTTTGCCGCTGCTTCGGCTTTCTTCGCACGCGTTAAGCCCGTTGATATAGGAGAGGAACGATCCGGGGCTGAGGCCCTTGAGGGTTTTATCAACGCCGCCATTGATGTAATCGATGCATATCGTTCGATGGGTGTCGGCGCGATAGTTGATCTGGATGGCGACAGGCCGATTGTCCAGCCAAAGGATTTTCCCGAAAAGAAACCTTTTAAGGGCCGAAAAGGTCTTGCCAAGTGATGTAGCGGCATGAGGCGCGTGATTCCACCGCTGCTGGAAAAGGTCCGTGTAAATGTCGGCGATCTCCTCCCCGCTAAATTCCTGAACGTCGCGTACGGTTCCACCTAACCGCTCGAACCGGCGCGCCTTGATTTGATATTCCTTTTTGCCGGTGGGCAGCTCCTCGGGGATTTGCCTGAGAATCGACATCTCCTTGAGCCCGTTAAACAGGACACCGGCGATTTGCGGCCTTTGCAGACTCAATAAATGCTTTGCCTTGTAAAGCACAGTACATTGATGTCCGGGATCTATCGGCAAATAGATCACCGGATAGCCGAAGTCCTCATTGTCGCTCAGCCGATAGGCATCCAGTGCCAACCGGTCGCCCGCAAGAAATGCCCCCCAAACCGCCACTGCACCTACGCACTCCCCGCGCTTGAAATAACCGCGATAGCGGACCCTCACATCGTGCGTTTCTTCAAAATACCGCAAGACATCGGGATGAACTATGAAGCTGCCGCCCCACGTGTGATAGCAACGGGCATAGTCCTCCGCGCCGATTTCGTCACTGTTCGCCGACCGGAGACCCAATCTAAGGCGGGAAAACATGGCTACCTCACAAACCATATGAAACACATGTGTTGCTGTTTACTGACAATTGTCCAAAAGCTGTAAGTCAGGAAACGCCTCTCTGCCGAATCATTTACTTGGCAGTCGACCTAACCTTCGTCGAGTACACGACATAGGCATTTTCCATGTTTCCCTGGTATCGACCAACACCCAACACGTGTGCCCTTAGCACTGAGGAATTTGATAGCCATACAGCATGAATCGTCATGTTGGATATTTTCTCCGCCATCGCTTGCGCAGACCTATCGGCAACTGACTGATTCTTCGCCGTACCGAGTGTCATGCGACCACTGCCAACGAAAAAGCCCGGATTTCTCCGGGCCTTTTTCGTTTGCAATATGCGTGAATTATTTCTTCTTAGGCATGTACAAGTCGGTGATGGTGCCTTCGTAGACCTCCGCCGCCATGCCCACCGATTCGCTGAGCGTCGGATGCGGATGGATGGTAAGGCCGATATCGGCCGCTTCGCTGCCCATCTCGATCGCCAGCGCAATTTCGGAAATCAGATCGCCCGCATGCGGACCGACGATGGCGCCGCCAACGATACGATGCGTTTCTTCGTCGAACAGCAGTTTGGTGAAGCCTTCAGTGCGATCGATGCCGATGGCGCGACCACTGGCCACCCACGGGAATTTGCCGACGCCGATCTTGAGGCCTTTTTCCTTCGCCTCGCGCTCGGTGACGCCCACCCACGCCACTTCCGGATCGGTAAACGCGACCGACGGAATCACGCGCGCATCGAAGTGGCTCTTCATGCCGGCGACGACTTCCGCCGCCACTTTCGCTTCATGCGTGGCCTTGTGCGCCAGCATCGGCTGGCCGACCAGATCGCCGATGGCGAAGATGTGCTTCACGTTGGTGCGCATCTGCGTGTCGACGTTGATGAAGCCGCGTTCGGTGACGGCGACGCCGGCCTTGTCCGCGCCGATCTTGTTGCCGTTGGCCGAGCGGCCAACAGAGACCAGCACGCGGTCGAACAGCGTGGTTTCGGGCTTGTTCTCGCCTTCGTAGCTGACCTCGATGCCCTTCTTGGTGGCTTTCGCCTCGACCACCTTGGTCTTGAGGTGAATGCCCTTGACCTTGCCGCCGAGACGCTTGGCAAGCGGTTTGATCAGATCGGCATCGGCGCCGGGAATGATCTGGTCCATGAATTCGACCACGGTCACTTCGCTGCCGAGCGCGGAGTACACGGTCGCCATTTCCAGGCCGATGATGCCGCCGCCGACGACCAGCAGCTTGGCCGGCACGTCCTTGAGTTCCAGCGCACCGGTGGAATCGACGATGCGATCGTCGTCCCACGGGAACGCGGGCAATTTCACCGACTGCGAACCGGCGGCGATGATGGCGTATTCGAAGCGGAGCAGCTTCTTGCCTTCGGCCGTGTCGATTTCCATTTCGTTCGGCGAAATGAACGTACCCACGCCCTGCACGGTGCGCACCTTGCGCTGCTTGGCCATGCTGGCCAGGCCGCCGGTGAGCTGGCCCACGACTTTGTCCTTGAAGCTGCGCAGCTTGTCGATATCGATTTTGGGCTTGCCGAAGGTCACACCGTGCGCGGCCATCGCATCGGCTTCGTCGATCACTGCAGCGGCATGCAGCAGCGCCTTGGACGGAATGCAACCGACGTTGAGGCACACGCCGCCAAGCTTGGCGTAGCGTTCCACCAGCACCGTATCGACACCGAGGTCGGCAGCACGGAAAGCGGCCGTATAACCGCCTGGACCGGAACCGAGCACGACGAGTTTGCACTCGATGTCGGCCTTGCGGTCGGATGCGCCTGCCGCCTGTGGCGCGGGAGCTGCCGGAGCCTTGGCAGGTGCCGGCGCAGGTGCGGGAGCTGGCAAGCTGGCGACCGGTGCGGGCGCCGCAGCTTTCGGCGCTTCCGCAGATGCCGCAGCACCTTCGCTCGCCTCGATCACGGCAATGACCGCGCCCTCGGACACTTCATCGCCAACCTTGAGCTTGAATTCCTTGATGACGCCAGCGACGCTCGACGGAATTTCCATCGTCGCCTTGTCCGACTCCAGCGTGATGAGGCTCTGTTCCTTCGCGACGGTATCGCCGACCTTGACCATCACCTCGATCACCGGCACGTTTTCGTGCCCGCCGATATCGGGGACTTTCACTTCGATCGTATTCGCCATGATCGTCTCCCCTCGTCAGAGCAACAGGCGACGGATGTCGCCGAGCTGGGCCGCGAGGAACGAAGCGAAGCGCGCGGCAAGCGCGCCATCGATCACGCGATGGTCGTAGCTGAGCGACAGCGGCAGGATCAGGCGCGGAGCGAATTCCTTGCCGTTCCACACCGGCTTGGTCTGCGCCTTGGACACGCCGAGGATCGCCACTTCCGGCGCGTTGACGATGGGCGTGAACGCCGTACCGCCGATGCCGCCGAGCGAGGAGATGGAGAAGCAGCCGCCGGACATGTCGTTCGGGCCCAGCTTCTTGTCGCGTGCCTTCTTGGAGATCTCGCCCAGTTCGATGGCCAGATCCAGCAAACCCTTCTTGTCGCAGTCGCGAATCACCGGCACGACCAGGCCATCGGGCGTATCGACCGCGATGCCGATGTGGAAGTACTTCTTGAGAATCAGCTTCTCGCCGCTTTCGTCGAGCGAGGAATTGAACGTGGGAAATTTCTTCAGCGCCGCGACCACCGCCTTGATCTGGAATACCAGCGGCGTGATCTTCACGTCCTTGTTCTCTTCGCCGAGCTTCTTGCGGAAGGCTTCCATCTCGGTGATGTCGGCATCTTCGTGCTGGGTGATATGCGGGATCATCGCCCAGTTGCGCGCGAGGTTGGCGCCGGAAATCTTCTGGATGCGCGACAGCTGCTTTTCTTCGATCGCGCCGAACTTGGCGAAATCGACCTTCGGCCACGGCAGCAGGTTGAGGCCGCCCATGGCGGCACCGCCGCCCGTCACCGGACGCGCGCCGGAAGCGAGCGCATGCTTGACGTAGGCGGTGACGTCCTCGCGCACGATACGGCCGCCACGGCTACTGCCCTTCACCTGGCGGATGTCCACGCCCAACTCGCGCGCGAAGGCGCGGATGGCCGGGCTGGCGTAGGGAGCATCGCCCGGCATGACGATGTTGGCGTCGAACGGCGGGCGGGCCTGCGGCGACACATCGCCCTCCGGCGCATTGCCAGGGAGCACGCTGCGGCCGCCCAGCGGCGCCGGCTCTTCCTTCACCTGCGGAGCCGCCGCCGCCGGAGCGGGGGCGGGCGCAGGGGCCGGAGCCGGGGCTTCGGCCTTGGCGGGGGCCGGCGCCGGTGCGGCAGCACCGCCGGAAGCCTCGATGACGGCAATCAGAGCACCTTCCGATACTTCATCGCCGACCTTCAATTTCACTTCCTTTACCACGCCGGCGAAGGGCGCAGGCACTTCCATCGTGGCCTTGTCCGACTCCAGCGTGATGAGGCTTTGGTCCTTTTCGACCGTGTCACCGGGTTTGATCATCACCTCGATGACGGGCACATCGGCGTGACCGCCGATATCAGGAACGCGGGCTTCTTTCAGGTCGGCCATGATTACTCCTGCAGATCGAAGGCGGCCGCATGGGGAGGCGGGGTCGGCCGCAAGGCTTCCATCATAGCAACCGACACCCCTTTACGGACATGGCAAATCGGCCTGAAAGCGCCATGCGCATACGTATGCGGGACCGGCCTTACTTGAGATCAGCAGGTGCGCCGACGATGCGCACCTCGCGCTGTGGCGGCGGAATACGGATGCCTTCGGCGTCGAAATGCTCCTTCACCGCGCGCAGCAGATCGGTCTGCGCCGGCCAGAAATCCTTGGTCTGCGTATAAGCGCGCAGCAGCAAATAGACGGCGCTCTCGCCGAGGCTGTCGGTCCACACGGTGGGTGCCGGATCTTTCAGGATGCGCACGTCCGCTTCAAACAGGCGTCGCACCACGCCGATCGCCTTGCCGATGTCATCGCCATAGCCGATGCCGACGCGCAATTCGAAGCGCCGCGTGCCGCGCCGGCTGTAGTTGATGATGGCATCGGCACCGATCTTCGAATTGGGTACGACGGCTTCGCGGTTGTCGGCCAGCACCAACTGCGTGTGCATCAGGTTGATGCCTTCCACCGTGCCATCGATGCCGCCGGCGGTAATGAAATCGCCGACCTTGAACGGACGAAACACGATCAGCAACACGCCCCACGCCAGGTTGCTCAACGAACCCTGCAAGGCCAGACCGATCGCCAGGCCGCCCGCACCGAGCGCCGCGAGCAACGGCGCGCTCGGCACACCGGCCGTCTGCAGCGCAATCACGATCAATACGGCGATCAGGACGCCATAGATGAGATTGCGCAGAAAGCCGCTCAAGGTCGGATCGATCGATGCGCGCTGCATCGCACGTTGTATGAAGTTCGCCAATCGCCCCGCCAGCCAGTTGCCCAGCAGCAACACCAGCAGTGCGCCGAACAAAGCCGGACCATGGCGCGTGAAGAACGCAGTGAGGTCGTCGAGAGACAGACGCAGGAGGTAGTCGAACATGGCGCAGCCCTTGGAAAACTACCGAAAGCCTAGCAGCCCGTTCGGGAATCGATGATTACGCCAAAAAAAAGTGCCCGGAGGGGTAGCCGGGCACGTGACTGTCCCATGCTGGGGAAGCATGGCGTTCGGGGGGAGTTACTAACGTTGGGCGTATTGCCTCGTTTTGTTATCACTATCCGTGTCCGATGAAAGCAGTTTCAGACGATCGCCATTGGGAAGGCGAAACTGAAGTTGCCGCTGCAATTGATCGAGCTCGCCCAGACGCGGACACAGCGCGTCCGCGCGCTGCTCAAGCTTGTTGGCGGGCACTTCGACGGCTTTGTCCAGCGTGGTGTCCAGCGCGCTGGTTCGCGCTTCCAGCGCCGCCAGCTTGCTGGGGTCGTTGCTCAGCGCGTCCTTCAACACATCGCGCGTGATGCTGCCGACCATATCGGCCACCGCCTCTTCCACGGTGGCGCCGAAGGTTTCGCCGCCATCGCCCGACTTCCAGAAGCCGTGGCCGAGCGTGCCGTCGATCTGCTGCAAGGCGACGGCGTGACGGTCGCGCAGCTTCTCCATGATGCGCGTGCGTTCGTCGCTATCGTCGGCCAGCGTTGCGACGACGGTGGTCATCGCGGAATAACCGATATCCACACCGTCGCGTGCGATATCCGCCATCGCCGGCAGGAGATCGCGCACCTGATGTTCGTATGCGCGCAATCGCACGGCGTCTTCGTGCGTAACAGGCACATCGCGACCGTCCACGCGCAGTTGTCCGTCGTGCATGAAGACATCATTCGGATGGCCTTGTTCGCGCGTGAACGCGATGCCATCCGACTTGATCTGTACGTCGTAGTCGCTGTTGTAGGAACACTGCAGATGATGGAAGTGCGCATCCGACGCCTGCGCGCCGCCGGCAACGGCCAGACCGACCACGAGCGCAATTTCCGTGACATGACGATGCATGAGCGATTCCCTCTCCCGATACGACACGGCCCGAACCTGCCGTTATCCGCTTGGATGCGTCCCAGCCTGCATAGGGTTTAACGGCGGGGCACTCGTTTACATGGGCCATGCGTCATCCCGTGCCATCGGTCATATCTCCTAGGGTCTGTTCGCACTATTCGCGTGGCCCGCGCCGGGAGCTGTTTGCTCGCCAACCAAGGAAGAGCGAGGGAGTGTACGTCCGTACACGACTGAGCGATGACGCCGGATGGCGGACAAAACGCGGGCTACGCGAATAGTGCGAACAGACCCTGGACCGGGCGATGGCGCAGCGCACATAGGAAAACCGTCGGGCGCGCGATAACTTCATCCATTGGAGCGTACTCAGGGGCAAGGCGCATGCAATCCACCGATGTCATCGTGGTTGGCGGGGGGCTGGCCGGCCTCGTCGCCGCCACGGAGCTGACCGATGCAGGACGACGCGTGCTGCTGGTCGAACAGGAACCGGAGCAGAGCCTCGGCGGGCAGGCGCATTGGTCTTTTGGCGGCCTGTTTTTCGTGGATTCGCCGGAGCAGCGTCGCATGGGTGTACGCGACTCGCATGCGCTGGCGCTGGCCGACTGGATGGGCACGGCCGCCTTCGATCGTGCCGAAGACCACTGGCCGCGCCAATGGGCTCAGGCTTACGTCGATTTTGCGTCGGGCGAAAAACGCGCCTGGCTGCATGGCATGGGCATGCGCTGGTTTCCCGTGGTGGGCTGGGCCGAACGCGGCGGCTATGGCGCGATCGGCCACGGCAATTCGGTACCGCGCTTTCATGTGACATGGGGCACCGGTCCGGGCGTGCTGGAACCTTTCGTGCGTCGCGCACGCGACGCGGCATCGAAAGGTTTGTTGCAGTTTGCTTTCCGCCATCGCGTCGATGGCTTGATGATGGAAAACGGCAGCGTGGTCGGCGTGCATGGCGTGCGCCTGGCCGACGACAGCGTCGAACGCGGCAAGCCGAGTTCGCGCGAGGTAGCGGGCGATTTCGAATATCGCGCGCAGGCGGTCATCGTGGCGTCCGGCGGCATCGGCGGCAATCACGAACTGGTGCGCAAAAACTGGCCCGAACGTTTGGGTCCGCCACCGTCGCACATGTTGTGTGGCGTCCCCGCACATGTAGACGGCCGCATGCTCGGCATCAGCGAAGCGGCGGGCGCACGCCTGATCAACCGCGACCGCATGTGGCATTACGTCGAAGGGATCGAGAACTGGAATCCGATCTGGCCCAGGCACGCGATTCGCATCCTGCCCGGCCCCTCGTCGCTCTGGTTCGACGCACGCGGCCACCGCCTGCCCTGCCCGCTGTGGCCCGGCTTCGACACGATGGGCACGCTCGAACACCTGCGCCGCACGGGTTACGACTACAGCTGGTTTGTGCTGGATCAACAGATCATCCGGCGCGAATTCGCGCTTTCCGGTTCCGAGCAAAATCCCGATCTGACCGGCAAGAGTTGGCGGCAAGTTGCAAAACGCGCGGTTGGCAAGCATGCGCCCGCGCCGGTGGAGGCCTTCAAGCGGCACGGCCGCGATTTTGTGGTGCGCGACAACCTGGACGACCTGGTTGTCGGCATGAACGAACTCGCCGGCAGCCAACTTATCGATGCCGCGCGTCTGCGCGAGGAAATCGAGGCGCGGGACCGTCAGTTCGACAACCCGTATGCGAAAGACAGCCAGGTCATGGCCATTCACAACGCGCGCCGTTATCGCGGCGATCGCCTGGTGCGCGTCGCCAAGCCGCATCGCCTGCTCGATCCCTCCAACGGCCCGTTGATCGCCGTGCGACTGAACATCCTCACGCGCAAGACGCTCGGCGGACTCGAAACCGATCTGCAGGCGCGCGTACTCGGTCACGACGGCCAACCCCTGCGCGGACTTTATGCCGTGGGCGAAGCCGCCGGTTTCGGCGGCGGCGGATTGCACGGTTATCGCGCACTCGAAGGCAGCTTCCTTGGCGGATGCCTGTTTTCCGGGCGTATTGCGGGGCGCGCTGCCGCAGCGGCCGTGGCATGAAGCCGTTACCGCGCATTGCCATCTATGGTGCCGGCATGATCGGCAACTATCTCGGTGGCCGTCTGCATGACCACGCGCGGGTGCGTTTCATTGCAAGGCCGCGCATCGCGTCTACACTGAAAGCGTGCGGACTGACCGTCAGCGATCTCAACGGTCATCGACAACACATCGCACCGGATGTGCTTGATGTGCACACGCATCCCGAAGCCGCACGCGACGCCGAGCTGGTGCTGGTGACGGTGAAATCGTCGGCAACGATGGACGTGGGTCACGAACTTTCCGAAGTGCTTGCGCCCGGCTCACTGGTCATCAGTTTTCAGAACGGCGTGCGCAACACCGCCGAACTGCGTGCGTCGCTGCCCGGGCATAGCGTTCTGGCCGGCATGGTGCCGTTCAACGTGACCCAACCCGAGCCGGGCCATTTTCATCAAGGCTCGTCAGGCGAGTTGATGGTGGAACATTCCGCTGAGCTCGAACCGTTCCTGCCTGTCTTTGCCGGTGGCGGACTCGCACTGCAACGGCAGGACGACATGCAGGCGGTACTCTGGGCGAAACTGCTGATCAATCTCAACAATCCGCTGAATGCATTGAGCGGCTTGCCGCTGCGCGATCAGCTCGCACATCGAACATGGCGTCGTTGTCTCGCGTTACTTCAGCGCGAAGGGTTGCAGATATTGGAAGTCGCCGGCATTCGCCCGGCACAAGTCACCGCGCTTCCCGCACGCTGGCTGCCGACCGTGCTGTCGCTGCCGGATGCGATGTTCCATCGCATCGCCGCGCGCATGCTGGCCATCGATCCTCTTGCGCGATCTTCCACCTGGGACGATTTGCAAGCGGGACGACGCACCGAAGTCGACTACATCAATGGCGAAATCGTCGCGCTGGCCAAATCGAAGGGCCTTCGCGCACCGGCCAACGCGCGCATTGTCGAACTGATGCGTGACGCCGAGCGATCCTATCTTCGGTGGGAGGCCGATGCCTTGCTCAACACACTGCGCAACGCCCGGTAATAGCGTCAGCGCGGCAGATCTTCGATGTGCGCCACCTTGCCATCCACCATGGTGATGATGGTGGTGTGACCGTCGCGCCTGTATTGCCACTTTTCGCCCTTGTCCTTCGCGGTGCTTTTGGCCGACTTGTTCTTGCGGTTTCCCGAGTTCTTTGACGATGATTTCTGCGAGCTGCTGCTCTTTGAATGACTGGAAGGCTTACCTAGTAACGCCTTTACCCTCGCGGCGCTGTCGCCGACAACCAGCAGCTGACTACCGACACGCAGACTTTCCAGCGCGTGCGCTGGATATGCGCAGGCAAGCAAGACCATCACGAGGTAACGACGCATGACACGCTCCATGTCGCAATGAGGCCACTTTCCATGGCCGAACACGTTGAGTGATCAGAAACCGGCGCCCGACTCAGCCAGGTACGCCACTTCATCTGGTGTATTTGCACGACCCAGCACAGCGTTCCGATGCGGAAAGCGGCCGAAGCGCGCAATCACCGCCCGGTGTTTCCGAGCATAGTCGAGAAAGCCGATGTAGCCGCTTCGTTCCTCGGGCGGCAGGCCGTCGCACAGCGATTCGAATAAGGCAACGCAACGATCCTGCATGCCCCTATCTTCAGCATGTTCCAGCGGCATGTAGGCAAACACACGCTGGATGGCCGGAAGTTGGCCGTCGTAAGCTTCCTCAATGCCCCACACGGCAAGTTGTTGTGCGCGAAGGTCCTGTTTCCATGCGCGCGCATCGTTGCGATAGAGATTGCGCGTGAACTGATCCAGCACGATCAGCAGGGCCAGCCAACCGGAAGGCGTGTTCGTCCAGTCCGAAAGTTTGCCCGCCACTGCGGCGTCGACCGTTGTCGCAAATCGTTCGCGTATCAAAGCATCGAACTGCGGGCGGGCGGCGTACCACTCATCGTGGTGGGCGGGATCGAACCAGAACGTAAGCACCGCCAGCGCGTCGGGCGGCGGCGGTGCCACGGATTACTGACCGACAGCCTTGGCGAGGCTGTGCATATCCAGGTGAATGGACTGCAGGCGCGGAAGCTGGCGATGCAGCGTGGTGGTCATGTCGCCGGCGGAGACACGCGTCAGCACGCGCTCGAACGCACGCAGCAAACCCTGCTCGTGACGCGCCAGGAGGCGTATCCAGGCATCGTCGCTGCGCGGCATGCCGCGGACCAGCCATACATCGAACCGGTGCCGCGCGGCTTCGATCATGCGGCTGCGCGTGGCGGGCGTGCGATCGTGGTTGCGCATCTGCGTCTGCAGCTCGGCGATCACGGCGTCCAGGGACTGGGCTTCTTCGTCCAGCACGGTGCGCAGGCCGGGTTCGCTCACCTGGGCGGCGGCATGACGATACAGCGCGCGCAGCTCGATGCTGCGGCGTATCAGGCCATTGCACAGATGTCGGGTTTCCAGCGACACGGGGTCGCCTCCTGCCTGGTCGCAAAATCTTGTATTGGCAAGCATGTTGCAAGACGGCTACTTACCGGGGGATTAACCCGCTATCGGGTGTTCGACTCCGCTCAGCCTGCGTTTCACTGGCCGATCAGGACCAGGTTCAGCTGACGGCCGTTGCTGGCGCGAATGCCGGCCTGCAGGGCCGAGAGGCGCTGGATATCCGGACAGAGCGCCTGGATCTCGGGCCGAAGGACCTGAAGACGCCGCTGGAGGCGGGGCTGGAAGCTGCCGGCAAGATTGCTGGCACGATCGCGCAGGGCGGCCGCCTGCTGCAGGTCGCCGCTCATGGCGGCGCTGACCGCTTGCTGTCCGAGCGCCGAAATAAACAGCGGCGCGATGTCGCTGACGATTTCGTTCGCATAGCGGTCGGCGGCGTCGCCGTGCCAGTCATGCGTGCTCTGGCTGTCGGCGATGCGCTGGCGCAGTTCCGCCGAATGGGCGGCCAGGCGACGATTCAATTCCGCCTGGGTGTCGGCATCCAAGTTCAGGCTGCCCGATTCGTCGCGAACCAGCTGCAAGGTCACGCCCACCCCCTGCTGCGCAATGGCTTTGACACGCGGCATCAAGGCACGCAGATCGCGCTGGAACAGATCCAGGCGATCCTGGTCTTCGTAGCTCAACGGCACGCTGCGGCCGTCCGTTTGCAGCATGCCGGGACTGAGCACCACGCGTGTGGGCGCGGGGGTGTCGCGGTCGAACACCATTCGATCCGACTGAACGGTCAGGTCATAGCTGCTGGTGGCGTGACAAACCTTGGCCAGATCCTGCGCGTGCAGGGTTCCTGCGGCGAGTACCAGGATCAAGGCGGCGAGCGATCGTTTCATGGACATGGGTCGGCGTTGTCGGCGTGCCAGGGAGACAGGCCGACAGCGATAAAGCCCGGTGCAGGAACTGCCGCTGAATCAGTGCCTGCGCGCCTTGAATTGCAGCCGGACGGCCGGCTGGCCCAGCTGCCAGGACAGCCACAGCAGCACCGGCACGGCCATGGCCCGCAGCCCCAAGCCGGCCAGCACGATGTGCCGCAAGTCCGTCAGCTGCGCAGCGCTTCCCGCTTCATTGAGCGTGCTCCATTGCTGCCACAACAGCACGCCGCGGTACGCACTCCACACGCACAGAACCAGGGCGACCAAGCGCAGCACGGGTCGAGCCCATGCCTGCCGCAGGATACAGCCGGCGCAGACCACGATCAGCGCGAAGGCCGCCGCCAGATAACCCAGATCCCACGCCAGCACGCCGTGGAGAGCGGAACTCGCCGAGGCATCGCCCGGCGGCAGCGATTGCAGAACGCCCCATACCTGCTGCGCATGCGAGACGTATTGCACCCCGCCGAACCCCGCCAGCAACAGGAGCACCCACACGAGCATGCGCCACCATGCAAACCCGGACCGCCGTATGCCCAGGTCGGAACTTGATATCAGCATCAATGGAACGCCTTCTTCAGGGTGGTGAGGTCGCTCAATACTTCGGCGGAATTTTTCTCGGGATCCACTTCGCGGTAAATCTTGGCGATGTTGCCGTTGGGATCAATCAGGAATGTGGTGCGCTTGGCAAAGTGAAAGCCGACCGCCGATGTCAGCACGCCGTAGTTGATGGCGACCTGGCGGTTGGCGTCGGAGAGCAGCGGGAATGGCACGTGGTACTTGGCCGCGAACTCCTCGTGGGATTTCACGTCATCCAGGCTTACGCCCACCACATCCGCACCGGCCTGACGCAGCTTGGCGATGTTGTCGCGGAATGCGCACACCTCGGTCGTGCATCCCGGCGTGAAATCTTTCGGATAGAAGTACAGCACCAGCCAGCGTCCGTGGTAATCGGCCGGCGTGCGCCAGTGACCGTTCTGATCCTGCAAGCGGAACGAAGGGGCGGCCTGGCCTACCTGCGGATTGCCTACCTTTATGCCTGAGAACGCCGGAGTGGCCAGCAGGCTCAGCAGGCAGATCAGCGCAAGCGCGACCGAAAAACGACGCATGAATGTAACTCCCGGGGAAAGAAACACTGCCCGGCGAGTATACGCTGTGGCTTAAAAGCGAAAGGCGCCTGATGGCGCCTTTCGCTTACCGCAAGATATCGGCTACTCAGTGGCTGACAGGCTTGATCGAGAACTTGTCGACTGCAACACCCAGATTGATGCCTTCGCCGCTGCCGGCCAGCGCAATCGACGTGGTGCCTTTGGTCAGCACCTGCGCCGAGCCGCTCTTGATCACGCCGGCCGATGCACCCGCCTCGGCGTAATCGCCGAACACGTCCTGGATGCCACGGACGTGGCTGATCTCACCGGTGCCATTGTCGATGCGGAACTTGCCGGCGGTGAGGCCGCCGCCCACCATGTTGATGCTCACCGCAGCCCGCTGGCCGTTATCGCAGACGATGTGTCCGCTGCCTTCGGCATGCTGATAAAGCGCCGACCAGCCGGCCAGGCTGAATTTCAGATGGCACTTGATGTCGGCGGCCGGGGCCGCGTGGGCCCGGCTGGCGGGCAGCCCGGCCAAGCCGGCAACACCCAGGACCAGGGCGGCAGTCAAACCAAGGGTACGCTTGCTCATGGAGGTCTCCTTACAGTGCGTTGACGGTCATCAATGCCGAGACAAGAGTGTCGGACCTGCAAACTGAACGAACCAGCAAGAACCGGTCGACCCGTTCAGAATCAACAAGATCCCGTGAAAGTATTGCCTGTTGTTTCCCGCGGCTTGATGCTTAACTAACGACGTGCCGCGCACACTGACGCTGTGTGGAAGCACGTTTCTGCCATGGAGGAAACATGCTCAAGTATTCGCTGGTCGGCTATGACAGTTCCGATTCTTCGCAGCGTGCTTTTCGCTTTGCCATGGATCTGGCCCGTTGCGGAGGGGGCCGGGTACGCGTCGTTTCGGTGCTGCAGGTCACCCAGGGTGGCGCCGACGCCTGCGCGCTGATGATGACCGACTCGGCCGCCCAGAGGACGGTGGAATTGCAAGAGGAATTGAAGTCCATCGCCCCGGATTCGGACCAGTTCGTGGACCTTGAAATCATCCACGGCAGCCCGGGCGACGTGCTGCTCAACCAGGTCCGGCAGCACCCCATCGATCATATTGTCATCGGTCATACCGGACGGGGCGCCCTGGGACGCTGGCTGCTGGGCTCAGTGTCCGATGACGTGCTGGCGGGCGCGCACGTACCCGTTACGGTTGTCCGTTGACACCTCGCTGTTAGAGCCTGTTCGCGGCTACGCGGAGATCGCGAACAGGCTCTAAGTGGTCGGCTGGCATTAATCCGCGGCATCGTTCACCCTTTATGCTGTTGTCCCCGATCTGTCATGGGTCGGGTGGCCTTTTCTGCACAGGAAACTCCACGTGGACTACAGCCCCGCCCTGCCATGGACCTTGGAAAGCCTCAACTTTGCCGAGATCGATATCGCACGCGTGCGGCATGACGAACATCTCTTTCTTCTGCTCTGCAGTGCGTCGTTCGTGGAAAGCGGTTCGGACCTCTACACACACAACCTGATCGAACACTTCGACGGTGATCTCGAATTGCAGGCGTGGCTGCGCGAGCATTGGGAGCACGAAGAACTGCAACACGGCCGCGCGTTGGCCGCGTATGTGCAGCATGTATGGCCCGAGTTCGACTGGGAAAGCGGATTCAAGGCTTTCTGGAACGACTACGGCGCCCTGTGCACGAATGAGCAACTGGAACCTTCGCGCGGGCTGGAACTGGCTGCACGCTGTGTCGTGGAAACCGGCACCGCCAGCCTGTATCGCGCCTTGAACGATATCGTCGACGAGCCTGTGCTCAAACAGCTGACCAGCCACATCAAGAGCGACGAAGTGCGGCATTACAAACACTTCTACCAGGCGTTCCAGCGTTATCGCGAGCAGGAACGGCTGGGCCGCTACAAGGTTTTCCGCGCGATCGTGCGCCGGGTCAACGAAATCCGGAACGAGGACAGCGACATCGCGCTGCGCCACGTGTTCAACCAGTGCTACCCGCAATACAAGGACGACAAGGCACAGTTCCAGAAGGTGGCCGGTCCCGCGCAGGCGCTGCTGCGTCGCCACATCCCTGCCGAAATGACGGTGAAGATGCTGCTCAAGCCGCTGGATCTGCCGCCCAGGCTGCAGCAGACCCTGGAAAAACCGCTGGCTCGCATCAGCGAAAGGTTATTCCTGCAGTAAACCCATCCCAGCCCTCGCTCCGGCGCCGGTCATGGCACTACTGCTGACCAGCCGGAACGGATGGCGTATTGGCATCGCTTCTGGGCTGCATATCGACCTCGCGTTGCGCCTGTTGCTCGAGCTTCAGGCGCGCCAGATCGATCGGCCGTATCTGGGTAATCGGACAGGGTGCGTAGCGGCGCCCGGTAAGCACTTTGTCGAAGTTGGTCTGCACTTCGCGGAAGCTGGCGGTCAAACCGATGACCTGCGTCCATGGCAGGTTCGGGCAGCCCCATACGTCAAGCAGGTAGGCCCGGCTGGGTACGGTGTAGACCACCAGTTGCTGGTCGCTGAGCGGTTCCCACGACCACATCCGACCCAGGTACACGAAGCTGCGCACTGGCGCGCCGGCGGCCGCGTTGTAAGCATCCTGACGCTGTTTCTGGCGCTGTGCGTAGGGCACGCTGGAACAAGCCGCCACCCAAGCACCGAGCAGAACAACACCCGCAACACGCATCTTCAACATGGCACAACTCCGGATTCATCTACTGAGAGTTAACGCACCAGCGTCTTGAGAGTGCACAGTCCCGATGATGCGAACGGACCTCAGGGAAAAGGACTGGAAAGACCTTATTGTCCTGCCGGCTGCTCCGTTTCTCGCGTGCGGTCCAGATGATGCGCATCGGATTCGGGCCAGTGATACCAGTCCCTGTGCAGCGCGAATTGCTTGCACGCCAGACACGCCGTGATCTCCCAGCGATACCCGCAACCGGGGCAGACACCGCCGGTCCAGAACGTGTTCCATGTCGTGCCGCAGCCGCCCATGTGATGCGAACAGAGCCAGCGACTGGTGCCGAGCGGACGCCAGGCGCAATGCGGGCAATAGATGTCCGGCTCACTCATCGCTCAGTTCTTGCCGGGTGGCGGCGTGCCATTGCTGCTATCGCGCTGCACGTTGTCGACGTGACGCTGTTCCTCTCGGTCTTTGTCCAACTTCAGTTGCGTCAGATCGATGGGACGAATCTGCTTGATCATGCAAGGCACGTAGTCCCGTCCCTGCAGCACTTTGTCGAAGCCTGTCTGCACCTGATCGGCAAAACTGGTCAGGCCGATGGTATTCGTAAAGGTCAGATTGCTGCAGGGCCAGACATCGAGCAGATAGGCCCGCGTGGGCAAGGTGTAGACCACCAGCTGCGTTTCGCTGAGTGGTTCCCACGAGTAGATCTGCGCGCCCAGGACCAGGCGAAAGCTACGGACTGGGGCGCCCGCTGCCGCGCTGTAGGCCTGCTGGCGTTGCTGGAGATGCTGCGCGTAAGGAACACTGGTACAGTCGGCAAGCCACGCACCGGCCAATAAGATCATCAACACTCGCATGTTCAACATGGCACGTTCTCCGTCACCGGATACTCGATTCAACGCACGCATGCGCAGCCAGTGCACAGCGGTTATTTCTTGCCTACCTCGGTCCACTTGGTCGGATCATAGCCGCCGACTTCGAACACCAGCGTCTGCTTGCCGCCATCCTGCATTTCCACATTCATCGTGATGCGCTTGGTCTTCTCCATCGCCTCGATGAAAGGCTTGTCGTCCCGAATGAAAATCGCCGGCTCGCCGGTGGTGGGCAAGAAAGCGCGCAGCGGATGCGACTTGCCGTCGAATTGCGTCTGGATCATGCAATTGCCCTTGCACACAAAGCCGTGGCCCGTCCCAAACATGAACACGCTCTGGCCCCACTTGGTGTGCCGGCGCAGCACGAGACGCACGGCGCGATCCCCCGAGGGCGATGTGCTGTAAAGACTGGCAGTGGACTGCGTGCCGCCTTCCATCGGGCCGACCTGATAGGTCCACAACGCCGTCAACCGGCGCTTTTCGCTGGTTTCCTTCCAACGCTGCTCCACGGCCGGCAGCGTCTGCTGCACTTCCTTGGCCGCGTCGCTGTTAGGAAATTGCTGGACGATCTGCTGGCCAAGTTGCGAAGCCATTTCGTCGCTCTTCATCTGCAGCATCTTGCGATACGTCTGCAGCTGGTTATTGGCTTCGTCAGCTTCCGCCTGAGCCTGGGCCTTGGCCGCATCGGCTTGCGACGGCGCGCTTGGCTCCTGTTGCGAGCACGCGGCGAGCGCAAGCAGGCTACAGGCGGCAAAAAGGGGGACAGAACGACGAAGGAACGAACGGGTCATTGGCAGCACACCGGCAAAGGACAGGCCGCTAGCTTGAAACGAGTGATGACCGGGTGCAACCGCCCGCTCAAGCCGCCGTGGGCTGGCCGAAGCGCTCGCGCAGCATGGCGCGGTAACGCCGGCTGCAGGGAATTTTCACGCCGTCGCGCATCAACAGACGCGCATCGCCGGTATCCAGAGGCTCGATTTCCGCGAGGAAGTCCAGATTGATCACGTAACTTCGATGCACCCGTACGAAGTGCTGCGCATCGAGTCGCGTTTCGATGCCCGCCATGGTGGCGCGCAACGGATAGTCGCGCCCGCGCACATGCAGATTCACGTAGTTGCCCGATGCCTGCAGCCATTCGATTTCACGCGCAGCCAGCAGAAACTCCTTGCCGAGCTTGCGCACCAGAAACCGCTCGGGTTGTTCCACCGGTTCTACCGGCGGCCCGACGTCGGGCTCCTCCAGCAAACTTGCTTCGCCCTGGAGACGCATTACCCAGAACCGGTACAAGCCTATCGTGACCAATATCCAAAAATAAGAACGACCATCCTTGAGGTATTCGTAGGCAAAATTGGTGGCCCACGCCCCGAAATCGTAATGTTGTCCGGCCATCGCGTAAGCCAGCATGCGCAACCCCACCATGCCTGCCACGTGGATGGCACTGAAGACCACGCTGAACATCAGATGCAACGGCAAGTTTCGCTGCCACGTATCGATGCGGATCGGCCAGCGCCGCGATGCCGTCACCAGCGCAGGCACCAGCGCCAGCATTACGGTCGAGCTGCTTGCCTCCCACACCCATGGCTCCCACCATTGAACACGAGGGTGGTCCATCACCGAAATCTCGCCATTGAAAACGGTGTTGAGGACAAAGAACGCCGGCCAGAAAGCGATCTCGAATGATCGCCGCCAGCGCTGGAAGCTTTCGAAGGTAAAACCGCGGCTTGTGCCCATAGGAGCCTGTTCATGATCTTTGCGTGGCCCGCGCCGGGATCTGTTTGCACGCAGGGCAAGGAAGAACGAGCGAAGTGTATGTCGATACATGAGCGAGTGATGACGCGGCCATGCGGGCAAACAGACCCGGCCCGAAGGGTTGTGTCTGTATGGCCGCCATGCGGCAGCGCGCGGCTTGACCTGACGGCCAGTCAGGCGCGGCGCCGCACGCCACCACCTGACGGCCATACAGACACAACGCGGGCTACGCAAAGATCATGAACAGGCTCCAAGGGGATTCTACATAGCCGCGCTTCGTGGAACGTGTGCCGCTGCGACTTTGCGCGACGGCGGGGGACCCCGATAATGGCGGATCGCGACAAGGACTGGTGATGTCGAATACCTCCACGCAGGGCTCAAAGGATTCGCTGTTCCAGCACCGCGCATACCTTGCGTTCTGGTGCGCTCGCACTGCCTCCAGCTTCGGCTTCCAGATGCTGTCGGTGGCCGTGGGTTGGCAGATCTACGCCATGACGGGGCGGGCTTTCGATCTGGGCCTGATTGGCCTGGTGCAATTCTTCCCGTCGGTGCTGTTGGCTTTGCCGGCGGGCCACATTGCAGACCAGTTCGACCGGCGTCGCGTCGTGTTGATCGGACAGATCGTGGAATGGATCGCGATCGTGTCGCTTGCCACGCTCACGCTGCTGCATGCCATCAATGAGCTCGGCATTCTGGCGTTGATTTTTACCATTAGCGTCGCCAAGGCCTTCGAATCGCCGTCGATGCAATCGATGGTGCCCGCGCTGGTTCCCCCTTCCCTGCTGCCACGGGCGATGGCGGTGAATGGTTCGGCGATGCAGGCGGCGATGATCATGGGCCCCGCATTGGGCGGCCTGCTGTATGTGGCAGGCCCCGGCGTCGTGTATGCGGTCTCCGCCGTGTTGTATCTGATCGCCGCCACAATGGTGTCGCAGCTGCGCTACGAACAGGCGCCGCCCAAGCGCGAACCGGCCACACTTAAAACGCTGTTTGCAGGTGTGCATTTCATCCGCGAACGCAAGGACATACTCGGCGTCATTTCGCTGGATCTTTTCGCGGTATTGCTAGGAGGTGCAACGGCGCTGCTGCCGATTTTTGCCAAGGACATCCTGCACACCGGGCCATGGGGTCTTGGCTTGCTGCGCGCAGCTCCCGCCGTGGGCGCCTTGCTGATGTCGTTCTGGCTTGCGCACAACAGTATGGAACGTCGTGTCGGGATGATCATGTTCGCATCGGTCGCCGGCTTCGGTGCAGCGACGCTGGTGTTCGCACTCTCGAAAGTGTTGTGGCTGTCGTTGGCAGCGCTGTTTACGCTCGGTGCGTTCGACATGGTGAGCATGGTGATCCGTGGCTCGCTGGTGCAACTGGATACACCCGACGCCATGCGCGGCCGCGTCAGCGCGGTCAACTCCATTTTCATCAACACCTCGAATCAACTTGGCGAATTCGAGTCGGGCATGGTCGCCGCATGGCTTGGCGCCGTCGGCTCGGCCGTGGTCGGCGGCATCGGTACACTGGCGGTGGCTGGCCTGTGGATGCTGATGTTTCCAACGTTGCGCCTGCGTCAGCGATTGCATCTGGAACAAGTCGTGGAAGAGAAGGAACCCTCTGCGCAAACGGTTTAGCGCGCGCACGGGCTGCAGGTCGAACACCCATCACCGGATCGACACTTTCATGCAGGGGCATCTATGAACAGTCAACCCGCAATGCCTGCGCGCTCCACGTTCGTCACCGTGCTCGCATGGATCTTCATCGGATTCACCGGCTTTGCCTCGCTGATCAGCCTGATGCAGAACCTGATGCTGCAATTGATCTTCGTGCCGCTGATGCAGCAGCAACACGTCCCTATGTCGCAGAACCTTCCGCCCGGCATGCCGGTGCAGATGGGCTGGATGTTCGATCACCTCTTCTGGATGTTCCGTATCTTCCTGCTGTTGTCGCTATCGGTGCTGACGGCCTCCATCGGCTTGCTGTTGCGCAAAGAATGGGCGCGCAAGCTGTTCATCGGCCTGATGGCGTTCGGCATCCTCTATCAAATCGGCGGATTGTTTTTTCAGTGGTGGTATATGAGCGCCGTGTTCGATCACTTCCCCATGCCACCGAATCCGAAGCCCGACGTCGAGCAAATGATGCAGGTCATGCGCGGCTTCATGAACGTGATACGGATATTCACCATGCTGATGTCAGTCGGCATCTCCATACTGCTTGGATGGATCATCAAGAAGCTGGTCAGCGCGCCGATTCGCCAGGAGTTTGCACCTGTTCTCGCATCCACGACGATCACTGGGAATTCGCCATGATCACCGTCCATCATCTCAACAACTCGCGCTCACAACGAGTGCTCTGGCTGCTCGAGGAGCTGGGTCTTCCCTACGAGATCAAGCGCTACCAGCGTGATCCGAAAACCATGCTGGCGCCGCCAGAATTGCGTGCCGTGCACCCGCTGGGCAAGTCGCCGGTCATCACGGATGGCGATCTGACCCTGGCCGAATCCGGTGCGATCATCGAATACCTCGGCGATCGTTACGGTGCTGGCCGATGGATCGCATCGCCCGGCACGCCGGAACGATTGCGCATCAATTACTGGCTCCACTATGCGGAGGGATCGGCGATGCCGCTCTTGCTGCTGAAGCTGGTGTTCCGCCGCGTTGAAACCGCACCCGTGCCCTTCTTCGTACGCCCGGTGGCCAAGGGCATCGCGGGCAAGGTGCAACAAAGTTTCGTCGACCCGCAGATTGCGTTGCACCTGGCCTACATGGAAGGCGAATTGACCAAGGCGGAATGGTTCGGCGGCGATGCCTTCAGCGTCGCGGACATCGCGATGAGCTTCCCACTGGAAGCCGCAGCGGCCCGTGGCGGACTGGACAGTCGCTACCCCCATCTGCAGGCTTTTTTGCAAAAGGTCCACGCGCGCCCTGCCTACCAGCGCGCGATCGAACGCGGGGGCGAGTACAGCTTGTTGAGTGGCTGAACGAAAGCGACTACGGTTAACGCCACACTCACGTGAGCGCTGGCAACGTGATACATCTGGACAGCGGTGGAGCATCCCATGAGCAGGCAAGCCGATATCGAACGTCGCCTCGACGATCTTAGTAGCCGCGTCAGGCAATACACCGATGGCGTCACGGACACCGCCGAAGGCTGGGTGAGCCGGGGACGTCGCGCCGTGGGCCGGCTCAACCGCGGCGACGCCACTCGTCGCATCGCCCAGGCCGCCGAAGATTTCGCGGACGAGGCGAACTATCAATATCGCCGCCTGCGCCGGCACGTGAATCGTCATCCGGTGGCCACGGTGGCCATCGTTGCCGGCACCATTGGCGCGTTCCTGCTGCTGCGTCGCGCGTTTCACAGTGACGACGAAGACTGATCGAAGCGTTCAACACACCATTGAAAAGAAACCCGCCTTTCGGCGGGTTTCTTTTTTATGACCATCACACCGTCTGCGGATTCGGCTTGTCCGGATCGAGCTTGTACTCGCGAATGGCGCGCGCCACGTCCTTGGCATTGACCTTGCCGTCCTTCGCCAACGCGGCGAGCGCGGCGTGCGCGATCCAGTAGCGATCCACTTCGAAGAAGCTGCGCAGGTGCTCGCGCGTGTCGGAACGACCGAAGCCATCGGTGCCCAGCACGGTGTAGCGCGTGCCGTCGGGCATGAAGGCGCGGATCTGGTCGGCGAATTCGCGCACATAGTCGGTGGCGGCAATCGCAGGACCCTGACGACCCTGCAACAGACCGGTGACGAACGGCACGCGCTGTTCGGCTTCCGGATGCAGGCGATTCCAGCGCTCCGCGTCGAAACCGTCGCGGCGCAGTTCGCTGAAGCTGGGCACGGACCAGATGTCGGCCGTGACACCGAAATCCTTCTCCAGCAATTCCGCCGCGGCAATCACTTCGCGCAGGATGGTGCCCGAACCGAGCAGCTGCACGCGCGTCTCGCCCTTCTTCGGCTTGCCGCCATCCTTGAACAGGTACATGCCCTTGACGATGCCTTCCTCGACGCCTTGCGGCAGATCGGGATGGCTGTAGTTCTCGTTCATGACCGTGAGGTAGTAGTACACATCCTCCTGGTCTTCCAGCATGCGGCGCGTGCCGTCCTGCAGGATGACGGCCACTTCGTACGAGAAGGTCGGATCGTACGCGCGCACGTTCGGGATGGCACCGGCGAGCAGATGCGAATGACCGTCTTCGTGCTGCAGGCCTTCACCGTTGAGCGTGGTGCGGCCCGCGGTACCGCCGATCAGGAAGCCGCGCGAACGCATGTCGCCCGCAGCCCAGGCCAGATCGCCGATGCGCTGGAAGCCGAACATCGAGTAGTAGATGAAGAACGGCAGCATCGGCTGGTTGCTGATGCTGTAGCTCGTCGCGGCCGCCATCCAGGCGGCCATGCCGCCGGCTTCGGAAATGCCTTCCTGCAGCACCTGACCCTTCTGGTCTTCGCGGTAGTACAGCAGTTGATCGGCGTCCTGCGGACGGTACTTCTGACCGAACGGCGCATAGATGCCGATCTGGCGGAACATGCCTTCCATGCCGAAGGTGCGCGCTTCGTCGGCGACGATGGGCACCACGCGCGGCCCGATGGCCTTGTCGCGCAGCAGCAGGTTCATGCCGCGCACCAGCGCCATGGTGGTGGAGATTTCGCGATCGCCCGTGCCCTTGGTGATCTGCTCGAACGCAGGCAGTTCCGGTGCCTTGAGCTTCACGTCGGTGTGGCGGCGACGCTGCGGCAGGAAGCCGCCCAGCTCTTTGCGGCGCTCCAGCATGTACTGCACTTCCGGCGAATCCTTGCCGGGGTGGTAGTACGGCACGTCCTTGAGCTTGTCGTCCGAAACCGGGATGTTGAAGCGGTCGCGGAAGTGACGCACGGCTTCGTCGTCCAGCTTCTTCTGCTGGTGCGTCGGGTTCTGCGATTCGCCAGCGGCGCCCATGCCGTAACCCTTCACCGTCTTGGCGAGGATCACGGTGGGCATGCCCTTGGTGTTCACCGCAGCGTTGTAAGCCGCATACACCTTGTGCGGATCGTGACCGCCACGGTTCAAGCGCCAGATGTCGTCGTCGCTCAGATTGGCGACCATCTCGCGCGTCTCCGGATACTTGCCGAAGAAATGTTCGCGCGTGTACGCGCCGCCGAAAGCCTTGCAGGCCTGGTATTCGCCGTCGATGGTTTCCATCATCAGCTTGCGCAGCACGCCATTCTGGTCGCGCGCAAGAAGCGGATCCCAGTAGCTGCCCCAGACCACCTTCAGCGCATTCCAGCCGGCGCCGCGGAAGACACCTTCCAGTTCCTGGATGATCTTGCCGTTGCCGCGCACCGGACCATCGAGGCGCTGCAGGTTGCAGTTGATGACGAAGATGAGGTTGTCCAGACCTTCGCGGCCGGCCAGCGCGATCGCGCCCAGCGATTCGGGCTCGTCCGTTTCACCGTCGCCCATGAAGCACCAGATCTTGCGATCGGACTTCGGAATCAGGCCGCGGTGCTCGAGATACTTCCAGAACTGCGCCTGGTAGATCGCCTGGATCGGACCCAGACCCATCGACACCGTCGGCACCTGCCAGTAGTCGGGCATCAGCCAGGGGTGCGGATACGAGGACAGGCCACGGCCGTGGCCGGCGACTTCCATGCGGAAAAGGTCGAGCTGGTCTTCGCCGATGCGGCCTTCGAGGAACGAACGTGCGTAGATGCCCGGGCTGGAGTGGCCCTGATGGAACACCAGGTCGCCGGGATGATCGGCGCTCGGCGCGCGCCAGAAATGATTGAAGCCGACGTCGTAGAGCGTCGCCGACGATGCGAAACTGGCGATATGGCCGCCAAGCTCGCCTGGCTTGCGGTTGGCGCGGACCACCATCGCCATCGCGTTCCAGCGGATCAGCGTGCGGATGCGCCACTCCATCGCGCCATCGCCCGGCATCTTGGCTTCCAGGTGCGGCGGAATGGTATTGACGTACTCGGTGGTCGGATCGAACGGCAGATAGCCACCCGAACGACGCGTGGAATCGACCAGCTTTTCCAGCAGGAAGTGCGCTCGCTCGGTGCCTTCGCGATTGATGACGGCACTGAGCGATTCAACCCATTCCTGGGTTTCGGTGGGGTCGAGGTCCTGGTGGAGGATGTCGTCGATCTGATCCATGGAACGTCTCCGCGGCACGGGGCGCCGCCTTGCGGTGGATGCGCGTCGCTGGGGAGGCGACGAAACCATTGCATCGCTTGGGCGGCTGAGGCCGGCACGGAACGGAACCGCGAGGCGTATTCGCCGCAGAACGAGCTAAGCCTTCCGATTCTAGCCGCCTGCGACGATCACGCCAAATGAATTGAAATACATACGTATGCGCACGGGCGAAGCCCATTCGGACGCGGCAGGTTGATGTGGAGATCAACCTGCCGCAGCGCACCACAGATCAGCTGGCCCGCTCGCCCTGCGCCGCGCGAATCTGCGCATCCACCGCCGCAATCGCGGTCATGTTGATCGTGCGACGCACGGTGGACGAAGGGGTAAGGATGTGCGCCGGCTTGTCCACGCCCATCAGGATCGGTCCGATGGCCACGCCATCGGTCATCACGCGCACCATGTTGTAGGTGATGTTGGCCGCATCGAGATTGGGCATCACGAACAGGTTGGCGCGACCGCTCAGCGTGGTGTTGGGGAAGATGCGCTCGCGCAGTGATTCGTCCCACGCGGTGTCGGCCTGCATTTCGCCGTCCACTTCAAGCTTCGGAGCGCGGGCTTTGAGAATCTTGAACACCTCGCGCATCTTGGCTGCGCTGGCGTTCTCGTGGCTGCCGTAGTTGGAATGGGAAAGTAGCGCGACCTTCGGTTCGACGCCGAACAACTTGAGGCGATAAGTGGCCTGCAGCGTCGCGTCGGCGATCTGCTCCGCGGTGGGGTCGCACTGCACGTGGGTGTCGAGGAAGAACCAGGTGCCTTTCTCGTTGATCACCCCGCTCATGGCCGATGTGCACTGCACACCGGGATCCAGGCCGAACACGCTGCGGATGTAACCGAGCTTCTTGTGATAGCGACCGACCAGGCCGCAGATCATCGCATCCGCCTCACCGCGCTCGACCATGATCGCGGCGATGAGCGTGGGCCGCGAACGCAGCAGGTTCTTCGCCGCCGCGGGCGATACGCCACGGCGCTGGGTCAGCGCATGGTAGTGCTGCCAATATTCGTTGAAGCGCGGGTCTTCATTGATGTTGGTGAGTTCGAAATCCACGCCCGCGCGCATGCGCAAACCAAGGCGCTGGATGCGCGTCTCGATCACGTCGGGGCGTCCGATCAGAATCGGATAGGCCAGCTTCTCGTCGATGACCGTTTGCACCGCACGAAGTACGGTTTCCTCTTCGCCTTCGGCGTAAACGACACGCTTGCGATCGGCGCGTGCGCGCTCGTACACCGGCTTCATGATCAGGCCGGTGCGGTAGATGAACTGCGCGAGCTTTTCGATGTACGCGTCCATGTCGGTGATCGGGCGCGTCGCAACACCCGATTCCATCGCCGCCTTGGCCACCGCGGGCGCCAGCATCACCAGCAGACGCACATCGAACGGACGCGGAATCAAATAATCCGCACCAAAAGTCGGCGATTCACCGCCATAGGCACCGGCAAGGTCGCCCGCTTCCATCTGCGCCAGCTCGGCGATCGCGTGCACGCAGGCGAGCTTCATCGCTTCGTTGATGACCGTGGCGCCCACGTCCAGCGCGCCGCGGAAGATGTACGGGAAGCACAGCGCGTTGTTGACCTGGTTCGGATAGTCGGAACGGCCGGTGGCGATGATGCAATCCGGGCGCACCTTCTTGGCGTCTTCCGGCAGGATTTCCGGCGAGGGGTTGGCCAGCGCGAGGATGATGGGCTTGTCCGCCATCGTCGCGACCATCTCCGGCTTCAGGATACCGCCGGCGGAAAGCCCCAGGAAAATGTCCGCACCGTCGACGATCTCCGCCAGCGTGCGCGCCTTGGTATCGCGCGCGTAGCGCAGCTTGTCCGGGTCCATGTGGCCGCGACCGGCATAGAGCACACCCTCGCGGTCGAAGGCGAGAATGTTCTCCGGCTTCACGCCCAGCGCCACCAGCATGTCCAGGCAGGCAATGCCCGCGGCACCCGCGCCGGTGGTGGCCACTTTCACGTTTTCGATCTTCTTGCCGACCACTTCGAGCGCATTGATCACTGCGGCGCCGACGATGATCGCGGTGCCGTGCTGATCGTCGTGGAACACCGGAATCTTCATCCGCTCGCGCAGCTTGCGCTCGACGATGAAGCACTCCGGCGCCTTGATGTCTTCCAGGTTGATGCCGCCGAAGGTGGGCTCCATCGAGGCGATGATGTCCACCAGTTTGTCGGGGTCGCGCTCGGCCAGTTCGATATCGAACACGTCGATGCCAGCGAACTTCTGGAACAACACGCCCTTGCCTTCCATCACCGGCTTGCCGGCCAGCGGACCGATGTCGCCCAGGCCCAGCACGGCGGTGCCGTTGGTGATGACAGCCACCAGGTTCGCACGCGCGGTCATCTCGCTGGCGGCCTGGGGATCTTCGACGATCGCCTCGCAGGCGTAGGCCACGCCCGGCGAGTACGCCAGCGACAGGTCGCGCTGGGTAATCAGCGGGGTGGTTGGCGAAACCTTGATTTTGCCGGGGCGCGGTTTGCGGTGGTACTCGAGTGCGGCTTTGCGGAAGTCGTCGGAATGAGCCATCGGATATGCCGAAACAGAAGGGAAGTGAGGATGCTTTGGCCGCCCTGGCGGCATCGGCGCATGGTAGCACTCGTCACTTTGCCCCATATGCCCCGGCACCGCCGTGACGGAGTCACCGTAAAGCTCGCAGTTACACCCCGGCCGAGAGCGATTCCGCCTCCACCTTGGACATGCGGATGCGGTTGATAAACAAAGAGAACGCCAGCTTGCCGGCCAGTCCGTGCACATGCTGCATCCAGGGCGGCAACCAGCGCGGGGGCGCGATGGCGCCGGTCGTGAAATACGGTTCCATGCTCATCACGTCATGCAGGGTCATCTTGCCGGCGAACAGGTAGCGCAACAGATCCATGCGCCGTTCCTTCAAGGCCCAGCGAAAGAAGGTGTGCACGTCGAGCAGGCCGGACAGATAGACGTTGTCCTTCGCGAACGCCGCGCCGCCGGTGAGCGGAACGCCGCGGAACACGCGCTGTGCGGAGTGGAAGCTGTCCGCGACGCTTTGCCCGCAGCGATTGAAGAAGCGGTACACCTCGATGAAATCAGCGCCATTGAGCGCCATGTCGATCGCCAGAATGCGCAGGCTGATGCGTTTGAGCCGCGAAATATCGATCGCGCCGGACATCAGCTCCGCAAACACGGCCAAACCTTCCTGCGTGGCGGTCACGCGCGGCGAGGTACGCGCCAGCGAGGCCAGCACCGGTTGCGCGCGACCATTGAGCGCGGTCAGCGAATGCACGTAAGCCTCGTGATTGAGCAGCTGGTGGCGGTCGTACTGGCTGAAGCGCGTGCCGCCGCGCAGGCGAATGCGCGTAGCGCCGGCGGCGGCCTTGGCGGTGAGATCGTTGTCCACCTCCACGGTGATCATGCCGGCGCCGAAAAAACCGTCCAGCACCTTGGCCAGGTCCGCGCGCAGGGTTTCGGCCGGAATGTTGGCGGTGATGTCGTCATCGTGCATATCCGCGCCCAGTTCGTCGGACAGCTCGACGAAATAACGCGCGGCATCGAGGTTGCTGCGATCACTGCCCGGAATGGCATCGCCCGGACGACCGTAAAGCTGGATGGACGGCGCCGTGACGCCTTCGGTACCTACCGATTCGAGCATCTCCGCCGCGATACGCCAGGATTCGGCCGTACGCCGCAGATAGTCGCCGAGCGGATCACTGACACCGGCCTCGGTTTCAATGGCTTCCAGTTCCTTGCGCGCCTCGGAAAGGTCCGGGCGTTTGTACGTGACCTCCGGCAGTGCGTACTGGCCCCGGCCGTACTCCTCGATCATGCGATCTTCCAGCGAGGCCGGCCAGCTGACCGTGGCAAGGATGTTGATGCCGCGCACCGCGGCAAGCAGGCGCTTGTCGAGAGCCGCGTAGGGCTCCAGACCGGCAGGAATGGTTTCGGCAGGCGTACTCATCGCGTTGACATCCGCAAGGCATCGACGCGCTCAATGAGCTCGGTCGCAATCGGATCGGGTTTGAAACTGCTCACGAAGCTGGCGGATTGAATCGCCGGCATGAAGTTGATGTGTTGGCCGAATCGCGTGTCGTTGCGCAACATCAGCGTGATCCGTCGTGGATTCATCATGGTGACGGCATTGACGTTCATCACGTCACGCAAGCCGACGCTGATCTCATCGCCGCGGTTTTTCACCAGCAACACATCACCCGCCAACCAGACCTCGTCGACCAGATCGGCAATCAGCTTGCGATACAGCACGAAACCCAACGCCGCCATGAAGATAGGCATGATCAGGAAAGGTAGCACCGATTGCCGGCTGGCTAGCAACGACAACCCCACCCCCAGTGCCACCACGGTAAGGATGCCAAACCACAGCAACGGAAAAACCCGTTTGTAGAAATACGTATAGCGGGAAGAGAGACGGCGCATGTCTATGTCGTGGATGCCTCGCGACGAAGTGTCGCGTCAAGATTCCCGTTCGCGCGAACCGCGTGGGCCATGCATTTTCGTGGCGGGTCGCCCACCGCGCTGGCGTCGCAGGCGCGACTCCAGCATGGCAGCCTGTTCTTCGCGCTCGTCACGCAGCTTCAGGTAGTTGCGCCAGCGTTCGGGCGACAGCTCGCCATCGTCCAGCGCGGCTTGCACCGCGCAGCCAGGTTCGCTGCCGTGACCGCAATCGGCGAAACGGCACGCTTCGGCCAGCGCTTCGATATCGGCAAAGAGGTCCAGATGTTCCTCGCCGGTGAGTTTGAGTTCGCGCATGCCCGGGGTATCGATCAGGCAGCCGCCGCTCGGCAACGGAAGCAGGGCGCGATAGGTGGTGGTATGGCGGCCGCGGCTGTCATGGCCGCGCACCGCGCTGGTCGCCATGTGCTGACTGCCCAGCAAGGTATTGGTGAGCGTGGATTTGCCCGCACCTGACGAGCCCACCAGCACAGCGCTGTCACCAGACCTGAGGTAACCAGCCAGCTGCGTAACGCTGGCCGGGTCCTTGCTGTTGATGGCGTGAATGGGTGTGCCTGCCGGCAGCCGTCCACGCAGATCTTCGATGCGGGCGGTACCGTCATCGTGCAGATCCAGCTTGCTCAGGATCACCACCGGCTGCGCACCAGAGCCCTCGGTGAGCGAGAGATAACGCTCGATGCGCGCCGGGTTGAAGTCGCCGTCCAGACCGGTGAGCACCAGCACGAAGTCGATATTGGTGGCGATCACCTGGCGCTCATAGCGCTCTCCCGCCGCCGCACGCGAGAGCACGGTACGGCGAGGCTGCACGCTCAGGATATGCGGCGGCTTGCCCGGCTCGACTTCCACGAAATCGCCGACGGCGGGGCGCTCGGCGGGGTCCAGGCCACGCTTGAGGAAGTGACCTGCCGGCTGCGCACCGAAGATCTGGCTGCCGTCATGAAGTTCGTAACCGGCGCGGTGCTGGGCGACTACCCGCGCGACGCGCCGTCCGTCGGCCGGTAGTGCCTGGCCGCGCCAACCGATGTGGCGCAGCTGTTCGATGGTCTGTACATCGCTCATGGGTCGGATTATGCCTGCCCGCGCCCTGCCCGTCGTCTGCCTCGATTCTCGCCCGTCGCTGCCTCCCACGAGACGTCCATACGCTGTTAGCATCAGGTCGAACCGGCGGTATGCCGGGTTTTGCCAGAGAAAATAAGGATTCCACCGTTGGCCCCGATCAAACCCAGCGCGCATCTGGCCGAGGTGCGCTACGAAATCCGCGGCGCGCTGACGCGTCGCGCGCGCGAACTCGAAGCGGCCGGACAGCCGATCATCAAGCTCAACATCGGCAACCCGGCGCGTTATGGCTTTTCCGTGCCCAATCACCTGCGCGAGGCCATCGCCGCGCACCTGCACGAGAGCGAAGCCTACGGGCACGAACAGGGCCTGGAAGAAGCACGTGAAGCCATCGCGGCACAGCAGCGCGCACGCGGTGCGCGGCACGTGGAAGTCGAGCGCATTTTCATCGGCAACGGCGTCAGCGAGCTGATCGATCTGAGTCTGCGCGCGCTATTGCAGCCAGGCGACGAAGTACTGCTACCGAGTCCCGACTATCCGCTGTGGAGCGCCGCGACCATCCTCAACGGTGGCGTACCGCGTTACTACCGTTGCCTGGCCGAGCATCGGCACATGCCCGATCCGGAAGAGATCGAAGCGCTGATCACGCCGCGTACCCGCGCGTTGGTGCTGATCAATCCGAACAATCCCACCGGTGCGGTGTATCCGCGTGCCCTGCTCGAGCAGATCGTCGACATAGCGGCGCGCCATCGTCTGCTGCTGTTGTGCGATGAGATCTACGACGAAATTCTCTATGACGGCACCACCTTCCAGCCGTTGGCCGAAATCGCCGGCAATACGCCATGCATCAGTTTCGGCGGATTGAGCAAAGTGCATCGCGCGTGCGGTTACCGCGTCGGCTGGCTGAGTCTTTCCGGCGATCCGGCACGCACGCACGAATACCGCGATGCATTGCAGCTGCTGGCTGCGCTACGACTGTGCGCCAATGTCACGGCGCAGTGGGCAGTGATCCCAGCCCTGCATGACACACCTACGATTGGCGCGCTGACCGCACCGGGCGGTCGCCTGCACGAAGCACGCAAGGCGGTGCTCGATGGTGTAGCCGCCAGCCAGTATCTGGACCTGGTGACGCCGGGCGGTGCGCTGTATGCGTTCCCGCGCGTTCGCAGCGATCGCATCGCCGACTTCAGCGACGATGCTTTCGCGCTGCGTTTGCTGGAAGAAGAATCCGTGCTCGTGGTGCCCGGCTCCAGCTTCAATGTGCCGACCAGTCGCCATGTGCGTCTGACGCTGTTGCCGCAACCATCGCAATTGCGCGAAGTGTTCGTGCGCATGGAGCGTGTGCTGT
Organism: Dyella psychrodurans; assembly: GCF_003363265.1. Taxonomy (GTDB): domain Bacteria; phylum Pseudomonadota; class Gammaproteobacteria; order Xanthomonadales; family Rhodanobacteraceae; genus Dyella_B; species Dyella_B psychrodurans. The sequence continues at coordinate 182,056 of NZ_QRBF01000004.1, read as the reverse complement.
CTCGGATGGCTGCCGAGCAGTCGCCGCGCGCAGCCGTCGCGATCGCCTGATCCATGCCGCTGCACTACCTCGCCCTCGGCGATTCCTACACCATCGGCGAGGATGTGCCGGTCCATGCGCGATGGCCGCTGCAGCTGGTCGAGAAACTGCGCAAGCACGGCGTGGCGATCGACGATCCGCGCATCGTGGCCGTTACCGGCTGGACCACGGACGAATTGTCCGCCGGCATGGACCAGGCCGATCTTGCGTCTGAATACGACCTGGTCACCCTGCTGATCGGCGTGAACAACCAGTATCGCGGTCGCGCGGCAGGTGAATACCGCACCCAATTTCACACACTGCTGTTGCGTGCCATCGCCTTGGCGGGGCACCGCCCCGAACGGGTCGTGGTGGTCTCCATCCCCGACTGGGGCGTCACCGCATTCGGCCATGCCAGCGGCCGCAATCTCGCGCAAATCGCGCATGAGCTGGATGTCTTCAATGCCATTGCCCGCGACGAAGCCATCCGGGCGGGCGCCCGATTTGTGAATATCACCGGCATTTCCCGCACGCATCCGTGGTTTGTCGCGCCGGACGGCCTGCATCCTTCCTCGGCCCAATACACTCTGTGGACGGATGCGATCGAACCGGTGGTACGGGCCACGCTTCGCTAAAAATCGAAAAAAAGCGGCCACGGCAACCTTCCTGCAACCATTTCGCCATCGCCCGGTGACGTTCGGGTATGACACTGTGATCCCGGCAACCAACCGGGGACCGATGCCATGGCCATCCTTCGCTGCCGAAGCGTTTTCATTTCCGACGTCCACTTGGGCACACCGGACTGCAAAGCAGCCTACTTGCTGGATTTCCTGCGAAATCTGCAGTGCCAGAAGCTGTATCTCGTGGGCGACATCATCGACCTTGAATCCCTGAACCGCCGCCGCTGGTGGCATCCGGACCACGGCACCGTGATCGCCGAAGTGCTGGACATGGCACGTCGCGGCGTGGAAGTGACCTACATCCCCGGCAACCATGACGCGGCGTTTCGCGGCATGGTCGGGCAATCCATCTGCGGCGTACGCATCGAGCTGGATGCGATCCACGTGGGCGCGGATGGACGCCGCTACCGCGTCAGTCACGGCGACGAATACGATCCGGAGCAGATCGGGCGCAGCTGGATGCTGAATATCGGGGAGGCCATGCACCGCTTCATCTGCTGGAGCAACCGCCGCGTCAATGCCTGGCGCCGCCGCATGGCGCTGCCGTATCTGCCGCTGTCCATCATCGTGAAATCGCACATCGGCAAGGCGCTGGCGTATATCCGCGCCTACGAGGAGCGCGTGGCCGCCGATGCGCGCGAGCGCGGCTTGGATGGCCACATCTGCGGCCACATCCACTACGGCCAGGTGCGCACCATCGACGGCGTGGTCTACCTCAACGATGGCGACTGGGTGGAACATTGCACCGCGCTGGTCGAGGACGAGGTCGGCTCCATGGAGCTGATCCATTGGAGCGAGCAGCCCACGGCCCTGGGACGCGCCAGCCGCGAGCTGGTTCTGCCCTCGCCTACGGCGGCACTCGCGCTCGCCCCACTGGCGCATCGCAAGCGTGACCTGGAAGACCTGCGTCCGGCAGCCTGAAGCCTTTTGCCCCCTCCCCTGCGTGCGGGGGAGGGCTGGGGAGGTGTCATCCAACCTCCCAGAACCTTGAACCCGCCTCGGCCGCCTGCATATGTACGGGATACAATGCCCCTCTTTGCCGGAGCCCTTGCATGTCCCTCGACACCACCACCCGCGAACGAATCGAACACCTGCTCAAAGACCACCGCGTGGTGTTGTTCATGAAGGGCACCCGCCAACAGCCGATGTGCGGCTTCTCCGCGGCGGCCACCAACACGCTCAACGAGCTGCTGCCGGAGTACCACACGGTCAACGTGCTGGAAGATCCCGAGATCCGCGAGGGCATCAAAGCCTTCGGCAACTGGCCGACCATTCCGCAGCTTTATGTCGATGGCGAACTGGTCGGCGGCGCCGACATCATTCGCCAGATGTACGGCAGCGGCGAACTGCATCAATTGTTCGGCGCCACGCCGCCGGATCGTACGCCGCCGGAAATCACCATCACCGACAAGGCCGCCGAGGCGATCCGCCAAGGCACGGCCAATGCGCAAGGCATGGCGCTGCACCTGGAAATCGGCCCGGATCACAGCGCAGGCTTTCAGCTGGCTCCGGGCAGTGAGCACGACATCGTCGTGGTCGCCAACGGCATCGAAGTGCATTTCGATCCTGCCAGCGCCCAACGCGCCAAAGGCATCGTGATCGACTGGGTCTCCACCATGCAGGGCGAGGGCCTTAGCCTGAAATTTCCCGGCTCGGTCGAGCTGAAATCGATGAGCGTGCACGAACTGAAGCAGCGCCTGGCCAAGGGCGACGTCACCTTGATCGACGTGCGCCCCGCGCAAGGCCGCATGATGGCCCCGCCGCTGCGCCAGGCCCGTGTGCTGGAAGAGGAAGGCTATGCCGCCCTGGCTGCCTTGCCCAAGGACACGGCCCTGGCCTTTATCTGCCACCACGGCATTTCCAGCCGCACTGCCGCCGAGCGCTTCATGGCGCATGGCTTTAGCGACGTCTACAGCGTCGATGGCGGCATGGATGCATGGGCCGCGGAGATTGACTCTAGCGTGCCGCGTTATTGATAGGGCGCGTACTGATACGGCGCGCGCCGATGCGGTGTGCGCGTATCACAGATCAGCGCTGATCGAACTTGTTTGATACGGTGATTGCATGGCTCGATGCCATGCAATGGGTTGGCGTCAGGTTACCGCCCACATGCGGACCAGATTCGCGCGCGACTTGCTGATCAAGTCGAATGCCGGGCTCTTTCCTTCGCGAGTAAAGATCGAGTGCTTGGCATTTTCCATATCCCACAATATTTCTCGTTGCGCGGGATCGCGTACCTGACTTTGCACCCAGATGATTGCCGCATCGCGGACACCGCGGGTAACCGGCGTTACGTGATGCAACGTGTTGGCGGGATAGGCGATCGCGGAACCCGCTTCTAGCTTGAACTGGCTGTTGGCGCCATTCATCAGCACCGACAACTCCCCGCCATCGTAACTGCGGGGGTCGGAGAGAAAAATGGTGATGGCAATGTCGCTACGCACCGCATTGCTCATGCTGCCCATGATCGGCGAATCGACATGCGGGCCGTATTCCATGCCTTGTCCGTAGCGGTTGAACAATACCGCCGTCGCCGCTGCCGGCAGCAATGCCGTCTGCAATTCGCCGCTGCGCATGAACGCTTCGCGCACGATACGCGCCATCTGCTCGTATTCGGGCATACCCGCCGTAATCTGCAAATTCCGCTTTACTTCTCGCGCAGACCAGCCGGCGCTGGCCGCCCCGTCGACGAACGAAGCGACCTGAAGCTTGGGCTGAATGGCCGCGAGCTCATTGGGGTGTAGGATGGCGGGAAAGCAGTGGATCAAAGGAATGGCCCTTCAACGGTTGTATGGCGCCACCCCATGGTAATCGCACGTCCCAGCAAGTGGAACTTCCATGACTCGCGGGCGGCGCTTTAACATTCGGAGAACGTGCCAGACTGGGCATCCGCTCCAATATTTTTTCGGATCAGGTTGCTCATGCCGCCGCCCCCCACCCTCTCTCCTGCAGCACAAACCTGGTTGGGCGAAGCCGCTAAAGCTTTGTCGCAAGGGCAACCTGATCTAGCCAAACAACCTCTGAAACGCGTACTGACCGAAGCACCTGGCTTGGCCAACGCGCAATTTCTCTATGGCATCGCGTGCCAGATGCTGGGGGACAGCAACACCGCAGCCGAGTACATGCGCAAAGCGGCGAAACAACGACCCGATGACCCGAATATTCTCACCAATCTCGGAGGCGCCCTTTACGATTCGGGGGCAACGGAAGAAGCGTTTGTTCACTTGCGCCGCGCCACCAAACTCGCACCCGCACAACCCTCCATCTGGTTCAATCTAGGCAAGGCGCTGAAGCTGGAGTGGCAGCTGGACGAAGCGACAGACGCTTTAAAGCGCGCACTCACGCTGGACGAACGGCACATCACGGCACGCATCACGTTGGCCGACATTTTCACGATACGAGGCAACATCCGCGATGCGGTGACCGAATACCGCAAAGTGCTTGCGTTGCAACCCAATGAAGCACTGGCATGGCACGGTTTGGCGAACCTGAAAACCGAACCACTCTCGATGGCCGATGCGCAGCAAATCAGACAGGTCTTGGAGAACCGGCAGCTTTCGCCCGATTCGCGCGCGCTGCTGGGCTTTAGCCTATATAAGGCACTCGAGGACCAACGCGACTATGCCGGTGCGTTTGAGGCATTGCGGAACGCCAATGCCGTCAAACGACAGATCGACCCATGGAATGCCGCCGCCGCGCGCGAGCATGCCAACGCTATCGCCGCTGCTTTCGATATGCCATTACCTGCACCGGTCGATCCGGCGCTCGGTCATGAGGTGATTTTCATCGCCAGTCTTCCGCGTTCCGGCTCGACGCTGGTTGAACACATCCTTGCATCGCACCCGCTCGTGGAAGGTGCAAACGAGATCAATGACCTCTCAAACGTTCTCGACGAAGAATCGAGTCGGCGCGGCAAAAACTTCCCGCATTGGGTGAGCGACGCCACCGTGGAGGATTGGGCGCGACTTGGCAAAAGCTATCTTGATCGCACCGCTCGCTGGCGCGCCAAACGAACTTATTCCACCGACAAAGGATTGCAGAACTGGCAATGGGTGGGTGCGATTCGCGCCATGTTGCCGGGTGCCAAAATCATCGATTGTCATCGCGACCCGGTCGAAACCTGTTTTGCCTGTTACCGCCAGTTATTCAGCGAAGGCACTCTCTTCAGCTATGACTTGCAGGATCTGGCCGGCTATTACAACGACTACCGGCGTCTCAGTGACTTTTGGCAGGCAAAGCATCCGGGCAAGGTGTTCGATCTTGCCTACGAGAAACTGGTGCAAGAGCCTGAAACGCAGATTCGGCAACTGCTTGCGTTCTGCCAGCTTCCCTTTGACGCAGCGTGCCTCTCGCCGCATCAGACGCAACGCGATGTGCATAGCACAGCCAGCGCGGCACAAGTGCGCCAGCCAATACGCGGCGATACCGCGCGCAGTACACACTATCGGGATTTTCTGGCGCCGTTGATTCAGTATCTCGATCATTGAAACGAAGAAGGCCGCCGGTTGCCCGGCGGCCTTCTTCTTTGCTCCGATGACCAGCACCTTCCCTGGCACCGGTGCATCGTCTATCGCTATTACCAGTCGAACTTCACGTTGAAATCCATGTAACGCGGCGTTTCCGTCGACTGCGCGGTGTGGTAGACCGGGCTCAAATAACCCGTACCCTGGTTGTTGCCATTCGGGCCTGGGCCAATGCCGATGGCGTATTCGGTGTAATAAAGGGTTGCGGCCTGCTCGTTGAACACGTTGTGGATTTCCCACTGCAACGTCAGGTGCTTGTTCGCCCACAGCGGGGTATAGGTCAACGCCAGGTTCAGCTGATGCGTCCATGGCGTATGGCCGCTGTCGCCCGGAGGAGACGGTTGGCCGCCAGAACCCACCAAGACGTACTGACCAGTGGCCGCATTGAACTGAACGTTGGTGCCATTGTTGGCCGGCGTGCCACCGCAGAAGTGCTGATACGGGCCGCTGTACAAGTCCGGAAGAATCTCGCTGCCGTAACCGCTCAAGCAGACGTTCGGCGCACCCGACTGGATGATGTACGTGCCGCTGACCATCCATTCCGGCGTAATGGCATAGGAGCCAAACGCCTTCAGGGTGTGGCGATGGCTATTGGCCTGCTCACCGTTGGCGTATTCCATCAGGTCCGGGAAGTCCCACTGTGCCGTGGTCGAACCGGAGGCAGCGTTGATGCGCTGATTCGTGATCTGGCCAATCGGGGTGTCGGTCGGACCTTCGGTGCTGCCGTAGGACTTGGAGAACACGTAGTCGACCTTGGCGTACCACTTGCCGTCCCAGCTGTGTTCCAGATAGTTCTCCAGCGCGTAGTACTTACGCGACGGTACCGGCATTGAGCAGTTACCCGGTGCTGTACCGAAGGCGCCATTGCAGACAAGACCTGCGCCCGTGTTCGGGTTCCAGATGGCGTAACCGCCGGCTTGCGGGATGTAGTTGGTTTTGCCCGGATTGACCAGACCCGGAATGACGCCGCCTTGGTACAGGACGTCGGTATCATCGACGAGATTGCCCGCCTTCTCCCAGGTCGCCTGCGCGCCCCACACCAGACCGGTGTCACCGAGCTGCTTCTGCATGCCCAGCACGTATTCGTCCTGATACTGCGGCTTGAGGTTGGTCGAGGCGTAGTTCTTGATGTTGCCGTGAGCGCCGCCATTCTCGCCGTCCGACGAGAAGAAGCCTGGCACCGGACCACCCGTGTTGGCGACGGGAACCACAGTCAGCCCGGTCGGCTGACCATTCGACGAGATCCCCGTGTAGGTATAGACGACGGAGCCGTTGATGGAACCGAATTGCGGGTTACGTCCGGCCAGACCCGCCGGCAACGCGAGATAGTAGCGCCCTGCGTTACCGAAGACCTTGAACGTGCTGTCGCCAAACACGTCCCAGCTGGCGCCAAGGCGCGGCGCCCACTGCGGGCTGTTTTCCTTCACGTAGGCTTCGCCACCGGGGCCGGTGTTTACGAACTGATCGTTGCGCAAACCGAGGTCGAGCAACAGGTTAGGCATGACCTGCCAGCGGTCTTCGACGTACTGCGCCTTCTCGCGCGAAGCAATCGAGACGTCCGTCTGCACGATGGATTGCTGAACGTAGTTGCCCGTAACGTTGCCCGCACCATTGAGGAACGGCGCAGCAGAGATACTCGACGGCGTACCGGTGAAGTAGTTCCAGGTGCCGCCACCAATGGTCGTGGCGCCGTCGTTATCGTCACGGTACTGGACGTTGTCGATACCGAACTTCAGATCGTGATTTTCGGTGACCTTCCAATCCAAGTCGATGCGCAGATTCTCGGTCTTGGTGGTATGGCTCGGATTGGGAAGGGATGTATCAACCAGCTGCGGAGCGACAACACCCGGCGGCACAACAAACCCGGTGCCGAACGTGACGGGAGAAACCTGACCGCCCGCGAAGCTGCTGTAGTAATCGGCGCCCATCACACCGTACATCAGTTCAAGCGTGAGGTCGTCGGTGATGTAGGAGGTGTACTTCAGGATACCGATGTTGTAGGTGTTCTTGAACAGCACACCCGGAGAGTAGTAGTTGGCGACCGACTGGTTCGAGTAGTTGTACTGATAGAAGTTGTCGCTGGTTTCATTTTGCTGGCTTCTGACGCCCGTCAATTCCAGCACGTTGCTGTCGTTGATGTTCCAGTCCAACTTGCCGTACAGCTTGGGGCTGTTCGTGGCGCTCGATTCGTAGTAGCCCGAAGGCGACACCATGCCGTAGTTCGCCGTGCCATGATCGTTGCTGTCGTGCTGCCATTCGGCAGTGATGAAGAAGAACAGCTTGTCCTTGATCAGCGGGCCGCTGAGGTAGGCGTCATACACATTTTCCCAGTCGCTATCCTGCTTGCGGCCCCTCTGGATCTGGCCGTAGCCGGGCAGATAGTTCGTGACGCCCTGGTTCTGCGCCATGTAAGGACCAGAAGTAAGAGCACCGGTGGCCGGGTTGACGTTATAACCAAGCGTGCCCACCGGCGTCAGCGGGTTGCTGTATTTGATGTTGTCGTAGTCGCTTTCGGCCCAGCCCGGACGGGTGGACACGTACACACCGGCGTGCCACTGGTTACTACCGCGCTGGCCGATCTGGCTGATCACGCCACCGGTCGAACGACCGTATTCCGGGCCGTAACCGCTGGTGATCGTCTGCTGTTCGGAAATGGCGAAGTAAGGCAGCGAAATGCCGCCCGCGCCACCGATCGGATCGGTGGTGTTGAAACCGTTGAGGTAATAAGCGTTTTCCACCACGCTGTTGCCGCCCATCGAAACCAGCGGCGCACCGGTCGGACCCGTGCCGAGGCTGGAGCCACCCCCGCTCACGCCGGGGGCCAGCAGCGCAATGGCTTCAGCGCTGTGAGCGATCGGCAGCGTCTTCAACTGCTGCGCGGTGATCACCTGGGTCTGACGGGTGGAAGACACGTCGATCGCAGGCACCGCGTTGGCGGAAACCGTGATGGTGGAGAGGTTCTGCGCGTTCTTGGCCGACGCAGGAGCGGCAAACGGCACGTTCGTACCACCCTGCACGGTTACCTGCACATGGTCCTGCGTAGACACCACGTTGCCACCCTGCATCAGCGACACGGTGTAGTCGCCCGTCGGCAGCTGATTGGCGCTGTAGCGGCCAGCGCTGTCGACCGCTACGACGCGGGTCAGGCCAGTCTGATTGTTGACGACGCGAACCGTCTCACCAGCGGACACCGGCGCGGTACCAAACACGGAACCCGTGGTGGCCTGACCATAGGCGTAACCCGTAAAGCCCATGCTCACCGCCAGCGCGGCGGTCAGGGCGTTACGGCGATAATTATTAATTCGCTTCAAACGGTTATTCATTGAAAGTTCCCCAGCGGCAAGAATTACAAAAGAGATAAAAAGCCGTCAGCAATATCCCTGCCTCGGCCCTGAGACACCGCCCGGACCAAGTTACCAACGGATTTATCTTCCCCATCCCCTACCAAATTGCCTAAGCAGCCAAGTAATGCTTAACCGACGTTTAGCAATTTGTTCTGCCGAACATAAAGGCCCAAATAACATAAAGTCAATGGCAAAAACTTACGTTTAATAGTAAGATATTGCGAATTCTGGGATTCCCGTGAATTCCTTGCGACGCCGCGATGACACCTTCGTGAATTTGAAGTCGACCAGTCGCCATTTCACGGCACGAAATAACGGCTTCCTGTCTTAAAACTTACGAGGTGGTACTGATACCTGTCGGCCGAGCCCTCCTCTCTGGGCCAAAGGAGGGCGCCAGCCACAAGCCATTCTTCTCGATATGGCCCCTCACCCGCCGATTACTCGCCGGGCTCGTCCTCGAAGCGCAGGTGCTTGACGCTGCGGCCGTTACGGCGGACCAGCTTCAACGCCTCGATGCCGATGCGGATATGCGCCTCGACATACTGGGTAGTCACGCTGCGGTCGCTGAGCTCGGTCTTCACGCCTTCCGGAATCATGGGCTGATCGGACACCAGCAACAGTGCCCCGCAGGGAATGCCATTGGCGAATCCCGCCGCGAAGATCGTCGCGGTTTCCATATCGACCGCCATGCAACGCGTGCGACGCAGATATTCCTTGAATGTATCGTCGTGCTCCCACACACGACGGTTGGTCGTGTAGACCGTGCCGGTCCAATAGTCGTGACCCAGGTCGCGAATCATGGTGGAAACACCGCGCTGCAATTGGAAGGCCGGCAATGCGGGGACTTCGGGCGGCAGGTAATCGTTGCTGGTGCCTTCTCCGCGGATGGCGGCGATCGGCAAGATCAGATCGCCCAGCTTGTTTTTCTTTTTCACACCGCCGCATTTGCCGAGAAACAATGTTGCGCTCGGCTGGATGGCACCCAATAGGTCCATGACCGTGGCTGCATTCGGACTGCCCATGCCGAAGTTGATCATGGTGATGCCATCGGCGGTCGCATTCGGCATGGGGCGATCGCGCCCCTGCACTTCCACGCCATGCCACTCCGCAAAAAGGTCGACGTAATGGCCGAAATTGGTGAGCAGGATGTGCGGACCGAATTGCTCCAGCGAAAGGCCGGTATAGCGCGGCAGCCAGTTTGTGACGATCTCGTGTTTGGTTTTCATAGCAACTCTGCCTTAGAGCCGGCCGTGCATGACCGGTGACGCCATACCGGCGCGATGCCACGTTCAAGTGCGACTATCTTAGACGCCAAAACGCGTTTCCGTGTTCGCGTTTCCTTGAAGTGGCACACTTCACCATCGTCTAAACGATGAAGGAGAGCAGCATGCTTGCTTGCGGCTGGATCATTGCCTTGATCGTGTTGTTCGGTTTTGCGTATGCCGGTCGCGGATGGCTGGCATGGGCTGGCGCACTCGCTGTGCTGTTCCTTACCTGGTACGTCTGCGGCATCGACACGCCGATGCTGTTCACGCCTTTGCTGCTCGGTTCGATCCTTCTGGCCATCGTCATGGGTTTCGCACCGCTGCGTCGCGTGCTGTTCGCACACTCCTTGTTACCCGCGCTTGGCAAGGTGATGCCGAAGCTCGGCAACACGGAGCGCATTGCATTGGAAGCGGGCACGGTGTGGTGGGACGCGCAGATTTTTTCCGGCATGCCGGACTGGAAATACCTGGCGAACTTTCAATGCAAGCCGCTTAGCGAAAAAGAACAGGCCTTCATGGACGGGCCCGTCAAACGTCTTTGCGCGATGCTCGACGATTGGCAGATTGAACAGGACCGCGACCTGCCGCCCGAAGTGTGGGATTTCCTCAAGCGCGAACGTTTCTTCGGCATGGTGATACCGGAGCAATTCGGCGGGCTGGGTTTCTCAGAGATAGGCCATTCGCGCGTGGTGACGCGCGTTGCCAGTCGATCGATCGCGGCGGCTGTCACGGTGATGGTGCCTAATTCACTTGGTCCCGGCGAACTGCTGGTGCATTACGGCACGGACGAACAGAAGCAACGCTATCTGCCGCGACTCGTGGACGGTCGCGACATTCCCTGCTTCGCGCTGACCGGCCCTGAAGCCGGTTCGGATGCGGCGGCCACGCAATCGACCGGCGTCGTCACGCGCGGCAGATGGAACGGCGAGGAAGTGCTGGGCCTTCGCCTGAACTGGAACAAGCGCTACATCACGCTCGCTCCCGTGGCGACGCTGATCGGTCTCGCGTTCCAGCTCAAGGATCCCGACCATCTGCTCAGCGATATCGTCGATTGCGGCATTACCTGCGCATTGATCCCGCGCGATCTGCCAGGCATCGATATCGGTCGTCACCATGATCCGATGGGCGTGCCGTTCAATAACGGTCCGATTGTCGGCAAGGATGTGTTCGTCCCGCTGGATGCCATCATCGGCGGCACCGAACAGATCGGTCACGGCTGGCGCATGTTGATGGAATCGCTGGCGGCCGGCCGCTCGATCTCGCTGCCGGCGCTGGCTATCGGCGCGGCACAGATGTCCACGCGCCTCTGCGGCGCGTACGCAACGGTGCGCGAGCAATTCGACACACCCATCGGCCGTTTCGAAGGCATCGAGGAACCGCTGGCGCGCATCGCCGGACTCACCTATTTAATGACCGCCACACGCACGCTCACCTGCGGCGCGCTGGATGCCGGCGAGCGGCCTGCCGTACTTGGTTCCGTCGCCAAGGCCTATCTCACCGATGCGATGCGCGAAGTCGTCAGCGACGCGATGGATATTCGCGCAGGCGCCGCCATCCAGCGCGGTCCGCGCAATGCGCTGTCGCGCATGTGGACGGCGGTGCCGATCGGCATCACGGTGGAAGGCGCGAACATCCTTACACGTTCGATGATCATCTACGGTCAGGGCGCCATTCGTTGCCATCCGTGGGTACCGCGACTGATCGATGCGATTGCCGCGAAAGATCTGATCAAGCTCGATGTCGCCGCCTTCGGCTACATCAACTTCGTTTTCACGCGCGGCGTGCGCGCCTTGCTGCTCGGGCTCACCATGGGCCGGCTGGCACGCATTCCCATCGACACGGAGCTGAAGCGCTACTACCAGCAACTCACGCGTTTCGCTTCGGCTTTCGCCTTTGTCTCGGATGTGTGCATGGCGACACTGGGCGGTTCGCTCAAGCGGCGCGAGAAAATCTCCGGCCGCCTGGCCGACGCGCTTGCCTGGCAATACCTCGCCGCCGCCACGCTCAAGCGCTATCACGACGAAACCAAGTTCGCCTCCAACTACGACCTGGCGCGCTGGAGCGCGACCCTTGCGCTCTATCGCACGCAGGAAGCCCTGCGCGGCGTACTGGACAACCTGCCCGGACCGCTGGCGCTCCTTGCACGATGCCTCGTGTTTCCGCTCGGCGCGCACCTGCGGCGTCCGTCGGACCCGCTCGGCCAGCGCGCGGCGCGCGCCATCCTGGAAGACCGCGAGGCGCGCATCAACCTCACCCAGGATATCTACGTGCCCGGCCCGGGCGAGCCCGGGCTGGGCGAACTGGAAGCCGCACTGGACAAAGCCGTCCGCGCCATCCCGGTGGAAACCAAGCTACGCGACGCCATGCGCGAGGGACGCCTGGAACGTGCGCCGAAGGACCAGCTCGACGCACTCGGCCTGGCCGCCGGCATCATCACGCAGGCCGAGTACGATGCCCTGGCTGAAGCACAGGCCGCACGCGACGCCGTCGTACAAGTCGATGACTTTGATCCTGAAGCCTACCGCCAACTGCGTTGAAACTTGGCGCAGTGCGACAATCCCATGACATAGCTGCGTGCTATGTTCAAAGCGCGACCGAAAGTGAGGAATCGGCAACATGCGAATGGGCTTGGCCATCGATGCATCCTGCGATCTGCCCCAGGATTTCCTGCAGCAACACAACATTGCCGTCATGCCCATCGCGGTGCGGGTCGACAACGCCACCTTCAAGGACGACCGCAACCCGGCCGAAATCGAGCGCTTCCTCAATCTGAAGCTGGGCAGCCGCAGCCATTCGGCGGAAACCGAGCCGTGCTCGGTGGAAGACGTGCAGAAGCTGTTCCTGGAAAAACTGGTGCTGGAAAACGACTGCGTGTTCTGCCTGACCATCACGGCAACCCGCAGCCCCATCTACGACCATGTGGTCAAGGCCAGCTTCGCCGTACTCAAGAACTACCGCCAGGTGCGCGAGCCGGCCGGCATCACCGGCCCCTTCCTGATGCGCGTGCTGGATACCCGCAGCCTGTTCGCGGGTTCCGCCCCTTGCGTGGTGGAAGCCGCGCGCCTGATGCAGGCCAACGAGCCGCCCGCGGCGATTCGCGAGAGGCTGGCCTACATCGCCGAAAACTCGTATGGCTACATGCTGCCGCGCGATCTCTACTACCTTCGCGCGCGCGCCAAGAAAAAGGGAGACCGCAGCGTCGGCCTGTTCAGTGCCGTGCTCGGCTCCACGCTCGACATCAAGCCCCTGCTGCGCGGCTACCGTGGCGACACCAGCCCGGTCGGCAAGGTGCGCGGCTGGGAGCATGGTTGCGAGACACTCTTTAACTATGCCGCCGACCGCGTGCGGGCAGGCCTGCTGGTGCCGGTGATGTGCACCGCCTACGGTGGCGACCTCTCCGAACTGCCGAAGCTGCCGGGCTACGACAAATTGGCCCAGGCATGCCAGGAATGCGGCGTCACGCTGATGCAGGCGCCGATGAGCATTACCGGCATGGTCAATGTCGGTGAAGGTGCCCTCACCATCGGATTCGCGGCCGAAGAGCACGACATCGAGTTTTAGGGCCTGTTCGCACTATTTGCGTGGCCCGGCCCGGAGCTGCTGCGAGGGGATTAGAATCGCAGCGTGAAACGTCTCGGCGCCTTGATGTTGCTGGTGTATGTCCTGCTCTTCGCGTGGGCGAACGTGCCTGCGCCCGCCGTGGCGGATACGACCACGGTCTACAAATGCGTCGCGGCCAACGGTTCTGTGATCTATCAGGGCACACCGTGCGCTCACGGCCAGCGGGAGCAGACCATGCAGCTCCAGGACGATGGCCCAGTCTCCTCGCCGTTGCCCACGCCGGTCGACGACACACCGCGCATGGCCACCACGCCGCCGCCAGCGCCGGCCAAACCGCCATCGATGCCACCCGCGCCGATGTATCGCTGCATTCGTGCCACCGACAACAAGCCCTACGTCAGCAGCAACGGCAATCCTCAGCCCTACTACGCGCCGCTGGCAATGACGGGCATCGTGCCCACGCCGATCGGTCAGAACTACGGCGGCCGCGTGTCACCCAATGCCGCGATGATCGCCAGCCACTACACCCTGATGCAGGACACATGTCAGCCCATGACGCCCCAGGACACCTGCACCACCTTGCGCGACGAATACGACGAGAACGAAAAGAAGTTGTCGCGCACCTTCAAGAGCGACCAACCACCACTGCTTCAACGCGAGAGCGAACTGCTAGCGCAACTCCAGCAGTGCTGAGCAAAATCTGCGCAATGTCATCTAACACCTTGTCGGGCAAGACGTGCGCAAAGTTTTCCACAGGGTTGCCACCAGCCTTTCCCCAGTTGCTGTGGAAAAGTCTGTGCGCGATCAAAACCCGTAATTGAGAAAGCCGCCGTCGACAGCGAGCACCTGACCGGTGATATAGCTCGCAGCGGGCAGGCAGAGGAAAGCGATGGCCGCAGCCACTTCTTCCGGCTCGCCGATGCGCCGCAGCGGCGTGCGATCAAGCACCTCGTCGAGATAGTCGGCATCCGCCAGCGACGGTTCCGAACGTTGAGTGCGGATGTACCAGGGCGCCACCGCATTGACACGGATACCGTCGACCGCCCATTCCGCCGCCAGATTGCGCGTGAGCTGATGCAAGGCCGCTTTAGTCATACCGTAGGGCGAACCGGTACGCACGTGCGTGACGCCGGATACCGAGCCCACGTTCACGATCGCCGCGTTGGCGTGCTGCGTCAGGTGCGGATGCGCGAGGCGGCACATTTCGTAAGCCGAAAACAAATTCTGCTCGAAGATGGTGCGGTATTCCGACTCGCTATAGTCAAGCGTGGGCTTGGGTTGATTACCGCCAGCATTGTTGATCAGGATCGAGAGCGGCGTACCCAAGTCCGCGATCCAGTCGTATACCGACAGGCGTTCCTCGGCTTCGCTCACGTCGGCGGCGAACGCCAGGACATCAATGCCGGGATAGTCGTCGGTCAGTTCGACGCGGACTTGCTCAAGATAATCGTCATCGCGTGCCACCAGCAGCAGGTTTGCTCCCAGGCTGGCCAGCTCGCGCGCTGCGGCATAGCCGATGCCCTTGCTGGCGCCGGTGATCAAAGCGGTGTGGCCCTGCAATTGCCAGGCATCGATGCGGCTGTTCATGCGCGCAGCTTACACGATCGACTTGTGCACGGCGCCACGCAGCGGGACACTTCCCCACGTCGCCGACCTGAAGCCATCGCCATGAAAACCGTCTCCGTACTGCTTTGCATGCTTACCCTCGCCGCCTGCAGCGGCAAGCCGCCCGCACCCGAATCCGATCCCAAGGCCGCCGGCGCGCAATCGATCTCCACGCCATGGGATGCGATGAAGAAGGACGAACAGCGTGCCAAGGACGTGCAGAAGATCGTCGACAAGCAGGCCGCCGACCAGGCCAAGCAGATCGATCAGCAATCGCAGTAAACGCCAACCTTGGCTGTAAGTGTTTGGACGTCTGTACGTCCACGGCTTGCCATCCTGCGTCGTTGCGGGCAAGGTTCGGACATGAGTCCCGATTGCATCCACCAGAGTCTCCACGCGTCCGTTCCGCTGCTGGATATCCATGAAGCGAGCGTGATGCGTGGAGACGCGTTGATCCTCGATCGCCTGAGCCTCAGCCTCGCCATCGGTCAGCACACCGCGATACTCGGCCCCAATGGCTCGGGAAAATCCACGCTCATCCGTCTGATCGCGCGCCAGCTTTATCCGCTTGCGCGCCGCGACGGCGCACCCGTCATTCGCGTGTTCGGCCGCGACCGCTGGAACGTGAGCGAATTGCGCAGCCTGATCGGCATCGTGTCGCCTGCGGTGCAGCTCGACTACACCAGCGATTCGCCGCTGGAAGTTTTCGATGCCGTCGTTTCGGGCTTTTTCTCGGCGCGAGGGCTTGGGCTCGATCACGAAGTCACTCCCTCCATGCGCGAGCGCGCACGGGACGCATTGGCACAGATGGAAGCCTCTCATTTGATCGGTCGCGACATGGCCAGTCTCTCCACGGGAGAAGCACGCCGCGTGCTGATCGCTCGCGCACTGGTTCACGCGCCGCGCGCACTGCTGCTGGACGAGCCCTGCGCGGGACTCGATCCCGCCAGCCGCCGCCGCTTTCTGGAAAGCCTGCGCCAGCTGGCGCGTCATGGCACCACGCTGCTGCTGGTCACGCATCACGTGGAAGAAATCCTGCCGGAAATCGACCACGTACTCTTGCTCCGCGATGGCAAAGTCCTGCAGGAAGGCAATAAGGAAACCGTACTGACGGACAGCGCAATAACTGCCGCCTTCGCCATGCCCGTACACGTCAGACGACGCGGCGACTATTACAGCGCCGACGTGGATTGAATCGTCGAACCGCATGCGACGGGCGCGGCGCCGAACGCCGCGCCACATCGGTCAGTGCGGTGAGCAGAAGCAGTACGAATACACGTTCGGCTGACCCGCCTGCGCGGTGCGCAGCATCTGCAATTCCGGCGCGAGTGCCGGCAACTGCGCAACCCAGCCGGGCAATCTGACGCCGTAGCCTTGGAATGCCGACACCATGGCACTCTGATTGAAGCTGACGATGAAGCGTTCGAACGCGCTCATCGGTTGCTCCTGATAGCGCACGGCATAGTCCTTGCCGAGTCCGGCCGAGTCCGCCGCTTGCTTGATGGCCGCGTCGAGCCCGCCGAGCTGATCGACGAGTCCGCGCTCTTTCGCCTGTTCGCCGGTCCACACGCGACCCTGCGCAATGGCGTCGACGGCGGAGTAATCCTTGCCGCGCGCCTGCGCCACGCCGCCCACGAAATCGTGATAACCCTTGTTGATGATCGCCTGGATCACCGAGCCCACCTTGGGATCCAGCGGACGACTGACATCGAACGCGCCCGCCAGCGGACCCGTGCCGACGCCATCGCTGCTGATGCCGATTTTGCTCAGTGCCTTGGGCACCGTGTAATACATGCCGAAAATGCCGATCGATCCGGTGATGGTGTTGGGCTCGGCAAAGATCTTGTCGGCATTCATCGAGATCCAGTAGCCGCCGCTGGCGGCCACGTCGCCCATCGACACGACCACCGGAATGCCGGCGTCCCGCGTCTGCGCCACTTCGCGGCGGATTTGCTCGGCGGCATACACTTCGCCACCCGGCGAGTTCACCCGCAACACCAGCGCCTTGGTGCGCTTGTCTTCACGCGCGGCGCGAATCAGCGCGGCGGTGGATTCGCCGCCAATCGTTCCCGCAGGCTGCTCGCCTCCCGTGATCTCGCCTTCGGCGACGACCACGGTCACGCCCGAGCCCGTGCTCCGGTTGAGGTTGGATGCCGCGGCCGCGTAGCGGTCCAGCGCGACACCACGGAAACCGTGGCCGTCCTTGCCGGCCGGCACGCCCTGCGTACGAAGCATCTTGATCAGCTCCTCGCGCGTGGCCATGCCGTCGATGAGGTGTTCGCCCAGCGCAAGCTTGGCGAGATCGCCCTGCGTGGTCGCGATGCGGTCGGGCAGATCGTCGATATCCTGGCGCAGCACGGCCGGATCGAGCTTGCGCAGTTTCGCCACATCGTCGATGTACTTGTCCCACAGGCCGCCCATCCAGTAGCTGTCGGCTTCCTTGGATTCGGGTGAGGCGTGATCGAGGATGAAGGGCTCGGCGGCGCTCTTGAATTGCCCGACGCGGAACAGATAGACGTCCACGCCAAGCTTGTCGAGCAGGCTCTTGTAGAACAGGCGATAGTCGGACAGCCCCGTGATCAGTACGCCGCCTTGCGGATCGAGCAGAATGCGATCGGCATGTGCCGCGAGGTAATACTGGTACTGGTCCAGGCTCGGCGCCCACGCCACCACCGGCTTGCCGGCTGCGCGGAAGCGATCCAGCGCCGCACCTACTTCGCTCAGCGCTGCGAATCCACTGGCTTGCAATTGACCCGGATCGAGCACGATGCGCGTGATGCGCGAATCCTTTGCCGCCGCGTCGATCGCGCCCGTCAGGTCGCGCAGCTGCACTTCCTTCGGCTCGTTCCCGGAAAGCTTGGACAACGTGCGCTGCATCGGGTTGATGCTGTACTGCTCGACGAGCCGCCCTTCGGGTTTCAGCACCAGCACGCTGTTGTCCTGGATGCCGTCGACATGCCTGGCCGCGTCGATGCCCAGGATCAACAACAGAAACACCGCCAGGAAAAAGAAGAACAGCACGTTGATGATGACCAGCCGGACGGTGTTGATGCCGCGCCCGAACACGCGCAGGAAGGCCCAGAAACCATTGGACTGTCGTTGCTGGCGAATGGGCGGTGGTGTCGACATAGTTGCTCAGGGTTCCTGGTGGCTCCCGCCAGCGTAACCGTTCACGCGGCGCCGGTCATGAGGGCATCGTGACATCGGCCGATGCCGGCGCGACAGGGCCAAACGTCCCGAATGGGCGTCGGTGGGAACTGCGCCAGAAGCGTACGAACAAAAGCAACGCCGCCATGCTCAGGCCCGCGATCAGGCCCATCCAGATACCGCGCGCGCCAAGCTTGGCGTGGAAGGCCAGCCACCAGCCGATCGGCATGCCGACCAGCCAGTAGGCAAACAGCGTGATCGCCATTGGCACGCGCGTGTCCTTCAGGCCGCGCAAGGCGCCGTTCGAGGCCACCTGGATGCCGTCGGAAAATTGAAAAAAGCCCGCCAGCACCAACAGCTGCGCCGCCAGGGCGACAACCGTTTTGTCATGGGTGTAAAGCGAGGCGATGACATGCGGCATGCCCAGCATGAAGCCGGCAGAGACAAACTGCGTCAGCAGCGTCAGGCCGATCCCGCAGAAACCCGCGTAGCGCACACCCGCCGCATCGCCCCGCCCGACCGCGTTGCCCACGCGCACCGTGATCGCCATGGCCAGCCCCAGGGGGATCATGAAAAACAGCGATGCCACGTTCAACGCCACTTGATGGCTGGCGACCATGTCCTCGCCCATCGTGCCGATCAGCAGCGCCGCCGCGACGAACAACCCGGCCTCGGCCAGCAAGGTGATCGCCATCGGCAATCCGATATGCACCAGTGCGCCGATGCGCTGCCGATTCGGCCGCTCAAAGCGCGTGAACAGACCCAGGCCGTGGTAGTTGCGATGGCACATCACATAGACGCCGAACGCCAGCATCTCCAGCCACAGCACCGTGGCCGTGGCGATGCCGCAGCCGCGCGCACCCTGCGGCGGCAGGCCCAGCTTGCCGAACATGAAGATGTAACCCAGCGGAACCAGCACGAACAGGCCGCCGAAGCTGAAATACATCGAGGGCCGGGTCATCGACAGACCCTCCGAGAGTCCGCGTAGCGCGAAATAGCAGGTCAGCGCCGGCGCGCCCCAGCTGATCGCCCGCAGGAACTCGCCCACATCGATATACAGGCTGGGCGACACGCCGATCATCTTGATCAGCGGTTCGGCATGGCGCACCGCGAACCACAGCAACACGCCCATCCCCAGCGCCAGCCAGATCGCCTGGTGGAAAACCTCGCCCACCTCATGCCGGCGCCCCGCCCCGTCGAGCTGCGAAATAAAGGGCGGCACCGACATCATCATGCCGATGCCGCTGACGATCGCCAGCGACCAAATGCTCGCACCCACCGCCACCGCGCCCAGCACATGCGCACTCACGTGACCCGCCAGCACGGCGTCGATCACGTTGCTGCCGATGGCGGCAAGCTGGGCCAGCATGAGAGGCAGGGCCAGGCGCACCGTAGCGAGGATCTCCCTCGACACCCG
Organism: Dyella psychrodurans; assembly: GCF_003363265.1. Taxonomy (GTDB): domain Bacteria; phylum Pseudomonadota; class Gammaproteobacteria; order Xanthomonadales; family Rhodanobacteraceae; genus Dyella_B; species Dyella_B psychrodurans. The sequence goes on along the minus strand of NZ_QRBF01000004.1, from coordinate 162,496 downwards.
GGCGCGGTCGGGATGGAACAATTTCATGGGGAAAGGCACTCCGCGGCTCATAATAGTACCCGACCTGTAGGCTTAATCTGGTCAGCTATGCCAAGATCGCACGCTGCTGCGCAGGGGATTGGGCATGAAGGAACTGACCACATTCGAAGGCGTGCATTGCGCCAACTGCACTACGCCGATGCAGGGCGAGTATTGCCACCATTGCGGGCAGTCGATACACAGCGTGCTCAAGCCGGTGCATGGGCTGTTCGAGGAGTTTTTCGAAACAGTCCTGCACATCGACGGACGCATCTTCCACACGCTTCCGCCGCTGATGCTCAAGCCCGGCTTCCTCACGCTGGAATATTTCAGCGGGCGGCGCGTGCGCTATATCGCGCCGTTCAGGCTGATGTTCATCACCTGCCTGCTGTCGTTCTTCGTGATGCACCTGGCGGCCGATCTGATGACTTACCGCATCGATCACAAGCACCAGCAAGCGGTGCTGACGGGCCAGGCCAGCGATTTCTCGGACGACGAGACCCCCGCCGACGTACAGAAAGACCTCAGCAAGAACCTGGCGATGCTGGACGCAACCCGCACCGAGAACGCGGGTGCGGGCGGCAATCCAGCCATCGTGGCGGAGGTCGATCGCATGGAGCAGAAATACCGCGACGATGCGAAGCACCGCCTGGCGGAAGTCGCCGCGTCTTCCTCCTCGGCGGCAGCGGTCGCGAGCAGCGTTGCAACCGGTGCTCACACGGAGCAGTCGGACGACGAGCACGAGAAACCCATCAAACCGATCCAGATCAGCTGGCTGCCGGATTTCGCCAATCGCCGGCTCACCGCGACGGCGCAGCACATGCAGGAGAACATCCAGGCGCTGTTCCATGGCAATGCCGGTCAGCGCCAGGAAGCGCGGGACCGCCTGATCACCAACGTCTTCAGCGCGCTGCCGGAAACCATGCTCGTCTTGATTCCCGCCTTCGCCCTGCTGCTGACGCTGATCTACATCTTCAAGCGCAGGCTTTACATGGAGCACCTGATCGTCGCCCTGCACAGCCATGCCTTCATCTTCGCCAGCCTCTTGCTGATCACGCTGGCCGGCATGCTCTCGACCTGGCTCAAGCCGCATGCGGCCTGGGTCGGCGTCGCGATGGGGCTGGTGCAGACCGTCTTCTTCCTGTGGATCCCGATCTACCTGTTGCTCATGCAGAAGCGCATCTACCGCCAGGGCTGGGTGATGACCGTCGTAAAATTCGGCTTTGTCGGGTGGCTTTACTCCTGGCTGTTCGGACTGGCCCTCGGGACCGCCGCCATCCTCGGCCTGGCGCACTGATTGTCATTTTTCCAGGCGGAAAAGGCCGGTTTTGCACAGCGTCAAGGGATTGACATACGCGGGTGTCAAGTATGGAAGGATGGCTGCCACAGAATCGAAGCAATCTTCCAAGACATTGATGTGCATGATATTTTTTTACTGGTCAAAACTTGAACAGCGAGTCCCCAGCGCTGTTTTGACGGGCAATAAGGCACGCTCTCCCCGGCGCATCCACAGACTTATCCACAACTCTTGTGGATAAGGGAAAAACCACGTTGCGATGAGTCACTTAGCCATCGTTCCTAGATGACAGAGCAGCAATCGTCGGCAAGCATCCACCGCAACATCCTTCGCGGGTTTCCATCCAGATCGGCGTGGGCCCGGATACACTCGCGTCGATGCCGGCCCCACTGACTGCCATGCCATCCGTTCTTCGCGTCGCCTTGCCGGTACCTCTTCCCACTTTGTTCGACTACCTGCCGCCCACCACGGGCGAGGTCAAGGCAGGGAGTCGCGTGCTTGTGCCTTTCGGGCGCGGGAAAGCCGTTGGCGTGGTGGTTGAAACCGATGTCCCGGCGAACGTCGGCAACGCCCGGCTCAAGCGCGTGTTGCGCGTGCTGGATGACGCGCCATTGCTCGACGAGGCATTGATGCACACGCTGGCCTGGGCTGCCGACTACTGGCTCGGCGCACCGGGCGAGGCTTACGCCAACGCCCTTCCGCTCCTGCTGCGCGAAGACAAGCCGCTACCGGAAACCCGCGAGCCCGTGTGGTGGCTGACCATCGCCGGCCAAAGCGCCTTGGATGCAGGCAGTCGGCGCGGTGGAAGTCGTGCCTTGCTCGAAGCGCTGTCCGAAGGCCCCATGTCGGCTGCCGAGCTGGATACGTCACTGCCCGACTGGCGCGCGGCTGCACGCCGGCTGACCGAGGCCGGGCTGATCGAGCGCGGCGAACAGTCACTTTCCTCGACGCCAGGTCCGACCGTCGTTCCTCCTGTGCTGCAGGCCGAACAGGAAGCCGCGGTCGATGCCGTCGCGCAGGCGTTCGGTCGCTTTCAGCCGTTCCTGCTCGACGGCATCACCGGCAGCGGCAAGACCGAGGTTTACCTCTCGCTGATCGAGCGCGCGCTGGCTCAGGACAAACAGGTGCTGCTGCTGGTGCCGGAGATTGGCCTGGCGCCACAGACCGTTCGCCGTCTGCGCGAGCGGCTCGGTGTTCCGGTCGAAGTACTGCACTCCAACCTCGCCGAGGGCGAACGCGCCCGCGCCTGGCTGCGCATGCGCAACGGCGAGGCGAAGGTGATGCTGGGCACGCGCTCGGCCGTGTTCACGCCGCTTCCGCACGCGGGATTGATCATCGTCGACGAAGAACACGACAGCGCCTATAAGCAGCAGGAAGGTTTCCGCTACCACGCGCGCGACATCGCGATGCTCCGCGGACGCGCCTTGCATGTGCCCGTGCTGCTGGGCTCCGCCACGCCATCGCTGGAAAGTCTGGCCAATGTCGAGGCAGGACGTTACCAGCCGCTCCATCTGCGCTCGCGTCCTAGTGCGGCGCATCCGCCGCAGGTGCAGATCGTGGATATGCGCGCGCAGCGCCTCGAGCACGGATTGTCGCCCGCGATGCTGCATACCATCGGCGAGACGGTGGCACGTGGCGAACAGGTGCTGGTGTTTCGCAATCGCCGCGGCTATGCGCCCGTTCTGCTGTGCCACGGCTGCGGCTGGCACGCGGACTGCCCGCGTTGCGAACATCCGCTCACGCTGCATGCGGCGTGGCGAAAGCTGGTGTGCCATCACTGTGATCATCAATCAGCCGTGCCCACCAGCTGCCCCGTTTGCGGAAGCAACGAACTGAAACCGCAAGGCCAAGGCACCGAACGGCTGGAAGAAGCACTCACGGCGCATTTTCCGAACACCCCTGTCTTGCGCATCGACCGTGAGACCACTCGCCGTCGCGATGCCTTCGAGCAATTGCTCGGCAATCTTCAAGCGGATGCGCCAGCGATCCTGGTAGGCACGCAGATGCTGGCCAAGGGACACGATCTGCCCAATCTCACCCTGGTGGCCCTCGTCGGCGTCGACGAGGGCTTGCTGAGCGTGGATTTCCGCGCGAGCGAACGGCTTGCGCAGCTGGTGGTGCAAGTCGCCGGACGCGCGGGACGTGCGCGCAAGCCGGGCCGCGTGCTGTTGCAGACGCATCACCCCGATCATCCGCTGTTGCACAGCCTGCTTGCGCGAGGTTACGGCGCCGCCGCGAAAGAACTTCTGGCGGAACGTCGACAGACCGGCCTGCCGCCTTATGGCCATCAAATACTGCTGCGCGCCGAAGCGCATCAGCGCGCCGCCGTGGATGCATTTCTTTCCGAGGCACTTCATGCCTTGCCGGATCTCGCCACGCTACAAGTCGCCGGCCCCATGCCCGCGCCCATGCCACTACGCGCGGGCCGGCAACGAGGGCAACTGCTGATCGAATCCACCACGCGCCGTCAGCTTCATGCGGCCGTACGCCCATGGTCGCTGCAATTGCCGCAACTGCCCAGCGCACGCAAGGTACGTTGGTCGCTGGACGTCGATCCGATCGATCTCTATTGAGGCACTGATCAAGCCGTACGGGGAACACCGGCCGCCGAATCCAGATCCGCAACGTGTTGCTCGCGCCCATGCACGATGCTGAAGACCACCGGCACGAACAGCAACGTGGCACAGGTGGCAAACAACAAGCCGCCGATGACCGCGCGACCGAGCGGCGAATTCTGCTCCTGTGTCACCGCCATCGGCATCATGCCGATGATCATCGCCAGCGCTGTCATGCACACCGGACGAAAGCGTGTGAAGCCCGCTTCCAACGCGGCCTTCACCGCATCGCCGTGCTCGGCCAGACGTTCTCGCGCAAAACTCACCACCAGGATCGAGTTGGCCGTCGCAACGCCCATGCACATGATCGCGCCGGTCAACGCCGGCACCGACAAGGTGGTGTGCGTCACGAACAACATCCACACGATGCCCGCCAGCGCGGCAGGCAATGCAGTGATGATCACGAAGGGATCGAGCCACGACTGGAAGTTCACCACGATCAGCATATAGATCAACACGATCGCACCCAGCAAGCCGAACAATAGCCCCGAGAAAGCGCTGTTCATTGCGGTCACCTGCCCGAGCAAGCTCACCACCGAACCTTTCGGGCGATCTTTCGCGGCTTCATCGAGCACCTGCTGAATATCGTCGGACACAGCACCCAGATCGCGACCTTGCACCGACGCATACACGTCGAAGGAAGGCGCAATGTTGTAATGCGACACCACCGCGGGCGTGGAGGTGCGCCGAATGGTCGCCAGCGCGCCAAGCACCTGTTTCGCGCCAGTGGTCGACGACGTGATCGGCAGACTTTGCAGTGCCGCCAAGGTATCCATGCGATATTGCGGCGTCTGTGCGACCACCGCGTACGACACACCGTTGGCGTGATTGAGCCAGAACGTTGGCGCCACCTGCAGACTTCCCGCCAGCGAAGCCACCATGCTGTTAGTGACGTCGTGCTCGGTAATACCAAGCTCATCCGCACGCACCCGATCCACATCCACATTCAACTGCGGCGTACCGGCCGACTGCTGCAGGCGGACATCGGCAATGCCGGGAATCTCGCGCATCGCACGCAGCATGCGTATGGCATAGGCCTGATTGGCTGCCTTGTTTTCGCCTGAAATCTTCACGTCCAGCGGAGCCGGCGCACCGAAGTTGAGAATCTGGCTCACCATGTCCGCCGGCAGAAAGGCGAAGCTTGTCCCTGGAAACTCACGAGGCAACCTGGCGCGCAGGGTTTTCACGAACGCGGCGCTGGGGTCGTGGCCCGGTTGCAGCAGAATCTGGATGTCGCCGTCCTGCGGACCGATCGTGCCGCTATTGTTGTAAACCATGTTGGTGCCGCTCAGCGGCAGGCCGATGTTGTCGATGATGCCGTCGAGCTGATCCGGTGGCACGACGCGGCGTATCGCCGTTTCGATGTGATCGAACTCCGCCGCCGTATCCTCGATGCGTGTACCGATTGGCGCGCGGACATGGATGGCAATCGCGCCCGCATCCGTGGAAGGAAAGAAATCGCGCCCCAGAAACGGCACCAGGACAAACGAACCGATCACCGCTGCAAGAAAACCGAGCACAAATTTGCGACGCGTACCCAGCGCCAGCGCCAACGTGCCGTAATAAGTATCGCGGAACTTGGCAAAGCGATGCTCGAAACGCTGCTGGAACGACACCAGCACCCCGCGTAGCCAACCACGGCGCATTGCCGGATGCTGATCGCCTTCGTGGTGATTGATGTAGTCATCCTCGGGATGATCGCCCTTGCCTCGTTCGGCTATGTGCGGCTTCAGCAGATACATCGCCATGGTCGGCACCAGTGTTCGCGAGAGCACGAACGACGACGCCATGGCGAAAATCACCGCCATCGCCATCGGCCTGAACAGAAAGCCCGGAATGCCGTTGAGCAGGAACATCGGCACGAACACGATGCAGATGCACAACAGCGACACGAACGCCGGCATCACGATCTGCCGCGCGCCATCCATGATGGCCGTCTCGACATCCTTGCCCTTTTCCAGGTGCCAGTTGATGTTCTCGATCGTCACCGTGGCATCGTCCACCAGAATGCCGACCGCCAGTGCGAGGCCACCCAGCGTCATCACGTTGAGCGTCTGCTTGAATGCTGCCAGCAGCGCAATGGCCGACAGCACTGCCAGCGGGATCGATATGGCGATGATCACCGTGGAACGCCAGCTGCCGAGGAAGATAAGAATCATCAACGATGTCAGCATCGCGGCAATGATGCCTTCGCGCGCCACCGATGCAATCGCGCTGCGCACGAAGATCGATTGATCGCCCATCAGCTTCACCTGCATGCTGCGCGGAAGTGTTTCCTTCGCCAGCGGCAGCAGACTCTTGATGCCTGCGACAATGGCCAGTGTCGATACGTCGCCCCCTTTCAGGAATGGCATCAGAACCGCGCGATGGCCATCGACGCGAACCACGTTCTCCTGCGGCGGCGATCCGTCGCGCACATGCGCGACTTCGCCCATCGTGATGGTGGCGCCGTCGACCGTCTTGATCGGCAGCTTGTTGAGTTCCTCGATGGCGAGTGGACTGTCGTTGAGCTCCACGGTGTATTCGTCGTGGCCGATCTTGATCGTACCCACCGGCACGATCTGGTTCTGCGCCGCGAGCGCCTCGCTCACATCCTGCGCCGACAGGCCTTTCGCCGCGAGCGCCTGCGGATCGAGATCGAGCATGATCTGCCGCTGCTTGCCGCCATAAGGCGTGGGAATCGCCACGCCTGCCACCGACACCAGCATCGGGCGCAGGAAGTTCTGTGCCACATCGCGAATCTTTTGTTCGGAGAGCTGCGTGCTGGACAGCGCCATCTGCAGGATCGGCACGGTCGAAGCGTTGTAGTTGATGATCTGTGGCGGCGTGATGCCCGGCGGCATCTGCTTCAGCACCGTCTGCGAGATCGACGTCACCTGCGCCGTCGCCGTACGGATATCCACGCCCGGCTGGAAGAAGATCTTCACCACGCCGATACCCGGCAACGATTGCGATTCGATGTGCTCGATATCGCTCACCGTCGAGGTGAGCGAGCGCTCGTAGTAGTAGATCACGCGGCCGGACATCGCATCCGGCGACAGGCCGTTGTACGTCCACACCACGCTGATCACCGGAATGCCGATGTTCGGGAAGATGTCGGTAGGCGTGCGCAACGCGGCCAGCGGACCGACGATCAGGATGAACAACGCCAGCACGACGAACGTGTACGGACGTGCCAGGGCAATGCGGACCAGACCCAACATGACGATGGCTCCAGTAACCCGGTTGCGACGAGTATCGCGCAATCGGGCGCTACGGGTACGCTTTCACTCGGTCATGGGTAGCACGATGGATCAACATGCCGAACGTGCAGCGCGGAAACAACCCAAAGCAGACGACAGTGACGCACGAGCAACACCCGTCACCCTTCGCGTGGAAGGGAATCAGGGCTGGCCGCCGCATTGTCTAGCGCGCGTCGGCCTTTTGCGGTTCGTTGACCTTGGCAGTGGCGGTGATGTCGATGCCCGCCGCGTCACGCGTCCAGCCCCCGCCGAGTGCACGAATCAGATCCACGCTGGCCTGCAGCCGGCGTGTGCGAATGGTTTCGGCATTGCGTTGGGACGACAGCGCAGCGGTCTGCGCCGTCACCACGTCGAGGTAATTGACGATGCCTTCGCGATAGCGATTGGTGGCGATCGCCAGGGTTTGCTGCGCGGCTGCGAAGGCCTGGTCTTCCTGCTTCGCCTCGATGCCGAGTTGTTGCAGCAGGGCCAGATCGTCTTCGACCTGGCGAAATGCGTCGAGCACGACCTGACGGTAGTCGGCGGACGCCTCGGCGAATTCCGCATGCGCCTCGCGCAATTTGGCGCGGCGCAGGCCGCCATCGAAAATATCCAGCGTGGCCAACGGTCCCAGCGCCCAGAAGCGGTTGCCGATGGAGAGCAGGCTGCCCATGCCTGTGCTCTGGAAACCAAAGGCGCCCGACAGGCTCAAGTCGGGAAAAAAGGCCGCACGTGCCACGCCGATACCCGCGTTGGCCGCGTACACGCGACGTTCCGCCGCAGCGATATCCGGGCGACGCTCAAGCAGCGTGGAAGGTACGCCAACCGGTGTGACCGGTACTTGCAACAGATCCTGCTCGGGCGCGATCGCGAAGCTCGATGCCGGCACGCCCACCAGGCTCGCAATGGCATGCTCCGTAAGCGCGCGTTGCGCGGTGACATCGGTGACCTGCGCCTGCGCGTCGTCAAGCTGAGTCTGCGCGCGCGATACATCCAGACCCGACGCCACGCCGCCATTGTGGCGGTTCTCCGTCAGCTGCAGCGCATACTGGTAGGCCTTCAAAGCGCCCTGCAGGATTTGCACCTGGATGTCGTAACCACGCAAACGCACATAGTCTTCGGCAAGCCGCGCTTCCAGACTCAGCTTTGCAGACGCGAGATCGGCCTGTGACGCCTGCGACAGCGCATGACCCTGACCGACTTCGTTGCGAATGCGACCCCACAGGTCGATGTCGTAACTGGCCTGGACGCCAACCGTATCGGCGTTGTATTCGTTCGGCTCGTTGCTGCCGCGCAGCGGACGATTATTCGACTGGCGCGCCCGCGTCGGATCGGCCACGGCACCGAGTTGCGGAAACAGCCCGCTGCTGAGCTGACTCTCGTAGGCGCGCGCCTCGTCATACCTTGCCAACGCGGCGGCAAGACTGGGATTGTCGGCGTCGAGCTTTGTTTCCAACTGGCTCAAGGTGCTGTCGCTATAGACCGACCACCAGTTTCCGCGCGACGCCTGATCCAGCGGCGCAGCAACCTTCCAAGCGGTGTCGCCTTCCTTGAAGCTCGCCGGCATCGGCGGCAGCGTCGGCGTGTGATACGTCGGCGCGAGCGAGCATCCGCCGAGTACCAGCGTCACACCCAGCGCGGCGACCAGACGGTTAATCACTGCTTCTCTCCGTATCTTGCGCGGCCAGATTCTGGTCTGTGTCCGTCTCCACGCGCACCTTGTCACCGTCCATCAGCGAATCGGGCGGGTTCTCGATCACCCGATCGGCGGAGCTGAGTCCCTGGTTGATCTGCAATGTCGCGCCCAGATCGATGGCGACATGCACGTCGTGCAGATGAGCGCGTCCATCCGGGCCTAGCACGGCCACCTGCGGTCCATGCGCGCGGAAAATCAATGCGCTCGCCGGTACGCTGACCATATGCTGGTCCAGCGGCAGGACGAGTTGCACGTCGGCATAATCGCCTGGCTTGAGCTCGCTTTTGCTGTTGTCGGCGACGAACTGTGCAAGCAGGCTGCCGGAGTTCTGGTTGATCGCATCCGAGCTGCCGAGCAGCGTGGCATCGAAGGTGCGACCGGGAAGCTCCGGCACACTCAGTGTCACCTTCATGCCGGGCTTGATGCTGTCCGCATTCACCTCCGGCACCGGTACATACAGACGCATGCGGTTGGTATCGGCAACGGTGAAAAGTTCCGGGCCGCTTTCGTTGTTGGCGGTGATCAGATCTCCCACGTCGGTGCGACGCGCCGTCACCACGCCGTCGAACGGCGCCACGATTTTCTTGAACGTTTCCAGCGCATCCAGGCGATCGACGTCGGCTTTCGCGGCAAGCACCGACGCTTGCGCCGCGGCGGCCTCACCGCTTTTCTCGTCGGCTTCCTGCTTGGACACGGAATCGGAGGTGAGCAGATGCTGCCAGCGCTTTGACGTGATGTTGGCGAGGTTCGCGTCGGCTTGCGCCTTGGCGAGCACGGCTTTCGCCTGCTCCAACTGCTGATCCAGCTCGGGCGTGTCGATGATGGCCAGCACATCGCCAGCCTTCACCTTGTCGCCGATGTCCTTGTACCAGGCTTTCACATAACCGCTCACGCGGGCATGAATCGGCGCGCTGTACCAGGCATCGAGGTGGCCGGGCAAGGTGATGGCATGGTCTTTGGCAGGATCCACGGAAGGCGCGAGCCGCACACTGGGAATCAACTGCGCGTCCGTCCACTGCACCAGCTCGTGATGTTCGTGAAAACGGATGCCCAGACCAAGAACCACGGCGAGCGCCGCAATCACCGCGCCGCCGATGCCGACGGCTTTGAGATGCGGCGGTTTTTGCGCGACTTGTACGGGAGCAGGATTATGCGACATGGGGAAGTCCCGGAATCGAATTCAATTCGGTAGCGTGCTGTTCACGGCCGTGCACAAGGCTGAACACCACTGGCACGAACAAAAGCGTGGCGCAGGTGGCAAACAGCAGGCCACCGATCACCGCGCGGCCCAGCGGCGCGTTCTGCTCATGCGTTATCGCCATCGGCAGCATGCCGATGATCATCGCCAGCGCCGTCATGCACACCGGACGAAAGCGCGTGAAGCCGGCTTCCAGCGCAGCCTTCATGGCGTCACCATGCTCGGAAAGACGCTCGCGCGCAAAACTCACCACCAGAATCGAGTTGGCCGTCGCCACGCCCATGCACATGATCGCGCCGGTGAGTGCGGGTACCGACAAGGTGGTATGTGTGACGAACAACATCCACACGATGCCCGCCAACGCAGCCGGCAACGCGGTGATGATCACGAACGGGTCCAGCCACGACTGGAAGTTCACGACAATCAGCATGTAGATCAGCACGATCGCGCCCAGCAGACCGAACAGGAGTCCCGAGAACGCCGTATTCATCGCCGTCACCTGGCCGAAAAGGCCGACTGTGGAACCCTTCGGGCGATCTTTCGCGGCCTGATCGAGCACATGCTGGATGTCGCTCGCCACCGAACCGAGATCGCGCCCTTGCGTAGCCGCATAGATATCGAACGACGGCGCGATGTTGTAGTGGGTTACCACCGCCGGCGTGGAGGTGCGCTTTACCTTGGCTAGCGCACTGAGAATCTGCTGCGCGCCGGTACCCGAGGCGGTGATCGGCATGCTGTCCAGTTCAGCCATCGAATCCACGCGATACTGCGGCGTTTGCGCGACGATGGCATACGATACGCCGTTGGCCGGATTGAGCCAGAACGTCGGCGCCACCTGCGAGCTGCCGGCCAGCGTGCTGACCATGCTGTTGGTGACGTCGCGCTCGGTGACGCCGAGTTCGTCCGCACGCACGCGATCCACGTCGACGTTCAACTGCGGCGCACTGGTCGACTGCTGCAGGCGGACATCGGCTATGCCGGGAATGCCGCGCATCTTGCGCATCAGCGCGATGGCATAGGCTTCGTTCTCGGCGAAATTGCGCCCGGACACCTTCACGTCCAGCGGCGCCGGCGCACCGAAGTTGAGAATCTGGCTCGCCATGTCCGCCGGCAGGAAGGCGAACGTGGTGCCTGGAAACTGACGCGGCAATACTTCGCGCAGCTTCCTCACGAATTCGTCGGCAGGCGCGTGATCGGGCTTGAGCAGCACCTGGATGTCGCCGTCCTGCGCACCGATGGTGCCGGTGTTGCTGTACACCATGTTCGTACCGCTCAACGGCAGGCCGATGTTGTCGATGATGTTGTCCAGCTGGTCCGGCGGAATGACGTTGCGGATCGCCGCTTCGACGTGATCGAACTCCGCGGCGGTATCTTCGATACGCGTACCGATCGGCGCACGCACATGGATGGCAATCGCACCTGCATCGACGGTCGGGAAGAAGTCGCGTCCCAGGAACGGCACCAGCACGAACGACACGATCACGACACCGAGAAAGCCGAGTATGAACGGGCGACGGTTATCCAGGGCCAGCGAAAGCATGCCGTAGTAGGTATCGCGAATTCTGGAGAAGCGGTGCTCGAAACCGCGCTGGAACGACACCAGGGCCTGGCGCACGACGCTGCGTTTCATGCTCGGGTGCTGGTCGCCTTCATGGTGATTGATGTACGGATCTTCCGGGTGATCGCCCGGCCCCTCCTCCATCACGTGCGGCTTGAGCAGATACATCGCCATGGTCGGCACCAGCGTGCGCGACAGCACGAACGACGACACCATGGCAAAGATCACCGCGAGCGCCATCGGCCGGAACAGGAAGCCCGCGATGCCTTGCAGCAGGAACATCGGCACGAACACGATACAGATGCACAACAGCGAGACGAATGCCGGCGTCACGATCTGCTTGGCGCCATCCATGATGGCCGTATGGACATCCTTGCCTTGCTCGAGATGCCAGTTGACGTTTTCGATCGTCACGGTGGCGTCGTCCACCAGGATACCCACCGCCAGCGCCAGGCCACCCAGCGTCATCACGTTGAGTGTCTGGCCGAATGCAGCAAGCAAGGCGATGGCAGAAAGCACGGCCAGGGGAATCGATACGGCGATGATGACGGTGGAGCGCCAGCTGCCAAGGAATACAAGGATCATCACGGAAGTCAGCAACGCAGCAATGATGCCTTCGCGCGCCACCGAAGCGATCGCGGCGCGCACGAACACGGATTGATCGCCCATCAGTTTCAGCTTCAACGATGACGGCAATGTTTCTTCCGCGAGCGGCAGCAGCTTTTTGATGCCCGCCACGACAGCCAGTGTCGATACGTCGCCGCCTTTCAGGAACGACATCAATACCGCGCGATGGCCGTCCACACGCACCACGTTCTGCTGCGGCGGCGAACCGTCGCGCACGTGCGCCACCTGACCGATGGTGATGGTGGCGCCGTTGACGGTCTTGATCGGCAGATTGTTCAGCTGCTCGATGGCCTCGGGGCTGTCATTGAGGTTGACGGTGTACTCGTCGTGGCCGATCTTGATCGTACCCACCGGCACGATCTGGTTCTGCGCTGCCAAGGCATTGCTTACGTCCTGCGCGGACAAGCCTTTCGCCGCGAGCGCCTGCGGATCGAGATCGAGCATCACTTCGCGATTCTTGCCGCCATACGGCGAGGGAATCGACACACCCGCCACCGATACCAGCATCGGACGTATGAAGTTCTGCGCGACGTCCAGAATCTTCTGCTCTGAGAGCTTGCTGCTGGACAGTGCCATCTGCAGGATCGGCACGGTCGAAGCGTTGTAGTTGATGATCTGCGGCGGCGTGATGCCCGGCGGCATCTGCTTGAGCACCGTCTGCGAGATCGACGTCACCTGCGCCGTCGCCGTGCGGATATCCACGCCCGGCTGGAAGAAGATCTTCACCACGCCGATGCCCGGCAACGATTGCGATTCGATGTGCTCGATATCGCTCACCGTCGAGGTGAGCGAGCGCTCGTAGTAGTAGATCACGCGGCCGGACATCGCATCCGGCGACAGGCCGTTGTACGTCCACACCACGCTGATCACCGGAATGCCGATGTTCGGGAAGATGTCGGTGGGCGTGCGCAGCGCGGCCAGCGGACCAACGATCAGGATGAACAGCGCAAGGACTACGAACGTGTAGGGGCGCGCGAGTGCGATGCGTACCAGACCCAACATATGGTTGCTTCCAGCGGACGTCTACAATGGCGCCTATTATCTGGATTGCCGCGCCGCAACACCTTTCGTCGGCATGAAGATTGTTTAATGAAACCCTGCTAAACCGCCCCGGGAACCGAGGCACGCGGTACGTCTTCCCCGGAAATGCGAGGGCTGAGGCGGCATACCACCACCATGCGGGTGCCCGTGCGATCGCCTTCGATCTGCACTTCGAAGTCGTGCAGCTTCGCGATGGCCGCGACGATGCTCAATCCCAGGCCATGCCCCGCCGTGGCAAGGGCTTCGCGGCTGGCATCGCCGCGATAGAAGCGCTGCCAGACCGCATGGCGCTGCTCCTCCGGAATGCCCGGACCGCTGTCGGTCACTTCGATATGCGCCAACTCCGGATCGGCACGTATCGCGCTGAGCGAGACGCGGCCACCCGACGGGGTGAACTTGATGGCGTTGCTGACCAGGTTGCCTACCGCTTCGAACAGCAGATCCGGGTCCGCCTGGACGATCAAATCGGGCTCAGCCGCGAGCTCGAATTGCAGTTGCTGATCTTCGGCCAGCGGCGCGTAGAGCTCGTAGACATGTTGCAGCGTCTCGCCTAGGTCGACAGCAACGAATCCCTCGCGCCGGCGCCGGTCTTCCAGTTCGGAGATGCGCAGCAGCGCGCGGAATCGTCCGAGCACTTCGTCGATATCGCTCACGCACTGTTCGATCAGCGACGCATGTGGATCGTCTTCCCGCATCTGCTGCTGGACGCGATACAACTGCGAACGCAGCCGGGTGAGCGGCGTGCGCATGTCGTGCGCGATGTTGTCGCAAACGCCTTTCACTTCGCCCATCAGGCGCTCGATCTGATCGAGCATGTCGTTGACGATGGCGGCCAGGCGATCCACTTCGTCGTCGCGGCGACTCACCGGCAAACGCCGGTGCAGATCGCCCTGCATGATCGGACGTGTCGCCGATTCGATCTGCCGGATGCGCCGACGTGGCGCAAGGTTGAGAATCAGGCCGCCGAGAAGACCCGGCACAAGCGTAAACGAGAAGCCCCACCACAGCGCGTGCAGAATGATGCTGCCCACGTGCGCCGCGATGCGCGTGGTATGTGCCAGCACCAGCACCTGACCGTTCTTCAGGCGCGTCGCAATGACCGAAAGCGTAGGCGTCTGTGGCGCGAATGGCCCGCTCACCACTTTTTCGGTCGGCAACCGCACGGTCACCAGATCGGCCTTGACGCCTTCGGGCATCTGCAGGATGTCGCCATAGAGCCATTTGCCTTGCGGGTCGAACAAACCCCACGCGTTGTAGTTGGTTTCTTCGAGAACGACGTAATCGTTCAAGGCCACCAGCATGTGATCCTCGTTCAAGCTCTGCAGATAACCGATCTGCTGCTTGAGCTGCAGATCCGTGCGGTTCTCCAGGTAATGCAAGGTCTCCCAGTAGATGAAACCCAGCAGCACCGTGCCCCAGATGACGAAGAACACGCCGTAGGCAAGCAGCAGGCGCGACGTTGTCGCGCGCCAGTGGATCGAAAGGCTCTTGTTTCCCGTGCTAGCCAAGGCGATACCCCGAGCCGCGCATCGTGCGAATCAGCGAGGGCTCGCTGTCGTTGTCGACCTTGCGGCGCAATCGTGCGATGTGCACATCGATGAGGTTGGTGCCCGGATCGAAACGCAGCCCCCACACGCTTTCAAAAATCATCGCGCGCGTCAGCACCTGACCCGGATAGCGCATCAGAAATTCCAGCAGACGATATTCGGTTGGCAGCAAAGTCAGTTCGCGACCGCCGCGGCGTGCCGTGCGCGTGATCATGTCCAGTTCGAGATCGGCCACGCGCAGCTTGGTCTGCGCGGGTTGTTCCTGTCGATGGCGGCGCAGCAGCACTTCGATGCGTGCGGCCATTTCATCGGGCGCGAACGGTTTGGTGAGGTAGTCGTCGCCGCCCGCGCGCAGGCCGCGTACGCGTTCATCCACGTCGCCGAGGGCGCTGATCATCAACACCGGCGTGGTGATGCCGTGCTCGCGCAGTTGCTTGACCAAGGCCAGTCCGTCCATGCCGGGCAACATGAGGTCCAGCGTGATCGCGTCGTAATGCGGCTCCTGGGCGCGCTGCAAACCCTGCAGGCCATCGTGCACGCGGTCCGCGCTGATGCCGTGCGCAGCCAGCTCCAGCACGATTTCGCGCGCGGTGATTTCGTCGTCTTCGATGACCAGGATGTGGGGCATGCGCCGTCCGGGCGGGAATCCACGCGGGACTTAAACACAAAACGGCCTCCGCGAGGGAGGCCGTCCTACATGGCGTGTCAGCGCGACTTCAGGCTGCGAACAGGCCGCGCATCTTCTTCATGGCGTTGGCTTCGACCTGACGGATGCGCTCGGCCGAAACGCCGTACTCATCGGCCAGATCCTGCAGCGTGGCCTTGTCTTCGTCGAGCCAGCGCCGCTGGATGATGTCGCGGGAACGCTGGTCGAGCTTCTGCAGTGCCGCCGACAGCGTTTCCAGCTGGTTGTCGGACTGGTCGGCATCGGACACGTTGTCGTACGGATCGGCGCCTTCGTCGATCAGGAAGGCTTCCGGTGCCGGCTTGGCATCTTCATCCGCATCGGCCGGGGCTTCGAAGCCGATATCTCGCCCGGACAGGCGCGATTCCATCTCGCGCACGGTGGCTTCCGGCACGCCAAGGTCCTTGGCGACCACGCGCACTTCTTCGGCGTTCATCCAGCCCAGGCGCTTCTTGCTCTTGCGCAGGTTGAAGAACAGCTTGCGCTGCGCCTTGGTGGTGGCCACCTTCACGATGCGCCAGTTGCGCAGGATGAACTCGTGCATTTCCGCGCGAATCCAGTGCACGGCGAAACTCACCAGGCGCACGCCCTGGTCGGGATCGAAACGCTTCACGGCCTTCATCAGGCCGATGTTGCCTTCCTGGATGAGGTCGGCCAGCTGCAGGCCGTAGCCGTTGTAGCCGCGGGCCACGTGGACCACGAAACGCAGATGCGACATCACCAGCTTGCGGGCGGAGTCGAGATCTTCGCCCTCCTGATAACGACGCGACAGGTTCTGCTCTTCTTCCTGACTGAGCACGGGGATCCGGTGGACCGCCGAGATATAGGCATCCAGGCTGCCGACAACGCTGGGAACCGGCAGATTGACCGTCGCCAAGGCTTGGGACATTGGAACCTCCACAAAATAGGGGATCAGCTTAGCACTCGGGTACTTGGAGTGCTAAAGGCACCGGCAAGTTCCGGCGCCTTTTATGTACCGAATAGTACACGAATGGGTCGGCCTTGTCCACTCCGGGTGGTAGCCAGGGAACCGGGTTTCAAGCATGACTTTAGGGAGATGAACGGCCTCAAATCGCCGCACCGTCGAGCTGGGCCCGGGGCGGAAGCGACCAATCCAGCGGCTCCTGACCATTCGCCTGGAGGTAGCGGTTGGCCGCCGAAAAATGGCCACAGCCGATAAATCCCCGATGCGCCGAGAGCGGCGAGGGATGAACCGCCTTAAGGACCGCATGGCGGCGGGTGTCGATCAGCTGGCCTTTGCGCTGGGCATACGACCCCCACAGCATGAACACCAGCCCCTCCCGCTCCCGGTTGAGAGCATCGATGGCGGCGTCGGTGAATCCTTCCCAGCCCTTGCACTGATGGGAGGCGGCCAGGCTGCGTTCCACGGTGAGTACCGCGTTGAGCAGAAGCACCCCACGGTCCGCCCACGGCGTCAAGCAGCCATGGTCCGGCGGGGCGATGCCGAGGTCGCGCTCGATTTCCTTGAAGATGTTGATGAGCGATGGCGGCGGCTGCACACCCGGTCGTACAGAAAAGCACAGGCCGTGCGCCTGTCCAGGACCGTGATAGGGGTCCTGCCCGAGGATCACCACGCGCACCGACTCGAACGGCGTGTGCGCAAAGGCATTGAAGATCTCCGGCCCCGGCGGGTAGACCACCTTGCCGGCGTGTTTCTCCGCACGAAGAAACTCCGACAGCGTACGCATCTCGGGACGTTGCAGATAACTACCGATGCGTTCTTTCCAGGAAGGTTCGAGCTTGATGCGCTCTTCGTCGGTCATGTGATGTTTTCGCGTGCGCGCAGGTGTTGCGCCACACGCAATTGAAACAGCAATTTGGTCACGAGCAAACGTTCTTCGACGGGTTTCTCGACCAGGTCGTTGGCGCCGGCGCGGATCAACGCCGCCTGATTGTCGGGATTTTCATCGCCCGTCATCACCAGCACCGGCAGCTTGCCCTTGCCGTAGCCGAAGTCGGTACGGATGAATTTGAGCAGATCGCCACCGGTAAGCTCGCCTTTGAGGCTTACGTCGGTAAGCACGAGATCCACGCCCACGGCGCCCTGCATGCGCTCGGTTTCAAGCAACGCGAGTGCATCTTCCACACTCACGACGTGGCGCACGGTAAGGCCGATTTTTTCCAGCATGCGGCGCGTCGCCAGCGCGACTACGCGGCTGTCTTCGACATACAGCACCACGCCGTCGGCCATGCTTTCCGGCCGCACATAGCCGCGGATGAATTCCGCCAGCGCCTGGAAGCCCAGCGATTTGTCGAAGTAATCCGTGACGTGTTCGCCCAGGGCGCGGCGATGCAGGCGATCGTCCACGTCACCCGACACCACCACGATAGGCACATAGATCTGCGGCGCGGATTCGCGCACGTAACGCGCCAATTCCAGGCCGTCCATGTCGGGCAGGCGCAAGGCGATCGTAATGAAATCGAACACGCCAGCCTGAAGCAGCTGCTGCGCTTCGGCGCCCGTACTGCATCCGACCACTTCAGCCTGCGGCAGCTCGGCCTGCAGGACGCGCGTGATCAGCTGTCGGACAACCTTTGAGCCATCCACCACCAGTACTCGCGGTGAAGTGCTGAGGTCGCGGCTGCTGATGCTTGCAGTCATCAAAAATCCCACCATCCCGGTCAAACATGGCTTCCGTGCTCATGAGTCGACGGGTGCCCCCTGCGCCCGTTCCAACCATCTTGCCCCAGATGGATGACGAATGGTTGCGAACGACTTCACCACCCGCCAAGTCCCCTTACGCGGCGCGGCGCAATTGCCAGGCGCTGACCAACCGTGCCCCCAGCCACCCCAGCAAGGCCGAGGCGACCGGCACGGCCAGCAGCAGCCACGGCGGCAGGCCGCCCACGCGGATCTTCCCTTCGTAAACCTGACTGAGGTGCTCCACCGGCTCGACCAGGGCGAATTCGATCAGCAGCGCCAAGCCAACCGCGAGGATGCCGCTGAACAGGCCGTACCAGATGCCCGCGTAGAGATAAGGCCTGCGCACGAAAGCGCGGCTGGCCCCGATCAGCTTGAGGACACCGATTTCCTCGGCGCGGCTGGTGATGTCCACGCGCACCGTATTGCCCACCACCAGCAGAACCGCGAGCGCGAATAACCCCGCGAGAATCATCACGGCGCGATCGCCCACGCCGAGCAGGGCATCCAATCGCTGTCGCCATGTGCCGCTGTCCTGCACCACGTCGACGCCCTGCATGTTGCGCAGGTCGTCGACCAGATGCGACGCCGCGTCGGCGGAGATTCCGTCCTGCGGCTGCACTTCGAGCACGTACGGCAGCGGGTTGTTGTCGAGCGCATGCAGCGAATCGGAGAAGCCCTGCATCTTGCTCAGCTCGTCCATGCCTTGCCCGGGTGTTTTCAGCGTGACGTTGGCAACACCGTCGTGCTGCTGCACCTGCTTGGCCAGCATCTGCGCGTTGCCGGCGACCTGATCCGTTTTCAGGAAGACATTGATGACCTGGTTGCGGCCCAGCGCGTCGCCCAGCGATTGCACGTTGGAGAGCAGCAGGTAGAAGGTCAGCGGCAGCGCCAACGCGAGCCCCATCACCGCGATCGTGAGCAAGCTTCCCACCGGCCTGGATGCAAGGCGGCGCAGACTGGCTCCGGCGCTCCAGCCGTGATGCTCGCGCCAGCTTGAAAAGGGACGGCGATGGCTGCGCTCGCTGCGCACCGGAGCCTGGACGTCGGTCGGTGCGCTCATAGCACTTCCTCCGCCGCCACATCGGCTACCAGGCGCCCATGGTCGAGCACGACCACGCGTTTCTTCATGCGCTTGATCAAGGGCAGATCGTGGCTGGCGATCAGCACGGTGGTGCCGACCTGCTGGAATTCGGCGAACAGGCCCATGATTTCGACCGCCAGCTGCGGATCGAGATTGCCGGTGGGCTCATCGGCGATCAGCACGTTGGGCTTGGCGACGATGGCGCGCGCAATGCCCACGCGCTGTTGCTCGCCGGTGGAAAGCGATACGGGAAGCTGGCGTTCGTAGTCGAGCAACCCCACTTTTTCCAGCGCGGCGCGCACGCGCCGGCCGCGTTCGAGCGGCGCAATGCCACCGATCACGAGCGGCAGTTCGACGTTCGCGAACACCGTGCGATCCATCAGCAGGCGATGATCCTGGAACACCATGCCCAGGCTGCGGCGCAACTTGGGAATGCCGCTCCGTCCGATCTTCGCCAGGCTGTGCCCATCGAGGCTGATGTGTCCGTGCGAAGGACGCTCGATCAGCGCCAGCAATTTGAGCAGCGTGCTCTTGCCGGCGCCGGAATGGCCGGTGACGAACGCCATCTCGCCCTTGGCGACTTCGAACGTGAGTTGTGAAAGCGCCTCATGGCCGCCTTCGTAGCGCTTGCTGACCTGGTCGAAGCGGATCACCGCGTTCCCCGTCCTTAACCCTTGTCGATGGCGGCAAGGATAAGGGAAGCATGGGCGATATGCGCGTATTTGCTCAGCGCGTCGCCACAAATTCCCGTGGCGACGCGACGGCGGTTCAGCGGCCGGTGAACAGTCGCGCCAGGCGACGGAAGAAACCCTGCTTTTTCGATGCGACGTGCTCGCCCGTGGACGGCGTCTGCGCGACCACCTGTCGCGATGGACGATTGCCATTGGTCGCCGCCGCAGCATGGTTGGCAGCAGCCTCGGCACCTGGAGCGGCACCCGAACGACTGCGACCACGGCCACCGCGACGCCGACGACGCTTGCCTTCGCCGGCAACATCGCCCTGCGGCGCCGCGGACGGTGCAGGCGATGACTGCGCTTCGCTCTTGACGACACTCGCCTCCTGATCGCGCGGTTTGCGCGGACGATCTTCGCGGCGACGTTCCGAGGAAGCACCCGAACGTTCGCCGCCACGCCCGCCGCTGCGACGCGGACCACGCGTGGATTTCTTCGCATCGTCGCGCGGCGTCACCTTGTCGCCGAACGCCGCGCTGTCGGCTGCGGCATCGGCCGCGTACTGCGCATCGACCTGCTTGGGCTGCGGCATCACCAGCATCTCCGGGGCGATGGTCGCCACCGGGATCTTCTGGCTGATGTATTCCTCGATATCCGGCAAGGACATCGCGTACAGATCGCAGGCAAAGCTGATCGCATCGCCTTCGGCACCGAGGCGCGCGGTACGGCCGATGCGGTGTACGTAGTCTTCGGCGTCCTGCGGCAGGTCGTAGTTGAACACGTGGCTGACCGCCGGGATATGCAGACCGCGCGCGGCGACGTCCGTGCACACAAGGACCTCGAGCTGACCGTCCTGGAAACGCTGCAGCAGCTTCTGGCGCTTGAGCTGCGGCACGTCGCCGGACAGCGCGCCCACGCGATAACCCTGGCGCTTCACGCGATCGGTGATTTTCTCGGCCGCCGCCTTGGTATTGACGAAAATGATGCTGCGCTCGGCCTTGGTCTGATCCAGCAGATTGAGCAGCAGCGGCATCTTTTCTTCCTTGGCGGGGAAGTAGACGAGCTGGCGCACGCGATCGGCGGTGACGTTGTCGGTTTCCACCACCAGCTTCTCGGCGTTGTGCATGTGCTCGTACGCGAGTTCGAGCACGCGATGCGAGAGCGTGGCGGAGAACAGCAGCACCTGGCGCTGCTCGCGCGCCGGCAGGCGGCGGAAGATGAAGCGCACGTCCTTGATGAAGCCGAGGTCGAACATGCGATCGGCTTCGTCGACCACCATCACTTCGACGCCGTTGAAGCCGAAAACATTCTGCTTGTAGTAATCGAGCAGCCGGCCCGGCGTGGCGATGATGATGTCGCAGCCATCCTTCAGCTGCTGGCGCTGCTTGTCGTAGTCGACGCCGCCGTAGATCAGCGCGGTGCGCAGGCCGCTGTAGCGGCCGATGTTCTTGGCATCCTTTTCGATCTGGATCGCCAGCTCGCGGGTCGGTGCGATCACCAGCGCGCGCGGATCAGAATCCTTGCGTTCCGCCACCGCCGGCTGAGTGAGCAGGCGATTCATCAGGGCGACCAGGAAGGCGCAGGTCTTGCCGGTACCGGTCTGCGCCTGCCCGGCGACGTCGCGGCCGGTCAGGGCGACCGGCAGGGTCAGTGCCTGAATGGGCGTGCAGCGCGTGAAGCCGGCCTCGTCGAGGCCTTTCTGCAGCAGCGGATGTAAATCGAATTGGGTGAAAAAGGTTTCAGTTAGGACAGTTTGGGACATGAAGGGGAGTCTGGTACGGACCAACGCTGGGGCATCGGACCGGTCCCGCAGTCAGTCTGGCAACTTTGGGACAGGTGGAGGGCGGCGGCGCGCTCGACGGCGGCGCCGAAATCGTTGAGAACAGCCGACTTGCGCCCCGCTGGCATAGGCAAAACGGCTCGTGAAGCCGTCTCGCCTATGCCAGCCAGGCAGGTCGCTGGTGCCCTTGAATCGCTTGAATCGCGTCCCGACTTACGCTGGAATGGAGCCCTGCCGCAACGGCACTGCTTCATCCCGGATCGACCCGCGCCTCATAGGCACTCCTAATAGTGTAGCTGATGATCGGCACCCGGTCCTTAACCCCTTACCCCGCCTACCTCGGAGACCCACGGTGAGCGAACTTATCAGTCATGTGAGCGACGACGCCTTCGACCAGGAAGTGCTGAAGTCCGATACCCCCGTCCTGCTGGACTTCTGGGCCGAATGGTGCGGCCCGTGCAAGGCCATCGCCCCCGCCCTGGAAGATCTCGCCAAGCAGTACGAAGGCAAGCTGCGCGTGGTCAAGCTGAACATCGACCACAACCAGAAGACCCCCCGCGCCTACGGCGTGCGCGGCATTCCGACCCTGATGGTGTTCAAGAACGGCAAGGTGGAAGCCACCCAGATCGGCGCCGTCAGCAAGGGCCAATTGGTCCAGATGATCGACAAGGCGATCTGAACATCGCCGCCTGACCTCGCTGCGCACGCCCTTTACGAGGCCGCGCAGCGAGTGCTAGATTCCTTCCTTAGTTGGGGCGGCCCTGCCCCCTCGCGCGTTCCGCGCGACGCTCGTCTTCCCTCCTGTCACTAACGGCGCCCCGTGAGGTTTGCCCGTGTCCGATATAGAAAGCAAAGATTCGTCCGACGCCATCAGCGCCGATACCAAGCCCGTGAGTGAAACCCGTACCCGTTCGCCGCGACGATCCGCCGCAGCCGCCGAGGCCAACGCCAGCGTTCAGAGCGAGCGGCCCACCGCACCCGCTCCGGCCCCTGCCTATGAGCGTCCGGCCGCTTCGGCCGACTCCCGCAGCGAGCCGCCCGCCTCCGCGCCGGCCCAGGAAACGTTGCGTTACGGCAACGGCCAGGAAGGCCAGGAAGCCCGTGAAAGCAATCAGGGCGGCCAGCCGAACAACGGCCAGTCTCCGCAGAATCAAGGTCAGCCCAACCAGGGCCCGGGCGGCAACGACCGCCGTATGGATCGCAACGACCGCAATCGCCGCCGTCGCCACGAGCGCGGCAATCGGCCGCAGCAGCCAGGTGGCGGCCAGCCGCGCAATCCGCATGGTTTGCCGGCGGATGACGAGAACGCCGATATCGGCAGCAACGATCGCGTCATCAATCTCACCGAACTGAAGCGCAAGAATCCGGTCCAGCTGCTCGAGTTCGCCGAGTCGCTCGGCATCCAGGAAGGCGTCGCGCGCCAGCGTCGCCAGGATGTGATCTTCAACATCCTCAAGGCGCATGCGCGCTCCGGCGGCGGCATCTGGGCCGAAGGCGTGCTGGAAATCCTGCAGGACGGTTTCGGCTTCCTGCGTTCGGCCGATGAGTCCTACCTCGCCGGTCCCGACGACATCTACGTCTCGCCCAGCCAGATCCGTCGCTTCAACTTGCGCACCGGCGACTACATCACCGGACGCGTGCGTCATCCGAAGGAAGGCGAACGCTACTTCGCGATGCTGAAGGTCGACGACATCAACGGCGATCCGCCGGAAGCATCGAAGAACAAGATGCTGTTCGAGAACCTTACGCCTCTGTTCCCGCGCAAGGCGTTCAAGCTCGAGCGCGGCAACGGTTCGACGGAAGACATCACCGGGCGCATCCTCGACCTCGTCGCACCGGTCGGTCGCGGCCAGCGCGGCCTCATCGTGTCGCAGCCGAAATCCGGTAAGACGATGATGCTGCAGAACGTCGCGCAGGCGATTTCGTACAACCATCCCGACGTTCACCTGATCATGCTGTTGATCGACGAACGTCCGGAAGAAGTGACTGAAATCGCGCGTACCGTGCGCGCCGAAGTGATCAGCTCCACCTTCGACGAACCGGCCGTGCGTCACGTGCAGGTCGCCGAAATGGTGATCGAACGCGCCAAGCGCCTGGTCGAGCACAAGAAGGATGTGGTGATCCTGCTCGATTCGATCACGCGCCTCGCCCGCGCCTACAACACCGTGGTGCCGAGCTCCGGCAAGGTACTCACGGGCGGTGTGGATGCGAACGCACTGCAGCGTCCGAAGCGCTTCTTCGGCGCCGCGCGCAACGTGGAAGAGGGCGGCTCGCTCACCATCATCGCTACCGCACTGATCGACACCGGCAGCAAGATGGACGAGGTGATCTACGAAGAGTTCAAGGGCACCGGCAACATGGAAGTGCACCTGTCTCGCCGCATCTCCGAGAAGCGCGTGTATCCGGCCATCGACATCAACCGCTCCGGCACGCGCCGCGAAGACTTGCTGATCGAACCGGACCTGCTCGCCAAGATCTGGATTCTGCGCAAGCTGCTGCATCCGATGGATGAACTGGCTGCGATGGAATTCATGCTCGACAAGATGAAGAACACCAAGTCCAACGACGAGTTCTTCAACTCGATGAAGCGCTGATCGACACGCCAGCGATGTTTGAAAAGGCCGCCCCAGGGCGGCCTTTTCGTTGGGTGCGTCGGCGATGGCCGCCATGCCGCGTTCAGGCGCCGCCCAGCCTTGCGGCAGGATTTCGCATACCGATTTCAGCCATCCCCGCTAGAAAATCGGGCATCTAACGCTGTATTAGCTGCTACGATCTTGCGACTTCCCAGTCATCAAGTCGTATGCGAATCCTGTTAGTCGAAGACGATCCCCTGGTATCCGACGCCATCGTTCGTGGCCTTGCTACGGCCGGTTATGTAGTCGACGCCGTCGGCGACGCCGAATCCGTTCAAGGGCGCCTGGACACGACTCACTACGATCTGGCCATTGTCGATCTGGGCCTTCCCGGCGAAGACGGTTTTACGCTGGTGCGCCGTTTGCGCCGCGACGGCAGCTCGCTCCCATTGCTGATCGTGACCGCCCGCGATGGACTGGACGATCGCGTCAACGCGCTCGACCTTGGCGCTGACGATTACCTGGTGAAACCCTTCGCGCTACCCGAACTGGCCGCGCGGTGCCGCGCCCTGATTCGCCGCGCCACCGCCGCTACCGCCAACGAAATGGTGGTGGGACGTCTACGCATCGATCTTGCCGGACGCCGTGCCATCGACGACACCGGCCGCGTGCTCGAACTTACCCGTCGCGAATGGTCGATCCTGGAATGCCTGGCCCACCATAGCGGTCGCGTGGTGAGCAAGGAGCGCCTGATCCAGGCCATCGTGAGCTGGGACGAAGAGATTTCGGGCAATGCGATCGAAGTCCACGTTTCGCGCCTGCGCGCGAAGCTGGGCGATGCCGCCACCGTGCGCGGCATTCGCGGACTGGGCTATCGCCTAGACGACGCCTGAGTCGCGTAAGTAGCGCATGTCTACCCGAGCCAATCTGCATCGCGCCCTCAGCGTCCGAGGCCGATTGCTCGGCTACTTGCTGCTGCCGCTGGTTTTATTGCTGGTCATCAGCATCTGGGCGGATCACCGCACCTACGTGACGCCGATGTACGAGGCTTTCGATCGCGCGCTCTCGCGCGCGGCGATAGCTATCGCCGCGCACGTTCAGCAGGCGCCCGACGGGCAGCTTTATGTGGAAAGGCCCGAGTCAGGCCTAAGCCCGATGCAACCTCCCGGCCCGCGGCCCGTGCGGCAGCCTGCGGATCCGGGCATCGCTCCACACCACCCGTCCTCGATGCGCTTCGATCTGGAAGACAGGGCGGTGCCGTGGATGCATCTGTATCCGGGTGGACGAGACAATTTCCTGTTTCGCGTAAGCCTTCCAGACGGCCAAACGCTGGCTGGCGACGAAGGTCTGCCCGCCGCTGCAGGCACCCCGGTCGACAACATGGCCTACAGCGACGCGCTCTACAAGCACGTCACCTTGCGCGTCGCCAGCTATCACACGACCGTTGGCGATACCCCGGTGGTCGTCACCGTGGGCGAAACCGTGCACCGGCGCGACGTGGTCGTGCGCCGATTGGACACCGTCATCGGCCTCAGCGATGGCATCCAGCTCTTGCTGGTGCTGGGCGTCTGCTTGTTCGGCATTACCGTGGCACTGCGGCCGATACATCGGTTGCGCGATCAGATCATGCGGCGCCAGCCGCAGTCGCTGCAGCCGCTGCCACTGGAACCGGTGCCCAGCGAAGTGCGACCGTTGGTGGAATCGCTCAATACCTTGCTGGTGACTGTGCGTGACTCGACGCTGGCGCAACAGCACTTCCTCACCAATGCCGCACATCAATTGCGCACGCCGCTTACGGGACTGAAAGCGCAGTTGGAAGTGCTGGCAAGCGAAACACAGGACAAAACGCAACACGAGCGCATCAATCGCCTGCAAGGCAGCGTCGACCGCCTCGCCCATACAGCCAATCAGCTGCTTGCGTTGGCACGTGCCGAACCGTCGGCGCACAGCCCCGGCGATTTTGTGGCCATCCAACTCGATGTGCTGATTGGTGCCGTGGTCGGCGCCATGCTGGATCGTGCCCTCGCGCACGATATCGACCTGGGCGCCGAATGCAAACCGGTGCAGGTGCACGGCGTGTACTGGCTGCTGCACGAACTGCTGATCAACCTGCTCGACAACGCCATCCGCCACACGCCGGATGGCGGCAATATCACCGTGCGCTGCGGGGTGAACAGCGGCTCGCCCTATCTGGAAGTGGAAGACAGCGGACCCGGTATCCCGCACGCCGAGCGCGAGCGCGTACGGGAGCGCTTCTATCGCGCCGCGGGCAGCGATGGACAAAGTAGCGGCCTGGGCCTGGCCATCGTCGAGGAAATCGCGCGCAGCCATCGCGCCGGTTTCGACATCCTGGATGCGCATGAGGGAAGCGGCGCGCGCATGCGGATAACGTTCCCGTCCCGTGCCTGAGGTCATCTTCACATCACGTTGAATCCGTACCATTGTGCAACGGTTAGGGCGCAGTTCCTGGCCGCTTGAAGAGGCCGAGGGCTCGTTTTGACGTCCAGCTACACGGACATCGTTGTAGCTGTACTGTCACGTACAATTTTTTTCACTTCCCCCCTTTTCGTGGCGGGATAGCGCCTCCATAGTCGGAGGCCAACCCCGTGAGGCTCACCCCGTGTCCATACCCAGTGCCGTCAAGAGCACCCCCATTCACGGTCGTCAGCAGCTGATCGACTACGTGGCTGCGGGCGAGAAGCCGCGCGATGCCTGGCGCATCGGCACCGAACACGAGAAATTCGGCTTTCGCACGGACGATCTGCGCCCACCCACCTTCGAAGGCGACCGCGGCATTCGTGCTCTGCTCGAAGGCATCGCCTCGCGTTATGGCTGGGAAATCGCCCGTGAAGGCGAGACCCCGGTGGCGCTGATCCGCGACAAGGCCAACATCACGCTGGAGCCGGCCGGTCAGCTGGAGCTTTCCGGCGCACCGCTGGAGAACATCCACCAGACGTGTGGCGAAGTGAACACACATCTGGAAGAAGTGCGTTCCGTGGCCGATGGCCTCGGCCTCGGCTTTCTGGGCATGGGTTTTCAGCCCAAGTGGGCGCGCGGCGATATGCCGTGGATGCCCAAGGGCCGCTACAAGATCATGCGCGAGTACATGCCCAAGGTCGGTTCGCTCGGCCTGGACATGATGACGCGCACCTGCACCGTGCAGGTGAACCTGGATTTCGGCAGCGAAAGCGACATGGTGCGCAAGTTCCGCACCAGCCTCGCGCTGCAGCCGATCGCGACCGCACTGTTTGCCGATTCGCCGTTCACCGAAGGCAAGCCCAACGGTTACCTCTCGTATCGTTCGCATGTATGGACCGATACCGACGCGGACCGCACCGGCATGCTCGATTTCGTCTTCGAGGACGGCTTCGGCTACGAGCGCTACGTGGATTACATCCTCGATGTGCCGATGTACTTCAGCTATCAGGACGGTCGCTACATCGATCTCGCCGGCCAGGACTTCAAGCGCTTCATGACAGGCACGCTCGACGCGCTGCCCGGCACGCGCGCCACGATGAAAGACTGGGCCGATCACCTCACCACCGCCTTTCCCGAAGTGCGCCTCAAGCAGTACCTGGAAATGCGCGGCGCCGATGGCGGCCCCTGGAATCGCCTGTGCGCCCTGCCCGCCTTGTGGGTAGGCCTGCTTTACGACGACGACGCGCTGCAGTCGGCGTGGGATCTGGTCAAGGATTTCACCCGCGAGGAGCGTCACGCGCTGCGTGACGGCGTGCCCAAGTACGGATTGAAGTTGCCCTTCCGCCAGGGCACCGTGCGCGAGCTGGCACGGGAAACGCTGCGCATCGCCACGCACGGCCTGAAGCGACGCCATCGCCTCAACCGCCATGGCGCGGATGAAAGCATGTTCCTGGAACCGCTGATCGAGATCGTCGAAGCCAACCAGACGCCGGCCGAACGCAAGCTCGAACTGTTCCACGGCGCGTGGCACGGCAGCGTCGACCCGGTGTTCAAGGAATTCGCATATTGATCGCGGCCGCGTCGGCACACGCACCCTTCCTCTCCGGGTTGTTGCTCGGCGCTTCGCTCATTGTCGCCATCGGCGCACAGAACGCGTTCGTCCTGCGTCAAGGTCTGTTGCAGGTGCACCGATTTCCGGTGGCGCTGTTCTGCGCACTTTCCGATGCCCTACTGATTGCAGCAGGCGTAGGCGGACTGGGCATCGCCGTGGGACAGCATCCGCATCTGCTGGCACTCATCGCCTGTGTCGGTGCGCTCGTGTTGGTGTGGTATGGCGTGCAGGCATTTCGCCGCGCCTTGCATCCACATGCATTGACCGCCGACACGCACAGCGATGCCGGCAGCATGTGGCGCGTCATCGCCACATGCGCCGGATTCACCTGGCTCAACCCGCATGTCTATCTCGACACGGTCCTGTTGATCGGCAGTCTCGCATCGGCATGGCCAGCGCTTGGGCCGCGCACATTGTTTGCGGTCGGCGCGGCCACGTCATCGTTCATCTGGTTCTTTTCGCTGGCATTCGGAGCACGTCTGCTGGCACCGGTCTTTCGCAAACCGATGGCGTGGCGTGTGCTGGATGTGCTGATCGCCGTGGTAATGTGGACGATCGCCATCAAGCTGCTGCTGTCCTTCCTTGTGCGCTGATCAATCCTGCGTACGAATGCCAAGCCAGCGCGCGACCAGCGTATCCAGGCTGACCTTGCCCGGGCCGGCCATCAGGAACCAGAAGAAGATCAGCGTGTAGACCACTTCGTCGGCCTCCACGTAATCGTCCAATCCCATCAGGTTGCTCGACACCACCAGCGTCACGGCCACTATCATGTTGATGATCATGGGAATGCTCACCAGACGCGTGAACAGGCCCAGCATCAGCAAGAGGCCGCCGATGAGTTCCGTCCATGCCGACAAGGCCGCGCTGAAGGCCGGGTGTGGAATGCCCCAGCCCACGAAGCGCTGGGTAAAACCTTCCAGGTTATGTACTTTGGCGATGCCGGTTTCCAGCCAGAAATAGCCGAACACCAGCCGCACCACCAGCGGTCCCAGCCAACGCCCGGCATGTAGCACCTGCAGCGCCTGGGAGGCTTTTGTCGCGATGTAATGACGCATTGCACATGTTCCCTTCGGTGATTTGAGCGCATCATGCGTGCGCCCTGCCATGCCCACCATGTTCGAACGTCCAGCCTTTCTACCCCTGGATCCGGAGATGAGGACCTCGAACGCAAACCAGACGATCGGGCATAAAAGCAGGATGCGCGGGCGCAGCCATGGACGAGCCGGAGCAACACAATGCCCCTGTCGAGCCCAGCCATGCAGGCTACACCTGTGGAAGCGGACGAGACATCCCCAACGCCGCGACGCGGCGAACACAAACTTTTTACGGAGCCAGAATCATGAACATCAAGACAGTCAATGCCAGCGCCATGGCCGTGATGGTGGCCGGTCTGTTCGCCGCCGCCGCCGTGTCCGCCACCCCGGTAGGCAGCGCGCCTGCTGGCGATCAGGCCATGGTCAAGTGCGTGAACTCCTCGTCCTGCAAGGGCCAGGGTGCATGCAAGCAGGCCACCAACTCCTGCAAGGGCCAGAACGCGTGCAAGGGTCAGGGCTTCACCATGCAGAAGACCCAGGCCGACTGCGAAGCCGCGCAGGCCGCTGTAAAGAAGTGATGCCATCGGCGGATGCGCCGCGCGGCGCATCCGCCTTTTCCCGATGAAGTGAGTGTCGCCATGACTCCCTCTTCCGCAACCCGCCCCGGCTCGCTTCCTTATCTCGGCTACGGCCTGGGCTTGCGCGTGGAGCACTACGAAGCGCTGCTCGCCAACCCCGGCAAGGTGGAATGGCTGGAAGTCGTGTCTGAAAACTACATGGTGAGCGGCGGCCTGCCGCTGGTCTGGCTCGATCGCTTTCGCGAACGGTTTCCGCTGGTGATGCACGGCGTATCGCTGTCGATCGGCAGCGCCGATCCACTGGACGAAGACTATCTCGCGCGACTGGCCGCCCTGGCAAAACGCGTCGAACCGGCCTGGGTTTCCGATCATCTTTGCTGGACAGGTGTGCAGGGCGTCAATCTGCATGACCTGATGCCGCTGCCATACACGGAAGAAGCACTGGAACACGTCGTCAATCGCGTCAAGCGCGTGCAGGACGTGCTCAAACGGCGCATCCTGCTGGAAAACGTTTCCAGCTACGTGACCTTTGCCGATTCGCAGCTGACTGAATGGGAATTTCTCGCCGCCGTGGCGGAACGTGCGGATTGCCTCATCCTGCTCGACATCAACAACGTGCACGTCAGTGCAAAGAACCACGGTTTCTCGTCACTGGATTATCTGCGCGGCATTCCGGTATCACGCGTTCAGCAATTCCACCTCGCCGGTTACGAACAGGGCGAACGATTGATCATCGACACCCATAACGCACCCGTTTCCAACGCGGTATGGGATCTCTACATGGAAGCGGTGCGCCGCTTCGGCCGCATCTCGACCATGATCGAACGCGATGACAATTTCCCGCCACTGGCTGAGCTGATGGCCGAGCTGGAACACGCACGCGCACTGGCCGAGCCGTTGTTGCAGGACGCTGCATGAGCACGCTGCAAACCATCCAGCAGCAAATGCTGCAGGCAGTGCTTGCAGAAAGAACGTTACCGCCACACATCGTTCTTGGCGACGATATTGCCGATGCATCCAGCAGGCTCGATGTCTACCGGCATGGTTACCGCATCCGTCTGCGCGATGCGTTGAAAGTCGAATTCGCCGGACTGCAATGCATGGCAGGCTCGCGCTTCGAAGGCATGCTCGATAAATACGTCGAGGCACATCCCTCCGAGCATTACAACATTCGCTGGTATGGCTCCGGTCTCGCGGGGTTTCTCGAATACGCACATCCGTGGCGCGAAAAACCGCAATTGGCCAACATGGCAAAAATGGACTGGGCCATTTCCACGGCGTTCGACGCCGCGGACGAATCGAGCATGGGCGTCGCGGATCTTTCGGCCGTACCGCCCGAATCGTGGGCAGGGTTGCGCCTGACATTGCAGAACAATCTGCAGGTGCTTGAGTGCGCTTACAACACCGATGCGTTTCGCCGCGCCACAGACAACGGTAGCAAGCGCCCTCACCTTCGCCGCTTCGCGCAGCCGCGTCAGGTCCTGGTGTGGCGCAGGGCTACGACCGTGCACTACCGCCGGCTCGACGACGACGAATGGCTGGTGCTTGGCGCGTCGATCCAGGGCGAGACGTTTGCCTCCTTATGCGCGAGGCTGGCAGCGTGCCACGGCGAATCGGCCGCCATGCCACGCATGGTCACGGTACTGAAACGCTGGCTCGAGGCCGGCTTGATTCGAGGATGGGACTTGGCCTGACCCACCCGGTGCGCGGCCCAGGAATGGCGCCCCGCTGCAGGTTTCGGTGGGTGTAACCGGCACCCGTTTCAGGCGAAGTACTGGCATAGAGCCAAGCCACGGAAGCCGTGCCCATGTACCTCGAACACAGCAGCACCCTTGCCGATACCCGATGTCCGCCGATGGTCGAACCGGCCCTGGAGTCCCTGCTCAGCCAATCGACGCTGCGGGTCGATATCGTGGCCGAGCTGCAATACTGCGGCTCGTGGTTCATGGACGAGCCGCGCGATCACTGCGGGTTGTTCCACCTTGTGGGGGCTGGCGAATGCATGGTCGAAAGCCCCTCGTTAAGCGAGCCTTTGCGCCTGCATACCGGCGACCTGGTGCTGCTTCCGCATGGCGATGCTCACTCTCTGCGCTCATTGCATGACGACGACACGGCGGCGACCAGCCTGATCTGCGGCGAATTGCACTTTTCCAGCCATACACCGCATCCGCTCAGCCACGCACTGCCCACCTGCTTCGTGGTGCG
The DNA here is from genome assembly GCF_003363265.1 of Dyella psychrodurans. Classification (GTDB taxonomy): domain Bacteria; phylum Pseudomonadota; class Gammaproteobacteria; order Xanthomonadales; family Rhodanobacteraceae; genus Dyella_B; species Dyella_B psychrodurans. The sequence goes on along the minus strand of NZ_QRBF01000004.1, from coordinate 130,376 downwards.
CGCAGCGCATGCGGATCAGGTGTTCAGGCACCTTACAAGCATGATGGTCGATGTGGTGAATTCCGGGTCGGCTGGCCGTCGCGTGCTGCTCAACAAACTCGCCGACACGCTGTTCACGCTCGCTGTTTGCGACTACGCCAGCCGCAACACCAATCATCGCGGATTGTTCGCGGCGCTTGGCGATACGCGCATCTGCAAGGTGTTACAGGCCATACACGAAAATCCCGGTCAGCCGTGGACGATGCAGACGCTGGCTTCGTTGGCATGCATGTCGCGCTCCGCGTTCGCGGAACGCTTTGCGCAGTTGATGAAAGTGCCGCCGATGCAGTACGTCACCCAATGGCGCGTAAGCGTCGCGGAACGGATGCTGCGTGACCGCCAACTGTCGGTGGCGTCGATCGCCGAAGAACTTGGCTATAGCAGCGAGGCAGCTTTCAGGCGGCTATTCAAGCGCGTAAGCGGCATCTGCCCGGGTCGAATCAGGTCGGCGAGCGCAAGCCATGCGTTGAACTGAGTCAGGCATGGCACGATCGCGTGCAGGATGCGAAAGACTTCGATCAATAGTCTTTAAAAAGCAGGCCGGCATAATGCCGGCCTGCCTGGAATCACTCCGTGCACGAAGTGCTTATTTCGACGGGCTCTGCTTCAAGCCACGATCGATCAACATCGGCTCGATGCTCGGGTCCTGACCACGCCAGTCCTTGTAGAGCTTGGACAGTTCCACCGTGTTGCCGCGCGAGAGGATCATGTCGCGGAAGCGGTCGCCGTTTTCGCGGGTCAGCCCACCGTGCTGCTTGAAGCCTTCGAAGGCATCGTCGGCGAGCATCTGCGTCCACAGGTAAGCGTAGTAACCGGCGGAGTAGCCATTACTCCAGATATGCAGGAAGTAGCTGGAGCGATAGCGCGGCGGTACGTAGGAAAGATCCACGCCATCCTTCTTGAGCGACGCCGCTTCAAACGCATCGGCGTCCTGCTTGGGCGCATCGGCGCCGAGCATGTGCCAGTTCATGTCGAGCATCGCCGCGGCGACCAGCTCGGTCATGTCATAGCCCTTGTTGAAGAGGCCGGCCTTCTTCATCTTGTCGACCAGCGCTTGCGGCATCGGCTCGCCGGTCTTGTAGTTCTTCGCGTAGTTGGCGAACACCTTCGGATCGGTCGCCCAGTGTTCGTTGAACTGCGAGGGGAATTCGACGAAATCGCGCGCGGTATTCGTGCCCGAGAGCGTCGGATACTGCTCGTCGGCAAACAGGCTGTGCAGGCCGTGACCGAACTCGTGGAACATGGTGATCACGTCATCGAGCGACAACAGCGCCGGCTGGCCGGCTTGCGGCTTGGTGAAGTTGGTAACGTTGTAAATCACCGGCTTGGTGCCCAGCAGCTTGGACTGTCCGACGAAGACGTCCTCCCAGGCGCCGCCATTCTTGTTGTCGCGCTTGAAGTAATCGCAGTAGAACAGCGCAATCGACTTGCCGTCCTTGTCGAACACTTCGAATACGCGTACGTCCGGCTGATAGACCGGAATGTCCTTGCGTTCCTTGAACGTCAGACCGTAAAGCTGATTGGCGGCGTAGAACACGCCGTTCTGCAGCACGTCGTCGAGTTCGAAGTACGGCTTGATCTGCGAGTCGTCGAGATCGTACCTGGCCTTGCGCACTTCCTCGGCGTAATGCTCCCAATCCCACGGTTCGAGCTTGAAGGTGGGCTGGTGCAGCGCGGCCTGATCCTTGTCGATCTGCTTCTGGATGTCGGCGGCTTCGACCTTCGCGCGCGCGACGGCGGCAGGGGCGAGCTTGCCCATGAAGCTCATCACCGTCTCGGGCGTCTGTGCCATCTGATCCTGCAGCGTCCACGCGGCGTAGTTCGGGAGGCCGAGCAGCTTGGCCTTTTGCGCGCGCAACTGCGCGAGGCGCTCGATGATGTCGCGCGTATCGTTGGCGTCGCCCTTTTCGGCGCGCGTCCACGATGCTTCGAACAGTGCCTTGCGCGTGTCGCGATCCGTCAGATCCTGCAGCAAGGGCTGCTGGGTGGTGTTCTGCAGCGTGAGCACCCATTTGCCGTCGAGTTTGCGGTCCTTGGCGGCCTGCGCGGCGGCGGCGATATCTTCGTCGGAGAGGCCGGCAAGCTTGCTCTTGTCGTCGATAACGAGCGCACCGTCCTTCGCAGCGGCGAGCAGCTTGTTGTTGTACTGCGCCTCGAGCGTGGATTCTTCCTTGTTGAGGTCCTTCAGCTTGGCCTTGTCGTCGGCGGACAGCTTGGCGCCGCCCATGACGAAGTTGCGATGAACCACCTCGATCAGGCGCTGCGATTCGGGATCGAGCTTGAGCGAATCCTTCTGGTCGTAGACGGCCTGGATGCGCTGGAATAGCTTGTCGTTCAGCGTGATCGCATCCTGATGCTCGGCAAGCTTCGGCGCTTCTTCTTCCTGCACTTTCTGCAGCGCATCGTCGGTGTTGGCGGCCGTGATGGCATTGAACACGCGCATCACGCGATCCAGCAGCACACCGGATTTTTCCAGCGCCACATACGTGTTCTCGAACGTCGGCGGCTCGGGATTGTTGGCGATCTTGTCGACCTCCGCGAGCTGCTCCTTCATGCCTTCGTCGAGTGCGGGCTGGTAGTCGCCGTCCTTGATCTTGTCGAACGGCGGCGCCTGGTACGGCAGCGTGCTGGCGGTGAAGAACGGGTTGCTCTCCTGCGCCGAGGCAGCCGTGGTCGACGCCGATGCGGGCGCGCTGGCGGATGGCGCCGGTGCGCTGGCCGTGTTGTTGGGCGCCTGCGAGCAGGCGGCAAGACCGATCGACGTGGCGATCACCAAGAGACGAAGACGAGGCATGGAAGCTCCCGAGAGTGACGGGCCCGGCTGGCGGGGCATGGACAGTTGTTCTCCGACTCTAGCCAGAGCGTTCCCATCTTCCAAGCCTGCCCATCGGCAGGGGCGGGGCTGACGCCGCCGTCAAGTGCTGTAGGTGCGATCCTTCCAGCGGGAGCGGACGCCACGCCAGTACCGGATGGCCGAGCTCCAGGTCATGCCCAGGTACAACACCGCACCAACCGGCAATAGAAGTGCCCACGCGAAGGTCATGCCGTAATAGCGCAGCATGGGCAGATAGCTCGCCATCATTGCGACCAGCGCGATCACACCGAGGCGCCATGCTTCGGGCCAGCCCAGCACGACGAACGGAAGGCCGTAGGCCAATGCGAACAGCACCGTTACCACCAGCAATATGGCCGTGGAATAGCCAAGCTGCGTGAACGCAGAGCGCGCCACCATGTCGTGAATGGAGCCCACGGTGCCGTAGGGACGCAAACTCACCACGCCACGACTCAGGCCCAGCCAGGTGCGATAGCCGGCATTTTTGACTTGCCGCGCGAGCGTGCAATCGTCGATCAATGCATTACGCAGACTGGCAAATGCACCCGCGCGCTGCAGGGCTTCGGTGTCGACCAGAATGCAACCACCCGCCGCCGCCGCGATCAGGCGCGAGTCGGAATTGGAAATCGAGAAGGGATACAGCAGCTTGAAGTAGTAGACGAACGCCGGAAGCAGCAGGCGGTCCCAGAAACTGGTACGGCGCAGATCCGCCATCAGCGAGACGAACTGGCGGTTGTCGCGGCGCTTGTGCGCAAGCAGTGCCGCAAGCAAGCCGGGCTGCAGTTGGATATCGGCATCCAGCAGCAAGGTCATCGGCGTGCGCACGTGAGCCTTGCCCTGTTCAAGCGCCCACAGCTTGCCTGCCCAGCCTTCCGGCAAAGGCTGCCCGCTGACCACGCGAGTGTTCGCAAAGGTCGAGGCAATCTGCGCGGTGGCGTCGCTGGATTGATCGTCGACGACGATCACCTGCAAGCCGCTGCCCTGCGATTGCAGACCGGAAAGCGTGAGGCCGATGACATCGGCCTCGTTGCGCGCGGGAATCAGCACCGTGATCTCGCTGAGATCCGCCGACCCGGCATGCGGGTCGGGTTCAATACGTTCGCGGGTACTCCAGGGGCGCCACGGTGCCAGCAGCAACCCCACCCACATCACTGCCGGTATCGACGCGGCAACCCATTCCAGTGTGCCCATCGGCGGCCGCGTTACCGTTAGTGATTGGCTTCGGTACCCGTTTCCGCGCTGCGGCGCTGGATCGAGCTGATCGGAATCTTGATGGCGGTGGCGTCGGCACGATTGCCGTACTTCACCGGCAGATCCGGCGCCATCGGACCATCGGTGCGCGGACCAAACATCGACACCTTCATGGCCTTCAGCGGGTGAGCGAACATATCGTCCACCGCGGTGCCTTCAAAGCCGCAGTGCGCCATGCAGTTGTCGCACTTCGGATTGATGCCAACGCCGTACTTCTCCCACTCGGTGTCTTCCATCAATTCCTTGTAGGTCTTGGCGTAGCCTTCGTCGACCAGCAAGTAGCACGGCTTCTGCCAGCCGAAGATGTTGTAGGTGGGATTGGACCACGGCGTGCACTGGTAGCTCTGGTTGCCCGCGATGAAGTCCATGAACATCGCCGACTGGTTGAACGCCCACTTGCGCTTGCGTTCCTTGCCGATCTTGAAGATGTCACGGAACAGCTGCTTGCTCTCGGTGCGGCCAAGGAATACGTCCTGGCGCGGCGCGTGCTGGTAGCTGTAGCCGGGCGACACCGTGATGCCTTCGACACCCAGTTCCATGGCGTAATCGAAGAAATCGGCAACTTCTTCCGGCGGCTCGCTGTTGAACAACGTGCAGTTCACCGTGACACGAAAACCCTTCGACAGCGCCAGCTTGATCGCGGTCACTGCCTTCTCGAACACGCCGTCCATGCACACGGATTTATCGTGCTGCTTCTCCAGGCCATCGAGGTGCACGGACCAGGTGAAGTACGGCGACGGCTTGTATTCGTCGATATGCTTGGGCATCAGGATCGCGTTCGTGCACAGATATACGAACTTCTTGCGCGCAATGAGGCCTTCGACGATCTTCGGCAGATCCTTGTGGATCAGCGGCTCGCCACCGGGAATCGAAACCACCGGTGCATCGCATTCGTCCACGGCCGCCAAGGCCTGCTCGACGCTCATGCGCTTCTGCAGGATTTCCTTGGGCTGATCGATCTTGCCGCAGCCCGCGCACGCCAGATTGCACTGGAACAGGGGCTCCAACATCATCGCCAAGGGATAACGCTTTTGGCCACTCAGCTTTTTAGCGAGGATGTAGCGTGCGATCGTGGTCTGTTGAATAAGTGGAATACCCAAAGGATTCTCCAGTACGTCAATGCGAGGGATGCCAGCAAACCAAGGGTTGGGGAAGCTTGTGCATCAATCGCTTACAAGTTTTTCAGGTGGACCAGTATAAGCCACCTGCGCGGTTACCGTTATGTCTGCCCAGACTAACCTGTGGACTGCGGCACAAACACGTGCGCGTGGTCACGGCGGATCCGGGCCCATTCGATCTTGAACCAGGGCGTGAAAGCACCAGGATTGGCGGCCATTTCCGCGTCCAGCGCATCGGGCGCGATGTAACGCAAACCTGAAATCTCGTTCACGTTCACCGTCGGCGCATCATTGCTGCGACCGGCATACACCCAGCAAAGCTCGTGTTCGGCACCTTCGGCGTCGAATTGCGCCTGATACTCGAACTTGAACAGGAACTCGAGCGGGCATGCCAGCCCCAGTTCCTCGCGCAGGCGGCGATGGATGGCCGAATCGATGGTCTCGCCGCGACGCGGATGACTGCAGCAGGTGTTGGACCAGAAACCCGGCCAGAGGCGCTTGCCCGGTGCACGCTGTTGCAACAGCAGCTCGCCCTTCGTGTTGAACACGAACAGCGAGAACGCACGATGCAAGGTGCCCTTGCCCACATGCGCAGCGGCTTTGTCGAGGAAGCCGACCTCACGGTCGTCCGAGTCGACCAGGATCAGGGGCTCGTCGTCGAAGGAAACCACTTCCCTCGAGTCGCGCCATTCCTGACGTTCCAGTTCCTGATTATCCAATGTCGACCTCCATCGCCTGATAGCCCGCATCGCGCATCGCAGCCGCCACTTTTTCACGGTTCTGCGGGCACAGCGCGACGATCGAACCGCCGCCGCCACCGCCGGTGAGCTTGGCGCCGAGCGCGCCGTGTTCGCGCGCGATCTGCACCAGCTCTTCCACTTCCCAGCTCGACACGCGCAGCGCGTTGAGCAAGCCGTGGCAGATGTTCATCAAGTCGCCCAGGCGTTCCAGGTCGTACTGCTGCATGGCTTCGACGCCCTGCAGCGTGAGACCGTCGATCTGCTGGAAGATGCCGTCGTACAGCGCCGGGTTGCGCTGCCATGCGCTGCGCACCTTGCCGACCGTCACGGCGGTAAGGCTTTCCTTGCCGCTGATGCCGATCACGAGCGGAATGCGCTTGGGCAGATGCAGCTCGCGCACCATCGGCGCATCGCCCTGCTTGGCCGCACGCTTGTAGAGCAGCGGCTTGCCGTAGGTCGCCACGGTGTTGTCGATGCCCGACGCGGAACCGTGCGCGACTTCTTCGCAACGGAAAGCGAGTGCATTGATCTCTTCGTCGCTCAGGCCCAGCTTGTAGTGCTGGTCGAGCGCGCGGATCACTGCCACCGCCATCGCCGCCGAACCGCCGAGGCCCATCGCACGCGGCACGTTCGGGAAAACCTCGATGCGCATCGAACGCTCGGTGAGCTGCAACTCATCGAAGATGATGCCGAGCGAACGCTGGAACGAATCGCGGTGCGCCGGATCGCGGTGCAGGCGATATTCCACGCCCCAGCGCGGGATGAACATGTCCACGCCACCGGACTTGGTGTCCTGCGCAACGGCGCGCACAGCCAGCGGCACCGGCGCGGCGATCGCATGGCTGCCGTAAACGACCGCGTGCTCGCCCAGCATGATGATCTTGCCGTGGCCGCACGCGCGATGATCGATCGCCGGCTGTTCGGTCGCTTCGATCGCGCCACGCGACTCCTTGCGGACCTGATCGACGATCTCCTGCGCCTTCCAGATCTTGATCTCGCCACTTTCCACAAGGCGCTCCACGACGGTGTCAAAGATTTCCGCCGTGGCGCCTGCGGCGACGGCAACGCTGCGTGCATGCAGCGTCATGTGTCCTTGCTGGATGCCCTCGGTCACCAGGGCGCGCAGTGCCGAGAAGTTCTGCGCGAGACCGACCGCACCCATCACTTCGGCCAGCTCGCGCGCCGTCTTCACGCCGAGCAGGCGCAGATCAAGCGCAACCGTGGCGTTGGACTGCAGCGGGCCGCCGACGATACCGACCTTCATCGGAATATCGAGCTCGCCGATCAGCTCGCCCTTCTCGCCTTTGTACCAGCGCGTGAGCGAGGTATAGCGACCGCCGCGCGCAGCGTAGGCGTGCGCAGCCGCTTCGATGGCGCGCCAATCGTTGCCCGTCGCAAGCGCAACGGCATCGACACCGTTCATGATGCCTTTGTTATGCGTAGCGGCGCGGTACGGATCGATGCTGGCGAACTCGTTCGCGAGCACGATGCCATCGCGCACTTCTTCGCCCGTGAAGCCTTTGCCGGTGAGATGTTCGATCGGAATCACGCAGCGCGCGCGCACCATCGAACGATCGGTGAGGTTGGAAAGAATGCGCAGGAAGACGCGGCCGCCCGTCATCGTTTCCACCAGCGAGGCGACGCCTTCGCACATGGTGTTGACGAGGTTGGCGCCCATCGCGTCGCGCGTGTCGACCAGCAGGTGCACGACCAGCATGTCGCCGCCTTCGGCGCGCGCATGCACGTGCACTTCGAGATCCTGCGCGCCGCCGCCGCGCGCCACCATCTGCGGATGCAGGCTGTTGGCGAGGTTGAGGATTTCATCCTTGCGCTGGAGCAGCGTGGCCTTGGCGTGCGAAAGATGCGGCACATCGACCACCTGCACCTGGCCGATCAGCACCGGTTCGGTACTCTCCACGGTGAAGCCGCCCGTGCCGCGCACGACTTTCGCGGCCGACGAAAGCGCCGCCACGATCGAAGGCTCTTCCACCACCAGCGGCACGATGTAGTCGCGGCCGTTGACCAGGAAGTTCAATCCCAGGCCCACCGGCAGACCCATCACGCCGACGACGTTCTCGATCATCTTGTCGGCTTTGTGGATCTTCAGCGTGTGCTCGCCGGACACCAGCGCTTGGTAATCCTCTGCCGACACCCAGCCACGCTCGTGGATGATGCGCACGCGATCGGAAACAGAGAGTTTGTAGAACGCCGGGAATCGGGAACGTTCGGCACTCGATGATTCGGCACTCATGCCTTGGCTACTCCGGATAGTTCAAGATGGATGCACTTCGTCACGCGGACGTTGGATGTCGTACGCCGACCATGACGTTTAAAAGCACTGGCGATCACGTCAGAGATCCATAAGCGGCGAGCTTGCAACCTGACGCATATGGCAGCTGACCCCATCGGAATCAAGTGGGAGGGGGATCACATGCATATCCGCGCGCACAATGGCGCGTTCAAATGTCGCCAACCTTTCTGAATCCTCGGCAAAAACCACGCCGAAGTCGCCGCCAGCGCCGCAGGGCTTATAGCTGACATTGGCCTCGGCCGCCATACTGGCTAGCTGTTTTTGTGCGGGAGAATAGATTTCCAGGCCACATGCGTCGCCGAAATTCTGCAGCGCCGTCGCATAGTCTTTTGTCAGGCCAATGAAAGATTGCGTCTCGCGCTGACGCAGTGCCTGCACGGCCGATGTGGAAATGGCCCCGAGCCTGCCCATGTGCGCCGCATAGTCGGCGCCGTGCGTTGCGCGCCATTGAGCCAGGTGCTTGAGCGAATTGGCCGTGGATACGGACTGGCCCGACCACACGAATAGCCAATGCAGCCCTTGCACGGGCCATGCCTCGTGCATGAAGTGCGGCGTGCGCTCCTCGCCCATCAGCTGATAGCTGATCAATCCGCCCGCCACGCCCGCAGCAACATCGACACCGCTGCCGCGGCCGCCTTGCCAGCCGCCATGCATATGGAACAGGCGGCGCACCCATTGCACGCGATCGGCCAGCGCATCTTCGTGACCTGCACAGGTCGCCAGTGCGGACGCGAGCGCAACCGTCAACGCAGCACTGGAACCCAGACCAAGCTTGACGCGCGCGGCACCTTCGCCATGAAAGAAGCCCGATGTATCCAGATGGATGCTCAAGCCTTGTTCAACGCGCGGCGCCAGACCCTCGCGCAGCAAACCATCCCACACGTGGTCGACCAGCGCGAGCTTGGCGGCCGCAGCCTCATCGCACTGCCATCGAAGCGCGCCATCGCGATCGATCGTCCATGCCGCATCGCTGATATCGAGATCGGGCGCAACCACATTGCACTCACCATCATCGCGCAGGACGACACGCGCCTGAGCGCGGCGATTCACCGCCAGCACCAGCGCGGGCGCGCCTTCCAGTACGGCGTAATCGCCCAGCAACACCTGCTTGCCGGGTGCGCTCGCGATGATTTCCATCATGCCTCCACGGCGTCGGGCGAAATGGCCCGGGCACCTGCGCCAAGACCGGTATCGAGCACGTCGAGCACGCCGGGAACGTCGCGCAGGGCAGCTTTCACTTCCTCGATCGCGGAGGGCTCGCACACGGCTTTCAACTGCGGGCCAGCGTCCACGGTGAAGAACACGGGCAGTCCCTGCTGGCGCAGCGCGCGCACGCGATGCATGCATTCCATCGTGGCGCCGTTCCAATAGAGCAATCCCGGCTGCGCAGCCATGGCGAGCGCATGCATCTTCAGGCAGCTGTATTCGGATATCAGCGCGAGCGCTTCGAAATCGCGCGCGAGGATCGCGTTGCGTGCGGTCGTCAGATCCGCTTCTTGCGTGTCGACCCACGCAGACTGATACGGCGACGTCTGCGCCGTGCGGCGCATGCCTTCGCTGGAACCGACTTGCTTGGCGGCTTTGGAGGTAATCGCCACCGCGACACGCAACGGCCACGACTCCGCCGCAAGCAGCGGTTGTGCGACCGAGTCGGTGCCATCGGCCAATCGACCGTGCGCCCATTCGACATAGCCGCCGAAAATGGAACGCGCCGCCGAACCGGAGCAGCGTCGCGCCAGTACCGATTGCTCCGCATCGCTCAGCTGCAAGCCCAGCGCCCTCGCGCCCGCATGCACCAGCGCGGCAAAACCGGAGGCCGACGAAGCCAGGCCCGCGGCGGTGGGAAAGTTGTTGCGGCTGGCCACGTCCGCGCCCCAGTCGACCGCGGCGCGCTGGCGCAGCAGGTCCAGGCAAGCCGTGATGCGCCTGGACTCGGCTTCATCGCTGCGGCCATTGAGACTGACCCGGTCACCCTTCTGCCCCGGCACGAAGCGCACGTCGGTACGCGTCCAGAGGCTGTCCAGCGTGATCGAAATAGACCCCACCGCCGGCAGATTCAGCGCGGCATCGCGCTTGCCCCAGTATTTGACCAATGCGATGTTGGGCTGGGCCTGCGAGGCAGCATGGAATTCGCCGGATGCATCGGCGCGAAGTTCACGATTCATATTGTTCCGCTGGGGAGGGGCAGCAAAAAAACAGGAAATATTTTTATTTATCAATTACATAGGGTAAGCCGCCCTGACCTGGGCTTTTCATCGTGACCCGGGTCCAGGTCGTGTTTCCGCCTAACAGCGGGATGCCGATATAGCCGCGCAACACCAGCCGGCTCGGATTGGGCAGCCGCACCACGCAATTGTAGGTCTTTCCGTTCTCCGAATTATAAACGCGCCCGCCGATCCACTTGTTATCGGCCATGTCGTAGCGCAACCCCTTCAGCAAACGAAGGCCCGTCAGTGGCCGGCTGCGGAGCGTCGGATCGGGGTCGTTCCGGTCGGTGACGATCTTGCCGTTGAGCTCTGGCCCATCCTCCGGACCGTAGGTGTCGTGCAGCTGCCAGAGGATGTAGCCCTGGTATTCGTCGCCGACGCGCTCGATCCGGATGACGGCGTCCTTGCTCTCCACCAGCCAGTCGCCCACGATGCCGGCCGCCGCGGGCAAATCGGCCACACTGTCGTCGGCCGCACATGGCCCGACCAGTCCCGCGAACAGGACAAAGACAAGCACGAGCAGCGAAACGAGACGCGATGGGCGTCCGAGACCCGCGAAAATCATCGCGCCCTCCTTGCATGATGGACGGTTGGACCCCATGTCCGCCGATTCCCCAAATGGCAGCCTGTAGCATAACCGTCCATGTCATCAACCTGGATCTTCATCGCCGTTATCCATGGACTCGGCATCGCACTCGCCTTCGCTGCCGCAGGCTACGCGTGTGTCGCACTGTGGGCCGTATTGCGCGTGCCGCGCACGTCGGCACTGAATGGCATCGATAGCAACACGCTGCGCCCGGTGACCGTACTCAAGCCACTGCATGGCGCCGAGCCTCGACTGCATGAAAACCTGCGCAGCTTCTGCCTTCAGAACCATGCGACCTATCAGCTGGTATTCGGCGTGCGAGATCCGGACGATCAGGCCATCGCCGTGGTGGAAAAACTTCGCGCGGAATTTCCAGGACGCGATATCGCCTTGGCGGTCGATCCGCGCGTGCATGGCGCAAACCTGAAAGTCAGCAATCTGTTGAACATGTTTCCGCACGCCAAGCACGACTGGCTGGTGCTCGCGGATGCCGATATCAGCGTTGCCCCCGATTACTTGATACGCGTCACGGCGCCACTGGCCGACGCGGGCGTCGGCATCGTCACCTGCCTCTATCGCGGCGTATCCGGTCCTTCGTTCTGGTCGCGGCTTGGCCGTCTATTCATCGACGACTGGTTTGCGCCTTCGGTACGTCTGTCGCACGCCTTCGGCTCGACACGCTTCGCCTTCGGCTCGACCATCTGCCTGCGCCGCGATGCCCTGCAAACCATCGGCGGCTTCGAGGCCCTGAGCAACACGCTGGCCGACGATTTCTGGCTGGGCGAGCTGACACGTCGCGCCGGGCTGCGCACGGTGCTGTCCGATGTCGTCGTCGGCACGGACGTCTCTGAAAGCCAATTGAAAGCTTTGTGGGACCATGAAGTGCGTTGGCTGCGAACCATCCGCTCCCTCGCGCCATGGGGTTTTGCGATGACTTTCGTGTGTTTCACCGCTCCTTTGCTGTTGCTGGGCCTGTGTCTCGCGCCCGGTGCGATCACGCTGGCCCTCGCCCTGCTCGGTAGCGGCGCGCGGGTTTTGCTACACTTTTTACAGCGGCGCACCAGTGATGAAGCCTTCGCCTGGCATGAAGTCCTGTTGATTCCCCTCCGCGATGCCTTATTGCTGATGGAATGGGCAATTGCCCTAGCCGGTTGGCAGGTAAGATGGCGCGGTCAGGTATTGCATGCTCGAGGCGACGGTTCAGCGCCTTAGATTTATTTTTGTTCGGCTTTATTCCTGAACTGTCTGCTGTCCCTGGGCAGATCGACTGCCCCCGCAGGAGTTACTCGTAATGAAAACGCTTTTTCTGCAAGCTCCCTCGTTTGACGGCTTCGATGGCGGCGCCGGTTCGCGCTACCAGGCCAAGCGTGAGATCAAGAGCTTCTGGTATCCGACGTGGCTGGCCCAGCCGGCCGCGATGATTCCCGATTCGCGCGTGCTCGACGCACCGGCCGACGAGATCTCGGTCGAAGACAGTCTGAAGATCGCCGCGGAATACGAGCTGGTGATCATTCACACCAGCACGCCGTCGTTCCCGACCGATGCCAAGTTCGCGGAGTTGCTGAAGGAGCGCAATCCGAAGGTGATCGTCGGCTTGGTCGGCGCGAAGGTCGCGGTCGATCCGAGCGGTTCGCTCACCGCATCGCCCGCCATCGATTTCGTCGCGCGCGAAGAATTCGACTACACCTGCAAGGAAGTGGCCGAAGGTCGTCCGTTCGAAAGCATCACCGGCATCAGCTACAAGCTGGCCGACGGCACCGTGCAGCACAATCCGCCGCGCGCGATGATCGAGAACATGGACGATCTGCCGTTCGTCGCGCCGATCTACAAGCGCGACCTGACGATCAGCAACTATTTCATCGGCTATCTCAACTATCCGTACGTGTCGATCTACACGGGCCGCGGCTGCCGTTCCAAGTGCACCTTCTGCCTGTGGCCGCAGACCGTCGGCGGTCACCGCTATCGCACGCGCTCGGCCGCCAACGTGTTGGCCGAAGCGAAGTGGATCAAGGAGAACATGCCCGAAGTGAAGGAGCTGATGTTCGACGACGACACCTTTACCGACAGCTCCAACATGGAGCGCGTGCATGAGATCGCGCGCGGCCTTGGCGCGATGGGCTGGACGTGGTCGTGCAATGCGAAGGCGAACGTGCCGTTCGAATCGCTGAAGATCATGAAGGAAAACGGCCTGCGCCTGCTGCTCGTCGGTTACGAGTCGGGCGACGACCAGATCCTGCACAACATCAAGAAGGGCCTGCGCACCGACATCGCGCGCCGCTTTACCGAAGACTGCCGCAAGCTGGGCATCACGATCCACGGCACCTTCATTCTCGGCCTGCCCGGCGAGACGAAGGAAACGATCGAAAAGACGATCCAGTTCGCCAAGGAAATCAATCCGCACACCATCCAGGTGTCGCTGGCTGCACCGTATCCGGGCACCGCGCTGTACAAGCAGGCGATCGATAGCGGCTGGTTGAAGGAAAACGACGCGGTCAATCTCGTCAACGACAAGGGCGTGCAGCTCGCGTTGATCGAATATCCGCACCTGTCCAAGCAGGATATCTTCCACGGCGTCGAAAAGTTCTACCGGGCCTTCTACTTCCGTCCGTCGAAGATCTGGGAAATCGTCAAGGAAATGCTGACCAGCTGGGACATGATGAAGCGCCGTCTGCGCGAAGGCGTGGAGTTCTTCCGCTTCCTGCGCGCGCACGAAGCCTGATCCACCCGTCAATCCGGCGCAGACCGGAATCCAGTCACGGAACGCGACGTTTGCGCATTCTCGATACTGGATTCCGGCCTGCGCCGGATTAACGTTTTAAGCGGGAAACTTTTTAGAACCGTGCCAACCTCCGTCACGCCAACTACGCGACCACGCCTCATCGTCACCGCTGACGATTTCGGTTTGCATGAGGCCGTCAACGACGCTGTCGAACGCGGCTTTCGCGAGGGCGTGTTGCGCGCGGCCAGCCTGATGGTCGCCGCGCCCGCTGCGGCCGATGCCGTCGCTCGCGCAAAACGCACGCCAGGACTGGCAGTCGGTTTGCATCTGGTGCTTGCCGACGGCCGCGCCATGCTGCCGCCATCGCGCATTCCCGATCTGGTCGATGCGCAGGGCATGTTCAATTCGGACATGGTGCGCAACGGCTTCCGCTTTTTCTTCCTGCCGCATGTGCGTCGCCAGTTGGCCGATGAAATCCGTGCGCAGTTCGAAGCCTTCGCGGCGACGGGCTTGCGTCTCGATCACGTCAATGCGCACAAGCACTTCCACCTGCACCCCACGATTCTTTCGTTGATGCTGACGATCGGACGCGAACACGGTTTGCACGCGATCCGCCTGCCCTCCGAGCCGGGCATGGGCCCGTGGCTTCGCCCCTGGCTTGCACTGATGCGCTGGCGCATGAAGAACGCAGGCATTGCTTACAACGATCACGTCTTCGGTTTACGCCACAGCGGCGCGATGGACGAAGCCGTGATGCTCGACATTCTGCAGAAGTTGCCTGAAGGTCTTTCGGAGGTCTATCTGCATCCCGCCTCGCACGGCCATATCACCGAAAGCATGGTCGACTACCGGCATGCCGACGAACTGGCCGCGCTGCTGTCGCCGCGCGTGCGCGATGCCATCGCTGCGCGTTACTTGCTGTGCGATGGCTTTTCCGACCCGGCGGCGACTGCGGCATGAACATGAAGCGTCTCAGTTACATCGCCGGCTTGCTGGGCCTGGCCGTCGCCATCGCGCTGGTAGCGCATCAGGGCTGGGGCGAGATCATCCACGCGATCGATCGCGCCGGTTGGCCGCTGCTTTGGCTGCTCCCATTCCACGTGCTGCCATTGCTGCTGGATGTGATCGGCTGGCGCGTACTGATCGCACCGCGCGACCCGCATCGCAAGGCCACGATTCCCTACCTGTTCTGGATCGCCTCGATCCGTGAAGCCAGCAACCGATTGCTGCCCGTGGCGAACATCGGCGGCGAAATCATCGGCATTCGCCTGGTGAAGTGGCGTGGCATCGGCGGCGCCGCAGCAGCCGCGAGCATCATCATGGAAGTGCTGCTCACGCTGGTGAACCAATATCTGTTCACCGCGCTGGGCATCATCCTGCTGATCGAGCTGACGCAGAGCATCGGCGCGTTCAGCACGGTGATTTCCGCACTCGCGGCCAGCCTGCCGTTGCCGATTTTCCTGATCATCGTGCTGCGCCATGGCAAGGTGTTTTCGCGCCTGGAAGGGTTCGCGGAAAAGATGCTGGGCGGCCGCTCGAAGCTGACGGAGCTGATCGATGGCGCGGGCCTTGATCTGGAAATCCGCTCGCAGTATTCGCGCCCGCTGCGCCTGATCGTGGCGTTGGGCTGGCAGTTCCTCGGCTACGTCGTCGGCAGCTTCGAAACCTGGCTGGCGCTGCGGTTGCTCGGTTATCCGATCAGCATCTGGGACGCGATCGCCATCGAAGCGGTGACGCAGGCGCTGCGCCACATCATCTTCGTCGTGCCAGCGGGCCTGGGCGTGCAGGAAGGCGGCCTGGTGCTGTTCGGCAACATGATCGGCCTGCCGCCCGAAGCCAGCGTCGCGCTGTCCATCGTCAAGCGCATGCGCGAAGTGGGCTTTGGCGTACCTGCGCTGATTTCCTGGCAATGGGCCGAAGCGCGTCGACTCTATGCGAACGCCGGCCAGCCTTCTGTTTCAAGAGAATCCGAGTCATGACGTTGCAACACGACGCCTTCGATACCCAAACCCTGGTACCCGGCTATCACGAACCGGTCCTGCCGACCGGTGAACCGGACGCGGCCACCATCGCTGCTTCCGAGACACGCACGCGGCAGTGGTCGAGCAACGGGCAGGAGCGCATCAAGTACGGCTCGGACGCGCACAAGCAGATGATGTGCAAGATGTTCGCCGAGACCTTCAATCCGTATCGTCCATCGGTGCTCAAGTGGCCGGCGCTGGATGATGCGGCGCTGCATCGCATCACCTCGCTGCCGATCTGGGACATTGCCGTGCAGACCGAAGGCAAGGCACGCCTGCGCATGGCGGCTTACGCGCGCACGGTCGCCGATCCGGACATGCGCAACACCCTTGCGCAGAACGCGTGGGAAGAAAACCGCCACAAGGAAGTGCTCTCGAAGATGGTCCAGCACTACGGCATTCCGCTGGTGCCGGAGCCGCCTTACGAATATCCGCAGGATCCGGAGTGGGCCTATCTGGTGACGGGCTACAGCGAATGCATCGACAGCTTCTTTGCGTTTGGCCTGTTCAAGGTGGCGCATGATTCGGGACTGTTCCCGCCCGAACTGATCGACACGTTCGAACCAGTGATGCAGGAGGAATGCCGGCACATCCTGCTGTTCGCCAATTGGGTTGCATGGCATCGCGCCAATCTCAACTTGTTCAAACGCATTGCATTCGAGCTCAAGGTGTTCCGCGTTTGGTGGTTCCTCGGCTTGGAGCGCATGGACCTGGCCAAGAGCCTGGACGCCGACGGCAACGAACATACGCAGGACAACAATTTCACCGTTAACGGCGCGCAGTCCGTGACGGAGAAGGATTTGAGCGTGGTGGAATTGATGGCAACGTGCCTGCGCGAAAACGATCGCCGATTCGCCGGCTACGACAAGCGCCTGCTGCGCCCTACCACCATGCCTTTCCTGGTGAAGTGTGCGCTGCCGGTGTTGAGGTTTTTTGAGCGCCGCAAGCGCAAATAAGCTCGCCAAGTAGCGAGCATTGAAAATGGCATCACACCCTCCTCCCTCCCCTGCACGCATGGGAGGGAATGAGTCTGCCGCGTTACGAAGTCCGATGTTGCAACGATTGAAACCACCGCACGGCATCTTCCAGCGCCTTGCGCGCGGGACGCGCCGCGTAGCCAAGCTCGCGCTCCGCCTTCGCGCTGGTGAAGAACATCCGTTTCTTGGACATGCGCACTTCTTCCACGGTGGCGATCGGATTCATGCCGGTGAGTCGCGCCCACGCTTCGGACGCATACGCAATCGGCATCACCACTCCATGAGGCAGGCGGACCTTCGGCGGGGATCGTCCAACGATGTCGGCAATTTCCGTCAAGACATCGCGCAGACTCATGTTGTATCCGCCAAGCACGTAGCGCTCACCTGCGACGCCGCGCTCAAAGGCCAGCCAATGCCCTTCGGCAACATCATCCACATGCACGATGTTGAGTCCGGTGTCCACGTAGGCGGGCACGCGGCCCAGCATCGCGTCGCGCACCACGCGTCCCGTCGGCGTGGGCTTGATGTCGTGCGGCCCGATCGGCGTGGAGGGGTTGACGATCACCACCGGCAAGCCGCCCGCGGCGAATTCGTGCGCGACTTCTTCGGCAAGAAACTTGGAGCGCTTGTAGTGTCCGATCATGTCGTCCACCGTCACCGGCGTCGTCTCGTTGCCGGGCGTGCCGTCCTTGGGGATACCCAGCACGGCGACGCTGCTCGTGTAGACGATGCGCGGCACGCCGACCTCTTTGGCGGCCTGCAGGATCGCCCGCGTGCCATCGACGTTGGCACGGTACAAATCGCTCGGATCGGGGGCCCACAGACGGTAATCGGCCGCAACGTGGAAGAGCGCATCGCAGCCGTCGCAAGCTGGGAGCAAGGAAGCAGGCTTGGTGAGGTCGCCCTCGACCACTTCCACGTCGAGCCCTTGCAGATTGCGGCGGTCGGACCCTGCACGGGCCAGCACGCGGACACGATGTCCATCGCGCAGCAAACGACGCGCCACCGCCGAGCCGACGAAGCCGGTGGCCCCGGTTACCAGCGCCCTCACGGCGATGCCGTCCAGGCCGAAACCAGCGGCGCGCATGCAGCGATGGGCCGCCCATTGAAGAAAGTTGGGACTGTCATCGCGAGATTATGGACGAAAATCGCGCGCTACTTCAGCATAATAGCGATACCTGCCCCACCCCTCCCGTTTTGCGTCCAGTCATTCTGCGGTGTACATCCCGTATCACAGTGGCGGCTTTGCGACGTGGGAACTTCCCGCAGTGCCAGCATTCCAAATTCCTGCACTGGGCGGTGTGGCATAATTAGAGCGGCCGAGGCATGCCAATGACCCAATTACACAATGCCACCGTCCCTTTCGTGAGCGACGAGGCCATCACCTACCAGGACGAGATCCTGCCGAAGGTGTCCAGGACCTTTGCGCTGACCATCCCCCAGCTCCCGCCGGAGCTGCGCTGTGCGGTGGCCAACGCTTACCTGCTTTGCCGTGCCGCGGACACCATCGAGGACGAGCCCGCGCTGTCGGCCGAACAGAAGCGCCGGTTCGAAAATGCGTTTGTCGCGGCGGTGACCGGCGAAGCCGATCCGCGGCATGTCGCCGACGAAGTCGCGCCGCTGCTGTCGAACGCCACGCTTGATGCCGAACGCGATCTGATGCGCCGTCTTCCGACGGTGCTGGAAGTGACGCGCAGCCTTTCGCGCACGCAACAGGCTTCCATCGTGAAGTGCCTGAAGATCATGTCGCACGGCATGCACGAATTTCAGCGCAACGCCGGATTGCACGGTCTCAAGACCCTGCACGATCTGGATCGCTACTGCTACTGCGTCGCCGGCGTCGTCGGCGAAATGCTGACGGAGATGTTCGTCGATTTCGAGCCAGCGCTGGTTCCCCATCGCAACACCATGCTTCGCCTTGCCGTCTCGTTCGGACAGGGTCTGCAGATGACGAACATCCTCAAGGACCAGTGGGAAGACCGCGCGCGCGGCGCCTGCTGGTTGCCGCAGGACATGTTCGCGCGCCACGGCGTGAAGCTGATCGATCTCAAGCCCGGCCAGCAGAGCGCCGATTACGCCGCCACCATGTCCGAGCTGGTCGGCATCGCGCACGCGCATCTGCGCAATGCGCTCGACTACACGCTGATGTTCCCCGCCAAGCACGCCGGCGTGCGTCGCTTCTGCCTGTGGGCGATCGGCATGGCCGTGCTCACGCTGCGCAATCTGCAGAACAATCTCGATTTTTCGGCCGGCACGCAGATCAAGATCTCGCGCAAGGCGGTGGCACGCACGATTCTGTTCACGCGCCTGTTCGGCAAGTCCAACGCCGCGCTGCGCTGGCTGTTTGCCTCCACCGCGCGCGGCTTGCCGCTGACCCCGCTGACCGCCGAATGGAGCGAGCCCTCGATGCCTGGGCGCACGTGGCCCAAGCGCTCCATCCCGCATATCGCCGACGTCAACTGGCGCGAGCCGGTCGACGCGCACGAAGTACACCCGCAATGAATTCGTTTACGCCGATTGCCGAGTCCGCTGTCGCGGAAGAACGGCTGCAGCCCTCCGCCACGACGAGCCTCGACGAGGCCATCGAGCGCGGTCGCGCAGCGTTGCTTGCGCACCAGCATAAGGACGGCCATTGGTGCTTCGAGCTGGAGTCGGACTGCACCATCACCGCCGAATACATCCTGATGATGCATTACATGGATGAAATCGACGACGTGCTGCAGGAAAAGATGGCACGCTACCTGCGCGCCACGCAGGTGAAGGACGGGCACGGCGGCTGGCCGCAGTATTACGGTGGCGCGATCGATCTGTCGTGCACCATCAAAGGCTATTACGCGCTCAAGGCTGCGGGCGACGATCCCGCCGCCGAACATATGCGCATTGCGCGCGACGCCATCCTCGCACGGGGCGGCGCGGCGAAAGCCAACGTGTTCACGCGTATCCTGCTTGCGTTGTTTGAACAGGTGCCATGGCGCGCAACGCCTTACGTGCCGGTGGAAATCATGCTGCTGCCGCGCTGGTTTCCGTTTCACATCGACAAGATCTCGTACTGGGCGCGCACCACGCTGGTGCCGCTGACGGTTCTTTGTTCGCTCAAGGCGAAGGCGAAGAATCCGCGCAAGATCAATATTCGCGAATTGTTTGTCACGCCGCCGGAACAGGAGCATCACTACTTCGTTCGCGGCGGCCTGTTGAACCGCACCTTCCTGGTGCTGGACAAGATCGGCCGCTTCGCCGACCGCTTCATGCCCAAGGCAGTGCGTCAACGCGCGGTGCGCAAGGCAGAGGCATGGTTCCTGCCGCGCATGAACGGCGAAGACGGCATCGGCGCGATTTTCCCGCCGATGGTCAACAGCTACGAAGCGATGGAACTGCTCGGTTATCCGAAAGATCACCCCGCGCGCCAGACCTGCCTGCGTTCGATCCAGAAACTGGTCGTGCATCGCGACGATGGCTCGGCGTATTGCCAGCCGTGCGTGTCGCCGGTGTGGGACACCGTGTGGAGCGCGCTGACCCTGATGAACACCAGCGACGACGATGCCACGCAGTCGGCCGTCGTAAAGTCGGTCGACTGGTTGCGGTCGAAGCAGGAAATGGAATTGAAGGGCGACTGGGCTGCGCGCAAACCGGATGCCGTTCCGGGCGGCTGGGCATTCCAGTACAACAATGCGTATTACCCCGATATCGACGACACCGCCGTGGCGGCGGCGCTGTTGCATATCCAGGATCGTCGCCGCGGCGAGTCGGGCCGTCATCGCATCAACACGGATCGCGCTGCCGACTGGATGATCGGCCTGCAGTCGAAGAACGGCGGCTTCGCCGCTTTCGACGCGGACAACACGTACTACTACCTCAACGCGATTCCGTTCGCCGACCACGGTGCGCTGCTCGATCCGCCGACCGAAGACGTTTCCGGCCGCGTGGCCGCATGCCTGGGCGTGCTTGCGCGTCCGCAGGATGCCGAAAGCCTGCGTCGTTGCATCGATTACCTGCGCTCCACCCAGCTCGGCGACGGCAGCTGGTGGGGGCGCTGGGGCAGCAACTACATCTACGGTACGTGGAGCGTGCTCGCAGGCCTCGCCCTGGCCGGCGAGGACTCGCGCCAGCCGTACATCCGCAAGTCGATCGAGTGGCTGCGCTCACGCCAGCACGCCGACGGCGGCTGGGGCGAAACCAACGACAGCTACATCGATCCGGCACTGCGCGGCAGCAATCACGGCGTGAGTACGCCACAGACCACGGCGTGGGCCTTGCTGGCGCAGCTGGCGATGGGCGAAACGCACTCGGATTCGGTACGGCGCGGCATCGCCTATCTGATGGCGAATCAGCAGGCGACTGGCCTCTGGTATCACCCTTCGCATAACGCACCGGGCTTCCCGCGCGTGTATTACCTCAAGTACCACGGGTACACCGCGTATTTCCCGCTGTGGGCCATGGCCCGCTACCGACAGCTTTCGCAGTCGGCCGCCGCTTGAGCGATACGATGGCACCGGGCGCCACCGGCATCGTCGTGGCGCTTGCGTCCGAAGCACGTGCGCTGACGACACATACCGTTCGCCCCGAACGTCTTACACCGCTTTCTGCTGGCGCCGCGTTGTATCTCAGCGGCATGGGTCCCGACGCCGCGCAGCGTGCAGCGCATCGTCTCGCCGATGCCGGCGCCAAGGCGTTGGCGGTGTTCGGTGTCGCAGGCGCACTGGATGCGCGTTTGCGCAACGGCAGCCTGTTTTGCCCTGACCATGTTCTCGATGGTCGCGGTCACGACTACGCCGCAAGTCCATCCTGGCGCACCAGCCTGCAGCAGCGGCTGGCGACAATGCCACGGCCTCTGTACATGAGCGGATCATTGCTTACCGTGCACGAGCCCTTGCTGACGACCTCGGCAAAAACGGCCGCCCATCGGCAGCATGAAGCACTGGCGGTGGATATGGAGAGCGCGGCTGTGGCGGCTGTCGCCAACGAACGCAACCTTCCGTTCGTCGTCCTGCGCGCGATCGTCGACGAAGTGGGCGACACGATCCCCACGGCGTTGAACCATAGCGTCGATGCCTGGGGCCGCCCACGCGCCTTGGGGCTGATCGCGGCGCTATGCCGTCATCCGGCGCTGCTGGCCGAGCTGCCCCGACTATACTCACGCATGCAACGCGCCACGCTCGCGCTGCGCGCCGCCGCCAAGGCGACGGGGCCGGCGCTGGGCTGGTCTTCGTCATGATTTTTTATATCGCCACCGCGGCGATGCCCCATAGGAGAACCTGCTGATGTCCCTGCGTCGTCGTATTGGAACGTTCCTGGTCGCTGCGACCTGTGCCCTCGTGAGCGTGGCCGCATCCGCGCACGCGATCCTGGTCGACAGCACGCCCAAGGCGAACGGCACCGTGCCGGCCGGCCATGTGCAGTTTGTGCTCAAGTACAACAGCAAGATCGACCAGCACCGTTCGCTGCTTACGCTGGTCAAGCCCGACCAGAGCCAGAGCGTGCTGACCATCGACACGCACGGCAAGAGCAACGAACTGGATACGAGCACCGATCTCGCGCCGGGCTCGTATACGCTGCGCTGGCAGGCGCTGGCGCTGGACGGCCACCTCACGCGCGGCGATCTGCCGTTTACCGTGACGGCCAAGCCATAAGTGCCCTGCAGGACCTGGAACACTTCAATGATCCAGTCCTACACGCGTCATTCCGGCCTGCGCTGGAATGACGCATTCATAACCGCAACTGCCTGAGCGATTCCTCGTGGAACTACTCGTCGACATCTTCGGCTACCTCAGCATCATCCTGCACGGCCTCGTCATCGTCGCGCAGTCGATGACGCTGGGCGGTGTGCTGTTCCTGGTTTTCCTGCTGCGCCCATTGATGAAGGTGCTTCCGCAGGGTGCCGACCTGGAGCGGCGCATCGCACGGCTCACCATTTTCAGCGCGATCGGCCTCGCTATCACGGAAACCGCCGGCACCGGGCTGCAAGTGGCCGTGCTGATGTCTACCGTCGACCTGTCTTTCTTCGACGTGATGCAGGCGCCGTTCGCCCTCTGCGGCACCATCAAGGTGATCTGCGCGCTGGCGCTGATTCCGTGTCTGGGCAGGCGCATGTCCAGCGGTCCGCTCGCCGCGGTGTTGCCGTTGCTGATCGGCGCGATCGAACTGACCGCAGCCACGTTCACCACGCATGCCTATGCACGGCTGGACAACAATGTGCTGCTGCTGTTCGTGGAAGGCCTGCATCAATTCGGTGCGGCGATCTGGATCGGCGCGATTCCGTGCTTCGTCCTCGCACTGAGCAAATTGCACGACGCACAGAGCTGGCGCCTGATCGGCCCGGGCTTTTCTCGCATGTCGATGATCGGCGTGGCGAGCATCGTGATTTCGGGCGCCATCATGTCGGTGTTCTACATCGGCAGCGTGCCCGGCTTCTATGGCACGGCGTATGGCGTGATGGTGGGTGCCAAGATCGCGATGTTCCTCGCGCTGTTGCTGTTCGGCCTGGGCAATCTGCTGGTGACCGAACGGTTGCGCAGGAATGAAGAGACCTCGGTGGTTCGCCTGCGTCGCTTCGCCGAAGTGGAGATCGGCATCGGCTTCACCATCTTCTTCGCGGCCGCCTCGTTGACCTCGGTGCCGCCTGCCGTCGACCTCACCACCGATCGCGTCACGCTGCACGAAATCGCCGTGCGCAATGCACCGGTATGGCCGCGCTTCACGTCGCCCGATCACGATCAGCTGGCGATTTCGGAAATGCAGTCGCAGCTCAATCAGGAAGCAGCGCAGCGCGGCCAAGCCGCCGCGCAGGCCAACGTGCCGGGTTCGGGCGTGCTGCCGCCGCGCAACGCCGACGACATCGCGTGGTCGGAATACAACCATCACTGGGCCGGCATCTTCGTCCTGCTGATCGGTTTGCTGGCGTTGCTCAATCGTGCAGGCGTGGGATGGCTCAAGCACTGGCCGCTGTTGTTCCTGCTGATGGCGGGCTTCCTGCTGGTGCGTTCGGACCCGGAAGTGTGGCCAATGGGCAGCGAGGGCTTCTGGATCGCCTGGCGCGACGTGGAGGTCGCGCAGCATCGCTTCTTCGTGCTGCTCATCGTCCTGTTCGGCGTCTTCGAATGGGCCGTGCGCACGGGACGCCTGCGCAGCCCCAAGGCAGCGCTGGTGTTTCCGCTGCTGGTGTCGGTGGGCGGCGCGATGTTGCTCACGCACAGCCATCAGATTTCCAACGTAAAGGATCAGCTGCTGATCGAGCTCACGCACACGCCGCTGGCGTTGGCTGGAGTGTCCGCGGGTTGGGCGCGCTGGCTGGAACTGCGCCTGCCCGGACGCGGCGGACGGATCGCCGGCTGGGCCTGGCCGATCTGTTTCATGCTGGTCGGCGTGATCCTGCTCTGGTATCGCGAAGCGTGAAAACGGTTTCCTCCCCTGCGAGCAGGGGAGGATTTCGCGCGGAATACCTGCTTTTGCGGCGAATCGCTCGGCCAAAGCAGGGTCGGAATGTTAAAGTTGGGGGATCACGCCGCGAGCTTTTCCGGTCGCGGGCGAACCAAGATCGTCATTGCCCCGCTCCCTGCCCGGACTCCGCATGAGCCTGACTTCCCCCACGGTTTCCTCTTTCGACGCCCGCGTGCCCGCCTACCTGCAGCGGCTGGAGCGCGCGATGGACGCCCTGCTGCCGTCCGCCGGCACCGATCCCGCCCGTCTGCACGAAGCGATGCGCTACGCCTGCGAAGGTGGCAAGCACCTGCGCGCGCTGATGGTGTATGCCTGCGGCGAAACGCTGGGTATGGCTGCCGAAAAACTCGACGCAGCCGCTTGCGCGGTGGAACTCATCCACGCCTATTCGCTGGTGCACGACGACATGCCCGGCATGGACAACGACGATCTGCGTCGCGGTCGCCCGACGGTGCACAAGGCTTACGACGTCGCTACTGCGATTTTGGTCGGCGACGCCTTGCAGACGCTCGCCTTCGAGGCGCTGGCCAAAAACAACGCGCTCGACGCCGAACAGAAAGTGCAGATGATCACGGCGCTCGCTCATGCATCCGGTTCGCTGGGCATGGTCGGCGGCCAGGCCGTGGACATGGCGTCGGAAAATCTCACTCTGACGCTGGCACAACTGGAATCGCTGCACGCGCGCAAGACGGGCGCATTGATTCTCGTCACCTGCCAGCTCGCCGGCATTGCCGCGCATGCATCGGATGCGGTTCGCCACACGCTGGATCGTTACGGCAAGTGCATCGGCCTCGCGTTCCAGATTCAGGACGACGTACTGGATCAGATCGCCGACACCGCCACGCTCGGCAAGACCGCGGGCAAGGATCTGGCGCAGCACAAATCCACCTTCCCCTCGCTGCTCGGCCTTGAACAGGCGCAGCATCGCGCGAACGCTTTGTTTGACGAAGCACGCGACGCGGCACGCAGCATTTCAAGCGATGCCGAACCGCTGGCGTGGCTCGCCGATTTCATTCAACAGCGCAATCACTGAGCCTCTTAGAACCTGAGATCGCTCAGGCCGGACGCACATCGTGCAACTGCCAGTGCGCGCCGATCAGCCAGTTGAGGCGTCGGCGCAGAATGCTCATGGGCAGATCGGTAATCACATCCACTTCGGTGTGAAGATCCACCGCTTTCGCGGTGACCTTGGCGAGCTGATCGGTGATGCCCAGACGCTCATCCACCTCATCCGGGTCGGGCTGCATCGCGCGCCAGCGCTGAAACAGCATCGGGCTGTACAAGGCTTCGTGCAGAGCCGCCGCGAAGTCGTTGGGACCGGCGCCGGCATAGCTCAATTCGGATTGCGCACCGCGGGCATGCGCAAGATCGGCGATCTGAATGTAGTAGTGACAGCGGCTGGCCATATCCCCTCCCTTTGTTAGCTGACCGTATGTGCGAGGCGCCGATATGCCGGCGCATCCTTCCTTTCAAAAATCGATCGCGCCCGGCTCCAGCAAACTGGAAGCACGCTCCGGCGCCAGTCCGTGAGGAAGGATACCCAGACAGGGCGCCGGCAACAGTGCGCGAAGCGTATCGATATTTTCCTCGACGGCATCCATGTGGGTATCGATGCGGTTGCCGATCCAGCCGACCAGGCGACATCCGTCCGCCACGATCGCTTCGGCGGTGAGCAGCGCGTGGCTGAGGCAACCCAGTCGCAGTCCGACCACCAGCACCACCGGCAGCGACAATGACCTGGCGATATCCGACGCGAACAGGTTCGGTGCCAAGGGTACGCGCCAGCCGCCCACTCCTTCGACCACCACCGTGTCGTAACGATCGGCCAGATGATGAAACGCCGCATGCACTACCGGCAACGCGATGGTCACGCCTTCATGCTTGGCCGCAAGATGGGGCGACAACGGTTCGTGCAGGGCGACGGGATTGATCTCCTCGTAGGAAGGCGCAGGTGCGCTGCCGGCCGCCAGCAACGCCAATGCATCCTCGTTGCGCAGACCTTGCGGCGTTTCCACACAACCGCTCGCCACCGGCTTCATGCCGCACACGCTTCGCCCCGTTGCGCGCAAGGCATGCAGCAGCGTGCAGGCTGTGTGCGTTTTGCCGATGCCGGTGTCGGTGCCGGCGACGAATAGCGAACGACTCATGCAACGCTTTCCTTGGCGCGCCGTGCCCATCTCCCCGCGATCCAGTACATCGGCGAGATCAGCATGTAGATGAATCCGGGCAGCGGTGCCCACGCAGGTGTTTCGGGAATCAGCAACGTCGCGCACAACGAAAGCAATGCCACGCACAGGGAGCCCGACTGCGTATACATCACCTCACGCGCCTCGATCCGCTCCGGATGTTGCAGATGCACTTTGCGCAGACTGTGGCGATAAAGACAAACCAGACATCCGGCCATGCACGCATACGCCAAGGCATAGCAAAGATAGAGCGCCTTCACGTCGTGCACGCTGGTGATTGTCGGCGAACCCGACAGCTCCTGATGCGCGAGAGCTTCGTAGAGGCTGCTGAACATCGCCTGGAACAACATGTTGAGCGGATAGACGAAGATCAACGCAAAGAACACCAGCATCAGGCTGAGCATCATGCTGGTCGTATCGTGCAGGCGGAAGCGGTCACGCCAGCGTACGTGCCGGTGCCAGAAGATCATCAGCGTGGCGAAACTGCACGCGAAGGCCGGAATCCGGTCCAGTGCCGACATCAGATCATGGAGGCTATGCGGCACCTCGGCGCCGGCGATGGCCAGCACGCTTACCGCAAAGGCGAAGGCGGCATCGATGAAGCCGTCCAGCCGATGTGCCTCCACGCGCCCGACATGCGAATCGTGCTGCTGGTCGTTCATTGTGCGTGCTCCCCTTGTGCCGAGACACAAGACGTCCCATCTTGCTATATCAGTCTGAAGCAATCGAGCCATCCCGTCATGTTTGAGATCAAGAACGGCCACGCGGCAAACAAATCCGGGCACTACGCCGACCTGGCCGAACAGGCCCGGGGCATGCTGGCCGGGGAACCCAGCCTGGTCGCCAATGCGGCCAATTTTTCGGCGCTGGTCTTTAACAGCCTGCCCGATCTTAACTGGGCCGGGTTCTACCTCTATGACGGCACGGAACTGGTGGTGGGACCGTTTCAGGGCAAGCCGGCATGCATCCGCATCGCGCTCGGGCGAGGCGTATGCGGCACCGCGGCGCAGACGCGCCAGACGCAGGTGGTGCGCGATGTGAACAGCTTCGACGGTCACATCGCCTGCGATGCCGCCTCGCAATCGGAAATCGTGGTGCCGCTGGTCAACGCCGATGGCAGCCTGCTCGGCGTGTGGGACGTGGACAGCCCCTCGATCGCCCGCTTCGACGACGACGATCGCGCCGGCATGGAAGCGCTGTGCAAGGTGTTCATGGAAGCAGTGGCCGCTTCGCGCTGACGTTCCATTTCATGTGCGACCGGTGAAGCGCAGCGCTCACGCGTCGCCGCGGCCTTCGCCGTGCAGCATGCGCATCACCGCATCGCGCGCTTCTTCCACACCTGTCCCCTCGGACGAGGAAAAGATCTGCGCCGTCACCGGCGTGCTCGCATCCAATTGCTTGCGCACCGCAGCCAGCGCCTGCTGGGCCTGGTTGCGAGAAAGCTTGTCCGCCTTGGTCAGCAACACGTGACAGGGCAGAAGGGTCCCGAAGCAGAATTCCAGCATCATCCTGTCGAACTCTTTCATGGGATGGCGGATATCCGCTATCAGCACCACGCCGCGCAGGCTGCGGCGCTGGTGCAGATAGGCATCGATCTCATGCCGCCAGTGTTCGCGCAGGGCCTCGGGAACCTTGGCGTAGCCGTAGCCGGGAAGGTCGATCAGGCGTACCGGGGCTGCCTGCGACATTTCGTCATGCACGGTCACCGGCAAGGAAAAGGCCACCATCTGCTGGGTGCGACCGGGCGTCTTGGAGGTGCGCGCAAGCGCTTTTTGTCCCGTCAATGCATTCAATGCGCTGGACTTTCCGGCATTGGAACGTCCGGCGAACGCAACCTCCGCGCCTTCGTCGGCAGGTAGTTGATGAATGCGATGGGCGGCGAGCACGAATTGTGCACCCTGCAGCGGATTGGCAGACATATAGGCGATTTGACCGGCTAAGATGGCGTGGGGATAATTTCGAGGTTCTGCCAGTCGCGGTACGCAGAGGGTTCGCCCCATACGTCCATAGCAGCATTTCCTGGAGGCAAGTGTATGAGTTTTCGGCTCGCCGGTTTTCGGCCCGCTGTCGTGAATGCAGTAGCCCTGGTCTTCGCTTTGTCTGCCGGCGTCGTCTTTGCGCAGAATGCCAAGGGCCAGGCGGCCCAGAAAACTCCCCCGGCTCCGGCCGCCGCCTCCACCGCTGCAAAACCCGCCGCCAGCAGCGCACCTGCCGCCGCCGCGCCTGCAAGCGACGCCGACAGCATGGCTGCCGCCAAGCCGGGCGATGCCACCGTCGGCCAGGGCAAGGCCGCAGCCTGCGGCGCGTGCCACGGCGTGGACGGCAACTCCACCGATCCGCAGTATCCCAAGCTCGCCGGCCAGCACGAGATGTACATCGCGCACCAGCTGCACAACTTCAAGTCCGGCTCGCGCCAGAACGCGATCATGATGGGCATGGCCACGCCGTTGTCCAATCAGGACATGCACGATATCGGCGCGTACTTCGCCAGCAAGCGCTCGTTGCCCGGCGTGGCCGACCAGACGGTGGTGGCGCAGGGCGAAAAACTCTATCGCGAAGGCGACACCGCGCGCGGCATTCCTGCCTGCATGGCCTGCCACAGCATCGATGGCCGAGGCAATCCGGGCGCGATGTATCCGCAGCTCACCAGCCAGCACGCGCAGTACATCGAAGCCAAGCTGAAAGACTTCCACGACGGCGTCATCTGGGGCAACGAGCCGCATGCGCAGATCATGCCGACCATCGCCAAGAAACTCGACCCGCAGGACATCGCCGCCGTCGCCAGCTACATCGAAGGCCTGCATGCAACCGACGGCAGTGCCCCCGCGACGGCCTCGCCGTAACTTCAGGCCGTCGATGTTGTCCAAGGTTTTTCCGTATTCCCCACCCCGAGGCTGATCATGTTGAAGCGTTTGTCTTTCCTTGGCGTCGCGCTGATCGCGCTCGCCGCCTGCAGTCACAACGGTTCTGACAACACTGCTTCGCCTCAGCCGGCCCCTGCGCAATCCTCGGCGCCGGCTGCGCCGGCATCGGCAGCGAAGCCGGCACCGGCTGCCACCACGCCCGCACCCGCTGCAGCCTCGACCGCCGCCGCAGCCGCCAGCAGCACTGCGACGCCGCCAGCAGCCAGCACGACCGCTCAGAAAGCCACCACCTCTACGCCGGCTGAGCCGTTCGTCGACAACGGCAAGTGGGTCGAGGGCAAGAACTACTTCACCATCGAACCCGCGCAGCCCACCGGCATTCCGGACAGGATCGTGGTGACCGAGGCGTTCTCCTACGCCTGCCCGGCCTGCAATGCGTTCCACACCACGGCCGATCAGCTGGCGCAGAACCTGCCTTCGAATGCGGTGATGACCTATCTGCCGGTTTCGTTCCGCCCCGACGAAAACTTCCCGCTGTTCCAGCGCGCGTATTTCGCCGCGAAAGCGCTGGGCGTGGCCGACAAGACGTATGACGCGATGTTCGATGCGATTTGGAAGAGCGGCGAGCTGGCGTCGGACGACCTCAATACCGGCCGACCGAAGCCGCAGTCCGCATGGCCCACCATCGATGATGTCGCGAAGTTCTATGCCAAGCACGGCGTCGATCCCAAGGAATTCGTCGCTGTCGCCAACTCCTTCAGCATCAACACGCAGATGAAGCGCGCCGATGACATGGTGAAGGCGTACGGCGTGGACGCCACGCCCACGATCATCGTCAACGGCAAATACCGCTTCACGCCCGGCGACGCGGGCGGCTATGGACAGTCGATCGAGCTGGCCAAATGGCTCGTCGCCAAAGAAGCCGCCGGCAAGTAATACCGATGACCCAGCGCCCGGTTCGCCGGGCGCTTTTTATTTGACGTATTGACGGCGACACAGGTGTCGTCATCGCGCAGGAAAAACCATGTTCAAGACCGCCCGCTTCCGTTTGCTCGCCCTGCTCTGCGGCCTCGCCGTGACGAGTGCATGCAGCGCATCTCCCTCCGATGCCGCGGCTCCGGCATCCTTTACAGATGGCGTCGAGTACGTCTCGCTGCCCGCGCCTTACCACCGCGCGAGCGACAGCGGCAAGATCGAAGTGGTGGAAGTGTTCTCGTACGCATGCATTCACTGCGCCGAGTTCTCGCCGTACGTCGACGAACTGCGCAAATCGCTGCCCAAGGGTGTGGAGTTCAAGCTGGTGCCGGCGCCATTCAACGACAGCTGGGTGCCGTTCGCACGCGCTTACTACGCGGCCAAGAAACTCGGCATCGTCGATCAGACGCACGACGCGCTCTTCGACGCCAAGTTCAAGCAACAATACCCCATCAATTCGATGGAAGAGATCGCCAACTTCTACGCCATCCACGGTGCGAACAAGGGCCAGTTCCTGACCATTGCCAATTCGCCTGAAGTGGACGCGCAGATCAAGAAAGATCTTCAGCTGATCCAGACCTGGGGCGTGGACGGTACGCCGACCATCGTTGTCGATGGCAAATACCGCAGCTACAACATCAAGGACTTCCCGCAGTTGGTCGCCCTCACCAAGTGGCTGGTCCAGCAGGAACTGAACGCCAAGGGCCATTAATATCGGGCGGTGCGGCTTTTTCACATCTGCCGCACCGCCAGCATGTAACTTAGTCCCAATGACCCGCGCCGGATCCTCCACCAAGCATCGGCTGCGCCTGTTGAGCTGTAACATTCTGGCCGGCGCCAGCGTGCAGCATTACCGGCAATACGTCACGCGCAGCATCAATGCGATGCTGCCCGGACGCAGCAAGCTGGATAACCTCGATCAACTCGCGGCATTGCTTCCGCAGTTCGACGTGATCGGCCTGCAGGAAGCCGACGCGGGCAGTCTGCGCTCGGGGTTTCTCAACCAGACGCGTTACCTTGCCGAAACTTCCGGCATGCCGTTCTGGAGTCACCAACCCAACCGTCCGGTCGCGCAGATTTCCCATACGGCCAACGGCCTGATCTGCCGGCTCGAACCGCAAGTGGTGATCGACTACCCGCTCCCCAGTCGCATTCCAGGCCGTGGTGCGTTGCTGGCGCGTTTCGGCGATGACGCCAATGGATTGGCCGTGATGATCGCGCACCTTTCCTTAAGCGCGCAGGCACGCGGGAAACAGCTCGGCTTCATCGCGGAAGTTCTGCAGGATTATCCGCATGCGGTGTTGATGGGCGACCTCAACACCGATGCGCACAGCAGCGAAATGCGGCATCTATTCACACGTTGCAACCTGCAGCCACCGGTGCACCCCGTGCCGACCTTTCCAAGCTGGAAGCCGCGCCGCGCGCTCGATCACATCCTGGTCTCGCCGGATATCAAAATCGAAAAAGTATGGACGTTGCCGCAAGCCTTTTCCGATCACCTCGCGCTGGCTGCGGAAATCCAGTTGCCCTCGCACTCCATCAAATTATCCCGATGACAACCCGACGATTGATCCCCGTTCTCCTGCCGTGGCTTCTGCTCGCCGTGGTGGGCCTGTCCGCGGCATGGCTGCGCTTCGACTTCATCGAGCCGCCCGCACTCGCGCATCTTTGCGACGAGGGCAATGCCAACGTGCCTGCATCGTGCAGCTTTCGCGCCGCCGTCGTCATGGGATTCAACACTTACGGCTTCGGCATCGCCGCGCTCATCGCGATGCTGGTGGCACTGTTCTCGAAGAAACCGGCCATCGCGTGGCTGGGGGCAGCGCTCGGCCTGTTCGCCTTGATCATGTATTGCTATTACGCCGGCGCGGTCGCATTGCTGGTCGGCTGTCTACGCCTTGTGCGTCTGCAGGCCAACGGCATGGCGATGCCAGTTGATGTAGATGGGCAAGGCAATCACCAGGTTCAGGCCAAGCCATAACCAGGCCACCTTGTTCATGCCCACCTCCTGGACCACCGGCACGACCGCAAGCACGGGACCGGCGCAGGCAAGAAAACGCTGCTCGACCGACGGCATGACGTGTTCGCGTGTCAGCAATCCGAACACGGCATAGCCGATGCACGGCAACGCGAACAGGCCCATCGGGAAATCGAGATAGCGCCCGTCGAACGCCATCAGGATGTCGTAAAGCACCATGGCGAACAGCGAGCCGAAACGCCACCACGGCGCAGGCTCCGTGTCGTCGAAGCGATCGGCGAAATGTGCCGCGATGCGTCGGGCCAATGCAGCCGCCACGACGATCGCCAGCGCCAGCGTCACGGACGACAATACCCATTCCCATAACGGACCGCAGGCGTACATCATCTTTCGAACCTGCCACGCCACAGCGGTACCGGCGGCAAAACCCGAAAGTATCAGCGCAAGCCAGCCGCGCACGCCGTGCCATCGATGCGGCCAGAAACCCACGACGGTGAACACGGCAACGCCGATCGCACCGGCAATCCAGCCCCACCACCAGAACGGCTCTTCCGTGACGGGGCCAAGCATCGAGAACTTCGGACGCGCATCGGAATCGAAGATGCCCCAGTAGCCCCCGACCGTGCCTTCCTGCGCGCGCTTCCACGGTTGATCGAACGCTTCGATCACGTTGTACGGCATGTGCATCTGTGCCGCGTAACGAAGGAACTCGCGCAGGTAACGCGCCTCGTTCACCACGCTGGGCTCCGCCGTGCGACGCAGACGTCCTGCGCTGGGCCAGCCGGTTTCGCCGATCATCAGCTGCTTGCCGGGAAACGTGTGCTGCACGCGCGCGTACACATCCTCGACATGATGTATGGCATCGATGGTGTTGACCGGATTGTCTTCCCAATACGGCAGGATGTGGATGGTGATGAAATCCACCGAGCTCGCCAACTGCGGATAACGCAACCAGCGCTCCCACACGTCGGCATAGGTAATCGGTATCGATGCCGGCGTCGCGGCACGCACGGTGCGGATGTATTCGGCCAGGCGCTTGGGCGACACTTCGCCGCGCAGCAGCACTTCATTGCCGACCACGATGCCGCGAATGGTTTTCGGATTGGCATTGGCGGTGGCGATACCCATCGCCACTTCCTTGTCGTTTTCCTTGCTGATGCCACCGATCCAGATGCCCATCAACACCTGCATGTGATAGCGCGCGGCAATCGCCGGCACGGCGCTGAGGCCGTTGCCCTGCGAATACGTGCGCACGCAATCGAAGCGTTGCGACAACGAGCGCAAATCTTCATCGATACGTTCCGGCGTGATGACGAACTTCGCGTTGTACGGCGTTTCGCCGGGCTTGCGGAACGGCGCGTACGACACACAGGCGATGCGCGCCGACGGCGCATCGGGCAGATCCACCGGCCGTCCCACGTTCCACCACCAGAAGCCGCCGGTCAGCGCGGTCAGCACCAGCAAAAACCAGGCGAATGCGTAGGAAACGACGCTGTTGGAAGGTGACGACATGCGGGTCCTGTAGGTGCGGCACGCTCAAGCGCGCAAGCTTAGCAGCCTGCATCAAGCCGGGATCGGACGAACGATCACCGGGCGTCGACATCGTGATCGCAAAGCTTACGACTCGTTCAGGGCGCTCAGAAACCATCCATTACACTTCGTCCCGATTGCCCGCAGGAATTGGAGTTCCCATGGCCCCGCAAGCCACACCGCCGCGCCTTGGCCGTCTGTTGATCGTGCTCGCCAGCTGGATGCTGGTCGGCGCTGCAGCCGCGCAAACGGATACCGCCACGATCGAGGCGCAGCGCGCCAGTTTCAAGCAAGTCTACGCGGCCGCCAGCCAGGGCGGCGACAGCTGGCGCGCAATGGCGAACAATCTCCAGCATTACCCGCTCTACCCCTATCTGCAGGCCGCGTCGCTGGAGCATGACATCCAGCTCATCGATCGACCCACCGTCGAGGCCTACCTGAAGCAATATCCGGATCTGATCCCCACCGGCGATCTGCGCCGCAATTTTCTGATGGAACTGGCGCGTCGCCAGGATTGGAGCAATTTTCAGGCGATGTACCAACCCGGCCTCGGCGACGCGCTGACATGCGATGCCTTGCAGGCGCGACTGGAAGGCGGCACGACACTCGATTTCAACAAGGATCTCGCGGAGCTATGGGCCGAACCGTCGCTGCCGTCCGCGTGCGATCCCGTGTTGCAGGCGGCGCACGATCAGGGCCTGCTCACCAAGGAACGGCTGTGGACGCGCATCGACACGGCCATGGATGCCGGCAAAAGCGACAGCATTTCGGACATGACCCAGTGGCTGCCCGACGACGATGCCAAGGCGGCGCAGCGGATTGTCCTTGCACTGACCGACCCGGCCGCCGCCGTGGCCGCCGCCAAGGACTGGCCGGATACAAGCCACTCGCGACAGGCCGTCACGCTGGCGCTGGTGCGCCTGGCGCGGCGCCAATCCACGACGGCGGATACCGCATGGCAGGACCTGCAAAGCCGGTTCCAGCTGACGCCCAGCCAGCGCAACAACGTGCTCAACGCGCTGGCCGTGTTCCACGCCACCGATTACGACCCTGATGCGCTGGCGCGCCTGGTGAGTCTGCCGGCCGCGGCGCAGACCGACACCAGCCGCGAATGGCGCGTGCGCGCGGCGCTGGCGATGCAGGACTGGAATGCCGTCCTCGCGGCGATCGACGCGCTGACACCGGCCCAGCAGCAGAACGACGAATGGCTGTATTTCCGCGCCCGCGCGCTCAGCCAACTGGGACGCACCGGGGACGCTCAACGCGCATACGCGACGGCTGCCGTGCAGTCGAGCTACTTCGGCTACCTCGCCGCCGATCACCAGAACGCCTCGTATGCGCTCTGCGTTCTGAAACCTGCGGTCAGCCCGGAAGGCGAACAGGCCGTGCTGGCCATGCCCGGCATGCAGCGCGCTTTCGAGCTGTTCGCCGTCGGGATGCTCAGGGCGGCACGGCGCGAGTGGACGGCGACGCTGGCCGATGCCGATACGGAAACCCTCAGGCAGGCGGTCAACCTCGCCGACCAGCGCGGCTGGTACGACCGCGCCGTGTTCACCTTCAACAAAGGAGAAGCGCTGGGTTACTACACCCTGCGTTTCCCGCTTGCCAGCCAGGACGGCGTCGTGCAGCAGGCACAGGAGGCCGGCATCGATCCGTCCTGGGCCTACGGCATCCTGCGCCAGGAAAGCGCCTGGATGAGCGATGCCCAGTCGGGTGCCGATGCGCGCGGCTTAATGCAGCTGCTGCCCAGCACCGGAGCCGACGTGGCGCGTAAAAACGGCCTTCCGTGGAATGGGGGCAACAGCCTGTTCGACCCTGCGGTGAACATCGCGCTCGGCACGCGTTATCTCGCCGCCATGGCGGCCCGTTTCGACGATTCGCCGTGGCTGGCGAGCGCCGCCTACAACGCCGGCGCCGCCCGCGTGAACCAATGGCTGGATGCGCGCGGCAGCCTTCCGCCCGACGTGTTCGTCGCCACCATGCCGTTCAAGGAAACGCGCGAATACGTGGCGCGTGTCATGTACTACAGCGTGATCTATGATTGGCGTCTGCACGGCACGGTCAGCCCGATATCGAGTCGCATGCCGCTGATCGGAAAGCCGTATAGCCGTCCGAACGCGCAGGATCCGCGCAAGGACATAAGCTGCACGGCGCCGCCGGAAGCGGCACCCGCAAGCCCGGCCCCGACGCCTCCGACCACTGTTCCATCGACGCCCGGCGTACCCACCAAGGACAAAGTGCACTGACTCGAGGACTCCAGCCATGACAACCCAGCGCCTCGTTCTACTTGGCGGAACCGGTTTCGTTGGCAGTTATCTCGTACCCAGGCTTGCCGCCGACGGTCACCACATCACGCTGCTTTCGCGCAATCGCGAACTGCGTCGTTCGATGGCGGTGCTGCCGAACGTAGACATCCGCAGCGCGGATGTCTACGACGATGCGGTCCTGCGCCAGCACCTGGAGGGAGCGGATGCCGTGATCAACCTGATCGGCATCCTCAACCCGCAAGGCCGCCATACCTTCCAACGCGTCTACGTGGACTTGGCGCGGCGGCTGATCGAAACCTGCCTCGCCGTGGGCGTCAAGCGCCTGCATCAGATGAGTTCGCTCAAGGCGGGCCAGGGTCTTTCGCAATACCTCAAGACACGTGGCGAAGCGGAAACGCTGGTGAAGGCATCGCCACTGGATTGGACGATCTACGAGCCCAGCGTGATCTTCGGCGACGGCGATGGTCTGGTCACACGCTTCGTCGCATTGCTGCGCAAAATGCCCGTGCTTCCGCTGGCACGCGCCGGATCTCTGATGGCGCCCACTTACGCGGGCGACGTGGCCGAAGCCATCGCGCGCTGCGTTGCCGACGACAAGCTGTCGCGACGCCGCCGTTTCGAGCTCTACGGTCCGCAGGTGCTGAGCCTGGGCGAGATCGTTCGCGCTATCCGCGATGCAGCCGGCCTGCACACCCGCATCGTTCCGCTGAACGATGGTCTTGGTCGCCTGCAGGCCCAGGTGGCCGGATGGATGCCCGGCAAACCATTCTCCGTCGACAACTTCCTCTCGCTGCATACGGATTCCGTTGGCGAGGTGGACGGTTACGCGGCTCTGGGCATCGTGCCCCAGCCTTTCACACCCTGGCTGCCTCGACTGGTGCAGGGCTCGCCACGCCAGCACCGATTGGATGCATCGAGGCAGGCGTTCCGCCACCGCTGAGCGCGACATGACGAAGCTTGGTGCGCCCGGCATGGCAGAATGCGTGCATGCGCACTTATTTGGTTGGCGGCGCCGTCCGCGACAGCTTGCTGGGACGTCCCGTGGTCGATCGCGACTACGTGGTGGTCGGTGCGCAACCGGATGACATGCTGGCGCTGGGCTACAAGCCGGTCGGCAAGGATTTTCCGGTGTTTCTGCACCCGAAGTCCGGCGAGGAATACGCCTTGGCGCGCACCGAGCGCAAGACCGGTCGCGGCTATCACGGCTTTGCCTTCCACGCCGATCCGAACGTGACACTGGAACAGGATCTCGCGCGGCGGGATCTCACCATCAACGCCATCGCGCAAGACGAACACGGTGCGCTGGTCGATCCTTACGGCGGCGCACGGGACATTGAGCGACGCCTGTTGCGACACGTATCGCCAGCTTTCGTGGAAGATCCTGTGCGACTGCTGCGTGTGGCACGTTTTGCCGCACGCTTCGCGCCGCTCGGTTTTACGGTCTCCGACGAAACGATGTCGCTGCTGCAACAGATGGTGCGCGATGGCGAAATCGATCATCTGGTGCCCGAACGCGTATGGGCGGAAACGCGCAAGGCGCTGGGCGAAGCGCAGCCGTCGGCCTTCCTGCGCGTGCTGCGCGAGGCCGGCGCACTGGCGGTGCTGTTTCCGGAAATCGATGCGCTGTACGGCGTGCCGCAACGCGCCGAGTTTCATCCGGAAATCGACACCGGCGTGCATCTGGAAATGGTGCTGGATGCCGCCGCGCGACTGGCGCCCGGCGACGACCTGGTCGGCTTCTGCGCGCTGGCGCACGATCTCGGCAAGGCGCTCACGCCTGCCGACGAACTGCCTCGCCACGTCGGCCACGAACAGCGCGGCGTGAAGCCGCTGCGCGAGTTGGCCGCGCGCCTGCGCGTGCCGACGGAATACGCGACCTTGGCGGAGCTGGTCTGCCGCGAACATCTCAACGCGCACCGAGCACTGGATTTGAAGCCATCCACGGTACTCAAGCTGCTGGTGTCGCTGGATGCGCTGCGCAGACCCGAACGGCTAACCACCTTCCTGACCGCATGCATGGCCGACAAACGCGGCCGGCTGGGTCACGAGCACGACGACTATCCGCAAGCCGCATGGCTGCGGGCCGCGCGGGATGCGGCAGCATCGATCACATCGGGTCCGTTTGTGGCCGATGGCCTGCAAGGTCCGGCGGTGGGTGCGGCCATGGAAAAGGCCAGAATCCGGGCGATCGCCGATGTGAAGCTTCGTAGTACCTAGCGCTCTCGGCGAAGTCGACTTCAGCAAGTGCAGCGCGACCAACCGCTGATGAGACGATTACAGACGATCACCGTGATCGGACGCCAATAGCTCTTCGGGCACCGGCAACACGGGAAGTCCGCGTGCAAGAAGCATCGCCTGAAAGCGCTCGCCCATCTGATCGGGCAGCGTGAGCTTCTTGACCTGCTGGGCAAGCCGGTAACGCGCGGCTTCATCGGTCGCGTTTTCGTAGGCCTGCTCGAACACTTCCTGCAAGCCTGCCGCGATCAGGAACTGCGCTTGCGGCATGTATGTGGCAACGGCAAATCCGGCGCTGTTTCCTGCTTCCGCCAACGCAGTGAAGTCGACGGATGCGGTGAGATCGTTGAGCCCGGGCAGGTAGAGCGGATCGTTGTGCGCGCGATGACGATAGTGCGCCATCAGCGTGCCGTCCTGCCGCTCCGGCAGATAGTACTCGCGACGCACGTAGCCGTAGTCGATGAAGAGCATCACGCCGGCCTCGAGCGTTCCGGCAATGGCCTGAATCCAGTACGGCAACTGCGGCAGGATTTCCGAGCGATAGCCATCGTCGAAATCGCGGCCCAGATCGCGCTCCACGTGCCTCACCGCTCCCGCGACAAGCACATCCGCAGGACGGTCCACGCGCAGCAAGCGTCCTTCACCATCCAGTGCGACATGTTCTTCGTAGATGTCGCCATGACGAACGAGGAAGCGTGTGGTGGGCAACGCATCGATCACTTCATTGGCGAACAACACGCCTCGCCATGCGTCTTCCGGCGGACGATCGATCCACGCGACACGCGCGAACGCATCGGGCGGCAACGCCACGGAGAGCCGTTCGCGCTGGCGATCGCGCAGATCGGCACTGGGTTCGAGGATCAAATAACGGCGCGGCATTGCACCCTGGCGTGCAAAGGCCAGCAAGGCCGCTTCGGCGAATGCGCCGCTGCCACCGCCAAGTTCGAGGAAATCGGCCTGCTCGCCCAGCAAGGCAAGCACCGGTTGCACGACACGCACCACACAACCTGCAAAGAGATCGCCAAGCTCCGGCGCGGTGACAAAGTCGCCCGCCTCGCCGAACTTGGTTTTGCCCGCGCTGTAGTAACCCAACCCCGGCGCGTACAGGCACCGTTCCATGTATTGCGAAAACGGCATCGGACCACGAGCGGCGATTTGTTCGCGCAGGTGTTGCAGCAAGCGGTCGGAATGGGCCAGCTCGTCCGCGGCAGGCTCGGGCAGGCGGGAAGTCTTGGATGGATTCATGGGTCAGGTTGTGGCTTGCGCGGCGGACGGCTTGAGCAGCCAGCGCACCGCGAGCACGCCGATTTCGTAAAGCAGGCACATCGGAATGGCCAGCATGATCATCGAGGTGATGTCCGGCGGCGTCACCACCGCGGCGATGGCAAATGCGCCGACCATCGCGTAACGACGACCCTTGCGCAGCTTGTCCAGGTCGACGATGCCGACCGCGGCCAGAATCACCACCGCCACCGGCACTTCGAAGCACAGGCCGAAAGCGAAGAACATCAGCATGACGAAGTCGAGGTAATGGGTGATGTCGGTCATCATCTCCACACCTTGCGGCGTCACGGCGGTCAGGAAGCGGAACGCCGCCGGCAACACCAGGAAATACGCAAACGCGCAGCCGATGTAGAACAGGATCAGCGCCGCGACCAGCAACGGACGCGCGAGACGCTTTTCATGCTTGTACAAGCCCGGACTTACGAATGCCCACAGCTGATACAGGATGACCGGCATGCTGATGAACAACGCGGTGTAGAACGCCAGCTTCAAGGGTGTGACGAAGGGACTGGCAACTTCGGTCGCGATCAGGTGCGCGCCTTGCGGCAGGCGCGACACCAGCGGCGCGGCGAGCCATGAATAGAGACGGTTGGCGAACGGCACCAGCGCAACCAGCACCACCACCAAGGCGAGGATCGCCTTGATCAAACGCGTACGCAGTTCAAGCAGATGCGAGAACAACCCCTGCTGCACGTCCAGTTCGGGCTCAGGCGTTGCCATGCGTGGATTCCTTCGACGCGGCATCGGTCTCGGTGATGTCCTTATGGACTTGCGCGATCTCGTCGCGAACCTCGGCGGAGGTGGTCGCCACCTGTTCGCGCGTGCTGCGCATGACGTTATTCATCTCGCTCTGCGCAGCTTCCGCGCGTGCCGCCGCTTCGCGCGCGGTGCGCTTGAGTTCTTCGATCTCCAGCTCGCGCTCGACTTCGGCACGCACGCTGTCCCAGCCGGAACGGAGGCGACGCATCAGCGCACCGGCGGTGCGCGCCGCCTGGGGAAGTTTTTCCGGGCCGAGCACGATCAGGGCGACCAACGCCAGCAACACCAGCTTGCCGAGGCTGATCTCGATCACGGTAGCTGTTCCTTGGGTGGCTTACTTCGATTCGTTGGAATCGCGCTGATTCTGGTTGGCCTGCGTGCTGCCGGCGCCCTGCGCCGGATCGGCCTGCAGTTTTTCCTGCGCCTTGCGCTTTTCTTCTTCCTCGTCGCCCTGCATGGCTTTCTTGAAGCCACGCACGGCGTTGCCCAGATCAGAACCGACGCGGGTCAGCTTGCCCGTGCCGAACACCAGCAAAATGATGACGAGCAGGATCGCCCAATGCCAAATGCTGTCCAAACCCATGAGTACCTCGTTGCGGAGTCTGCGCCGTCAGGGAACTGCGGGGGCAGCTCCGGCGTTCCGTATCAGCGTGCAGTGTACTCCTCCAGGGCGTCGCGGAACTGCACGACCGAGCCCGGAACATTGCTCACGCCACCCTCGAAAATGCGCCGCGGGGTGATGCCCTGCCCATAAACCGCAGCATTGGCGTCATAATCGATCTTCAACACCGAGCCATCCAGTGCCACGCCCGCAAACAGGCCGCGTGCGCGCGAATAGGAGTAAATCTCGGCCTTCAGCTGCTGGTCCGTGGCGGCCGACGCCGTACGACCCACCGGGCCCGCTGCGGCCGAAGCGTCCGCGCCGATGGTGAATTTGCCGTTGACGATGGAATCCACGCCACGCTCCGTGCGGAACACCAGGATCACGTCCGTCTTGGACACGCCGATCTGGAAGCCGACGCTACCGCCGCCGAAGGAAATGAAGCTGGGATTGGACCAGGTGCCGTCCGGGTTTTTCACGGAAATGAGGCCCTCGCCGCGGCGACCGCCGAAAACGAAGCCCACTTTCAGCACATCCGGAATCACCGCGATCGCCTTGGCGTCCTTGAGCAGGTCGCCCGGGATGGATTTGTCCGGCGCCTGCTCGATTTCGTTGAGCACGCGCACGGCATTCTGCGCGCGCGCCTGCGGGGAATCGTCGTCGGCATGCACGGCAGCGGTGGGCAACAACAGCGCCAGGGCCAGGAACGAAATGCGACGCAGCGATGCTTTGAACATGGGCAGCTCCGGTAGTAAATGGGTTTCGATCGCGGTCGGCGGCGACACGGTGCCGCGCAGTGCGGAGCGCTTGTGGCAGACTCTGTCCGCTACCCAGCCATCCCCGCCACGATGCCACGCAGCAACTATACCGGCCAATCGTACGACCAGCCTGCACAGGCTGGCGTATTGCTCGTGAACCTTGGCACACCGGAAGCTCCCACGGCCAGCGCCTTGCGGCCGTATCTATCTGAATTCCTGGGCGACCCGCGCGTCATCGAATACCCGCGCTGGCTGTGGTGGCTGATCCTGCACGGGGTGATCCTGCGCATCCGGCCCGCACGTTCCGCGCATGCCTATGCGCGCATCTGGACGCCCGAAGGATCGCCCTTGCGTGTCGGCTCCGAAAAGCTCGCCGTCGCTTTGCAGAACCAACTGGAGCACGCGCGATCAGGACCGATTCGCGTCGCGCTGGCCATGCGTTACGGCAAGCCCTCCGTGCGTGAGCAAATGGAACAGATGCAGCGCGAAGGCGTGCGTCGATTATTGATACTGCCGCTCTACCCGCAATATTCCGCGACATCCACCGGCTCGGTCATCGACGCCGTGGCCGATGCGATCAAACAGATGCGCTGGCCGCCGGAGCTGCGCATCGTGAACGACTATCACGACGATCACGGTCACATCGAGGCGCTGGCGCTGTCCATCGAACGCTGGTGGGCCGAACACAGGCGCGGCGAGAAGCTGCTGCTGTCGTTCCATGGCATTCCGCAGCGTTACGTCGACGCCGGCGATCCTTACTTCCACCAGTGCCATGCGACGGCGCAGCGGCTGCGTGCGCGGCTTGGCCTGGACGAATCGCAGCTCGTCGTAGGTTTTCAGTCGCGCGTCGGTCGCGAACCGTGGTTGCAGCCGTACACCGACATCACCGTGAAACGCCTGGCCGCCGAAGGTGTCAAACGGCTGGATGTCGCATGCCCTGGCTTTGCCGTCGACTGCCTGGAAACGCTCGAGGAAGTCGCCATGCAGAACCGGGACTTCTTCACGTCCGCGGGTGGCCACATGCTGCACTAC
Organism: Dyella psychrodurans; assembly: GCF_003363265.1. GTDB lineage: Bacteria > Pseudomonadota > Gammaproteobacteria > Xanthomonadales > Rhodanobacteraceae > Dyella_B > Dyella_B psychrodurans. Next base: position 87,671 of record NZ_QRBF01000004.1, on the reverse strand, counting down.
ATCCCGGCGCTCAACGACAACCCGGAACAGATCGCCAGCCTTGCGGCGCTGGTGCTGCGCCATACGCAGGGTTGGCCGGAATTTGCCGCAGACACCACGCGACCATGACGAACATGCACAGGACGTCCGCGTGACCGCACCGATCGAGCAGTGTGTCGAACTCTCTCCGCATCTGTCGTTGACCGCCCTGGTGTGGGGCGAGGCGGATGCACCGCCGTTGCTCGCGTTGCACGGCTGTTTGGACAACGCGGGCAGCTACGCGTATCTGGCGCCGATCCTGGCGCAACGCTGGCGCGTGATCGCGCTGGAATTGCCCGGTCATGGCCATTCCGGACACCTGCCGCCCGGCGCGAGCTATCACTATCTGGATTACGTGGGCGCGGTACTCGCCGCGATCGGCGTTCTGCAACTTGAACGTTTCACCTTGCTGGGTCACTCGCTTGGTGCGGGCATCGCGTCGCTGGTTGCCGCGGCGGCGCCTCAGTACATCGAGCGCTTATGCCTGATCGAGGGCCTTGGCCCGCTCGGCGACGACGGCTCGCATACCTTGCAACGCTTTCGCGATGCGTTCGCCGCGACCACGGGCAGCGGCAAATCGCTGCGCATGTTCCGCGATATCGATCAGGCGATCAGCGCGCGCACGCTGGCCAGCGGACTGCGCGCGGACCTTGCGCGACCGATCGTCGAACGCGGCCTTCTGGAAACCGAAGACGGCTGGCGCTGGCGCAGCGATCCGCGCCTCACCCGCCCCAGCGCGATGCGCATGGCGGAAAGCCAGGTCGACGCGCTGCTCGCCGGCATCGAAGCGCCGACATCGCTACTGCTGTCCCACCCGATGACGCCTTATCTGCCTTCCGCGCTGATGCAGGCGCGCGCAGCGCACGTGCAGAGCATTCATGTCGCGCACATGGACGGCTGTCACCATTTGCACCTCGAACATCCGCAGCCGGTCGCGGACTGGCTGCACGGCGCATGGTCGTGAACGCCGCGCAGCCATCGATGGCCTACGCCGAAATCGCCAACCTCTCCGAGCGATAGACAGCGGCCGTCACCAGGGTCGCAAGCACCGCCACGACCAAGCCGCACGTCACGCAGGTGGAAATCTGCATCGACGTGAGCTCTCCGCCGCGAAGCAACTGGGTAATGCCGACCTGCTGCCCCAGCAGCGGCACCGTGAACATCCACGGCGCCACTTTGATTGGCAACACGCTCAGCAAAACCGACGGCAGGGCCGGCACCATCATGAGCAGGGACAAATACGTCTGCGCTTCGCGATAGCTCTTGGCGAACGCCGCCACGAGCGTCTGCAGCGACGCCAGCAAGATCACCAGCGGCAGCATGATCAGCACGACCTGCAAGGCGAAAGCCGGCCCCAGATTCAAGGTCATGCCCAGCTTTTCCGCCGGGATGATCCTGCCGCACACACCGAAGCCCACCACGCTGATGGTCAGGCTCGCCAGCGAAAACACGCAGATCGCGCCCAGTTTGCCGAGCAGCACTTTCCAGCGCGGCACCGGATTGGCAAATAACGGTTCCAGCGATTGACGCTCCCGTTCGCCGGCCGTCAGGTCGATGGCCAGGTACATGCCGCCCATGAAAACGGCGAGCACGAAAAAGTACGGCAGGATCGAAAACAGCTGGCCCGCCCGCGATTGCGGTGTGGATTGGTCGCGATCGTCCACCGACACCGGCGCCATCATCGTGGGCGAAAGACCGCGCGCCACCAGCCGCATCGCTCCCTGGCGGCGACTGTAGGTTTCGAGCATGTGGCGAAGGCGATCGATCGAACCGCCAGTTTCACGCTGGGACGAGTCGTAGATCATTTCCACCTGGGATGCCTCGCCCTTGCGCCAGGACTTATCGAAATCGCTCGGTATGCGCAGCACCACATCGGCATCTTGATCGCGAACGGCGGCTTCGGGATTCGCTACGGGCGGTCGCGGAATCAAGCCTTCCTGCTTCAGCGCGTCGATCAGATTCGGCGCGTACTGCGCACCGATGACCGGAATCCTCAGCGGCTGGTCGGCCTTGTTCAATTCGCGCGTGATCACCGTGTTCATCATCAACGCGAAGATGAAAGGTCCGATCAGCGGACCGAACAGCAACGCACTGCCGAGCGTGCGCCGGTCGCGGAGGTTTTCGCGCACCTCCTTGAGGAAGACAATCAGCATCGTGTTCATGCGGCCAGCCCCTCGTCGCTACCGATGATCTTCACGAAGGCATCCTCCAGATTGAGCTGCCCGGTCTGCGCGCGTAGCGCATCGGGCGTTTCGTCCGCCACCACGCGACCGTGCGCAATGACCACGATGCGATCGCACAACGCAGCGACCTCCTGCATGATGTGGCTGGAAAACAGTACGCATCGCCCTTCACCTTTCAATCGACGCATGAACTGGCGCAGGCTGCGCGTGGCCATCACGTCAAGACCGTTGGTCGGCTCATCCAGAATCACGTTCTTCGGATCGTGCACGAGCGCACGCGCGATGGCGGTCTTCACGCGCTGGCCTTGGGAGAAGCCTTCCGTGCGACGATCGGCGATATCTTCCATCTCCAACGCCTTGATAAGCTGTTCGCGTCGCGCCTGGATCAGTGCATGCTCCATGCCTTGCAATCGCGCGAAATACTCGATGTTTTCGCGTGCGGTCAGGCGTTTGTACAGCCCGCGTGCGTCGGGCAGCACGCCAAGTTGGCGACGCACGGCCTGCGCATCGCGCGCCGCGTCGATGCCGTCGACCAGAACCTGGCCCCGGTCGGGATTCATCAAGGTATAGAGCATGCGCAGCGTCGTGGTCTTGCCTGCGCCGTTGGGGCCGAGCAGTCCGGTGATTTCACCGTCGCGCGCGACAAAGCTCACGCCATCCACGGCTTTGACGTCGCCGAAGTGTTTGTAGAGATCCCTTACTTCGATCATGGCAACGCTCCGTTGAAGTCGATGAACGCCGGCGTGTCGCCGAGCTTGTCCAGGCAGCTAGCGTCGAGGTGTTTCGGATCGGGCTTGTCGATGAACTTGCTCAGCAGTTGCGGCATGCAGCCGCGACCGAGCAGCGAGTGGCCCTGGCCCTTGAAAACCAGCTGTCGCCCATCCGTCAGCCCCGGCAGGATTTCCTCGCCGTAGCGGGGAGGCGTCACCGGATCGAATTCGCCGGACAGGATCAGGATCGGCTTGTCGCTTTTCAGCGGCGCATGAAAATCCGCGGGACGCGTACCGTGCGACCATACGTCGCACTGCGCCTTGAGCCCATCGACCAGGTGATTGCCAAGGATGGTGTTCTGGTCCTGCGGGTTTGGCTGCAGCAGATCCGCGTCTTCGCTGCAGATCACGCTCATCGACATGCCGCTGTTCATGTCGCCGCTCAGATCGCCATTGAGCAGCTTGGCCTGACCGAGCAACGGCCCCACGTCGCCGTGCGCGGCGGCATTGATCGAAAGCGGCAGCAGCGCCGCCGTTTCGGGTTGATAGGCAAACATGCGCACGACGCTCGCCAGCGAAAATTCGCTCAGGGGCCGCTCCACCGTTTCATAGGTCTGCGGATCGCGGAAGCTCACTGTGTGTGGATTGGCGCGCAGAGCGTCGCGCAATTGATACAGCGTCTGCATGGAATCGCCGAAGCGCTGCTTGCAGGCGGGAACGGCCATGCAACCGGCGAAATCTCTCTTGAGGGCATCATCCAGGTTGGCGGCGAAATCCTCGCCGAGGATGACCTGGTTCGGCACCGCCGAGTCGAGCACGACGCTGCGCACGCCATCGGGATAGTGCTTGAGATATTGCTGAGCCATCCGCGTGCCGTAGGACACGCCAACCAGGTCCAACTGGGGCGATCCCAACGCCTTGCGCACGTCCTCCAGATCCTGCGCGGCAACGGTGGTGGTGTAGTAGCGCGGATCGGCCTTCTGCCTGACCTCATCGAGGCAGGCGGCCACGTCCTTGCGCATCTTGTTCAGATCGACGGTCAGGGCGTTGTCGTTGGACTTGTCTTCGGCATTCTTGCAGCTCAGCGGATTGGAACCGCCGGTGCCTCGCTGATCCAGCAACAACACATCGTGATGCTTGCGCACTTCCGCAAAAGCCGTCGCTTCCACCACCCATGATTCCGTGGCGGCCTCGCCGGGACCGCCCGCCAGCAGCACGGCCATGTCCGGTTCCGGCACCTGCGCGTCGCTGCGCGCGATGGCGAGCTTCAGGCCAATGCGACGACTGTGCGGATCGTCGCGATTCTCCGGCACCTCGAATGTCGTGCACCAAGCTTCCGCGGTGGCACCACTGCCCGGACGACCCAATTCGCACGACTTGAATGTCAGCGAACCTCGCTGCCATGTGCGCACCGGCGCTGGCGCGCTCTGCGTGGTTGCCGAAACGGCATTCGACTCAGCACCGTCCTTCTCCGACGACGGCTCGCCATGATGCCAATGCTGATATGCCAGCACGCCGATCGCCGCAACGGCGGCGACGATGCGAAAAACAGTTCTTCCCCGCATGGCCATGTAGTCCTTACTCCTCTCCGGGTACGAAGATCATTTCGATCGTCATGCCGAACAGGCGTGCGATCTTGAACGCCAGCGGCAGACTCGGATCGTATTTCCCGGTCTCGATGGCATTGACGGTTTGCCGCGATACATCCAGCTTTTGCGCGAGGTCGGCTTGCGACCAGCCGCGCTCAGCGCGCAATTCACGCACAAGGTTATTCATGTCGTTCGATGCTTTGGGCAGTGGGGCGCATGTTCAGTGGTGGCGCAGCCGGCGTTTGAACCATTGCCTCAGGGCAACCACCAGCCCCAGCGCGAGCAGGCCTATCCCGGTGCCATAAATGAAACCCAGGCCGAAACCGTCCAGCCCCGGCGGGTGCATCAACGCCATCACGAGCACGACGGCACCAATCAGCACAAAGCGCAACCACAGCCAGACATTCGTGCCATCGTCACACGACATGACCCCGCCATAGCCCCGCAGCACCCACCAGCGCGTAGCGCCATAGGTGAGCATCATCACGGGGAACACCCAGATCAGAATCGAGCCGTCGATCCTGAGGACGCCCGCGATGCTGAGAAACCCGCCCACCAGGCTCAGTGCCCCCACGACACCCATCGCAACGCCCAGCGCAATCAGGTGCGTGCGCTGTTCCAGTTCGTCGCTGGCGCGAATGCGCCGCGCCAGCTGAGCGAGCACATAGATAACCGGCAGCGCCGGCGCCACGCCCAGCAGCACCTTGAATGGATAACTGTCCGTGGTCCGGACCATCGGCCAGACGTACAGCAGGAAGGCGGAGTAGACCGCCATCGCAGCCAGCACCCGCCATTCGTATTGCTTTTGTGAAAAGCGCGTCATGAATCCCCTCCCAGGTCATGTAAAGCGTACTTGACACGAAGACTAGGCCTGATGCCCAGGCATGTCAAGCATGCTTTACAAAGTGGGAGTTATCGGCCGTAACGAGGGGTATCCCTGGACCAATCGCGTCACTTTTTGACGGCCCACCCGGGAACTTTCGTGACACGCATCACAGAATTTTCTGATTAAATGTCAACGTTCCCTGAAAAAAATGTAAGGCCTACGCTGGAAATTGGCGGGCCTTCAGGGGGGAATGTGATCCAAATCACGCTTTGGCCCGATTGTTGCTCAAGTCCGGTGCAAGGCGTGGGCCTGCCCGTGAGGGGGCGGGGAAACGCCCGGCCCACCGCACGCGCTTTACCGAACGCTGCAACCTTACCTAGACGATAAACAAGGAAACTCCGCAATGAAGAAAACCCTACTCGCCGCAGCGCTGGTCGCCAGCTTTGGCGTTATCGCAATGGCTCCGCGCATCGCCGGGGCTGCCGCTCCCGCTCCCGACGGCACCATCACGATCACCGGCAAGGTTGTCGCCAATACCTGCACGTTCAGCGTGGCTGGCGGCAGCGCCTCCAACACGGTTCAGTTGCCGGTGGTGTTCACGACGGCCCTGAATGCAGCCGGCAACGTTGCCGGTAACACGCCCTTCACCATCAAGGTGAGCGGTTGCGATCCGAACCTCACCAGCGTGCAGGAACAGTTCGGCGGTTCCAACATCAATGCTGCCGACGGCAACCTCAAGAACATCGCTACCGCTACTTCTCCGCAGACCGTCGCTAGCAATGTCGAAGTGCAGTTGCTCAGCGGCACCAGCGCGGTCATCAATCTCAACACCAATGCCAACTCGCCAGTGGGAACGCTCTCGAGTGGCGGCGTCACGTTGAGCTATCAGGCTCAGTACTACGCCACTGCCGCCGCTACCGCGGGCCTGGTGAACACGACCGTGACGTACACGACCCAGTATCAGTAAGTCGCGGAACGAGCGCGCTGCGGCAGGGCAATTTCTGCCGCAGCGTAGTTCGGACACGCTCCGTCATTCGTTGACCTTCGAGAGTCCTTCCATGAATACCCTCATCCGCGCTGTCCGCGCGGGCCTGATGTCCATGTGCCTCGTCGCCGGCGCTGCGAATGCCAGCGTGCTGATCGCAGGGACGCGTGTCGTGTTTCCGGCCCAGGATGGCGAAGTCACCGTGCGGCTGACCAATGACAACGCTCATCCGGCACTGGTGGAGGCATGGATCGACAATGGCGATCCCAAGTCCACGCCGGACAAGGTCAATGTGCCGTTTCTGATCACGCCTCCCTTGTTTCGTATGGAGGCGCACAAGGATCAGAGCCTGCGCATCATTTCCACGCCCGCACAGCTGCCCAGTGACCGCGAGTCGCTGTTCTGGCTCAACGTGCTTGAAATACCTCCCAAGCCCAGCGGAGAAGAAGCAGCCGGCAAAAACCTGTTGCAGTTCGCGATCCGCTCGCGCCTCAAACTTTTCTACCGTCCTGCGCATCTGCCCGGCGACGCGCAGAAAGCACCCGAACAGGTGACCTGGAAGGCCGTTGCCGATGGCCAAGGCTACGCACTGGAAGTGCGCAACCCCACGCCATACCACGTCACTATCGTCAAATTGTCGCTGGATGTCGGCGGCAAGTCGTACAGCGCCGACACTGGCATGGTCGATCCGCTCGGCATGCTGCACCTGAAAGTAAAGGGACTGACGGCGGCGCCGGCAGCGGGTACTTCCGTCGCCTATGACATCGTCAATGACTACGGCGCGACCGCCTCGTTCAAGGGCACCGTTTCGCCGTGACGCATCGCCGGCACACATTTCATGGGGCGGGTCCAGCGCCTAAACATGGTGTGTGTCGCCAGATTTTGCTTTGCGTGGGCATTGCTGCCGCACTAAGCAGCTGGACGAGCGCTTTTGCTGCTCCCGCTGCCGCATCACCCGACGCATCCGCGGCTGCAGCCGCCAACGGTGCGGATGCCAGCGCCAGCAGCGGCTTTGCCGATTTCGATCGCAGCCTGCTCGCTGGTGCCGGACAGAACACCACGGACCTTTCCCGCTTCGAGCACGGCAACCCCGTGCTTCCAGGCAGCTACAACGCGGACGTCTATCTCAATAACGTCTGGGTTGGCCGCAGCGACGTACGTTTCGCCGCCACGTCCGCGAATGCCAGCGCCATGCCGTGCATCGACCGGCGGTTGCTCGACCAATTGGGTCTGCACCCGGCGAAGCTGTCTGCCGAGACCGTTGCCAGCCTGAGCGACCCGAAGACCTGCGTGAGCATGGGCAGCCTGATCCAGGGGGCGACCATGGCATTCGACATGACGCAGCTGCGTGTCGATGTCAGCGTGCCGCAGGCTTACCTGGGCCAGGTGGCGCGTGGCTACGTCAATCCGGAATACTGGGACGCCGGCGTGCCGGCAGCCCTGCTGAACTACAACTTCAACAGCTACCGCAGCCGCAGCCAGGGCCAGACGCAGACCACGTCGTATCTGGGGCTAAACAGCGGCCTGAATCTCGGCCCCTGGCATTTCCGCGAAGACGCCACCGCCAACTGGGAATCGGGGGCCGCCGGTGCGCCGGCGCGCAGTCAGTGGCAAAACATCAACACCTACGTACAGCGTGACCTGTCTTCACTGCGCGCGCAGCTGACGATCGGCGACAGCTTTACGGATGGCGCCGTCTTCGACAGTTACGGTATCCGCGGCATACAACTCGGTACCGACGATCGCATGCTGCCGCAGTCGCTGCAGGGCTACGCTCCAGTAGTGCATGGCGTGGCCCAGACCAATGCCAAGATCACCGTGCGGCAGAACGGCGTGGTGATCTACGAGACCACCGTGTCACCCGGTCCGTTCACGCTCAGCGACCTTTATCCCACCGGTTACGGCGGTAGCCTGCAGGTTACGGTGACGGAGGCAGACGGTCGTGTGAGCACCTTCGCCGTACCTTACGCCTCGGTGGCGCAACTGTTGCGCCCCGGCATCACCCGCTTCGACATCGCCGTCGGCCAGCTGCGTGATGCGACGATCCAGGACAAGCCGGCCGTGGTGCAGGCCACCGTGCAGCACGGTTTCAACAACCTGCTGACGGGATATGCCGGCATCGCAGGCTCACAAGGCTATGGCGCGCTGCTGGCGGGCGCCGCGATCAATACGCGCTATGGCGCATTGGCAATGGACATCACCCAGGCCGACGCCCATATCCCGGGTTACTCGACGCAGTCGGGCCAGAGTGTGCGTTTGACCTACAGCAAGATCATCCCGTCGACAGGAACGACCCTGTCGGTTGCCACCTATCGCTATTCCACCGGCGGCTTTCTCAGCCTGACCCAGGCCGAACAAGCTCGCGATTACGCGCGCCAGGGCATCAATGCCTTCGATGTCGTGCCACAGCAGATCGTGCCGACGATCGATGGCGTGCCGGCGCAGAGCGTATTGACGCCCGCCCAGCAGGCCGCCCTCACGGGAAGCGCGTTCACCACCAACCCGATCCTCTCCGCCACCGGAGTGGAACGGCAGCGCAGCAATTTCACGCTCTCGCTCAACCAGTCCTTGGGGCACAACGGCGGCTCGTTCTACGCCAACGTGTCCGCCAGCGACTACTGGAATCGCCGCGGCAACGACACGCAATTTCAGGTCGGCTACAACAACCACTTCCACCAGCTCACCTACAGCCTGTCCGCGACACGCTCGGTGGACCCGCTGGGCCACTACGACAACGAGTACTTCGTGAGCGTCTCGTTGCCGCTGGGTCGCAACACGCACTCCCCGACCTTTACGCTCAACGTCAGTCATGATCAACAAGGTGGCTCGCAGGATCAGGCGATGCTCAACGGCACGCTCGGCAGCGATAGCCAGTTCAACTACAGCGCCGCGGCGACGCACAGCAGCGATGGCGGCGGCAATGCCGGCTCGGTGAACGTGGGCTACCGCAGTCCGTATGCGGTGTTCAATGCCAGCTATGGCGATGGCAGCGGCTACTCGCAGGCATCGGTAAACGCGAGTGGTTCGGTGATTGCGCACCCCGGCGGTGTCACGTTCGGCCAGCCGCTCGGCGACACCGTGGGTATCGTGTATTTGCCAGACGCCGCCGGCGCACGCCTGGCCAATGCCCCCGGCGCACGCGTGGATCGCTTCGGCTATGCGGTGGTGCCGTACCTGACGCCTTACCAGCTAAATACCATCCAGATCGATCCCAAAGGATTGCCGCTGGACGTGCAACTCGATGCCAGCAGCGCGCAGGTCGTACCCTATGCTGGCGCAGTGGTGATGCTGAAATTCAAGACCGAAAACGGTCGCACGCTCATTGTGCGTGCGCGCCTCAAGGACGGCGAGGCGTTGCCATTCGGTGCCGAAGTGTTCAACGAGAAGGGTTTCTCGCTGGGTGTCGTGGGCCAGGCTGGACAGATTCTGCTGCGCGGTGTCGATCAGGCTGGCCGACTGACCGCGCGCTGGCAGGACGATAATGGAGCGGCACAGTCGTGTTCGTTCGATTATCGGCTCGCGCCCAAAGCCAAGCACAAACAAACGACGGTGGGCTACGAACAGATGAGCGTCACATGCACGAACCCTGGCGCCGACGCACTTGTTTTGAGGGACGGCACATGAAATACGCCACATTTGCCTCGCCTCTCGCAAGACGAGTCACCGCACTAGTGCTAGCCGTTGGCCTGTTGTCGCCCACGATCTGCTCTGCGTTTGTCATCAATACCTCATCGGGCGGCAAAACCGGACATGCTCACGTCTTGGCCGCCCAGGTCGCGGGCGGCCAAGCCCCCGCGTGCAGCGCAACACCGACCAGTGCTGCCATTACCTTGCCGTCTACCATCAGCATTGCGCCGGGCACGGCCAACGGACTGATTGGCAGTGCGGCGTCCGTAACGGTAGACGTCGATTGCTATACGGCCTTTTTGTTGACGCCGAACTATTACGATGACTTCACGGTACTGGCCGGCCAACTGGCAACCATCGACTCGACAAATGCCTCTCCCAGTGGAAGCGGCATCATGTTCCAGACCAGCGTGCCGGGCATCGATGTGTTGCTCACCGCGACGCCTGCCCAGGCGAGCAGCGGCAGCAATGGACCCAATGGCACCACCGGATGGGCCGTACAAACCAGCAATTGCACTTCAGCAGGTGGAACCAACAACAATCCCGGAAGTTGCAGCCCGAACCCTGTTGCAGCCAAATTTACCGCTCAGCTGGTCAAAACCGGCCCGGTGAGTCCAGGCACCATAAGCAGCATCCAGCTGCTGCAGCTTTTCGATTCCGATAGTGTCCCCGCCAACCCCCCGAAAGATGGCCCGACAACGACGTACAGCAGCGCCTCCGTTTCCTTCGCCACGGTGACGTTGAACGCTATCACCGTATCCATGAGCACCTGCAGTGTCGTCGCAGGCTCAAGCAATCTCAGCGTCGCATTGCCAACGATAGTCAGCAACGCATTGCCGACAACCGGCTCCGTGGCGGGCAAGACGTCTTTCAACATCCAGTACACCTGCCCGTCAGGCTGGTCGCTCTACATGACAATGAGTACGGCCAATCCTGGAACGGCAACCGGCGTGATCCTGCCATCTGCTTCCTGCTCGGCGGGCACACCAGCGACGAATGTCGGCATTCAACTGCTGCAAAGCAATCAGCAGGCCGTGCAATTCAATACTGCGCAATCGGTCGGCAACTCGCCCAATGGCGAGCTTACGCTCCCCTACTACGCGCAATACTACGCAACCGGCTCGCCAATCAGCGCAGGTCAAGTCTGTGGCACTGCCACGTTTACTATGTCTTATCAGTAATAGTCGGCATGCGGAATGATCGGCGGCATGCTGAGCGCACAACTAAGGCTCAAGTTTTCCTCACCGCGTACCGATAAATCCCAAGCATCACTCATAGGTCTGCGTTAGCAACACCGGATCCGCCGAGCTGGGCTGGGCGGCGCGAACATAATTGGCGAAGTACTTGAGCACCCGGTCGGATTCCGAACCGGACAGATGCACGACGTCGACGTCGTAGGGCCGGGACGCATTCGCTACTGCACCCGTAGTCGTTGGTTCAGAACAGCTTCGCTGAAGCGACGGATGCGTCTGCGCAGCGCTGACGACCAGACTCACGTCGTCATGCATGCCCGCAACACTGCACGTCGGCTCTACCACAGCGCCGACGAAGGTGATTGTTCCGCCTTCGATCGTTCCGCCACCGCTTGCCTTCGCGGCAGATGACGCGAACATCATCGCGACTGAACAACTTGCCAAAACAAACCAGTGCGGCCCACGCATAATGCTGCCCTCCACCGGCGCCCACGCGTATCGCGGGTACCTGTATAGGCACCATCGGCCGCGGCGCACCGGCCTTAAGAGGCTCCGCCGACTCCAGTGATGAAATTGAGAAATGCATCACACTCTTCGTGTGATTTGGCCGTCAGAAGATTTGCGCGCGAGGGCAATGCCGGCAATTGTGTTGGTGGCGTGAATTCCTTGTGAAACAATTGGTTATCGGCAACTTCTTGCCACTGAAAGATGCGTTGGCAAACCGTCGCGGTAAACATCGACATCCGACCGCACTTCACCACGGCTCAAGGGCAGTTGAACCGTCGCGAGACAACGTTTTTAGCTCCAACGCGTCATGACGATGACGTTTGCGCAGGACTGTCATGTCCCGCACTTCCCTTATCGGCAAAATTTCGACGCGCTTTAGGCCCGATGAAGAACTTTCACGCCCATGCTCAGCGGGACGAGATGTACTTCTCGCGGCGAATCTGCGGAATCGGCAGACCGAATTCCTTCAGCGCATTGAAAGCGGCATCGACCATGTTGGGATTGCCGCACAGATAAGCGATGTCACGCTGAGCGGCAGGCGCCAATTCAGCCAGCACGCTCTGCACGTGCCCCTGACGATCATGGGGACGCGGCACGGCACGCGGCTGCCGACTCAGGCAACCATGAAACGTGAAGCCTGGGTTTGCCTGCGCAAACGCTTCGAATTCCTCGCCGTAAAGCAGTTCCGTTTCATTGCGTGCGCCATACAGAAGCACGACCTCGCGCTGGCCGTGCGCCAGCAGCTTCTCGAACTGAGGAAGCATCGCGCGATAGGGCGTGACGCCGGTGCCGGTCGCCAGCAGCAAATAACGCGGGTGCGTATCGGAGTCCTGCAGGCAGAAGCGCCCGTAGGGGCCACTCGCCTCGATCGTGCCGCCGATCTCCAGGCCGCTCAGCAGCTTGGTGGCCGCGCCGCCGTCCACATAACTCACCGCGATCTCGATGCGCTGAACCGGCGAGCCTCCATCGCCCACGCTGGCGACCGAGTAGCTGCGCTTGGTGGCGGTGCCGTCGTCGTAATGAAAGTGGATCTGCAGGAACTGCCCGGGAATGAAGGCCAGGGGCTGCCCGTCGACGCGCTCGAACACCAGGTGCCGCACGGTGGAGGCCAGCATGCGGCTGTCGACGAGGCGTAGGGTGAAGTGTTCGGCCATGCGGATTTCCCGGAGAAACAGTGAGTGCGCCGGGATGAACCGGTCGGCTGGACAAGGCCCGCTATAATAAAGGGCTAGCCCCCACGGTGCAGCTCATGTCCCCCTCCCCCGCGCTTGTCGTCGAAAATCTGCGCAAAACCTACGGCAACGGCGTCCAGGCACTCAAAGGCATCAGCCTGACGGTGCAGCCTGGCGATTTCTTTGCGCTGCTGGGCCCCAACGGCGCCGGCAAATCCACGCTGATCGGCATCCTCTCCTCGCTGGTGAACTCCACCGAAGGCGATGCGCGGATCTTCGGCGTGTCCGTCAACAAGCAGCGCAATGAAGCGATGAAGCTGATCGGCCTGGTACCGCAGGAGATCAACTTCAACCAGTTCGAGAAACCGTTCGACATCTGCGTGAACGAAGCCGGCTTCTACGGCATTCCGCGCAAGATCGCCGCCGAGCGCGCCGAGAAATACCTGAAAGAGCTGCGCTTGTGGGACAAGGCGCAGGATCAGGCACGCATGCTCTCCGGCGGCATGAAGCGCCGACTGATGATCGCGCGCGCGATGATGAACGAGCCGCGCCTGCTGATTCTCGACGAGCCCACCGCGGGCGTGGATATCGAGATACGCCGTTCGATGTGGCAATTCATCAGCGGCATCAATGCCGCCGGCACCACGGTGATCCTCACCACGCATTATCTGGAAGAAGCCGAGCAGCTTTGCCGCAACATCGCGATCATCGATCACGGTAGCATCGTGGAGAACACCACGATGAAGAACCTGTTGTCCAAGCTGGACGTGGAAACCTTCGTGTTCGATGTCACCGACCTGCCGAACACACTGCCTTCCCTGCCCGGCATCAGCTTTCGCTGTGTCGACGAGCACACGCTGGAAGCTGAGATGCCGCGCACGCAGCCCATGAACACCTTGTTCGATGCCTTCGGCACGCATGGCATCACCGTCACGTCGATGCGCAACAAGACCAATCGCCTGGAAGAGCTGTTCGTGCGACTCGTCGAAAACGGCCGGCAAGAGCTGAGCAAGGAGAAAGTAGCGTGAGCAATATGTCCGGCAACCTTGTCGCCCTGCATACGATCGTACGTCGCGAAATCGTGCGCATCATGCGCATCTGGACGCAGACGCTGATTCCTCCGGCGATTACGATGACGTTGTATTTCGTGATCTTCGGCAAGCTGATCGGCAGCCGCATCGGCACCATCCAGGGCGGCTTCAGCTACATGCAATACATCGTGCCGGGGCTGGTGATGATGAGCATCATCACCAACAGCTACGGCAATATCTCCAGCTCGTTCTTCGGCGCGAAATTCCAGCGCTCCGTGGAGGAGATGTTGGTGTCGCCGATGCCGAACTGGGTGATCCTGCTCGGCTACGTGACCGGCGCCGTGGCGCGCGGCCTTGTCGTCGGCGCCCTGGTTCTGCTGATCGCCCTGTTCTTCACCAAGTTGCAGGTGGCGCATCCGCTGATCACCTTCCTGTCGGTGCTGTTCGGCGCCACGATCTTTTCGCTGGCCGGCTTCGTGAATGCGATTTACGCGAAGAAGTTCGACGACATCGCACTGGTGCCGACCTTCGTGCTTACTCCGCTGACCTATCTGGGTGGCGTGTTCTACTCGATCAGCATGCTGGGCGAACCGTGGCAGGCCATCTCGCGCATCAATCCGATCCTGTACATGGTCAATGCATTCCGCTACGGCGTGCTCGGGATCAGCGACGTACAGGTGGGCATCGCGTTCGTGGTGATGCTGGGGTTCGTGATCGGGCTGTCGATCGTCGCGCTGAATCTGCTCAAGCGCGGCGTCGGTCTGCGTTCGTGACCTTCTCCGACATGCCGACGGCCCGCGGCGGTAGCGGCCTGCCAAGGTTCTGAACCATGCGCGTCAATAAATACATCAGCGAGGCAGGCATCTGCTCCCGCCGCGAGGCGGACGAGCTGTTGCTTGCCGGGCGCGTCACCATCAACGGCGAAGTCGTAAGCACGGGCGCCAAGGCGCTCGAAGGCGACGAGGTTCGCGTCGACGGTGAAATCGTGCGTGCGCGCATCCTCGCCAGCACGCCTTCGGCCAAGCGTGCCGTCTACATCGCGCTGAACAAGCCGGTGGGCATTACCTGCACCACCGATCAGAGCGTTGACGGCAACGTCATCGACTTCGTCGACCATCAGGAACGCATCTTCCCGATCGGGCGGCTGGACAAGGATTCCGAAGGGCTGATCCTGCTCACCAGCAATGGCGATATCGTCAACGAGATCCTGCGCGCCGAGAATCATCACGAGAAGGAATACCTGGTCGCGGTCAACAAGCCCGTTACCGATGAATTCCTCGCCGGCATGGCGCGCGGCGTTCGCATCCGTGGACAGATGACCAAGCCCTGCCGCACGCGCAAGATCGCCAAGTTCGGCTTCGGCATCGTGCTGACGCAGGGATTGAACCGGCAGATCCGCCTGATGGCCGCGGAGTTCGGTTATCGCGTGACGCAATTGCGCCGCGTGCGCATCATCAACGTCAAACTCGGCCATCTGAAACCGGGCCAGTGGCGCAACCTCACCGATGCCGAGCTGAAAGGTCTGCTACCGCACCGCACACAGTGGTGAGATCAATGCCGCTTGCGCAGCGGCACGTCCTCGAGCAGCCACGCACACGCGAACGCCAGCATGATTACGCACGCGGCAACCAGATACACCATGTGCAACGCGCCGCCGAAAGCATCGAGATAAATGTGGCGTACTGCGTCCGGCAAGTGATGCACGCCTTGCGGTCCCATCGAATGCGGTAGCACAGCATTGCGCGGAATGGTGTCGGCCAACTGGGTGTGCAAGCGGTTGGTAAACAAGGCGCCGAAGGCCGCCACGCCGATCGAGCCGCCGATGGAACGGAACAGCGTCGCCCCCGACGTCGCTACGCCCATATGCTTGAATTCCACGGTGTTCTGCACGGCCAATATCAACACCTGCATCACCATGCCCAGCCCCATGCCGAGCAGGCAAATATACAGATAGAGCAAGGTGACCGATGTGTCGTTGTCGAGCGTCGCGAGCAGCCCCATGGCCAGGCATGCGATCAGTGTGCCTGTGATCGGAAATATCCGGTATTTGCCGATCTTGCTGATGAGCCGCCCGCTCACGATCGATGTCAGCATCAGGCCGCACATCATCGGCAGCAACTGCATGCCCGCTTCGGATGGTGTGGAGTTCTTCACTACCTGCAGATACAACGGAAGAAAGGTCATCGAACCGAACAGCGACGTGCCGATGATGAAGCCGATCAGGCAGCACAACAAAAACGTGCGCTCCTTGAACAAGTGCAACGGAATGATCGGTTCGGACGCGTTGCTCTCTTCATAGATGAACCCGCCCAGCGCGATGAGGCCGAATATCAGGGTGAACCACAACTGCGCCGAATCCCACGGCAGCACGACACCGCCCTGCGATGTGAAAAGGATGATGCAGGTCAGCGCCGTGGCCAGAAAGCCGGCGCCCATGTAGTCGATCTCGTGCTTCACGTGCGCGGTGTGCGGCTTGAAGACGGCACCGATCACCAACAGCGCCACGATGCCGAGCGGAAGGTTGATGTAGAAAATCCAGCGCCAGGAAAGATGTTCCACCAGGAAACCGCCGATCAGCGGACCGATGACTGTCGCCAGACCGAAAACGCCGCCGAACATGCCTTGATAGCGGCCACGCTCGGCCGGCGGAATCACGTCGCCGATCGCCGCCATCGTCACAACCAGCAGACCGCCGCCGCCCAGGCCTTGCAGCGCGCGCATGAGGATCAGCTGCGTCATGTCCTGCGCGAGGCCGCACAGTATCGAGCCGCCCAGAAACAGCAGGATGGCGGCCTGTAGAACAATCTTCCGGCCGAACAGATCGCCGAATTTGCCGTAGAGCGGCACCACGATCGTCGAGGTGAGCAGATACGCGGTGACGACCCACGAGAGATTCTCCAGGCCGCCCAGCTCGCCCACGATGGTCGGCAGCGCGGTCGACACGATGGTCTGATCCAGCGCCGCCAGCAGCATGACCAGCAACAATGCCGAGAACAGCAGCCTGATCGGCGGATGCTCGTGCGCGTGCGCACGCGGCTGCTCCACAGCCGTCCGGGAATGTTCCGCGTGCATTGGCGTATCGGCGCTCATGATCGGGGCCCGTTGAAATTAATTAATTGCTTGATTAATATATAGTGCACCGTACAGTTCAGTCAATGGACCGGATGACCATGGCGGCACCCACTGCCAAGAAACTTCCCGCACCCAAGCCGAAAGCTGCGTCGCGGCGTTCGTCCGGGCCGCGCCGTCCTGGCCGGCCTTCCGGCTCCGCCGCTGGCCCGGAACAACGCAATCGCCTGCTCGATACGGCACTGAACTTGTTCGCACGATATGGCATCGCCGACACGCCGCTGTCGGCGATCGCGCGCGAAGCCGGCGTCACGCCGGCGATGCTGCACTACTACTTCAAGACGCGCGATCAGCTGCTGGACGTGCTGATCGACGAGCGCATCCAGCCGCGTCGCGCAGAGATCGGCAAGACGTTCGACGTGCACGCGGGCGATCCGGTCACGGTGATCACACGACTCGCGGAGCGGTTGATGCAGACCGCCACCGAACACCCATGGTTTCCCGGACTATGGATGCGCGAGGTATTCAGCGACAACGGTTTGCTGCGCCAGCGCATGGTGAAGCGCTACGGCAGGCTGCATCACCAAGCCACTATCGATTGCCTCACACAATGGCAGGCCGAGGGTCGCATCAATCCCGATATCGAACCTTCGCTGTTGTTCATGTCGATTTTCGGCCTGACGGTTGTGCCGCTCGTTGCTACCAAGTCGTGGGGCAAGGATGTTCCCGGCATGACATTGAGCGCCGCGGATATCGCCCGCCATGCAGTCGCCTTGATCTCGCACGGCATTACACCCTGCAAGTAATTCGATCGCGCCTCGCTATCGTTCGCAAAAAAGCCCCGACCGATATCGGCCGGGGCTTTTGCAAGTGACAACGTCAAATGCTCATTGCGCGTTCAATTGAACCTGACCCAGCACGAACGAGGTTTCCGCACCATTGCGCGGACGCTCCTTGCCCGTGAACTTCAGGGTGAAGGTCTGGCCGATCAACGAGCTCACATTCACCGATTCGGCCACATAGCCCGATGAGGCATTGAGGTTGGAATAGGTTGCCAGCGTGGTCGCCACGCCGCTGCTGTTGATGGCCTGCACGGTCAGCGTGTCGATGGCGCTGGACGATGTCTCGGTCGTATCGATATGCAGCTCGTACTGCAGCGTCGCCGTGGCGTGACCCGACGGAATCGTCACCGACTGCGACACCGTATCGGTATGCGACACGGTGTAGCCATCCAGCCACATGAACCAGTTGCCCGTGTACGGGTTCTCGCCCTGGCAGTAATACGCGCTGCTGCTCTGGTTGCTGCAGAGCACGCCCGAGGTCTCCGTCCACGATGTGCCGTTGGTGAAGGTCGGGTTCTTGATGACCTGCACCGGCGTGCTGCCGCTCACCGTCACCGACTGGCTTGAGCTGTTGGTGGCACCGGTGTTATCGGTCACCGACAGCGAGACGGTGTAGGTACCGGCCGCCGTGTAGGTATGCGAGGGACTGGCCGAGGTGGAAGTGCCGCCATCGCCGAAGTTCCACGAGTACGACGTAATCGTGCCGCCGGTATCCGTCGAGGTGTTGGTGAACGCCACGGTCAGCCCGCTCACGCTGTCGGTGAAGCTTGCAACCGGGTGGCCGCCCGAACCGGAAGATACCGTCACGGAACCTGTCTTGGTGTTGGTGGCACCGGTGTTGTCGGTCACTTCCAGCGACACCGTGTACGTGCCGGCGGCGGTGTACGTGTGGCTCGGACTCGCCGCAGTGGAGGTGCTGCCGTCACCGAAATTCCACGCATACGAGGTGATGGTGCCGCCGCTATCCGTGGAGGTGTTGGTGAAGCTCACCGTCAGTCCGCTGACGGTATCGGTAAAGTTGGCCACTGGATTGCCGGGCGAACTGCCACTGCCAGCAAGGCTCGACAGCTGGCTCACGATGGCGGTACCCCAACCGGTGGTGTAATCCCAACCCGTGGCTGCGTTCTCGCCGGTGCTTTCGCCGGAACTATCGTTATTGCCGGACGTGATGTCGTGGAACGACGCCGCGTAATTGGCGACCGACGATTGCGCCACCTTGTAGATCACCGGCGCCGCAAAACCGAGGCTGGTGCCGTTGGCCTGCAGCACGTGCGCCCACATGCCCACAGCGAGCGGAGCGGCAAGGCTGGTTCCGCCGATCTGCTGATCGGCCTGGCCGTCCACCGTGACCAGTGCGCCGCTGTCCGGGCTCGCGTCATACGCGATATCCGGCACGCCGCGATAGGTCTGGTTGGTGACGCCCACCACGCCCTTCTGCCAACTGGGAATCGGCTCGAACGTGCTGGGGCTGCCGCCGGTCGCACCTTCGCCTTCGCTGTTGTTGTTCCACACCGTTTCGCTCGACCAGGTCGTGGTACCGCTGGTGTACACCTCGGTGCCGCCCACGGACGTCACGTATTGCGAACTGGCCGGCCAGCTCGGCGTGAGCGTGCCGTTACCGCATTCGTCCGCACCCGAGTCGCCGGCGGAAACGAAGAAGGTCTGGCCCTGCGCAATAGCCTGCTTGAAGGTGGTGTCGTTCGATGCGGCCGCGCCGCTCGATTGCGCATCGGTTTCGCATTCGCCAAGCGAGACGTCGATCGCCTTGATGATGTTGTCCGACACCACTTGCGCGTAATCGGTCTGCAAGTCGGCATCCGTCAGCGAGGCGGCGACGTAGAAGTAATACTGGCTCACGCCGGTGAACGCGATGATGTCCTGGCTGTCCAGATCCCATTCGGCGTCGCCGCTGGTGTCACTGCCGCCCGTGCTGCCCTTGAGCGTAAGCGTGACGCCCGGATCGACCGACGCGACGTCGCTTTGCACATTGCTCATATCGCCTTCGGAGACCGACCCCACCGGCACCGAGGTGACGTTCGGCAATCCGCTCGCACCATAGATCGACACGAAATCGGACGGTTGATGTCCCACTGCCGAGCCACTCGCAAAGGGATGCGGCGTGTTGGCATGCGCCACATGGGGATTCAGCCGCTTGGCGAAAACATGCGCGGTATGCACGTTCTGCATGCCGAGCACCGCGTTGACCGATCCCTGCAGGCTGGCAGGAATTTGTATCGCACTGTTGTTGGCATAGGCGTCGCGGCCGTCGTGCGTCTTCACGTGCACGAAGCTCGTATTGAACGCGGCCTGCGCCGTATCGGCGTGGCCATCGGCTTGCACCAGCTCGTGATCGGGCGCGATCTGTACGTTGGTGAAGCCGGCCTTGGTCAGATAATCGGCCACGGCCTGTGCCTGCTCCGCCGTCGGTGCGTATTGCGCGTTGAACTGGTCCGAAGTCAGTGGCTTGAAGCCGGGCTTGGCCAGGTAACTGTCGAGTTGTTGCTCGTTACGCAACTTCAGCGTGACGACTACATGCATAGGCTGCGAGAAAGCCAACGGCCCCACCACCTGATCGCCGTTTCGCAAGGCGACCGCGGGATGCAGGCTCACCATCGCAGAGCTAGGTGCGGATACAGCAGCTGTATTGTCCGCCACTGGTTTCGCCACGACGTACACGGAGTTCATCGCGACTAGACCAAACGCGGCAATCAGCGTTTTCATGCGTAAATTGCTTGGCATTTCCATTCCCCAGGAATTTGGGGACGAACGACCCTCATGAGGTCGCGCGTACCCCATAACAGTAAAGTCGCGCTCGCGCGCGACGCCGTTTGTTTCACCAGATTGCCCAGCGACTCCCGAGTCCCGGCTGCTGCTGCTCCCCCTGCGTTCCCATTGCAGGCAGTGCCGACGCAACACTCAAACGACGCGCGATATACCAGGAAAGGTGACGTCGTTACGGAATCATTCGCCGCATGCTCCCACGACGAATGCAATCGAAACTATCTGTCGAACAAACCTTCGTCAAGTTGAAAAACAAGAACCTATTGGCAAAAACGCGCCATCACAAAATAGCCAAAAACAAGCGCTTTTTCTTCACAAAAATAAACGCGCGACAGGTTCTCATAAACTTGCTAAGTGATATCGATAGCAATGCGATGCGCAGCTTTTTGTGTTTCGTCACGACATTGTGAAACGCTTATTTATCTGCAACTTCCATATCGAGGCGATGTGAATGTGAAGAGGTGAATCACACGGCATTTTTCGCACGATGACCGTCAAGTCGTTGACGCAAGCGATCAGGAGTCCGCATAGCAAGGTTTGCGCAAGCAACCATCGCACGAAAGGTCATCAAGACTGCACGATGACTTCGCATTCGCACGATCCAAACTTTCATACGTTCGCTCGCACAACCCCGCGCATCGCGTCAAAAAGCATGAACGGATGCTGACGTGCCGCTCGACCCATCAGGTTTGGATGTGCACACCGAGCTCGGCAAGACGACGCAAACCATCCGGTGTCGGCAGCAAGGCGCGATTGCGATGGGCGCGCCGCAACCATCCCGCATCGATCATGGCGCCAGTAATCGCGACACCCAGCGGTCCGCCCAGATGCAAGCGACGCTCGGTCCAATCCAGACAGCCGCGTCCCCGCAAATGCAGGAGCTGTAGCGCCGGGGTTGCCTGCAAACCCGCTTGCACCAGGGCATCGGCCGCGTGCGGAAGCAGGCATATGCCTTCACTTTGCGTTAGCAGCCAACCTCGCTCCAGCCACGCCTCGCAGAGTGCTACGCCCAGTTGTCCGGCGAGATGTCGATAGCACGTACGAGCACGACACAACGCCGTGTCGCGGATCGCGGCGACGGGTACGGCGCGCGAGGCATGCGGCAATGCCATCGCTTCGAGCCACGCAGCGACATCATCGTTGGCCAGCCGGAAATAGCGATGCCTGCCCTGCTCGTGCAAACTCAGCAGACCTCCGTCGAGCAATCGCTTCAGATGCGCACTCGCGGTTGCGGCGCTGACGCCGGCGATCTTCGCCAGCTCGCCGGCGGGACGCATCGTGCCATCCATCAGTGCAAGCAGGATCGCCGCCCGCGCGGGCTCGGCAAGCAGCGCACCGAGCTCGGCAAGTTGGTAGCGGCTGAGCGGACTGGCTTCGGTCATGCGTGCAGTCTAACCGTCGAGCGCCGGGAACGCTTCGTCGCACGACGAAACGTTGCCTGGCGCAAGCCGATCTCGCACTCAGCGCTTTCGCGCGGCAGCTCGTCGTGCGGGCTGTTGCGTGTAGTCGCTCAACGCTGCGGCAAGATGATCGAACAAGGCTCGCGTGCGCGCACTGCGACGCAGATCTTCATGCATGACAACCCACGTATCCATGTGCAGCGCGAAACTGTCGGCGAATAGATGCACGAGCATGGGATCGCGGCGCGCCAGGCCGGTCTGGCAAACGCCGATGCCGTAGCCTGCGCGAATCGCAGCCAGCGCGGCCAGGTCGTTGTCGGTGCGCAGCGCAAAGTTTTCCCGCGCGTAAGGCATGCCCGCCGGGCGCATGCTGCGGATATATGCGGTTTCGCGATCGAAGCCGATCAGGGCATGCGCAGCGAGATCCGCGATAGTGCGCGGCTTTCCGTTCGCCTCGAGGTAGCGCTTGTGCGCAAAGATGCCCAACGCGATCTTGCCCACCTGTCGCGCCACCAGCGCAGCTTGCGTAGGCCGGACCATGCGGATGGCGATGTCGGCATCGCGGCGTAGCAGATCTTCCGCCTGGTTGGAAAGCGACAACTCGATCACGATGCCCGGATGCTGCTGCCGGAATGCGGCGAGGATGGGCGGCAGCACTTCGGCACCGATCACTTCGCTGGCGGTAATGCGCACCACGCCGGAGATCGCATCCTGCCGTGTGGATGCGGCACGACGCAGCGCCGCCGATGATGAGGCCATGGCTTGCGCATGCGGCACCAGTTCGTGCGCGAGATCGGTGGGCGCCAATCCTTGCGGCGAGCGTGCGAACAGCGGCACGCCCAGCGCCTCCTCCAGCTCCCGCATGTGGCGTCCGAGGCTGGGTTGCGTCATGCCCAGCGAACGCGCCGCGCCGGAAAGGCTCCCCTCGCGCATGACGGCGAGAAAGGATCGATAGAGCTCCCAGCCGGGTTCGGTCTTTGCCATGCATATTTGTATAGCAGATCTACATCATTAGGCAATTTTCTTTGGCCCTCTCCCGGCCCAGACTTTGTCCATCCCAAACGGAGAGCGACGACATGAACACCTCGAAGACGGCACTGGTGATCGGCGCCAACGGCGGCATCGGCCGCGAATCCTGCCTGGCCCTGAAGCGGCATGGCTGGCAGGTGCGCGCCCTGGTGCGCACACCGCCGGCGGACCGCAATGCCATGGGCATCAGCTGGATCAAGGGCGACGCGATGCATGCCGCCGATGTACTCGAAGCGGCCAAGGGCGCGAGCTTGATCGTGCACGCGGTGAATCCGCCCGGTTATCGCGGCTGGGACAAGGTGGTGTTGCCCATGCTGGACAACACCATCGAAGCCGCCAAAGCCGCGGGCGCGCGCATCGTGTTGCCCGGTACGGTTTACAACTACGGACCGGATGCCTTTCCGCTGCTGCGCGAGGAATCGCCGCAACATCCCACCACGCGCAAGGGCGAAATCCGTGTGGAGATGGAACGCAGACTCGCCGCGGCGGCGCGCATCGGCGTGCGCACGCTTGTCCTGCGTTGCGGCGATTTCATCGGCCCGCACGCGGGCAGCACCTGGTTTGCGCAGGGACTGCTGCAGCCGAACAAGCCGGTGAATGTCATGCGCTATCCCGGCCAGTACAGCATCGGCCACGCATGGGCGTATCTGCCGGACGTGGGCGAAACCATCGCGAAGCTGCTCGATCGGGAACACGAACTGGCGGACTTCGACGTGTTCCACTTCGGCGGCTATTGGCTGGATGGTCACGCCATGGCCGAGGTCGTGCGCCGCGCCGCCGACAATCCGCGCATGGCTTTGCGTCATTTCCCGTGGTGGCTGACGGCGTTGCTCGCACCGTTCATGGAAACGCTGCGCGAGTTGCGCAAGATGCGCTACCTGTGGAAAGGCCCGGTGCAGTTGGACGACAGCAAGCTCGTCGCGTTCCTCGGCGGCAAACCGTACACGCCGATCGATGAAGCCGTGCACACCACGCTCAAAGGCATCGGTTGTCTCCCGTCAGCGAGCCGGTCCGCGACAGCCGCCGTGTGAGTCGTGCATCACGTACCGCGCGGCTTGGCGCGGTGCGTGGGCGTCGCTGTCCAAGGATCGTCCGGCCAGGGGTGCTTGGGATAGCGCCCCTTCAGTTCCTTTTTGACTTCGGGATAGGTGCGCTCCCAGAAGCCTTTCAAATCCTGCGTCACCTGGATGGGACGTCCCGCCGGCGATAGCAGGTGCAAGGTGACGGGCACCTTGCCGCCGGCAACGCGCGGCGTATCGGCGAGGCCGAACAATTCCTGCAGCTTTACTGCCAACACCGGCGGCTCGCCTGGGCTGTATTCAAGCCGCCGCGCCTGTCCGCTGGGCACCGTCAGGCTGTCGGGAACCTGCGCATCCAGTTGCTTGCGTTGCTCATAGTCGAATTGCGTGGCGAGCGCCTGCGAGAGATCGTCTGCGGAGAGCGCATCGAGTTTGCGCTTGCCCTGCAGATACGGCGCCAGCCAGTCTTCGAGTGTGTCGAGCAAACGTGCATCGGAAACGTCGGGCAAGCCAAGCTCGGGCATCCACGTACCGAGAGACTGCATGCGCAGGCGCAAGCGTCGCGCCGATTCGCTCCACGGCAGTGCATCCAGTCCGCGATGGCGGATAGCCGCGAGCAGTGCGGGCACGGCGTCTTCTTCCTGCACGGGAACGCTGCGGCGCTCCAGCACGATGGCCGCGAAGCGGCGCTCCTCGAAGGCTTCCACCGCCGCCCGATCGTCGTTCCAGCGCACGCTACGCACACGCTGGAATTGATCCGGATAGTCGCTTTCCAACACGCGCGGATCGAAGGGTGCGGCGGAAAGAATCAGGCTGTCGCGCGCTTCGTGGCGCAGATCCAGCACAACCAGCCATGGTTCGCCCATCAGCGCGGTCTGTTCGTGCAGACGCGTGCCGCGTCCGTTGGCCAGGGTGTAGCGCAGCGGATTGTTTTCGTCCTGGCGCGCCAGGCGATCGGGAAACGCGTGCAGCAGGAGATCGCCGACGGCGTGACTGTGCGGCACGCCGCTCGCCGCAGTGCGCACGTCCAGACGACGACGCCATCCTTTGCTCGCCTGTTCGATCGCCGCGAGTGCCCCTGCATCCGCGCCGCCACCGTGCCCGGTCGCGCTGCGGCGATCGCGCCAGGCGTGCAAGGCGGCAACGCGAATACGGAAATCATCGCTGCGCGAGAGTTCGCCGCGCATCGGCGAGCGCGCTTCCATCAAGGCCAGCAGATCGGCAACCAGGGCGAGCAAGTTCTCCGGCGCGCGCAACGCGGCAGCACCGAGGCGCGGCGTGGCGCCCAGCTCGAGCATGCGGCGTGAGAGCGGCGTGATGCGCTGCTGCGCATCGAGCGCACCCAGGCGCGCCAGCAAGTCACGCGCCTGCGCCAGGGCGCCGGTGGGCGGCGGATCGAGCCATGGCAGTTCTGCGCTGCCCCAAGCGGCGAGTTCCAAGGCAAGGCCCGACAATTCCGCTTGTGCGATCTCCGCCGTACGCGACGGATCCAGGCGGCGGCTCTGCGCCCACAGCCGGTACGCCGCACCTTCGGCGACGCGACCTGCACGACCGGCACGTTGATCGGCCGACGCCTGGGAAATCGTCACCGTTTCCAGGCGCGTGAAACCGGAATTGGGATCGAAGCGCGGCTCGCGCGCCAGGCCCGTGTCGATCACCGCGCGGATGCCCGGCAGCGTAACGCTGGATTCGGCGACGTTCGTGGCGAGCACGATGCGTCGCATGCCTTTCTCCGCTGGCGACAAGGCGAGTTGTTGCTCGGCCAACGACAGTTCGCCATGCAGAGGCACGATTTCCACGTCGTCATGCTGCAGGCTCTGCGACAACACCGCTTGTACGCGAGCGATCTCCCTGCGTCCCGGCAGAAATGCCAATACGTCGCCGGAATTTTCATCGAGAGCCTGACGCGCGATGCGCGCCAAATGGTGTTCCACGCTTTCCTGCGTGCGTGCCGGCGGATAATCGATACGCACCGGAAAACTGCGCCCCGGACTGCTGATGCGCGGCGCGTCCAGCCATTGCGCAATGCGTTCGCCGTCCAGCGTGGCGGACATCACCACGATGCGCAGATCGGGACGCAAGGTGCTTTGGATATCCAACGCAAGCGCCGCACCGAGATCGCCGGCAAGATGTCGCTCGTGGAATTCGTCGAACAGGATGGCGCCGATGCCGGTGAGCTCTGGATCGTCCTGGATCAAGCGGGTGAGAATGCCCTCGGTGACGACCTCGATGCGCGTGGCCGCGCTGATTTTCGACTCGAAGCGAATGCGATAGCCGACCGTCTGCCCAAGCGGCTCGCCCCGTTGCTGCGCCATGAACTGTGCCGCCGCGCGCGCCGCGATACGACGCGGCTCCAGCATCACGATCTTTTTGCCTCCCAGCCACGGCTCGTCGAGCAACGCCAGCGGCACCTGGGTGGTCTTGCCGGCACCGGGCGGCGCTTCCAGCACCAGGCGAGGCCGTGAAGCCAGCGAGGTGCGGATGTCCTGCAGTATGGGGGTGATCGGAAACATCGGCGCATTCATGCGCGCGATGATAATGGCGCCGAGGTTGTTACCGCACTTGCGTCATGCATGCCTCGCAAGGAGGCATGCATGAACGCAACGCTTACTGCCGAAGCGGCGTTGTCGATGCCGGGGCGTGTGCAGCGGCGGGCGCGGGTTGTCCACGCAACGGCGCCAGTGATTCGAAGCCGTTCTGGTAGTCGTCCGTAATTTGCTTGGCGTCGTCACTGTCGGTAATCACGCGCGGCGTGATCAGCACGATCAGCTCGGTGCGACTCTTGGTCTTGCCCGTTGAGCCGAACAGCTTGCCCAGTATGGGAATATCGCTCAACCACGGAACACCCTGACCATTGTCCGAGTTCTGCTGCTGGATCAAGCCGCCGAGCAGCACGGTCTGACCATTCTGCACGCCAAGCTGGGTTGCGATCTGGCGCTGCTGAATCGTGTAGTTGCCCTGGCTGTTGGCCGCACCCGTGGTGGCGCTGACTTGCTGATCGATATTGAGATAGACCAGCCCACCCGGATTCACGCGCGGCTGCACATCCAGAATGATGCCGGTGGGAAGGTATTGCACCTGACCCACCGTGGTCGCCGTGGAGGTGGTACCCAGTCCGGTGTAATAGGTCTGGTTGATCGGAATCTGATTGCCTACCTCGATATGCGCCACCTGGTTGTTGAGCACGACCAGCGACGGTGCCGACAGCGTCTTGGTGTTCTGGCTGCTTTCCAGGGCGTTGATGGCCACCTGGAATTTTCCGTTCGAACTCAGGAAGGAGTAGAAGAATGGCTGCCCGCCGTACGAGTTGGTTGAGGTTGACTGGCCACCGATGCCGCCACCCAGGCCAATCATGCGGTGCGAGTACGGGTTGCCCGGCGTGAAACCGCCGTTGGAATTCTCCGAGCCGCCAGCCAATCCTTGCAGATACCATTGCACGCCGTACTGGAGATCACCTACCAGATCCACCTCGAACACACGGGTCTCGATCTGCACTTGCATCGGCGTTACGTCGAGTTGCTTGATGGCGCCAAGGATCTCCTGCCATTGCGCCGCGCGCGCGCGCACCAATAGCTGATTGTTGGCGTCCACGGAGCTGATGCGGATGCTGCCGTCCTTCGAGCTGTAACCTTGCTCCTGACTGCTATTGTTCGCCAGCCCGCCGTTCGTGCCCACACCGCTGACGCCCGTGCTGCCGCCAATGCCACCTGTCGACGTGCTACCGAATCCACCGCCCGTGGTCGAGCTCGACGGATAGGAGCTGGATCCGGACGTACCGCCGATTCCACTGGAAAGGCCACCCGTGGTGGAGCTGCCGAAACTCCCGGCCGTGCTGCCCATGCCGCTCGCCGAGCCACCGGCATTGTTGCCGATGCCAAGCGTGGTGGCGCCGCCTGCTCCCGGCGCCACGCCGCCGCCGCGGTCGTTGCTGCCGCCGCCAGCATTGTCGGTGTAGATCTGCGCGAGGTAATGCGCCAGATCCGAAGCACTGATGTTGCGCACGTCGTAAACGTACAACTGCGGTTCGTTACCGCCGCCCAGGTCGATCTTGGCGATCCAGTTGCCGACTTCGGTGAGATAGTTCGGCTGCGTACTGATCACCACCAGGGCGTTGGTGCGCTTGATCGGGATAAAGCGCAGCATGCCGGCCAGCGGCGTATCGCCCTTGGTGCCAAACATGCCATCGAGCTGTGGCATCAGGTCATCGACGGTGGCGTGCTGCAGATTGAACACGCCGACCGACATGCCGCGCAGCCAGTCCACATCGAAGGTGCGCACGGTGCGGTCGTAGTTGGCCAGTTCGTCAGGCGTGCCGGCCACCACGATGACGTTGCGCGAATTGTCGACCAGCAGGATCGAATCCGGCCGTGCGAAAGGTTTCAACAGCTTCTGCATCTGGTCGGCGGCGATGTAGTGCAGCGGGAACAGGCGCGCCTGCAGACCACCCGTCGGCGCGACAGCACCCAGGCTCGGCGCGACATTGCCTTGCACGGCATCCTTGTCCGGCATCACCACATAGCGGCCATTGGTCTTGATCAGCGCGTTATGCGTCCAGGACAGCAGCGTCTCCAGGATCGGGATGGCCTGGCTGCTGTCCACCGGCTCGGAGGTGGAAAAGGAAATATTGCCCTGCACGCCCGGCACGATGGTGTAGTTCTGCTGCAGCAGATCGCCCAGGATCGCCTTCACCACCGCCTGTACCGGCTGGTTTTCGAAGTTGAAGGTGACCGCGCCGCTGCCCGCAGCACCCGGGCGTGGCGTCGACAGCTCCGTCGGGTGTACGAACTGGCCGCTGCCGGTGCTGATGCTGGCCACCGCCGGCGCCGGCGTACCGTTGCTGAGCTTGTTATTGAGCGACTGCGGCTGCGGCGCCGGTTTCTCCGTACCGGCAACGGCTTCGCGCTCCAGCGTGAGATCGGGCTTCACCAACGGCTTGTTGGAGGCGCAACCGCTCAGGAAGATGGCCAGCGCGATGGCGCCGACCTGCAGGCCGTTTCGTCGGCAACGTTGCATGCGCGTGTGTGACATGGATTAGTGGTCTCCCTGAGCGTTTGGGGTCAACCCGGAACGCTGCTTTTGAATGGCGGCCCTGAGTCTTTGCAATCGTTGTGACTGTGCATCGTTCGGCGGTGGCCCCGCGCCAGGCGGCGGCGGTGGCATCGGGCGAGCCGGCATCGCTCCGCCCGGACCCGGCGGGCCGTTCATCGGAATGGCGCCTGCCGTTGCGCTTGAGGCGGCTTGATCGATGGGAGCGCCCGCGGGCAGCTTCAGTTCCGTGCGCCCGCTCGGGGAAGCAAAAATCGCCGAGCGCGGCAGCACCTTGATCAGCTTCCAGGTGCCGTCGGGCAGCATGGCGCCCTCGCGCACGCGCACCTCGCCGCTGTCGTCGCCCTTGTTGTCGTGCGCAGGGCCCAGCAGGGCGATGTGCAGCTTCGGCGTAATGATGACGCCCGTCAGCTGCAGATCACCCAGGCTGACGCCTTCGCTGCCGCCGGTGGTGACGATCGGCTTGCGGTCGCTGCTGAACAGCGGGTGTAGCCAGACCTGCGCGTAGCTATCCAGCGCCGGTGGCGCCGGCAAGGCGACGTTATGCACCGCCGGCAAGGGCGGCGTGACGCGCGGTGGATTCCAAGTCACGCCGCGGCCCATGCCAAACAGAAGCGACAACAGCAACATGCCGAAGATCGCCACGATGGCGGCCAGTGAAGGCGTAAGTCGGCGTTGCGCGGCAGCGTTCATAGTTGATCGCCTCCCGACGACGCCCGATTGTCGTCCGCCGAGGAACCGGTACCGGCCGGCGCATGCACATAACCGCCAAGCGTGAACTGCACTTCGAGCGGTGCGGCGCCGCTCTTCTGCGCGGCCACCAGCGGATTGCGGTACACGCTGAAGTCCTGCACGAAGAGATACGGCTTGCCTTTTTCGAGCGTGTACAACAATCCGATCAGCGGTTGCATGTCGCAGTGCAGGCTGATGCTCACCACGACTTTCTTGTACGGATCGCCCGGCGTCACGGCGGGATTGGCCACCGGCATCTTCTGGCTGACTTCGCAGCTGCCTTCCTGCGCATGCGCGGCGGCATCGTCGACGACGCGCTGCATCAGACTCGCCGCGGCGGCATTGGGATCGGTCTCCGACAGGAAGGTGCTGCTGTCGGCGGAATCACGGCCCAGCTCGGACAGGCGCTTTTGCAACTGCGGTTTCTGAGCAATCGCCGCGGCGTAGCGGCTCTGCGTGTCGCGCAGGTCGTCCATCTGGCTGTCGATGTCGCGCAACGGCGCGACGAACCACCAATGCAGCAGCACGAAGTAGGCCAGCAGCACGACCAGCACCAGCAAGCCGATCGCGGCAATGCGGCTTTCTGCGGGTTTCATGGGTCTGAGATTCATCGTGCGGCTCCCGCACTGCTGCTTGATGCAGGCTTGGTGCTGGGCATGCGCAATTGCGCATCCATGTAGAAACGCTCCTTGTTGGTCGCCGGATCGCGCTGGATCACGCCCTGGAAGTTCGCTCCCGTGATCTGCTTGCTGCTTTGCAAGGTATCGATCAGCGACGCCGCTTTCGCGCTTTGTCCCTGGATGCCGACCCGGCCGCTGCTGTCGATGGTGAAACGTTCCAGCCAGGTGTCGTCCGGAATGCGCGCGGTCAGATCCTGCAATACATCCACCACGGCAACGGAGTCGGTCTTGCGATGCGCGAGGAAACCCGCCGCGCCGCTGCTGTCTTCAAGCTGCTTGTGAAGTTCGGAAATCTTCTGCGCATCGGCGCGCATGTCGTCGACTTGCGATTGCATGGCAGCCAGCGCTTCCTGCCGGTTGTGCAGCCATTCTCCCAGACACAACAACAGCAGGACGATGGCTGCCGCGGCCAGTGCCAAATTAAGGCGTCGACGCGGATCGCGATGCACGCGCGCCATCTCCGGCGGCAACAGATTCACACCCAGGCGGGCGTCGCCGTCGCACAGATCCACGGCGTCGATGGCGATACCCGCATTGCGCAGGCGCTCAAGCTTGGCATCCACCAGAGCGCGCGGCGCGGCGATCAATTCGGCGGCGATGCGGCCTGCCGGTGCGGACCCGCGCACTTCACGCAGGTCGTAGTAGACCTGCTCGGTGCGGAATGGCGTTTGCCTGTCCATTTCGTACGCGCCGATCTGGCGCAGGTTGTCGCGTGCCGCCTCCGGCAAAAGGAGACGACGGCGCAATACACCTTCTGGAGGCAGGCACAGCGCAAGGCGCAGATCCTGACGATCCACGCCGGCGACGGCCGTGTTCAGCATCGCCTGTTGCGCGGGCGCATCGAGCGCATCGCTCCAGGGTGGAGCGCTTTCCTTCTGGCCACTGCGGTGCACACGCCACAGGCTGTCTTCATGACGCAACAGGCACCAGACATCGCCGCCGCGGAAAAACGCCTGCCAGCGCGCCGGCAGCAGGGCGCGCAACTCGCCGCCCCACCAGGCCATGAAGGCCGGCATCGGCGAGCCGCGCCATGCGCGGCGTACGCGATCGATCTGCGGTCGCAGTGTCTGCGTAGCGGAATTCACTCCTCATCCCCCTCTTGCCAGCGCAACACCGCAAAAGATTGCGAACCCTGTCGAAATCCCTGCAAGCGTACCGTGGCATGCAAAACAGCACGCGTTCCATCGGCGAGCACCGCCTCTGACCGGATACTATGCGTGATGCCATTGTTGCCGGCCAGACCCGCCACCGCATTGGCCGCGGCCGCCGGCGGGCGAGCAGCGATCATCGCCGCCGCATGTTGCAGATCGATGCCCGGTAGCGATGCCAGCGCCAGCAGCGGGGCGGTGTTCGGATCCGGGCTGGACCTGCCGGACCAGATGGTGACGTAGGGCGCGACGGCCGCATAGAGCGCGGGGTCCATGCCCAGCACCATCTGCAGTTCCTGGACGCTGGCGAACGGGCCGTTGCGGGGGCCGTAATCGCGCCCTGCCGCGGCGTAGGCAGCGGCGCGTTGCGACGACTGCTGCGGGGATATCGCAAAGCTGCGCCAGTCGACCACCGCCTGTGCGACGGCCGCGGCCCGCACTGGATCGGCGCCTGCCGCATGGAACAGATTGGCCAGTACATCGGGTGTGGCGGCGTTGAGATCCACCTTGCCGTTTTCGGAAATCACCGAAATGCCGACCTTGGCGCCGTCGAACACGAAGGGATAGACACGTCCGTCGCCGATCCAGCGATCGGCGACGTTCGTCGCCTGCATCGCATAGATGGCGCGCATCAGGCCTGCCTCGGCCGCGTAGTGCGCACGCGCCTGGTTGAACTGGTAACCGGCTTGCTGACCTTCGTTGTGCGCCAGTGTGGCGTAGCCGCCAAGCAGGATGGCGAGCAGCGTGCACGCCCACATCACCACCAGCAATGCGACACCGCGTTGCGTGCGCTTCATGGCCCGACTCCCGGGCCCCGCAAGCCGCGAAGCAGATTGCCCGGCCCTTGCGTCGCCGCCGGATTGACGAGCAGGCTGGCACTCATCAGCGGCCACTCTCGGCCATTGTCGAGCGAAAGATGGATGCTGACGACGTTCGGCATGGTGCCGGTGTATTTCCAGTCGCTCTGCCAATCCATCGGCTGGCCTTGCTGGTTCACGCCGCGATAGCTGAAGCCGCCGCCCTTGATCCCGTCGACCAATACCTGCGGATCGCCCAAGGGCTTGGGCGCACTGCCGTCCGGCGGAAGCACGGCGAGACTGGCTTCTAGCCGCTCGCCTTTGCCTTTGTCACCGGGAACCAGTTTCAACTGGATCAGCTGCGGTCCCATCCTGCCGAGATACCCCGGCAACGGCGCGACAAAGCGCATCTCGCTTTCGCTGCCGACGAAATAGATATTGTTGCCATCGCTGTCGTGCGCGATGGGTTGCGCCATGGCTTGCGCCAGCTCGCGGCGGAGAAATTGTTGCGCGGAGCGCACTTCGTCGAGCTGTTCGATTTTCACCGTGCCGGCCTGCACCGTGTGCGTGGCCGAGCGAACGCCGGAATACACGCCCAGCAGCAAGAGCGCCAGCAGCGCCATGGCGCCTAGCACTTCGAGCAAGGTGAATCCGGCTGTGCGTTTCATGGCGCAGGTGTTGCCGATGTGTTGCTGCCGATGCGCAACGTACTGAAATGCGCGCGACGCTCGAAGGGCTCCACGCCCCACATCACGTCCAGATCGAGCCGATACATCTGCGTGCTGCTGCCGTTGCCCGCCGGCGGAACGCCCGGAACCGTCCAGGGCGTGACCTGCAAGCGCCAGCGATAGCGGCTATTGAAGTGGCCTTCGCTCACACCCGGCTGGATCGGATCGAGCGTGTAGCGCGTATCCAGCAGCGAGCGCGCCCACAGCGCGACCTGGCTGTATTCGGCCGCGTTCTGCGAAAGACGGATCGACCCGCCCGCCACTTCCATCAGCGCCGCAAACGTGATGGCCAGCAACAGGATCGCCGCGATGACCTCGATGAGGCTGAAGCCGCGTGTGCGACGCCGCGGTGCGTTCATGTGTGCGTCCCCGTGTCGAACACGTTGATCGCGCCGGTGAGCCACGACACATTGACGTGCCATTCGCGCCGGCCGCTACGCAAGGTGATGCGTCCGCCGGTCGAACTGCCATCGGGAAAGAAACGGATGCGGGCGACGTCGCCGCCGGTCTGGTCGCTGGTCGCGCTGGTGACCGACAGCTCCAGGCCTTTCGGCAGACGCACGTCGCGACGGTCCGCGCCGCGATACGTCTCTTCGCGCGTATCGACCTGAAAGATGCGTTGCTGGCCATGCATGATCGCCTGCGTGCGCGTGGCGCGCAGGGCCGCCGCGAGCTCGCCCGCGGCGGCGTTGATGCGCGCACTGGCCAGCCCGCGCGCGACGGAAATCGATACCGCGGCAGCCGCGATGCCGATCAGGATGATCACTGCGAGCATCTCCAGCAGCGTGAACGCACGCATGCCACGCAGCGAGGGCGACCGATGCACGGCGGCGAACCGGGGCGAATCTGCTTCGCCCCGCGATCCGACACACATGATCGGTCTGCGGTTTGTCACTGCCAGTTACCCACGTCGGCGTCGTAACCGTCACCGCCGGGCTTGCCGTCACGACCATAGAAAATCAGGTCGTAATTGCCGTGCTCGCCGGGATACTTGTAGCCAAAGTCGTGACCCCACGGATCCTTGAGCTGCGAAGGCTTCACATAGGGGCCTTGCCAGTTGGTGGCACTGGCAGGCTTGGCGACGAGATCCCCCAATTGCGCCGGCGGCGAACCGTTATCCAGCGAATAGGCATCGATCGCCTGGCTGAGCGTGGTGAGCTGCGCCTTGCCGGCGCCGTACTTGCCCTTGTCCACGCTGCTGCCGACCTGGCGCACCACGATGGCGCCGACGATGCCGATCAGCACGATCACCGCCAGCATTTCCAGCAGGGTGAAACCGGCGCTGCGGCGGGGGTGACGCAGGGACCGGGTTCGTGAATATCTGTACTGCATGGGGTGATTTCTCCGTTTCTTACGCATGAACAAAAGGATGTCTATCGGACAGCGCCGATCATTGAATGTTGCTGGTGAGGCTGAGCAGGGGCAGCAGGATAGCCGCCATGATGATCGCGACAAAGACTGTCATGACGATGGTGAGCGCGGGCACCAGTGCGGCAAGCAAACGATCGATGGCGCGGCGACTTTCCAGTTCGAACGTGTCGGCCACTTTGAGCAGCATCGTGTCGAGCTGCCCGGCCTCCTCGCCAACCTGCACCATCTGGATCGCCAGTCGCGGAAAGCGTTGCGATTGCGCCAGGGAGAGGCTGAGTCCGTTGCCGCCCTTGACCATCTCGGTCGCCTGCACCAGCGATTCATCCAAGGCGCGATTGGATGTGACCTGACGCGCAATACCCAGCGCCGACAGCAACGGCACGCCGTTCTTGACGAGCGTGCCGAGCGTGCGCGCCAGACGCGCCGTTTCCACCTTCAAAACCAGCGGACCGACCATGCGCATTTTCAGCAGGCGTTCGTGCCAGGCGAGGCGCAACGCAGGATCGCGCATGCGCGCGCGCCACACGAGCACACTGCCCACGACAAGCACCAGGATCAGCCACCACCAGTTCTGCAGCGTGGTTCCCAGCGCAAGCACGGCGCTGGTGATCCACGGAATCGGTACCTGCATGTCCTGGAAGATCGGCACGAACTGCGGCACCACGTAGGTGAGCAGCAAGAGCAGCGAACCGAGCACACCCACCATCAGGAACGCAGGATAGATCAATGCGTTGATGATGCTGCCGCGCAGTTGCTGCGAGCGCTCCAGATAATCGGCCAGGCGACGCAGCGTGTCTTCCAGCGATCCGCCGACTTCGCCGGCGCGCACCAGCGCGACGTAGAGCTTGGGAAAGACGCCGTGTTCTTCATCCAGCGCCTGCGACAACGGCGTGCCGCCACGCACGCGATCGCGCACGCGCTCGATCAGCTTTTTTGCATGCTCGCCTTCGGGCAGATCCATCAGGATGCCCAGCGCGCGATCGAGCGGCTGTCCGGCGCCAAGCAACGTCGCCAGCTGATGCGTGAACTGCGCAAGCTGGTCGCCGTTGAAAGGTCCGCGTTTGAAAAGACCGGCAAAACCGCTGCCCTCGCCGCCCGCGTCGGCAGGCTTGGCTTCCAGTGGCGTGTGGCCCTGGTCCTGCAGGCGCACGATCACTTCGTCGAGACTGGCCGCTTCCATCTGTCCCTGCACGATTTCGCCGGCAGCGCTGACGGCGCGATAGCGGAACTGGCTCATGACCTTGGCTCCTCCCCCTGCGTGCAGGGGGAGGTTGAGCGTTGCGGCGCGACGTGGAATCGTGCTGCACAGTCGCGGCGATTATCCTTCCTGCGTAACACGCAACACCTCTTCGATGGTGGTGATGCCTGCCACGGCCTTGGCGATGCCATCTTCGTACATGGTCCGCATCCCTTCCGCGCGCGCCTGGCGTTCGATCTCGCCGGCATCGGCGCGTTGCATCACCAGGCGCCGCAGCGGATCGCTCATCACCAGGAATTCCATGATCGCGCGACGGCCACGATACCCCGTGGGATTGGTCGTACTGGTACCCGGTTTCCACAAGCGGATCGGACGCTCGTCGGTGTATTTCTCCAGCTCGAACTCTTCGATGACTTCGGGCGGCGCCTCATACGGAATCGCCGTGTCCGGATCGAGCCTGCGCACGAGGCGCTGCGCGAGAATGCCGTTGACGGTGGAGCCGAGCAGATAATCTTCCACGCCCATGTCCAGCATGCGCGTCACGCCGCCCGATGCACTGTTGGTGTGCAAGGTGGAAAGCACCAGGTGGCCGGTGAGCGCGGACTGGATGGCGATGCGGCAGGTTTCCAGATCGCGCATTTCGCCGATCATGATCACGTCCGGATCCTGGCGCATGATCGAGCGCAAGGCATTGGCGAAGTCCAGGCCGATCTGCGGCTTCACCTGGATCTGGTTGATGCCTTCGAGCTGGTATTCCACCGGATCTTCGACGGTGATGATCTTCACGCCCGGCGTGTTGATCTTGGACAGCGCGGTGTAAAGCGTCGTGGTTTTACCCGAACCGGTAGGACCGGTGACGAGCAGGATGCCGTGCGGACGCTGCAGCACGTCCACGAAACGCTGGCGGAAATTTTCCGTAAAACCCAACGACGCGAAATCGAACACCACGGTTTCGCGATCGAGAATACGCATCACCACCGATTCGCCGAAGCTGGTCGGCACGGTGGACACGCGAAGATCCAGCTCCTTGCCCTGCACGCGCAACTGGATACGGCCGTCCTGCGGCAGGCGGCGCTCGGCGATGTTGAGCTTGGCCATGATCTTCACGCGACTGATCACGGCGGCGGTGGAACTCGAAGGCGGCGCTTCCACTTCGTGCAGCACGCCGTCGATGCGGTAGCGAACTTTCAGGCGGTTCTCGAACGGCTCGATATGCACGTCCGACGCGCGCTGCTCCACTGCGCGCTGAAGAATGAGATTGACCAGGCGAATCACCGGCGCCTCGGAGGCGAGGTCGCGCAGGTGTTCCACGTCGTCTTCTTCCGCCGCGCTGCCGTCGAGGTTTTCCACGATGGTGCCCATCGCGGAACGACCTTGACCGTAATAGCGTTCGATCAGATCGTCGATTTCCGAACGCAAGCCGATGCACAACGACACCGGCTTGCCCGATGCCAGGCGCACGGCATGCAACGGATAGGGGTCGGCGGGGTCGGCCACCACCAACGCCAGCCCGTCGTCGCCGAAACGCACCGGTACCACGTGCTGCTGCTTGAGGAAGCGAACAGAAATGTCGATATCCGCGGGCGGCATGTCCGGCGCCTCGCGCGCCGCCAGCAGAGGGGCATGCAGGCGCTCGGCCCAGGCTTCGGCAAGATCGCGCTCAGACATCAGCCCCAGACGCGCCAGCAATGCCGTAAGGGTGCCCTCGGGGGCCTCCTCGTGGAGGCGCCGGGCACGTGCCAGATCGTTGTCTTTCAGGCGCCCACGCTCGACCAGCAGGGCACACACTGCTTCTTCATGGTCATCCGTGGCCTTCATCGCCCCTAAGGACGCCGGCTTTACGACTGCCGACATATTCCACCCCGCTTGTGACTAACGTCTCAATACAACGCCGGCCCACCCGGCTTCCCTTCGCGTCGAACAGGCGAATCCCATTCGTAACACAACCGTGAAGCGGCTGGCGAGCCTTGTCGGGCGGCGCCTGCGCGCAGTGTGACCGGCCGTTCATGCTGCGACTGGGCGGTAAGGTCCGGACGACTCGATCCAAATCGGCGATGTCAGCGGCACCGGATGGATCGGGGCACCCTTGGATGAGACAATAAAAGCTTTGAAAGGGTTCGCATGCAGCTCGTCGATATCGGGGCCAACCTTACCCATGAGTCGTTCCGGCACGATTTCGACGCCGTGCTCGACCGTGCCCGGGCGCATGGTGTGGTGCAAATGGTTGTCACCGGCGCGTCACACGCCGGCAGCGAACACGCCCTCGATCTGGCTCGCGCCCATCCCGGGATGCTGCATGCCACGGCCGGCGTGCATCCGCACCATGCGATCGACTACAGCGATGTGACGGACGCTCGCTTGCGCGAACTTGCGCGTGCGCCCGAAGTTCGCGCGGTCGGCGAAACAGGACTGGACTACAACCGTAATTACTCTCCGCGCGATGTGCAGTTGCGGGTATTCGAACGACAGCTGCAGATTGCCGTCGATGTGGGCAAGCCGCTGTTCCTGCATCAGCGCGATGCGCATCACGATTTTGTCGCCATGCTTTCGCGTTACCGCGACAAGGTACCCGCCGCGGTCGTGCATTGCTTCACCGACACGCGCGAAGCGTTGCGCGATTATCTCGCGCTCGACTGCCATATCGGCATCACGGGCTGGATCTGCGATGAGCGACGCGGCACGCACCTGCGCGAGTTCGTGCGCGAGATTCCTGCCAATCGCTTGATGATCGAAACGGATGCGCCTTATCTCTTGCCGCGCACGGTGCGGCCGCAGCCGAGCCATCGGCGCAACGAACCGATGTATCTCAAGCACATCTGCGAGGAAATCGCGCGCGATCGTGGCGAGCCCGTGGAGATGACCGCGGCCCACAGCACTGCGACGGCCACTGCGTTCTTCGGACTTTAAATAAACCCCCATTTGTTTCGTCACTTCAAAGTGCGAAACCCCTACGCTCTTCCATCATTCCGGCGAGGGAAGTGGGGACACCTTTATGATGCGAGAACTCTGGTCTCGCCTGGCGGCAGACCTTCCAGCGCATAGCCACCGATCCGCACACGTATCAACCGCAACGTCGGAAACCCGACCGCTGCCGTCATGCGACGAACTTGCCGATTGCGCCCTTCGCGCAAGGTGATCGTCAACCAGCTGGTGGGAATGCTCTTGCGAAAACGCACGGGCGGATCGCGCGGCCACAACCACGCCGGCTCGTCGGCATGCTCGGCAACCGCCGGCAGCGTCGGTCCGTCGTTCAAGACCACACCGCGACGCAACGCCTGCAGCGCGTCATCAGTCAGCGCACCATCGACCTGCACCAAATAGGTCTTGGGTTGCTTGTGCCGCGGATCGGTAAGCTGATGCGCCAGCGCACCGTCGTCCGTAAGCAGCAGCAGACCTTCGCTATCGTGATCGAGCCGACCCGCCGGATAGACGTCCTTCTGGCGCACGTAATCGGCCAGCGTCGGACGTCCATCGTTGGTGGTGAACTGGCACAGCACACCGAACGGCTTGTTCAGCGCGATCAGCATGCGAGGGGAGTCACTCAGTGCGTCGCCGCACTCGAGGATGAACCGGGCGACGCACTGCTCGCAGCAGGCTTCACGAAGCGCAGCGTCATGCGATCGGACTCCCCGATCGCCAGGTACTTTGCCCGGTCCTGATCGCCCAGCGCCAAGGTCGGCGGCAAGGTCCAGACACCTTTCGGATAGTCCTTGGTGTCCTTGGGATTGGCGTTGATGTCGCTCTGCGCATCCAGCTTGAAGCCGGCATCGGTGGCGAGCTTGATGATGTAGTCGGTCGGCAGATAACCCGAACCCTTCACCGAATCCAGCGTCGCGCCAAGCGCCGCGCGATGATCGACCACGCCGAGCACGCCACCGGGCTTGAGCACTGCGAAGAAAGCCTTGAACATCGCCTGCGCCGTGCCGGCCATCGCCCAGTTATGCACGTTGCGGAAGGTCAACACCATGTCGGCGGACCCGGCACGGCCAAACATCGGCGACTGCGGATTGAACGTGACGATGCTCGCCTTGCCGTATTCGGCCGAGTCGCCCGCGAACTTGGTGCGCAACGCGGCCGCGTCCTGCTTGGATTCGGCGTTGTTGTCGGCCACCGCGGCGATGTAGTGGCCGTTGTCGCGCAACAGCGGCGCGAGCACTTCGGCATACCAGCCCGCGCCGGGGGTGATCTCGATCACCGTCTGGTCGGGCTGAAGGCCGAAGAACTGCAAGGTCGCCTTGGGATGGCGATAGACATCGCGCGCCTTGTTGGTAGCCGAGCGCCAGGAACCGGCCAATACGGCGTCCAATTGGTTGGCGGTGAAATCGCTGGCACTGGTCGGCGGCACCAGGTCACCCGTGGGCTGATCCTGCCCCGCTTGCTGCGCGTGAGCCGTGCCAGCGAGCAGCAGGACGGCGGTCAATCCGAAGGCAAGCCTGATTTTCATGACAACTCCTTACAACGGTGTCCGCGGCAGGTTACCGCCGGTCGTGTACAGCAAGCGTCGACATTTTACATTTAATTTACGTCAACTGCGCGACCACTCTGCCAACACGTGCGCGTACGACCCGGCCCAAGAAGGCCGGGTTGCAGCCTCGTCATCCAAAGACTCGTCGAGTTAGAACGGCCTCGGGCAGACCGATTGCAGGCCGTCGATGTGCTCGTGCAAGTCCGGCGCGATGCCCTGCCACATGGGATCGAGAATGAAATCGATGCCTTCGTAGCGCGCCAGCTTGGCGGCCGGAATGAAATCGGCATCGCCGGCGACCAGGATGATCTGGTCCACCTGCTTCTTGTAAGCCAGCGCGGCGATATCGATGCCGATCTTCATATCCACCTGCGTCTGGCGCATATCCGGTTCGAAATGCTCGTCGCCCAGCTCATCCCAGTACAGGGACTCGTCGCGCAGTTGCTGATAGGCCTGATGCCTGAGCTTCCATTCGCCGCGATCGGCCAGTCGACCGAGCCGCAACGCCATCTTGCGCTGGCGGCGCAGCTGGTCGTGCAGGTCGCGCCGGAAGGAGGCGGCGGCGGTGCGGGAGAAGTCGATGCTCTCGCCGCTGATCGGCTTCACCAGCACCTTTTCCAGCGGCGGGCAGTCATAGAAAAAAATGCGATACAGCGCTTCGCGGGGACGATCCAGCGCTTTGAGGTGTTCGAGCGCCATGCCGAACACGGTCTTGGCCACGGTGCGCGCGTCGTTGGCATCGCGGTCGGCCCAGACCTTGCGGTAACGGGCAAGAAAGAAGGCGCCGTCGACGAGGATGGCGGTGCTGGACATAGGAAATCCTTATGGATGTTGCGGATGGCTGTTGGTGTCGACCTATAGGTGGTCGGCCTGCGTATTCTACGTGGATGCGTCGTGGGGGTTGTCGGCGCGCCCCGTCATTTCCTTGCTGCACACAACGCTATACTCGGACTACATCAGGGGGGACCTATGTACGCAAAGCATTGGATGGCCGCACTGCTGTGTGCGGCGATGTCGAGCGCAGTGTTGGCCGCCGGACCAAGCGACATTCGCAAAACCGCTGAAGCCAGCATGCTGGTGACAGGATGGATCGAAGTCATGCCCGACGGCAGCGTGCACGACTATTCCATCGATCACCCGGAAAAAATTCCTCTCGTCGTCCTTCAACTCATCAAAAACAACGTACCAAGCTGGAAATTCAAGCTTGATGACAAAGTTGCCGTGATAGAACGCGCACGCATGAATTTGCGCATCCTCGCGAAACGCGTCGACGACACACACAATTCCATCGGCATCATCGGCGCGACCTTTGGCGAGACCGGCGACAAGAGCAGCGATATTGTCAGCGAGAAATACATCACCACGCCTCGCTATCCGCGAACGGCGGTCGATGCGCGAGTCGACGGCACCGTTTTTCTGCTGCTGCGCATCGGCAAACAAGGGCAAGTGGAAGATGTCGCCGCCGAACAGGTCAATCTTGGGGAATACGGTAGCGAGAATCAGATGCGCTACTACCGGGGCCTGCTAGAAGATGCGGCGTTAAAAGCAGCAAGGGAATGGACTTTCAACACGCCGACGACGGGCAAGCAGACTTCTTACCCCTACTGGTACGTGCGTGTCCCCGTGAATTTCAACATCCACACCTTGGGGCACGACGAGGACACGTACGGCAAGTGGGAAGGTTATATTCCCGGTCCGCGTCAACCGATTGCGTGGCTGCAAGCCGAGCACGCCGCGCCCGTCACTCCGGATGCCATCCCCACTCAGGGCCTTACGCAGCTCGACCCGAACTTGAGCCTGGCAACGCCACTCGCCCCGTAGGACGGCGCGTCGCCGACGAATCATGCAACTGCGTCGTCACGACGCAGTTGCGGCATCTGGCGACAATAGCTGTCGGCTTCTTCGAGCAGCCATTGGCGAAATGTGGCCATGCCACGATGATCTTCGGAACGCGGCGGATACACGAGGTAATACGCCTCGGGCACGGGCAGATAGCGATCGCCCAGCACCACCAACCGGCCGGCATCGATCAGCGACTTGGACGTGACCATGCGCCCCAGCGCCACGCCCAGTCCTTCGAGCGCGGCCTGGCGCAAGGCATCCACGGTATCGACGTGCGCCACGTAACGGTGCGGCGGCTGTCCGCCGTAGTGCGCAAACCAATCGTTCCAACGATTGTTGCGATTGGGATCACCAATCAACGGCCACCGCGTCAGATCGAGCGGATCGGCGCCGGCCATGCGCTCCACCAGCTCCGGCGCCGCCACCGGCGCAATCCACTCCCCGAACAGATACTCGCTGCGCAATCCCTCCCACTCGCCTTTCCCGTAACGCAACGCGGCATCGACCGCCTCGCGTTCGAAATTCACCAGCGCGGACGTGGATTGCAGATTGAGCTGCAGCTCGGGATACGCCGCCAGCAATCGCGGCAGTCGCGGCATCAGCCAGCTGGAGGTAATGCCGGGACTCGCACTCAGGCTCAGCGCATCGTGGCGACGCTCGCGATAGCGCGACAGCGCATGCTCGATGCCGTCGAAATGCTCGCCCACCGCTTCGAGCAACTCGCAGCCTTCCACCGTAAGGGTGACGCCACGTGGGCCACGCTCGAACAGGCGCCGCTCCAGGCGTTCTTCCAACTGGCGCATCTGATGGCTGAGCGCGCTTACGGTGAGGTTGGCCTGATCCGCCGCGCGCGAAAGATTGCCCAAACGTGCCACATGCACGAATTGCTGCAAGAGACTGAGTGGAACTCGACTCATGTTGAATATCCCTCAAATCTGCCTTGCGAATATATCGCTTTTTCGGGTCGGGACATGCCATTACCTTGAGCACTCCCCAACCCCGGATTGGAACCCGCCATGCGCTCGCCATGGATCGACCTGCTGTTTCTGCACGGATACGCAACGCCCACCCAACTCGCTTGGCGCCCGGACGCGGCGTCCTGCGGTCGCCCGACGGCCA
The DNA here is from genome assembly GCF_003363265.1 of Dyella psychrodurans. Lineage (GTDB taxonomy): Bacteria > Pseudomonadota > Gammaproteobacteria > Xanthomonadales > Rhodanobacteraceae > Dyella_B > Dyella_B psychrodurans. Next base: position 44,564 of record NZ_QRBF01000004.1, on the reverse strand, counting down.
GCCAAATCGAAGTGGACGTCGCCCAACTTCCCTTGTCCGACCGCTGCAACGAAAGAGACTGCGCCTGCTCAGCTTGATTCACGCGCTCGGGCACCCACCTCGGAATAGTCTTGTGCCGCCGCGTAGCGGCACTCCCGCGCACTCCATTCCGAGGACTTTCCATGCCATTGCGCCAACTGGGCCGCTCCGACCTTTCCATCGCACCGCTCGCCTTCGGCGGCAATGTGTTCGGGTGGAGCGTTGACGAACAGCGTTCGTTCGAACTTCTGGATGCGTTTGTCGATGCCGGCTTCAATCTGATCGACACCGCCGATGTCTACTCCGCCTGGGTGCCGGGCAACCGCGGCGGCGAATCGGAAACCATCATCGGCAAATGGCTCACCCGCAGCGGCAAACGCAATCGTGTCGCGATCGCGACCAAGGTGGCCAAGTGGGTGGAGCATCGCGGGCTGTCGCCCATGAATATCCGCGAGGCCGTGGAAGGTTCGCTCAAACGCCTGCAAACCGATCACATCGATTTATATCAGTCGCATGAGGACGATGCGACGGTGCCGTTGAGCGAAACCTTGGGCGCGTTCGCACGATTGATCGAGGAAGGCAAAGTGCGCGTCATTGGCGCGTCCAATTACGGCGCCGACCGCTTCGCCGAGGCGCTGAAGGTGTCGAAAGCCCACAACCTGCCACGCTACGAAAGCCTGCAGCCCGAGTACAACCTCGTCAGTCGCGCCGGTTACGAAAAGGAACTGGAGCCGCTGATCCGGCAGGAAAACATCGGGGTCATCAACTACTACGCGCTAGCCAGCGGCTTTCTCAGCGGCAAATACCGCAGCGAAGCGGATCTGGCAAAGAGCAGCGCACGCGGAGGGGCGGTGAAGAAGTACCTCAATCCGCAGGGCTTGAAGGTGCTCGCCGTTCTGGACGATATCGCCGCCGCGCACAAGGCGACGACGGCGCAGGTCGCGCTCGCGTGGCTTATGGCTCGTCCGGGCATTACCGCGCCCATCGCGAGCGCTACAAGCGTTGAGCAGCTTCAGGAATTGATCGGTGCGGCAAGGCTGTCTCTCAGCGTCGACGAAATCGGCGCACTCGATCGCGCCAGCGCGTAGCGCCTGCACGTATTTTCGACGTCGTACAAAGCTCAAAGAGCCTTCGGTGCATCGTTCCGGCTTTGGCAGGACGATGCGCAGCATGGGGGACTACTGCCTTCGCAGACGCATCGCCATATCGTAGGCCGCATTGATGTCCTTGGATTTCGTCTCGGCGAGCCGCCTTATATCATCACCAAGCTGAGCGACTTTGTCAGGATGGTATTGGCTGATCTTCACGCGATACGCGTGTTCTATCTCAGCCGCGCTGGCCGTTTCCGCAACGTCGAGCACCTCGAACCACGGCGGCGCTTTCGACGCAGCCGGCTCCCAATGCTTCTCCCAGTCCTGTCGCGGCGGCTCATGGCGGGCACGCGTGCCAGACTGCCCGTCGCCGGTATTGGGCGTCAGATAATTGCTGACGAGGCGATAGCCAAAGAACAGGCCCGCCGCGATCACCACGATATCGACAGCCGTCATTTCCGCAGATCCTCGAAAGAGTTGAGATAAGCATTCAGCGCGCGCGATTCGGTGCTGTCGGGCTCGACAAATCCAAGGCTGACCTTGATGCGCTGACCGAGAATGTCGGTGAGATCGTGCACTGCGGGCGACGGCAACATCGTCGCCGCCAGGGAGTGCAGATCCACGTCGAAGCGCTGCCGCAAACTGATCTTGCGCACAATGTTCAACGCGAACGGCGCGCATAGCACCGCATCCAGGGCGATGGCCATGACGGCGCGACCGGAAAGATTCAGCGCCTTCCTGTAGCGATACACATGGATCATGGTGACCACGATCACCACGTATACCGCGACGATCCACGCCAGCAACGCGGCCAAGCTGCTGGAGGCGAACAAGGTGTAAGGCAGGCCGACTACGAACAGCATCATCAGTAGCAACGTCCAGGGCGCGATCACCGACAACGCCACTCGGGTGCGTCGGGAACGCATGGGTTTTGGACTCGCATCGACCATGCCACGCTCCGGCCAGCTCAAGCGAAAGAGTGGTTGATGCGGGCATAGCGGTTGCGGCAGGAACACGTGCCTGCCGCCAAGCTCGAACGCGGAGCCGCCTGAAATGTCGCATCCGCTGCGTCGGCTCACAAGAATCACTTCATTGTGATAAAGCAGCAGAGCGGAGTCGTACAGATACAGCGCGACGACTCCGCCCAGCAACAGCAGCCCATCGTGCAGGATCATCAGGACTGCTGTTTCTTCTTGAAGAGATTCTTGAACCAGGCGCCTACCGCGGCAAAGCCAATCAGCAAGAACTTCCATGCCGCCACCAGGAAGCCGCCGATCACGGTAAACAAGCCTTTCTTGGCCGCGACCGCCAGCGCGCCACCGGTGATCAATGCGGCAAGGCCATACTCGGCTACGCGATCGCCGGGGCGGTACTCGGCGTAGCTCTCGCCGGGCAGATACTGGAAGCCGGGCAAGGTGCTCTTGAAGTCGACGATCGCCGCATCGAGCTTGCTCGGCGGCGTGACGACCGTGACGTCCATCACGCCATGACGTCCCAGCAGGCGCGTGTTGTAGTTGACGATGTGCTGGTGTGTCTGCGCATCTTCCAGAAGGATCGACCACGCCAGCGATTTGATCTGCGTGTCGTATTCGGGCTGGGCGCTCCAGCCGAGAATGTTCAGCTCGTCCCAACCGCGCGCCTTGCGCTCCTTGTTGCCTTCCGCCGTTCCTTCGCGATAGGACTGCAGGATGGCATCCGGTTCGAGCTTCTCGTCGTCTTTCACATAGCCGATGTCTTCGTACGCGAAGAACGCAATCCAGTTCAGCGTTTTTGGCGCAAGCGTGTATTGATCCCGCTCGGCCGGCGGATTGTGCAGGACGTCGTTGAGCGACCGGGTTCCCGCCGGATCCAGAAACGCATAGCCATCGGGAACATTCAGCGAGGCATGGCCGCCAAGCTTGACCGTCGTCGGACCCATCTGCCACGGCAGGGACGAGATGGCACTCCTCTGCGCGAAAGCCGTTTCACCCGCGCACGCCAACAGCAGCGCGACAAGCACTATAAAGAACCGTTTCATTCCTTCCCCCTAGGTTTGATGACTCCATGTACCCCGTCCAAATGTAGCAGGAGCCGGGGCTCCGTGAGGGCGGTCTATGGGTCCAAATCTTCCGGGGACTGCACGGCGTATCCCATGGCCTTGAGATGGGCCAGGTAGCCGTCCGGCGAAAGCACTTCTCGCATGGGCAGGATGGCGAAAGTCTGCGGATTGCGGGCCATGGCGGCCATGGCGGCCTGCTGCCATACCGCCTCCATGCGCTGGGGCAAATCGTGCAACCCCATCTGCTCCGCGACGTCGGCATTGATCACGGCGATCAGGCACGACTCATGGCGATCGTTGACCGACATGCTGCGCAAGGTACCGATATCGCCCGTGGACCATGCATTGGCGCGTGCGGTCAGCGATCCCATGTCGTGCTCGACGATGTTCAGTGTCTGATTGAAACAGCTGATGTCGTGCAGGTTGGTCTGCTTGATCGTATCCAGCGCCTCGCCCGGGTGCTCCACCACCAGCTCGTATTTGACTGGCGTGCGTGTGACGTCATGCCTGTCCGCCAGCCTCTGTACGGCGTTCGTAACGCCGCTCGCACTGGTCAGGCCCGCCTTGTCGAGGGCTTTCTGGTAGAGCTTCCATGCGACCAACAGGGGCCGCCAGTATTCGATGCTTCTGTCGGTGCCGAAATATTGCGGTTTGACGGCTTGCCAGCGTGCATACATGTCCGATGGAAGAATTTGCTGGAGATCTTCGCCGTCCGGATTCTTGCGCGCGCTATACACGGAAGGCAGCAACGCGAGCTTGCTGAAAAATCCCGCGTCGACTTTCAATTCCGCCGTCGGCGCTTCGAGCATTTCCTGCGAATGCGCGATCGTCTGCTCTACTTCGGCGGACCGCCATTCCATGTGCCTGGGCAAGGGGGACAAGGTGCCCAGCACCCACATCACGTGATCGCCTTTGCTGACTTTCCACAATCCCGGCCCGGGTTGCTCGCCGGTAACCGTGACGGTCTCGAGCAACTTCGCGTTCTCGCGCGAAGGCGCCGGCGCGGTGCCGGACGAAGCAGGCGCGGATTGCGCCCAGACTGGCGGGACGAGAAACGCAGCCAGCAGCCCTAAGACGACGGAGACGCGCATGCGTGATTGCTCCTTGAACGCAAGAAACCGAATCCTCGATGCACAATCATCTTAACGACATCGCCGACCTTCGTCGTGTGCCACGAGTCTGGCGCCCATCCGCCCAAAAAAACGGGGCCGCAGGGCCCCGTTTTTCACGCGTGGCAGCACCGGTCACAACGTAGCGAGCGCGGCATTGAAGGTTTCGCTCGGACGCATCGCCTTGCTCACCAGCGCGATATCCGGATGGTAGTAGCCGTGGATGTCGATCGGCTTGCCCTGCGCGCCGTTGAGTTCGCCGACGATCTTCGCTTCGTTCTCGGTCAACGCCTTGGAGAGCGGTGCGAATTTCGCCTTCAGCGCCGCATCGTCGTTCTGTTCGGCCAGGGCTTGCGCCCAGTACATCGCGAGATAGAAGTGGCTGCCGCGATTGTCGAGTTCGCCAACCTTGCGCGCGGGCGACTTGTTGCTGTCGAGGAACTTGCCGTTGGCCTGGTCCAGCGTCTTGGCCAGCACGCCGGCCGCCTTGTTGCCGTAGCGGTTGCCGAGATGTTCCAGCGAAGCGGCCATCGCGAGGAATTCGCCTAGCGAATCCCAGCGCAGATAGTTTTCTTCCAGGAACTGCTGCACATGCTTGGGCGCGGAACCGCCGGCACCCGTCTCGAACAGACCGCCGCCGGCCATCAGCGGCACGATGGAAAGCATCTTCGCGCTGGTGCCCAGTTCCATGATCGGGAACAGATCGGTGAGATAGTCGCGCAGCACGTTGCCGGTCACCGAAATGGTGTCCTGGCCCTTGCGGATGCGCTCCAGCGAGAACGCGGTGGCATCGACCGGCGACAGCGTGCGGATGTCCAGGCCGCTGAGGTCGTGATCCTTCAGGTAGCGCTCGACCTTCTTGATGATCTGCGCGTCGTGCGCGCGGTTCTTGTCCAGCCAGAACACGGCCGGCGTGTTGCTGAGACGTGCGCGGGACACGGCGAGCTTCACCCAGTCCTGCACCGGCGCGTCCTTGGTCTGGCACATGCGCCAGATGTCGCCGGCTTCCACATTCTGTTCCAGCAACACCTTGCCGTTGGCATCGGTGACGCGAACGACGCCGTCGCCGGCGATCTGGAAGGTCTTGTCGTGCGAACCGTATTCCTCGGCCGCCTGCGCCATCAGGCCCACGTTCGGCACGCTGCCCATGGTGGTCGGATCGTAGGCGCCGTGCGCTTTGCAATCCTCGATCACCGCCTGATATACGCCGGCATAGCTGCGATCCGGAATCACGGCCTTGGTGTCCTGCAGCTTGCCTTCGGCATCCCACATCTTGCCGGAGTCGCGAATCATCGCCGGCATGGAGGCATCGATGATCACGTCGCTGGGCACGTGCAGGTTGGTGATGCCCTTGTCGGAATTCACCATCGCCAACGCCGGGCGCTTGGCGTATTCGGCGTCGACATCGGCCTTGATCTGCGCCTGCTTGTCGGCCGGCAGCGAACCGATGCGTGCGTAGAGGTCGCCGATGCCATTGTTCGGATTGAAGCCGATGCCCTTGAGCGTATCGGCATGCTTGGCCAGTACGTCCTTGTAGAACTCGGTCACCACCTGCCCGAACATGATCGGGTCGGAGACCTTCATCATGGTGGCCTTCAGGTGCAGCGAGAACAGTACGCCCTGCTTCTTGGCGTCTTCGATCTGCGCATCGATGAAGCTGGCCAGCGCCTTCTTGCTCATCACGGCGGTGTCGATGATCTCGCCGGCGGTGAGGTTGGTTTTCTCTTTCAGGACGGTTGTGCTGCCGTCCTTGCCGGTCCATTCGATCTTGGCGACCGTGGCCTGCTCGACCACCGTGGATTTTTCGCTGCCGTAGAAATCGCCGCCGTCCATGTGGGCGACGTGCGTCTTGGAGTCCTTGCTCCATGCGCCCATCTTGTGCGGATGCTTGCGCGCGTAGTTCTTCACCGACAACGGCGCGCGGCGATCGGAATTGCCTTCGCGCAACACCGGATTCACCGCGCTGCCCTTCACCTTGTCGTAGCGCGCGCGGATGTTCCAGTCGCTGACATCCTTAGGCTCTTCCGGGTAGTCCGGCAACGGATAACCCTGGGCTTGCAGCTCCTTGATCGCGGCCTTCAGCTGCGGCATCGAGGCGCTGATGTTGGGCAGCTTGATGATGTTGGCGTCCGGCGTGGTGGCCAGCTCGCCGAGTTCGGTGAGGTCGTCGGAAACCTTCTGGCTATCTTTCAGAATGTCCGGGAACTGCGCCAGGATGCGGCCCGCAAGGGAGATATCGCGCGTTTCCACCGCGATACCCGCCGTGGCGGTGTAGGCCTTGATGATCGGCAGCAGCGACTGCGTGGCGAGGTAGGGGGCTTCATCCGTTAGCGTGTAGATGATCTTGGGCGTCTGGGACATGGTCTGCGTGGGCCTTTAGTTGCTACGGCAAATCGGGTGGGGATAGGCGGCTACCGTGATGGAAACCTGGCACCGCACTGTGCGCTCGGTCGGCGAGGAGGACAGCCAACGTCCGCGAAACCCTCTCATTGTCGCGTTTTCGGCGAAGAGGGGAAAGCGCTGCAAGAGCTTGGCGAGGGATGTCTTCAACGTGTGCCTTGGCGGCCGGTTCCGCGCGAGCGGAGGTGGCCCAAAGCTTGGGGTGAGTCGCAGAAATCCAAGTTCTGCCCCTTGCGCAAAAGAACGATGCTCTTGCCTGATCCTCCCGGCATGGCGTACGGACGCGTACGGATTCCCCGGCACGATGGGCAACGCCTTGCCGGCCGCCCTCTTTTCCTCCGCCCGGGATGTTGTTGCCTGCTCGATGCTCGACGACTTGCGCAGGACTGCCGGACGCGCAACAGTTTGACGATTCACCTGCCCGAGCACCGGCCAGCCGTCACGACTCGAACCGCTTTGTGAAAGGGACAGCCATGTCTGGACGCACTGCTTCGATTTTCATGTCGATGAGTTTATTTCTCCTTGTCGGATGCGCACAGCGCCTCGAAGTCCATGACTTCACGTCCGCGCAGGTGTCCGTGCAACCTGCGGACGATGACGCGCCAGGCCGCACGCTGACCGGCACTCAACTCGCCGCGGTGACGCACTGGATCCAGGCGCGCAACAACTGGTCGGGCATGAGCGCGGACATTCCCGAACACCCCACCCTGCAATTTCAATTGCAGGACTCGAGCGGAATGAGCGACAAGGTCTCCGTGTACGAACACGAGGACGGAACGGCCACGGTTTATCTGTATCAGGGGCATCGCATCGCGCCAATGAGAAGCCACGTCTCCGCATCAGAACTCGCCGAACTCACGTCGGCCATCAATCAGCCATGACTACGCTCGCGCCCATGCCTTCGACTTAGGCGAAGACATCGACGCACGCGAACCGAACTGGCTAGTATTTGCTAGCTAAGCATGGACAGGGGAGTCGCATGAACGGATTGAGCCAGCGCATCGTCGATTACATCGCCGAGCTGATGCCGTTGTATACGTTCCAGTTTGCCGATGGCCACGACTGCGCGCTCTCGCTGGTCGATGGCACGTTGCTGATGCCGGTGGACGAATCGAGCACCGAACGGGAAGAAGGATGGATCGCCGTGCTGTGGCAAGGCGATGCGCAACGTCGCTCGGAAGTGCCCGGCCCCTTGCTCGCCTATCAGGCCGCATTGCGCTGCGCGGAACTTCACGGCATCGGACGGATTCCCGCGGAGGTCGGCGCACATCGCCATATCCTGCTGACCCGCCTGCGCGAGATTTGCGGCGATCTGCTGCATATCGAGATGGCTACGCGTATTTAACCGCTTAGACGGCCATTCGGTTCATCCAGCCTTAACAAGCAGGCCGTTTTCGAGCCGAAAGAATCAGCGAATCCGCGTCTGACGAAGCACGCAAAGTCTTTCGCCGCTCCCAGGCGACGATCGGCGATAACGCACTGCAGCAAATGTTTTGTGACAAGCGGCAAAGCCGCTGATCCAAACTGCGTTGCTACTGTCGGCACCGGCTTTGAATAACGCATTGATTTTGGGGCTCGCGCGGAGTCGCGCGTGGCACGTCGCCGACCGGCGCGCACATAGCTGACGCGTATAAATTTCAACACTGCAAATACTGTCTCGGCGTATAGGAGACACGCGCCGCACAAGATTTCGCGGTGGTTTTTTATTCGACGAATCCGCGAACAAATTGGCTCTTTAGAAATCCTCGATTTCTTCATAAAACCTTCATGGGTTGCGCACCTCCACGTAACGCAACCTCGGTGGCCCTCTAAGTCAGGGAAGGAAATCGGCATGCGTGTCCCCACACCCAAGCTCGCAGGGAGGATTTGTCGTGAACACTCGACATCAAAACCTCGCTATTGCCATACGCATGGCATTAGCAGTGGGAGGCTGTGTATTGACGACGGTTGCCACGGCACAGACGGCAACTACCGCACCCTCCTCCGCACCCGTCACAACGCAGACGTCTTCATCATCCAACGCAACACCGCCGGCAAGCTCGCCGCCACAGGCAGCGCCTGCACAAACGGCACCCGGACAAGCCCAGGCACCTGCACCGCAGAAAACCGTCACCTTGCAAGGCATCACGGTGACCGGCTCGATGATCCGCAGCGTGGACGTCGAAACGGCGCAACCGGTGACGGAACTCTCGCACGAAGCATTGCAACAACAAGGCTTCGTCAGCGTCGGCCAGATTCTGCAAAACGTGGCCTCGGTAGGTTCGCCAGGCACCAGTAACCAGAGTTCGCTCGGTAACATCATCGGTCAGTACGTGAGCCTGCGCGGCCTCGGTGCGCCACGCACGCTGGTGCTGGTCGACGGTCAACGATGGACCACGGACATCTTCGGTCAGACCGATCTGAGCACGATTCCCAGCTCGATCATCGATCGCGTCGAAATCCTGCAGGACGGCGCATCGGCCATTTACGGTTCCGACGCGATTTCCGGCGTGGTCAACATCATCACCAAAAAGGATTTCGATGGCGTGCAGCTGGATACCTACAACAGCACGTATGCACCCGGAAACGATGGGAGGAACGCCCAGTTCAGCCTGACCGGCGGCAAGAAGTTCTCGCGGGGCTCGTTCCTGGTCAACATGACGATCCAGAACACCAATGGCCTGACCGCGAACGATCGCGCCTACAGCAAGTACGGCTACTTCAGCTTTGGTCCGAACTATCCGCAAAGCGAGCAGCAGTCGCCTTACGGCACGATCACCGGGGCCCTCAATCCGGCCACCGGCCTGCCGGTGAGTCTGCCGCAGCTGGCCAATGGCCCGCTCACGGTCAACGCGGGCCAGAACGGCATGGACATCGCCAACTACCACGTCAATACGTTCGGCGTGCAATATCCGTCGCCTTACTTCAACAACGACTATGCCAACTCGGCATTCCTCGAAACGTTGATACCGAACAACCGCCTGCGATCCTACTTGTTCAAGGGCGATTACAAGGTGACCGACCACGTCAATGCCAGCCTCATCGGCACGTACAACACCAACGACTCGACCGTGAGTATCGGCGGCTATCCGCTGAGTTCATTGACGCCGGCCAACGGTGCACACCTCGCTGAAGCGCTGGGTCTTCCCCCGGGTACATTCCCGGCCACGTATTTCCCGACGTTGTCGGCGAACAGTTATTACAACCCCTTGCCGGGTAACAACGTGCAGTTCAATCTGCCGCTGCAGTACCCCAATCGCGTCGTGTTCAACAAGATCAAACAGTACGGCTGGCGCGCGGGTCTCGATGGCGACTTCTCGATCGGCGAAAGGCAGTTCAACTGGGATGCGGGCTATAGCGACTATCGCTACACGCAATCGAGTTTTGGCCCAGGCAATCTCAACTTGGTCCACTTGTACAACGCCGTCGGGCCATCGTTCCTGGGCGCCAATGGTGTCGTGCAATGCGGCACACCGGGCAACGTGATCGCAGGCTGCGTGCCGCTCAATCCGTTTTCCGGCGCGGGCGGCCTTACACCCGCCGAGATCAACTACCTCAACATCGTCGCCGGCACCGCTTCCCACAGCGAGATGAAGATCGCCAATGTCGATTTGAGCGGCGACATGTTCACGTTCCCGGAATCGTTGGGTAGCGGCGATGCGACCTTCGCGATCGGCGCCGACCATCGCGGCGTATCCGGTGCCGCCACGCCCGATCAGTACACGCAGCTCGGACTCAACACCAATCTGCAACAGAACCCGGGACGCGGTTCTTATGGCCTCAATGAGGCGTATCTGGAAATGAACTTCCCGGTGCTGAAGGATATGCCGGGCGCGCAACTGCTGAACTTCGACCTTGCGCACCGCTTCTCGCGCTACACCAACTTCGGCAACACCAATAACAACCAGTTCAAGTTGTCCTGGCAACCAATCACCGACGTGCTTGTCCGCGCCAGCTATGGCACGGGCTTCCGCGCACCCGCCATCGCCAATCTGTACGGCGGCACGATGCAGAGTTTTACGACGTACACCGATCCATGCGACGTGAATTTCGGCCTGACGGGCAATCCCGTCGTGAAGCAGCGTTGCTTGAACGGCTTCGCCGGACTGCCTGCATTGCCTGCCGGCTTCACGCAACTCACTGCCAACGGTTCACCGGTGCCGGCGCCGAACTTCACGAGTACCACGCCGTACTTCACCGGCGCCAATTCGGCATTGAAGCCGGAAACGTCCAGGAGTTACACGGCGGGCATCGTCTACAGCCCGCATTACCTGACCGGCCTCAACATAACGCTGGATTGGTACCGCATCCGGATCGCCAACGTCATCACCTTGCCGACGGCCAGCAGCATTCTCGACAATTGCTACTTGCTGGGCGAATCGCAGCAATGCTCGCAATTCCAGCGCACGACTGCGGCGGGCCCGGCCTATGGACAAGTGATCGATCTGCTGCAGGCACTGGTCAACGAGGGTTTCGTGGAAGAGCGCGGCGACGATCTGGACCTGAGTTATCTCTTCCCGGATACGCCCGTCGGCAAGTTCAAGATCGATTCGAACAGCACTTATATCAATTCGGTGAAAGAGCAAATCACGCACGGCGGCCCGGTCATTTCCAACACGCTCGGCGCTTACGACACGGTGCTTGGCCCGATTTGGCGCTTCCGCTCCACGGTCAATCTGAATTGGAGCTACAAGCATTTCGGCGCGACCTGGACGGTCCGTTACTACTCATCGCTGTCGGAGCCGTGCATTCCGCCCAACCCCGCATTGAGCGAAGTGTTCCCCTGCAACAATCCCAACAAGGACCTGGTCAACTCGCCGAACGGCCTGAATGTGCAAGGCGGCATCGCGTTCAACGATCTGCAGCTGAACTGGGACGCACCCTGGCATGGACGCATTGCGGTCGGCGCCACCGACATCTTCAACCGCAAGGCACCGCTGTCGTACACCGGCGTGTTCAGCGTGGCAGGTCCGCTGGGGCCCACCGGAACCGACGGCTACAGCCAGTTTCCGTACAACCCGCAATACGACATCGGCCGCGTGGTTTACCTGAAATACGAGCAGAAGTTCTTCTAGCGCTGCTCATTCAGCAGAGCGACGAGTGTTGTCGTACCCGCACCCTCCCCTGCATGTAGGGGAGGGTTTTTATATGCGCACAGAACATTGACGTGCACTTACGACACATGAGGCACGATCCAGTCGCTCAGCCAAATTCCTTGGCCGAAATGGGACTCACGCCATGACGCCCGCGCCACCGCGCACGCCTGGCCGCCCAGCGCTCACTCAGGCAGGAGAAGATGACATAAAGCGCCGGCGTGCTGAGCAAGGTCAGGCTCTGCGAGATCAGCAGTCCGCCGATAAGTGCGATACCCAGCGGACGACGCAGGTCGGAACCTTCGCCCAGGCCGATCGCAATCGGCAGTGCCGCGAGAATCGCCACCATGGTCGTCATCATGATCGGGCGGAAACGCACGAGACTGGCTTCGCGCGCCGCTTCCAACGGCGACTTGCCGTGCTCGCGCTGCGCCACGAGCGCAAAGTCGATCATCATGATCGCGTTTTTCTTCACGATGCCGATCAACAACACCAAGGCGATCTGCGCGACAATCGACAATTCCGTGTTGGTGAACCACAGCGCCAGCAATGCGCCGACGCCGGCCGCTGGCAGGGTCGAGAGAATGGTGACCGGATGAATCAGGCTCTCGTACAAAATGCCGAGCACGATGTAGACCGTCACGATCGCGCCGAACACCAGCCACAACATGCCGCTTTGCGATTGCTGGAAGCGGCGGAAGTCGCCGCCGATGTTGAGCTTGATGTCGCCCGGCATGCGCATGTTGGTGGCTGTCGCCTGCACGATCTGCAGCGCCTCGCCCATGCTCGAACCCGGCGCGAGATTGAAGCTCAGATCCATCGTGGTGTACTGGTTCATGTGCGACACCTGCGTCGGCGCGAGGCCGGGCTCCTGGTGCGCAAATGCCGACAGTCGCACCATCGTTCCCTTCGTGGCGGGCACCAGCACGTCGTCGATGGCCCTCGGCGTCGCCGTTTGTCCCGGCAACGCATTTACCACGACTTTGTATTGATTCAGATCCGAATAGATGGTGCTGACCTGACGCTGGCCGAACGAGTCATAGACGACTGAATCGATCGTGCCGACATTCACGCCCAGGCGCGCCGCCTTGTCGCGGTCGATCACGATGTTCTGCTGCAAGCCGGCATCGTCCAGATCGCTACCCACGTCGCGCAGCTTGGGATTTTTCCGCAGCTCGTCGACCAGCCTGGGCAGCCACAATTGCAGTTCCGCCGTGTCGTTGCCTTGCAGGGAAATCTGATACTGCGCGCCCTGATTGGTACCGCCGCCGCCGAAGCTGGGCAGATCCTGAATGGCGCGCAGGCGCACGTTGAGGTCGGGATACTTGGCCGCCTTCTTGCTGAGCCGCGCCAGCACCGCGAACGTATCGTCCTTGCGGCCCTCGGCGTGCGTTTTCAGCTGGATATCGAAGCTGCCCGCCGCACCCTGGCGCGTGCTGCCCAGGCGCGAACCCACCACCGCGACGTCGTGGTCGTGCAGCAACATGTCGATCAGCCGCTGCTGGCGATTGGCCGAATCCTGGAACGATACCGTGGCGCCGGACGTGGCGCGACCGCGCAACAGGCCGGTGTCCTGCGTCGGGAACAAGCTGGTCTTGATCTGGCCGGACATGGCAATGGCCACCGTCACGCCGATCAGCATCAACGGCGTCAGCGACAGCAACAGCGCGTGCCGCAGCGAAAAATCCAGCAACACCTGGTAGATCTTCAGCATGCCCTCGTGGAAACGCTCCAGCGCAAGACCCCATTTGGACGGCTTTTTCGTTTCGTCGTGCCCGTTGAGGAAGTGGCCGCACAACGACGTGGTAAGCGTGAGCGACACCAGCGCGGAGATGATGATCGCCGCCACCAGCGTCATGGTGAATTCCTTGAAGAACATGCCGGTGATGCCGCCCATGAACAACAACGGGATAAACACCGCCACCAGCGACAAGGTAATGGAGACGATGGTGAAGCCGATCTCGCGCGCACCGACGAGCGCCGCTTCCATGCGCGTCATGCCCTGATCCATATGGCGAATGATGTTCTCGATCACCACGATCGCATCGTCCACCACGAAGCCGATCGCGATCACCAGTGCCAGCAAGGTGAGATTGTTGAGCGTGAAACCCATCGCGTACATGACGACGGCGGCACCGGCCAGCGACAGCGGCACCGCGATCGCGGCGATCAGCGTAGGCGCCAGGCGGCGCAAGAACAGCGCCATTACCATCACCACCATCGCCAGGCTGATCAGCAAGGTCGCCTGCACTTCGTGTAGCGACGCACGAATCGTGGGCGTGTCGTCGAAATACGGGGTGAGCGTAGTGCCCGGCTGCAGGTAGCTGCGCAGCAATGGCACCTCCGCCTTCACGCGGTCGACCGTGCCGATGATGTTGGCATTGGACTGCTTGTAGACATACATCAGGATGGCCGGCTTGCCTTGGAACCACGCGGCCTGATAAGCGTCCTGCAGTCCTTCGTAGACGTTGGCGATGTCCTTGAGACGCACGGGCACGCCCTTGCCGTTGGTCGAGATCACCAGATTGGCGAAATCGTCGGCGGTATGCAGCGCATCGTTCGCCTGCACGGCCATGGTGGTCTTGCCGTCGGACAGGAAGCCCTGCGGTTCGAACACGTTGGCAGCGGTAAGCGCATTGCGCAACTGATCGGGTGAAATGCCCATCGCATTGAGCGCGCGCAGATTCACATCCACGCGTATCGCCGGCGTGGCCGCACCGGTAATGTCCACTTCGGACACGCCTTTGAGCTGACGCACGCGCTGCGCAAGCAGCGAATCGGCCACGTCGTAGAGATCGCGCGCCGATTGCGTCTCGGAAGTCAGGGCAAAGACGATGATCGGATCGTCGTTGGGATTGGCCTTCTCATAGCTCGGCGGACTGTTGAGGCCGGTAGGCAAATCCGGTTGCGCCGCATTGATCGCCGCCTGCACGTCGCGCGCCGCATCGTCGATGTTGCGGCCGGCGTTGAACATCAAAAAGATTTCCGTGCTGCCCAGCGAACTGGACGAGCGCATGGTGTCGATGCCCGGCACCTGACCCAGATGACGCTCCAGCGGCGCGGCGACCGTGGCGGCCATGTTGTCGGCGCTGGCGCCGGCCTGGCTGGCCGAGACGAAAATCACCGGAAACTGCATATCCGGCAAGGCCGAAACGCCCAGCAGCGAATAGCAGATCACGCCGATCACGAAGACCCCCATCGCCAGTAACGAGGTGCCGATCGGGCGACGAATGAAGGGGCCTGAGATGTTCATGCTTGAAACAACGTGCGAGGGGCGGAAAGGTTGAGGCTTCTCGTCCCTCTCCGCTGCAAGTAGATGAAGGTTGAGGAACGGTAGTGCGAGCTTGCCGCAAGATTGATGGCTTCACCCCGCCCCATCCCTCCCCTGCTGCACGTAGAGCCTGCCCCGGACTCGATCCGGGGGGAAGAGATAGATCTTGGCGAGAGCAGGCGATCCACTTCGCATCGTGGAGGCCAATGCGAAAAGCGCGTCACTCAGGTTGCGCCGCGCGCGGCCTGGCGTAGCGCGCGGCGTTCCCTGTGCTCGCGCAGCCAATCCGAAAAACGCTCCATGTAGAGATAGATCACGGGCGTGGTGTACAGGGTCACCAGCTGCGACAGCAGCAGGCCGCCGACGATCGACACACCGAGCGGACGCCGCAATTCGGCGCCGATACCGTTGCCCAGCGCCAGCGGCAAGGCACCGAGCATCGCCGCTGCGGTGGTCATCATGATCGGCCGGAAGCGCAGCAGGCAGGCACGATGAATCGCCTCGCGCGGGTTCATGCCGGTGCGCTGCGCCTCGATCGCGAAGTCGATCATCATGATCGCGTTCTTCTTCACGATACCGATCAGCAGCACGATGCCCACGATGCCGTCCACCGACAGACTCATGTTGCACAGGATCAGCGCCAGCAATGCACCGACGCCCGCGGGCGGCAGCGTGGAGATGATCGTGATCGGATGAATGTAGCTTTCATACAGCACGCCCAGCACGATGTAGATCACGATGATCGAGGCGAGCAGCAACAAGGCTTCGTTGCTCAGCGAGGAGGAGAATTCCGCCGCCTTGCCGATGAACTGGCCGCGTACCTGCGGCGGCATGTTGAGCTTGTTCTCCACCTGATGGATCGCATCCACGGCTTCGGACAGCGAATAGCCCGGCGCCAGGTTGAACGAGATGGTCACCGCCGGCAGCTGCTGTTGATGGCTGATGACGAGCGGCGCGGTGGTCACCTCGGCGTTGACCAGCGACGCCAGCGGAATGGTGCCGCCGGTACCGAGGATGATGCCGGTGTTGGCCACGGCGATGCCGGTGGCGGTCGAGGAGTTGCTCGATGCCGCCTGACCGAACGTGGTCGCATTGCTGCCCGTCAGCGCGCCGCTGCCGTTGCTCTTCACCGTCAGCTGGTTGAGCAGGGAAGTGCTCGAACGGAACTGCGGCTCGACTTCCAGCACCACGCGATACTGGTTCAGCTGCGTGAAGATGGTGGAGATCTGGCGCTGGCCGAACGAGTCGTACAGCGTGTCGTCGATGGTCTGCACCGGCACGCCCAGCGTGCTGGCCTTGTCGCGGTCGATGGTGAGCTTGAGCGCGGTACCCTGATCGGCGAGATTGTTGCCGACGTCCGCAAGTTCGGGGCGCTGGCCCAATGCCTGCGTCATCTGCGTGGCGTAGTTGGCAAGCTCCTGCGCATTCACGTCGGACATCGAGTACTGGTACTCGGTGGCCGCCACGCGCGTATCCAGCGTCACGTCCTGCACCGGCTTCAGATACAGCGCGACGCCCGGAATATCGGCCGCGTCGTTCTGCAGACTCGCCACCACGTCATCGAGGCTGCCGCGCTTGCTGCGATCCTTCAGCACGATGCTGAGCTGGCCCTGGTTGAGGGTCGGGTTGATCGTACCTGCGCCGATGAACGCCGCCACGCCGGCCACGTTGGGATCGTTCCGCAGCGCGTCGGCGACGGCCTTGGTGCGCTGTTCCATCTGCGGGAACGCGACGTTCTGGTCGGCCTGCACCACGCCGGTGATCAGGCCGGTGTCCTGCTCCGGCAGCAGGCCTTTGGGAATGACGATGTAAAGGAAGATCGTCACCGCGATCGCGGCGAAGGCCACCACGATCATCAGACGCTGATGATCGAGCACCCAGTCCAGCGAGCTTTCGTAAACCCCGACCGTGCGCGCCCACACCGTGCGCTTGCCGGCGGCAGCGTGGCGTTCGTGCGCGTCGTCGCCTTCCGGCAGCTTGTCCGGGCTCAGCAGGTACGCGCACATCATCGGCGTGAGCGTCAGCGAGACCAGCATCGAAATGACGACGGCAGTGGCGAGCACCCATGCGAATTCATGGAACAGGCGGCCGGTGACGCCGGGCATCAGCAACAGCGGCAGGAACACCGCGATCAGCGACACGGTCAACGACAGCACGGTGAAGCCGATTTCCTTCGCGCCGATCTCGGCCGCTTCCGGTCCGCTCTTGCCCTGCTCGATGTAGCGCACGATGTTTTCGATCATCACGATCGCATCGTCCACCACGAAGCCGGTGGCGACGGTCAGCGCCATCAGCGAGAGGTTGTCCAGCGACATGTTGGCGAACGACATCACGCCGAAGGTGCCGAGCAGCGACAGCGGCACCGCCACCGAGGGAATGATCGTGGCCCACAGGCGGCGCAGGAACACGAAGATCACCGCCACCACCAGCGCGATGGTCAAGAGCAGCGTGAACTGCACATCTTCCACCGATGCGCGAATCGTGATGGTGCGATCGGCGAAGACCTCCAGATGCACGTCGGCCGGCAGCACGCTGCGCAGCTGCGGCAGGATCTGGCGGATCTGCGCCACCGTCTGCACGATGTTCGCGCCCGGCTGGCGGCGGATATCCAGCAACACTGCCGGCTTGCCGTTCGCCCAGGCGGCGAGCTGATCGTTCTCGACACCGTCCACCACCTTCGCGACATCCGCCAGGCGCACCGGCGCGTTGTTGGTGCTGCTGTAGGAGATGATGGTGTTCTTGTATTCGGCGGCAGTCGCCAACTGATCGTTGGTGGAAATCGTGTACGACTGCGTGGCGCCGTTGAGCGTGCCCTTGGGCGCATTGACGTTGGCTTCGGTCAGCGCATTGCGCACGTCTTCCATCGTCAGGCCGAGATTGGCCAGCTGCGCAGGATTCACCTGGATGCGCACGGCCGGGCGTACGTTGCCGGCGATGGACACCAGGCCCACGCCCTGCACCTGCGAGAGTTTCTGCGCGAGGATCGAGTCGGCGCGGTCGTTCACATCGCGCAGCTGACGGCTGTCGGACGTGAGCATCAGCGTCATGATCGGCGCGTCGGCCGGATTCACGCGGTTGTAGACCGGCGGATACGGCAGCGTGCTCGGCAGCGTGCCGCGCGCCTGGTTGATGGCGGCCTGCACATCCTGCGCCGCGATGTCGATATCGCGATCCATGTTGAACTGCAGCACGATCGTCGACAGGCCCGCCGACGAGTCGGACGTCATCATGTCCAGGCCGGAGATCTGGCCGAGATTGCGCTCCAGCGGCGTGGTGACCAGCGATGCCATGGTCGACGCGCTGGCGCCCGGATACTGCGTGGTGACGACCAGGCTCGGCGCTTCAATCTCGGGCAGTGCCGATACCGGCAGTTCGCGATAACCGAGTACACCTAGCAGCAGCACGGCCACCATCAGCAGTGCTGTGGCGATCGGCCGGCGAATAAAGAGCGATGAGAATCCCATGGGTCGTCGGAACCGTCAGTTGGTTGCGGTCGCGTGTGACCGTCCGTGAAAACAATGTGGCAAAGCGATGTAACCGGCGTTTTGCAGCGCGCCCGACCCTGTCGGACGCGCTGCAGTCGTCCTGCACCGATCAGGAAGCGGACGAACTGCCTTTACCACTGCCCTTCTTCCCTTTCTTCTTGTCCGTATCCGATGCGGTCGGCGCCTGCGGAACTTCGCCAGGCTTGAGCGCCTGCACCTTGCTGCCCGGCTTCAGGCGGAACTGGCCTTCGGTGACGACCTGATCGCCCTCGGTGAGCCCGTTGCCCACCATGACATGGCTGTCGCCCACCTCGCCCGCCACCGTCACCGGCTGCATGGCCACGGTCTGATCCGACTGCAGCTTGTAGACGAAATCGCCATCCGGACCGCGCTGCACCGCCTGTGCGGGAATCACCAGGCCGCCGGCCACCGTCTTCACGCGCAGCTGCACGTTGACGAACTGGCCCTGCCACAGCTTGCTGTCCGGATTGTTGAACTGCGCGCGCAGCTTGAAGGTACCGGTGGACGTATCGATCTGGTTGTCGACCACCTGCAGGAAACCGGTGGTGTCGAGCGGATGCGCGTCGCTGCGATCCAGCGCAATCACCTGGAGCTTGTTCGCGCCGTTCTGGAAGGCATCGCGCACGGCCTCCAGATTCTGCTCGGGAAGACTGAAGATCACGTAGATGGGTTGGATCTGCGTCAGCGTGACGATCGAGCTGGTGGTGGTCACCACGTTGCCCGGATCCACGTTGCGGATGCCGGCCACGCCGTCGATCGGCGAAACGATCTTGGTGAAATCCAACTGCACCTTGGCCGAGCGTGCGGCCGCTTCGTCGGCAATCACCGTCGCTTTCAGCTGTGCGACGTTGTTGCGGTAGGTGTCCATGTTCAGGGCGGCGACATAGCCGTTGGCCACCAGCGTCTGGTTGCGATCCAGCGTGCTGATCGCGGTAGCGAGCGAGGCTTCGTCCTGCTTCTGCTTCGCCACGGCCTGATCATAGGCAGCCTGATAGGTGCGCGGGTCGATCTGGGCGATCACGTCGCCCTTGTGCACGGCCTGGCCTTCCTTGAAGTTGATGGTCCACAACTGGCCGCCGATCTCGGGATTGACGGTGACGTTGTTCAACGCCGTGACCGTACCGAGCGCGGTGAGATAAACCGGCACGCTCTGCTTGACGGTGGGCTCGACCGTCACCGGCACCGGCGCATTGTCCTTGTCCTGACCGTTGCCGGCGGCCTGAGCCGTCGATTGACCGCCCCCGCGACGATGCGCCGCACCTGCCCCTTCCTCTGGTTTGTGCAGCAGGCGGAATCCAACCCCGCCCACCACGAGCACGGCGATCACGATCAGCGCGATCTTCCAAAAACGCGACATGTGAAACTCCTGGATTAAACGTCTAGGCCGTCCGACCCCATCGGTGCGAGCGCACCTGCCCTAGGCCTCGGAAACAAGCATAGGGGCTGCTCGTCAACGTTGGACAATGCCAGTTGACATGGGTGCCTTATGACCGATGGCAGGGTCCATCTTGCCAAAGCTTACTAGCCTAACGTGACTGCGCGCCTGCAACGGCAAGGTGCATTGTTCTTGACCATTCTTTACACAATCGGGGCATGTGCTCGGCGTCGCGGCCCTTGAATCCAGGCTTTCAAAGTTGCGGTTGGCTTCGTCTATACTCGGGCAATTACTGTCCGTGGCAGGTTCGGCGTCGCCGAAAATCCTCGGTACATGGTCGCCAGGGGGCGGCGAGGGGCGCCACGGCGGCCGTGGCGGCGTTCCAGATTAATCATTCGATGACTGGAGTATTGCGTGAGCGGTTCCATGAGCAAGTCTGACCGGAGTTTCCTGCATCAGTTTTCGTTGCTTATCGCCGGCCTTGGCGTACTGACCCTGGTGCTTATCTTCACCGCCTGGACGATCTACGAGCACGAGCCGAAGGAAGTCGATCCGAACGCCGCCAAGCAGCTCGCCGCCAGCCTCGCTCCGAACGGTTCCGTTTATGCCGGCAATACCGGCCGCGCCGCGATGGAGGCCGCGCAAGCCGCCGCGGCCAAGGCCGCCGCCGCGCAAGTCGCCTATGGCGGCACCACCGACGGCAAGACCATCTACGACAACCTGTGCCATGCCTGCCACACTGCCGGCGTGGCCGGTGCTCCGGTACTGGGCAACAAGGCGATGTGGGGTCCGCGCATTGCCGAAGGCCTGGATACGCTGATCAAGCACGCCACCGACGGTTATCACGGCCCCGACGGCAATTTCATGCCGGCGAAGGGCGGCAACCCGTCGCTGACCGATGCGCAGGTGAAGGCCGCGGTGACCTGGATCGTCGATCAGGCGAAGTAATTCGGGTCCATCGATACGCTCGCAACGCCGCCTTCGGGCGGCGTTGCCGTTTTCGCGCTGGATGTCCAACGGAAAACGCGCGGGCGACCGGCCAGCTATTATTAGCGGCATGACATCCGCTGCCCCCTCCCCCGATCCGTCCGGTTTTCCGGACGAACTGTCCGAATTCACGCTGCAAGGCCCGGTCGGCACGCTCGAGGCCATCAGCGACACGGCCGAACGCCCTTGCGCGCGGCGCGGCGTCGCGGTGATCTGCCATCCCAATTCCAAGGATGGGGGCACCATGCGCAACAAGGTGGTCACCATGCTGGAGCGCAGCCTGCGCGAATCCGGACTGGACACCGTGCGTTTCAATTTCCGCAGCGCCGGCGAATCCGAAGGTGCCTATGACAACGGCATCGGCGAAAGCGACGATCTCGCCGCCGTGGTCAAGTGGGTGCGTACCGTGCGCCCGAACGATGCGCTGTGGCTGGCCGGATTCTCGTTCGGCAGTTACGTCACGCTGCGCAATGCAGTGGCGTTGAAGGCCGAGGCGCTGATCAGCATCGCCCCGCCGATCGGACGCTGGGCCCACGAAACGCTGGCGCTGCCCACCTGCCCCTGGCTGGTGGTGATGGGCGAAGAAGATGAAGTCGTCGAGCCGCAAGCCGTGTTCGACTGGATCGACAGCCTCGAGCCGCCGCCCGAACTGATCCGCATGCCGGAAACCGGCCACTTCTTCCACCGTCGCCTGATGGATCTGCGCGGCTCGGTCAAACACGCCATCCAGGATTGGCTGCCGCCACTCCGCGACTGAAACTCAGTTTTATGCCTGACATCTCACCCGGCGCGCCCAGCGCGCGTTACCAGGAAGGCGTCGCCGCGCATCGCTGGACGTCCGATCCGGCGCAGCTGGCCGTGCTGCCGGAATTCGATCGCATGCACGCGGCGCTGTGCGCCGGCAACGAAAACAACGGCAGCCTGTTCGGCCGCCTGAAATCCCTGCTCGGCGCGGAAGAACGTGCCGCCGTGCCCGGCCTTTACCTGTGGGGCAGTGTGGGTCGCGGCAAAACGTTCCTGATGGATCTGTTTGCCGCCAGCCTGCCGCACGGCGTGGCCCTGCGCCGACATTTCCACCGCTTCATGGGCGAAGTGCACGAACGCTTGCGCGAACTGGGCGAACGGCAGGATCCGCTGGTCGAAGTCGCCGCGGGCATCGCCGCGCGCTGCCGCGTGCTGTGCCTGGACGAATTCCTGGTCAACGACATCGGCGACGCGATGATCCTCGCCAATCTGTTCGAATCGCTGTTCGCGCGCGGCGTCACGCTGGTGACGACATCGAACACCGCGCCGTCGAATCTCTACAAGGACGGTTTGCAGCGCGCACGCTTTCTGCCGGCGATTGCCGCGATCGAAACGCATTGCCACGTCGTGGAAATGATCTCCGCGCACGACTGGCGCTTGCGCGCGCTCACGCATGCGCCGGTGTATCACACGCCGCCCAGCGCGGAAGCCGAACGCGCCCTGGCGCAGATCTTTTCGAGCCAGGCACAAGGCTCGATCGTCGAAGGCGGCGAACTGATCGTCAACGATCGCCCCATTCCGGTTCGCAAGCGCGCCGACAACATTCTGTGGTTCGACTTCGCGGCGCTGTGCGACGGTCCGCGCGCAGTGGCCGATTACATCGCCCTGGCCAGGACCGGTCCCGCCGTCATCATCTCCAACGTGCCGCAATTCACGATCTACAGCGAAGATCCGGCAAAACGTTTCGTGCAGCTGGTGGACGAGTTCTACGACCGTCACGTGAAGCTGATCCTCTCGGCAGCCGCACCCATCACCGAGCTTTATGATGGCGAACGCCTGCGCGCCGAATTCGGCCGTACCGAATCGCGCCTGATCGAGATGCAGAGCGAGGAATATCTGGCGCTCCCGCACCGGGCCGACTGAGAGCCAAAGCAAGCTTCTTACCGGGGTGCGCGCAAGCTGCTACCGTGAGCGCTTCGATACCGCCCCGGAGCCGCCATGTTCAGCGTCCTTGCTTTCGCCTTTCTGGCGGGCGCGCCGCAAGCCGCAGCGGTCGCCGACACATTCACCGAACGCGAGCACCGCGCGCACATGGCCGAAGGCGCCGCCAGTGGCCCCGGGTATCAAAAGCAGTTCTGGGACAAGACCGGCAACGCGATGACCGACGCGTATCGCGGCTGCATCGCCAGCAACGCCGGGGACAAAACGCCGTTTACGCTGGTGGCGGACATCTCGCCGGACGGTCACCCGCTCAACGTGGAAGTACGCGCTCCCATACCGGTCGCGCGATGCGTGGCCGCGCAATTTTCGACATGGACATTTCCGGCGCCGCCGAAATTTCCCGGTTCCGCGAACTACCCCATCGTCATCGACATGAGCGCCAAATAAGTCGCGTATGGCGACGGTGCTGATCCCGCTTCCCCATAGGGACTACGACCCAAGCGAGGTCGCCGTGCCATGGCGCGTGCTCACGCAAGCCGGACACAACGTGATGTTCGCCACGCCGGATGGCGGTATCGCAGCAGCCGATCCGATCATGCTCAGCGGTGAAGGGCTCGATCCATGGGGATGGATACCTGGCTTGCGCAAGCTTCCCTTGTTCGGATTGCTGTTGCGCGCGAATCACGATGCGCGGCGCGATCATGCTGCGCTGGTGACGGATGCCGCGTTTTGCGCACCGCTGCGCTGGGATGCCGTGCAGGCCGCCGATTTCGACGGCCTGCTGTTGCCGGGCGGCCACTGCGCGCGCGGCATGCGCAAGTATCTTGAAAGCGATCGGCTGAAGAATCTGGTCGCGGAGTTCTTCGCTGCCGACAAGCCCGTCGCAGCCATCTGTCATGGCGTGCTGCTCGTCGCGCGCAGCAAGCGCAGCGATGCTCGTTCGGTGCTTTACGGCCGTCGCACGACCGGACTCACCTGGGCGCTGGAAAAATCCGCATGGTCGCTGACGCGCATCACCCGCTTCTGGGACCCGGATTACTATCGCACCTATCGCGAAGCACCTGACCAGCCCGTCGGCTATATGTCGGTGCAGCAGGAAGTGTCGCGCGCATTGGCCGACCCGACCGATTTTCTCGATGTACCCAAAGAAGCCACGCACTATCGTCGCAAGACATCTGGCCTGGTGCGCGACAGCGATAACGACGACACGCAGGCCTTCGTCATTCGCGATGGAAACTACCTTTCGGCACGCTGGCCGGGCGATGTGCATCGCTTCGCGCGTGAATTCGCAACGATGCTTTCGTCGCGCGCGTGATGCACGATCCAACTCGCCAGCACTGATTTCCCGCTAGCGTTTCGACGCACCGAGTTTCAGCATCACTACGCCCAATGAAGGCACATCGAACACGTGCTTCGAATCGAGGCTGCCCAAATCGCGATGTTGCCAAAGATCGCGCGCCGGCACCGGGCTGGATAGGCCCAGTGCATGCAGATCCAGTTTGGCGGTCAATGAATGATTGAGTGTGTTGATGATGCCGACCGCTTGCGTGCCATCGGCCAGGGTGCGCGCCCAGATCTGGATCGGGCCTTCCTGCATCACGCGACGACCTGGCGTGCCGCGCACATCCTGATCGACTGCCAGCACTTCCGCATTGGTGAGTACATCACGCGTATCGGCGCTCATCTTGGATAGATCGTTGCCGGCGATCAGAGGCGCGGCGAGCAGCGCCCACAGGGTCATGTGCGTGCGTTCCATGTCGGGCGAGTCCATGCCCTTGTTGCCGATCTCCAACATGTCCGCATCGTTCCAGTGGCCGGGACCGGCAAAGCGCTCCAGCCCTTGCTGCGCACCGGCGTTGAACAGGATGCTTTCGTAGTTGGGCTGTATATCGTCGGTCGTGCGCCACAGATTGCCGCCCACTTCCGCACCCCATTCCCACACGCGCCCCCAGCCGTAGTTGCAAAGCGCGAAGACGATGGGACGACCCGTGGCATCCAGCGATTGGCGCATCAGGCGATAGGCCGCTTTCATCATCGCGGTTTGCGCGGTATCCGACTGGCCGTCCATGCTGCGGCGAAAACTGCACAAGTCGTATTTCAGATAATCCACGCCCCAGCTTGCGTAGGTGCGTGCGTCCTGCGCTTCGTGGCCGAGACTGCCGCCGTAACCGGCACAGGTTTGCGGGCCGGGCGAGGAATAGATGCCGAACTTCAGGCCCTTGCCGTGCACGTAATCGGCCAGCGCCTTCATGTCGGGAAACTTCGCATTCGGATGCATCGCGCCCTGTGCATCGCGCTGGCCTTGCCATCCGTCGTCGATGATGACGTAGCGATAACCCGCCGCCGCCATGCCGCTGGCGACCAGCGCATCGGCCGCATGACGGATGTCTGCATCGGTCACGTCGGCACCGAAATGGTTCCAACTGTTCCAGCCCATCGGCGGCGTTCGCGCCAGCGATGCCTCGTCGATCGACGAGGCTGTCGCCATCCAGGGCCATATCAGCGAACACACCATGGCCAGCAGGGAATACATCCGGAGCTTGCGTTGACTCATCGCGCAATCGACCTTTCCGATGGAACCATTGCGAGGATAACGTCCCATCTCGCGTACGTGCAGTACGCTTGCGCACATCGTCCATCGCTATCGGAATCCGCGACATGCGCGCACCCACAGGCTCGGTGGTAGGACTTTGTTCGGCTTCCGCCACCATGTCCGCGATGGGCATGGCATTCCTGGGTTACTGGGGCGTCCACGAACCCGTACCTTGGCGCGCAAGCGACATCGTGGTGGTGTGCCTGGCCTTCCTCGGCTTTCTGGCGTTCGGTTCCACCATCTGGATCATCACGTCGCCCACCGAGGACGGCAGCGAAAGGATCGTGCCGGCGCGGCGCACGTTCGCCACCGGCCTGGTGCTGATGTGGCTGGCGGTCATCGTCGCGATCATTCCCTGACCGCCCTGTCGCAAACGCGTCCGTCCGGTCACGACCGGTTTGCGGTGCACGCAACAAAGCCCGCCAGCCCGCGCCCGGACTGATTCCACGCGGCTTATCCACTGCCTTATCCACCCCTTTATCCACAAACTATTGGGTTGACCGATCACCCGGACCCCGATATGTTGTGTCTGTCGGTGCCATCCCCGGACTTCGTGCCAGGCTGGCTTAATAGGGAATCCGGTGTAAATCCGGGACTGCCCCGCAGCGGTAAGTGGAAACGAACGCCCATCCATGCACTGGTCCTTTGGGGCCGGGAAGCTGGGCAAGTAGGAGGGCCGCAAGGCCCAGGTCCGCGAGTCCGAAGACCTGCCGACACGACACGACCGGAGCGTCGTGCCGAGAGTGACGGCCTCCGCGGGGAGGCACCTCGTGTGACGCGGAAGTCGCTCGTGTCGCACGACCTCCGCGGCATCCGCCACGTCAGCCCTGCGCGCGGGAGCAGGTAGTTGAGTCCTGGAGCTTCTCCCGCTTACCCGGATCGCGGTCCGGCCAAGGGAAGGCTCCACTGCCCGGAGCGTCCACATGCAACCTATCGATACCGAATCGCGCGAGCGCTCCGACGTTCGCGCGGACACGCCCGCTTTTTCCGCCGACTCGACCTCGGCCACTGCCCACCACGCCACGATGTCCGTTACCGCCGAAGCACCTTTCGCTCTTACTCCTCCGCACAACCCGGGCCAGATGCGCGTGACCAAGCGCAATGGCGGCCAGGAAGTCGTCGACGTCAACAAGATCGTGCGCGCGGTGACACGCAGCGCCGAAGGCCTGCACGCGGTCGATCCGCTGCGCGTGGCGCTGAAGACCATCGGTGGCTTATACGACGGCGCGACCACGCAGGAGCTCGACCAGCTTTCCATCCGCACGGCCGCCGCGCTCACCGCGGAAGAACCCGAATACGGCCAACTTGCAGCGCGCCTGCTCGGTGCTTTCATCGAAAAGGAAGTGAGCGGCCAGGAAATCCAGAGCTTCTCGCAATCCGTCGCGCGCGGCGCGGAGCTGGGTATTCTCAATGCGCGCCTGCGCGATTTCGTCGCGGCTAATGCGCGCAAGCTCAACGATGCGGTCGATCCGCACGGCACGCGCCGCTTCGAATACTTCGGCCTGCGCACGGTGTACGACCGTTATCTGCTGCGTCATCCGCAGCTGCGCAAAGTGATCGAAACGCCGCAGCATTTCTTCATGCGCATCGCCTGCTCGCTGGGCGGCAACGACATTGCCGAAACGCTGGAGTTGTATCGCCTGCTTTCGTCGCTGGAATACATCGCCAGCTCGCCGACGCTGTTCAACGCCGGCACCGCGCACGAGCAATTGAGCTCGTGCTTCCTGCTCGATTCGCCGCTGGATTCGCTGGAGTCGATCTACGAGAAATACGGCGATGTGGCCAAGCTCAGCAAGTTCGCGGGCGGCATCGGTCTCGCCTACTCGCGCGTGCGTTCGCGCGGCTCGTTGATCAAGGGCACCAACGGCCATTCCAACGGCCTGGTGCCGTGGCTGAAAACGCTGGATGCCTCAGTCGCCGCGGTAAACCAGGGCGGCAAGCGCAAAGGCGCGGCCTGCGTGTACCTGGAGCCGTGGCACGCGGACATCGAGGAATTCCTCGAACTGCGCGACAACACCGGCGACGAAGCCCGCCGCACGCACAATCTCAATCTCGCCAACTGGATTCCCGACGAATTCATGCGCCGCGTGGAGCACGACGGCAACTGGTCGCTGTTCGATCCCAAGGTCGTGCCGCATTTCGTGGACACCTGGGGCGAGGCCTTCGAACAGGCCTACCACAAGGCCGAAGCCGAAGGCCTGGCGGTCAAGACGGTGAAGGCGCGCGAGCTCTATGCGCGCATGCTGCGCACGCTCGCGCAGACCGGCAACGGCTGGATGACCTTCAAGGACCGCAGCAACGCCACCAGCAACCAGACGGCCAAGGCCGAGAATGTCATCCACCTCTCGAACCTGTGCACCGAGATTCTGGAAGTCACCAACGCCGGCGAAACGGCGGTGTGCAATCTGGGCTCGGTCAACCTCGCCCGCCATGTCGTCGATGGCGCGTTCGACTTCGCCAAGCTCGCCGCCACGGTGCGCACGGCGGTACGCCAGCTCGATCGCGTGATCGACCTGAATTTCTATCCGATCGACACCGCCGCGGTCGCCAACCGCAAGTGGCGTCCGGTGGGCCTGGGCGTGATGGGCTTGCAGGATGTGTTTTTCAAGCTGCGCCTGCCGTTCGACTCGGCCGAAGCGCTGGAGCTCTCCACGCGCATCGCCGAGGAGATCTACTTCAACGCGCTGTCGCAATCGAACGCGCTCGCCGAACAGCACGGTGCGCATCCGGGCTTCTCCGAAACCCGCGCCGCGAACGGCGAGCTGCAATGCGATTACTGGCAGAGCGCCACCCCGCACGACCACGCGCGCTGGGATGCATTGCGCGAGGCGATCAAGACCAAGGGCCTGCGCAACTCGCTGCTGATCGCGATCGCGCCCACCGCCACCATCGCCTCCATCGCCGGCTGCTACGAGTGCATCGAGCCGCAGGTCAGCAACCTGTTCAAGCGCGAAACGCTCTCGGGCGACTTCCTGGTGGTGAACCGCTATCTGGTCGAAGAACTCAAGACGCTCGGCTTGTGGACATCGGACATCCGCGACGCGATCAAGCTGGCGGAAGGTTCGATCCAGAACATCGCGGCGATTCCCGAACGCCTGCGTTCGATCTATCGCACCGTGTGGGAACTGCCGCAGAAAGCGCTGATCGATCTTGCCGCCGCGCGCGGCGCATACATCGACCAGAGCCAGTCGCTGAACCTGTTCATGGAAAACCCGAACATCGGACAGCTCAGCTCCATGTACATGTACGCGTGGAAATCGGGCATCAAGACGACCTACTACCTGCGCTCGCGCCCGGCGACGAAGATCGCCAAGACCACCGTGACGGCAACCGCCGCCGCCAAGCCGGTCGCCGATGCGCAGGAAGAAGCGACTGCCGCCGTCTTCTGCTCGCTGGAAAATCCCGAATACTGCGAAGCCTGCCAGTAACAGCTCGTCGCCCCGGCGAAAGCCGGGGCCCAGCGTCTTCGCACTTTTAGGCGCTCAAGACACTGGGTCCCGGCTTTCGCCGGGACGACGGAGTTAAAGCAAGGTTGGATAGAGGTCGTTCCAGTACGGATTGCTATGCTCGATAAGCTCCAACTTCCATTTGCGATGCCATTTCTTCAGCAACTTTTCCCTTCTTATCGCGGACTCCATGGTTCCGTGCAGCTCATACCAGACAAGGCCGTACGCGCAATGAAGCCTGGTAAAACTGGAAACAAAACCGGAACGATGCTGCCAAATTCGCCGAATCAAATCGGACGTTACGCCAACGTACAGAACGCCGTTCCGTTTGCTGGCAAGCATATAAACACAGGGCTGTCGCAATCTCATGCTGCCGATCTTCGTCGGCAGCTGGCTTGCGGCAAATCCTCCAACAACCCTCACGTCCGTCGCCCCGGCGAAAGCCGGGACCCAGTGACTTCCTACACGACTCATTGAGGAGATCACATTGAACGCCCCGAAATCCCAAAACATCCTCGACCCTGGCTTCGAACTCACGCTGCGCCCCATGCGCTACCCCGAGTTCTACGAGATGTATCGCAACGCGATCAAGAACACCTGGACGGTGGAGGAAGTGGATTTTTCGCTGGACGTCACCGACCTCAAGTCGAAGATGACCGATGCGGATCGCCACCTCATTCATCGCCTGGTCGCCTTCTTCGCCACCGGCGACACGATCGTGGCGAACAACCTGGTGCTCAACCTGTACCAGCACATCAATGCGCCCGAAGCGCGCATGTATCTTTCGCGCCAGCTGTACGAAGAGGCGCTGCATGTGCAGTTCTATCTCACGTTGCTGGACACCTACATTCCCGATCCGAACGAGCGCAACAAGGCGTTCGCCGCCATCGAGAACATCCCGTCGATCCGTCAGAAAGGCGCGTTCTGCTTCAAGTGGATCGACTCCATCCAGAATTTGCAGCGCCTGGAAACGCGCGAACAGCGCCGGCAGTTCCTGCTCAACCTGATCTGCTTCGCGGCGTGCATCGAGGGCCTGTTCTTCTTTGCGGCGTTTGCGTACGTATATTTCCTGCGCTCGCGCGGCCTCCTGCATGGGCTGGCTTCGGGCACCAACTGGGTGTTCCGCGACGAATCGGGCCACATGGCTTTCGCCTTCGACGTCGTGCGCACCGTGCGTGCGCAGGAACCCGAACTCTTCGATGAAGAGATGCGCATGCAAGTAGAGACGATGCTGGAAGAAGCCATCGCCTGCGAAACGCAGTTCGCGGAAGACGTGCTTTCCGGCGGCGTAGCCGGCCTGTCGGTGAAGGACATGCGTCAGTATCTGGAATACTGCGCCGATCAACGCCTGACGCAACTCGACTTGCCGAAGAAATACGGCTCGAAGAATCCCTTCGACTTCATGGATCTGCAGGACGTGCAGGAAGTCACCAACTTCTTCGAACGCCGCGTGTCGGCCTATCAGGTGGGCGTGGGCGGTGAGGTAGCATTCGACATGGCGTTCTGATCATCATCAAGGCCATGCAAACACCGATTATCGATATCACGGACCAGCCCGACCCCGCGGACCTGGCCGTCGTTCGTGCCGGCCTGGATCACTTCAACGCCACGGCCACCGGTATCGACGACCAGCGACCGCTGGCCATATGGGTCAAAGATCCCGACTCGCAGCAGGTTATAGGCGGCGTTACCGGTCGCACATCGCGCGGGCTGCTCTTCGTGGACATGCTCTTTCTACCAGAAGCCCTGCGTGGCGCCGGCGTTGGGAGCAAGTTGTTGAAGATGGCCGAGCAGGAAGGCTCGCGCCGCGGCTGCCGAGTCGGCCTGCTGCACACCCATGCATTCCAGGCGCCGGAGTTTTATCGTCGACATGGTTGGCGCGAACTAGGATCGATTCCCTGCGATCCGCCCGGTAATCGTCGCTTCACCTTCACTAAAGAGCTGTCGGTCGGCGATGATGACTGAGACGACCGCGCACGCCCATCGGACATGCGCGGCTGTATCCGTTACGTCCAGCTGCTGTCGTCGTCGACCCCGCCGCTGAAGTTGTCGTCGTTGAAATCCGTCGACGAGAAATCCTGATTGCCGCCGCCGAAGCCGTCGCGGTTGCCATCGTCGAAGAAATTGTTCTCGGTGACGTTTTCGATCACTTCCGGCTGACCGCCGAAGAAGCCGCCGCCGTGATGGCCGCCGAGCAGGCTTTCGATGCCATCAAACAGGAACATGCCGCCTGCGACGCCCGCGGCCGTGGTCGCGGCGCTCTGCAGGAAGCTCGGCGCGGCGCTTTGCGGCGCGGCGGCCGCGCCGCCGCCGAACAGGCGCTCACGCCATGTCGGGGCTGCTTGTTGCGGCGCCTGCGGCATCGGCGGAGGCGTGTTGCCCCAGGCCGATTGACCGCCAAGGAAGCTGCCGCCGCCCTGCTGTTGACCCAGCTGAGCCTGCAACTGCGCGATCTGCGCCTTCGCGGCATCGAGCGCGTGCTGCTGCAAGAGGCTCCGCTGCACCAGCAGGTAAAGCGCATCGGGCTGACCCGCCAGACGCTGACGGATCAGCGCATCGGCTTGCGCGTCCTTGGCCACGCCGTTGACGGCGGCCAGGCGCTGAAGGAAATCATCGAGAAGAAGTTGTTCCTGGGGAGTCATGGGGTATCCGTTGGACTGCTTAGGGGCGCCGGCACGATGCAGGCATCGAAGAAAGTATGCACGCCTTATGTGACCTCAAGGGGTGACCTTCGCGCTACGCCCGCCGCCATGCGGGGCCGGATTGCGTTCATATTCGGTTGCCCGGCGGCCTATTGACTACAGGTGTAGTCATGGCGTAGCTTGACTACACCTGTAGTCAAGGAAGTCGACCCCCATGAGCAAGCCATCCATCGGCGACCAGGAACTTGCCCTCCTGCACTACCTGGCCGAGCACGAGAACGTCTCGGTGGGCGAAGTGGCCGCCGATTACGGCGAGGAGCGCGGCCTGGCCCGCTCCACGGTCCTCACCATGATGGAGCGCCTGCGCGCCAAGTCCTATCTGAAGCGACGCCATGTCCAAGGCATCTATCGCTACAGCACGGCGACTGGCCCGAACGAAGTGATGAGCAATGCGGTGGGGCAATTCGTCGAAAAGACGTTATCCGGATCGCTCTCGCCGTTTGTCGCATGGATGTCCGAAAAAGCCGAGGTCAGCGACAGCGAACTGGCCGAACTCGAAGCCTTGGTGGCGCAACTGCAGTCGCGGCGCAAGGAGAGTTGAGATGGATATGTTCGCCAACATCATCGATACGCTGTTCGTGCGCCTTGCATGGACTGCAGCGCAGGCAACGCTTCTGATCGGCGCACTGTGGCTACTGATGCGCTACATGCCACGACTTTCAGCCGCGATGCGTTGCATGCTGTGGTGGCTGGTCGGTTTGCAGCTGGTGCTCGGCATCACCGTAAGCACTCCAGTGGAACTGCATTGGCTGAAGCCTGCGATGCAGCCCGCTGCGATAACGACCCGCGTAGCGATCACGCAAACACCTGCCGTCACGAACACGGTATCTGCCGCTGCACCCGTTGCCTCGTTAGAGCAGAACGCTTCTCAAGTGTCCGACGCCACCACCCACACGTGGTCGTGGTCCGAAGCCATCGTCGCATCATGGCTGCTGGGCGTGTTGTTGCAATGTCTTTTCGCCGCCCGGGAATGGTGGGAGAGCCGTTCGCTGCGCAAGCATGCCAAACCCGTGCAAGACGCCACGTTGCGGACGTTGTGCGCACAGCAAGCGCGTACGTTGGCATTGCGCCGTGTTCCGCAGCTGCGCAGGTCGGACGCGATCATATCGCCGCAGGTCACCGGCCTATGGCGTCCCATCGTGCTGCTGCCTGCTGAAGACATGCTGTCCCCCGAAGAACTCGCGATGGCGATGGCTCACGAACTCGCGCACGTTCGTCGCGGCGATCTATGGCTGGGCTGGGTGCCCGCCATTGCGCAGCGCCTGTTCTTTTTCCATCCGCTCGTGAAATGGGCGATGCGCGAGTACGGGATCTACCGAGAAGCCGCTTGCGATGCACAAGTACTTCAGCGCCATCGCGCCACGCCGCAACGTTACGGCCACCTGTTGCTGCGCCTCGGCGTGGCAAGTCCCGTGCACTCCAGCCTGGCTGGCGCGTCTTCCACGTTTTTGAGTCTGAAGAGGCGGCTGATCATGTTGCAGCAAAGCGTAAACGATACGCCGCGGACGCGCGGGTGGCTGCTGGTGGCTGCCATTGCGCTGGCAGGCGTTCTTCCTTATCGCGTCACCGCGACCAGTTCGGAACACGTCATCGTCGAAACACAAACGACCGACGACAGCAGCGTATCGCCTGCCCCGGCACCGGCCATTTCGCCTGCACCAAGGACATCTTCGTCACCTGCTCCGGCCGCATCCGCTATTCCGGCGGCTCACCCCATGCCGGCAGCGCTCGCAAAGCCTTCGTCAGCGCGACATGCTTCACTCGCGATACCGCCTGTACCACCGGTGCCAGCAGCACCGCCCGCGCCCGCTTCACCGCCTGCTCCTCCAGCTCCTCCGGCACCACCTGCTCCACCCTACGAACACAATCTGGGCTTCAACGCTCGCTTCCTGGACATCGATACCGAGCCTCACGCAAGCCGTGGCATCGCGATGTATGACGGTGAATCCGTGATCGTCAATGGCAGCGACGAAGACATTGCCGCGATGCATCGCTTGAGCCGTAAAGACCAGCCTTTGCTGTGGTACCGGCGCGGCGAAGAAGCTTATGTGATTCACGATGCGAACGTGATCCGGCAGGCGCGGAAAGTCTATGAGCCCGCCAATCAGCTGGCACGTGCGCAAGGCGAGCTTGCAGGGAAGCAGGGGGCGCTGGCAGGCCAGCAGAGCGGATTGGCTGCACGTCAAGGCGCGCTCGCGAGCCGTCAGGCCGAACTGGAAAGTCGTCGTGCAGAGCTCGAATCGCAACGCGCTGCCATGCAGGCCAATGCCACAGCCCAGGAAGAGGCCGCGCAAGAAGCGAGCCTGCAAGGCCAGCTCCGCGGCCTGGATATGGAACAGGCGGAAATAGCACGCGAGCATACGATGCTCGACCGGGCTGCGGCCGATCTGGCGAAACAGGAAGCTGATCTGTCCAAGCGCGAAGCAGCCATGCAGGCGCAACAGAAAGCAACATCCGAACAAGTCGATCGGCAACTCGACAAAGTGCTGAACGATGCGGTGTCCAAAGGCCTCGCCGAACCAGCGAATCGTTGAGATGGCACCGCCCGCTGTGCGGTTGACTGCCGGTTGACATCTCGCAGACAACCGCACGGCGCCACACCATCACCCAAAGAACCTCGCACTGCCCACGCCGCCGGGCAGCACGGATTGCTGCACCTTCGTTTCGCGGAGACTATCGATGCTTGGCTATTACTTTGTGTTGGCGCTCTACAGCCTGAAACGCAACCGGGTCATGACAGCGCTGATGATTCTCGCCATCGGATTGGGCATTGGCGCCAGCATGACCATGATCACGGTGTTACATGTGATGTCCGGCGACCCGCTACCGGGACGCAGTGCGCAACTGTTTGTACCTTTGATTGACCCGCGTCCGGTAAGCGGCATCAAGCCCAAAGATACGACACCGGACGGCAACATGACCTGGCCGGACGCGATGTACTTGCTGCATGCCGCTCGCGCAGATCGACAAGCCGCAATGGCAGCCGGTGCCTTGCCTGTTCGGCCGACAGAGAACGCGCTGCATCCGTTTTTCGAATTCGGGCACTACGTCACCGCCGATTTCTTCCTGATGTTCGGCACGCCCTTCCACGCCGGTGGCGGCTGGACAGCGCAGAATGATGCCGAACGCGCACGTGTCGTCGTACTCAATGCGGAGCTCAACCGCAAGCTGTTCGGCACCGCGCCCAGTATCGGGAAAACGGTGCGGCTGAAGAATACGGATTTCCGGGTCATCGGCGTGCTGGACGACTGGCGTCCCCAACCGACGTTCTACGCGCAGATCGACGATCGCGCATTTGGCCGTGGCGATCAGTTTTTCCTGCCGCTGGAAACCGCGCAGGAACTGAAACTCGACTTCAATGGACGCATGACGTGCTGGGGCAGCGGCGGCGATGCACGCACCAGCGATCACTGCGCCTGGCTGCAGTTCTGGGTTCAACTCGACAACCCCGTCAACGCGTACGCCTATCGCCATTTTCTCGCCGATTATTGGCACGACCAACAGGCGCATGGCCGTTTTCCGCGCCCGGTCAATCCGCAGCTTTACGGATTGCTCGACTGGCTGACCGTCCAGCACGTCATTCCCGAAGACCTGCGCCTGCAGCTCTGGCTGGCACTGGGTTTTCTCTTCGTATGCATGGTCAACATCGTCGGCCTGCTGCTTGCCAAGTTTCTGCGTCGAACTGGCGAGATCAGTGTGCGTCGCGCGTTGGGCGCGCGGCGACGCGACATCTTTATGCAGTTGGGCATCGAATCGTCGGTCATCGGCCTGGCCGGCGGCGTTCTGGGCCTGGTCATCGCAGAGCTCGGCCTCTGGAGCGTGCGGCAGCGGCCGGATGGCTACGCGCAGCTGGCGCAAATGGATATGGCGATGTTGCTGGAAACATTCGCACTCGCTGTCGTGGCCAGCCTGCTCGCCGGACTGCTGCCCGCCTGGCGCGCGTGCAACGTCACGCCTGCCTTGCAACTCAAGACCCAGTGAGGCCATATCATGCCGTTGCCACCTATCGTCGCCAGCCTCACCCGCCACAAGCTCACCGCGTGGCTTCTTGTTCTGCAGGTAAGCCTGACGTGCGCCATTGTTTGCAATGTCGCTTTCATGATCGTGCATCGCGCGACGCAGCTACACCTTCCCAGCGGCGTGGCCGAAAACGAACTGGTGTCGATCGAAAGCACCGATCTCGACGGCAGCGCCCCGCAACTCGTACGCCATGACACCGACCTCGCCGCGCTGCGTGCGATAACCGGCGTGAAGTCCGCCGCCGCCGTCGATGCGCTGCCGTTCAATCTCAACGATTGGAGCAACGGCATCGCCCTCGTGCAGGACGGCCCTGCCCGTGCCGCCGCGACAGCCTTCAATGGCACGCCCGGCGAACTGGCGACACTCGGACTGCATCTCGTCGAAGGTCGCGATTTCCTGCCGGCCGAATACGTGCCGTTGGATACCGCGCACGACTGGGCGGGCATCGATCGCGTCCCTGTCACGATCATCACCCGCGCACTGGGCAATCAACTCTTTCCCGGGCAGGATCCGCTCGGCAAATCGATCTACCCCGACGAAAAACCCGTACGTATCGTTGGCATCGTGGATCACCTTATTCGCCCGCATACGCATGACGGCGACGAAGGCGAGTACGCGACGCTGTTACCCATGCTGCCGGATGGGAATGATGTCACCTACGTGCTTCGCACCTCGCCGGAGAACCGCGACCGCGTACTGAAGGAAATGCCCGAAGTATTGAACCGCGTATACGGCAACCGCATTCTTCGTCATGCACAGACGTTCACGCAGCTGCGCGCCGACTACTTTCATCGCAACCGCACCATGATCGGCTTGCTGATCATGGCGGCCGCCGGACTGCTGTTCGTCACCGCACTCGGCATTGCCGGCCTCGCCAGTTTCTGGGTGCAGCAGCGCAAGCGATCCATCGGTATCCGTCGCGCTGTGGGTGCCACGCGTCACGACATCCTGCGCTATTTCCAGACGGAAAACTTTCTTATCGTCACGACCGGCATCGTGCTCGGCTCGCTTTTGGCGTATGCGCTGAATGTGCTGCTGATGACGCATTACGAACAACCACGATTGCCCGTGTCCTATGTGGCTTTCAGCGCTGTCGCACTATGGCTCCTTGGCCAGCTGGCCGTGCTCGGCCCTGCGTTGCGCGCGGCGGCCGTCCCGCCCTTGGTCGCAACCCGCTCCGCCTGAAAACACACGACATCATTCGTGCCCGTGGATGATCTGCGCCAGCGCCGTCATGACGCGCGCATCGGCTTGCGCGGGCGACCAGCTCACGATCTGCGTCAAGGCGTATGTCTTGCGCAGATGACGAATCACCTGCAATCCCAGCCAGTAACCCGACCTGTTGGGCAGATCCTGCTGATAAGGCGATGCGGCGGCGTTGAACCAGCGCTTGAAGATTTCCGGGTGCTCGGGATCGATCGCCTTGCTGCGCGCGTCGGTCAGAAAGCGCGAAGCGATGGCGGGCAGGCGACTCTTGGCTATCGCTCCGAGATCGTCCTGCAACAACAGCTCGCCATCCGTATGTCCCGGCGAAAGTTCTCCGCTCACGTACGTGGCGAGCCCTTCCTCGAACAAGGGCAGCGTGAGCGCCACGCCCGGCATCACGCCGTCGTTGCGAATGCCGGCGTGCATGGCGTGATAGACATGAAACGATTCGTGCGGCACGACGATGTCGAGATTCGCCTGCTCCAGCAACAGCGAGTCGACCGCAAAGGCCAGCACCAGCGACCCATCGGGCAGTACGCCGCTCTTGGCATCGAAATTGGGCGCAAGCACGAACGCTATCGGCGGATGCTCGGCAGCATCGGGAAACAGGCGGCGGAAGTCTGGGTAGTGCGTATCGACGGCTTTCTGCAACGCACGCGACTCGGCCGGAATATCCGAGGCGATCCTCGGATATTCGGCGAAACGCGCCTGCAGGAACCGCTGCTTGCGCGCCTGCCAATCCGGATGATCCTGCTCTTCCCACACGACGGATGCATAGAGATCGCGACGCGGCGCCTCGATCTCGCCATCCCAAAGCTGTTCCTGCTTCGCAAAGGGTTGTCCTTGCGCGGCCTGCCAGAAAGCGGCGAACGATGCCGTGATATCCGGCGACGATGCCGCGCAAACCACCGGCAGGCATGCCGCGAGCAGCAGCAGACACGTTGCGCTTGCTGCTGCTCGCATCGCTTGCCTCAGCGCCAGGGCCAGGCCTTGAGCTGATATTCCGTCGGCGGTGTGTCGCCGGCCAGATACGTCACGAAGTAATCCCAGCGACGACGCGTCGCATACGGCGTCGCCGCGGCGTAACCGTGATGCACGTTCGGGATCAACAGCATGTCGAAGTTCTTGTTGGCCTTGATCAGCGCATCGATCACCAGCAAGGTGTTGTAGGGCGGCACGTTGTCGTCGATCGAGCCGTGCACCAGCATCAGGCGTCCCTTGAGGTTCTTGGCGATGTTCTCGTTGGCCTGATTGTCGTAGTTGGTCGTACCGTCCTTGTTGGTGACCAGCAGACCCTGCCACTTCTCCGCCCAGTCGTCCTCGTACTCGCGGTTTTCGTGGTTGCCGCTTTCGGCCCAGCCGACCTTGAAGAAGTCCGGGTAGCTGAACA
The DNA here is from genome assembly GCF_003363265.1 of Dyella psychrodurans. Lineage (GTDB taxonomy): Bacteria > Pseudomonadota > Gammaproteobacteria > Xanthomonadales > Rhodanobacteraceae > Dyella_B > Dyella_B psychrodurans. The sequence goes on along the minus strand of NZ_QRBF01000004.1, from coordinate 6,435 downwards.
TCGCGTCCGCCGTGGCGTTGCCGCCGCCGGAGTGTCCCCAGATGCCTACACGATCCAGATCGATCCACGGATAACGCTGCCCGAGCTGCTTGATGGCAGTCACCTGGTCGGGCAGCGTGTTGTCGCCCATGTTGCCGAACCACGCATCGTGGAACGACTTGGAGCGCCACGGCGTACCCATGCCGTCGATGGCGACGACGATGAAGCCCAGCTCGGCCAGCGACTGATGATCGGCCTGCGCCGGCGCAAAGCCGTAGGTGTACACCGAACCGGTCTGCGGACCCGGGTAGATGTAATCGATCACCGGATACTTCTTGCTCGGATCGAAATGCGTGGGCTTGAACATCAAGCCGTACAGATCGGTCTTGCCGTCGCGCGCCTTCACGATGATCTGTTGCGGCGGCTGCCAGCCCGTGGCAAGCAGGCGCGAAATGTCCGCCTTGGCCACGGTCGCCACCGTGTGGCCGTCGTTCGCATCGCGCAGCACGGTGACGGGCGGCTTGTCGGTGGTCGAATAGCTGTCGACGAAGTATTTGCCGTCGTCGGACATCGTGACGGTGTGATCGGCCGGCTCCGGCGACAGCAGCACGGGCTCGCCACCGTCCAGGCTTACCTTCCAGAACTGCTGATAGTACGGATTGACGCCCTGCGTGCGGCCCACGCCGCGGAACCACACCGTGCGCGTCTTCGCATCCACCTTAAGCACTTCGGTGACGTTGCCGTCGCCCGTGGTGATGGCATGCTTGAGCTTGCCGTCGGCGAGATCGTAGAGATACAGATTGCCCCAGTTGTTGCGCTCGCTGAACCACATGGCTTCGTTCGTGCCCGGCAGATAGCGCCAGTTCACCGCGCCGTTGCCGCTTTCGTAATACGTGGGCACGTCTTCGTGGAACACGGTGCGCACTTCGCCGGTTTTCGCATCGGCGATGCGGAAGGTTTCGTGCTTGTGATCGCGCGAGGTCGAGACGAACGCGAGCGTGTTGCCGTCCGGCGCCCACTTCACGTCATCCCAGCCGCCGTCTTCGCCGCAGCTAATGTCGTCGCACAGCGAGGAGCGATGCTCGTCGGGCTCCATCTTCAGGCGCACGACCTTGTGGCCGGGCACGTCGATGATCACGCGCTCGATCATCGTGACGTTCTTGTCGCCGGCCAGCGGATACTTCCACGACTGCAACTCGGGGTGACCGAGCTTCGTCGTCACCAGATACATGTCGCCGTCCTTGCGCTGATCCTGCTGGAAGGTCGCGATCTGCTTGGAATCGGGCGACCACTCCAGGATGGCGTTGTCGGTGTGTTTCCAGCCGGCGTTGTCGGTGGCGTAGCCGAAGTTCTCGACGCCATCGGTGGTGAGCTGGGTTTCCTTGCCGGTGGCGACATCGCGCACCCACAGGTTCCAGTCGCGGATGAACGCTTCCTGCTTGCGGTCCGGTGAAAGCACGCCCGGCTCCTTGCCGGTTTTCACGACCGTGCTCTTGTCCACGCAATGACCGGCACCCTTGAAGTCGCACAGGTAGTGCGTACCGTGCACTTCGATGTCGTCGCGGCCATCGGCCGCCACGCGGAAATCGGTGATCTCGAGCTTGTCGGCCTTCACGGGCTTGCCGGTGGCCTTGCTCAATGCCGCGGCGAGTTTCGCCTGATCGAGCAGCGGCGAGACGTTGCCATTGCTCGCATCCATCTGCTTGTAATGATCGCCGGATGCATCGTGGTCGAGATACCAGAAGTGCGCATCGTCCAGCCAGTGCACTTTGCCGACGTCATGGTCCACCAGCGGCCGCGTGTTGTAGACCATGTAACGCTCGGCCTGCGCATAATCCTGCGCCGTCAGCGTACGGCCTTGGGCCGCGGCGTTGCCCGCATACGAGGTGGCGGCCAACAGCCCGCACACCAGAGCGCCGTACAGGCGCGACATGCCGATCTTCGAATGCATGCTTACTCCCCTTGAAAAACGAACGGCCGCGGATGCGGCCACCCCAACACTGTCACCACCCTTCATCGTAATGCCCGCCGCACACCCCGACCCCTGCCAAAGGTACTTGGCACGATGGCGCCCGGACAGGCCACGCCGTATTGTGTGCGCTCCCCTCCCACACCCCGCAACCCATGAGCCCTACGCTGCCCGAAGCCCGCCTGCTGGAAATGGTTTTCCCCGATCACACCAATCATCTCGGCACGCTGTTCGGCGGCCAGGCGCTGGCGTGGATGGACAAGGCGGCCTTCATCGTCGCTTCGCGCCACGCGAGGCGCATCGTGGTCACGGCGCGCTCGGAAGAAGTGAACTTTCGCGTGCCGGTGCGCAACGGTCAGCTGGTGGAACTGGTGGCGCGCATCGTCGGCACCGGGCGCAGCTCGATGCAGGTGGAAGTGGAGATGACTGCCGAAGATCCGCTTACCGGCGATCGCCGCGTATGCACCACCGGCCGCTTCGTGATGATCGCGCTGGATTCCAACGGTTCGCCCACGTCGGTGCCATCATTGCCTTCTGCCTGAGGAATATCGCCCATGTCGAGCACACTGACCGTCATTGGCAATTACGTCTCGCCCTACGTCCGCAAGGTGTTGGTATGCCTGGACCTGAAGGGAATCGATTACGCGATCGACCCGATCGCGCCCTTTATCGGCAATGACGAATTCACACGCCTGAGTCCATTGCGGCGGGTGCCGGTGCTGATCGATGGCGATCTTGTGCTCAACGATTCGTCGGTGATTTGCCAGTACCTGGAAGACAAATATCCGACGCCCTCGCTTTATCCGGTCGATATCGTCAAACGCGCGAAAGCGCGCTGGCTGGAAGAGTTTGCCGATACGCGGCTGGCGGATGTGCTGATATGGCGGCTGTTTTATCAGCTGGCGATTCGTCGGCATGTGTTTGGCGAGACGACAGACGAGGCCGTGGTGCAGAAAGCGCGCGAGGTGGATATTCCTTCCGCGCTCGATTATCTGGAGACGCAGTTGCCGGTGGACGGCTTTGTTTTCGGTGAACTGTCGATCGCGGATATCAGCCTTGCCTGTTATTTCCGTACCGCGTCGTTTGTGCGTTATGCGGTGGATGCCGAGAAGTGGCCGCGTGTGGCGGCGCTTGTGCAGCGGATGCTTGCGTTGCCTTCGTTTCAGAAGTTGGCGCGGTTGGAGGACAGCATGTTGCGGTTGCCTTTGGCGCAGCAGCGTGAGGCGTTGGTGGCGGCGGGGGCGCCGCTTACGGAGTGGACGATGGGGTGTGGGGTGCCGCGTTATGGGTTTCCGCGGGGCTGATTTTTATTGTTGTTCCATGGTTTTGGTCCGCGCCTAGTCGCCTCACTGCTCGCGCAATGCATCACGCTCGTCGTCCCGGCGGAAGCCGGGACCCAGTGACTTTGGTTTTTGGCTGTGCTGGTGTGTTTTCGCCAGATGGCTCGCCTACGCGGCGGGCGTTTCGACCGTCTGCCGACGGCCGAGTCACTTTCTCTTGCTTGCCCAAGAGAAAGATAACCAAAGAGAAGGGCACCCCGGAGCCGGTGCTCTCCGGGCTACGCCCTCCGAGGCGTGAGCTGGGGCCGGGCTTTTCGACAGGGCTCCTGCCCTGGCGAAAAGGGATCGGCATCCCTGCCGATCCCCCTGCGGGCCTTTTCGTCCCCAGCTCACTCACCGCCTACGGGGCCCGGGGCGCGCGCAGCGCGCACTTTTAAAAAGAGCTAAAACCCTAGAGCCCGTGCAAAAGAGCAAAGAGCGGCATGCAACGACACACCCGCTCTTTCCGGCGCTACGCGCCGGCATCGAGGGCGCACATCGCGCGCTGCTCTGGCTCTAGCTCCTGCTCTTGACCTTGGGGCCCCTTGGACCCGGCGGAGGGATGGAGGATCAGCCCGTAGGGGAGCCGGCATGGATGCCGGCTCGTTTTTCGTCAGCACAGGATGTGCTGTCGAAAAACCCCGTAATCCCTCCGCGCACTTTGCGGGCAAAGCCCGCAAAGCGGGTACTCGGGGCTGCCCTTTCTTTGGGTTACTTTTCTTTGGGCAAGCAAAGAAAAGTGACCCGGCCGCCGGCAGGCGGTCGGAACGCCCGCCGCGTAGGCGAGCAATCTGGCGTCAACGCACAACTAAAAACCGACGCCACTGGATCCCGGCCTACGCCGGGATGACGACCAGGAGACGTGACGCGAGCAACGAAGCAAAAGCACAAGCGACATCAAAGCTGCTTCGCCATCACCCCCACCAACCAATCCACAAACACCCTCAACCTAGCCGGCATCTGCCGATGCGCCGAATAAAGCACCGTCACCGGCAACGAAGGCGGCGGCGTCTCCGGCAAAATCTCCTTCAACCGCCCACTCGCCAATCCCTCCGCCGCCCGATACCGCGGAAACTGCGCAATGCCCAAACCCGCCTCGCAACAACTCAAATACGCCTCGACCCCGCTGACCGTCACGCGCCCGGGCAATACCACCTCGCGCCGCTTGCGTTTCACCATGAAATCCAGCGGTTCGGAGCGATGTGTCGTCGGCGACGCCCAGTTCACCGCGTAGTGACCGTCCTGCAGATCCGCCAGTGTGCGCGGCGATCCTTCGCGACGCACATAAGCCGCACTCGCCACGGTGACTTGTTCAAGCGTGCCGACACGCCGCCCCACCAATCCGGAATCGGGCAACTGACCGACGCGCAGCACGCAGTCGACGCCTTCGCGCAGCAAGTCGACGAGGCGATCGCCGGTGCCGATATCCAGCTCTATCTGCGGATAGCGCGCAAAAAAAGCCGGCAATGACGGAATCAACCAGAGCTTGGCCATCTGCGCCGGCAGATCGATGCGCAAGCGCCCGCGCGGCTGCACATTGGTCTCGCGAAAATCGGTTTCGACCGCATCCACGTCGGCCAGCAGGCGTACGCAATGGTTGTAGTACGCCTCGCCATCGCGCGTGGTGCGCACGCGTCGCGTGGTCCGCTGCAGCAACTGCGTTCGCAGTCGCTCTTCCAATCCTTTGATGGCGTGGGTGACGGTGGCGCGCGGCAGGTTCAGGTCGTCCGCCGCCGCGGTGAAGCTGCCCAGTTCGACGATTCGCGCAAACAGGCGCATGGCATCGAGGCGGTCCATGGATTGTTGATCCAAATGGAATGGTGATGCTCATTATTGAGCATTTATCGAAACCCCGCACGAGCCGAAGATGCGCGCACTCTTTCCCCACTGCGAGACCCCACCATGCAGACACGCATACTCGGCAAGAATGGCCCCACCGTTTCCGCGCTCGGGCTCGGTTGCATGGGCATGAGCGATTTCTACGGACAGCGGGATGATGCCGAGTCGATCGCCACCATCCACCACGCCTTGGATCGCGGCGTCACGCTGCTCGATACCGCCGACATGTACGGACCGTTCACCAACGAGGAGCTGGTCGGCAAGGCCATCAAGGGGCGCCGCGATCAGGTGTTCCTGGCGACCAAGTTCGGCATCGTGCGCGATCCGGCCAATCCGCAGAACCGCGGCGTCAGCGGCCGTCCGGATTACGTACGCGCCAGTTGCGACAACAGCCTGAAGCGCCTGGGCGTGGATCACATCGATCTGTATTACCAGCATCGTGTCGATCCGACCGTGCCGATCGAGGAAACCATCGGCGCGATGGCCGAGCTGGTAACGGCCGGCAAGGTGCGTTACCTGGGCATGTCGGAAGCTTCGGCAACGACCATCGAACGCGCGAGCAAGGTGCACACGATCACCGCGTTGCAGAGCGAATATTCGCTATGGACGCGCGATCCGGAAGAGAACGACACGCTTGCACTCTGCCGCGAGCTGGGCATCGCGCTGGTGGCGTATTCGCCGCTGGGCCGCGGCTTTCTCACGGGCGCGATCACCCGTCCGGAAGATTTCGACGCCGACGATTACCGCCGCACCAACCCGCGTTTCCAGGGCGAGAACTTCACGCGCAACCTGCAGCTGGTGAAGCAGGTCGAAGCGCTCGCGGAAGAAAAGGGCTGCTCGCCCGCGCAGCTCGCGCTGGCGTGGGTGCTGGCGCAGGGTCGGGACATCGTGCCGATTCCGGGCACCAAGCGCCGTTCGCGCCTGGACGAAAACCTCGGCGCACTCGATGTGGAGCTAAGCAAGGCCGAGCTTGCCTCCATCGCGGAGATCTTCCCGATCGAGGCCGTCGCCGGTGCGCGCTACGCGCCGGCCGCCATGGCCCACATCAATAAGTAATCGGCAGCACCCGGGAAAGTGTTAGGGATGCTCTGATCCATTCTTCGTAGGCGTCACCAGCTCTGTTTGTTCGCAGGCCACAGGGCCGTCGGCGAAGGCAGACTGGCCGTCTGTCGAGACGACGGACCGCACGCGGGGAGGGCACATGGATGTGCCCTGCTCTGAGGAGCGAGGAAGGCATGCGGACAAACAGAGCTGGCCCCACGTGCTGAAATTTTAATGATGGGTGATGTCCAGAAGGCCCGCAGGCTGCGCCGCACGGCTTGGAAAGAC
>NZ_QRBF01000003.1:346857-540097 GCF_003363265.1 Dyella psychrodurans | reverse complement strand
TGAGCTAACGCGTACTAATGAGCCGTGCGGCTTGACCATATAACCCCAAGACGCTTCGTATACAGGTCCTTCTGTGACGAACCCGGCCATCCATGGCTGGACTCGTCAAAAGAGCGACCCTTCAACGAACCATCTCGAAACACTTCACCAGACGCTTGTCACTCGTTTACCCCTCTGCGGAGCCGGCGCTTCAAAGCGCTGCTCCCACCCTTTCCCTGGCGGCTATAGCGCTGTGGTCCCACCCGATCCCATCCCGAACTCGGAAGTGAAACGCAGCCGCGCCGATGGTAGTGTGCACTCGCATGCAAGAGTAGGTCACCGCCAGGGGCTTTATCCCTCAAACGCCTTCCCTTACCGGGAAGGCGTTTGGCTTTTGCACGGCCGAAAAATTTTTCTTCGAAGGTTGTATGAGATACAACCGAAACAGGACTTAGCGACAACGATCGAGAGGTCCTGGTACAGACATCCCGAAAGTGCAGCCGGACGAACGGAATCAAGGCTTGCTTATCGCCTATGATGCGTCTTTGAATCAGCTCGACCGACGCACTTGCCGAGGAGAAGAGCCGTGTTCGTCAATGTCGAAACACGACGTCAACCGCGAATCCATTGGGCAGCAATGCTGCTCATCGGCATCTGCGTGGTGACGTTCGTGGTGCTCGCATTGATGCCGGCACCGCGACGAGTCACCTTCCTGCTGGAGTGGGGCACTGTCCCCGCCAACATCTTCGACACGCATCAGCCGATCTTGCAACAATTGCGTGACCCGGCATTGCTGCGCCTGGTCACTGCATTGTTCATCCACGTCGCGTGGCTGCATCTGCTGAGCAACCTGCTGTTCCTGATGATCTTTGGCGTGCCCGCCGAGCGTGCGCTGGGTTCGGTACGCTTTCTGGTGCTGTTTCTTCTCGGTGGCGTCGTCGCCAACTTCGCCGGTGCGGTTTCCCTGGCGGGTGTCGTCAGGCCGATTATCGGCTGCAGCGGTGCAGTCTCCGCCATCCTTGGCGCTTACGTATCGTTATTCCCACGAGCGCGCCTGGGCCTGGTGCTACCGCTCGGGTTTTATCTCGAATTTGTCCGTGTTCCCGCCTTTCTATTGATCGGCATCTGGGCCCTGCTGCAACTCCTTTTCAGCTACGTAGGTCCCAGCTATGGGGGCTACGCCTGGTGGACGCACGTTGCCGGCTTCTTGTTCGGTGCGATGTTCGCTCTTCTTTCACGCGGCGCGATCATGCGCCGCATGCGGCGCTAAAATGGCGTCATGCGCAACAAGAAACTCTACAAAGTTACCTTTCTACACTTGGGCAAGTGCTACGAGCTTTATGCCCAGCACGTGGCGTCAAGCGGACTATGGGGCTTCACCGAAGTCGGCGATCTGGTCTTCGAGCCGGCGGGAGAAGGGCTGGTCGTCGATCCAACGGAAGAACGCTTGCGCGAGGAATTCAAGGATACGCGCGTGCTGCATCTGCCGATGCAGGCAGTCGTTCGCATCGAAGAAGTGGAGCGCAAGGGCGCGCTCGCCATTCGCGATGCGGCGGACGGCCAGAAGGTGACTCCCTTCCCGATGCCACCACACAGTCGCTGAAATGCATTTTCCGACGTCAATCGTGGCTAAGCCCGTGGCGCCTCGAAAACATTCGTAGCAGCCGGCGTGCATTCGGCGTCGCGGCAACCTGCCGGAACGTATGATGAGGATCGAAGCCCTCGCGCCGCATGTCGTGGTGCTTGCGCTTGATATAGGCACGCATCACGTCGGCGTTGAATTCCGGATGGAACTGCACGCTGATCGCATTGTGCCCATAGCGAAGCAGATGGTGCGGGTCGCGTGCGGAGCGTGCCAGGACCTGCGCATTTTTCGGAATTTCCAGAACGCTTTGCTCGTGCGTCGTGTGCGCGCGGAACTGACCGGGCAGATGCGCGGCAAGCGGATCCTGTTCCGCGCCAGGCAGCAACTCGATAGGCAAGGTTCCGATTTCACGGCCGCCAGGCAAATAATCGACGCGCCCGCCGAGCGCGTGCGACATGAGCTGATGGCCGTAGCAAACGCCCAGCAACGGCAGGTCGACATCCATCGCGTTGCGGATCCAACCGGCTGTGCGCTCACTCCACGGCGCGCGCTCCGTAACCATCGCTGCGGAGCCAGTGATCATCGCGCCAGCCACCTCTTGTGGTGGCGGCAAATCCTCTCCAGCGGCCACATTGATGACCTGCACACGCTGCAGAGGCAAACGGGCACTGAGTCGAAACCAATGTGGGAAATCACCGTGACGTGCACGGATGTTGTCGGGGGCGTGGCCGGTACGAATGATCAGGACAGGTTTCATGGAGCCAATGGCGGTTCGATCGAAAGCAACTCAGGGCTGAGGGTCTTCCGAGTGTTCTATGGGTGGTATCACGGTCAGCACTTCTTGCACAGTGGTCAGACCACGCGCGACTTGATCAGAGGCGGAAATGCGCAACGGGCGCATCCCGCCCGTCAGCGCGGCCTCGCCGAACTTAATGAGATCAAGCTGCGCGCTGATCATTCCACGTAGCCGAGGAGTCAGTTCCATCATTTCATAGATGCCGGTGCGTCCCATGAAGCCCGTGTTGCGACACTCCAGGCAACCCACAGGCTTGAAGACGCGTGCGGGAACCGGAATAGACCAGCCGTGCGTGAGCGCGGTCCATTCGTGCGGATCCTGCTCTGCCTCGATTTTGCAGTGCGGACACAGCGTGCGGACCAGGCGTTGCGCCACGACACCCGTAAGCGTGGATTGGATGAGGTAATACGGTACGCCAAGATCCAGCAGGCGCGTCACGGCACTCGGCGCATCGTTGGTGTGCAGCGTTGAAAGCACAAGGTGACCGGTCAACGATGCCTGGACAGCCATCTGCGCCGTTTCCAGATCGCGTATTTCGCCCACCATGATGATGTCCGGATCCTGACGCAACAGTGTGCGCACGCCGGTCGCGAAGTCCAGATCGATCGCTGGCTGCACCTGCATCTGGTTCAGCTCGGGAGACACCATTTCGATCGGGTCTTCCACCGTGCACACGTTGATATCGGGCGTTGCCAGGTGCTTGAGCGTCGAATAGAGCGTGGTCGTCTTGCCCGAACCCGTCGGACCTGTCACCAGCACGATGCCATGCGGACGTTCCACCATGTGCCGCCACAAGGCGGCTTCCGGTGCCGAAAAACCGAGCTGGGAAAAATCCTTCGCCACAATGTCGGGATCGAAGATGCGCATCACCACCTTTTCGCCGAACGCCGTGGGCATGCTGGAGATACGCAATTCCACTTCGCGTCCGGATGTGGCGCGCGTCTTGATGCGACCATCTTGCGGGCGACGCTTCTCCGCCACATCCATGCGCGAAAGAATTTTGATGCGCGATGTCACCGCCGTCATCACCGGTGGCGGCAGTTCGAACACTTTGTGCATCACGCCGTCGATGCGAAAGCGCATGAGTCCTGCTTCGCGACGCGGCTCCAGGTGAATATCCGAGGCGCGCTGCTCGAAGGCGTATTGCAGCAGCCAGTCCACGATATGCACGACGTGCCGATCGTCCGCACCCACTTCGCCAGCTTTGCCGAGTTCCAGCAACTGTTCGAAGTTGAGCAGGGTCGACGTATCGTAGCCTTGGTTCTTCGCATCCTTCGCTAGCTGGATGGAGCGCTGAACGCCATAGAATTCTTGCAGGTAGCGATTGATGTCGATCGGGCTGGACACCACGCGGTGCACGTCCCGGCGCAGCATCTGAGCCAGATCTTTCGCCCAGGTGGCATCGAAAGGCTCGGCGGTCGCGAAGGTGACTTCGCCGGTTGTCGCCGCCACCGGCAGGATGCGATGGCGCTGGGCATAAGCGTGACTGACGACCTGGGTAACCGCCGCCACGTTGATCTTCATGGGGTCGATTTTCAGGTAAGGCAGGTTGGCGTGCCCAGCCAGCCATTCGGTCAGGCCTTCCAGGCTGAGCGGGCGTGCCGGGTCGCGCTGATTGACCAACTTGGCATTGGCGATCACCACCAGGGGATTGAGCTCCACCGCGTTGCGGCCTGCGCGGTTGCCCAGGCGCAGCTGCTTGGCATCGTCGGCAGACAGATGACCATCCACCACCAGGGCGGCCAGCACGTCGTCCAGGGCCAGGCGGCCGCGACGACCGAGTAAGGAGGCGATTTGTGGAGTGGCTGCCATCTGCTTAAAACCCCTTGTGGACATCCATCGCTGTGAAAAATCAGCGAAAAGATGCGCTGCGGCTATACTAGCGCGCTTTACACACAGTTACGGAAAGCGATGTCCGCACCTACTTTCCAGGATGTGATCCAGACCCTCAACCGTTATTGGGCGGCCCAGGGTTGCGTGCTGTTGCAGCCCCTCGACATCGAGGTCGGCGCCGGCACTTTCCACCCGGCCACCTTTCTGCGGGCACTGGGCCCCGAGCCGTGGGCCGCGGCCTACGTGCAGCCCTCGCGTCGCCCGACGGACGGGCGTTATGGCGAAAATCCAAACCGTCTCCAGCATTACTACCAATACCAGGTGGTGATGAAACCCAATCCCGAGAACATCCTGGAGCTCTACATCGGCTCGCTGAAGGAACTCGGCCTCGATCCGCAGGTGCACGACCTGCGCTTCGTGGAAGACAACTGGGAATCGCCCACCCTCGGCGCATGGGGCTTAGGGTGGGAAGTCTGGCTAAACGGCATGGAAGTCACCCAGTTCACCTATTTCCAGCAAGCCGGCGGCCTGGAATGCAGGCCGGTCACCGGCGAGATCACCTATGGCCTGGAACGCCTGGCCATGTACCTGCAGAACGTGGACAACGTCTACGACCTCGTCTGGACGGAAAGCCCGCACGGCAAAGTCACCTATGGCGATGTGTTCCATCAGAACGAAGTCGAGCAGAGCACCTACAACTTCGAACACGCCAATGTCGCCGAACTGCTGCGTTGGTTCGATGTTTGCGAAAGCGAAGCCAACAAGTTGATCGCTGCAGGTTTGCCGTTGCCCGCCTATGAGCAGGTCATGAAGGCAAGTCACACGTTCAACCTGCTGGATGCGCGCCGTGCGATCAGCGTGACCGAGCGCCAGCGCTACATCCTGCGTGTTCGCACGTTGTCGCGCGGCGTTGCTGAAACCTATGTGGCGCAGCGCGAGAAACTTGGGTTTCCTGGCCTGAAGCATAAGAAGAAGGAGCAGGCCGCATGAGCGCCGCGAAATCATTGCTCATCGAGCTAGGCACGGAAGAGTTGCCGCCCAAGGCGCTGGATGAACTCGGTGCGTCGTTTTTGCGCGGCATCTGCGACGGTTTGAGCAAGCGCGGCGTCGGCGCGTCGCTGGATCAGGCGAAGCTATATGCCACGCCAAGGCGTTTGGCCGTCCATATTCCCCATGTCGCGGTCGCTCAGCCCGATCAGTCGCTGGAACGTCGCGGCCCCGCCGTGAATGCGGCGATGGATGCCGATGGCAATCCGGGCAAGGCGCTGGTCGGATTCGCGCAATCGTGCGGTGTTGGTGTCGAGCAACTGGAAAAGCTGGAGACGGACAAAGGTGCGTGGTTCGTTTTTCGCACCGTGAAACCCGGTCAGCTGGTTTCCGCGCTGTTGCCGGAAATTGTCGACGAAGCGCTCAAAGGTCTGCCCATTCCCAAGCCAATGCGCTGGGCCGATCACGACTACACCTTCGTGCGTCCCGTGCACTGGCTGGTGATATTGCATGGCGCGGAGATTGTCGATGGCGAAGTGCTTGGCCTGAAGAGTGGGCGCAAATCGCGCGGTCATCGCTTCATGCACCCTCAACCCGTGCACGTTGCCGATGCCGACAGTTGGCCGGATGCGATGCGCATGGCCAAGGTGCTGGCCGATCCACAGGAGCGCCGTCAACGCATTCGCGACGAAGTCGCACGCGTTGCCAAACAGACCGGCGGCACCCCGCGGCTCGACGACGCTTTGCTGGACGAAATCGCCAACCTCACCGAATGGCCGGTGGCCATCGCTTGCGCGTTCGATCGCGAGTTCCTGAGCGTTCCGCCGGAAGCGCTTGTCACCACCATGGAAGCGAACCAGAAATTCATTCCTGTGTTCGACGAGAAAGGCGCGTTGACCGAACACTTCATCGGCATCGCGAACATCGACAGCAAGCAGCCCGGCGAAATTCGCAAAGGCTACGAACGCGTGATTCGCCCGCGTTTCGCCGATGCAAAATTCTTCTGGGACGAAGATCTGAAAACGCCGCTGGCGAGCTATCAGGACGCGCTTAAGAACGTCACGTATCAACAGGCGCTTGGCAGCCTGTGGGACAAAAGCGTCCGCGTCGCTGAAATAGCCCGTGTTGTCGCCAATCGCGTCGGCGTCGACGCCGGACAGGCAACGCGTGCGGCGAGCCTGGCCAAGTGCGATCTGCTGACGCGCATGGTCGGCGAGTTCCCGGAACTGCAGGGCGTCATGGGGCGCTACTACGCGCAACACGAATACGAACCTGCTGAAGTCGCCAACGCGCTCGATAGTGTTTATCAGCCGCGCTTTGCGGGCGATACGATCGCCGCGGGCAAGGTCGGTCAGGTGCTTGCCGTGGCCGAGCGCGTCGACACGCTCGCCGGCATCTTTGCGGTAGGCCTCAAACCCAGCGGAAACAAGGACCCGTTCGCGCTGCGTCGCGCCGCACTGGGTTTCGCGCGTACCTTGATCGAAGGCGGTCTCGACCTCGATCACAAGGCACTTTTCGCCGAAGCGCTGGAGTTGTTGCCGGACGCGGCGTTCGCAGCCGGACTCAAACCGGGGAAAGACGGCAAGGCGCCGGCTCTCGATGTGGGACAGCGCCGCGCCGCACTGGTGAACGAGCTCAATGACTTCGTGCTCGAGCGTTTGCGCGGTTACTACGCGGATCAGGAATTCACCACCGAGCAGTTCGAGGCCGTGTTGGCGGTTGCGCCCGTCAGTCTGGTCGACTTCGATCATCGACTGCGCGCCGTCGTCGAATTCGGTCGTTATCCCGAGGCCGCAAGTCTTGCGGGCGCCAACAAGCGCGTTGCGAACATCCTGCGCAAGCAGCAGGAAGAACAAGGTGCGCAGAGTATCGGCACCCAGGTCGATCCCGCCCATTTCGAGGCCGATGCGGAGCGCGCGCTGGCTAAGGCCCTGGAAGCGGCGCAAGCCGACAACGTTGCAGCCCTGCAGCGTCGCGACTACACCGCCGTGCTGGCACGTCTTGCACAGCTGCAGGCCCCTGTCGATGCGTTCTTCGACAGTGTGCTGGTGAATGCGGAGAACCCCACCGTGCGCGCCAATCGACTGGCGCTACTTGGACGTCTGAAGGCGCAGTTCACCGCCATTGCGGATATCGCGCGCTTATAACGCTGGTTGCGAGGCACAAAAAAAAGCAGCCGAAAGGCTGCTTTTTTTGTGGGCTACGCCATGACGATTCAGGTCGTCATGCGGCCTGCGGCGCGATCATTTTTCAGGCGCTCGGCAAGGCGATGATTGAAGGCGACCATCGCGGCAGCATCCACGTCATTGCCACCCGGACCGAGGATCTCGTAAAGCTCGGCCAGCATGTCGGAGTTTTCGGCCAGGGTCAGCGGGCTGCCCGCCAGATCCAGTTCCGACTGCAGGATACGCAGTGCGGTATTGAGCCGCTGCGCATCCATGGCGGCGCCACTGGCTTCCAGCGCGTCAGTGACGGCGCGCAGCTTGGAGCGGTGGCGCTGGGACGAGATAGTCTCTGCGCTGCTGCCGCTGGTGTCGTCGGGCACAAACGCGCTTGGGTCGATCTGCATCGATCCCTCTCCGGCCACCAGCCACACCAGGGAAATACCCAGTGTTCGCGCCAGGGTCACGCAACGGGCCCGCGAGGGATCCGTGTTGCCGTCGCGCCAACTGCGCACAACCCCTTCCGAAAAGCCGCACATGCGGGCGATCTCGGTGACGCTGCCTACGCGCTGGATCAGCAATTTAATGCGATCAGCGAAGGTCGAAGAGGGTTCTGTAATCGTATTTACTTGCAGATTCATCGCAATTTTCCGCGCTTTTCTGACGGGTGGCAGGCAAAATTTTACTAAATGCCTTGTTTTTCTGATGTCTATCGGTCGTTACAGCATGTTGACCGCAGCAATTTATTACGTTACGTTCGCATTATCTTGCGAATGGCGGCACATCCGCGTCGTCCTCGAGCGCATAAACGCGCCAGTTCCATCGGGGTTGACACGTAGGGCTGCCAACAGAGCAAGAAACTGCGGCGGCCCCACCGGCCATCCGCGATCGGCCACGAAGACTTGCGGCTCCGGCTGTGCCGGGCCGCCCATGGGGAGACACAATTAGATGACCAAGCGTTATTTCACACGCAGTGCCTTGCTTCGACCTTCCGCCCTGGCTTTGGCGGTTGGCTTCGGTTTCAGCGGAATGGCTTTCGGCCAATCAACCACCGGCTCGATTTTTGGCCAGGTCCCGACGGGCGGTGGTCAAACCGTAGTCATCAAAAGTGCCACCGGCGTTTCGCGCGAAGTGGGCATCGATGCGGCCGGGCGTTATTCGGCAGGCTCGCTGCCTCTGGGCAGCTATACGGTGACCCTGATGCGCGACGGCAAGGCTGTCGATTCGCGTTCGGACATTACGCTGCGCGTCGGCGCCGGCACCGAAGTTTCCTTCGCGGCCGCGAGTGCCGCCCAGGCCAAAAACCTGGATAGCGTGACGGTCACGGCAAGCGGGGTTCCCGCCATCGACGTCACCAGCGTCGATTCGCGGACAGTCATCACCGCACAGCAGCTCAGCACGCTGCCACTTGCGCGCTCAGCAGAGGCGATTGCGCTGTTGGCGCCTGGCGCCGTCGGCGGCTATAGCGGTTTCACCGGTCCCACCGGCAACCAGCTGGTCTCCTTCGCCGGCTCGTCGGTGACCGAGAACGCCTACTACATCAACGGATTCAACACGACCGACCCGCTGAGCGGTTTCGGCGGTATCACGCTGCCTTATGGCGCGATCGATCAGGAAGAAATCCTCAGCGGCGGCTACGGTGCCGCGTATGGTCGTTCCGACGGTGGTGTGCTCAGCCAGGTCGGCAAGCGCGGCAGCAACGATTGGCACTTCGGTGCGCAGGTGTTGTGGACGCCGGCATTCGCCAAGGGCGATATCGGCAATGCCTACTATCTGACCGGCAGCAAGCAAGGTCAGATCTATCGCCGCAACGCGGACAGCAAATACTGGGAAACCACCGAGGACGCCTATGTCGGCGGACCGCTGATCAAGAACAAGCTCTACTTCTTCACCGCGGTGGAGGCGGACAAGCAGCAGGGCAACAGCATCGGTCCGGTCACGTCCTCGTACAACACCAAGTACCAATATCACAATCCGAAGTGGTACACGAAACTCGATTGGAACATCACCGACAACAACATTCTTGAGCTGACCGGCGCGTCGAACAAGCACCAGTACCAGGGGGCGTTGTTCGATTACAACTACCCAACCGGGCAGACGGGCGCGTTGAACAGCTACGACACGTCGACGAAAACCGCCGCGGACGTCTACATTGCCAAGTTCACCAGCTACATCACCGATGATCTGACCCTGACGGCGTTGTACGGCAAGCAGAAAATCCGCTACTACAGCGAAATTCCCGGCTACGATCCAACCTACCCGTACATCGGCACGCCTGAAAACCAGAACCCCGCCATCACCGGCGGTTCGGTGGTCACCAATAACCAGACGGTGCTCACGTTCAACAATCCGAATCACCGATCGACCAATACGAACCTGCGCGTCGATCTCGCTTACAGGCTGGGCGATCACACCATCACGGCCGGTATCGACAATCAGGACACGCGCGATACCGATGACGGCACCACCACCGCAGGCCCCGGCTATGCGTGGTACTACGGACATATCGATCCGAACAAGCCGATCAGCGGCAGTCCGTTTGTCGACGCGCCCGGCAATTATCCCGGCGGTTCGACGGGCTATTACGCGTACAGATACGTCTTCGACACGGCGGCGTCGGTGCGCGTCAAACAACGGGCGCAGTACGTGGAGGACAGTTGGCAGATCAATGATCGCTGGCTGGTGAAGCTGGGACTGCGCAACGATCAGTTCACCAACTACAACCCATCCGGCCAGGCCTATATCCGTGAAACCAAGCCGCAATGGGCGCCGCGACTGGGTTTCAGTTGGGACGTCAATGGCGATTCATCGCTCAAGGTGTATGGCAACGTCGGTCGCTACTACTTGGCGATGCCGGCGAGCGTGGCGCTGCGTGCTGCGGCAGGATCACTTTATACCGATCAGTACTACACCTACACAGGCATCGATGCGAACGGTATTCCAACGGGTTTGACGCCCATCAAATCAAGCACGGGCGGTCCGGTTTCCGCGAACAACGAATACGGTCAGTCGCCCGATCCCAGGACGGTCGCTTCGCAAGGCATCAAGTCCGAATATCAGGATGAATATCTGCTCGGTTTCACGCAGCAGTTCGATCCGGCATGGGTGTGGGGCATGAAGGCGCAGGTGCGCAAGATTCGAAATATCCTCGACGACATCTGCGACACCAACACGATCGTTTCGAAAGCCGAAGCGCAGGGCTACATCATCGATCCGGACAACTTGAACGGTTGTTACCTGTCTAACCCTGGCCGCAGCAACACCTATCTGGTTCCCAATACCAGCGGCGGCTACGACCCTGTGACTGTTTCGGCGCAGGATTTCGGCATGCCCAGAGCCAAGCGCAACTACTACGGCCTGGAGACATTCCTCGAGCATCCCTTCGACGGCAAGTGGCAGGGCAAGATCGACTACCTCTACTCGCGCAGCTACGGCAACTCCGAGGGACAGGTGCGTTCGGATATCGGCCAGACCGATGTCTCGGCCACGGTGGACTGGGATTTCGGCAAGGTCATGGAATACGCGAACGGATACTTGTCCAATGATCACAAGCATCAGTTCAAGGCGTATGGCTCGTACCAGATCGCGCCGGAGTGGATGATCTCCGCCAACCTTGCCTTGATCTCGGGTGGTCCACGCGTGTGTCTGGGCTACTACGGCGCGGGACAGACCAATCCGATCGGCTACGGCAGCTATTACCACTATTGTGGTGGCAAGCCGTCGCGGCCCGGCGATGCAGGACGTCTGCCCTGGCAGCACGTGCTTAGCGTGGCCGCGGAATATCGACCGGAATGGGCGGCCAAACGCCTGGGCTTCAACGTGATGGTCTACAACCTGTTCAACGAATCGGTCGCTACGGCCGCCTACGCGTTATATGGCACGACTGCGGCGCCCAACACCAACTACGGCCGTGTCACCTACTGGAGCACGCCGCGCTACGTGCGTTTCGGTCTCACTTACGACTACTGAGGCACCCGGCAGATCCTGGCGGCAATCGCCAGGATCTCCCTACGCATCACGAGGCGGCCGGTACAATCCGGCTGCCTTTTTTCTTACGGGCCCTAATAATCAGGCGGTTACATACGCGGCCGAATGGAGTCGTCGGCCCGTTGACTTTTCCAGCCCATGACTTTCGGCTATTCTCTAAGGCTCCCCCCGCGATTCATGGCGGCGCCGTAGCGTCACAGGGCTCGCGTTCGAATCGATCCAAACCTGAGGTTTCATTCCATGCGCAGCGTTGTTTGGTCGCTGATGACAGTGGCAGCGGTTGCACTGGCCGGCTGCAGTAATTCTTCCAATTCGTCGTCGACACCTTCGACTGACGGCGCAGCCGCACCGGCACCTGCCGCCCAGGCAAGCAATATCACCGGCACGGTTTCCATTCGTGGCGACATCAAGCCGTCCGCTCAGGACTCGCTCGATATCAAGCTGGTCGACGTGACGGCGCAGGGTTCTGCTCCGTTGGCGACCAAGACCATCGCGCCGGCGACGACGTTCCCGCAACAGTTCGAATTGGATTTCAATTCGTCCAATGTCGTTCCCAACGACATGTACGTCGTGGAAGCCACGCTCACCGACGGGGACCGTCACTACACGATGCCGCTTCAGGCGCCGGTGCTGACCCAGGGACACCCGACCAGCAACGTTGCGATCGAGCTGATGCCCTCGCAGACGCCCGGCGAAAAATTGCTTGCCGCCTTCCAGGGCGTGCAGAAGCAGATCGGCGGCATGAAGCGTTCGAGCGGCACGAAGCTCGAGCCCAATGCTTCGCGCGCCTGGCAGGTGTTCCGCGACGGCCTCGAAGTGAAGTTCATCCGTGAGCTCGTCGATTACGGCGACAAGGGCTTCACCAGTACCGACTACGCTTACAAGGATGGCAAGCCGTGGGTCGTGCAGCAGCAAAAGAAGGCCGACCAGTCTTCGAAGCCGACGTCGGTGGATACTGCCGGCTGGGGCGATGACGGTTCGCTGGTGCTGAAGACGCACGAAGCCGGTGGTAACACGGAAACCTTGAGCGACAGCGATGCCGCCAACCTGCAGCAGCAGGCCAAGGACATCCTGAACATGGCGACGGGCGGCAAGGGCAAGTAAGCCGTTCGCACCACGTAAGCGCATAAAAAAAGCCGTCCGCATCGCGGACGGCTTTTTTGTTGCCGGTGGAGTTGGCTCAGAAGCCGAACTTCACGCCCAGGTTGATGCTGTTGTAGCGCTGGCTGTTATCGGAGAAATGACCGTTGTAGCTGACCCAGCCCAACACGTTGGACGTGATCTGCGCCCGTACGCCGGCATTGGCCGAGCCCCAGTTCTTGTCCGGCGTGAAACCCGCCATGTCGAAACTGCCGTTCATGCCGTTGACGCCCGCCGTCACCATGTCGGTGCTGGCACGGCTGTCGTGGTTCCAGCCCAGTTCCGCAAACGGGGTCAGATCCATGTTGCTCATCTGCCAATGGCCCTGCAAACCCCAGCCCAGCGTGCTGATCAGTGCATTGCGTTCCTGGCGGCCGAACCACATCGAGGTCGCATCGTTGCCACCTTCGCTGTAGCCGTCGATCTTGATGTTCTGGTACTCGACGTTGACCAGCGGGCCGGTCTTCAAACTGCCGACATCGAACCAATAGCCGCCATGGAAGCCCAGGCCCAGGTACGAGCCATCGGTCTTGCCGCTTTCATGCGTGCGATAGTCGCCGACCATGAACACGCGATTGACGTTCGTGTAGCTGGCCTGGCCGAAATCGCCATAGGTGCCGGCGTAAGCGCCACCCGAATGCCAGGTCAGATAAGCCAGGCCCGTGATGGCCTGCAGATCGTAACCGCCACCGCCGCTCACATCGGCGTAGTGTTCGCCGATGCCCAAGCCCACACCAGCCGAAATGTTGTCGGTGGCGTGCACGTCGGCACCTACCGTCAGATCGACATTGTTGCTGGTGGTCTTGGGCGCGCCCGCGCTTTGGTCGAACTGTTGGTTGGAGTAGTTGATGTTCGCAAAGGCGCGCGTGGTGCTACCGAAGTTGTCGGCCGTCATCTCATTGCGCACGGCCGCCGTCTGTGTGGTGACGGCCGCCAGCGGCGCTTCCTGCAGCAGCGAAATCTGCTGGGGCGCGGCGAGTTCCGACAACACGACCTGAGCGAGCATCTTGTCCGCACCGGTGGTGGGATGCACGCCGTCGGCAAAGAGATATGAGTTGTTCGTGCCCGGCGCGTAGGTGTAAGGCAGGCCGGAACCTTGTGGGCCGCACAGCACGGAACTGGAGCCTATGCCGCACGCGGGTATCGTGACGTTCGTAAAACCATATCGGCCAGGATTGGCAATGACCTGGCTCAGCAACGCAAACGCATTGACCGGAATGATGCCCACGCCGAGCTTGCCGATGCCGGCATTGAGCTGGTTGTTATAAATCGCGCTGAGCGTGGTGAGATCGGATGCCGCCGATGCACCGGCTTCCTGGGCTTCCGGCGTAAGACCGATGTTGGGCAGGTTGAACACGAGGATGTTCCTGGCGCCCGCCGCCTGCAATTGGCCCAGCAACTTCACTTCCTGCTGCGCGGCCGCAACGATCTGCGTCTGCGCGGTGGCCGGCGTGGTCGTGGCGTAGAAGATGTCGTTGGCGCCGCCCCACATCGTGTACAGCGCATGGCTATCCAGCGTCGGATGGCTCGCGAGGTACGTGTTGATCTGCGTGGTGATCGTCGGTACGCCGGCGGGCGTGCCCGGCGAATTGTTGTTGACGCCAGCGCCGCCCCACGCATAGTCGTTGCCACCGGCGAGCGACGCGGTCAGCGAATAGCCGAGCGCCGCGGCGACGTTCTGCACCGTGATGTTGCCGGGGTTGGTCGTGAACTTCTGCGGAGGCTGAAAACCGGGAACCTCATACAGCGAGATATTGCCCGCATCGCTCAAGCTGTCGCCGAAGGTGACGACGTTGTCGAAGGTCGACTTCGGATTCCCCGTGGCATGCGAAACGCCGATAAGGCCGAGGGCCAGCGCGATGGCGCCAGCGATCTTGCGTGGGTGAACCATGGGTTAGTGCTCCTGCGTTTGTTATAGGGATGTTACGTTAAAGCAAGCCATACGTAAGCGCATGCTGCGTTGCAAGCAAACCTATTGATCGCAGGAAGCAAGGCGGCGCAATTCACGCCGCCTTGCCCTGTATAGCCATCGAATCAGGCACTTGTCGTGCCTGGTTCGCAGAGGGTCAGCGCTTCTGTGCGCGCGAGAAGGCGTCGGCAAACGCGCTGTTTGTGGGCGGTGCGGAAGGCTTCGGCGACGCAGGAGCTCCCGGGCGCGGGCCGCGGTTATCGCGTGAACCGCCACGCGGTTCGCTGCCACCTGCAGGGCGACCGCCGCGAGCCTGGCCGGGCTCGTCGTCCAGTCGCATGGAAAGGCCGATGCGCTGGCGTGGAATGTCCACCTCCATCACTTTCACTTTCACGATATCGCCCGCCTTCACGGCGTCGCGCGGATCTTTGACGAAGCTGTGCGACAGCGCGGAGACGTGCACCAGTCCGTCCTGATGCACACCGATGTCAACGAAGGCGCCGAAAGCGGCCACGTTCGTGACGCGGCCTTCGAGAATCATGCCGGGCTTGAGATCCTTCAGATCTTCCACGCCTTCGGCGAAGCTCGGTGCAACGAACTCCGGACGCGGATCGCGGCCGGGCTTTTCCAGTTCCTTGAGGATGTCGCGCACGGTCGGCACGCCGAAACGTTCGTCGGTGTATTGCTCCGCCTTCAAGCCGCGGAGGAAGCCGGTGTCGCCAACGATGCTTTTCACCTCGCGGCCGCATTGCGCGATGATGCGCTCGACCACCGGATACGCTTCGGGATGCACCGCGCTCGCATCGAGCGGATTGTCGCCGCTGGGGATGCGCAAGAAGCCAGCGCACTGCTCGAATGCTTTATCGCCCAGGCGCGGCACCTTCAACAGCGCCTTGCGGTTGGCGAACGGGCCGTTGGCATCGCGATGCTTCACCACGTTTTCGGCCACGCTCGCGGTAAGACCCGCAACGCGCGACAACAGCGCGGCGGAAGCGGTGTTCACGTCCACGCCCACCGCGTTCACGCAGTCTTCGACTTTCGCATCGAGCGCGCGCGCCAGCTTCACCTGATTCACATCGTGCTGGTACTGACCCACGCCGATGGCCTTGGGCTCGATCTTCACCAGTTCGGCCAGCGGATCCTGCAGGCGTCGTGCAATCGACACGGCGCCGCGCAGGCTCACATCGAGATCGGGGAATTCCTTGGCGGCAGTTTCCGAAGCGGAGTACACCGAGGCGCCCGCTTCGCTTATCACGATCTTCGAAAGCTTGAGATCGGCGTGCTTCTTGATGAGCTCGCCAGCCAGCTTGTCGGTTTCGCGCGAGGCAGTGCCGTTGCCGATGGCGATCAGATTCACGCCATGCTGCTTGCTCAGCACCGCCAGTCGAGCGAGCGACTGATCCCATTGATTGCGCGGTTCGTGCGGATAGACGGTGTCGGTCGCAAGCAACTTGCCGGTGGCATCGACGACCGCCACTTTCACGCCGGTGCGGATGCCCGGGTCCAAACCCATCACCGTTTTCGCACCGGCGGGCGCAGCCAGCATCAGATCCTTGAGGTTGTCGCCGAAGACGCGAATGGCTTCGTCTTCCGCGGTTTCGCGCATGCGGCCGAACAGATCCAGGGTGAGATGCAGATGCAGTTTCACGCGCCAGGTCAGGCGTACCGTCTCGCGCAGCCACGCATCCGCGGCGCGGCCGCGATCGACGATGCCGGTGTGTGCGGCCACGCGGCCTTCGCCTTCCAGGTGTCCCTGTTCCGCCTCGACAGCCGGTGCGAGTTCAAGCTCGATCACGCCTTCGTTGCGCGCGCGCATCAAGGCAAGCAGGCGATGCGACGGAATCTTGCCGATCGCTTCCATGTGATCGAAATAGTCGCGGAATTTCGCGCCTTCGTTTTCCTTGCCTTCCACCACCTTCGCGCGGATCTGGCCCTTTTCCCACAACCAGTCGCGCAGGTCGCCGAGCAGTTGCGCATCTTCGGCGATGCTTTCCATCAGGATGGCGCGCGCGCCGTCGAGCGCTGCGCGCACGTCGGCCACGCCCTTTTCGGCATCGACGAAAGATTCGGCCAATGCCTCCGGCGATTGCGTGGGGTCGTCGCGCAATCCCTTGGCGAGCGGCTCCAGGCCGGCTTCGCGCGCAATCTGCGCCTTGGTGCGACGCTTGGGTTTGTACGGCAGGTAGAGATCTTCCAGTCGCGCCTTGGTATCGGCGGCAAGGATGTCGCCCTTCAAGGCGTCGGTGAGCTTGCCCTGTTCTTCGATGCTGGCAAGGATCGCCTCGCGACGTTCTTCCAGTTCGCGCAGATAGCGCAGGCGCTCTTCAAGCAGGCGAAGTTGCGTGTCGTCGAGACCGCCGGTGGCCTCCTTGCGGTAGCGCGCGATGAACGGCACGGTGGCGCCACCATCGAGCAATTCCACGGCAGCGTGTACTTGTTCCGCCTTGGCGGCGATGTCCAGGGCAATGCGTTGTTCGATGCTGAGCATGATGAAGCGATGGTTCCTTGCGCCGGCGTCGCGGCGCCGGTATGCGGTGGGAAAGCCTTGATGATAGCAAGTCACACTGAATTGAATGAAAAAACGGCGCCGGATTGCTCCGTCGCCGTCAGTTCATGCGTGACGCATCAAGCGCTGAACGATGTCTTGTCGTGCTGCGTCGGCGGCGGCGCATGGCGATTTACATCGCTGGCGCGACCGTTGAGCACCAAAGTGTTGGCCAGCATGTCGTGCAGGCCCTGTTTGCGCTGAGTGAAGGCGACCATCAGAAAACCGATGCAGAGCATGAAGCCGCTGATCAGCTTGCCGCCGTAACGTCCCAGTGCGCGTGCGAAGCTGATGCGTGCGCCGTGCAGATCGGTCACGCGCATGCCGAGCGCCAGCTTGCCGATCGTGGCTTGCCATGAAGAGCTTTCGCACACCGCGAAATAAAGCCAGCCGACCACAAGCGTGGTCAGAAAATACGGCCATTGCTCGATGTAGAAATGCTGATACGCCTCCAGTGCCGTCTGCGGATCGGTGTCCGCCGACATCACTTTCTGATTCAGCACTTCGTAGGCCTTGCGCATGCCGAACGGCAATTCCAGCAGCGAGAACGGGAAGTACAACACGAAGGCATCGATGAGGTATGCCACGACACGCTTCCAGAAGCCCGCATAGCTCACGACGGTGGATGGTCGGGAATAGGTGGGCGCTGCGTTTGCCGCAGGCGGATAGGGCGGCGGCGCCTTGGAAAACTCGTCGGCAAACAGCACGGACAGTGGCTGCCAATCCGCAAGGCCGTCGTACCAGCCCAGATCGTCGCGGCCCAGCTGTCCGCCGCGCAGCCATTCGCGCACTTGTTCTTCCTGATAGGGGCCGTGGCGTTCGCCCTGTCGGCCGATCCAGACTTCCATCGTGCATTCCTCGATAAACAGAAGCGCATGATGCCATGCGCCAGCGATGGATTGGACTCAGGCCGCGTCGCGTCGTTTAAGGTGTACCAACAGCAACGAAATGGCTGCCGGCGTCACACCGCTGATGCGCGCCGCCTGGCCGATGGTGGCCGGCAGGCTGCGCTTGAGTTTCAGCAACACCTCGGCAGAAAGACCGCGCACCTTGTCGTAATCGAAGCCGGAAGGAATGCTCGTGTTTTCATGACGGCGCTGGCGCTCGATTTCCTCGCGCTGACGTTCGAGGTAGCCGGCGTACTTGGTCTGCACTTCGACCTGAGCCGCCACGTCCTCGCGATCGACGGCCGGGCCGAGTTCGTTCACTGAAGTCAGCTTGACGTAATCGAGCTCAGGGCGGCGCAGCAGATCCAGTGCATTGGTTTCGCGACTCACGGCGATGCCGAGCTGGCGCTCGATGGCTGCGCCCAAGGCGTTGTTCGGAGCGGCCCAGAGGGCGCCAAGCCGCTGCACCTCGCGTTCCACTGCCTCGCGCTTGGCGCGCAGCGCATCGAAACGCTCCTGCGGCACGACGCCCAGCGCATGGCCGGTTTCGGTCAGGCGCAGATCGGCGTTGTCCTCGCGCAAATGCAGGCGATACTCGGCGCGCGAGGTGAACATGCGGTAAGGCTCGATGGTGCCGTTGCTGGTGAGGTCGTCGATCAGCACGCCGACATAAGCCTCGTCGCGGCGCGGATACCACGGCGCCTTGCCCTGCACGGCCAACGCCGCGTTCAGGCCGGCGATCAGGCCCTGCGCGGCGGCTTCCTCATAGCCGGTGGTGCCGTTGATCTGCCCGGCGAAGTACAGCCCGGGAATCGTCTTGGTTTCCAGCCAGGGATGCAGGCCGCGCGGATCAAAATAGTCGTACTCGATCGCGTAGCCGGGACGCGTGATGTGGGCCTTCTCGAACCCCTTGATCGAATGCACCAGCGCCATCTGCACGTCGAACGGCAACGAGGTGGAGATGCCGTTCGGGTAGATCTCGAAGCTATCCAGGCCTTCCGGCTCGATGAAGATCTGGTGCGAGCCCTTGTCGGCAAAGCGCACCACCTTGTCCTCGATCGATGGGCAGTAGCGCGGGCCCACGCCTTCGATCTGGCCGGTGTAGAGCGGCGAGCGGTCCAGCGCGCCCCGGATGATCTCGTGGGTGCGCTCGGTCGTGTGGGTGATCCAGCAACTGACCTGGCGCGGGTGGTCCGCCCGCGAGCCCAGGTAGGAGAAGACCGGGGCCGGGTCGTCGCCAGGCTGTTCGTCCAGGCCGCTGAAGTCGATGCTGCGCAGGTCGATGCGCGGAGGTGTGCCGGTCTTGAGGCGGTCGGCCGCCACCGGCAGCTCGCGAAGACGCTGGGCGAGGGTGCTGGCGGGCGGGTCGCCGGCGCGGCCACCGGCGTACTGCGCGGGGCCGATATGGATCTTGCCGGCCAGGAAAGTGCCCGCCGTGAGCACAATTGACCTGCCGCGGAAGGAAAGGCCCATTTGCGTCACTACCCCGACGACGCGGCCCTGCTCGATCAGCAGGTCGTCCACCGCCTGCTGGAACAGGTCGAGGTTCGGCTGCGTTTCCACCATCCGGCGGATGGCCGCCTTGTAGAGCACGCGGTCGGCCTGGCAGCGGGTGGCGCGTACCGCCGGCCCCTTGGAGGCGTTGAGCGTGCGCCACTGGATGCCCGCGCGGTCCGCCGCCTGGGCCATCGCGCCGCCCAGGGCGTCGATTTCCTTCACCAGATGGCCCTTGCCGATGCCGCCAATGGCCGGGTTGCAGCTCATCTGGCCAATCGTTTCGATGTTGTGGCTCAGCAGCAGCGTGCGCGCACCGCAGCGCGCCGCAGCCAGCGCGGCTTCGGTGCCGGCGTGGCCGCCGCCGATCACAATCACGTCATAGGCGCTTGGGTGGAGCATTGGTGTGCGCAAAATCGAGGGTTAGACAAAGGCTTATGGTAATGCAGCCGCAATTGAAGGGCATCGCCTACACAAACATGGCATGTTTTCTGCATGCTAATTACCGCACTTTCACGGGCAGATGCCGCGCAAATCGCGCGCTGAGATAGGGCGACAGGGGTCCTTTCGCGTACCGGGATAGGAAGCAAAGACGGCGCCCGCAAGGGCGCCGTCGTTATTTTTGATCTCTTGAAGAGAGATCTGGCGCCCGGCGGTCTCAGGAACAGGGGGAATCCAGGATGACCGTATTGCCGGGCGCCAGAAACTGAAATCGTCATGGGTCGCACGGCAACCGTCGCACCCCCTTGGCGTGAACGAATCATCGCCCCGCACGCGTGAACATGGGGTGACTGAAATGCAAATTTATGCCGGTAAACGGCAGCTGCTGACACAAATGGTCACAGCGTGATTGAGAGCAAAAATGTTGTGTGATGTGCATCACAAGCTGGCACGCCTGTTGCAACGCCTCGGTGCAAGCAAAAGTCGGAGGCGTGTCATGGATAACAGTAACGAGTTTGCACCGGTTTACCTGCGGCATGACCTGATGATCGAAATCGGTCGCCTCGAAATGGCGATGGATCATCTCGTCGAGCGCGAACCTTCCCAGCAACAGCAATTGCGCCCGCGTCTGGAATCGCGCATGACTCATCTGCTCACCGAGCTGGATCATCTGCCAGGCTGAAGGCTTAGCCCTTTTTCAGTGCCGCCCTGCGACGGCGCCCCCTTTGCGAGGGCGCCGTCTAAGTCTGAGGAGCGATCAGCGCTGCAGTACGTTGCCGATGATCTCGCCGAGATTGCGTGACAGGCCCTGCCGTTGAGCGAGTTCGCCAAGCGCCGCATGCGCCACTTCCCGGCGAACCGGCTCCAATCGTTGCCATCCGTTGAACGCCGTCGCCAGGCGCGCCGCGATCTGCGGATTGAGCGCATCCAGTTCCGCCAGCCGCTCGGTGAGCCATCGATAACCTTCGCCGTCCGCGCGATGAAATCCGCTGGGGTTGTTGCTGGCGAATGCGCCGAGCACGGCGCGTGCGCGATTGGGATTCTTCAGCGTGAACGCCGGATCGCTTTCCAGTGACTTGACGGTCGCGAGTGCCGGCTCGCCGGGTACTTGTGCCTGCACCGCGAACCATTTGTCGAGCGCGAGCGGGTTGTCGGCGTAACGCCGACGAAAATCCGCAAGCGCCGCGGCAGCCTGCGGGGCACGGTCGCGTACAAGCACGCCCAGTGCGGTCAGACGATCTGTCATCCCGACAGCTGATTCGTACTGCTGCGCTGCCAGCGCGTGCGCGGTGTCGGCATCCAGCAGCGCCAGCAATTCGAGCACGCGTCGTTTCAGTCGGCGCCTGGCCTGGCTCTCGGCATCGAGCGATTGGCTTGTATGGGAAGCCAGCGCGCGATAGCGGGCGAGCAACGCCGGTGCGCCAATGCGCTTTGCCAGATGGCGCTGCAACTCCTGACGTTGTGCGTGAATCTTCGCAGGGTCAACTTCGCTCTGGCGGTCGGCAAATTCGATTTCGCCGGGTGGCGTCAGCAGGTCGGCCAGCAAGGCATCATCAATGGCATGGTGTTCGAACAACGCGGTCAGCGCATCGCACCACGCTTTGCATGCGTCTGTTTCTGCGTTGCCGTGCAGGCTATCGAAAGCGAGGACCGCCAGTTGCTGGCCTGCCTCCCAGCGATTGAAGCCGTCCGCGTCGTTCGTGAGCAGCAGTGCGAGTTCGGCAGGCGAATAGTCGTATTCAAGCACCACCGGCGCCGAGAAGTCGCGCAGCAACGAGGGCACCGGTTCGGTCGCGACATCGTGGAAGACAACGTGCTGCGATGCCATGTCGACCACCACCACGGCCTCGGTGCCGGCAGCGTGTCCGTTGATGTGAAGTGGCAAAACCCGGCCGTCGCGATCGAACAGCGAAAGCTTCACGGGAATGGGCACAGGTACTTTTTCCGGCTGGCCGGGTGTTGCGCGCGTATGCTGCGAGAGCGTCAACGTGTATTGGCGCCGTGCGGCATCGTATTCGCCCTGGGCGTGCAGGTGCGGCGTGCCGGCCTGCGCATACCACGCCAGATAAGGCATCAAGTCGATGCCGTTCGCATCGCCCAGTGCGGAAAGAAAATCCTCGATCGTTGCCGCGCTGCCATCGTGGCGTTCGAAATACACGTCCATGCCACGCCGGAAACCTTCCTGGCCGAGTCGGCCTGCGAGCATGCGCACAAGCTCCGAGCCCTTCTCGTAGACGGTCGCGGTATAGAAATTGTTGATCTCGCGATATTCGGAGGGACGAACGGGATGCGCTAACGGGCCTGCATCTTCGGGGAATTGCGTGCGACGCAGCAGCGAGACATCCTCGATGCGCTTAAGGGATGGCGAATTCATGTCCGCGGAAAACTGCTGCTCGCGAAATACCGTGAGGCCTTCCTTCAGTGAGAGCTGGAACCAGTCGCGGCAGGTCACGCGATTGCCGGTCCAGTTATGGAAGTACTCGTGCGCCACCACGGCCTCGACGGCGCGATATTCCTCGTCGGTGCTGCTGTCCGGATCGGCCAGCAGGTATTTCGCGTTGAAGATGTTCAGTCCCTTGTTCTCCATCGCACCCATGTTGAAATCGTGCGTGGCCACGACGTGGAACACATCCAGATCGTAGTTGCGCCCATAAGTGCGCTCGTCCCAGCGCATCGAGCGCTCGAGCGCATCCAGCGCATAGTGGCAGCGATCGATGACGTTCGCTTCGGACCACATCACCAGCTTCACCGCGCGACCGTTCGCGGTGATGTAGTCGCGCTGGATGTTTTCCAGTCGGCCGGCAACCAGTGCAAACAAGTAACTGGGTTTGGGGTGCGTATCGACGAAGCGTGCCCAATGACGTCCTTCTGCCAATTCGCCGGTGCCGTCCGGATTGCCGCCGGCGAGCAGCACCGGAAAGCGTGCGCGATCGGCGAGCAGCGTCACGGTGTAGCGGGCGAGCACGTCGGGCCGGTCCGGGAAAAAGGTGATGTGGCGGAACCCTTCGGCCTCGCATTGCGTCAGCAGAAAACCGGTTTCCCGCGAGCCGGACAGATACAGGCCTTCCAGTGTCGTATTGGCGGCCGGTTTCACCCGCACGCGGGTCTCCAGCACGCTGCCGTCGCGTGCGCCGTCCACTTCCAGCACGTTGTCTTCGTGACGGTAATGGCTCGGATCGAGCGGATGGCCATCGAGCGAGATGGCCAAGAGCTCCAGCCCTTCGCCGTCCAGGCGCAGCGGCGTGGTTTGCGTGCCGCCGTGGCGCAACGTCAATCGTGACGTAATGTCGGTGGCATCGATGCCCAGGTCGACGTCGAGTTCGATGGTGTCCACGGTCCACGCCGGACGGCGATAGTCGTGCAGACGGATGGGCGTGATGGCGGGTTCGTTAACGAGAGTCATGCGGCACGCGGACATGGCGAAGTTGTATCAGGCTAACATGCGGGTTTTTCCCGCCAGGACAAGCGGATGAACGTATTCAGCATCGAGTTGGAGCAATTGGGGCCGCACGAGGTACTCGTTTTGCGCGACGTAGAACGTGGACGGTGTGTCCGGGTGGCTCGCCGCGGCGCCGCTTTGATCGGCCTTGAGCAGACCGTGGGCGGGGTCGTCCGCCAGCTCGCCGATGGCTATCGCGACAGCGCCGAAGTGGAAAGCCGCCCCAGTTCGCGCTTTGCCATCATGGCGCCGTTCGCCAATCGCATCGCCGACGCCCGGTATACGTTCGATGGCCGCTCGTACGACCTGCAGCCGGGGGTGGAGGGCGCGCAACGCGCCAGTCGGCACGGGTTTGTGCGTGGCGTGGATTTCGACATCGTCGTCAAGCATGTGGATGCGGAAGGTGCGCATGTCACCTTTGCCACGTCGGTCATTCGGCCCGGAGCGTTCGAAGGGTATCCGTTTGCCATCGACCTGCTGGTGACCTACACACTCGACGCAAAAGGACTCACGTTGCAGGCGAGCATGCACAACGTCGGCAACATCGCCGCGCCATGTTTTTTCGGCTGGCATCCGTATTTTCGAGTGGGCGACGGCGCCATCGATACGTGGGAACTGCAAATTCCTGCGGCGACGCTGGTGCGCACCGACGCCGACTACATTCCACTGCCGGATGCGGAGGCTTATCAGCCGCTCGACCGTGCGCCGCCAGAGCTGGACTTTCGCCACGCCAAACCCATCGGCGCCACCGAAATCAATCATGCTTACGCGGATCTCGTGAAAGATGCCGATGGCCGCGCGCGCACCACCCTGCGCGACCCGGCCAGCGGCATGCGCATTCATATGTGGCAGGAAAGCGGCGTGATGCTGGCCTTCACCGCGGATACCGTCACGCGCGACGTGCGTCGCTCCGTCGCGTTGGAGCCGATGGAAAGCATGTCCAACGCGTTCAATCGTGCCGATTGTGCCAGCGCCATTCGCCTGGAGCCGGGCGCAGAACGACAATTCCGTTGCGGTGTGGAGATCGATCCGGCATGAGCGTTTTGCTACCGACCATCGACCAGATTCGTGATGCCGCCGCGCGCATCGCGCCTTACGCCACCTTGACGCCGGTGCTGCGCAACGACGCGCTCGACGCCTTGGTGGGTGCGCGACTCCATTTCAAGTGCGAAAACCTGCAGCGTGGCGGTGCGTTCAAATTTCGCGGCGCATGCAATGCCGTGTGGTCGCTGAACGATCAGGAAGCCGCGCACGGTGTCGTGACGCACTCTTCCGGCAATCACGGCAACGCGCTCGCCATGGCCGCAGCGACACGCGGCATTCCCGCGCACGTGGTCGTGCCCGAAGGTGCGGTGCGTGCAAAGCTCGAAGCGATCGAGCGCGCCGGTGCAATACTGCACAGATGCGCGCCCACCATCGCCGCGCGCGAAGCCAAGGCGGCCGAGGTGCAACAAGCCACGGGTGCGATCATGGTTCATCCCTATGCCGATACGCGCGTCATGGCCGGACAGGGGACGGTGGTGCTGGAGTTGCTGCAGCAGTGCGGAAGCCTCGATGCAGTGATGACGCCGATCGGCGGCGGCGGCTTGTCCGCAGGCTGCTCCATCGCCGCGCACGGCATTCAAAAAACGCTAGCCGTGTATGGCGCGGAACCGGCGGGCGCGGACGACACGGCGCAGTCGCTTGCGCGCGGTGCGCGCATCGACGACTTCACGCCGGACACGATTTGCGACGGCCTGCGTACCCTGGTCGGCGAACCGAATCTCGCTGCATTGCGCGAGCACCACGTTACCGTGATCACGGTGAGCGACGAGGAAACCATCGCTGCCATGCGGCTACTTTGGCAGGCATTGAAGATCATCGTGGAAGTGTCGAGTGCAACAGTGTTCGCCGCCGTCCTCAAAGAACGAGAGCTCTTTGCAGGCAAGCGCGTGGGACTGGTGCTCACCGGAGGCAACGTCGATCTCGACGCGCTGCCCTGGTAGCGATGCATCGCTCGAAATTTCATGCATGAATCACGCCATATGTGAGCGGCCTCGCATGCTTACCCGATGAATCATGATGCCAATCACGATTTGATTTTTCGAAATCGCTCATCCTGATTGCCTACAACGTGATCGCCAGCATCGAGCAACAGGGGGGCCTTATGGTCGAGCTGGAAGTACAGGTCCTCTCCGACCGCAGAGAGGGGTTGCTCGCCGAGCTTGGACGGGCAGTGGTTGCCAATGGGTTTTCGCTCATACGCCAACGGCTGACACAGGACAGCCACGGCGCATGGCTGACCATGATCGTTCGCGGACCATCCGAGCAACGTTTCGCACTGGAAGAAACGCTCGGCACGCACAATCGCGTGCTGAGTTTCGAAGCGTCGCTGTCCGGAGAGGATGCCGTTGCCACCGCAGTGTTCGCAAAGTCGACGCCGGTCGCGGTGCACGCACCATCGCCGGAACCTCCGCCGATCATCGAACCGTCTGCAACGCCATCGGCAGCGGTCATGCCCGATATCGAGCGGGTCGAACACATTCTGCCCAAGCTCGCCCAGGATTATCCGAGCATCTACCCATGGCTGGTTTCGCTGGAAAACAGCGTGGACGACGCGGTGCGCGAGTCATCGCTGATGTTGGCGGGACGGCGAACCGGTGCATGGGTATACAAACGCGATTACGCCCTGGGCGCCAAACTTGGCTTGAGCGATGCCATCAAACGCATCGGTGTTCCGGCCTTGCGTCAGCTCGCCGATATCGAGCAGCAAGGCGTGCACGTGCATATTCTCAACAGCCCGCTTTGCACGCCGGGCGTGCAATCGGGCTGCAAGTTCTACGGGGGCTACCTGGAAGGCTTGCTGGGCGCATCCGTCACGCCCAAGAAAGTATTCGTGCGCCACTTGAGTTGCCGAAGCACCGGCGCACCGCATTGCAGTCTGGAAATTTCTCACTAGAAAACCGACTCAAAGGGGAACTGACATGCCCATGCATGTGAGCTACAACTGGCTGCTCGTTCTGCTTTCGTACGCGGTATCGGTACTGGGATCGTTTACGTCGTTGCAACTGGCCGTTGCGATTCCCTTGGCCACGACGCCACGCCAAAGGACCGCGGCGGTCGCCATGGCCGGCGGCGCGATGGGTCTGGGGGCGATCTGGGCCATGCACTTCATTGCCATGCTGGCGTGCGACAGCGGCATGCACGTGACTTACGCCCCATCGCTGACCGCACTGTCGGCGGTCGTGGCCTTCGCGGCCTGCTCGGCCGGATTGATGCTGGTGGGCGACGCGCTCTTCAGCTGGTTGCGGTTGCTGGCGGCGGGATCGTGCATGGGGCTGGGTGTTGGCGCCATGCACTATCTGGGCATGGCGGCCATGATGATGCCGGCGGTGATCAGCTACAACGCGGGACTGGTCGTGGCGTCGCTGGTCATCGCCATCGTGGCTTCGATGGCGGCGCTTTGGCTCGCGTTCAACTTGCGCGGCCCGTGGCAGATGGTCGCCAGCGCCCTGGTCATGGGTTTTGCGGTGTGCGGCATGCATTACACCGGCATGACGGCCGCCACGTTCACCGACAACGGCGGGCAGTTGCCGGACGGCTATGCCGACGGCTTGCGTGGCGACAATCTGGGCCTGACCGTCTTTGGCATCGTGGGCACGCTGCTGGTGTTGATGCTGGTACTCCATTACTGGCGCCAGCGTTATCGGTCCAGCATCAGTATTTGAGGCGTTTCGCTAACCATCGACAAGGATGTCGCGTTATTCTGCGCTCCTGGCATAAAGGAGAGCGGCAGTGACGTCACGCATGCGCTGCCATTGGGCGGCCGACGGCGAGTTGATGCAGGCCTATCACGACACGGAGTGGGGCGTGCCCTTGCACGACGACCGCGTCCTGTTCGAGTTTCTGTGCCTGGAAGGCGCGCAGGCCGGCCTGTCGTGGCGCACGGTGCTGCATAAGCGCGACAACTATCGCCATGCCTTTCACGACTTCGAGATCGCACGCGTCGCGTCGATGAAGGATCGCGAACTGGAAAAACTGCTGCTCGATCCCGGCCTCATTCGCAATCGGCTCAAGATGACGTCGGCGCGCGGCAACGCGAAGGCCGCATTGGATGCGATCGACGAATTCGGCAGTCTCGATACCTATCTGTGGTCCTTCGTCGACGGCAAGCCGGTCCAGAACAACTGGCGGGCGAGGGGTGATGTGCCGGCCAGCACCACAGTGTCGGACCGGATGAGCAAGGATCTGAAGAAACGAGGCTTCCGCTTCGTGGGCACCACCATCTGCTACGCGTTCATGCAGGCAACCGGCATGGTCAACGATCATTTGGTGGATTGCTTCCGGCATAAATCGTGTGGGGGAAAACGCAAGCCATGATCAAGCCCATTGCTGTCCTATCCGTTCGTCATCCTCTGGGCGCGGGCTTGTATGCGTCGCTGGCGCTGGCCATCGTGGCGACGTCTGCGTACGCCAAGACCGGCGACCGCAACCAGCCGATGTATACCAAGCAGGATTCCGTCAACGGCTTCAATGCGCCCAACACCGTCACCACGCTGACCGGTCACGTCGTGGTGACGCAAGGCACGATGAAGGCGACCGGAGCCCTCGGGAAGATCTACCTCGATGCGGATACCCAGGTGAGCCGCATCGTCATGACCGGCAGCCCCGCGCATATCGAGCAGCGCGACGACGACGACAATCTCATGACCGGGGAAGCGCCAACGCTCGACTACGACAACATCAACGGCATCGCGGTGTTGTCGCCCAACGCTGTGGTGACCAAGCAGGGAAGCGGCGATGCGCACGCCGACAAAATCACTTACAACACCAATACGTCGCATTTCACCGGCGAGGGCAACGTAAGCGCGACCTATCTGCCCAAACCGAAACCCGAGAACGGTCAGCCGGCATCGCCAGGTACGGCAACACCCGCGCCTGCGACGAGCGCTCCTGCGTCGCACACCTGACGCAAGCTTTGCGCGGTGCGATTCAGCGGCGACGCGAGCCGCGCAGGCTGTCGATCGAAAAGCTGGCGATCTCACCACCGCCTTTCGCGCGGCGCGACTGTCCGGGCGGCGGGCCCCAGGCGTGCGCCGTCACCACTTCCCATGTCGCAGGGATGCGGCCGTCCACGCGCATGGCTTCGTAGGCGGCCAGCATGCGCTGGAAGTGATGCTTGCCGGTAAGGCCGCGCTCGCGTCCGCGGTCGGCGTGCGTGGCGCCCAGACCCTTCAGTTCGCGCAGCAACGCTTTCGGCTCGCTGTAGGTGAGCGTGTAGCGGTCGACGTCCAGCACGGGGTCGCGCAAGCCTGCGGTGATCATCGCGTCGCCCAGATCGTGCATGTCAAGAAAGCGGCTGACGTGCGAATGCTGATCCACGGAAGCCCAGGCGGCACGAAGCTCGCGCAAGGTATCCGGGCCGAACGTCGAGAACAGCAGCATGCCGCCCGGCTTCAGCACGCGTGCGCATTCGCCGAATAGCGCGGGCAGGTCGTCGATCCACTGGAAACACAGGTTGGAATGCAGTACGTCGACACTGTGATCAGGAAGCGGCAATGCCGTCGCTTCGCCGCATACGCGAAGAAAAGGCTTGAGCCATCCCGTGTGTGCTTTCGCAGTACGCAGCATCGGCAGCGCGGCATCCACCGCGACGACTTGTGCTTTTGCATAGCGTTTCTTCAGCAACGCCGAACCACGCCCGGTACCCGCCCCGACATCGAGCACCCGCTCCGGTTGCTGCAAATAGAAATCCAGGCGCTCCAGCAACAGTTGCTGCACTTCGCGCTGCAAGGCATCGTGCTTCTCGTAGCTGTCGGCGGCGTGGCTGAAGTTCACACGCACCCGGTGAGTGTCTACGTGGAAATCGCTCATCGGTTGGCCTCGAGCCAGGGCAACAGCACCTGGGCAACGGCGTCGGCGTGGCTGAGAAAAGGTGCGTGGCCGGCATGCGCGATGACATGGAATTCGCCGCGACTCGCCGCAGCGGACCATTCCATGGCATCGGGGTGCACCAGGCGGTCGAGCCGGCCGGCACTCCACCAACTGTTGCCCGGCTTCAATGTCGGCAGCTCGGCACGCAGATCGGTTTGATCGAGTATCCGAATACCTTCCTGCAACACGCGAAGATCCGGTTCGCCGCGCGAAAAGACTTCCTCGCGCAGCTTGCGCAACTCGCCGCGCGGATCGCGGCTGCCCATCACTTCCAGTGTCAGGAAGCGATCGACCGTGCTGTGGTAGTCGGTTTCCAGATCAGTCGCCAGCTGTTGCACCAGCACCTGATCGCGGCCTTGCGGCCAATCGGGTGCGCTGACGAAGCGCGGCGTGGCACACAGCATGGCCAGCCCACGCACGTGTTGCGGCATATCCAGCGCGGCGCGCAACGCGACCAGTCCGCCCATCGACCAACCCAGCCATGCGGCAGGTGGTGTGGCGTCCGCGATCGCGCGCGCGCAGATGGCAGGCTCAAGCGGCAGTTCGCTGTCGCGCGAGTAGCCGTGCCCGGGCAGATCCACCAGATACATCGTGCAGTGTTCGGCCAGCGCGTCGACCAGCGGCGCGAAGATGCCGCCGTGCATCGCCCAGCCGTGAATCATCACCAGCGGTATCGAGCCGGTGCCGTGAGCTTCGATGTGCAGGCTCATGCGGTGGTGGCCTTTGCCTCATCTTCCGGCGCGGGAGGTGACAACGGTGCCTGCGCCAGTGTCTTGTCGACGGCGCCGCGGTCATCGAACACAAAGCAGTCGCCCTGCCAGTGCGTGCCGCCGACTTCTTCGAAGTATTTCAGGATGCCACCTTCCAATTGATAGACACGCTGCATGCCGACATCCTGCATATGCAGCGCAGCCTTTTCGCAGCGAATACCGCCGGTGCAATACGAGACGACCGTCTTGTCGACGTAACGCGATTGATCGGCCGCCAGCGCCGCCGGCAATTCGGTGAAGCTGGCAATGCGATAGTCGACAGCTTGCGGAAACATGCCTACATCGGTTTCATAGGCATTGCGGGTGTCGAGCAACACCACATCGCGGCCTTCGTCGTCATGCCCCTGATCGAGCCAGCGCTTCAGCGTGACGGCGCCCACCGACGGCGCACGGCCGCCTTCCGGGCGGATTGTGGGATGGCGCAGCGTGATGATTTCCTTTTTCAGCCGCACGCGCATGCGCTTGAACGGCACGTCGTCGGAAAGCGATTCCTTGGCCTGCAGGCCGGCGAAGCGCGGATCGTCGCGCAGCCAGTTCATGAAAGCGTCGACCGCTACGCGCGGGCCGGCCAGGAACAGGTTGATGCCTTCTGGCGCCAGCAGGATGGTGCCCTTCAGCGCGAGCGCGTGGCAACGCGCAAGCACGCGCTCGCGCAGCGCTGGCAGATCGTCCAGGCTGACGAAACGGTAGGCGGAAATATTGAGGATCGACATAGGCAAGGCGGGGACGCTCGACAGGCAATTATACCGGGGCATCCGCCAACCGCAGGGACGCGAGGGCCTCAAGCAATCGGTCGACGTGGGCCTCTTCGTGAGCGGCCGACAGGGTGATGCGAAGCCTTGCCTGGCCCTGCGGGACGGTGGGCGGCCGGATGGCCACCACCAGCAGCCCTTGCGATTCCAGGGTTTTCGATGCCTCCAGGGTGCGCCGGGCGTCGCCGAGCAGCAGCGGTTGGATGGCTGTGCGCGAGGGCATCAGGGGCAGGCCTAGTTCGGTGGCGCCGCGACGAAAACGCTGGATCAGGCCGGTCAGTTTTTCGCGCCGCCAGGTTTCGCCGCGGGCGAGCGCGACGGCACAGCGCGTCGCGGCTGCCAGGGCGGGCGGCATGGCGGTGGTGTAGATGTAGGTGCGCGCAAACTGCATCAGTCCGTCGATCAGCGCGGCGGAGCCCGCGACGAACGCGCCGCTGCATCCAAGCGCCTTGCCGAGCGTAGCCATCAGTACCGGTACATCGCGTTCGCCCAATCCTGCCTCCGCGACGCTGCCGCTGCCGTCGTCGCCAAGTATGCCCAGGCCGTGCGCATCGTCGACCATCAAGGTCGCGCGTTCATTCGCGCACAGTGCAGCCAGTTCGCGCAACGGGGCGATGTCTCCGTCCATGCTGAACACGCCATCGGTGGCGAGCAGGGCATACGTGTCGGTATTGCTGCGCAGTTGGCGCGCCGCGGCGTCCACGTCCGCATGCGGATAACGTCTCAGGGTTGCGCCGGCGAGCTGCGCACCGTCGAGCAGGCAGGCGTGGTTGAGTTTGTCCTGTACGCACAGATCGTCGCGTTGCAGCAGTGCCTGCATCACGCCGAGATTGGCCATGTAGCCCGTGGAAAAAAGCAGTGCGCGTTCGCGGCCGGTCCACTCGGCCAGTGTTTCTTCCAGTGCGGCGTGCTCGCGCCGATGGCCACAGATAAGATGCGCCGAACCGCTGCCGACGCCGTCCGCATCGGCGGCTTCTTTCAGTGCGGCGATCAGCTTCGGATGTTGCGCCAGGCCAAGGTAATCGTTGGTGCAAAAAGCAAGCAGACGCTGTCCGTTGCTTTCCACCCAGGGACCATCGGCTTGTGTGATCGTGCGCAGGCGCCTTTGCAGTTGGGCCTGCGCGCGTTCGGCCGTCTGGACGGCCAGTCGCTCGAGCAGCTCAGGCCGCGGCACTGCAGCCACAGCCCTGGCCACAACCGCTCGCTTCCGTCTCGAGGATGTCGGCGTGCACGGTGTTGGCTTCTTCGGCTACTTCAAGTGCGTGCAGGTCGAGACGGCGGAACAGCGCGCGATCGTGCTCGACGTCGGGGTTGCCGGTGGTCAGCAGCTTTTCGCCGTAGAAAATCGAATTGGCGCCGGCGAAGAAGCAAAGCGCCTGCACCGCATCGTCCATCTGCTGGCGACCGGCCGACAGCCGGACCATCGAGGCCGGCATCAGGATGCGTGCGACCGCAATCGTGCGGACAAACTCAAAAGGGTCCAGCGCATCGGTGCCGTACAACGGCGTGCCTTCCACCTGCACCAGCTGGTTGATCGGTACCGACTGCGGATGTTCCGGCAAGTTGGCCAGCGTTTGCAGCAGGCCGGCGCGCTGCGGGCGCATTTCGCCCATGCCGACGATGCCGCCGCAGCAGGTTTTAAGACCGACCTCGCGCACGTGTTCGAGAGTGTCCAGGCGATCCTGGTATTCGCGCGTGTGGATGATTTCGCCGTAGAGCTCCGGCGCGGTGTCCAGGTTGTGGTTGTAGTAGTCGAGACCGGCCTGTTTCAGCGTCTTTGCCTGGGGTTCGGTCAGCATGCCGAGCGTCGCGCAGGTTTCCAGGCCCAGCGCTTTCACGGCGGACACGATTTCAGCCACCTGGGCCACATCGCGGTCCTTGGGGCTGCGCCAGGCCGCGCCCATGCAGAAGCGGCTGGCGCCGGCGCTCTTCGCGGCCTGGGCGCGGGCGACCACGGCATCCACCGTCATCAATTTTTCGGCCTTGACGCCGGTGTGGTAGCGCGCGGCCTGCGGGCAATAGCCGCAATCCTCCGGGCAACCGCCGGTCTTGATCGAAAGCAGGGTGGAAACCTGCACCGCGTTCGGATCGTGGTGTTCGCGGTGAACGCTGTGCGCCCGATGCAGCAGCTCGTTGAACGGGAGGTCGAACAAGGCGACGACTTCGTCGCGCGTCCAGTCATGGCGGAGAGCGGCTACGGACATGGGCGGGGGTTCCGGAAAACGTACGGCCCATAAGTGTGGAAGTGGCCTGAAAGGCTGTCAACTCAATACGGGCAGGAATGGTTGACGGCCTGGTCGCCAGACCCGCTACCATCGATCCTACGTTCTCCAGGGAAGTGATCCATGAGCGCAGGTCAGGGTAGTGCGGGCAATGTCATCGCTGCGGTGTGCAGCTTCTTCATTCCCGGCTTGGGTCAATTGGTACAAGGGCGCGTGCTCAAGGCGGCCGTCATGTTCGTGCTGGCTGCGGCGCTGTGGGTGATTTGGATGGGATGGATCATCCATCTTTGGTCGATCGTCGACGCTGCGATGTTCAAACCGGGCAACTAAGCCGGCA
This sequence comes from Dyella psychrodurans, assembly GCF_003363265.1. GTDB lineage: Bacteria > Pseudomonadota > Gammaproteobacteria > Xanthomonadales > Rhodanobacteraceae > Dyella_B > Dyella_B psychrodurans. Next base: position 506,919 of record NZ_QRBF01000003.1, on the reverse strand, counting down.
CTTCCTGCGCATGGATGCGCCGAAACGTCTGCTCACGGCTTTCCACCAATGGCTGCTGCCATGGCGTTGCCTGCTGTGTGGCGACGCGGGTGTGGACGGCGTGGACCTGTGCGCGGCCTGCATGGCGGAATTGCCGCGCAATACGCACTGCTGCGAGCGTTGTGCTTTGCCGTTGCCCGTGTCGGCGCCGCAGTGTGGCCGCTGCCAGCGCAAGGCGCCGCCCTGGGATACGGCGTGGGCACCTTTTCGCTACGCGTGGCCGCTGGATCGATTGGAGACGCGCTTCAAGTTTGGTCGCGATCTTGCCGCGGGCCGCGCACTGGTTCATGCATGGCAGCGCGAAAGGCCGCCTGCGCTGCCGCAGCTCATCCTGCCTGTCCCACTACATCAGCGGCGTCTGCGCGAGCGCGGATACAACCAAACGTTGGAATTAGTCGGGCCATTGGCGAAGGCGTTGTGTGTTCCGTATCGGCGAGATGTTTTGCTTCGCATGCGATACACCGATGCTCAAACCGGTTTGACAGCCGTCGAGCGTCGTCAAAATCTGCGCCATGCATTCACCTTGCGCAAAGATGCGAAACTGCCAGCACACGTTGTTGTGCTGGACGACGTATTCACTACGGGTGCAACACTGGGCGAATGCGCGCGCACGTTGAAACGTGCGGGCGTCGAGCGTGTCGATGTGTGGGCGCTCGCACGCGCGCCGATTCCCGGTCGCTGAGGGCAAAGAATCAGCGTATGGCGAGAGCCAGCGCGATGCCGATCCACAACGTAAGCCCTAGCCAGTTGTTGTGCCGGAATGCCGTAAGGCAGGCATCGCGGTCGCGGTTGCGGATCAACCACTGCTGCCAGCCGAACAATCCCGCGGTGGCAATCACCGCCGCCCAATAGGGCCATCCCAAATGGGAGCGGGTCCCGACCATCACCAGCGCCACCATGAACGTGCCCATCAGCACGCCAAGGATCAACAGGTCGGCGTCGCCGAACAGGATGGCGGTGGAGCGTGCGCCGGCCTTGAGATCATCCTCGCGGTCCACCATGGCGTATTCGGTGTCGTAGATCACCGACCAGAGAATGTTGGCGATAAACAGCAGCCAGCCCAACGGCGGCACGCCGTTTGTCACGGCAGCGAAAGCCATCGGGATCGACCAGCCGAACGCCGCGCCCAGCACCACTTGAGGCAGGTCGGTATAGCGCTTGGTGAACGGATAGAGCGCCGCCAGGCCCGCGCCGATGAAAGAGAGCTTGATCGTCAGCGGGTTGGTAAGCAGCACCAGCAGGAAGGCGAAGATCAAGAGCGCCGCGAACACGATCAGGGCTTCGCGCGGCGTGACCCGCCCCGCGGCGATCGGCCGTCCGGCCGTCCGTGCAACCTGGGGGTCGAGTTTGCGGTCGGCGAAATCGTTGATGGCGCAGCCGGCCGCGCGCATGGCGAAGACGCCCAGCGTAAAGATGATCAGCATCTTCCAGGGCGGAAAATCGCCGGCCGCCAGCCACAGCGCCCACCAGGTCGGCCACAGCAGCAGCAGGGCGCCGATCGGCCTGTCCATGCGGGTCAATACAAGAATATCGTGCGCTTTTTCGCGGTGCCGATCGGGCAGCTTTTGCAGCAGCCAGTCCAGCACGCGGGAGGCGCGTGTCGAGCTGTCGGCCGGCCGTTGCGCTTTGCGTGCCGCCGGCAAGGCGGCGGGGCGTGCGCGAGTGGTGGCTGGCGCCGGGGGATTGCGCCGGGGGCGCTTGCGGGAAGTCGGAGACATCCCTCAAGTGTAGCGTGACGCTCTTACACGGAAACTGTGCGTTGCGCCACCGGGCGGCAAGTGGGAGTACATTGCCCCTACCGGTGGGATCAGTCTAGGATCGTGCACCATTTTGGGGGTGGGGTGTTCATGGTCTCGTCAATCAGTCACATTGCACTGATCGTGCGTGACCCTTCGCGTACCGCAGAATTGTTTGCCAGCGTTCTTGGTGCCCAAGTCATAGCGGATTTGCCCGACGACAACGGTCACCCGCAAAGTTGCGCGAAGTTGGGCGGCGTGTGGTTTGTGCTGCGGCAGGGCGCTGGGCCCTCGTGCCGCAATGGCGATCACATCGCGCTCGAGGTGAGCCGCGATGAACTGGTGGCCTGTGCGGACAAGCTGGCGACGTCCGACGTCGAGCACTTCATGGCGCGCGAGGACAGCGCGCTGTACTTCATGGACTACGACAACCACGTCTTCGAGTTGGATGCGGGCGGTTCCCTCGACGACATGCTGGCCGTTCGCACCTGACGCGAACGTTGCGCGTCAGGCGCGCAACAGCAATCGATAAGCCGGGTTGTCGCTTTCGTCGATGTGCGGATAGCCCAGGGTGCTCAGGAAGTCCCGCAACAGCGCATGCTCGCTGGGCGGCACTTGCATGCCGACCAGGATGCGTCCGTAGTCGGCACCGTGGTTGCGATAATGGAACAGGCTGATGTTCCAGTCGGGATGCATGCGATCCAGAAAGCGTGCCAGCGCGCCAGGACGCTCGGGGAAATCGAAGCGGTAAAGCCGCTCGTCGCGCGCCAGCGGCGAGCGCCCGCCGATCATGTGGCGAAGATGCAGTTTGGCGAGTTCGTCGTCGGTGAGGTCCAGCACGCCGAAGCCATTGGCGCGAAACGCATCCGCAAGAGCCTCGCGTTCGCCACGCTGGGCCGTCTGCACGCCGACAAAGATATGTGCAGCCTGTGCATCGCCGATCCGGTAGTTGAACTCGGTGATCGAATGCTGGCCTAGCGCGTGGCAAAAACGCCGAAAACTGCCGCGTTGTTCGGGAATGGTTACCGCAAACACGGCTTCGCGCTGTTCGCCCACCTCCGCACGTTCGGCGACGAATCGCAGCCGATCGAAATTCATGTTGGCGCCGGAAACCACCGCAACCAGTGCACCATCGCATGGGCCATGTGCGGCCACGTATTGCTTGAGTCCGGCGAGCGCCAGTGCTCCCGAAGGCTCGGGGATGCTGCGGGTGTCATGATAGATGTCGCGGATCGCGGCGCAGATCGCGTCGGTATCCACGCGCAGCACCTCATCGACGTACTGCTGGCACAGCGAAAATGTCAGCGTGCCGACTTGCTTCACGGCCGTGCCGTCTGCAAACAAACCCACCTCGTCCAGCAGGACACGCTCGCCTGCATCCAGTGCGCGCGCCATGGAATCGGCATCGCTGGCCTGCACGCCGACCACGCGGATGTCGGGTCGACGTGCCTTGATCACGGCGGCGACGCCTGCGATCAGTCCGCCGCCGCCAATAGGCACGAATACGGCATGCAACGGTCCGGGATGCTGCGCGAGAAGCTCCAGCGCGATCGTGGCCTGACCGGCGATGACATCGAGATCGTCGAACGGATGCACGAAGGTGGCTCCGAGTGCGTCGCGCAGGCGCATCGCCTCGGCCTGCGCATCGCTATAGGAGTCGCCCGCCAGGACTACTTCGGTGTAACGCCCGCCGAAGCGACGCACAGCATCGACTTTCACCTGGGGCGCAGTCACCGGCATCACGATCGTGGCGTGTATGCCCAACCGCGAGGCGGCCAGCGCCACGCCCTGCGCATGATTGCCGGCGGATGCGGCGATCACGCCGTGCGCGCGTTGCGCTTCGTCGAGCTGAGCCATGCGATTGTAGGCGCCGCGCAACTTGAACGAGAACACCGGTTGCTGATCCTCGCGCTTGAGTAGCACTGTCGTGGCCAGTCGTTCCGAGAGCAACGATGCGGGTTCCAGTGCGGTGTTTTGCGCAACCTCGTAGACGCGCGCCGCTTCGGCGCGCCGCAATACGGCCGCAGCGGTCAAGCCCGTATCGCTGTCGCCATGTGCAAGCCTTGCGTTCATGCCTGGGCGGGATGCTCGACCTGAAGCACGTCGACCAGTTTGCGTGTCTGCTGCAGGATCTGGGTCAACTTGGCATCGTCGCCGCGCACGGTGAGCGTGAGGCGCGAGACGGCCGGATCATTGGTGGCCGCGACCGTCAGCGTATCGATGTTGTGGCCACGCGCCGCAAACAACCCGGCAACGCGAACCAGTGCGCCGGCTTCGTTCTGCAGCAGGATGGAGAGTGTGTGTTGCATGGCGATGTTCCAGTCGTTCGAGCGGGTTAGAAGCTATCGGTGGCTGTGGCGTCGCCCGTGTGCGACGCATGCCGTCCGGGAATGAACTCGCCGGTGATCATCTGCGAGTAGTTGGCGCCGGGGCCGACCATCGGGTATACGCCGGCGTCGGGGTCGATCATCACTTCCAGGAAGGCAGGGCCGTCGAAGTGGAGGAACTCGGCGATGGTCGATGCGAGTTCCTCGGGGTTTTCCAAACGATGCGCCCACGCAAATCCATCCGCTTCCGCGGCGCGGACGAAGTCCTTGCGATGGAGGCTCTTGTCGGATGACGCAAAGCGGCCCTTGAAGAACAGCTTCTGCCACTGGCGCACCATGCCGTCGCCGACGTTGTTGAGCACCAGCACCTTGAGCGGCAGGCCGTAGGTGGTGACTGTCTCCAGCTCGCCAAGATTCATGCGGATGCTGGCATCGCCATCGACGTCGATCACCAGCGCATCGGGCTGCGCGAATTGCGCGCCGATTGCCGCCGGCAGGCCGAAACCCATCGTCCCCATCGAACCCGATGTCAGCAGGTGACGCGGCGAACGGAAATCCAGGTATTGCGCAGCCCACATCTGATGCTGGCCCACGCCCGTGGTGACGATGGCGCGGCCTTGCGAATGACGGTTGACTTCCTCCAGCACCGCATACGGCTGGATCAGCGCACTGCCGCGATCGTAGTTCATCGCGTGGTCGCGCTTGAGCGAGGCGACGTGCGCATGCCATTCGCCCAGCGAAAGATGGATGCGATGATCCTTGCCGTACTGGATCAGTCGCTGTAACGCGCGATCCAACGGGCCCACGTGATGCCAGTCGGTCTGTTTGACCTTGTCGATTTCCGCCGGATCGATATCGATGTGCGCGACAAACTTCGCGCGCGGTGCGAACTGTGCGGGAACGCTGGCGACGCGATCGTCGAAGCGTGCGCCGAGCGTGAACAGAAAGTCGCAATCCTCCACCGCGTAATTGGCGTAGGCGGTACCGTGCATGCCCAGCATATGCAGGGCCAGCGGTTCGGTCGTGTCGTAACCGCCGATGCCCATCAGTGTCGTGGTGACGGGCACGCCGAATGCGTCGACGAACGCGCGCAGCGCGGGCGACGCGTTGCCGGCGACGATGCCGCCACCCGCATAGATAAGTGGACGTTCCGCGCGCGCGAGAGCATCGAAGAACCTGGCGCACGCCGTATCGTCGAGCATGGCCTGTTCCACAGTGCGCAAGCGGGCGCGATAACCAGGCAGAGGCAGCTCGCCCTCGCCCTGGAAGCGGATCGTGGCGTTCTGCACATCCTTGGGAATATCCACCACCACCGGTCCCGGCCGACCGCTGCGCGCGATGGTGAAGGCCGTGCGCAACGTGGCTTCCAGTTGCGCGGCATCGGTGATCAGAAACACATGCTTGGCGCACGCGCTCATGATGTTGCTGATCGGTGCCTCCTGAAACGCATCGCTGCCGATCGCCTGCGTGGCGACCTGCCCGCTGATCACGACGACCGGAATCGAATCGGCCATCGAATCGCGCACGGGCGTCACCATGTTGGTGGCGCCCGGCCCCGAGGTGACGACGGCCACGCCGACCTTGCCCGACGCGCGCGCATAGCCGGCGGCCATGAAGCCCGCGCCCTGTTCGTTGGCGGGCACGATCAGCGGCATGGGTTCCCTCCCGTCGGGACGCGCATGTTCCGCGTTATGGCGGAACACGGCGTCGTAGACGGGCAGGATCGCACCGCCGGAGTAGCCAAAAAGTACGTCGACACCTTCGTCGGCCAGCACTTGTACGACGACATCCGCACCGCTCAGGTCCTTTCCTGCGAGCGGATGACGCACGGCGCGGGGATCCGCGTCGGCGGCGAACGATGGTTTCGGCATTGGCGTGTTCACTTCGGTCCCTTGGTTTTTTGCAACGCATGTGTTGCGGTTGTGTCGAATGGTTTGAACGTCGGTGCCTTTCGTCAGAAAGCTTGCCTGTCGCCTTTCATGCGCTGACTGGTATTCCGTACATCTCCACGATGCGCTCGTCCTGCGCTTTGGCGGAGAAGTGTTCCCACTCGATGCCGTTCACATCCGGTGTGCTGGTGAAACCTTGTGCGCTGTCGTCTTCGAAGCCGATGTGCCGTAACTGGCCGGCACGATCGGGGTTCTGGTTGATCGAGAAATTCAGCAGGTCCGTGCGCCACATCGCGTACTTGCCGTCGACCACGGCATGCGGACGTTGTCCGAGGCGCGCGCTGTAGTCGACGATGGATGCATCGAGATCGCGTACGGCGAGTGCGATGTGGAAGCGTTTCATCTGCGATTCCTGTCGAGACATAGGGCCATGCGGCGCTCTCCCTGCCGGAGGGATGGGGGTGTGGGAGAGCGCCGCATGGATTTAACCGACCTTCTTCAACGGTGCGGGCTCGGACTTCGCACCGGTTTGCAGCCAAGGCATGCGCGCACGCAGCTTCGCGCCGACCTGTTCGATCGGATGATCGAGATCGGCCTGCTTGAGCTTCTTGTAGTTGGGCAGGCCCGCGTTGTACTCGGCGATCCAGTTGCGCGCGAAGGTGCCGTCCTGAATGTCCTTCAGCACGCCCTTCATGCGTTCCTTGGTCGCCGAATCCACCACGCGCGGGCCGCTGACGTAGTCGCCGTACTGCGCGGTCTCGGAGACGAACTGCAGCATGCGCGTGATGCCGCCCTCGTAGAACAGGTCCACGATCAGCTTCAGTTCGTGCAGCACTTCGTAATAGGCGATTTCAGGCTGATAGCCGGCTTCCACCAGCGTCTCGAAGCCCTTGATGACCAGCTCGCTGGCGCCGCCGCACAGCACGGCCTGTTCGCCGAAGAGATCCGTTTCGGTCTCTTCCTTGAAATCGGTCTTGATCAGCATCGCGCGCGCGCCGCCGATGCCTGCGGCATAGGCCTTGGCTTTTTCTTCGGCGTGGCCGGTCTTGTCCTGATGCACGGCGTAGACGCACGGCACGCCGCGGCCGCGTTCGTATTCGCTGCGCACCAATGCGCCCGGTCCCTTCGGTGCGACCAGGATCACGTCGATGTCGCTGCGTGGTTCGATCTGCTTGAAGTGCACGTTGAAGCCGTGCGCGAACAGCAGCGCTGCGCCGGCCTTGATGTTCGGCTCGATGGATTCCTTGTACAGCGTCGGCTGCACCATGTCCGGCGTCAGCACCGCGACCAGGTCGGCGCCGCGCACGGCTTCGGCGGCTTCGACTACGTGGAAGCCATCGGCCACGGCCTTGCTCCAGGTCGGTCCGTTCGGGCGAAGGCCGATCACGACATCCAGTCCGGAGTCCTTGAGATTGAGGGCGTGGGCGCGGCCCTGGCTGCCGTAGCCGAGAACGGCGATGCGCGCCTTGGCCAGCGTATCGGTGGTAGCGGTGGTGCTCATGCGGGAACTCCTGCGTCGGTACGTGATGTGACGGATGGTTGGGTCGTGTGTGTGGATGGATGCGTGGTGGCGCCTTCGGAAGCGGAGCCGACGAGTTGCGCGTATTTGGCGAGTGCGCCGCGTGTCACCTTGGGCGCTGGCGGTTGCCAGCTGGCGCGACGCGTGGCGAGATCGGCATCCGTGGAAATCGTGCGCGACTGTGCGTCGATCACGATGCGGTCGCCTTCGTGCAGGAGCGCAATCGGACCGCCGCGTGCGGCTTCGGGTGCGATATGGCCGACCATGAAGCCGTGTGTGGCGCCGGAGAAGCGGCCGTCGGTGATCAGTGCGACGTCGTCGCCGAGACCGCGGCCGATCAATGCCGCCGTTACACCCAGCATTTCGCGCATGCCGGGGCCGCCGGCGGGGCCTTCGTTGCGGATCACAAGCACGTCGCCCTTGGCGATGCTGCCGGCTTGCACGGCGGCGAAGGCCTGTTCCTCGCTTTCGAACACGCGCGCCCTTCCTTCGAAATGCGTGGCGCCCTTGCCGGCGAGTTTCAGGATGCAGCCTTCGGGCGCGAGATTGCCGTAGAGAATCGAGTAGCCGCCGCGCGGCTTCAGCGGCTGCTGCACGGGATGCACGACGTCCTGCTTTTCGGCTCGCGGTGCGGCGGCGCATTCTTCGAACAGGCTACGGCCCGTGACCGTGGCGCCGTCTTCGAGCATGCCCGCTGCGATCAGCTCTTGCGCAACACGTGCGCTGCCGCCTGCGCCGAACAATTCCACGGCGGTGTAGCGGCCGCCCGGCAGCAGATCGGCGATCACCGGCGTGTGGACGGATGCCGGTTCGAAATCCTCGATCGTCCACGGCACACCCGCTTCCCTCGCAATCGCCAGCAAATGCAGCACGGCATTGGTGGAGCCCGCGGTGGCGGCGACCATGCGCGCGGCATTGCGGAAGGCGGTGGTATTGAGCATATCGAGCGGTTTGCGCTGCTGGCGCAGGCAATCCATCACCAACTCGCCGCAGCGGAACGCGGCATGCGTCTTGGCCGGATGTGTCGCGGGAATGTCGTTGAAACCCATGGGCGACAGTCCCAGGGTCTGCATCACCATCGCCATCGTATTGGCGGTGAATTGACCGCCGCATGCACCGGCACCCGGGCATGCGTCTTTCTCGACCGCCGTCAGTTCGGCGTCGTCGATCTTGCCGGCGCCGTGTGCGCCGACGGCTTCGAACACCTGCTGGATGGTGATCGGATGATTGTTGTGCGTGCCGTGCGCAATGCTGCCGCCGTACAGCGCGACCGCGGGAATGTTCAGGCGCGCCATCGCCATCGCCGCGGCGGGAATGGTCTTGTCGCAGCCGCACAGCACCACCATCGCATCGAGGCAGTGGCCGTCGACGGCCAGCTCGATCGAATCGGTGATCACCTCGCGGCTGATCAGCGACGCGCGCATGCCGGGCGTGCCCATCGCGATGCCGTCGGTGACGGCAATCGTGTTGAACTCGATCGGCGTGCCGCCCGCGGCACGGATGCCGGCGGCGGCGTGTTCGGCCAGTTCGCGCAGGTTCAAGTTGCACGGACTGACGTTGGACCACGTATGCACCACGGCAACCAGCGGCTTGGTGATGTCGCTGTCTTGCAAGCCCGTCGCACGCAGCATCGCGCGTGCGGGTGCGCGGTCGGGGCCGGTTTTGATCAGATCGCTACGCATCGTGTCCTCGCTCAGCCGCACGCGCGCAGGCCGCACAGAAAGGCGGGCGTGGCGACGTCGTCCAGCGCTTCGATCACGGCATCGCAGATTTCGCGGGTGCCTGCTCTGCCGCCGATATCGCGGCTGTGTGGGCCGTTGGTCAGCACATGGCTCACGGCGGCTTCGATCGTGGTGGCTTCGACGTCCAGGTCCAGCGAATGACGCAGCAGCAGCGCGGCGGAAAGAATCGCACCCAGCGGATTGGCAACGCCGTGGCCGGCGATATCCGGCGCCGAACCGTGGATGGGTTCGTACAGACCGACCTTGCCTTCACCCAGCGAAGCGGAAGGCAGCAGGCCGAGCGATCCGGCCAGCGCAGCAGCTTCGTCGGTGAGAATGTCGCCGAACAGGTTTTCCGTGACGATCACGTCGTAGCGCGACGGCTGCGTCAGCAACAGCATTGCCATCGAGTCGACCAGCTGATGTTCCAGCTTCACATCGGGATATTCAGCGGCGATACGCGTAACCGTGCTGCGCCACAGGCGCGAGGTTTCCAGCACATTGGCCTTGTCTACCGAAGTGACGTGCTGGCGGCGTTCGCGCGCCAGTTCGAAGGCGCGACGCGTCACACGCTCGACCTCCGCGACGGTGTATTTGCATTCGTCCGTTGCTGTATCGGTTGTGCGCGTCTTGGCGCCGAAATATGCACCGCCGGTCAGTTCACGCACGAACAGCACGTCGACGTTCTTGAGCTTCTCGTTCTTGAGCGGCGAGAGCGATGCCAGCGCCGGATGCACGTGCAGCGGACGCAGATTCGCGAAGACGCCGAGCGCCGCACGCAACGCCAGCAGCCCTTGTTCGGGACGCACTTTCGCCTGCGGGTCGGACCACTTCGGACCGCCGACCGCGCCGAGCAACACCGCATCGGCCTGCTTGCATGCCGCCAGCGTCGCGGCAGGCAGCGGCTCGCCGGTCGCGTCGATGGCGCAACCGCCAATGGCGTGGGATTCGAATGCGAAGGTGTGACCGCTGCGCTCGGCAACGGCCTGCAATACGGCAACGGCCGCATCGGTGACTTCCGGGCCTACGCCGTCGCCGGGCAGGGTAACGATACGCGCCTTCATGCCGCCTTCTCCTGTTGCTGTTCGTATTGAGTGATGGTTGCTTCCTGCTGCAGCAGGAAGCCGAGCTGATCCACGCCGTTGAGCAGGCAATGCCGCGCGAACGGTTCGAGCTGGAAGCGGATGCGACCGCCGTCGGGCAGTTCGATGGCTTGCTCGCGCACGTCGATGGACAGTTCGATGCCGGGGTTCTTGAGCAGCCAGCGGTGCTCCGCTTCGTCCAGCACAATGGCGAGCAGGCCGTTCTTCAGTGCGTTGCCGCGGAAGATGTCTGCGATCTCGCTGCACAGCACCGCCTGGATGCCGTAATCGAGCAGCGCCCATGGCGCGTGCTCGCGCGACGAACCGCAACCGAAGTTGCGGCCGGCGACGAGGATGCTGCAGCCGCGCGCTTCGGGCTTGTTGAGCGGGAAAGCCGGGTTGTCGCTGCCGTCCTGGCTGTAGCGCCAATCCTGGAAGCAATGCTTGCCCAGGCCACTGCGCTCGGTGGTGGTGAGGAAGCGCGCGGGGATGATGCGGTCGGTGTCGATGTTTTCGTCGACCAGCACAGCGGTGCGCGAATGGATGCGTGTTACGGGCTTCATGCGGCCACCTCCGTCAGGTATTCGCGCGGGTCGGCAATCGCGCCGGCGATGGCGGATGCGGCAGCTGTGGCAGGGCTTGCCAGCACGGTGCGTGCACCCTTGCCCTGGCGGCCTTCGAAATTGCGGTTGGACGTGCTCACGACGAGCTGTCCCGGTTGCGCGAGATCGCCGTTCATCGCGATGCACATCGAGCAGCCCGGGATGCGCCACTCGGCGCCCGCGGCGAGAAATACTTCGTGCAGACCTTCGCGCTCGGCATCGCGGCGCACGGCTTCGGAGCCTGGCACCACCAGCACGCGCACGCCCTTGGCAACCTTCCTGCCGCGCAACACGTTGGCGGCCTCGCGCAGGTCGGAAAGGCGCGAGTTGGTGCAGCTGCCGATGAACACGACATCGACCGCCGTGCCTTGCATCGGCTGATTCGGTTTGACCTGCATGTAATCGAGCGCACGTTGCTCCGGCGCGTTGCGCGCGGCGGGCACGGGTTTGTCCATCGCAATCGCCATGCCCGGATGCGTGCCGTAGGTGACCGTCGGCCGAATCTGGCTGGCGTCGATGCGCACTTCGCGGTCGTATTCGGCGCCGGCATCGGTGCGCAATGCGCGCCAACGATTGACGGCTGCATCCCATGCCGCACCCTGCGGCGCGTTGGAACGGCCTTTCAGCCAGGCGAACGTGGTTTCATCCGGCGCGATAAGCCCCGCGCGTGCGCCGGCTTCGATCGACATGTTGCACACCGTCATGCGCTCTTCCATCGACAGCGCCTCGATGGCTTCGCCGCGATATTCCAGAACGTAGCCGGTACCGCCATCCACGCCGATCTCGCCGATGATGTGCAGGATCAGGTCCTTCGCGCCGACGCCGCGCGGCAACTTGCCGTCGACATGGATGGCGAAGGTTTTCGGCTTGCGTTGCAGCAGGCATTGCGTGGCCATCACGTGACCGACTTCGGTGGTGCCGATGCCGAACGCGAGTGCGCCGAACGCGCCATGGGTCGAGGTGTGGCTGTCGCCGCAAACGATGGTCATGCCCGGTTGCGTGGCGCCGAGCTCAGGGCCGATGACGTGCACGATGCCGCGGTCCTGGCTATCCCATCCGTAGAGCCGCACGCCGAATTCGCGACAATTCGCTTCCAGCTGCGCCACCTGTGCCTTCGCTTCGGCGTTGGTGTAGGGACGCTCGCCGTTCGCCGCAGGGGGCAGCGTGGGCGTGGAATGGTCGAGCGTCGCCAGCGTGCGGTCAGGACGACGCAGTTTCAGGCCGCGCGAACGCAGTTCGCTGAAGGCCTGTGGCGAGGTGACTTCGTGTACCAGGTGCAGATCGATGTACAGCACCGAGGGCGTGTCGTCGGTTTCGGGTGCGACCACATGGGCGCCCCAGATTTTTTCGAATAGCGTACGAGGCGTCATGCAGTGACCTGCTGTGGTTGAGAAGCGCGGCCATGGCTGGCCGCGTTTTGACTTTCGTGGTCGGGGGCGACCGCGCCCGATACATGCGTGAGCCAGCCGTAACGGTCTTGCGTACGACCGTCGAACAGGCCGAAGAAGGCATCGCGCAATGCGCGCGTGATCGGGCCAGGGGTGCCGCTGCCGACCTTCTTGCGGTCGACGGAACGCACCGGCGTGATTTCCGCGGCGGTGCCGGTCATGAACACTTCGTCGGCCGAATACAGCGCTTCGCGCGGCAGGTCGCGTTCTTCCACGGCGATGCCGAGATCGTTGGCGAGCGTGATCACCGTGTCGCGCGTGATACCGGCGAGAATGCCCGCGCTCGACGGCGGCGTGAGCAACTTGCCGCGCTTGACCAGGAAGAGGTTTTCGCCCGCGCCTTCGCTCAGCAGGCCGTTGTAGCCCAGCGCGATGCCTTCGTCGAAACCGCCACGGCGCGCTTCCAATCCGATCAGCTGGCTGCTGAGGTAGTTGCCACCGGCTTTCGCCCAGCTCGGAAAGGTATTCGGTGCGGGGCGATTCCACGACGACACGCACACATCCGCGCCCACTTCGGCCGCGTCGCCGAGATAAGCGCCCCATTCCAAAGCCATGATCGCGACGTCGACGGGCGCGCCGTCCCTGGGGAGTACGCCGAGCCCGCCGGCGCCGCGAAACACGATCGGCCGTACATAGGCCGATGCCATCCGGTTGGCGCGAATCAAGTCCAGGCAGGCTTCATCGATCTCCTGCTCGCTGTAACCGATCTCGATGTCGTAGACGCGCGCGGACTCGAACAGGCGGCGCGTGTGATCGGCGAGGCGGAAATAGGCAGGCCCTTCCGGTGTCGCATACACACGCTCGCCTTCGAACACTGAGGAGCCGTAGTGCAGCGCATGCGTGCTGACGTGAACGGTGGCCTCGGCCCATGGCTTGATGCGGCCGTTGTGCCAAAGGAAGGGCGTGCTCATGCGGAAACTCCTCGCGACTTCAGGACTGGGGCAGGGCGTTCGCCGGACTGCCGTTCGATGCGATTGACGATGGCGAGCGCCGCGTGCGCGGTCGCCTCGATGATGTCGGTGCTGACGCTGCTGCCATTCCAGTCGCGCTGTGCGTGACGCGCGGTGAGCTGCGCCTGGCCTTGCGCGTCGCCACCCTCGCTGATCGCCCGAACCTGGAAGCGTGTCAGCACCATGTCGGTGCCGGTGGCGCGTTCGATCGCGCGCAGCACGGCATCCACCGGACCGTCGCCGATGGCGGCCTCGCCCACTTCGCGGCCGTCTTCGTGGCTCAGCTTCACCGTGGCCGACGCGCTGCCGCCCAGATGCGAGCTGGTGTTGAGCTGGTCCAGATGCCACGGACCTTTTGCATCCGGGTCCTGGCCGAGCGCCAGCGCTTCGAGGTCTTCATCGCGGATCTCGCGCTTGCGGTCGGCCAGCGCCTTGAAGCGCGCGAAGATGTCGTCCATCGCGGATTCGTCCACGGCATGTCCGAGCGTTTGCAGGCGTTGGCGCAACGCATGGCGGCCGGAATGCTTGCCCAGCACCAGTGTCGTTTCGGCGATGCCCACATCCTGCGGACGCATGATTTCGTAGGTGCCGCGGTGCTTGAGCATGCCGTGCTGATGGATGCCCGATTCGTGCGCGAAAGCGTTCTCGCCCACGACCGCCTTGTTGCGAGGTACGGCTTGCCCGGTGACCTGCGTGAGCAGGCGCGAGGTGGGATAGAGCTTGCGCGTGTCGATGCCCGTGCGCAGGCCGAAATGCGGCGCGCGAACCTTCAGCGCCATCACGATTTCTTCCAGCGCGGCATTGCCGGCGCGTTCGCCGATGCCGTTGATGGTGCATTCCACCTGCCGGGCGCCCGCGCTGACTGCAGCAAGGCTGTTGGCCACGGCCATCCCCAAATCGTCGTGACAATGCGTGGAAAATACGGCTTTGTGCGCGTCGCGAACGTTTTTCCGCAGGTACGTGAAGAGCTCCACCATTTCGGCGGGCGTGGTGTAACCCACGGTGTCGGGTGCATTGAGCGTGGTCGCGCCTGCGGCAATGGCCGCGCTGAACACTTCGACCAGGAAATCGGGTTCGGTGCGCAGCGCGTCTTCGGCGGAGAATTCGACGTCGGCGCAGTATTTGCGCGCGCGCTCGATCGAGGCTACGGCCGTTTCGAGCACCTGCGATTTGCTCATGCCCAGCTTGTGTTCGCGATGCAGCGGGCTGGTGGAAAGGAACAGGTGAATGCGCGAGCGATGCGCGCGTTCCAGCGCACGCGCGGACGTGTCGATGTCGCCGTTCTGGCAGCGCGCGAGTGCGCACACGGTGGTGTTGCGCAACGTTCGCGCGATTTCTTCAACGGCCGCGAAATCGTCCGGCGAAGCCTGCGGAAAGCCCGCTTCGAGGATGTCCACGCCCAGGGTTTCCAGGGCTTGTGCCATGCACAATTTGGCCCGTCGATCCATGGAGAAACCGGGCGCCTGTTCGCCATCGCGCAGGGTGGTGTCGAAGATGCGTACGCGATCTTCGGCGTTGTCGCCGGCCTCGCCCTGGTCTTTCGGTTGTGCTGTTTCGGTGGTCATGCCTGGCTCCGTTTTGGGCGGTGCCGAGGGCAACAAAAAACCCCGCATCCTGTTCGGGTGCGGGGTTCTTCAGGGTATCTAGGTCAGTTTTGCTTTACCTGGACACGCGCCCTCAGCCCGCACCTCCGTTAGTAATAAGGAGTACGAGTACAAGGGAAATAAGAAGGAGGCCTGCGAACGGCAGCATGTCCGTGACCGTCGGGGGACGGATTGCTCGGGTCACATAGCGGTGGCTGTTGCGCTGCGGCATGTCGTCGACCCTAAGGCAGGCCTTGACGGTGTGTCAATCATTTTTTTATGAAAATTTTTCCCAATTGCCAATTCGTTCGCGTACGGACGGCTGGACGTCCATATGTACCAACACATTTCGCATTTATTCGTTTCAAAAGAAACCAATAAAAAAGTTGCCATGCATGTTCCTGATCGATGTTTTGCGTGTGTTTTGTACGTCATGGCGTGGCCAAAGGACGATCAGCATCACGATAAATGCAGGCGAGTGTGCGCAATGAGGTGGACTAATCTCCCGCTACACGATCCTCACCTGGCTCGTAGCAACATGCGTTTCATCCGACAGGGCATCGACCCGTTTCAAGCCAAGGCTTGCCAGTGCGAGTGGCCGCGGCCGCAGTGGATTGAGCCCTGCGAGGGACTCGCTACCATGGCGTCATGAATGTTCCCAACTTACCGATGCCCCACCGTCTGGCCCGGCGCTTGTTGCCACTGGGCCGTTCCGTGCGCCCGAAGCTGGACGCGCTGCACGCCTTTGCGGTGCCGGCAGACCGTATCCGGGTTCTGAATGGACCGGCTGCGTTTCGCGAGACATTGCTGGCGCTGATCGCGCAGGCGAGGCGGCGGATCGTCATCGTGGCGCTGTATCTGCAGGACGACGATGCCGGCCGCGAGGTGTTGGACGCACTATATGCCGCGCACAAGGCCAACCCCGCGCTCGAAGTGGAGGTTTACGTCGATTGGCACCGCGCCCGGCGCGGCCTGATCGGCAAGGCGGCCAGCGAAGGCAATGGCGCGATGTATCGCCACTATGCCGCACAGTTCGGCGACGGCGTCGCGATCTACGGCGTGCCGGTGCAGAACCGCGAGTTGTTCGGCGTGCTGCATCTGAAGGGCTTTGTGATCGACGATAAGGTGCTGTACAGCGGTGCCAGCATCAATGACGTGTATCTGGCGCGACATGGGCGCTACCGGCTCGATCGCTATCATCTGCTGCACCATGCGGGGCTCGCCGACAGCCTTGCGGGGTTCGTGCATCGGCACCTTCGCAGCAACGAGGCTGTGATCCGATTGGATCAACAGCCCTTGCCGTCCACCCGCGATCTGCAAAATCCGGTAAGGCATCTGCGGCGGGAATTGCAGCACGCGCAGTATCAGGTGCCGCGCGAACCGTTGCCGGAAGTCGCGGTAGCGGTGACGCCGCTGGTCGGCTTCGGCCGCAGCGACAATCAGCTCAACGAGGTGCTGCTGGCGCTGTTGCGCGGTGCGCGTCGACGCGTCGTGCTGTTCACGCCTTACTTCAATCTGCCCAGGCCCGTGCGCACGGTGCTGGGCCATCTGCTGCGTCGCGGGTGCACCATCGACATCATGGTGGGCGACAAGACCGCGAACGATTTCTACATTCCGCCGAGTGAGCCTTTCCGCAAGATCGGATTGTTGCCGTATCTATACGAAAGCAATCTTCGCCGCTTTGCACGGCTTCATCGCACACACATCGAGCGCGGCCAGCTGAACATCTGGCTGTGGCGCGATGGCGACAACAGCTATCACTTGAAAGGATTGTTGATCGACGACGAGATTGCCGTCGTCACCGGTAACAATCTCAATCCTCGCGCGTGGGCGCTCGACTTGGAAAACGGTCTGCTGCTGCGCGATCCGTCCCGCTTGCTGACGGCGCGACATGAAGCGGAGTGGATGGCATTGCGTCGTCACGCCACGCGGCTGGACGATTACTACGCACTCGATAACCCGCGCCACTATCCGCGCGACGTGCGTACATTGCTGCGCCGACTCAGCCGGGTGCGACTGGATCGTCTGCTCAATCGCCTGCTTTGAGCGGGCTAAGAGTCGCTAACAAAACTACTGCGCGGCCGCCAGGCGGGCGCGGTCGGTGCTCGGAATCCTCATGTACACCCCAGTACACTCCGGTTCCTGCGCGCCGCCCGCACCCACCTGACGACCGCTCGCTACGTTTTGTTAGCGGCTCTGAGCCTCGCCAGGCGCATCTCCAGCCAGCGCGACACGTCGGGCCATTCGCTGGCAATGATCGAGTAGCACACCGTATCGCGTAGCGTGCCGTCCGGGCGACGCTTATGGGCGCGCAGCACACCGTCGCGGCGGGCGCCGAGGCGTTCTATGGCGCGTTGCGAATCGAGGTTGCGCCCATCCGTGTGGAATTCCACCGCGACGCATTGCAGGGTTTCGAAGGCGTGCTGAAGCAACAGGCGTTTGCACGCGGTGTTCAGATGGCTTTTCTGCCAGCGCCTGGCGTACCACGTGTAGCCGATGGCGATGCGCGGCAACGCGGGATCGAATTCGTAGAAGCGGCTGGTGCCGACGATATCGCCACTGCTTTTTTCGCGCACCGCGAACGGCAGCATGGCGTTGGCGGCGAGGCCGTCCAGCGCCTTTTCGATATACGCCCGTGCCTGCCCGGGAGCGGGAGCGCTGGTGAACCACAGTTCCCAGAGCTTGCCGTCCGCGGCGGCGGCCTCCAGAGAAGGGGCGTGGTGCAGGCCGAGGGGTTCGAGCAGGACGTGTTCGTCCTGAAGGGAGACCGGGGTCAGGGTGGGCATCGGATCAGGCGTCGAGGTCGGGGATCAGCTTGCTTTCCAGCCGCGCGATGGTGTCTTTCAACAGCAGCTTGCGCTTCTTCATGCGGGTGATCTGCAGTTCGTCGCTGCCGAGCGAAGCTGCCAGCTTTTCGATCGCCGCATCCAGGTCGCGATGCTCCTGGCGCAGTTCGGCCAGCAGATGGACGATCTGAGACGGATCCTGGGCCTGCATGGGCGCAATCAATCGCAAGGGCGGCGGAAGATAGACAATTGTAGCGCGCCGGAATGGCGAGGGAGAGGCGGGTACACTATGCGCTTGCCCGCCCGACGCTCCAGCCATGTCCGCCCATCCCGACGTCATTCAACCTGAAACGACCCGCAAGCAGGCCTACGAGGCCGGCAAGCTGGCCAAACGCCTGCGCCATCAGGTGGGTCAGGCGGTCGCCGACTTCAACATGATCGAAGACGGCGACAAGGTGATGGCGTGCCTGTCCGGCGGCAAGGACTCGTACACGATGCTGGACATCCTGCTGTCGCTGCAGGCGAAGGCACCGGTGCGCTTCGAACTGATCGCGGTGAATCTCGATCAGAAGCAACCGGGCTTTCCCGAGCACGTGCTGCCGCAGTACCTCACCGAACGCGGCGTACCGTTTCACATTATCGAGCAGGATACTTACAGCACCGTGACGCGGGTCATTCCCGAGGGCAAGACCATGTGCAGCCTGTGTTCGCGGCTGCGCCGCGGCGCGCTGTACGCGTGGGCGGTGGCCAACGGCGTCACGAAGATCGCGCTGGGGCATCACCGCGACGACATTCTCGGGACGTTTTTCCTGAATCTGTTCTATCAGGCGAGTCTGAAGGCGATGCCGCCGAAGTTGCGTTCGGACGATGGACGCCACGTCGTCATCCGGCCGCTGGCTTACTGCAAGGAAAGCGACATCGCCGATTACGCGGCGTACAGGCAGTTTCCGATCATTCCCTGTAACCTCTGCGGTTCGCAGGAGAATCTGCAGCGCAAGGCGGTCAGTCGCATGTTGCACGAGTGGGAGCGCCAGAACCCGGGGCGCAGCGAAACCATTTTTCGCGCGCTCGGGAATGTGGCACCCTCGCAGCTTGCCGATCGTCAGCTGTTCGACTTCGCGAACCTGGGTTCGCGCGAAGGCGCCCAGCGTGCCGATGCGCATGGCTGGCTGGCGGGAGCCGAAGGCGAGAACAACCATTAATATTACGGCGGACGTTTAGACGTCCATCTATCCATCTATCACATCGAGTAAAGCCGTGTCCCTCTTTGCATCCGTTGAAATGACCCCGGGCGATCCGATCCTGGGCCTCACCGAAGCATTCGTGGCCGATACGCGTCCCGGCAAGGTCAACCTGGGCGTGGGCATCTATTACGACGAAAGCGGCCGCATTCCGCTGCTGCGCGCCGTGCGCGAAGTGGAAGAGGCGCTGGCGCGCGAGGCCAAGCCGCGCGGTTATCTGCCGATCGACGGCCTGGCGGCGTACAACCAGGCCACGCAGAAGCTGGTGTTCGGCGCGGATTCGCCGTTGCTGGCGGCCGGCCGCGTCGCGACCTCGCAGACCGTGGGCGGCAGCGGTGCGCTGCGCGTCGGCGCGGAACTGCTGCGCAATGCGCTGCCGAAAGCCAAGGTCGCGATCAGCACGCCGAGTTGGGAAAACCATCGCGTGGTGTTCGCCGCGGCGGGATTCGAAGTGCTCGATTACGCGTATTACAACGCCGCTACGCACGGTCTCGATTTCGCCGGCATGCTGGCCGATCTGGGCAAGCTCGAGCCCGGCACCGTGGTGCTGTTGCACGCGTGCTGCCACAACCCCACGGGCGTGGATCTCACCGTCGAGCAGTGGAAGCAGGTGGTTGCGCTGGTCAAGGATCGCGGCCTGATGCCTTTCATCGACATGGCGTATCAGGGCTTCGACAAGGGCATCGACGCGGATGCGGCGGCGGTGCGCCTGTTCGCCGAATCGGGCATTGAGTCGTTCGTGGTCGCCAACTCGTATTCCAAGTCGTTCTCGCTGTACGGCGAGCGCGTGGGTGCGTTGTCCGTGGTGGGTGCCCATCGCGAAGAAGCGCTGCGCGTGCAGTCGCTGGTCAAGCGCATCATCCGCTCGATCTATTCCAGTCCGTCCACGCATGGCGGCGCACTGGTGGCCGGCGTGCTCAACAGCAACGAGTTGCGCGCGCTATGGGAGCAGGAATTGACCGAGATGCGCGAGCGCATTCACGCGATGCGCGCAGGCATGGTGGAAAAGCTGGCCGCGAACGGTGCGCCGCAATTCGGCTTCATCCAGAAGCAGGCGGGCATGTTCTCTTATTCCGGTCTCAGCAAAGCGCAGGTGGACAAGCTGCGTGAAGAGCATGCCATCTATGCGATCGGCACGGGCCGCATCTGCGTGGCTGCGTTGAATCGTAGCAACCTCGACAACGTCGTCGCGGCGGTCACCGCCGTCATTCGTTAACACTCCATCTCGCCGCGACTCTTCCTCCCCTGCGCGAAGCAGGGAGAGGAGTCGGAGCGAAATTGCGCTGCTTGTTCGAGCGCAGTAACCAAGACAAGGTCTTCATGTTTTTTCGCAACCTTACGCTGTTCCGTTTTTCCCCCGCTGTTGCCGAAGATCTGAAACGCCTCGATGAAGCGCTGGGCGAGCATCGTCTGCGCCCGTGCGGCCCATTGGAAATGGGCACGCGCGGTTTCGTGCCGCCGGTCGGCCGTGGCGAGGATGCTGCGATGACGCATGCGGTAAACGCGTGCACGCTGCTGACGGTCGGTAGTGAAGAAAAGCTCTTGCCCGCAGCGGTGGTCAACGACGAGTTGCAGCGCAAAGTGCAGAAGATCGCCGAAGAAGAAGGCCGCAAGGTCGGCGGCCGCGAGCGCAAGCGCATCAAGGAAGATCTGCTCACCGAATTGCTGCCGCGCGCTTTCGTGCGCAGCTCGCGCATGTCCGCCTATGTCGATCGCAAGCATGGTTGGCTGGTGCTCGACACGGCGAGTCGCAAGTCCGCTGAAAATGCGCTCACGCAGGTGCGCGAGGCGCTCGGCAGTTTTCCCGCCGTGCCGCTTGCGCCCGAAGAAGGCCCGCGCGTGTTGATGACCGATTGGCTCGCCAACGGCAAGCTGCCCGGTGGGCTCGTGCTGGGCGACGAATGCGAACTGCGCGATCCGGCAACGGCCACCGGTGCCATTGCGCGCTGCCGCCGTCAGGATCTCGATGCGGAAGAAGTGAAGGAGCACCTGCGCAATGGCAAGCAAGTGTTCCAGTTGGGCCTGGTGTTCGACGATCGCATCAGCTTCGTGCTGGGCGAAGACCTGGTCATCCGCAAGCTGAAATTCCTCGACGCAGTGCTCGATGAGCTGGGCGACGGCCAGCAGGACGCCGCCGCCGAAATGGACGCCCGGTTCGCCCTTTTGACCCTGGAACTGGAGCGTCTGCTGGCCAAACTGGAGGAATGGTTCGGCCTTCCCCGTCCCAAGGACGGTTGAGACGCGCGCCAGATAGGGCTTCCGGCGAGGCAGGCAAAAAAGCCCTTGCGTAGGGGCCCCGCCGCCCCACATCCTGCTCGGGACCCGGGGATCGTTTTGGCCCCCGGCGGTAGTACCGAAGGGCAGGATCATGGCGTATCTCGACGGCGACTGGCTGGAGCTGGCAACCCCCAGCGGCAACACGATTCGCGTGCTCAAAGCGGCGCACCCGCGGGCGCGCCGGCTGCGTCTTACCGTGTCGCCGAAAGGTGCGCGCATCACGTATCCGCAGGGCACGCATCCGTCGCAGGTCAATGCGTTCCTGCGTCACAACGCGGACTGGCTGGAAAGGAAACTCGACGAGCTCAATCTCGTCGTCGAACCGTTGCCTCCGCTGCGTGTCGGTGCGCCGATCGAATTTCCCTTGCGTGGCGAGATTGCGACGCTGGATTGGGCCGAAGGCGCCTACCCGCGCGTCGTTGCGTATGACGGGGCGCTCACGCTGGAAATTCCGCGTCCGCACAGCCGTGCGCTGCCGGTTGCGCGGGGCCTGTTGGCGTCGTACTTCGAAACGCAGATCCGCCGCGATGTATCTCGCTGGCTGGCCGGTTACGTCCCGCAACTCGGCCTTGCGCCGACGGCGTTGCGCATTCGCCCCATGAAGAGTTTGTGGGGCAGCCTCGACACGCGCGATCGCATCAATCTCGATCTCGCGCTCGCGCTCGCGCCTCCCGCTGCTTTGCGTTACGTGCTTGCACACGAACTGTGCCATCTGAAAGTACGCAACCACTCGCCGCGCTTCTGGGCACATGTCGAATCCATCTTTCCGGATTGGCGCGAACAGCGCGACTGGCTGCGCCAGAACGGTGCAACGCTGAAGGCCGAGCTGGACCGGCTGATCGCCGACGTCGCCGACTGAACATCGCGTCATACGGGGAGCGGACATGCGCCACTTCTTCTGTACATTGCAGCCGCCACGCGCAACGTTCCCTGCCGATATCACACCCGAAGAATCCGCGTTGATGCAATCGCATGCCAACTATTGGCGCGAACGCATGAAGGAAGGTTACGCCGTGGTGTTCGGTCCGGTCGCCGATCCGAAGGGCGCATACGGCATTCTCGTGCTGCAACTGCCCGACGATGTATCGCCCGAGTCGCTGGTGCACGAAGATCCTGTCTGCAAAGCCAACCTGGGGTTCCAGTTCGACATCCATCCGATGCGCGCCGTGTTGCCGCAGCAGGGATAAACTGAAGCCCTTCACCAAGAGGGGTGGGCGATGTCGATTCCGTTCGGGTATCTGTTCGGCGGTATGTGGCTGCTCTGGCTCGCGTACTGGGGGATCAGTGCGCTTCACGTAAAACGCGCCGTGCGCGTTGAATCAGGACTGTCGCGTTTCGGCAAATACATGCTGCCGTTGATGGTGGCGGTATTGCTGCTGCAAAACATTCGCGCATTTCACGGCACTTTTCTGGACGAGCGCTTCGTGCCCGAAAAAGGGTGGGTCGTGTGGCTGGGCTTTTTGTTGACCGTCGCCGGCCTCGCCTTCTCTTGCTGGGCACGCGTTGCGCTGGGCCGCAACTGGAGCGGGGTGGTGCAGCTGAAGCAGGACCACGAGTTGATCGTGCGCGGTCCCTACAGTCTCGTGCGGCATCCCATTTATACGGGTCTTCTGCTTGCTTTCTTCGGCACGGCGTTGGCCATTGGCCTATGGCGTGCATTGCTTGCGACCGTGATTGTCGGGTTCTCGTTCTGGCGCAAACTGCGACTGGAGGAGCGCTGGCTGTGCGAGCTGTTTGGTCAGCAATACCGCGACTACATGCAAAGGGTAAAGGCATTGGTGCCTTGGGTGATCTGACACGCCTGCGCAATCAATTGCGATGCGTCTGCCGCAAACTTCATGTGCACTTCACGTCGCCGGAACCGGTCGCAACACCTCCGAGCTTGCGTCGTCCAAGATGGCAGGCTGATGGCTTGATACGAGCGGTGCCATCTGGCTTTCCAGCGCAGATGGCGTCGGTATCCTGCGGGACTTCAGGCGCGTACCCCGGACATCAGTGCGCCAGCGCAAAGCTGGTCAGCGCCTGCGCGAATTCCTTGGGCTTTTCCAATTGCGGCATGTGATTGCAGCCGTTGAAAATGCTGGTGCTGATGGAAGGTGCATGCGTGAGGCCGTCGCGCAGGCTTTCCAATGCGGATATGTCGATGATCTTGTCGTCGCGGCACCACAGGCCCAGCGTCGGCATGGTCAGTTTGTCGAGGCGATTCTGCAGTGACGACACCTGCGAATCTTCGCGCAGTTCCTTGAACGTGCTTTCGATGAACGCGCGGTTGGCGATGTTTTCCTTGATGAAGACATCGATGAAGCGTCCGGGAATGTCCGGCACATGCTCGAACGCCAGCGCGGTGGCGCGCTCGAAGCCCGGGCGGTCGTTGTAAATAAAGGGATCGGTGCCGGCCATCGCTTCCTTGGCGAAGTCGTTTTCCTTGAACTTCAGGCCGAACGAATCGATCAGGGCCAATTCGGCGATGTCATTCGGATGTTCCGCGGCATACACGCCGGCGATCGCGCCGCCCATCGAATGCCCCACGATCAGCGCATGTTGAAGATGCAGCGTCTGGATGAAGTCGTTCAGACGGTCCGCCTGGTTGTCGATGTTGTAGCTGGCATTGGGAATGCGGGACGATTCGCCCCAGCCCGGCAGGTCGGGGATGACGACATGGAAGTGCGCCGTGAGTAGCGGCGCGACTTTCAGCCACACTTCCTTGTTCGCGACAAAGCCGTGCAGCAGGATGATGGTCGGTCCTTGGCCGCCTTCGTAATACACCCACTGCGTGTCGCCGGCCTGCACGGAATGCTTCTCCAGCTGCGCATTCATCGCCTCGCGCATGTAGCTGGCCTTGATCAGCCACTGCGGTGCGAACAGATAACTGCCGCCCAGCACGACGATCAGCAGCGCAACGACAATGCCGATGAATTTAAGCCGGCGTATCAACATGCGCTGCCACAAAGGACGGGCATTGGGGTTTGGTGGTGTGCTCATCGTAAAAATGCTCGCGCGTAGACGGAACTTTATTCGTCATCCCGGCGCAGGCCGGAATGACGAGCTGTATCAAACTTCAATGCTTGCCGGACTTCGCTTTCGCAAACAACGCTTCCACGGCTTGTTGCGTCAAGGGGTGATAGCCATCCTTCGCCTTCGCATACACCTGCTCGGCAAAAGCGAGACCGTCCGGCGTCTTGCTCAGCGCCACGTAGACAGGCATGGTCAGATACAGGCGGCCGATGCGCGTCATGTGCTCGGCGGCGGCCGGCCACACGGCCTTGTCGCCCGCGGCGATGGCATGTACGTACCAGCGCATGCCGATTTCCGCGTTCGGCGTGCCGGTGAGGTGCCATGCGGCGTCGATGGCTTGCATCTTATCCAGCGACGGCGTGGCCGGCATGCCGTCGAGGAAATACATCCATTCCTGCGTGTTCCAGCCTTTCGCGTCCAGTTGGTCGGCAGTCGATGTGCCGGCGAGGAAAGCGCTGCGTTCCTTGTCGATGGCATCGAAGCGCGGTGAATCGGGAATCGGCGCATCCTTCGGAATGCCGGCGCCGTAGACCCAATCCTGCACTTCATCCCAACTCATTTTGCCGGGGTACTTGTCGATCAGGTTCGGCTTGAGGAAATCCAGCATCTGTTCGGTGGTGATGCTCTGGAATGCGAAGTGATTGAAGTAGCTCTTGAGATAATTGTCGAAGGTCTCGCGGCCGTAGCGTTGCTCAAGCGTGCGCAGGAACCACGAGCCTTTGTTGTAAGCGACGTCTGAGAGCGAATCGTCGGCGTCGATGCCCCCGGGCTTGGGAGCAAGACGCTGCGCATTCGCCGGCATCGTGCCGATTTCCCGCTGCAAGGTGTGGATGTCGAGCAGCGCTTCTTCATCGGCCTGGCGCTTGCCGTACAGCGCTTCGGTGATACGGCCCTGCACGTAAGTGGTTACGCCTTCGTTGAGCCAGATGTCGCGCCACGATGCGGCGGTCACCAGGTTGCCGGACCACGAGTGCGCCAATTCATGCGCGACCAGCGAGACCAGGCTCTTGTCGCCCACCAGTACGGTCGGCGTGGCGAAGGTCATGTTCGGATTTTCCATGCCGCCATACGGGAAGCTCGGCGGCAGCACGAGAATGTCGTAACGGCCCCAGCGATACGGGCCGTAGAGCTTCTCGGCGGTCTGGATCATCTTCTCGGTGTCTTCAAACTCATGCGCTGCCTTGCCGACTACTGAAGGCTCCGCATACACCGCCGAACGCGCACCGGTTTCGTTCACATCCAGATCGCCCGCGGCAATCGCCAGCAGGTAGGACGGGATCGGATGCGCCTGGTGGAAGCTGAAGTCGCCGTTCAACGGATGCTTCGGATCGTTGGGAGCGCTCATCGCCACGCGCGCATCCTGCGGCGCGGTGACGTGCGCGTCGTACGTGAAGCGGACGGCCGGCGAATCCTGCAGCGGCACCCACGAGCGGGCGTGAATGGATTCCGATTGCGAGAACATGAAAGGCTGCTTCTTGTCCGCCGTCTGTGCGGGCGGCAGCCATTGCAGGCCCGATGCATCGGGCGATGTGGTGTAGACGATGCGCACTTCATGCGGTCGCTGCGGCGTCTGGATGGACAGCTTGCTGCCCAGCTGCTTGTCGCGCGGCGCCAGCGCGTACTGCAACGCCGATGTCTTGCCCTTCGCGTCGACGGCCTCCACGCTGGCGATCGTCAGGTCGCGCGTGTCGAGCACCAGCGAGGTTGCCTTGGCATCCTTCCAGTCCAGCGCCAGCGTGGCCTGGCCGTCGAGCTGGCGGTGCGGGAAGTCCAGCGCCAGCTTCAGATCCAGATGAGTGACGCGCACTTCGTCGGGCTGGGCGTAGGAATAGGGATCGTTGGCATAGGCGGCCACGGGCAATAGCAGGGCGCCAAGGGCCAGGGTGCGGAGCGGGGACATCTGCGACTTCCGGAGGGTTTTGGGAGCGGCGAGTATGCCACTCCCATCCCCTTCCTGCCCCGTGGCGGAAGTCCGTCAGGGCAGTTCAGGCGCTGTGGGGGCGTCCGGATACGACCCCAGTTCAATTCCAGAGCGGTGGCTTTGCCACCATCAGCCAGAAAATCGCGATGACCGACAAAAAAGCCGGCCAGCCGAGCGCAAACCAGATGCGCATGTAATGGAAATACGTGACTGGCAATGCGGTTCGCTCACGTAACGCCGTAGCGGCCAATTGAGACGCGCGCCATTGCAGCCACACCACCGGCAACCAGCACATGCCGGTAAACAGATAAAGCAGCATGGCAGCCTGTAGCCAGGATGCATGCAGATCGAAGCCCATCAGGCGCATCAGCAGATAGCCGGTGATCGGCTGCACGATCACAGCCGGTGTGGTGAACAGGAAATCGGCACGCACGGTCAGTCGCGCGGCGGTCGCGATCGCGGCGACTTCACCGGTGCGATGCGTGAACCACATGAAAAACGCAGTGCCGAGTCCCGTTCCGAACAAGAGCGTCGAAGAGAGAATGTGCAGCGTTTTCAGCAAAACGTATGCGTTCATCGGCGTTCTTCGGTCGCAATCAGAATGGTCAATGCGAAGATGAGCGGCAGGTTCTTGAGCAGGCCGCCAAAGGGATCGAGCCAGTGCGTCGGCCAGAGTACGCCAATGCCAATCGTGTAGCCCAACAACATCGCCAGCATCAAGGACAGCACGAACGTCGAGTGCCAGCGCAGGATGCATAGCGTGCCCAGCAACAGGTCGGCGGTGGCGGTCGTTCTTGCCAGTACGAGCGAAGCGTCGGGCGACAATGCATGTCCAGGTGCGGCATGCAAAATCCTGGCATCGGGCAGCCACCACCCAACGACGCCCGAACAGATCCACAAGAGTGCGATCGATACGCGCAGCAGCGGCAATAGGAAATAAAGGCGTGCGTGCCAGCGATCCTGCACCTGGCTTGGTGATTCGTCGAGGACTTGTATCAATCTGCGAGGCTCGAGGCCGAGATTGCTACGCATGTGCTCCAGCGCATCGGCCGAGCCGATATTGCCGCGTTCGAGCATGCGTGAGATGGTCTGGCCCAGTGGGCCGCGCCCCAATCGTTCGCCTGCTGCCGCCGCGATCCGCCCCAGAAACGAAGGGATGCTCCAAATGCGTGGCGCGGCGAAACCCAGCCAGCGCCGCCATGCGAGCAGATAGTCGCGCAAATTCAGTATTTCAGGACCGACCAGTTCGATGACTTGCCGTGTACTCGCGGTAGTCGCCAGCGCCGCGACTACCGCCGCTCCCACGTCGTTCGCCGACAAGGGTTGCAGTTGCTGCTCGCCCTTGCCTGGCAGGGGCAACACCCACGGCAGTGCCGCGAGGCCACGCAATAGCGATGTTCCTCCGTACGAGCCGTACGTGCTGTAAACCAGCGACGGTCGCAATATCAGCCAATCCAGCGCCAGGTTTGAAAGCGCTGCATCGCCGCGATGCTTGGAAGCGATGAATTCGCCGTCCGCGGGGTCGCCCAGCGCGGAGATCTGGATCACGCGTCGTATGCCTTGTTCCACGCACGCGCGGAACAACGCCAAGGGCGCCTCTTCGTGCACGGCCTGGAAAGTGTTGTCGCCATCTTCGCGAAGAATGCCGGCGCAATTGACCACGGCATCTATGTGTTCCAGCCGTGGCAGCCAGTCGGAAATGGTCGTGTCCCGCGCCATGTCGCATGACACGGCTTTGAGACCCGGGAAACGCGAATCGATGCGTGCGCCACGCACCGCGCAGACAACTTCATGCTTCGCCGCCGTCAATGCGGCAGTGATATGCGCGCCAATGAATCCGTACGCACCCACAACCAATACGCGCATGAGCCACCCTCCGTGTCGCGCAATGGTTTCAACATCCGGAGAGGGCGTCAATTGCCCGGGGATTTGGCGTTGGAGGCGAGCAGTCGCCAAATCTCCTGTCCACCCGCGCCTCAGGCATCGAGCAGATGGAAATCTTCCGTACCGGCAACCGCCTCGTGATGGCCGTGCAGGTGCCAGCTGCAACGAACTAGCTTCGGGCCTCAATCAATGCTACCGATGTACGTCACGATCACTTGATCGCGTAGGTGAATTCCCTCGGCTCAGTGATCGAGAACTAAGTCATGAATTTCACCGTGAAATATCACGGATCGTTTACTGGTGCGGCGCCATGTTGCGCCCGTTTGCTGCTTGTCAACAGAGGACTGGAAATGGATTTCTTTCGGCGTGTATTGCTCGTGCTCTGCATCAGTACGTTCTGGTTTCAGGTAGCCTCAGCTTCGTCTTTACAAGACGAACCAGCCCGCACATCAACCGCCCCGGATAAAGCATCCACCATTTCGACGAATGTCTTGTCTAAAACAGTAATGGCGGCAGCAACGCAGACGAGCACTACTTATTATGGCCCTCCCTATTACCAGTATGGTTACGCCAATTATGGTCCGTGGGGTTCTATATCAGCCGCCGTGCAGGCTTGGTGGGCGAATTATCAGCAAGTTTTTCCCGGTGCTTTCCCTGGATGTTCCTACACACTCCAGTTATTAAACCCTTCTACCACGAACAACAATGATAGGCAGTTGGGCGAAGTTGCCCAGATGCCACTAAGCGGCACTTGTGGTGGATGGGGCCGCGTGAAGGCAACGGCTTCGACTTACGCAACATGGAAAAATTTGGGTAAGCAGTGCAATTGCGCCGGCGATCCCATTGATGTGGCCACCGGCAACGAATACAGGGACGAAGAAGATTTGTCCTTGGACTCGTTGAGTTTTCATCGCTATTACAACAGTCAGATCTCTGTTGCCTCATCGCATATCGGCGCAAATTGGAGGCATAGCTTCGATCGAAGCGTGGAATATTTAACCGACGGTACGAACTACATTGCGACTGTGTATCGCCCTAACGGAATGCAGGTCAAGTTCACACTCTCATCCGATCAGTGGGTGGCTGATACAGACGTCCCCGACCAACTTACTGAGCAAACCGGAACTTCTGGCAGTCCTACTGGCTGGACCTATTTCGATGCATCTACCCGTTATCAGGAAAGCTACGATCAGAGCGGGAATTTACTCTCTATCACTGACACGAACGGACTTGTAACTACGTTTTCTTACAGCACCGCTTCAACGCCAGTCAGCGTTGCGCCTGCTCCAGGTTTGTTACTTACGGTAACGGATCCGCATGGCCGATTGCTCAGCTTTACCTACAACACTAACTCTGAAGTGGCCACCGTAACAGAGCCTGACGGTGGCGTGCTCACTTATGCCTACAATACGAGCGGAAACCTATCGTCAGTTACCTATCCGGACAAAACTTCTCGTCAGTACGTTTACAACGAGAGTTCGTTGACGGGTGGTACAAGCTTACCTAATGCGTTGACCGGCGACATTGATGAAACGGATACACGTCTCACCAGCATAGGCTATAACTCGCAAGGTCAAGCAACGATGTCGATGCTCGCCACGAACATCGACAAGACTCAGGTTAGTTACGGAAGCGGTGGTACGACCACCGTCACTTATCCGTTGGGTGTTCAGACCACGCTTGGTTTTGTGACGCCCAGTGGCTCCATGCATACCAGTACAGTGAGCGCGCCCTGTGGACCACAATGCGGTCAACCGAATGCGTCTGCCACATTCGATGCCAATGGCTACCAAGCATCGACTACCGATTTCAACGGCAATGTAAGCCTGACAACCTACGATGCAAATGGGTTACTTGATCAGGAAATTGATGCGCAGGGTGCGTCTAGCCAACGCGCCACCAACTTCACTTGGGACACCACGCTACGCGTACCGCTGACTCGCACCGTCAGTAATGCCGGCGGCACCACTATCAGTTCGACTCAATGGGTCTATAACACCATCGGCCAACCGCTCGCCCGTTGCGACGTCGACCCGACCAACAGCGCCGCATCAGGCTATAGCTGCTCCAACACCGGCACCATTCCGGCCGGCGTCCGCCGCTGGACCTACACCTACTGCACCGCCGTTGGTACTGGCTGTCCGCTAACCGGCTTGATGCTCACCGCCACCGGTCCGCGCACCGATCTCACGCAGACCGCAAGCTACAGCTACTACACCAGCAGCAGCGCCACCGACTGCGGCACGCCCGGTGCGGCGTGTTATCAGGCCGGCGATCTGTATCAGGTGACCGATGCCCTGGGCCACGTCACCACCATCGCCTCCTACGATGCCGACGGCCGCATCACGCGCCTCACCGACGCCAACGGCGTCAACACCGACATGACCTACACCCCGCGCGGCTGGCTCGCCTCGCGCACCGTGGGCGGTACCACTACTAGCTTCACCTACACCCCGTATGGCACGGTGCAAACTGTCACCGATCCCGATGGCGTCACCACCACCTACGGCTACGACGCCGCGCATCGTCTGGTGAAGATCACCGATGCGCTCGGCAATTACATCCAGTACACCCTCGATGCCGCCGGCGACAAAACCGCCGAACAGGTCTACGACTCATCGGGCACGCTGCACAAAAGCCTCACCCGCACCTTCAACACGTTGGGTCAGCTCACCACCGTGGTCGACGGCCTCAACAACACCGTGTTCAACGCCAGTGCCAGCGGCAGCTATGACGCCAACGGCAACCTGATCCAAAGCATCGATGGCCTCAACATCCCGCGCCAACTGGGCTACGACGCCTTGAACCGCCTGGTGCAGACCATCGACAACTACAACGGCACCGACACGGCGACGAAGAACACCACCGCCCAGTACAGCTACGACAGCCTGGACCGCCTCACCCAGCTGACCGACCCCAGCAGCCTCAACACCACCTATAGCTACGACGGCCTCAGCGATGCCACGGGGCAGGTGAGCCCCGACACCGGCACCACCAGCCGCAGCTTCGATGCCGCCGGCAACGTGCTCACCCGCACCGATGCCAAGGGCATCACCGCGACGAACACCTACGACGCGCTGGATCGCCTGATCAGCACCAGCTACCCGGATAACACGCAAAACGTTACCTATAGCTACGACGATCCCAACAGCATCACCGGTTGCAGCACCAGCTATCCGGTCGGACGGCTGACGCGGATCATCGAGAACAGCGTGACCACGGTGTATTGCTACGACGCGCAAGGACGCGTCACCAGCAAAGGCCAATCCATCGAGGGCTCATTCGGCGCATTCCCTGTCAAACAACCCAACTTAGGCGAATGCCCTGCGGGCATGATGTGCGCGAATGACATGGCCACCACGGCCGCGGCCGATGTCACCGGCTACGCCTATACCGCTGCAGGCCGGCTGAGCGGCATCACCTATCCCAGCGGCACCTTAGTGAGCTACACGCGCGATGGCGATGGCCGCATCCAAAGCGTGAGCCTCACGCCGCCTAACGGCACCGCCAGCTCGGCGGTAAACGGTGTCACCTATCAGCCCTTCGGCCCCATAAGTGGCTACACGCTGGGCAATGGTCAACAGATAGCGCGCACCTACGATGCGAACTACCGGCTCACGGATCTGACCAGTCCGGCATTCAATTTGCACGTTGCCAGAGATGCGATGGGCGATATCACGGCGATGGGCAATGCGCCGGGTGCGAATCCCGCTACCGAGACCTATGCGTACGATCCGTTGTACCGCTTGTTGAGCGTCACGGAGGCGAACGGCGCCACGTTGGAAAGCGTTACCTACAACCCAACCGGTGATCGACTCACTAAGACCGGCAATGGTTTAGCTACCGGCACGTACACCTACAACACAGGTACCCACCAGCTCAACGCCACAGGAAACGCGGCGCGCACGGTCGATGCCGATGGCAATACCACTGCGATCACCAAAGCAGGCAGCACTTACGGCTTTGGGTACAGCGACCGTAATCGCATGATCGTCGCGCAGCTCGGTAGCAGCACGATTGCCAACTACACGTACAACGCACTGAGCCAGCGTATACAGAAAGTCGCTAACAGCGCGACCGAGCGCTACGACTACAACGAAGCCAGCCAGATGCTGGGTGAGTACGGCGCGACGAACCGCGACTACATTTGGATGGATGGCATTCCCGTCGCGAATGTTGATACGAACGGCATGACGAGCACGATTGCTTACGTGACGGCGGATCAGCTCGGGACGCCGCGTGCAGTCGCGAATAGCAGCGGCACGACGGAGTGGCAGAGCCCATATCAGGGCAATCCGTGGAATGAAGTCACGCCGACCTCCACGGGATACACCTATAACCTAGGATTTCCGGGGCAATACTTTGATTTAGAGACAGGCCTTACAGATTGGGGTTTTCGAACCTATGACTCAGGCACTGGTCGATCACTGCAAAGTGATCCAATTGGTCTTTGGGGTGGCATCAATAGCTATGCGTATGCCCTGAATAGCCCGCTAAATTACAGCGATCCGACAGGACTTTTCGTTCGCGGGACGTACTCTATATCGACAGGTTTGCTGACTATGTACGACACATCTGACCCCATAGATGTGTATACAACTTATGCAAACACCGGAGGGACTTACCAGCCAGATGGAACGTTTATCCCAAATGGAGACGCAATACCTGTTGGGACATACGACATTCTGGGCGCGCGAACACCGGGGTGGTATCGGCTAGATCCCGAGGACAGCCATCCCTTCAATGATGTAAACGACGCTACCGGACATGGTGCCTTCCGCCTTCATCCAGGGACTCATAGCCTCGGATGCATTACGGTGAACAAAAATTCGTACAACAACACCCTCTACAAAAATATTGAAAACTTGCTCGACCACACGATGACAACGACGATTACCGATCAGGCGCAAAGATCGCTCATCCCAGGGCCGTGGCCCGTACGCTTCGGTCCGTCAGTTGGAACACCCGTGACCTACTATGGAAAATTGGTGGTAACGCCGTGAGAGAAGCGCATATGTCGCCAACAATGAAAGATGGATTGATCATCATTTTCCTGACCGCAGTCGCGTTCGCTGTGGCAGTTCAATGTGTTTACACATTTGGTCAGCTCTATCACGTCGCGATCATGGCGTATAAGTCAGGAGGGTTGCAGCCACGCCTGGTCAGCTTCGGCCGGTTCGGCGTTTATCTATATTTTTCATTGGCGATTGTTATCGCCCTCGCAATGCTTTCCTTCATAAAGTCAAAAGGAGGCGTTAGCCGGACAAAAATCGCTACCACTTTTCTAATTCTCTCTCTGATTAGTACTGCAGCGTTCGCGGCGCTGGTGTTGCTCCCAGTCTCTGAAGTGGTCATCAGGTAGTTTCGAAGCTACTCTGCATCGTCCGCTTTCCGGGGCAGTATTTTGATGCGGAGACAGGCCTGTTTTACAACGGGCATCGTGACTACGACTCAGCGACAGGGCGGTAGATCGAAAGCGATCCGATGGGGTTGCGAGCTGGGCCGAACACCTATGCCTATGTGGGCAACAGTCCGCTAAGCCACAGGGATGCATATGGGCTGCAGGATGAAGATGAAGACGAGGCTGATGTTGAAGCGCTTCGGAATATGTTAAATCCGCCTCTCGGACCTAATGAAGCAAACCAAACGCAGTATCAGATCGACATGGAGCAAGGAGAATGCATGGCTCCTGGGGCAAATCCTCCGCCACCATTGCCGTCCATACTTCCACAAGCACCTCTTCCTGTATTGAGCCCGGCAGAATTCGACAATACGGTTTTATTTCACGGTACAGGTGCGTCGAGCGCAGCGGACATCGTGAATAATGGAGTAAGTATGAACCAAGCAGCTGAGCAGGGAGGGGGCGATGTTTTCTGGACTACAACATCACAGTCGGATGCAGGCTGGTTCGCAGCCGCTAACCCGGCGATGGAAGATCCGGCGATCGTCAGTATGAAGATTCCCAATTCCACAATTAATGACTTGACTAGCAATGGTTCGCTAAGCGTTAACGGTAGTGTCTACACTTTTGGGCCAGGCGCGATAAATACGCTAAACCAAAATGCAACATTTCAATTGGTGCCTTACAAATGAATACCGCAAAATTCCCATCGCGAAAAGTTGACGGTTCCTTCTGCGTCGATGTTGGTCTCCAACTGTTGGAAGGAGCGCCCGAGAACATTTGCAAAGTGATTGATGAGTGGTTTAGTGGTGTGTGGATGGGCGCGAATAAGACTTGGACACGCACTTGGTCTACGGGAGTGAATTTGGAAGTAAAGAAAGATGAGGTCCTCGTTTATAGTGACGAATTCCTCCGCGCCCCGATGGCAAGTTTGGGTAGTAAATCTGAGCTACGAATTCGACTTTTTGGAACGAAGTCCGCAAAGCTTTGGAAAGATTGGTTGGTTTCAAAAATTGCACCGGACTTAAAGGAAAAATTTCCTTACATAGGCGAGCTTTTGTATATTCAGGATTGCATTGACTAGATCCAAATTGGTGTCAGGTTCATTGCTAGTGTGGCCGCCTACGAGGCGTACTTGGGATTTTGTGTAAATGGGCTACTCGCACGCTCGTGCGCGGGCGAGTGCGTACAAAACCGGCTCAAAGAAATTGTCGGGGACGCACCTGTGCTCATGCTCGCTGTGCTCGCCAAACCGCGCTGAATCAAGGAAAGCTGCCCGGGAATTTGGCGTTGGAGGCGAGCAGTCACCAAATCCCCGGATAGGTATCAAACCGCGGTGTGGGCTATGCCGCCGATCCACGTTTCGCGCACGGTCAACGTATCGTCCATCACCGCGAAATCGGCGTTGTAGCCTGCCGCGATGCGTCCGTGGGTGCGGTCCAAGCCGATCCATGCGGCCGGATAGGCGCTTGCCATGCGCGAGGCTTCGGCCAAGGGCAGGCCGAGCATGTGCACGGTGTTGCGCACGGCGCCTGCCATGTCGAGGCCGGAGCCAGCCAGGACGCCCGCTTCGTTCTGGCAGATGCCATCGCGCATCACGATGGTCTGTCCATTGAGCACGTAGTCGGGGCGGTCGCTTCCCACGGGTGGCATGGCATCGGTCACCAGCACGCATTTGCCGCGTGCTTTCGCGGCGATCGCCACGCGCAATGTCGCTGGGTGCACATGATGACCATCCACGATCAAGCCGCACCAGCTATGCGGATCGTCCAGTGCCGCGCCGACCACGCCGGGATCGCGATTGGCCAGCGGCGTCATGGCGTTGTAGAGGTGCGTGAATCCGCACACGCCTGCGTCCAGCGCGGCGCGGGTGGTCGCGTAATCGGCGGCGGTATGACCGGCGACGACGATGACGCCTGCTGCGCTGAGGCGAGCGATGACTTGTGGAGAGACTTCGTCGGGCGCGAGCGTCAACATGACCGGTCCGCGATGCGGAGCAATGAGCGCCTCGACATCGCTCTCGTCGGGATGACGGAACAATGCTGCGTTGTGGATGCCCTTGCGTGCGTTGGCAAGGAACGGTCCTTCCACGTGAATCCCGAGAATACCCGGCACGCGTTGTTCGATCGCGTCATCCACCGCCTTGAGCGCGGCATGCATCTGCTCGGCGGTGTCCGTGATCAGCGTAGGAAGCATGCCGGTGGTGCCGTACTTGCGGTGCGCCTGGGCAATGCTGCGCAGTGTCTCCACGGTCGGGGCATCGTTGAACAGCAAGCCGCCGCCGCCATTCACCTGCACGTCGATGAATCCGGGCAGCAACAGATGGCCGTGCAGATCGTGCCGCTGCGCATCGCCCACACGCGGATCATCCTGCGCAACGACGGCGACAATGCGCTTGCCTCGCACCAGCACGGCAAGACCCTCGCGCGGACCGTGGTCGCCCAGCACGCGGCCGTTGACGAGGGCAATGAGTGGACTGGCGGTCATTACACAGTCTCCGTGACCTTGCGCAGGTGCGGCGGTACATCCGGATCGTAACCGCGTGCGAGCGAAAGCGCGCTGGCGGCGCGATAGAAGCTTTGCACCGTGAGCAATGGCGTCACGATGGGTTCGATGCCGGTGGGAAGCGGTAGCGCATCGTCGCCTTGCGCACCCGGTGCGGCGACCCATACGCGTGCGCCGCGCGCGCGGAATTCGGCCGCCACGGACAAGGTGTTTTCCAGCGTGCCGTCGTCTTGCGCGAAAAACAGCACGGGGAAGCCCGCGCCGACCAACGCCATGGGCCCATGCTTCACTTCGGCGGCACTGAAAGCCTCGGCGTGCAAGCCGCAGGTCTCTTTCAGTTTCAACGCAGCCTCCAGCGCAGCGCCGAATCCGTAGCCGCGACCCACTACGTACAGATTCTGCACGTCCACCAGGCCCCGTTCGAGGGCGCTCCAGTCGCCTTCCCAACCTCTGCGCAAATCGTTCGGAAGACGCGCGATGGCGGCATGCAGGGCCTTGTCGTTGGTCCAGTGCGCCGTCAATTGCAGAATCGCGGCGAGCGTTGCGAGATAGCTCTTGGTCGCCGCCACGCTTTGCTCGGGACCGGCGCGCAGCGGAATCACCGTATGCGCCAGTGCGGCGAGTGGCGAGTCTTCCACGTTGACCATCGCCACCACATAAGCGCCGGCATCTTTGGCAGCCTGTGCGCTGCGCAGAAGATCCGGGCTCTTTCCCGATTGCGAGATGGCGAGGAACAACGCCCCTTCGAGCTTGAGATTGGCGTCGTAGATCGAGGAGATCGACGGCGATGCCGATGCCGTGATCAAGCCAAGCCGCGTTTCGAAGACGTATTTGGCATAGGCCGCAGCATGATCGGAGCTGCCGCGCGCGCATGTCACGATGAAGCGCGGCGGTTGGGCGCGCAACCGTTCGCCCAGCGATTGAAGCAGCGACGCGTTCTGCACCAGCTGGCGTTCGACAGTGGCGGCGCTCTCCTGCGCCTCGTTATACATCAGGGTGTCACGAGCGGATTTCATGGGGACTCCGAAGCATGGATGTAACGCAGCGCGCGCCGGCACGCATCGAGAACCGATGCGCGCGTGCTGTACGGGATGACGAAAAGCGGGAAGCGCGTCGACGCAATGCGATCGACGCGATAAAAATCAGGTCTGACGAGGTGGCGCCGTCGAACCGCGCACCACCAGCTCGGGCATGAACCCCTCGTTGGCCGGCTCCGGTCCTTGATTCTGCAGACTGGTGATGAGATGCAAGGCAGCGTGCCGTCCGATTTCGCTGGTCGATTGCCGTGCGGTGGTCAACGCAGGCCATGCCTGTTTTGAAAACGGACTGTCCTCGAACCCTGCGATGGACAGATCCCACGGCACGTCCAGTCCCGCCGAACGCGCGGCCGCCAGCACGCCCGCGGCAATTTCGTCGTTGCAGCCGAAAATCGCGGTGGGCGGTTCTTTCAACGCGAGCAGCTTGCGCGCACCGCGGAAGCCGTCGTCGAACGCATAGCGGCCGGGCAGGATCAGTTTGCGATTGACCGGAATGCCGTAGTCCTTCAGTGCGTCCGCGTAACCCTGATAACGCTCCGGGCTGGAGCGGTGATGCGGTTCGCCCCATAGAAAGCCGATGCGCGTATGGCCGAGTTGGATCAGGTGCTCGGTGATCGCATACGCCGCGTCGTGGTCGTCCACATACACGCAGGGCATGCCGTCCTGCGGATCCTCGCGTGACGCAATGATGCGCACGAAGGACACGTCGTGAGCTTTCAGCTTGGCCAGCAATGCCGATTGCTCGGACATCGGCGGTGCGAGGATCAGACCGGCCAGGCGCGCACGCTGCACCAGCGACACCAATTCCTCGGCCAGGTGCGGAGCGGCCGAGTCGCAGGGATAGATCTGCAGGCCGAACCCGCGTTCGCGGCAGGCCGACAGCACGCCGTTCTGCATGTCGATCACGTAGTGCGCGTTCGGGTTGTCGTAGACCAGGCCGATCGCGTACGAGTGCGAGCTGCTGCGCAGGCTTCGCGCGGAAGGGTCCGGGTGATAGCCGAGCTGCTCGATCGCCCGTTCCACTTTCTCGCGGGTTTCCGGGCGAACCGCTGCCTCGTGATTGATCACGCGCGACACCGTTTTCAGCGAAACGCCGGCGTGTTTGGCGACATCCTTGATGGTGGGACTGTGCAACGAAAAATCCTCCCGGGTGTCGGGTGGGCATCGTAGCCCAGTCACCGGGTCGAGTGGTGGCCGCAGGGGTGCCGGCGCCTGACATCGCTAAGTATGCCTCAGCTCGCGTGGTTGCCCACGTTATGGCCGCGTACGCCGTAATACAGGATGTAGAGATAGCACGGCACTATGACAATCACGAAGGCAAGCTGGAAATCGATGTACTGCTTCAGGTGGACGAAGGCCTGCGGCAGCAGCGCGCCGCCCACGATGCCCATGATCAACAAGGCCGAGCCCGCCTCGGTATGGCTGCCCAGGCCCTTGATGGCCAGCGGGAAGATGGCCGGCCACATCATGGCGTTGGCAAAGCCCAGCACGGCAACGAAAGCGACCGATGCGTAACCATGTGTGACGTAGGCGCCCAGCGCAAACACCACGCCAAGCACGGCCGACACGGCGAGGTAGCGTTGCTGCGAAATGAAGCGAGGAATCAGCACCGAGCCGACCAGGTAGCCCGCCAGCATCGAGACCATGGTGTACGCGGTGAAGTGCGATGTCTCTTTCAGTGGCAAGCCGAAGCCCTGGCCATAGGTGTTGATGGCATCGCCCGCCATCACTTCCACGCCCACGTAAAGAAACAGGCACAGCACGCCCAGCCACAAATGCGGGAAGCTGAAAATGCCGCCCTTGCTATGACCGATCGAACGCTCGCTGTTGGCACCGGAGGGTT
The DNA here is from genome assembly GCF_003363265.1 of Dyella psychrodurans. GTDB lineage: Bacteria > Pseudomonadota > Gammaproteobacteria > Xanthomonadales > Rhodanobacteraceae > Dyella_B > Dyella_B psychrodurans. Next base: position 468,113 of record NZ_QRBF01000003.1, on the reverse strand, counting down.
TGATTTCCGGGAGCGAGGAAAAAACGATCCAGATCGCGAGCACTACCAGCAGTCCGGCGAGCGCCATGTAAGGCCAGAAAACGCGCGCCGCAAATTCGTTGAGCAAGGCTTCGCGCGCCGGACCCGTGGCCATGGTGGTTACCTGGCCCAGGAACGCATCGATGCCCGTCATCACCAACGCACCAAACGCGAGTGGCGCGAGCGCACCGGCCACTTTGTTGCAGATGCCCATCAAAGCGATGCGCTGCGCGGCGCTTTCGATCGGGCCGAGAATGCTGATGTAGGGGTTCGATGCCGTTTGCAGCAGCGACAGTCCCGCGCCGATCACGAACAAGCCAGTCAACGCGCCGGGATAAATGCGTATGCGCACGAATTCGCCGAACACCGCCGCACCGATGGCCATGATGAAAAGGCCCAGCACCATGCCTTTTTTCATACCGGTGCGCTTGAGCACGGCACCCGCGGGCAGCGCGAGGAAGAAATAGGAAACGTAAAACGCGAAAGGCACCAGGAAAGCATTGATGTCGTCGAGCGTAAAAGCCACTTTCACGAACGAGATCAGCGGCCCGTTGAGCCAGGTGAAAAATCCCATGATGAAGAACAGCACGCCGATGATCATCATGGGCAGCAATGTCGACGTGCGTGGCGCGTCGGCGGTGTAGGTGGTGGACGACATGAACGATTCCCCGTGACAGACCCGATGTCGACGATCATGCGACATCTTCGTAACGAGCTTTATTGTCCTCAAGGCACAACGTTGTCAATCGAGGGCGACAAACTGGCCTGGACAACGTGCGCCATTTTACCTCGTCCGATTTAAATTTTTGATGCGGCGCAGCAGTCTGTCATATAGGTCTTTTGTCCTAAATGGCGCGATGTAATATTAAGCATGATCAACAATTTAAGCATTTATTTCGGCCCGGGCACGCGATTATGTTTCGCGATGCGACAAACAGGACTTGAAGGCTATCTTTACGACCTGTTGACAGCGTTGTCATTCGTGACCAGACTCCGTCATCAGAGTCGCACCAGAGGGTTGTGCCTACGGGGTTGGTAGGCGAGGTGCGACAGGAAACGCGAGGAGGGGGCGTGGTACAGGCTGTCAAACATGGCAACGTGCATTCGATGCCGTCACCGGAGCTGGCATTTCTGGCTGCCGACGTGGGTGGCACGCACGCACGCATTGGCCTGGTTAGCCCGCGCCCGGACGGCCATCGTCCCGTCACGGTGCTGGAATATCGCCGCTACGCCTGCGCCGAATGGCCTAGCCTCACGGCGGTACTGAAAGATTTCGTTTCGCAGTTGAGCGTCGGCGTGCGTCTGGAGCATTGCGCGGTAGCCAGTGCCGGTTATGTGCTTGGCGACGCCATCGTCAACGACAACCTGCCATGGCCGGTGTCGATCCGCGATATCCGCGAAACGCTGGGGATCTCCAGCCTTGCGGTGATCAACGATTTCGAAGCGGTGGCCTATGCCTCGCAATTCGTGACCCAGTCCGACACCACCCCGGTGATCGAGACCAGCTCGCCGCAGGTGAGTGGTCCGGTGCTGGTGATGGGGCCGGGCACCGGTTTGGGTTCGGCCGTGCTCTTGCCGGGTCAGCCGCACGCAACGGTGCTGGCCACCGAAGCGGGGCAGGTGGCACTGGCGCCCGGCAACGAACTGGAGATCGAGATTCTTCGACTGTTCGGCCGCGATCGTGCGTACGTGTCGTTCGAACAAGCATTGTCCGGCCCCGGGCTCGTCAATCTGTACAACGCCATCTGCACGCTGCGCGGCATGACGCCGGTCCTGCACGTTCCCGCCGATGTCACGCGCAGCGCCGTCGACAAATCCGATGCCGCCGCCGTGGAGGCGCTGCATGTGTTCTGCGGTTTGCTCGGCAGCTTTGTCGGGGATCTCGTGCTGCTCTACGGCGCACGCGGCGGTGTGTATCTCGCCGGCGGCATCCTGCCGCAGATTCGCGAACTGCTGCTGACAAGCACGTTCGCCGAGCGCTTCTTCAATAAGGGCGTGATGCGCCCTTTCCTGCAACAGGTACCTGTACGACTGATGGAGCACGGCCAGCTGGGTGTCATCGGCGCTGCTGGCCTGTATTTGGACGGTCAGCATGCCCAATGACGGGTGCGCCGAAGAATTAAGGAACGAGGTTTTTTTCAACTGAACCGGGCGCAAGCCCATACGCCACACAGCACAGGCATGCCGCGAACATTTCCTGTGCTGAAAAACGCCTCTGAGGGGAGGAAGCCATGTCACATCGTAAGACTCTACTAGCCGCGAGTATCTTCGCCGGGCTGTGTTTGTCCGGATCGCTTCATGCGCAAGACACCACGCAGACCACACCTCCATCGACGGTGCCTGCCGCCCAGCAAACGGAACAGCAGGCGGAAAAGGCCAATGCCAAGCAGCTTGCCACGGTAACGGTGGTCGGCATCCGCGCCAGCTTGCAGCAATCGATGGATACCAAGCGCAACGCCGATGCCATCGTCGATGCCATTACCGCCACCGATATCGGCAAGTTCCCGGCCACCAACGTTGCCGAAGCGCTGGCGCAGGTGCCGGGCGTCACGCTCGATCACTTGTTCGGTGCCACGCAGCGCGTCAGCATCGACGGCATCGATCCGAGCTTGAACCTTGCCTTCCTCGACGGCCACCCCGTCGCGCAGGCGCTCTGGCTGTACGGCGACAGCCCGAACCGCGGCTTCAACTACTCGTTGCTGCCGGCGGAAATTCTCGGCCAGCTCGAAATTTTCAAGAGCCCCGAAGCGCGACTGCCGGAAGGCAGCCTCGGCGGTACGGTGTTCATGCACACGGTACAGCCGCTCGATGTGCCATCGAACACGATCAGTGGTTCGTTCGGCGCGAACTACAACGACATGACCGACAAGAACCGCCCGAACGGTTCGGTCTTCTATAGCTGGCACAACGATTCGAAGACCTTCGGTGTCGATGTCTCCGCGCAGCACTACGAGCAGGACACCTCGCGCCAGGGCCAGGAAATCTTCGGCTACACGCCGGTTTCGGCCATCGCGGCCGTGAACCCTGCGATCGCGGCGGAAGTGGCGTCCGGCCAGCTGAAAGGCAGCGACCAGATGCCGACGGAAATCAACTCGGCCAACTTCGAGCAGATCGAAAAGCGCAACAGCATATTCGTCAACATTCAGTACAAGCCGAACGAGCATTTCGACAGCACGCTCAGCCTGATCTACATGACGGATAGCCTGAACAACATCAACACGTCGCTGTACCCGATCGCCGGGTTCAACTACGCCGGCATCTCGCACCTGACGGCAGGTCCGGGCGGCATCGTGACCTCCGGTACGCAGGTCGGTACGCCTTGCTATCAGGTAACCAGCTGCACCAGCACCGCCGAAAGCTTTGAAGATAACGATGCGCGTGCTTCGTACATCCGGACCAAGGGCGTCGACTGGCGCGGTACGTTCTACGGCGACGGCTGGCGCCTGGGTGGCCAGGTTGGCGTGAGCACGTCCAACAACGTCATCAGCCAGGCGTTCAAGGAAATCTTCTACGGCGGCGGCTTCAACTGGAGCATTCCGAACGGCTTCAATTACACCAACCTCGCCACGGCGAACAACCCCAACTACTGGGCCGACAACGACTTCGGCGGCAACATCGGCTACAAGCCGTACCATGCACGCGACTCCTACGGCCAGCTCGATTTCAGCAAGGACTTCGACGGCTTCTTCAACGAGTTGCTGGTGGGTGCCCGCTACGCATCGCACTGGGAAAGCCAGAGCCTGCTGATCTATCGCGGCGTGCCCAACATGACCTTGAATCAGATCGGTTATGGCGGCCTGACCAACCTGCAGGGTGCTTCGTCGATCGGCCTGAACGGCAGTGCGGTGTCGCATGTGCAGACCTGCGGGTACAACTGCATCTTCAACGCCGTGCTCGACAACGGTCCGCTGTCGGCGAACGATCCGGTCGATTACTGGGATAACACTTTCAACGTGCAGCAGCAGAACACCGCGATCTACGGACAGGTCAATTTCGGTGACGACAACCTGCACGGCAACATCGGCGCTCGTTGGGTGAGGACCAAGATCACCTCGTATGGCTACTACGTGCCCAGCAGCTGCCAGGTGCCTGGTGCTAACGGCCTCGTGCCGTGGAATTGCGATTTCACGCCCGGCACCGGTTACATCGGCCAGACCAGCACGCACAACAATTGGTTGCCGGCGTTCAACATCGCTTACAACCTGACGCCGGACGTGATCCTGCGTGGCGCTGCATCCGAGACCCTCGCCTATGCTCCGTACAACGAGCTGGCGCCGTTCTTCGAAGCCAACGACACCGTGCTCACGGCTACCGCGGGCAACCCGGCCATCAAGCCGTATCGTTCGCTCAATGGCGATATCTCGGCGGAATGGTATTTCAACAACGAGTCCGTGATTGCGATTTCGGGCTTCTACAAGAACGTTCTCAACTACGTGGTCAATGCATCGACCATTCAGTCGCGCGAGAACGGCTCGTGGGGCACGCTCTATCCGGGTCCGGTCGGTGCGCAGCTCGTCGCCAACGGCATGTGTACGGTGGCGGGCATTTGCCAATACCAGGTCTCCGCGCCGATCAACGGCGGTCGTGCGAAGGTGAAGGGTGCGGCGATCAGCTATCAGCAGGCCTTCGGTGACAGCGGTTTCGGTCTGCGCGCCAACTACACCTACTCCGATTCGTCCACGGCTGCCGGCGGTCCGCTGCCTTACAACTCGAAGAACTCGTACACGTTTGCACCGTACTTCGAGCAGGGTCCGTACAGCGCGAGCATCTCGTACAACTACCGCGGCAAGTACCTCGCCGGCGGCTACGTGGCGGGTGCTCCGGATGCTTACACGGGTAGCTATAAAGAGCTCGATGCCTCGGCTGCTTACGCGTTCAACAAGAACTTCTCCGTGTCCTTCGACATGCTGAATTTGCTGAACTCGGTTTACAAGCAGTACCTCGGGCCCACCAATACGCAGTTGCTCAACGAGTACGTGAGCGGTCGCGAGTTCATGCTCGAAGCGCATTTCAAGTTCTGATGTAAAGCTCGACCTTTCTTCTTCCCCGCCAAGGACCTGGCGATCTTGCCAGGTCCCTTTTTTTCCCGACGGATGGGGAAGTCGATCGTGACAAAGGCCCGCAACGCCGGTTCCCGGCGTTGCCAAGGTCGCCTCGCCGGAGTTGCTGCATGAAGTTCGTCGGGCAATGTTTTCTGGCCAGCCTTGGTTTGCTCGCCCTGCAAGGATGGGCATCGGAACCGAGGGTGCTGGTCGATCAGGTGGGATACGAACTGCGTGCCGGCAAACAGGCTGTTGTTTCGGCCGATGCGGGGCAATCGCTGCACACCTTTCAGGTTGTCGACGCCAGCGACGACAAACCCGTACTCACGGGAACGCTGCAGGACGCAGGCCCCGTAGCAAAGTGGGGCAGCCAGCATTACTGGCGCGCCGACTTCTCCGCACTCAAGACAACCGGACGCTACTACCTGGAACTGAATGACCAGGGCCACTGCGTGCGTTCCGACGAATTCCTCGTGCAGGACGATGTGCTGGAGCGCAACACGCTCTCCAACGTCATCTATTACTTCAAAGGCCAGCGCGCCAGCGGATTGATGGACAAAGCGGATCGTCAGTTGCCTCGTCCTGACGGCAAGCCGGGCACGCTCGATATCCATGGTGGCTGGTATGACGCGACGGGTGATTACGGCATTCACCTGTCACACCAGAACCTCACCTCTTATTTCAATACGCAGCAGCTGCCGCTGGTCGTGTGGAGCCTGCTGCGCAGCTTGCAGCAGCTGGACGCACGCCACGACCCCAATTTCAGCCAATACCAACGGCGTCTGCTGGACGAAGGACTGTTCGGTGCCGATTTTCTGGTGCGCGACAAGCGGCCGGACGGTTCGTTCTACCAGTCGATTGATGCGCCGGGTAGCGGCAAGCTTCCGAAAGATCGCCTCATTGGCGATCCGAATTGGCGCACGCAGATCAAGCGCTCGGTCAACGACATGGGGGCGCGTGTCGAAGCGCCCGCGCGTGGTCCTCATGCATACGAGGCGAGCTTCCGGGCGGGCGGCGGCATGGCGATTGCCGCGCTGGCGCTGGCGAGCACCATGGACGCCGACGGCGATTTCTCGAAGCAGAATTACTTGCAAGCCGCGGAGTCGGCGTATCGCTTCCTCGATGCGCACAACAAGGAACTGATCAACGACGGTGTGGAAAACATCGTCGACGACTATTGCGCGCTGCTGGCGGCCACCGAACTCTATCGCGCCACGCACGACGAAGCCTGGCGCCACGCCGCCGACCGTCGCGCGGAAAGTCTGATGACGCGCCTGACCACGCACGATGGCCAACAGGACTACTGGCGCGCCGATGCCGGCACGCGACCGTTCTTTCATCCCACCGACGCAGGCCTGCCTGTCGTGGCGCTGCTGGCATATGCATCCATCGCCTCGCCAGCGCAGCAGAACGCCGTGCGTGAGGTCGTGAAGCGCTCGCTCGCCTACGAGTTGCGCGTTACCGGCGAGGTGAACAATCCCTTTGGCTACGCGCGCCAGCTGGTGCGCATGGGCAACGGCACCGTTCGCACTGCCTTCTTCTTCCCGCACGACACCGAGGCGGCGCCGTGGTGGCAGGGAGAGAATGCGCGTCTCGCATCCCTCGCTGCTGCCGCGCGCATGGCCGCGCCGCTCTTTGCGGACGATCAGGCATTTCAAGCGAAGCTGGAAAGCTACGCGTGGAATCAACTGCACTGGATTCTCGGCCGCAACCCCTACGACACCAGCATGTTGATGGGCAGCGGCCAGCGCAATGCTCAATACATGTTCTTCCGCTCGTACGAATACACCAGCGCTCCCGGCGCGATCATCAACGGCATCACCGCAGGGCTGGACGACGAGGACGGAATCGCCTTCAATCTGGGCTACGCACAAACCGGACGCGACGATGACTGGCGATGGACCGAACAATGGCTGCCCCACGATGCGTGGTATCTCTACGCCGTCAGCCTGCCGCACGACTAAGGACACCTCGTTGAGTCCACTCTTCAAATTCGCCGGCCTGATCTTCTGCGTGGCGTTGTGTGGTGTTGTACAGGCGTCTCCTATCCCCGTGATTCCAATGCCGGCGCAATGGCACGCCGCCAGCGGGTCGTTCAAGGTCGACGATCAAACCGTCATCGTGGTTCCGCCAAACGATACGGCGACGCGGCAGTCGGCGGCTTATTTCGCAGACTTGCTCGCGCGCACGCGCGGTCTGCAGTTGAAGATCGTGGAAGATGGCGCTGCATCGAATGCGATCGTCTTTGCCAAGGACACCAAGGCGCAGGTGTCGCACGCCGAAGGTTACACGCTGGACATTAACCCGGGCAGCATTCGCATCGATGCGCGCGATGATGCCGGCGTGTTCTACGGTGCCGTGACGCTTTGGCAACTGCTCACATCCAACACCCGGCATGGCCCGGTGCAGGTGTCCGCCGTACATATCGCGGATTGGCCGCGCTTCGCCTGGCGCGGATTGATGCTCGACTCCGCGCGGCATTTCCAGTCCGTGGCGGATGTCGAACGACTGCTCGACCAGATGGCGCAACACAAGCTCAACGTGCTGCACTGGCACCTCACGGACGACCAGGGGTGGCGCATCGAAATCAAGCGTTATCCCGATCTCACGCGCATCGGTGCCTGGCGTACGCCGCCCGACGCAGGACACGATGGCGAGCCGCAACGCTATGGCGGTTATTACACGCAGGATCAGATTCGCGACGTGGTGGCCTACGCCGCCGCGCGGCAGATCACGGTGGTGCCGGAAATCGACATGCCTGGCCACGCGCAGGCGGCGGTGGCGTCGTATCCGCAGATCGGCGTGACCGGCAAGCGTCCGTCGGTGTCGGTGGACTGGGGCGTCAACCCTTATCTCTATAACGTCGACGACGCGACGTTCCAGTTCGTGGACAACGTGCTGGATGAAGTCATGGCGCTGTTTCCCTCGCACTATATTCACGTCGGCGGGGACGAGGCGATCAAGGATCAGTGGAAAGCCTCGCCGGCTGTCCAGGCGAAGATCAAGGCGCTGCATCTGAAGGATGAAGACGCGTTGCAAGGCTGGTTCATCGGTCGCGTCGGTACGTACCTCGCCGCACACGGCCGCCGCCTGATCGGCTGGGATGAAATTCTGGATGGCGGCGTGCCGGCCGACGCGACGGTCATGTCGTGGCGGGGCACGGATGGTGCGATCAAGGCGGCGAAAATGGGGCATGACGTAGTGATGTCGCCCGCGCCGGATCTGTACATGGATAGTGTGCAGAGCGACCGTGCCGACGAGGCGGCAGGACGCATCCCCGTGCGCGACCTCGCCAGCATCTATGCATTCAATCCGGTTCCCGCGGCATTGACGGCCGGCCAGGCCGGTCATGTGCTGGGCGCGCAGGTGAATGTGTGGACCGAGCACATGCCCACCATGCAGCACGTCGAGCATGCCGTGTTTCCGAGGCTCGATGCATTGAGCGAAGTCGTCTGGTCGCCGGCTTCCGCCAGGAACTGGGAGGATTTTCTCGGCCGTCTTCCATCGCAGTTCGAGCGTTACGCGAATCAGCATGTCGACTATGCCGACAGCGCGTTTGCGCCGAACATCCAGGTCGATGCCAATCGCGCGTTGAAGAGCGGCAAGGCGGAAGTCGCGTTATCGAATCAGGCGCATTTCGGCGCCATCCATTACACCGTCGACGGAAGCACGCCGAACCTGCATTCGCCGCTTTATGGCGCTCCGTTCTCGATTCGATGGCCCGTGACGATCAAGGCAGCCAGCTTCGCGAGTGATGGAAGCCTGCTTGCCGCGCCGCGTACGCGCGTGCTGGATCATGCGGACCTGTTGAGTCGCGATGGCGTGGAGCTCCCCAATTGTCCTGGCAGCGACTTCCGCTTGCGCGTGCAGCCCATGCCCGACGCAACCAGCATGTCGCCGGTCTATGCGGTCAATGTGTTCGACGCTTGCCAGCAGTTCTCGTCGGCGCCGCTCGATGGTGTCGTCGGCATTCACGCCGACGTGGTGAGATTGGAGCGCAACTACGCGCTCGCGCACGACATATCGCTGGTGAAATCGCGCGCCCACAGTACACCGTATGGCGAATTCATCGTGCACATGGACAAGTGCGACGGTCCTGTCCTGGCGAGCATGCCATTGCCGGATCCGGCTGCGAGCGATCGGCACATCGCACTCGATGCATCGGTACCAGTCCAGCATGGTGAACATACGCTGTGCCTGGTGTTTACCGCACCGACGGACGGGCCGTTGTATGCGATCGGTCGTGTCTCGCTGGAACAGCGTAAGCCTTGAGTGTGATCGAGCGCTTTGCCACATGCGGCAAAGCGCAAGGCAGGCGGGTGTTCACGCAGCCGTTGGATGCGCCGCGCCAATGCTTCTTCAACGTTAACGCGCGTTCCTGATTCAAGCGCTTCAAACGGTGCGTCGTCGCAACAGCGGCGTACCCGCTATGATCGGCGGACAGCTTCGCACGGAGATCGCGCATGTCCGCAGTGTCGTCCACGCATGCATCGCCCGCATCAGGCCGCAGGCTTTTGCTGATCGTCGTTCTTGCTGCCGGCGCGATTGTCGGTTCCCTTGCCACCAGCGGTGGGGCGGATGCGTGGCATGGGTTGCACTGGTTGTGCAAGCCGCTCGCGACGTTTGCGATCTTCATGATGGCCTGGCGCGTCGCATGGCCGGTATCCGTCATGTATCGCCGCTACATGCTTGTCGGCATCGCGTTCTGCCTGCTTGGCGACATCCTGCTGATGTTGCCCGTGGATCTGTTCGTACCCGGGCTGGTGAGCTTTCTGCTCGCGCACGGATGGTTCATTGCAGCATTCAGCAGCGATGTCCGTTTTGCCGTGCGATGGTGGCCATGGCTGGTATGCCTGGCTTTCGGCGCGGGCATGGCGGCGTTGCTCTGGCCCGGCATGGCGCCGGCGATGCGGGCACCCGTGCTTCTATATATATGTGTGCTGACGACCATGGCCGGCCAGGCCTTGGGGCGAGCCCTGTGGCTGCGGACGCAGGGGGATGCGAGGGCCATCTCGGCGGGTTACGGAGGTCTCGGCGCGCTGTTGTTCATGGCCAGCGACAGCCTGCTCGCCTGGGATCGTTTTCGCACCTCTTTACCGTGGTCCGCGCTATATATACTGGCCACGTACTACGCAGCACTGTGGCTGATCGCCCGTTCCGTCGAACGAGGACCCACGGCGCTCACAGGCGGGCAAGGCTGACATGATTACACCCGAACAAATCATGACCTGGGCCATACCGGGCTTCTTCCTGTTGATCGGCATCGAATGGCTGGTCGCCAAGTGGCGCGGCCGGGATGTGTATTACGGCAACGATGCGATCAACAGCCTTGGCCTGGGCGTGATCTCGCAAATCGTGGGCGTATTCACCAAGTTGTTCGCCATCGGCATCTACGGCTGGTGCGCGGCGCATCTTGCGCCGTGGACACTGCCGTCGAACAGCGTGTGGGTGTGGATCAGCGGGTTGCTGCTTTACGATCTGCTCTACTACTGGTTGCATCGCCTGGGGCACGAAGTGAATGTGCTGTGGGCCGCGCACGTCGTGCATCACCAGAGCGAGAGCTACAACCTCACCACCGCATTGCGCCAGACAGGCAGCGGATTTCTGCTGGGCTGGCTGTTCTATCTGCCGATGGCACTGCTCGGTTATCCCACCGAAGTGTTCGCGGTGATCGCGATCATCGATCTCCTGTACCAGTTCTGGGTGCACACGGAGGTGATCGATCGCCTGGGCTGGTTCGACCGCGTATTTTGTTCGCCATCCAATCATCGTGCGCATCATGCCGTGAACGATCGTTACCTCGATCGCAACTACGGCGGCATCCTGATCATCTGGGATCGCATCTTCGGCAGCTTTGTCGAAGAGAACGACGACGATCCGCCGGTCTACGGCACGCGTGCGCCGCTGCAAAGCTGGAATCCGCTTTGGGCGAATATCGAGGTGTATTGGGCGATGCTCAAGGACAGCTGGCACGCGCGCAACTGGCTGGACAAGCTGCGCGTGTGGTTCAAGCCGCCGGGCTGGCGTCCGGCCGACGCGGCGGCGCGTTTTCCCAAGGCGGCGTTCGACATCGGTCATGCCCGCTACAACCCGCCGATGTCACGCCCGTTGAAGATCTACTGTCTCGTGCAGTTCACGATGATGCTATTGATCGGCGTGAACTTCCTCGGCGCTGCGCCGAAGATGGCGTTGTCCGAGGCTGCTGCTTATGCAGCCTACCTTGTCTACAGTTTGTGGGCACTGGGCTTTCTGCTGGAAGGGCGCGGCGTGGGCATCTGGCTTGAGCTGGCGCGCACGGCGGGTACCGCCGTAGCGGTGTTACTCAGCGAGCGATGGTTTGGTGTTGCCCAGCTGGATGCACGGCTTGCCGTAGCGATGACGGTCGTATTCGGCCTCAGTGCAGTGGCACTGTTGTTCGTCGCCGGTTATGAGCGGCGTCATTCGGCATCGATACGACCGGCGCTTGGCTGACCCGGTCGTCCCGACAGAGGTCGGGACGACCATGCCTCGATGCATCAGAACTTCACGCGGAACTCCGCGCCATACGCGCGCGGTGCGGTGATGTACGCATAAGGCGTACCCAACACCGATTGGGATACGGTGCCAAGTCCGATCACGTTGCGCTGGTTGAAGACATTGTTGACGAAAAGGCCGACGCCCCAGCGTCCGCCATTGGCCGTCCAGTCCACGCGCATGTCGGTGCGCCTCTGGGTGGCGTTGAGATCGAAATTGCTCGGCAACGAACATTTGCCTTGGAACACCGACGCATCGTTGCAACGAAGCGGTCCACGGAATCCGTAGTTGGCGTTGAACGTCACGCTGCCGTTGGCGATGTCGTGCCACGTGTAGGAGCCGCTGATGGAGTAGGAGATCTTCGGCTCGTCGACGGGTTGGCCGGACACGTTGGCGTATTGGATCTGGCCCGCGGTGCTCACGCCGATCGGCACTTCGGCGTGCGTGTACTTCGAATCGATATAGCCGCCGTTGAAGGCCAGTCGCAGGTCGTCCAGAGGAACCCATTCCACCTGCAGATCCAGGCCCTTCGCCGCCTGGTTGGTGTTGCTGACCTGATATTCCGGGACACCCAGGCCTTCGCTGGAGGGAATCAGCGTCAGCGTCTGGCGATTGTCGTAGCGGTAGTAGTAGGCGGATGCGTTGACTAGCAGATTCTGGTCGGGGAACGTGCTCTTCACGCCGGTCTCGAAGTTCCAGACTTTCTCCGGCGCGAATTCGGCACCGGGTTCCGTGCCGTCGAAGCCGCCGGCCTTGTAACCCTTGGCGACCGAGGCGTAGCCCATGATGTTTGGCGTGAATTTGTAATCGAGCACGAAACGCGGGCTGGCATCGTTCCAGTTCGCGCGCTTCTGCACCAGCTGGTTTACCGCCGTGGTGAAGATCTGGTTCTGCGTCAAAATGTTCAACAACTGCTGCGCAGTCACTTTGCCGCCGGTGAGGATCGGAACGAGGTTCAGCAGGCCCGCCGCCTGCATCTGCGCGAGCGTGGCGTCCAGTTGCGGCGCGTAGCGCGGTGGCGTGAACCAGCTGAAATCCTTCACGTCGTGCGTGAGGCGAAGGCCCGCCGTGAAATCGAGATTGTCGGTGACATGCCAGATGGTGTCGCCGTAGCCCGCGATCGCGCTGAAGCGGCCGGTGTTGTACACCGTTTCCGTCCACGGATCGCCGAGCAGGTTGTACGGCAGCCCGAACGACTGCAGTACGGAATTGAAGTAGCCGAAGATCGTGCCGGTCGGCGTGTATTGCTTGCCGATGCCGGTGTTGAGCGCGAGCGTGTCGTAGGTGTCGGTGTTGACGCGTGCCAGGCTCGTTTCGTCGGAGTGTTCCTGGTAATAGCTGGCACCGGCGACCCAGTCGAGCAGATCGTTGTTGCCGCTGAATTTGAATTCCTGATACCAGGTGTGTCCGGTGCCGATCACGCCGGTGTTGAGGTATTCGGTCACCTGCTGCAGGCCTGTGCCATTTTCGATGTGCGACATGCTGTAGTCGGTGAAGTTGGTGGTGGACGTCAGGCTGCCCCAGCTGAAATTGTGATCGACGGTAAGCGTGGCGTCGTTGTAGTTGCGTTCCTCGCGACCGTCGGTGGCGCTGTTGTAGAACGGCGCGTTGAGCGGGTTGTAGAACGTGGATGGGTTGGCCGGGAAGGGCGCGCGTTCATACAAATTCGTCGACGACACCGGAACCAATCCCATGTCGATACGCGAAGGTTGCTTCACGCGATCATGGTCGTAAGCCAGGTGAACCTGAGTATCGGGCGTGATGTTCCAGCGATAGACCGCACGCAAGCCCCATTCATCGTCCTTGCCGTAGTGCTGACCGGTGGCCGCATCTTTCAGCCAGCCGTCGCTCTGGTTGTCCACCACGCTGATGCGCAGCGCCATGTCCTTGTTCAAGGGAATGTTGATGCGTGCGTCGCCGTAGCGCTTTCCGTAGTTGCCGATGCGTATGCGCGCATCGCCTTCGAACTTGTCGGTGGGTTCGTTGGTGATGATGGAGATGGCGCCGGCCGCGGTATTGCGTCCGAACAGTGTGCCCTGCGGACCTTTCAGCACTTCGACGCGCGCCACGTCGTTGAACGCCATCAGCGAGCCGCCGTCGCGTGTCTGGTAAACGCCGTTGATGTAGACGCCGACGGCCGAATCGGTGCCGATGCCGAAGTCGTCCGTTTCGATGCCGCGCAGGCGATAGGTCGGCTGCGTTTCGTCGGTGTTGTCGACGACCAGGCCCGGCACGAACAGATTCATGTGGCTAAGGTCGGTCGCGGCTACTGCATCGATCTGCTTGGCGGTGACGATGTTCATCGCAATCGGCACGTCCTGCATTTCCTGCGAGCGGCTTTGCGCGGTCACCGTGATCTGTTCGAGCTTGGTGGCCTGCGCGGGCTTTTGCTTCGCCGTGCGGTCCGACTTGGTGGTGCTGGATGGCGCGGATGCATCCTGCGCGATGGTTGGACAGGCGATGGAGCCGATGGCACCAGCAAAAAGGGCAAGACCAATCCCGGAGGCGAGCCTCCGCTTGCAAATGAGCATGAGTTGTTCCCCGGTCAGACAATGCTTCGCAGCGCCACGCCTGGGATCCCCATCCCGTTTGCAGCATGGATACGCACAGGTATGTTCACTTGCCGTGACTGCGCGTGTATAGCTGCGCTGCAACAAGCGGCACATGCCATCGCTTGAAATAAGGGACCGGCACAGCCGTGTGCGCACAGGTGTGAAACTGGGACGAAAATCTGCTGCCTATCCGAGTTGGAACGCAAGCCGGTTTGTTCCATAGTGGACGCCAGAGGGTCGCCTGGCCCGGGATGGCATCGTCGAGCGAGCCAGGTGTGATGTGTGGTTCTCCTTGGGAGAATGATCATGCGATACACACAGTTGTTCGACCGCTACAGGGACATCCTGCTCCTGATCGCCCGCGTACTGCTGATGAGCCTGTTCGTGATCTTCGGCTGGGACAAGTTCATGAATTTTTCGGGCACGGCTGCCTATATGGAATCCGTGGGGCTGCCCCTCGCCACGCTTGCGGCCTTGAGTGCGCTCATCATGGAACTTGTCGTCGGGCTGGCCATACTGGTGGGCCTCTATACGCGGCCGCTGGCGCTGCTCCTCGCCTTGTATACCTTGCTCACCGCCCTGATCGGCCACAAGTTCTGGGAGCTGACCGGCGGCATGCGCCTGGACACGATGATCCATTTCTACAAGAACATGAGCATCGCCGGCGGATTGCTGCTGTTGTGCCTGACCGGGCCAGGCAAATATTCGATCGACCGGCGCTAGGCGGCATGGACGCCGCAGTTGGCGCCACGCGCCAATCGAGATGTCCGGGTGTGTGACATCAAATGCGGTCGGCGGAACGAGGGTTCCGCCACCGCTCGCGGTGAATCTGCGCATCGGCTTTTCATCGTGAGGTAGCCGATACCACATATCCGCATCCGCATAAGCTGCACCGCAGCATGGTCGCGGCAGGACTCTGTCAGATATCCCTTCCGGCAGCCGTACCGGCTTCCCGCATTCGCTATGATCGACGCTTTCGTTTTGGAGAGCCGCCGATGAGTTTCCTGAGCAGGATGCTGCGCCACAAGTCCGTCGAACAACTGCAGACGGAAGCGGGCGGGCGCGGCGATTTCCGGCGCGTGCTCGGCCTGTGGCAGCTCACCGCGATCGGCATCGGCGGCATTATCGGCGTCGGCATTTTCGTGCTGGCCGGACAGCAGGCGGCGATGAACGCAGGGCCGGCGGTGGCGCTGAGCTTCATCATCGCCGGCTTCGGCAGCGCATGCGCCGCCTTGTGCTACGCGGAATTCGCCGGCCTGATTCCGGTGACGGGCAGCGCGTACACCTACGGCTACGCCGTGCTGGGCGAATTCGTGGCCTGGATCATCGGCTGGGACTTGTTGCTGGAATACGCGCTGGTGGTGGCCGTGGTGGCGATCGGCTGGTCCGGCTACGTGCAGGTGCTGCTCGGCTCGGCGGGTATTCATCTGCCGGTGTGGGCGCAGCAGAGCATGAGCACGCAGACGATGGAGTACTACCTGCAGCAGATATTCGGCGTGCATGGCGCACAGGCCATCGCCGGTCCCAGCGACGGCCATCGCTTCAACGTGATTGCCGCGGCGATTTCGCTGCTGGTCGCCGCGCTGCTGACCATCCGCACCGAATGGGGTGCGCGGTTCAACACGCTGGTGGTTGCGATCAAGGTGATCGGCGTCCTGCTGGTGGTGGGCGTCGGCGTCTTCTATGTGCAAAAGGCGAACTGGCAGCCCTTCATTCCCGCGCGCGTGATCGATGCGCAGGGCGTGGGACATTTCGGCTGGGCCGGCGTGCTGACGGGTGCGAGCGTGGTGTTCTTTGCGGTGTTCGGTTACGACACGCTTACCACGGCTGCCGAAGAAGCGAAGCATCCGCAGCGCGATCTTCCGCGCGCCGTGTTGTTGTCGCTGGCGGTGGCGATGGTGCTGTATATCGCCGTTTCGCTGGTGCTGACCGGTATTACGCATTACAGCCATCTCGGCGGCGATGCGTCGGTATCCGAAGCGTTCGAATCGATTGGCCTGCATTGGGTGAGCGTCGCCATCGCCACGGCGGCGGTGATCGGCGTCACCAGCGTGCTGTTCGCCTTCATGCTGGGCGCAGCGCGCATCTGGTTTGCGCTGGCGCGCGACGGCCTGCTGCCGGCGTGGTTCGCGCACATCCATCCGCGCTTTGGCACGCCTGCGCGTCCCACCGTGATCATCGGCGTGTTCACCGCGCTGGTGGCAGGGTTGCTGCCGATCGGCGAAGTCGCCGAGCTGGTGAACATCGGCACGCTCAGCGCCTTCATCATCATCTGCACGGCCGTACTCGTGCTTCGCCTGCGCAAGCCGCATGTCGCGCGCAGTTTCCGCGCGCCGGCGCTTGCGCTGGTCTCGCCTCTGGGCGTGTTGTTTTCGCTGCTGCTGATCTTCGGCGTGCCGTGGTCGGATGCTGACGGCTGGCATCGCATCGGTGGTCTTCCGTGGATCACCTTCGAGCGCTTCATCATCTGGATGGCGCTGGGCTGCCTGATCTATTTCGGATACGGAATACGCCATAGTCGTTTAGAAATTCACGCATCGACCAAGAACTAATTAGTCATGACCTCTGGCAGGGGAGGACGGGTAGGGCCTTGGCTCTACCATGGGTGAGTAAACCGCTGATCAGCGGTCATCACCCACCTGCTGTTCTTGCGGGCGCTCCGCGGACAGTGTCTGCCGGAGTTGTTTTGTGAAAGTAAAACCGATGCGTTTCAGCGTGATCGCGGCTGCCATCTTCGCGGCCTGTACCTTCTCGGCCGCGGCGGCTGCGCAAACCGGAGCTACCGACGCGCCGGCGCCTGTCGATCAACCCTATGCCGGCATGCTCACGGTCAACGTCGACCTGACCGATGCCGGCAAACGCATCTTCCGTTCGCACGAAACCATTCCGGTAAAGCCGGGCGCGCTCACGCTGTTCTATCCGAAATGGATTCCCGGCGAGCATGCGCCTTCCGGTCCGGTGGAGAACGTGTCGGGCCTGATCATTCGCGCCAATGGGAAGCAGCTGTCGTGGCGGCGCGATCTGCGCGACATGTTTGCGCTGCATCTGGATGTGCCGGAAGGCGTGAGCCAGCTCGATCTGGAATTCCAGTTCCTGTCGCCGGGCGATGGCGAAGGCAGCAACTTCGGCGCCAGCGCATCGGCAACACCGGACCTGGTCGACGTGGAATTCAACCAGGTCGCCTTCTATCCCGCCGGCTACTACACGCGCCAGATCCAGATCCAGCCCAGCGTGGTACTGCCCGCGGGCTGGAAGTTCGGTTCGGCGCTCGAAGTGGATAGCCAATCGGGCAACACCGTTCACTTCAAGCCGCTGAGCTTCAACAACTTCGTCGATTCGCCGATCATCGCGGGCGCGAATTTCAATCGCGTCGATCTCGCGCCGGGCGCAAGCGTGCCGGTGCATTTGAATGTGGTGGGCGATTCGGCGAAAGACGTCAAGCTCACCGACAAGCAGCTCGATCAGCAGCGCAAGGTCGTCAAGCAGACCAACCTGCTGTTCGGTGCGCATCACTACGATCATTACGACTTCCTGCTGACGCTTTCCGACCACACGGGCCACTTCGGCCTTGAGCATCACCAGTCCAGCGACGATCGCCTGCCGGCCGATTTCTTCACCGACGACGACATGCATCTGGTGGCCGCCAGCCTGATGCCGCATGAGTTCGTGCACTCGTGGAACGGCAAATTCCGCCGTCCCGCCGATCTGTGGACACCCAACTTCAACGTGCCCATGCAGGATGACTTGCTGTGGGTCTACGAAGGCCTGACCGACTACTGGTGCGGCATCCTCACCGCCCGTGCCGGTTTGTGGAGTCCGGATCAGTATCGCGACTCGATCGCCAACATCGCCGCCTCGATGACCTATCGCACCGGCCGTGCATGGCGCTCGCTGCAAGACACCGCCGACGCCGCGCCGCTCACCTACTACGGTTCGGAAAGCTGGATCAACTGGATACGCGATACCGACTTCTATCCGGAAGGCCAGCTGCTGTGGCTGGATGTCGACACCAAGATTCGCGAACTGAGCGGCGGCAAGCATTCGCTCGACGACTTCGCCCATGCTTTCTACGGCATGGACAACGGCAGCTACATCACCAAGACCTACACGTTCGACGACGTCATCAAGACGCTCAACCAAGTGCAGCCGTTCGACTGGGCGAAGTTCCTGCGTGATCGTCTTGATTACACCGGCGCCGACTTGCCCGAACACGGTATCGAGCGCGGGGGCTGGAAGCTTGTCTTCAACGACACGCCCAACGGTGAGGAGAAAGCGTACGAAGGCATTCGCCACGGCGTGAATCTCGCCTACTCGATGGGCCTGATGGTCAATCAAAGCGGCCGGATCGGCGATGTGCAGTGGAACGGTCCTGCCTTCCAGGCCGGCCTGGTTCCGGGCCTGACCATCGTCGCCGTGAACGGGCGCGATTATTCGGCCGATGTGCTGAAGGACGCGGTGACCGCCGCGAAGTCGTCGCAGGCGCCGATCGAACTGCTGGTCAAGAACGTGGATGTGTACAGCACCGTAAAGGTGGACTACCACGGCGGCCTGCGTTATCCGCACCTGGTGCGCGCCGATGGCAAGGATCTGATCGGGGCGATCGTCGCGCCGCGCAAATAAGCGAGACGGCGCTACCCGATCGCGCGAATCGATGGAAAAGGGGCGGCCCATGGCCGCCTTTTTTTAGGCTTTCGCCAGCGTTCTGGGTTACCCCGAACCGCCACGGCCTTTTCCGCCTGGTTGAGTGATCCGTTAAGCCTTGCGAATTTCTGCCGATATACCGGGCAGGAGCGAAGGATTTATTCGCAAATTCTTGCCGGGGTAGGGCGATGGCTAGGTTCTGGAAGAGACTGTTCGCGCGCGAAGAGCCGAAAGAGCGGCCGCGTTTCGGCGTGGTCCTCCCGTGGCCGGACGAAGCCAAACCTGCCGATGCCGATGCCGAGCCCGCGCCGGCGCTC
The DNA here is from genome assembly GCF_003363265.1 of Dyella psychrodurans. GTDB lineage: Bacteria > Pseudomonadota > Gammaproteobacteria > Xanthomonadales > Rhodanobacteraceae > Dyella_B > Dyella_B psychrodurans. The sequence continues at coordinate 449,030 of NZ_QRBF01000003.1, read as the reverse complement.
AGCGGCGCCGATGTCCAGGACTGGTTCTACCGGCTGGTGTTGGGCATGCCGGGTTCCGACGCCACGGAGCTGCGGCCGCCGGAGCAGGTCATGCTCAAGCGGCTCGACGAGCTGTGCGGCGGCGACCGGTTCGACATCACCACGCTGCCGCGTCTGCCGGAGGTATTGCCGCAGCTGCTGCGTCTGCTCAAGAGCGAAAACTCCGATGGCACCAAGGTCGCCAAGTTGATCGGACGCGATCCGGTGCTGGTCGGCGAAGTGATGCGGGTCAGCCGCAGTGCGCATTACCGCACCGCGCGGCCGATCTCCAGCCTGCAGCATGCGGTCGTATTGCTGGGGCACGATGGCTTGCGGCAGATGGTGACGCAGCACGTGATGAAGCCGATCCTGCAGGCCAGCGCCGGCATGCTCGGCCATGCGGCGGGACAGCGTCTGTGGGATCACGCCGAACGTTGTGCCTCCGCCAGCACGTATCTGGCGAAGGGCCATGGCGATCCCTTCGAGGCGTATCTGGCCGGCGTGGTCTGCAACGCGGGCGTGGGCGCGATGATCCGCTTGCTCGATCAGGAAGCGCCGCCGACGCTGGGTGTTTTCAGCCGCGCTTTTCTCAACAGCTACGTGAGCATGTCCAACCATCTTACGCTGCGTGCGGCCAGGCATTGGGAAATGCCGCCGAATGTGATCGAGGCGTTGCGCGAACGGCTGGAGGCGCGTTCGAGGCCGCCGGTGACCGAGCTGGGTAATGCGTTATTGGCGGCGGATCATCTGGCGATGATCCAGATGCTGGCGGATAACCATGTGATCGATCGGGCGACGCCGCCGGCGAGTGCGCGGGTGGATCGGTTGCCGGATGCGTTGGTGGATCGGGCGCAGCAGGAGTTGCGGAGGAATTTTCGGCAGGTTTGATGTTTGGTGTGTCGCCTCGCTGCTTGCGTTATGTCTCCTGGTCGTCATCCCGGCGCAGGCCGGGATCCAGTGGGCTCAGTTTTCATTGGTGTGGTATCGCCAGATTGCTCGCCTACGCGGCGGGCGTTCCGTCCGCTTGCCAGCGGCCGGGTCACTTTTCTTTGCTTGCCCAAAGAAAAGTAACCCAAAGAAAGGGCAGCCCCGAGTACCCGCTTTGCGGGCGATGCCCGCAAAGTGCGCGGAGGGATTACGGGGTTTTTCGACAGCACATCCTGTGCTGACGAAAAACGAGCCGACATCCATGTCGGCTCCCCTACGGGCTGATCCTCCATCCCTCCGCCGGGTCCAAGGGGCCCCAAGATCAAGAGCGGAGCCAGAGCAGCGGGCTATGCGCGCACTCGATGCCGGCGCATAGCGCCGGAAAGAGCGGGCGTGTCGTTGCATGCCGCTCTTTGCTCTTTTGCTCTGGCTCTTGGGTGTTGCTCTTTTGAAAAGTGCGCGCATCGCGCGCCCCGGGTCCCCGTAGTCGGTGAGTGAGCTGGGGACGATCAGGCCCGCAGGGGGATCGGCATGGATGCCGATCCCTTTTCGCCAGGGCAGGAAGCCCTGTCGAAAAGCCCGGCCCCAGCTCACGCCTCGGAGGGCGTAGCCCGCAGAGCACCGGCTCCGGGGTGCCCTTCTCTTTGGTTATCTTTCTCTTGGGCAAGCAAGAGAAAGTGACTCGGGCCTCGGCAGAGGCACGAAACGCCCGCCGCGCAGGCGAGCAACCTGGCGGCAACGCACAAATAAACCCGACGCCACTGGGTCCCGGCTTTCGCCGGGACGACGGAAATGAAGCGTGCGCACACATGAGAGCACGAAACGCCCGCCGCGCAGGCGAGCAACCTAGCGATAACGCACAACTTTGAATTTGTCCGCTTTCATTGCGTGAAGAAGCCGGTGCGCGGCTTGCGACATCCGACCGGCCGAGGCGGTGTGTAACTCCCGAAGAGTGATGAGCGAATACCAGGCAGGCGCGCGTCCTTGCACGCTTTGCATCCTCAGCACACGGAATATTCGCCACACCATGACAAAGCACTTTGTCCTCTCGACCCTCGTCGGGTTCGCTTTAACGATCTGTGCCTTCTCCAACGGCTATGCCACGGAAGCAAAAGCCCAACCTTTGGTCGTCGTGGAACTCTTCCACAGCCAGGGATGTTCCTCTTGCCCGCCCGCGGAAGCCAACATCAATGCCATCGCCGGACAGCCCAACGTGCTGGCGCTGTCGTTCGCCGTCACGTACTGGGACGACCTCGGGTGGAAGGATACTTTCGGAGCGACGGCCTACACCGACCGGCAGCAAGCGTACGCGCGATATCACGAGAGCGATACGATTTACACGCCGCAGGTCTATGTCAACGGACATACCAGCCTCGTCGGCATCGATCGAGCCGAACTCGACGATGCGATTCACGCCGCATCGATGCATGGTCCATCCGTGACGTGGATCGCGCATGAGGTAACGGTCGGGGATGACGCGTCCGTCAAGGCGCCTTGCGACGTGTGGCTCGTTCGCTACGATCCGCGCACGCTACGGGTCGCCGTCGGCGCCGGAGAAAACGCGGGGCGCACGCTGCCGCAGCGAAACGTGGTGCGCGAGCTCGTCAAGCTCGGGCGCTGGAACGGAAGCTCCGAGGCATTTCAAATTCCAGCCGCGAAATCGCAGGGATTGTCGACGGCGGTACTCGTGCAAATCGCCGGCGGCGGTGACATCGTGAGCGCATCGAGCGCGGAGACGTCGCGCGGCTGATTGGCTGCGCGTGTGTTCTCTGCGTGAAACACAAGTGCAACAGGCATCGATGAAACATTGCACGTTTGCGTCATACGCCTTGCAGTTCGCATCACGAAGGTCTTTTTCGGAAAACGAATAACGAAAGCTGTAACCATCTCGATGAAGTCGTCGAAGTAATCCATGGCCGATGCATTCGGTCATCGGAAGTCGAAATTGGCGATCACACGCATCGCCTTCCTTACATGACGACTTGAATGAGGAACAACCATGAAAAAGCCACTCGTCGGCGTAGCGGCGTTGACTCTATTGACCGCAGGCGTCGCCAGCGCCCAAGACAATTTCTCCTGGGTCGATCACGCGCTCATCGTCACCGCGACCAACACGTCGAGCAACGCGCTTCTCGTCTACAACACCAGCGGTGCGCTCGTTGAGCAAATCCCGACTGGCGGCGCGGGAGGCGTGGGCGGCAACGCCGGCGGTATCGCGCAGAACCACGACCTGCTTGCCGTGGTGAATTTCGGATCTGGAAACGTATCGGTCTTTGCGAAAGATTCTTCCGAGGGCGGTCTTCGCTTCGAGAAGCTCGTTCCCGCCATCACCAACCCGGTGAGCGTGGCCTTCGGCGAAGATCACCTTTATATCCTGACCGCCACGCATATCGAGTCGCATCTCATCGACCGTTACGGCGTGCACCCGACCGCCGACGGTGAGGCTTCCCTGGTGATCGGCGACGGCTCGGCCGCGCAGGTCGGCGTACTGCATGGGCAACTCGTCATCAGCGAAAAGAGCAACGCCATCGAGACGGTCAATCTGAGCGACGGCGGGGCGGTGACGGGTTCGACGAAGCTGGTCGCGAATATCCCCGCGAACGTGAATGCTCCCTTCGGCCTGGCCACCCGCGGCAACGATGCGTACGTCACGATCGCGCACGCCAACGAGATCAGCCTGGTGCGCGATGACGCGGTGCTGACGGTCACCGGATCGGGTACGCAGTCGGCGCCCTGCTGGGTCACGCTCGACGGCCCGTTCCTGTTCTCGGCGAACTCGCCCAGTCACTCCGTGTCGCGTTATGCGGTGTACGGACAAAAGATCATTCAGGATGCCGCGGTGGTCGCGACCTTCCAGGGTAATCCGACCGATATCACGTACCGCGACAATCTCGCCGCCGTGGTGGATGCCAACGGAGCCGTTTCACACGTTTCCATCTTCCATGTCGATGGCGATGGCAACTTCAACCTCAAGAGCACAGCGACGATCAACAGTGCCACCACGAACGGCATCGCGATCCTTCGCGACGACAGCCGCTTCAATTATTGATAGGTCGTCTGCGGACACGCAACGCAAAGCGCCCTCCTGGGAGGGCGCCTTGATTCTTATCTCGCGAAAAAGCCGTAGCCGATGATCAGGCGAAGCGGCAGTGCATACCACGAAGAGGCAGCGCGGTGACGGCTGCTTTGGCCGCTCAGGCTTTCAGCAGCGCCTGGTAATCGGGACTGAGTTCCGCCAACACCACCAGTGCTGCCGCACCGAGCGCAACGCAATCGGGTCCCGCCGTGCCGAGCTGCAAGCGCGCGTGCGCACGCTCGGCCCTCACACTGACCGACGGAAACAGTGGAAGGGTTTGTTCGATCAGACGTCCGAGGATGTCGTTCGACAGCGTTCCGCCGACCAGGATGGTTTCCGGATCGAGCAGCGATTCGAGCAGGCCCACGGCATGACGCAAGGCGGGTGCCGCTTCGGCGAGCCAGCGCTTGATGCCGGCGGCGTATTTGCGCTCGGAAAGATCCAGATCGCTGAGGTTGCGGTCGGCCTTGATGCCCATGTGTTCGAGCAGGGATGCACCCGAGACATAGCGCTCGATGCACCCTTGCTTGCTGCAGTAACAGGGCTTGCCGTTCGGCGTCATGATGATGTGGCCGATTTCTCCGGCGTTGCGCCAATGCCCGGAGTAGAGGCGGTTGTCCAAGTACAGACCGGCGCCGAGGCCGTGCCCGACGAACAGATACGCAAAGTCCTTGAAACCACCGGCGATGCCGTAGAGCCGTTCGCCCATCGCGGCGGCGGTGGCATCGTTTTCCATCAGCACGGGAAGTCCTGCCATCTTCCGCAACGAAGCAAGGCTTTGCGGATCGTCCCATCCGGGCATGCCGGTGGGACCGACGGCGCTCATGCCTTCCACGCCGAACGGCCCCGGCAACGCAATACCGATGCCCAGCAAGCGGTCGGCTGCCACCTTGCGGCGAAAGGTTTCGACGCCTTTCATCAATACGGGCAGGGCTTCGGCGAACGTCGGGTAGCTCACGGAGAAAACGCGCCGTCCGCGCGTGACGCCTTTCAAATCCAGCAGCACGGCAACGATCTGGTGTTGCTCCACGTGGAAGCCGATCGAGTAGCCGCCGTCCGGATTGATCGACAGGGGAACAGGTGGTTGCCCGCGCGCGATTTTCTCCGGTGCGTGCGCTGAGAGTTTCGACTCGTCCAGCAGCTCCGCCACGATGTTGGAGATCGTCTGCGCCGTGAGCGATGTGATGCGGGTGAGGTCGGCGCGCGTCAGGCGACCGGCCTGTCGAATGGCTTCCAGCACGACGCGGCGATTGTGCAGCCGAGCATGCTCGAGATTGGTACCCGTCGTTGGCTTGTTGGACTTCAAGGGCGTCTGCATCGCTGGCGGGTTTCGTTTTGCTCGAATGGATCGCGCGGGAATTCTAGTGGAGCCGGGCATGGGGCATGGCGGGGAGCGGCCTTGTCACCTTACATCAGGGTCGTATTAATTTCTTCAACTTGAATTAATATAGAACTTGTGTTTTGCTTGGCTCCGGCAGTCCCGTCCAACTCGTTCGCGCTGTTTTTCCGGAGCCGCCCAAGCGCATGCAACCCGAAACGCCCGAAACACCCGAAACACCCGAAACACCCGAACTGAAGCCCAGGCTGGGACTGGCCGCCGCGGTCGCGCTCAACATGAGCCAGATGTGCGGGGCGGGACCCTTCATCACCATCCCGGCGATGGTAGCGGTCATCGGCGGTCCGCAGGCGCTGGTCGGGTGGTTGCTCGGGGCTCTGCTGGCGCTGTGCGATGGCCTTGTCTGGGCTGAACTCGGCGCGGCCATGCCCGGTTCGGGAGGCACTTACATCTATCTGCGCGAAGCCTTCGCCAAGCGCTCGGGCACGCTGCTGCCCTTCTTGTTCGTCTGGACGGCGATGCTGTTCATCCCGATGACGATGGCCACCGGCGTCATGGGTTTCGTGCAATACGTGGGTTGGTTTTTTCCGAACATGAGCGCGATGCATGGCCATGTGCTCGGTCTCGCGCTGATCTGGGTGACGATCGGCTTGCTTTGGCGCACCACCGGCGCCATCGGCCGCCTGGGCATCGTGCTGTGGATCATCATGCTCGCGAGCATTCTTTGCCTCATCGTCGCGTCGCTTACCCACTTCGATGCCGCGCGTGCCTTCAGTTTTCCGCGCGGCGCCTTCGATCTGGGCAACAGCGCGTTCTGGTTCGGTCTGGCCGGCAGCCTCACCATCGGAACCTACGATTACCTCGGTTACAACACGACGGCCTATCTCGGTGCCGAGATCAAGCGTCCCGGATCGGTGATTCCCGCGTCGATCGTGCTCTCGATCCTCGGCATGTTCGTCGTGTATTTCACGATGCAGATCGGCATCCTCGGTGTCGTCGACTGGCATCGCATGCTCGATCAGCAATCGGTTGCGTTCAACGCGGTGGCGTCGGTGGTTTTGAACGAGACCTGGGGCCCGACGGCAGCCGGCGTGGTCACGGTGCTGATTCTCATCACCTGCGGCGCCTCGGTATTCGCCGGCATATTGGGCGGTTCGCGCGTGCCATACGAGGCAGCGCGCGACGGCGTGTTTTTCCGATCGTTCGCGCAGATCCATCGAAAGCTCGGCTTCCCCACCTGGGGGTTGCTGTCGATGGGCATCCTCACTTCGCTCGGTTTCATCATCGGCCGCCTCACGTCGCTGACCACGCTGATCCAGTTGCTGACCGCGGTGATGATCCTCGTGCAGTCGGTGGCGCAGATCGTGGCGCTCTTCGTATTGCGACGCGAACGACCCGGCATGACCCGGCCTTACAGGATGTGGCTGTACCCGCTGCCGGCGCTGATCGCGCTCATCGGCTGGCTCTACATCTACGTCGCATCCGACAAGAACGCACCGGGGGCGTATCCGATCCAATGGTCGCTGGCGTGGCTTCTGATCGGCTCGATCGCGCACCGATTCTGGACTCGCACGCATGGCTTGCGGGCAAAGCACGCATGAGTAAGGACACACCCTTGAAGTCGTCTACTTCGTCGTCAAACGGCATGCTGGTTGCCATCGATGTCGGTGGCACCAAGACTCAGGCTGCGAGCTTCGACACGTCGACCGGTGCGTTGCAACGCTGCCGCATAGACACGCATGCGGATGGCCTCACTGGTCGCCCGGCTCTGCATCGGATCATCCATGAAGTGAAGGTGAGCCTTCGGCTCGATCCGAATGCCCCGCTGCTGGGGCTGGCTGCTGTGTTCCCCGGTGTCGTGCGCAGGCATCAATTGCTGATGGCACCCAATGCGCCCGGGTTGGAAGGCGTGAGCCTGCATGAGGAACTTGTCGCTGCGTTTGGCGACGCGTTGATCGTGCTCGACAACGATGTAAAGGCTGGTGCGATCGCCGAGCATGTGTGGGGCGCGCTACGCGGAACCGAACACGCGCTTTATCTCAATATCGGCACGGGGCTCGCGGCCGCCGCGATCATTCACGGCGAGGTTTACCGCGGCGGCCACGGTGCGGCGCTGGAAATCGGTTATCAGCTCACGCCCTTTCTGGATGGCATTGACTCCGCACGATGGAAGGGCTGGCAGGACGGCGTAGCCCCCATGGAGGACCTGTTCTCCGGTGCCGCGCTGGATGACTTGGCGCGCAGGACACTCGGTTCGGAGCATGGTGCGAAGGATTTGTTCGAAAGCAGCGAGCCTGCGCTGCAGCAGCAGTTGCAGCGGCGCATGGATGCGTTGTCGGCTCAACTCGTCAACCTTGCCATTGCGTTCGACGTGGAAACCATCGCCATCGGTGGTGGCGTCAACCGGCAATTCCCAATGCTGGAGGCGAACCTGACGCGGCTGCTTCAGCGGCTGGTGCCATTTCCGCCCGCATTGGTGCGCGCACGCTTCGCGGAGGATGCACCGCTTTGGGGTGCGATGGAACTGGCGCGCCGTGCGGCCGCCTTGCCGCCGCTGCCTGACGCGATCTTCGACACATCTGCAAACAAGTCGACCCGCGACGCCGGGCCGCGCGCGGCAACACGTTATCGATAGCGAAAAAAGCCGCGGTTCATGGCTGGGGAGTCCCGAACCGCGTTGACACAGATCGTTGGGAAGGCCGAACCGGCACTCAAGACCAGAAAGATTGGGGAGGGAACATGATCAAGCAACGAAAGAGGCCATTGCCTGTACTGATTTGCGCTGTGCTGGGCGGCGTGGCGATGTATGCCGGTACGGCGTTTGCGCAAGATGCTTCGTCATCGACCGCGCCGCAGCAGGCGGCCGGTTCGAATCAGGCATCGTCGCAAGCAAGCGCGACCGCCAAGACCCTGCAAGGCGTACAGGTGACCGGCTCGCTGATCCGCAGCGTGGATGTGGAAACCGCGCAGCCGGTGGTGACCATCACGGCGCAGGACATCCAGAAGCAGGGCTTTGCCACGGTCGGCCAGTTCCTGCAGAACCTGACGGCGGGCAACAGCTCATCGGAGATGAGCAAATCCGATCCGTACGATTCGGGTCCGGATGCCGGGGGAAGCTTCGTCGATCTGCGCGGCCTTGGTGCCGAGCGTACCCTCGTGCTGATCGACGGCAGGCGCGTGGGAACGTCCTACACCGGCCTTACCAATCTCGACACCATTCCCGTGTCCATCATCGATCACGTCGACGTGCTGGCGGACGGCGCTTCGGCGGTATACGGCTCGGACGCCATCGCCGGCGTCATCAATATCGTCACCAAGAAAAACTTCAACGGCGCGCAGCTCGATACTTACGACGGCCAATACCAACCGGGCCACGATGGTACGCAGCAGCAATATGCGTTGACGATCGGCAAGACCTATCAGCACGGTTCCATCATGCTGACGGCGCAGTACCAGAATCAGGACATGATCAATGCCGCGGACCGCAACTGGAGCGCCTGTCCGCTGAGCTGCAAATTCCCTTATGACGCATTTCAGACGCAAGGCGCGTTCGGTCAGATCCTCAACGACCCCAGCGGCAACACGCTGGTGCTGAACAACGGCGGCGATCCGCGCAATTTCAACAACTATCACGTGCAGGTTCCGCCGACCCTGGGCTCCAACGGCGACGTGGTGGCACCGGGCGACACCTACAACTACAACTATCAGTACTCGTTGCTAAGCGCGACGAGCATGAAGAACCTGTTCTCCCAGGGTCATTACGACATCACGGACAACATCACGGCGGATTTCTCCGCCAGCTACAACCGGCAGGGCAATACCTCCATGCTGGGTGGCCTTCCGCTGTCGACGCCGGGCATCTCCGATCCGCAGGCGCCGCAGTTCACCAATCCGATGCTGTCGGCGCAGAGTTACTACAACCCGTACAACTCGCCAGGCCAGACGCCGCAGGACGTGTCCTTCCAGCGCTACCTGATCGAAATGCCGCGCATCACGGCCAACAAGGACACCAATTTCCGTTACAACCTCGGCCTGGACGGTTCCTTCAACGTGGGCACCCATATGTTCAATTGGGATGCCTACTATTACGCGACCAAGTACGAAGGCAACATTTACACCTCGGGCAACCTCTATCTGCCCAATCTCGTGAATGCGCTGGGTCCTTCCTTTGTGGCGTCCAATGGTGTGGTGGAGTGCGGTACGCCGGGCAACGTCATCGCGGGTTGCGTGCCGCTGAATGTGCTTGCCGGTCCGGGCGGCTACACCTCGTCGATGCTGCATTACATCGAGGCCTTCGGCCACGAAGTGTATGGCAGTACGGAAAAAGGACCGCAGGCCGACATTAGCGGTGATATCTACGAACTGCCGGCGGGCGACCTGAACGTCGCGATGGGCATCTCTCATCGCAACATTTCCGGTTTCGATACGCCGGATACTGCGTCGTCCGAAGGTCTCACCACCAATCTTGCGGGTCAGCCGACGCATGGCGGCTACAACGTCAGCGAGGCGTACGGCGAAGTCAACGTGCCGTTGCTGAAGGATCTTCCCGGTGCGCAGTCGTTGAACCTGGACATTGCAAAGCGCTTTTCGCATTACAACAACTTCGGCAATACCAACAACAGCTCCTACAAGCTCACCTGGAAGCCGTTCAACGATCTTCTGGTTCGCGCCAGCTATGGCACCGGCTTCCGCGCGCCGACGGTGGCGGACCTCTACGCGGGCAATACGACGACGTATCCGTATTACACCGATCCTTGCGATGTCACCTACGGCCTCGCCCGCTACAACGCCACGGTGGCGAAAAACTGCGTCAACGGCGTTGGCGGGCAACCGGCCTTGAGCGTGGCTGCGTTGACCGCAGCGGGGTTGGGCGCCGAGTACGCCAACGGTTTCGGACAGGAACAATCGCCGGGCCAATTGATCACCACGCCGGGCAACATTCCTGTGTATGGGCCCTTCATACAAGGCGGCAATCCCAAGCTGAAGCCGGAGACATCCAGCAGTACGCAGATCGGTTTTGTCTACAGCCCAAGTTTCCTGACGGGCTTCAATGCCACGGTGGACTGGTACAAGTACATCGTCCGCCATGTCATTTCGAGCATCCAGCCTAATGAGGTGCTGGATAATTGCTACGAATTGGGCATCGCCGCGGACTGCGCCCTGTTCCAGCGCAATGCTTCCGACAACTTCCAGGTCAGCAATCTGTTCATGGGCGCGGAGAATCAGGGCTACATGGACACGGCGGGGTACGATGTCGACCTGTCGTATACGCTGCCGAAATTTTCTTTCGGACAGTTCAAGATCGATTCGCACTCCACCTACATCACGTACTTCAACGTGCTGCAATATCCGGGCGTGCCGGTGAGTTACGAGGCCGGCATGCTCTCCAACTGGCGCGTGCGTTCCAACCTGTCGTTGTCGTGGGAATACCACAACTTCGGCGCGCAATGGACAGCGCGCTATTTCTCGCCGCTCAAGGACGCCTGCTACAACGTGCTCGACAGCGCCGTGCCTTGCCAGCTTCCGAACTACTACACGCAAGGCGTCGGCGTTACGCCGATGCAGCAGGTGCCGTCGGTAACGTTCCACGATCTGCAGGTGTATTGGAAGGCGCCGTGGCACGCCACCATCGCCATCGGCGCCAACAACATCTTCAACCGCGTGGGTCCCTACGCTTACGGCAGTTACAACGGATTCGACGCCAATTATGTGTACAACCCTGCGTATGACTACGGACGCCTCGTGTACCTACGGTACACGCAGAAGTTCTGAGCAAGCCGCCTAATGATGTCTTCGTTGCCGCACAGGTATCGCCATTGACCATGAGAGTCCGCGCCGCTCTGTTCAGCGTACTTTTTTCCTTTTCGTGCCTGGCATTCGCCGGAGGCAGCGAGCTGCCGCTGATTCCCCTGCCCTCGAAGGTGGATCAGCATCAGGGGCAATTGCTGGTCGGGCCCGGGACGACGCTTCGCGTCGCTCCGTCCGACACCGCGGGGCTTCGCGTGGCCCATGCGTTCTCGGACATGCTGGCGCGAATGGGCGGCCCGTCTCTGCCTGTCGTCGAAGGACTGGCGACACCGGAGCGGGCCGCCGCAGGGGCAAGCATCATCGTCATTCGGCTTGACGCGAATGCACGGGTGACCTCATCGGAAGGTTACGTGCTGGATGTGTCGCCCGGTGAGGCGCGCATCGTGGCGCGCGACGAAAGCGGCCTCTACTACGGCGCCGTCACCCTGTGGCAATTGCTGACCGCGAACCAGAAGGGCAGCACATTCGCCGCGCCTGCGGTGCACATCGAAGACTGGCCGCAATTCGCGTGGCGCGGCTTGATGATCGATTCGGCGCGACACAAGCAGAGCGTCGAGGAGATCGAACGCATCCTCGACCAGATGGCCTTGCACAAGCTCAACACGCTGCACTGGCATCTCACCGACGACCAGGGCTGGCGCATCGAGATCAAGCGCTACCCCGAGCTGACGCGCATCGGCGCGTGGCGTACGCCGCCCGACGCCGGTAAGAACGGCGAGCTTGCCCGTTACGGCGGCTATTACACGCAGGATCAGATACGGGCAGTCGTTGCCTATGCGCAGGCACGGCACATCACCATCGTGCCCGAGCTGGACATGCCCGGCCACGCGCAGGCGGCTGTGGCGTCTTATCCGCAATTCGGCGTAACGGGCGAGCGTCCCACCGTGTCCGCCGATTGGGGCATCAATCCTTATCTCTACAACGCGGACGACAACACGCTGCACTTCCTGCAAAACGTGCTGGACGAAGTGATGGCGCTGTTCCCGTCTCGCTATATTCATCTCGGCGGCGACGAGGCCATCAAGGACCAATGGAATGCCTCGCCAGCGGTGCAGGCAAAGATGCGCGCATTCGGGCTGAAGAATGCCGAGCAGTTGCAAAGCTGGTTCATGGGTCGGCTTGGGCAGTACCTGCATGATCACGGCCGACACCTGATCGGCTGGGATGAAATTCTCGAAGGCGGTGTTCCCGGCGATGCCGCCGTCATGTCGTGGCGCGGCACCAGCGGTGTCGAGAAGGCGATCCATGCCGGGCACGATGTCGTGGTCGCGCCCGATCCCTATCTTTATCTGGATTACGTGCAGAGTTCGCGCGACGACGAAACCGCCGGCCGCCTGCCGGTGCGAAGCCTGCAAAGCGTCTACACCTTCCGGGTGGCGCCGAAGGGACTGCCGCCGCAACAGGCGCAGCGTATCCTCGGTGCGCAGGCCAATGTGTGGACCGAGCACATGCCAAGCGATGCGCACCTGCAACACGCCATCTTTCCGCGCCTGGACGCTGTCGCGGAAATCGTGTGGACGCCGGCAGGCGAACAGAATTGGCAAAGCTTCCTGACGCGCCTTTCCGGACAATTGGATCGATACCGCCGTCAGGACATTCACTACGCCGATAGCGCGTTCGCGGTGAACATCGATGTGAGTCGACAGCAGGCGCTGGCCACGGGCACCACGACGGTGACGTTGTCCAATCAGGTCGGCGGCGAAACGATACGCTACACGGTGGACGGCACATCGCCGGATGCCAACTCGCCCATCTACAAAGCTCCCTTCACCGTCAAGCTGCCTACCAGGGTGCGCGCGGTTACCATGACGAATGCGGGTCAGGCGCTTTCCCAGCCGCGCGAGCGCGTGATCGACGACGAAAGCCTGCGCAGTGTGGCCGGCAACGAGTTGTCCGCATGTCCGACACCCAACGTCGACGAAATGCGCGCGCAGCCCACACCCGACGCGACCTCCATGGCGCCCGTCTACACCATCAACAACTTCGACAGCTGCCGGCTTTCCAATGCCATCCCGCTCGACGGCGTGCGCAGCATCGACGTCGGCCTGGCGCGCCTTCCTCGCAACGTGGCCCTTGCGCACGATGCGACCCTGATCGTGCAGCGCAAAGCGGCAACGCCGCATGGCGAGATGGAGTTGCGCGCCGATCGCTGCGACGGCCCGGCCTTTGCGACCGTCCCGCTGCCCGATCCGGCAAGCTCGCCCAGCACGTTCGCGCTCAAAGCCAGCGTTCCTCCCATGCATGGCACTCACGCCATATGCGTACTCACCACCGCCTCGCCGCACGATCCTTACTACGGCGTGGCCCGCTTGCAGCTACATACCGCCGGCACTGCATCGGCGAAGGGAAGTCCATGAGCGCCATCCAGGGCCGTCTTTCATCCATCGATGCACTCAGGGGATGCACCGTCGCGGCGATGCTGCTGGTGAACGATCCCGGCCTCGACGATGCCCACACTTACTGGCCGTTTGAACACGCCGTATGGAATGGTTGCACGCCCACGGACCTGATTTTTCCGTTCTTTCTATTTATCGTTGGCGTGTCCACTGCTTTGGCCTTTCAACCAAAGCTAGAACAGGGTGCGTCGCAGGCAAAGCTGGTCGGCGGTGCCATGGTGCGAGCCATGCGTATCGTGCTGCTCGGACTGGCACTTCACCTGTTCGACAAGTTGCTTACGCCGGGCGAATACCTGCGCATACCGGGTGTGCTGCAGCGCATCGGCTTGTGTTTTGCGGGAGTCAGCCTGTTCGCGGTCTATACAAAGCCACGCACGTGGTGGACAGCCATCGCCGTGCTTCTGCTCGGCTATTGGGGCCTGCTGCTGGCCGGAGGAACATTGGACCGCTGGGTCAACATCGTCGACCGCGTCGACACTGCCATCTTCGGACACGCGGTGTACCAGCTCGACGCGGCAACCGGACACGGCCACGACCCCGAAGGATTGCTGTCCACGCTGTCCGCGCTGGCGACGACATTGCTCGGTCTGTGCGCGGGCACCTGGCTCCGCCACCGGCAAGTTCGCAACCTGCTGGTCGCGGGAGCCGTATCCATCGTGATGGCGTGGATCTGGTCGTACTGGCTTCCCTTCAACAAGAATCTCTGGACATCGTCGTTCTCGCTCTGGACGGCCGGCCTTGCGATGCTTGCCACCTGGCTTTTCCATTACCTGGTCGACGAACGCGGCTGGGCGCCGGTGGGGCGTCGCTTCGGCGTCAATGCGATTGCCGCTTACGCCGGCGCGGAAGCCATGCAGACGGTGATACCGGCAAGCGGCCTGCAAGATACGTTCACCTCGTTGCTCACCCGCGCATCGACACAGTGGCAGTTCGATCCGCGTATGGCGTCGCTCGCCTATGCCGTCGCCTTCGTGGTCCTCTGGTGGCTGATCGTTCTGCTTATGGATCGTCGCCGCATTTACCTGAAGCTTTGATGCGCGGGCTGATTAGTCTTCTTCACCTTTACCGTCGAGCCGTGCGTCGTTCTCGGTGGTGGAGACAAAATGTTCCAGCGAGGAGCCGAGGCGTTCGATTTCGTCGAGCTGCGTCTTGTCGGCGAGCTTGTGCAGTGACGTCAACAGGCGCAGCGCGGTTTCCCGTCCAGGCTCCGTCAGTGCCAGGATGATCTGTCGGCGGTCCCACGACGACCGGATGCGCCTGACAAGGCCACGGTGAGCGAGTTCGTCCAACAGCTTCGTCAGATGGGCCGGAGGAATGCCCGTGGCGGACTTCAGTTCCAGTTGTTTGCAGGTGGCTGCCTTCGACAGGTGAACCAGCACGAGGCAGTGCATAAGCGTGAGATCGCTCGTTCCCGAAACCAGGTGCGCGAGCTTCTCGATGGTGGAGGTCGCGCTCCTCAGGACGCGGCTGACCTCCGCCATTTTGTAGAGCGCATCGGCTTCGGTCTGAGTCGTCGTGCCGGCCGTTTCGTGTTCGGGTGACGTCGAGTTTGGCGTTCCCTTGCCCCATTCATCGGAAAGATGCTTGCTCATGAATCATCGCTCCGGTGAACGCTCTAGGAGCGTGGTGCCTGTGCCGATGACGCGACCTTGTCGTTGGACGCGGTGTCCGGATAGGTCGATTCCCAACCGCCGCCCAGCGCCTTGTACAGGGAAACCAGCGTGGTGGAGATCTGCGTGGTGTTGTCGGTGAGATCCTGCTGCGAGGCGAGCAGACGGCGTTCCGCATCGAGCACCTGCAGGAACGATCCCGTGCCGGCGGTGTATTGGGCTTGCGCCAGACGGAGCCCCTTCTGGTTGTCCTGCACTTCCGCGGCGAGCTGATCGTGGCGCTCTTGCTGGGAGGAGTACTGCGTCAGCGAATTGTCGATCTCATGCCATGCAGACAGAACGACACGCTGGTAATTCACGGCGGCTTCCTGCTGTTGCTCCTTGCGGAGATTGAGCGTCGCCTTCAGCCGGCCGCCTTCGAAGATAGGCAGGCTGATCGAGGGGCCAATGGAAAACTGACGCGAGCTCCAGTTTCCGAGCTGGCTGAACTGCAACGCCTGCAAGCTGCCGCTGCCCGAGAGCGTGATGCTCGGATAGAAGTCGGCTTTCGCAACGCCAATTTCCGCGGTGGCTTGATGCAGGGATGCTTCCGCCTCGCGAATGTCGGGGCGGCGGCGAGCGAGGTCCGAAGGAATGCCCACGGGCACCACCGGCGGAGTAGGCGGTACGGGTTTGGTTTCCTCAAGCTCGGTGCGCAGTGCACCTGGCGCCTGGCCAAGCAGGAAACTCAGGCGGTTGATGGTTTCGTCTTCCTGCTGCGCAAGTTGCGGCAGGATCGCGTTTTCGGCCGATACCTGCGAGGCGGCCTCAGCGACATCCAGCTCGGTAGCAAGACCGTTCGCCTGTCGTTCGCGCGTCACGCGCTCGGCATCCTTGGCGGCCTTGAGGTTGTCGAGCGTAATGGCGTAGTCGGTTTGCGTGCCGCGCAGCTGGATATAGTCGCGCGCCACTTCGGCCATGGTCGACATCAGCAGATCGCGACGCGCATCGGCCTGCGCATCCACCGACGCATCGGCCGCTTCCACTTCGCGACGTACACGACCCCACAGATCGAGTTCCCACGATGCATCGAAGCCCGCCTGGAAAAGATTGAACGGTGCAGAGCCCGACGAACCGTTGTGGCCCGAAGGGCTGACAGATACACCGGCCCCGGTTCCATTGGCCGCCGTCGCTGCATGGGTCGATTGAGTCAGCGCACCGGCAATGCTCGTCACGCCATTGGCGCTTGCGCGCTCGCGCACCGCACTCGCATTGCCGTCGACGGTCGGGTATTCATCGGCGGCCGTGATCGAGCGCTCGGCGCGGCTTTCGGCGAGCCGGAGCGATGCCACTTTGAGATCCAGGTTGGCATCGGCGACACGTTCTTCCAGCCTGACCAGCTCCGGATCATTGAACGACGTCCACCACGCCGTGCTCATCGGCGCAGGTGCCGTTTGGCTCGGAACCGCTTGCTTTGCCTCGCACCGCGCGCCACACCACGCGCCTGGCAGTTTCGCATCGGGCCGCGTGAAGTTCGGGCCCACCGTGCATCCGGCCAGCAATATGGCGGCCGCTATCATCTGATATTTGAAGACGTTCATGACGTTGATCCTCAGTTGATTCGAATGGCCGTCAGTGCACGGGCGCGGACGAATGACCGCCGTCCTTGACCGGTGAAAGAAACATCGAAATGGGCGCCATCGCGACGGCCAGCACGGCGCAGTAGATGAAGACATCGCTGTAGGCCAGGATGGATGCCTGGTGCAGCATGGTCTGGAAGGTGTAGGCAACAGCGTCGCTGTGGAGCGTGCTTGCCGCGCGACCGAGTGCACGCAACGTGGCTTCGTTCTGAGCAATCAGCGCGTTGAACGACTGGTTGTACGACGTCAGCCACGTCGACAAATGCGCCTGGCTGGCCTGCGTGCGTTCCGAGACGAGTGCGGTTGCAATCGAAATGCCGATCGAACCGGAAACATTGCGGAACATAACGAACAGCGACGATGCATCCGCGCCCAGCGACTTGGGCAGGCTGTGATACGCCATGATGCTGATCGGCACGAACAGGAATCCGAGGCCCGCCGTCTGAAAACTGCGCATGGCCACGAGCGTATGAAAGTCGACGTTGGGAGCCAGCGTGTTGGAGTACCACAGCGCCATCACCATCACGCCGAAACCTGTTGCAATCAGATAACGCAGCTGCACCACCTTCATCAGGCGTCCCACGAAGGGAATGAGGAAGATGATCACCAGGCCGCCCGGTGCGAGTACCAGTCCTGCCAGCGTTGCGGTGTAGCCGAGCGTCGTCTGCGCAAGTTGCGGGATGAGCACGGCAGTGCCGTAGAGAATCGAACCCATGCCGACGATCAGGATGCTGCTGATGGCAAAGTTGCGATCCTTGAACACATCCAGGTTCACGATCGGCTTTTTCGCCATCAACAGCCACAGCACCGCACCCACAAGGCCCGCGCCCGCAATGATGGCCATGTGCACGATGAAGGGCGATTGGAACCATCCTTCGTCTTCGCCGCGATCCATCATCACTTGCAGGCAGCTCAGGCCCAGGGTGATCAGCGCGAGACCGATGTAATCGACCGACCGTTTCCGCTTGACCGCCCACGGCGGATCGTCCACGAGAGCATTGACTGCAAAGAGCGCAAAGAGGCCCACCGGAACGTTGATGAAGAAGATCCAGCGCCAGGACGCGTTATCCGTGATGATGCCGCCGAGCACGGGACCGAGCACCGGCGCGACCACCGTGGCAATCGCGGTGATGGCGAAGGCCGCACCGCGCTTGCGCGGGTCGAACGAATCCAGCACGATCGCCTGCTGGTTGGGTTGCAGGCCGCCGCCGAAGAAACCTTGCAGCAAACGGAACACGATCAGCTGCGGCAGACTTTGCGCCACGCCGCAGAGCAGCGAGCACACCGTAAACATCGCGATGCAGATCATGAAGTAGCGCTTTCTTCCGATCACCGTACCCAGCCAACCGGAAATGGTGAGCACGATGCCGTTGGCGACGAGGTACGAAGTGAGCGTCCAAGTAGCATCGTCAGGACTGCTCGACAGGCTGCCGGCAATATGCGGCAGCGCGACGTTGACGATGGTGGTGTCGAGAATTTCCATGAACGCCGCGAGCGTCACCACCACCGCGATCAGCCACGGATTGCCGCGCGGCTTCCATGCGACATCATGGGCAGCGGAGGCGGCGCTCATTGCAGTTCTACCGTCGGTTCGACCGAAAGGTTGAGCGGCAGCGGCTGCTTCGCATCCAGGCCGGAGTCGATCACGATCTTCACCGGCACGCGCTGCACGATCTTCACGAAATTGCCGGTGGCATTTTCCGCCGGGAACGCGGTGAACTTGCCGCCCGAACCGGCCTGGATGCTGTCGACGTGGCCTTTCAGCTTGAGGCTCGGATAGGCGTCGACCTCGATCGACACATGCTGTCCGGGACGCATATGGGCGAGCTGCGTCTCCTTGAAGTTGGCGGTGACCCACACTTCCGGACTGACGATGGCGAACAGTTGCTGGCCGGTCTGCACGTAGTCGCCTTTTTCGACGCCGCGCTTGGTGATCCAGCCATCCTGCGGCGCGGTGACATCGCACCAGCCGACATTGAGCCTGGCCTGGTCGAGATCGCCCTGCGCGCGCTTGACGTCGCCTTGCAGTTGTTCGACGTGCGCCTGGGTTTCGGCAATGTTGATATCGACCGGCTTGGCGATGCGCGATTGCGCTTCGGCCTGCGCCACGTCGCCTGCTGCCGCGTTTCGCGTGGCGGTGGCGAAATCGATATCGTGCGAGGTGGTGGCTTCCTTCGGGATATCGTGCTGACGAAGGAATTCCGACTGCGCTTTGAAAAGATTCGCGCGTTCCGTGGTCAGCGTGGCTTCGGCCGCGGCGTATTTGGCGGGGTAGGTGATCCTGGCCAGATCGAGATCCGCCTGCGCGGCCGCCAACTGTCCTTGCGCCGATTCCAGCGCACCGCGGGCATGGTCGCGTGCGGCGAGGTAGTCCGTGCACTGAATCCGCACTAGCACCTGGCCCTGATGGACGAACTGGTTGTCCGTGACATCGAGTTCGGAAACGTACCCGGCCACATGCGGGGCGACGGTGATCGCGCGGCCATCCGTATAGGCGTCGTCGGTGGAAATGTCGCGGCCCGCCATGACGGCGTAGGCCACGCCGCTGACGACCAATAGCGCCGCGGCCACGATCATCGCGATCCGGGTTTTGCGGGGCAGGGGGCGCCGCGCAGGCTGGGGCGCTGCCGTCTCCTGTGTTTCGGTGTTGCTCATGACCCACTCCTCCAGTTCCGGGCTGACTTGCGCCGATCGCGAGTCATGCCGTAATTTGTATGGAGACGAACAATAGTGGTGCCTAACAAATAAGTCAACTGCCATACAATTAGGGGACGTAGTATTTCTATGCCGCTACTTTTTCCTCCGCCAGTCGCGGCCAAAGCCGCTTGTCACGTACCATACAATCCACTATCGGATCGTTCCGGGGCGAGGTAACTCTTTGAAAGACATGGATTCCAGCGATCAGACGAACTTTCCGACCCCCTCTCTTCGTGCGGCCTATCTGCAGCGCTTCCCCGTCGCGGCCGCCCAGCGGATGGAGATGGTGTTCACGCTCAAGTCGGCCAGCCAGCAGATCACCAACGTGTTGAACGGGTGGCTGGAAAGCACGGCCGGTTCGCCCGCGCGGTTTCAGACGCTCGCATTGCTGTGGGGCGCCGGTGGCCGCCCGGTTCCGCATCAGGAAATCATTGCGACGTTGAAGGTCAAACGCGCAACCGTCTCCGCGATGATGTATTCGCTGGAGCAGGAAGGCTTCGTGCAATCTGTCGGCGATGAGCAGGATCGTCGTCGCCTGCTCGCCACACTCACGAAGAAAGGCAAGGACATTTTCACCAGTGCGATGGATCTCAATGCGAGCCGGATCCAGAAGGCGTTCTCCGGTCTTGCGCCGGAAGAAATTGCCCTGTTTCAAAGCCTGTTCGTACGCCTGAGAGATGGCTTCCTGAAAGTCGTCGACGAAGAAGCCAAGCAGTAACTCACGCATCCCCGCCGTAGCGGCAGGGAATTCAAGGACCGATCTTTGCGCGAGCTTAATGCGGCCTGCGGCGCAGAATGATCGATACAGGTATCGATGGATGATCCTTGTGCACCCGCACCGAGATAACGATGCGATCCGTCCAGGCGTAGTGCACTCTTTCTTCGATCTCGTGCTCGGTAGCGTGGAACCTGTGCTCGTGACCGTGCTCCGTGCGCAGGAGGAATCCTTCGAAGTCGCCGAAGCGGTCGTACAACAATCCTTCCACCTTGCCGGTGAATTCCTCCGCTTCGTGCCTGTGATGATGCTCTCCGATTCCCACGGGTTGGGGGACGCCGGTCGGCGACGGAAGAATAGTTATTGGATTTCCTCCGAATGCCGTGACGCGCCCGGCGATATACGAAAGATATCGTTGCAGGACCGGATACCAACGATCGGTGGGCGACAACTGGTTGAGTCGCCACAGCACGATGGCATAGAGGTTTTCCTCGGCCGGTAGAAGAATGTCTTCACCCGCGACGGGAATCTTCACCTGGAAAGTCCCGACCACATATCGCCAGTTGCGTTGGATATTTGTTCTGGCTACTGCCTCCGTCGTGGTCGCCGTTGCCGTAGCGGCAGTGCGTGGGAGATTTTGTATGATCCCGATAGTGCCATCGTTGCCGGCGCGACGCGTGGAGAATCGCCGCACGACGATGTTGAACTCTTGCCCTACCTTGACGCCGGCGGGCAAATCGACGGTGAACAGTCCTGCAAACCGCGGTCCACTTCCGCTGGGAATAGGCACGCACGTCGCGCCACCTTTGACGGTGCATTGCAGTGTGGACGGGTCTGCGAGTGTGAACTCGTCGGTGCCATACAGTCGTCTGGCCATCCGTACCACTTCTAAAGCCTGCACTTGCGGCCAGTAAATGGTCGCCGTGCTTCCGACCGGCGTGTTGCCCCAGTCGATGATCAACTCGTCGGGATAATCCAGCAGCGTGCCGCCTGTCGTGCTTATCGGCGGGCTGGGACGCACATCGAACGTCTGCGGTATGCGATGCGCGGCCGGTCCACCGGGGTTGCCCGACGGCGTGATCTGCAGGTTGCGCTGCGCGAGTTTGTCCGAATTGTTCGGCCCCAGGGTAATGCCGTTGGCGTTGATGATCGGTGCACCGTCGTAGGCAATCTGCGCCACCAGGCAATGATGCGAGCCGCGCGCTTTCCAGTTGTAGGTGCCGCTGTAGACATCCAGGAAGCAACCGAAATACATCGACGTTTCGCCGGTTGCGTCGACCGTGATGGAGTGAACGTTGACGCCGCCCGTTCCGTAGTCGCCGGCGCTCGATCCGCTTGCAAAGAACGGTACCGATTCTCCATCCGGCGCCGACTGCGGCTGATCCGGAAACCCGCTGGTGTCGAGTGTGCTGAGATATGACGTGGCGGGCTGGTAATCCGTGTCGTTGGTTTGAGTAAGGAACAACCGAAAGAACACTTTGACCGGATTGGCGCTGGTTCCCGTCGGTCCGCTCAGTCGTACACGGGCGATGGCGAAGTTGTAATTGGTGATGCCGTTCGAACTCGGCGTGACGGATGAATCGCCCGTGGCAATCACCGGACTGGGGAAATGCGAAAACGGGTCGCTATTGCCCGCATCGGTAAATGTCGTGGAGCCGTTCATGTATTTGAGCACGCCCTCGATGAACGTGCTCGCGGCGCCAGGATCCTGCCCCTTCGGGTTGCTGGTGCTGAACGTCACCGGGATTCCCGGCACCGAAGGGTTCGAATCCGGGTTGATGGTGAAAACGCACAGATCCTGGCTCAGATAGAAAACATTGTTCTGTTGAGGATTGACGTTCTCGAAATACGGGTCGGCACCCGCCACCAGTTCAAAGGTCGTTTCTGCCGTGTACTCATTGCCGGCAACCGCGATGCCCGCCTGCAGCAGCTTCTCCACGGGATTTCCATTCGTTCCGGGGAAGGCGCTCATGGCGGGGCCGGAGAATTGCACGCTGTAGGGAATCAAAACGCGCAACGCCTGCGTGGCAATCGGAGTACCCGGTGTGATGGTGATTCCGTTGATGCCGCTGAAGGGACCGCCAAGCGTGAGGGCATGGGCACTGATGGCGGCCTGTACCTGACTCAGGTTGTAACCGTCCACGACCAGCCAGAACGTGTTCGCAAAAAGAGGGAACGTGCTTCCTGCGGAGGCCTCGTCGTATCCGAACGTGCTCTTGTCGACCACGAAATAGAAGTTCTTGGTGGGGCGGGCGAGCCAGATGGCCGTATTGACGTAGAACGCCTGCAAGTCGGCGAGCACGCTGCCGCTGGCGGGTACCGACAAGGCGGTACCGAAACCGGCCATGCGATCCGGCGAACTGCCGCAAGGGTCGCCCACCAGGTTCAGGTCGAGATAGTGATGAAACGACGAATCGGTGACGATGCGTCCGACGTTGGAGCCACGGCCGTCATAAGCGCACAGGATGCCGATCGTTCCTGCCGTGGTCAGCGTCGTGTCGGTTGTGAAGTTGTTCTGCTCGCACTGCGAACCTTCCACCACGGTGCTGTGACCGCCGGCAATCGTGCCGGTCGCCACGACCGAGGGAGCCGGCTGAAAGCCGCCAACGGCAGGGTATTCCGTGTAGGTTTGCGCATTGACGGTCATGGTCGCGCTTAGATCGCTCGGCGTGACCACTTCGCCTTCATGCATGTGATCGGGATAGCGCGATAGCGATCCCGTGGCACCTTCCAAAATCGGATGGACGATGTTGTTGGGAAAGGCGAGCTGTTGCGGAATGTTGTCCGACTGATCGTCGAACTGATACTGCGACGTCGTGTCGCTTGGATTCATGACCAGGGTGTCGGCGCGCCCCATTCCAGGATTGGGATTGTTGGAAACGCCCGGCCAATTGAGCGACGTAACGCTGTTGCCTGCATAGTCGGTCGCCGTGGAGGGGTAACCTGCTGGAAGATCCTGCGTGCGTGCAAACCATTTGCGCATCGTGCGGACACGCGGAATGCTGCCGCCCATGAACGAACCCATGCCTGCATGATCGCCCGTCGCAAACACGCCGCCACCCGCGTCCATGAATGCGGTGATGGCGGCCACTTCCGATGCGCCGATCGCACCGCCGGCCGGTGGATCGCGATAATTCCATCCTTCATAACCGATCAGCCAGAGCACGTCGTACTTGCCGATGCTTGCGGTAGTAAAGACGAAGTTCTGGAAGGTGGCGTTGGGGTCGTTGCGCCGATGCGCCGTATCCACCGCAATGGACACGGCCGAACCGTGCGTCAGGAGATAGAGAAATTCCGAGACGGTGAAGGTGTCGTCCGTCGTGTCCTGGCTCGGGGCAAAATTGATGCCATCCTGAGGAGGATTGTTTGCCAGGTAAGGGCCATCACCCACGACAAGAACATTAATCGCGGCCATAAAACCCCCTCTGCGTCCTACGCAGTGGCAGTGATTCAGACCACACTATCAAAGACGACGTGCACAACGCGTCAGATGCAGATGACAGCCTCGGCGATACGCAAAGATGGCTGTTATGACACTTATTGGTTCGTGATGAACTATCCCGGTCATTACTATCGAGTGACTCCGTAGCCGCAGTAGAACAGATACGGAGTCACTCGATCGGAGCGATCAGGCAACAGCCTTGAGCTTGCCGGGAGCCTTCCATTCCGCGCCCTTCATGAAAGCGTCGAGCGGCGTATCGGCCAGATGATTGGTGTAGTTGGAAATGAGCTTGGTGGCGGCGAGCACAAGCACATCCAGCATGGCGCGGTTGTCATAACCTGCCGCCTTGAACGCGTCGACATCGGACGGGCTCACGACACCGCGCTGACGCGTCACCTGGGCGGCAAAACGCCGAAGAGCTTCCAGCTTGGCATCGGCGATCGGGCGACCATCGCGTACCGCGTTAATCGCGGCATCGTCGACCTTGGCCATCCGCGACAAGTTGGTGTGGCCAGCCATGCAGTAGACACACTCGTTCTCGTAGATGATCGAAAGGTAAGCGACGTTGCGCTCCACGGGCGTGAAGCTGGTCTTCTCGGCGATCGTCCACAACGTTGCATAGGCTTCAAGCGCAGCGGGACTTTCGGCGAGGATGCGATGCAGGTTGGGAACGAAACTCCACGCGTCCTGCACGCTCTTCAAAATATCTGCCGAGCCCGCGGGGGCCGTGGCAATGTCGTGAACCTGGAAGGCATTGATGGTCATGGGACGTATCCTCGGGTGTGAAAGTGGGTGATGAGAGAGAAGTAGCGAACGTTCTTTCGTTGCCTGGCGTTGTAACGCGGTGTATCACTGCGCCGTGTAGCCGCCATCGACCGCGATGCGCTGACCGGTGAGATAACGGGCCTTGTCGCTCGCGAGGAAAAGAATGGTCTGGGCGATTTCGTCAACCGTCGCGGCGCGCTTGGCAGGCATCGAGTTGAGGAAATTCGCCTTCGCTTCTTCATTGCCGCCGGAGAACCGGTCCAGCATGTCCGTCGCTACCGGGCCTGGCGCCACTGCATTCACGCGCACGCCGGCCGCGGCGCCTTCCAGTGCAACGCTCTTGGTGAGTCCTTCGACCGCGTGCTTGCTGGCGGCGTAGACCGCGGCACCGGGAATGCCGACCTGGCCGGCAATGGATGAGAGATTGATGATCGAACCGGAACCCTGCGGCAGCATCACCCGCATCTCGTGCTTAAGCGACAGCACGGTGCCGAGCACGTTGGTGGCAAACGTGTTTTCGTAGGCCTCGGGAGTTTGTTCCACGACAGGACCCAGCTCGCCTTCGGTGCCTGCGTTGTTCACGGCCACATCGATGCGGCCGAAACGCTCGACCGTGCGATCGATCAGGTTGCGTACGTCGGCTTCAAAGCGCACATCGGCGCGAACGAATTCGGCCTGGGCGCCCAACGCACGCAATTCGTCGGCGAGCGCGTAACCGGCCTCTTCGCGACGGCCGCTTACGACAAGGCGGGCACCTTCCTTGGCGAAAGCGATCGCCGTGGCGCGACCGATGCCGGCGAGGGCGCCTGTGATCAAAACGACTTGAGTATTCGTATTCATGTTGCGACTCCGTCAATGTCAGGAAGATTGGACGGAACGCACTTTGGCCGAGTCGTTGCGCTTCAACTAGAAAGCTGCGGGGAATACCAATTAGTCGCGAAGGGAATAGGGCTGCACGGCTGCTCTCTTTCCTTGTCTGACGCGCAGGGAAGGCCAGCAGCCCGCATGCGCGCGTGCCGGGAAATGGACCATCCACGGGAGTGCTTCCAAGGCTCGTCGCAGGGGTATTTCGCGACGTGATACTTTGGAGCATAAATGAAAGACTTATTAGTATTAAAAGGATCGCCTTTGGATCCTAAAGTGACTCCACCTCAACACAACGATGGAGTCCTCCCATGTCTCGCATTTTCACTCCCGCCGTGGAAACGGCCACCGGTGCCACCGCCGAAGTTTTCGAGCAGATCCGCAAAGCCGCAGGCGGCGTGCCCAACACCTTTGCCGCGATTGGCGCGTTGAATCCGGCGGCGCTGAAGGCAGTTCTGCAAGCCGAAGGCGTGCTGGCTGCAGGCACGCTGAGCAAGCAGGATCAGGAAACGATCAAGTTGATCGTCAGCACGGTCGCCGGTTGCGACTACTGTGTGGCTGCACACTCGTTGCTTGGCAAGATGACGGGCCTCAAGCCCGACGTATTGGCGAAAATCCGCGCAGGAGAGCCGACCGGCGATGCGAAGCGCGATGCGCTCGCCCACTTCGTCCGCACGCTTGTGGCGACATCCGGCACGATTCCCGAAGCGGAATTCGGCGCCATCAAGCAGGCGGGCTATACCGACGCGCAGCTGGTGGATATCAGCCTGGCCATTACGGTCATCGTCTTCACCAACGTGTTCAATCGCATCAACGATACGGCGCTCGACTTTCCGGCCGTGAAGTAAGCTCGTGAATCAGGCGGGGCGCTATGGCGCCTCGTCCGGCGTCTGCGACGTTCGACGCCATTGTGCCGGTGTGACGCCCATGTGGAGTTTGAACGCGCGCTGGAACGCCGCTTCGGATTGATATCCCACGTTTTCCGCCACCGCTCCGGTGGACGCCGACGATTGGCGCAATTCATTGGCCGCCAGCGTCATGCGGATATCCGTCAACAGATCGCTGGCGGAGCATCCAAGCTTCTCCTGGAACAAGCGCACGAAGGTGGCCCGCGACATGCTGCACTTCTGCGCGAGCAGCGGCAGCGTCCATGGGTAACCCGGATCGTGGAACAGTGCTTCGAGTGCCGGAGCGAGCCGCGGATAGCCCGCCAACGCAAGTAATCCAGCCGGTGCCTCGCGCGATTCGCTGGCGAAGCGCAGGGTCAATGCGAACAACGCAGTGGACAATGCATTGAGCATGGCGCGACCACCCAGGCAATCGACACCGCTCTCCGAGCGCATGAGTGTCATGAGCCCCAGCAACTGCGAACCGGTTTCGCGCGCTTCGTTCGATGCGTCGCCGCTGGCACCACGTACCACCAGGTGCGATGGCAGATAGCGACGCAGCAGTCGCGCATGTGCGGGAGAAAGCGCGAATCGGCCGCACAGCATGTCGAGGTGCGCACCGTTGCCCGTGTTTTCGCTGAAAACCACATTCGCAGCGGTTCGCGTCACCGCTCGCTTGGCGCGCTTGCCGCTGCCATCATGCAGCGTGTGCGCCTCGCCGTTGGCAAGCAGCAGGATGTCGCCGGCAGTCAGATGCACCGGCGATCCGTCCGCGGGATCTTCCAGCAACGCCGATCCGTCGAGCACGATGTGATAAGCCATTTCGCCAGCGGCCGATGCTTCCTGATCGATGCGCCAGGGTGCGCCGTACTGGCAGCGCAGATCGAGCTGACCGCGCACGGGCGTTATTTCCAGCAGACGACTCAACCAGTCCTGCGGCGGAGACATGAGAACCTCCGTTGATACTTACTGGCATGGATATTAGCTAATACGACATTACCATGCTCATTCTTGCCTCGTAAAGTGCAACCACCTTCCGCAAGCTTTGCGGGGCTCTCCGCTCTCCGGCTTCGCGCGTAGAAGCCGTCACGCCAATTCCTCCCGGGAATGACAGATATGTGCGCGCCGCGGGTTCTCCGGGCCGAGGTGCGCGCCGACCATGGCGCCACCTCACCAAGGAGCTAACCATCATGTCTCTCCAAGCCACGTTAGATGCATTCAAAGCGGACTTCCGCGCAGGCAAACCACCCTATAACGCGCCGTCCGACATTCACCCGATCATGGAACGCGCCACGGCCGATCTGATCGCGTCGGGCCAGGCAAGCCGTGCAGCCAAGGCCGGCGACATCGCACCCTCATTCGTTTTGCGAGATGGTCACGGGCACGCGGTTTCCTCGCAGGAACTGTTGGCCAAGGGACCGTTGGTCGTGAGTTTTTATCGCGGAGTGTGGTGCCCGTACTGCAATTTCGAGCTTCAGGCGCTGGAAGCCGCGTTGCCGAAGATTCGCGAAGCGGGGGCAAGCCTCGTGGCGATTTCGCCGCAGCTGGCGGTCAACAGCCAGAAGTCGGAGCGCGTCAATCACCTGAGCTTTCCCATTCTCGGCGATGCGAACAATCAGGTTGCCGCCGACTTCGGCCTGCGCTACGCGTTGCCGGATTATCTCGTCGAACTCTACAAGAGACTGAAAAACAACCTTCCGGCTTTCAATGGCGACGACAGCTGGACGCTTCCCATTCCGGCGCGTTATGTCATCGCTCCGGATCGCACCATCGTGTATGCGGAAGTCAATCCGGATTACACGCACCGTCCTGAACCGGAAGATCTGCTTCCTGTGCTGAATCAGTACGGCAACCGTTGAAGGCTGTGGAGCACGGTCGTCATGTCGTGGGAGTGATCTCCTTCAAGATCGCTTCCACAAAATCGGCGAAGGCCCGTGCCTTCGCGCTCACCATGCGGCCGGTGGGAAACAGCGCCCAAACGTCGATCGGCGGCAACGACCAATCTTCGAGAACCGCTTGAACTTCGCCGTTACTAATCTCCGATGCAAACATCCACTCGGAAGCGATGGCGATACCCATATCGGCCAGTACGGCGGCACGCACACCCTCGGCCGCGGATACGTGGATTCGTCCGGTGACCACCACGGATGTCACCGTATCGCCGCGTTGAAAATCCCACGCCGCATTACCGCCATTGGGGCTGTAGACCACGATCTCGTGCTGCGCCAATTCCGCGGGCGTCCTGGGCGTTCCATGCGATTGAAGGTAGCGCGGCGTGGCAAGAGCGTAACGCCGCGTCTGGGCGATATGCCGCGCGGTCATGCTCGAGTCGGGCAGTGTTCCCATGCGCAAGGCCACGTCGATACCTTGCTCGACGAGATCGATATTCCGGTCGTCCAGCCTCACGTCGATCCGCAGATCCGGATGCGCGCTAAGAAACGTGTTCAATCGCGGGATGATATGCAGCCTGGCGAACGTCACGGCGGCACTCACGCGGAGTTTTCCCGATAAACCTTTGCCCGTGCCGCGTGCGACCAGTTCGGCCTCATGGGCTTCTTCGATGGAACGCTTCGCTCGCTCGTAATACTGCTGGCCCGCTTCGGTAGGCGTCAGGCCGCGCGTGGAGCGCAGGACCAGGCGCACGCCAAGCCGATCCTCAAGCTGGGCGATGGATTTGGAAACCGCGGGCTGGCCGACATTGAGACGCTTCGCCGCCGCGGAAAACGAGCCCGCCTCCACGACACAGATAAAGGTTTCCATGACTGCGAATCGGTCCATATTCCCCGTTCTCGAGCAGAGTAGATGCCGATATCAACGCATTGAGCGCCGCCGTTGCTGAGGAAAGTAATGTACCAGTGCCGACACCCCTGGGATGCATGACTGCGCTGGGCATCCGGTGGCGCTGTTTCCGAAATGGTCGGTCGCTCGGTTGACACACCTATGACCCAGGGGTATCGTGCGCCGGCCTCCGGGAAGCCTTTCCTGCGGCATTTTTCCGATAACCCAAATACGAGAAATGGACAGTAACCCTCCTAGTCGATGCGCCAATTTCGGATGCACCCATCCGATGTTGGCGTGCCAGTTGAACAACGTAAGCCTTAACGGCGGCCGCGTTCGGTCGGCCGGCGCTTTCCTCGACTAGGGAAGTCCGGCTCGCCTCTCGCGCCGTCGTTGGCGCTGACGAGGTGAGTCATATGAACAAGCTGTATTTGCGTGCAGTCCGCCGTCGTGCGGCGAGCGCACCCCATCATCACAAGGCCTGGCGCGGTTCCTGGAACCGGGCGCGCCCCGACGTGGCCGTTTCCCCTTCGCATCACGCTGCTCCACTGCACGCGCAGTGGCATCGGAACGCCGTCACGGGCGTGCTCGAATGCCATTGGGTTTGCGATGCGCCGGACGAACCGAGCCCGGGCCTGAGAAGCAGGCATGTCGTTTCCAAGTTCCGCATGCAATGGCGTCTTCGCAGTGCCGGCATGCGTCCTCCTTCGTGCCAGTACGCCAACGGGTAGTCCTATGCGACCTCCTCCTGCCAGTAACAACCACATTTCCTTTTCTACCGTCTGGACGCGCACGCGATGCGTCCCGCTCACGTCGTCATGATGTGAGCCGGCTCGCGTCCGTGTCGCCCATGCGGCGAATCACGAGGACCGAGCCATGCAACTCTCCTTCCTGCACGCCCGCACGCCGATGCATACCCCCGATCGGCTGCTCAACGTCTATGTCGCTTGCCGCACGGCCAAACCGTCTTCGCCCGGTCTGGTCATGACCTTGCTGCGCGCTTCGGCGCGTTGGTGTCGCGGCCTCGCGCGATCTCGCAAGGCGCATAACGCCTGAATCCGCACTCGGCACGCGTGCGTGCCGAGGTTTTCCTGTGCATGCCCGCAGAACCGCTGCGGGCCCAGAAAGCGAAGAGACTCCCATGAAGAACATCCATTTCGTCGGCGAATGGTTCGACTGCTGCGCGCCCAAGGCGTTGCTCACCGATGCACAAGCCATCCAGGCACATTGCATGGCGCACGTGGCGCGTCGCCATCTGCCCATCCGTTACGAACACTTCACCGCCACGGCGCTGGACGGCGTGATCGGCGCGATGAGCGGCAACGGCATCCACCTCGTGGTGCGCACGTTTCCGCGCCGCGACGCGGTGATCGCGGATCTGTTCGTCGAAGAAGTCGAACCGGCCGACATCACGGCCGCCATGCAGGTCTTCAACGGCCTGCGCGACGAATTCCGTCCGCTGCGTTCGCTGCTGCACCGCGTGCAGCGCGACGGCCAGTCGCTGCCGGTACAGGGGCGCACGCCGCGCAAGCCCACCGAAGTTTTTCTGACGAAACCGGTACAGAGGATCGCCTAGCCCAGTCGCCGTTTATTGCCTGCACATCGCCCCATCGTCTACCGCCCCACGACAAGGCTTAACCATGAATACCGTTCTCGAATTAAAAGAAGCCGACGATACCGCCGTGCTCGATAGCGCCCATGTGGGCGACATCCGCGGCGCACTCGGCACCATCGCCTATAACGATCGCGCGCGACGCGACAGCTGGGGCGCGCGCCTGCGCACCCTGCTTGCCATTCTCGGCCCCGGCCTGATCGTGATGGTGGGCGACAACGACGCGGGTGCCTTCAGCACTTATACCCAGGCCGGACAAAATTACGGCACCGTGTTGCTGTGGACGCTTTCGCTGCTGATTCCGGTGTTGTACGTGAACCAGGAAATGGTGCTGCGCCTCGGTGCGGTGACCGGCGTCGGCCACGCGCGGCTGATCCTCGAACGCTTCGGCAAGTTCTGGGGTGCGTTCAGCGTGATCGATCTTTTCATCCTCAACGCACTCACCATCGTCACCGAATTCATCGGTATCAGCCTGGGCCTGGATCATCTGGGCCTTTCGCGCAATTGGGGAGTGATGATCGCGGCCGCATTGATCATCATCACCGCTTCCACCGGCAACTTCCGGCGTTTCGAGCGGTTCGCGCTGCTGCTGGTGGTGGGCAGCCTGCTGCTGGTGCCCGTGTTGCTGATGGTGCATCCGCCGGTGGCGCAGGTCGCGCACAACATGCTGGTGCCGGGCATGCCCAAGGGGGCGCCGCTGAGCGACGTCATGCTGCTGATCATCGCCATCGTCGGCACGACGGTGGCGCCCTGGCAGTTGTTCTTTCAGCAAAGCTATGTGATCGACAAGCGCATCACGCCACGCTTCATGACCTACGAGAAGGCGGATCTGTGGATCGGCATCGCGCTCGTGATCATCGGTGCGGTGGCGATGATTGCGTTCACCGCCGCCACGTTCGCAGGCCGCCCGGAAATGGGCCAGTTCGCCGATGCCGGGGCGGTGGCCGCGGGTATCGCCAAGTACGTGGGCGGGACGCCTTCCGTGCTGTTCTCGATCGCGCTGATCGACGCCAGCATCATCGGAGCATCGGCCGTGTCGCTGTCGACGGCGTATGCGGTGGGCGATGTGCTGGCGGTCAATCATTCGCTGCATCGCAAGCCCACGGAAGCGAAGCTCTTCTACGCGGTGTATGCGTTGTTGGTCGCGGTGTCCGCGGTGCTGGTGCTGATTCCGAATGCGCCGCTCGGCCTCATCACCAACGCGGTGCAGACCCTGGCTGGCATCCTGCTGCCCGGTGCGTCGGTGTTTCTGCTCTTGTTGTGCAACGACAAGGCCGTGCTGGGACCGTGGGTGAACAAACCCATCACCAACCTGTTCACCACGGCGGTGGTGGCGGTGCTGGTGTTGCTGTCGATCATCCTTACCGCGTCGGTGCTGTATCCCTCGATCACCAGTGCGCAGATCATCGGCGTGCTCGTTGGCGGTGGCGTACTGGCGCTGGCCGTTGCGGTCGCATTCGGGATCATGCATTGGCGCCGTCACACCGCCACGGTGCCGAAAGACGTTGTTGTCGTCGACAAGGCCCATTGGCGCATGCCGCCGCTGAGCAAGCTGCCGCCGGCGAAGCTGAGCCTGCGTCGGCGCATATGGCTGGGCGTGCTGCGCGCCTACCTGGCCGCTGCGCTGATCCTCGCCATCGTCAAGGTGGTGCAGGTTGTTCTGGCCAAGTCTTGAAGGTGTCGCAGGCATGAGGCGCTCATGGCCCAACGCGTGGTACCGGCGCAGTCAGCCTCCATCGTGCTGATGCAGGCCGGCTGCTAGCGCCGGATCAGTCCCTATTTCCTTGCGCTGTTTCGACCGGCAAACGCTTCGCGCTTGCTGCGGGCAGCGCTGCGCCAAAAACCTTCGACTCGGCTTTTTTTATGCAAACGCAAACGCAAACTTCGATCGCGCGAAAACATCTTCCGGCATGCATGCTGTGGCTGGGAGCGCTGGCCTTTGGCGCTCCGGCCCAGGCGCAAGACACCTTGGCGGCGGCCGATGGAACCCGCGGCTCGCCACCCTCGCCGGCACAAGGCAAGAATGCTGAAGACACGAGCGAGGAGCGCTGGAACATTCACGCTCAGACCACGTATGTCTATCAATACAAGGAAGGCTTCAATGCGCCCTACACCGGCCCGCAAAGTCTGGCGACCACGCCCGAGTACAGCTATACGTGGACATTTACGACTTATATGGGGGCGCGCCTTTGGAAGGGCGGTGAGCTGTATTTCGATCCGGAAGTCGTGGTGGGACAGCCGCTCTCCCATCTTTACGGCCTTGCCAGCATCCAGAACGGCGAGATTCAGAAGAATGGCGGTACCCGTCCGCGCGGCTACTATGCGCGATGGTTTTTGCGGCAAACATTCGATCTTGGCGGCGACGCCATCCACGTCGAAGATGGTCCGAACCAACTGGCCGGCAACTACGATTCGCATCGCTTCGTGGTGACGCTCGGCAAGATCACCCTGACCGACATTTTCGAAAAGAACACTTACGCCAACGATCCGCGCACGCAGTTCCTCAACTGGGCCATGATCACCTATGGCGCGTGGGACTATGCCGCCGATGCGCGCGCTTACACCATCGGTGGCGCCGGGGAGTTCTACTGGGACAACTGGGTGGTTCGCATCGGCCGCTTCATGGAGCCCAAGGAGGCGAACGGCACCACCCTCGACCACAACATCTGGCGTTATCACGGCGACGAGATCGAAGTGGAGCACGATCACAAGATCGGCGACTTGCCGGGGTTGGTGCGCGTGCTGGGTTTTGCCAACCGCGCCTACGCGGGCAGCTATACGGATGCGATCGCCGCGGCAGCCGGCACGGGTGAAGTGCCCAACCTCAGCAACGTGCTCAAGACCTCGTCGAAAGTGGGATATGGCATCAGCTTCGAGCAGCGGCTCAGCAGCGACGTCGGCGTGTTCCTGCGCGCCAGCAGCGCCAACGATCGTGTCGAGGAATTTGCATTCACCGAAATCGACAACGATCTCTCGGGTGGCGTTTCCGTCAATGGCACGCGCTGGAACCGTCCGGACGATGTTTTCGGCATCGCTTTCTCCACCGCCGGCTTGAATCGCCAGCACCGCGAGTATCTTGCCGCCGGAGGACTGGGCGGTTTTCTAGGCGACGGCCAGCTTGCTCACTATGGCCGGGAAGAAGTGTTGGAGGCCTACTACAACTATCACCTTTTCAAGGGCGTCGAGTTGAGCCCCGATGGGCAGATGATCGTCAACCCCGGCTACAACGCGGATCGTCGAGGTCCCGTGTTTATCTATGGCATGCGCGTGCATCTGGAGATCTGACAACCGCACCCACCGGTCGACGCCATGCGTCGCCGGTGGGGTTTTCGGTGACAGAAGGCATTACCGCGGCTGGCGTTCTTCGCTCAAGGAATCTTTGCGATCCGAATGATGCGTAACGTCGCCGATATGTCCGAGTGCATTCAGCAGCGCATCGACGTCGTCGAGGGTCGTGTAATAACCCAAGCTGGCCCGGATGGTGCCGCCGAGGGGCAATGTCCCGATCGCCTGATGTGCCATCGGTGCGCAATGGAAACCGGCGCGCAGGGCGATGTCGTATCGGTCGAACAGCAGCTCTCCCACGGATTTGGGCTGCTTGCCGATCAGATTGAAAGACACGACCGGGGTCTTCCGTTCGACATGCGTGTGCCCGTAGACGATCACCTCGGGCAGCGCCTTCAATCCATCGAGAAGATGTTGGAGCAATCGCGTCTCGTGCTGTCGGATGGTCTCTATGCCAGTTTCCATCACCCATTCGGCGCCCGCCGCCATCGCATGGATCTGCGGCATGGGGATCGTTCCAACCTCGAACATATCCGGCACGACAAGACGGACGGCATGTTCGCCGGAGTCGCTGCCCGTGCCGCCTTCCATGAAGGTTTGAAGCGGCACGTTCTCGCTGACGTACAGGGCGCCGATGCCGGGCGGGCCATACAGCGACTTGTGTGCCGGCAGCGCGATCATGTCGGCGTTGAACCGTTGCGCATCGATGGGAAGTGCTCCCGCGGACTGCGCAGCGTCCAGCAGGTAGTACTTGCCGTACTGCCTGGCGAGACGGCCGATCGCTTCCACCGGCAGGATCGAGCCGATCACGTTGCTCGCGTGCATGGTCGCCACAAGCCGGATGTTGGGCTTGGTCCGCAGCAGTTGTTCGTAGGCGTCCAGCGAGAACGGCTCTTCGTCGGTATAGGGAACCACGTAGAACTCAAGCTGCTTTTCGCGCGCTACTTTGCGTACGGGGCGAGACAATGCGTGGTGCTCGAGAGCGCTGATCACGATGCCGTCGCCCGGTTGCCAGGGAAACGCCTGGATCGCAAGGTTGAGCGCTTGCGTGCAGCCGCCCGTGAAGACGATGCGCGATGCGTCGGGCACGTGAAGGAGCTCGGCCAGTGTCTGTCTCGCGGCGTCCAGCGCAGCGGCGCCGTGGCGCGATGTCTGCGACGTGCCTCGCTTCGCGCTGAGGAACTGACGAAAGCCCTGGTCCAGGGACTCGTAGACGATCTCCGGTTTCGGCCAGGACGTCGCGGCGTTGTCGAGGTAATGCATGGGGTGGCCTCAATGGATCGGCGGGGGACGCAGCAGAGCATGATCCCGGCTCATGCATATCGCCAATACAATTAGTGGAGCCTATGTATAGATTGGATATATACCGTTAGCGGATGGACGCAGGTACGTGAAGCGGCATTCGCCGTGTCACTGCGTGTCTAGGCTGGCGCGCAGGGTTTTTAGAAACGCCTCGCTGGTGGGTCCTACATGTGCGCTGGCGCGACGAATGACGCTCAGCGGCCGCTGAATCATCAGGCGCTTGATGGGAAGCACCTGCAACGTGCCTTCATCCAGTTCCTTCGCGATGCTGATGCGCGGCAACCAGGCAATGCCGCCGCCGTGCATGGCGGCCTGCTTCAAGGCTTCCGTATTGCCGAATTCCATCACGTTGCCCTGTTGCACGTCGTTGGCGTCCAGCATTTCGGCGATGAGTTCGCGTGTGCCGGAACCTTGTTCGCGCATCAGGAGCGGCCGGTCATTGAGGTCGGCCGCCAGAAGACGCTTCTTTTCCAGGAGTTCATGGTCAGCGGCCACCACCGGCACGAGCTCGTCTTTCTGGAATTGCTCGGCCACCAGTCCGCTGACATGCAACGGGCCTTCGATGAAGCCGAGCGCGAAACGCATGTCCGCGACGCCTTGGGAAATCTGCTCCGTATTGCCGACGAACATGGTGATGCGCACGCCAGGATTGGCTTGACGAAAGGTGGCCAGTCGCTGCGGAAGCACATAGGTGCCGTTCGTGTTGCTGGCGCCGATCGAGAGGTGGCCCATGCGCGCGTCGGCGATTTCGCGCATCGCGGCTTCGGCGGTGCGCGAGATGTCGAACAGGCGAGCCGCATATTCGCGCAGCACCTCGCCCGCATGCGTCATGCGCATGCCGCGCGGCATGCGTTCGAACAGCGTGACGCCCAGACGGGCCTCGAAATCCTTGAGCTCGCGGGAGAGGGCAGGCTGGGAGATGTACAGCCGTTCGGCGGCGGCCGAGATGCTGCCGGTTTCGGCGATGGCGTTGAAGACAGCCAGGTGATGCAGGTTCATATGCATTTTCTATATGAATGGCTTCGGCTAATTGTATTAGATCTATGAGTGCCGCGTGCTCACACTTTGCGTTGCCCGGAAGGCGCATTTCTTCGCCTTTCGCAGTTATCGCATTTGTAGAGGAGTTCATGCCATGCGTCGTCTTTCCCTTCTACTCGCCACGGCGAGTCTCATGATGTCCGTCGCGGCGGTTGCCGCCGACCAGCCTGCCGGTTTCTGGGCCACGCCCACGATTACCGGCTACGGCAAGATCCATTATCTGCCCAACGCCGCCTATAAGCCCGTTGCGGACCAGACCTACCGGATTGTGTTTTCACTGACCGAGGCCGCGAAATCGCCTCGCGATGTCAATGCCTCCCTGGATCGTGTGGCGCGTACCGTGAACCTCTATGTGGCCGCGGGCGTTCCCCTGGATCACTTGAAGTTTGTCGCGGTGGCTTCCGGCGGTGCGACACCGCTGGTGCTCAACGATGCGCAATATCGCGCTGCCTACGGGGTGCCCAATCCCAATCTGCCGCTGATCGAAAAGCTTCGCAGCGCCGGCGTGGATGTGGCGGTCTGCGGTCAGGCCGTGGCCGAACATCAGTTCGATTACGCATGGGTGGACCCGCACGTCACGCTGGCGCTGTCCGCGCTGACCACCGTGACGACGCTCGAGCACCAGGGTTACGACCTGCTGCAGCTGTAAGGCGCCGGTTTTCACAGCTCGCTATTTTTGCAAGGGGCGCCTTCGCGGCACCCCTCAGGAGAGACACATGCTTATCAAACCCAACATCGTCGCGGCCGCTTTGCTCTTCGCCGGTGCAGCCGGCATTGCGATGGCGCAGACCGCCAAGGCTCCCGAGTTGAGCCCGCCGTGGCAACACGGCGAAAACAACGATCAGGCCAGTCGCGGTTTTGAATTCACGGTACCGGACGCCGACAATCTGGCGGATTTCCACGGCAATCCGGACCACCCCGCGTTGTCGCTTTATGTCGGCGGCAACTACTTCTTCGCGATGGCGCCGCTGGTCAAGGCCTTCGAAGCGAAGTATCCCGAATACAAGGGACGTTTGTATTGGGAAACGATTCCGCCCGGGCTGCTGGTGAAGCAGATGAAGGCGGGCGGCACGGTGACGGTCGGCAACATGACCTGGACCGTCAAGCCGGACGTCTATCTCGCCGGGCTCAAAGCCGTGAAGAAGCAGATCGACACGGGCTTGCTGCAAGCACCCGCCGTGCCGTACGCCACCAATACGCTGACCATCATGGTGGCGGCCGGCAATCCCATGCAGATCGCGGGACTGTCGGATCTGAGCAAGCCGAGCCTCAAGCTGGCGATGCCCAATCCCGAGTTCGAAGGCATCGCGCGTCAGATCGAGGCGTCGTTGGAAAAGGCTGGCGGCAAGGCGCTCGAAACGCAGGTTTACGAAACAAAAGTGGGGCAGGGCTCGACGGAGCTGACGCATATCCATCATCGCCAGACGCCGTTGTGGATCATGCAGGGCCGTGCGGATGCGGGCGTGACGTGGCAATCCGAGGCGGTCTTCCAGGAACAAGCGGGTCATCCGATTACGCATGTCGACATTCCCGCGAGCCAGAACACCACCGCCATCTACGCCGGTGCGATCGTCAAAGGCACATCGCATGCCAAGGCAGCGCAGCGTTGGCTGGACTTCATCCGGTCGGAGCAGGGGCTGGCCATTTTTGAGCGTTATGGATTCAAACCCTACGACGCATCGCAACGTGGTTCGTAAAACGAACGCGACCACATGAACCAAGTATCAGGGTGATTCTTATGAACACGTCTCTCACCATCAAACAGAATGCCGGTTTTCAACAGGCGTGGCGCCTGGCAGCGATTGCACTTGTCGCCGTTCGATTCGTGCAAGGCTGGATCTACTGGGGCGGCGGTTCGCGTCGCTTCTTCTACGCGCCATCCAAATTGAACCCGCACGCTCCGCATTGGATGGCTTACAAGTTCCAGACCGCCATGCCGGGTGCCTTATTCGGCATGGATCATGTGGTGTCCTGGCTGCTGCAGCACTTCGTGTGGCTCTACACGGGTGTCATCGTATTCAGCGCGGCGGAGTTGATCGTCGGGCTGATGCTGATCACAGGCACGCTGACGCGGCTGGCGGCGGCGTTCTCGATCGGCCTCGCCTTCACCTTGATGTTGCTGTTCGGATGGCAAGGCGCCACGTGCATCGACGAGTGGACCATGGCGGCCTGCAACTTCGCCATGGGCATCACGCTGGTTCTCGCCGGCGGCGGTGCGTGGTCCGTCGACAGCTGGCTGGCACGCACGCGGCCGCACATCGCCAACGCACGTTGGTTCCAGTGGCTGGGCGGTACGTCGCCGCTGCCGGTCAGCGACAAGAACTTTGGAAAATTGAGCGGCGTCCTGCTGGCCGTCACGGTGATCTTCATCGTCGGAACGTACAGCTACTTCCGCGGTTCCGTGGTCACGCCATTCCATGGCGGTCCGGTGAGTCCCACCGCGCATCACTGGTCGCTCAGCGAAGGGCAATTGACGCAACAGGGTGCCGTGACCTTCAAGGCCTATGTCGACGCAGGTACGCCGGAAGCACCGTCCGATGTGGTGCGCGCCACGCTTTCGGGCAACAACGGTGTCGTGGAAAAAACATGGACGGCTGAGCAGCTGGCGAAACTGCCGAAGCAGGCCTTCCACAACGACTACGACTACCAAAAGATCCACACGGGGCCGTTCGGCCTGGTAGGTCCGATCGGCTCCATGGCCACCGTGACCTTGCCGGCGGATGCGGACGCGGCAACGTTGGCACCGGGACGCTACACGCTGCAGTTGACCTCGGTGAACGGTCGCTCGTGGACGCTTCCGCTCACGCTGCCATGAAACACTTTCGCTGGAACGCGGCCGCCATGATCGTGTTGATCATGGCGGCTTGCGCTGCGCCCTTCCTGTCATTCCACCATGCACATCGTGTGCAGGCATGGCATCGGCTTGCGATCACCGGACTCGACGGCAAGCCGCTTTCACCGTTGGCATGGAATGGGCGCTTCGTGCTGATCAACTTTTGGTCGACCGACTGTGAAGCATGCCTGGCTGAGATGCCCGCACTCGAAAATGCCTATATGCGTTACGGCGCCTCAGGATTGAGCGTCGTAGGCGTGGCCTTGTCGAACGACGATCCGAACCGCGTAGCCGCCGCAGCGGCCATGTCGCATGTCACCTATCCACAGGCATGGGACGCGTCGGGGCAATTGAACGAGGCGTTCGGCGGAATCGCCGTCGTGCCGACAACCCTGCTCGTCGACAACGATGGAGACATCGTATTCCGCCAGGAAGGTGCCTTGAACGAAAGCGAGTTGGCTTCGCTCGCTGAAGCATACGGGCTTTGCGCAACCGGTAAGTCATCGTCAATAAACCCATGACGTGTCACTGCGGCGAGAGAGCCATCGGGCTCATCACGCGACGGCAATGACACGCGATTGTTTCAACGTTTTTTTCGGAGGTTTTTCGTGATCATGAAAGTTCTGCTTCCTGCCGTGGCGCTGCTTGCGGCATCCCTGTCGGCACACGCTGCCGAAACGCTGCACGTCTACGGACCAGGCGGTCCTGCCCCGGCCATGCAAGAGGCCGCGGCGGCATTCGGTAAACAGCACGGTATCGACGTGCAAGTCACCGCGGGTCCAACCCCCAAATGGGCCGGCGACATGCAACGCGATGGCGACGTTGTGTACAGCGGCTCCGAAGCGATGATGAGCGACTTCCTGACTGCGTTTAACGATCAGCTGCTTCCCGAAACCGTTCGTCCTTTGTATCTGCGGCCTGCCGGCATTCTGGTGAGGCCCGGTAATCCCAGGCACATCGGAGGTTTCCGCGATCTCTTGCACGGAACCACCAAGGTGATGGTGGTGAATGGCGCGGGGCAGGTCGGCATGTGGGAAGACATTGCGGGACGCGACGGCGACATCTCGACCTTGTCGAATTTCCGGTCGCACATTGCCGTCTACGCCCGCAACAGCGCCGAAGCGGTCAAGGCATGGAAGGCGGATCCTTCCATCGATGCCTGGATCATCTTTCCGATATGGTCCGTCTCGCATCCCGGCCTGGCGCAAGTGGTACCGCTCGAATCGCGCTATCGCGTGTATCGGGATAGCGGCGTGGTGCTCACGAAGCGTGGCGATAAGGATCCGCAGGCACAGGCATTCGTTGCCTTCCTGGCGAGCGATGCGGGCAAGAAGATCTTCGAAAAGTACGGCTGGACAACGACCGCCGCGCCTTAAATCGCCGGTCGTTTCGCAAGAAGCAAACCCAAACCCATCAAAACGCCGGATGCCCGACGCGATGCAGGTTGAATCCGCACCGCGTTGGGCATTCCTATTTGGGTTTTTCTCGTAATCAAGAGATGCGCGACGCAGTGCTGGCAGGCGCGGTCTCGTCCTCGTTGCCTGAAGCGTTCCGGCGAGCCTCGGTACACCCTTCTTTCTTTATCGGCGCAATCGCTAAGCGTCAGGAAGACTGCGCGCCGAGCTATATCAGAAATCTATGCAACCGCTACAAACATTGCATTTTTCATCATGCATCGCCCACAACATAATCGTTTTGCGCCAAAGGAAACGACGTGAATTCGTCGAACTTTGCATTCGCTTTCAAAACACGCAGCACATTGTTTATAAGGAGTTGAATCATGAAGGTCCCATCTTTCCCGATCGTCAAAAAAGCCAGTCTTCTTCTGTCTGTCCCGGCGGTGTTGTTGCTCGCCGGTTGCCAGGGCACGCTGCACAATCGTTGGGTCAACGAGGCGGATTCGTATGATCGCTGGTCGCCGCAGATGGCCGACATGCCCATCGACGTGCACGGGACGATTCCGGGCACGACACACGCCGACACGGTGGCGCGCGTTCCGCAGGGAACGACTGCGACGCGGTACGCCGCCAAGAATCCGCAGGCCCTGGGCCTTGAGTCGCTTCCGCGCGTCGTGCTGTACGTCGGCGGCGATCGCATGCCCACCAACGCCAGCTATTGCAGTGCGGCTCCCGTCCTGAAGACCGCCGATAACGATCGCGGCGACGTGATGGTGGCATCGGCGCTGTGCGATGGGCCGCGTCTTGTCGTGAGGTCGCGGCGCGAGGTCAAGGCCGACGATTTGTCCTCCGTGCAGATTGCCTCGACGCTGAACTCGGTGAAGTCCCGCTTGCTGTTCGGCCTGACCATAAGCCCTGCTCAAACGCCCGATGAGGAGTATTGAGGTGCATGAGCGTCGAGAGTGGCGCGAAAGCTTATGTCTTTCGCGCCACTCCCGATGGCCGGGGTTGACCTTCCCATCATGGCAAGGCGCACGCTTGGCAAACACGGCACACGCCGGATTTCAGAGAGTTCGCCATGCAATTTGCGGTTGAAAAGATGACCTGTGGCCACTGCGTACGCGCCATCACTGGCGCATTACAGCGTCTTGACCCTCACGCCCGAGTTTCTGTTGATTTGAGTCAAGGCACGGTCGAGGCGCACGGCGATTTTTCCCCGGCCGATGCCGTGACCGC
Organism: Dyella psychrodurans; assembly: GCF_003363265.1. Taxonomy (GTDB): domain Bacteria; phylum Pseudomonadota; class Gammaproteobacteria; order Xanthomonadales; family Rhodanobacteraceae; genus Dyella_B; species Dyella_B psychrodurans. The sequence continues at coordinate 407,389 of NZ_QRBF01000003.1, read as the reverse complement.
CATGGCAGCCGAAGGCTATCCCGCCACCGAGCAGCTCTAGGCCGCATGCAGCGAACACTGATGCTTGACCTTCCCATCATGGAAGGCCTCACGCTATAACCTGTCTTCCCAGAGTTGCTTCAGATGAATTCGCACGCGGCTGCACTGCCTTCCTCACAGACATCGACGTTCCACTTCGGCATCCAGGGCATGAGCTGCGCCTCGTGTGTCGGGCGCGTCGAGCGTGCGTTGAAAGCAGTGGAGGGGACGATTCAGGCCACGGTGAATCTGGCGACCGAACAGGCGGCGGTGGAGACCGCTCGCGCCGACGCATTGCCCGCACTGCGCGCCGCGGTCGCCGCCGCCGGTTACCAGGTGGCCTCCGATGCCGTCACGCTGCGCATCGAGGGCATGACGTGCGCGTCGTGCGTCGGTCGCGTGGAACGGGCGTTGAATGCCGTTCCGGAGGTGGCCGACGTCAGCGTCAATCTCGCGACGGAACAGGCCAGCGTCGCGATGTTGGCGGGTACCGACGTGGCGACCTTGATGAACGCCGTGGTCAAGGCCGGCTACCACGCAAGCAGGGTCGATGCCGATGCCACATCCGCGCAGCAAGGTGCGGTTTCTTCCGGCAGCGCGAAGGAACGGCGTCATCTCCTCTGGAGTGTGGCGCTATCGCTTCCCTTGATCGCGCCGATGCTGGCGATGCCTTTGGGCATGCATATCGCCTTGCCGGGATGGCTGGAATGGCTGTTGGCCACGCCGGTGCAGTTCTGGCTGGGTGCGCGATTCTACAAAGCCGCTTACCAAGCTGTGCGAGCGCGTACCGGCAACATGGATCTCCTGGTGGCGCTGGGCACAACGGCCGGCTACGGTTTGAGCGTCTACCTGCTCCTCGCCAACGGGTTCGATCACGGTCACGCGCCGCTTTACTTCGAATCATCGGCGGTATTGATCACGCTGATCCTGCTGGGCAAATGGCTGGAGGCACGCGCCAAGCGCCAGACCACGGAAGCCATCCGTGCTTTGCAGGCATTGCGACCGGAGCGCGCACGCCGGCGCAAAGACGGCGAGGAAACGTGGGTTCCCTTGTCGCGGATCGTGGTCGGCGACATCGTGGTCATCCTGCCGGGCGAGCGCACTCCCGTGGATGGCGCGGTGCTGGAAGGGACGTCGCAGGTGGATGAATCCCTCATCACCGGAGAAAGCATGCCGGTGGACAAGCAGCCCGGCGATGCCGCGATCGGTGGCGCCATCAACGGCGAAGGCCGGTTGGTGTTGCGCACGACTGCCGTGGGTGCGCAGAGCCGTCTCGCGCAGATCATTCGCGCGGTCGAGGATGCGCAGGCCAAGAAAGCGCCGATTCAACGTATCGTCGATCGTGTCAGTCAAGTTTTCGTGCCGGTGGTGGTTGGCCTTGCGCTGTTGACGCTGGTGGCATGGGGTTTCAGCACCGGCGACTGGAGCCGGGCGATCCTCAACACCGTCGCCGTCCTGGTCATCGCTTGCCCGTGCGCGCTTGGCCTGGCGACGCCCACGGCGATCATGGCCGGCACGGGTGTGGCTGCGCGGGCGGGCATCCTGATCAAGGATGCCGAAGTGCTGGAGATAGCGCGTACCGTCACCACGGTTGCGTTCGACAAGACAGGAACATTGACCGAAGGACGCCCGCAGTTGGTTCGCCATTACGCCGCTGACGCGAATGACGCCACCTTGCTGGATGATGCAGCGAGCCTGCAGACCGGCAGCGAACATCCGCTGGCCGCCGCCGTTTTGAAAGTGGCGAAGGAAGCGCAACGCACCGTCGTGGCGCCGACCGATGTCGCGGCCGTGGCGGGACGCGGTGTGCGGGGTCATGTGGATGCGCGCGAACTCTTCCTGGGCAGCGAGCGCTGGATGCTCGAACTCGGTGCGGATCGCCGCCAGCTGGATGCGCTTGCGCAACGACTCGACGCGGAAGCACAAACGACGTCATGGCTGGCCGAACGCACGCCGAACGGTATCGCGGTTCGTGGCGTGCTGGTGTTCCGCGATCGATCCCGCACGACAGCGCGCACGGCCGTCGCGCGATTGCACGCATTGGGCTTGCGCACGGTGATGATCTCCGGTGACCGTCGCCAGGCCGCGGAGGCCATCGCCCGCGACATCGGCATCGACACCGTCATAGCCGATACCCTGCCCGAACAAAAAGCGGCTGCCATCGAGACGTTGTCGCGCGACGGCGCTCGCGTCGCCATGGTGGGCGACGGCATCAACGATGCGCCTGCGCTTGCTGCCGCCGCCGTGGGTTTTGCGATGGGATCGGGAACCGACGTGGCGATGGAGACGGCAGGCGTGACGCTGATGCGCAGCGACCCCAACCTCGTCGCCGACGCCATCGATATCTCGCGGCGCACCACGCGCAAGATTCGCCAGAATCTCTTTTGGGCGTTTGTATACAATTCGGTGGGCATCCCCTTGGCAGCCCTCGGTCTGCTCAATCCGATGATCGCGGGCGCCGCGATGGCTTTATCGAGCGTGAGCGTGGTGAGCAATACCTTGTTGCTGCGCCGCTGGCATCCCGCATCGTTGGCGGATTGAAGGAGTACGCATGCCTCGCAACCATCCTCGACCCGAATACGCGCAGGCGATTGCACAGGGGCTTCGTGCCATCGGCGAGACCGCCGAAGCGACGGGCGTCACGCCAAAAATGATTCGCCACTACGAATCGATCGGCTTGATGCACGCGGCCGATCGCACGTTCGCGGGCTATCGCCTTTACAACGACAACGACCTGCATCGGCTGCGCTTCATCAAGCGAGCCCGCACGCTGGGTTTTTCGATCAAGGAAATCGAGCAACTGCTGAATCTGTGGGACGACCGGCATCGCGCAAGCAGCGATGTGAAGCAGCTTGCCCTTCAGCATGCGCGCGAACTCGAGCAAAAAATCCGCGAGATGCAGGCGATGCGCTCCACACTCGTCGATCTGGCCGCCCATTGCCACGGCGACGAATTTCCCGAGTGCCCCATCCTCGACGACCTTGCCGGCGATACACCGAAAGCCAAGTAATCCGTGCCACGCTGCGAGCATGCGGCTAAAGAGAAGGCCCCTTGCGCGGCCTTCCGTGTCAACAGCGACAATTACTTCGAAGCCTTCTCCACGCTCTTCGCGGCTTGTTCGATCAGCGACGCGACAACCTTCGGATTCGACACGTAGATCGCGTGGCTGCCCTTGGTGTTCATCACCGTCGCATTCGCGCGCTTCGCCATGGCCCGTTGCGCTTCCACCGGAATCATGTGGTCGCCGTCGACGACGAGATAGAACGTCGGCTTGGATTTCCACGCCGGCGTGCTGATCGTGCCGCCGAGGGCGGCCACGTTCCACGGCACTTGGGAGTCCGCCATGAATTGCGCCTTCTTCGGCGGCAGGTCGCCGGCGAACGACGCCGCGAACTTGGCGTTATCCAGCATCAACCATCCATCCTGGGGAGGGAGGATCGGCGGCACCGGAGCACCCGGCGGCGAGTTCTTGATCAAGGCTTGCACCGACTCCCCGGCATCGGGGGCGAATGCCGTGATGTAGACGAGCGCCTTTACGTTGTCGGCGTTACCGGCTTCCGTGATGACGGCACCGCCGTAGGAGTGACCCACCAGCACGACCGGACCGGCCTGCGTTGCGAGCACGCGCTTGGTAAACGCCACGTCGTCCGCCAGCGAGCTGGTCGGGTTCTGCACGATGCTCACCTGGTAGCCATCGTGCTTGAGGATGTCGTAGACGCTTTGCCAGCCCGAGCCGTCGACGAATCCGCCGTGGACCAGTACGACCGAAGGACGAGCATCGACGGCGTGAGCCCCACCATTCGCCAACATCGCGCCGCCCACCATGCCGGCGATCAGAAATTTACTTAGATTCATACGTGAAGCTCCTACAGCGCGGTGAAGGTACATGCGTCCAACGGCGCTGTTGCGCTGGCCGCATGTGGCCCATGGAGGTGCCAGTGACTCCATGCAAACGTCCTCTGTCCTGCGCATTGCCTGATCTCGAGGCGATCAGTCGAACTCCCATGGCACAAAGTTTTCTCCCGGGCGATGCGCATTTCTTGCCTGATAGAGGCAGACCGTTTGTTGAATTCGGGCAAGCGCGATCCCGCCGCTCCGGCCCGGAGCGCCTCGATGCTGTGCCTGCAAAGGCATCGGGCTGCGTGACGCGGGTGTGGCGCAACGAGGCGCGTTGCCAAAGCGCGCGCCTCGCGAGATCTGCTGTTCGAGAGCTAGCTTGCGGGTCGATGCGCTCGTCGGGCATCGGTCAAATATCCGATGTCTGCATCCGATGAAGTCCCCATAGACTTTTCAGTTCCATGCCGCGGGTATATAAACTTCTGAATGAGCACCCTCTCCGAAGTGCCTCTCCTCGATGCGATTCGAGCGATCGCCTTTGTGGGCGACCTGGCCATGGGTCAACCGACCGATCATTCGTGGCGTACGGCATGGATCGCCAGCCGGCTCGCACGAGAGATGGACGAGGGTGAAGACCTGCGCACGGAGGCGTTCCTCGTCGCCTTGCTGCGATGGTCGGGATGCACGGCGAACGCCCACGAGTTTACGCAAGCCTTCGGCGACGACGTTGCCGAGCGCAAAGCGCTTCTAGCCATCGAGTCCGCCGAGAGCGCTTTCAAGTCGCACGGCAAGGCATTTTTCTCGCTGTCCCGGATTCACTGCGAAATTGCCGGAGATGTCGCGGCGCTTCTGGGGCTAGGCGAGGCCGTGCAGTTTGCGTTACGGCATCTCTTCGAGAGCTTCGATGGATACGGCGCGCCGGAGGGTCTTTCGGGAAACGCCGTTCCGCCTTCCGTCTATCTGGCATCCATCGCCAGCGATCTCGAAATTTCCAGCCGCCTGTACGGCCTCGATCGAGCCTGCGAGCTGGTGCGTAAGCGAGCCGATATTCAATATCCCCGCCACATGGTCCAGTTGGCCATTGTGCACGCATCGTCATGGTTCCTGGAACTGGAACGCGTGAAAATGACGGACGATGTCGATGGCGTCCGCGCAACGGGATTCGAGCGAACCGCTCCGCTGGAAATCCTGGCGGATGTCATCGATCTCAAGATGCCCTGGATGACGGGGCATTCCAGACTTGCCGCGACGTTCGCACGAAGCGCCGCCAAGCAGCTTGGATTGGATAAGCGCACGCAGGATCGGCTGTATCGCGCCGGGCTTATTCACGGCATCGGCAGAGCGGCGGTGCCAAACATGATTTGGGATGTGCCTCGCGCTCTATCCGAATCCGCTTGGGAGCGCGTGCGCCTGGTGCCTTACTGGACCGGTCGGGCCGGCCGGCTGCTTCGCTCTCTTGAAGGCGACGTCGAGCTCGCGTCCCTTGCGTATGAACGGTCGGACGGATCGGGTTATTACCGGGGATTGGTCGCGGGCGAGATTCCGCTCGAGGCGCGAATATTGGCTGCGGCGATCGCAAAAGCAGCACTTTCACGGCCTCGACCCTGGCGCGTCGCCTTGCCCGCCGACGAAGTGCGGGAGTTCCTGTACGAAGAGTCGCGAAAGGGGCATTTGGATGACGTCGCCGTCGGCGCACTGTTTCCTCCGAGCGCGCAGCGGCCATCGTTGCAGCCGCATGTTGCGGCCACAGCGGCCAGCCTTCTTACGGAGCGTGAAAAAGAGGTTCTGCGTTGCATCAGCCTGGGCGCCAGCAACAAGGCCGTCGCACTGAAGCTGTCCATCAGTCCCAGTACCGTTCGAACCCACGTCGAAAGCGTCTTCAGAAAGCTCGGTTGCACGACCCGTGCGGCCGCTACGTTGAAAGCGGCGCAGCTTGGTCTTCTCGATCCGATGGAGTGTCAGTAGTTTCCGCCGCAAACAGGCGTGCGCTGCGGCTGCGCCATGCGCCCGGGCTTATGCCGACTTTTTCCTTGAACACGCGCGAGAAGTGGCTCTGATCGGCGAAGCCGCTTTGCAGCGCGACGTCCGCCAACGATCGGGCATCGTCTTCCATCAGATCCATGGCGAGGTTGATGCGAAGGGACAGAAACCACTGATAGGGCGTCAATCCGGTATTGCGTTTGAATCCGCGCACGAGACCGCTGGGCGAGATGTGGCAAGCCTGCGCCAGATGCGCAACAGACACACCCTCTTGCACGTGGCTCGCCATAAGATCCTTCGCGCGGCGTTCCTGCCAGGTTGTCAATCCGCGAATGGATACGCTTGCAGGGACTGCGGCGCCGCTGAAGCGTCCGATCAAGTGGCTTCTCAAGCTCATCAGAATGTAGTCGACGAAAGGTTGCTGCAGCCGGGAAAAATTGCGCAGGGCAGGAAGAAGGCATTGACCGAGACCGTGGATGATCGGGTCGGAGAACGACTGCCCCCAAGGACACTGCAATACGTCGAAACCGGTGTTTCCGTGGCGATCGGCCATATCCTTCAGAAGCCGGCGCGGTATGTAAAAGATCAACAGGTGCAGAGGTCCGCTGGCGCGAACGACAATCTCGTCGGCAAGATAAACAATGCGAACCGCGCCTGCCTCCATGGATTCATGGCCGACGCTGCGACCGGCAACCAGCACGTCGAAGCTGCGCAGCTGCGCCATCTGGAGAATCACCAGATAGGCGTCTTCCCGAGTGATCGGCTGGAAGAGTCCAAAGGGCGCATCTTCGTTCTGAATCTCGGTGACCGTGCTCACTTGCGCGCCCATGGCGCAACTCACCAGCGTGGGCGGGTTGCGGACCCGGGACAACTGCCCGAAGCATTCACCAAAAGCTTCCTTGAGCATGATGTAAGCCTCCTGTTGCAGGATGGCGCCGTCGACCAAGAGGCGTGGCGCCATGTGACCATCAGCGCTTGCTATGGCTTCGCGTTACCGCTTGGTGAGTTCAAAGCTGCGACGACCGAAAAGACGGGCATCGAACGAGTAAGCGCCCGGTCCCAAGAGAATCAGGGCGATGGCCTGCAGCCCTTCGCAGACATCGGCCATCGACGTCGAGCCTCTATCGAGTCCCGCAATCGCGATCGAAACAAGCAGCGCCAGACTCGCCGCGGAAGTGACGAGCCCCAAGGCGATGGCCGGGATGAGCACGGCGGTTGCGATCCACTGCCATGCGGACGGCTGAGGCCCCAGGTCCGCAAACCATCGAAGGATAATCGACATGCGCAGAAGCACCAGACCAACACCCGGCAGGCCTTGTGGAAAGATCGAATAGAGGCGTTGCATGTCGCGATGTTATGCAGGTGCGGACCGCGGATGCGATCCGCAGTAGCAGGATCTCCATATCCCCCGATCGGGGGTATGCTGATGACAACGAGATGCTGGATAAGGCGCATCTCCTCAAGCCGTAGAGGAAGGACTCGATGGTGCGCTCGGGAAAACCTCTATGTCGATCTGTCTGGAAGCGCCTCGCAGTCGGGGCCCTCGCATTTTTGTGCGCCATGGCGTTGCATGCGCAGGAAATCGACCGTGCGCTCCGTAGCGCGGATAGCCCGCTCGATCGCCCGCTGGCCGAGTTGCGTCACATCAACATCGCTCAAAACGATACGACACATGGCAGCTTCACAGCCATCGCCCAGTCTCCCGATGGCTTTCTGTGGTTGGGAAGTTCGACGGGCTTGCTGCGCTTCGACGGTGTTCGCTTCGACGATACATACGCCAACCGCCTTCCCCATCTGAGCATCAACTCTCTCTACGCCGACGTGAATGGCGATGTCTGGGTTGGATACACCACGGGTGGCCTGAGCCGGATCCGCGGCAACGACATCGTCAACTATCAGGGCGGTGCAGATGTGCCCCAAGGGACGCTCTACACCGTTCTTCGAGGCCCGGATGCGCATCTATGGGCCGCCAGTACGACGGGCGTTGCGCGTTTGGTCGATGACCGATGGACGAAAGTCGGCGAAGACCTCGGCTTCGATGAGGATCATCCCCAATCGATGCAGATGATCGACGGCGAATTGTGGATTGTCGGCAATAGGGGTGCCTGGTACCTCAAGCCGGGTGCGACCAAATTCGGTGTGATGGATGCCGGCGAGCACATCGATGCGGAATGGCGCAGAACAGGAACGCCTGCAAGGCTCTACAACCAGGAGCACGATGGTGCCGCGCTCGTCGATTCCTCAGGCGCACTATGGATCAGTGAGCCGACGGGCGTTGAACGAGATCGTTGGATAACGGATGGAGATGGGCATCCGCAGCGTATCGTGGAGACCTTTTCCAGCGTCGATGGGTTATCGAGCAATAGCGTCGAGGATATCTTCGAGGATCGCGAGGAAAGCGTCTGGGTCATTACCCGGCACGGATTGGATCAGTTTCGCGCCACGAACCTGAGGCCCATGTCGTTGCCCGGGAACGTGCAAATTCCGTTCGTCGTTCCCGATCGTGGCGAGCAGGTGTGGATTCCCAATATCTGGCAATCCCCGTTTCGGGTGACGGGAACCACCGCGAGCCTCTATCCGGAAATTCCCAGCGGCATCACGGTCGCCGCGCGCGATAAGCGGGGCGCGGTATGGATGGCCGGGCAATACGGCGTGTTCAAGTATGAAAACGGCGACGTGAGCAAGATCGAATGGCCGCCGGAGTTGCAGCATGCGGGCGCATATATCCAGGCCATCGCCGTGGATAAGCAGGGAGTGCTTTGGGTCAGCGTAACCGTGCATGGGCTATATCGATTCGTCGACGGTTCCTGGAGCAAGGTCGACACCGCCGCTTACGGGAAAGGCAGCCCCATTCGTTTGCTTAGCGATGTCCTTGATCGTTTGTGGCTGGTCTATCCGGACGATTCGTTGTTCGTCATGGATCAAGGCAAGACCAGACACTACGGCGCCAGCGACGGCCTAAAGACGGACGAGCTGCTGGCCATCGAGGTCACCCCATCGCATGTATGGGTGGGAGGCGAACGCGGTCTGTTCCTTCAGCAGGGAGATCGCTTTGTTCAAATAAAAGGAAAAAATGGCGAAATCTTCCGCGTGATAACCGGCATCGCCGAAGGGAGCAACGGCGACCTTTGGCTCAATGGTCTGGACGGCGCCTACCGCATCGAGGCGAAAGAGCTGGCTCGCGCGCAGGCCGATCCATCTTACGAAGTGCATTTCCGGTTCTTCGGCCAGGACGACGGTCGTATCGGCATGGCCGATCGCATCCGGCCGCTGCCGACCCTCGCGAAGGGTGACGATGGCAGGCTGTGGTTCAGCACTTCAACCGCGGCTTCGTGGCTATCTCCCGGAAAGATCCTTCGCGCCGCGATGGCGCCGACCGTCGTGATCGATGCGATTTCAGACGGTGAGGCTCGTTACTCGGCTTCCGGCGACATCCGGCTGCGACCGCTCACCCGGCGCGTGGAAATCGAATACACGGCGCCGTCGTTGGCGAATCCAAAGCGTATTCACTTTCGATATCGACTCGACGGTGTCGACAACGAATGGCAGGACGCCGGCGATCGCCGCAGCGCCTATTACACGAATCTAGGTCCGGGCCATTACCGATTTCATGTTGAGGCGATCAACGAGGATGGTGTCCCCAGCGACGGCGACGGCAGCTTCGCGTTCGCTATCGGCGCCGCCTGGTATCAAACCAAGGTCTTCAAGCTATTGTGCGCCGTGTCGATCCTGGCGCTGCTGGCAGCCCTGCATGGGCTGCGCATGCGGCAGGAACGAGCCCGGATTCGCATGAGCATGCAAGCGCGCAACGATGAGCGCGATCGTATCGCGCGTGATTTGCACGACACGGTGCTGCAAAGCGTGCAGGGCCTGGTGATGCGCTTCCAATCCGTAGCCGATCGAATACCCGAGGATCAGCATGTCCGTATCGCCCTGGAAGGTGCGCTTGATCGTGCGGACAAGGTGGTTGCGGAAGCCCGGGGGCGCGTTCTCGATCTGCGATCCAAGGCGCTGGGAGACCTTCGCGAAGCGCTTGAGCAGACCGGCAGGGAACTTACTTCCGGTCAATCCATGCGTTTCAAGATGTTGATTGAAGGCAGGCCGCGAGAGTTGGTGACGCAGGTGTACTGGGAAGTGTTGGCGATCGCCAAGGAGGCCATGTTCAACGCTTTCCAGCATTCCAATGGAACGCTGCTTGAGGCAGAGATCGCTTATTTGAGCAGCGCACTTCGCGTACGATTGCGCGACGATGGCGTGGGCCTTTCGGAAACGATGCTCCAAGAAGGGCGCCCCAATCATTGGGGCATCAGCGGCATGCGCGAGCGGGCCGGCAAGGTCTCCGCGAAGTTTCGCATCTGGTCGCGGGAAGGCGAGGGATGCGAAATCGAGATCCTGGTGCCGGCGGGCATCGCTTACGTGGCCCAGGTGGGCGGCTTTCAGCGAATGCTGGGTCGCATGCTTCAATGGGCGAGGAGTTGACTGGCATGCGCATCTTGATGGTCGACGATCATCCTCTGCTGCGTGAAGGCATCGCAGCCGTTATCGCGGCGCAGGACGACATGTCCATCGTGGCGGAAGCGTCCAGCGGGCCCGAAGCCATCGACATGTTCCGCAAGTGCCGCCCCGACATCACGTTGATGGATCTTCAGATGCCGGGCATGAACGGCGAGGAAGCCATACGAAACATCGTGAGCGAGTTTCCCAAGGCCCGCATCATCGTCCTGACCAACTACAGCGGCGACGCGCAGGTCATCAGGGCGATGAAAATGGGTGCGTCGGCCTACCTTCTGAAGAACATGCTGCGAGCCGACCTGCTGGACACCATACGCAAAGTCCACGAGGGCAAGCATTACCTGCCCAGCGAAGTTGCCGGAATTATCGCGGCGCACATGATGGACGATGCACTGAGCGGCAGGGAGATGGACGTGCTGAGACTCGTGGCGCAGGGATGCTCGAACAAGGAAGTCGGCAATCGCATGCACATCAGCGAAGAGACGGCCAAGTCGCACGTAAGCAGCATTCTGTCGAAGTTGGGCGCGCGCGATCGCACGCAGGCCGTCGTCATCGCGGCTCGTCGCGGCATCATCGATATCTTGAATGGCGCTCCATGACGAGAGTCAAAGAGGCATTGCAAAATTAAAAGACGGAGGGCACCGCGTGGCCCTCCGTCTGCTTGCCGACGCTTCAGAAGTTCTCGCGCACCAGCTCCAGCACATCCGCACCGCGTCCCTGCAAGATCGCGCGAGCCGAATAGAGTGCCATGCCGACCACGGGTTTGAGCTCGACGAAAGGCGGCTTGACCAATTCCAGCGGGTTCACCGTGACGTTGAGAAGTGCGGGACCCGGCTGAGACAGCCATTCCTGCACGGCTTCCTCGATCTCCGATGCGTAGCAAACCGACTTGCCCCATAGGCCGATGGCCTCGGCCACCTTGCCGAAGTCCGGATTCTTCAGGCGCGTGAAGGTGTCGAGCATGCCTTCCGATTTTTGCTCGAGTTCCACAAAGCCGAGTTTGCTGTTATCGAACACGACGATCTTGATCGGCAGATCTTCCTGGATGACGGTGAGCAGTTCGCCAAGCAGCATGGCGATGCCGCCGTCGCCGCACATGGCGATCACCTGGCGATGAGGCGCTGCCTTCTTCAAACCCAAGGCGCTGGATAGTGCGGTTGCCATGGTGCCATGCAGAAGGCTCCCGAAGATCTGGCGCTTGCCGTTTGCGGTGATGTGGCGGATCGCCCATACGATGGGCGTGCCGTCGTCGCCGCAGACCAGCGCATCCTCGTCGGCGTACTTGTCGATGACGGAGGTGAGGTAGGAACCCGGAATGGTGTCGTCGTGCCCGGGAACCAGGTGGCTCTTCCACGTTGAAATGGCCTTGGCGTAGCGTTCGACGTATTCCTGCTGGAACGACGCATCGTCGTTCTGCTTCAGATGCGGCATCAGTGCGCGCAAGGTGGGCTTGATATCGCCCACTGCGCCGAAGGCGATGTGATGACGTCGGCCGAGGTGGGTAGGATTGATGTCGATCTGAACGATGTTCGCGTCGTCGGGGTAGAACTGGCGCCACGCGAAATCCGCACCCAACAACAGCAGCGTGTCGCAGTTGAGCACGGCTTTGTAGCCGGCCTCGGTACCCAGAAAACCGGTCATGCCGATGTTGTAGGGATTGTCGTGCTCCAGAAAGCTCTTGGCGCGGGAAGTGTGCGCGACAGGCGCCTTCAACAACTCGGCCACGGCCTTGATTTCCTCCAGGGCGTGTTCGCAGCCGGAGCCTGCATAGATGGTGATGTTCTTGCCAGCGTTGAGGATCTTGGCGATTTCGCCGATCTCCTCCTCGTTCGGAACGATCACGGGTTTGCTGACGTGAACCCGATAGGGGAAGTCCTCGTGCACTTCGCCATGAGAGATGTCCACGGGCACGATCAGCACCGCAACGCCCTGTTTCGCCAAAGCGGCCTGGCAGGCCATCACGGCCTTCTTCCGCGCCTGATCGGGCGTGAGGATCATGTCGCAAAACACGGAGCATTCCTTGAAGACGGTTTTGAAATCGACCTCCTGGATAGCCTCGAATCCCAAATCGTTCATCATCACCTGGCTGGCGATGAGCACGATGGGTGCGCGGTTGCGATTGGCCTCGTACAACCCGTTGATGAAGTGCAGGCTGCCCGGTCCGCAGCTGCCGGCACAGGCCGTCAGGTTGCTGGTGAGCAGCGCCTCGGCACCGGCGGCGAAAGCACCGGCTTCCTCGTGCCGCATATGCACCCAGTCGATGGAGCTGCGCTCCAGATGTTCCGCGAACAGATTGAGCGTATCGCCCACGATGCCGTAGCAGCGCTTCACGCCCGCCTGTTCGAGAACTTCAACGAGGATTTCGGCAACTTTCTTGCTCATGACTTGCTCCGCATGATGAAGGGATGGGGGAGGCCGTTGAACGGCCGGCAGGGCTAGTGGACGGACGGCTGGTGGCCGATGGCCAGGTCCAAGGCTGCACGCGCAATGCCCACGCTCGCGTCGGCATCTTCCTGGCCGGCCTCCGCCTGGGCGAGCGTGGCTTCGTCGTTCGTCAGATCCGTGATGCTGGTGAGTCCGCGCCGATACGAATCGAGCGCGGCTTGATAGGCAAGTTCGGAAGCATGCGTGTAGGCAAGCGCCTGGTTGCGATTGTCCAGGCTCGTCTTCAAATTGCTGTACGCCTGTACCACCTGCTTGGCCGCCGTATCCTTTGCCTCGGCCAATGCATCTTCGGCGGCTGTCTTTTCGGAGACGGCCAGCGACACGTTGGTGGCGCGCGCGCCGCCGTCGAACAGCGGCCAATCGAACGACACGAACAGCGCATTGCCGGTGCGATCGATGGAGGAATAGGGACCGCCGTCGTTGCTGATCCTGCCGATGTTCTGCAGCACTTGCGCCGAAAGGCTGACCGTCGGGCGGTAAGCCGCGCGCGCCGTGTCGATCTTGGCGTCGGATGCCGCCACCTTGTCCATCGCCGCCACCACGTCCGGGCGGGATTGCAGCGCTTCGTCGATCAATTCCCGTAGCGGTGCGACGGTTTCCGTAGCCGATGTATCGGCGGAAGGCGCGATCTGAAAATGCGTTTCAGGCGGCAATCCTATCGTGGCGATCAGCGACGCGAAGGCGGTATCCGCGGTGCCGTTGGCCTTGGTCAGTGCCAGTTGCATCGCCGCCGTCCCGCGCTGCGCTTCGGCAAGTTCCACCACGGTAGCGCGCCCGTGTTTCTTCTGGTCGGCGACGGCTTCTTCGGTCAGCTTGGCTGCCTTCAACGCTTTTTCGGCGGCGCGTACCTGTCCCTGCGCGGAAGTCGCTTCGAAATAGGCTTCCGACACGTCGAACACGAGCTTTTCCTGTGCGCCAAGCAAACCCGACTGGGCCGCGGAAGCATTGTGCCGGGCCTCCTCGACCTGTCCCTTGCGGCGGCCGAAGTCGAACAGCAGCCATTTCAATTGCAGCGTTGGAAAAATTTCCTGGGTGGACGAAACAAAATAGCCTTTGGGCGAGACATTGGTGGGAATCGCCAGCGGCGTGCGCTGAACACCGCCCAGTGCGGTGAGATCGAGTTGCGGGGAGTACTGGGTCTTGGCAAGTTTGACGGCCAGATCGGCTTGCACGACTTCCTGTTCGACTTCCCGCGTCTTGGGATCGATGTCCAGCGCGATCGTCAGGAGTTCCGGCAGCGCGTATACGCGATCCTCGATCACCGGCGCGTCATTGCTTTTGGCGACGATGCGATCGTTGGACGGCGTGTTGGCCCACGAAGCCGATTGCGCACTCGCCACGCCGCCATGTGCAAGCAATGCCATCGCGAGCACGAGCGGAAAGCCGGCAGCCCGAGGCGATTCAGATCGCGCGCGATGCATGATCGATCTCCTCGTTGAGGCGTTTCCGGGCCTGGTCGAGCAGTGTGGCCGGCGCCTGGCTTGCACTTTCATTCCATGCATCGGGGCGTATCCCTTTTGAAAGCGCCATCAGGCGCTGCGATGCGAACCGGTCTGCCTCGTCCGGAGAAGGCGAGCCGGCGTCTTCCTTGAGGCGGCGCAGCACGAGGACGGCCGAGGCGAGCTGTTCGACGTGGCGACCTTCGAGAACAGGAACGTCGGCCTGGCCTTCCCGCGAAAGAAGCCGCCGCTCGAATAGCGCACGCGTATTCAGCGTGTTGGCTTCGGAGATTTTCGTGCAGACCTCCGACTTCGCCGACATGGCGGAAGGCGTGTCCTTGGCAACGAGCAGGTCGCCCAGTTGTCCGAGCGCCGAGGCCCATTTGTCGCGCACCTGGTCCAGCGTGCTGACCGGCCAAAGCGTGGTGAAGAAAATCGTGATCCAGATATTGCCGACGAAAATGCCGACCACGCGATCGCGCAGCACGGTGAGATCATCCGCGGGGCCGTAGCCCTGCAACACTCCCAGGAAGAAGGCGAACGCTATTTGCATGCCGCCGTAGGCGATCGCCTCGCTGCTGGTGGAAATCCAGGCGCAGAACGCCGACACCACGGCGACAAGCAGGCAAAGCTCGCCGATATCGGTGAGCGAGGGAAGAACGAAGACGATGCAAAGCCCCGCGATGAGGCCGCCGATGATGGCGCCGGACAATCGCAGTGTCAGCTTGTGGACGCTCTCTCCCACCGTGGTCAACGAGACGAAGAAGCAGGTCGTGACCGCGGTGCGTGTGCCGGGCCAATCGAGCAGCGTGTACGTCGCATAGGAGGCCATGACCGCGCACATCACCTTGAACGCAAAGCGGGCATGCGAGCGGTTCTTGGACGCTGCCGCCTTACCCGGCGATGGCGCGGGATACGAGGGCGTGTTCGGTGCGGCAGCGGGGGCCTTGCCCGATGCTTGTTCAAGCAATTCATCGACGGCGCTGTGCAGAGCCGCTTGCGACGGATCCTCGATACGGGGAGCCGGTGCACTGTCATCCGTCGCCGCGTCGCTAACCACGCCACGACGTTGCAGAAAAAGGCGCCGACTCTGCCGGAGCGCGGAAGCCAGGAACCGTCTTGAGGCAGGCGGAACACCCGCTGGGAGGCATCGTGCGATCTGCAACACTTCCAGCATGAGCGCGAACAGGCGATTGTCTTCCTGCGCAAAGGCCTTGAGCCGCTTGTCCCACATGAATGCCTTGTTCTTGAGTTGGCTGAGCGACAACAGCTGATCGCGCAATTGCGAAGGATCGGCGGAATAGGGGTTTTCGATATACCCGGCGACCTTGTCCATGATCTGCGACGCGTGCTTCTGCGAGAGTGCCACGGGACTTTCGCCGGCCAGCAGGTTGACCAGTACCGTCACGCCAATCGGTGCCGCAACGACCACCCACAGCCACAACACCATATGGGTCACGAACTCCGTGGTCGGCACATCGTCCAGCAGCGTCTGCGACAAAACGAGAATGAACCCGGCAAGAAACGCAATCGGACCCAACTTGCTGGTTCGCGCAAGAAACGTTCCGGCCAGCGTGCTGATCGCCAGCAGCGGAAGTCTCAGCGCAGGCTCGGAGGCATCGAAGACGTAGAGCAGCAACGACACCGCGACCGCCAGGGTGGCCGCCACAAAGCCGCCGACGGCAGTGATCAAGGTGGAAGCGGCATCTTCCTGGCTGACCAGAAAAACGAGGTATGCCATGTAGGCTGGCAACGGAATCTGAAACAGCATCGCGATGGCAACCACCAACGCCGTGCACCCGCTGATGCGGATGATCGTGCGAACACGGGTATCGTTGAGCGCCAGTTCGCGCTGCAACAGCCCCGTCAGGCCATGCCGCGCCTGAAGTTCAATCGGCGCGTGCATGTTGCACCCGAACGGAAGCGGTGGCGCCGATGCGCAGGAACGGCTGCGAGGGTTGATCCAGATGCACCCACACAGGGAAACGCTGTGCCACGACTACCCAGTTGAGGTTTCGATCCACCTCCGGCAGTCCGGGCCCGGCGAGACCTTCGGGTGCGACGCCCGCGCCGAGGCTTTCCACCACGCCATGCAGCGGCTGATTTTCGTGTCCCATGACCCAGACCGTTGCGGGATCGCCGGTGTGCAGTCCGCGCAGATCGGTTTCGCGAAAGTTGGCGACGACGTACCAGCTGTTGTCGTCGATCAGCGTAAAGAGCGGATGCCCGGAGACCGCGAACGATCCCAGGGCGAGATTGAAGCCGACCACCTTGCCATCCACCGACGCGCGGATGACGGTTTCGCGAAGATCGCGCGCCGCCAGCGCCTCTGACGCGAGCGCTCCGGCCAGTTGCGCCTTCAAGCTTTCCACGTCGCCAATGGCTTCCTTCGCCTGGGCTGCCTGCTGAATCGCAGCCGCCAACTGCGCGCCCGCCGTGCGTTCATTCGTGCGCGCCTCGTCGATCTGCTGAGTGGTGACAAAGCCCTTGGGCAACAGCGGCTCCATGCGCGCGAGCGTGTCGTGAGCCAGTGCCAGCTGTTGCCGCGCGCGGTCGACTTCACGGGCCGCGGCTTCCGCGCCGGAACCCTGCGCATTCACTTGCCGGCCGGTGAGGTCGATGTCCGCCTGCAAGGCGGCAACTTGCGCACTGGCTTGGCGCAACTTCAGCTCGAACGGCTCCGGATCGATTTGCAGCAGCACGTCGCCTTTGTGCACGAACTGGTCGTTGCGAATGTGGATCGCCACGATCCGGCCGCTGACTTCCGGCGTGATGCCTGCGCTGTAGGCGAAGACATAGGCGTCGTGCGTCCGTGGCCGTTTGTCCACGACGATCATCGCCATGACGATGAGCGCCAACGCCGAGGCGATGGAGACGATGGCGACGAGTCGGGCCAGCGCGGTTTTAGCGGGCATGGACGAGGTCTCCATTCAGGCCAGCCACACAAGCCAGATGGCCAGCGTCGCCGCCGTCCACATGCACAGGTACACGATCACCGGCACGGGAAGCGAGGCATCCACGCCTGTCTTCACCAGCACGCCGCGGATCACCACGACGAAGACGATGCCCAGTAGCGCGCACACCATCCACGTCGGAAAGTAGGAGCCAAGAATGTTCCGCGAAGGCGAAGCACTGCATGCGACCATCGCCATCGACAGGAACGACATCATTGCGGCACGAAGGTAGCCAGATCCACGCATGGGTCGATGTAATTGCATCTGCGCATCCTTCTCTCGGTCAGGTTGAAGCGAGGTGGCGATCATCAGGCCGCTTCCACGCGTTTGTTGTTGGCCAGCGACTTCCGCCACGCTCCCGGTGCGACACCCATTTTTTGCGTGAAGACACGGCTGAAATGGCTTTGATCGGAAAATCCGGTATTGAAGGCGATCTCCGCCAGCGAGACGTCGGGATCGGCCATAAGCTCGAGTGCCAGGTCGACGCGGTGGGACAACAGCCACTGATGCGGCGACATGCCCGTGCTCTTCTTGAAGCCGCGCGCCAGCGCGCCCGCCGACAAGCCGCAGGCTTCCGCCATTTCGTTGATCGAGATGCCTTCGAAAACCCGCTCGCGCATCATTTGCGTGACCTGGCGCTGCTGCCATGGCGCCAGCGCGCCGCGTACGATCTCGGGACGCTCCGAAGATCCGCCATAGGTGGACGCCATGTACGTACACAGGCCTTGCAGAAGATGATCCACAAGTGTCTGCTTCGCCGCGGTGGCCCTATTGAAAATGGGCAGCAGCGTCTGGCCGATACTGTTGATGATGGTGTCCGGGAAACACTGGTCGGGTTGGATCGCAAGATCGATGATGCGAGTTTTTCCCAGCTCCACGCTGGCTTCACCGATGGCCTGGCGCGGCATGTAGAAGTACAGCGAATGCATCGGATCGCTTATGTACGCGATGGGATCGCGTCGCAAATCCAGTACGTAGGTGGTGCCGCCGTCATAAGAGGTCGAACATACCGAGCGGCCGTCGCACCACAGCTCATGCGTGCTTTGCTTGCGCATATTGAGGCAGACCAGATAGGCATCGTCGTTGCCCATCGGGGACGTCATGCCGTAACCGGACTGGTCGATACGAACTTCCGTCACCGCAAGGCGCACGCCACGCCTGGTCTGACTGTGAAGAACCGGGGGGTTGCTCAGGTGAAACGAACGGCCGAGCCGATCGCCGTATGCACCGCAATACATGTGCGCCTCTCCGGACCCAGGGTCGTCGAGCATCCTTGATGAAAACTCGTCCTCAATGGAATTTACGCGCATGCATCCTTGGCCGAAGCCTTCATCAGGGTACACTTGTTGACGCAAAGGGATACATCGAATTACCCGAAAGGGTAGATGGATTCCCTATGACAGCCACGCTACACAGCTACCGTCCTCAATGACGAAAAAGCCGCGCAGCGAGCGTGCGCGCTCATTTCATTTCTGTAACGTCGATACGATCAGGCAACGCGTCGCTGACGCGAGCCTCGATTCCATCTTGGATCGTGGGAAATCGGGCGCCAATCCCCCGCGTGGGGGACACGCCCTGCGATGTCGATCACGCCATGAGGCGCGCAAAGCTTTCCCGCAGGCGATGACCGGGAGGGAGGCTGTCGAGCACGCGATGCGCCTTCCTGTGGAACAGCTGCGCCTGAAGCGATGCGCCTGCGCCATCGCCTTGCAAATCAAGCAGCTGGGCGGCCGTGCGATGAATGCGCCAATCGGCTATCGGGGCGCCCACGACGTCAATCATATGCAGGGCGTCGTCGATCAGGCGGGATGCCTGGTCGAGACGACCTTCTTCCATGGCGATGCGGCATCTCACCTCGCGTGCCATGGCGCGCCACGTCACTTCGATGGTGCGATCGGATCGGTCGATCATGCGATCGGCGTGCAGACGCGCCTGCGCGACATCGCCCGATCGCAACAAGGCATTGGCTAGCGACCACTCCAGCACGAACAGCCAGTACCAGTCCGTGATGACCGGTTGCGCGAGCGTGTCCTGTTCGAGCTGCTTCAGGATGTCGATTCCTCCGGCGAGGTCGCCGAGTCCCGCCTCCGCCGCACCGGCGAGCAGCTTGCAATGCCGGATCTCATTCGTAAGCACCAAGGTATAGAGCGCGGACGGTTGCTGGCCCGTCTTGTCTTTGTAGAAACCGAGCTTGCCGCAGATGTCCTTGACGGCCTGATAGTCCCCGGCCATCAGGTAGAGGAATCCGCGCAGCGTCTCCAGGGTGCAAATGCTGTAGCGATTAGCATTGCCGACAAAGAGCGCCTCGCTCGCGTCGAACTCCTTCAGCGCGCGTCCCCATTCTCCAAGCAATGTGTACGCCCACGGCCTGCCGAGGTGGGCCATCCAGATGGCGCGAAAAATATTGAACTCGGGCCGGTCCGCGGCATGCCGCACGAGGATCTCCAGATTCGTATCCACGGTTTCCAGGCACTCGCGGTATCGGCTGGATATCAGGCAGATCATGCTGTATTCGATCAATCCCCAGGCCGTGATCTGACGGTCGGAGCCGTTCCTCAGCGGGATCAGGTTTTCCTCGCAAACCCGGGCCTGTTCGGCATCCCATCCTGCTATCCACATTCGCCACGCGGCGCTGCTCAGCCTGATCCGCGCCTTCAGCTGCGGCTCGGCCTGCGCCGCGCTCAAGCGGGAGGCGCTTTCCAGATGCGGGACGCATGCAGCCGCGTCCTGCCAACTCAGCGTAAAGGCCACACCAAGTTCCGCGCGCGCCTGGATATCCGGAAGGCTCAGTTGTTCGGACATCTGCGCCAGATTGGTAAAGGCCTGCATCGCCCGTGGATCGTGGTTGGCCGCATAGATGGATGCGCGATCTTCCAGCAACAGGGCCTGGGCGAATTCGCGCTCCCCATTGGAAAGGTGGACCGTGATCGCATCGGCCGTGTCGAGAATCGCCAGCGCATCCTGATGCGCATAACGGCGCTTGGCGGTTTGCAGTGCGATCTTCAGATAGGTGAGCGCCTTGGGCCACTCGCGCGCATTGGAAAACTGCTCGGCAAGTTGGAACGCGGCGTGCGCTTTCAGTTCGCTGGGATACGACTTCTCCAATTCCTTGCCGATCAATGCATGGCTTTGCGCCAGCCGAAGCGGTCCCTGCCGGTTCAGCAGCACCTCCCTGAGCAGGGCGTGGTTGAACCGGTAGAGCCGGACTACTTCGCCATTACCCAGCGTATCCATGTCGTGGCGATGAATGAACGTCCGGGTCCGACATAAGGTCTCGCAGACTTCCTCGAACCGACGCGCGCTGAGGCCCGCGGCGGTAGCGGCCACGATGGGATTGAAGACATCGCCCACCGCGCTGGCCGCCTCCAGGGCGCGCTGCGTTTCATCGTCGAGCGTGCTGATTTTCGTCTCGACGACGTGGCTGATCGTCTGGGGTATCTCGAAACGGATCTGGGCAAGCGGTACCTCGTTTTTCCATCGGCCCTGCTCGTTGGATACCATCCGCAGGCTTTGCAAATGCTCCAGGATCGCGCGCAGGAACAGCGGGTTGCCGCCCGATCGGTGCAAGAGAAGCTGCACAAACGATCGGCCTTCTTCGGTGTCGTCCGCGCAGACATACTCCGCGATATCCTGTCGATCCAGTCCGGTCAAATGGATGGATTCGCACAGCTTGTGCAGCAGCAGTTCGTTGACGAGCTGCCCGAGCACCGGTCCGCGCGCCGCCCATTCGTCGGAACGATAGGTGGCAAGCAGCAGCAGCTTGACGGACGACTTCCGCCTCGCGAACGCCGAAATCAGATCGAGCGTGGAAAAATCGGCCCAGTGAAGATCCTCCAGCAGCAGCACGAAGGGTTCGTCTTCGGCGAGCACTTCGAGCAGCTCGCAGAACTCGCCGATCATGCGGCTGCGGGCGGAGATATGCGCCACTTTCTGCAGTTGCGCGCGATGTTCGCGTGACAAAAGGCCAGCCAGTTGGCTGGCCCACGAAGGCGCCACGGCGATCAGGGCGTCCTGTACCTTGCTGCCGCTCGCTCCCTTGATCAGCCGGGACAGCGCTTCGATGATGGGATAGAAGGGTTCGGCGCCGCTGAATCCTTCGATGCAACGACCGTACGACAGCGACGTATGCTGACTGGACACATCACCGCAAAACGTCTCGACCAAGGCGGTTTTGCCGATGCCGGCGTCTCCACGCACCAATACGATCTTGGGTAGGCCTTTGTACGCCTGAGCGAGCGCTTCGCGCAAAGCGAGCAAGGGCGCGTTTCTGCCGATAAGGACTGATGCGGGTGCGGGCGAAAGGCGGTTGTCGGTCTTTTGCGCAGAGGTAACCTCCGCAATAAAGCGGTATCCGCGACCTCGATGCGTTTCCACGTAACGCGGACGCTGCGCGTCGTCGCCCAGCGCATGGCGGATGGCCAACATGTGCCCTTTCAGCACCTCGGGTTGAACCGCCACACCGGACCACAGTGCTTCAAGCAGCTCTTCGTGCGAGACAAGACGCCCGGGATGCTCGACCAGGTAACGCAGTACGTCGAACGCCTTCGACGTGATGGTGACGGAAGCAAGCTCGCCCTCATCGGAAAGCCGCCACAGCTGATGATTGGCCGGATCGAGCCGAAAGGGTTTGAACTCCTTCATTCAACCGCCCCTAATACACATGTGAGTGTCGCGTCTTTAAATGAGCCCCAGCTCGGTCGCCCGGGATACGGCTTCGGCGCGATTCTTGGAAGCCAGCTTGATGAAGATGTGCTTGGCATGCGACTTCACCGTTTCCGGCGTGATCTGCAGTTCGCGCGCGATGGATTTATTGGAAAGCCCCAGGCTTATCAAGCGCAGGATAATGGTCTCCCGCGTGCTCAGCGATTCTACAAGCCGGTGATTGGTCCTGAACTTCTTCCGGGCCGACGGATGCACCGAGGGTGCCGCGAGCAGCCGTCCGACGTAAGGCGCAAGATGGCCAAGGCTTCGGGTTTCGGAAGATCGCCAAAGCTGCTTGAGAGGCGTTTCGATCAGCGGCATGTCGTCGAGAAAGCTGCGGAACAGTCCGACGTCGGCGCCCTGGCGCAACGCGGCGAGCAGCTCCTCGTGGGCGCATGCGATCTTGCCCAGCGAGTAAAGCGCACTCGAGAGCAGAATCGTCAGCTTGACGACCATGGCGGGATGATTGCGATGCAAGGCGGCGTTACGCAGATCGTCGAGCGATCGCGCCGTGCCAAGGCTTGGCCCGTTCGCGATCTGCAGGCGCAGGCTGGCCATTTGCAAGGGCCATGCATCGATATTCGTGGGACGGGCCTTGGCATCGAGTTCGTCGAAAAAACGCCTCATTTGTGCCAGTGCCGCCTCGGCAAGATCGATGCGCTCCTCATGGATGCGCAGGGCGACTTCTTCCGCCTTGCAGCGAAGCACCAGCCGGGGCCAGCGTCGTTGCAGGCCTATTTCCTCGCCGCGATGCAGGAGCAGCAACGCGATGTTCTGGTTTCCCCGCGCGGCTGCAATTTTGGCGGACAGGATATAGGCGATGAGCGCGCTCTCGACCGCGCCGCTCTCTTCGATGGCCGTGAGGCGACCTCGCAACAAGGCATCCGCTTCGTCCACCGACCCGGCCTCGTATTGCAATTGAGCAAGGATGGAGACGGGAAGCAGCGAAGCATACGCTTGCGGTCCTGCCGACGTGCTGCAGAGGACCAACGCATCCCTGGCCAGGCGTTCGGCCAGTTTGAAGCGCAGTTGTTCGGCTTCCGCCGCGGCTTCGATGGACAGATCGACGGTTGCCATCAGCAAGGACGTGGCATGGCTGCGCGGCGCTTTTCCGCGAGACAATTCGTAGAACGGCATGAAGTCGCGCGTCCGCCAAAAGCAAAACTTCATGACCGCCGCGAGGACAGACCGGTACCGCGCCGCGGTGCCGCGCGCCAATACCGATTGCGCACGGAACATCGCTTCCTCGATGTGGTCTTCCCAGAGGCTTCCCATCGCCAGCAACGTTTCCACTTCGTCGCAAGGGAAATCGTGACGGAAACGATGCTGTTGCATGACGGCATGACGCAACAGGGCCGTGACGGCAACCAGCTCGGTGCCATTCATCGCGCTCACGGCACGCCAGGCCGAATCCAGCAGCGTCCGGAGTGCCTCATCAGGGGCATCGAGATCGTGCCAGTCCTGCATCCATCCGAGAGCGACAGGAGTAGTTGCGCTATGCGCAACGGGCAAAAGATTCATCTATCCATCCTCCGACCGTCGTGAAGAGCACTGAAGCGGAGCAACATGGCTTCAGTCACGTACGCTGTCGGGATGAATCCCGGTGCACGTCGCGTGTCAAAAGCACTCATCACCTAATTCACCCAGCAGACCCATTATCCGCTCAACGTGTGATTCGTCCTTTTGGTGAGGACATTAGGCGAGATGGCGTGCCCTGTCGTGAAATCTCCGTTGTGGCCCGGTCTTCTTTCGGTTTTTTGGTCGACAAACCGGAAACCCCGGGCGTAAAAAACGCAAGATTAATAATCGCCGTTTCCTTGCCGGCGATCCGTCCCGCGCATGGGGCTGCCAAGAGCCCATGCCATGTGTTGAGCCGAGCTCTAAGTTTGCGAGTCCATGAAGCCGCGCCGGATCGCGATCATGACGGCGTGCGTGCGGTCCTCGGCACCCAGCTTGCCCATGATGCTTTTCATGCGGGCTTTGACGGTGTCTTCCGAAATGCACAAGGCATCGGCTATTTCGCGGTTGCTGCGGCCCTTGGCCACCAGCCTCAACACGTCGATTTCCCGTTCCGTCAGCGCTTCGTGCCCGGTATAGCTGGCGATTTCCTGTGCGACTTCCGGCGCCATGGTGTGTCGCCCGGCAAGCGCGCCGCGAATCGCCTTGATGATTTCGTCGCGGCGCGCGGTCTTGAGGAGATAAGAGGTTGCACCAAGCGTGAATGCACGCACCACGCGCGCATCGCCGGGAAAAGTGGTCAGCACGATGATGGTCGCATCGGGAAACTCGCTGCGAATGGTCGTGATGGCCTGCAGGCCGTCGACCTCGGGCATTTGAAGATCGATCAGCATGACGTCGGGAAACAGTTTCTGGAATTGCCCGATCGCCTCCCTGCCGTCGGCTGCCTCGCCGACCACTTCCATGTCGGGCTCCTGTTCAATGACAGCGCGAAGACCATCCCGCATCACCGGGTGGTCGTCCACGACGAGAATTCCATATCGTTCTTTCTTCTCGTTCAAACGACTCACCTGCGAAACTTCCGTCTAAACAAGAGGATGGAAAAGTCAGGTCGCCTTCCAGGTCAACGGGAACTATGCGCTGGGCAGGGGGAGACTTCAATGCTCTAAAGGGTAAATCGGGCCATGGGGGATCGGGCGGGGCGAACGGGGCGCTTATCCGCGAAATCGATGCCGCATGACGTTGGCGGAAATACACATGCACGCGCAAAAAGATGCAAGAAACCGGGTGTCGGCTGACGTAACGTAACCTTCATCTACGTTGTAAGGGCACAGCCATGACTATGAGAAGCGGTGTGGAGTCATGGTCGCCGCAAAGGGCCGGAGTGTCGTCGCTGAATCGCCCGATCCATGTCGCCTTCGTCCATATATCGCGATTGGCCATGGCCATCGACAGCGATCTCTCCCGTGTCGAGGAGTGGTACGAGTCGGTGCACATCCTGGAGCTTGGAGGCATGACCGCGCAGGAGCTCGTGATGCAAGGCAGCGCAGACCTGGTGATCGGTTTTCTGCGTTCCATCCGCTGTGGTGAGCGCGATTGAGAAGAGGTTTTTGCGTATGCGTCACGTCGATTCGTTCAAGGATATGGCTACGCGGCTGGATGAACTCCACGCCACGCGCGAGCAAATCGCCCTCACGGCTTTTTCCATGCTGGAAGAGCGGCAGGGCGATCTCTCCCGCATGCTGATCATCGCGCTGGGCGACAGGCCGCGTGCCGTGCGGTGGATGTGTATGCGGCACCGAAACCTGGAAGGAAGAAATGCCTACCAGGTCATTGCCGATGGCGAAGAAGACCGCCTCTGGGAAGTGGTGGAAAACCTGTGCGGAATACCCGAGACCTGATCTCCGCGTGCAGTGCAGCGTTTGTTTCCGGCCTTTGCCGTCACCTTTGTCCAAGATCGGTTGGGCGCCGAATGCCATAGTCGCCCCCGATCGTGGTCATGAGATAGGCCGCGATCTCATCTGGCAACCATCCGGGAGTGGATGCATGAAGAGCAATTTCTTCGTTCCTATGACGCCGCGTGGCCTTTCCAACATCTCGCCGCCGCCGCCCTGGCACTATGCCGGCGATTTTCTCATCATCGATTTCTGGGCGCGTCCGGATGCCGTCGCGTCCCTTCTGCCCGCAGAGCTACAGCCGGACGTCAAGGCCGAAGGTCATGCGCAGGCCTATTTCATCGATTGGCAGTACACCGCTGCGCACGACGAATTCCTCGATCCGGCGCGCTACCAGTACCGGGAATTCTTTGTACTCGTCGACGCCTTGTTCCAGGGCAAGCCTGTTGCATTCTGCCCTTACATCTTCGTCGACAACGATGCGGCGATTGCGCGCGGCTGGGCACAGGGATTCCCCAAGCGCTACGGCACGATCCTGCAGACGCGCCTGTTTGCCGCGAGCGGGCCCGCTTCGCCGAAGCTCGCGCCCGGGGGCCGATTCGGTGCAAGTGCCTCGACCGCCGGACAGCGCATCGCGCGAGGGCTCGTCACGCTCGAAAAAGCGGTGACCGATCCCGCCGCCCTGGGCTCGCGCCCCACCATCAATCTGCGCCACTTCCCGCGACTCGCCGCAGGGCAATGGGAGCGTCCCGCCGTGCACGAGCTGGTGGAGTCCGTCATGGACAACTTCACCGTGGCCGACGCATGGATGGGCAAGGGCGAATTGACGCTGCCCGAGTGCGAGAACGAGGAGTTGTCGGATCTCGCGCCGGTGCGATGCGGCAACGGTTATCGCATGTCGGTGTCGTATTCCGTGACCGATCTGAAGACGCTGGTCGATCACTCGGCGAAGTGACGTTCGACTTTAAAAACACGTCAAGCACTTCACACTCCCTCCCCTGCGTGCAGCAGGGGAGGGCTGGGGTGGGGTGAAGCCTGTCAGTACGAAGCAAGAGCGCCACCCCCTCCCAACCTCCCCCTGCGAAGCAGGGGGAGGGGCAGCATGCGTTCAAGACATCAGCGCAACAGATTCACCTTCGCCAAATCCACCAGCTGACTGCCGCGCCCATCGAGCACCGCCTTGATCATGAAGAGACCGAACTTGTAAGCCTCGTCGAACGTCGTCTTCGGCGGCATCGCCAGTTCCTGCCGCGCGCTGACCACGTCGACCAGCACGGGGCCATTGTGCGAAAACGCCTCGGTCAATGCAGCGCGAAGGTCTTCGGCACGTTCCACGCGAATGCCCTTGACGCCGACGGCGTCGGCCATTTGCGCGAAGTTGGGATTGATCAGGTCGCAACCGGAATCGAGGAAGCCGTTGGCTTTCATCTCCATCTCGACGAAACCCAGCGTGCCGTTATTCAACAGGACGATCTTCACGGGAAGATCGAGCTGCGTCAGCGACAGGAAATCGCCCATCATCATGGCAAAGCCGCCGTCGCCGGACATGGAAATCACCTGGCGCTCGGGGCAGGCGACCTGCGCACCGATGGCGTGCAACATCGCGTTCGCCATCGATCCATGATTGAACGAGCCGACGATCCGGCGCTTGCCGTTGACCTTCAAGTAACGCGCCGTCCACAAGATCGGCGTGCCCACGTCGCAGGTAAAGATGGCGTCTTCCGCCGCCAGCTCGCTCACCAGCTTGGTCACGTACTGGGGATGAATGACGTCGCTTCCGCGTCTCGGATCGGCCAACTCGTCCAATCCTTCACGGGCTTTCTTGTAGTGAGCCAGCGAGGCATCGAGAAAACTGGTATCCGTCTTTTCGGCGACCGACGGCAGCAGAATCTGCAGTGTTTCACGAACATCGCCGATCAGGCCAAGATCCAGCGGGCAGCGATTGCCGAGCGCCTCCGGACGCGCGTCGATCTGCGCCACCTTCGCGTTTTTGGGGAAGAACTGACGGTAGGGAAAATCCGTGCCGAGCAGAAGCAGCGTGTCGCATTCCTTCATCGCGGCGTAGCCGGAAGAGAAGCCGACGAGCCCGGTCATGCCGACATCGTATGGATTGTCATACTCCATGTATTCCTTGCCGCGCAGCGTGTGCACGATCGGCGCTTTCAGCCGGCGCGCCAATTCCACGACTTCATCGTGGGCGCCCGCGCAGCCGGCGCCGCAGAACATCGTGACGCGCGTGCCTTCCTTGAGCAGATTGGTCAGCCGCTTCAGATCCTTCAGGGATGGGTGGAGGACCGGTTTGGTCGGCGTGACCCAGCGCGGTACTTCCGCAACGGCATCCCGCAGAGAAACGTCGCCCGGTATGACGACGACGGCCACGCCGCGCCGCCCGACGGCCGCACGCATGGCTCGGCCCAGTATCTGCGGAAGCTGCGCCGGGTTGGACACCAGCTCCGCATAGTGGCTGCATTCCTTGAAGAGAATTTCCGGATGCGTCGCCTGGAAGTAGTCGATGCCGATTTCGCTGCTCGGAATATGCGAGGCGATCGCCAACACCGGTACGCCGCTGCGATGGCAATCGAACAAGCCGTTGATGAGGTGGAGATTGCCGGGACCGCAACTGCCCGCGCACACGGCCAGCTCGCCGGTCAGATGCGCTTCGGCGCCGGCGGCAAAAGCCGCGGCTTCTTCATGGCGCATGTGCAGCCATTCGATCGAGTTGCGGCGAAAGGCATCGGTCAGCCCGTTCAGCGAATCGCCGACGACGCCGTAAACGTGTTTGACGCCTGCCTGTTCAAGGACTTTGGCTACGTATTCGGCGGAGGACATGGCCATGATGATGATCTCCCTAATGGTGAAGACGGGGCGCGATTTGCCGGGACATGACAAATCGGCGGTGCATGGCACATCGGCGACGACCCAAGCACGGGAGTGCCAGCGGATGCCGCGACGTTACCCCAAAGGGACGCGGCCGGCTTGTACATGTCTGCCTGACGTTGGACGAAATCCATGTCTCGCCGTCCGTCGCCATGGTTTCACGAAGCGCTGTGTGAAGAACATGCATACAAGGCTGCACCGCATGGCGTCGCCGGCCGCGTCGATGGCCGCCGAGCGCGCCTGGCGAAAATCTCAATCCACGGAAGGATGCGTGTGATCGTCGTCGTGATCGCCGAAATGCCAGCGCTTCCGGATGAATGCGCGGGTTGCCTGGATCGTCTGCCAGGGCAAGACCAGTTCGATCGTCGTGCCCCGTGGATGAGCGGGCCGGATGGTCAGCCGGCCACCGAGCTTCGCCGCGCGTTCGCGCATGCCGGCGATGCCCCAGTGCCCCTCTTTCTGCTTGTCATGGATGGTTTTTTCGGTGATGCCGACGCCATTGTCCGTGACATCCACGATGAGCGCGTCATCCGCGTAGCTGACCGACACCAATACCCATTCGGCTTGGGCGTGCTTGAAAGCGTTGATGACGCTCTCCCGCACAATGGCGATCATTTCATCGCAACGCATGCCGCAAAGCGGTCGTGCTTCGCCTTCGACGTTTATGGAGAAATGGGTATCCGAATACGTCGACGCGTCGCTGCCGATCGCTTTGAGCTTTTCTATCAGGTCCGCGTGATCGGAATCCGCCTGCCGAAGCGCGCTGATGGCATCGCGTCCTTCGATCAGCGAACTGCGCATCTTCTCTTCTATCCGGGTGATTCGGAGTCGCTGGGCATCCGATAGATCGGGGCTGGTGGAAAGCATCTCCACCTGCAGGAGGATGCCCTGCATGCCTTGAAGCAGGGTGTCGTGCAAATCGCGCGCAATACGCTCCCGCTCCGAGTGGCGTTCGACCATGAGCAATTGATAGCGTCGCTCGACAAACCGCACGCGGAGCATGTAGATCAGACAAAGGATGAGCAAGGCGACGCAAGCCACGAATGCCTTGAACCAGAGGGTCTGGTAGAAGGCTGGCGCGATCGTGAAGTTCAGCACGGTGGGTTGCACGCTGGCCACGCCATCTTCGTTGAGCGCCGTGACTTCGAAGCGATAGCGGCCGGGCTGCAGATTGGTATAGAAAGCCTCGCGCCGGCCACCGTCGTCCTGCCAGTCTTCATCCACGCCCTTCAGCCGATACCGGAAATGCACGCGTTCGGGCATGGACAGCAGCGGTACGGTATAAGCAATGTGGATGTTGTGCGTGCCCGGGGGCAACCGCGGCGAGGGCGTTGCGGGCCAGCTTGCATTCGCCGACGTCACGGTGCTGATGAAAACGTTCGGCGCGATCGCATTGCGGCGGATATGAGCAGGGTCGATCCAGGAAAGATTCTGCTTGGTCGCGACCCAAATGCGTCCGTCCGCGCTTTCGATCATCGTCGGCCCGGGACGAACGGGAAGGGGAACGCCGTTGATGCCATCCGTTTGCGTGAAGAGCTCGTAGCCTGGTTGATATGCTGGCTGCTTGAGCCACTTCGCCAGCTCCTCCGCACTTATCCGATAGACGCCATCAGGTGCGTTGAGCCAGAGTTCGCCGGTTCGCGTCTCGACGATGCCCGTCACGCTTTGAAAGGTGTCGTCGCCTTTGCCCACCAGACTCGCGAAGATGCCTGAGGGTGTCAGGTAGGCGACGCCGCGATCGCCGGCAGCCCAGGCGTGCGTGCCGCGCACATAGAGGCTGAGGACATTTCCGATGTTCAAGCCATTCCTGTTGTCGTAGAGCGTGACGCGATCATGGTCTACAACGGCTATGCGGCTGCCGGGATACGTCAGCCAGATGCGGCCGGATTCGTCGCCCAGCACGCGAATGGCCGGCCCATCAGGCAACGCTTTCAGGCCGCCATTGAGGGACCAGCTTCCCTTGGACAACCGGAAGACGCCCACTTTGACGATGGATACCCACATATCGCCCGCGGCGTCGTTCGCGATGCCCTGGCAGGCCTGCAGGACCTGCTCGCCGTGGTTGTCGATCAGGGTGCCGGGTGGCGGAGCAACATGTACAACGCGCGAGCCGTCGTAGGTTTCCAGATCGTTGCTTCCCGACATCCAGACGACGCCGTGGCTATCCACGGTCGAACAATCCGCGCCGAGTCCAAAGCCGGCTACGCGTACGGGATCGTGGTCGCCTTGGATATACAAACCATTTTCGCGAAGACTGCCAACCCATAGGCCGCCTTTCTTATCGGCAGCGAGGGTGAGGTTGGTCATGCTGTTCGGAAAGCGCACGGGTGTGAATTTCCCGACGGTAAAGCGGTCGACACCGCCTTCCGTCGCCACCCACACGTTCGATTCGCGACCCATGAAATAAACGAGCGCAAACTGGCCCGTCAGTCCGTCGCGTTGATCGAAGTGTTCTTCCGACGTGGGCGAGGCGCTTCCGTCGCTCCAACGTACGCGCGTAATGCCTTCCTGATCCGCGCGCGTATACCAAAGTGCGCCGGACGGGTCGCGAAGGCTTGCCCAATAGGGATTGGTTTTGGCCAGCGCAACGTTGGCCGGCAATCCGATGAGATCGTGCTGGGCTTGCAACAGATCGACAGCGCGCCATCGATGCTGTTGCTGGTCGAGTACGTAGGCGTCGTCGACGTCGAAAAGATAGATCTCGCCGTGGATCGTGCCGAGCCATTGCGGATGCTGGTCGGGATACCCTTGAGCGGCGCCCGCCCTTTCCCAGCGATCGCCTTCCTGCCACGCAAGACCGCGTGTCGTTGCAGCCCACAACGTTCCGTCCGACGCGCGCGCGAAGCCCACGACGCTTCCGCCAGGCAAGGCGGAAGCGGGAGTGTTCGACACCTTCCCGCCATGGAGC
Organism: Dyella psychrodurans; assembly: GCF_003363265.1. Taxonomy (GTDB): domain Bacteria; phylum Pseudomonadota; class Gammaproteobacteria; order Xanthomonadales; family Rhodanobacteraceae; genus Dyella_B; species Dyella_B psychrodurans. Next base: position 376,365 of record NZ_QRBF01000003.1, on the reverse strand, counting down.
ACGCTGATGCCGCCAAACGTGTAGCCGATCCACAAGTCGCCGTTCGGCTCCGCGTAAAGGGAGAGAATGTTCGGCGTGGGCAGCAGGCGGGTCACGCTTTTATCGAAGCGGACGCCGTCGAATCGATACAGCCCGTTTTGCGTCCCGAACCATAGAAAGCCATCCGGCGTCTGGACGATGGCCTGGCTGCTGGAGGGAGCGCCGTCCCTGGATGAAAAGGCGCGATGCTGAAGCTGGCTCAGCTGCAATCGAAAGGGTGTTTGCGAAGACAGCGGGACGACGACATGGGCCGACTCGACCGGCATGGCCGCTGGTGGAAGGCACAGGCCGAGCACAAGCAGGCACGCGAAGGACGAACGCAGAGACCGAATCCGGCCGACAACCCATCGCCTGGGCGTTGAAAGGGCTTCCGTGCCGATGGCATGCATGCCCATGGAGCAACACCGAAAGATGTGCGAGTACCTATTAGGCATCACACCCCGGGTGACCGCAACCAGCGATTTTTGTGAGGCGAGGATGGAACACTGACACCGAAAAGCACCGTCTTTGAAGCATGTACAGCTTGTTTGGACAACCATGCTGCAAATAGAACGGAACTGCTACCGCCTGAGACACATAACTACCCGTTTGGGGGACCAACGGCAGTGGCGGCGTCGATAAAGTTGGAAGGGAGCTGGCAGACCATCAAGGTGTCCCCATGAGCGTCAAAGCCGCAGTCGTCCAATCGCCGCGAAAGCTGGAAACCGCCTACGCCATGGCGTGGGGATTCGCCGCCATCTTTTACTTCCTGGAATACGCTTCGCGCTCGGCGCCGGCCGTGATGATCCCCGAGCTGTCGCAGGCATTCGGCGTGAGCGCACTCGGCGTGAGCGCCATCCTGGGCTCGTACTACTACACCTATTCCACCACCAGTCTGGTGGCGGGCGTCCTGCTCGATCGCTTCGGCGCCCGCTACGTCGTACCGGCGGGCATGGCGGTGCTTGCCCTGGGCTGCCTGCTTTTCGCCATTCCTCAGTCTTTCATGGGAAATGTCGGGCGTCTCGCGCAAGGTGCGGGATCGGCATTCGCCTTTACCGGCGCGGTGTACCTGGCGTCGCACGGCTTTTCCGCCAAGAAACTCGCCACGGCGATCGGATTCACGCAGTGCTTCGGCATGCTGGGCGGTTCCATGGGGCAAATCGCCGTGGGGCCGCTTATTCACGGCATGGTCGGTATCGGGCAATTCTGGGTCGGCATGGGTGTCGTGGTGCTGCTGGTCGCCGTGGGTCTGTTGCTCATGACGCCAAGCGAGAAGCACGCAGCCGCGACCGGCGAAAAGCGCAACTTCCTCACGCCCTATAAAGTCGTGCTCAGCAATCCGCAATCGTATCTCTGCGGCATCGTTTCCGGTCTGCTCTTTGCGCCGACGACCATCGGCGACATGGTGTGGGGCGTTCGCATGTTCCAGGTGGACCGGTTGTTCAGCTACCACGACGCCGTGTTCGCCATCTCGATGGTTCCCTTTGGCTGGGTCTTCGGTTGTCCGCTTTTCGGCTGGCTGGCCGATACCCTGCATCGCAGAAAGCTGGCGCTGATTATTGGCGTAAGCGCCATGCTCGTATGCGCATTGCAGCTGACCTTCCTTCCCACCGCCGTGCCCAGTTGGGTCACGCTGCTCGTATTCGGCATTGCGTCGGGATCGGCGATGATTCCTTACACGATCATCAAGGAAGTCAATCCGGATAACGTCAAAGGCAGCGCGACGGGCGCGATCAACTTCATCACGTTCAGCGTCACCGCGTTGCTCGGTCCGGTCTTTTCCAATCGTTTCGGAAAGACATTGGGCTTGTCGGTGACCAATCCCGAGTTTCATTTCTTCCAGTCGGGATTGTTCTGGGTGGCAGTCATCGCGCTGGCGCTGTTGGTGTCGTTCGCATTGCGCGAGACAGGGAGGCAGCCGGAAACGGCCCGTTGAGGATGGTGGAGACATCGACGTGCCTCTCTATACGCTAGTTACACAGAAAGGAACGCTTGATCAGGCGGCCAAGGCTCGCCTGGCGAAACAGCTGACGTCGTTTCATGCCGAATATGCCGGCGTGCCGCAAAACTGGGTGCATGTCGTGTTTCAGGATTTTCCGCCCGGCGATGGCTTCACCGCCGGCGAGCCAGCACCTGCCGCGGCACTTACGCTGCTGATTCGATCCGGACGATCAGCCGAATACAAGAAGGGATTGTTGCTTCAGTTGTGGAGCATATTTCAGACGGCGACGGGTGCGCCCGACGATCAAATCGTCATAGGCATACAAGAAGTTTCTCCCAGCCAAGCCATGGAAATGGGGCAGATCATGCCCGACGTTGCGGAGTAATAAAGCAAGCATGGGCCTGCGGCTTCATCTTGGACTTATGGCAAAGCGAGACGTTGATGGGGGTGCCGCTACGATGCGGGTTGCAGAGCTGGGTACCCGGTCAATTCAGTCCGGCACCCAACTAGTCGCGTGATGACTCACTTCTCGGCAGCGCGGTTCCCAAACCGGGAAAAAAATTTAGTCCTCGGAACCGTCGCATAGGCGATGCGCGCCGGTATGCAGAGCGTGACGCGAGTTCCGTCCCTGGATGGAGACTCGATGGAGAGTTTCGCCGACATCTGTCTGGCGCGCTCGCGCATACCCATCAATCCCCAGTGTCCGGGCCGCTCGCCGGCATTCAGGATGGCTGGATCAATGCCGGTGCCATTGTCGTGTACCTCTAAAATCAGTACATCGTGTCGATAGTCCAAACGAACAGTCAACTGAGTTCCACCGGAATGCTTATAGGCATTGCACATGGCTTCCTTCATGATGAACGAAGCCTCTTCAAAAATCTCCTTCTTGAGATGTCGCTCCCGTCCCTCTATCGACACGTTCAATGTCATGCCGAGGCGGTTTGCATGTTCTGTGGGAAAGGCTGATAGAACATCGGCGAGATTGCCGTACTCTTCGGATCGCAACCGGGACACCTGATCCCTGCTTTCCACGACAATCTTGCGCGCTTGCTCCAGTGTCTGATTCAGGAATTGCCGCTCGGCTGCATCTTCCGGAAGCCTGTTTACACCGGCTTGCATTTTCATCAACAACCCCGGAAAGCTCTGCAGCAGCGTATCGTGCAAATCGCGCGCGATCCGTTCCCTCTCTGCATGCCGTGCTTCGAGGCGAACGCGCAGCTGACGATTGGCCTGACGGATACGAAATGCGAAAGCCTGCCAAAGTGCGAGAACCGCCAGGCATGCGCAGAGCACTTCAAACCAGAGCGTTTGATAAAACGTGGGCTTTATGCTGAATTCAACGCTTTCACCCGCGTTATTCCAGACGCCATCTTGATTGGCCCCGATGACATCGAAATGGTAGTGTCCGGGCGCAAGATGGGAATAGCTTACTTCGCGTTGCAAGCCCACATCGCGCCAATCTTTGTCCAGGCCACGCATGCGAATTTTTGCGTTCACGCGTTCCGGCATGGTCAAACTCGGCACGGAAAAGGTGATCCGAAGATTCTCGGTATGCGCAGGCAATATCAGCCCGTCATGGGACGCATAGGTCTTGCCATCCGCCTCGACCGAATCGATAGCCACTTGAGGCGGCAAGGGATTGGAGATCAATTGCGCAGGGTCGAGCCACACGACACCGTTACTGGTCGCGAACCAGAGCCTTCCGTCGGCACTTCGGATGGCCGACGGTAGCGGAAACTGCAATGCCGGGGAGCCAGGTAGTCCATCCAGCGTATCGAATTTTCGAAAATGCATCGGATACGACGGATTTATTTCGGCTTGATGCACATCCCTTGCCGGCAGCTGGAAGACGCCGTCCAGCGTATGAACCCACAAATCACCTTGCGTCGAGAACACCATCCCCGTGACGTTTTTCAGCGTGCCATCATCAGCCAGGCTCACCATCTTCAAACGCAGCCCGTCCATGTAACCGAGTCCCTCGCTGCCCCCTATCCACAAGCGATGATCATCCTGTTGAAAGGCTTTCGCATCGCCGATCGCCACGCCTTGATCGGGGCCTAACGTGGTGACGTTATCCCCGTCGACGACGACCATGCGATTGTCCCTGTAGCCCAACCAGACTCGTCCGTCGGCATCGGTAAAGTCGGCGCGCGGCGTGCCGCTGATAGACGATTTCCTCCACTGGCCATTGGCCCATGTGTATAGCCCCGACCCTGATGTGCCGCCGACCGAGACCCACAACGTACCGTGCAAGTCTTTGGTCATGGCCAAGACAAGCGCGAATGGCGCCGCATCGGCATTGGGGCGATTTGTCAGATGCTCGGCGCCCGCATCGCTCATCTTCCAGATGCCGCCGGCTCCTCCGATATACACCACACCGTCGCGGTCAGCGTATGCCGCAAGCGTGTAAGGCGGCACATCGAACGTCTTGACCTGCGAGTCTTTGAGTTCCATGACCGGTTTCGAGGAACTTCCTGTCCAAACCGATCCATCCGCTCCAGCAGCCAATGCGAAGTCGTGGGTGCCTGACGGGAAGGGGGCTGGCGTGAAATTGCTGCGACTGAATCGATCCACGCCGGCGCCGGTGCCGACCCAGATGTTTCCTTCCCGATCGATCAGCAGTGGCCACGCGTAGTCGCCGCTGAGTCCGTTGGAGCTGTTGAACAGCTCGATCTTTGCGTTCAGCGCAGACAGATCCGTCTGTTGATCGATCGCATTGGACGCGATATGACGTACACCGTCGCCCAGTCCATTGATCCAAAGTCCGCCCTGACCATCGAACAGTATGTGCCCTGCGGACGTCGTCGCTATGCTTCCGGCAGTCCTTGTCGGCGTTGCAGTCGTGGTTGTCCAGCGTTCGATGGCTCCGCGCAAATGCGCGACCCATATGCTTCCATCGGAGGCCTGTGCGATGTGGCTCACATTCCCCTTCTCCAGGGGCACGAATTGCTTGGCATTCGCGGCACGGTAAAACAACCCTTCACCACTGCCCACCCAAAGGGCACCATCTCGCGCGATGAACAAGAACGCCGTGTAGTTGCTCTTGAGTCCTGCGTCGCCACCGCTATTTTTCCAATGTCCCCCGACGAGTGTGTAGAGATAGCCCGCGCCATAAGCCCAAATCGCGCCATGGCTATCTTCAGTAAACCCTTCAATTTGGCCGTGAGCAGGAAGTCCGGCTTCCGGACCGTAATGCGCGATATGCCCGTCTTTGAGAAAACTCACACCGCCGAATTCGTAACTGATCCATAGACCGCCATCTGTACTGGCATACAAGCCAAAGACCGAGCGTCTCGAGGGTGACTCTTCTTCAACGTGCTCGAAGCGAGCACCGTCAAAGCGGTATAGACCGTGGTCGGTACCAATCCACAAGTAGCCATCCGGCGTCTGCGCCAATGAGCTCACGCCCGTAGGCGCACCGCTTTTTCCGGTCCATGCGACATGCTGGTAACGATCGAGCGTCCATGGACGCGGATCGGCGTGGGTCTGACACGACACTAAAAGGATGCTGATGGCCAGCACCCATCCACAAAACGCCCGGACCCTATTGCACTTATGGTGCGACACGAAATGAAGTATCCCCATCTCTTCCGGCACAAAATGACTACGGATCGTCATGCGGGGTGATTCCAGGCACGTAGTTGGCGCGGGGAGCTTCGTCCAATCTCTTTCAAGTCGCGTAACTTTTATACATACCCAGTCAGTCTCCTACAAGCGATAAAGACTGCGCTGCGTTAGCTTCGGTCTAAACATAAACATCGCGAGGCCGCTTGGCCTATGGGTCCTTAGGAAGAGTTTTTGAATCAAGAAGCAACCCTGGCCATATCGAATCTATGGCGCCTAGGCATGTGTCACGAAAGCATTGATGGCCGGTGCCGAGACTTACGAGGGCGAGTTGGAGATGGATTTTCTTGAGAGACTATCCCCAACAAAATAAGCCCGCGACTGAAGATCATCATGCGGCCAAGTGATCCTGTGAATCGTTCCTCTCCCGCTGGAGGAACTGAGTCGTACCAATACTTGATCATCAGAGACGCCGGCTCAAGATCAATGCATCGCGCGAAGTCCGGAACGTCGTCATCTTAGTGGCAGACAAGACCGACAATTCTACCAAAACGACACGTTGAAGGTTTAAAAAATCCTTGTCCGTGGAGCGCAACAATAGCGTTCGCAACGTCGTTCCTTTCAAACATGATGACCATGTTTGTACAAGGTGTTTCAAATGGGACACGGTTGCTGAAGCGCGAGGCAAATAGCTACCCGTTCGGGGGGCGATTCGCAGAGTGGCGATGGATAGAATGCGTCTCTACCACGCAGTGATCACGAACAACGTCACCGAAGATGCGAAAGGGTCGATGGATCGACCTTGGTTGCCCGACGCGACAACCAGCGGTTGGTGTCGATCGACCGTCCAATAGCCGATCAAGGCTTCGCCGCGCACGTAGCACTGAGCGTGCATCGGGTGGATCACGTCAAGCGATCCATCGCCATTCCATGTGATCTTGTTCGTCTTCATCCGAGGATGTGCGAATTCGTCGAAGGATTTCGTTCCGTTCGAACACTTCATCACTCCACATCGAGGCACCGTCATGAGCATTACCGCAAAACCCACGCCCGGTTCCAAGCTGCTGACGCCCAAAGATCACGCGCTGATCTTGATCGACTATCAATCGCAGATGTCGTTCGCCACTCATTCGATCGACGCGGTCACGCTGCGCAATAACGCAGGCCTGATTGCCCGCGCGGCTGCCAGCTTCAAGGTGCCGACGATCCTGACGACGGTGGCGGAGAAGAGCTTCTCGGGTCCGATGTTCTCCGAAGTCACCGATCCGTTTCCGGGGCAGGCATTGATCGACCGCACGTCGATGAATACCTGGGAAGATGCCGCCGTCATCAAGCAGGTCAATGCGATCGGCAAGACGCGCCTCGTCTTCGGTGGTCTGTGGACGTCGGTATGCATCGTCGGTCCGTCGCTCTCGGCCATCGAGCAGGGCTTCGAGGTTTATGTCGTGGCCGACGCGTGCGGCGACGTTTCCGCCGAAGCGCACAACCGTGCTTTGGACCGCATGATGCAAGCGGGTGCGCGCCCCATGACGGCGTTGCAATACCTGCTTGAACTCCAGCGCGATTGGGCTCGCACGGAGACCTACGAAAGCACGACCGGTATCGCGAAGGACTTCGGCGGCAGTTACGGCCTCGGCCTCATCTACGCCAAGACGATGTTACACGCGCAAGGTGGCTGAGCGCCGGCGCGAGTAGCTGTCGCATCGCCGGAGTCCGTTCGCCACATGTGAGAAAGCGCCATGAAACCCTACTTGTTATCGCTTGCTGCCGGGCTTTTGGTAGGCGTCGTCTACGGATTGATCAACGTGCGCTCGCCGGCACCGCCGGTGATCGCACTGGTCGGACTGTTGGGGATACTCATCGGCGAACAGATTCCGCCATGGTTCAAGCAGGTGGTGAGCCGACAAGCCACCACCAGCGCATGGGTGGGCCACCAGGTCAAACCGCATGTCTTCGGCGAATTGCCCTGCGGGCAACTTAAAAAAAGTTCGCAGGACAAAGATATTCCCCCGCAAGGAGGAGATGCATCATGAGTACATCTACTTCCGTCCCCGATCTCATTCTGCGCGGCGGACGATTCACGACGCTCGATACGGGCAATCCGGCGTCGACCGCCGTGGCCATCTCGGGCGGTCGATTCACGGCCGTCGGCGATGACAGCGAAGTCATGGCATTGGCGGGACCGGGTACGCGCGTCATCGACCTGAAAGGCCGCGCTGCGCTGCCGGGTCTCATCGACAACCATTTGCACATCATACGCGGCGGTCTCAACTTCAATATGGAGTTGCGCTGGGACGGCGTGCGCTCGCTGGCCGACGCCATGGACATGTTGCGCCGGCAAGTCGCGATCACGCCGCCGCCGCAGTGGGTTCGCGTCGTCGGCGGATTCACCGAACACCAGTTCGTCGAAAAGCGATTGCCGACGATCGACGAACTCAACGCCGTGGCGCCCGACACGCCGGTGTTCCTTCTGCACCTCTACGATCGCGCCTTGCTCAACGGAGCGGCCTTGCGCGCCGTGGGCTACACCAAGGACACGCAGGAACCTCCCGGCGGCGAGATCGTGCGCGACAGTGCGGGTAATCCCACGGGTCTTCTCCTGGCCAAGCCGAACGCGGGCATCCTGTATGCAACGTTGGCGAAGGGACCCAAGCTGCCGTTCGAATACCAGCTCAATTCGACGCGGCACTTCATGCGCGAACTGAATCGCCTGGGCGTAACGGGTGCCATCGATGCTGGCGGAGGCTTTCAAAACTTCCCCGAAGATTACGAGGTGATTCGCAAGCTGTCCGAAGAGGGGCATCTGACCATCCGGCTGGCCTATAACCTTTTCACCCAGAAGCCCAAGGCCGAGAAGGAAGATTTTCTCAATTGGACGAAGATGTCCAAGTACAAGCAGGGCGACGACTACTTCCGGCACAACGGCGCCGGCGAAATGCTGGTGTTCTCCGCCGCGGATTTCGAGGACTTCCGGCAGCCCCGTCCGGACCTGCCATCGTCGATGGAAGGCGATCTTGAAGAGGTGGTGCGCGTGCTGGCCGAGAATCGCTGGCCGTGGCGCATGCACGCGACGTACGACGAAACGATCTCGCGCGCACTCGACGTGTTCGAGCGGGTCAATCGCGATATTCCGCTCAAAGGCCTGAACTGGTTTTTCGATCACGCCGAAACGATTACCGAGCGCTCCATGGATCGCGTCGCCGCACTCGGTGGCGGTGTCGCCGTCCAGCATCGCATGGCGTACCAGGGCGAGTATTTTGTCCAGCGCTACGGTGTCGCTGCGGCGGAGGCCACGCCGCCGGTCGCACGCATGCTGGAAAAAGGCATTCGCGTTTCGGCCGGAACGGACGCGACGCGGGTCGCTTCCTATAACCCGTGGGTATCGCTCTCGTTGCACGTGACGGGCCGGACAGTCGGCGGCATGCGGATTTATCCGCAGCACAACTGTATCGACCGCGAGCGCGCGCTGCGCATGTGGACGCAGTACGTCACCTGGTTCTCCAACGAGGAGGGGGCGAAGGGCCAGATCAAGGTCGGACAGCTCGCCGATCTCATCGTGCCCTCGCGCGACTTCTTCTTCTGCGCGGAAGGCGACATCGCCGACATCACCTCCGACCTGACGATCGTGGGCGGCAAAGTCGTGTACGGCGCGAACGGCTTCAAGGAGTTCGACGACCAGCCCCTACCGCCCGCCATGCCGGATTGGTCGCCCGTGCGTCGTTACGGCGGCTACGCGGCGTGGGGTGCCGACACGGCGCCCGCGGCGGCCAGGCAGATGCACAGTTGCAATTGCGGCGGATGCGCGGTGCATGGACACAATCATCCCCGTGCATGGACCACGAACCTGCCGATATCGGATGCGGATCTGAAGTCGTTCTGGGGCGCCCTGGGCTGCGCCTGCTGGGCGGTCTGAGATGTCCGCATCGAATCGACAGAGCGATACGCCCGAACTGATCCGCATCCTTTTGGAATGGAGAGGAACGGATGTATTGGCGCGTATCGCACTGACGCTGCCGTATTGGTGGAGCGGTCTCAACAAGCTGTTCCATCCCATGGCGGCGTTGGCGGAGTTCCAGGCCACGGGGCTGCCACCATCGTGGACGATCTATGGTCTGCTATTGCTCGTGCAGCTCGGCGGTTCGTTTGCCGTGATCTTCAATCGCCGCGCATGGCTTGGAGCAGGCGCGTTGGCCGTGTTCACGTTGATCGTCACCTACCTGGCGCATGCTTTCTGGAAGCTGGAAGGGGCGCAGCGCATGGCGGAGATGAATACGTTTCTGGAGCACATTGCTTTGATGGCCGGATTTGCCTTCGCGGCGATGTATCTACACAAGGCCCGGAGTCGACGGAAGCCGGGTGGCATCTAAATATGGGGCATATCATGATTACTCGATCGCTCAACGCCGGTGTTCGGATGGCGGCCATCGTCGCCATCGCCTGGTCGGTATCGGCACTCGCGCCGCTAAGCGCCAAGGAAGCCGCAACGCAGGGCGTGTCGGTGGGTCCGCAATACGATACGACGCACGTCTATATCGCACCTGCCGACTTTGACGCCTTCGTCAACAGCTTCACCGCCACGTTCGGCGGCAAGCCATCCAAGCGCGGCACCTTCAACGTCATGCCTGTTCCCGCCAACACGCAGGCGCAATACGTGTGGACGCCGATAGGCACGCTGTCGACGTTCGCTTTCCTGACGCCGATTCCTTATCCGTTCGGGCAGGAGCGCACCGGCTATCTCGTGACGGACATGGATCAGGCGATCAAAGAGGCGCGCGCGGCCGGCGCGGAAGTCATCGTCGACAAATTCAAGGATCCGATCGGACTGGATGCGGTGATCCAGTGGCCCGGCGGCGTGAAGATGCAGCTGTATTGGCACTTCACGGCGCCGCACTACGATCCCTTGCAGACCGTGCCCGACAATCGCGTCTACGTGTCGGCGGATACGGCCGATACCTTCGTGCGGGACTTTGTGCGCTTCTCGCACGGCAAGGTCGTTTCGGACGATCGCAAGGCCGACGCCGGCGAAATCGGCAAGTCCGGTCAGACCTATCGCCGCATTCGCATCGAGTCCGGCTTCGGCAAGATGCAGGTGAACGTCACCGATGGGCAACTGCCTTATCCGTTCGGTTATGAAATCTCGGGCTACGAAGTGAGCGATCTCGACGCGACGCTGGCGAAGGCCACGGCGGCCGGTGCCAAGGTCCTTTCGCCACGTTTCGACTCCGCGGATCGCAGTTCGGCCATGGTGCAATTTCCTGGCGGCTACATCGCCGAGATTCACGCGCTCAAGGCGCACTGAGCCTCTTCCAGGCGCCGGCGTCCCACGCGGTTGCTTGGGGTTGCCTCTTTTGCCGCAGCCGGCGCGCCCCCAGCGTGCCGGCTTTTTTAAGCCGGTTGATGGAGTGATTCGTGGCGACGGGTTGCTTACTACTGCTGATCATGGCGTGCACCGCTACCGATAGCTCCATGGTCGCCGACCAGACGCCATCGGTGACGAATGCCCAGCCTGTGCCGCAGCGTCCCGCGATCAACTTCTATCGATGGGAGGAGGATTGGTCCGTGCTCGCCGACCCTCGCATACCAAGGGAACCGGGCGACGCACTCAAATACATTCCGCTCTCCAGCACCGATCCTGAAAGCTATCTGTCGTTGGGGCTGACCGTGCGCGAGCGGTTCGTAAGCACGGACCCGCCGATGTTCGGCGTGACGCGCGGCAAGCATCAGGACTATCTATTGCATCGCCTGGAATTGCACGCCGACGCCCATATCACCGCCGACACGCGTGTCTTCGTGCAGCTGGAAAATGCCCTGGCGCCGTGGCTTCAACATCCAACGCCCGTCGACGTCAATCGGCTGGATCTGCGCCTGTTCTTTCTGGACACCAAGAAGAAGCTTGGCGACGGCGAATTCAAACTGCGCGTCGGGCGGCAGGAAATCGCCTTCGATCTGCAGCGATTCGTGTCCGTCAGAGATGGCCCGAACGTGCGCCAGGCCTACGATGCCATCTGGGCGGACTACGAAACCAGGGACTGGCGATTCACGGGATTCACGAGCCAGCCCGTGCAGTACCGCAATCAAACGGATTTCGACGATTTCAGCAACCGTCACCTCACCTTCAGCGGCGTTCGTGCTCAGCGCCGGATGAGCGCGACGAGCGAATTGAGTGTCAGCTTTTCGGAATTCAGGCAGGACAACGTGCACTTCCTCGCGGCCACGGGCGACGAGACACGAAAAAACGTCGACGTGCACTACAACGGCACTTATGACGGGTTGGACTGGGATATTGAAGGCATGCACCAGGACGGAAGCATCGGGCCCAAGGACGTCAACGCCTGGGCCTTCGGATCGCTAAGCGGATACACATTGTCCGGCCTGCCCTGGGCGCCGCGCATCGGATTGCAGTGGGATGCCGCATCCGGCGATCACAACCTGTCCGACAACCATGTGGGCACGTTCAACCCGCTCTTTCCAAACGGCTACTACGTCACGTTGTCCGGCTATACGGGCTACACGAACTTCATTCACGTCAAGCCGTCATTGACTCTGAAGCCCTTGCAGGCATTGAAGCTGATCGCATCCGTGGGATTGCTATGGCGCCAGACGACGCATGACGCCATCTACGTGCAACCGGATCTGCCCGTGCCTGGCACCGCGGGAGAGGCTGGCAAGCGGAGTAGCACTTACGGGCAGTTGCAAGCGACATGGAATGTTTCGCGAAGCTTATCGTTCGACGCCGAGTTCGATCGGTACTGGGTAGCGGAGGCGCTCAGGCGCGCAGGCGGCCACGATTCCGATTTCTTCGAGCTTGAACTTCGCTGGGGATGGTGACTATGAAGCGCTTCGTTTGATACAGGCGTGCTCGGATGAGGCGCGGAGTTGATCTCCTCCCCCTGCTCGCAGGGGGAGGTTGGGAGGGGGTGGCTCGCACTTGCCTCAGGGCAAGATTGAATGACCCCACCCCAGCCCTCCCCTGCAAGCAGGGGAGGGAGTGTGTATTTCGCATTGACGGATTTCTCCATCGCGTCGTCATGATTCAGAAAAATCATTCGGAGTAGCACCATGTTGAAAAAGCCGAATCTTCCAACCCTGCTCAGCTTCAATGCCGGCTATGTCGACGCGGCCGGATTTCTGGCGCTGCACGGTTTGTTCACCGCGCATGTCACAGGCAACTTCGTGACGCTGGGTGCCTCGCTCGTATTCAGAACGAGTGGCACGTTGGCGAAGATTTTGGCGATCCCCGTCTTTTGCGTCGTCGTCGTGTGCGCACGCCTTCTGCATTACAAATTGAAGTCGCTCGGCAAACCCATTCTGCGAACGCTCTTCCTGGTGGAATTGATTTTCCTGATTGCAGGGGCATCGCTGGCGTGGGCACTTGGACCTTTCCCGGATGCGGACAACACCGGAACGGTCGTCGTGGGCATGATCTTCGTCACCGCCATGGCAATCCAGAACGCGGTGCATCGCGTTCATCTTACTTACGCGCCGCCTTCGACGCTCATGACGGGCACCACCACGCAAATCATGCTCGACCTGGCGGACAAGTGGCATGGCGGCTTGAGCGAGGAGCAGGCATCGGCCATCGATTCCCGCCTGGTCCGTTTCAGCGCGAACGTCGCCGTGTTCGCACTGGGATGCGGATGCGGTGCGCTTCTGTTCGCCATCTTCAGCGTGAAGTGCTTCGCGCTGCTACCGATCGTTGCTGCGTTGGCTTACGCACACAACGAAACAAACACCAAATAAAAACCAAGATTCGACCGAGTTAATGTCGATGCAATGACATCGGGCGTAAGCACAATCATTCTTGAGGCGATAGTTTCGTCCTATACGGACATCGGTATTCGCGGCATGGTAACGCTCCAGTTCCCATCGAACTCGTGTCAGACCGCCCCGCAGGTATCGCATGTCCAAAGTAGCCGAAAGAAACAATCGAAGCGTTGACGCCAACTCCACCATCCCTCGCCTGTTTGTCCTTGAGCTCAATGCCGGATGCATCCACACGATGAATCCGGATGGTTCCGACCGCAAAACCATCGTGACGGATTGCCATTTGCCGGACGGCATCGTCGTGGATGTGGACGCCGGTCATATCTATTGGACCAACATGGGCGTCCCCAATCTCAATGACGGATCGATCGAGCGTGCCGACATCGACGGCAAGAATCGCCAGACGATCGTCGCGCAGGGACAGACCCACACGCCGAAACAGATCATTCTCGACAAGAGCAACGGCAAACTCTATTGGTGCGATCGCGAGGGCATGCGCGTCATGCGCTGCAATCTCGACGGCTCGCAGCTCGAGGCGCTCATACAGACCGGCCATGGCGAGTCCGATCGCAAGGACCTGAAACGGTGGTGCGTCGGACTGACGATCGATGCGCAACGCGGACAGATCTACTGGACGCAAAAGGGGCCGGATAATGGCGGGCTCGGCTGCATCTACCGCGCCAATATCGAAATCCCTGCTGGTCAAACCGCGGCGGCAAGATCCGACATCGAGGTTTTCTTCGACGGCCTGCCAGAGCCGATCGATCTCGAACTCGATGTCGAAAATCGCGTTTTATACTGGACCGACCGCGGCGACCCGCCACGCGGCAACACGGTCAATCGCGCGTCCGTCGACGACAGGCCGGCCGAGCCGGAAATCGTGATAACCCATCTGATGGAAGGCATCGGCATCGCCCTGGATGTAGCCGGCGACCGCATGTTCGTGACCGATCTCGCGGGATCGATCTATTCCGCGCGACTCGACGGATCCGGCGAGAAAAATTTCCTCTACGCGCAAGGCAACCTTACCGGCATCGCATACGCCGAAATCCCCCAGGAGAAGTGACATGTCGGATAACAAGCCCATTCGGCGGGTTGCGATCATCGGTACGGGTGTCATCGGCGCGAGCTGGGCGGCACTGTTCCTGGCCAAAGGCCTCGACGTCGTGGCAACGGACGTTGCACCGGGTGCGGAAGAAGCGCTGAGGCGCTTTGTTGCGGCGGCATGGCCCGCACTGCAACGGCTTGGCCTCGCAGCCGGTGCTTCCCAGAACAGGCTGTCGTTCACGGCGAGCCTTGCCGACGCCGTCAAGGACGCCGATCTGGTGCAGGAAAACGGACCCGAGAAGATCGAGTTCAAGCGGACGCTCTATCGGCAACTGGACGAGCTGCTGCAGCCCGGCGTCATCATCGCTTCGAGCTCGTCGGGCCTGACGATGAGCGAGATCCAATCGGCGTGCGAACGGCATCCCGAACGCTGCGTCATCGGCCATCCCTTCAATCCGCCGCATCTGGTTCCCTTGGTCGAGATTGTCGGCGGGACAAAGACATCGAAGGATACGATCGAGCGTGTCGACGCGTTTTACACGAGCCTTGGCAAGCGGACTGTCCGCGTGAAGAAGGAAGTGCCCGGGCATGTGGCGAATCGTTTGCAAGCTGCATTGGCTCGGGAGGTCTACCATCTCGTCGCCGACGATGTCGTCAGCGCCGCCGATGTCGACACTGCGTTGTGCTGGGGGCCCGGTCTACGCTGGGGCATCATGGGTCAGCTGATGCTCAATCATCTCGGTGGCGGCCAAGGCGGCATCGAACACTTCTTTCAGCAATTCACCGGCCCCATGACCGCCTGGTGGAAGGTGCTGGGGAACCCGCAACTGACCCCCGACGTCCAGAAGAAACTGATCGATGGCGTGCACGCCGAGGTCGGTTCGCGCTCGATCGACGAGCTCGCGGCGGAGCGCGATGAAGTTCTGCTTGGACTGCTTGAGCTGCGCAGCAAAGCCGGCAAGTCGAGCCAGGCCAGATAGGCGGCGCCGGTCCAGACATCGCCGTCCGTAGTGATCAATCGTCTTTACTTTGTTTCGGGCTTTCAAGCCGAAGGAATGGGAGTGCCTCATGTCCACCGCAACTGCAACAAGCAAAACCGCCGAACCGAACCCGATTCCCGTACCGAACGGCGATTTCTATCAACTTGTCGAGCTTCTCACTCCCGAGGAGAGGGCGGTCGTCAAAAAAGTTCGGACGTACATGGAGACCAAGGTCCGGCCGATCATCAACAAGTATTGGTCGGATGACGCGTTTCCGTTCGAACTGCTGCCTTCGTTCAAGGAGCTGGGCATCGGCGGCCTTGGCTATGAAGGTTATGGCTGCGCGGGCGGAAGCCAGAAGTTGTTCGGCTACGTCGCGATGGAAATCGCGCGCACCGACGCATCGATGTGTACGTTCTTCGGCGTGCACAGCGGCCTGGCGATGGGCTCGATTTATCTCGATGGATCGGAAGAGCAGAAACAAAAGTGGCTGCCGGCCATGGCACGGTGGGAAAAAATCGGTTGTTTCGGGCTGACCGAACCGCTGGTCGGTTCGGGTACTGCCGGCGGCATGACCACGACCGCTAAGCGCGACGGCGACAGTTGGATTCTCAATGGCCAGAAGCGATGGATCGGCAACTCGCCATGGTGCGACATTTCGATCATCTGGGCGCGGGATGTGGCCGACAATCAGGTCAAGGGCTTCATCGTCGAGAACAAGACCACGCCGGGCTTCAGCGTGGAAAAGATGGAGCACAAGATCGCGCTGAAGGTGGTCCAGAACGGACAGATCACCTTGACCGACGTGCGCGTGCCCGAGGCGAACCGCCTGCAGGGCGGCAACTCGTTCCGCGATACGGCACGCGTGCTGCGGATGACGCGGTACATGGTGGGTTGGGCTTCCACCGGCATCCAGATGGGTGCGTTCGAGGCAACGCTCAAATACACCCAGGAACGAGTGCAGTTCGGCAAGCCGATCGCTTCGTTCCAGATGGTGCAGGACATGCTTGCAAAAATGCTCGCCAACGTGACGGCGTGCCAGTGCTTGATGCTGCGGCTCGCGCAACTCGATGACGAGGGCAAGCTCAGCGATCACCAGGCCGCACTCGCAAAGGCATTTTGCACGGCCAAATCGCGCGAGACCGTCGCGTGGGGGCGAGAGCTGCTGGGCGGCAACGGCATTCTCGCCGACTACGACGTCGGCCGTTTCTTTGCCGACGCCGAAGCACTCTATTCCTACGAAGGCACGTATCAGATGCAAAACCTGATCGTCGGCAAAGCCATCACCGGCTACGGCGCCTTTGTCTGATGCGCGCCACGACAAGCAGCCAGAGATTCTAAGGAGATGGAAATGCCCGAGATCGTAACCGAGCGCTTGGGGAACATGCTTCGCATCCAGTTCAACCGGCCGGAAAAGAAGAACGCGATGACGTCCGGCATGTACTCGGCCATAGCCGAGCTGCTCGATGCCGCTGCCAAGGACGACGAAACGCGGGTTGTGCTCCTGCACGGCATCGGCGATGCATTCTGCGCGGGCAACGACCTCGGGGATTTCCTCCACAACCCCCCGAAGGGCGACGACAGCCCGCAGGCGCGATTCTTCGCTGCGCTGATCGCGTTCGACAAGCCGCTTATCGCCGCGGTGCATGGCGTCGCGATCGGCGGTGGCACGACCATGCTCACGCACTTCGACTTCGTGTACGCCGCGGAGCACACGAGATTCCAGATGCCGTTCGTGAACCTCGCCCTGGTGCCGGAGCTGGGTACGAGCTATTGGCTTCCCGCGCAGATCGGCTACCTCGCCGCCGCGGAATTGGTGCTGCTGGCGCAGCCGTTCGATGCACACCGCGCCGCGGAGCTGGGGTTCGTCACGCGCGTCGTGGCCGAGGCGGACCTCATGGCGACAGCGCTGGACACGGCACACAAACTGACACGACTGCCGGCCGGGGCCGTGCGCGCGAGCAAGCGGATGATGAGGCGCACCTTGAACGCCCACATGGCGGCCGCTGCGGAAATCGAGTTCCAGGAGTACGCGTCGCGTTTGCAGTCGGGCGATGCCAGGGAAGCCCTCGCGGCCTTCCTCGAAAAGCGCCAGCCCGACTTCACTAAGTCCAACGCCATCGTTGGAGGATCCTTGCAATGACCTCGCCCCTGACTGCCTCGACACTCGAACCTTCTTCAGCGACGGAGCTGAAGCTCGAGAACGTTCTGTATGAGAAAAAGGATTCGATCGCCTACGTGACGGTGAATCGGCCCAAGGTGCTCAATGCGCTGAATACGGCGACCTGGACCGATCTGCAGACAGCATTCGAGCACGCGCAGGCCGACGCCTCGGTGCGAGGTGTGATCCTCACCGGCGCGGGCGACAAGGCGTTCATCGCCGGCGCCGACATCGGCGAGCTTGCGCACGTCGGCGCTTACGACGCCGAGCAATCCAGCCGGTTTGGGCAGGACGTACTGAACCTCATCGAAAACCTCGGCAAGCCGGTGATCGCGGCGGTCAACGGCTTTGCGCTGGGTGGCGGTTGCGAAACCGCGATGGCCTGCACGATGCGGATCGCCGTGGAACACGCCAAGTTCGGACAACCCGAAGTGAAGCTGGGCCTGCTGCCCGGCGGTGGCGGCACGCAACGCTTGCCGCGCCTGGTAGGGAAGGGGCGCGCACTGCAGCTGATTCTTACTGGCGAAACGATTTCAGCGCAGGAGGCCTATCGCATCGGCCTCGTCAACGAAGTCGTTCCTGCAGCCGACCTGATCGGGCGCGCCGAAAGCCTTTTGAAGCAGATAGCGGCCAACGCACCGATCGCCGTGAAGTTCTCGCTGGATGCCGTGAACAAGGGCCTGGAGACCAGCCAGCGCGAAGGCCTTGCCTTGGAAGCCGCTTACTTCGGCATTTGTGCTGCTACGGAAGACAAGCAGGAAGGCACCGCCGCCTTCCTCGAGAAACGTGTGCCTCAGTTTCGCGGCCGGTAAGACAACCGCGCCGCGCTTAGCGATTCAGAAGGGATAGACATGGCTAACGATCCTATTTTTGCTGGACTGAAAGTGGTGGATCTGGCGAGTTTCATCGCCGGCCCCAGCGCCGCGGTGATCCTGTCCGATTTCGGCGCCGACGTGATCAAGGTGGAGCCGCCGAGCGGCGAGTTGTGGCGACACGCGCACAACTTTCCGCCGCAGCCGGTCGCCGAGGATGCTTACCCCTGGCATCTGGCCAATCGCAACAAGCGTGGCATGGCGCTCGACTTGAAATCGCCGGCGGCCCGGAAGGTGCTCGAGAAGCTCATCAAATGGGCCGACGTTCTTATCGTCAATACGCCGCACCCGGCACGCGCGCGGCTCAAGCTCGAATACCAGGATGTGCTGCCATGGAATCCGCGCCTGATTTACGCGGACATCACGGGATTCGGCGAAAAGGGTCCCGACGCGGACCTTCCCGGTTTCGATATCACGTCGTACTGGGCACGCAGCGGATTGCTGTCGATGACGCGCGACGCCGGTGCGCCGCCAACGTGGCCGGTGGCGGGCAGTGGCGACAACGCGACCGCCATGGGTCTCTATTCGGCGATTGTCACTGCCTTGTATCGTCGAGAGCGAACGGGGGAGGGCGCGCACGTCACCACATCGCTGCTTGCGGAAGGCATCTGGTCCGCAAGCGTGTCGATCCAGGCGGCGCTATGCGACGCCAAATTCTTCGGGCTGCACGATCGCAGGAATCCTGCGAACGCGGCCATGAACGTCTATCGCTCGGCGGATGACACGTGGTTCGTCCTGGTCGTGACGTCCGACAAGTTGGAGGCCGTGGCAAAAGCGATCGGCCGGCCTGATCTGCTGACCGACCCGAGATTCGCCGATCCAACGAAGTTGATGGCGAATATGCCGCAGCTCACGGCCATCCTGGACGGCGTTTTCGAGTCGCAACCGATGGAGTACTGGTACAAGGTATTCAGTGGCGTCCATGTGACCTTTGGCGCCGTGCGTTCTCCGCAGGAAGTGATCCACGATCCGCAGCTGCACGCCAATGACATCATCGTTCCGCTCGAAGGTGCCGGCGGCAAGCTGACGTCCACGATCAGCAGCCCGCTGCAGGTGCATGGCGTCACCAAGGTGTCCGCCAAGCGCGCTCCGAAGATCGGAGAGCACAACGAGCAGATTCTTTCGCAGCTTGGATTCAGTGCGGGCGATATCGATGAGTTGCGCGCGAGCGGTGCGATCCCGAACGTAAAAGAGCACGCCGTCTAGCGCGGCCCTTTCCTCGTCATTCCGGCGAAGGCCGGAATCCAGTGTCGACACCGTTTGTAAGTGCGCGGCTTGAATTGAGCGTGTGGACACTGGATTCCGGCCTTCGCCGGAATGACGAGCATCAGCGAGCATCAAAGGTGCGCCTCGCGAAAGCTTCAATCCGCAACTATAAGACGACTGACTTTCTCGCCGGAAAATTGTCGGTCGAATAAACAAACCACCGCGACCAGCGCATTTGTGTCCTTTTTATTGCAATGCGTATGCCTAAATTTAGACGTCTAAATGAGCAGTGCATCGCAATACTACAAACATTTACACAAAACCCGCGTAAAAATCTTCTTTTGTTCATTGCGGTGCTCATGAGCAGTGCGGATCATTCCGCCCGTTCGATCAGGGTCGCTCAGGACTGATCCGTGGAACATGAGTCTGTCGTAGCCGGGCTTACGGCTATCTGACGGAAACTACGCGCTGCATACATAGCTTTGTGTGCGGCTGGATAGTAACAGGGGGCAACAGTGAGACTGCATACGTTTGGTGCGTGGGATTTCGTAGCTTCGAAGTGCAGTCCGGCTCCTCAACACCGAAGAACGCTATTCGACAGCGTGACGAAAGCGGACAGCGCGCGTGCGTTCTGCATGATGCTGCTTATGCTGCTGGCATCGGTGAGCGGCCGCTACGCGCATGGCCAGGAGGTGGAGTCGACGTTGCCCACCTCGCAGCGCCAGACGATCAATCTTGCCGCGGGCATTCCGCAGTACATCGGGAGCGCCAGCTCGACGTCGAATGCGCCGCAGAGCAACTGGTGGTTCGAGAACACCAACAACTCGACCGCCTACTCGACGACAAGCTTCAACGAGAGCTCCGACACCACCGCGAACTGGACGCAAGTGGGCCTGCCCTACGACGCGAACATCTCGCGCACCTTCATCAACCAGGCGTCCGGTGGCGGGCAGGGTTCCTTGACGGGCAACTACAACTGGTACCGCCTGCACTTCAAGGTGGACCCGAAGTACGCAGGCCAGAAGTTCCTGCTGAAGCTGGAAGGCTCGCACACCGGCGTCCAGGTCTTTATCAACGGCAAGTTGTTGCAGGGTGTCAGCGCCGTCGCCGCCGACTCGCAGGCCACGCACGTGGTGGGCTTCATCCCGGTGGTCGTCGACCTGACGCCGTATATCGTGGCGGATGGCAGCACGGACAACGTCATTGCCATCGACGTCTCGCGCGGTGCGCCGTGGTATGAGCAGCCCAACTTTTCGGGCGCTTTCCGTTTCGGCCAGGCCATGGCGGGATTGTTCCGCAACGTGAAGCTGTACGTCACCAACCCGATCCATATTCCGCCGAACGTCTATTCGAATCAGAAGACCTGGGGTACCTACGTCGGAACGGTCTCCGAAGTCCCGGCCGCGCAAGGCACGGCAACGGCCGCTTCGGCGGTCGTCGATGTGCAAACCAATGTCGTGAACGAAACATCGACGGCGCAGCAGGTCACGCTGACGACGCAGATCGTGGACGCCAAGGGCAATGTCGTGGCCACGGCGCCGCCGGTCACGCAGTCCGTGCCCGCGATGACGGCCAGCAGCTTTCCGTCCGGCGCCACGCCGATGTTCGATCAGCTGATCACGATCAACAATCCGACGTTGTGGTACCCGAACAATGCGAGCTGCGGAACACCGGCGGTGTCGTGCGGTTCGCCTTACCTCTACAAGGTCTACCACATCGTCAGCGTGAACGGCGTCGTGGTCGATTCCACGCAAGACACGCTGGGCATCCGCACCATTACGTGGGATGCGAACTTTCCGTACTTCAACGGTCACGCCGTCTATCTGTGGGGCGGTTCGGGCCGCTACGACTATCCCGCGCTTGGCTCGTCGGTGCCCGACGAGCAAGTGTGGCGCGACATGGCGCAGATCGCGGCGCAAGGCGGCAACGTCTGGCGTCCCGGCCATTCGACAAGCAGTGAAGAGCTGGTCGCCGCCGCCGATGCCTACGGCATCATGATCGACCAGCCCAGCGGCGACGGCGAAGGTTACTGGAACGCCAGCTCCAATCCGTCCGCCGACGACTTGCAACTGAAGCAGGAACTGCATCGCGACATGATCATCCGCGACCGCAGCCATCCGTCGATTCTCGATTGGGAGCGCGACAACGGCGGCATGAATGCCACGCTCGCGAGCGAACTCGGCACCATCGAGACGACGTGGGACAACATCAATCCGCGCGGAAGCGCTGACCGCACGTACAGCTCCTCCTACGGTTTGATCGACGAGTGCGACGGCGCCGGCTGCGAGGCCGGCAACAAGCAGCAGAACCCGAACAACCCGGCCTTCGGCGCCGAGTATTGGGACAACATGGGCACGGGCCGCGGCCTGGCTTACGACTATGAGCTCGCGTTTGCCGCGCCGTATCTCGACGACTGGCGCAAGGGCAGGGCGGCCAATGCCTTCGGCATGGCGCAGTGGTATTTCGCCGAATCGCCGGGCGAAATCAGCCTGTGGGCGGAATATCAAAACCAGCCCGCCATGCTCAACTTCGTGCGCTCGCTGGGTTACTCCTCGACCGACGCGAATCGTTTCCCGCGCTTGCTCTACTACATCTATCAGGCCAACTGGATTCCGTATTCGGTGCAGCCGGTCGTGCACCTGGCGCATCACTGGAACCGCGCTTACGAATACACCGCGGGCACGCCGATCCAGGAGAACGCATTCAGCAATTGCCCGGGTGTGCGTCTGCTTATCAACGGCGTTCCCAACGATCCGGTCACGGGCACCGTGCTTCAGGATCAGACGCCCAATCCGTGGAACATCAATTCCAGTTCGAACCTGGCGCAGAACACCACGGTCATGCCGGGGCAGGTGCACTGGATGGTGAACTGGGCCCCCGGCACGGTCACCGCCGAATGCCTGGATGCGAATGGCAATCCGGTTGCGGGTGTAAGCGATACGCGCACGACAGCAGGCGCGGAAGCCAAGATCGTGCTCAGCGTCGTGCCTGACGTGATCAAGCCGGACGGCACGAGCTTCCAATGGACCGCCAACGGTTCCGATGCCGCCTTCGTGGTTGCGCAAGTGGAAGATGCCGATGGCAACCTCGTGCCGACGGCCAAGGACAACGTCACGTTCTCCGTCAGCGGACCGGCCACCTACATGGGCGGCACGCAGCAGCTGGTGGCCGATCCGTCGTGGACCAGCTACTACCAGGACGCATTCTCCCAAGCCAACGCCAATGTGATTGGCGGCTTGCCTTATGCCTTCTTCCATTCGCCCGGCGATCCGGAACTGAATTTCGAAGGCGGATTGCAGAAGATCGCCTTGCGCAGCACGTTCACGCCCGGCAGCGTCACGGTGACGGCAACGGCACCCGGTCTGCAAAGCGGCAGCGTGACGTTGAGTTCGGTGGCACCGCCGGTGCAGACGCAATCGGAAGCGCCGGTCATCATCGTGCCTCCGGTGAATGTGGCCACCACGTCCGGTTATACGGCCACCTTCAGTGTCGTGGCCTCGGGTTCCGGCACGCTCAGCTATCAGTGGTCCGACGTGAACGGCCCGATCGCCGGTGCAACCAGCGCCACGTACACCACGCCTGCCACCACCTCGGCCAACAACGGCGACACCTACACGGTGACGATCGCCAACAGTGTCGGTTCGGTGACGTCGACGCCCGTCACGCTCAGCGTCGATGCGCCCGCCAATGTGGTGATCACCACGCAGCCTGCTTCCCAGGCGGTAGTGGTGGGCGAATCGGCAACGCTGACGGTAGCGGCGACAGGTTCGCCGCAACTTACCTATCAGTGGTATCAGGTCGGCTCCGGCGCCATTGCCGGCGCAACGCAAGCGTCGTACACCACGCCTGTGTTTAGCGCGGCCGGTACCGAGAGTTTCTATGTCGCGGTCACGAACGATCTCGGCACGGTTCAATCCAATAACGCCACCGTGACGGTGGGCGCTGCAACGCCCGTATCCTTCACCACGCAACCGACCAACGCGATTGTTCCGGTGAACGAGCCGGTGCAATTCACCGCTGTCGTTGCCGGTTCCGGTCCGTACACGTATCAATGGCAGTTCACGCCCGCGGGCGGCTCGCCCATCATTCTCACCAGCGGGTCGCAACCGTCGAGCACGCTCAGCTATACGATTCCCGCGGTGAGCGCCGCGAACGTCGGCGCGTACAGCGTGACGGTGAACAACGCCGCCAGTGCGCCTGCCACCAGCAACGCCGCGCAACTTACGCTCGCGCCGCCGGGCGTCAATCTGGCGCTGGATGCCGTGGCGACTGCCAGCAGCTCGCAGAACGCGTGCAACGACGGAACGACAAATCCGCCGTACTCGGGCACCAACTGCCTCGGCGCGGAGAATGCCGTCGACGGCAATCTTTCCACGCGCTGGGGTTCCGCGACCGCCAATGCACCGCCGACACCGGCTGTTCCGGGCGTCGATCCGTCGTGGCTGCAAATCGATCTGGGCTCGGTGCAGCCGTTCAACACCGTGGTCATCAACTGGGAAAACGCCTATGCGGCCCAGTACCAGATCCTCTATAGCAACGGCGATCCCAACGATCCGACCTCCTGGAAAACGGCGACCTCCAACAGCGCCGGCGCCGGCGGCACGGAAACGCTCACCTTCCCGACGGTCAGCGCGCGTTATGTCCGCTTGAACGGCACGCAGCGCGCCACGCAGTACGGCTACTCGGTCTACGAGTTCCAGGTCTACAACGTGCCGCAATGCGGCGGCTCGACCGAGCGCTATACCGTCAACGCCGCGAATCCCAATCTGGTGACGGACAACCTGACCGGCTTGAACTGGACCCGCACCGTGATGACGTACACCACGCCCGGTTCGCAGTTCACCGGCGTGAACGCGCAGGCGTATTGCGCGGGCATCAATATGCGTCTGCCCACGCAATCGGAAGCGCACACCATCAGCGGTTCCAATAACACCACCTGCGCCATCTCGGGCACGTGGAGCACGTGGACCTCGACGGTGGACCCGGACGATTCCACCAAGTCCGCCGTGGTGAACTTCGACGGCACGTCCGCCTATCAGGTGACCAACAACTATCCTGGCGCCACGCTGTGTACCTCCGGCACCGATGCCGGTGCCGCGCCCGTCATCACGTCGCAACCGGCGAACCAGGCGGTCAACGTCGGACAACAGGCCACCTTCAGCGTCGCGGCCACCGGTCTTGGCAGCTTGACCTATCAGTGGTCCAAGAACGGCACGCCCATCGTCGGCGCAACCTTGCCCACCTACACGACGCCGGCAACCGCCGCAGCCGACAATGGCTCGGTGTTCAGCGTGGCGATCGGCGATGTGTTTGGCGCGACCACCAGCAGCACCGCCACGCTCAGCGTGCAACAGAACACCTGCACCGCCGTGCCGAGCGCACCGGGCGGACTGGCTGCGGCACTCAACGCATCCAACCAGGTGAACCTGGCGTGGGGCGCAAGCACGGCGGGCAGCAGCTGCAATGTCAGCTACACCGTTTATCGCAGCGCCGCCGCCGGCTTCACGCCGTCCAACGCCAACCAGATAGCCACCACATCTGGAACGACGTACACGGATACAAGCGTGGCGGCCGCCGCAACGTACTACTACATCGTCGAAGCCAGCGACGCGGTCGGCGCTTCGGCCGCTTCCAACACCGCCACGGTGACCACGCCCGTCTCGACGTGCACGACGAACTGCACCAGCCCGGATGCGATCGCGATCAGCGCGGGCGGTCCCGGTGCGGGCTACTTCGCCGCCGACGAAGACTTCAACGGCGGTACGCCCTCGGGCACCAATGCGGCGATCAACATCAACGGCGTCACCAATCCTGCGCCGCAGTCGGTGTACCAGAATCAACGCTTCGGCAACTTCAGCTACACGCTTCCCGGCCTGACGCCAGGAACCAGCTACGTCGTGCGCCTGCACTTCGACGAGTTCTACTGGACTCAGCCAGGCCAGCGCGTATTCAACGTCAGCATCAACGGCACGCAGGTGTTGACCAACTTCGACATCCTCGCAGCCGCCGGCGGCCAGGACATTGCAGTGGCCGAGCAGTTCGCGGCAACGGCGAATGCGCAGGGTCAGGTCGTGATCCAGTTCGTCTCCGTCAAGGACAATGCCGCGGTCAACGGCATCGAAATCGAAAACGCGACGGCAACGAACACGCCGCCCAATGCACCGTCGAACCTGACGGCCACCGTGGCTTCCTCCAGCCAGATCAACCTGAGCTGGACGGCCTCGGCCACTTCGGGCGTGACGTACACGGTCTTCCGCAACGGCACAGCGGTAAGCAACAGCCAGACCGGAACCACCTACAGCGACACCGGCCTGACCAACTCCACCACGTACTCCTACACGGTCGAAGCCTTGGATACGGCGGGTACGTCGATGGCGTCCAACACCGCCACCGCCACCACGTTCGATGTCGACTGCGTATCGGGTTGCGGCACGGATGCGTTGGCGATCAGCGCCGGCGGTACTGCTTCGGGTGATTACGCCGCCGACGAATACTTCAATGGCGGCGGCGAATCCGGCACGGGCTCGACGATCAACACCTCCGGTGTGACGAATCCCGCGCCGCAGTCGGTCTACCAGCACCAGCGTTCCGGCAACAACTTCACCTATACGCTTCCCGGTCTCACCGCCGGTGCCAGCTACACGGTGCGCCTGCACTTCGACGAGTTCTACTGGACCAAGGCAGGCCAGCGCGTGTTCAACGTCGCCATCAACGGCACGCAGGTGTTGGGCAACTTCGACATCGTCGCGACCGCGGGCGGGCAGGACATTGCCATCGTCGAACCCTTCACGGCGACCGCCAATGCGCAGGGACAGATCGTGCTGCAGTTCACCACGATCACCGACAATGCCGAGATCAACGGCATCGAAGTGATCGCACCGCCGCCGGCCTCCGCCAGCACCCTGACCGCGACGGCCGTTTCCGCCAGCCAGATCAACTTGAGCTGGACGGCTTCGTCGGCGCCCGGCGTCGTCTACGACGTGTTCCGCAGCACGACGGCTGGCTTCACGCCTTCCAGTGCCAACCAAATTGCCACGGCGAACACCAACAGCTACTCGGATACCGGCCTGACGGTGAACACCACGTACTACTACGTGGTCGAGGCTTCCAATACCGCCGGCACGTCGGCACCGACGACGCAAGCGAGCGCCAGCACCTTGGCGATTCCGGTTGCGCCGACCAACCTGACGGCCACGGCGGCGTCTTCCAGCGAAATCGACTTGAGTTGGACCGCGTCGACGACATCCGGTGTGACATACACCGTGATACGCAACGGCGCCTCCGTCGCGAATGGCCTGGCCGGCACCACGTACAGCGATACCGGCCTCACGGCATCGACCACGTACTCCTACGTTGTCGAAGCCGTGAACGCGGCGGGCGCGTCGCCCGCTTCCAACACCGCCATCTCGACGACATCGGCAACGGGTTCGGGACCGACGACGGCACCCGCCATCACCACGGCGCCAACCAATCAATCGGTCACCGTTGGACAGGCGGCCACGTTCTCCGTGGTTGCCAGCGGCGGTTCGCTCACTTATCAGTGGAACAAGAACGGCGCGGCCATCAGCGGTGCAACCGGCGCGAGCTACACCACGCCGGGAACCACGGCGGCAGACAACACCGCCAGCTTCACGGTCACCGTCACCAACTCCGCCGGTTCCGCGACATCGTCGGCGGCAACGCTGAGCGTCAACCTTTCGCCCACGTACTCGGTCGTTCCCGGCTACATCGTCACCGACCTCAACAACAACACCGGCGGCGCATGGCCGGATAACCAGATCTATGTCGAGATTCTCGGCAACGATCCGGCCACCGGCGTGCTCTCGTGGGTGAACTACGACGGCACGATCACGCCGGCCAATGTCGCGGACAACACCGCGTCCAACGCACTGGTCGGGCCGAACGGAAAGACGTATCCCAACTACGCCTTCACGCTGGCCCAGAGCCATCAGCTCAAGCTGCCGCCGCTGACTTCCGGACGCATCTACATTTCGGAAGGCGGCCCGCTGTACATGTCGATCGTGGCCGGTGCGAACGGTGGCAATAACGGATACGCCGGACCCAATCCGCTCAACAACACCGATCCGAATATCAACGTTCACTACGATTGGTACGAGTTCACCTACGGCACCAACGGCGGCATCTTCATCAACACCACCCAGGTCAATCAGTTCGGCCTGCCGCTGCTGCTGGATGTGTGGGGTTCCAACGAAACCTTCCACATGCAGGTGGGTATCAACGAGTCGATCGCGAACATCGACCAGGAATACGTCAACCAGACGCCGGCAGCGTTCCACACGCCTGCGCCCAACAACCTGCGCATCATCGCGCCCGCGCAGACCACCTTCGGCAGCGGACAAACCAACGGCAACTACTTCGACAGCTACATCGCCGGCGCGTGGGCGCAGTACAGCACCACACCCGTGACGATCACCGTCAACGGCCGCCAATTCAACGGCACCGCCTCCGGATCGGCCATCACCTTCGCCGAGGTCAATCCCGCCGCGGCCAACGTGGGCGAAACCTTCGTCGTCCAGCAACCGTCCACGCAGGACATCCTGCAATGCGCAGGCACGATGGCCACCGGCGTGCCGGGAAGCTCGCCGCAGCAACAAGACGAAAACGCCATCCAGTTGCAGCTGGAAAACCAGATCTGCGCGGCAACCAACCGTGGCGTACTGCTCACGTCCACGAGCTGGGCAACGGCGTCGACCTACTACCAATCCTCGCCAGCCAACTTCTACTCGTGGTTCTGGCACCAGCACTCGGTAGGTGGATTGGCGTACGGCTTCTCGTATGACGACAACAACAACCAAAGCACCACCATCGCCACGCAACAGCCGGAACACATGGCATTCGGCATCGGCTGGTAATGCTTGAAGTTCAACCCATCCTGCTGGACCGAGGTCCAGCAGGATGGTCGAGAAGGCGGACTCGACGTCGAGAACGAGTCCGCTGGATGTGAGGAAAATGAGAAGGCTTCAGGCAGTGTGCCCCTATCGGCGTACTGCCTGCACAGCCTGATGACAGCAGCAAAGCGATATGTCGATTCCACCGTACGGCGTTCGTCGTACCATCAGAGGGCCGTCCTCTGCATAAGGAATTGACACATGACCACCCAAACGGTTCGCCTCCACCGCGTACTCCGTGCCACGCCCGAGCGCGTCTACCGCGCCTTCCTCAATGCCGAAGCCATGGCCAAATGGCTGCCGCCCAACGGCTTCACCGGCAAAGTCCACGAGATGGATGCCAAGGTGGGTGGGCATTACAAAATGTCGTTCACCAACTTCACCACGGACGATAGCCAATCGTTCGGCGGCGAGTACCTGGAGCTGGTGCCGAACGAGCGCCTTCGCTACAACGGTGTGTTCGACAACCCGAACCTGCCGGGAACCATGCAGACGACAGTGACACTGCGAGCCGTATTCTGCGGCACGGAACTGAACGTGGTGCAGGAAGGCATTCCCGAAGTGATTCCCGCCGAAGCTTGCTACCTCGGTTGGCAAGAATCACTGGTGTTGCTGGCAAAGCTGGTCGAAGCCGAAATCAGGCAGTAAGAAAAACACACCGAAAAAAAGCGACCAGCCCCCGAGATCCGAGGTCTCCCATCTCCCCTCACCGTCGTCCCGGCGAAAGCCGGGACCCAGTATCAATACGCAGTGCAAAGCACTCAACATAAATAACGAGCGAACGCGCCGCATGTCGGCTCTGCTGCCGCAAGCGCAATCAGCTTTCCCGCCCCCACCAATCCGCGTCCCCTGACAGAACACCGCACCCCACTTATGCAAAGGTGCTTCCGTCGGGCGTGCCCATCCCGACTCGATGATTACGGCACGCCCGACATGAGTGAAGTAGCGCGGATCGCCTGGGCGGCAACCCAAACGATCCGCTGGCCACAACCAACTGAAGAGAAGTTGACCATGGTTATCCTCGATCATACGGCACGCACGCTAG
>NZ_QRBF01000003.1:299207-346672 GCF_003363265.1 Dyella psychrodurans | reverse complement strand
GTTCCACCACTACGTGCAGGATTTTTCCTGTAGCCCTTCGCGCCACGCGCAATACGTGGCGCGACCTACGGTAATGGACTAGGCCCATGAATCACCCCCATCACAACCTGTTCAACACGGGAAGCTACGAGCTGTCCCAAGATCACTACGACGATCTGTGCATGATTCGCGACAAGTTACTTCTGATGGCACAGCTTGCCGGCACTGCCACCACGAACGGCGATCACGACACCATGCTTTTCATCCGTCGCAGCTTGATCGGACAGCTCTTCGCCGACCTAAGTTTTCAGATGGCTGATGTGTTGGAAATTGTTGCGCAGGATGCAACACGATCGGGTTGCGCGAACGCGCATTGATTGTGCGCCAGAAAAGGAAAAGGGAATCAGGAACAGCGGCACAATGCTTTTTGAATAAGCGGGGCAAAATTACTTTATCTTTTCGACCAAATCATTGACTAACTACAATGGCGCTTAGTCGGTTGGGACGATTTAGTGCGGCCTTCATGTGGGATACGCACTACTGTTGGCGACGCGGATCAATAGTCCCAATCATCATGCTGCACGGGTAGCTGGTTCAACTCCCGCTTGACGTGCCGCCAATGCGGCATGGCAGTATCCATCAGCGACTGGAAACGAGCATTGTGGGTCGGCTCCAGTAGGTGTACCAACTCATGCACGACGATATATTCGAGGCAAACAGGCGGTTTGCGGGCCAGATCGGTGTTGAGGCGGATTAGGCCACTAGTCGGGTTGCAGCTCCCCCACTTTGTTTTCATGCGCTGGACAATAACGCGTCGGGCCTTCACGCCAAGCGTTTGCTCCCAGCGTGCCAGCAAGGTTGGCACAGTGGCTTTGAGCTGTTCCCGATACCATGCCTCGAGTAGCTCACGACGTTTGTCCGTGCCACTGCCAGGGCGCAGATGCAACTCCAGCTTTGAGTGTTTCAGTTTCACCGTGGGTGCGGCGTCAGTTGTCGCCACGTGTAACAGATATCGCTTGCCCCAAACGTAGTGACTTTCACGCTCCAGATATTCGCGAACGGTTTCCCGCTCCTGTGAGCGAAGCTTGCTTTGCTGACGCTTGATCCAGTCCAGCTTAGTAATTGCATAAATGCGTATAGTTTCTAGCGCCATGTCCAGCGGTGCAGAGATACGCACTTGGCCATCAGGTGGATACACGCTCAAGTGGACATGCTTGATGTCCTTTCTAACTACATCTACATGCAGCTCACCCAATTCGAGCTGGCTATGCAGCTGCACGCTCAATACTCCGAGTGCGCATTGACGATGGAGAACAAGCGTTCTACTTCGGCTTCGTCCCCAAGAATTTCCAAAAGCGCGTGTTTGATTGTGTTTTCCTTCGGGGTGTGTCCGCGCCAACCATCCGGACGAACGCGCTTAACGGTCTGGTCGATTCGCAAAGCTAGCTCTAGCATCTCGTCTACAGGCTGGCCATAGATCGCGGGTGGCTCCGCAACTCCGCGTACCTTATCCTTAAGGTGGTTGTAAAGCGCGCGCTTGCCGGCAGTGTCCAATGCGATCGGGGTGTCGTCGGCCTTGCCGCTTTGCACCATCTTCCCAATCGCAGCTATCTGCTTGAGGTATTCCTCATAGTCGATAGCCTTCTCTTTGCGCTTCTTGATGATCTCATCCAGCAGCGCGGACATTTTGGCGAAGTAGGCTGGATCGGTCAGGTGGTCTTTGACGATCTTGCTGCGGACATTGTTTTCGATGATTTCCGCCACGGCTTCCCGATCCTTGATTTGACCGAGCTTTTCCGCAATAGCCTGAGCAATGCCCGCCTTCACGATTAAGTCCAGCAGGCCGATATCGTCGAAATCGGAAATCTTGCGGGGTTCACTGGCCTCAATGTAGGTGTCGATCAGATGGCGCATGTCAGCCTCGAAGGGCTTGAGGTCCAGCGTCTCATTGCTGGCCAGGCGAATCGTCTCGCGCAGCTTTACGTACTCGTCGAGCTTGCGCCGAATCGCTTCCTTTTGAGTCGGGTCATAACCAGCCTCGTCCATTTCGTCAGCTATAGCGCCATAGGCGCGCAACAGGCTCACGACGCCAGTGTAGAAGGCAAATCGCTGTGGTTCGTGTGCCCTTAAGTCCTCAGCGATCTCGGTATTGCCGCAGAAGTAATGGATGTACTGCAGCTCCCCTTTGGGAGGCTCCACCTTTTCCACTAACAGAGCTAGGGCTTCCAGCGCGGCACCGAGCCGTTCCTTACCTCTTTTAACTCGGCTCTCAAGCATGACTTCTGGTGCGACACCGCCAGCACTGTGATCAAGCTCGGAGGAATACACCGCGACGGCCTTTTCCACCTTCCTGAACAAGTCCTTGTAATCGACGATGTAGCCGAAGTCTTTATCGTCGCTATCCAGCCGGTTCGTACGGCAGATAGCCTGGAACAGTCCGTGGTCCTGCATGGATTTGTCAATGTAGAGATAAGTGCAGGCTGGCGCATCGAACCCGGTCAGCAACTTGTCCACAACGATCAGCAGCTTCATGTTGGCCGGTTCCTTGATGAACCTGGCCTTGGCTTGTTCTTCGTATACCTCGGTTTTAGACATGCTTGGCTTGGTTTGCACGCCCTTTAGCAGCTCGGTGTAGGTGTTGTAGATGAACTGCTTGTCGGTTTCGGAGTTGGCTCCGGTTTCCTCAAGCGTTACATCTTTGGCCAGTGGGTTGTACGAGGTGACGATCGCGCACTTGCCCTTGAAAGGTGTCTTCTGAAAGAGATCGAAATACTTACATGCCTCGTAGATGCTGGAGGCTACGAGCATTGCGTTGCCACATCCATTGGACAGGCGGGGCTTCGTCTCGAAGTCGAAGATGATGTCAGCAACCACACGATCCATGCGTGAGCGCGAACTGAGCACGTTCTGCATCGTGCCCCATTGCTTTTTCAGCTCGTTCTTTTGCCAGTCGTTCAATGCACGGGTTTTGGCTTCAAACCACTGATCGATCTTGTCCTGTGAGCCAAGCTTCTGGTCGATGTCACGTGCCTCATAAACCAAGTCAAGGACGACCTTATCCTCCACCGCCTCGCTAAACTTATAGGTGTGGATGTAGCTGCCAAATACTTCAAGACTGGTGGCAGCATCCTTCTTTAGTAGTGGCGTACCAGTAAAGCCGATGAACACCGCATTCGGCATCATCGCCTTCATCACCCGATTTAGCCTGCCGCCTTGAGTGCGATGGCATTCGTCCACGAACACGAACAAGTCACCGACAGCCTCGCTAGGCTGAGTTCCAAACTCTTTGATAAAGGCATCGAAATCGCCATCGCTCAAGCCTTTGCCGGCCCCGAACTTGTGCACTAACGAGCAAAGCAGGCGGGGTGCGGGCAGGGCCAACTGGCCCATTAGGTCGCGCCCGCTGCTAGTACGGTAAATGGGCTCTCCGGCGCTTTCGAACACCCGCTTGATCTGTTTGTCTAGTTCATCGCGGTCGGTGATGATAGCTACGCGCGCGGCGGAGTTATTTTCTAGAATCCACTTGGCTAGCAATACCATCAGGATGCTTTTACCTGTGCCCTGGGTGTGCCAGATGATGCCGCCCTGGCGCTCGCGCACATGTGCCTGCGCAGCCTTGATACCAAAATACTGATGGACGCGGGGAAGCTTCTTCTTGCCACCATCGAACAGGATGAAGTCGTGCATTAGCTCGATAAGCCGCGACTTCTCGCACATCTTCAGCAGGTATTTGTCCAGCTTGTAGCCGTCGTTGTCGGCTTCGTCCTCCTTCCATGAGAGGAAGAACTTCTCCTCCGTGCCTACGGTGCCATATTGCAACCCTTGGGTATCATTGCCAGCGAACACGAATTGCACGGTGCTAAAAAACCACTCGTTGAACGCCGGTTGCTGATTGGAAAGATTCTGGCGGATGCCGTCGCCAATGCTGACCCGGCTGCTCTTCAACTCCAGCACACCGATGGCAATGCCGTTGACGTACAACACAATATCGGGGCGGCGCTCGTGGCCACCACGCAGCGTTACTTCCTCGGCGATGGCAAAGTGGTTTTTAAGCGGCTCTTTCCAGTTGATGAGCCAGATCGTCTGGTTCCGCTTGTCACCTTCCACTTTCACGGAAATGCCGTAGCGAAGAAGCTGATATGCGGCCTGATTATTGGTGTACAGGTCGCGCTGGGGGTGGTCGGCTTCGGTCCTTAGCTGGTGGATAGCCTGACTGATTTGTGCAGGGCGGTAACCGGCTTCCGTAAGGTGGGCCGTAAGATAACCGTCTTCGATATTACTGTTGTGACGATCCGTCCAGTCGCCCAGATAGGCGTAGTGCAACTGATCCTTGAATAGCTGGATGACACGGTTCTGTGTGATCCGCTCCGCCTTACCAATGTTGCTCATGTACTCAATCCCCTGTGATTGTCATGTCACTGCCCATTGCCGCATTTCTTTGGGCCGCGATAGCGCAACTTGTTTTCTTGCTGAAGTTTGGCGGAGGCGTGGTCCACCTTACGCAAGGAGCATCTAATGGCCTGTGCGACCTCGGTCAAAATCATTTTCGGTTGCTGTTGAAGCAAGGCACGAATCTTCTGTGATGTTCTGGCCGCCTTATCAGCTTCCAGCGAAGCGATTTCGCTGGTTAGTGAAGAGGGGGACTTTCGCTTGGGCATGGTCGCGATGTCCACTCTCAAACTAATCGGGTTTTGCCGGTTAGCAATTCCTGCATCATGCCTTGCTTGAGTGCGTGGGTTTTATCGCGGCGCGCTTCAAGTGTGGCGAGTTCAGCGTCCATGTCGGAAAGAGCTTTAGCAATGGCGGCTTGCTCTTTCTTCGAGGAGGGCAAGGGAACTTCGTGGGCTGCCAACTGAGTTTTGCTGATTTCGAGGAATGTGCTGCCTGCGCAAAGTCGTATGAATCCTTGCTTCTGCGTTTGCAGAAGGTAGTAAAGAAATTCTACATTCGTGGAAGCATATGGAACGAAGTTCTTGAAACCCTGATTGGTCGAAATCGGTATTGAGTTAATTGCACATTCGCCGATAGTGGCACGAGAGGTCATCACGACTGAGTTTGTAGGAATTAGTTCAGCGGAGCTGTTCAATAGTCCTTCCCGCGTAATTGTACGGCTTGTTTTTGACAAGTACTTGCCGCCGTTCAATTGGGTGATGTCGGTTGGTGTGCACCACGGAATATCACCATCCCAGAATCGTCCTATGCTTGTACTTGGGGTCCCACCGCTGCGAATGCTGGCGAGCTGGTCGAGGCGCTTCATCTCCCACTCGCTACTAAATCCCGGCAGGCGAGTCTCGCCGGTGAGTAGTTGCTGCATGGAGGCGTGCTTGAGGTCGCGCTTCTTGGCAATAAGGGCGTCCAGGCTGGATAGCAACGCATCCATATCACTCAAGGCGCCGGCGATGGCGGACTGTTCGTCAGGTGACTGAGGAATTGCAACTGGACACTTTTTGAAGACGGGGTTCAATAAGTGTGTTTGACTAACCCCATCATCAAATTTTAGAAAATAAGGATTCCTGTTAAGCGTGTAGTAGAGATAGCCGGCAATATTCCCGCGCAACGGAGTAAGAGCGCATACGCGCTGATTCACAGCATATTTTTGACCCTCCTTGACGAGATAGGCCTTTGCAAGAGCCCTTCCATTAGGCAAGTCACTCATTACCATCAAGATGTCGTCTTGATAGGCGGGGCAGAAATTAACGGAAGAATATTTGCGGACTTGTCCATCCGTTGAAATGAATTTAGAGTTTACGCAAACATATTCTCCTGATTCGGAGATATATTGTTCATGAGCTTTTCCACTTCGAAAACGACAGACATCGGGCAATAGTTTTACATCCCAGTCGTTTGGAATAGCACCTACTTCAGTCTGCTTGTAACGTGACTTCAGTTTCACGCCGCCTCCATCTTCGCCAGATGCGCATCGACCTTAGCCTGTAGCTCGGCCATCCGTGCGGTCAATGTCGGCAAGGGGGTGGCATAGCGTTCGACTAGTTCGCCAATACGGCGAGTCAAGTTCTGGCTGACGCGATCGAGCTCGGACTGCAGGTCAGTAGCTATTCTTGCGAGCCACTTGTCCTCGATTACCAGCGTCTTAATGTCATCGACGCTGAGTTTGGCGTAGCGGTTATATGCCAACTTATCCAATTCAGCATCCAGATCCTTGACCTTTTTCTTAAGCTGACTCTCCAAACCGTTGAGCCTAGACCAGGCTCTAAGCACAGCCAGTTCGTCTACACTTTCAGGATCGTTTTCGACTTCCCTGATGCGCTCTTTCACCGCTGCGACAGTGATCTTGTCGAAGCCAGAGAGGGCCAGGTCTTCACCACTTTGATCCTCTTCTAACTCGGCGATCTGGTTGCTTATTGCTTCCAATTCAGTCAGCTTGGCATCGAGGGTAGCCTGTTGCTTGGCAAAGTGGCGCGCCACAATCAGCGGCTTGGGGAGTAGATCGCAGGTCCAGCCTTTGTCCTTCTCCTTTCCTTTCTTGTCCTTCTCAATGATGCGGTACGGCTTGGCCACCCAGCCATCGGCCGCCACCAAATATGCATCGTCCTGCATGGTTTCCGCCCAGTAATCCATCAGATGCTGGTACACGTCGTAAGCGTGGATCAGTGGCTTGTCTTCGTAGTACTTCAGTAGGCCATCGGCGATGTCCACGATTAACTGCTTGGGATGGAAGCCAGGTTCCAGCGCCTTAAAGTTTTTCGTGACTTGCTTGCGCCACTTGGCGAAGTACGCATCCATATCCTTGATAAAGCCAGCGAATTGCGGATGCTGATAGATGGTAGTTTTGATGGCGGCCTTGTCCACGGCCAGTTCGACATAGCCAGTACGCAGTGATTTAAATAACGCCTGCTTCAGTGCCGGGCAAACGGCCCAATAGTCAGCCATCGCTTTTACGTCGGCGAAGGGGATGCCGCCCCTGAGGTGACCTTCGATATCTTGGGTGTCCTCGGTCGCGCTGCTTTCGATATAGCGTGACAGGTTGAGGTTGTAGTCATTCTTTTCGATCTCGGCTGGGCTCGCCATGCAAGCATAACGAGGATCACTTTCGTCCTGCCTATTGAACACGTCCACGATGCGGTGGATGTCTTGTTCGCGCAGGCGATTCTTGGGGCCATCCTTGATGAAGCCCTGGCTGGCATCGACCATGAAGATGCCTTCACGGGTACGCGCGTTTTCCTTGTCGATGACAATAATGCAGGCCGGGATGCCGGTGCCGTAGAACAGGTTGGCTGGCAAGCCGATGATGCCCTTGATGTAACCGTGGCGAATGAGGTTCTTACGGATTTCCGCTTCGGCATTGCCACGGAACAGCACGCCGTGCGGCAGAATGCAGGCGCCTTTGCCCTTGCTCTTGAGCGAACGGATAATGTGCAGCAGATAGGCGTAATCGCCTTGCTTGGCGGGTGGTGCACCGAAAGTGTCGAAGCGTGCGTAGGGATCGTGCAGTGGATCGAGGCCGGTGCTCCAGCGCTTGTCGGAGAACGGAGGATTGGCCACCACGAAGTCGAAGGTTTTAAGCGCGGCGCCATCCAGGAACTTCGGATCGGTCAGTGTGTTGCCTTGAGCAATCAGCGCGGTGGGGTTGTCGTGCAGGATCATATTCATGCGCGCCAAACCGCTGGTGGCGGAATCTTTTTCCTGCCCGTACAAGGTAACTTTGGTATGGGCCATGTCGCCTACCTTCAGCAGCAGCGAGCCAGAGCCACAGGTAGGGTCATACACCGTTGTGTCATGGCTGGTCTTGGTGTTTCCGATACCAATGACCGCAGCTATGATGCGGCTGACTTCGGCAGGGGTATAGAACTGACCCTTGCTCTTGCCACTCTCGGTGGCGAAGTGGCGCATCAGATATTCGTAGGCATCACCGAGGATGTCATCACCATCGGCGCGGTTCTTCGAAAAGTCTAGGGCGGGGTTTTCGAAGACGGCGACCAGGTCGGACAGGCGTTTGACCATTTCCGGGCCACTGCCGAGCTTATTCGTGTCGTTGAAATCCGGCATGTCCGCCAGCTTGTTGGCCGCTGCCAGCGGTCCCGTGATCTTCTTGTTGATCAGATCACCGATGTCCGGCTTGCCCTTCAGTGCTACTAAATCGCGGAAGCTTGCACCCGCAGGGATGGTGATGGGGGCGTACTTTTGCCCGGCATACTTGTCGCTGATGTACTTGATGAAGAGCAACACCAGCACATAGTCCTTGTATTGGCTGGCGTCCATGCCGCCGCGCAGCAGATCGCAGGAGGCCCAAAGGGACGAATAAAGCTCGGATTTTTTGATGGCCATTAGAGGGGCAGCAGTAAAAAGGTAGGGGGCTCTTGAGCAAGCGATTTTACAGATCAGCCAAGGTGCCAGGAGTCTCTCACTGGATCAAATAAAGAATGCCAACCGTGAGTCGGCGAGCAATACCTAGGTAATCGACCGGCGATTTAACCGGCGCACTTAAACAGAATCCTGTCCGCTTTTTGTTGGAATCAATTGGATTTTGATGGACTTTGTCGCACAAAAAACCTCGCATTTAGCGAGGTTTATCGTGGACTTTTGAGTTTGGCCAGATGTGCGGTAAACCATAACTTGTCCGTTCAGCGAGTGATTCTGTTTCTTCAAAGACTAGCACTCGCTGGCCCATAGCTCGATTCAGGCGCTTAGTCGTCCTTGTTGAAAATACTCCCAAGCACCGACCCGATCACGCCTCCGGCAATAGCCCCACCAATACCAGCCGAATCGCCGCCGATACCGCTCACGACAGACGAGGTCGATCCGCCCTCGCGACCCATGTAGGGAGACAGGGCGTGCGCCAGGTTCGGCATGGTGAGGGTCTGCAGCCATACCTGGCCGGGGCCGGTGAGGTTGGCGATGAAGATGCCGTCGCCGCCGAAGATTTTGTTCTTCAAGCCGGGCAACAGGGTGATGTCGAAGTTGACGGTGCCTTCGAACATGCCGACGTGGCCGGGATGCACTTGCAGCGTTTCGCCGGGAGCGAGGGTGTAGGTGACGATTTCGCCGCCGAGTTCCACCCAGGCGCGAGCGGTGCCGGCCAGTTTTTGCAGGATGAAGCCGTCGCCGCCGAAGATGCCGGCGCCGAGCGAGCGCTGGAAACCGATGCTGAGATCCACGCCTTCCGTGCCGCAGAGAAAACCGTGGCGATGGATGAAGTAGGTCTGGCCGGAGTTCACCTGTACTTCGACGATCGATCCGGGCACTTTCGCCGCGAAGGCGACCATGCCGGGCGAGCCGGAAGTCTCGTATTCATTCATGAACAGGCCACCGCCCGAAAGGGCGCGTCCCACGACACCGAGAAAGCCTTTCGCGCCGGCCGTTTGCGCTGTCGTCTGGAGCACGATGCTGCGTGTCATCCAGGAAAACCGGCCGGGCTCTGAAACAATTCTGTCGCCTTGCTCCAGGCCCACTTCAAGCACGGGCAACGTCGTTCCCACCAAACGCGTTTTCATGGCTTTGCTCTCCCTGTATCAGTGCGAATTCGGCTAAATCGTAAGACGAAGCGGCGAGGCTAGCCTAATGGCGAGAGTCACGCTCGGTGTTGGCTTTTCGTTAGAAAGGGGGTGCCGAAGATCGAGCATGAGGATCGCCGATTGGGACCGGTTGACGCATCTCTTTTCACGCACGCGAGGTCGCTTCAAGGATCGCAGATGAAGTAACTGCTCGGCCTGTCCTCGAACAACCTGCGCTCCGATTCATAGCGAAACCCCAATTTCTCAAGCACGCGAATCGAACCCGTGTTTTGCGGCGCGGTAATCGCCACGATGCGGCCTATGTTCCATTGACGGCGGCCGCGATCGAGCACGGCGGCGCAGGATTCGCTGGCGTAACCCTGACCATGGTGTCGTTTCAGGAAGGCGTAGCCCAGGTCGGGGTCTTCGAGCACATCGCGGCGAATCAAGCCGCACATGCCGATCGGTTCGCCGCTGTGTTTCAGCGTGACCTTGTACAAGCCATGGCCGTGTTTGGCGTAGCTCGCCAGCGGTCCGTCGCGGAGATAGGCCTCTGCGCCAGCGACATCGCGCACGCCTTTGTCGGCGATGTTCTGGATGAAATCCGGCTCGTTCAACAGTTCGAGAATGAAGTTCGCATCGTCAAGCGTGAAGTAGTCGACGCGAAGCCGCTCGGTCTCGAATGGACACATACGTGTTGTTCCCCTTGGATGGAGGCGCCGCAGTGCGCGTCAGTGCAGCGCACGGACTCGAAAATTGCGCCCTTTGATCTTGCCTGCACGCAGACGCTCCAGCGCCTTGTTGGCGAGTGACCGGTTGACGGCCACATAGGCGCGCGTGGCGAAAACGTCGATCTTGCCGACGTCGTCCGCCTTGAGGCCGGCATCGCCGGTCAGTGCGCCGAGGATGTCGCCGGGGCGAAGTTTGTCCTGGCGGCCGGCATCGATCACCAGCGTTTTCATCGGCGCCAGATGCAGCGTTTTGCCGCGTGGCTGCGCAACCTTCAGCGGGTGCCACGGCAGCGGCCTGCCGAGTGCTTCTTCGATGTTCGCGGCCTTGGGCTTTTCGCGCGGTGTGCACAGTGCTATCGCAAGCCCTGTTTGCCCGGCGCGTCCGGTGCGGCCGATGCGATGGACATGCGTGTCGGGATCGTGCGCGACGTCGTAGCTGATCACCAGCGGCAGTGCGGTGATGTCGAGTCCGCGTGCCGCGACATCGGTTGCCACCAGCACGGCGCAACTGCGGTTTGCAAACTGCACCAGCACTTCGTCGCGATCGCGTTGTTCCATGTCGCCATGCAAGGCCAGCGCGGAGAAGCCGCGGCGATCCAATTCTTCCGCCACGGCGTCCACGTCGCGGCGCATATTGCAGAACACCAGCGCGTGCTGGCCGCCTTCGCCGGTAAGCAGCTGGGCCAGAGCGTCGAGTTTGCGGGCGGGATCGACGTCGATGAATTGCTGCTCGATCGCGGGCTTCGTCTCGACCGGCGCTTCCACGATGATCTCGACCGGGTTGCGTTGCACGCGCTTGCTGACTTCGCGGATATCGTCCGGATAGGTGGCCGAAAACAGCAGTGTCTGATGGTGCTTGGCGATGCGTCCGACGATGTCGTCGATGGCTTCGCTGAAACCCATGTCCAGCATGCGGTCGGCTTCATCCAGCACCAGCACCTTGATGCCGCCGCCATGCAGGCTGCCGCGCTTGAGGTGTTCTTGTACGCGACCGGGCGTGCCGACCACGATATGCGGATCGTGCGTCAGCGAGGCCAGTTGCGGCCCCAAGGGCATGCCGCCGCACAAGGTGAGCAGTTTGACGTTGGGGATGTTCGCGGCGAGCTTGCGAATGGCCTTGCTCACCTGATCGGCCAGCTCGCGCGTCGGGCACAGCACCAGCGCCTGCAGGCGAATGGTTTCCGCGTTCAGCGATTGCAGCAGGCTCAGCCCGAATGCCGCGGTCTTGCCGCTGCCGGTCTGTGCCTGGGCGATCACGTCGCGTCCTTCCAGCATGGCGGGA
This sequence comes from Dyella psychrodurans, assembly GCF_003363265.1. Lineage (GTDB taxonomy): Bacteria > Pseudomonadota > Gammaproteobacteria > Xanthomonadales > Rhodanobacteraceae > Dyella_B > Dyella_B psychrodurans. The sequence continues at coordinate 335,228 of NZ_QRBF01000003.1, read as the reverse complement.
AGGCTTTGCGCCTGGACGGGCGTCATCTCGCTATAGCCGAGCGTTTCGACGCTGGCGAGCAAAGCGGGTTTGAGGGGAAGGGTGTTGAAGGCGGTCATGCGCGGCATGATCGCATGATTGCGTCATTAAGAGCCGCTAACAAAACGAATACGTCAACACAGGTCGAAGATGATGAGAGACGCGGCACTGTGCTCCTCCCCCTGCGAAGTAGGGGGAGGTTGGGAGGGGGTAACGCTCTTGCTTCGCATGAAGGCTTCACCCCACCCCAACCCTCCCCTGCTGCACGCAGGGGAGGGGGCGGTGTAATGGGTGGCGTGTTTTCAACGCCTGCTGCGCATCTGCACCGGAGATGCCATGCGCGAAGTTTCGATCACGCGCTCGGTTGTGCGGTGTGCTTGGCGTGTTGCGCCAGCCAGCGGTCGAGCTGATTGGCAAACGCCTGCCGATCGCGCTGGTGAAAGGCGGACGGGCCGCCCGTGCGAACGCCGGCTCCGCGCAATTCTTCCATGAAATTGCGCATCGACAATCGCTCGGCCATGTTCTCAGGTGTGTAGCGCTCGCCGCGCGGATTGATGGCCACGCCATCTTTTTCGATGACGCGTGCGGCGAGAGGGATGTCTTGCGTGACGACAAGGTCGCCGGCGTGCATGCGTTCGACGATTTCGTTGTCGGCCTCGTCGAATCCGCCCCTCACGGTGATGGCCCGGATGTAACGCGATGGAGGACGCGACAGCGTGTGATTGGCGACCAGCGTTACATGGATTCTTGCGCGTTCGGCGGCGCGAAACAGAATGTCCTTGATCACGCCCGGGCAGGCGTCGCCATCGACCCATATCTGCGGTGCGGCGGCCTCCGGCGCGTTCATGGACGGCGTTCGGGTAGATCGCGTGCCGTATCGCCTGGCTTTACGTCTTCGCGCGTCGCTTTCTTCTTGGCCTGCTTTGCGTCTTGCTGTTTCTTCTTGGCCAGTTCGCGCTGGCGTTTTTCAAAGGTGTAGTTGGTCTTTGCCAAGTGGGGAGTCCTGTTATTTCAGAGTGATCGCGATGCTGCGAGGGTGTTGTCTTGTGTAATCCGAGCGAATGGCGTTGCAGTACGCGCCGCCCATCACGAATCGTCGACAGACGGAGGGTCGATTTGCGTAGATGCCGCAGTTCATGTGGGTGCGGTCCATGGCGACGCACCATCCGTCTTCGGCGTGGGCCATCACCTGAAGCCCGTTCGGAAGCTGCGCGGTGAGGTGGGCAGGGATGTTGTCCTCGGGTTGCAGGACAACGGTGAGGCGACAGCACACCGCATCGCATCTCGTGCACTTTGATCCAGCTCTTGCCGGGCTGGCGGGCTGGGTCGTGTCGGCGCGGGGAGCGGATGGGTTCGGCATGGATGCTCCCGAGGGTGCCACCTTCTAAGCGAGGTGCTTCACGCGTGAGATGAGGGAGCGAAGCGGGTAGCTGCTGAATGGCCACGCGGAACGCAAGAAACAAGCAAATACTTGCGGACTGATCATACACCATGCCGGGCCAGGGAGCCGAGTTTGTGTACTGTTATCGCAAGTTGATATGGGAAATGATGGCCTGCGCGGCCAACGGTTTAGGAGTATGGTGGAGAGCCAGTTTATCGATCATCGAGGTATCCGAATGAACGACACGCCACGCCCTCTATCGGCAGCGATCATCCACTCGGTCTATTCCGGCAAGAAAATCACGCCTGTGGTCGACCAGGCCAAAGACTTCAAATCGACGAACAGTTTCGCGCGCGATGCCGCGCATACGGGTCAGGCACCCGAGAAGCCCAAAGTGGAAAAGAAGCAGTCACGCCGCACGTGACGGAGCATGTCTCGCGTGCTTTTGCACAGCGATCAACTTTCAGCTCGCCATGGTGAGCAGAAGTACTTGCCGAACAGCACGGCAAAGGCAAGCGCGGTATCGCCGGCCTTGTTGGCCTGCTCGATGGGGCGGCCTGTTTGCAGTTGCGACGAATGAATCCGATGCGACGCGTGCACGGTTGTGCGAGCCGTCAACGCAGGTCGGCGCGAAGTTCTCGCACTCCGCGCCCTAAGCGTTGACGCAGGAGTGTTCGCAACGTCGCTCCGTCGACGTAACCCACCTCGGCTGCGATGGCTTCGAGATCGAGGCTGCTGCCCTGTACCAGCGATCGCGCGCGTTCGACGCGCAGGTCCTGAAAGTAATCGAGCGGAGATTTGCCAAGCACGGCTTGGCAGCGGCGCTGCAATGTGCGTGCGCTTGTCGTCAATGCATCGGCGGCTTTCTGCAACGAAAACCCTTCCTTGAGATGCTCCCGCGCCCAACGCTCGAAGCGCAGAATGAGAGGATCCGCCTGCGCCAGATGATTGGGGATGATGTAGGGAGCCTGCGAGGAGCGTATGTCGGCAAGCAGGTAGCGCGAGACCATGGTTGCGAGTTCTGGACTGGCTCTGCGTACCAGCCAGAGAGCGAGATCGAGATGTCCCATCGCCGCGCCCGTCGTAACCATCCTGCCGGACGGCACGAGCATGCGCGATTCGTCCAGCAAGACATTCGGGTAGCGCTGGCGAAACAGGGGAGCGAGCCACCAGGTCGTTGTCGCTTCCTGATGATCGAGCAATCCGGTTTCCGCCAGAAGAAACGATCCGATACACGATGCGGCGATGTGAGCGCCTTCGGCATGCCATGTCAGCAGTTGCGCCTTGGCCTGGTTCACGTCTCGTCGCGCAAGCGCCGGGATCAATCGATCCGGCGTACTTGTATTGAGCGCCGGGACGATCACCCAGTCAGGCTTTAAATCCGGTGTGATGGCTTGGACGGGTATGGGCCATCCATGGCCGGACCGCACGCTCTTGCGCACACCCACGATCGACACTTCGAAAGGAGGCGGGCCACTCATTTGCCGGGCCGCAAAATTGTTGGCAATCCCGAAGGCGTCCAAGGTGACGGTAAGGCCCGTATCGAATAGGCCGTCCAGGGCAAGTATGGAAATGCGCATGGCGTAAATGACCCTAAAGTTGTCATTTACGACGATACCGCTTTGGCAGGCCGAAGACTAGATTGCTCCTCGTTGCACATCGCAATGCACATCAAACGAGGAACCTCCATGAAAGTCATGGCTATCGCTTCTGTGAAATCTCCCCTTACGCCCGAACAAATCAAGCAATACCTGCCGAGTGAAGTTCCGGCCACGCTCAAACATTATCTCGACGGCGACATCGAGCAGTTCTGGTTTCGTGAGAACGCCGGCCCCATCTTTCTGATGAACGCCAAGTCGGTTGAAGAAGCCAAGGCGAAGCTGGCGACGCTGCCGCTGGTGGCGGCAAACCTGATGACCTACGAGCTGATGCTAGTCAGTCCGCTCATGCCACTGGAGCTGCTGATCCAAGGCAAGTAAGTGTGGTGAAGAAGGGGCGGGGCACTTTTCTATGGAACGGATATAGAAAAAGTGTGCTGCTCCTGAGGTTTCTCCACGTTTTGTTCGTCATCCCGGCGCAGGCCGGGATCCAGTGAAATACGCGTGCGCAGCACACTGAATAGCTTTTTAGCTGTTGAGTGCTTCGCACCGGTATTCAAACTGGATCCCGGCCTGCGCCGGGATGACGAGCAAAAAAGCATGTGGCATGCCGCTCCAAATCTATCCCCAATGATTTGTTGACGATTGTCTATCGCAAAACATGGGTGGCCACATGAGTGAGCGGGCTCTCTAGCCCGACGTGCCTTCGCTGTCCGCAGCGGGAACATTTATTGAATAGACGACGGAAGCTATCTTCCATCCTTCGTTTGTATGGACGGTTGTCCAGATGATCCGTCCGTGGCCTACCTTGGCTTTATAGTCGAACGAGACTGACCCGACCTCTCCGTCGGTATGAATGTCCAGATTTTCAATCTCGTCTGGCGGTAGTTTGACCTCACCCGCCACGTCTTCCTTTGCGGTGCTCAGCAGGGTGCGCGGCACCGGCTGTTTGTTGGCGGCCGTTACAACCGCATAGGACTTGGGAGCGAATGCCCCCATGACGGGTGCATCTCCACTCACGTACATATCCAGCATCGCTGCCGCATCTTTACTCGCAACGGCTTTTTGATAGCGACCCCACAGCGCATGTAGCGCTGAAACCTCGTCGCCTTGCACAGGCGGCATTGTCGGCGATGCTGCCATCGAAGAATTGCCGATAGACATCACTGCGACAATGGCCAGTGCGATGCACGCTTGTACCTTCATGGCTCCACTCCCTATATGCGCCCACTTGGCGCGTCCGAGACTTGACCATGCTCATCGGATTGGAGTTCCCCGTCGAGCTGTCGTAATGTCCGCTTTCGACCCGAAGCGGACCTTTTCCGCATTGGCTTTGAAGCAACAAGAAAAGGGAAAAATGATCGACCACGTCTACATCTCCGTCACCGACATCGACAAGTCGCTGGCGTTCTACTCTGAAGCCCTGAAGCCGCTCGGCTGGCGCCTGTTCGGCAACTACGACGCTGCTTCAGGTCCCGAGGGCGTCCCGGATCTTTACGGCATTGCTGATGATGCGTATCTCAGCGGGAAGGCGGTCGGATCAAGCGTCTGGCTACGGCAACGCAAGCCTGGCGAGACCGGGCTCTACATCGGAATCGTCTGCGATACCAATGAATTGGTCGACGCCGCCTACGCGGCCGCAATCAAAGCCGGTGGCACCGACGAAGGTAAACCAGCAGATCGTACCTACTTTGCCCGAGGCTACTACGCAGCTAACGTCGCCGACTTCGATGGAAACCGTATTGAGTTCGTGCACAAAGCGTGGAACCCGAAGCGGCACCCGTAGCCATCGAACAAGAAGGGATCGCCTCCATTTCCTTTATGTACGCTAGAACCGTATGGTCGCTGGTAGTCCAAGGCAACATTGTTGACGAGATGATTGCGCGGACATTCTTGGAGTGTCCGCTTCCCACCCAAGGCGGACCAAACAAAAATTCCTCCGGAAATGACCCAGTGAATCTCTCGCCACAAGACAACGAGCTTCTACGCAGGATCGACGAAGTCCTTCACTACGTATGGGATCCAGTTGGAGTCGCCCATGTTCCTCAGGCGAGGGATGAGTACGAAAGCTATGTCCCGCAGGTGTTCCTGCGACTTAAAGGCACCACCGATGGGAAGGATGTGGCCGAATACCTTCATTGGCTGAGCACCGAGCAGATCGGCGTGGGGGCTAATCACGAGCACGACAGGAAAGTGGTTGAGTTGCTTATCGGATGGAGAGATCAGCTTATCCGGTAGCTTTTTGGTGTCTGCTTCCGACCCAAAGCAATGAGATGGGCTCCTCTCCGTCTTCGGCGTCAAGTGCCAGACTGGAAGCGACATCACCCGATATAGAGGCAATAAGGGCTGATATGAAAAAGTGGGTGTTAGTGATCGTCGCTCCGCTCTTGGCTGCAAATTCCATCGAGCCATCTATCTCAGGCGACAACCCCAATCCTTATTGCCACTACATAGGCGGACTCGGCGAAGTCACGTGCATGCCATCCATGTCGGTTTTGATGGCTAGGCGCGAGGAATTCGACAACAAATTAGTCATGGTCACGGGCTATTTTGTATATGCGAAAGTGCCGATCTTGTTTCTCAATCCGGATTCTTTTATGAATTCAGACGTCTCGAATGGCTTAGTCGTTGCGCTCCCGAAGAATTTTAAGTTGAAGCAACAGCTCTTCTCGCTGAACCACACTTACGTGAGGATATGGGGACGTTTCAAAGCGCGCCCCGTGGAATTGGCGGAGTACGGTGCTTATTTTTCCGGAGGCACTTTAGACGAGATATCCGAAGTAGATCCGGCGACAAACCCTTGGGGGAGTACTTGTCTCCGCCCTCGGATGCCCCTCAAAAATAGGGACGATATAGAAAAGGTAGCGCGAGGCTTCCGGTAGCTGTGGATGAGGTCAAGATTTCTGGAGCGTGCAGTCGAGCGTTTTAGTGCTTTAGTTAAGGTCCGCTTTCGGCCTATAGCGGACCTAATCGAACACATCTATTGGAGATTGGAATATGTCATTAGGCAGGGTGTGGTTCTTGCTGTTGATCATGTTGATCGCCGGCTGCTCGACAAATTCAATATTGAAAGACACTGCCATGCTTCCTCCGGGGACTGGCATCATGGTTGCCCATGTCTCGATATTTTCGGAAACCTCCTCCTTCAAATACGATGCTCTCAGTATCAAAGTCGACAAGCTCGATGGTAGTTCGATCCCGACGACTCTCTATCCGCGTAAACGGAGCAACCTAATAGTGATTGCGCTTCCGGCGGGAGAGTACAACTGGGCCACTATAGATTTGGGCCTTTACGCAGGATCTGCGACGTCGTATCGCATGCCCTTTACCATCGAGGCAGGGAAAATCAACTACGTCGGTGATCTATTGCTCACTTTTACCAGGGTCAATAGACCGGATGGCTTGCCGACTTATAAGTTGCGTATTGAGGATCAGTCCAAAGTCTGGCTCCCTACTGTCGCGAGCGACTATCCACAATTGTCTCGTGTTTATCCTTCGGTAATTCACCTGACGGAAGATCAGCAACCCACGAACCAGGCGTATTAGCGAGAGCTTCCTGCTGAGTTTTGAGCAAAGCTGTCTTCGACGAGTTGCAAGACGGATTGGTATGCCCTTAGCTGTTTTATGTTTAGTGCGTAAAAAGGCTGGAAGTGGCTAGGGAGCTTTAGTTGATTTCTCTTTGGCCTCTTAGTCTGTTTCGATCCATAGCTGACATTGCGGTTAGCCACGGGGGATGGTTATGAAGGTCTGGGTGTTCACCTTTGCGAACAGTATGATTAATCGAAATTACAGTAGCCAAACTGTGAAGGAAGATTTTTTCTTACTTTTGGCCGGCGCGTTCCTTTTGCTCAATTTGATCAGAGGGCTCAGAACTGGAAATGCTTCAATCCTCTATTCAATGGCCAAGAGATCTGAGGATCCTGTTCTCTTTTGGTGCGGAATTTGCCTGTCGGGGGTATGTGCTGTTTTGTGCTTTGTGGTTCTGATTTTTTTCTGAGCATTCACAGTGTTGGTTCTGATCGATATGTAATGAGTGGCAATTCCAGTGATTCAGTTTTTTGCGAATAGACATGAGGTCCGCTTTCGACCCAAAGTGGACATTACACAATAGTGCTCATCCAGCTAAATTGTCGGAGCCGAGGATCGGTCTCTAAGGGAGGGGGCGGGTGGACAACTCGATCGAATTCCATGCGCTTCCCAGCGTGGCCGCTGGCCGGGCGCGAGGTGGCCGCGATACGCAGCAGGATGATCTGGCTTGTCTCTACGATCCGGCGACGCATACCTACCTTCTGGTGCTGGCCGATGGCATGGGCGGCGACGGTGCGGGCGAGCTGGCTTCCCAGGGTGTGATCGACGTCGCGCACCGGCTATGGGAACGAGGTGAATGGCGTCGCCAGCCGACCTCGTTGTTCCTGGAGTCATTGTGTCAGGCAGCCCACGCCGAGCTTCGTCGTCGTCAGGTGCGCCTGGCCAGCGGTGCAACGCACTCCACCGTGGTCGCCTTGTTGGTAAAGGATAGCCGCGTCGCCTGGGCTCACGTCGGGGATAGCCGGTTGTATCGTTTTAATGGGCGCCGATTGATGGGGCGCACGGAGGACCACAGCTTGGCGCAGCTCAAGTATCGGCGAGGCGAGATCTCCGAGTGCGAACTCGCGACGCACGCCGATCAGCAGCAGCTGTTGCGTGGTTTGGGCGGACCCGATGAGCCGGTGGTCGATCACGGCAGTGGCGATTTGCGCCGAGGCCATGCATTCGTGTTGTGCAGCGATGGCGTGTGGACGCAGCTGCAGGACGATGAGCTTGGCCGTTTCGCGCAACGCCGCGACCAGCATGAAGCTTTGCACGAAGCCATCCATCTGGCGGTGGAGCGCGGCGGCATAAGTGGCGACAATGTCTCGTTGATCTTTGCGCGCCCACAGGTCGGCAGTGGGCGGCGACGACTTGGCGGCGGTTTTTGGCCCGCCCTGTGGCAGGCGATATTTCCGATCCGGCGGCGAAGCAAGTCGCCGGTCAACACGTATGACGAGGTATGAGTTTGATCGCTGCGATTCGTTCCAAACTAACTGTTGCGCGATGCGCGACACACGCTCTGTGCCTCATCGCCGTGCTTGGCATGGCCGGCTGCAGCCAGGTGGGGGCGCTTAAATCCAAGGTGAGCAACGCCTTCAGCCCGAAGCCAGCAGGGGCCGACGTACAGGCTTCGCCTGCGCCGGATAGCGACCAGCCGCTGAGCCTGAGCGCCATCACCAACACGTATCTGTTGCAAGGCCGCTATGTCGAAGGCGAGCAACACTTGCGTACATACCTGGCCAAGTATCCGAACGACCGCGCCGCGCAGAACATGCTGCGACAGCTCACCGCGGATCCGAAGGCGATGCTTGGCTCGGCGTCGCGCAGCTATGTCGTGCAGCCGGGCGATAGTTACAGCACGCTGGCCGCGCGCTATCTGGGCGATTCCAATCAGTTTCTCGCGTTGGCGCGTTACAACGGTTCGACGAACCCATCCACGCTTCGTGTAGGCGAAGTGGTTCGCCTGCCTAGGATGGCCTCGCGCGGCGCGGCATCGAACAGCACATCGACCCATGGCAACGCCAAGGAGACCCCCACCATCGTCGTCACGCCCGCAACGTCGCAGGATGCCTCGCCATCCGACGAATCGCCCGCGATGAAAGCGCAACGATTGCAGGCGGAGAGCACGGCCCTGCTCCAACAGGGGAAAAAGGATCAGGCTCTGACGCGTCTCGATGAGGCGTTGACGGTCGATCCGCATGTGAAGCCGGCCGGCGATCCTGCATTGCGCGCTCAATTGCTGTCGTCGTATCACGAGCGCGCCGTGGTGCTTTATCGCGATCAGAAGCTCGATCAGGCGATCGCGCTATGGGATCGCATCCTGGCTGTTGATCCGAGCTACGAGCCTGCGGTGATCTACCGCGCACGCGCCATCGAACTGCAACGCCGCCTCAATCAGATTTGAGGCGCAAGCGCTGTCGCTTGCCGATGGAGTCTGTCGGCAGCGATACGATCACCGTAGGCTGCTCGGCGGATTGAGCCGGCGGGCCTTGCCGTGGCGATGTATCGACAGCGTGGCGTGATTCCAGTGCGCTCGTCATCAAGTTGAACGAGGCGAAGAGTTGTCCAAGTTCATCGCGACGCGCGAGGCGGATGCGATGCTGGTATTCGCCCCGCGCCACGCGCCTAAGCGCATCGCCGAGCATCGCCATCAACGCCAACGGTTGGCGGAACAGCCAGTAGGCCGCGCCCACCAACGCCAACAGCGTAACCAGCAGCACCGCGATGATGACGCCCAGCGTGGTTCGCTGCGCGGCGACCAGCGGCGCGTCGCTCACGCCAAGACGCAGTTCGCCCACCGACTTGTCCTGGTAATGGATGGGTACGTCGAACACCATCATGTCGTCCAGGCCGGCCGGATGGCCGAGATATCGCTTGACGTCAGGGGCGGAAGCCAAGGGCTGGGAGGGGCCGGCATCGGCGAGCGGCTGGCCCATGTCCGATGCCTGCGTGCTGGCCACGACCTGGCCCTGACGATTGGCGATGGCAAGGTAGTGGATCTGCTGATTGCGCGCGACGTCTTGCACCAGCGCGCGCGTGGCGGCGTTGTCACCCAGCAGCAGGTTTTCCGCCGATTCGCTCGCGACCATGCGGCTCAGCGAGCTGCCGAAGTCGGTGGCGAGGCCGTTCACCGCAATGTTCTGCTTGGCGTAGATCCCGGCCAGGCCCATGAGCAGCACGAGGCACAGGATGGCGCCAAGGGTTCCGATCCAACGCATGCGCAACGAAATGATGCGGGCGGCGATGGGCGTTTCGTTCGCTTGCTCGTATTCGCGGCGCGCCAGGCGCAGATCGTTGATGACTTCCGCGCCGGATTGATAACGCGCATCCGCGCGGGGGTCCAACAAGGTGCCGACCACGTCCGTCAGGATCGCGGGGGCCGCAGGATCGAGCGGCGTGACAGCGGGTCGCGGGTGGCGATGCCGTTCGCGGATCAGCTGCTTTATGTCCGGCATGTCCGGCCACGGCAATTTGCCGGTGATCAGCCAGTAGAGGACCACGCCCAGCGAAAACAAATCGCTGCGCGCATCGGCCGGTTCGCCGCGCAAACGTTCGAGCGCCATGTACGCGGGTGTGCCGCCGATCTGGTTGCCGCCGGCGAGTCCACCGTGACGCGCACGCCGCTCGGCGATGCCGAAGTCGCTGAGCTTGGCGTACTCCGCGAGCATGATGTTTTCGGGCTTCACATCGTGATGGATGATGCCTTGCCGGTGAGCATGATCCAGCGCCGAGGCAACCTGCGATGCCAGCTCGATCGCCGTCAGCAGCGATGGCAGCCCCTCGCGCGCGACGCGGCTGGCCAGCGTTTCGCCCGACAATCGCTCCATGGCGATATAGGGGCGACCGTCGTCGGTTTCCCCGGTGTCGAAGATGGTGACGATGTTGGGGTGCACCAGCTGCCCCGACGCACGCGCCTCGAGCAGCAGCCGGCGATCGGCGTCGGGATCGGAGGCCGTGTCTCGATGAAGGCATTTGATGGCCACGGGCCGGTCGATGTCGGGATCGAAACCGGCATAGACCACCGCCATCGCCCCTGCACCCAGGATGCCGTCGATGCGATAGCGGCCGATGCTGCGCGGAATGTCGTAGTCGCTCATCGTGTCAGGAAAGCATCCACCAGGACAGCGCGGACAGGCCTGCCAATACCAGCAGACTCGTCAGCACGATGACGCCGGTGCGCCTGCGTTTGCGAGTCTCGCGCGTCAGGAACACGAATTCCACCTGGCCAAAGCGAACGCGGTCGCCATGCTTGATGGTGGCCTCGTGGATGTTTTGGTCGTTGACGAACGTGCCATTCGTGGAAAGTGTGTTCATCACCACGTAGTGGCCTTGCTGGTTGATGATCCATGCATGCGCCGACGACACGCTCGGCTCGTTCACCACGATGTCGTTGTCGGCGCGGCGGCCGATCGTTTGCCGGCCGGCGCGCAGGGAAAAGCGATGGCCTTCGAGCCCGGCATTCGTTCCCTGCAGCACCGGTTCGCGCTTGCTGGCGCGTCCATGCGACGCGGGACCCGCCTCGGCGGCCCATTCGCTCAGTTCATTGGCAGAAAACAACTGCGTCCCTTGCGAGCCCGCAAGGCGCCTCAAGGTTCTGGCAGACGGGGTGTGATGAGGGTTTTCCATCGGACGCCTAGGCTAACGAATCGCGCGGACCGTAAAGCTACCGAATCGGCCGAAGGTGCACAAACTTGATCTGCGTCACGCAATCTTCCTGCTTTCATGGGCCTTACAATTTGTCCTGGCGCACACTTTGATCCAAAACGAACATGGCGGGTCCAGGCCCTGAATCCATGGGGGTACTCGACATTGAGTGAAATGCGACAGGCTGCTGAAAGAGCCGGATGACGCCACGCATTGACTTATGCATGCGTCGTCTACGCAATTGAACAGGCGAATTTCGATGCTCGGGTGCGAGTCCGGCGCTTCGAACAGATGATCTTTGTCATCGAAGTTGTCGTCGTCGATGAGCATCCGCACAAGCGGCCAATGTGCCACCCGCTATTTCGCAAAAGCGCGGGTCCGGTAGCATCATGGGAGCGAGTGCAAATGGCACTCAACCATTCATTCAAAGCGGATGCCCCCGTGCCGCTTAACCCTGGCGTTGAAGGTCCGCTATCGACCCGGAGCGGACCTTGTCATTCAAAGCCCTCAGCGATCAAGGCGACAGATGATTGACCGAAATCTTCAACCGGTGGAGTGGTCCGAGTTCATGTATGAACTTGAAGACGCCAAGGAACATCTTGCCAACCTCATTAAGGAAATCGAGGGAGATGCGGCCTATGACGAAAGCAATTTACGAATCGATCTTGGCCACGTATATGCGCATCTAAACAGGGCGTGGCGCCGCAGCATGCGAGCCGTGGACAAGAGAGATTGGGACTCTGCCTCCCAGTTTCCGGATGATTTGAAGCCGATTTAGGCTGGGAAAAGGGTCGAAGCACTTTTCCATGGAAAGGGAAATAGAAAAGTGCGCTGGCCCCTTTTTTGCAGTGTGAAAGCAGTCAAAATTTTCTGGGCAACCTGTCGAATTCCGGTTTGGTCGTTCGTCGCTATAGTCAAGATGGGCAACCGGCCCGGCTGATGACTCTATTGGGGAACGACCATGCCGCAATATCTGATCTCTACCTACATTCCCGAAAACTTCGACCCGTCGCTCGTCACCGAAGAGACCATCGAAGCCATCCACGCGCTCAACAGGGAGATGGTCGCTGCGGGTGTCAGGAAGTTTGCGTGTGGCCTGAGTCCGAAGGCAGTGACCATGCGGTCGCAGCCCAATGGTGAGGTGGTCGTCACTGACGGTCCGTACATCGAGGCCAAGGAATACGTGGGCGGTCTTTCGATACTGGAAACTGAAAATCTGGATGAAGTGCTGGCGTGGATGCGCAAAGGCGCCAAGGCGTTCCAGAGCGTGGTCGAGGTGCGGGAGATTTTCTTCATGCCCGCTCCTGCGGAGAACTGAGCAGTACGGCAGCAGCGAACGGGTGCGGCGCAGAGGGTCGGGCGCACGATACGTTTCTGGGTGAAATGACCGATGGTGAGGAGAGCACTATGCGCAAGAACAAGATTGGCGCAACGGTAATCACGAGCGTCGCACTACTTGTCGGGCTCGGCACGGCACTTCAGGCGATGGCACAAGATGCCGCGCAACCCTATCCGAAGATGGCGCCGACCGATCAATACCTCATGGCGGACCGGGACGCTGAAATTGCTCTGGCGCGAAGTGCGGCGCCGGAATCCATTTCTCGCGATGCGACGATTCTGGTGCTGGGACGGCATGGCTATGAGACGGCGGTCCAAGGAAAGAACGGTTTCGTCTGCTTTGTGGGCCGGAGCTGGGCTGCGGCATTCGACTGGGACGAATTCTGGAACCCGAAGGTGAGAGCTGCCGATTGCCTGAACCCCCAGGCTGCACGTTCGATAGTGCCCATCATTGAGCTACGCGCCAAGATGGTGATGGCCGGTCGCTCCAAGGCGGAGACGGTGTCGGCACTCAAGGCCGCATACCAAAATAAACAACTGCCGGACCTCGAAAGCGGTGCGATGGATTTCATGATGTCGAAATCGTCGTATCTCACCGACCAAGGGGGCCACAACATGCCCCATGTCATGTTCTACACCCGCGTCAAAGACAGTAAGGATTGGGGTTCAGGCGCAGAGAACTCGCCGATCATGTCCAGCCCCTATTGGTTCTACTCTCCGGGCGAACAACCCAAAATGAAAGAGCTACCGCCGATTCTGGTGTTCCTGGTCGCGGTCCCCAATTGGTCCGACGGAACGCCTGCGGATATGCATGATCACTGATACAGGCGCGGTCTCGAAAATGGGATCACGAAAAGGGGGCAGAGCCTGAGGTTTCCTCACGTTTTTGCTCGTCATCCCGGCGGAGGCCGGGATCCAGTTTGAATATGGGTGCGAAGCACTCAACAACTAAAAAGCTATTCAGTGTGCTGCGCACGCGTATTTCACTGGATCCCGGCCTGCGCCGGGATGACGAGCAAAAAAGCATGCGGCATGTCGCTCCAAATCTATCCCCATTTTTTTCTGGACAAAACTAGCGACGACGCGACGATCAATTCGATGATCGTAGCAACGGCGTCACGATGTTCTCGAGCCGCGCCTGCGTCCACGATGGATCTTCGTCTTTCCAGCCGTCGTCAACGAGCAATCCGTTGCGATCGATGGTGAAGCTCACGGGCAGATGCCAGATGCGTCCATAGCCGGGTACGCGCGGGTCACCCAGCAAGCCCACGGGGAAACTCAAACGGTCGGCCACCGCGCGAACCTGCTTCATGTCGTCCGGCTCGTCGAGGCTGAAGCCCAGCACGATCAGGCCATCTTTCGCATGCTCGCGCGCGTACTGGGATAGCAGTGGCAGCTCCTGCTGGCAGGGGCCGCACCACGTTGCCCAGAAGGTCAGGATCACCACTTTTCCGCGCAGATCGCCCAGCGCGATGTGTTTTCCATCGAGCGTGTTGAGCGTTATCGGTGGGGCAGGTTTTCCCACCGACAGGTCGTTGGCGTGCAGCGGCAGCGCGGCAACCATCAGCATCATCGCGGCTGTCATGCATCGTACGTAACGGTTCATGCGTTCAAACATTTTTTCAGTTCCAACATTGTTTTTCGGAGCGTTGCCGCCTGTGTGCGGCAACGCCTTGTCGAAAACCACTTCAGTCCATCAGAGCTTCATGCTGACACCCACGGTTCCCGTCCATCCGGGGAAAAGCTGATATCCCTGCAAGTGGCTATAGATCGGCACCTGCACAAAGGCATACATCTGAAGATTCTTGCTCAGGCTGCCGCTGATGCCAGGGCTGAGATACGCGACCGTGCCTTCCGTATCCGGGTGATCGGACAGAAATCCCTGGTCGGCCATCTTGTGCAGCCAGTTGATCTGCAATTGCGGCACCCAGTTGGCATGCGCTTCGTAACGCAGGCCGATGCTGACGGTGGTGGTGTTGCCGGGACGGAAATCCGCGCCAGGTTGATCCAGGTTCTCTTTGACAGCGGCCTGAAACTGGCCGTTCACGAACGCATCGAAATTCTGGCTCACCGGCTGGAAGTAGTAGCCGCCAATAATCAAGTCCGTGCTGCCGGTGCCGGCCTGAAGGCTGGTATCCAGCGACTGCCCCAGATTGGGGCCTGTTTTGAACGTCACCGGATGACCGACCAGATTGCCGTCGATGTCCTGGCCGCCGTAGTTGCCGGTGGGTAGCTTGACGCCGAATTGCACGCCGAGATTGTGCGTGGGCAGAAAGCCCTGATAGCTGGCGATGATCTTGCCGTCGCCGAACCCCGATACGTGCGAATCGCTGATCTGGTTGGGCGCGGTTTCGCTGGACGAATACGGAGCCAGCTGCGTGCCGTAGGTGGAGTGATCGCGAATCACATAAGGCAGCAGAAACGTGACGCCCCAGTCGGCATTGAAGCGATACGTTGCCGAGACATTGATGTAACGGTTGATCGTGCCACGCTCGATTTCGCCGCCGCCGAGCGAAGGATCGGACGGCTGATTGACAACCTGTTCGGGGTTGGCCTTGCCGCTGCCGTGCCGAAGTTGATTCTGATCGATGAAGGTGTAATCGATATTCAGACGCCATCCTGATGCTGTCGAATAACCCGTGGCGGCATCGGTGCTCAGCGTGCAGCCGCATGTGGCGCATGCATAGGCCGCGTGCGGCAGGAATCCAACCGCGCACAACACTGTGATCGCGAATAGCGGCTTGTCGGCGAGGCGCATGGTGCGTCGATGCACGGATGAGCCTTTGTCGGATGGCATCCAGGCACGCCGTCGTTCACGTGTGCGAGGGGAGTTGGGAGAACGCTCGGTTGTCATGAACAGGAAACTCTCGCGAGAAGGCAGCGATCCTCGGGCAAACCGAATCACGCGCCATGGGCGGGTTCCATACGCCATGGATCCACGCGCCGTGAAGGCGCACAGATCGCGCACGGAAGAAGAATGCGTGGAATAGGGCAAACATCGCGGCATGCGCGCCGCATCGACGAGGCTTGCCGATTAGCTGATGTGTGCGGGTGGTCCGCGTGGATCGGCGCTAAGCAGCGGCGCGTTGGACCTGTCGGCGGGCAGCGCCGCGACGGGAACATCGAGCGAAGGGGCCGTTGGGACAAGATGAACGATCGTGCCCGCACTCAGAAGCGGGCTGTGATGGAGCAGGAAGCAGTAACCGCAGCGCTCCATCGGGTCGACGGGTGCGTGAGGCGAGCCCGGCTGTTTTGCGCCCAGCGCGACGTGCTCCGGGCAAGCACCGTCCATGCCCGGCATCGACATGGGCATTGTGCGCGACACGACAGGCATCACCACGATAAATGCCATGGCCAGCATCGCCAGCCACGCCATATATCGATGTAAAGCCTTTACACGGAGCACCGTAAATCCCTGAAGCGAAGGAAAGACCTCACCGCCCTCGGCATTATAACCGTCCTGCCTCGTGCGGTGACGCGACATCCTGCCACGCGCTCGATGGCATTAAATAGGACGATGGCAACCTGTTTTGAAACAATCGCCTATCGGCATTCAGGTTGCGGGTTTGAAAGGGAGCCCCAGGATCGGCGGGGCGTCGCTTTCCCTCATCTCACTTGAGGCATGGCCGGCGGCTCCCGGGCGAGCAAAGAGAACCAGCGCAGGCCACGCGATGATCGTAGACAGGCGTTTAATCTGCCTCGTATGCAATCCCACTATCTGGGATCACATGTGCCTTTCGATTCCGGAACCGATCAAGCAGCAGATAGATCACCGGCGTGGTGTAGAGCGTCAGCACCTGCGAAATCAGCAAGCCGCCCACGATGGTGATGCCGAGTGGACGCCGCAGCTCGGCACCGGCTCCCGCGCCGAAAGCCAGCGGAAGCGCGCCCAGCAACGCGGCCATGGTGGTCATCATGATCGGGCGGAAACGCAGCTGGCAGGCTTCGTAGATGGCTTGTGCCGGTGGCAAGCCGCGTTGATCCTCGGCGGCGATGGCGAAATCCACCATCATGATGCCGTTCTTCTTCACGATGCCGATCAGCAGGATCACGCCGATCAGGGCGATCAGCGAAAACTCGTCATGCAGCAGCATAAGCGCACCCAGCGCGCCGATACCTGCCGAAGGCAACGTGGAGAGTATCGTCAGCGGATGGATATAGCTCTCGTAGAGCATCCCGAGAATGATGTAGATCGCCAGCAATGCCGCGGCGATAAGCAACGGCTGGTCGGCCAGCGATGCCTTGAACGCTTTGGCCGATCCCTGGAACGAGGCAGTGAGCCCGGACGGCTTGCCCAGGTCCTGTCCTTTCGCATCGATGGCTTCCACGGCCTCGCTCAAGGAATGGCCGGGTGCGAGGTTGAACGAGATGGTGACCGCCGGGAACTGACTGTCATGGTTGACCGTCAATGGCGCGGTGGAGTGCTGCAGGCGGATGAATGAAGACAACTGCACCTGCTTGCCATCGCTACCCGTGAGGTAAAGCTGTTGCAGTGCATTTTCGTCGAGCTGATAGGCCGGATCGACTTCCAGCACCACGCGATAAGCATTGAGCTGCGTGTAATAGCTGGCGACCTGGCGTTGGCCGAAAGCATCGTTGAGCGTATCGTCGACCAGCTGCGGCGTGATGCCGAGGCGGCTCATCGTGTCGCGATCCAGCATCGCTTTCAGCTGCGGTGCCACGGGTTCCAGGTCGGCCTCCACATCCTGTATCACGGGGATGTCGCGCAGCGCCTTCAGCATCACCGGCGCCCATTGGCGCAACTCATCGAGGTTGGCGTCCCGCAAGGTGTACTGAAACTGCGATTTGCTCACGCGGGCACCGATCTGCAGATCCTGCCGTGCCTGCATGGAAAGTGTGATGCCCGGTACCTGCGCCGCCTTCGGGCGAAGTCGGTTGATGACCTCGTAAACCGATACGTCGCGCTCGCCAAAGGGTTTCAAATCGATCATCAGCCGCGCGATGTTGACCGAGGGATCGCCTTCGACCCAGTAATACACATGCGCAATGGCGGGATCTTTTTCCACCGCGGCAGCCAGGGCATGCATGCGCTCGACCATGGCCGGATAGGAAATATCCTGCGACGCCTCGGCCACGCCCGCGATCAAGCCGTTGTCCTGCTGTGGAAAGAAGCCTTTGGGAATGGCGGCATACATCCATACCGTGCCAACCATGGTGGCGGCGGCGACGGCCAGCATCAGACCGGGATGTCTCAGCGCGCGTTGCAGGCTTTTCGCGTACAGCTCCTGCAAATGGTTGAAAAAGGCTTCCGCCGCGCGGTGAAAATGACCGTCACCGTGGGCCGTATCCCGGTTGAGGAACAGCGCGCACAACATGGGAGTCAACGTCAGCGATATCGCGCCCGAAATGATGATCGCCACGCCCGCTGTCACCGAGAACTCGCGGAACAGCCGTCCCACGAGTCCGCCCATGAACAGAAGCGGGATAAACACCGCGACCAGCGAAAAAGTCATGGAGACGATCGTGAAAGTGATCTCGCCGGAGCCCTCGATCGCCGCATCGAACGGCGTTCTGCCTTCCTCGATATGGCGCAGCACGTTTTCCAGCATCACGATGGCATCGTCCACCACGAAGCCAATGACCACCGTCAGCGCCATCAGCGAGACATTGTCCAGGCTGTAACCCAGCGCCTTCATCGCGGCGAAGGTGCCCAGCAGCGACAACGGTATCGTGATGGCGGGAATGAGTGTCGCCCGAATGTCGCGCAGGAAGACATACACCACGCCAACCACCAGCAGCACGCTCAGCAACAGAGTGAATTGCAGGTCGCGAACCGAGGCGCGGATGGTCTGTGTGCGATCGCCCAACACTTCCAGGTGCATCGAGGCGGGAAGATCGCGCTCAAGGCGCGGCAATTCCGCCTTGATCAAGTCCACGGTCTGGTTGATGTTGAATCCGATCTGCTTGTGCACATCGACCATCACGGCGTGATGGTTGCCATACCAGGCGCCCTGACGGATGTCTTCCACCGAAGGCACGACTTGTGCGATATCGCGAAGGCGTACGGGTGCGCCGTTGCGATAAGCGACGATCAGGCTGGCGTACGTGGCGGCATCGATGGCCTGGTCGGTGGCGTCGAGCGTGACAGCTTGATGCGCGCCGTTGAGCGTGCCCTTCGGAGCATTGGACGTGGCATTGCTGATGGCATTGCGCACGTCCTCCAGGCTCAAGCCCAGCGACGCCATCGCCGCCGGATTCACGCGCGCGCGAATCGCCGGTTTCTGCTGGCCGTGGTAATCCACCACGCCCACGCCATTGATGCGCGCGATCTCGGGGGCGAGGTAGTTTTCGACGTAGTCGTCCACACGGTCGATCGGCAGGATGTCCGAATACACCGCGATGCTCATCAACAGGGCATCCGCGGGGTTGGCTTTCTCGAAGGTGGGCGGGTGCGGGAGATCCTTGGGCAAATCGCCGGCCGCCGCGTTGATCGCCGATTGCACGTCCAGCGCGGCGCCGTCGAGGGTGCGCGAGAGGTCGAACTGTACGTCGATCGACGTCGATCCCAGGGAACTGGTCGAGGTCATCTCGGTGACCCCGGGCATCACCGCCAACGCGCGCTCCAAGGGTGCGGTGACCGCGGTGGCCATCGTTTCCGCGCTTGCGCCGGGCAACGACGCGCTGATGCCGATGGTGGGGATATCGACTTGCGGCACGCCGGCGATGGGCAGTTGGGTATAGCAGGCGATGCCCAGGAACAGAACACCGACCATCAGCAGCGACGTGGCGACCGGTCGCCGGATGAAAAACGTCGAGAATGGAACGCTTCTCACGGGGCGGTTCCGTCGCGTGCCGCATCGCCGGCGATGCGCACCGCTGTGCCGTCTTCCAGCTTGAACTGGCCTTGCACGACCACGCGATCGCCTTGGTTCAGGCCACGCGTAATCACACTGGTGTCGTTTTCGTTGGATGCCACGTTGACCTGGCGAAGCTCGGCCGTGTTGTCAGGCTTGATGACGAACACGTAATTGCCGTTGCTGCCTTGTTGCACGGCAGCGGATGGCACGGTCAGGGCGTTGTGTTGGGTAGACAGTACGATGCGCAGCGAGACGAACTGGCCAGGCCAAAGCGTTTCCTGCTGATTGGCAAACGTGGCCTTGCAATGAATGGTGCCGGTCGTGGCGTCGATCTGGTTGTCGATCAGGCTGAGCTCGCCGTGGTCGAGCAACTGGCTTGCATCACGATTGCTCGCGATGACCGCCACCGCACCGTGCGCGCGCGCAGAGAGCAGGGCGGGCAAGGCATCCTGCGGCAAGTTGAAGCTCACGTAGATGGGATGCACCTGCGTGATCAGCACGAGTCCCGTGGTGTCGGTGGCATGGACCATGTTGCCCGCATCGACGAGGCGTGCACCGGTGAGGCCATCCAGCGGCGCGCGGATGGTGGTGTATTCCAACTGCACCCGGGCGTTGTCGATCTGCGCCTGATCCTGTGCGACGGTTGCTTTCAGCGCATCCGCTTGCGAGCGGGTGGTGTCCAGTTGCTGCTGCGGATAGATCTTCTGCGAGGCCAGATAGGTGTAACGCTGGATGTCGCGTTCCGTATTGGCCAATTGCGCGGCGTCGTGTGCCTTTTGCGCCTGCGCGGCTTGCAGCTGCGCCTGATAGGGACGTGGATCAATCTGCGCCAACAGATCGCCTCGATGGACGGCTTTTCCTTCGACGAAGGCGACCTGATCGAGCGTGCCGTCGACACGCGGTTTCACCAACACGCTGTTGAACGCCTGCACGGTGCCCAGTGCGGTGACGCTGAGTGGCATATCGCGCTGGATCACCGGCGCAACCACGACGGGTACGGCATGGACCGCCTCGCGAGCCGTCGAGGCGGCAGGTGCGGAATGGACAAAAAGCCAGGCGATCGCGACACCCAGCGCAATCATGCCCGCGGTGGCGATGGCCAACACCTTCTTCACCGGAACCCCTTTCCCAGCCTACTGCGTCGGTCCCTAGCCTATCCGCAGAAACTTTCTGTTTGATTAGCCACGAAAATCGTGAGAGGTTGCAAAAATATGACGGCAGACGGCGTGGGGCCTATCAGGCAATGGAGTTTCGCCGGGACCAACCGTCAGGATCGGGAAAGCTGTCATGATCCGATGAGTAAGAGGATGCGCAAACGATGTGATCCAATCGCATGCATCCTTGAAGCACGGCAGGCTTGAGCCATGTCCGGGGATAATGCTTGTGCAGTTCGAACGCCGCTTGTGTGAGCAGTCCTTGCGGAGCAGCCACTCCAGCCGACATGTCCATCATGCCCTTGACGCCAGATTCGCAGCCCGTTGCATCGGCAAGTCAACGATCGTTGACCATCATTGCCACAGGCGTGGTGTTTGCCTTGCTGTATGTCGGCAAAGACGTACTTGTTCCCATCATCCTGGCCTTGATATTGGCGTTGCTGATGGCGCCGTTCGTGCGTGTGCTGCAGAAGTTGAAGTTGGGCCATGCATACGCCGTACTCGTTGCCGTGCTGTTGTTGGCGATGGTGGCAGCCGGGCTTATGGCGGTCATCGGTTCCCAGATCGTGCATCTGGCGGAAGGCCTTCCCCAGTACGAAAGGACCGTTCAAGCCAAACTCCAGGTGCTGCATGACCTGACGATAGCTCGTCTGGAAGCGGTGCAGGGCGAAGCGGGCAAGGTCATCAACTCGTTTGGTGTCACAAGCAATGCGGAGCAAGTCCGGGAAGCGCCTGTCGCGCCTTCCTACGCCAATGCGACGGACGTCTCCGTTCTGGGCAGCCCCTGGAACGCGGTGAGGAAGGTGCTGTCCTCGCTCTGGAGCCCCTTGGAAACCGCCGGCATTGTGCTGGTCACGCTGGTGTTTGTTTTGCTCGAATACGAATCCTTGCGCGATCGCTTTATCCGCGCCATCGGCGGCGCCGATCTGCGCGCAACGACGGCGGCGATCAATGACGCCGGTGAACGCCTTTCCCATTTTTTCGTCTCGCAGTTTTCGGTGAATTTCGGCGTGGGGCTCGCGATATGGCTGGGATTGGCTGTCATCGGACTTCCGAATGCCTTGCTTTGGGGCGCGCTCACCGCCGTGCTGCGCTTTGTGCCTTACGTGGGTGTGTGGCTGGCCGCGCTTCTTGCTGCCTTGCTCGCCGCGGCCGTTACCCCGGGGTGGTCGCTACTGCTGATGACGCTGGGTCTGTTCGTCATCGTCGAATTGCTGGTGAGCCAGTTGCTGGAACCTCAGTTGTATGGCCATGCGACTGGCTTGTCGCCCCTTGCCGTTGTCGTTTCGGCGATCTTCTGGAGTTGGCTTTGGGGACCCATGGGATTGGTGCTGTCCACGCCGCTGACGCTTTGCCTGGTGGTGGTGGGACGGCATGTCAAAGCATTCACGTTGCTGGGGATTCTGCTTGGAGACACGCCGGCCTTGACGTTGCCGCAACGGTTCTATCAGCGGGCGCTTTCCGGGGACGCCGACGAAATCATCGAGGCCGCGCGTGTCTTTTTAAGGCAAAGATCGTTTGCCAGGTATTGCGATGTCGTATTGCTGCCGGCGCTGCAGCTCGCGCAAATGGATCTTGCGCAGAAAGCGATCGTTCCGGAACAACTGCTCAAGGCGAGAACGACGGTTGTCAAAGTCGTCGAGTCGCTTGGAAGGGAGACGCCTCCGCAGCCGCGCTGGCGCCGCCGTACTTCCGTGCTCGATGACGACAACCTGGGACGTTACCTTCGGCAGCAACGCGAGCATGTGGCAGGACGCTGGCAAGGGCCGCTTGCCGTGGCGCCGGGGTCGATCGTGCTATGCATGGGTAGCGGCAACCGTTATGACGACATGGCGACGGAGATACTTGTACGCATTCTTCGCGAACTTCATGTCGATGCACGGCATGCATCCTTGAAAGATGTCGAAGAGTTCGAAGGTGAGAGCCATCCGGAAGCGACGCCCGATGCCATTTCGATGATCCACGTAGTCAACGCGTCCGGCACCGACGGGTGGGAATCCGGCGATGCCATAGCAAGTGAAATGCGAAAGCGAGCGCGGTATGCGGATGCCGTCATCATCGCCGTGCTTCTCCCGACTCTCCTGGAAACGCAGGAGATCCCCGCGTTGGGCGAGCACATCGATCGCATCGCCCAGTCCTTTGAACAGGCGGCGCAATATACGCTCGAAAAGTTCATGAAGTGACCGGCGACGAATGGCATGCCATGTCTTTCGCGATCTAAGTAGAACATCCGGGTACGAACGCGGGCGGCAATGCCAAACCGGCATCTTCGGATGCCGGTTTTTTTATGTGCGTAAGGGGTGATGTGTGCCGGCATGCGGTTGATACCGTCATGGATGTGAAGCTTCGTCGGCCGTCGAAAATTTAGGACCGGTCCGATGGATTGGCGATGACAAATCTTCATACTTCCCGGCACGCGGCCCCTTGTAGGTGGCCGCGTAGAAAACCCCGAGAAAGATCCCACAATGCTTGCCGCTTCCCTTGCAACGATCAGGGATGACTTGAACGATTCGCGTCGTCGCCTCTTGTGTCGCGAGAACAGCAGAAGGCCTCATTCTGGATTGATTTTTAGGGCTAGTACGATTTTTTTGCCCTCGCATTTTTCCTAAAGTTTGCTTCACGGAGCGAGCGTTCCATCCGGATGACGGGAACGCCTGCAGATTGCTCCGCATCGAGCAAGACAAACGCCATCGGATGCAGTGATTTCGCTGAGGGTAAATCCCTTCCGCGCGCTTCTTCATGGCCCATTTTCGGATCAGACGCACATCGATGCGCTTGTTCCACCCCTCTTTGTAGCCAGTCGTGCGACCGGTAACAAAGGCAATTCGCCAACCAGCGAATAACAACAAACCCAACCTCAAGGATTTACCAAATGAAGCAGTTCAAGATCGCCTCCGCGATTGCTCTCACCCTGGGCCTCGCCATTGCTGGTTCGGCCAGCGCGCAGAGCTCCTCGGGCGGCACCATCACCTTCACCGGCTCGGTCACCGACGCCACCTGCACCGTCACCGGCGGCACCGGCACGTCCGGCGGCACCGGCAACTTCAGCGTGGCCCTCGACCAGGTGGATGCCAGCGTGCTGTCCGCTGCTGGCGTTACCGCCAACCCGAAGATGTTCGACGTGATCATCGGCGGTCCGGGCCAGGGCACCTGCGAGGACGGCAAAGTCGCCTCGATGTCGTTCCTGCCGTCCAGCATCTATATCGATGCAGCCACCGGCGCCCTCTCCAACGCCCTGTCCGGCGAAGCCACCAACACGGAGATCCAGCTGCTCGATAGCACCAACGCCGTGATCGATCTGCGCATGGGCGCCGTTGCCGGCATGGCAACGATCGCCAACAACACGGCGACGATTCCGTTCACCGCCCAGTACCTGGCCGTCAACGGCGCAGCGACGCCGGGCCTGGTCAGCACGAACGTTGTGTACGCGGTCACCTACAACTGATCGCTTAGCCCGTAAGTGTTACCCCTCGACGGCCGTTTAGACGGCCGTCGATTTAACCCCCTCTCACAGGTGATGTATGAACAACGTAATGCGCTACGCCATGGCTGGCTTGTTTCTCTGCGCGGGCATCTTTGCCGGTCGCTCCGAAGCCACGGTGGTGATCGGCGGCACGCGCGTGGTGTACCCCGCCCAGGAGAAGGAAGTCACCATCAAGCTCACCAACCAAGGCACCAAGCCTGCGCTCGTGCAGGTGTGGCTCGATACGGGCGATGAACACTCGACCCCGACCTCGTCCAAAGTGCCGTTCGAGGTGATGCCCCCGTTTTTTCGCCTCGACCCGAGCAAGGGCCAGGCGGTGCGCGTGATGTATAGCGGAGAGCCGCTACCCACCGACAAGGAAACCTTGTTCTGGGTCAACGTGCTGGAAGTGCCGCCGAAGTCGGCCGATGACGGCCGCAATCTGCTGCAGTTTGCCTTCCGCACCCGCATCAAGTTGTTCTTCCGGCCGGCCGGTTTGCCCGGCACGGTCAACGGCGCGCCGGAAAAGCTGACCTGGAAACTGGTCAATGGCGAAGGTGGCAAGGGCATGGCCCTGCAAGTCGCCAACCCGACGCCGTACTACGTCAACTTCGCCAGTGTGGGCGTGAAGGTTGGCGAGCGCAGCATCCCGCAGCAGGAAAAGGGCGACAAGGGCGGCATGGTCGCGCCAGGCGGCACCACCACCTTCCAGCTCGAAGGGCTAAGCAGCCGGCCGACGGGCGATGTGAAGGCGCAATTCGGCGTCATCACCGACTTCGGCGCCATCAACAAGCTGGAGCAACCACTCACGCCGTAAGCGCGCGTTGCCCCGGCAGCTACCGCAGAAATGTCCATGGCCGCGCAGCACGCTGCGCGGCAACTAACCACAGCTGTCTCGAAGTAACCGTTGGGAATGTTCGATATGTCCTCCAGAGCCAAAACCAAAGCATCGAAAGCCAGCCAGGATGCGCTGATGCGTCGCGCGCTGCTGCCTGCGCTGCTGCTGAGTGCGCTGGCGAACTCGGCGTATGCGGCAGACCCTGCCGCCGTCGACCCGGCCGATCCGGCATCGAACAGCGTGGACTTCGATCAGAACTTCTTTCCCGCTGGCACGGCGCCCAAGGTCGATCTCTCCCGCTTCGAGAAAGGCAACGTCGTGTTGCCGGGCACCTATCGCGGTGACGTGTACCTCAACAAGGTGTGGAAGGCGCGCAACGATCTCGTGTTCGTGGCCGTGCCAGGCAAGGACAACGCGCAGCCCTGTTTCGATCCGGCCACGCTGATCAGCCTTGGCGTGGATCTGAAAAAAGTCCTTACGCAAACCGAGAACCCCTCGCTCAAGAAAATGCCCGAGGGCCAGTTCTGCGGCCCCATCGGCGACTACATCCCCGGCGCCACGGCCGACTTCGATATCGGTACGCAGGAACTGTCGCTGTCCGTGCCGCAGATCTACACCAACCAGGCGGCGCGCGGCTATGTCGATCCCTCGCAATGGGATGCGGGCATCAACGCGGGCGTGCTCGGCTACAACACCAACCTATATCGCTCGAGTCAGGGCAACCAGAGCCAGACCAGCGCTTATGTCGGCCTCAACGCGTCGCTGAAACTGGGTTCCTGGCACGCGTATAGCTTGGGCTCCTTGAGCTGGTCCAGCCGCAACGGCAAGCACTACCAGAACACCGCCACCTACCTGCAGCACGATATTCCCTCGCTGGGAGCGCAGGTCGTGGTGGGCGACACCTTCACGCCGGGCGATATGTTCGACAGCGTACGCTTGCGCGGTATGCGCCTGTACACCGACGACCGCATGCTGCCCCAGTCCATGCGCGGCTACGCGCCCATCGTGCGCGGCATTGCGGAAACCAATGCGCACGTCGTCATCCGCCAGCATGGCTACATCATCTACGACGCCAACGTGGCGCCCGGTCCGTTCGCCATCGACGATCTCTACCCCACCGGTTACGGTGGCGATCTCGATGTGGAAGTCACCGAAGCCGATGGGCGCGTCCAGCGCTTTACCGTGCCTTTCTCCGCCGTGGCGCAATTGCTTCGCCCCGGGCAAAGCCGCTGGAGCGTGGCTGCCGGCAAAGTCGAGCAGCTGAACCTGCTCAATACACCCATGATGGTGCAGGGCACCTATCAGCGCGGCATCACCAACAGCGTTACCGCCTATGGCGGCGCCACCTTCGCCAACGGCTACGGGGCCGTCCTCGCCGGCGCGGCACTCAACACCAAGGTCGGCGCCTTTTCCGCCGACATCACCCATGCCAGCAACCAGGCGCCGGGCCAAAGCAAGACCCAGGGCCAGAGCCTGCGCCTGGGCTACAGCAAAGACGTCATCGACACCGGCACCAATTTCGCGGTCGCCGCGTATCGCTATTCGACCAGCGGCTATGTCGGCCTCAACGATGCCGTCGCCATGCGCGATGCGGCAGCGCGCGGCTTGGGCGCCAGCTACATTCCGCGCCAGCGCAGCCGTATCGACGTCAATATCAACCAGAAGCTCGGTGACAGTTATGGACAACTGTTCCTGCAGGGCTCGGTGGCCGATTACTGGAACGGCAGCGGACGTCAGACCAATTTCTCGGCGGGCTACAGCAACCACTGGAAGTCGCTCAACTACAGCTTCACCGCGCAACGTCAGTTGGTCAGCGCCAGTCAGGTTGGCGTGCCGGGTACGGCACCAATCGACCAGATTCCCGGTGCGCCCAGTGCGTTCAATCTTCAAACCCCCGGGCGTCGCGACACGCTTTTCATGGCCACGGTCAGCGTGCCGTTGGGACGCAGTGCACAAGCGCCCCAATTGACGACTATGTTCAATCGCTCCAAGGACGGCGGCAACAGCAGCCAGGCCACCGTGAGCGGTTCGGCTGGTGCAGACAATCGCCTCAATTACAGCGCCACCGTCGGTCAGGCCGATGGCAGCGGCACCACCGGCGGCGTGAACGCCCAGTACAGCAGTCCGCTTGCGCAGCTCGTCGCCGGTTACAGCCAGGGCAGCGATTATCATCAGATCAATGCCAGTGCATCGGGCAGCGTGGTCGTCCACAGCGGTGGCGTCACGTTTGCGCCGCCCACCGGCGAAACCATCGGTTTGGTGCATGCTCCCAACGCCACCGGCGCAACCGTTTCCAACGGGCAAGGCGCGGTAGTAAACGGGCACGGCTATGCGGTGGTGCCGAACCTGATGCCGTATCAGCTCAACACCGTCACGCTCGATCCCAAGGGCACCGATGCCGGCGTGGAGTTGAAAACCACCACCGCCAACGTCGCGCCGCGCGCGGGTTCGGTGGTGCGGTTGAACTACGAAACCACCAGCGGCCGCGCGCTGATGATCGAAACCGCCTTGCCCGATGGAAGCCCGGTACCGTTCGGCGCCGACGTGTTCGACGCGCAAGGCAACAGCGTGGGCGTCGCCGGGCAGGGCAGCCGGCTGTTTATCCGCGACATGCAGTCGTCCGGCGTTTTGACGGTGAAATGGGGCGAAGGCGCAGCGGAATCGTGCCGCATCAACGTGTCGTTACCACCCGCAGCCAAGGGGCGTCAGGCCGAACTGGAGACGATTCACGCCGCCTGCCAGACCGAAGGTGCGGCGAGCGTGCAACCCGGCACTCCGTCATCCAAGCCCGTCGCCGTGCGCGCTCCGATACAGCGCGATCCCGGTGTCAACCGCACACCATCCATGCATGCGGGTGGCTTCACGCCTGCCCGCGTCGAGAATCAATTCCCAGGCTTGTCAGTGAGGGCCACAGGATGAACATGTTGAAGTATTTGACGACGATACGCGTCGGTGGGCATGCGCGGCTGGATCGCGGCATGAACAATCTCATGTCCTACCCGCGCTATATCGTCTTTGCGCTACTTTTGCTGCTGTCGGGTAATGCTGCTGCGCAAGGAACAGGAAACGGGTGGTGCACAACGACGCAGCCAAGCGTCACCATCACATTGCCCGCTTCGATCACCATTCAAAACCAGGTGCCAGTAGGCACTCCACTGACCGGATGGTTGGGTACGAACTATATACCCATTGTACAGACGTGCTATTACATCAACATCACTGGTCCTTGGACTTATAGCTTCCAAATCGGCGTGCCCGCCTCTGGAGCGGGCACCTACTCGGAAGCGGGCCTCAACTACACGATCTATCCGACAAATGTCACAGGTGTGGGAGTCGTCATTGGTGTGACGGGCACTCCTACAGGCGAGCCTATGACCGGTGTGGTCGCATCAGTGCAGAGTCCGTACATCGTCGCTTATCCATATCAAAGCATTGGTTGGACTACTCAAGCCAAATTCATTCAAACTGGGCCCCTCAGTCCAGGCACGTACACCATCAACAGCCAGCAGGTGGCAACGCTGCATGCCACTCAAACAGGGGTCGATGCGCCCAGCGCGCTGTGGGTGGGAACCACCCAATTCATCATCCCGGCGCCCACTTGCTCCCTTTCCACCTCCAGCGCCACCTTCAACATGGGTACCTTGGTGACGTCGAGCTTCAACGGCGGGGTCGGTCATGAGTATGGCTGGGTGGCGGACCAGTCCCTGATTTCTGGCGGCTGTAATGCCAACACCGTATCCATGACCTTTGCAGGCACCGCTGCGGCGGCACCTTATACCAATGCGTTTGCCAACAACGGCACCGCGACAGGGGTTGCCATGGAGTTATGGCAAGCCAGCGGTTCGCAAGCCATTCCCAATGGCGGTGCCATCAATTTTGCCCCGCAGGGCGCAGGCGGACCCTATACGTTCAGCGCGCGCTATATCCAAACGGCGCCGACCGTCACCGCCGGCTCGGTTAACGCCACCGTCACCGTCACCGTCAATTACCAATAAGGGATGAAGATGAAACACACCTTTTTTCATTGCGCCCTGCTAGCAGGTTTGATGGTTACCGGTTCGGCCTCGGCCCAGGATACGGCGCACATCAATTTCGTCGGCACGATCAATGGACCGACCTGCTCACTGAGTACATCGAATATCACCATTCCGCTGGGCGCCGTAAACAAATCGGTATTTACCGCCGTTGGCAGCCCGTCGCCCTGGGGACCGAATGTGGCCTTGGTTTCAGCGGGTTGTAACGCCTCACTGGTATCGATGACTTTCACCGGTGCGGCCAACAGCAGCAACCCTAATTTGTTTGCGGTCACCGGCGGTGCAGCAGGGGTCGGCATACAGTTGCAGCAGAGCAATACCAGTGGTGGTGCAGGCGGCGGCCAAGCCATACCCAACGACACGACAAATCCCGTCACATTTGCACCGGCAGCAGCGGGTGCAGGCTATTCGTTTACTGCACGCTATGTCCAAAGCGATGCCACCATCACGACGGGGCCGGCCAACGCGACCATCACCGTGTTGATCACGTATACCTGAGATACCTGACATGAAAAACATACGCGAATTTTATAAATTACATTTAGCGCAGCGCTGCCAGACTATCGCCTTGTTGGCGGGTGTCATGGCCTTGGGATGCGGCTCCGCTTTTGCGCAGAGCACCGGCAATGCGACAATTAATGTCACGGGCACGATTACCGGGGCAACCTGCACGCTGAGCACGTCGAATGTCACGATTCCGTTGGGAACCGTGGATAAGTCGACCTTTACCGGCGTGGGAAGCTTTTCGCCTTGGGTGAACGGCAGCCTGGTTTCCGGTGGCTGCGACGCGTCCCTGGTATCGATGACCTTCACCGCCCCAGCCAACAGCACCAACCCCCATTTATTTGCGGTGACCGGGGGTGCTGCCGGTGTCGGCATCGAGTTGTTTCAGCTCAACGGCTTTATAGCCATACCCAATAGCAGCACCCCGGTGCCGTTTACACCTCAGGCTGCAGGCGGGCTCTACACGTTCTCTGCGCGCTATGTACAAAGCGACCTCAACATCACCACAGGGCCGGCCGACGCAACCATCACCGTCCTGATCACTTATACGTGAGATGCACGAGATGAGACACCCGTATGTATTTCCCCATACCCGTTTAGGGCATCGTCGACGGGCTATCGCTTTATTGGCGGGCTTGATGACCCTGGTATCCGGTGCTGCGCTGGCGCAGACCGGGAACGCCACCATCAACGTCACCGGCGTCATCGGCGGCGGCGCTTGCGCCATCTCGACGAATCCGGTCGACCTGGGTGCGCACGACGCCAGCGAATTTACCGGCGTCGGTACGTCACCACCCTCCGGCTGGGTCGATTTTCCGATCACCTCGGAAGGATGCAGTGCCGATATCGTGACCATTCATATGGGCTTTAACGGAAACGCCGACACCACCAACAGCGGCCTGTTTGCGATTGCTACCGGTGGCGCCAGCGGGATCGGGATACAACTGCAGACCCAGGATGGCACCGCCACCGTGGTGCCCAACAGCACCACCAATTTATTGAATTGGTCACCGGTCGCAGCCGGCAGTACCTACCCCATGCGGGCGCGTTATGTGCAAACACTGTCAACGGTCACGCCGGGTGCGGCCGATAGCGTGGTGACCGTGATGTTGTCGTATAACTGATGCGGCCTACGTTCCTCTCTGCGAGTGGAAAGACATCATCGAGGGAGTCGAGATCATGAACATGTTATTTTCAAACCTTGCCCGTTTATTTGCCGCCACGTGCCTGATGGCGCTGTTCTGTGCGCCGGTGCAGGCCGATATCGTGATCAACGGCACGCGCGTGATTTATCCCGCGAAAGAGAGGGAAGTCACCGTCCAGCTGACCAATGACGAAAAAACCGACCCACGGCTGGTGCGCGCGTGGATCGACGATGGCGACACCAGTAAAACGCCCGATCAGATCGATGTGCCGTTTACGCTGACACCGCCGATGTTTCGCCTGGACGCGGGCAAGGGCCAAGCCTTGCGCGTCATCTATACAAAAAGCGATTACCACGGAAAGCCATTGCCCGCGGACAAGGAGTCGGTGTTCTGGCTCAACGTGTTGGCGGTGCCGCCCAAACCCGCCGGCAAGGCCAGCGAAAACACCGTGCAATTTGCCTTCCGCACCCGGATCAAATTGTTTTTCCGCCCCGACGGTCTCGCCGGCCAGCCTGACGCTGCACCGAGGCAGTTGAAGTGGAAACTCGTATCAGACGGTGCAGCGCAAGCCTTGGAGGTTTACAACCCCAGTGCTTACCACATCTCGTTTTCCAAGATCGCGCTGGTGGTGGACGGCAAGGACATCAAAAGCGACGCACCGCCGATGCTTGCTCCGGGAAGTACGGGACGCTACGTGCTCAAAGACTTCTCCGGCAAGACCGATGCGACGTCAGAAGTGCATTTTTCGGCTGTCGATGATTACGGCAGCGAGCAGAACTATACGGCCAAGTTGCAATGGCATTGAACACCCATCCTTGAGGATGGGGAGAGACTACTCATGAAGATGCACCACGTTCGCTCGCTATGTGCGCTGGCAGCCTGCTGCCTGGCAAGCATGTTCACCGTTCCCGTCCAGGCCGGTGTCGTGCTCGACACTACACGGGTGATTTATCCCGCGCAGGAGCGCGAGATCACCGTCAAGCTGACTAATCAGGACGAGAAGTCGCCGCTGCTGGTGCACGCCTGGATCGATGACGGCAATGAGAAGAGCACGCCGGATCAGCTCCATGTACCGTTCCTCCTGACACCGCCCGTATTTCGCATCGACCCCGGCAAGGGGCAAGCACTGCGGGTGACCTACCTCAAGGACAACGATAAACCGCTGCCCACGGACAAAGAGTCGGTGTTTTGGCTCAATGTGCTGGAAATACCGCCCAAGCCCAAGGCCGTCAACGGACAGCAGCCCAATACGCTGCAACTGGCATTTCGCACGCGCATCAAGCTGTTCTTCCGACCCAAAGGTCTGAAAGGCAATGCCGCCGATGCGCCAGGCCAGTTACGTTGGAAACTGGTGACAGACGGCGCGGAACCGGCATTGGTCGCGGAAAACCCCAGCGTCTATCACGTCTCGTTCGAAAGCGTGTCGCTCGTCGCGGATGGCAAGGACATCAAGAGCGACACCCCGCAAATGATCGCGCCCGGCGGCACGCAACGTTACCCGCTCAAGGATTTTCATCCGGCCAACGGGGCGAAGTTGGAAGTGCATTTCAGCAGCATCAGCGACTATGGCCAATTTGTGCCGCACACCGCGACGTTGACGCCGTAAGGGCAGCTTGAAAAATCCAGGACGCTGGACGAAATCACCGATGTGTCAGCAGCGCCATGAAGACTTTCTTCAACATGCGACTGTTTCTATAGCCACCCTGGCGTTGCTCGACGGGCTGCGTCGCGATCTGCGCACGATGGGTTAATCGGCACAGGCTTCATGTCTGTGGCAAAGTCCGTGTCTTGTTCTCACGATTTATGCCTAGGCGATATCCCACCCAGAGGAGTGAACGATGGCTAGTGGATACTGGATCATGACATTTCGGTCCCTGTCGGATCAGGCTGGCTTCGACAGATACGCAGCCGCTGCTGGGCCGGTCATCCGGGCTCAAGGTGGCCGGGTTCTAGCGGTGGGCCTGCCCGCCTTTGCCTACGAAGCGGGCATGCTGCAGCGCGTAGCCATCGTCGAGTTCAGCAGTCTCGACGCCGCTGACGCCGCGTATCGCAGCCCCGAGTATCAGGCCGCGGTGCAGCACCTCGTGGGCGCAGCCGAACGTGACGTTCGCATCGTTGAAGGCCTTCCAACCTAAATGAGTTGCACCGAAGCGGTGGGGTATTTCAGGCCCTATCCGGTCAAAAGGACTTAATCGCTGGCACGCTCTTTAAGCTGTCAAAAGACGCTGCTAGGTTATCCGGCGACTATTCTGTACTTGTGGGGAAAAGATGCGCCTACAGGCAGCGGCAGAAAGGGATGGCCCCCAAACAGCGGCGGAACGGCGGACGTATCGGCGTGCTCCCATCGACCATCGCGCCAATGGGGCGCTCCTTGGACTCGTCGCGACAGCCGTGCTGGTGCAGCTCATCGCATGGCCATTCATGTTGCGGCAGTGGGGTGCGTCCGCGCTGTGGGTCGCGCTGCCGCTCGTGGTGCTGGCCCCGACGCATTGGGGGCTGATCCACGAATCCATTCATGGGCAGTTATCGCCCCAACGGCGGCTCAACGAATGGCTTGGGCGGGCATTGGCCATCGCCTTCGTGTTGCCGTTCGACGCCGTGCGCTTCGGTCACCTGATGCATCACCGCTTTACGCGCGAACCCTTTGACCGGCCGGACGTGCATGATGGCGTGACGCATCACATGCTCGCTCGCGTCGGTTATTACACGCGCTTGTTGGGCGGTCTGTATCTGGTGGAACTTGCGGTGCCGTTGGTCACCTTTCTGCCGACCCCATGGGTGTGCCGCATCGTCGCGCACAAGTTTCACAGCGAAGAGCCGATAGGCCGTGATGTCCAGCGCCTGTTTGTCGGCTTTGCCGGAAATCCGGAGCGGCGCGTCCGTATGCGGCATGACTGGATACTATCGGTCGCACTCCACGCCTGCGCATTTTATCTCTACGGCGCGTGGTGGCCCGCGCTTGCCATAACGATGTTTTTGCGCGGACTGTGGCTCTCACTGGTGGATAACCTTCCACATTACGATGTCACGCTTGACGAACAAGGACGGGCTCGCAACTTTCGCGCGCCGGCCATCTGGCGGCCCGTGTTGATGAATCATCATCTTCACCGCCTGCATCACCAGCATCCCACGCTGCCGTGGACAGCGCTTCCGGCGCTCGCGCGCGAGGGTGCCGCAGCCTCCGCTCCCGATACCGAAGCGGGTTATTTCAGAGCCGCGCTCCGGCAGTTTCGCGGGTTTGGCAAAGTACGTTAAAGGAGACGCGCCCGGCCCCATCGCGCGATCTGGATAAATTCTGCCGGCCATGTCGATTTTCGAAATGCCCGTTCGTCGTTCCGGGGCGGGGCCGATAAGGCCGAATCAAAGAAGGATGACGAACGATGATCACAGTCTTTGGTGAAGGAAGAGGTTTCCGGGTCGTCTGGCTGCTGGAGGAGATGGGGCTCGCGTACCGGCTGAGGCCGGTGAACCTGCTGGCTGGCGCCGAGCATGACGCGGAGTTCCTGGCCATCAACCCCGCCGGTTTCATTCCGGCGATTCAGGACGGCGACGTCACGATGGTCGAGTCCATCGCCATCATGGAATACCTGATGGCGCGTTACGGGCCGACGCCGCTCGCGCCCGACCCGCACGATCCCACCTTCCCCGCTTATCAACAGTTCCTTCACCTCGGTGAAGCCGGCCTCGCGGCTTCCATCTACTTCGTCGTGGGTGCCCGCAACTTTGCGCCGGAATCCGAGCGGAAGAACTGGAGCGCTGGCCAGGCGCTAAGCGTTTTCGAGAGCCGGCTGACACTGGTGACGCGACAGCTTGCACGCACGCCCTTTCTTGCCGGCGAAACGTTCACCGCCGCCGACATTTCGGTGACCTACGCCCTGGAGTTGGCCAAAACCAGTGGCGGCATCACCCTCGGCGAGGCAGAGCAGTCTTACCTGGCGCGCACCCGCGCACGCGAAGGCTACAAGCGCGCCATGGAAACCTGTCACTCCAGGAAGGCGTGGCTCGCGCAAACGGCATAGTGGGTCACCGTTCGGTTTGCTACCAAGTGAATGGCGTTCACAGCGATGGGAGTGGGGCTCGTCGCCACGTTTTTGCTCGTCATCCCGGCGCAGGCCGGGATCCAGTTTGAATACCGGTGCGAAGCACTCAACAACTAAAAGCTATTCAGTGTGCTGCGCACGCGTATTTCACTGGATCCCGGCCTGCGCCGGGATGACGAGCAAAAAAAAGCATGCGGTATGTCGCTCCAAATCTATCCCCATGATTTGCTGACACAAGCCTCAGGCTCGTCGCCCTTACACCTCAAACTTGAACGCTACACCGTCGCGAACCACGCGGCCGGCGGTAGGGGCAGGGAAGTGCGTGCCGATGACAAGGATGGGTCGGTCGGACCATTCCGCGAACAGGCGCGAGCGAGTGAGCACAGCGGCCTTCGGGTCGTCGTCGCCGAACATCCAGTCGGGGTGCGCCATCTGGCAGGGATGGTGGGTCATGTCGCCGGTGATCACCGCGCGCTCACCGTCGGACTCGATCATCACGCTGACGTGGCCCGGCGTGTGGCCGATGGAAGGCGTAAGCCGGATCTCCGGCGAGATCACATGGTCCAGCTCCACCAGCTCGACAAGGCCAGCGTCGAAGATCGGCTTGACGCTGTCGCCGAGCATCGTCTGCTGCTCCTCGTCATCATAGGTGCGCCAGTAGTCGTACTCGCGCCGACCGATGAGGTAGCGCGCCTTCGGGAAGGTCGGCACCCACTTGCCGTTCTCCAGCATCGTGTTCCAGCCGACGTGGTCGACGTGCAGGTGCGTGCACACCACCGTGTCGACGCCCTCGCGCGACCAGCCAACATCGCCAAGATGCTGCAGGAACGGCGTCGCCAGCGGCAGGCCGCCGGTGATCTCGCGCGGCCGGTCGTTCCCGATGCAGGTATCGACGACCAGCTTCATCCCCGGCGCCTCGACCAGCAGCGCGTGAATGCTGAGCTTCAGGATGCTGTCGTCCTCGCTGACGAAGTGCGGATAGAGCCACGGCGACTTGCGCAGCTCCGCGGCCGTGGCCTGCGGCAGGCATGTGGCCGGCACCGGCAAATCCATTTCGACGATGCGGGTGATCTTCACCCGGCCTACTTGCCAGCTCAGCATGGCGCTCACGCCTCCCCGCTCAGGGTTCGACCCTACCGGAGTTTAGGCTCGCGCGGCTCAAGTTTCCATCCGATGCGGCGGCTCGGCGCATGGAAGGTCGACATCGGCTAAAGCACATCGGCTTTACCGTCAACACCAATCCGCGTCCCCTGACAGATCACGGCATCGCATCTATGCGATGGTGCTGTTGTCGGGCGTGCCCATCCCGGTTCGATGAAGCCGGCACGCCCGACATGAGTGAAGTAGCGCGGATCGCCTGGGTTGCACCCCAAACGATCCGCTGGCCACAACCAACTAGATAGAGAGTTGATCATGGTTACGTTCGATCATACGGCACGCACGCTCGCGCGTGCCCCCGCCAAGCCGATTTTTCCG
>NZ_QRBF01000003.1:0-299044 GCF_003363265.1 Dyella psychrodurans | reverse complement strand
GTTCCAACACTACGTGCAGGATTTTTCCTGTAGCCCTTCGCGCCACGCGCAATACGTGGCGCGACCTACGGTAATGGACTAGGCCCATGAATAACCCCCATCACAACCTGTTCAACGCGGGAAGCTACATGCTGTCCCAAGATCACTACGACGATCTGTGCATGATTCGCGACAAACTTCTTTTGATGGCACAGCTCGCCGGCACCTCGACGACGAACGGCGATCACGACACCCTGCTTTTCATTCGACGCAGCCTGATCGGGCAACTCTTCGGCGATCTGAGCTTTCAGGTTTGCAATGTGTTGGAAGCCATTACGCACACCACACCGCATGGAGATTCCGCGCAGGCACATTGATCGTGAGTAGGTGGAAACAAGAAGCGCAGGGAGATTCACTCAAGAGATGGCAAGTTGCCGCAACAAGTGAGCCTGCCTCGGTTTTTGATGAATAAAGGGCTCTGGAGTAGCCGCGATTTCTCGGACCCCTTCTCTCGGGTGCTTGGGATGTTGCAGCAAGAGTCGTCAATACAGTTCAAAATCATCCAATCAATCGGCGCCAACGATCTTTACACTCGCGGAACGACGTTCAAAGCGCGGCGCGCGGTGCGTCGAGCGTGCCGGCTGTGCCGGCGTTGGGCTTTCCTCTAAAACAAGGAGATGATGATGATGCGTACGTTTAGTAGGGCCGCCCTCGTTCTGGGCTGCGCTGGCACGGTGGCTATGTTTTCCGCTTCCCGCGTACAGGCCGCCGACGCCGATGTGGCTTGTCACTTGAGCTTCAGCCTGTCGGGTTGGTCGATGATCTACAAGCACGCGTCGGGAACCGGCACGGTGACATGCAGCAATGGCCAGCACGCCAATGTGAAGATCACGATCCATGGTGGCGGCCTCACCGCAGGTAAATACCAAATCGACAATGGCAAGGGTGAGATCACTCATGTGCGCGGCATCGACGATGTATTTGGCGACTACGCGCAGGCCAGCGCGGATGCGGGCGCGATGAAGAGCGGTGAGGCTCAGCTGCTTACCAAGGGCACAACCTCACTGGCACTCCACGGAAGCGGAGAGGGCATTGATCTGGGGCTTTCCGTGGGCGCCGTGTCGATCACCAAGCGGTGATTTTCTCGCTTCAAAGAGGCTTCGGCGGCGCAAAGGACAGCACCACGGAAAGGCGTCGCTGTGAAGCTTGAAGTAAGCCTGCCGCGCATCGATGTTGATGTAGCGCAGGAACGGGTCGATACCGTACATCGCGATATCCGCCCGCACTCGCATGCCACGTGCGGCAACGTGGGCGTGCAGATCAAGCTGGTCTGATCTGCACGCAACGGCGATCACGACACCCTGCTTGTCATTCGACGCAGCCCGATCGGACAACGCTTCGGCGATCCGAGCTTTCAGGTTTGCATGTGTTGGATGTCATGACGCACGCCACGACGCATGGAGATGGCGCGTTGGCACATTGATCGTGAGTAGTAAGTGAACCTGGAGCAGTCCCGTTTTCGGGCTCCCGCGCGTCGTTTGCGAAGCGCATCGCTTTCACTGAAAATGCCCGGTCCGCGAGTTTCCTCGCGGTCGTAAAAGTTTGCGCTGCTGAATCGGTGCAAATACCAAAGTGGTCGGATCGTTGCGTTCATTCGTCGACAACAACCCACTCTTTTATCAGGGGCTCCAATGAAAATAGGAATTTCAAAGATCGCCATCGGCGTGGCCGTGGCTATTGCGTCTACGTCGGCCATGGCAGTGGACGGCCAAATCTTCGTCAATGGCGAAGCGGCAGGTCAGGACACCGCTTTCAACAATCTGCGGGACAGGGATCCCACCAGTTGGGCCGGCGCGGTGCGTCTGGGCTATCTGTGGAACGCCCAGTCGTATACCTGGGGCGCGGAAACCGGCTACGTGGATTTGGGTAAAGTGGCCGGAACCAACTACAACCTCGTGTCCAGCTTGGGTGGTCCTTACGACCCCGTCCGCATAAGCGCCAGAACCAAGGGCGAAATCCTGGGCGGCGTTTTCAAGTGGCATGCTGGCGACGCCTACGGCTGGTTCTTTTCAGTGCGCGGAGGCTGGTTCCATTCGCAGACCGACGCACACACGCACGACACGCTCGGTCTGATATCCGCTTCAGCGAGTGCCAGTGGCAACGGCTTTTATGCAGGCGCAGGCGTGGGCTACGACTTCAACCGCCACCTGGGCGTAAGCCTGAATTACGACGAATACCATTCGCTGGCCCCCGGCATCTGGCAGGGCCGCTTCGGCACCAGCGTATACGGCGGCACCCTCGAATACCGCTTCTAAGTTCTACGCAACGACCACCATGCAACGCGGCCGCCATTGTGCGGCCGCGATTGTTTGTGAGGTGTGCTCAGCTATTTCCGCTTGCAGGACTCACGGTGATCAACGATCACTTAATCCGGGACAATGCCGTTTAATCGGTTAGCGGGCAAACGACTGTTCAGCCGTGGCAACTAAGACGAATAGTCATTGAAGGTATGACCAGTGAAAATTTTGGAGCGCTCGTCATGAATAAGGTTAAGAATAGAGGGCTCTGAACCCTTTTCTATGACCCCTTTTCTACCTTTTCTACGTGTTGGAGTCGCCTAGAAATCTTGGAGAGAGTACCAAGACATAACTACTTTGGCTTCCGCTCCGCGGGCAGTATGAAACTTTACAAGGAATATTTGTTCTTTTCCTTGTTTATCGACACGCCAACCATTGCTTTCATCTCCCGAGCCAAGAAGGCTAACTGGATTGTCGTACATGTCCACTCCATTCTTTGCCAGTAGCTTCTCTGCAGTGTCCACGGGCATTTGTGCATCGTGGTCTCCGACCTCAGCCAGCAGTAACTTGTACGCCTTGACACCCGGATTCATCCCGACCACAAGTAAAAGGCGAATACTCTGGCCTGCTTCCAAGGAAATTGGCAGGCTAACGCTCTTTTCGGATTCCGGTGAATGCAGCCCCCCTTTGAGACCAGAATAGAACATCTCGCCGAAGGTGCCTCCGATTTGCAGTACGTCGTATCCGGTGATCGAAACTGTACTGGCTCCTGTGTTCGAAATCAGAATATTCCAAGGAGCGCGAATGCCATCAAAGGGGGCCGGACCGCTCTCCTTATGAATGAAGATTGGCGTATCACCCATTGGCCTACGTGCGCGAATAACGAGCTCATCGTGAAAAACCGCAACCCTTGTTTCGTGGGACTCATAGAGTGAAAAGCACGAAATTAAGATGGCAACAACTGCCGCGATAGCGGCTATCCAAGCAGCTCGGGTTTGACTGTTCGCAGCATCAACGATCTGGGTATTAGACGAATTTTTTTTGGCCATGAATTAATGTAGCTCCCAAAAACGCGGCCTAGTTTACTTGCTATGTGCCAGTGGATGAGCTATGTGGATGGCGGTGAAGCAACCAGTCTTCGCAAAAACGGGACCGCAAAAACGGCACGGACGTAATTAATCTTTCTTAACTACCTCCGTCCCGTTTTCGTCCCGTTTTCGGGGGAAGGACTCCCGTTCCGCCAACTCGAAGTCGAACGTGCCAGGAACGTTTTGAACGCTTCGGACGCGTACGTGCGAATAGTCTCGATGACACAAGATGTCGGCTAGCTTTTCGCGGTCTCCTTCGCGCATCTTGGTGCCTTGGATTACCTCACGCAATGCTTTTGGAGAGAACGAATGGAGCCCTGGACGAGATGTGACCATCCGATACTCTTCCTCGTACCGCCATTTCTCGGATTTCACCAGCAAGTTTGCGTGCATCAGGCGAGAGAGCTGTGAGGTGTAAAACTGATCGCCCTGTTCACGTGGATATTTGTGGTTTTCCCATGGGCGGACGAACTCGCCTATCTCCTTCGTCATTTTAACAAACAGGTCCACGTAAGGAGGCTTCGAGGCGTATTCAACGTCACCCTTGATGAAAACATCCTCGAACTCGAGAAGCTCCGGGTCGAAGCCAAGGCACAGGCCACAGTGGCCTTCAGCGTAGTGCGACCAAAGAAGTGCGTCTGTCGCGACGCGTGAAAAAGATAAAATACCAAGCGACTGAATGAAGTGCTGGAGAGCCTTGTTCAAGCCGATCCGTTTGCCCGTGGTGGGATCGTGGAAACGGTGATATCCATCTAACAAGAAGACCAAGAATGAATTGCGAAGATCAGGGTGATCATCCGACTCGCGCACCAACTCCTTTGCTCGCTCGTACTCCGCCTGAATGTCGATCGAGGAATCTAGAGGATCGTTGAGCTGCTCAGGCGTCGCGAAGAAAAGCTTGCGGCTGAGCAGGAGCTCCCACGTGCGCTGCGCGCAGTCCCGGTATTTATAGAGGAGCATTCGTGATGCCTAATACAGCGGTTCCACAGCGCGCTGAGCGGAGCAAAGCACACCCGCTGGAGCCGCTTGTGTGAAGGCTCTCATAAAACTAGCTCCTCAGCGACAGGCAAGGACTCGGTTTCAATGCACCGTCGCAGCAATCGCTGGAGCAATGCCGCTGAGTTACCAATGAGCTTCTGGGTGTCACCTTTCATCCTGCCGCCATGCACCGCCTTTGATCGAACTTTGTAAAGATCCTTGATCTGTGTGAACAGAACCCTAGCGGCATCTCGATCATTCGGCTCGAGAAATCGTGCCGCGAGAAGGCTGAGTCGAAAAGACAGTTCGCTATCTATGTCAAAAAGGGCTTCGATTCCCGCCCAAAGGAGCGCGAGACGAGGGCGTGGATGAGGATGCCAATGAAATGAGGCCAAACAATGGACGGCGTTCCGAAATATCTCATCCTTTAGAAATGCTCGGGCCTTGACGAAATGTTCGTCGAGCCAAGCACAGTCCTCCTCGGAGGCGGTATGAGGCGCATGGCGCCAGCCGTGGAGATGATGTTGCGTAACGCGAAGCGAAGAGTCGGAATTAACGTCTGCAGCAGAGCACTCGCTTTCGATGGGCCAATCAATGGGGCATGCGAAGACTGCTCCCAACAGCAGAGCATCCCAGCCCGCATTCCAAACGTCGGGGGCGAGATCCTCTTCATTTGCGGACGTGATCCTGAGTTCGCTGGTAATCCTCGGCAGTGTCAACAAGTAGACGGCCGCGTCCTCGGAGCACGTCGCAAGTTTCAAGGCCAGATTATCCGAAACGCCGACCGCCGGTCTCAGCTCAACGGTGTCGGTGAGGTTGACTACGCGGGGGACGCTCAGGCCATTGAGGTAGAGAAAAGAATTCGGCATTAGTGTCCTGGCGCCTTCCAACGCCTGAATTAAGCCGTGCCGCGAAGCTGCGTCAGCTTGAATGAATTGTTAGGCCTGCGCCCACTTGAGGCCTTCCGAGGCTTCTGTTTGCAGAAATGTTTTGAACCAAGACCACTTCTCGTGTGCAGACTGGGGAAGGCCTTCTGCAAGCTTTTGATCCGCCAGCGCTGCATAGTTGGCATATGTTCGCTCAATCTCGCCATGCTGTGTGTTGTTAGGAATGTAATAGTCAAAAAGTCCGTTTACAAAAACTTGGCCATTATCCTGCAAACACATGCGTGATCCACCGTTCCAGCGCTTTGCCGCCGATTCTGATAGAACGATGATAGGTTCATTGCAATTCTGCTCAAGCAGGAACGCCTCTTGGTAAGCGGGGCCAACGATATTGGAGTTGGTGTGCCAAACCTTACCAACAGAAATTCCGCCTCGAATCAGATGCCCGGCTCTGAGAAAATAGTGCGCAAGCTGAATTGCACGCATGACAACCACGGAAAGCCCATCGTAGCTCTGGCGGTCTGTGTCCGTAAGTGGGGCACTCAGAATGATGCAGTCGGAAATATATATGTGCTTCGGTATGAGATGCG
Source organism: Dyella psychrodurans (assembly GCF_003363265.1). Classification (GTDB taxonomy): domain Bacteria; phylum Pseudomonadota; class Gammaproteobacteria; order Xanthomonadales; family Rhodanobacteraceae; genus Dyella_B; species Dyella_B psychrodurans. The sequence continues at coordinate 293,228 of NZ_QRBF01000003.1, read as the reverse complement.
CTGCGATAGACGTATCTACACTCGCATCCAACGTCGGAACCGCTGACGAGAGGAGGTCCACCAGCCCCGAGAGCTGCTTGAGTTGCTCATCTCTTTCGACGGCGCCAGCCACGAGAGTCTTGAAACCTAATACATCGATAAACGCGACCGCGCGATCTTCAAATTTCACGAGAGTTCCCATATGCGGCCTATCGCTGGAATTAAGCGGAGGCGAAGCGGTCCGCTTTGAACGAAATGTTAGGTAGCGCTTCGGCTTCTGCGGAGCTTACTGTAGCCCCTTCCCGGAGAGCCGATGTAGTGATCGATTGACCATCGCCCATCTGAAGCCTCAACCAAAACTAAAAAATGTGGGCCAGCTACAACATCAGCGCCGAACCAGGCACAGAGCGCCTTGATTTCTGCGATGTCTAGACCATGCTCCTTTGCGAGCTACGGAAGCATCTCCGAGTATCTCTGAGTCGCGCGCTGGAGGTCATCATGCGGGTTGAACCATAGTTTGGCCAATACTGAAAAGTATGACGAGCTTATGCAGCTACCTCGCTAAGAGCCGCTTGAACTCCAAGTCCACGATATCGGCGAACGTAGTAGGTGTCGCGTAGGCGCGAGCGACTAACATCGCTCCGTAGACCATCGCCATGAAGGCCTCGGCTTCTTGCCGAACGGAATTGCGCAATTGAAAGACGCCGAGCTGCGAGCCTGTGCTCAAGACGGCCTCAAGCCAATTTGTCAACGCGCGAAAATGCGCGCGCACGGCGTCGGCCAAGTCGCTGGGTAGTGTCGGCATCTCGGCCGCGAGCATGCCCGCGACACAAAAAGGCGCCGACGCGTCAGCGATGCATTTTTCCCAATAGCCGGTGTAGGTGAGAAGTTGTTGCTGGGGATCGACGCCAGCGTCAGCGAGCGCTCGTGCATGTTGCTCGATTTGCGCGCGCGACTCGTCCACGACGGCCCGCGCCAGGTCGGCCTTGGCGGGAAAGTGGTGGTGAATGCTCGCCTTGCGCACCTGGACCTGGTCGGCGACGTCCGCGTAGCTGAATCCGTTGTAGCCCCGCGTCTGGATGAGGTAACGAGCCGAATCGATGAGCTTCTGTTGTGTCGTCATGGCGCCATCCTACCACTAGGTAGGTATATCTGAGACACCTAACGATGCCAATTAAGAGCCCAATTTCAGCATTGACGTTGTATCTACCAACTAGTAGGATGGCTCATTCATCGACTAGGAACGCTCATCATGACTTGGTTACAGCAGTTCTATTTTCTTCGGGCCGGCGTAGCCGCTGCATGGATTTCGCTGGTCGTGATCACGGCGCCCGCGTCGTTGGTGCTCGCAGGGGCGTTGCTTGTGCTCTATCCGGCGTGGGACGCCTTCGCGAACTGGCTGGACGCACAGAAAAGTGGCGGCCTCGCGTTCAACAAAGGCCAAACGTTCAACATGATCGTCAGTGTAATCACCGCCATTTGCATGGGCATCGCTGTAAGTCTGCACGGCAATGCGGGTGGCGTTCTGGTGTTTGGTAGCTGGGCGCTTCTTGCGGGTATCTTTCAGTTGGTCGTGGGCATCTCGCGCCGGAAACTCGGTGGGCAGGCCTTCATGATGATCAGCGGTGCGCAGTCGGCGCTTGCCGGCATCGCCTTTATTTACCGATCCTTCCATGTCGCGCCCGGTCTCGTTCAGCTGACTGGCTATGCCGGGTTTGGCGCCTTTTACTTCTTGGCTGCGGCTTTGTGGCTGACCTTCAAAAAAAAGCGCACGGCACACGCCATGTCGTGAGGCTCCTCTTTTGAATACGCAGATTCGGGCGCGGGAGATTTTCCGGTTTGTAATGTGGGCTGTCGTACTCAGCGCACCCGCTGTCCGGTTCTTGATTCGGCCACCTGTGCAATTCGGCGCACAACAAACCAGGAACGAGCGCCAGCAAACGCGATCGTCTCAAGCAGGGCCGTCATCAAGCAGGACGGTTGTTCTGAATCGTTAGCGAAAAAATCGTAATCAGCGAAATCGAACAGGCCGCCGATGTCGCTGCCGTCGTAGACGCACGTTCAAACGCAGAAGATTCCTGCGCCGAATGACTCACTCTCAAGCTGCCGATCAAGGATGGCGAGGCGGTATGGATGTGGATGGGACTAGGGGATATCCACAAGGCGCGCACATACCGCCTCGCCAAAACGGGCGCATAGTACCCAGGCATTACGAAAGGACAAAAGGCTATGCGGAGCTAGAAACCATCGCTGTGTTATCGGTCCAATCTTCGCAAATCATCGTGATGAAACTGGCTAGCCACGGTCGAGACAAGGGAATGCCAACTATTCGTCTGGAGTTGCTTCTCGCTACACATGACTGAAGCAACAGCGGCTCATAGGGAAGAGCTGTTTCGTTCAACGACGCGCGACACCTTTTCATGCCAACCGTCTTAATTGCACGGAAGTTGTTAACTCGTTTATTAAACATGCCGCCGTTGGTTTTCTGCTTTTGAACCCAATCAATTGGCGAGTAATGAGATCAGCTTCGATCTTGCTAACTAATGTAGCGACGAGATAGCGGATGAAAAGTCGCTATAATTTACATTCGGTAGTAAGCGGCATTTATCAATGCGCCCTAAAGACATTGCCTCGTTAGCGGCTTTTTTACAGGTTGCCGAACTGCACAGTTTTCGCGCTGCAGCTTCACGACTGAGCGTCACGCCTTCCGCGCTCAGTCAAACGATGCGCCAACTGGAAGAGCGAATGGGAGTGCGGCTCCTCAATCGCACCACACGCAGCGTATCGCTGACAGATGCGGGATCTCGATTATTCGATGAGGTAAGGCCCGCATTTGGCCAAATTTGTGGCGCATTGGAAGACTTGAATCGAAAGCGCAAGCGACCCACCGGAATGCTCAGGATCTATGCCTCACCCGGGGCTGCCTCTGCCACCGTGTCTCCCGTATGGGAGCGTTTCCTTTCCAATTATCCCGAGGTGCAGTTGGAGCTGCGCATTGACCCGGCACCCGTGGATATTGTCGCAATAGGCTTTGACGCCATCATCAGTCCATTGGATCACCTTGCCACGGACATGATAGCGGTGCGTGCGACAGGGCCGATGAAGATGGCGTTCGTTGCAGCACCAGGCTATCTCGCACGCCATGGGCATCCACAAACGCCTGAGGAATTGCTCAGCCACCGATGCATCCAATACCGGCTTGCGCCGGATCAACCTCTTTTTCCCTGGTCATTCGTTCACGACGTGCGTGCTCAACGCGTTCCTATCGAGGGACGCCTGATTCTAAATAGTTCTGAGCTTGCGATACGGGCCGCGGTGGACGGAGTAGGAATAGTCTATGCCATGGAAACAATGGTGCAGTGTTACTTTAAAACCGGGCAGCTCGTGAAAGTGCTTGATGAATTCTCGCCATCGTTTGACGGCTTTTTTCTCGGGTATCCAAGTAACCGACAGATATCCGCCCCGTTGCGCGCATTCATAAACATGATTCGACATACTTCCGGCTGACTGATCGCACCAGGCATCAAGCAAACCCCGAGCGATGCAGGCTTGCCAGCTCAATGCGCTACGCCGGCGGATTTGGACTTGGCGGCGAACGGTGGTTTCGCAAGCCAGACAAACAGGATAAGCCCCAGGAAAATCCAGCCAAGCGCCTGGAACAATTCGTTAAAGGCGATCTGATAGCTTTGTTGCGTAATCATGCCGTCGAGGATATTTGCACCTCGTTGCGTATCGCCGCCTCCGAGCCGGGTCACGGCGTGCACGATGCCATGGTTATTGGCGGTGATACGTTCTGTCAGTTGCGAATGATGTAGCACCGCGCGACGGTCCCACATGAAGGTGGTGAGTGATGCCGCAAAACTGCCGGCCAGGGTGCGCAGGAATGTTGCCAGGCCTCCACCTGCCGCGATTTCGTTGCTTTCCAGGTCCGACAACAAAATGACTGTCAGCGGCATGAAAAATAGCGCCACGCCCACGCCCATCAGTGCTTGCATGGCCGCCACATGAGGGAAATCGATGTCCAGATAAAAATCTGTGCGGAGGAATGAGGTGATGCTCATGACCAGGAAGGCGATTGACGCCAGCATCCGCATATCAAAACGGGAACCGTAGCGCCCGATGAGGCCGCTGAGCAGCAGCGGTGCTACGCCAAGTGGCGAGGCCGCAAAGCCCGCCCAGGTGGCCGTGTAATTGAGGTTGCGCTGCAACCACTGCGGCAGCAGCAGGTTGATGGCGAAGTAAGCCGAAAACGACAACACCAAGGCCAGCGTACCGAACCTGAAGTTGCGATGCCGCAACAGCCGAAGATCGACGATCGGCTCGTCATCCGTGAGTTCCCAGATAAGGAAGATCGCGAGACTGATCACCGAAATGATGGTAAGGGCTACGATAAAGTTCGAATCAAACCAATCCGCGTCGTTACCCTTGTCCAACATGACTTGAAGGGCACCGACACCGATTGTCAACGTAATGAGGCCCACATAGTCGAAGCGCGGACGCTCTATCGCTTCGACCTTACTCTTCATTTGATGGGCCACTACCATGGCCGCGAAGATGCCGATCGGCACGTTGATGAAGAAGATCCATGGCCAGGAATAGTTGTCGGTTATCCAGCCGCCAAGGATCGGGCCAGTGATCGGTGCCACCACCGCGACCATCGACAGCAGGGACAGGGCCATGCCGCGTTTATCCGACGGATAGATGCCGACCATGAGGCTTTGCGTGATCGGAAACATCGGCCCCGCCACGGCGCCTTGCAGTGCACGGCATACAATCAGCATCCCCATGCTCTGTGCTACGCCGCATGAGAAGGAAGCCAGCGCGAACAGCAGCGTGCACCACACGAATAGTTTCACCTCACCAAAACGTCGGCTGAGAAAACCAGTGAGTGGCAGCGAAATGGCCTGACTGACAGCGAAAGAGGTGATGACCCAAGTGCTCTGATCGCTGCTGACGCCGAGGTTGCCGGCGATGGTTGGCAGCGACACATTGGCAATCGTCGTATCGAGCGACTGCATAAAGATCGACAGCGATAAGCCGATGGTGGTGAGGGCGAGGTTCGGCGGACGGAACTGGGTATTCATGGTGTTTCCGTGGTGCGAATGACGTTTTGAGCACGTACGCTGCCCCTTCTCCGCGAAAGGCGAGGCAGGGGTTTCTGGTGATCGCCGAAAAGCGAGAAAGTCACGGCGCCTTGGCGACAGCGCCTTCGCCATCGGCGCCGACTGACTGCCCCATGTTCTCGTGGATGATTCGCTTGATCTGGACGTTCGCGTCGACGAGATCGTTCTGGTAGACGTCCGTGCTGAAACGCGGTGCGCCGGGCGGTGTGGCCGCGAGCATCAAGCCACCCTTGTCGTGCATGTTCACCTGCGTGTTAAGCGACATGCCGATGCGCAGTGGATACTTGTCGAGCTGCGACGGATCGGTGAATACCACGCGAGCCGGAATGCGCTGCACGATCTTGATCCAGTTGCCTGTGGCGTTCTGCGCCGGCAACAGCGAGAACGCGCTGCCCGTGCCCACACCGAGGCTTTCCACCTTGGCCTTGTACTTCACCAAGCCGCCATACACATCGGCGGTGACCTCCACTGGCTGGCCAATGCGCATGTCGGTGAGCTGCGTTTCCTTGAAGTTGGCATCCACCCACACTTCATGCAGCGGCACCACCGCCATCAGCGATTCTCCCGATTGAACGCGTTGCCCCAATTGCACGGAGCGTGTGGCCACATAGCCGGTGACGGGCGCCACCATCACGGTGCGCACGTCGTCGAGGTACGCGGCGCGATACATCGCGGCAGCGGCCTTCACATCCGGGTGCGAGGCGACGACGGTGTCGTCTACCAGTGCTTTATGGGTCTGCAACTGCTGCAGGGCCGTATCCAGCGCGTTCTGCGACGAGGTGAGCACGTCGCTTGCGTGCGACAGTTCTTCGGCGGAAATCGCGCCGGTCTTGGCGAGATCGCGACGGCGATTGAAATCCGCCTGTGCTTTTTGCAGCGCCACTGTTTCCATCGCGACCTGGGCCTGTGCACCCGATACGGTGCTGTACAAGCCACGCACGCGTCGCACCGTGTTGGCGAGATTTGCCGAGGCGCGCTGCAATTCAACGTCTGCATCGGACTTGTCCAGCTGCACCAACACCTGGCCCTGCTTCACGAAGTCGCCGTCGTCGGCGGTGATGCTCACGACCGTGCCGGCGATGCGTGGAGTGATCTGCACGAGGTTGCCGTTGACGTAGGCGTCATCGGTGCTTTCGTACCAGCGCCCCACGATGAAGTACCACACCGTCCATGCGATGGCGGCGAGTACGAGTACCACCAACAGCAGCCGAAGCAGGATGCCCCGCCTGTTAGTTGCGGGCGGCGCCTGCACGGCGGGCATGCCGGCAGTATTGGAATTGGAACTGGACATACGGATGCCTCGGGGATTATTTGAAATTACCTGGAAGTAAGTTCGGCGCCGGCCTGCGGACGGAAGCCGCCGCCGAGCGCCTGGATCAGTTGCACATTGAGGTCGGACTGCTGCGCATGCAGCGCAGCCATGCGCTGTTCGGCGGCGAGCAGTTCCTGGCGCACGCTGAGGGCTTCCAGATAGCTGCCGATGCCCGCCTTGTAGCGCTGTTCGGCCAGCGTCCATGCATCGTTCGCGGCATCGAGCGCACGTTGTTGCGCGGCAATCTGCTGCTGCATCGAGGCAATGGCGTCGTAGTCGTCGGCCACTTCGTTGACGGCAGACACCAGTGTCTTGTCGTACTGCGCCACGGCTAGGTCGTACTGCGCGTCCTTGCTGTTCAAGTTGGCTCGGCGGCGGCCGCCGTCGAAGATCGGCAGGCTGATCGCCGGCGCCGCTTCATAGAAGCGATTGCGCAGTGAAAACAGGTCGGCGCCGCCGAAATTGATCAATCCCGCCATCGCACCGATGTTCACGTTCGGCAGGAATTCGGTCTTGGCGGAGGTGATGTCCTTGCTGGCCGCTTCCACGCGCCAACGTGCGGCAACCAGATCGGCGCGATGGCCGACCAGCTCCACCGGCAAATTCGCCGGCACGCTCAGTGCTGCCGGCGGCAGCAAGGCCGGGCGAGTAATGTCCTTGCCGCGATCGGGTCCCTTGCCGAGCAGCACGGACAACGACGTTTGCGCCGCGTCGATGGCGCGGTCGGCCTGCGCTTTCTGACCTTGTGCGCTGGCGACTTCCGATTCGCTCTGCTTGAGCTGCATCTGGTTGTCGATGCCGGCTGCGACACGCTGGCGCGTGAGATCGCGCGCTTCGCTGGCGCGTTTCAGTTCCGCGAAGGCGACGTCCTGTTGCGCGTATGCATAGCCGAGCTGCACGTAAGCGCGTGCGACATTGGTCGAGAGCATGATACGTGCGGCCTGCGCATCAATTTCAGCAGCGCGCTGCTGACCAAGCGCGGCTTCCCACGCGGCGCGCTGGCCGCCCCACACATCCAGGTTCCATTTGAAGCTGCCGTAGACGTACTTGGTGGAACCCAGTCGGCCATTGCCCAGCGCCGGGATCGATGTGGGAAGGCGCTCTTCGGCCACGCCGCCGCCCACATTGACGGTGGGTTGTCGCGTGGCATCGACGGCACCAGCATTGGCTTGCGCCTGGCGAGCGCGCGCATCGGCTTCGACCAGGCTCGGATTGTCGTGCAGTGCTTCGGCGATCAGCGCACTGAGCTGCGGATCGCCCAGGACTGTCCACCAATCATCCTTCGGCCAGGCCGCTTCGGACAGTTGCACGTTGGCAAGACTGCGTTCGGCATTCAGCGACGCAGGATCGCTCAGCGCGGCGTTGGGATGCAGCCCGCCACTGGTCGCGCAGCCGGCTAGGGCGAACGTCAGTCCGGAGGCTGCCGCAAGGGTTTGCAGACGCATGGCTTTCAATCTCGGCGTGTAAAGTGAATGAAGCAGCCGGGAAGCTTTCCTGCACTTCCCGTCCGGTATCGGTGCATCAAACCGCTCAAGGCTCAATTCGCGGCGCAAGACAGGTCGCCAGAGACCTGTCAGCTGTTGTTCTTGTCGCGCAATGCGCGCAGTACACGGCTGAGATAGTCGTGCAAACGCTCCCGCTCGATATCGCTCAGCGGAAGCTGCGCCGCTTCCAGCACGCGCTCGTTACAACCCGTCAGTTGTTGCCACAGCGCATGTCCGTCTTCGGTGAGCCTGATTCGCATGGCGCGTCGGTCCTGCTCGTGCCGGCCGCGGCGCAGATAACCCTTGCCCTCCAGCTGGTCGAGCTGGCGCGTCATGGCCCCAACGCTCAGCTCCACCGCGCGGGCGAGTTCGGTGGCGGTCATCGCGCCAAACATGGCCAGGTGCTTGATGATCAGGAACTGGATGAAACGGAGGCTAAGACCGTTGGCGGCGATTTCCGCCTCAATGCCGCGCACCATTTCGGTGCGAACGAAGTAGATCAGCACACCATGCGTCTCCTGGGTGGAGAAAGAGTCATCTCAACAAAGCCGTTCAAGCGAATGGCCGGCCACCGCGGCAACGTGGGCGAAGCGAACCGCGATACCAATGAGAGGGGCGAGGCGACGTGAATGCGGGAAGGGGAGAAAATAATCACATTCGAGTTGCCAAACGCCGCCTCGCCAATGCGAACGAAAATTTGATTGTCATCAGATCGCTTGAAACCCGCTTCAATATCAACCATGCCAACGAATGTAACGGTGCCATGTCGAAATTAAAGTCGCTGAAATTTTCATTCGGTATTAAGTGACACTAAGCAATGCATGCGCATTGCGTGCTGTACAGTCAGCCAGGAATGTTCATGTCTTCAAGGCGACGCCGCCATAACCCAGTTGTTATGCCAGGCATGAACCCGTGCCGCCCTGCAAGGAACGGCCTTTCACTCCATAACGAGGTAGTCATGTCCGTTACGGCGAAAACCGGGGTTCCACTCGATGTATATAAGGCCAACCTGCAATTTGCATTGCGTACGAGCAAACTACTGAAAGAATGTGGGCAATGCTGGATCTACACCTTCGGCTACATGGTCGGCGAGAACATCGAAGAAACCCAGGAAGAGATCGATAAGATTGCCCGGAACGATGATCCGCAATCATTGACAGCGAATCCAGGCGAAGCTTTGATGCGTCTTGCGCAGGCGCATGTAAGCAATGCGCAATCCATGGCGCAGGTGGCCATCACCAGCCACACCCTGTTCGTGACCGGGCTACGGGATGCGTTCCAAATCTGGCAGCACGATACCGCCAAGGCGATGGGTCATTCGGAGGCGATGTCATCGTTTCACGCGGCCATGAACGCCCTTTTCAGCGAACTCACTGCAAAGAACACCCATGAAGGGTGAACGTGTGGCTCTGGTAACCGGGACGCTTGTCTTAGAACCGGAAGCAGCATCGCCATGAACGGTGGACATTGCATGTGTTGAGCATGTGTTCCGCATGCCCGAAGTCATTGCCTGCCACGGTAGTGTCCACTAACCACCAGCCTTTCTTTGAGCTCGCTCAGCGCTCGTGCGAAGGCGATAGCGAGTACTTCGTAGTACATGATCGCTACGAAAAGCTCAGGAGTACTGCATGAAGATCATTTTCTTTGGTGCGACAGGCATGGTGGGAAAGGGTGTCCTTCGGCAGTGCCTGCTCGATCCGGACGTCGAGGCGGTTCTTTCGATCGGCCGCAGGTCGTGCGGCGTCGCACACCCGAAGCTGCATGATCTTGTCTGCGATGACATGTTCGACTTCAACGTGGACCCGGACGAATTGGAAGGCTATGACACGTGCTTCTTTTGCCTCGGCGTTTCTTCCGCGCGCATGAGCGAGGCCGAATATAGGCACCTTACGTACGACCTCACGATGGGTTGGGCTCGCGCATTGGCACGCAAGAATCCGGCGATGCGATTCCTCTACGTCTCCGGCATGGGTACCGGCGGCAAAGCCATGTGGGCACGCGTGAAGGGGCGCACGGAGAATGATCTTCTCGCGCTTTTATCCGAGGCGTTCATGATCCGGCTCGCTGCGCTGCGCCCCATGCATCGCGAGCGCTCGAAGGCACCGGGCGGTAGCGTGCTGCTTAGTTTGCTGTCGCCGCTCTGGCCGATCTTCCAATGGCTCTGGCCCAAGGGCGTCATCACCACCGAAGAGCTGGGGCGCGCGATGATCGTCGCCGCACGCAGGGGCGCTTCCGAGCGGGTGTTGGAGAGTGCGGATCTAGTGGCCCTGGGGCGGCACGGAAATAAGTAATCCGTGCATTTGCGCGGATTTTCGATTCACTCTACCCAGTTGACCGACGACAGTCGGATCGTTGGCCGATTGCCGACTCAAGAATTGAAATCACCTCATGGAGAGCAATCGGCCGCATCGGCCGCACATTGCCTCAAATCGATCTTCAACTGCTCGAGTTCGGCGATGCGCTGATCGATGCGCTGCTCCCATAAGCGCGACAACGGCTTCCAGTTTTTCCCGCACGGCAGCTCGTTCGCCGCCACCTTGGCGAGGTGTCCGGCGATTTCCTCCAGGCTGAATCCGGCGCGTTGGGCCAGCGTGATGTAGTTGATGCGCTGCAGGACCACTTCGCGATAGCGGCGATGCTCACCGCTGCCTTGTCGTTCGGAGGCGATCATCCCGAGCTTTTCGTAGTAGCGCAGCGTGGACGCAGGCACGCCACTCTGCTGCGCCACATCGCGGATGCTGATGAGCTGGACAGTGCGAGGCAAGTCGCGGGCGCCAGCCTTCGTTTTTGGGGAAGCGGTCATGGGGAAGATTTTCGTGGTTACGCATTCATCGTGAACGGCCTACGCAGTTCGCGCAAGGGTGCGCGGTTTGGAGCCGCGTCACCGGCTGTGGCAGGCCATCCTGCCGGAAAAATGGGTGCACGGGCACTTGACTTAAGTTGAAGTCAACTTCAATATGATATGAAGTTGAAGTTAGCTTCAATATAGAGCTGGTCCGCGTTTCTGGTCAAGGAGATGCTTTGTGCCTTACTTCCCGCATAAGCGCGTGTTTTTGCGCGCTAGTTATCCCGTCTTTGCCGTCGCCTTGATGGCCGCCATGCTCGCTGCCTGCGACAAGGGCGGCGCGCAGGCGGGGGCGATGCCGCCGGCCGAGGTCGACGCGGCTCAGGTTGTTATCAAGCCCGTGCGCCAGTGGGATGAATTCACCGGCCGCATCGCCGCCACCGACGCCGTGGAGGTGCGCGCCCGGGTCAGCGGATACATCGAGCGCATCGCGTTCAAGGAAGGCGACGAGGTGAAGGCTGGCGATCTGCTGTACGTGATCGATCCGCGCCCCTACCAGGCCGCCTACGACAGCGCGGCGGCGCAACTCGAACGCGCGCATGCGGCAGCGCAATTGGCGCAGTTGCAAGAAGAGCGCGCACAAACACTCATCACCGCGAAGGCGATGTCACGCGAAGAATTCGACACGCGCCACGCGGACCTGGCCCAGGGCAATGCCGACGTGCGCGCCGCCCAGGCGGCGCTGGCCACGGCCAAGCTCAATCTCGGTTTCACCGAGGTGCGCTCGCCGATTGCCGGGCGCGTCGGACGCGCCATGCTGACGGTCGGCAATCTGGCCCAGGCCGACCAAAGCGTGCTGGCCAGCGTGGTTTCGCAGGACCCGGTCTACGTCTACTTTCAGCCGGACGAGCAGACCTATCTGCGCTACGCGGCACTCGCGCGCAAAGGCCAACGGCCACACTCGGCCAATCCCGTACGTGTCGGGCTGGCCAACGACACGGGTTTTCCGTATTCGGGCACGGTCGATTTCGTCAATAACCAGGTCGACTCAACCACCGGCACGATCAATCTGCGCGCGGTGGTGCCCAATCCCAATCGCGTGTTCATCCCGGGCCTGTTCGCGCGCGTGCAGTTGGAGGGCAGTGCCGAGTTCAAGGCGATGCTCGTCGACGACAAGGCGATCATGACCGACCAGGACCGCAAATACGTCTATGTGGTCGGCCCGAAGAACGAAGCCTTGCGCAAGGACATCACGCTTGGCGGCTTTGCCGATGGTCTGCGCATCGTCGAGTCGGGACTCGCGCCGAACGACAAGGTCATCGTCGCCGGCATGCAGAAGATCTTCTTCCCGGGCGCACCTGTGAAGGCTAGCGACGTGGTCATGGGGGCGCCGCTGGCACCGCCCGCCGCGCTGTCCGCGATCGCGGCGAAGTAAGGACGACGCCATGGATTTCTCCAAATTCTTCATCGATCGCCCGATCTTCGCGGCGGTGCTGTCCATCGTGATCTTCGTTGCCGGCCTGATTGCGATCCCATTGCTGCCCATCAGCGAATACCCGGAAGTCGTGCCGCCGACCGTGGTCGTGACCGCGACCTATCCGGGCGCCAATCCCAAGGTGATCGCTGAAACCGTCTCGGTTCCGTTGGAAGAGCAGATCAACGGCGCCGACCATATGATGTACATGAAATCGGTGGCTGGTTCCGACGGCGTCCTGCAGATGACGATTACGTTCGAGCCGGGCACGGATCCCAATCAGGCGCAGGTCGATGTGCAGAACCGCGTCGCCCAGGCGCTATCGCGCCTGCCATCGGAAGTCGTCGCGCTCGGCGTGACCACGCAGAAGCAGTCGCCGACCTTCGCCGTGATGGTCACGCCGTACTCTCCGGACGGCCGTTACAACGCGCTTTACTTGCGCAACTACGCCAACATCAAAATCAAGGACGAACTCTCGCGCTTGCCCGGCGTCGGTCAAATACGCATGTTCGGCGGCGGCGACTATGCGATGCGCGTCTGGCTCGATCCGAACAAGGTCGCCTCGCTTGGCCTGACGGCAGGCGACGTGGTGCGCGCGATCCAGGATCAGAACATCCAGGTCTCGGCCGGCCAACTCGGTGCCGAACCGATCAAGGGTGGCAGCGATTCCCTGATCGAAATCAATGCGAAGGGCCGCCTGGAATCGGCCGAGGAGTTCGGCAACATCGTGCTCAAGGCCGATGCCAACGGCGCGGTTGTGCGCCTGGCCGACGTGGCGCGCATCGAACTGGGCGCCAGCGACTACACCTTGCGTGGCGCACTCGACGGCAAGTACACCACGGCGATCGCGGTGTTCCAGTCGCCGGGCGCGAACGTATTGGCCGTGCGCGACGAAGTGATCGCGAAGATGAACGAGCTGTCCAGGCAGTTCCCGCCCGGCATGACCTACCGCTCGGATTACGACAGCACGATCTTTGTGCGCGATTCGATCAAGGCCGTGGTGCACACGCTGGGCGAGGCGATTGTGCTGGTCGTGCTGGTGGTGATCCTGTTCCTGCAAACATGGCGCGCCTCGATGATTCCGCTGATCGCGGTGCCGGTGTCAGTGGTGGGCACGTTCGGCGTACTGTATGTGCTCGGCTTCTCGATCAACACACTGACCTTGTTCGGCCTCGTGCTGGCCATCGGCATCGTCGTCGACGACGCGATCGTCGTGGTCGAGAACGTCGAGCGCAATATCGAAGAAGGACGCACGCCGCTGCAGGCCGCGCACCAGGCCATGAAAGAAGTGTCCGGGCCGATCGTGGCCATCGCACTGGTGCTGTGCGCGGTGTTCGTGCCGATGGCTTTTCTCAGCGGCGTCACCGGCACCTTCTATAAGCAGTTCGCGGTGACCATCGCGATTTCGACCGTGATCTCGGCGATCAACTCGTTGACCTTGTCGCCGGCGCTCGCGGCCAAACTTCTGCGCGGGCACGACGCGCCCAAGGATGCGATCTCGCGTGGGATCGAGCGGGCGTTCGGCTGGCTCTTCGTACCATTCAACCGCTTCTTCAAATCAAGTTCCGAAAAATATCAGGGCGCCGTGTCGCGCATCCTCGGGCGCCGCGGGATGGCGTTCATGGTCTACGTGGTTCTGCTCGTGGGTACTGGCGTGATGTTCAACACCGTGCCGCGCGGCTTTATCCCAACCCAGGACAAGCTGTACCTGATCGCCGGTGTGAAACTACCGGAGGGCACCTCGATCAGCCGCTCCGACGCGGTGGTAAAGCAAATGGTCAAAATGGCGCTGGATACCGAGGGCGTTGCGCACACGCTTTCGTTCGCGGGCCTCAACCCGACCCAGTTCACCAACACACCTAACTACGCCATCGCCTTCGTCATTCTGAAGAAGTTCGACGAACGCCACGTCAGTGCCAAAGAGATCGCCGGCGCGATCCAGGCCAAGCTCAACACCATCAAGGAAGGCACCGCCTTCGTGATGATGCCGCCGCCCATCCTCGGCCTCGGCAACGGCGCTGGCTATTCGCTATTCGTCGAGGATCGCGCAGCCCGCGGCTACGGCGTACTGCAGCAAGGCGTGGGCGCGTTGCAAGGTGCGTTGATGAAGGAGCCGGGTATGGGCTTTCCGTTCTCGGGCTATCAATCCAACGTGCCGCAGCTCGACGTGGATGTCGACCGCGTCAAGGCCAAGAGCCAGGGTGTGGCATTGAGCGATCTGTTCGAGACCTTGCAGGTGTATCTGGGCTCGAGCTACGTCAACGACTTCAATCTGTTTGGCCGTACCTGGCGCGTGTACGCGCAGGCCGAGGGCGACTATCGCAAGAAGGTCGAGGACATTGCCAATCTCAAGACGCGCAACGCGCAGGGCGAGATGGTGCCGATCGGCTCGATGGTGAACATCAAGCAGAGCTACGGTCCCGATCCGGTGATCCGCTACAACGGTTATCCGGCCGCCGATTTCGTGGGCGAGGCCAACCCGGCTCTGCTGTCGTCCGCGCAGGCGATGGACAAGATCACCGAGGTTGCCAATAAAGTGCTGCCGAACGGCCTGAGCATCGAGTGGACCGACTTGAGTTATCAAGAAGCCACCCAAGGAAAGGCTTCGTTGCTCGTGTTCCCGGTCGCCATTTTGCTGGCCTTTCTCGTGCTCGCGTCGCTGTACGAGAGTTGGGTGCTGCCGCTCGCGGTCATCCTGATCGTGCCGATGTGCATGCTCTCGGCGTTGGCTGGCGTCAAGCTGTTCGGCGGCGACAACAATACGTTCGTGCAGGTGGGTCTGGTGGTGTTGATGGGACTGGCCTGCAAGAACGCGATCCTGATCGTGGAATTCGCGCGCGAGTTGGAATTCCAGGGCAAGGGTATCGTCGAGGCCGCGCTCGAAGCTTGCCGCCTGCGCCTGCGCCCGATCGTGATGACCTCGGTCGCCTTCATTGCCGGCACCATTCCGCTTGTGCTCTCGCACGGAGCCGGTGCCGAGGTGCGCTCTGCCACCGGTATCACCGTGTTTGCCGGGATGATCGGCGTGACCCTGTTCGGCCTGTTCCTCACGCCGGTGTTCTACGTCGGCCTGCGCAAGCTGTCCGGTCGCAGGCTGGTCCATCACGGCGCTGCGAGCCTGGCGCATGGTTTGGACCATTAAACGATTTCCTGGAGAAGCAAACCTCATGCGCAGCACAACACTGTCCATGCTGATCGCAGCCAGCCTGATCTTGGCCGGCTGCGCGGTCGGCCCCGATTACCATCGTCCGGACCTGCATGCACCCGCGCAATACGCACGACAGGAAGCAGCGCCGGCATCGAGCAGCGCTGGCATCGCCGAGCCGAATCCGGCCGAAATGCAGTTCTGGCAGGCGTTTGACGATCCTGAGCTGACTCAACTCGTTGAACAGGCACTGGCCGCGAACAACGATCTGCGCAGCGCACTGGCGAACTACGACCGTGCCGCCGCGCTGCTGCGCGAGGCCAAGTTCGACTTCGTGCCGACGATCACTGCCAGCGCACAGGGCGGTCATCAGACACTGAGCGAGTCACAGGTCATACCAGGTACACCGCGATCATTCCGCAGCTACGACGTCCAGGCCAATGCGAGCTGGGAGCTCGATGTGTGGGGCCGCGTGCGCCGCGAAGTGGAGTCTGCGCGTGCAGACACTGCCGCCAGCAGAGAGGATCTTGCTGCTCTGCAAGTGTCGATTGCGGGCGAAACCGCAAGCACGTACGCGCAATTGCGCGGACTGCAGGAGCGACTGCGCGTGGCGCGCGAGAACGCCAACAGCCAGCGCGAAACCTTGGAGCTTGTCGAGGCACGCTACAAAGCCGGCAGCGACACCGACTACGAGCTTTCGCTCGCGCGATCCCAGCTCGAGACCACTTCTTCACGCGTGCCCGCGCTTGAAGCTCAAGTAGCGGTGGCCGAACATCGCCTCGCCGTGCTGACCGGTCGCCAGCCCGAGGCGCTGATCGCCGAACTCGATGTGCCAAAGCCGCTGCCGGCCCTGCCTGCGAACATTGATCCGGGCACGCCGGCCGACCTGATTCGTCGCCGTCCCGATATCGCCGCGGCGGAAGAGCGCTTGCACGCGGCAACCGCGCAGGTTGGCGTTGCCACGGCCGACTTGTTCCCGAGGCTTTCCATCAGCGGCCTGATCGGCACGCAGGCGCTCACTCATGGTGCGCTGTTTCAGGGTGGCAGCGGGATGAACTCGGCATTCCTCGGCATTGACTGGTCCTTTCTCGACATCGGCCGCGTGCGCGCTCGCATCGATGCGACCCGCGCCGATGCGGCAGGCTTGCTCGCGCAATACCAGCAGACGGTACTGCTCGCACTGGAGGACACCGAGAACGCGCTGATCCGCGATGCGCGCACACGCAGCGAAGATGCGCAGCTCGAGCGCGCCGCGCGCGACAGTGCGGAAGCGGCGCGGCTGGCTCAAGTGCGCTATCAGGCGGGAACGATCGGGCTCTACGAAACGCTGGATGCCGAACGCCAAATGCTCTCCGCACAAGATGCCGCGGCCGACAGCCACACGCGCAGCGTCACATCCGCGATCGCGTTGTACCAGGCGCTGGCCGGAGGCTGGCCGCAGAAACTGCCAGACGCGGAAAAGCCGTCCGCGACCGAGGACGTGGACGCGACTAAACCGGTCGCCATGGCTATGCGCTGAACGTAGCGTGCAAGTCGCATCACGAGGATGCGACTTGCGTTGGTGGCGCTTTATTTCGTGGAGTCATGTCGTGACGATGTCGCGCAATTCATTCGACCGTCCCTCGTCGGTGTGCGTACTACTTTTGACGGGTGATACGCCGCTTCGAGACTGGGCGTTGGGCCCGACGCTGGAGCAATTTGGCTTCGACGTAGTGAAGGCCGGGTGTGTCATGGAAATGTATGAGGTCTTCGAGAAGCGATTGCCCGACATTGTCTTGTTGGACATATCGCTTCCTGATAGCAACGGCTTCGCCGTCGCTCGAAAGCTTCGTACCGAGCGGATCGATGTTGGAATCGTCATGGTAAGTCGACCATTGAAGCGGGCGGACTTAGTCCGAGGTCTCAGGGAGGGCGCCGATGCATGCCTCTCGAAGTCGGTCGATGACGACGTACTGGTGGCAACGCTTTATAGCGTTGCACGCAGATTGAGGTCCGCAGCACCTGCGGCCGTTGCGACGTGGAGCTTGAGCTCCGATGGGTGGCTTCTTCTATCGCCTGCGGGGGCTGGCGTGAAACTCAACGAAATGGAGCGACAATTTCTCGGCATCCTCATGAGAAAGCCTTATGAGATTGTGTTGAGAGATTCCATTATCGCTACGCTTATGGACGGTGTTATTGAATTCAAACCGCATCAGTTTGATTCGATCATTCAACGTCTTCGCCGTAAAGTGATTCTTTCACTTGGCGAGCCGCTCCCGCTGGATGTCGTGCGTGGAGCCGGGTATGTGTTAGCCATCTGACACTGCCCGTCTTCCAGTTGAGTGCACTTCGAACAGGCCGACTGCTCGAAGTGCGCCTCAAGGGTGAGTGCTTGCGACAAGGTTGTCGCTCAGTGCCTCTCTTATCCAGGCAGAGAACGCATCCATCGTCGCCAGGATTCGTGCAGGCAGATGGCGATCGCGCGGATAGAGTATCGATATCTCGGGAGCACGCGTTTCCCATGCCGTCAGTACACGTTCAAGCTTGCCGTCCAGCAATGCCGGAGCAGCAATGAAGCACAGGCTCTGCACAATGCCCATGCCCGCTATCGCGAGCTGAAGACGTGCATCCGAATCGTTCACGGATGCCACGCTCGGTGGATACAACTCGCTACGCTTGCCATCGGCTTCAAATTCCCATTCCAACTGTGCCCCTGGCTGGGGGAGAAGCAAGCCGATCAGTCGATGCCTTCGCAGATCTTCCGGATTTTTCGGGCAGCCCATCTGGCGCAGATAGTCGGGCGATGCCACGGTGACGCGTCGCGGGCGCCCCAAGGGTCGCAGCACCAGATCCTGATCTTCGAGACCACCGATGCGCACTGCGAAATCGATGCTGTCGCGCACGAAGTCGCTACGCTGGTCGCTCATCACCAGTTCGACGTGAATGCCTGGATGCTGCGCATGCCATTGCGGCAGTCGTGGGATGAGGATCGATCGCGCTACTGAGATATTGGCGCTCACCCGGACCTTACCCGTCAGCGCTTCACGTGAATCGGTTAGCGACGCTTCAATCTCGTCCAGATCGTTGAGCACGCGGCGGCAGACTTCGTAGTAGCGCGCTCCGGCTTCGGTCGGCGCGACCGCTCGCGTCGTGCGGGCCAATAGACGCACGCCCAAGGTCTCCTCCAGCCGGGCCATCCGTTCCGTCGCGTTCGACGACGACATTGCCAGGGCTCGTGCAGCACGGCCGAACGAGCCCGTTTCGACGATGCGGACAAACAGGCGCATGGCCGCCAGTTGATCGACGCGCATCCTATTATTCGCTCATAACGAAGAAGTATTTCGTATTTTACGCTCTAGGCGAGTGCCGGTCGAATACTTATCGTGTGCTCCATCGTCGATCCGTACTGGAGCCAAGTGATGAACTACTGCACATTCGGCCGTTCTGGCCTAAGCGTTTCCCGTCTCGCACTGGGCGCCATGACCTTTGGAGCGGGTAGCGGCATCTGGGAATCGATTGCCGGCCTCGATCGTGGACAGGCCACCCGCCTGGTGGCTCTCGCTCTGGACCAAGGGGTGAATCTGATCGATACGGCGGACGTCTACTCGCAAGGGGAGTCCGAGCAAGTGGTTGGGCAAGTGCTTGCCGATCTCGGTCTCGATGAAACACGCATGCTCGTTGCGACCAAAGTGCGCCTGCGGACCGGTCCCGGGCCCAACCAGGTCGGCCTTGGCCGCTCGCATATCCTGAGTACGGTGGAGACGAGCCTCAAGCGTCTCGGCCGCGATCACATCGACCTGATGCAACTTCATGATCGTGACGCGCTGACACCTCTCGACGAGACCTTGCGCGCACTCGACGACCTGGTCAGTCAAGGCAAGGTTCGCCACATCGGCGTGTGCAACTTCAGCGCTGCGGAACTCGAGCGCGCTCACGCTATCGCTTCGCACGCGCACTGGGCGCAGGTCACCAGTAACCAAGTGCATTACTCGCTCGCGGCCCGCGACATCGAACACGACATTGCTGCAGTGGCGCGCCAAAACAATGTGGCGCTGATGGTTTGGAGTCCGTTGTCGGGTGGCTATCTCAGCGGAAAGTACACCGCGCAGGATGGTCAGGTTGCAAAGGGGCGCCGCACGAATCTCAACTTTCCGCCGATCGATCCGCAGAGGGTAGATCCCATCGTGCATGAACTGCGTGCTGTCGCCGAAGCGATGGGTACGACACCGGCGCAAGTTGCCCTGGCTTGGTTGCTGGGACGGGATGAAGTCGCCACCGTCATTGTCGGCGCCAGTTCCGAATCGCAGCTCTCGGCCAATTTGCAGGCGGCGGAACGGATGTTGTCGCCGGAGCATCGTCAACGCCTGAACGATGTATCGCAGCCCATCGTGCCCTATCCGTATTGGATGCAGCGCTTTCACGACAAAGATCGCGCGTGATGCGCCGCAGAGCACTCAACAATGAACGGAAGCGCAGCAACCAAGTCTGTTTCTTCTACCTGTAAGAGAGGGTGACGTCATGATCAATCGCAACACAACCGCGCGATGCGCTTTGATTTCCTTGGCCGTGGCAGCGCTCGCAGCGGCGCCCGCCTGGAGTCAATCCAGCACGCAAGCCCAACAAAAGGTGGCGACGATTGCTGGAAGCATGGAACAAGACCTTGAAAATCGTTCGCACGATATTCATTGGCCAACTGGATTCGAGCCTGAAAAGGCGGATCTGTTCTCGCATAACGAGCTTGTCATTAACGCATCGTGCGAGCGAGTGTGGAAACACATCATCGATGCGAACAAATGGCCGGATTGGTACCCCAATTCGAAGCATGTACGCATCTTTGGCAGCAGCCCTTCTCTCGCACAAGGCACGGTCTTTCGCTGGACGACGTTCGGACTGCCGCTGGAAAGCAAAGTTAACGAGTACGTGCCGTATACGCGAATCGGATGGTACGGCTATGCGCCAGGTGCCAAGCCTACGTTCTACCACACCTGGTATCTGACATCCGCGGGCGATGCTTGTGACGTTGTCATGGATGAAGTTGGCAAGGGTGCCGATGCTGCCCACTTGCGTGAGACCGACGAGAGTCTGATGCACCGTGGCCACGACCTTTGGCTGGCCACGCTAAAGTGGGTTTCTGAAGGGCCCTGAGTCTCACATGTGCCTGGCGGACGTATCGCGCACAACAACGAACAGGAATGAATCCATGTATGCCATTACAGGACCTGTATCACAGGCATTAACTTCAAAGAGGTGCCAATGACAACGAAGCTAACGATTGCTCCTTTGTCTGGCGTTGCTGGCGTGGGTTTCGGCCTTAGCAGGGCGTCCGTGATAACGGCTCTCGGCGAACCACAGCGAAGCTTCAAGCGGTCGCCATTTTCAACTTATGCGATCGATATCTGGTTCGATGGATCTATGCAGGTTTCGTATGTTGGAGAAGTACCATGGGTCGAATTCATCGAGCTTTCGCGCGGGCCAGACGTGGACGTGCTGTTGTTTGACATCGCGGTCTTCGACAGGCCCTCGGGTGAACTTCTCGATGCCTTGAAAGCACGGGTCGATTGGGAGGAGTCAGAGAACGGTTGCTCGTTCACATGTCCATCAATGGAACTGGCATTGCGGCGATCCTGTGCGGACGACGCTCTCCCATTTGAGAGCTTGGGAGTCGGAGAAAAGGGGTATTACTCCGAGTACTCGTAGCAACGCTCATGCCTGCTTTTGGCTGCGACTTCAACCGGTCAACGCAACACATTGCTGAAACCGTTCGGCCGGGCTCCTTTTCACTCGATCCGTCCGATGAGCGAACTAAGTCTAATCGGCGCTGTCTTTTCGAGCGCATGCGCAGTTTTGGTCGGAGCGGATATTCGCCCATGCACGTCGCGAATGGATCTGTTGGTGTGCGAATAACCATGTGGATAGGCTCGATCACTTTGCGGTCGGTCCGGTTGTCTCGTCCTCATCGACAGCCAACCGCTCCGCTAGGAAGTCGATAAGGCTACGTACGGCGGGAAGCAGGCCGCGACGTGAAGAAAATACTGCGTGTACGACGCCATATTTGGGCGTCCAGTCCGGCAACAGTTCAACCAGGTTGCCAGCTTTCAATTCACCGGAGACCACCATGCTTGGCAGTTGCACGATGCCGATGCCTTTCACGGCGGCTGTGCGCAGCGCGATCATGTCGTCCGTAACCAGGCGCGGATCATGATGAATGGATGCCTTGACGCGTTGAGGTCCGATGAGCTCCCACACATGGACACCGCTGGGCGGGCATAGATCGATGGTGGGGAAACGGTTTAGATCCGCCGGTACATCCGGTGCATGCAGCGATGCGATGATGGCTGGCGATCCGACCAGCTTCCAGCTTCGTTCGGCAAAGACGCGCAAAACCAGATCGCTATCCTCAAGCGGCGGTGGCCTGGCGCGAATCGCCACATCGATTCCTTCGGCAATCACATCAACACGGCGATTGGTGGCCTCCAGTTGCAACTTCACCTTCGGGTACATCGCGAGGTAGTCGCCAAGGATGGCGCTGACTCTTGCATGCAGCAGCGCTATGGGGCACGTCAGCCGCACGATACCTTGGGGTTCGGCGCGCCGGTACGCAATGGCGTCATCGGCGGCATCCGCTTCCACCAACATGGCCTGGCAATGCCGATAGAACTCCTGACCGATTTCGGTCACCGAAAAATGGCGCGATGATCGCTGGATCAACTGCACGCCCAGCCGCTCCTCGAGGATCGCGACGCGTCGACTCAATTTCGACTTGGGTATGTGCAGGATGCGGCCGGCCGGCGCGAAGCCCTGATGTTCCACCACGTGGGCGAAATAATAGAGGTCGTTGAGGTCCCGCATGGCAGCATCCATCGTTCTGAAAATAGGACGGAGGGAGCAAAAATTGCTATCTACCGAGACCATCGTTCCAAGCGTAACGTCCTTTGTCAACAGTAGCCGGCCGTGGGCCGCGCCACAGGAGACGGGAAATGAAGAAAGTGCTTGGTGTGTATAGCGCCCCTCGCGGCCACTGGGTTGGCGATGGCTTTCCGGTTCGTTCGATCTTCAGTTACGACAGCCACGGGCAACACGTAAGCCCGTTTCTGTTGCTCGACTACGCCGGTCCCGCCACGTTCGAACCGTCGGGGAAACCGCGCGGCGTGGGGAAGCACCCCCATCGTGGATTTGAGACCGTCACCATCGTCTACCAGGGTGAACTGGAACACCGCGATTCCACCGGCGCAGGCGGCAAGATCGGTCCGGGCGATGTGCAGTGGATGACTGCCGCGTCCGGCATCCTGCACGAGGAATTCCATTCCAGCGACTTCACGCGCACTGGCGGCGTGCTGGAAATGGTGCAGCTGTGGGTCAACCTGCCCGCGCAGGACAAGCTCTCCGCACCGGGTTATCAAACCTTGCTCAATCGTGACATTCCCGTACTCGATCTGTCGGAGGGCGCGGGACATATCCGAGTCATTGCGGGCAACTACCGTGGTCATCGAGGACCTGCACAAACGTTCACGCCCATCAACGTGTGGGATATCCGTCTGCATGCAGATCGAGCAACGCGCTTGGACATTCCCGAAGGCCACACTGTCGCACTGATCGTGCTGCATGGGGCCGTGCAAATAAACGGCTCCGCCACGGCGCGCGATGCCCAGCTTGTGATGCTGGAACGACAGGGCACCGGGGTGCTGCTCAACGCGCAGGCGGATAGCACTGTGCTGCTGTTGAGCGGCGAGCCGATCGCCGAGCCGATCGTGGGCCGCGGCCCGTTTGTCATGAACACGATCGACGAAATCAACCAGGCCATCGTCGACTTCAACAGCGGGCAATTCGGCCAGATGCCTGCGCAAACCTCAAGTACTTCCACCCACCCTGAATAAGGAGACACCCATGGCAAGCGAACCGATTCGTGATCCCGCAAAAGATCATCTGCTAACACCACAAAACGCGGCTTTTGTCCTGATCGACTATCAACCCGTGCAAGTGAATTCCATCGCGTCGATGGATCGCCAGTTGCTGGTGAACAACATCGTTGGCGCCGCAAAGGCTGCTGTCGTATACGGCCTGCCTATCGTGCACTCGACGGTCAAC
This sequence comes from Dyella psychrodurans, assembly GCF_003363265.1. Taxonomy (GTDB): domain Bacteria; phylum Pseudomonadota; class Gammaproteobacteria; order Xanthomonadales; family Rhodanobacteraceae; genus Dyella_B; species Dyella_B psychrodurans. The sequence continues at coordinate 269,862 of NZ_QRBF01000003.1, read as the reverse complement.
GTGAAGACCGGGCTGAACAAGCCTCCGATCTCGCAACTGCGCAAGGTATTGGACAAGTATCCAACGTATGACCGTACGTCCATCAACTCATGGGAGGATGTGGAGTTTCGAAAAGCTGTGGAAGCCACCGGCCGCAAGAAACTCATCATGACGGCGCTTTGGACGGAGGCTTGCCTCACTTTTCCGTCGTTGGATGCATTGAAGGAAGGTTACGAGGTGTACGTGGTCGCCGATGCCGTGGGCGGTACCTCGGTCGCCGCGCACGACATGGCACTGCGACGCATTGAACAGGCCGGCGGCAAGATGATCAGTGTGGCGCAACTGTTCTGCGAACTGCAGCGCGACTGGCAACGCCAAGAAACTGTGCCGGCATTTATCAATCTCTTTATCGAAACTGGCGGCACGGCGGGCTTGCAGTTCGGGTACGACAAAGAATGATGCGTCATCCGCTCCGGGAGCACGTTGCTCCCGGAGCGCGCGATCGACGGTTGGGCACCATCACAACACGCACCCGATTCCTCAGTCTTTGAGTGTTGCATTGACCCGTTGAGCACGTAACCCGAAGCGGGCATTGCGGCGCGATTTTGCCTAGTGAAAACGATGGTCTTGAATTAGCCGATGCGCTGGAGCGCATTTCTAGGAAAAATCTAATCGCGCCATGTCGGCCAAACTTTCGCAATTTGAATCAATGGTTGGCCAAAGCGGTCAACCATTGATTCAAAGCGCAACAAATGTTCGTTTAAGCATAAGTTGTCCGCGCTGTTAAAGCATAACTTGTCCACATCAATGGCCGGAAAGTCGCACTGAGCCAAACACGGCCAAATTTCCGTCTTTAGAGCCGGCGTCCGATTCGAGGGCATCCTACTGTCTGGCGTTGGGCACTCTTTGTGCGTAGAACCCTGGGCTTCGGTCGCGCTATCGCCCGGTTCATCCTTTCGCGCACCAATTAGCGGCGAGGCACGGTAGTCCTGAAGCCGCTGGCCAAGGATCAGGCCGTGGTTGAGGAGTTGGTGGCCGCGTCAGCGCAGATGCCACGCTTTGGCTCTTACTGCATGGCGGCAGGCTGGGTCTTGGCCAGATACAGGTGCGGCGCCAGTGGCGCAACCTCGTACTGAATATTCCACGCCGCCGTCCGCAAGGTTGGAGATCGCTTTCCGAAGACTGTCAGCCGGAGACTCACAGGTGCCAACCAAAATGAGGAGCCTCGATAGGCTCTCTCAGGAAGATCTTTATGAGCAAGCTCTGGATCGGTGCTAGTCCAGTTGACATCATCCAGAGTGACCTCGTGAGTTATGTCAACACATTGGCGGGGCAAGTAGTCATACGTTCTGGCCTTTCCCGCGTGCGATCTTTTCGTTCTCCTCGGCGATCGCATAGTACGCCGAATATGTTCCGATGCGCGTGAACTTATCCAACGACTGGACTTCCTCTTGCGGATACCGCAAGCGGCGATTCATGACTGCAAACATGGTTAGCGCAGCGAGGAAGATAGACGAAACGATCGTTAGTAGTACGCCTCTCAATGAGAACAAGCGGGTCCAGAACCCATGTAGTTCCAACGCTGGAGTCCACGAGGTAGGAGTTGGCAAGAAGCTTAAGGGATAAATCACGCCAACGAGGAACAGTGCAGCGACCATGACCAAGGCCCACGTTATCGCCACCGACGATTCCGGATTTGAGGATATCGTCATCAAAAAGTCTGAGATAGTTCTCATGTGATGGCGAACCTCCACTTCCAGCGCATCGATCGCGTCGCGCTCCTTCGCGAGTTCCTCGTGAGGGTGAGATAACAACCGGGGAACTATAGCCTTTGGTCGCCCAATTAAGCCGGGCGTGCCTGCGCCAAGCCCCATGAGATTATTCAGCCCAAATAGCCTACTCGTTTTTTGTAGTTCCGCGAGCTGTTTGAGTTCTTCCTCCAGACGCTGCCGTTCCTCCTCCACTTCGCGAGCACGACGAGCTTTGATGGCTTGAAGATCTTGAATGGCATCTTCGCGCGCGAGGAAGGACGGGAATCTGAGCTTTGCATAAAGCTGGTCAGGATCCAGATTGTCATTCTCCTCCAAGAGATCTTCTGCCTTCTCCAGTTGATACTCCCTATTTAGCCGTATGTACCACGCGAACGCGAGATTGTTTGCGCTATCCACCAGCTTAGAGGCGGTGATCTTTAGAGTTCGGATGCGGACAGACCTTTCACCGAATTGCGCTTGATTGGATAGAACCTTCGTGATGATGAAAGCACCGAAGATACCCACGATCGCGGCGGCTGACTGCGCGATCGAGCTAAAAAACCAGTCCCAATCCATTCCGAAATGCCTTTGTTGTTGTGGATGAAGATTATTTAATCTGGTTAGCAACACGTCGCCGTCTGAACCGAAAGGAGAGCTTAAGCGCTACTTGCTCAAGTGCCCCTGGCTCCATTCCTATGTGCGGTTAGCCGAGCCAATCAAGCTTCTTTCCCTTTGCCCATCTGTATACAAACGCCGCCGCGACAAGTAAGCAGGCAGTTAGCAGGCCGACGAATGCATGCGAAAAGGCATCTCTGGCTAGATACCAAAGAGATCCCAACACAAAGGCGCAATAGGCAAATACGAGAAGGAGCATAAATTTTCGCTCTTGCAGGGACTCAACAAAAAGATTCCGTGATTGCAAGGAAATACCTGCCACAAGCATCAACACAAGCAGAGCGCTCTTCAAAAGCCCAATCGCATAGAGTCCATCTGCATGTCCTGCGATCCCGATATGCGACAGGAGCAAAAGGGCGAGTCCCGATCCGGCAAGAAATCCGATCATTATTGCCCCTGCTGACAGCCCAGCATTGAGGGTCGGCACCGCCCATTTGCGAACAAGCCAAACATCACGTAGCCGCGTGCCAGACGGACAAAGCACGTACGCAGCCATCACTCCGACGAGTCCAATAATCAAAAGCACACCACACGATACAGTCGCTATTGGCTCATTCAAGAGGTTGCCGGCTGCGTCAACTTCACCAATCTGAAACAGCCGCGCTTTCACAATAATCCATATTGTGAGAAACGCACCGTAGACCGCAAAGACCTTGGTGACGTCCCATAAAGACTTCACGTCTATCGGATTATCACTTGAAAGTTTAAACATAGCCCATCCTTACAAGGGCGACGAAACGGTGCGATACCATGCGTTATGTTCTCGCTGTAAAGAAGGTCTCAGCCCTTTCCACTGAGCGCTATACGGCGCTGTCAGCGCTCAGTGCCTCGTAGGAATGAGCGTTAAGCGCGGCTCGTCTCTTTGTTCTCCCAAAATCGCGTGGCAAGTTTGACGAGTATCGGTTCATCGCAAAACTCACAATTTGACTGTTTAGGACGGAGTGCGCGTCGACGTGGCAAAGGCTCGTGCCACGGGCTCAATCGCCAATAATTAAAGCCAGTATCACGGTGACCATGACCTAGCCGACGAACTAGCTCAAGAGCCAAAAGGGAGCCAGCCAATACCGAGACAAATGAGAAAGGTGCTACGACGCGGTTATCTGAGACGTCCTTAAGTTCGCCCTCCGCGCAAAGTGTTTTGAACAAAGAATCGTAAGCAGTTCCCGCTATCGCGGCCCCTGAAAGCTTTGGGAATCGCCTGACGATTGCCTCAGCAGATGCATCGGAAATTCGTTCTGTTTTTACTTCTTCGATTGAGACGCCAAGATGATCCGCGATGTGCCTTTCCCGCGTAGTTTCTTCTTCATCCTGCTCGTAAATGCAGCTCAGACAGGCATAAAGATTAGGTTGCTTGTGGTAATGGACGACGACTTCTCTTATATCTGTCGTTGAAGCGTCGAATACTTCGCCAGGAATCTCTCTCTGCAAACTTCGTCTTGCACGCCGACTATCCACGGCAACGATTAACCGAGCCAGCCATGCGTCATGATTGTGCTCTTGCAAATCCTGTAGCCGCTGCTGCCTCGGAACAAGTTTAAGATTTGGGAAGGCATTTTGAGCGCGCTTAACCAAGCGCGCGGCCTTTGGCTGCCCGATATCGTCGGTATCAAACCACACCTGTCGGTTGAGATTGCCAGACGACACATCGTCGTCATCGACAATTTCTAACTGACCGTAAAAATTAAGATGACGAGCTGCCCACAATAGACCGTTACCGATGGCGCCCGCGCCGGCAAGGTAGGCATGGCCGATGTCGACTGGTTGTTCAACACTGGCTGGATCGATTCCGAAATCAGCGAATATGATCTTCAACGGATCTTGTATGCCCGAGGGAAGCTGGCTTCCTGTGGCAAAATAGAGCGACATTGCCGACGTGTAGCACGCTGCGATAAGGTGGAAGATCTTAGGTGCGTATTGACTGGCGGAAGTTGCGCATGGGTGGCTGCTTATGACAGCTCTCTGTTCATCTAGACTGACATAAATCGCGGTTGCATTCGTTCTTGGTTTGGCAACGCCAATGACAATTTCAACATTTGTGTGCTCGACATAGGTCGAGGCGACAGTGTCAACGGTTCTGACCAATAGGTCAGAGACCTCTTGAGCAAATTGCAGCCCAATTGGATCACCTTCGTGAGCCGTCACTAAAACGGTCAAGTTGAGTAATTTAGAGGCTTGCTCTTGGCTCAAGCCAAGGGCCGCAGCCAGAGTGATGGCGTTCTCGTTATGCGATTCCGTAGTTACTTTATTTGAAGCCATGAACTGGATACCTCTTTACTTGGCACTTCGGTCCATTTGGCATTGGCCGAGAATTGGTAGACCTTTGCATCCTTTAAAAACGTCCCAGTCGTCGTTTGGCTTGCAAAATAGGGGATCACGAGTGAAAGGGCGCCTTCATGTCGAATGATCGCCCATTGATCGTCTGCTCTTGAGTGAAATGCTTCCAAGGGATGGGAGTGGACTTGGGCTGCAACCATCAGGCGTCTTTGCCGTAGCTCGGCTTGCAAAGCAGTCATGCTGGCCGGCGGAATGTGGAACATATCTTCGCGTGCAACGTGGGCGGGTCGATAAACAGCTTCGACATGGATTGCGCTGGGAGTTCGTCGTCCGAGCCAAAGGACGATGCCCTCGCAGTTGCGTGAGCCGGCTTCGCGGAGGTGAGCAAGTGTCGTGTCTATCGCATTGACGTTACATAGGACGATCATTCAACCCGCTCCCTTTTCCCACCCGTGCCAGATCTGCGTCAGTATGTCGCCGAGTGTGTAATTGGAACGGATGGCTTCCCAGGGATCGTTCAGGTGGCTCGGATGAGTGTGGTATTCGAGCGTTCCCCGCATGCAAACGAAGAAGCGTTGCGTCGTAGGATGTGGAGATGGATGAAAGATCCCGGTAGGGTTAGTTGGCGCCGCAGTGACTAATGAACCATCGAACGTGTGCAGCGTTACCGAAGGTGGTGTCTCGTTCCAGTTGTTGCATGCCATCTGAATACGCAATGGCGTACGGCCATTTGCATGGAACGAGCAGTCGATCGTCGGAAACTCTAGTAAATGAATCGTCCACCCCCTACGTGTTGCCAATGCAGGGGTTAGATTCGAAACGTCACGATCGAAGAACTCTTTGACGGCCGCCGGATGCATTAGCCACCACCACCTTCACCCGGACCCCAATCAATCTCCACCCTCCCGAACAGACCATTTTCGCGATAAGTTCTCGACGCCACGATAGGACGCTTTCCACCTGGCCCGACGACGCTAACGCGCCAGTTGCTCGTGTCCTTGATCTTTAGCACCAGCTGAGCTTTGTGGAGCTCTTCCTCGACTTTTTGATCGAGAGGCACAGTGTTGAAGCCCTCAGCGGGAAAGAAGCCTGCAGTCGTGGAGATCGACACCTCAACGTCATTTCGAGGGTGCCATTCCAGCGTGACCTGACCGCGCAGCGCGTTGCCCTCGTAGGTGTCGTCCGGGTCGACGGGGCGGCTGCCACCCCCAGGCTCGGCGACTCGGATGACCCAGTGCGAGGCGTCTTCTATACCAAGCGCGCGCTTTGCCCGATCCAGCTCGTCCTTGATCCGCTGATCCTTAGGCACGGCATTGAAGCCCTCCGCCGGGAAGGAGCCTTTGGGGGAGCGAATGGCGACTTCGACCTGCCCGTTATGGCTGGGGCCGCCTTCGTGATGATGAGTGTTTTCGGTGTTCATGGAGATACCTCACTATGACGTATACAGATTAAATGGCCAGTTAATACATGTCAAGCGGCCATTTAAAGGCCATTATTACTTGTATTTCTGGCCTATAAAGAGTATTGTCACGACCGAAGCATTAAGAGGCTGCTCCATGGATCGCAAGCAAATGACATTGGTGCTCAGCGACAAGGAAATGCTGGTTCTGGACCAGCTCGCCGAGTCGCGGGGTATGACTAAGACGGCCCTCGTGCGCCAGGCACTGCGGCTGTATCAGTCCGTTACTGAGAGGTTGGACAGCGGCGACAAGGTCTTCGTCGAGCGTCCGAGTACAAAAGAAAAGACGGAGTTGATGGTGCTATGAGAGATTCGGTCGCGGGCTCTTGGACGAAGGAATTCGTCGCAACCGTGTTGCTGTCAGAACGCAGCACAGGGAATGTTGTGGAAGCACAATTGTTTCGCGGACTGGATCAGAAAAATTTCGACGATTACGAGCGGCTATGGAGGCCGACGCTTGTTCAAGCAAAAGCATCCTTCTCGACCTGGCTCGAATCTGGCAAGGTCAACGCGCAGGACGCGCACTGGGCGTGGACAGAGAAGGGGCGAAAAGCAAATGCCGACATGTCGCTCGAATCATTTGCAATTGAGTGTGACGGCAAAACGCAGGGCATGATGCTCCTCAACTTGTCCGAATTTGCTCGCCACAAGGATCAAAGAGGCCTCGACATGGTCTATGTGGAAATGCTGGCTTCAGCGCCTTGGAATCGGAGCCAGCTCACTCCGACACCAATTTACGGAGGTGTTGGCCAAATTCTTCTCGGTACTGCCATTAGCCTTAGCATTGAATCCGAATTGAAGGGGCGGCTTGGACTGCATTCACTTCCGCAATCAGTAAGTTGGTATGAACAAAAAACCAACTTTACGAATCTCGGCATGGATCCTGAGAAGGACATGATTTATTTCGAGGCAACAGAGGAACAAGCGAAAGAATTTCTTGAGAATGGCTGAGAGAACTCCTATGAAACTGCACTTTTCCAATGAATGGATGCGCAAAAAGGTCTCCGAAAGCCATGGTGATGACGCTGAAGTTGATTCGCGTCTTGGCTTAATGCATCCAAGTACTGATGAACTATTGACGTCGGAGAGCGCCCCCGCGAACGATCGCGTAGTAAGACAAATGCGTCTTGCGTTAGGAGTCTTCGTAAGTCAACTACGAAGACAAGGAGGTTTATCGATAACCGATCTTGCCGAGCAAGCCGATGTAGATGAAGAAGAACTTAGAAATGTAGAGCGTGATCCAAGTTTTACTGCTACTGCTTATTTTATCTATCAGCTCTCTGAGTTCTTTAACCTTCCGCTCGCGAATCTTTCCCAAATGGCTGGGCAAACCCATGCTGTTGATAGAGTTTTTTATAATAAAGCGGTGCGGTACGCTGCGCACTCTGAAGATCTGTCAACCATGACGCACGAAGAAACTGACGCGCTCAACGCATTTGTGGCAACGCTGCGCGACACGGCTAAGGTACATCCGTGATTGACGTCCTGGTCGGTGATATTCAGAAGCGCCGAATTCGAGACCAGGTCGATCGCATTCTCTCGGATCTAGGAAGACCGGAGCCGCCGCTGCGTCTAGAAGATGTTCGATCACTCTTAAGGTTGGATCTTCGCTATTACAGCAGTTCGGATGTGAGCCTTATAGGTGAGCTGACCCACAAGTTCCAAATTTTGACGCGGAAGACTCTGCCCGATGCAGGAAAGCATTTGCTGAGTGCGTTGGCTAAGTCACGACTGTGTGCGTTTTGGGTGCCTCAAGACTCGCGAATCTTTGTGGATGCCAATCTTCCGGACCGCAAACATCGTTGGATTGAGGCACACGAAATCTCTCATAGTGTCACCCCATGGCATAAGCACTATTTGTTGGGGGACAACACTCAGACGCTTGATCCCGGCTGCCATGCCACGTTGGAGGCCGAAGCCAACTATGGTGCCGGGAGACTCCTGTTCTTGCAGGACCAATTTTTCAATGATGCACGCGATTTGAATTTAAGTTTTGATTCAATCAGACGTCTTGCCAAGCGCTACGACAATTCCATTCTTTCGACCTTTTGGCGAACCGTCGAAGACCGAGATCCCGCCCTACCGGTTTTTGGACTGATTAGCATTCATCCAAAGCATCCAGCCATCGGCGATCACGATGGTCCGGACCCTTGGCGCTACTTTATTAGATCGGCGGCATTTCGCATTCAGTTTGGCGACCTAGCCCCCGCGGACATTTATCCAGTCCTAGAGAAGCAAGTCGCCTATAGGAAGACTGGGCCTGTTCTTCAATGCACTCATGCCTTTGCCGATGCGAGCGGGTGCGTCTGGGAATTTGTGATCGAAAGCTTTTCCAACGGCTATCAGGTTCTGACTCTCGGATGGGCCCAGCGAATGCTCCCATCGACGGTTGTCGCGGTGTCGTAGGTTAAGGCGTGGATATGGGGATATTGAGTCCACTCATCCGATGCCTTCGATGGATATTTAAAGGGATATTCGTCGGGTCAAAAAAGATACCGACTAGCTTGCCATCTTCATGTGTTGTCACCGTGGAGGTAAAGCGACACCTTGTTGAGCAGGACACTCCTCCTCCTTTGTATTGGACACCTTGCCATCCGTCTACCATGCGTAGATACAAGGCGACCATGGCTTGCCCGGAAGGGCATACATTTACGCTCAATGGGCATTCAGTCAGTGAAGACGGAACATTGGAGCCGAGCGTGGTGTGCCCAGTTGTGGCATGTAAGTTTCACGCATATGTGCGTCTCGAGAATTGGGGATTTGGGTCAATGGCGTAAAATAATTCTTTTAGTATCAAGAATTGAATTCGCTCTGATCTAAGGGCATTGAGGTTGAAAAACTCTTTAACCACAAACAAAAGTAATCTGAGAATTGAACGGTGCTTACTGACGACGAAAAAGATTCCGTCATCAAAGAATGGTTCTCCAACGCCAGCGAGCAATTGAAGTACGGAGAAGCATTTTGGATAGGTGGCCTCCTCAGTAGAGAGTCGGCACGCTTTCTAAGGGACGAGGTGTGCAGAGCTATTGGGATTGAAGCAAATCTCTTTGAATTACCTCCGTACTGGGATTTAGTAATAGCGCCACTGGACGCCGACATCCCGCTCCTAGAAGAGATGGCGTATGCCAAATCTGGGAGGCTTCGTGAAGAGCTCGCAATTCCAGTACCGCCTAGCTTTGATCCCACACATCAATGATGAGCACTTCGTCAGGCGAGCATCTAGAAGCAACGTCTGCGTTTAGCGTGAAGTCTCTGGACCACCCGCCGTCCGAGACATAGTCGTCACCAATCACCATAGGGCCGGCATGAGGCGGGGGACCATGCTCAATAACCGGGATGACATTTGCAGCCCTTGCTTCATACCGGTTCGGATATCCATTGAATTGGACTTGGGAAGCCTGGCCGCATTCGACAAGATGATTGGGCCAATCATCGCCCCCAAGGCTCGCCTCCCAGGAAGCGACTTTCGTCTCGCGCGGGTCGCTCGCACGGTTGATTGTTATCCACCACCCAAGCATATCGAGTTCCCCTCTATCGACCGTGTCACTAGCTTAGCGCGCCCGCGGTGACGGGGGATGCGAAGTGGTCTGCTATAAATATTCCATACTTTCAATGAGTTATTGACACATTTGGCCCTTAGTGCCAGTCTGTCCGCTAACAACTGTTATGTCGCGGTTGGTCTGCGACTAGATGGATAAATCGCGACAGACTGCGACTAGCCGACAAGGGTGTGTCCGCATGACGGCAACGAGGCATCTGGTCTCCAGCGTCGAGCTGTTCTTGCCTCGAACAGCCATCCTTTCTTCGGCTGAAACTGCGCGTGCGATGGGCTACCCATCCATTCATTCATTAAATAAAGCGCGACAAACAGGCCGTCTCCCCATTCCCATGTTTCAACTTCCCGGGCGACGCGGGTGGTTTGCGGCCAGGCACGTAGTGAAAGCGTGGCTTGAAAGCGCCCTCGTCGACCTCGTAACCGAAGCATCAAACGAAGAGGAGGGCAGCCCCGTGAGCGGATAAAACATTCCGGGCGCTGAAAAAGAAAAACCCCGCGGCGAGGCGGGGCTTTTCCAGATGAAGCGGGCTTTTGCGGCTCCGCTCGCCTTCATATTCAGAGCCCCTAGACCGAAAAAGTCAAGACTTTTCGTCCTGAATCTGGCGAAGAGCGCCGAGGCGTTGCCGGCGCTTGGCTAGGCACGCTTCGGCTCACTCAACTCGCCGTTGTCGAATTGAGGGTCCTAAATATGACTGCTTTAACTCATGACATTGAAGGGTTTCTAGAGCGTTGGAATCTGCCGGAAGAAGGCGCGGTTTACATAAGGAATGTTCGATGTAGCCCTCCAGCGCGTCGCGTCGCGTCGAATGGATGTCGCAATACGGTGTGGCGCTATGCCAGCTACAAAATGCGTTGCACGATCAGTGCAGAAAGCACGCTAGAAAAAGCATTTCTCTCCCTCTGCGAATACGACGACGACGTCCTCGAATATTGGGAGCAGCCAACGACGGTCAGCCTCGTCTATCCCAACAATATTGGGCGAACGCAACGTGTCGCATATACGCCCGACGTGCTCGTACTCAAAGAAAGTGGTCCGCAAATTGTGCAGATCAAGCCCTATGACTCATGCAAAGACCTGGTAGAGCAGCGAGCCCATCGATGGGCGTACAAGAATGGCGGTTTTCAAGACACCGTGGCAGATGAGTACTTTTCGCGTCTTGGGCTACTGCACATCGTCATTACCGATCGAGACATAAGTCAAGTCAAGGCTGCCAATGTTCAGTTGTTACTTCAGGCACGGCGTGCGGAATGCAAAAGCTATACGAATGCATTCAAACAGAGCGCATCTGAATTCGTACAAAAAGAGCTGATTATTTGCATATCGAAACTGATGGATCAGCTTGCCATTGATGATCAGACGCTGATTCTAAAATTGATCGATGATGGGATCATTTTTGCGAATCTCGACGAGCACAACCTGGTTGACCGAGAAAATCAACTCGTAGCTCTAAGCAAAGATGATCTTAAGTTAGCGCTCGAAGCACAAGGGCTGCTATCGCAATCGAAGGGTGTAGGCCATCTCGCCGTCGACAAGATGCCACGTCCCCGCGACGCTGCTGACATGGTGACCCGGCTGCGTCAAATTAACTTGTCGGAAGCGATCATGGTCTCAGTTCGAACGCTTCGAAGGTGGCGCGAGGACCTACGGCGAGCGGGTGGTGACCCTCTAGCGCTGGTTCCCCAGCATCGATTGAAAGGTCGACGCGAGCCACGCATGTCCCGAGTCGACCGACGTCTCGTGTTTAAGTCCATAGAGAAGCACTACGGCACCAAGGTCGGCATGACGCCTTACTCCGCGTTCCGTCTATATGTGCAAGACATAGCGTTGGCGCGCAAGAAAAAGAAGTATGCAAATGTCATACACATAAGCTTCCCAACCTTCTTGAAACTTATCCGAAGTTTGGATCTTGAGAAGACAGCTGAGCAAAGAGGCGGCAACCGAGCAGCCAACGCCGCCGCGGCACCTGTCTCTGTAGAGAAGCGGAGCCCAGGGGCAAGTAGGCCATTCGAGCGTGTTCACATCGACCATTATCTAACTGACCAGCACATCGTGCTGGTGATAGTGGGAAGGAAGAAGATAACTGGAAGGCTGTGGCTGACACTGGCCCGCGACGAATACACGGGCGCCATCGTCGGAATGTCGCTTAGCTTTTACGCTCCAAGCAGGATTTCTTGCGCAACAGTTCTAAGAGATATCGTTCGTCGATATGGACGATTGCCAGAGGTGATAGTTGTCGATAACGGAAAGGAGTTCGACTCCATTTACTTCGAGACGCTTCTGGCGAAGTACGGTGTTTCCAAGCAGAGTCGACCGCCCGGAGCTCCCCGGTTTGGATCGACGATTGAAACGATCTTTCGTAAGTTTAAAAGTGAGTTTCTCAACGCACTGCCTGGAAGCACATCCAATGACGAGCGAGGACGCTCCATCAGTAGCAGCCATCGCGGACAAGCAGGGGCAGAGTGGACATTAACTGACGCCTTTCACGCCTATGAGAAATACTTTTTGGATTGCGTTAATGAAATTCCAGTTCGGGGTGGCTGCGAATCGCCTTGGCAATTATTGGACGGCGGATTTCGGAAGCTCAGTTGCTTAGGTATCCGCGTCGAGTTCGATAAGCAATTTCTTATTTCGTCCGCCATTCCGGTTCGCGAACCGTTGAAGGTGGACCCGCAAAGGGGCGTTCGGCATAACGATCACTGGTACTCCTGCCCGGAGCTGTTCCTTCTTCCGCCCGAATCAAAGGTTGATGCCATGTGGGAACCATGGGACTGGAGGTGCCTATATGTCTTGATTGGCGATAAATGGATCAGCTGCTACCACGGACGTAAGGACGATCAAGACTTTCCATTTGCGGAAGGCCGAATGATGGAGAGCATTTTGCATCTCGGATCCGGCTCGGTGCGCGCCCAAATCGAAGAGGAACGCAACCTGCAGATTGCCAATCAAATCGCCGAAGGTACGCGTCGAGCAAAAGATCGCGCGATGCGTAACGTTCAGCTTGATCCAAAGAGAAACAAATCATCAAGCACAAAGCAGTTACCTACCGTCAAAACGAACTTGCCAAGATTCGATCACTTTGACGACACAATTGGAGGTCAGTCATGAATACGCGAGACGTGCTAAAGAAGCTGCGAAAGGCAAACTTCATGCATCCAAAGTTCGAGGAGGCATTTGATCGCGTTTATGCTCACGCGGCGTTGGGATTGACAGATTCCGTCATCATGGTTGTTGGCCCGACACGGGTGGGTAAGACGACACTTTCGCGGCTATTAGAAAGCAAGCTGGCTTGCAGCGATCTTGTTGAAGGAAGCGACATTCCGTTGATACGAATTGAAGCTGCGACGACAGACAGAGGATTCATCTCGTCCAAGTACTTAACCCTTCGCATGCTTCAGGCATTGAAGCACCCGTTTTACGACGACGATGGATATCAGGCGCGTCTTTCAGATTCAGAAACGAAATTGAGGTCTCGCCTTGATAAGGCACTTCGTGCACGGGGAACTCGCTTTATCTTAATTGATGAAGCGCACCATTTGCTGCGAACAAAGAGCAATAGAGCCATCGGTTCCGTACTGGATAGTTTGAAGTGTCTGGCCAACGAAACGGGCGTGATATTGATCTTGTTCGGCGGCTATGAATTGTTGAAGACCTGCTTTCAATCGGCACATTTGAACGGCAGGGCAACATTCATCGACTTCAGCAACTATAAGGCGACCGGCGCTGACATCCATGTCTACGACGGTATTCTCGCGAGCATAGACCGGTTGCTGCCGTGGGCAAATGGTCACTGCCTGCTCAACTATCGGAACTTCATTTATTCAGGGACGCTTGGTTGTTACGGTCTTCTGATTCGATGGATATCGGCGGCACTCGCAGAGATGGAGGCTGCAAAATCGAAAACCTTGAAGATGCTGCATTTCTCTAGAACACAGCTAAAGGAGCAAATCGCTCCGATAAAAGACGACATTGAATTGGGTGTTTCGTTGATGAATGAGCTGGCCTCAACGGACGGCGATGAGCTCTCGATACCAGGGCGATCAAGGAATAGAGGGGCACATCGGGCGTCATTAAAGCCAGGAACGAGAAAGCCGGGTCGGGATCCCGTGGGAGTGTAGCGATGCGATCCGCGCGCGAGCCTACCTACCTGAAGCTAGCGTTGTGCGGAGCCGGGACGCGTGAGATTGAATGTCTTAGCTCTTACGTAAATCGACTGTCTGCCTTACATGGTGCTACTCGCTATCAGTTAACGAGCCACCTCTCCATGTGGTGGGCGAAGAACGGTAGGGAAGCACAGCCACTTCCTCGGCAGTGCATCGAATCAAGGCTTAATGGGTACAGCATTGATACCGAGATACTCGTTACAGCACTTGAGTATGCAACGGGTATATCGGATATCCGGGCGAGCACGCTACTCGCGTTGGTCGACGTTTGTGCAAAGAACGGCTCGGGGTCGACTCGACGACCCCGAGCATGGTGTCCACGCTGTTATCAGGAGGACCGAGCGGCGGGGCGGCCTTTATACGACAGACTCCTCTGGCGGCTACAGGCATATGAAAGGTGTTCCATTCACAAGATCAAACTAATGACATGTTGCCCGTTTTGCGGCGCTGCTCAGAGCGATGCAAGATTGGATCTCGAATTGGATAGGTGCCGTCGATGCAGATTAAGTCTTTCGCATGAGGGCAAGTACTGGCACTTCACGGACAATCCTGATCCTGGTGAAACTGATCTGGAATCTATTGTTGACTATGTGGCCAAGAACCCCGGCGTTAGATTTGAAAGATCAGCGCCATGGCACTTTCTCGACGCATTGGATCCTTCGTTCAAAAGATCAGACCTGATTCATTTTGCCGGCGATGTGTTTCACATCCGCGAGAAACAGGTTCGGCCGCAGCTGAACTCACTTCTTTGGATGGCAAATTATTTTGATATCCCGCTTCTCGGCATCCTTCTTGACCCTGAGGAGGCAAGTCGACAAATGGCGATCGGCTTCAAGGGTAAAAAAGAACGAAGGGTACCTAAGAGACGACGCGCTTTTAGCCAGGAGCGGGTGGATGCCTATGAGCTGGCGTTGAAAAAGGCGATAAAAAAAGGCCCGCCATACCCCCCAATTCGCCATTTGGCGCTTCAGAGCGACATGTCGGTTTACGCGCGGCCCAGACAAGTCCAGCCTTTGATATTTGAGCTCGCACAACTAACCAGGTCTTACATCCAGGCGAAGAGAGCGCAAAAAGAAAGGCGCATTGATCGTCTGTTTAAGAAGCACATTGCGAGCGCCAGTGATGAAACGAAAAAGCAGATCGTTCAACGCCTAGCATGTGAATTGAAAGCCCCAGTCCATTTAGTGCGCGAACGAGTTAAAGCTTTCGAGAAAAAGGAGATCGAAAAACTGCGTCTCAAAGCCCAACCGGACTGAGGAAACGTTGTTAGTTAGCGCGGGCAGCCGATAGTGGTCGAAACGACCCGCCGAAAGGTCCGCTTTCGACCCTAAGTGGGCCTAAATTGAAAGTCGACGTCATTTGATCTTCACGACGACTTTGCCCTTCGCTCGGCCTGCTTCGACATAAGTCAGGGCCTCGTTGGTTGACTCGAATGGAAAGATGCGATCAATAACGGGGTGAATCGCTCCGGCCTCGACAAGCCCGGTGATCTCGCGCAATTGCTTCCCGTTCGCCTGCATAAATAGAAACGAATACTTCAGATTGCGACGAGTCGCTTTCTTTCGCACGCCGGAACTCAGTAGGCTAATGATGGTTCTGACGAACCATGGCGCTCCGATCGCTTTGGCGAATGCCGGATCAGGTGGGCCAGAAATGGAGATGAGTGTGCCACCGGGTTTCAATACGCTTAGGGATTTCTCCAAAGCCGTTGCATCCTGGCTATTCAGGACCACATCGTAGTTCTGCAGCACTTTCTCAAAATCGTTTTTCTTGTAATCGATGACGATGTCCGCGCCGAGGCGCTTTACCAAGTCGGTATTGGCGCTGCTGGTGGTGGTGGCTACCGTCGCCCCAACGTACTTAGCCAATTGAATGGCAAAGGTGCCAACGCCCCCCGATCCTGCCTGGATAAAGACCTTTTGCCCCTTCGTCAGGTGAGCTCGTTCAACGAGTGCTTGCCATGCCGTCAAGCCGACCAGTGGAATTGACGCCGCTTCTTCCATGGTGATGTTCTTGGGTTTGAGCGCGACATCGTTTTCGTTCACGGCAATGAACTCCGCAAACGTGCCAACGCGATGATCCGGTGGCCGGGAATAGACTTCATCGCCCACTTTGAATTGCCGAACGCGGGATCCAACCTGGACCACGACGCCGGCCACATCATGGCCCAGCACCAGCGGCATGCGATAAGGCAGGATCAACTTGAACTCGCCGCTTTTGATTTTGGAATCCAGGAGATTCAGACCTGCGGCATGAACTTCGATCAGCACATCGTCATCTCGAACCTCAGGTCGCGACATTTCCCGAATCCGCATCGGATCCGTTTTGCTATACCGATCAATGACGAATGCCTTCATGATGTTTTCTCTCTAGTAAATGTATCGAGTAAATGTATCGAGCAAGGGTGTTCTTACTTTTGGCATTGCCATGTCGATGGGTGACCAAGCACGGGCGCGCCGATTCGCAACATGGGGCTAGGCTTCGAGGCGCAGGTCTTTTCGGACACCCGCATCCAGCACGCCGGCGGGTGCAAATCTGCGGAGCAGTCGCATGCGGCTCGCCAGTCCCGGCGTGTAGTGGAGTTTCGGATGGTCAGCCATGGCCGCTTTGAGCACGATTTCGGCGACGACTTCTGGCCCGTCTGCACTTACGAGCACTTCCTTCACCCGGCGCTCAACACGTACACGAACGTCGCGATACACATCGAGAGGAACATCGGGCTTCATCAAATTCGCGTCGAATGGCGTATTGATGTAGGCGGGCTCCACGACGGAGACGCGGATGCCCATCGTACGCAACTCATGGTCGATCGCCTCCGAATAACCCGCGACTGCGTGCTTGGTGGCGGAGTACAGCGCCATGTAGGGCATCGGCAAGAAGCCCAGCACCGAGCCGATGTTGATGATCCGACCATTGCGCTGCTGCCGCATGTGGGGAACGACGGCGCGGGTCATCCGGACGATGCCCATGAAGTTGGTATCGAAGATCGCTTGCGCCTGCTCGATGGAACTTTCTTCCGCACCGGCTGGCGCAACGCCAAAGCCCGCGTTGTTCACTAGCAGATCAATGCGACCCTCCAATCGAATGACTTCATCAACAGCGGCTTCGACCGACTCATCATGGGTCACGTCCAGGGACAGCATCACAAAGGATTGCTGGTTTGCTTGTGCTCCGCGTCGGCTTGTGCCGTAGACCTTGTAACCCGCGACGGTGAGTCGCTCTGCCGTGGCCTTTCCGATGCCGGAGGAGGCACCTGTGACCAGTGCGATGGGCTTCTTAGGTTTCATGGCGGATGCCTCTTAGGTAGCGATTGGGTGTTATTTAATATGATGATCATCATATTTGTGCTCCAACAAAAGGCCGTTGAAGCGGAACCGGTCTCAGGCGGGGGCAAGATGATCCAATGCCGCTTCCAACAAGGCGTCGGAAAGCTTCGGGTCGTCGACTGCACGTGCCATCACCATCGTGCCCACCATCGTCGCGGCGGTCACCAAGGCCTGCTGGTGGGCGCCAGGTTGCCCCCAATCGGGCGACTGCCGAGCAATGACATCAATCATCTCTTTGATGCGACGCGTGGCAGCTTTCCGAACCTCGGGCGCCTGACGCGGCATTTCCGAGCCCAAAGCAGCAACTGGGCAACCCATCTCTGCGTTTTCTAGGTGTTCTTTCGACAAATAGGCGCGCACCATGCACTGCAGCGCTTCGTCCGGCGGCGCTGTAGCGGCGATGTGTGTTGATAGGGCGACGGCTTCGGCGCCGGCCCGATCAGCGGCTTCGGCCAGCATCGCCTCGCGTGAAAGGAAGTGGGCATAGAAGCCCCCGTGAGTGAGCCCGGCCTCCTTCATGATATCGGCGACGCTCGTGCCGTCATAACCGCTGCGCCGGATGGCGCGCGCGGCAGTTTCGACGATGCGCTCGTGCGTGGCTTCTTTGGATCTGGTGGTAACACGTCTCATATGATGATCATCATATTTGTTTGGCGGCAAAATGCAAGGGTTATGCGTACGGGCGGGAGAGGCGGATGTCTGCAACCCCAAGCGGACGTCTTCTTGCCTCAGGCTTGTGCAATCTCAACCGTTACATGAACGAGTTCTTCGTGGATGGCGAGGTGCGCTCGTATGTCTTCAGCCTGCAGCGGTTTATCTGAGACAAGAGAGAGGATGCATGCATAGCTTCCCCGACCAACACGCCACACATGCAAGTCCGAAATCTTTGCAGTCGGGATCTTCTCCGCGACGACGTCCCTGACCTCCTGCACAACCGGCGCGTCCATTTCAGCATCCAACAAGATTCGCCCTGACTCTCGCAGCAATCCGACCGCCCAGCGCGCGACGAGAATGGAGCCCACAATGCCCATAACGGGGTCCATCCACGCCGCGCCAAATAGTTTGCCGCTGAGAAGCGCCAAGACAGCCAGCACTGCCGTAGCGGCATCAGCGATGACATGGATGTAAGCCGAGTGAAGATTTACATCATGATGATGGTGATCGTGATGATGCCCGTGGTCGTGGCTATGACCGCTGTGCTCGCCGCGTAGAAGCCACGCGCAAAGCAGATTTACGGCAAGGCCCACGATGGCGATGACGATCGCGTCGTTGTAGTGAATGGGGCTTGGTGCAAAGAGGCGTTCAACGGATTGATACATCATGAGCGCTGCAACGACCGCTAACAGTAGAGCACTGCTGAAGGCGCCCAGGATTTCGATTTTCCAGGTACCAAACGTGAAGCGGTGGTCGTTGGCGTACTTTCTGGCAAGTACGAACGCCAACAGCGAAAGCCCCATCGCCAAGGCATGCGAACTCATGTGCCAGCCATCCGCCAACAGCGCCATCGAGTTCAACATGTAGCCGCCGACAATCTCGACGACCATCATGGTCGCGGTGATTAGAACAACGAGCCGGGTTCTCTTCTCGCCTTGGCTACTGTCTGCGTGGAACTGGTGATCGTGAGTGAATCGGGATGTGTCGATTTCTTGCACGGTGCTCGCTCCGCTCCATATACTGCCCCCCAGTATACGGGGATCGAACCCATGGCACACATAAAGCAAGATCAGAAAAAACTCGTAGCACGCGTGCGTAGGATCAGTGGGCAAGTCGCTTCGCTTGAGCGTGCGCTAACGCGGGACACCGAGTGCGGTGCCATTCTTCAGCAGTTGACCGCCGTGCGTGGTGCCATCAACGGGCTCATCCTGGAGGTCATGGAAGGGCACTTGAAGTCACATGTCGCCCACGACAATCCGGCGGATCAAGCTGAGCTCGCTCCGGTGCTTTCTGTGCTTCGAAGTTATTTGAAGTGAATGTCCGCGTTCGACCCCAAGCGGATATATGCGGCATTGAGCGATCACGCGGACACTTTATGCTTTAGTTAAACCAATAGTTGTCCGAAACGGACAACTTATGCTTTAACGAACAACAAATACTGCGCTCGGCTTAAGTGGTGGGCCCACCAGGATTCGAACCTGGAACCAAGGGATTCGCGTGTTCCGAAAGTTTCCTCTCGGCGCGGACTATCTCTTCACCCTCCGACGTGTCGGGTGGGGTGCGGGACGCTCGAGCCTGTTATGAAGGACGCTGAAGTCCTCAGGTAGTCTCTGCACCGTCCGGCGGTGTACCGCCGGCTTGGCTCAGGGTTGCCATCGATCCGCGCGAACGCGTCGCTAAGGTTTCCCTGAATTCATCCCGTTCCCGTTCGCGCATTACTGCGCGACGGCACCTTTCGATGAGTCCCCTGCTCTAACCGTTGAGCTATAGGCCCTATCTCATCGGGAATGATAACAGCATGACACCGGAACTGTGTCGCTCGGGGCAGGGCACTTCTTAAGGCGGGAAAGGCTTCGCGCTTCGGCATTCTTAACATGGCCGGGGCTACGATAATTTCCCTTTTTTGCATGTGGAGGTCTGGTCATGAGCACTGCAACGGTTGCCAATCGTCTGGTCTCTTTGTGCCGCGAGGGCAAGTTCGAAGAGGCGCAGCGCGAGCTTTATGCGAAGGATGCGATAAGCATTGAACCGCAGGAGATGTCCAATGGCCCGATGGGAAATGTGAAGGGGCTGAAGGCGATACTGGAGAAGGGCCAGCATTGGGCGGAAAGTGTCGAGGCGGTTCACAACAACGAGATCAGCGATCCGGTGGTGGCGGATGGCTGGTTCAGCGTCGCCATGCATGTGGACGCCACGATGAAAGGGCGCGGACGCGCGGATATGCGCGAGATCTGCGTTTATCACGTGAAGAACGACAAGATTGTGCAGGAGCAGTTTTTTTATGACGTGCATTGAGCGCGTCGAGAAGTTTCGTACTTTGGAATCGCGACTCACGTCTGTTGAAACAAGCTCCCTCCCTTACGTGCAGTAGGGAAGGGACGGGGTGGGTGTAGACCCTGAAGCTTGCGGCAAGCTCGTGCTACCCCTCCCCAGCCCTCCCCTGCAGGCAGGGGAGGGGGTAAAGAAAAAAGCCCCGCGTTTGCGGGGCTTTTTTGTGACTGCTAAGCGATGTGCTTAGTCGATATCGAGGAAGCTGCGCAGCTGTTCGGAGCGGCTCGGATGACGCAGCTTGCGCAGCGCCTTCGCTTCTATCTGGCGGATGCGCTCGCGCGTGACGTCGAACTGCTTGCCGACTTCTTCCAGCGTGTGGTCGGTGTTCATGTCGATGCCGAAGCGCATGCGCAGCACTTTGGCTTCGCGCGGCGTGAGGCCGGCGAGCACGTCGCGCACGGTTTCAACGAGACCCGTTTCCGTCGCCGAGTCGATCGGCGAGCTGGCGTTGGTGTCTTCGATGAAGTCGCCCAGATGCGAATCTTCGTCGTCGCCGATCGGGGTTTCCATCGAGATCGGTTCTTTGGCGATCTTCAGCACTTTGCGGATCTTGTCTTCCGGCATGTCCATTTCCTTGGACAGCTCTTCCGGCGTCGGCTCGCGACCGAACTGCTGCAGCATCTGGCGCGAGATGCGGTTGAGCTTGTTGATCGTCTCGATCATGTGCACCGGAATGCGGATGGTGCGCGCCTGGTCGGCGATCGAACGCGTGATGGCCTGGCGAATCCACCACGTGGCGTACGTGGAGAACTTGTAGCCGCGGCGGTATTCGAACTTGTCCACCGCCTTCATCAGGCCGATGTTGCCTTCCTGGATGAGGTCGAGGAACTGCAGGCCGCGGTTGGTGTACTTCTTGGCGATGGAGATCACCAGGCGCAGGTTGGCCTCCACCATTTCCTTCTTGGCGCGGCGAGCCTTCGCTTCGCCTACCGACATGCTGCGGTTGATTTCCTTGATGTCGGTCAGCGGCAGGAACAGTTTCTTTTCGATGGCCTGCAGTTTTTCCTGCTCGCCGTCGATCTGCTCGCGGTAGTTCTTGATGTTCGGCGACCACTTCTGGCGCTTGCGGCCCAGCTCGTTCGCCCACTCGAGGTTGCCCTCGTTGCTGGGGAAGGTCTTGAGGAACTCGGCCTTGGGCATCTTCACGTGCTTGACGAAGATCTCCATCAACACGCGTTCGTGGTGGCGGATGTCGTTCACGACATCGCGCAGCTTGCGCACGAAGCTGTCGATCAGCGCGGACGGCAGCTTGAGCTTGAGGAATTCCTCGGCCATCTGGTCGCGCAGCTTGGTGACTTTCTTGTCGCTGATGTCGGTCGCCTTGGGGGCGGCCTTCTGGAACTTGCCGTAGTAGTCGCGCAGCAGTTCCATGCGGCGCTTCACTTCTTCCGGATCGGGACCGCTGGGGCCGGCTTCTTCGTCGTCGCCGGAGGCTTCGACGTCTTCTTCTTCGTCTTCAACGTCGGCATCGGCGTCGGCCAGTTCGGCTTCGGCCAGCGCGGCGTCGGCGGCCTGCTCGAGGTCGGCGAAGCCGGCCAGGATTTCGCTGAGGCGGCGCTTGCCGTCCAGATGCTGGTCGTATTCTTCCAGCAGCAGTTCGATGGTCAGCGGGAAGCTGGCCAGGGCTGTCTGAACCTGGGTCAGGCCTTCTTCGATGCGCTTGGCGATGGCGATTTCGCCTTCGCGGGTCAGCAGCTCCACCGTGCCCATTTCGCGCATGTACATGCGTACCGGGTCGGTGGTGCGGCCCACTTCGGCGTCCACGGCGGAGAGCAGCGCGACGGCTTCCTCGGCGGCGGTTTCGTCGTCGGTGGCCGAGCCCGGCGCGTTGTCGGCGAGCGGGTCGGAATCGGGGGCGGCATCGTGTACGTCGATGCCTACACCCTTGAGCACCGCCATGATGTCTTCGATCTGCTCCGGATCGACGATGTCGTCGGGGAGGTGATCGTTGATCTCGGCGTAAGTCAGATAGCCCTGCTCCAGACCCTTGGAGATGAGCGCCTTGATTTCTGACTGTTGCTCGTGGGCTTTGTTATTCATACCGACCGCCGCGGGAGTGGAACTGACCAGTATAGCGATATGCTGCTTTTTTGACCAGTTTCAAGTTGAAAAATTCAGTAACTCGCACACGCAAAAATCGCGCCAGAACACGATCTTCGGCGCTTTTTTCGTCATGTCCGAGCGATTCGTTTGCATGCCGTTCGGCTAACGCACGTCGAGCCAGAACGTTACGGGACCATCGTTCACCAGGTGTACCTGCATATGGGCGCCGAAGCGTCCGATTTCCACTGCCGGGTGCGCTGATTTTGCGAGTTCCACCAGTCGCTCGAACCAGCGGCGTCCATGTTCCGGTGCGGCGGCGCTGGTGAAGCTGGGGCGCATGCCGGAGCGGGTGTCGGCGGCCAGCGTGAACTGGCTGACCAGCAGCAGGCCGCCGCCGGTGTCCGACAGGGAACGGTTCATCTTGCCGGCCTCGTCCGAGAACACGCGATAGCCGAGCAGGCGTTCCAGCATCCGCCTGGCCTGGGCCTCGCCATCCTCCGGCTGGACCGCGACCAGGGCCAGCAGGCCCGGGCCGATGGCACCCACGGTTTCGTTGTCGACATCGACGCGCGCGGAAAGGACGCGCTGGATGAGTGCGATCATGGATGGCGGGCTGGAAGAAGGACGAGTACGGCAACTTTGCAGGGGAACGGCTGGGCGGTAAAGGGGCGAGGCGTCGGTGGCGGGAGCGCATGTTCCGATGGCGTAGGAAGGCTGCGGCCGACAGGCGTGTCTTGGTATTCAGCGGCAGCGGCGGCCAAAGCTTGAGTGCATGCCCGCGTCGCAGTGGCTTACCCCTCGCTCCCGATGCTTCGTGCCTTTACCCTTACGCGTCCGCTTCGCGACGTTACCCCTTCACTCATGCGCCCTGACATCTATCTCGTCTACCTGCTGCTGCGATTGCTCGGCTTGCTGCCTCTGCGTTGGCTGCAGGCGATCGGCGTGGGTTTCGGACAGCTGGCGCTGCGGCGCGGTGGGCGCATGGCGCGCTACACCGACGTCAATCTGAACATCGTGCGGCCGGACCTCGACGACAAGGCACGCGCCGCGCTGTTGCGCGAGGTGATGGGCGAGGCCGGCAAGTCGATCACCGAGATCGTGAAGATCTGGGGCGCCGGTGCCGAACGGGCGCTCGGCCTGGTGCGCGAGGTGCGTGGCGAAGCGCTGTTCGATGCGGCGCTGGCCTCCGGCAAGGGCGTGATCATCGCGGCGCCGCATCTGGGCTGCTGGGAGTTGCTCAACTACTGGCTATGCCGCAAGACGCCCATGGCGATTCTCTACCGGCCGCCACGCATCGCGGCGGTGGAAGCCTTGTTGCGCAAGGTGCGCGGTGCGCTGGCGCCGGAGCAGGTGCGCGCCGAAGGCGCGGGCGTGCGTGCGCTGTACAAGCGCCTGGCAGCGGGCGGCACGGTGGGCATTTTGCCGGACCAGAAGCCGCGTGCGGGCGAGGGCGAATTTGCGCCATTCTTCGGTCGCGAGGCGATGACGATGGTGCTGTTGCCGCGGCTTGCGGCGCGCACGGGGTCCACGGTGTTGTTTGCGTTTGCGGAGCGCTTGCCGCGTGGCGAGGGCTATCGCATCCATTTCCTGCCGATGCCGGACGAATTGGCCGATGCGGATTTGCCGCGCGCCTGTGCGGCGCTCAATCGTGGTGTTGAGAGCTGCGTGAATATCGCGTTTGCGCAGTATCAGTGGCACTACAAGCGGTATTCGGCGGATAACCGGCCGAGTCCGTATTGAGAACCCGGGGCGACCTCAAGGAGTGTCGTCACACCTCACTGTCATTCCGGCGCAGGCCGGAATCCAGTTTCAATAAATCGTGCGAAGTACTCGAAATCGATCTCGTGTCCTTCGGACGCGTGTTGACACTGGATTCCGGCCTGCGCCGGAATGACGGTGAGGAAAAAATTCCGCGTTATCTGGTGTGTGGAGATTTAAACTCGCAAGCGAGCAATGCGAATTAGCTTGGGTCTTTCTGCTCAATCCTACGCAAAAACACCGCCATCTCTTTTTCCGCCTGCTTGTCGCCGCGCTGTCGCGCAACGTCGATGCCCTGCCGCCACGCTTCCGCTGCGCCGGTTGCGTCACCGCTCCCGAGGCAGGCTTTTCCAAGCAGTTTCCACGCAGCGGAGTACGTGGCATCGAATGAAACGGCGCGACGAAATTCGTCGACGGCCGCCGCATGATCGCCTTGCTCCAGCAGCGCATTCCCTAGAGAAAAACGCAACAGCGCACCATCGCGCGGGCCGCCGCATTGCGCGCGCAAGCCGGCGATCAGTGCTGCGTTCATGGCTGCGCGCCGTACTGCACTTTGGCACCGGGAAATATCTGCGGTGGCTGCGCGGGCTCCATGGGTGTACGGCCCGCGCGCAGGTCTGCCAAGGTCGGTGCCGACCACACCACGACCCACGCGGAACGGAACGGTTGCGCCATCAACGCATAGCGCTGGGCGGCAGCATCGAGCGTGTCCGGATGGGTGATGATCAACCCATCGGGATGGCTGCGGGCGAAGTCCTGCAGTGCCTTGCCGTCGTGCAGTTCGATGATCGCTTCACTCAGTCTTCCCGCGAAGTGGTACTGACCTTCGTAGCTGCCATCGATGCCGATCGCGCGTTTGCCGGATTGGGCGGAGGCGATGAGCGCCGTCGTCGGGCTCAAGTCGTACTTGTGCCACAGCGTCAGCGTGAACAAGGTGTTGAGCGCCAGCACGCCCAGCAAACCCGCCACGGCAACGCGACGCATTTCACCGCGTCCGCGCAACAGGAGCAGGCAGCCCAGCAGCAGGAATGCGACGCTGAACGTGCGGCTGTAAGGCGCGGCACCTTCGAACCATTCGCCGTGAAGGTAGTGGTGTGCCACCAGATTCGGCATGGCGAACAGGCAGATGGCAAACAAAATGCCGCCCATACCCAATGGCCAGCTACCGAGCCAGTAGTTTTCAGCGAGGGGTACGCGGCGCTCGCGCATCACCGCCATCGCGCCGGCCAACAGCAACATGCCGCCGCCATACTCAGGCAATAGGTAATAGAGCTGTTTGCCGCTGATCACCGAGAACAGGACAAACACCGGCACCAGCCAGCAGAGGGCGAAACGCAACCCCGTATCGAACGGTTTGCGCAGCGTACCCAGTGCCACCCATGCGCGCGGCCAGCCGCTGAAGGGAAACGCCAGCACCAGCAAGTACGGCACGTACCACCAGAATGGGTGTGCGTGATTTTGCAGTGGTTCATCGTGTTGCACCCCGTCCACCACGCGCGCAGCCGTCTGCGTGAAGAACAGACGATGCCGGTAGGCGTCGCCACCGCTGAAACCAGCCGGGATGGCCCATGCCAGCAAGATCGCCAGACCCAGCAACACCGCAAGCACGCCGCGACCGTACCAGCGCGTGCGATGCTCGCGCGCCCAATCGTTCCAGAAGGGGCCGAGCAACCACGGAAAAGCGATGTGCAGCAGCATCACCGGCCCCTTGGTCAGCAAGCCCGCGCCGATCAACAGGCCGAACAGAAGCCAGCGTGGCTCGGCGCGATTCGCTTTCGGTGTGAGGCACAACAGCGCACCCAGTACGCAGTCGGCCAGCAGCACTTCGTACATGATCTGCAGGCCGAACAGGAATGCGTACGACAAGGCCAGCAACATCCAAGGCGCCGCCTTCGCGACCCATGGGCGCATCGGGAACAGTCGCCGTGCAAGTACCGACAGCAGCACCAACTGCACGCCGCCGAAGATCACTTCCAGTACGCGCGGCCAGATGTCGCTGACGCCGAACACATACCAGCCCGCGTGAATCAGCCAGTAGAGCAGCGGCACCTTTTCGCTATAGGGTTCGCCGTTGATGTAGGGCACCAGGAAGTGGTGCTCGCGCCACATCTCCCAGGCAACGGCGAGGGTTCGGGTGGAATAAAGCGGCATGGGCCCGTGCGAGAAGATCGCGAGCAGGGCGACCACGGTCCACAAAGGAAGCCAGGGCCAAAGGCTGCGTAGATATTCGGATCGGCGAAGGCTGTTGGTCGACACGAGTTGTCAGGCCGTCCGTGATGAGGTGATCGTGATTTTAGCGAAGTACAAGGCTGAACCGGCTGTTACCTAAGCCGGTCCCCAATAACCGATGCGGCGCCGCAATTTGAACTTGCGCCAGAAATTCAACGGCTTGGACTTGCGATTGCGGCCGCCGGCCGCGATGAAGGCGTCGATGGCATCCAGCACGCGCTCGCTGGAATGACCGTCGCGATAGGGGTGGATCGCATCGCGGAATGCCTTGATGGCCTGCATCAGCTCGGGCGGGCGCGACAGCGCGCGCTTGATCGCGGGCTCGAATTGAGCGGGATCGTCGATGTCGATCAGCTGGGGGCCCGGCGCGCGGTTCTTGAACGTGACCACAGGCTTGCCGGTGAGCAGAAATTCGCTCAACGCGGAGGAGGTGTCCGAGCACATCATGTCGACCTGCGGGAACAGGTCGAGAATGTTGTCGTTCTCGGCGAACGTCAGGTATTCGTTTTGCAGCGCCTTGAATTTCGCCCTCGTCCCGGGCTCCATTTTGGGATGAAACGACACGATCCAGCGCCAGCGCCCGTCGCGTGAAAGGCGCTTCACTTCATCGTAGAGAATTTCCGCCGCGCTCCACGAGGGCGAGAACGTGGAGTGATAAAGGATCACCGGCGGCGTGCGCACGGGCGGCAAGGGTCCGGCGATCTCCTTCATGAAAGGATCGAGCTTGGGCCAACCGGTTTCCGTCACGGTGAAGTGACCGAGCTTTTGCGCCAGCGCGCCGAACTGCGCGGTATCGCGCGGCCCGGTGGTGCAATACAGGTCGAAGAAGCCGCGGATGTACACATGACGCGGCTTGCCGGCGTTGAAGCCGTGGAACGTTTCCACTTTCACGCCAGGAAAGAAATGCGGCAGGTGATTGCTGGATGTGACCACGGCGATCGGATTCCAGCGGCGTACTTCTTCCACCGTGAGCAGGCGTTCGCCTTCCACCAGATCCTCCGCGCCGGGGCCGTCGAAAAACCACGCCGCTTCGTCGCCACGCGCGCGAATGGCGGCCTGCAGCGGACGCAGGATGGCCAGCGCGTAGCGTTCGGAACCGTAGAGCAGGTAATGCTTTTTAAGGGCAGGCTTGGACATCAGTGGTCAAGTCCGCTGCGAGTCAAGGCGGCCGTCGCGGTATCGCGGGAAGCGGGATTTTGCCGCATTTCGTAGTAACGCATGCGTTTATATGCAGCGTAGCTGGCGGCCGTCTGCGAGATCGCGTAGCCGCGCCAGCCGTCGAGAAAACCGAGGCGCAGCACATAATCCTTGATGAAGGCCAGCGCGAACACGAAGGGGGTTTGCCACATGCGTGCCGGCTTGTTCTTGTCGAGCCAGTCGCGGCACTTCAGCTCGGCGTACAGCAGTATCTTGAGCTGTTTTTCCACCAGGCTCGGATTGTTGTCGTGCAGGAAGGGCGCCTTCATCGTGACCGGGAAGCCCTTGAACTGCAGCGATTCGTGCACGCGCGCATCGCTCCAGCGCGCGCGGTCGCGATGGTAGAAGCGGGCCATCTTCTCGCCGACGGCAGGGCGATACCAGCGCATCGGCCTGCCCATGTAGATCAGGTGCCGACGCAGGACCGCCGCGGCGCCGTCGCTTTCCATCAGCGCGGGAAGCCGCTGCTGCAGTTCGTCGATCAGTGCGGGCGTGAGGTATTCGTCCGCGTCCAGCATGAGAATCCAGGGATGGCTGCACTGCGCGGCGGCGAAGTTGCGTTGCGGGCCGAAACCCAGCCAGTCCTGATGCAAGACGCGCGCACCATGGGCCCTGGCGATGGCCGCGGTGTTGTCGGTGCTGCCACTGTCCACGACCAGTTTTTCGGCGGCAAACGGCACGCTATCGAGGCAGCGTGCGATTTTTTGCGCCTCATTGCGGGTCATCACGACAAGCGTGAGCGGGAGAAGGTGAGCCATGCGCGCATTCTAGCGGAAGGCTGCGAGGTCTTTGGATTGGCCACCGGGTCACACGCCCGTAACACGGATCGAACGGTCTGCCCGGACAAGCGCACTGCTGGCAAACTCCGGTGCCGTGACGCAGGTACGTGTATGCCTTTTACCAGTCCATTGCGTTTCAGCTTACTTGGGGCAACATGCTCGGCATTAGAGCCGGTCATTGGATGCCGCAGGGAATAAGGGGCGCCTGCTCGTGAGGCGCGATGGATGCAGCGCGATGAAACCCGGGAAGTACGTTCCAGCATGCAGTTAGAAGAATCCAAGATGTCGGTGATGCGTGGACAGCGATTCCATCTGCAGACCGATTTGCCTCGATGGGTCGGCGGCTGGCTGCTGCTGGGTATGTGGTGGCTGCTGGTCGGCCTGGCGGCGAGCCCGGTGGGCAGCAAGGTGTGGAATCCGGGCAAGCCGTATCACGACAGCCTTATCGTGCTGTTCATGGCGCCGGCGTTGTGGTGGGTGTGGAAGCGCCGTGGCGAATTCGGCCGTCGGCTCATCAGCGGTGTCGACGGACGCTTGCTGCTGGTATTCCTGGCGTGGGCTGGCCTGTCGGCGACCTGGTCCAACTACGGTCACGCCGGGGACATGGTTTTCAACGCTGTGTACATCCTCCTGTTCGTCGTCGTCTGGGCTGCGGTGGTGGCCGGCAATCCGCAATGGTTCCGCGAGTTGCTTTTCTGGGCGGCGATCGGGCTTGCCTTGGTGGCATTGGGCGCGGTCACGATCTTCCCCTCGCGTGTGCTGCATACCCTGAGTTGGCAGGAAGAAGGCCGTGTGGTCGCGTTCGGCGCGCTGGACAATCCCAACCTCGCGGCGTTTGCGTATGGCGCGGCGATAGTCTGGCTGGCGCAGAGCGCGGTGCGTGAACGCTGGAAACATGTGGTGCAAATACTGTCGCTGATCGTGATGGCGGTGTTTGTCGTCTTGACCTATTGCCGTTCGGCGTGGCTGGCGATTCTGGTGGCGCAAGCTTGCATGCTGATCGCTACGCGGCACGGACACGTCAAGCTGCGCGCTTTCGCCATCCTGGTGGTATCGGTGGCGGCCGTGGCATTCGGTGGCTGGCGATATGTCGAGGAACGCGGCATGTCCTACCGGCCGCAGATATTCGAGCAGGCCAAGGCCTGGATCCGCGCACATCCCTGGCGTGGGCTTGGCGAAGGCAGCCATTACACGATCCAGGTCGCCGACCAGACCTGGACGCACAGCCACAATGTCTTCACGCACACCGCGATAATGGTAGGTATCCCGGGCATGCTCGTATGGGTGGCGCTGTGGATCGTCGTCGGCTGGCGCGGCTGGCTTTTCAGGCACCTCACCACGGGACGTTGCTTGCTGGCATTGTGGGTATTCGCCACGGTCGCGTTTCAGTTCGATGCGCCGGAGCTGATGCAAAAACCGAGCGTGGAGTGGTTCCTGGGTTGGCTGCCCGTCGCGATGAGCATGGGTTTGTCATGGAGCATTCGCGACAGTCAGCGAGATCGTGGAACGGAGGTTCGCGCATGAGCGATGCGATCAAGCCACAAAAAGTGTCGTTGATCGTCATCACGTATAACTGGCCGGCTGCGCTGGACAAGGTGTTGCACAGCGTTGCCGTGCAGCAACGGCTGCCCGATGAAGTGATCATCGCCGACGACGGCTCCACCGACGATACGCGCCAATTGGTCAAGTCGATGGCGGCCGTTTTTCCGGTGCCTGTGCGCCATATCTGGCAGGAAGATCTCGGATTCCGCGCGGCGCGCTGTCGCAATCTCGGCATCGCTGCGAGTCGCGGCGACTACATCGTGCTGATCGACGGCGACATGATCCTGCATCCGTCCTTCATCGCCGATCACCTGATGCTCGCCGAACCGGGCTGTTTTCTCCAGGGCGGTCGCTTCAAGACCCGTGCGCGCGAAACGGCGCGATTGCTGGCGGGCGGCCGTCCGGTTTTTGCGCCGTGGGCGGATGCCGATTTTCGTGTCTTCGACGGTATCAAGCGGCTTTATTCGTTCCGTGCACCGGCGCTGGCGCGCTGGAAAGCGCGCGGCAAAAACGGCGGTCGCGTGATGAGCTGCAACACGAGCTTCTGGCGCAGCGACCTGATCCGCGTCAACGGTTTCGATGAGCGCATGGAAGGCTACGGTGCGGAAGATCGCGAACTGGCCGCACGCCTCGAGAATGCCGGCTTGCGTCGACGCCAGCTAAAGTGGTGCGCGCTGGCGGCGCATCTGGAACACGCAACGCGCGCGCAGATCGATGTGAACGACATGAGCCTGCCTAACAATCGGCTCTACCGCGCGACGATTACCGAGCGCATCACGCGCTGCGAAAAGGGCATCGATCAGCATGTGAACGATCCGGCGCTTAGAGCCTGTTCATGATCTCCGCGTAGCCCGCGTTGTGTCGGAGTGGCCGTCAGGTGGTAGTGTGTGGCGCAGCGCCAGACTGGCTGTCTGGTCAAGCCGCGCGCTGCCGCATGGCGGCCACTCCGACACAACCCGAAGGGCCGGGTCTGTTTGCCCGCCATCCTGCGTCCTCGCTCGGTTACGTATCGACATACGCGCCCTCGCTCCTCCTTGGCTTGCGGGCAAACAGCTCCCGGCGCGGGCTACGCGGAGATCATGAACAGGCTCTTACAGCCTGATCTCGGCCAGCGCGTCGCCGACGCGTTTGGCGAAGGCATCGTGATTTTGGATGAACCACTGGCGCGCACGTTCGCCGGTGGTGCGCAGTGCTTCGTCGCTCATCGTCAGCGCTTTGGCGACGGCCTGTTCCATGGCGGTTTCGTCGAAGAAGTACGTGGTCGCATGACCCATCGTGCCCGTACTCGCGTAACCGACCAGCAAGCCGCGATCGGTGTTGACGAATTCATTCATCGGTACCGCATCCGTCGTGATGACGACGGCGCCGACACCCATGGCTTCGACGATGTAGTGACCCCATCCTTCCGCCTCGGAGAGGCAGACGTGGAAGGCATGCGCGTTTTGCAGCTCGCGCAGTGATTCTGCGGTGACGTATTCGACGCAGTGACGGATGTTTGCCTGCGGAGTTCCCGGTTTGGCGCAAGCGGGATTCTGCAGCACCGTGAGCTGCGGCCATTCCGGATGCCTGCGCCAGAGATCAAGCAGTCGTTCGGTGCCTTTGATGCGGCTGCCGCCGGCGAGGTGGAAGAAGCGCCGCGTGCGCGGAATGCGAGGGTCGTAATGGTCGTCGCTGTCGAACCCCACATAGGACGTCTTGCAGCCAAGGCGCTGAAAAAGCGCTTGTGCGTGACCGGTTTTCGCCCAGACATGGTCGATGCGCCGAAGGTGCGCGGCATCCTTGGTGTCGAACCATTCCGGATTCGGCAGCGCGATGTTGTGGCGCGCCAGCGGCAGGTGCAGCGGCCACACGTGCTCGAACATGATGTTGAGATCGTAGATCGCACGATGGCGCATGCGTGCCCATGCGTGACGCGCATGACTGTAGAACACGCGACGGCCGCGGCCGTAACGCCAGCGGTTCTGTTCGTCCTGTTCGCCCAGCGACGTGACGTGCACGTGGCAACCGTTTGCCTTCAGCGCGTCGGCGAGAAGCTGCGCGTCGCGCGTCAGGCCCAGGCCGTTGTCGCGCACCACCAAGTTGACGTTGAAGGGCTTGTGCGTGTTCACGGCGCCGGTCTCAGGTTTCGGGTGCCGGGGGTGTTGCGGCGGCGATGGCTTCCAGGAATTGCTGTCGGAACGCGCGGTCGTTGGCCTCGTACCATTCGCGCGCGGCTTTGCCCAGCGATGCCTGTTCGTCCTGCGTCATGGCGATGCAGCGTTCGACGGTATCGCGCATGGCATCGAGGTCGAAGTCGTACAGCGTGGCCAGTTCCTGTGTGCCGGCCTGGTGCGCACCGACCACAACACCGCGTTCGGTCGTGACCAGTTCGTTCATCGGTTCGGCGTCGGTGGTGATGGTGACGCAGCCCGTGCTCAGGCTCTCGATCAGCGAATGACCGAAACCTTCGGTTTGCGACGGGCAGAGATGGAACGTGTGGGCGTTGTGCAAGCGGCGCAGTTCGGCTTCGGGCAGATAGTCGCGAATCAGTTGCACATTGGCGGGAATCGGCGGCAACTCCAGATGCTTGCGCCGCCACACGATGGTCAGCTGCGGCCACTCGGGATGCTGCGCCCACAGCTCCAGCAGCGGCAGCGTGCCCTTGTTGCCGCTGCGTCCCGGGCCATGGAAGAACGTGGGCGCTCGCGTCACGTTGGCGTCCAGATAATCCGAGCCGGTGAAGCCGACGAACATGGTGCGGCAGCCGAGTTCGCTGAAGATGCGCTCGGCATGGCGCGTCTTGGCGAAGATCAGGTCGATGTGCGGCAATTCACGCAGCCATTCTTCGCGGAACCATTCCGGATTCGGCACCAGGATGTTCACGTGTGCCTGATCGAAGGATTCCGGACGCACGTGTTCGAGCATGATGTTGATGTCGTAACGCGCATTGAGCTTGCCGCTGAACCACCCGCGAAACAGCCTTCGCAGGCGCGCGTAGAGACGGCGCAGGCGATTGCTCAGGCGGCTGCGGTGGCCGAGCCCGGTGATCGTGACGTCGTGGCCGCCTTCGCGGAGCAGGCCCGCGAGCAGATGCATATCCCGGGTGAGTCCGGCGCCGTTGTCGCGTGCGATGAGGTTGATATTGGCCATGATCGATTATTCGCCGGGGTCATCCGCATCGGAGTGTTCCGACGGCACGCAGCCGGGCACGACCGCATCGGCCTTGAACAGCCACCAGTTGCGACGATTGGCATGACCGATGTTGATCGCCTTGTCGCGCTGGACGCAATCGCCCATGGCGGGATCCTGCGCAAACAGCCAGCGCGTGGCGGGCGCAGCAGCCTGCCATGCCGCGGCGCGCGTGAACTGCAACGTCGTCGGCGCGGTAAAGCCGAAATCGGTGGAAGGATGGTCGAGCATCAGCTTGTTCTGTTCTTTCCAGTCGACCAGGCCGATTTCATCCTGTGGCCCCAGATGTGTACGTACCGCGTTCATCAGACCGACCGAGGAACTGCTGTCGTTGAGCAGCGCATAGGCCCATGTGCCCCACATCATCCACAACGCCAGCATGCCGCCCGCGACCGCCCAGTGCGCGCGGCGCAACCGGAAGATGGCGAGCAATATCCATTGCGCGGCGCCGATGACGATGCACATCCACCACAGGCTGTTTTCCGGCCCTTCGAAGCCGCGATCGAAAGCGAGCTTGGTGGCGAAGGCGGGATGTGCGATCAATGCGTAAACGCCCAGCGCCAGCATGCCGGTGCCTATCAGCGCGGCGAACAACGCGCAGAGCGCGCGCAACCAACGTGTCGCGAGCAGTTCGTCCAGATACGGCGCGGTGATCAAGGCCAGCATCGGCAGGATCGGCAGGATGTACACGTCGCGCTTGCCGGCCGAGGCGCTGAAGAACAGCAGCACCAGCACGATCCAGCCCAGCGGTACCAGGATGCGCGCATCCTTCGCTTTCAACGCGCGCCACCAGCGCGGCAGCGTGCCGGGATAGGTGAGCGAGAGCGGCAGCCAGTTGTAGAGCATGATCGGCAGGTAATAGAACGCCGAATGGATGTGATGCCAGGCGTGGGCGTAGCGGCCCGCGGTCTGATGGAACAGGATGTTGTTCACATACGCCGTGTAGCGCGGATCGTCGGCGTGCGCATGCGCGGCAAGCAGCATCGGCACCAGCCACACGCCGATGGCGGCCAGCGTCGCCGCCAAACCGAGCAGCCAGCGCCACCAGGCGTTGCTGCCCATCGTCGCCACGCCGTTCCATTTGCGCAGACTGGCCCACACGTATGGGAGCAGCATGAACAGGGCGAGAAATCCCACGCCCTTGGTGATCACGCCGAGGCCGGCGCAGAAGCAGCCGAACCAGTAAGCGCGCCAGTTCGGACCGCACAGGGTGTGCCGCAGCAAACCCCAGTTGGCCGCGGTGATGAAGAAGACCACCAGCGGGTCGATCTGCGCGCGCTTGGCCTGAAATATGAACTGCACGCACATCAACACGCCCATCGCCGCGTACATGCCCACCTTGCGCGTCCACAGCCGCCGGCCCAGGTCGTAGACCAGCCATAGCGTGCCCAGCGCGGACAGCAGCGACGGCAGCATGAAGGCGATGCGCCAGCTGCGCACGATTTCGAAGCTCGCGGCTTCCAGCCACATCAGCATCGGCGGTTTGTCGGCATACAGCTCGACGCCGCGATGCGGGAAGAGCCAATCGCCGCTTTCCACCATCTGCTTGGCGGCCAGCGTGAAGCGCGGTTCGTCGGAAGGCCAGGGATCGCGCAGCCCGATGCCGATGCCGAGCATCAGCAGGGCGAACGCGGCCAGCAGCCAGAATAGGCGGCGTTCCTGCGGTGTGGCGTTGGCGGAAGTTGGCATCAAAGGCATCCGACTACGTTCTCCTCCACCTGCTTACGGAGGAGGTTGGAGGGGGTGGTCCGCATTTGCGCAGACGTCACCGGCGTTCGAGCACGGCATAGTACATGCCGTCGAGATCGCCATCGCCAGGAAGAATCTGCCAGCCCGTGGCGGCGGCTTGCCCCACGGGCAATGTCACGGGCACCGCGTTCGCGTCGTTGCGGTCGGCCAGGAAACGGGCGACCACCGCCTCGTTCTCCGCGCGCAGCAACGAGCATGTCACGTAGACGAGGCGTCCGCCGGGCGCAAGCAGCGGCCATAGTGCGGCGAGAATGCGCTGTTGTTGCGACACCAGTGCGTCGATATCGCTGGCGCGGCGGTGCAGGCGCACGTCCGGCCGCCGGCGCAGCACGCCGGTGGCTGAGCAGGGTGCGTCGATCAGGATGCGATCGAACGGTTTGCCGTCCCACCATGTGGACGGATCGCCCGCGTCGCCCACGCATACCTCGGCGTGCAGGCCGAGGCGGTCCAGGTTCTGGCGGATGCGTGCGGTGCGGTCGGCGTCGAATTCCAGGGCGGTCAGCGCGATGTCCGCGCGCTCCAGCAGATGGCAGGCCTTGCCGCCCGGGGCGGCGCAGGCGTCGAGTACACGCTGCCCGTCGCGCACGTCGGCCAGGTCGGCGGCAACTTGCGCGGCACCGTCCTGCACGGCGAACCATCCTTGCGTAAATCCCGGCATGCGCGTCACATCGCTGCTGTGCGGCAGCACGATGGCATCCGACAGCCATGGATGCGCATCGGCGCCGTAACCTGCGTTGCGCAATGCATCGACCACGGTGTCGCGCGTTGCGCGGCGGCGATTGGCGCGCAACATCAGCGGCGGTTCGCGGTTGCTGTCAGCGAGTACGGCGTCGACTTGCTGCGGCCAATCGGCGCGGATGACATCGGCCAGCCAGCGCGGCATTGCATGGCGCGTTTCCGCGTTGGCGTCGAGTTGGGCGAGCAGGTTTTCGCGTTCGCGCTGCCAGCGACGCAAGATGGCATTGACCAGGCCCGACAGTCGCGGACGATGAAGTGCGCGTGTGGCTTCCACCGTGGCGGCGACCGCCGCGTAATCCTGCAGCTCGAGTATTTCCAGTTGCACCAGGCCCAGCACCAGCAGTGCGTGAACCTCGGGCTCTTTGCGACGCAGCGGCTTGT
Source organism: Dyella psychrodurans (assembly GCF_003363265.1). Classification (GTDB taxonomy): domain Bacteria; phylum Pseudomonadota; class Gammaproteobacteria; order Xanthomonadales; family Rhodanobacteraceae; genus Dyella_B; species Dyella_B psychrodurans. The sequence continues at coordinate 234,112 of NZ_QRBF01000003.1, read as the reverse complement.
CGAGGAGGTGGTCTAGTGCGGCGTCGAAGCGCAGCCACCAGCGTGCGCCATCGCTCAGCAAGGCCATCAACAAGGCGCGATCGCGCGGATCGCTCAGCTTCGGCGCGCGTTGCTCCATGGCCTCGCGCAGCGACATGCCGCGCAAGGCGACGTCCGCCAGTGCCTGCGCGGCGAGAGCGCGGGTGTCGTTCATCGCGCGCCGCGCAATTCGGGTCGCGCGTTGAGATAGTCGGCTGCGGAGATGCGCTTGCCGCCGGCGCGTTGCAGCGAGGTCACGCGCAACACGCCTTCGCCACAGGCGATGTCGATGCCGTCGCGTTGCGCGGCGATGACGTGGCCAGGTGTTCCACGGTGGTTTTCATCGAGCGCGTGTGCGGCCCAGATGCGCACGTTTTCCCCGGCGAGGTCGCCTTCGGCGACCGGCCATGGATCGAAGGCGCGCACCTGGCGCTCCAGTGCGATGGCTGCGCATGAGAAATCGAGCCGTGCCTCGGCTTTTTCGAGTTTGTGCGCGTAGATCACGCCGTCCTCGGGTTGCGGTTTCGCGCGCAGCGATTCGCCCGCCATCGCTCGACGCAGGCCTTCGGTCAGCGCTTCGGCACCGAGTTGCGAGAGTCGGTCGTGCAGCGAGCCACCGGTGTCTTCGCGCGTAATGGGTGTGCGGCGCTCCAACAGCACGGGGCCAGTGTCGAGGCCGGCCTCCATTTGCATCAGGTCGACGCCGCTTTCCGTATCGCCGGCAAGAATCGCACGCTGGATCGGCGCGGCGCCGCGCCAGCGCGGCAGCAGGCTTGCGTGCACGTTCCAGCAGCCGAGTCGCGGTATCGCGAGCACCTTGCGCGACAGGATCAGGCCGTACGCCACCACCACCATCAAGTCAGGACGATAAGCCGCAAGCGTTTCGCGCGCTTCGATGGTTTTAAGCGTTTCGGGTTGTTCGACCGGAATGCCTGCGCCAAGCGCGGCCTGCTTCACGGGGCTTGGCGTGAGCTTGCGTCCGCGACCGGCGGGACGATCCGGTTGTGTGTAGACGGCCACGACTTCGGCGCCGCTGGCGCGGCACGCTTCGAGACAAGGGACGGAAAACTCCGGCGTACCGGCAAAGACAACGCGCAGACTCAAGCGCTGGCCGCCTGCTTGCGCTGCTTCTCCATGCGCTTGAGCAGGATCGAGCGTTTGAGCGGCGACAGATAGTCGACGAACACCTTGCCGGCCAGATGATCCATCTCATGCTGGATGCACACGGCGAGCGGGCCTTCCACTTCCAGCTCGAAGGTTTTGCCTTCGACATCCTGCGCGCGCACTTTCACCTTGAGCGCGCGGGTCACGTCGGCATAGATGCCCGGGAAGGACAGGCAGCCTTCCTGGTAGACCTGCGTGCCATCCTTTTCCAGGATCTCGGCATTGATCAGGGCAAGCGGCTGGTTGCGCTCATCGCTCATGTCGGCCACCAGCACGCGCTTGTGCACGTTGACCTGGGTCGCGGCCAGACCCACGCCGTTGGCGGCGTACATCGTCTCGAACATGTCATCGACGAACTGCTTCAATGCGGCATCGAAGACGGTGACCGGCGCGGCCTTAGTACGCAGACGGGGGTCGGGGAATTCGAGAATGGTCAGAACGGACATGGCGCTTACCTCGGGCGCTGAAAGTGCGGGCGAATTGGTGAAAAACCAGCCCTAGCGCAGTCTAGAATGTGCTTATTGTACGTGGTTCAAGCTGTTGTAGGCAGAAGAATTTGCGAACTGGAACGTGTTGCTTGGGTTAATGGTTCGGTTACACTCGCCCGAGCGTCGGGGGAGGGGGGATTCCCGTTTATGATCAGAAAGTCCATCGGGCTGCTGGCTGGCATGCTGGTCACAGTGGCCGTTTATGCGGCCGGTACGCAACTTCGCGCCGACCATCCCGACAGCTATACCGTGCATCGCGGCGATACGCTCTGGGGCATTTCGGCTCGTTTCCTGTCCAAGCCCTGGCTCTGGCCAGAGATCTGGCAGGCCAATCCGCAAGTTCGTAATCCGCACCTCATCTATCCGGGTGACGTGCTCGATCTGTCCTTCATCAACGGCGGACCGTCGCTGCGTCTGGAGCCGGCGATTCACCACGAAGGTGAGGCCATTCCGGCGATTCCCGTCGATCAGCTGAAGGCGTACCTCAAGGATTCCCGCGTCGTGGATCCGGACGAGGTCAAGAACGCGCCCTACGTGATGGGCTTCGAGGAAGGTGATCTCACCGGCACCTCGGGCCGCAACATCTACGTCCGCAACCTTGACGCGCAGCCCGGCCAGCGCTGGGCCATCGTGCGCCCGACCCACGTTTTCCGTACCTACGGCGGCGACGAAGCGCAGGAAAGCGACGAGATGGCCGCCAATATCGCGGAGAGCGACGTCGCCACCGGGAAGTCGCCGTGGAATGAAGAGTGGAAGACCGACATCGGCAACTCCCGGCCAAACCATGCTTTCCGTGGCAAGACGCTCGCGATGGAAGTCACTGTGATCGGCACGGCGGAAGTGCTGCGTGGCGGCGATCCGTCCACCCTGTTGCTGCTCAGTTCGATCATGGAAATCCGCGCCGGCGATCGGCTGATGCCAGTCAACGATTCGCCGTACGATCCGTACTACTACCCGCATCCGCCCAAGACCTTGCCGGCGAACGGCCGCGTGATCGCCTACGCCCAGGAACGCCTGAATCAGGTCGGTCCGAACGATGTCGTGGTGTTGTCGATCGGCTCGAAAGATGGCGTCGACAACGGCACCACGTTCTCGCTGTGGCAGCCCGGCGAGCAGGTGCCGGACGACGTGGCGCATTCCAGCTGGAGCCGCTACAACCACAAGTTCGTGACCTTGCCGGACGAATACGTCGGGCACGTGATGATCTTCCGCACCTTCGACCGTGTCAGCTACGGCGTGGTAATGGATGGTCTCAAGCCCGTCAAAATGGGTGCCCTCGCGAAGATGCCGGAGTAGATCCTGGCGTCATCGACCCACACAACGGCGCGGTCATCCCGCGCCGTTGTTGTTTCCGGCCCTCGCGTAGACTCGCGCCATGAGCGAGGAAGCCGAGTTACGCGATTGGTTGGTCGCCCTGCGCACGCCAGGGCTGGGTTCGGCGGGGTTGCGCGAACGGTTGGCGGCGGCGCAGGGCTGTATCGGAGAGGTGCTCAGCCAGATGCGGCGCCACGCATCCGCGCTCGATGCCAGCGCGCAGGCATGGCTGGATGAGCCCGATAAAGAAAGAATCGCCGCCGACCTGGCATGGCTGGCCGCGCCCGGCCATCGACTGTTGCGCTACACCGAAGCGGATTTTCCGCCGCAGCTGGAGACGATTTCCCAGCCGCCCGCAGCGTTGTTCCTGAGTGGCGACGCCAGCCTCCTGCTTCATCCGCAGGTGGCGATCGTTGGTGCACGCAGCGCGAGCACGGCCGGAAAAACCAACGCACGCACGTTTGCCCGCAGCCTGGCTCTGGCTGGGTTCGTGGTAACCAGTGGCCTGGCTGACGGCATCGACGCCGCCGCGCACGAGGCGACCCTCGATGCCGATCGACCGACGATCGCCGTGATCGGTACCGGCCCCGATCTGGTCTACCCGCGGAAAAACCGCGAGTTGTCCTCGCGGGTGGAGGCCCATGGCCTGCTGGTCAGCGAATTTCCTCCCGGCACCGCGGCGCGTGCGGACCACTTTCCACGTCGCAACCGCATCATCGCGGGATTGTCGCTGGGTACCCTGGTGATCGAGGCGGGGTTGCAGTCGGGCTCCCTTATAACGGCCCGGTTGGCGGCCGAGCATGCGCGGGAGGTATTCGCCGTGCCCGGTTCCATCCATAATCCGCTCGCTCGTGGCTGCCACCGCCTGATCAGGGATGGTGCGCGGCTGGTCGAAAGCGCTTCGGAAATCGTCGAATCCCTTGTTCCCGCCGCGCGGGCGCTGGGTGCCGAGCTGGCCCAGCGCCTCGAACAGCCGACGGTGGCGCCCGGGAAAGGCACTCGCGCGGCGTCAGGTGGCTGGCGCGCCGATCCGGACTACCAGCGCCTGCTGGACGTGCTTGGACACGATCCCGTGGCGCTGGACGAGCTGGTAACGCGAACCGGGCAGGTCGCCGCCGTCCTGTCATCCATGCTACTCATGCTGGAGCTGGAGGGATGCGTCGAGGGTTTGCCGGGCGGTCGCTACCAACGACTGCCGGACGCCTGAGCCGGGTTCCTCAAAAGGGGCGCCAGGCCGCGATTTCACACCAGCGCGCTTGACAGTCGTCGAGTGGGCGTGCTTCCAACTATATATAGCGCGGCTACCGTACGACCGCGGATGGAACCTGGATAACCAAGCCACATGGCAAAGAACCTGCTCATCGTTGAGTCGCCGGCCAAAGCCAAGACGATCAACAAATACCTCGGCAAGGACTTTCAGGTCCTGGCCTCCTACGGCCATGTCCGCGACCTGAGGCCGAAGGAAGGCGCGGTCGACCCCGAGCACAACTTCGCCATGAAGTACGAGGTGATCGAGCGCAACGAGAAACACGTCGATGCGATCGCGAAGGCCGCCAAACTCGCCGACGACATTTATCTGGCGACCGACTTGGACCGCGAAGGCGAGGCGATCAGCTGGCACATCAGCGAGATCCTCAAGGAGCGCGGCCTGGACAAGGGCAAGCAGCTGCACCGCGTGGTGTTCTCCGAGATCACGCCCAAGGCGATCAAGGCTGCCGTCGCCGCGCCGCGCGCGTTGTCGCACGACCTGGTCGATGCGCAGCAGGCACGTCGTGCGCTCGACTACCTGGTGGGCTTCAATCTCTCGCCCGTGCTGTGGCGCAAAGTGCAGCGCGGTCTTTCGGCCGGTCGCGTGCAGAGCCCGGCGCTGCGCATGATCGTGGAGCGCGAAGAGGAAATCGAAGCCTTCGTCGCGCGCGAATACTGGACCGTGGAAGCTCAGTTGAAGCACGCCGCCGGCGACTTCAGCGCGCGTCTCACCAAGCTGCACGGCAAAAAGTTCGAACAGTTCGACCTCACCAACGAGGCCGACGCGATGGCGGCGCGCGCTGCGCTGAAAGAAGCCGCGCACGGCCGCCTCACGGTCAGCGAAGTCGGCAGCAAGGAGCGCAAGCGTCGCCCCGCGCCGCCGTTCACCACGTCCACGTTGCAGCAGGAAGCCGCGCGCAAGCTCGGCTTCGGCACCAGCCGCACGATGAAGGTCGCGCAGGGTCTGTATGAAGGCGTGGGCCTTGGCAGCGAAGGCAATGTCGGTCTGATCACCTACATGCGTACCGACTCCACGGCGCTGTCGGACGACGCGGTCGGCGAGTTGCGCCAGCTGATCGCACGCGACTACGGCAACAAGTCGCTGCCGGATCATCCGCAGGTCTACCGCACCAAATCCAAGAACGCACAGGAAGCGCACGAGGCGATCCGTCCCACCTCCGCGATGCGCACGCCGCGCGAAGTGGCCGCGTACCTCAACGATGAACAGCGCAAGCTCTACGAGCTGATCTGGAAGCGCACCGTCGCCTGCCAGATGATGCACGCCACCTTGAACACGGTGTCGGTGGATTTCGATCTCAAGCACGTCAAGGGCGGCGACGCCGCGTTTCGCGCGACCGGCACCACCGTGGTCGATCCTGGCTTCCTCGCCGTCTACGAGGAAGGCCGCGACCAGAAGAGCGCCGAGGACGACGACGAAGGCCGCCGCCTGCCGAAGCTGGAAAAAGGCGAAGACGTGCCGTTGCACGACATCGACGCCGACCAGCATTTCACCGAACCGCCGCCGCGCTATTCCGAGGCGAGCCTGGTGAAGGCGCTGGAGGAATACGGCATCGGCCGGCCGTCCACGTACGCCAGCATCATCCAGGTGCTGCAGAACCGCGAATACGTGCTGCTCGATAACCGCCGCTTCAAACCGACGGACGTAGGCCGTGCGGTCAGCAACTTCCTCACCCAGCATTTCACGCGCTACGTCGATTACGACTTCACCGCCAAGCTCGAAGACGAGCTCGACGCCGTGAGCCGCGGCGAAGAGGCCTGGGTGCCGCTGATGCGTCGCTTCTGGCAGCCGTTCAAGCAGCAGGTGGAAGAGAAGACCGAATCGGTCGACCGCAGCGAAGCGACCGGTGCTCGTGAACTAGGCAGCGATCCGAAATCTGGCAAGCCGGTCTCCGTGCGCCTGGGGCGTTATGGACCGTACGCGCAGATCGGCGACAAGGACACGGACGAAAAGCTGCAGTTCGCCTCGCTGCGTCCCGGCCAGAGCATGCACACGATCACGCTGGAAGAATCACTCGAGCTCTTCAAGCTGCCGCGCAAGCTGGGTCATGCCGAAAACGGCGATGAAGTCAGTGTCGGCATCGGTCGCTTCGGGCCCTTCGTGAAGCAGGGCAGCACCTATGCGTCGCTGAAGGCCGAGGACGACCCGTACACCATCGAACTTCCGCGCGCGCTGCAGATCGTGCAGGAAAAGCTGGACCTCATCGCCAACCGCATCATCAAGGATTTCGGCAACGGCGTGCAGGTGCTCAATGGTCGCTTCGGTCCGTACATCACCGACGGCGAAAAGAACGCGCGCATTCCGAAGGATCAGGAACCGAAAGACCTGACCGAAGCGCAGTGCATGGAGTTGCTGGCTGCCGCACCGGTCAAGAAAGGCCGCTTCGCCAAGAAGGCCGCCGCCAAGAAAGCCGCATCTGCGGCCAAGAAGACGGCGACCAGGAAAGCTGCCACGAAGAAAACCGCGACCAAGAAAACCGCCGCGAAGAAAACCGCGACCAAAAAGACGGCTACGAAGAAAACCGCCGCCAAAAAAGCCGAAGTCTAGACATTTCGCAGGACCTGCCTCCTCTCTCCCGCGGGGGAGAGGAAGAAAAGCATGCCCCACCACTACACAACCGCCGAACTCCCTGCTGCCGCCGACGTGCTGCATCGCGGCGGCGTCATCGCCTATCCCACCGAAGCCGTCTTCGGTCTCGGCTGTGATCCGCACGACCGCAAGGCCTTCGAGCGCATCTTCGAACTCAAGCAACGTCCTGCCACGCAGGGCGTGCTGCTGGTCGCAGCGGACTTCGCGCAGGTCGAGCGCTACATCGACACCGCCAAGGTGCCCGCGGAAGTGATGGTTCAGGTCCACGCCAGCTGGCCGGGACCCTTCACCTGGGTGTTCCCCCGCAGCGATGCGGTGCCCGACTGGGTCGCCGGCGCACACGCCGGCATCGCCTTGCGCGTCACGGCACATGCCCCTGCGGCAGCGCTCTGCCGCGCCTACGGAGGCGCCCTGGTATCCACCAGCGCCAACCCGCACGGCGAGCCCCCGGCCCGCGATCTGGCGACCCTGGCTCGTTATTTCGGCGACGCGCTGGACGGCGTGCTCGACGCCCCGCTCGGCGGCGCGGCCACGCCCACCACCATCCGGGATGCGCTGACAGGCGGTATCATCCGAACCTGAATCCTGCAGAACGCGGTGGCCGGCACGGTAGGTGCCGATTCAGCGGCGACCATGAGGATATGGGGGCGTAGCAGATCATCCTGCTTGGGGCAGCAACCGGCCGATTCGGCCGGGGTGGGGTTTATTGCATCGGTAGAACAACACTGGAGTGCGCGGCGTGGCGATCGTCTACGACACCTATCAACGCGATGAAGCGGAGCGCCTGCTGCCTTTGTTGAAGGTGGACGATCCGCGTCGCGTGGTGGCCGTGCATGACGGGCAGCCGATCAGCGCCGCGCAGTTCATCGCGCATGTCGAGCACGTCGCCGCGCTGTTGCCCACTGCGACCGCGGCCGTGAACCTGTGCGAAGACCGTTACGCTTTCCTTGTCGCCTTCTGCGCCATCGCCTTGCGCGGGCAGGCCAATCTGCTGCCGCCGTCGCGCGCGCCGCATGCCGTGGAAGAGGTGATGGCTGCCCATCCTGGTTGTCATGCGGTGGGTGACCGTCCCATGGACCCCGCACCGCATCGCTATCACGCACTGCCGCCGTTGCCGCTCGATGCTCCGGCGTCGGTCGAATGGCCATCCATTCCCGCGAAGCAGACCGTGGCCGTGGGTTACACCTCCGGCTCCACCGGCACGCCGCGTCCTAACGCCAAGTCCTGGTGCAGTCTGCAAGCGAGCACGGCCGGGAACCTGCGCATGCTGCACAACGTTGTCGGCGAGCGGTTCTCGGTGGTCGCCACCGTGCCCCCGCAGCACATCTATGGCATCGAAATGTCGGTGCTGCTGCCGTTGCTCGGCGACGTGCAGGTGCATTCCGGTCGCCCGTTCTTCCCGGCCGATATCGCCACGGCATTGGAAGCGATGCCGGCGCCACGCGTGCTGGTCACCACGCCCGTGCATCTGCGCGCGCTGGTCGAATCGGGCGTGCGCCTGCCGTCTTTGGCGGCGATGCTCTCCGCCACCGCGCCGATGCCACCGGAACTCGCGGCGAAGGCCGAACAACATTTCGACGCGCCACTGCTGGAAGTGTTCGGCTCCACCGAAACCTGTGCCTTCGCGTCGCGTCGCGTCACCGCCGATAGCCTCTGGTCGCTGTATCACGGCGTGCACCTGCATCCGCAACCCGACGGCACGCAAATCGAAGCGCCGCAGCTCGATGCCCCCGCCACGCTGGCGGATATCGTGACGCTGCACGATGAAGGCCGGCGCTTCGAACTGTGCGGCCGTCACGCCGATCTGCTGGAAATCGCCGGCAAGCGTGCCTCGCTCGGCGACCTCACCCGGCGCCTGCTGGCAATCCCGGGCGTGGAGGATGGCGTGATATTCCAGCTCGACGATGCCGATGCCATCGGCGTGCGCCGCATCGCCGCGCTGGCAGTGGCGCCCACGCTGGACGAATCCATCATCCTCGACGCCCTGCGCGCCTCGATCGACCCGGTTTTCCTGCCGCGTCCCTTGCGCCTGGTCGAAGCCCTGCCGCGCAACGAAACCGGCAAGCTCCCGCGCGCCGCTTTGCTCGACCTGCTGGCCCGCCACATTCCCGCCTGACACTTCCTCCCCTGCACGCAGGGGAGTGCGGGGGAGCCACGCGCCGGCGCAGCCCTCAAAAGCCCCACCATCCTCCCGCTACAATAGCCGGCTCGCGCCCCCACCCCAGGCGCCCGCAGTCACGGAGTCCACAGCATGAAAGTCATGGTTATCGGCAACGGCGGCCGCGAACACGCGCTGGCGTGGAAGCTCAAGCAGTCCCCGCGCGTCAGCGAAGTGATCGTCGCCCCGGGCAACGCCGGCACTGCGCATGAGCGCGGCCTGCGCAACGCCGACGTGGCCGTGACCGATATCGAAGGGTTGCTGAAACTGGCCAAAGCCGAAAAGGTGGAGCTCACCGTCGTTGGGCCCGAAGTACCGTTGGTGGCCGGCGTCGTCGACAAATTCCGGGCAGCGGGCATGCGCATCTTCGGGCCGCGCGCCATTGCCGCGCAGCTCGAAGGCTCCAAGGCCTTTGCCAAGGACTTCCTGCTTCGCCACAACATCCCCACCGCGCGCTACGCGGTGTTCACCGAACTCAACAAAGCGCTCGCCTATGTGCGCGAGCACGGCGCGCCGATCGTGATCAAGGCCGATGGCCTGGCTGCTGGCAAAGGTGTCGTCGTGGCACTGACGCTGGGCGATGCCGAACTCGCGTTGCACGACATGCTCGGCGCGCACGCGTTCGGCGATGCCTCCGCGCGTGTCGTCATCGAAGAATTCCTCGATGGCGAAGAAGCCAGCTACATCGTCATGAGCGACGGCAGCCACGCGCTGCCCATGGCCAGCAGCCAGGATCACAAGCGCCGCGACGACAACGATCTCGGCCCCAACACCGGCGGCATGGGGGCGTACTCGCCCGCACCGGTCGTCACGCCCGAGGTGGAAAAGCGCATTCTCAAGGAAGTGATCGAACCCACGCTGCACGGCATGGCATCCGAAGGCGCGCCCTTCATCGGTTTTCTCTACGCCGGCTTGATGATCGACAAGCATGGCGCGCCGAAGGTGATCGAATTCAATGTGCGCTTCGGCGATCCGGAAACGCAGCCGATCATGATGCGGTTGAAATCCGATCTGGTCGAATTGATCGAGGCGGCGCTGGACGGCGAACTGCATCACACGCACGTGCAATGGGATGCGCGCCCTTCCATCGGCGTGGTGATGGCGGCGGGCGGTTATCCGGGCAAAGTCAGAAGTGGCGATGTCATCGAAGGCCTGGATCAGGCATTTGGCGCCGAAGTCAAAGTATTCCAGGCAGGCACCAGGCTCGACGCGCAGGGGCAGCCGATCACGGCGGGCGGCCGCGTGTTGACCGTGTGCGCACTCGGCAAGGACATCGCTGCCGCACGCGAACATGCCTATGACGCGGTGAGCAAGATCCACTTCGATGGCGCGTTCTGCCGCCGAGACATCGCACATCGTGCCTTGCGCCGGGGATAAGATTCGCGTTATCGGCTTGCCGCGTCATTCATCCCTGCTCAAATGGGCGAGCTTTGCGCCGTGCAGCTCCCAGTTGCGCCCATCGAACGTTCTGATGTCCAAGTTCGCGGGCAGAGGTTCCAGGCAGCGTACGTTGACGTCATAGCCATCGGGATTGGATCGGGGAACGTAGAACGATTTGATCCCGCAGATTTTGCAGAAGAGATGCTTGGCGGTGCCTGTATTGAACGAGTAAGTCGTAAGGCTTTCCTCGCCCTGCAATAGCTTGAATCGCGACTTTGAAACGATCAGGTGCAAATAGCCCGACTTCGCGCAGATCGAGCAATTGCAGTCCTCGCATGCAATTCTTTCAGGCGCTTCCACTTCGAATTGCACGGCTCCGCAATGACAACCTCCGCGGTACCACATTGTTGCTCTCCAGGATGGGTGCGCTTCAGGCGGATATTATCCGCGCGCTGACCGGAAGCCCCAAATGCAAAGGCTTGCGGCGAAGATGGCGGCAATCCACGAAAACCATAAGGGTATTTGGATCGGCCCGATCTGTACCGGCCATTGCTCCAGCACGCGGGTGATTTGCAGAACGGTCACCAGGCCGAATACGACGCTCGATATCAGTGCATAGTTACGTTGCATGGCGCGACCTCCTGATTAACATCGCGAAAACGCCCAGCCCCGGTTCGTCTCTATCGCACCCGCCGGCGCATAAGCAGCAAGGCATAGATGGAAAAATTGACGATGACGACGAACGCGCCCAGCGCGAATTGAATCTCTCTCGTAAGCCCATTCGGATAAATCGTTGCCAGCAAGTAATGCTCGATAAAGCCTTCGCCATAACCTGCCTCTCCGGCACGCTGGCGAAAATAATTCTCAAGCTCCGTAAGCGGGCAGATCCGGCCGGAATACTCGACAAAAAATCCCCAGGCCGCAGCGGGCAATTGCAGGAAAAGAATCCATCGCCACTTCAAGGCGAGCAGTGCCCCGAGCGTCGCGAACAGGATAAATGCCAGGTGAAACAGCAGCACGGTATTGGCGGCGATAAGCGAATACATGTGTGTACCGTCATCGTTCGATGAGTGGCCGGCCTGTCTCCTCAATCGCCAGCAGTAATGCTTCCCGAATCGGCAGGAGTCAGGCGAAGCAGATAGTGCTCCTCGCCGAAGAATTTTCCGTTAACGCACAGGGCGTCGGGCTCGATGCCAAAACGCTCAAACCCTGCCGATTCGTACAGTGCCTTCGCAGCAGTGTTGGTGGCATTCACGCCTAGCTTGACCTGGCGAACGCCGGCGATGGATCGGGCACGGTCAATCGCAGCCTGCAATAAGGCCTGCCCATATCCGCGCCGGCGATACATGGGCGCGACAAACATGCCTGCCACTTCAGTACAGTGGCGTAACTTGGCCCGCTGTGGGTGAATAACCGCGACGAATCCGGCCATGTTGTCCGCATCAAACGCTCCCAGCATGAAGACGGAGCCATCTGCCGCAGGCGATATGCGAGCAGCCACGTCGTCCAGCGAACGATTCACCTCGTCCTCATAGCTGGCGCTAAACGCAGCGGGGTTTTCCTTCAGTGCCAGAAGGCGCAGTGTCTGATAGGCCAATGCATCCTTGCCGGAAAGCAGTCGGATCGTCATAAGTGGTCCCTACTGCGGCACGGTGGTGAAAACAACATCGGGCACCCATAACGCCAGCCAGCGCGACACCTTTTCCTCCGGGCTGAGCCGTTGCGGCGATGCCGAAAGCGATTCGCCGAGTTCCGTCACGTCATCCAGGCACCCGGCATTGACGGCCGCATAGGTGCCCGACTCGTGGTCAAGGGCAACACCCACTAAAACGCCGCAGTCCTTGCACAGCAAAAAGCGCGCAGTATTTGAACCTTGTCGATATTCATGCAAGGCACCGGCGTTTCGCTGAATGATCGACAGCTTTCCTTTCGGATCGGAAATATAAGCCGCGCCGTGCTTGCGGCAGAACGAACAGTCGCACGCGCGAGGCTGAAATTCCGAGGTACTTTTCGACGTGGTGAATTCGATGTTCAACGCGCCGCAGTGGCAGCTGCCATGCATCATTGTCATGTGGATCTCGATGCTTATGGGTTTAACAGTGCATCAGTAGTGCAAGCCTAGTCGCTGAGGTGGAACGTTGTGCGTCTCTCCCTGTTTGATGATGCTTGATACGTGAAACGAGCGGCGCGCGAATGATGGAGTTGCTCGGATGAACTATCACGGTTGCCGCGAGACCCTATGACAGCACAGTGCGGTAGCGATAACTAGGGAGGATTCGATGGCGGGAGGCCTTTCGCGCTAGGCTACGCACCGTCGCCACCGCCAAGGACCCGCATGAGCCAGTTCGCCCTGTTAGGTCGCCGTCGCTTTGCGCCGTTTTTCTGGACCCAGGCGCTGGGAGCATTCAACGACAGTGCGTTTCGCAATGCGATGGTGATGCTGGCGGCGTTCCAGATGGGGTTGTCGGATCGTGAGGTGGGTTTGTATACCAACCTGGCACCGGCGCTGTTTATCCTTCCGTTCTTTCTGTTCTCCGCGACGGCAGGGCAGTTGGCGGAGAAGTTCGAGAAGACGCGGATCATCCGTTTCGTCAAGCTGTTCGAGATCGCCGCCATGGCGCTGGCGGCATATGGCTTTATCGGGCATCACCTGGCGTTCTTGCTGGTGGTGCTTTTCATGATGGGCGTGCACTCGACCGTGTTCGGTCCGATCAAGTACGCGATTCTTCCTCAGGCGTTGCAACCGTCGGAACTGGTGGGCGGCAACGGTCTGGTGGAGATGGGGACGCAGATGGCGATCCTTATCGGCATGATGACGGGTAACGCACTGATGCTGATCACGGGTATCGGCCCGCATTTTTCCGCCGCGTTGACCATTGGCGTTGCGGTGATCGGCTACATCGCCAGCCGCTTTATTCCACCTGCGCCTGCCACGGCGCCGGATCTGCGGTTCAATTGGAATCCGGTGACGGAAACGGTGCGGGTGCTGCGCATCACGGGCGAAGATCGCGCCGTGTTCAACGCGGTGTTGGGCATTTCCTGGTTCTGGTTTTTCGGCACGGTGCTGGTGGCGCAGCTGCCGCTGTATACGCGCATCAACCTCGGCGGCGATGGCTCGGTGAACACCTTGGTGCTCACGCTCTTTTCGATCGGCACCGGTGTCGGTGCGTTGATGTGCGAGAAGATGTCGGGCAAGCGCGTGGAAATCGGTCTGGTGCCGCTGGGTGCATTCGGGCTCACCGCGTTTGGCATCGATCTTTTCCTTGCGCGACCCGGCTCGGCGGCGGTGCGCGGGTTGGATTGGCATGCGTTTCTCGCCGCGTCGGGCAGCTGGCGCATCGTGTTGGATCTGACCTTGATCGGTGTGTTCGCGGGCTTCTACGTGGTGCCGCTGTTCGCGTTCGTGCAGGCACGCACGCAACGCGATCGCCTGTCGCGCGTGATCGCGGGCAACAACATCCTCAACGCCTTGCTGATTGTCATTGCCTCCGTCTTCGGGCTTGGCTTGGGGATGTTGGGTTTCAATGCGCCGCAGATCTTTCTGCTGGCCGCGGTGCTCAATGTGGTGGTGGCGGCGTACATCTTCACGCTGGTGCCTGAGTTCCTGATGCGCTTCATCACCTGGGTGTTGGTGAATACGCTTTATCGCATTCGAGTGGATGGCATGCAGAACTTGCCGGAAGAGGGCGCTGCGCTGCTTGTCTGCAATCACGTGAGTTTCATGGATCCGCTGCTGCTGATGGCGAATCTGCGTCGCCCCGCGCGCTTCGTGATGTATTACAAGATCTTCAACGTTCCATTGCTGCACTTCGTGTTCAAGACGGCGAAGGCGATTCCCATTGCCGGGCAGAAAGAAGATCCGGCTGTGCTGCATCAAGCGTTCGAGGATGTCGATGCGGCGCTGGCGAACGGCGAACTGGTGTGCATTTTCCCGGAGGGTGGTTTGACCAAGGATGGCAACATCGCGCCGTTCCGTCCTGGTGTTGAAAAAATCCTCGAGCGTCGTCCTGTGCCGGTGGTGCCGATGGCCTTGCGCGGATTGTGGGGCAGCGTGTGGAGTCGACACGATTCGATGATGGGGCGTACGCGGCTGCCGCGCCGCTTCCGGGCACGGGTTGAGCTGGTGGTGGATGCGCCGAGGCCTGCGGCGGAGGTGACTGCGGCGGTGTTGGAGCAGCGGGTGCAGGTGTTGCGGGGGGATTTTGCTTGAAGGGCCTCCCCCGGCCTCTCCCTGCCTTGCAGGGCAGGGGATAAGGGCTTAGGAAATCCAGCTGCCCATCACGATGAGTGCGACAACGCTCAGCCATGCGAGCAAGGCGCGCAACAGCGCATCGCGCAGGCGGCGAAGTTCGTGCAGCGGATCGGTGCGTTCTTCGATATAGCCTTCGCCACCTTCGATGTCGGTGAGCACGTCGGCGCGTGCGGCGGCACCGAGAAAGCCGGGGTTGGACAGATACCAGCTGTTCGGTGCGGCTTGCTGATGCCAGCGGCGCCACGCGCCGATCACGGCATCCCAGTGGCCGACCAAGGCCAGCGTGAACACCAGCAGTTGGGCCGGCAGCCAATCCAACCCGTTGGCGAGGTGGCGGGCCGCCGTGCGCGCACCGGCGTCGAGTGCGAGCGTATTGTCATGGCCAAGCTGACGCGCAAGGCGATAAAGCAGGGCGCCCATGGGGCCAAGCAGGAAAAACCACAGCAGTACGCCGAAGCGGCGACGCAGCGCCGCGTAGGCCGTGGCTTCGCCGAGATCGGCCGTGGTCCAGGCGACGGTTTCGCCCTCGTCGCACAGCGCCTGTGCCGCGGCTTCGCGGCTGCTTTGATCGGGCGCCTTGAGAATGGCTTCGATGTCGGCTTCAAACGCATGCGGGCCGAAGGAAAACAGCAGCACGGCCAACGCAAAGACGAGCATCAGCAGATCCGCCAGCGGAAGCTTGTGCAGTATCCACATCACCAGCAGACAGACCGCCACCGGAACCAGCACCGCCAGCAAAACGCGTCCCACGCCGGAGGTGTCGGAGAGCTGGTTGACCCAGCGCCTGAAGCCGCCGTCGTTGCGCCAATGCGCAAGTTGCGGCTGCACGTGCAGCAGTCCGAGGGCGATGAGCGCGGCAAGCAGGCGAATAGCCATGAAAACGGACTCCGATGGATGGGCGCATTGTATGCGAGTGATGGGAGCCCGTTAACGTTTCCGCAAGGGTGTTATCGACTGCGCCCCTTGGCGATCAGTGCGTCCAGGTCCAGACCCGCGCGCTCGCTCAGCCAATGCGACATCAGTTGATACGAGACGGAAAGCTTCGGCGGCGTGGCGAGGCTGCCATCGGCCAGTCCGTCGATGATCCGCTGTGGCGTGAACCAGCGCGCATCTTCCAGTTCGCCATCGCGCAGGTGGATCGCGGGTGACACCGCCGTGGCGGTGAAACCCACCATCAGCGACGCGGGCATCGGCCAGGGTTGCGAGGAGTGATAGTGCACATCGCCGACGATCACGCCGGATTCTTCGGCGACTTCGCGGCGAACTGCGTCTTCCAGCGCTTCGCCCGGTTCGATGAAACCGGCCAGTGTGGAGTAACGTCCTGGCGGCCATCCGGCTTGTCGACCCAGCAGACAGGCGCCCTCGTATTCGACGATGACGATGATCGCGGCATCGGTGCGCGGAAAGTGCAAGCGGCCGCACGCCGGGTTGGTGCATTGCGCGCGATGGCCGGACGAGACCAGCTTCACCGGCGCGCCGCAGCGTGCGCAGAAGCGGGTTTCGCGCTGCCAGTGCGCAAGGCCTTTGGTATAGGCAAACAGGCCCGCTTCATCGGCGGCGAGTTGCAGCCCCGCTTCGCGCAGGCCCCTGCGACGGGCGTGCAGCGCAGTTTCCAATGCCGCGGCATCGTCGCTTTCGTCGAGCAGCAACATGAAATGCGGCCGATCGTCGATCAACCCGAGCAGGCTGCTCGACGCCTGCGGCAGCAAGCGCTCGCGTTCCTCGGCATTGAGCCAGCGCAGGGCATCCTGCTCGCGATGCAAAAATGCATCGCCGGCCGGATCGAGCAAAAGATAACGGGCGTCGGACGCCTGCGACTTCGCCGACACCCAGTCGCTCTCGTCGCGCTGTTCGGAAACGCGGTCGAGGATCAGGCTGAGTCCGGCGAAGGTATTGGAGTTCGTCGAAGCCATCCGAGCGGCAGTCGCTCAGGTGGAGAACGAGGAGCCGCAGCCGCAGGTGGTCTTGGCGTTGGGGTTGCGGATGACGAACTGCGAGCCGCTGAGGTTCTCGGCGTAATCGATCTCGGCGCCGGTGAGGTACTGCAGCGAAAGCGGATCGACCAGCAGGGTGACGCCTTCGCGGTCGAGGGCGAAATCGTCTTCCGCCTGCGTTTCGTCGAAGGTGAAGCCGTACTGGAAGCCCGAGCAGCCGCCGCCAGTGATATATACGCGCAGCTTCAATTCGAGGTTGCCCTCTTCCTGAATGAGTTCATGCACCTTGCGCGCGGCAGCGACCGTAAAGATCAACGGCGCGCCGGCTTGGCGGTAATCGGGGATGGCGACGATAGTTTCCATAAGGGGCATATGAGGCTGCGGCGGTGCGGACTCAAGGATACCGCACCGTCAAGGCAGCCATCAGCCGAAGCCCTGGGCCCGGTTCAGACGATGACCGGCTCGGAGCGTACTTCCGGCGCCGGCAGCTCGCGCTGAACGTGGTCCTCGCCCTGATGCGCCATGCGCCCGTTCACCTGCGCGCCGGCGGCCATCTCCAGCTGGTTGTAGCGTACGTCGCCGATCACGCGCGCCTGCGGCGCCAGTTCCAGGCGTTCGCTGGCGTAGATATCGCCATTCACCTGGCCGTTGATCATGGCGTGGGGCACGCGTACTTCGCCCTGCACCTGGCCGTGCTCGCTCAGCGTGAACAAGGCGCTGGAACCTTCGCCGATCACGGCGCCTTCGATGCGCCCGTCGAGGTGCAGCGTGCCGGTAAATCGGACATCGCCGCGGATGATGGTGCCTAGCGAGATGAGGCTGGTTTCCGCGTTGCGGCTGGGTTGGTCGTTGCGTTTACGGCTGAGCATCAGTTTCCCCCTGAGTGGTGGTGACCGGGGTGGATAAGGCGTCGTTCCATGCCACGGCGCGGCTGACGGGGCCACCATTTTCCGGCTGGACTGTGACATGCAATCGCGTCGGCCGAAAATCGGCCGGCAGCGCGATCGTGGTGTGAAGTTGCTGAAAGTAGCGGAAGCGAAACGGAATGCCGTCTTTCTCGGCGGCGTCACCCAGGGTGGACCACGCCAGTTGATCCACCTTGTTGTTGCGCAAGCCTTCCACGCTCACGATGGTGGTGCCGCTGGTGTCGTCGTCGCGCTTGATGTTCTGGGTGAGGCTGATGGCGAGATTCCACGCCTGCGAGTGCGGTACAGCTTGCAGTGACACTTCCTGCACCTTCAGCCCTTCGCGTTGCGCATCGCCGCCGACGAGTCGCGAATAGAAGCCCAGGTCCGCGCGCAGTCCGCTGATTTCCTCGTCGCGTTGCGAGATCGTCTGGCGCAAGGCCTTGGTGGCGACGTCGGTGACTTGCTGCGAGCGCTGCAAGTTCGCCACTTGCTGTTTCAGATCTTCATTCTCGACGGTCAGCGTGCGCAGCGCGCGTCGATCGGAGATGCGCGGCACCACGCCTTTCCATGCGCCTACCGCAAGCGCCACGATCAATCCGGCCAGCATCACGCTGCCAAGCCATGCCGCGGCAAGCCACATGACGCGCCGACGCTGACTGGCAGCGTCGTGCGGACGTACGACGTAGCGCGGTGGTGGGCGGGAAACCATGCGCGGCCTTTCCGGGAAAACGATGGATATAGCCCGGTCGTGACGAAACCGTCAAGGAATCGTCGCCGGCTTTGTGTCCGGGGTCGCTTTGGTGCACCGCGACGGTGCGGTAGTTCAGCTTTCCATCTTCGACTGCAGATAACGCTCCGCGCCAATGTCCTTGACCAGGCTGAGCTGCGTTTCCAGCCAGTCGATGTGGTCTTCCTCGTCGCGCAATATAGTCTTGAACATATCGCGGCTCACGTAGTCGGCCACGCTTTCGCAGTATGCGATTGCCGCGCGCAGATCCTTGGTGGCGGCGAGTTCCAGGTCCAGATCGCCCTGAATGCATTCCAGCACGTTCTCGCCAATGCGCAATTTGCCCAGATGCTGAAGATTGGGCAGGCCTTCCAGAAACAGGATGCGCTCGATCAGATGATCGGCATGTTTCATCTCGTCGATCGATTCCTTGTACTCGTGCTCCGCAAGTTCCTGGTAGCCCCAGTTCTTGAACATGCGGTAATGCAGAAAGTACTGATTGATCGCGGTCAGCTCATTGAAGAGCACCTTGTTGAGAAACTCGATGACCTTGGCGTCGCCCTTCATCGCTGCTCTCCCTACGTTGGCTGATCGGGAAACTATACGGATTCTGAGCACGAGTGGGGGGTAATGCGAACAAGTCGCGCATGCAAAAACGCCACCGCACCGGGCGGTGGCGTCGATAGCGCGTCGGAAGATGTCAGGCCGCGACGAGGATAGGCAGATCGAACGCGATCTTGGCGATCGCCTCATCCAGCGTGGCACGCGCTTCGGTTTCGCAGCAGCCGCAACAATCGGAACAGCCGGTGCGGGCCTGCAGTTCGGCGAACGTCTGCACACCGTCGGCGGCAGCGCGACGGATGTCGTGATCGGTGACGGCGTTGCAAAGGCATATGTACATGTCGCGTATTTTCAACGCGAATGCGAATGATTGTCAACAAGCATTCGGTTTGCGCCGGCCCGGCGGTTCAGGCGGCCCGCTTGTTCCGGGGTGAATTCCTGCGCGATTGCGGCTGCGGACCCAGCTCGATGCTCAGCATGTTCTCCACCAGCGGCGCGAAGTGGCGCAGGGCCCTGTGATAAACATCCCGTTTGAAATTAACCACATGCGCCGCCGGGTACCAGAAATCCACCCAGCGCCACAGGTCGAACTCGGGTTTCTCGCAGGCATTCAGGCACAGCGCATCCTCGCCGCCCACCAGCTTCAGCAGGAACCACACCTGCTTCTGGCCGATGCAGGTCGGGTGCTGGTGGTGCCGGATATAGCGGCTGGGCAGCTTGTAGCGCAGCCAGCCGCGGGTGCTGGCCAGCACCTGGACGTGTTCGGGGGAAAGACCGGTTTCTTCCTGCAACTCCCGGTACATGGCTTCCAGCGGCGTCTCGTCGCTGCGCATGCCGCCCTGGGGGAACTGCCAACCGTCGCGATGGACGCGGCGCGCCCAGAACAGCCGGCCGTCCGCATTCAGCAGAACGATGCCAACATTCGGACGGTAGCCATCAACGTCGATCATCCAACCTCCTCGGGCCAAGTCAGCGCGGCCTGCCTTGGCGCGAGCGTCTGACCCGAGATCGATTCAACCACAGCCCACAAAGCCGGAGCAAGCCAACCACTTGAACCGCAAGGGCGAGGCGATTAAACTGCCGCGCCCCGCCTGAATCCAGCCCGATCCGGCATACTTCCCGGACGGCGCGCCCCTTTGGCTATGTAGCTCAGCCGGTTAGAGCACAGCACTCATAATGCTGGGGTCGGTGGTTCGAGTCCACCCATAGCCACCATCTCGCCAGAGTCCTTGACTGGACCGAGTTTTCTAGCATTTCCGCACCGTTTTGGCGCAGTGCCACGGGACGTGCTGCAACTTTGGCGACAAGTCTTCACTTCGCGCATCGTCATTCCTGCCCCACGCACCCCTCCCATGAAAGGTTTGCTCGGGGTCGAAAGCGGAAGCGCAATATCTACTATCTATTTGACCTTGCAGTCAGCATCAACGGTCACGGCAGTTGTCTGCGAAGGGTGACGTGACTCTGCTTTACCGCCCAGAGCGCAAAGTCGTCCGGCGGCAATGGCGGGGAGAATAGATGGCCTTGGTACAAGTCACAGTCGTGCCGACTCAGAAAATCTCTCTGCGCTTGCGTCTCTATACCTTCGGCGACGACTGTCAGTTTCAGGGTCTTGCCAATGTTGATGATGGTTTGCGCGAGGGATTCGGACGTCATGCTCTCGCCGATGCCTTGGATGAAACTTTTGTCGATCTTGAGTTCCTTGATGGGGAACCGGTGCAGGTAGTTCAGCGACGAGAAGCCGGTGCCGAAATCGTCAATGGCGAGCGTAACGCCCATGGCGTGGATCTCGTCGATCGAAGTCCGGATATCGTCGGCCGCCTCGTCGAACATGACGCGTTCGGTCATTTCCAAAATCAGGTCGTCCGGTGCGAGACCATGAGCCTCCAGCGTCCGTGTGACAAAGCCTGGATAGTCCGATCGCTTGAGGTCCATGGCGCAGACGTTCACCGAGATGCTCGGCACCGCCAGACCCGAGGCCCGCCACGCGGCAAGCTGGCGGCAGGCCTCGCCGAGCACCCAGGCATCCAGTTCCGCAATCAGCCCGCTTTCTTCCGCGATAGGGATGAAATAGTCCGGTGGAATGAAACCCATCTTGTCGTTGTACCAGCGCACCAGCGCTTCGGCTCCGCACAGCATGCCCGTCGCGTCGACCCTGGGCTGGTAGACGACGCTGAGCACCTTTGCTTCGAAGTCACGCTGCAGGGCGATCTCGAGGTCGAGGTGCTCCCTGGCTTTGCGCTCGTACTCGGGCGCATAGAAGTGGATCCGATTGCGCCCAGCGCTTTTGGCCTGATACATCGCCATGTCCGCGTTGCGCAGCAGGACATCGATGTTCAGCCCGTCGTAGGGGTACATCGCGATGCCGATGCTGGTGCTGATCGTGATGCGGGTGTCGCGTTTCGAGTCCAAGGCTATGGGCTCGCGGACCGTATGCAGAATGCGTTCAGCCACATGCATGGCCTTCAGCACATCGCAATCTTGCAGAATGGCAAGGAACTCATCGCCGCCGAGGCGGCTGATCGAATCCCCGGTGTGGACATGCTTGCGCAGGCGCTCTGCGATCTCGCGCAGCACTTCGTCGCCGACGGCATGACCTTGTGTGTCGTTCACGCGCTTGAAACGGTCCAGGTCGATAAACAGCGTCGCGAAATCCGAGGCATTCTGCTTCGCGTGCGCGAGGATGCGGCCTGCCTCCCGCTGGAGCTGTATCCGGTTGGGTAGGCCGGTCAACGAATCGAACCAGGCCAGTTGTTGCAGCTGGCTTTCCATTTCAAGCCTTCGGCGCAGCAGACTGGCGAACATCAGCGACAGCCAGATGGAGAGCACGTCGATCACGACGGTAACGGCGCCAATGGCAACCGCGCGTCTGTGCCACCCTGCGTAGATGTCCTCGGTCGCGAAGCCGACCACGACAATCAGCGGATATTTGCCGATGCGTTTGAAGCTGTACTGCCGCTCGATGTGATCGAGTACTGCGACATCGACATAGCTACCCTGATCCGACTGTACGAGCGGCAGGAACGAGTGGCCGCCAGCGAGTGTGCTGCCTACGTCGCCGGGGTGGTACGGTTGCCGCATCAGGACGGTCCCGTCGGTGCGCAGCAGCGTGATGGTGCCGTGCTGACCCAGGATCGCGTCCTTGAACATGTCGTGGAAGTAATTGAGGCGAAGCGTACCGGCGACAATGCCGGCGAACTGGCCGTCCTCCTTTTCGAGTCGCAGGCTCAATGCGATGGTCGGCTGTCTGGAATCGCCGGTCTTCGGTATGAACGGCTTGCTCAGATACAGGCCGATATCCCTGCTTTGTTGCTGGACCTGGAAGTAATCCTGGTCGCTCACATTGAGCTTGCGCGGCACCGGAGAGCGCGAGTCGAGAATGAAATTGCCCGCCGCATCGGTCGCGGACAGCGTGCCGAGTTCTTTGGCGTCGCTGATCGTGCTGAATGCCACCAGCTGCCGGACATCCAAGGGGAGACGCAGGAGCGTAGGCGTCTTGATGCTCGTCGCAACCTCGCGCATCGCAAGCTGGAAGACGTCGAGGTTGCGTTCGGTTTCCTTCTCCAGTGAACTGGCAAGATTCTCCGTGGCGTCGCGTGCCTGCGACATCGCGTCCCGTCGCATCTGATACAGCGACACGAACATCACACTCGTGGTGGCAAGCGTGATGGCGATTCCCGAAAAAATGAACAGGGCCGGTGTCTTGAGAAATGAACTTGTGACTCGCACTGCGCTTCACCGTCATCCTGATGACCGGCACTACAAAGCTGAGCCGGGATTGGAGTGAACCCTTTGCCATGGGCGGAACGCAGCTGAACTGACGCCGTGTTCTCGGCGGAACTCCGGCACAGTCGTGCCGGCCTGCACCTGCTTGAGCACTGCGATGGTCTAGCTGTCGCCGAACCGCGATTTCTTCATGGCCCCCTATGGAGCCAGATTACGAGAAAACTCCACGCGCGGCGCGTACTAATTTCTGAAGAAGCTATCCACCGCACGTCGCTTCTTTTTTTTGCGATGGGATCGGTTTGTCAGTCCGCACCCCTCGCGATGCGCATATCAGTGAAATCCCATGCCTACGTCAAGAAGCCTTGGCGAATAGAGCCTGCTTTGGGCTGGAAGCGGACATTACCGTCCCCGCAGTTCAACCCCAGGCGCTAAGCAGGAAATCGGGCTCGAACCTGGTTACAACCAATTAACAAACTATACGGTATAGTTAATCCATGTCGAGAGACATCAGTCCCATCGCCTAGCCAGGCCTCCCCTCCCGGCAAAGCAACGTAAAGACGGATGACCCAAAACCCGCGGGGCCCCCTCGCGGGTTTTTTATCGCCGGTTGGAAGACGCGTCATCACCGCTCTCGAGCCGTCGGCCGCTTTTAGGATTTGTCTGGAAGCCTGCCGTTAGTCATGGGTGAACACTACGTCCAAGTAGGGCGTGGATTTCTTAGACTGACCCAGGGGAAAACCAAGAGGCATTGCCGCAACACATGTCGCCACATCGCATCGCATTGCTCTTCAATGCCAACAAGGTGTACGACCGGCAGGTGCTTGCCGGCATCGGGGGATATCTCACTTTCACGCGCGTGAAGTGGGACTTGTTCATGGAAGAGGATTTCCGCAGCCACGCCCTCGGCATTCGACAGTGGCGCGGCGATGGGATCATTGCCGACTTCGACGACCCGGTCGTGGCCGAAGCGGTATCGGCGCTTTCCATTCCGGTGGTGGCGATAGGCGGCTCCTATGCCGATGAATCGCAGTATCCGAATGGCATTCCCTACGTGGCTACCGACAACCAGAAATTGGTGCGGATGGCCTACGACCATTTGATCGATCATGGCCTGCAGCGCTTTGCGTTCTTCGGCAGGCCGCTGGAGCCTGGCCACCTCTGGGCGCACGAGCGCGAAATGTGGTTTCGCCGGATGACGGCGGCGGATGGGCTGGAAGGCATCGTCTACCACGGCTCGTCCGTCAGCGCCGGCGGCTGGGGACGCGCGCAAGAAGAAATGGCCGAATGGGTGCGTGCCTTGCCCAAGCCGATCGGCATCATCGCCGCTACCGACGCGCGAGCGCGTCAGCTGTTGCAGGCCTGCGTGGTGGCCGACGTGCCTATTCCCGATGAGGTTGCGGTGGTCGGCATCGACAATGATCCCATTGTGCAAACGCTCAGCAGCATTCGGCTCACGTCGGTCATCCAGGGGGCGGAGGAAATGGGCCGTATCGCTGCACAGTTGCTGCATCAGATGCTGCACGGCGGCGACTGTTCCAGTACGCGCATCCTGGTGCCGCCGTCCGGCATTCACGTGCAGGGCAGCAGTCAGCATGAGCACGTACGCAGCCCGTACGTGATGCGGGCCCGGCATTTCATTCGCCAATACGCCTGCACGGGCATCAAGTCGGAACAGGTGGCCGGTTACGTGGGCGTGTCACGCACGCTGCTGGAAGAGCACTTCAAGCGTGAGCTGAAGAAGTCTGTGCATCAGGCGATTCTCGATCACAAGCTGGAAGTGGCCATGCAGATGCTTGCCGATCCCAAGGCTTCGATGGCCGAAGTTGCGGTGCGCAGCGGCTTTACGTCGTTGCAGTACATGTATGCCGTCTTCCGGCGCGAGTACGACTGCACGCCGAAGCAGTTTCTGGCGCAGCGGCGCGTCTGAGGTTCATTGCTGCGTGGTCACTATTTGGACGGGAACATCCGCACGGTAGAGACGACGTCGCCGGCATGCGCATGCATGCCGGCGACGATGAACAAACAAGCAAGCATTCAGCGGCTTGCCTTGCTGGCAAGAACCTTCATCAGAAGTTCGCGCGGAACACGAGCTCGTAACGACGGTCGGTCATGAACAGCGCACGCGTGTACAGGTTCGTGTCCACGTAACCGTTGATGTAGGTGGTGGGGCCCATCAACACTTTCTGCACGGTGTTGGTGAGGTTATTCATCTGCAGGCCAACCTGCATGTTCTTGTTGATGTGGTAGAAGATCGAGGCATCGAGCTGGCCCGAAGCGGCGTTCCACATCGGCAGGTATGTGTCGCCCGAGTCGACCGGCGTGATCAGATAGCGACTGCGCCACGACCAGGCCAGGCGAGCCGACCAGTCGCCGTATTCATAGATGCCGGTGATGTTGTAGTTGTGCGGCGACAGACCCTGCATGGGCAGGCCCGGGTTGGTGACGACGTCGTTGGCCGAGCACGAGCCGTTGCCATGGTTCGGGTCGCACGAGGTGGTGCCGTAGATCTTGCTGCTCTGCAGGAAGGTGTAGTTGGCCTGCACGCCCAGGCCCTTGAAGACGCTCGGCAAGAAGTCGAAGAACTGCGAGTAGCCCACTTCGGCGCCCTTGACGGTGCCCGTACCCGCGTTGGTGGGACCGCTCACCGCCACCGGCACGCCGTCGATGGTTTGGCTATGCACCTCGGTGGTGGTGTAGTTGGAGATGTTCTTCTTGAACAGCGTGGTGTACAGCTCGCTGGTGGGCGCGAAGTACCACTCCAGCGCGGCGTCGAACTGGTTGGCTTCCAGCGGCTTCAGGTTCGGGTTGCCGCCGGTAGTGGCGTTAAAGCCCGCGAGTTGTGCCTGCTGGCCCGGCCCTGGCGAGCTCCACGACGTACCGATGACCATGTACGAGTTGAGCTGGCTGATGGTGGGTCGGGTAATGGCCTTGGAGGCGGCCAGACGCAACTGCAGGTCGTCGGTCAGCTTGAAGCGCAGGTTAAGGCTGGGCAGCAGGTTGTGGTAGTCATACCCGCCATTGATGGGCGTGGTCATGCCGTTGAACAAGGCCATCTGGGCTGGCGTGATGCCCGCGGGATTCTGGATGGTGCCCGATGAAGGATAGGTCACCGAACCGTTGGCGCTCACGCTGGTACGGACGAAGCGCAGGCCGATGTTGCCATCGAACGGAATGCCCAATGCCGTGTCGTTGCCAAAGTACAGCGAGGCATAGGCAGCCTGGGTCGTTTCGTGCATATAGTCCGCGCTCATGCCCGAGCCCGGGTTGCATCCGTCGCCCGCGCTTTCGCTGAAAACCTGCGGACACCAGCCACCAGACATCTCAAGCGAACGCAGCGCGGCGATCGCACCGTAGTAATTGCCCACCAGCGACATGCTGGGGAACACCAGCGTGCTGGGCAGCTTCGTCTGGCCGCGGAAGAAGTCGCCAAACGTGAACTGTTGTTCCATCCACGCCGGGATGTTGTTGGCCCAGTCCAGCGAGGAGGGGCCTTTGTAGCTGCCCGCCCAGTCCTGGCTGATATAGCCCCAGTTGTAGCTGCTGCTGTTGTTGTTGCTATATGTGCCGTGGTTGGTGGCGCGCACGCCCACGCGGAAGTACTGCAACCAGTTGCTGTCCTCGAAGTTGTATTCGAGGTCGGTACGTACGGTGCGCTCCATCGCGTAGTCGTATTCCAAGTGATCCAGCGCTGCGCCGAGATAGTAGTTGGCGTAGTTGGTCAGGCTGTTCGGGTTGGTGGTGTTCGACGGGATGTACGCGTACGTGGTGTTGTTCAACAGCGTGAGGCTGGGTGTGCCGCTGCCCATGTTCAGGTTAGCGGGCGGCATGAAGAACTGGTTGTACACCGTGAAGTCCGTTTCATTGGCGGTGGACTTGACGAACTGTATTTCGCCCGACCAGATCATGTTGTCGCTGATGTTGTACTTGAACGTGTTGGACCAGTCGGTGGTGCGGGTGAACTGGGTTTGCGCGCGGGTGAGGGCGTAGTAATTCGGACCGCCGATCGGCGGCCATCCCGTGTCCAGCGTTGCCTTGGCGGGGCCCGTGCCTCCGCCCTGCCACGAACCGGACACCATGTCCCCGCTCTCGAAGACGCCGTTGTTGTAACCGAACGACGTGCCCGGCACCGGGATCATGTTGTAGTAGTTGCCCTCGTTGGCCTGGACTTCGTGCTCCTGCCACTGCAGGTCGTAGGTGGAGCGGAAGAAGCGCGAGTCGAATTCCAGGTTGTCGGTCGGACGCCACTGGAATGCACCGTAAATACCGGTGCGCCTGCGCTGCATGTCCATCTCGTAGTAGTTGATATCGCCCGGAATGGCCACGTTGCCCATGGACGAGGTGGGCTCGCACGGGCAGTTGCCGACATGGTTTTCCGGTTCGAGGACGTAGGGATTGACCTGGATGCCGTCGGTGCGCGAGGCCAGCTCGGAGTAGGACACATCGAGCAGCGCGCCGAATTCGCCGAGGTTTTCGGTCTTCCAGCGATTGCTGTACAGGAATGACGAGGACGGTTTGCTCTTCTTCGCCATGTCGCCTTCATTGACGCCCGTCGAGAAGCCGATCACCCGATCTGGAGCGTCGAATGGCATGCGCGTGCGCAGGTCCACGGTGCCGCCGATACCGCCTTCGATGAGCTCCGCCGACGGATTCTTGTACACATCCACGCCTTGCATCAGCTCGGCCGGCACGTCCTCGAAGCCCAGCGCGCGGCCGTTGTTGGCCGAAAAGCTTTCAGCGCCGTTGAGCAGGCTGGCGACGTAGGGAAGTCCACGGATCAGCACGCCGCTACCTTCGGCGGACGGATGATCCGGGTCGTCATCGGCCAAGTAGTGATCTACCGTCACGCCGCTGATGCGCTGCAGGGTTTCGGTCACGCTGCGGTCGGGCAGGGCATTGATATCCGTCGCGGTAACGGAGTCGACAATCTGGGTGGCGTTCTGTTTGAGCGACTGCGACGACTCAAGGCTGGCGCGGATGCCGGTGACGGTCATGCCGTCGAGGTTCTTGACGTCTTTCTGATCCTTTTTCGGATCTTGCTTCTTATCCGTCTTGCCGGCAGCGGTTTTAGCGGGTGCAGGTGCGGTGGCGGTGGTGTTGCCGTCCTGACTCGCGGTCTGTGCGGATGCGCTGGTCGGTGCATACGTGAGCGCCAGCCCCAACAAGATTGCCGTTGCCAATCGTGAACTCGACGGTGCCGGGCGTGAGCGCGTGCGCCCCTGCACGCCCAAAGAGTGCGTCGTATCGGTCATCTAATTTTTCCCCGTTAATTCTTATTAAAGAGCCATTGGCGATGGCTATATGGCTTGCGAGGCGTCCCTATGCGGCATCTGGTCTCCCCAATCGTTCCGATGTCGTGGCTTCCATTCCGACTCGCAGCGTTCGTGTAGTGAATAAGAGCGGTCGGGTGCGCACAATTACGAAATTGCAAGATCCGCCTAACGTTTCTTCATTTGCGATTGCCGCAAAAAAACGTTTGAAAACTGGCAGGAGGGGAGTGCAACAGAGGGATGGGGTGCCTTGTTGCGGCGCAAGATAAAAAGGGCGCAATGATGTAGAAGCGGGGGAGTTTCGTGATGAATTTTCGTCGAAGGAGCATCTTGCTGAGCACAAGATGGACATGATCAAGCGGTAGTCATGTCGCCTGCGCAGGCTTATTCAGAGCATCCCTGGATGGGCGACTATCGCCAATGCCAACGTGGTTGATCTGCCGATTTCGCAAAAAAACGCGAGATCACCTCATGCCGGTCCATGAGCGTTGGTGACATACATGGTTCGACCGCCAAGCCCGAATGCCCGCTTTGTCGAACACAATGCCTTGAGCCCGGGTGCAGGAAAATCGTGCGCATCAACCATAACGAGACAGGAAGAGGATCATGACGATCACAGCGACGTTCGGCGTGGACGAGATCAATGCCTCGGCGGGAAATTCGCGCACGGTGAGTTTGTCGGCGGTACATGCCGGACAGGGTGACAACACATCGTGGTCGGCCGAACCATTTCCAGCCGGCGAATTGGAAATGACGGTTACTCAGCCGAAGATGCTGGATTTCTTCCAGCCAGGTAAAAAGTATCGCCTTACGATCCAGGCGCTGTAGCAACATCTGCGCGACGGCGCATCGCCTTGCGCATTCCATTTTCTTCGAAGATTTTGCGGTCGCCCCGCATCGGCGCGTGACCTCAAGCCGTCTCCACGGACAGGCGATTCACGTAGGTCGCGTCGGTTTCCTGATACAGGCCGGACCAGGGATTCAGCACATAGCCGTCGAGAGGCTCGAACGACACCCGCTTGCCGTCTTCGTATGGCTCCGCACTCGCAACCAGCGCAACAAGGGTCGTGGGATCCATATGCACTCCTCAGTTGTTTGTGATGGGAAGCTCAGGCTATCGATCCGTTCGTTCGCATCCAGTTAAAGCAAGTGGCGGTTTTGGCGAACGCGAAATTTATAAGTTCGACCGCTGTGACGGGTATGACATCTTGTTGACATGTCCGTCGCGCAAGCGCGTCGACCCGATATTCACAAGACATCAGTGCCAATCTTTGGCGACTGACGTGCGGCTCTCATCCAGATGCGGCTCATCGCAGTTCGCTCGTTCCGGCACATCGCGAACCTGTGCGATGCGGATGGTTATCTCACCCCATGGACGCCGACATCACGGTCTGGATCTGCTCTGCTCCCGCCCGGGAACGCGCGGCGGCATGCTCGCCGGGCGTTACCGCGGCGCGCCGTGCGTGGGGCCGGAGAAATCGCGACGCATTTGCGAGGTGCTGGATCTGAATGAATTTCCTGTGATTTATGCCTGCAGCGACACGCACGAGGACCTGGGCATGCTGCAGCGGGCGCACCGCCGGTATTACTGTTGGCAGGAGATGGCCTGAGGCCGATCAGTCGGCTGGACTTAGTCGCATTGGTCATCAGGCCGCGATATGCCCCTTGATACTCTGCTGAATGGATTTAAATTCCAACGTTGAGCTTTCCCCATCAGGCCGTCGCCCCGCCTCTGTGCGCAACGCACCTCGACGACGCGCCATCCCGCCTCTTTTCATGTAAGGAGTAAGACCATGCAACATCCGACCCGCACGCTGAACGGACTTGGCCAGAGCCTGTGGCTGGACAACATCACTCGCAGCATGCTGGGCGACGGCACGTTGCTGGGTTACCGCGACGAGAAGACGGTGACCGGCCTGACCTCCAACCCGACGATCTTCGCCCAGGCGATCAAGACCGGTAAGGACTACGACGCCTCGATCCGCGCGGGCGGCCGGAAGGACCCGGAAGCGGTGTTCTTCGACCTGGCCATCGACGACCTGCGTCGCGCCGCGGCGATCTTCGAGCCGGTGTACCAGCGCACGCATGGCGTGGATGGCTGGGTGTCGCTGGAAGTGTCGCCGCTGCTGGCCGACGACACGCAGGGCACGATCGAGCAGGCCGTAGCGCTGCACAAGAAGGCGGCGGTGCATAACCTCTTTATCAAGGTGCCGGGTACGCCGGCCGGCATCGGGGCGATCGAGGAACTGATTTTCCGTGGCGTGCCGATCAACGTCACGCTGTTGTTCTCGCCCGAACAGTACGAAGCCGCTGCCGAATCGTGGCTGCGCGGCCTTGAACGCCGTCACGCGGCGGGGTTGGAGCTGGATGTCGCCTCGGTGGCGTCGGTGTTCATCAGCCGCTGGGACGTGAAAGTGGTCGACAAGGTGCCCGCCGAACTGCACAACACGCTGGGCTTCGCGGTGTGCGACAAGATCTATGCCAGCTACCGCAAGCTGCTCGATTCGCCGCGCCTGCAGCGCCTGCAAAACAACGGCGCGCGCGTGCAGCGCCTGCTGTGGGCCAGCACCGGCACCAAGGATCCCAAAGCCAGCGACGTGCTCTACATCGAACACCTGGCTGCGCCGCTCACCGTCAACACCATGCCGGAAAAGACGCTGCTCGCCTTCGCCGATCACGGCAAGGCCGAGCGCTTGATGAGCTTGAACGGCATCGACACGGCAAGCGTGCTGGCCAAGTTCCAGGCGGCGGGCATCGAAGTCGAGCCGCTGGCCAAGGTGCTGCAGAAGGAAGGCGCCGATGCGTTCGTGAAGTCCTGGCATGAACTGCTGGATACCGTGAGCCAGCGCCTGGAGGCGGCTGCATGAGCGCGCTGCGCGAGAAAACCGCATGGCGCGCGCTGGAGCAGCACAAAGACGACATCGCCCAACAGCATCTGCGCGATCTGCTTGCCGCGGATCCCGGTCGCGCTGAACGCTATCGCGCGGAAGCGGTGGGCTGGCGGCTGGATTACGCGCGTCATCGCATAGATGATCAAACGCTGACGCATCTGTTCGCACTGGCGCGCGAGTGTGGATTGGAAGCGCGCCGCGATGCGATGTTCGCGGGCGAGAAAGTCAACACCACCGAGCAGCGCGCCGCGCTGCATGTGGCACTGCGCACGCCGTCGCGGAAGTCGATCAAGGTCGATGGCGTCAATGTGGTGCCGGACGTGCACGCGGTGCTCAAGCGCATGGCGGAACTCGCCAACGCGATCCGCGAAGGACGCTGGCTGGGTTTCTCGGGCCGGCCGATCCGCAATATCGTCAATATCGGCATCGGCGGTTCCGATCTCGGTCCGGTGATGGCGTTCGAGGCCTTGCGTCATTTCAGCGACCGCGCGTTGACGATGCGCTTCGTCTCCAATGTCGACTACACCGATTTTGCCGAAGCGGTGCACGATCTGCGTCCCGACGAAACGCTGTTCATCGTCGCCTCTAAAACCTTCACCACGCTGGAGACCATGACCAACGCGCACAGCGCGCGCGATTGGCTGTTGGCTGCGGCGAGTGGCGACGAGAAAGCGGTGGCCAAGCACTTTGTCGCGCTGTCGACCAACGAAAAAGCGGTGGAGGCGTTCGGCATATCCACTCAGCAGATGTATGGATTCTGGGATTGGGTGGGCGGTCGCTATTCGATGGATTCGGCGATCGGCCTTTCCACGATGATCGCCCTCGGCCCCGATGCGTTCCATGAAATGCTCGCCGGCTTCCACGCGATGGACGAGCATTTCCGTACCGCGCCGCTGGAACGCAATCTTCCGGTGATCATGGGCTTGCTCGGCATCTGGTACACCGATTTCTTCGGTGCCGAAACGGTGGCGGTGCTGCCGTACGAGCAATACCTGAAGCGTTTTCCTGCGTACCTGCAGCAGCTGACGATGGAGTCGAACGGCAAGCACGTCACCATCGAAGGCAGCGCGGTCGATTACGCCACCGGTCCCATCTACTGGGGCGAGCCGGGCACGAACGGGCAGCATTCGTTTTATCAGCTGATTCATCAGGGCACGCGGCTGATTCCGTGTGACTTCGTCGGTTTCGGTCAGTCGTTGAATCCGTCGGGACGTCATCACGATCTGCTGCTGGCGAACATGATCGCGCAGGCCGAAGCGTTGGCGCTTGGCAAGACGCTGCAACAGGTGAAGGACGAGGGCATCAGCGACGAGCTGGCGCCGCATCGCGTATTCGAAGGCAATCGTCCGTCCAGCCTGTTGTTGGCCGAGCGTCTGACGCCGCATGCCTTGGGCAGTCTCGTGGCCTTGTACGAACATCTGGTGTTCACGCAGGCGGCGATCTGGGACATCAATCCGTTCGACCAGTGGGGTGTGGAGCTGGGCAAGCAGCTCGCCCTGCGCGTCGTGGACGAAATCGAATCCCCGCGCAAGCCGCTTCATCACGACAGTGCGACGAACGCGGCCATCACCTGGTATCGCAAGGCACGACGCAAGACCGAAGCGGCTGCACCCGCTGCAAAAGAAAAGCCGGCACATCGCGTGCTGGCTATCGATATCGGCGGCAGTCACGTCAAGGCGATGCTGAGCGGCAATCCGCGCGAAGTGGAGATCAAATCCGGTCGCACGCTGACGCCCGAGGCGATGATCAAGCTCTTGCGCCCGGCGATCCGCAGCTGGAAATACGATGCGGTGAGCATCGGTTACCCCGGCCCGTTGTTGCACGACCGTATCGCGCGCGATCCGCACAACCTCGGCAAGGGTTGGATGGGTTTCGATTTCGCCAAGGCGTTCGGTTGCAAGGTGAAAGTCATCAACGATGCGGCGATGCAGGCGCTGGGCAGTTACGAGGGCGGCCGCATGCTGTTCCTCGGGCTGGGTACCGGCCTGGGCACGGCCTTTATCGTGGACGGCATTATCGAGCCGATGGAATTGGCACACCTGCCGTACAAGAAAGGGACGTTCGAGGACTATGTGGGCACGCGCGGCATGAAGCATCTCGGCAAGAAGAAGTGGCACGCACACGTCGTCGACGTTATCGAACAGCTCAAAGCTGCGCTCGAGCCGGATTACATCGTGCTCGGCGGCGGCAACGTGCGACATCTGCCGGAGCTGCCCGAGGGCGTGCGTCGCGGCGACAACAAGAATGCGTTCAAGGGCGGCTTCCGTCTCTGGGAGAACAAGGCATGAGTGCACAGAAGGAAGCGATGCAGTTGGGCTTTGTCGGGCTCGGTCGCATGGGTCTGAACATGGTGAGGCGATTGCAGGAAGCGGGCATCGAATGCGTGGTGTTCGATACGCATCTTGAAGCGCGCCGCGAAGCGGCCAGCCACGGCGCCACCGCTGCCGATTCGATCCAGGATCTGGTCGCCAGGCTCGACGGACCGCGCGCGGTATGGCTGATGTTGCCCACTGCGGTGGTGGACGTGGTGCTCGATCAGTTGACGCCCTTGCTGTCTGAGGGCGACATCGTGATCGACGGCGGCAACTCGCATTACGTGGAAGATCTACGCCGTGCACAAGCTTTGTCCAAGCATAAGCTGATGTATGTCGACGTGGGCGTGAGCGGTGGCGTATGGGGCCGCGAGCGTGGTTATTGCCAGATGATCGGTGGACCGGAGCCGGCGTTTAAGCGGCTGGATCCGGTGTTTGCCGCGCTTGCGCCGGGTGTTGGCGCCGCCCCGCGCAGCGAAGGTCGTTCGGGCGAGCCGTCGGCGGCGGAAAAGGGTTATCTGTATTGCGGCCCCAACGGTGCGGGGCATTTCGTGAAGATGGTCCACAACGGCATCGAGTACGGCTTGATGGCGGCGTATGCCGAAGGCCTCAACGTGCTGAAGAACGCCAACGCGGGTAAACAGCAACGCACCGCCGATGCGGAAACGTCGCCGCTGGAACATCCCGAGCGCTATCAATACGACTTCCCCCTCGGCGATATCGCCGAGCTGTGGCGGCGCGGCAGCGTGATCGGTTCATGGCTGCTTGACCTCACCGCAGCGGAACTTGGCCGCGACCCCACGCTCAAGGATTACACCGGTCGCGTTTCCGATTCCGGCGAAGGTCGCTGGACCGCGCAGGCCGCCATCGACGAAGGCGTGCCGGTGCCGGTGCTCACCGCGGCATTGTTCGGACGCTTCACCTCGCAAGGCAACGAGCTGTACGCCAACAAAGTGTTGTCCGCGATGCGCCACTCGTTTGGCGGTCACAACGAAATCAAAACCGACAACAAAGGCTGAGCCATGGCCGCGACGACGCTTGTCATCCTGGGAGCAAGCGGCGATCTCACCAAACGCCTGTTGATGCCGGCGCTGTACCGGCTGCATGCGCTGGGTCTGACGCCGGATTTGCGCATTGTCGGTTACGCCATGGAATCGTGGAGCCGCGAGCATTTCGAGCGGCACATCCAGAAGGCCTTGCAGGACTTCGCGCCCGACTACAGCGCGTCGCAGTGGAACCGCTTCCGTCGCCAGCTCGATTACGTGGGCGGTGAACTGAAGGCCGATCAGTTGTCGGCACTCAAGGACAGGCTAAGTCCTGCCACCTTGTTCTACCTCGCCTTGCCGCCGCCGCTGTTCGGTGTGGCGGCGACGGCGCTGGGCGAGGCGGGTGTCGCCAAAAGTCCGCGCAATGGCTGGCGGCGGCTCGTGGTGGAAAAGCCGTTCGGTACGGACCTCGCTTCGGCCGAAGCGCTGCGCACGCAGATGCATGCGCACTGGGAGGAAGAACAGATCCTGCGTATCGATCATTTCCTCGGCAAGGAAACGACGCAGAACCTGATGGTGTTCCGCTTCGCCAATCGCTTCATCGAGCCGATCTGGAATGCGCAGCACATCGCGCAGGTGCAGATCACTTATGCGGAAACGCTTGGTGTCGAAAAGCGCGCCGCGTACTACGACAAGGCCGGTGCGCTGCGCGACATGTTGCAGAACCATCTCATGCAGCTCTTCAGCCTCACGGCGATGGCGCCGCTGGCGGAATGGGATGCCGAGGTGTTGCGCAATCACAAAGTGGAAGTGTTGCGCTCGGTGGTGCCGATCACCGCCGCGACCATCGATTCGCATGCCGTGCGCGGGCAGTATCGCGCGGGACAGCTGGGGCGAAAGAAGCTTATTGGCTATCGCAGCGAGCCAGGTATTGCGCGAGGTTCGCGCACGGAAACCTTCGCGGCACTGCGTTTGGAAATCGACAACTGGCGCTGGCGCGGCGTGCCGTTCTATCTGCGCAGCGGCAAACGTTTGGCCAGCAATTACTCCGAAATAGCCGTGCAGTTCCGCGAAGTGCCCGGCGCGCTGCCCAAGGCCGTGCACGCGGGCAATAACTGGATGATCTTTCGCATTCGCCCGGTCGAGCAAATGGATTTGCTGGTGACGGCAAAGCGCCCGGGTCTGGAGCTCGCAGGTCGCCCTGTGGTGCTGACGGCGCCGTATGCGAGTCCCGATCATCGCGAGTTTTCGGCATACGAACAGTTGCTGATGGATGCTTTCGAGGGCGATCGCACGCACTTCCTGCGCTTCGACGAAGTGGAGTGGGCGTGGCGTCTGCTGATGCCGGTGCTGGATGCATGGCAAAGCGGAACGCCGGATTTCTATGCCGCCGGCTCCGAAGGGCCGACATCGCAGAAGCGGTTGCTTGATGCGGGGCATGCCTGGCGATCGATCGCACGCAACGGCGAGGCGTGATCGCGCCACCTCGGCGTTCGCGCCGACGGTGCCGATGCGCGGCGGGTAGAATAGCGGCATGCATATCTTCAAAGTTTTCCAGATCGAAGCCGCGCATCGCCTGCCCAACGTGCCGCCAGGGCACAAATGCGCGCGGCTGCACGGTCATTCCTTCCGTGTCGAAATCCATCTCGCTGGGGAACCCGATCCCAAGCTCGGCTGGGTGATGGACTTCGCCGACGTCAAGACAGCCTTCGCGCCGCTGTTCGAGCAGCTCGATCACCACTACCTCAACGACATCGAAGGCCTGGAGAACCCCACCAGCGAGATGCTGGCGCGCTGGATCTGGAAGCGGCTGGAGCCGGCCCTGCCTGGCCTGGACAAAGTGGTGGTACACGAAACCTGCACGTCGGGGGCCAGTTGCTCCCGAGCCAGCTTTTAACGTCATTTTGACGCGGTGCAAAATTAATCGATTTGTCACTAACAGTATGTGTTTGTTGAATATTTCGTGACATAGCGGATTATTAACAAAAAAGATATTGCAATGCACAAAAAGCCTTGCTAGGATTTGTTCCACTCTCCCATTTCCCCTTGAGGGGCTTAGCCATGACTCAGCAACTGAACTCCCAGCTTTTTTCGTATGCCAAGCAGCTGTCGGAAAACGCCTTCAAGGCTCATGCCCTGACCATCAAGGGTCTGGAGCAGGTCGCCGAACTGCAGCTCGCCGCGCTGGAAAAGCAGGCCCAGGCCACGGCCGACTTCATCGCCCAGGCTGCCGAAGTGCGTGATATCGACGCCCTGCGCGGTCTGTGGGAGAAGGGCACCAGCGTGAGCCGTGAGCAGGCCGAGCACGCCGTTTCCGTGACCAAGGAAGTGGTCGCCGTGGCGCAGAAGACCGCCGAATCCCTCAATGCTCTCCTGCAGGAACAGCAGAAGGCCGCCAACGAAGCCGTGGCCGCGCCTGTCGCCGCCATCAAGAAGGCTGCTGCTTCCACCAAGTAATACCTTCCACGTATCGCGACTCCCCTTGCGATATGTCCTTAGGCCGGGCCCTCTGCGCCCGGCCTTTTTCTTGTCCGAAATGTCCTCGTGGGGCGACGTGTCGCAGCGAGCGCGGCTTGCTGGGCCAAAAGTCACGCTGATATACTTTTCCGGATTGGATCGTGACCCGTGGCGTGGTGAATGCCTGGTGCGAAACCGCGGGAACCTCACGTGCTCAACAGTTTAGCCTCCGGTCGACGTCTCGCCCTGCGATTGCTGCTATGGCAACTAGTCGCGGCGGTGATTGTGGGCCTCGCTTTTTCGGCGCGTGGGTTCCGATGGGCGATAGCGGCGGCGGCGGGAGCGGCGATTGTGGCGCTGGGAAACGCGCTGCTGTCGGCGAGGTTGTTCAGTCAGGTAGGTGGCGCGGGATTTGCGCTGACGCGCCTGCTGACGGGGCTGGTCCTGAAATGGGTTGTGATCGTCGGGGGGCTGATCGCAATCATGGGTCAATACAAATTGCCGCCGCTGGCCGCCATCACGGGGCTAGTGGTGGCCTATGCGGTTAATCTGCTGGCGTTCAGATTCAAGGGTTAAAAGATGGCAAGCGAGCCGCAGGGCGGTCTTACCGAATACATCCAGCACCATTTGCACCACTTCAAGCCGGTGCAGATCAGCGAAGGCGGCTTCTGGTCGGTGCATATCGACTCGCTGACCGTATCCCTGTTTCTTGGCGTTGCGTTCTGCCTGTGGTTCTGGTCCAAGGCCCGCAAGGCGACCTCCGGCGTGCCCAGCAAAGGGCAGGCTTTCGTGGAAATCATCCTCGAATTCGTCGACGGCCAGGTCAAAGACGTGTTCCACGGTGATCGCCGCATCCTCGGCCCGCTGGCGCTGACGGTTTTCGTCTGGGTGTTCCTGATGAACGCCATGGACCTGCTGCCGGTCGATCTGCTGCCCTGGATCACGCACCAGTTCGGTATCGGCCACTTCCGCGCCGTGCCCACCGCTGACCTCAACCTCACCTTTGCGATGTCGATCACGGTGCTGTTGCTGGTGATCTTCTACAGCTTCAAGGCCAAGGGCTTCGGCGGCTATACCCACGAACTTTTCACGGCCCCGTTCGGTGCCCATCCGCTGTTGTGGATCCCCAATTTCCTGCTGAACCTCGTCGAGCTGCTGTCCAAGCCGGTCAGCCTGTCGATGCGACTGTTCGGCAACATGTACGCCGGCGAGCTGGTCTTCATGCTCATCGCGGGCCTGTTCAGCGCCGGTAGCTGGATTCTTTACGGCATGGGCGTGATCGGATATGCGGTGTGGGGCATCTTCCACATCCTGATCATCTCGATCCAGGCCTTCATCTTCATGGTGCTCACCATCGTGTATATCTCGATGGCTCACGATCACCACTGATTCATTCACTAACTTTGTCAGAACAACTGCTTTTCTTTTCTTGAGGAGACCACCGTGGAACTAGTTGCTCACCTTGCCCAAGTCCAGGGCTTCACCGCCATCGCACTCGGCCTGATCATCGGTTTCGGTGCGCTCGGCGCCTGTATCGGCATCGGCATCATGGGCTCGAAGTTCCTTGAAGCCGCTGCTCGCCAGCCCGAGCTGGTTCCGCTGCTGCAGGGTCGTATGTTCCTGCTGGCCGGCCTGATCGACGCAGCGTTCCTGATCGGCGTGGCGCTGGCGATGTTCTTCGCCTTCGCGAACCCGCTGCTCGGCGTCATCCACGGCTAATCAGCCGTCCGGCGTTTAACTCCCGGGTGCGGTCGCAGGCTTGCGATCGCATCCATTTAGCAATCGACATGTACAGGTAACGCAGCGATGGAATTCAACGCGACCTTGGTCGGCGAAATGATCGCATTCGCCATCCTGATCTGGTTCTGCGTCCACTTCATTTGGCCCCACATCTCCAAGGCCATCGAAGAGCGCCAGCTGAAAATCGCTGAGGGCCTCAATGCCGCCGAGCGCGCGCATGCGGAACTGAAGGACGCCGACAGCAAAGTGGCTGCCGAGATCAAGCAGGCTCGCCAGCAGGCTGCCGAAATCATTGACCGTGCCCAGCAACAGGCCAACCAGATCCTGGACAAGGCCCGTGCGGATGCCGTGGCCGAGATCAACCGCCTGAAGGCGGCCGCGCAGGACGATATCGCCTCGATGGCGCAGCGTGCCCGCGAAGAACTGCGCGAGCGCGTGGGTGCTCTGGCTGTGCAAGGCGCATCCAAGATCGTGCAGCGCGAGATCGACGCGTCGGCGCACAAGGCAATGCTCGACCAGCTCGCAGCCGAGATCTAATCGATGGCCCAGGCAATCACGCTCGCTCGCCCCTACGCCCGCGCCGCTTTCGAGCTGGCGCAGGCGGACGGTGCTCTTGGCGCCTGGTCGCAGGCGTTGGCTTTCGCCGCGGAAGTGGCGAGGGATCCCCGCGTCGCTGCGCTCAGCAACGATCCACGCGTGCAGCCCGAACAGCTGGTTGCGCTGCATCTGCCCGACAGTTCGAAGGCGGATGGCGCATTCGGCAACTTCCTCACCCAGCTGGCGGAAAAGCGCCGCATGGCGTTGCTGCCGGAAGTGGGTGCGCTGTATGAGACCTACAAGCGCGAATCCGAGTCGCAGCTGCTGGTGAAAGTCACCAGCGCGATGGCTCTGGACAACGCGCAAACCGAGCAGCTGAAGGCTTCGCTCAAGCGCCGTTTCAAGCGCGACATCGAACTGCAGACGCAGGTCGATCCGTCGCTGCTGGGCGGCGTCGTGATCGATGCCGGCAGCGAAGTGATCGACGGCTCCGCGCGCGGTCGCCTGCAGCGCCTGGCAACCGCACTGACGCACTGACACAGATTTCAAAAATCACCGGGTGCCGCTAGCGCGGCGCAAACCCAAGGATAACGACCATGTCCAGCACCACCCTGAACCCGTCCGAGATCAGCGAACTGATCAAGAACCGCATCGAGCAGTTCAAGCTCGGCGCGGAAGCCCGCAACGAGGGCACGATCATCAGCGTGTCCGATGGCATCGTGCGCATCCACGGCCTGGCCGACGTGATGCAGGGCGAAATGATCGAACTGCCGGGCAACGCGTTTGCGCTGGCGCTGAACCTCGAGCGCGACTCGGTCGGCGCGGTGGTGCTGGGCGCATACCAGCATCTGCGCGAAGGCGACGTCGCCAAGAC
This sequence comes from Dyella psychrodurans, assembly GCF_003363265.1. Taxonomy (GTDB): domain Bacteria; phylum Pseudomonadota; class Gammaproteobacteria; order Xanthomonadales; family Rhodanobacteraceae; genus Dyella_B; species Dyella_B psychrodurans. Next base: position 194,565 of record NZ_QRBF01000003.1, on the reverse strand, counting down.
CACCGGCCGCATTCTCGAAGTGCCGGTCGGCCCGGAACTGCTCGGCCGCGTCGTGGATTCGCTGGGCAATCCGATCGACGGCAAGGGTCCGATCGACGCCAAGCTCAGCTCGCCGATCGAAAAGGTCGCGCCCGGCGTGGTGTGGCGTAAGTCGGTCGACCAGCCGGTGCAGACCGGGTACAAGTCGGTCGACTCGATGATTCCGATCGGCCGTGGCCAGCGCGAGCTGATCATCGGCGACCGTCAGACCGGCAAGACCGCGCTGGCCGTCGACGCGATCATCAACCAGAAAGATTCCGGCATTAAGTGCGTCTACGTGGCCATCGGCCAGAAGCGTTCGTCGATCGCCAACGTGGTGCGCAAGCTTGAAGAGAACGGCGCGCTGGCCAACACCATCGTCGTCGTCGCTTCCGCATCCGAATCGGCCGCGCTGCAGTACATCGCGCCGTACGCCGGCTGCGCCATGGGCGAATACTTCCGCGACCGCGGCCAGGACGCACTGATCATCTATGACGACCTGTCCAAGCAGGCCGTGGCCTACCGCCAGATCTCGCTGCTGCTGAAGCGCCCGCCGGGCCGCGAAGCGTATCCGGGCGACGTGTTCTATCTGCACTCGCGTCTGCTCGAGCGCGCGGCTCGCGTGTCCGAGGAGTACGTCGAGAAGTTCACCAACGGTGAAGTGAAAGGCAAGACCGGTTCGCTGACCGCGCTGCCGATCATCGAAACGCAGGCCGGCGACGTGTCCGCATTCGTGCCGACCAACGTGATCTCCATTACCGACGGTCAGATCTTCCTGGAAACCGACCTCTTCAACGCTGGCATCCGTCCGGCCGTGAACGCCGGTATCTCGGTGTCGCGCGTGGGTGGTGCGGCGCAGACCAAGATCGTGAAGAAGCTCTCCGGCGGCGTGAAGCTGGCACTCGCGCAGTACCGTGAGCTTGCCGCGTTCGCGCAGTTCGCCTCGGACCTCGATCCGGCCACCCGCGCCCAGCTCGACCGCGGTCAGCGCGTCACCGAGCTGATGAAGCAGAAGCAATACGCGCCGCTCTCCATCGCCGAACTCTCGCTCTCCGTGTACGCCGCCGAAAAGGGCTACCTGGACGATCTGCCGGTGAACAAGGTGCTGGCGTTCGAGAAGGGTCTGCACGACTTCTTCCACCAGAACCATGGCGACCTGATGAAGGCTATCGTCAATACCGGCAACTGGAACAACGACATCGAAGGGGTCTTCAAGTCAGGCCTCGACGAGTTCAAGAAGACCGGTAGCTGGTAAGCAATAAAGGGTGTGCAGTCGTCCGAGATGGATGGCTGCACCGCACGCCGGTCGACCGACCGGATCTGCATAGACCCAACAAGTTGAGGTAAACGTGGCAGGCGGACGCGAAATCAAATCCAAGATCAAGAGCACGCAGAACATGCGCAAGGTGACGCGCGCGCTCGAAATGGTCTCGGCCTCCAAGATTCGCAAAGCGCAGGACCTGATGAAGGCCTCGCGCCCTTACGCGCGTGCGATGCGCAAGGTGGTTGCGCATGTCGCGCACGCCAGCACGGACTTCAACCATCCGTTCCTTACCGAACGCGAGGATGTTGCGCGTGTAGGTTATATCGTGGTGACCACGGACCGCGGTCTGTGCGGTGGCCTCAACTCCAACCTGTTCCGCCGTCTGTTGCCAGCGATCCGCGAATGGCAGGACAAGGGTGTGCAGGTCGATGTGGTGGCGATCGGCCAAAAGGCCGTGCAGTTCTTCCGTCGCATCAAGGGCGTCAACCTGATCGGCAGCACCACGCACTTGGGCGAGCGCCCGAAGATCGAGCAGCTCATCGGTGTCATCAAGGTTGTGCTGGATACGTATTCGGCGGGTGGACTGGATCGCGTGTACCTGGCGTACAACGATTTCGTCAACACCATGACCCAGCGGCCCACTATAGATGCGCTCATTCCGCTGCCGCTGGTGGCTGCCGAAATGGAAGCCACCGAAGGCCGCACGGGTGCCGAGATGCCGAACTGGCCGGTCGCGGGTCTCAAGCTCGAGCAAACCCACGATTGGGATTACCTCTACGAGCCCGATGCCGCCACGGTGCTCGACCACGTGCTCAACCGCTACGTGGAGTCGGTGGTGTACCAAGCCGTGCTGGAAAATCTCGCCAGCGAACATGCCGCGCGCATGGTGGCGATGAAGTCGGCCTCCGACAACGCGAGCAAAGTGATCGGCGAGCTGACGCTGAGCTACAACAAGGCGCGCCAGGCCGCGATTACGCAGGAAATCTCGGAAATCGTCGGCGGCGCGGCGGCTGTCTGAGTGCGATCATCCATGATCGCGAAGATCAAAAAGCGGCCATCCATGGCGGCACTATTAAATTGAAGAGCGACGCCCAGGCGGCGCTGTCACAGTAAAACGAACCTTAAAGATCCATCCGGAGCACATCCATGAGCCAGGGCAAAGTTGTACAGATCATCGGCGCGGTTATCGACGTCGAGTTCGCACGCGATCAGGTGCCGCAGGTGTATGACGCACTGAAGATCGACGGCACCCACATCACGCTGGAAGTCCAGCAGGTGCTGGGCGACGGCGTCGTGCGTACGATCGCCCTCGGTTCCACCGACGGCCTGAAGCGCGGTCTCGTTGCGCGCAACACCGGCGAAGGCATCAAGGTGCCGGTCGGCAAGGCCACGCTCGGCCGCATCATGGACGTGCTCGGCAACCCGATCGACGAAGTCGGTCCGATCGAAGCGAAGGACCACTGGGTCATCCACCGCGAAGCTCCGTCCTACGACGAGCAGGCATTGGCCAACGAACTGCTGGAAACCGGCATCAAGGTGATCGACCTGGTGTGCCCGTTCGCCAAGGGCGGCAAGGTCGGCCTGTTCGGCGGCGCCGGCGTGGGCAAGACGGTGAACATGCTCGAGCTGATCAACAACATCGCGACCCAGCACTCGGGTCTGTCGGTGTTCGCCGGCGTGGGTGAGCGTACTCGCGAAGGCAACGACTTCTACCACGAAATGCAGGACGCCGGCGTCGTGAAGCTGGACAACCTGCCCGAATCGAAAGTGGCGATGGTGTACGGCCAGATGAACGAGCCGCCGGGCAACCGTCTGCGCGTGGCGCTGACCGGCCTCACCATGGCCGAATACTTCCGCGACGAGAAGGACGAACACGGCAAGGGCCGCGACGTGCTGTTCTTCGTGGACAACATCTACCGCTACACGCTGGCCGGTACCGAAGTGTCCGCGCTGCTCGGCCGTATGCCGTCCGCCGTGGGTTACCAGCCGACGCTCGCCGACGAAATGGGTGTGCTGCAGGAACGCATCACCTCCACCAAGACCGGTTCGATCACCTCGATCCAGGCCGTTTACGTGCCCGCGGACGATCTGACCGACCCGTCGCCGGCCACCACCTTCGCGCACTTGGACTCCACCGTGACGCTGAGCCGTCAGATCGCCTCGCTCGGCATCTACCCGGCCGTGGATCCGCTGGACTCCACCAGCCGTCAGCTCGACCCGAACGTGGTCGGCGCCGAGCACTACGACGTGGCCCGCCGCGTGCAGGGCATGCTGCAGCGCTACAAGGAACTGAAGGACATCATCGCCATTCTCGGCATGGACGAACTGTCCGAGGAAGACAAGCAGGTGGTGTACCGCGCACGTAAGTGCGAGCGCTTCTTCTCGCAGCCGTTCCACGTGGCCGAAGTGTTCACCGGCGCGCCGGGCAAGTACGTGACGCTGAAGGAAACCATCCGCGGCTTCAAGATGATCGTCGACGGCGACGTGGACCATGTCCCGGAACAGGCGTTCTACATGGTCGGCGGCATCGACGAGGCCATCAAGAAGGCCGAAGACATGGGCGCCAAGAAGGCCGCCTGATCCACCGTTTCGTCCGGAGTCGTCCACGCGTTGGGTGACTCCGGAAAGACCGCATCCTTTCCGTTCGATACGTCGAACGAAGCGAGAGAGTTATGAGCACCATTCGTTGCGACATCGTCAGTGCCGAGGCCGAGATCTTTCACGGCGAAGCGGTGATGGTCGTCGCCACCGGCGAACTGGGCGAGCTGGGCATCACGCCCCGCCACGCCCCGCTGATCACACGCCTCAAGCCCGGCCACATCGACGTGGTGCTGGAGGGCGGCGAGCGCCAGCAGTTTTACGTTTCCGGCGGCATTCTCGAAGTGCAGCCGCAGGTGGTCACCGTGCTGGCCGACACGGCCGCCCGCGCCGCCGACCTGGACGAAGCCGCCGCCCAGCGCGCCAAGAAAGAAGCCGAGGACGCGCTGGCCAATCGCACCGATGCAGAAGACATCGCCCAAGCACAGGCCAAGCTTGCCCAGGCCCTGGCCCAGCTACAGGCGCTCGAACGCATGCGCAAGAACCTCAAGCACTGAGTCGAGACGTTGCTTCGCAGGTGAAAAACGCCGGCAATTGCCGGCGTTTTTGTTCCTGCATGCAACGATCAAAACTCCTGCCCGAGGGCGCGCATAATCAATTCGCTCATGTCGAGATGCTCAGGCTGAGCAAGCATCCACATCACGGCGCGAGCCACGTCCTCGGGGGGCATCATGTGAGTTTCCTTCGCTGCCCATAGTGGCGTATCGACATGCCCAGGGGAGATCACGCTGACACGCACTCCGGTACCCACCACCTGCTGTCGCAGGCTTTCGGCGAGTCCGGTCACCGCCCATTTGGTGGCGGTATACAGATTGCCTGGATAGACCTTGCGCGCGGCCGTGCTGCCCGTAAACAGGAAATGTCCACGGCATTCCATGAGCGCCGGCAGGGCGGCCTTGATGAGCAGAACCGGGCCAAGCACGTTGGTCATGACCATCTCGCGCCAACTCTCAGGATCGCCGCTGGCAAGATCGCCGCGTGAGGAAAAGCCCGCGTTGGCGAAAGCGACATTCAATTCGCCGAAACGATCCTGACAGGCCTCGACGGCGCGCTCGGTCTGCTCCCACGAGCCGGCGTCGACGACATCACCTGCTACCCGGTCACGAGAGTGGTCGTCGAATGACTCGAGAAAGTTGCGCAGCCGTTCCGCATTGCGGCCGGTGACGTAAACCCGATGACCTTCGGCGACAGCAAGCCGTGCCGTTGCTTCGCCGATTCCACTGGTACCGCCGGTGATGAACCATGTCTTGCTCATGATCGTCCCTGGTTATGAAAGAACGACCATTGTGGCCAGTGATCTGGCAGGGTGGAGCGCATCTACGTGCGCCCTTCGCGTTGGAACGATCAAAGCCTACAAGTTCGACCTACATTGCGCAGAGCCGCGCCGTTGCTTTTGCCCCGAATCGGCCCGCATAGGTGCCACCTGCCGACCGAACGGACAGATTGCACGCCACTTTTGGCTGCTAAGCTTGTTCGACTCCATCAGTGGGTTCCCATACGATGAATAGCCAACCGCTCCATGTCATCGTCCTCGCCGCCGGCGAAGGCAAGCGCATGAAGTCCAAGCGAGCCAAGGTGCTGATGCCGCTGGCGGGTCGACCCATGCTGGCGCATGTGCTGACGACGGCGCGCACGCTCAAGCCGGAAGCGATCCATGTCGTGTATGGGCACGGTGGCGATCAGGTATTGGCCGAGTTCGACGGGCAGCCGGATCTGCGTTGGACGCTGCAGGCGGAGCAATTGGGCACGGGCCACGCCGTCGATCAGGCGTTGAGCAATGTGCCCGACAGTGCGCAGGTGCTGGTGTTGTATGGCGACGTGCCGCTGACCCGCCCGGAAACCCTTCAGCGTCTGGTCGCCACCGAAGGTGGCTTCACCATGCTTGCCACACGCGTGGCCAATCCTCACGGTTATGGTCGGGTGTTGCGTGATGGCAATTGCCTGGTGCGCGCGGTGATCGAAGAAAAAGATGCCGACGAGTTCCAGCGCGCGATCAACCTGATCAACACCGGCATCGTGGCGGCCGACGCGGCATCGCTCAAGCGCTGGATCAAGGGCCTCGATCGCAACAATGCGCAAGGCGAGTACTACCTCACCGATATCTTCAAGATGGCCGCGGCCGAAAATCGCGCCGCGCAGAGCATCGAATGCGACGATCCTATCGAAGCGGCCGGCGCAAACACGCCCTGGCAACTCACGGAGCTGGAAGATGCTTATCGCGAACGCGCAGTGCGGGCGCTGACAGCCGAAGGTGTGCGCGTCGCCGATCCACGCAGGGTGGATGTACGCGGGAATGTCCATGCGGCCCTTGACGTCGAGATCGACATCGACGTCATCCTCGAAGGTGATGTGCACCTGGGCGACGATGTACGTATCGGCCCTTATTCACGGCTGAAAGACGTGCGGCTAGCCGCCGGCACCATCGTGCATGCGCATTGCGATCTGGAAGGCGTGGTCACGCATGGCCCGTGCATCATCGGTCCGTTCGCGCGCCTGCGTCCCGGTACGGAACTGGCATCGGGCGTGCACGTCGGCAATTTCGTGGAAACCAAGAAGACGCTCATCGGCGAAGGCAGCAAGGCCAATCACCTGAGTTACCTGGGCGATACCGTGATCGGTCGTCACGTCAACGTCGGCGCGGGCACGATTACCTGCAACTACGACGGCATCAACAAGTTCACGACCACCATCGAGGATGGCGCGTTCATCGGATCCAACAGTGCGCTGGTGGCGCCCGTAACGATCGGTGCGCAGGCGACCATCGGCGCGGGTTCAGTGATCACCCGCGATGCGCCCGCCGGCGAGCTCAGCCTTGCCCGTGCTCGACAGACCGTACTGCCAGGTTGGAAACGGCCTGAAAAAAAGGCCTGAGCAACTTCGCGCTACGCGAAGCACCAGCCGTCGATTTCCACCAGCAGCTCGCTGCGGCAGACATCGCCGTGCATCAAAAGCACGGGTACGCCCGGCAGTCGACGCTGCAGAATGTCGCGCACACGAGGCGCGTCCGTGGGCAGGCGCACATACACTTTGAGTGGCGAATGCGTGTCGAAACCGGCCGGCATGCCCGCCGTGGTGAGCAGGGCTTCCAGGTTGGTCAGTGTTTCGTTGAGCTGCGCTTCGAGATCGCCTTCGTGCGTCGATGCGTGTCCTACGACGGCGGCCGTGCCGGAAATCGCCAGCGCATCCTGCGCGGGCATCACCATGGCGCGCGCGAAGCCCGGCGACGTGCGGCCGTATTGGCGGGGATACCGCCATGCGCTGACCTGTCGCGGATTCTCCACGGCGGTGCCCGCATCCGTGCTGGCCAATAGATAAATCTGCAGCACGCGCGAGTGGTGGTGATGGCCGATGGCGGTGGCCGCAGGAAAGCCTTCTGCGAAGAAATCGCCCAGTCCCGCAGCGCGGCCGTCGCAGAACTGCTTGTAGCGTTCGGCGTCGTTATCGCCTTCGTTGATGTCGCCGATGTAGTTCCAGATGCGCAACACGTTGCGCTCGCCGCGTGTGCTCATGAATTGGCGCAAAGCCGCATACGCTTTTCGCGCAGCACCCTCGGTACCGCCGCATTCGCGCTCGTCGAGTTCGATCACCGCAAACAGCCAGCTGCCGCCGCTAGACCAGCGCACCACATCGTCGCGACCGCAGGTCACCTCGCCGTCGACCTGCCACAGCTCCAAAGGCGCCGGTGCGTCGAAACTCTCCAGCGCCACGCGCAGCCAGCGCGGATCGTCGCTGCCAGGGGCGCCGGCACCGAAACCGAACACGGCCAGCACGCCCGGCTCGGCCAGCGCGGCCTTGAGATCCGTCATGCGGTAGGTAACGCGCGGAGTACGCGGCAGGCCGGGTTCGACCTGCAGGTGTTCGCTTGCCTGGACCATGCTCGCAACCGGGAACGACTAAAGACCCCCTATGTTACACTGGCAGGCCGCTCCAGCCCTCGGGTTGGCCGCGTATCCGGAGCACGAAACACCCATGCCCACGCAGACCGCTGCCGAACACGAACTGGCGATCCTGATCGTGGAGGCCCTCAATCTGGAGGCGGTCGATCCCGCGCAGATCGACCCTCAGGCACCGCTTTTTGGCGGCGATCTGGGGCTGGACTCGATCGACGCCCTGGAGATTGCGCTGGCCGTATCCAAGCGCTATGGCATGCAGCTACGTTCGGACCACCCCGACAACCAGCGTATTTTCAGCAGCTTGCACGCGCTGTCCGAACATATTGAGCGAGAGCGAACGGCTTGATGGTGCGTTAAGGCCGCTGACAGGTCGGATCGGCATCATCAGTCCGGTATTCCCAGCGGCAAATTCACGTGGATCAGAGCAACTCGAGCGCCCAGCGTTATCGCGCGGACATATGCGTTCCGCCGGAGCACCCCTGCCTGCCGGGGCACTTTCCCGGGCATCCTCTGGTGCCCGGCGTGTTGCTGCTTGAACACGTGGCCAAGGCATTGCGCGACTGGCGTGCGCAGCGTCTTGCGCGCGTGCTGGAAGCGAAGTTTCTGGCGCCGCTGCACCCCGGGGAACATGCCGAGGTGGAATTGGGCGACGCCGCAGGACGCATTCGTTTTGAAATCCGTCGCGAGGACATTGTGCTTGCGCGCGGACTGATCGAGGGCGCGGCATGAGCGCTCACTGGCAGGAACAACGCGAGGGCGGGGACCTGTTCTCGATCGGCCTTGTCGTGCGTGCGGCGCTGAGTTGCGGGCGCGGCTTCATGCGTGCATGCCTGTATCCGATCACGCTGTACTACTTCTTCCGCCGCGGCGCGGAGCGTCGTGCTTCACGCGATTATCTTCGTCGCGTGTTCGGTCGTCCCGCGCGCATGCGGGAGGTGCTGAAGCACCTCTACTATTTCGCCATCACGTTGACCGATCGCATCTTTCTGCTTGCGCATGGCGAGCGCGATTTCGAGATTGACGTACATGGCATCGAGCAACTTCAGCAGTATCTGGCCCAAGGCAAGGGCTTGCTGTTGATCGGTTCGCACCAAGGCAGTTTCGAAGTGCTGCGAACGCTCAGCGCACGATGCCCGCAGGTTCCGCTGCGCGTGTTGCTCGACAAGCAGAAGACGCCTGCGATTACCCAACTGCTTGAAGCGCTCGCTCCCGAAGTGGGCGAGGCGGTGATCGATGTGTCACAGGGTGGGGCAGGTATCACGCTGGCGGCGTCGGAGACCTGCCGGGCTGGCGGCATGGTGGCCTTGCTGGCCGATCGAGGCCGGGCACACGAAACACTGCGTCGCGTGGATTTCCTGGGGCAGCCCGCGCCATTCCCGACCGGTCCGTGGCTACTTGCGCACGCACTGCAAGTACCCGTGATGTTGTGTTTCGGCATGTATCGCGGTGGACGGCGCTATACGCTCACCTTTGAGTCGTTCGCCGATCGCGTTGATATCCCGCGCGAACATCGTCATCGCGCGCTGGACGACATCCTGCGCCATTATGCGGCCCGGCTGGAGCACTATGCGCGCCTGGAGCCGTACAACTGGTTCAACTTCTACGACTTCTGGCAGCAAGGCGATCGCCAGGACGCCGCGCCCGCAAGCGTCGATGCCATGCGCGAGGCATGAGCGTGACCGTGCAAGCCGATTGGATGGAGCGCATACCACACACGGGCGCCATGCGCTTGCTCGACATCGTGCATGATTGGAATGCGACGAGCATCCATGCGAAAGGCGAGCGTCTCCAATCGCACGAACACCCATTGTGCGATGGTATGAGCCTGCACGCCGTCCATCTGGCCGAATACGGAGCGCAAGCAGTGGCGGTGCATGGTGCGCTTCTGGCTGCGTCGAGAGGCGATACGCGAGTGCGGCAGGGCAGGTTGGTAAGCCTGCGCGATGTGCATCTGACGGCCGAATATGTCGACCTTTCAGCAGCACCCCTGGACATACACGCAGAGTGTCTGATCGCCGATGAGCGTGGCGCACAGTACACCTTCAGGGTGGAGCAGCGTGCGCAAGTGCTTGCCACGGGTCGCGTGGCGGTGATGCACATGGAAGCGTGACCGTCACACCGCCCGGCGTGAATACGTGTCGTCGATGACCAGCGGTTGCGCGCGCGAACGACGATAGCTCGTTAGGACGCCGCCGTAGTGAAGTACGCGTCCGATCGTGTACATCGTGATGCGCACCACATCGCGCACCGGACTGAAGTGACTGATGCGGAATTCGCCCTGATAACGCGACGCGATCGGCACCGAGATGATACCTAGGCCTTTTTCGCGCGAGCCGGCGATAAGTACCGCGGCTTCGAACACGAAGTTCTCCGCATCCAGTTCCACCAGATCCAAAGCGCTGCGCGGATACCAGCGCTGACCGCTCTGCGTATCGGCCACCGGCTGCGCGCATGCCCAGGAGATGCCCCAATCGGCGAAGGCATTGGCGCGGCGGCGCGCCTTGGGCTGCTGTTCGCGTTGCAGGAGTCGCGCGCCGATCACGATGTGATCGGGAAAACGCCTGGCCACATCGACCAGGCGCGGTATATCGGAGGCCAGGTGTTGGCCGTCGCCGTCCATGGTCACCACCGCGTCGAAGCCTTGCCGGAGCGCCTCGCGAAATCCCGTGCGCAGTGCTTCACCCTTGCCTTGTCGAGTCGCGTGATGAAGCAGCGTGACGGGCAACGTGCCAACGATTTCCGGTGTGCCGTCGGTCGATCCATCGTCGATCACGATCACCGGCGCGCCAAGCTGCAGCGCCGATTTCACCACCGATGCGATCGCCGCCTCCTCATTGAGACAGGGAATCAGCACACACCAGCGTGGCGTTTCGTTCACGCGACGATCTCCATCTCGACATGCAGCCCCAATCGATCGGAGACGGCCAGTACGCATTCGCCGCCGCCGCGCGCAAGCATGGCCAGCAACGGAAGACTCGCAGCGGAAGGATTGTCATGCATCCACGTCGCGCATACGGCAGGCAATGGAGCATGTGAAGGAGCGTCCGTCACCGGCGCGAGAAGTAGTCCCGGCACGCCTGCGTCTTTGCATGGCGACAGCACCAGCGCCGCGCCGAAGGGATGTCGGCATCCGATAAGTTCGCCCAGAGGACCCATGCCCGCCGTATCGCTGCACACGAGCAATGCGGCGCGGTCATCGGCACAGGCCTGCGCGGCTGCTTCCAGAAGACCCGCGCCAAAGCTCGCATGCCCTGCGCAGATTGCACTGGAGGGGGCGCGGCAATTCGTGGCTATCGTCCAATAGCCCGCAGGTGCGTTGTGCACGGAGTTGTGGAAGCGCGTGGGTGATAGCTCTGTCGGTGCACTCGCCAGCACGCGGCACATATAGTCCGTCGTGGCCTGGTCGCCATAGGCCGATGCGAAGACGCAGGCAAGTGTGTCTGCCGCGCGCCCGCTCATGGCGACCGCCTGCGAGGCGACTTCGATGGCGACAAGCACGCTCTCCGGCGCGCGGCGCCGCTCGTTGGGCGACAGCGCCGATGCAGGCGGACGTGCGGAAGGTGCGGCGACAGCGTCATCCTCCAACAGGCGGCGAAAGGCATCGAAGTCGGCCACCGTTGGGGACCACGCGCCGATGCCCTCCACTTGAACACGCAGGGAACTCATGCGTCGATTCCTGCTACTGCATGCGCGAACGCCAGACAGGCATTGCTGCCGCCAAACCCGAACGAATGACTGAGTGCGATCCGAATCGGGCGCGCTTCGTTACGCCACGCGAAATGCGATGAGCATGCCGGATCGGCTGTCGCCATGCCCGCATTGCCCGGAACGAAACGCTCGCGCATCGCCAGCAACGTGATCACGGATTCGACGATGCCGGCAGCGCCCAGCGTGTGGCCTGTCAAACCCTTGGTCGAACTGACACGCGTGCTGGTCGGGAAGCGACGTGCGACCAACGCTGCTTCCATGGCGTCGTTCTTCTGGCTCGCGGTGCCGTGGAGGTTGATGTAGTCGATGTGCGCGACATCGAGGCCGGTGCGCTCGAGCACGTCGCGCAACGCCAGTTCGGCGCCGACGCCTTCGGGATCGGGTGTGGACATGTGATGCGCGTCGCTGGATTCGCCGCAGCCAAGCACGCGTGGTGCATGCTCGGTGTCCGGCCCGATGCGTTCGAGCAACGCGAATCCGGCTGCTTCGCCGATGGAAATGCCACGCCGGCCTGCGTCGAATGGTCGGCACGGTTCGGGCGACACCAGTTCCAGTGCATTGAACCCGTACAGCACGCTGTCGCAAAGCGAATCGACGCCGCCCACCACGGCGGCATCGACCATGCCCAGGCGAATAAGCCGCTCCGCGCCCGCAAAGACCTTGGCGCTGGACGAGCAGGCGGTGGATATGGTCAGGCAGGGACCATCGATGTCCAGCGCCGATGCGACGAAGGCCGTCAGGGAGTGTGGCGTGTGGATAGCGGTACGGTGCAGATCGGCCGGAAGCCGGACATCGTCCTCCAGGCGGCGATAACCCTCTTCGGTGGCGCCGATGCTGGCGGTCGAGGTGCCCAGCAGCAACGCCAGGCGTGCGGGTCCGTAGCGGCGTTGGGCGGCTTCCACCTTCGACGCGAACGCGTCCTGGTTCAATCCCAGCCAGGCGAGGCGGTTATTGCGGCAATCCCATTGCGCGTACCGGTCGGGAAACGCGGCCGATTCGAGCCCGGCAACGCGGCCGATCCAGCAGGCCAAAGGGTTGTCCCCAAAATCGTTGGCACGCAGCCCGCTGCGCTGTTGCTCGAGTGCGTCCAGATGAGCGCCCAGGCCGAGGCCCAGTGCAGAGGTAGCGGTATAGGCCGTTACCGCGAGTGGTAGGGTTGTCACGCGCATGTCACGAGCCTAGCGACGGCCCCACACCTTGCCTAGATGGCGCGAGCAGCCTCTGGTAGCTGGCGTTCACGCAATCGCGTGACACCGCACCACATCTTCATGCGGACGTGACCTTGCTAAGCTTGCGATACGCATGGCGCCGGTAGACGGGATCGTGAGCAGCGAGCAGATTGAACGAAGCGAACACTTTTTGCGCGCGGTGCAGGACCGCATCTGCGCGGCAGTTGAACAGATCGATGGCAGCGCGCGATTTGTCGAGGACAGCTGGACGCGCCCCGCCAGCGGTGGCGGGCGCACGCGCGTGCTGCGCGATGGCGGGATATTCGAACAGGCGGGCGTGAATTTCTCGCTGGTTCATGGCGACAAGCTTCCGCCGAGCGCGACGGCACATCGTCCCGAATTGGCGGGCGGCAGTTTCGTGGCGACCGGCGTTTCGCTGGTGCTTCATCCGCGCAATCCGTACGTGCCCACGACGCATGCAAACGTTCGCTATTTCGAAGCGAGCAAACCGGGTGTCGAGCCGGTGTGGTGGTTCGGCGGCGGATTCGATCTCACGCCGTTCTATCCCTTCGACGAGGATGTGCGGCATTGGCACACCGTCGCAAGCGACCTGTGCGCGCCTTACGGTGCGGAGGTTTATCCACGCTACAAGAAGTGGTGCGACGACTATTTCTATCTCAAGCACCGTGACGAAACGCGTGGCGTGGGCGGCCTGTTCTACGACGATTTGAACGAAGGCGGCTTCGAGCGCTGCTTTGCGTTTACGCAGGCGGTCGGACAAGGGTTTCTGGACGCGTATCTGCCCATCGTCGAACGCCGCAAGCAAATACCTTACGGCGAACGCGAGCGCGAGTTTCAGCTTTATCGCCGCGGTCGTTATGTGGAATTCAATCTTGTTTACGACCGCGGCACGCTATTCGGCTTGCAATCGGGTGGCCGCACCGAATCGATCCTGATGAGCCTGCCGCCCCGCGTACGTTTCGAGTACGCCTATCAACCGGAAGAAGGTTCAGCCGAGGCGCGGCTTGCGGATTACCTCAAGCCGCGCGACTGGCTATAACTCAGATCATCGCGATTACGGCGATGCGCCGTGGAACGTGTTGACCGTGGCGCCTTTTACGGGGCCGATCTGCGCGGTGTCGCTGACATCGAGTCGTACCTCGCGGCGAAAATCGAGTGTGCCCGTCACGATGGCATGAGGGCCGATCACGATGTGCGGCGGACGATTGGGCCAGTTTCTGCCGTGCGGGTTGACTTCGTCGACCACGATGCCGCCTTCCACGCGCGAACCTTCGCCCACGGTGATATTGCCGTTGGCTGTTTCGATGCCGTCGGCGATGTGCGCGTGATCGAGCGAGATCGTGCCATTGACGTTGGATACGCCGCCGGCCACATCGGCACTGGGATCCAGCGAGATGTCGCCATTCACGCTCTTGACCCCGCCGCCTACACGGCTGCTGCGGGCAAGCGAGATGGCGCCGTTGACGGTGTGCAGCGAACTGGCCTGCGCGTTCGCGCCAAGATCGACCGAGCCGTTGACCGTTCCGGCCGTTTGCACAATGGCGCCATCGCCGACATGGACCGAGCCATTGACGCTATGGACGTCGCCAGCGCGTTCGCCGGGCGCCACCGAAGCGTTGCCATTGACCTTGTCGATGTCCTGCGCGGCAACGGCCAGTGGCAGAAGCGTGACGAGGGCTAGGGTAATCAGTCGCATGAGAAAGCTCCGTGGGTTTGTCAGGACTAAAGATGCGCCAGGTTGCCGATAGGTTTAGCGTGACCTTCGGCAGGGGCAGGAATTGACGGAGGCACGGGCGGACCCTCACCATTCCCCACTTGCCCCGCAGTCATCCGAACACGCCATGCACAAGCTCGTATTGATCCGCCACGGCCAGTCCCTGTGGAACCTCGAAAATCGCTTCAGCGGCTGGGCCGACGTCGACATCACCGACCAGGGCGCTGCCGAGGCGCGCGAGTCGGGCGAGCTCCTGCTTCAGGCGGGCTACCACTTCGACGTGGCGCATACCTCGGTGCTCAAGCGTGCCGTGCGCACGCTCTGGCACGTGCAGGATGCGATGGACCTGATGTGGATTCCGGTGCTCACCGACTGGCGCCTCAACGAACGCCACTACGGCGGCCTCACCGGCCTCAACAAGGCCGAAACCGCCGCCAAGTACGGCGAGGACCAGGTGAAAGTGTGGCGTCGCAGCTACGACATTCCGCCACCGCCGCTGCCGCGTGATTCGAATCCCGCGTTGCGCGACCCGCGCTACACCGACCTCGATCCCAAGCTCATTCCGGACACCGAGTGCCTGAAAGACACGGTCGCCCGCGTCATGCCGTATTGGGACGAGGTCCTGGCGCCGGCCATTCGCAGCGGTCAGCGCGTGCTGCTCGTCGCGCACGGCAACTCGATCCGCGCGCTGGTGAAATACCTTGACGGCATTTCCGACGAAGACATCGTGGAATTGAACATCCCCAACGGTGTGCCGCTGGTGTACGAATTCGACGATAACCTCAAGCCGTTGCGCCACTATTACCTGGGCGACGCCGACGCCATCGCTGCGAAAATGGCCGCCGTGGCCAACCAGGGCAAGGCGAAGTAAATCTGGACGTGCAATGCATGACAGGCGTCAGTCGCCTGTCATGCGGCCGGTTGCTAAGCTGGGTGGCATCCATCCCGACGCGGGCAGCGCCATGGCACCCCATCTCACGGCACCACTGGTCATGATTCCCCTGCTGGTGTTCGCGGTCTGGCGGCGTGTGCGCCGGCAGTTCGGCGCGCAGCCGATCCAGCGCAAGCGGATGATCGTGCGCATCGTCATCTTTTCCGTGCTTTGTGCCGTGGCGGCAAGCTTCGCCACGCACGACTTGCGACTGCTGGGTGGACTCGGTGGCGGTCTGGTGGCGGGACTCGTGCTGGGTTTCGTCGGCTTGCGCCTCAGCCGCTTCACGATCGACCCGGTGAAAGGGGATTGCTATGTGCCCAATCCCTACGTGGGTGCCTTGGTGACCGTGTTGTTCCTGGGGCGATTGCTATGGCGCTTCTCAGTCCTGTTTCCCCAGATGCAGGATCCAACCGGAGTCACGCCGCCCGTCCAGGGGCCGGAGATGGGGCAGAGTCCCCTGACGCTAGCCATATTCGGACTCTTCGTGGGTTATTACATCTGCTATTACGCGGGTCTTTTGATTCACCACCAGCGCCTGGTGCGCAACCGGCCGGAGCTGGCGGAGTGATCAGAGCGCGTCGTGATCCAGCTCGCCGGTGCGGATGCGGATCACCTGCTCAAGGCTGCTGACGAAGATCTTGCCATCGCCGATCTTGCCCGTGCGCGCCGATTGGGTGATGGCTTCCACGACACGCTCGAGCTGGTCGTCCGGGACGGCCACCTCCAGCTTGATCTTGGGCAGGAAATCGACCACGTATTCCGCGCCCCGATAGAGTTCGGTGTGGCCTTTCTGGCGGCCGAAACCCTTCACCTCGGTCACCGTGATGCCCTGGACACCCACATCGGCCAATGCCTCGCGGACATCGTCCAGCTTGAAGGGTTTGATGACTGCCACCACCAATTTCATGGGATTTCCTTCCTCATCGAGCCGATACATCCCGGTCACGGGTTGCGAAGCATACATTCTGCCTTCCTCAAGGCACCCTGTCCCGTACTGTAGGAAAATGCCTACAACTTCTGATGGAGCAAGCCGATGGCGCCCCCTTTTCGCTTCTATTTAAACTTTTCCCCGACGAGTTCGAGGTGCCTACCATGACGGGCAGGCAGGATATCGATCAAATTGCTCAACGACTGGTTTCGTTGGTACCGCCAGGGCTGGCAGACGCGCATAAGGATTTGCGCGCCAATTTTCGCGATATCCTGGCGCAAGGACTGCGCCGTCTCGAGCTAGTTACCCGAGAGGAATTCGATGTTCAGGCTCAAGTGCTGGCGCGAACCCGCGCCCGGGTCGAGGAACTCGAGAAACGCGTGGCGGAGCTGGAAACCGGCATGTCACCTCGCGGTACATAGCCAGTTCCGGTAGCCGTCCCCGATTCGTCACCATCACCCCAAGGAGTCGGGGGCGGCCGTTTTTTCCGCACCCGATGACATGGAGTCGTCCGATGGACCGGTTGAGCAGCGACTCCCTGACGCTACTTCGTCACCCCCGCCTTCCATGAGCCTGGCCGTCACGCTAAGTCGTGCCCAGGAAGGCGTTGCCGCGCCGCAGGTGATGGTGGAGGTGCATCTTTCCGGTGGATTGCCCAGCACCAGCATCGTCGGCCTGCCCGAAGCCGCCGTGCGAGAAGCACGCGATCGCGTGCGTGTAGCCATCCAGAGCGCTGCCTTCGAGTACCCCAACCGCAAGGTCACCGTGAACCTGGCGCCGGCCGAGCTGCCCAAGGACGGTGGCCGCTTCGATCTGGCTATTGCGCTCGGCATTCTTGCGGCAGGCCACCAAGTGCCGCGCGAGAAGCTCGACGATTGCGAATTCCTTGGCGAGTTGGCGCTTTCGGGGCAATTGCGTCCGGTATCGGGCGTGCTGCCGGCACTGCTCCGCGCGCGGGCGCGCGGGCGCCGCGTCGTGGTGCCGCGTGCCAACGCGGAAGAGGCGGCGCTGATTCCGGAAGTCGACGTGCGCGTGGCCGATACGCTCACCGATGTCTGCGGCTGGTTGCGCGGTGTGCAGGAATTACCCCCGCCAGCAGCGTCATTGACCTTGAGCAACGACGATGGTGGCCCCGATCTGATCGACGTGCGCGGACAGCTGCAAGCGCGCCGAACACTGGAGATCGCCGCAGTCGGCGGTCACCACATGTTGCTGATGGGGCCTCCCGGCACCGGCAAGACCATGCTGGCCGAACGCCTGCCCGGCATCCTGCCCCCGATGAGCGAATCGGAGGCGCTGGAAACGTGCGCGGTCATGTCGGTAGCCGGTCAGGCGGTCGATCCCGCGCGCTGGCGCTACCGTCCATTTCGATCGCCTCACCATACCGCTTCCGCCGCGGCACTGGTCGGTGGCGGCTCGCAACCCAGGCCTGGCGAAATTTCGCTTGCGCACAATGGCGTGCTCTTCCTCGACGAGCTTCCCGAGTTTAGCCGGCACGTGCTCGAAGTGCTGCGCGAACCGATGGAGTCGGGCGAGATCCTCATTTCGCGCGCCGCGCGTCAGCTCACGTTTCCGGCGCAGTTCCAGCTCGTCGCGGCGATGAATCCGTGTCCTTGCGGTTATGCGGGCGATACCCGTCGACGCTGCCGTTGTACGCCCGATCAGGTGCAGCGCTACCGCTCGCGCATTTCCGGTCCGTTGCTCGATCGCATCGACCTGTGCGTGGAAGTACCTGCCGTGCCGCTGGCGGAACTGGGCGCGCCACGCAGCGTGCACGACGAAGACTCGGCCACTGTGCGCGCGCGCGTCATTCGTGCGCGTCAGCATGCGCTGGCGCGCGCCGGAAGGCCCAATGCCGAGATCAGTACGCGTGAACTGGAACGCGATTGCGCGTTGGGGCCGAGCGAGCGTCGCTGGTTCGATAGTGCGCTGGAGCGTCTGGGTTTGTCTGCGCGTGCGTACCATCGAACGCTACGTGTGGCGCGTACCATTGCAGATCTCGACAACGGTGCTGCGGCGCTCGATCTCACGCATCTTGCCGAGGCGTTGCAATATCGGCGGTTGTCGCTGGTTTCCGATTAAGTGCCGGCAGATTTTCTATCTGCGCGCGGCGATCGAATGACTGTGTGCGCAGCTCGACCCTCCCCCGCTAGCAGGGGAGGGTGTGTGGCTGCTTTTTAGGCAGCGCTGGCGCGATGGAATTGTGCTTCTTCGGTCGAACCCTTTAGCGCCGTGGTTGACGACTGACCTTGCTGGATCGCCTGCGTCACGGCATCGAAGTAGCCCGTGCCCACTTCGCGTTGATGCTTCACGGCGGTGAAGCCACGTTCGGCGGCGGCGAACTCCTTCTCCTGCAGCTCGACGAACGCGCTCATCTGGCGGCGCGCATAACCGTGCGCCAGATCGAACATGCCGTAGTTGAGACTGTGGAAACCCGCAAGCGTGATGAACTGGAACTTGTAACCCATCGCGCCCAGCTCCTTCTGGAACTTCGCGATGGTGGCGTCGTCCAGATTCTTCTTCCAGTTGAAGCTCGGCGAGCAATTGTAGGCCAGCAGCTTGCCCGGAAATTTCGCGTGGATCGCTTCGGCGAACTTGCGCGCTTCTTCCAGGTTGGGCTTGCTGGTTTCGCACCACACCAGATCGGCATACGGCGCGTAGGCCAGGCCACGGCTGATTGCCTGATCGAGACCGGCGCGAACGCGGAAGAAACCTTCCACCGTGCGTTCACCCGTCGTGAACGGCTGGTCGTTCTCGTCGATGTCGGAGGTGATGAGATCCGCGGCATCGGCATCAGTGCGTGCAACGAGCAAGGTCGGCACGCCGAGTACGTCTGCCGCGAGGCGCGCGGCATTCAACTTGTCCACCGCCTCGCGCGTGGGCACCAGCACCTTGCCGCCCATGTGCCCGCACTTCTTCACCGAGGCCAGCTGATCCTCGAAATGCACGCCACTCGCGCCGGCTTCGATCATCGCCTTCATCAATTCGAAGGCATTGAGCACACCTCCGAAACCCGCTTCCGCGTCGGCCACGATCGGCACCATCCAGTCGATGTCGTCCTTGCCTTCGGCATGATGCAATTGGTCGGCGCGCAGCAGCGTGTTGTTGATGCGCTTGACCACCAGCGGCACCGAGTTGGCCGGATACAGCGACTGGTCCGGATACATCTCGCCGGCGACATTCGCATCCGCGGCAACCTGCCAGCCACTGAGATAAATCGCCTGCAGTCCGGCCTTCACCTGCTGCATGGCCTGGTTGCCGGTGAGGGCGCCGAGCGCATTGACGAAATCTTCCTTGTGCAGCGATTTCCACAAGCGCTCCGCGCCACGGCGCGCAAGCGAATGCTCGACATTCACAGTGCCGCGCAAACGCGCCACGTCCTCGGCGCTGTAGTTGCGCCGGATGCCGGCCCAGCGCGGGTTGTTCTTCCAGTCCAGCGAAATCTGTTCGGCGGTGGGCAGTGTGTTTTTCATGTCGTGTACTCCGTGAGTGTTTCGGTACGCGCGATCAGACAAGCTGTTCGTAAGCGGGAAGAGTGAGGAAATCGCCGAGCTGATCGGCGTGCGTCATCGAGAACAGCAACCTTGCGGCGTCCTCGGCACGGCGTGCGCCGGGCAGGGTGCTTTCGCGCAGGCGATGCGCGTGGGTGGCGAGCGCGTGATCGAACAAGGCGAAATCGATCGGTGCGTGATCGGGAAATTCCAGGCTGCCGTGATGCAGCCATTGCCACAGCTGCGCACGTGCGATTTCGGCCGTCGCTGCGTCTTCCATAAGGTGATGGATCGGCACGCAGCCCAGGCCTTCCAGCCACGCGGCGGTATAGCGCAGCGCCACTTCCACGTTGTTGTCGAAACCGGCGCGGCTGATGGTGCCGCCGCAGGGTGCGATCAGCGCATCTCGATTGGCCTTCACGTCGTCGCGCTTGACGTGCAACTGGTTCGGTTCCGGCATGTGGCGGTCAAAGATGTCCTTGGCGACCGGCACCAGCGCGGGATGCGCCACCCACGTACCGTCGTGGCCCGCCTGCACTTCGCGCAGCTTGTCGGCGCGGACTTTGGCCATCGCCTTCTCGTTCGCGTCGTCGTCACCTTTGATCGGGATCTGCGCGGCCATGCCGCCCATCGCAAACGCGCCGCGGCGATGGCAGGTCTGGATCAGCAGTTCCGAATACGTCTTCAGGAACGGCACCGTCATGACCACCTGGCCGCGTTCCGGCAACAGGCGATCGCGGTGGCCGCGCAAGGTCTTCAGGTAGGAGAAGATGTAATCCCAGCGGCCGCAATTGAGGCCGACCACGCGATCGCGCAGCGCGTGCAATATCTCGTGCATCTGGAACACGGCCGGCAGCGTCTCGATCAGTACGGTGGCTTTCATCGTGCCGTTGGGTAGATCCAGCTCGCTTTCCGCCAGCGCCATCACCTCGTTCCACAGCGCGGCTTCCTCCATGGCTTCGAGCTTGGGCAGGTAGAAATACGGGCCGAGATCGCGTGCATGCAGCGCCTGCGCGTTGTGGAAGGCGTAGAGGCCGAAGTCGACCAGCGCACCCGCCATGGTTTCGCCATCGACCGTTACGTGACGTTCCGGCAGATGCCAGCCGCGAGGGCGTACGACCAGCACGGCCGGGCTGGCGCCCACGCGGTATTCCTTGCCCTCGGGCGAGCGGTACTGGAGCGTGCCGTTCACCGCATCGCGCAGGTTGAGCTGGCCATCGAGCTGATTGGCGAAGCTCGGCGCAGAGGAATCCTCGAAGTCGGCCATGAACACCTTCGCGCCGGAATTGAGCGCGTTGATGATCATTTTGCGTTCGACCGGGCCGGTGATCTCCACGCGGCGGTCCTGCAGGGCAGCCGGGATCGGGGCCACCTTCCAGTCGGATTCGCGGATCGCCTTGGTGTCGACCCGGAAATCGGGCAGGACACCCATGTCGTAACGCGCCTGCCGCTGGCGGCGGGCCTGCAACAGCTGCTGGCGCCGCGGCTCGGCGAACCGGTGCAGCCGGGCCAGGAAGGCCAGGACATCCGGGGTAAGGATGTCTTCATAGCCAGCGGTCTCCGCGAGGATCTCGGCCGACCTGCTGACGAATTTTTCGCTGGGTACTGCCATGTGCTTCTCCACCTTGGGCTTGGGGCAGAAGCTAGTGATCTATCTTCGATTTGACAAAATAAATGTTTCAATTCTTGATATTATAAATGTCAATACATACGCTAACGTATTGAGTTAACTGTCATGAAAACGCCTGACCGAAAGCCGAACATGACAAAAAAGCCCGCGGCGAAACCCTCGCGGCGGGTGCAAAAGAGCGCTGAACCGGCCGGCGACGCCAGCCGCTACTACTACAAAGGCAACCGGCTGAAGCAGATGCGGGCCTTCGTCGCCACGGTGAAACTGGGCACCCTCAGCCGCGCCGCCGAATCGCTGTATCTCTCGCAGCCCTCGATCAGCCTGCAATTGCAGGCGCTGGAACGCGAGCTGGGCGTGGAATTGCTCCAGCGCACCCGGCGCCGCATCAACCTCACCGATGCGGGCGAAGCGCTTTACGAGCTGGCACGCCCGCTGGTGGAAGGCTGGGAAAACCTCGATCGCGACTTTCAGACCAAGATAAAAGGTCTGCAGACAGGCCGGCTTACCATCGCGGCCGGCAGCTCGACCATCCAGTACCTGCTGCCCGAGCTGGTGAGGCGCTATCGCGAGCGCTTCCCGGCGGTGCAGCTTCAATTGGCCAATGTCACCGGCAAGGACGGCATGGCGCTCTTACGCGCGGACGAGGCCGACTTCGCGGTGGGCTCGATGCTCGATGTGCCCAACGACATCGCCTGGGCACCGGTCTATCACTACGACCCGATGCTGATCACGCCGCCCGATCATCCGCTCGCGCGAAAGGAAAGCGTGACATTGGAGGACCTCTCGCCCTACGGCCTGATCCTTCCACCGCAACGCCTGTCCACCTATCGACTGGTGGATCTGGTGTTCCAGCAGCGCCAGGTGCCGTATCAGGTCGCGATCGAAGTCGGCGGCTGGGAGGTGATCAAGGAATACGTGGCGATGGGTCTGGGAATTTCCATCGTCACCGGCATTTGCATCACCGACGCGGATCGCGGGCGACTTGCCGTGCGCAACATGCGCCAATACTTCCCGCAGCGCAGCTACGGCGTGGTGATGCGCAAGGGCAAATTTCTTACCACGGAAGCGCGCAACTTCATTGATCTGATACGTCCCGGTTTACTGACGCATCGCGACTATGACGAATCGGGGCACTCCGAACGCTGATGCCGAAGTCGCGCGATATGGACGGGTAGTCATCTCTTTCGGTGAAACGAAAAAGAGGTATAACCGGCTGTCATCTATCCGAAGGGTGGTGATACAGCATGAGCCATGACGCTACAGCCAAAGTGCTTTTTCGTGTGCCGGACGATGACGGTGACGCCACCGTCGAAACGCTCTGGGCTACACCGCTTGGTAACGATCGATACAAGCTCTGCAATTCGCCGTTCTTTGCTTATGGTGTTTCATGGGAAGACATCGTTCTTGCGCCCTACGATGCGCAAGAGGGCTTTCCAACGTTTCAGGCCGTGATCGAAAAATCCGGCAATCGAACGATCCGGATCATCTTTGATTCGCCCGCGTCTCCAGGCAACGCCTCACATGAAATTCTTCATGAGCTGGTAGCACTCGGCTGCAGCTACGAGGGAGCCAAGCCCACGTATATCGCGATCAACATTCCGCCTGACGTGGCGTTGGAGCAGGTGCGTTCATATCTCGTCGAGAAGAAAGCACAGTGGGAGCATGCGGACCCGTCATACGCGTCGCTATTCCCGGATGAGACATAGCGATTTCTCGAGGAATAGGCACGCAACTTCGGGCTTAAGGTTTCTAGCGCCGCCCGCTGTGAACGCTATAGCCGCAATACCGAGAAGTTATTCAGTATTGCGGTGCTTGCCGCGATAAGGGCGAAACATCGCGCGAATCGTCGCCATATCGGCCTCATGGTCGTCGCTTGCGCGGATGAGCGGTCCGAGCGTGAATGTCCTGCTGGGGTAGTCGATGAATAGCGTCTGGATCGGCACGTTCGCGTCGTGCGCGATGCGCAGAAAGCCCGATTTCCAGTGCTTGACGTGCTTGCGCGTGCCTTCCGGCGTAATGCCCAGCCACATCTGCTCGTGATCCTTGAAGCGCTGCACCATCTGGTCGACGACGTTCAACGCTGCGCTGCGGTTGATGGGAATCAATCCGATCGGACGCAGGATGATGCCAAGCGGCCCGTCCAGCACTTCGCGCTTGATCATGATGTTGATGTTGACGCCGAGGCCGATCTTCATCATCAGTCCCCACACGCCGTCCCAGTACGAAGAGTGCGGCGCGCCGATGATGATCACTTTCGGCAGATTCGGTAGCTCGCCGAGCAGGCGCCAGCCGGAGAGACGCAGCAGGCTGCGCATCAACCATGGCCAAAAGCGGCTGTTAAGTCTCGGGGCTTGCGCCGGTATCGCCGGAAGAATGGGTTGGCTCACTCGTGGCTCCAGGAGCGCGAACGGGTCTGCTTGAGTTTTGCACGCGACTGCTTGCTTTCCAGGCGACGCTGTTTCGATGCGCGAGTGGGCTTGGTGGCAATGCGTTTCTTGGGCGCTTGCAGTGCGCCACGCAGGATGTCCACCAGGCGTTCGCGTGCGTCGTCGCGGTTGCGGCCCTGGTCGCGAAAACGGCGTGCCTGGATCACCAGCACGCCTTCGTCGGTAAGACGCCGATCGCGACGCGCAAGCAGCCTTGCCCGCACGTCGTCGGGTAGCGAAGGCGAGTTCAGCACGTCGAAACGCAGTTCGACCGCGCTCTCGGTGCGGTTTACGTGCTGGCCGCCGGGCCCGTCGGCGCGCAAAAAGCGCACGACCAGCTCGGATTCCGGTAGGACGATGGATGGGCTTACGGGCAACATGCCGCGCATTTTAGCTGGTCGGCGCGAGGCTTATGGACTGGTCCATGGGCAGCTGCCAGCCAAAGCGCGCCAGCAGCCCGCGATAAGCATCGTCCAGGGGCGCCTCCAGCTCCATCGGCCTGCCATCCACCGGATGGCGAAACCGCAGGCGCCAGGCATGCAGCAGCATGCGGTGGCAACTGAAGTATTGCTTGTAGAGACGATTGTGATCGCCGCGCCCGTGCTGGCAGTCGCCGATCACCGGGTGATGGATATGCGCCATGTGCTTGCGGATCTGGCGAAAGCGTCCGCTTTCAGGTTCGGCCAGCACCAGCGCATAACGCTGCTGCGGATAGCGCCCCAGTGCGATAGGTACTTCGACCGTAGCCAGTCGCTGGTAAGCGGTACGTGCTTCGCGCCGCGGACCGGTCTCGCGCGAACCCGGCAACGCGTAGTCGACCACACCTTCCGTGGGCTCCGGCCAGCCGCGCACGACAGCCAGGTATTGCTTGTGCACATCGCGCCCCATGAACTGCTCGCCCAGCGCGGCGGCGACTTCCGTGGATCGCGCAATCAGCAGCACGCCGCTGGTGGCGCGATCCAGGCGATGGGCCAGATATACGATACCGCCCACCTGTTCGCGCAGGACATCGATGAGAAAGGTCTCCGCGTTGCCGACCATCTTGGAGCGGTGCACGGCCAGCCCTGCGGGCTTGTTCACCGCAATGAGTGCATCGTCCTGATAAAGAATTTCAAGCATCAGTGCATCGCCTGCTCCCTGCCCTGCCTTGCAGGGGAAGGAGAGAGGGCATTATCGGCGCAACCACGCGAGCGCAAACGAAAGCACGCCAACTCCGCCTACGCACACCGGCGGCCAGATGCCATGCTGCGGAGCGAACGTCCACATCACCGTGGCGCAGATGATCAGCGTCGTACCAAACAGTCCGCCGCCGATCACGCCAAGCATGCGGCGCACGAGATGGCGCTGATGCATGAGTTCTTCCGCATCGGCCAGCATGCGCTGCTCGCCGACGGCCGCCTGACGCAACGCGTTGCGCACCAGTTCCGGAAGCTGGGGCGCGTTGTGGAACCACTCTGGCACGCGCTTGCGGATCTCGCGCAGCGTGCGCAGCGGGCTGTAACGCTCGCGCAGAATGCGCTTGAGCACGGGATGCGCCACCGCCCAGATATCGATGTCCGGATCGAGCATGCGACCCACGCCCTCGATATTGAGCAGGGTTTTCTGCAGCAGAATGAGCTGCGGCTGCACGGTGAGCTCGAACCGCCGTGCGGTCTGGAAAAGCTTCACCACCAGCTCGGCCAGCGAGATCTGCGACAGCGGACGCGTGAAGTACGGCTCGCACACGGTGCGTACGGCCGCTTCCAATTCGTCCACCCGGATGCTGGCGGGCATCCAGCCGGCGTCGATGTGCAGCTTGGCGATGCGCGCATAATCGCGCTCGAACAGTGCGATGAAATTCTGCGCCAGCCAGTATTGATCCGCTTCCGGCAGCGAACCCATGATGCCGAAATCCAGCGCGATGAAGCGCGGTTCGTCGATACGCGTGGGATCGACCCAGATGTTGCCCGGGTGCGCATCGGCGTGGAAGAAGTTGTCGCGGAACACCTGTTCGTAGAACAGGCGAACTCCCTTCGCGGCGAGCTTCTTGCGATCGATTCCCGCCGCATCGATGGCGATGATGTCGTCGCAGCTCACGCCGGATACGCGTTCGAGCGTCAGCACTTTCGCCGTGGTGAAATCCCAAAAGACTTCCGGCACGTACATGTCGACGCCGCTGGCGAAATTGCGGCGCAGCAGGCTGGCACTGGCACCTTCCCGCTGCAGATCCAGCTCGTTCTCCAGCATCTTCTCGACTTCGGTCACCACGTCGAGGGGGCGGATCTTGTCCGCGTTGGGATGCCAGCGCTGGGCCAGTTCGCCGAGCGAATGCAGAAGACGCACGTCACGCGCGATGCGTTCCTCGATGCGCGGGCGCAACACCTTCACCACGACGGCGTGTCCGCCTTTCAGCGTCGCGGCGTGTACCTGCGCGATCGATGCGGACGCCAGCGGTGTCGGATCGAAACTCGCATACAGCGTGTCGATCGGCGCCTTGAGTTCGCGCTGGATAGTGTCGCGTGCCTGGTCGCCAGGAAACGGCGGCACCTGGTCCTGAAGCAGCGCAAGCTCGTCGGCGATATCGCCGGGAACCAGATCGCGGCGCGTCGAAAGCACCTGGCCGGCCTTGACGAAGATCGGGCCGAGTTCGTTCAGGGCCAGCCGAATGCGTGCGCCACGCGACAAGGGGCGCACGTCGACAACCGGACGTCCCAGCATCGGACGCACCAGCTTGAGCGGGCGGAAGAGATGCGTCGCGTCGACCAGTTCGTCCAGCCGGTAGCGCAACAGCACCACAGCAACACGCAGCAAGCCCGGCACGGCTTTCAGCGGCGTCACGGAGTCGTTCCCCGGCGTGCACGTTCCAGACGCGCGAGGCGCGCATCAAGGCGTTCCGTGCGTTCGCGCAATTGATCCACGTCGTCGAGAAACGCTTCGACTTCGCCGGGCGCCAGCGCCATGCGCGATTCATCGCGCAGCCACGCGGCGCCGTCCTGGCTGAGATGGGTCGCGGTGTCGCGTGCGTGCGCAAGGCCGCTGCGTACGGCCTTGGCGACGGGCACACCCAGCACGTCGCCGAAGGTGCGCGTGAAGGCTTCCTCGAAATCGGGGGCGAAGCCGCTGGCGAGTTTTTCCAGTCGTCGTGCGAGCTCGGCGTCGCCGGCAATCTCCACTTTGCCCGGCGACACGCTGTCGCTGTGCCGGCTCAGCAGCATCGACAGCAGGCTGCCCGGCGTGGCGGCCACGCGCAGATCACTCGATTCTGGCGCAGGACCTACTTTCAGCCGGTTCTGTTCCACCGTCACGGCGAGCGCAAGATCGAGCCCGCGAAGCTGCAGCTGTACGCTTCGGCCTTCGAGCGTGGCGAGTTTCGCCTGGGTATCCGGATCGAGCGACATCACATGATTGAGCGCGGTTTCCAGCGCGCGACCCGCCAGCTGGCGCAGCGGCTGCGGGAGCAGGTTTGAAGATGAGGCGGCATTCATACCGGGATTGTAGCTGCCCGCGCGCTGCAGCTGCGGTGACCATGGCAATCAGAGTGCCACGGCACCCGGAAAACCGAGCTGGCGCCATGCCTCGTAAACGGCCACCGCCACGCTGTTGGAAAGATTGAGGCTGCGACTGTCCGGACACATCGGCAGGCGCAAGCGTTGTTCCGGCGGCAACGCGGTGAGCACGCCGTCCGGCAGGCCGGCGGTCTCGCAACCGAACAGCAAGGCATCGCCGTCGCCGAAGCGTGCATCCACGTGCATGGTGCGGCCGCGCGTGGAGAATGCGAAAACACGAGGATGGCCGATCGCCGCCAGGCAGGCATCGAGATCGTCATGCACCGCGACGCGCGCATACTCGTGATAATCGAGGCCGGCGCGCCGCAGGCGCGTATCGTCAAGCTCAAAGCCCAGTGGGCGGATCAGATGCAGTCCGGCGCCGGTGTTGGCGCACAGACGGATCACGTTGCCGGTATTGGGCGGGATTTCGGGGCGGAACAGGATGACATGCAGCATGCCGTCATTATCGGACGGCAAGGGCGATCGCGTCTCGCGATCAGCCCACGATGCGGATGCAGGCAATCTCGCCGGCGACAGGCAGTGCGCAGGTCGCGGGGGCCGAGGCGAACAGCGCACTGACACGGTTGCTGTTGGCCAGCTGCACCGGTGTCGGCTTGGCGGTGATCATCCCAGCCAGGATCAGTCCACAAACCAGCACGCATGCGACGAAAAGACTGCGCAGAACCATGGTTTCAAATTTCATGTCCCTATCTCCTAAGTTTGGACGGGAAAGTCCTCGCCTTTTACTCAGCAATCCCCGTGCCAGCCCTCTGCTTTGGCATAATGCGTTGATATGCATGCATTTGTTGGCGCGCGCTGATGGGCGCCGCATTGTCCGCGGACACCGGACACTCGCGACCGGACAGTGTCCGGACGGACACGCTAAGCCTGCGTTCGGGGATGGCGCGCGTCAAAGAGTTAGGATGCAAGGCATGGCCACACACTTCGCATTTCCCCGCCTAATTACGGAGCTACTCATGCGCAAGACCCTGCTGCTGCTCGCACCTGTCGTGCTGCTCGGCGGTTGTACCTGGGGCATCAATCCGGTAGCTGGCTCGGACAACGTTCGCACCGCGTGGAGCGGCGATGTTTCCGGCTGCCGGGATCTGGGCAAGATCACCGTCTCGGTGACCGATCACGTCGGGCCGATCGATCGCAACGACATCAAGGTGCGCGACGAACTACATGTGCAGGCGCGCAACAGCGCCGTCGACATGAAGGCGGACACCATCAAGCCGCTGGCCGATCCGGTGGACGGTTCGCAGCCGTGGGAGGCCTATTACTGCGGGAGTCATGTGGTGGGACCGTCCGCGCCGCCGCCGGTGCAAGGCGCGTCATCGCAGCAGTCGCCACAACAGGCGCCGCCTGCCCCGCAGCAGAGTGGCGGCTTTCAGACCTATCCCAGCAAAGGCGGTTGATGCCTAGGGGGGGCCTGTTCGCACTATTTGCGTAGCCCGCGTTGCGGTTGAGTGGCCGTCAGGTGGTAGTGCGTGGCGCAGGCTTGGCTGGCTGCCAAGTCAAGCCGCGCGCTGCCGCATGGCGGCCACTCAACGGCAACCCGAAGGGCCGGGTCTGTTTGCCCGCCATCCGGCGTCATCGCTCAGTCGTGTACGGACGTACACTCCCTCGCTCTTCCTTGGCTGGCGGGCAAACAGCTCCCGGCGCGGGCCACGCAAATAGTGCGAACAGGCCCTAGGTCGCTTCCAGCACGCCATGCAGGTAGAGCTGCATGGCGTGTTGCAATTGGGCCAACGCGGCCTGGCGACCGGGCATGCCAGGCTCCGCCTGAATCGCAACCGCCGCTTTCATCATCTGCTGCACGACAACTGCGACGGCATGCATGTCTTCGGCCGAGCGACCGGGCGCGCGTTGCGTCAGCAGCGCCTGCAGTTCGGCACGAAAGCCGCGACGTATCGCCATGCCATCGGCAGCAGGTGCGGGGCCCGATTCCACCAGCATCACGAAGGCCGGATGACGCCGGCGGAACGTGATGAGGAACGTGCTCAACTGCGCCGCCAGTTCGTCGATATTCCAGTCGGCCGATTGTTCGGCCAGCTTTCCGATCGCCGCATAGAACGCCTGCCCGTATTGTTCTACCAGCGCCTGTGCAAGCGCTTCCTTGGTAGGAAAGAACTGGTAGAGCGAGCCGATGGCCGCACCGGCGCGGGCGGCCACTTCGGTCATCGTGGTCGCCTCGTAACCCTTCTCGACAAAGCATGCCGCCGCCGCCTCCAGCAACGCGGCCACGCGCTCGCGGCCGCGCTGTCGCTGCGGCACGCGTCGAGCTTCTGAAGGCTTCGGTGCACTTGATTTTTGTGAGGACATCCTCATAAACTCCTAAGTGAGGGTTTCCTCACTTAACTGGTCCGGAGAGTTCCATGGAAAAGCTCGATCCAAGCCGAACGGCGCTGGTTCTGATCGACCTGCAGAAAGGTATCCTACCGTTTGCAGGCGGCCCGCATGCGGCAGCCGACGTACTGGATAAAGCCAGCGCACTTGCGACGCGCTTTCGCCAGCTTCATGCACCCGTGGCGCTGGTGCGCGTGGGTTGGTCGGCCGATGGCGGCGATGTACCGCGCCAGGAGGTGGACCGCCCCATGCCGAACATGAGCCTGCCGGCGGACTGGTGGGAGTTTCCCGAAGCGCTGCGCGTCGTCGACAGCGACATCCGCATCGTCAAGCGTCAATGGGGTGCGTTCTACGGTACTGAACTGGAATTGCAGCTGCGTCGCCGCGGCGTGGAGCACATCGTCATCGGCGGCATCTCGACCAACATCGGCGTGGAATCGACCGCGCGCAACGCGTGGGAGATCGGATTCGGTCTCGTCTTCGCCGAGGATGCGATGAGCGCCGCCAATGGCGAGCAGCACGCCTTTGCCGTGGAAAACATCTTTCCGCGCCTTGGCCGTGTGCGCAGTTCGGCGCAGATCCTAGAGATGCTTGGCTGATCGATGTCATTCGGCGGAGACCGGAGCCTTCGCCGACATGGCATGCGTTCAAGACAGAGCGTCAGCGTGATGTGTCGCCCGTTCCAGCAGCCATTGACGTAACGCGCCATCCTGCGCAGGCATGGCTTCGGCCGACGCCGAACGCTGCAGCATCGCCGCCAGCGAGCTGGGAACCTCGACGGGCCTGCCGATCAAGGGTTCGACCACGCTTTCGAATTTCGCCGGATGCGCCGTGGCGACGATGGCCCAGGACGCGTCATCGCCGGCGGCGCGCAGCTGATCCAGCAGATGCATGGCCGTCGCCGTGTGCGGGCAGAACACCTCGCCGTGTTCGCGTGCATGCGCGGCGATCGTTGCGCTGATCGTGCGGTCATCCACGCTTTGCGCCTGCAGCTGCGAGCGCAGCAAAGCCGCGTCGGGAAGCGTCCAGCGCAGGCGTTCGAAGTTGCTCGGCGCGCCGACATCCATCGCATTGGCAAGCGTTGCGACGGCCTCGCGCGGTGAGTAGTCGTTGCCGGCGAAGAAATCGGGCAGCGTGGCGTTGGCGTTGCAGGCGAGTTTGATCTGCCCCACGGGCAAGCCCATCGTGCGGACCCATTGCGCTGCGAGCGCATTGCCCAGATTGCCCGTCGGCACGATCAGGTTCAGTGGTTCGTGATGCTCGCGACACCATGCAAGTGCAGCGTGCGCGTAATAACTCATCTGCGGCAGCAGTCGCCCGAGGCTGATGCTGTTGGCGGAGGAGAGCGGCGATTGCGCCTGCAGTGTCCTATCGTTCAACGCCGCCTTGACCATGCGTTGGCAATCGTCGAAATGACCCTGTACGCGCAAAGCTTGCACGTTGTCGCCGAAGCATCCGAGCTGGTGCGCCTGTCGCGGCGACACACGGCCATCCGGAAAGAGGATCGCCACGTCGATGCCAGGTTGGCGATGGAATGCCGCGCCCACGGCTGCACCGGTGTCGCCGGACGTCGCCACCAGAATGGTCAGCGGTGAGGTGGCCTCGGCGCGAAGGCGCCGCATGCATGCGGCGAGAAAGCGCGCGCCGACATCCTTGAATGCCGCCGTCGGGCCATGAAACAGCTCCAGTACGGATGACTTGGGATGCTGCGGCAACACGCGCAGCGGTGTCGGAAACGTCAGTGCTTCGGCACAGATGGCCGGCAGCTCGCTGGCGAGTGCATCGCCCGCGAAAAAAGGCGCGAGCAACGTTGCAGCGGTATCGGCGAGCGTGCCTTCGGGATCGAATTGCTCGGTAAGCAGCGCCGGCAAACGTTCGGGCACATACAGGCCGCCGTCCGGCGCCAGGCCCGCCGCTATCGCTTCGCTGAGCGTGGCCGCGGGTGTTGCGCCGCGTGTACTCAGATATCGCAACGCCACGTTCATGCCGCGCCGCCCTTGTTGGAGGTGGAGACCAGCGAGGCTGCGGGACCCTCCACCGGCGCAACAAAACGATCGCTATCCAGCCCCGCTTCCGCGAACGCGCTGCACATGGCATCGGCTGCTGCTTCAGCCTCAACACGGTGTTCGAACCATCCGAATACGCTGGGGCCGCCGCCGGAAATGCTCGCACCCAGGGCCTTGTGATCCAGTGCGGCCTGCTTCACGCGCGCGAAATTGGGCACCAGGGGCGCGCGTCGCGGTTCGATCAGCACGTCTTTCAGTCCTTCGCGCACCAGCGCCGCATCGCCGCGCCAGCAGCCGGCAAGCACCAGCGCAAGATTGGCCGATTGCGCAACGAATTCGCCGAGCGCGTAATCGCCGGCCAGCGCCGCGCGCGCTGTGCGTGTTTCCAGCACCGCATGCGGATGCACCAGGGCGCAGTGCCAGGTTGGCGGAACGGGAACGCGCACCAGCCGATCGCGCGTGGCGAGTACGAGGCCGCCGAGCAGCATCGGTCCCACGTTGTCGCCGTGACGGCCGCCGCTGGCGACCGCTTCGCCCTCAAGTGCGAAGTTGTAGAGCGCTTCGCGTGGCAGCGACCGCTCAAGCAAGGCGTTCGCCGCCACCAGCGCCGCGACGCACGAGGCTGCCGAACCGCCCATGCCTGACCCGAGCGCAATGCCCTTGTGTATGGAAAGTTCGAATCCATGCTGCAAGCCGAGCGCCTTGCGCAACGCCATCAACGCCATGCCGGCGGTGTTTTGCGCCGCATCCGTAGGCAGCACTTCGACACAGCCGTGGATGCCGGCGATCCGCACCGTGGGCGTATCGATGCGCCGCACCTCGACGCGATCGCCGGCGCCTTCGATGCAGTGACCGAGAATATCGAAACCCACGCCCACGTTGCCCACGCTGGCGTAGGCGATCGCGGAAGCGGACTCAAGTTGTTGCGCGGACATGGCGGACTTCGTGGCAAGAGGAGTATTCATGCGCGCACCCCCAGCGATTCGGCGATGCGCAGCAGATCGGCAAACACACCGGCGGCCGTCACTTCCGGACCGGCGCCGGGGCCCTGCACCAGCAGCGGATTATCGCGGTAACGCTGCGTGCGGAATTGCACGATGTTATCGGTGAGGCGCGTGTGCGCGAAGGGGTGGGCCGCCGGAAGCGCTTGCAGGCGGACCTGGGCGTGACCGTGATGGTCGAGGCTGGCAACGTGGCGCAGCACGCCATGCGCCGCCTGGGCCGCCGCGAGGCGTTCGGCCATCGGCGCGTCGAGTTCGTCCAACCGCTGCATGAATTCATCGAGCGGTAGCGCTTTCAAGTGGGTAGGCACCAGGCTTTCGACGGGGACGTCCTGCAGCGACAGCGGCCAACCCGCTTCGCGCGCGAGGATCACCAATTTTCGCGCCACGTCCATGCCGGACAGGTCGTCGCGCGGATCCGGTTCGGTGTAGCCCAGCGCATGCGCTTCGCGCACCAGTTCGGAGAACGGACGCGAGCCGTCGAACTGGCAGCACAGCCAGGCCAGCGTGCCGGAGAACATGCCTTCCACCGACAGCAGCTGATCGCCGGTATCGAGCAGATCGCGCAGCGTCTGCACGACCGGCAGGCCCGCGCATACCGTCGCTTCGTAGCGGAAGCGGCCACCGTGGCTGCCCGCCGCGCGAATCGCCTGCCAGCGGGAAAGTGGACCGCTGCTCGCCAGCTTGTTGGGCGTGACGACGTGCAGGCCGGAAGCGAGCCAGTAGGGATATTGCGAAGCCACGTCTTCGTTCGCACTGCAGTCGATCAGCATCGCGTGGCGCCGGTCGTCGCCGCGAATGTAGGCGGCGAATTCATAGAGATCGGTGGGGCGCCAGGTTTGCGCGTCGTGCTGCGCATTGAGTTCGGCATCGTCGCAATCCAGCCACATGCGGCGGCTCGCCGCGACGCCGCGTAGCTGCAATTCGAGTCCGGTCTCGCGGGCCAGCCGGTCTTGCGCGGCACGCAGCTGGGTCAGCAGCACGCCGCCGACACGTCCGGGGCCGATCAGGCCGATGGCCAGGGTACGGCGACGCGTGCTGGCGGCCTGAATCGGCGGCAGGCGATGAGGGTGTTCGGCGATGAGTGATGCACAGCTGTCCATGATGGCCTCTCCGGTAGAGACCCCTTTCGCTGTGACGGTTCGGTGGATGCCGGCCCGCCTCGTCGAGGGGGCCGTTGCGTATGGAAAACCTTATTCGCGCACGGACACCCACCCAGAGCCGGTCGTACCGGTTCCGGTGGAGGTGGTAATAATCGTGGCGATCGTCGCGGCAAAAACGCCGGCACGCCCGGTATGGACCGGGGTGTTGTGCATGGATGCTGGCGTAAAGAGTGGCGACATGGGTCCGAAGATAGTTGCGCCTCCGAGCCGCTGTCAATTGTTCGCTAATGAAACAATGGCATGTAGCTGTTACACCCGCGCCGATCATGGGCCGCGCTCGCGAGGAGGGCGGCCCGGCCGTATCAGTGCGACAGGTCGATGGCGTAAACGGCGGTGCCGTCACCGTTATCGCGAAGCTGGCGGATGATATGCAGGCCGTCCGTTTCCGCGATGGCTTGTTTGTCGCCTGCGGACGTGAATACCACCGTGCCGCGCGTTTTAAGACGGGCAAAATGCCATGACGTGCGCGGCAGATCCTTGGCGTCGAGCGAAGGATGCGCCTGCAACCAACGCGCCAGGATTTCCCGCGTACCGTCAGGCGCGGCCAGCACCACGTTAGTGCCATCCAATCCAGGGAAATGACCGCCGCCGCTGGCGCGATAGTTGTTCGTCACTACGATGAAGGTCTGCGAGGGCTTGATGGGCTTGCCGAGGTACGTGAGCTTGACGATGCGTTGACCCACCGGCTTGGAAACGTCGATGACGTACGCGATGCCGCCTTGAATCTGGTCGAAGTTGAAGCCCACATACTTCGCGTTGATCAGCGGCTGTTCGCCAGTCGCGCTCGGATCGATGCGGTTGAAGCGTTGGGCCGATGTTTCCAGCCACGCCTTCACGCCGGCGCCGTCGAGTTTCACCGCGGTCAGCGTATTCGGATAGAAGTACAGATCCGCTGCGCTGCGCAGCGTCAACGGTCCGGGCAGCACATCGGTGTAATCGTCGGGGCCGCCGAAACCCGTGCGGAATGCGGCGGCCGATGCGATGACCGGCACGTTGGCCAGTTCGGGATGCGCCGACGACAGTTCCTGTTTCGCGTAGTCGATCTGCGCGGCATTGACCGGCGCCAGCGCGCTCATGTCGCCTTCATCGGCAAAGTAGGTACTCATGCGTACATTGCTTTGACCGATCGGCGTGTTCACGTAGTCGATCGCTGCTTGATGCACCTTGTCGACGGTCAGCGACACCTGCGGATCGGCAGGTACGCAATTGGATGGCGAAACGGTGGGCTTGCCCGCGACCGTGACGGGCGGACAGATCGGCCACACCTGGCTGAAGGTCTTGGTCTTGTCGATCGCCCAATGATCCTGCTGGCGCACCAGTGCGAGTTTGACTACGCCGAGATCCTTGCCGAAAAAACCGCCCATGACGGCGGGAACGCCACGCACGAAACCGTGCTGATCGTCCACGTCCTGCATGTGCGCGAAGCGCGGGCCGGGAAAGTCGACGTGTTCGTGGCCGAGCAGCAGCACATCGATGCCCGGCACGCCGGCGAGATACCAGCCGCCGTTTTCCATGTCGTTCGTATAGGGCGCCGTATTCAAGCCGCCGTGAAGAATCGCGATCACCAGATCCGGATGCTGCGCCTGGATTTCCGGCATGTACTTCCGCGCCGCCTCGACTACGCCGGTGACGGTGACCTTGCCTTCGAGATTCTGCTTGTCCCATTGCATGATCGGCGGGGGCGCGAAGCCGATGATGGCAATGCGCAGCGGCACGCTCAGCTCGCTGCCGTCGGGCGTGAACGCAGCGATTTTGCGATCGACGATCGTCCACGGCTTGAAGATCGGTTTGCCGTCCCGCGCGCTGTAGACATTGGCCAGCACCAGCGGATAGTGCGGACCGGCGCAGCGTTGCGTCGCACCGCCGTCCACATTCATCGGCGTGCCGGTGACCTGCGAAAGGTAGGACAGGCCGTAGTTGAATTCGTGGTTGCCGATGGTGCCGCCGTCGTAGCCGATGGCGTCCATCGCCTTGTACATCGCAAGTTCCTGCCCGCAGTCCACCTTCTGGACCTGCGCCTGGTAATCGGCCAGCACGCTGCCCTGGATGGTGTCGCCGGCGTCGAACAGGAAGCTGTTGGTGAACTGCGTGCGTGCCTTGCGTATCAGCGTCACGGTGCGTTCGAAACCGACGGTCGGATCGGCTTTCTGCTTGTAGTAGTCGTAGCTGAGGATGTTCGAATGCAGGTCCGTGGTTTCCAGCACCGCCACGTCGGCGCGCAAGCCATCGGGAAGTTTCGGGGCTTGTGGGGCAGGTGCTTGGGTTGCGCAGCCGGCAAGCAGAAAGGCGAGGGCGAGAGCGGTGGAGCGGCAAGCACGGGAGAGCATGAAAGTTCCGGCAGAAGGCGAACAGGGCATGAACCTAGCAGATATGAATGACCGTTCGCTGCGTTCGGCTGACTTTTTGACGATAAAAAGGCTTTAAAATGACGCGTTGTTGACAACCACAAGACGAAGCGCCGTCCTGCGAGGCGACGCCACACCAGGGGGATCCCTTCCATGCCGTTGATTCCGTTTCGCGCCTCGCGAAACCGTACGACTATGGTCTGCGCGGTGGCGTTCTACGCCATCTGCATCTGGTTTACCGCCTGGCAGGAGCCGCTGCTGGAGCAGCGCTGCTTCGTGCTGGCGTTGATGCTCTGCGTCTTCGGCGTTGCATTTTTTCTGTTCGTGCGACTGGCCTTTGCGCTCGCGCTGAGCGGAGGCCTGTTTCTGCTCTTGCGCGCGATCACGGTGCTGAAGCAGGAGTATCTCGAATCGCCGCTGATGCCGGCGGATTTCGTTTATTACGTGCGTTCGAGTTTGTTCGAAACGTTGCGTCGCTATCCCAATCTCTACAGCGTCGGCATATGCGTGGGCATCGCCGTGCCCGTCGTGCTTTGGCTGGCGTGGTACTGCGATCGGCGACGCCTCGCAACGTTACGCGCGTTGCCGCAGACGCTGCTGCGTTTGGGCGGTATCGCACTGTGCGCGTCGGCGTTCTGGGTTTGCCTGCTACCTTCGGGCCCGTTCGCGAAGGTGCATGAGCGCGGGACGTGGGAAAAGATGTCCGACGACGCCGACCTCACCAACTTCTTCGTCAACCTACGCGATTCCAGTGTGCACATTCCGGCCATGGCCAGCGATGAGGCCGCCGAACGCGACTGGCAGGCCACCGCATCGGATCCGGCAACGGGAACGGTCGATCCAGGCCAGTACCCGGACATCGTCCAGGTACTGGAAGAGAGCACCTTCGATCCAGCGCCGTTCACGCATTGCACCGTGCCCGAATGCAACCTCGACATGTTCAAGTCCGATGCGCGCACGCGCGGCACGGGCGCGATGCGCGTGCATACGTTTGGCGGCGGCACATGGGTTAGCGAATTTGCCGCGCTCACCGGCATGCCGCAGGACATCTTCGGGCCGGGCGGCATGTACGCACCTTACGTGCTCGCACCGCACGTGCGCGACTCGCTGCCGCGCCAGTTGCAGCGACTGGGCTATCTCACCGTGGCGATCTATCCGACCAATGGCGTGTTCCTCAACGGACGCGATGCATACAAGGGCTACGGCGTCGATCATTTCTACGGCGCCGCGGAGTTGGGCCTGGACGACTGGGATGAAACCGACGCGCAGATGTTCGCCGCCGCCAAGCGCGTCTACGACAAGTTGAAGAAGCCGGGACAGCCGGTCTTCATCATGATCCTCACGATCAACCAGCACGGGCCGCACGACGATCCGATGTCGACCTTGCCCAAGCAGTTCCAGAATCTGCTGCAGGGACTGCCTTCGCTCGCTGCGTTGAACTTCGATACGTATTTGCAGCGCCTGCACGATTCGGATGCGGCGATGAAGGGCCTGGAGCACGATTTCCTGGATCGTGCACAGCCGACCGTGCTGGTGCACTTCGGCGATCACCAACCGTCGTTCGACGACCAGATGCGCCAACTGCCGCGCACCATGCCGCCGGCACTGGTGCCGTACCAGGACTACCTCACGTACTACATGATCAAGAGCAACGTGCAGGGTGCGCTGCTGCCGACGTATCCCATGCTGGATATCGCGCATCTGCCCGGCATGGTGCTCAAGGCGGCGGGTTTGCCGATGGATCCGTACTTCTCCGCGTTGACTTCACTGCGCGAGCGTTGCAACGGTTTGTATGCCGATTGCGCGGACAAGGATCTGGTGCGGTCGTACTACGCGTGGATCTTCAACCATCTGCACGTGTACCAGTAACGGACAGACCTAGCAGTAGCGATCGGCGAGCCGGTCGGTTGCTTCGACGAGTACGTCGACGATCGCCGGCTCCGATGCGGCATGTCCGGCGAGCACAATGCGCAGGTCCGCTTCCGGCCACGCGGCGGCGAGATCGCAGGCGCTCTTCACGGGGCAGATGATGTCGTAGCGACCGTGCACGATCGTGCCAGGGATGTGGCGCAACCTGTCGACATGGCGCAGCAGCTGATCCTCTTCCAGGAACACGCGATTGCGAAAGTAATGCGCTTCGATGCGCGCCAAACTCAACGCGACATCGGGCGCGGCAAAGCTGGCCTCGGTTTCCGGACTTTCTTCCAGCGTGATGCCGCCGCCTTCCCATGCGCCCCACGCCTGCGCCGCGTTCAAGCGCACGGTTTCATCGTCGCTCGTCAGTCGCTTCCAATACGCGTCGAGCATGTTGCCGCGTTCTTCCGGCGGAATCGCCGACGCGTAGCGCTGCCACTTCTCCGGCAGAATCCAGGAAGCGCCGCCTTCTTCGTAATACCAGCGAATTTCCTCGGGCCGGCCGAGAAAGATGCCGCGCAGCACCAGGCCGAGCACGCGCTCGGGATGCGTCTGCGCGTAGGCAAGTCCAAGTGTCGAGCCCCATGATCCGCCGAACACCACCCAGCGCTCGATCTCGAGGTGCTCGCGAATCGCTTCGATATCGTCGACCAGATGCCATGTCGTGTTGTCGGTGAGATCGGCAAACGGCGTGGAACGTCCCGCACCGCGCTGATCGAACAGCACGATGCGGTAGCGCGTCGGATCGAAGAAGCGCCGGTGATACGGCGACAATCCCGCACCCGGACCGCCATGCAGGAACACCACGGGTAACCCCCGCGGATTGCCGCATTCCTCGACATAGAGCGTATGGCCGCCGCTCACCGCGATCCGATGCGTGCGGTAGGGCTCGATCTCGGGGTACATCGTGCGCATGGTCGAATCGTCCGGTCGTGCGAGGAAGAAGCGGGTTGCCGGCGCGCGGCTGACGGGAAGCTTACTGGCTTGCCTAATGCAGGCAAAACGCGCGCGACGTTTATCGCGCATTAGCCCAAATGCAGCCATCGCGTAGGCATACTCAAGCCGTTCTTACGAACGGTCGGCAAACGCGACACAGGGCGCGCCGACCTACCCGCGACGGGCTTCACTCAGGAGTGGTCCAGTGACCAAGCACTATTCAACCGGCCCGGCGATTGCCGCAGGCCTGTGCGCCACCATGCTGGTATTGGCGGCGTGCAGCCAGCAGGCATCCAATTCCGCCAATGCGCCGGCGTCTTCGGCCACCGCGCCGGCTGCGTCCGCCACGGGTCAGCAGGCGTATACGCCGCCGACCGCCGATCAGCTGTATCAGCTGGTGGCGCCGATCGCATTGTTCCCGGACAAGCTGGTTGCGCAGGTGCTGGCCGGCGCCACTTATCCGGACCAGATCACGGCAGCGGAAAACCTGGTCACGCAAAATCCGAATCTGAAAGGCGATCTGCTGCAGGCCGCCGTGCAGCCGCAGAACTGGGATCCGAGCGTAAAAGGGCTCACGCAGTTTCCGTCGGTGCTCAGCCAGATGGCGCAGAACGTCCAGTGGACCACCGCGCTGGGTCAGGCGTACGTCAACGATCCCACCGACGTGCTCAATGCGATCCAGGTGATGCGCCAGCGCGCGGCGGCGCAAGGCAACCTGCGCAGTTCGACGCAGCAGCAAGTCGTCACGCAGCCCGTGCAGCAGGTCGCGCAGAGCGAGGACGAAAGCGGTTATGCCGATAACGGCAGCGAGCCGCCCGTCTATTCCGGTCCGGACGTGGTGCCGCCGCCGAGCCAGATCATCCAGATCGAACCGGCGCAGTCGGATGCGGTGTACGTGCCCAGTTACGATCCGCAGACCGTCTACGGCGGCGACGTGCCGTACTACCCCAGCTACCAGTACGAGCAGCCGACATACACCACCGGCGAAGTGGTTGCAGTCGGTGCCGTGGCATTCGGAGCGGCGATCATCATCGGCAGCATGCTCGACAACCGCCACGAAGGTGGCTGGCATTCGTGGGGCATGAACTGGCATGGCGGTGGTGGCGGTGGCTACAACGGTGGAGGCCAAGGTGGCGGCTGGCATCACCCTGCGGTGGTTTACAACAACCAGACGTATGTGTCGCGCTCGACGACGGTGATCAATCGTTACACCAACATCACCAACAATCGCTACAACACGGTCAACAACACCAACTACGTCAACAACAGTCGTACGTTCAACAACAACAGCACAACGAACAACGTCAACAACAATCGCAACGAGTTCAATCGCAACGCTGCTAACAACGTCACCAATAACAATCGTCCGGCAGGGCAGCCGATGAGCGTGCCGAACTTCGCCCGTGCGGGATATCCGCCGGCGGCCGCGCCGCGCGCCGCCGCCGAGGCGGCACGTCCGGTGCAAGTGCCTCATCCGGAGTATTCGCCTCGTCCGATGGAAGCGCCGCGCGCGAACATCGCGCACGAGCAGCCGAATGTGCCGGCTCCTACGCATCCGGCTTTTACGCCACGGCCACAGGAAGCGGTACATCAGCCCGTCCCGCAGGCGCCGCAGCCTGAGCGAGTGCAACCCGCATTCCATCCTGTCCCGGCTCCGCAGCCGGAGCGAGCGCAACCGGTATTCCATCCCGCCCCGGCGCCGCAGCCGCAGCGAGCACAGCCGGTATTCCATCCTGCTTCGGCGCCGCAGCAACAGGCGCATCCGCAACCACCGCAGCGTCCGGCTCCTGCCGTCGCGCCCGCGCCGCGATTCGTGCCGCCGCCGGCGCAGCCTGCACCTCCGTCGCGCCCACAGCCGCAACCCCAGCCGCGTCCACAGCCTCAGCCGCAACCACAGGCACATGCTGCGCCGCCACCTCCGCCGCCGCAGCAGCACCAAAACAACAATGCTGCGCATCAGCCGCCGCCGAAGAAGGACGACAAGCAGCACAACTGATATCAGTGGCCTCTTTGCATATCCCGGGCAAAGAGGCCTTTCGGTCACACAGTCAAGCGCATCATTCTTCCGACAACGCGCGCCCCGCATCGAACATGGCGCGCGTGATCGAACGGTTCGCATGGGGCGTCTGCAGCACGATCAGTGTCGTGGTGCTGATGCTCGAGTGAATTTTAAGCAGGCGATCGAGCACCACCTCGAGATGGCTGATCGACATCGCGACCACGCGCAATAGTGCGGAATCCTCGCCCGCAAGACGGCGGCAATCGAGCACTTCCGGTACATCGGCAACGATTTTGCCGATGCGTGCGCAGATGCCGCCGTCGCAGCGCAGCCGCACCATGGCTTCGATGCCGTAGCCAAGCCGCTTCGGGTCGATCACGGTGCGATACCCGGCAATCACGCCGGCTTCTTCCATGCGCTTGACGCGCTCGGCGACCGCGGGCGCCGACAGTCGCACCTTGCGGCCCAGCTCGGCGTAGCCCAGGCGGGCGTCGTGCTGAAGGGCCTCCAGTAGCTGCCAATCCTTGGCGTCCCATTCGGGCTTCGATTCGTAGGTCATGGGCGCTTATCTATATTTCGTTCGACGGCGAAACATGCAGGACGGTTACGGGGCCATTATTCACCGGCGAGCATCGCAAGGCTAGGATTTGCACATTCCTTCCCCACGGAATTTACCCATGCACACGGCCGAACGCCTCGACGGGCGTGCCCTGATTTATATCGGTATTGCCTTGATAACCTGGTCGTCCGCCTATGCGGCGATTGCGTATGCCCTTGCCTCGTTCACGCCAGGCGAAGTCGCCCTGGCGCGGCTGGTGATCGGTTCGCTTTGCTTTGCCTTGCTGATGTGGGTCAAGCGCACGCCCATGCCGCGGCGCAGCGATTGGCTGCAGCTCGCGGTGCTCGGCGTCATCGGGCTCACGGTCTATCACATGTGCCTCAACTACGCTGAAACGCGCATCGCCAGCGGTACCGCGGCCATTCTGATATCGCTGGTACCGGCGGCCACGACCACGCT
This sequence comes from Dyella psychrodurans, assembly GCF_003363265.1. Taxonomy (GTDB): domain Bacteria; phylum Pseudomonadota; class Gammaproteobacteria; order Xanthomonadales; family Rhodanobacteraceae; genus Dyella_B; species Dyella_B psychrodurans. Next base: position 152,513 of record NZ_QRBF01000003.1, on the reverse strand, counting down.
CTCGGCGTTCTGGATCGGCGAGCGCATCAGTGCGCGCAGGGCGCTTGGCCTTGGCGTAGCGCTCGTGGGCGTGGTGCTGGTCGTGCTGGCGAGCGGCAAAGAGGTGACATTCCAGCCGATGGCCGCGCTGGTGCTAGTGAGCGTGATCGCCTGCGCGATCTTCTTTGTCGGGCAGAAGCCGCTGTTTGCGCGCAACGACGTGATTGGCGTGACCGCGTTCGGATTCTTCGCGGGCACGCTGGGTACCGTGCCGTTCGGACTCGGGTTGCCTCACGCGCTGGCCGCGGCGCCGTGGTCGCATATCGCGGCGCTACTGTGGCTTGGCATTGCGCCGACATTCGTCGGTTATCTGGCCTGGAACGCGGCGCTGCGGCGCGCATCGGTGTCGCAGGTTTCCAGCTTCATTTACTTTTCGCCACCCATTGCGGTGCTCATCGGTTGGGTGTGGCTGGGCGAGCAACCCGGCTGGCTGACCTTGATCGGCGGCGCGATCACCGTGGGTGGTGTCGCGCTGGCCAACGCGCGAAGCACCGCGCGACCTGTTGCCCCGGCGGTCGCTGCCGCGGCGGGCAAGGAAGCCTGCGAACCATAGCCATATTCGCTCGCAGGTTATCTAATAGCGTTTGCATCTTTCGAGAGGGATCTGCATGGTCACGCTTTACATCGCCAACAAGAACTACTCCTCATGGTCGCTGCGGCCCTGGATATTGCTGACCGAGCTGGGCATTCCGTTCGAGGAAAAGCTCACGCCGTTCCAGCACGGCACGTCGACGAACTGGACGACATTCCGCGCGTTTTGTCCCACCGGCAAGGTGCCGTGCCTGCACGATGGCGACACCACGGTATGGGATTCGCTATCCATCGCCGAATACGTGGCCGAGCAACATCCCACGGCGTGGCCGGCCGACAAGCAGGCACGCGCCTGGGCGCGAAGCGCGGCGGCGGAGATGCATTCGGGCTTCGAAGCCTTGCGTTCGACCTGCCCGATGAACTGCGGCATCCGCCTGCAGCTGAGTACCGTGCCGCCCGCGCTGGCGCGCGACCTCGCCCGCCTGCAGGAGCTGTGGCATGAAGGGCTGAAACGATTCGGCGGTCCCTATCTCGCCGGCAACGCATTCACCGCCGTCGATGCGTTCTACGCGCCCGTTGTCTTTCGCATTCAAAGCTATGGCTTGAACGTCGATGCGACGGCGCAGGCTTATGTCCAGCGCATGCTTGCGCTGCCTTCCATGCAGCGCTGGTATGCCGCCGCGCTGAAGGAAGTCTGGCGCGATACCGATCACGAGAAGGACACCTTGCGTTCGGGGACGTTGCTGGAAGACCTGCGCGCGTCGTGACAAAAGACGCTTGTCGCCGACGCTTATCCGGTCGGCGACATAGCAAAAACTTCGCGTATCGCAAACGATCCGATAATCAATGCGCGGGTAGTGTTGCGCCCCTGCGTGCGAGTTTGCCAAGTAAATCGCTTATGCAGGCGATTGCAGGGGTTCATAGCTTGGTCGACTGATACGTGCCCAAAAAGCATGTGTATCGACGTTGTCGCCAATGAAAGCTATTGCAATCCCCTGCCATATGGCGGTGTTTGCGTTGATGCTTAGCTGCATTGCATTTCCTGCAAAGGCCGCCGGTCCCGCGATTTCCATCGAAGGTGGATGGAGTTTCATGGGTCAGGATTTCACCGCGGACAAAGGAGCTGCCGCCGCCTTCGCGGAGGCCGTGTTCGACGACTACTCCATCGGCAACACCGCGTTTACCTGGGCGCCTGACATCACTGCAGGCTGGATGTCAGGACGCGGCGATCCGCCTGGCGGCCGCTACAATTATTCGACGCGCGACGACATCTGGTTGATCGCAGGAGGGCTGCGCTTTCATTACGGCGCAGCGTGGGCATGGTACCGCCCGCTTTTCTTCAGCGTGCAGCCGACGCTGCACACCGGACGCACACCGGGCCTGAGCGGCTCTTACGAATTTACACTTACCCTGGGGTGGCAAGCTGCGCACTGGATGATGGGCGTTCGCCACATTTCCAACGCAGGCCTGCACTTGCCCAATCTGGGTGAAACGATGCTCGTGGGAGGCGTCACGTTTTGAGCGCGATGCACGGTGCGAAGGCAGTTCAGAGCTTGTAGGCCCGATGAATGGCGACCATGCCGTTGCTGAGGTTGCGCACTTCCACACGCCCGAAGCCGGCGTTTTCCATCACCGCCTTGAGCGTTTCCTGATCGGGATGCTTGCGGATCGATTCGGCAAGGTACTGGTAGCTGTCCGCATCGCCGGCGAAAAGCCGGCCGAGTTTCGGCAGTACCTGGAAGGAATGGAAATCGTAAAGCTTGCCGAACAGTTCGTTCTGCACCCTGGAGAACTCCAGCACCAGCGCGCGGCCACCCGGCTTGAGCACGCGACAGATGTCGGCCAGCGCCTTGTCCTTGTCGGTGACGTTGCGCAGGCCGAAGGCCATGGTCACGGCGTCGAAACTGTTGTCGGGGAAGGGCAGCGCTTCGGCATTCAACTGCGTCCAGCGCAGGCCGGATACCACGCCGCGGTCGGTCAGGCGGTCGCGACCGACGTTGAGCATCGCGGCGTTGATGTCGCCCACGATCACTTCGCCTTCCTCGCCCACCACCGGCTTGATCAGCGCGGCGATGTCGCCCGTGCCACCCGCCAGATCCAGCACGCGGTCACCACGGCGGATGCCGCTTACGGCCACGAAATGGCGCTTCCACAGGCGGTGGATGCCGAACGACATCAGGTCGTTCATCAGGTCGTAGCTGCGGGCGACCGAGGTGAAGACCTGGCCGACCAGTTTTTGTTTTTCCCCGACCGGAACGTCGCGGAAGCCGAAATGGGTAGTGGGCTGTTCGCTCATGAGCGGAATGGTACCCGATGGCGGGTGCCGATAAGACGACCTTATCCGCCATAAGGGCAACGTGAAGTAGCCTGATCGCCGCCAGCGGGGTAGCCTTGCCAAGGTCGCAACCCGCGCGTTGCCTAGCGAGGTAGAAGCATGAAACGTTCGATTCTGTTGCTGTCCTGCGTCGCCGGCCTGTTTGGCTGCGCTGCCGTCCTGGCCCAGAGCGCCCCTGCCGTCATCACGGCTGCAGGCGCCTATCATCCACTGCCCAAGGCGGCCTATCAGCCCGATCCGGCCGCGACGTACAAGGTGGTGTTCTCGCTGACCAAGGGTAGCGACAAGCCCGATCAGATCAATCCCGGCCTCGAGCGCGTGGCGCGCACGGTCAATCTATACGTGGCATCGGGCGTGCCGCTCGATCATCTGAAGTTCGTCGCGGTGGCCTACGGTGCCGCTACCAGCCTGGTGCTGGACGACGAGCACTACAAGGCGCAGTTCGGCACCGCCAACCCCAACCTCGCAGCCATCGCGCAACTGCGCAAGGCGGGTGTCGATGTGGCCGTCTGCGGTCAGGCGATGGCCGAGCATCACTATCCCAACGAATGGGCGTCCAAGGATGTGACGCTGAGTCTTTCCGCGTTGACCACGATCTCCGAACTGGAGCAGAAGGGTTACGCCCTGCTGCCGCTGTAAGAAAGGGAGCCGACCATGTCGTCACGTTTGAACGGCCCTTGGCAACGCGCGTTGCTGGCGAGCTTGCTCGTCGCCTTGTGCGGCAGCGCCAGCGCGGGTCAAAACGATTACCTGCCGCCGTGGAATCCACCGCCGACCGGTGGCGTGTCGTTCGCGATGCCGCCGTTCGACGCCATCGCCGATCTGCACGGCGATATCGTCGATCCGCAACTCACGGTGTTCTTCGCCGGCAACCAGTTCATGGTGGTGCACGATCTGGTCGAGGCGTTCAAGCAACGCTATCCGCAGTATCAGCGTGTTTACGTGGAAACGCTGCCGCCGGGCATTCTCGCCAAGCAGATCGAAACCGGTTCGCTGGTGATGGGCAATCTGCGCATTGCGCTCAAACCGGACATCTTCACCAACGGCAAGGGTTCAATGGCCGATCTGCAGAAAGAGCACGACTGGTTTGCCGATACGGTGGACTACGCGCGCAATCCTTTGGCGATCATGGTGGCCAAGGGCAATCCCAAGCACGTCCAGGGCCTCAAAGATCTCGGTCGCTCCGATGTGCGCGTGAGCATGCCCAATCCGAAGTGGGAAGGCATCGCCAAGCAGATCGAAGCCAGCTATCGCAAAGCCGGTGGCGATGCGCTCGATCAGGCCGTGATGGATACCAAGGTGAAAGATGGCAGCACTTATTTGACGACCATCCATCATCGCGAATCGCCGTTGCGCGTGTTGCAGGGCGAATCGGATGCGGCGCCGGTGTGGTCCACCGAAGCCTATTTCCAGCAGCAGATCCTGCATCGGCCAGTGGAAACCATCGTGATACCGGCTGACCAGAACGTTACCGCGACATACACGGCGGCGCGCCTGAAAGCTGCGCCGCACGTGCAGGCCGCCAAGGATTTTCTCGCGTTCATGGCGTCATCCGATGCGCAAGCCATTTATCGCAAGTACGGCTTCCAGCCGGCGACACCATGAATACCTTGCGCGCCACGCTGATGGTTCTTCTCACGCTGTGGGGATCGCACGCGCTGGCCGATGCGCCCAACGGTGCGACGATCGCGCAACAAGGCAACGGCCACGGCGTGGCACCCTGCCTGGCCTGTCATGGCGCGGATGGCGCCGGACAGGCCGCCGCGGGGTTTCCGCGCCTGGCTGGATTGTCGCAAGCCTACTTGCGCAAACAGCTGGATGATTTCGCCGGCGGCACACGCGTCAACGCCACCATGCAGCCCGTCGCGAATGGCTTGAGCGACGCCGAGCGCGATGCAGTGGCTACGTACTACAGCAAGCTTCCCGCGCCCGCATGGACGCTGTCGCCTGCACCTTCCGGCGATGCCGCGCAGACGGGACAGGCATTGGCAGTGCGCGGGAACTGGACGAAATCGTTGCCGGGATGCGAGCAATGCCATGGGCCCGATGGTGTTGGCGTGGGCGACCACTTTCCACCGTTGAGCGGGCAATCGGCCGTCTATCTGTCCAACCAGCTGCATGCCTGGCAACAGGGGGCGCGCCGCAACGATCCCTTGCAGTTGATGCAAAACGTGGCCACCAGGTTGAGCGATGCGGATATCGCGGCAGTCAGCGCGTGGTACGCGGCACAGTCGATGGCACCCTCGAAGGAGAAGCAGCCATGAAACACATGCGCTTCATTCTGCTTGGCGCCGCGCTATCGCTGGCAGCGTGCGATCACGCCACGCCTCAGCTGGCTGCACCCGTCGCGAAAAATCCTGCACCTGCAACGTCAACTTCGAAAAAACAGTCTGCTTTCGTTCCACCTTCCGAATCGGACATTCCCAACGATGATTTCGGCAAGCAGATTGCCCTTGGCCGGCAGATCTTCATCGATCCGGCTCGTTATGCGAAGGCTTACGTCGGCAATCAGTTGAGTTGCGAGAACTGCCATCTCGATGCGGGACGTCTTGCGCAGTCAGCGCCGCTGTGGGGTGCGTATCCGATGTATCCCGCGTATCGCAGCAAGAATCATCACGTCAACACGTTTGCCGAGCGCTTGCAGGGTTGCTTCAACTACAGCATGAACGGCAAGGCGCCGCCGCTTGGCGATCCCGTGCTGGTAGCACTGGAAACCTACGCGTACTGGATGGCGAAAGGCGCACCGGTGGGCGCGTCGCTTCCCGGTCGCGGCTATCCCAAATTAGCGAAGCCAGCACTTGCGCCCGACTATGCGCGTGGCGAGACGGTGTTCAAACGCGATTGCGCGCTATGCCACGGCGACAACGGCCAAGGCCAACAGTCGGCAGGGCGCACCGTGTTTCCGCCACTGTGGGGATCGCAATCGTTCAATTGGGGCGCAGGCATGGAGCAGGTCAATTTTGCCGCGGGCTTCATCAAGGCCAACATGCCGTTGGGTCGCGGCAACACGTTGACTGATCAGGATGCGTGGGATGTCGCGTACTTCATGGATGCGCACGAGCGACCGCAGGATCCGCGCTTCACGGGTTCGATCCAGGCCACCCGTGCCTCGTATCACGACACCCCCGATTCGCTATACGGCACCGAAGTCAATGGACGCATGTTGGGGCAGGGACAACCCACTGATTAACCATGGCGCCGCGAGGCATCGAACTGGCGATGCCTCGTGGCGATTGCCAAGTATTACGTTTCGTCGGAAACACGCAGCAACAACTTACCGCGATTGCCGCCTTCGAACAGTTTGTTGAGCACGACCGGCGCATTCTCGAGTCCGTCTTCGATGGTCTCTTCGGCCTTGATCTTTCCGGTGGATACCCATCCGACCAGATCGTGCACGGCCTTCTGCGTGTCGTGGTAGTCGAACGCAAGGAATCCGCGCACGGTCAGGCGTTTCACGATCATGATGCTGTAGTCGTCGCTGGGGCGCGAGCCGGTGGTGTAGTTGGCGATCAATCCGCAAAGCGCCACGCGGCCGCCGTTGACCATGCGCGACAGCACCGCGCGCATGACCTGTCCGCCCACGTTTTCGAAATTGACGTGCACGCCGTCCGGCGTGGCGTCGGCGAGTGCCTGCTTCCAGTTGTCGGCTTTGTAATCGACGGCCACGTCGAAGCCCAGTTCGTCGACAAGATGGCGACACTTGTCCGCACCGCCCGCGATGCCGACGACACGCGCACCGCGCAGCTTACCGATCTGACCGGCAATCGACCCCACCGAACCCGCCGCCGCGGACACAACCAGTGTTTCGCCCGGTTGCACGGGTGCGATCTCGGTAAGGCCGTAGTAAGCCGTAATGCCACTGAAGCCGCAGGCGCCAAGCAGCGTGGGCAGCGGCACGGGAGCGCGTGACGGCAGCTTGACGTAGTCCTTGCGGCGTCGGTCGTCGATGACGGCGTAGTCTTGCCAGCCGACCAACCCCTGCACGAGATCGCCTTCGGCGTAGTACGAGGACTTGGATGCGACCACGCGCGCCACGCCCAGCGCACGCATCACTTCGCCGATCGCCACCGGAGGCATGTACTGCGGGATGTCGCTCATCCACACGCGGTTGGTGGGGTCCATCGACAGGTACAGCACGCGCACCAGACATTCGCCGTCCTTGAGTTCGGGAACGGGCTGCTGATGCAGCTCGAAATCTTCGCGCTTGACCAGGCCTTCGGGACGGGTTTTCAGGCGCAATTGGCGATTGATCAGGGACATGACGTACACCTTTGGAGAGAGTCATTACACGGCGCAGGCGCCGCCGTCGATCACGAGCTCGGCAGCGGTCACATAGCGGCTTTCGTCGGAGGCAAGATAGAGCACTGCATAGGCCACGTCGTCCGGTTCGCCAAGACGTCGCATCGGGATGCCTCGCGTGAGTTTGCGCGTCGCTTCTTCCTCGCCCAGCGAGGCGAAGAACGGTGCCACGATACCCGTGCGGATAAATGCCGGGTGGATCGAGTTGCAACGCACGTCGATCTTCTGGCGAGCGCAATCCACGGCCACCGACTTGGTCAACATCGCGACGGCGGCCTTGGACGTGTTGTATGCGGTGTAATCCGGATCTACTTTGAATGCAGCCAGCGAGGAGATGTTCACGATGGATGCGGGCTGCTGCTTACGCAAATGCGGCAATGCGTGCTTGCAGCCGAGCATGATGCTCTCCACGTTTACTTCCATCACGCGCCGCCATTCCTTGAGCTCGATGCGCTCGACGCCGCCCAGCGACCCGATGCCCGCGTTGTTGACGAGCACCGACAGACCGCCCATGACGTCGGCTGCTTCATCAAGCAAGCGTTGCCAGGCCGTCTCATCGCGAACATCCTGTTTTGAAGCCCACGCCACGTCAGCGCCGGTTTCGCGATTGATGTCGGATGCCACCGTCTTTACGGCGGTTTCATCGATATCCGTGATGAACACTTTGGCGCCGTGTCGCGCAAGCATGCGTGCGGTTGCGGCACCGAGTCCGCCTGCCGCGCCGGTAATGAAGGCGCACTTGCCGGCAACGCGCTGTGTGGAGGTATCAGTCATGTGTAATCCCGGTTCTCAAATGCAAAGGTAGCCGCCGTCGACATTCAGCACCGCACCTGTGGTGTACGACGCTGCATCGGAAGCGAGATAAAGAACCGCGCCCGCCATTTCCGACGGTTGAGCGACGCGGCGCATCGGCACGTGCGCCAGCGCCTGTTTGAGAATGGCCGGCGTATTGACCAGCACCGAGGCGAACTTGGTGTCGGTAAGGCCCGGCAGCAACGCGTTGCAACGCACGCCCGATTCGGCGCACTCCACCGCAAAGGCCTTGGTCATCGAAATGACCGCGGCCTTGGTGATCGAGTAGATGCCTTGCTGAAAGCCGGGAACCACGCCATTCACCGATGCCACGTTAATGATGGAGCCGCCGCCGTTCTTCGCCATCAGCCGCGCGCCATGCGTGGACATGTAGAAATAGCCGCGAATGTTCACGTCCACGGTCTTCTGGAACACCGACGGCTCGGTATCCAGAATGTGGCCGAAAAAGGGATTGGTGGCGGCATTGTTGACGAGAATGTCGAGCCGGCCGTGTTTCTGCGCGACGTGCGCGAACAAGGCTTCGATCTGTTCGAGTTCGCCGATGTGGCAGGCGATGGCCTCGGCCGAACCGCCGGCGGCAACGATCTCGTCGACGACAGTCTGGCAATCGGCTTGTTTGCGACTCGACACGATCGTGTGCGCGCCTTGGGCGGCCAGCAGCTTGGCGATGTCCGCGCCGATGCCGCGGCTGGCGCCCGTGACGATGGCTATCTTTCCTGAAAGATCGAAGCTCGGTGGTGTGGTCATGATGCGTGTATCCGTTGAAGGTGGCGTGCCGTTTAGCGATGGGTGATCAGATGTCGGTCTTCGATCCGTTCCAGATGTGGCCAGGTGTTGTAGGTGATCAGCGATGGAGCGTGCTTGCCCATGCGCAGTCGAGTGAGGCTGGTGTTGACCAGTGGCCAGCTGAGCTTGAAGGTCTGCTCGACGGGTGCCTCGATCACCGCATTGGTCAGCACGGCAATCGGGCCGCCCGAGGTGAAGGCCCAGATCGTTTTTGCATCTTGATCCGCAAGCACCTTCAATGTCGCCATTGCGCGATCGCGGAATTGTGACCAGGTGAGCGTGTAGTCGTTGTCGTGTGCGCCGGCGATCCATCGTGCGATGGCGGCGGAAAACAATTGCTGGAAGGCGCGATACGGATCCGGCGATTGCTTCAGTTCAGTGCGCAAGGCATCCGGCGCGGCCAGGTCGGGACGGAGCCGCGCGAGCAACTCTTCGTGGTCGACTTCGTCCAATCCGTCCAGATGCAACAGCGGACGATCGATGCCTGCGGTCTGCAGGCATAACTCGGCCGTGCGCAAGTGACGTTGTCGCGGTCCCACGGCGACGAGGTCCGGCGTGGGGCTTGTCGCTGCCAGCCACGTGCCGAGCCGCCGCGACTGCTCTTCACCCAGCTCCGAAAGACGGTCGTAATCCGCCGCGCGAAAGCTGGCCTGTCCATGACGAATCAGAAGCACGCTGCGCACGGTCACAGTGCCGAGCGCGCGATGATGCGGCGGCAGCGTGCGCCCATATAGCGGGCAGCGTCGCCAAAACCGGCAAATTGCGGGTTCGTGGTTTGGCCCAGCACAAAGCGGCGGTAGATCTGCTGGATGATCACCATCAGCCGGAACAGGCCGAACACCTCGTAGAAATCGAAGTTGCCCACGCTCATGCCGGTACGGCTGCCGTAGTAATCGATCACTTCGTGGCGCGTGAGCATGCCGGGTGCGTTGGAGGGTTGGCGGCGAAACGACTGGAAGACGGCATCGTCATCGGCCTGCACCCAATACGCGAGCGAGCCGCCGAGATCCATCAGCGGATCGCCTATCGTGGCCATCTCCCAGTCGAGCACGCCGATGATGCGCAGCGGCTGCTCCGGATCGAGCACCACGTTATCGTAGCGGTAATCGTTATGGATGATGCAGGTGGCGTTGTCGCGGGCGGGTTGCTTTCCGGCCAGCCATGCAAGCACGTCTTCGCATGCGTCGGTGCCGTCGGTGACGGCCTGGCGCCAACGGTCGCTCCAGCCGGAAACCTGGCGCGCGATGTAGCCCTCACCTTTGCCAATGCCGTGCAGTTCAGTTCCGGATGCATCGATCTTGTGCAATTCGACGAGACGATCGATGAAGCCATGGCATAGCGTGCGCACGCCATCGGCGTCCAGGCCGAGTTGCTGTGGAATATCGCGGCGAAGGATGGCGCCGCGCAGTCGTTCCATCACATAGAAATGCTGGCCGATGACGGATTCGTCGTCGCAGATGGCGAGGATGAATGGCACGTACGGATAGTGCGGCTTCAGTGCCGCCATGACGTGCGCCTCGCGCAACATGTCGTGCGCGGATTTCGCCTTGGCGCCGATGGGTGGGCGGCGCAAGACCAGTTCGCGATTCGTGTACGTCAACAGATACGTGAGATTGGAGGCGCCGCCCGGAAATTGCGCAACTGTCGGCGTGCCTTGCAGTCCTTCGATGTGTTGCTTGAGATAGTCGTCGACTCGCGCAACGTCGAAGGCATCTTCCTCGCGCAGGGCGCGCGCCTGATCCAGCGTGCTGCTCATCAAAGCGACTCCATGTGGGCCTGCGCCTTTGCTTCGAGCTTGGCGATCACGCTGCGATGTACTTCGTCCGGACCATCGGCCAGGCGCAGCACGCGGGCATACGCAAACAACTGTGTGAGAGGGAAGTCATCGGAAAGGCCGGCGCCACCGTGAATCTGGATCGCCGCATCGGCCGCCTGTTGCGCGACGGCGGGTACCACCACCTTGATCTGCGAAATAAGGCCCAGCGCGGCCTTGGTGCCTTGCGTGTCGAGCGTCCACGCCGTCTTCAGCGTGAGCAGGCGCGCCTGGTCGATGGCCATCCGCAGGTTCGCCACGATATCGGGATTGCCGCCCAGCTCCGCGAGATGCTTTCCGAACGCCTTGCGCGATCTGGCGCGCTTACACAACAGGGACAACGCGCGCTCCGCTGCGCCGATCGCGCGCATGCAGTGATGAATGCGTCCCGGCCCGAGTCTTCCCTGTGCAATCTCGAAGCCGCGTCCCGGCCCGAGTATCACATTGCCGACCGGCACGCGGACATCGGTAAAGCTCAGTTCGCCATGACCGGAGGGTTCGTCGTAGTGATGAAACACCGGCAACATGCGTTCGATCTTCACACCGGGTGTATCGAGCGGACAGATCACCATCGCATGCCGTTTGTGCGGTTCCGCTTCGGGATTGCTCAAACCCATGAAGATGACGAAACGGCAATGCGGATGGCCTGCGCCGGTCGTCCACCATTTGCGTCCGTTCAACACGACATGATCGCCATCGATCCGCGCGGTGGCGCGCATATTGGTGGCGTCGGAGGATGCGACATCGGGTTCGGTCATGCAAAACGCCGAACGGATGTCGCCGGCCAGGAGCGGCTTCAGCCAGCGCTCGCGCTGCTCGTCCGTGCCGTAGCGATGCAGCACTTCCATGTTGCCGGTGTCGGGTGCGCTGCAGTTGAACACTTCAGGGGCTATGAACGAGTGCCCCATGATTTCAGCCAACGGTGCGTAGTCCGCATTACTCAGTCCCGGGCCGTATTCGGCGTCGGGAAGAAACAGGTTCCACAAACGGGCTTCGCGCGCCTTGGCTTTCAGCGTTTCCATGATCGCCGGCTGCCGCCAGACGCGGTGATCGGGGCTGCCGCTCAACTCGGCGACGTAAAGCGCTTCGGCCGGCGCGATCTCTTCGCGCATGAATCGGGTGAGGCGTTCGGCCAGGGCCTGGGTGCGTTCGGAAGGGGCGAAGTCCACGGGCTTGTCTCCTGAATCCGTTCAGCCTACGCCTACTCAAGGGGATTATTGAAATGAATATGTCTAATGGGTACCTATCACTTTCATGAATGGGTTGGCGTATGCTCAAAGCGTCAATCAGGGGAAGCCATGGAACGCACGGACAGTCGCATCGATCTCAACCTTTTCCGGGTCCTGGACGCGATCTACACCTATGGCGGCGTAAGCGCGGCGGCGCGTGTGCTGCACCTTACCCAGCCCGCCGTGACGCACGCACTGAAGCGCCTGCGAGATCATCTTGGCGATCCGCTGTTCATACGCCAGGGAAACCGGCTGCTGCCTACGGAAAAAGTGCGCACGATGATGCCTGCCGTGCAAGCGCATCTGGAGGGCTTGCATGCCACCGCGCATGCACAGCCGAGATTCGATCCGGCGCGCCTGGAGCTGGAATTCACGATCGGTTTTCGAGACATTCTCGAATCCATCGCACTTCCCGTTCTGCTCAAGCGCATCGAGCGCGAGGCGCCGCATGTGCGAGTAGTCAGCCACCGCATCGCAGCGGGTGAAGTGGACAGAGAGCTGCGAGCGGGGACATTGAGCCTCGTCGTCGATCGTCCCCTGCGCGCCGGTCCGCAGATCGCGCGCCAACATCTCGCGGAAGAAACGCTGGTGGTCGTGATGCGCGCGGGTCATTCGCTGGCGTCGTCATTGAAGCGAAGCGACTATCTTGCTGCCCAGCATGTCACCGTGTCGCCGTTTGGAGAAATCAGTGCGTTGGATGTACTGCTGGGGCAAAGCGGCACGTTTCGCCAGATCCGGCTTGTCTGCCAGCATTACTTCTCGGCGTGCCAGATTGCATCCGGCACCGATCTGCTGCTGACCGTGCCGCGTTCCTATGCGTTGCATCTGTCTTCGCTGCTTCCCATCGTCGTATTGCCGTTGCCGATCAAGCTGAAGGCGTTTCCCATCATGGCGTACTGGCACGAATCCACGAACGAAGATCCGGCGCATGTATGGTTCAGGCGATGCGTTGTGGAGGCGATCGGCGCGGGCATTAAGCCCGTGCGGTAGGGCGATGGCGAGGATATAGAGCCAGATCGCCTACGAAATGGCTGAAATCCTTTATTGTGGTTTGACCGGCGGGCGTTCTGTTATCGGAATAATCAACATAATGCTTGACAATCAACAGATATGTTGATATTCATACGCCATGATGACTATTCGACAGACACTGCGGGCGGTGGGTGAGGCCGGGCTGGACCCGGATGCGGCGCAGGCGCAGCTGGACCAGGTGTTCTTTGCCCTGTCGGACCCCGTGCGGCGAGAGATCCTGGAGCGGCTCGACGGACAGGCGTTGCTCGTTTCCGAGCTCGCTGCAGCATTCGATATCTCGCTGCAGGCGGTATCGCGTCATATCCAGGTGCTGGTGCGAACCGGGCTCGTCCAGCAGGAGCGCACGGGGCGCATCAGCCGATGCAGCCTGGATGCCGGTCCGATGCTCGATGCAGCAGTCTGGATGAATCGCTACAGCAAGTACTGGCAGCAGCAGTTCGACATGCTGGCGGCCACGCTGGCGGACATCGACGAACGAAAGGCGAAGCAGCCCAAATCCGCGCAGTCGCCGAAACACACGAAGAAACGCCCGTCGCGCAAGCAATGAACGGCGCCGCATGGGCGCGGTGCCAGTCCCATATCAGCGTCAGAACGTTGTACGGAGAGTGTCATGGCTAAACATCACATCGTGGATCACGAAGCATGGATCGCCGCGCGCACGCGCTTTCTCGCCAGGGAAAAAGAGTTCACCCATCTGCGCGATGAACTCAGTCGGGAGCGGCAGGATCTTCCTTGGGAACGCGTCGAAAAGCAGTACATCTTCGAAAGCGAGAACGGCAAGGAAACGCTTGCGGATCTCTTCGGCAAGCATAGCCAGTTGATCGTCTACCACTTCATGTTCGATCCGGATTGGGAGATGGGTTGCCCGAGCTGTTCTTTCTGGGCGGACAACTTCAACGGCATCATTCCGCATCTCAATCAGCGGGACGTCGCCATGGTGGCCGTCTCGCGCGCGCCGCTGCATAAGCTGCGGGCCCAGGCGCGGAAACTGGGTTGGACGTTCAAGTGGGTTTCCTCGTCAGACAGCGATTTCAACTTCGATTACAAGGTTTCGTTCTCGCCGGAAGACGTGGCCGAAGGCGAGGCGTACTACAACTTCGGGACGCAAAAAGTCACCCGCGACTGCCATACATCGAAAGCAGCGACTGAGCTTCCCGGCATCAGCGCGTTCTTCAAGGACGGCGATCAGATCTATCACACCTATTCCACGTACTCGCGCGGCGTGGACATGTTCAACACCGCATACCACTACCTGGACATGGCGCCGAAGGGGCGCGATGAGGATGCCTTGTCATTCCCGATGTCATGGGTGAAGTACCGCACCGCGTACGAACACTGATTCGGCGCACGGCTGGAGAGCACGACAATGAAATACGCAGACGTAAACGGAAAGCTCGCCGACTATCGCCGGCAAATCGCCAGCATTCGGGAGAGCATGAGGGAGACTCTCGCCACCGTCGAGCCTCAGGAAGTCAAGGACTACGAATTCGCAAGCGCCGAAGGTTCGGTGCACCTGTCCGAACTCTTTGGCGAGCACGAAGATCTCATCGTCATCCACAACATGGGGGTGGCGTGTTCGTACTGCACCTTGTGGGCCGACGGATACAACGGCTTCCATCAGCACGTCGTGACGCGCGCGGGCTTTGTTGTTTCGAGTCCTGATCGTCCCGAGGTGCAGAAGAAATTCGCCGAAAGCCGCGGGTGGAGATTTCCGATGGTGAGTCATGCCGATTCGAGTTTTGCGGCGGACATGGGCTATGTGTCGGCGAAGGGCGGATGGATGCCGGGCGTTTCTGTTTTCAGGCGGGACGGCGACGTCATCACGCGGGTATCGGATACGGGTTTCAGTCCTGGCGACGATTTTTGCGCGATATGGCACTTCTTCGACATGCTGCCGGGTGGCATCGGCGAGTGGCCGGGGCCATCGAAGGGCCGGCCATCCTGCTGTGAAAGTCACTGAATGGAGTGCGCGTCATGTGTCCCGTTTGTATTGGAACTCTTCTCTACGCATTGAGTGGTGCAGGCTCGGCCGGAGGAGTTACGGCTCTCTCGCTACGGTCAATTATCCGACGACGGGATCAAGCCCCGTCGGATATGACTGGTAAACGGAGGGGTGATCTCGTCGATCGTTCCAAAGCCCGTGATCGCAGACGCTTGATATCCGGAGTACTGCCATCTGGCACGAAGTGTAGATAATGCAATAGTGGCGTGAGCCGTCTATATGGAGCTGCCGATGGCGCGGATGGATCTCGGTAACCGGGTCATCAAGGTCAATCACGCCGGGGAATTCGGCGCCATATGTATCTACACGGGTCAAATCGCGGTCGCCCGCCTTTTTGCAAAGGAACTGGTTCCAGAACTTGTGGAGTTTCGTTCCCATGAGCACCGGCACAGAGAAATTTTTGCGAGGGAACTCAAGCGACGACAATGTCGACGCTGTAGAAGCTATGGGCTGTGCGGGGTTGGTGGCTTGACGCTTGGCGTTATGACTGGTTTGTTGGGGCGCCCGGCTATATCGGCGACTACGGTTGCCGTTGAAAGTGTGGTGCTTCGCCATTTAGAGCGGCAGTTAGAAGAGCTGCGCGGCGTCGACGAATCTGCGATTTCTGCCATCTCTGTCATCGTCTCTGAGGAACGACTGCATCACGACCGTGCTGCCTCGCACGTTTCCAGAGGGCGCATTTGGTATCGAATACTGAGGCCCATAGTGGCGGCGGCTACAGAGTCGGTGATCTGGTTGGGGATGCGACTTTAAACGCAGATCAGTCCTTATCCTGATTCTCCGACACATGCTCGTGCTCGTGGTGTTCGAACTTCACATGCCGCTCATGCAGCTCTTCGCTGGTATTCGTAGATTCGGTGGGAGCCGGTGCAGGTTCCGCTTCCGCAGCACGCAGCGCTTCTTTCTCGCTGTCCTTGCCGGTGATCTTGAGGATCGAATGGCGCATTTCGCGGGCCAGGATCACGCGCGCATCGCGCACCATGTCTTCCAGCACGGCGTCGTAGTCGAGTTTGCCGTCCTCGTCGGTCCACACTACGCGGTTTTCGCGCAGCTTCTGGATGAAGCCGCGGAACAGCGCTTTGTCGAAGAATTCCGGCGCGGAAGGTTCGCTAAGCAGACTGAGGCGTTGCGCGGTGAGCGTGCAGACGTTTTCCAGTTCCGCGGCGGTGATGGTATGAGGGCCGTTCTTCACCAGCGCGGCGATGGCGATGTAGTAGCGCTCGAACGCCTGGATCAGGCTGCGTGCGATCGCCTTGAGCTGATAGGCCGCGTCGTCCTGTCCGGGGCCGCGCTCGAGCACGCGGCCTTCGCCGGTGGCTTCCAGCAGGCCGCGGCGTACGAAGAAATCGACAGTGGCCTGAAGCTGTACGCCGAAGCCTTCCGAATCCCAGGGCAGGAACAGTTCGCCCTGAATGAAGGGGTAGATGATGCGGCCAAGGCGCAGAATCGAGGCGCGCGACATGCGGCGGTTGTTGAGGAAGCAGCAAGCCACCCACGCCGCGGCGGCGGTGAGGTGCAGCACGTTGTTGCGGAAGTAGCTCAGCAACACCGCCTGTTCGCTTTCCACTGTGAGCACGTCGCCGAGAGGATGGCGCACGCGCGTGATCCAGCCCATCTGTTCGCCATAAGCGACGATGGCGGGAGGGTCCAGCGGCGTGAGCGTCACGCGGTCGGAATACGGCAGTTCTTCCAGCAGCGCCTTCATCAGTTCGATCTGCGCGAGCAGATCGTTTTCCGCCATCGCGTGCTTGGGCGTGGCAAGCAGGGCGAGCGCGAGCAGGTTGATCGGATTGACGTCCGCCGCGCGGTTGATGTTGACCTGGATCTTTTCCGCCAGCTCGTTGGTGACGCTGTTGAGCCATTCCGGCTTGGCGTCCGGATCGGCGGTGGTTTCGCGCCAGTCGGGCGCGGCAGCGTCGAGCAGCGGCGTCAGTTCGATCGGCTCGCCGAAGTTCAAGGCGACGTGTCCGTAGCGTTGGCGCAGCACGCTCAGGCCGCGTATCAGGCCGATCAGCGATTCCTTTTCCTTCGGCTTGCCGGAAAGCTCGCCGATGTAGCTCTTGCCCTCCATCAGCTTTTCGTAGCCGATGTAGACAGGCTGGAACAGCACGGGGCGGCGTGGTGCGCGAAGGAATGCGCGAACCGTCATCGCCAGCAGGCCGGCGCGCGGCGCAAGCAATCGGCCAGTGCGCGAGCGTCCGCCTTCGATGAAGTATTCCATCGGCACGCCGCGGTCGATGAGCTGCGCCATGTATTCGTTGAACACCACCGGATACAGCGCATTGCCCTTGAAGCTGCGGCGCAGGAAGAACGCACCGCCGCGACGCAGGATCGGGCCGATCAGCGGGAGGTTGAGATTCACGCCCGCCGCGATGTGCGGCACCACCACGCCCGATGCGTGCAGCTGATAGGACATCAGCAGATAGTCGGCATGGCTGCGATGGGTGGGCACGTACACCACTTCGTAACCCGGCGCGGCAGCGCGGGCCTTGTCGAAGTGGTGCATGGTGATGCCGTCGTACAGCTTGTTCCAGAAGTTGCGCAGCAGGAACGACGCCGAACGCACCACGGGGTGCGAATAGTCGGCGGCGATTTCCATCACCATCTTGTAAGCGCGTTCCCAGGCTTTTGCGTAAGAAATGCCTTCCTTTGCCGCGGTGGTGGTGATGGCGGCACGTACCGGTTCGGAATTGAGTACAGCATCAACAACGGTGCGGCGGTGCGAAAGGTCTGGTCCGATCACCGCCGCACGAATGCGGCGGAAGTGCGTGCGCAACACGCGCGCCATCTTGCGTGCGAAACGTTCCGGTCGAATGTCACCCGCTTCGTCCATCACGCTGCGCAGCGAAACCGGTGCGGAGAAATGCACCACCGTGTCGCGCCCGTTGAGCAGCAACGCGAGCATGCGGCGGAAACGACCGACAACCACCCAGTTTTCCGCGAACAGCACGCTGAACCAGCCCGATTCGCGCGACGGCGCACGACCGACGTAGATGGAGACAGGCACGATCTGGATGTCGCGCTCCGGGAAACCTTCCAGCGAGCGGATCAGCTGGCCGAGCGGTTCGCTCGGCGAGCGCTGCCGATTGCGCCCGAAAATCCAGCCGTCGCGACGCGCCAAGGCAAACACGGAGCGCTTGCGCCGCGTGTGCAGCAACGGCTGCATCGGGCTGGGCAGGCCGGCTTCGCGGCAGGCACGGTCAAGGATCAGCGCGTCGGAAAAACCGTCGCGCTCGATGACGTAGCAAACCGGCGCATCGCCCTGCAGCAGGCCGGCCGGTTCGGCCGGGTCGCGGCGGATGCGTACCCAGGGTTCGAGCAGGTGCCCGGCGATGTTGAACCACCAGGGAGCGCGGCTGCGGTAAGTGGATTCCGCGGTCGTCATGATAGGCATCTGCATAGTGTAGCGGGACGGCGCTTAGCTCACGGTTTTGAGGCCAGCGCAGGCGGCGCCGATGCGGCCTTGGCCGGTGCGGGGGTGCTCGCGGCTGGCGCCGGTGCTGCCGCCGCGCTGCTTGCCGGGGCTGGATGCAACAGCTGCTCGTGCTGCGTGCGTTCGCTGTTGACCAGGTCCTGGCTGTACCAGCGTCCATCCACCTGCACCAGTTGCGACTGGGTGCTGAGCGGTTTGCCGAGCAAGGTGTAGTCGATCTTTACGGTGGCGTGATCGTGATCGACGCTTTGCGTGGAGACTTTCACGGAATTCAACGTGTCGTCGACGGAGAGTCCGTAAATCACAAACAGCTGCTTGATGCCGCCGTAGGCGGTCGAGTACTCCTTCATCGCGCTGTCGAAATCCATGTTTTGCAGCTGATCGGGGCTCTTGAGGTTGAGCTGGCGCGTGGTGGCGACGACAACGCCTACGGCCTGTTTGGCCTTGCCCTGATCGAACCACGGCGTTTGCTGAGCCCAGGGCAGAAGCACGTTGAGCACATCGCGAGCCTGCTGCTTCTGGTTTTCGGTCATCGTCTTGTTCTGCGCGATGCCGGTGGAGAGGATGGCCTGGCCGATGCCGATCATCACCGGCAATTGGTCGTGATATTGCTGCTCCATCTGCGCGAGCTTGGGTTGCAGCTGCTGGTAGAGCTTGGTCTCGGCGTTGGGTTCGGTGAGCTGCTGCACGGCCGTGGCGAAGCGGGCGCGATCCTCGTCGGTGATCGGCTTCTGGTCCGGCCGCTGGTGTGTCCAGTCGGTGCGCAGATTGGCGTAATCGGCGGGAGGCAGGCCTTCTTTCCAGAAGCCGGCGAAATCGCCATTCTTGATGAGCGTCACAGATTGCTGAACTGCGGCTTCCGGCGTATCGCCGCCGGGGGCCGTAGAGGCTTGTTCCTTGTTGTGGCAGGCGACCAGCAAGAGCGTCGCCAGAAGCAGCAGGCTGCAACTAAGTGTCTGAAAACGCATGGAATGTCTCGCTCAAGAGGGCGGTGACCTGCCGCCAGGCAGGCATGGGCTGGCGGTGCATCTTAAAGAAAACCCCACGGGCGTTGGGCCTCGCGGGGTGATGCCGGCAATGCCGGAAGGGAAATGGCCAGGCCCGCAGTAAATTGGAGGTCAGCAGGTTCCGGCTGGGCCATGATACGGGCGTATTCCAGTTCAGGCAATACTTTAGATGTAATCATCTAAGTTATTGATATTTAATTAGTCAACGCGCAAGGTTTCGATCTTCTGCTGCCTCCGCTGGTCGCGAGGGGTATCCCACTAGTTGTTGGCATGTAAGGGGTCATTAGTTTGATCCCTGTGTCGTCAGCCAAGTAAATCAATTACTTAGCCTGCATCCAGTGAGCTCTGGAGCGAGTACGGAAAAAATACGGAAAGCCGCTCGGTATAAAGATGCTTTTTTTGCCCTTCTGATGCCCTGCGGATTGAAGGAATGATCGGGCAGGCCAATCAGTGAAATAGCGGGTGACTTGAAGAGGGGCTACGCACCCTCATATTGAGATCTGTATATACAAAGTGATATGCCGTGATTTAAGTCACTGAATAAACAATCTGTTGATGCCTAAACTGTTTGTATATACAATAGGATCAACAAAAGGTTGCAGGGATGGAGCCGTGGACATTCGCATCTCGGCTAAGACGAAAGAAAAGCTGGCTACGAAGCATGGCGGCGTCACCGGCAAGGAAATCCGCGAATGCTTTGAGAATCGCGAAGGGCCGGATCTTTTCGATACCCGGGCAGAACATCTCACTGATCCGCGTACGCGGTGGTTTATTGCCCCTACCAACCATTGCCGATTGCTGAAGATTGTCTTTGTTCCGACTAATGAAGGTGTTGAGATCAAGACAGCGTACGAGCCCAATGAGGAGGAGATCCGTATCTATCGAAAGTACGGACTGAAACCGTGACCAAGAAAAGTACCAGCATGAATAAGTCCGCCCCCAGGAAGGAGGAGAAAATGACCGCAGCCCGCAAAAAAGAGGCTATCCAACAGGATTGCCCGTGGGAGTCTGGCCAGCTCGGGATGAGCGAGGAGCATGTGCGTGTCGCTACCTCGGAAGAAATGATGGAGGTCGACGTTGCATTAGGTTTGCAGCCGATTTCCATCAGGCTTCAGAAAGGTCTGTTGGACGCATTAAAGGCGATCGCTAAGTATCACGGCATTGGTTACCAGCCGATGATTCGGGATCTTTTAAACAGGTTCGCCATTTCGGAAAGCAAAGAGATCTATCAGAAGCTTCTCGAAGAAGCTAAGAGAAAGGAAAGTGAGGCAGGAGAGCCGACTGTCCCTGTCGGTGATTTCATGCGTCGCATTGCCTAACGCACATCTCCAATTTAGATCGATAAAACCCCGCTTCGGCGGGGTTTTTGTTGGCAAGGTGGCAAATTGCTACAGGGGTGTGAAAGAAATAGCCATGCTTGGTCAGGATGACGAAAGTTTATGACAGACTTGCCGACATCCTGTCCCTAGGGCAAGCACGATGCCTGCATTCTCCGATTCCACGCGCGGCGTCCGCATCACCAGCTATGTGCTGGCAGGCGTGACGTTGTTGCTGGTGCTGCAAATACGACTGCTGCCTGCCTTGTTTGCGGGCTTGCTGGTGTACGAACTCGTGCATGCCGTGACGCCGCTGCTGGGGCGACGCATCTCCGGCGAGCGTGCGCGCCTGGTCGTGGTGACGGGGTTGGGTGTGATCGTCGTCGGTCTGCTCACGCTATTGGTGATTGCCTTGATCAGTTTCTTCCGCAAGGAAATCGGCAACCCCGACTTGATGTGGCAGCAGCAGCTGATGCCGCTGGTCGAAAAGGCGCGCGAGCAATTGCCGGCGACGCTCACCGGCTGGTTGCCGGACAGCGTGGACGAATTGCGCGTGATGGCGCTGGACCTGACCCGCAAGCACGCGATGAGCCTGCAGATGGCCGGTACGGAGACCGTGCGCGTGTTGGTGCGCATCATCATCGGATTGGTGCTTGGCGCGCTGGTGGCATTGAACCGCGAGCGTCCGCCGCACCAGGTGGGGCCGCTCGCTGCCGCGTTGGGCGAGCGTTGCCAGCACCTGGCCGAGGCCTTCCACAACATCGTGTTCGCGCAGATCAAGATCTCCCTGATCAACACCATCGCGACGGCGATTTTTCTGCTGGGCGTGTTGCCGCTGATGGGCATTCACGTGCCGCTCTCCAAGACGCTGGTGGTGCTTACCTTCGTCGCCGGGCTGCTGCCGGTGATCGGCAATCTCATTTCCAACACCGCGGTGACGATCGCCGCGTTGTCGGTATCGGCCTGGGTGGCTGTCGCGTCGCTCGGCTTTCTCATCGTGATCCACAAGCTCGAGTATTTCCTCAACGCGCGGATCATCGGCACGCAGATCCGCGCGCGTTCGTGGGAGTTGCTGGTGGCGATGCTGGCGATGGAGGCGGCGTTCGGCCTGTCGGGTCTTATTGCGGCGCCGATCTACTACGCCTACCTCAAGAGCGAGCTGGAGACCGAGGGCATGATCTGAGCGCGTTGCGCTCAGATCGCATCGGACGGTGCGCGCACTGCGGCCATCAAGGCCTCGTTATCCAGTGCATGACCCCAGGTATTGCCGTGCAGCAACTGCTCCAGGGGCAGGCGCGAACGCCAGCCCGCGATTTCCAGTTCCGGACGTGGCAGAAATTCGCTGACGTAGCCCAGGCACAGGTACGCGACGGGTTGCACATGGGAAGGCAGGTTCAACGTTTGCGCCAATTGCGTCGGATCGACAATGCTGACCCAGCCCACGCCGATACCTTCGGCGCGCGCGGCCAGCCATAGATTCTGCACGGCCAGGCAGGTGCTGAAGAGATCGGTCTCCAGCATCGTGTTGCGCCCAAGTACGTGCGGGCCGCCGCGCTGGCGGTCGCAAGTGATGCAAAGATTGATCGGACTGTCGACGATGCCTTCCAGCTTCAATCGACGATAAAGCACCGCGCGTTCGTCGGTGTAGTTCGCCGCGGCATCGGCATTGGCCTCTTCGTACAGCGTCTTGACTGCACGCTTGATCTCGATGCTGTCGATGACGAGAAAATCCCACGGCTGCATGAAGCCGACCGAGGGCGCGTGATGCGCCGCGCGCAGCAGGCGTACCAGCACATCCGGCGCAATGGGATCGGGCAGGAACTGCGAGCGCACGTCGCGACGTTCGCGAATCGCGCGGTACAACCCTTCGCGCTGTTCGTCCGGAAAGCCGTGATGGTTCATACAATCACCTCAGTTGCCGGCGAGCATCGCGGCAATTTTCGCCATGTGCGACTCGGCGGTTTCGCGGACGGCTTCCTTGTCCGCTTCGGGGTCCTTGCCTTCCCAATGCAAGTCGTCCTGCGGCAGTTCGTGCAGGAAGCGGCTGGGCTGGTTGCTGTGCACTTCGCCGTAGCGTTTGGTCTTGGACGACCACGACAAGGTTAGCAGTTCCTTGGCGCGTGTGATGCCCACGTACATCAGGCGACGTTCTTCGTCGGTGCGGCCTTCGTCGATCGCGCCGTCGTGCGGCAACGTGCCATCTTCGCAGCCGACGATGAAAACGAAGCGGAACTCCAGTCCCTTTGCCGCATGCAATGTCATCATGCGCAACGCGTTGCCCGGTTCGTCGCGATCGGCGTGACTAAGCAGCGCCAGCTGCGAAGCGAGATCGCCCGCGCCGCTGCCGCCTTTCTGCATGGCGCGGAACCAGTCGGTCAGTTCCCGCAGATTGCCCAGGCGACGTTCGCGCAAAGCGGCATCGCTCGTACCCGCGGCGACATGCGCGGCGTACTGTGTGCGCGTCAGTACGCATTCCACGAGGTCGGCTGCACTTTCATGTAGCGACGCGCTGCGCAGTTCGTCCAGGAGATCCGAGAACGAGGCCAGTGCCGCGGCAGGACGCGGACTCAACTGGCGCAGCACGCTGTCGCTGCGGACGGCATCGAGCAGCGAGCCGTGGCGCGATTGCGCAAGCTGGCCGAGTTTCTCCAATGTGGTGGCGCCGATTTCGCGCTTGGGAACATTCACCACGCGCAGGAACGCGGCATCGTCGCTGGGATTGGTGAGCAGCCGCAGATAACACAGCAGATCCTTCACTTCCGCGCGGTCCAGAAACGACAGCGCGCCGGTAAGGTGATACGGCACGCGTGCCAGGCGCAGCGCCTTTTCCAGCGGACGTGCCTGGAAATTGCCGCGATAGAGGATGGCCATGTCGTGCCAACGCACCTTGTGCTTTTCCGCCAGGGTCGCGGCCATGCCGGCGATGCGTTCGGCTTCGTGCTCCGCATCCTTGCATTCGATGATGCGGATGGGCGCGCCTTCCGGGTGCTCGCTCCAGAGTTTCTTCGCATGCAAGTGCGGATTGTTGGCGATAAGCTGGTTCGCGGCACGCAAGATGCGCTTGCCGCAACGGTAGTTCTGCTCCAGCTTGATCACGCGCAGGCTCGGCCAGTCCTTGCCGAGCTGATCGATGTTTTCAGGGTTCGCGCCCCGCCATGCATAGATCGACTGATCGTCATCGCCCACGCAGGTGAAATTGCCACGATCGCCGGACAAGGCTTTCAGCAGGCGGTACTGCGCGTCGTTGGTGTCCTGATATTCGTCCACCAGCAAATAGCGCAGACGTTCGCGCCAGCCGCTGCGGCACGCTTCGTCGCTTTCCAGGATCCGCAGGGGCAAGCGGATGAGGTCGTCGAAATCCACCGCATTGAACGCCGCGAGGCGCTGCTGGTACATCTGATAAATCGTGGCCGCGTCCAGCTCGCGCGGACTGCGTGCGGCAGCCAGCGCTTCGTCTGGGGACAGGCCGCTGTTCTTCGCGCGGCTGAGCAGGTTGCGCAGGCCGAACAGCACGTCGGGCTTTGCGCCTTTGGGCGCCAGTTCCTTGACGATGTTTTCGCTGTCGTCCGCATCCAGCACGGAAAAGCCGCGGCGCAGGCCGGCGCGTTCATGCTCGATCTGCAGGAATTTCAGGCCAAGGGCGTGGAAGGTGCACACCGTGAGCGCCTGCGCATCGTCCGCACTCACCAGCTTGCCGACACGCTCGCGCATCTCCCGCGCCGCCTTGTTGGTGAAGGTGATGGCCGCGATTTTCGAGGCGGCCAGCTTTCGCCGCTGCACCAGGTGGGCGATCTTCTGGGTGATCACCGAGGTCTTGCCGGAACCGGCGCCGGCCAGCACCAGCAGCGGGCTGTCGACGTGTTCGACGGCGGCCAATTGTTGGGGGTTGAGCATGCGGCGGATGGACCGGTAGGAGGGAGGCGAGGTAACGAGTGATCCTAGCAAACGCCGGCTCCCCCGAGCAGGCTTGCGCCCGATCCGTTCCGATGGCAGCGCGGCGGGTTAACATGCGCCATCCAGCATCCCGACGCCCGCATGGCCAAGCTCTACTTCTATTACTCGGCAATGAATGCCGGCAAGACCACCAACCTGCTGCAGAGCGCTTACAACTACTACGAGCGCGGCATGCGCACGTTGATTCTCACGCCCGCCCTGGACAATCGCTACGGCGAAGGCGTGGTCGCGTCGCGTATCGGACTGAAATCGCAGGCGCGGCGCTTTGCCGGCAAGGAAGATCTGCTGGCGCTGGTGAAGGCGGATATCGCCGAACACGGTGCGCTGCACTGCGTATTTGTCGACGAGGCGCAGTTCCTGAGCAAGGCGCAGGTCTGGCAGCTCAGCGACGTGGTCGATCAGCTCGACATTCCCGTGCTGGCGTACGGCCTGCGTACCGATTTTCGTGGCGAATTGTTCGAGGGCAGCAAGTACCTGCTGGCCTGGGCCGATAATCTTGAGGAGATCAAGACCATTTGCCACACCGGCCGCAAGGCCACCATGGTGGTGCGCGTGGACGAACAGGGACGCGCGATCACCGACGGTCCGCAGGTTGAGATCGGCGGCAATGAACGCTATGTCTCGGTGAGCCGCGCCGAGTTCAAGAAGATCACCCAGGGACACGGCCGTATCGAACTGCAACAGCCGGGTTTGCCGCTGGATGGCAAGCACTGATCCCTATCCGTGCCGACTTTGAAGGAACAATGCATGAGCAATCCGATGTACTTCCCCGCGTGGCAGCGCCCGCACTGGCAGCCGAGCGACGAGGAAATCATTCTGCAGTTCTATGTTTTCGGTGATTTCAAGCCGATCCGCGTGCCGTCCGCCGACTATGGCAGCGATGGCCTGCCGGAAGAGGTGGAACTGAGCAGCCATCACCACAGCAGCCTGCGCGAATGGGAAGGCTATCCGCTGAAAGGTCCGCTGGGCGACCTGTTCAAGAACGATGCGCCGGAGGCTTTCGAAAAAGCGATCGCCGCGCCGCAGGTGCTGGTGATCCGCGGGCGCTTCAAGGACAGCCCGGATACGGGCTACATGCGTGACGTGTTCGGTGTGCTTGCCGGATTGCTCGATATCGGTGGTGTGGCGATTCTCGATCCGCAGATCCTCACCCTGTTCGATGCGGACGAATGGCGGCGCCGCTATCTGGTCAAGGATGGCGCACCGCTGCGCAACCATGTGCTGATCCTGCGCGACGAAGAAGAGCATTCCGATCGTTTTTGGATTCATACGCGCGGCCTGCGCAAATTCGGCCGGCCCGACATCAGCCTGCATGATGTGCCTGCTCACGAAGCCGATCGCGCCGGCGCACTGGTGCAGCACCTGATGCAATTGCAGGCGCTGGGCGCGCACTTCGTCGATGGGCAGGCGATGGAAGTGGACGGTATTTTCGGCGGATTGGTGGCCGAATTGGGCGGCGGTTACGACCATCCGCAGTTCAACAATACTTACGTCGCGTTCTATTGGCCCGGCGAAGAGTGAGTGCGGACAGCGCTCACTTCTGGCAACGCGGGCACCAGAACGTCGAGCGCTGACCGATCACGGCCTGCCGAATGGCCGTGCCGCACACCTTGCACGGTTCGCCTTCGCGTCCGTACACGGACAATTCGCGGAAGAAGTAGCCAGGCGCGCCATCCGGATTGAGGAAGTCGCGCAACGTGGTGCCACCGCGCTCGATCGCCCACGCGAGAATGCGCTTCACTTCTGCGGCAAGTCGTTCGTAGCGCGGGCGTGACACCGAACCGGCGGCACGACGCGGATCGATGCCGGCCGCGAACAAGGCTTCGCTGGCGTAGATGTTTCCCACGCCCACCACGATGGCGTTGTCCATCAGAAACAACTTCACTGCCGCTTTGCGCCCGCGGGAGCGTTGCCACAGCAGTGCGCCGTCGAACGCATCAGTCAGCGGCTCCGGGCCCAGATTGGCGAGCAGTTCGTGCGTGGTTCCGGCTGGCTGCCAGAGCAGGCAACCGAAGCGACGAGGATCGGTGAAACGCAGGATGCGCTCGCGTTCCTGCCTGGTCGGCTCAAGCAGGAGATCGACATGATCGTGCGCGCCGGCCGGAATGTCCGGCGGCAGCACACGCAACACACCCGACATACCCAAGTGCAGCAACGCGCTGCCCGCGGAGGTGTGGAGCAGCAGGTATTTGGCGCGACGCTCCACCTCGTCGATGCGCTGTCCCGGCAGCACGTCGGAAATCTCGCGCGGAATCGGCCAGCGCAAATCCGCGCGGCGCAACGTCACGCTTACGATGCGGCGGCCGATCAAATGCGGCGCGATACCTCGTCGGGTGGTTTCTACTTCGGGCAGTTCCGGCATGTCACGGTGCCTTGATCGATGCGCTTTGCGCCGAACGCGGCATGTAGCGCAGCGAAACGATACCCACTCGCTGGCCGGCTTGCACATAACAACTCTGGCCGATGGCGGTCATGCCGCCAAACAGCAGCGTCTGGCCATCGAGATTCAGTTTCGCCTGGGGCGGTGACAGACCGATCTTTGCAGGCTCGTAGCTATCGGCCCGTTGCCAGCTTTGTACTGGCGCGGCGGCGATGCGCGTCAATTCGCCCAGGCGCAGATCGTCCGCGCGAGTGGAAGTTGCCTGGTCGGTACGCCACCAATGGCCATCGCGTTTCACGTAATGCTCAGAGGCATTGCCGATTTGCAGGTTGACCCGTGTGATCGCATCGGGGTCGATCGAAAGCAGCGTGCCCGGCGCGGACATCCGGTCGCTGCGAAGTTGCCACCAGGCCGCAGTGAGCAGCACGAGCACTGCGACGGCAAACCATAACTGTTGGCGCGCTGCACGCTTCATGCGCGACGCCGGCGCCATGCAATCACGCCGCCGATGATCAGCAGTAACAGCGGCACGACGACGATGTAGGCGATGCTCAGCACGTTCAATTCGCCCTGGGAAACCATCAGCACCCGATCCGGCGCGCCGCGTGGCGGCATGTTGATCAAGGCATCGTCGCCGAGCAGCCAATCGAAAATGCGCTCGCCCAAGGCGCGATTGCCGCCGTTGCCGAGATAACTGTTGGACAGGAAATCGCCGTTGCCGATCATCACAATGCGCTGCTCGCTCTTGTTCGGGCTCGGAGAAAGTCGACTCAGTGCGAAGCCGAAATCCAACGGTCCTTTCAGTGCATTGGCTTGCGAGCCGTCGAGCGTCTGCGTGCTCGCCTGTGGGCTGGAACGCAGGAACGGAACGATCTGCCAGTCCTGCTTGCTCACTTCGGCAAGCGGCGCGACTTCAGGGAATAGCGTCGTGAGCGTGAAACCGCGCGTGATATCGCTGAGTGGGTAATCTCCAAGCACGATCATGCGCGGGTCTTTCAGGCCCGTCGCGGCGGCCGATGCATCGACCAGTTCGCCAGGCAGCACACGGACGCCCAGCGCATCGGCGAGCGGTTGCAAGCTGGGATCCTGATTGCCCGGGTCGGCGAGCCAAAGCACGTTGCCGCCCTTGCCCAGGTAATCGATCAGCGCTTTCACGGCACCGGCGGACAGCGCAGCCTGAGGACTTGCAAGCACGACAAGATCCGTGTGATCGGGAACGGCGGTGACTTGCGAGAAGTTCAGCGGCACGGCACGCATGCCGCTGTGTTCGAGCTGTTGGACGAAGGTGCCGAGATCGGCGTTGGCGTCACCGTCCGCGCGGCGTTCGCCGTCGCCTGTCACGAAGGCGACGATGCGATCGTTGCCGCGCACGAGGCGCTCCATCGCATCGGTGAGACTGCGTTCGGTCAGCGTATCCAGGCGCTGCTCGCGATGGCGGTATTGCAGGATCAGTTCGCCATCCACCGTGATGCCAAGGTTGCGCATCGCGGCGGGATCTTTTTGCGGATCGACGAAACTCAGATGCAAGTCCGGCTTGGCCTGCTGGTAGCGCTGCATTACCGCAGCAATCGTCTGGCGCAGGTCGCCCTGCGGACTGGCGTAGCTGACGATGTCGACGGGACCATCCAGCTTGGCGAGCACGGCGCGTGTTTCCGGCGACATGCTGACGCGGCTGCCGTAGGTCCAGTCGGCGACGTGGTCGTGATGTGCGGAGAGATAGCCGATCGCTCCAGCGCCAAGCAGCACGAGCGCGGCGAAGATCCATCCGTTCAAGCGGCGAAGAGTCCGGTTCATCAGCCGCGCCCCCGGTCGGATGCGAGGCGTTGTATGCCCAGCAACAACGCCACGGCAGTCGCGAGTACAAACCAGATCACATCCATGCTCGATACCAGTCCGCGCAGCAGGGTTTCCTGATGCGTGCTCATCGCCAACCAGTTGAGGAAGCCGTTGCTGACGCCTGCAAGCTGCGCACCGAGATTGATGCAATACAACCCCAGTCCCACCATCAATGCTGCGACGGCGGCAACGGCCGGATGCGACGCAAACGCGGAGCACGCCACACCGATGGCACCTAATACGGCGAGCGCAAGGAGCGTACCCATCGCGGCCGCGGCGAGCTTGCCCCAGTCCAGCGTGGCGCCATGCGCAAGGCTTACCGGAATGGCAAGCGCGAGCGCGAGCCACAACACCAACCAGATAAGCACGGCGAGGTATTTGCCAAGCAGAATGCGCGATGCGGACAGGCCGCTGGAGAACAACAGCGGCAGCGTTCCAGCACTGCGTTCACTGGCGAGCGTAGACATCGTCAGCAAGGGAACCAGCAGCAACGCGAGTTCGATCAGGCCAAACGGCAGCGGGCTTCCGGTGATGAAACTGCTGAACATGCGGACGGCCACCAGATCGGTATAGCCCGGGCCATCGGGCAGGGCGGCGAGCCTGACCTGATTAAGCAGGAATATCTGCAGCAACAGCGCGAAACGCCAGCCCAACTCCGCCAAGGCGAGAGCGCCGATGATCCAGCCGAGCGGGCGCACAAACAGGCGGCGCAATTCCAGTCGCGTCACGGCGAGTAATGTCATGCGGCTTGTGTCCTGCCGGCCATCGCGATGTCAAAGAAAGTTTTTTCCAGTGCGGCGTGTCCGTCCGCATGCAAGGGTGCGTCGTAGCGCAACGTGCCTTCATGCAGGATGGCTACGCGATCACACACCGCAGTGACTTCACCCAACTGGTGCGTGGAGAGAATCACGGCCGTGCCCCCGGCCGCCAGTTCTCGCAACAGATTGCGCAGCGCGACGACCTGTACCGGATCGAGCGCGTTGGCGGGTTCGTCCAGCACGAGCAAGGCCGGGCGATGGAGGAGCGCGCACGCCAGCCCAAGACGCTGGCGCTGGCCTTGGGACAGCACGCCGGCCAGGCGGCGTTCGAGCTCTTTCAGTTCCAGTCTGGCGACCACCGCGTCGCGAGCTTGCTTGAGATTGTCGCCCTTCAGGCCGCGCAGGCGGCCATGAGCTTCCAGGTGCTCGCGCAAGGTCAGTTCTGGCCATGTTGGGGCACTTTCCGGCAGCCATCCGAGGGCCTGTCGTGCCAGTTCCGGGTACTCCAGGAAATCCTTCCCCTGAAGCCGGACGGCGCCGCTATCGGGCACCAGTGCCCCCGCGATCATGGCCAGCGTGGTGGACTTGCCAGCCCCGTTGATCCCAAGCAGGCCAAGCACTTGCCCGGCTTCGAGGCTCAGGTTGAGGTGGCTCACGGCAGGGCGTCCGGCGCGGTGCCGGCTGACGTCTTCAAGTTTCAGTACGGGAGGTGAAGCGGGCTTCGGCGCATTCATTGCATGATTGTCCGGGGGACCCCATCGATTGCACAACCGTTAGCCGTCACGAATGTGACATTTCGGCACAGAGCTGAATGCTTTAACGGAAGCGAAAGCGGCGGGGCCTTACCATGCTGGTAGGTACGGACGCCCTCGACTAGACTGCCTTTTCAACGTTCCCGGGTTATCACACGATGTTAGATGCTGTGCTGCATTTTCTTGCCGGCGGCCTGAGCCAAGCCGGCTGGGTGGCGATTCTGGTTTATCTGCTGGTGGTCACGCAGATCACCATTTTCACGGTCACCCTTTATCTGCATCGCTGCCAGACGCACCGCGGCATCGACCTGCATCCGGCCATTGCGAATTTCTTCCGTTTCTGGGGCTGGCTCACCACGGGCATGGTCACCAAGGAATGGGTAGCGGTGCATCGCAAGCACCACGCCAAGGTGGAAACCGAGGAAGATCCGCATAGCCCGCAGATCTACGGCATCAAGAAGGTCTTCTGGGACGGCGTGGCGCTTTACCGCGACGCCAGCCTGGTGAAGGAAGACCTCGAGAAGTACGGCCGCGGAACCCCCGACGACTGGGTCGAGCGCAAGCTCTACACCGGTCATCCGTATTGGGGGCCGGCGCTGATGATGATCATCAATGTCGCGCTGTTCGGCGTGGTCGGCCTGGCCATCTGGGGTATCCAGATGGCGTGGATTCCGTTCTGGGCCGCCGGTTTCGTCAACGGCATCGGCCACTGGTGGGGCTATCGCAACTTCGAAAGCTCCGACACCGCGACCAACCTCATTCCGTGGGGTTTCTGGATCGGTGGCGAAGAGCTGCACAACAACCACCACGCCTTCCCGAGCTCGGCCAAGTTCGCGCTGCGCAAGTGGGAGTTCGATATCGGCTGGGCGATGATCTGCCTGCTGCGCGCCGTCGGCCTCGCCAAGGTGCTGCGCGTGGCGCCGACGCTGGACGTGCGCCCGAACGTGCACCTGCCCGACGCCGAGACGCTCAAGGCCGTGCTCACCCATCGCTTCCAGGCGATGACCGACTACTACCGTCACGTCATCGTGCCCACCCTGCGCGACGAAGCGCAGCATGCGGGCGAAGGCATCAAGGCTACGCCGCGCCGTTTGCGTCGTGCACTTGCCGACGGCGGTCGCTGGCTCGATGGCGAAGGCCGCGAGCGCATGCAGGCTGTCTTGGCGAAGCGTCCGATGCTCAGCACGGTATGCGAATTCCGTAGCCGCCTCGCCGAACTGATGGAGCAGCGTGGCGCAGAGCAAGCCTTGAAAGGTCTGCAGCAGTGGATTGCCGAGGCCGAGCAGAGCGGTATTCGTGCGCTACAGGAATTCGCGCAACGCCTTAAGAGCTACGCGTTGGTCGCCCACTGATACGGACGTCCAAACGAATCGTTGAAAAAGCCCGCCGCTGGCGGGCTTTTTCTTTTGCTTTTTGATGGCGTGCAGAAAATGCAGGCAAAAGAAAACCCGCCACCAGGGCGGGTTTTCGTCGGAAGACCTGATCCCGGCTTTCGCCGGGATGGCGGATCACTTGATCTTGCCTTCCTTGTAGATCACGTGCTTGCGCACGACCGGATCGTATTTCTTGAATTCGAACTTGTCCGGTGTGTTCTTCTTGTTCTTCTGCGTGGTGTAGAAGTGACCGGTGCCGGCCGAGGAGATCAAACGGATCTTGTCGCTCTTGCTCTTGGACATGGCTCAGCTCCCTTAGATCTTTTCGCCGCGGGCACGCAGGTCGGCGATCACGGCCTCGATGCCCTTCTTGTCGATGGTGCGCAGCGCCTGGTTGGAGACGCGCAGTTTCACCCAACGGTTTTCGCTGGGAACCCAGAACCGACGCTCATGCAGGTTGGGCAACCAGCGGCGACGGGTCTTGTTGTTGGCGTGCGAGACGTTGTTGCCGGTCTGCACACCCTTTCCGGTGACTTGGCATACACGGGCCATGATGACCTCCGTAATTTCGTTTACCGCCCGTTGGCCAGGGCGACATCGGCCCAGCGGCGCCTTGCGCCACGCGATGCTGGAGGGTGTTGCGTTCGCCGTGCGCCGTGAGGTCCACATCGCGTCGTGGACATGCCCGAAAGATCGGGTCGGTTGGGGGCGAGCCGCGCATTGTCTCAGAAAAACAAGCGTATGCGCAATATTTGAGCAACGGCCCGTCCTGTGGGCTGCCTGCGAGGGAGCGAGAAGGCCGCCTGTTCCGAAAGCCCCGGGGTAGGGCGAGGGCGCCGCCGCATGACGGAACCCGGGAATCTATGGAACAATCCTCTCCTTTGCGCATTACGCGCCAGCCTATTCGAACTGAGGAATTCCCATGGCAGAAGTCATCGCCAACGGCCAGGCCAACCAGCCGCAGCTGATGTTGCAGAAGATCTACGTGAAGGACGTGTCCTTCGAGGCCCCCAACGCGCCGCAGATCTTCCAGGAAGTGGGCGAGCTGAACGAGGCTCCCCAGGTCCAGCTGAACCTGACCCAGCGCGCTACCGGCCTGGGCAGTGACATGTACGAAGTGGTGCTGAGCCTGACCCTCACCTGCACCGTGAACGATCGCACCGCTTATCTGGCCGAAGTGCACCAGGCCGGTCTGTTCGGCATCGCCGGCTTCACCGAGGCCGACCACGCCGGCATCATCGGCAGCTACTGCCCGAACCTGTTGTTCCCCTATGCGCGCCAGGTGATCTCCGCGCTCGTTCAGGAAGGCGGTTTCCCGCCGTTCCTGCTCCAGCCGATCAATTTCGAAGCCCTCTATGCCGAGCAGCAGCGCCGGGTGGCGGGCGGTGAGGCTCCGACGCTCAATAGCTGAGCGAACACCATGAGCGACCAGCCGATTCTGGCCGTTCTGGGTGCGGGTTCCTGGGGCACGGCCCTGGCGACGCTGGCTGCGCGCAATGGTGTTCCCACCCGCTTGTGGGGCCGCAATGCGGCTGCGCTGGCGGCGATGGCGGCCACGCGGCGCAACCAGCGCTACCTGCCGGATCTCGAACTGCCTGCGGGGCTCGCCTTCGAGCCCGATCTGGCCAACGCACTCCATGGCGCCACGATCGTGCTGATCGTGGTGCCTAGCCATGCGTTTGCCGAAATGCTGGACGAAATCGTGCCGCTGCTCGATCCCGCCGCCAACATCGCGTGGGCGACCAAGGGTTTCGAGCCGGGTACGGGTCGCTTCCTGCATGAGCTGGTGGCTGAAAAGCTGCCGGGCCGCGCGGCCGCAGTGATCACCGGTCCGTCGTTTGCGCGCGAGGTGGCGGGCGGCATGCCCAGTGCCGTGACCGTGCATTCGGAAGACGAGGCGTTTGCCCAGCAGATCGCCACACTGCTGCATGCGCCCAACTTCCGCGCCTACACCGGCAAGGATGTGCTGGGCGCCGAACTTGGC
The DNA here is from genome assembly GCF_003363265.1 of Dyella psychrodurans. Classification (GTDB taxonomy): domain Bacteria; phylum Pseudomonadota; class Gammaproteobacteria; order Xanthomonadales; family Rhodanobacteraceae; genus Dyella_B; species Dyella_B psychrodurans. Next base: position 118,841 of record NZ_QRBF01000003.1, on the reverse strand, counting down.
GGTGCGATGAAGAACGTGCTGGCGGTCGCCACGGGCGTTGCCGACGGCATGCAGCTGGGCCTGAACGCGCGCGCCGGTCTGATCACCCGCGGCATGAACGAGATGCTGCGCCTCGGTGTTGCGTTGGGTGCGCGACCGGAAACGCTGATGGGTTTGTCCGGTCTGGGCGACCTCGTGCTGACCTGCACCGGCGATCTTTCCCGCAATCGACGGTTGGGCATCGCACTGGGGCAGGGCATCGGCATTCATGAAGCGGTGGCGCAGATCGGCCAGGTGGTCGAAAGCGTCGTCACCGCCGACGAGGTGGTGCGCCTGGCCGACAAGCACGACCTGGATCTGCCCATCAGCAAGGGCGTGCGTGCCGTGCTGCATGGCGAGGTGACGCCGGTCGAGGGCCTCAAGGCCCTGATGGCGCGCGAGCAAAAACCTGAGTATCCGAAGGGTCTGTTTGGACCCTACTGAGCGATTGAAATCACGGATGTCCATATCCGCTTGCGGTATCGACCCGGATCGCTGCTAAGCTCAAGGTTTTGATCGCTCCAGGGATCGCATGCGCATGCACGTACCGGACGAGAAACACCAAGGCGATCCATCCGCGGCAAAGGATGAGCGCGGCGAGGAGAGCCTGCCCGGCGTATGGCGCAAGCTGCTGGCCAGACCGGCGACAGCGGCTGCGCACGAACACGTCGTGCTCGGTTTCTTTTTCGAGGTAGTGCCCGAGGAGGGTGCGCCCTACGCGCGCCTGGATGCCGCTCCCGTTCTGCTGACGCCCGTCGAACACGGGCGGTTCGCGCGCCCGGCGCCGTTGGAAAGCAAAGCGGTGACGCACAGCGCGCTGCAACCACACGAGCAGCGGCTCGCCACGGCCGTGCTCGGGTTGCCGCAGACGCCGCGCAAGTCGCGCAGCTACGCGAGACTGGCGGGGCATGTCGGCAATGCACTGCTGGCGGAAATGCTCGACTGCGCACCGTGTTTCCTGGGCGGTCTCGCCGGATTGCGCCTGTCACGCGGCAAATCGCACCAGCTGAACTGGCATTGGCATCTGGAGCACGATGGCAGCCAGCGCCTGCTTCCGGCGCTTCCGCACAGCCAGCGCCTGCTGCGCGTGGATGGACTGTGGTTCCTCGACGCCGAGCGTGCCGAACTGGGTCATCTCGAAGCCGATCCCGAAGAAACGCATTGGCTCGACCTGCCGCCGCTCAAGCACGAGTACGGCCGCAGCCTGCGGCGCATCCTGCCGTCCAGCCGCCTGGCGCAGCGCATTCCGCTGCCGCAGGTGTTCGAAGAACTGCGCCGCGCGGAACTCGCGCCCAAGCCGGTGCTGACGCTGCACGCGCTCACCCGCCATGCACGATTGGCCGCGGGCACGCCGCCGCTGGCCTATGCGCGGCTCGCCTTCGATTACGCCGGCGAGCGCCTGCCCGGGCGCGGTGGCGAGCCGCTGGTGCGTCGCGTGCGCAATGGCCAGTTGGTGGAGATCACGCGCCGGCGTGCCGAAGAGTTGTCCACGATGGAGCAGCTGGAGCGCGCCGGCCTCACGCTCGGTGTCGATACCGAAGGCCTGCCGTGGGACCTCGCCGACACCTTGCCCGAAGACGCCTGGCTGTTCCCCGGCAAAGGTCATGCGGGCGCACTTGAAGTGAACACGCCCGCGCGCTGGCTTGCGCTGCGGCCGAAACTCGAAGCCGAAGGTTTCCTGCTCGAGTACGCGCCGAGTTTTCCATTCGAAGTGCTCGAAGGTCCGGTGCGCTGGTACGGCAACGTCGTCGAAGACGCGGACGATCACGCCTTCGATCTGGAAATCGGCATCGAGGTCGAGGGCAAGCGCCGCAACCTGCTGCCCGCTGTGGCGCAGGCGCTTGCCGAACATCAGCTCAATCTGAGTCCTGCACCGAACGAGCCGGAAGACGCCGTGTGGTACGCGCCGGTCGACGAACGCCGCCGCGTGCCCGTGCGCCTGAAAGAACTGCGTGGCCTGCTCGCGCCGCTGGCCGAATATCTCGAAAAGCCCAAGAAAAAACTGCACCTGCCGCGTGTGCAGGCCGGCCGCCTGGAAGAGATCGTCGAAGCCCTGCCCAGTGGCGGCGAGCTGCAGGCGCCCGAGCAACTGCGCGGATTCACGGCGCGCCTGCGCGATGCCGCCGAGCGTGCCAGCGACGCGATACCGGAAGGCCTCACCGTCGAATTGCGTCCGTATCAGCGCGAAGGCCTGCGGTGGTTGAATGCGCTGGCCGAAGCCGGCGTGGGTGGCGTGCTCGCGGACGACATGGGTCTGGGCAAGACGCTCCAGCTGATCACGCATCTGCTGGCGCTGAAAGAACGCGGCGCGCTGCAAGAGCCCGCACTGATTGTGGTGCCGACCAGCCTCATTCCGAACTGGCTGGCCGAGATCGCACGCTTCGCGCCTTCGCTGCGTGCGCTGGCGTTGCACGGTCCGCAGCGCAGCGGCGATTTCTCGCAGATCGCTTCGCAGGACATCGTGCTCACCAGCTACGCGCTGTTGCCGCGCGACGTCGTCACGCTGCGCAAGCAGCCTTTCTCGTTGATCGTGTTCGACGAAGCGCAGCAAGTGAAAAATCCGCGCACGCAGGCGCGCCGCGCCGCGCTTACCTTGCGCGCGCCACGCTGCGTCTGCCTCACCGGTACGCCGCTGGAAAATCATCTGGGCGAACTGTGGTCGCAGGTCGATCTTGCCGTGCCCGGTTTGCTCGGCGACGAGGGTGCGTTCCGTCGTCACTACCGCGTGCCGATCGAAAAGCAGCACGACGAAGACTGCCAGGCGCGCCTCAATCGCCGCCTCGCGCCGTTCATCCTGCGCCGGACCAAATCGCAGGTGGCGTCGGAGCTGCCGTCCAAGACGGAGATCACCCGTCGCGTGGTGCTCGACGGACGCCAGCGAGAACTCTACGAAAGCCTGCGCCTTTCGCTGGCGGATGAATTGCGCGAAGTGATCGCGCAGCGTGGCATCGCGCACAGCGGCATCGTAGTGCTCGATGCGTTGCTCAAGCTGCGCCAGGTCTGCTGCGATCCGCGTCTGGTGAAGCTGGAAGCTGCGCGTGGCGTGCGCGACTCGGCGAAGTTCGAGTTGCTGATGGACATGTTGCCCGCGCTGCTCGCCGAAGGCCGCAAGGTGCTGCTGTTCTCGCAATTCACCGAAATGCTCAAGCTGATCGCCAACGAGCTGGAGCGTCACCGCATTCGCTACGTGATGCTGACCGGCGAGACGCGCGATCGCGCCGAACCTGTGCAACGCTTCCAGGAAGGCGACGTGCCGCTGTTCCTGCTGTCATTGAAAGCCGGTGGCGTCGGACTCAACCTCACCGCTGCAGACACGGTGATCCACTACGATCCGTGGTGGAATCCCGCTGCCGAGGCGCAGGCGAGCGATCGTGCGCATCGCATCGGTCAGGACAAGCCCGTGTTCGTGTTCCGCCTGATTACCGCGGGCACCGTCGAAGAGCGCATCGAAGAACTGAAGGCGCGCAAGGCGGAATTGGCCCAGGCCGTGCTGGAAGGTGGCGGTACGCGCGAGAAGCTCAGCTTCGATCAGGCCGATCTCGACGCCCTGCTCGCACCGGGCGGATAGGTCTTCGCCACCGATCATTCGCAGCAAGGTGTGGCGCGGAGCGAACCCGGATCGTCCGGGCATCGCGCTCGAGCCACCCGGTGAGACTTATTGCGCTGTCGTCGAGGTCGACGAAGCGCTTGCGGGTTGCTGCCCATGCAGCCACTCGGGCTTGCCCACCACCACGGTTCCGCCGATGTTTTCGAAATCGGCGGTGGCTTGGTCGTGAAGCTTGTTGGCCACGACGAAGGCGCTTTGCGGATAAGGTGCGTAGCCCGGCAGATAGACTATGCCGCCTTCGCGCGCCGCTTCGTCAATGTCTGCGATGGTTTGGTTGAAGCGCAGGATGGCGCGTTTCGCGGCGACCTTGTCCCCGTATTTGAGGAGCATTTGCCGCCACAGTGTCGATGCCTGTTGATATTCCTGCGGTGTGGCTTCGGAGCGCGCGCTGGCATACGCGAGCTGATATTGCTGATTCTTGCGTTCCGCTGCCAACGCCAGCCACGCGAGACCAAGCGGGCGATTCAGTGGCACATCGGTCATGTCGCCGTTGAAGTAAGCCAGACCAAGCGCGTACTGGGCGCCCTTGTTGGCCCAGTATGCGGACTCCTGCAGCATGTCGATCATCTTTCGGAACTTGTTCCGGCCGTAAGCGGCACGTGCTTCGCAGGCGTAGTAGTCGCCAGGCAGGAACTGCTCGATGGCCGGCAGGCAGTAGATGTCCTTGTCCGGGACAGGTGGGTTCGGATTATCCGGAGCGGGTTGGTATGGCGAGGCGTCGGGCTTGGCGCCATTCACCGTTATAGCGGGTGACGAGGACTGCGCGGATGCGACCGTCGCGAACGCCAAACCTGCGGCCAGCGCGCTGACAGCAAACAGCGATGTTTTGAACATACCCCTACCTGGCCACTTTCCCCAAGGCACCATAACGCACCAGGGTCGTTTTTGATGACCTGTGGCTATCAGTCGCGGGCCGCGACTTCGTCGATGTGCCGCAGCAGATCGGCCGGGTCGTCGTACACACGGAATGCGCCCGAGCGCTGCAGTTCGTCCTGGCCATAGCCACCGGAAAGCAGGCCGATGCCCAAGGCTCGTGCGCGCTGAGCGGCGAGCATGTCCCAGATGCTGTCGCCAACGACCAGGGCTTGATGGATGTCCACGCCCAGGCGTTCCGCCGCAGCAAGGAACAGGTCGGGATCGGGCTTGGCGTGACGCACCATGTCGCGCGTCACCACCGGGACCTTGTCCGGATCGACCCCAAGTGCGGCGAGATTGTGTGCGGCCGTTTGCATGCGTCCACTGGTGGCGATCGCCCAGGGAATGTTTTCCGCGGTGAGGAAATCCAGCAATTCGCGCGCACCCGGCAGCGGCCTTACCGAGCCTTGCGTGTGGTGGCGGTTAAAGGCTTCCGCGTGCCATTGCTGCAGGCGCTGGATGCGCTCTGGCGTGATGTCCAGGCCGGTTTCGCGCAACAGGATGTTGGTGAACAGTCCGCCGCTCATGCCGATCTTGCGATGGATGCTCCACACCGGCAGCACAACACCTTCGCGGTCCAGCGATTCCTTCCACGCAAGCACGTGTTGGTAGACGCTGTCGATCAGCGTGCCGTCGAGGTCGAAAAGGAAAGCGGTGCTCGAGCGGGGCATGAGGCAATGTCCGTCGATGTGATCGAGGTGTCCGCTCAGCCCTGCTGCGGCAGAGCCTTGCCGGTGTCCAGTACCGCCAGCGCGGCGGCGCCAAGCAGGCCGGGTTCGGGATGCGTGATGGCAATCGTCGGTACATGTTCCATCGTGTCGCGGAAACGACCCTTTGCCTCGAAGCGCTCGCGGAAACCGCCGCTCTGCAGCCAGGGCATCAAAATTTTCAGCACGCCGCCGGTGAGATAGACGCCATCCCAGCCGCCCAGGCTCAGCACGAGATCGCCGGCAACGCTGCCGAAGATGCCGGCCAACGTTTCGACCGTTCGCACGCACAGCGCATCGCTGCTATCGCTGGCGCGCGCGGTGATGTCTTCGGGCGTGTATTCCTCAGCTCGCTGGCCGTTGATGTCGGCCAACGCTAGGTAGAGATTCACCAGGCCATTGCCGCAGATCATGCGTTCGTTGGAAACGCGACCGAAACGGGCGTTGAGCCGATGCAGGATCTCCACGTCTTCGGCCGTGTGCGCGGCGAAGCCGGCATGACCGCCTTCGGTTTCCAGCACGATCCAGTGACCGAAGCGCAGCAGCAGCCCGGCTACGCCGAGCCCAGTGCCGGGACCCATCACCACGAAGGTTTGCGCCGACTTGTGGTCGTGTTCCGGTGGCAACGCTGCGCCAACGGCTTGCAGCTGGTCTTTTTGCAACAACGGAATCGACATGCCCTGAGCGGCGAAATCGTTCACCAGCCGCACGCCGTCGAACCCGAGTTCGGCCTGCAGTCCGTGCGCGGAAACCGCCCAGGGATTGTTGGTGATCTGCACCGTTTCGCCGTTGGCGATGCGCCCGGCCGCCGCGATGATGGCGTGCGATGCCGTGTGGCCGGTGTCGGTGAAGTACTGGCGAATCGTGTCGGCCAGTGTGCCGAAATCCTTCACGCGATAGCGCCTGACGCTATCCATCAGCAACGGCGTGGATGAAGTGGTGTCGGCGAGCGCGAAACGGACGTTCGTGCCGCCAAGGTCGGCAAGCAGGGTGGGGGTGGTGGCGGAGCGATCCATGGGGCATCCAGACGACTAGCCCGACAAGACTGCCCTGTGTCGCTCCGTTCGTCCAGTTTGGGCTTAGGCCTATACGGAAAAACGGGCCGGCGATGTCGTGCGTGCCGGCCCGTTGCCTCATGGGTCGAAGGCCGAAAATCGCTACGGCCCTTTCAATGCGGTCAGCGCATTGAGCAGGGCCTGGCCATTGGGACTGCCCAGTCCCGTGCACGCATCCCAGCCGGGCCCCGCCTGATACGAGCCGTTGTTGCCCTGCGTAATATCGCGAAACGCCGACTCGCCGATTTGATACAGGGCAGCGTGCACATCGCCCACGGGTGTGCCGAGCTTCTGGTTCAGGCGTGCGATCAGCGCAGCCCACAATGGCGCGACGGCGCTGGTGCCGCCGATCACCTGCGACTGTCCGTCCGCCAGCACCTGGTAGCCGGTCGCCGGGTCCGCGTTGCCGGCGACGTCGGGCACACCACGCCCCGCGCTGCCGCTGGGAGATTTTGGAACGTTTGCGTTCTGCTGCCAGGTCGGCAGGTCGTATTCGATGCTGACGCCGCCGCCCGTCGCGCCTTCGTTGCTGGCGGTTTCGTTCCACACCACTTCGCTTTGGATGGTGGTGCCGCTCGTGTCCAGCGTGGTGCCGCCGCAGGCGAGCGAGTAGGGGCTGGATGCAGGGAAGTCCACGTGCGGCTGGCCATCGCTTTCACCGTCGCTGGAGCCGTTGTCGCCGGCTGCGACCGTCACGGTGACACCCAATGCCGCGGCATCCTGCAGCGCTGTCTCCATCGCGGTGCGCGAAGCGCTGTTCCAGCTGTCCTCGGGGCCGCCCCAGCTGATGGAAATCACCGAAGGTTTGTTGGTGGTGTCGTGAGCGGCCTGCGAAATCGCGTCGTAAAAACCCTGATCGGTATTGGGCGTGAAATACACCGCGATCGTTGCGCCAGGCGCCAGAGCGCCAGCCATTTCGATATCCAGCATCACTTCGATGTCCGCGTCGCCGCCGCCCGGCTGGTTCTGTCCGCCATCGACGGAAACCGCGATCACCTTCGGCGGCGTGATGCCAAGACCGCTGAAATAGGTGTTGAGATCGGTGGTGCTGAAGCCGCCGCCCAGCTCGATGATGCCGATGGTTTCGCCGGTGCCGTCCGTGCCCGCCGGAAAGTTGTAAAGCTGGCCGATCTGGATCGGCGTAAAGCTGCTGCTGGGCTGAGCCAGGGGCTTGCGAAATTGCGGGCGTGCGACCGGTCGACGATCCAGCCCCAGCACCGCTATGGCTTCGGGCGGAAGCGTCGGTGCGTGGCCGCAGCCGACAAACGGTCCGTACCCATTGAGCTGGTATTTGCCGAGTTTGACGCTGAAGGCCTGCTCAAGGGCGGAGGGCGTGCCACGAAGGCGCAACACGCGACGAAGAAGATCGTTGCTGGCTTCGGTGAGTCCATGCTTGCTCGCAAAACCGCGAAGACTGTCCAGGTCGAGCGGATCGGCACCGAAATGCTTGCCGTATTCGCCGCGCACCCAGCGCGGGGGATGTGGCCATGCTGCAGGCGTCGGCACGGCGCCTTGGCGGCGTCGTAACACGACAGTCACTTCGATCGGTTCCGTGCCTTCGTGCGGGCCGAGGTATTTCATGCCTTCGGGCGTGGTCCAGTGCGGGGTACGCGTGGCGCTGTGATTCATGACGCAACTCCTGGGGAAGGGGAACGTGCACCACCCAAAGATCGCACATTCCATGTATGAGTCTTGCGTAGACGGAAACGCGCGTTAATTTTCAGCTCAGCGCATCTCAGAAACTGAGTCGAGGCGCGTGTGACGTTTGGTCAGGCCGCGTGACGGCCTTCACAGCGTTAAACTATGCGGACACCTTGCAAGAGATGCCTGGCATGAACTTTCCCGCCATCCGCATGCGTCGCATGCGCCGCGATGCCTTCTCCCGCGCATTGATGCGCGAACACACGCTGTTGCCCAGCGACCTGATCATGGTGGCGTTCGTGATCGAAGGCGAAGGCAAGCGCGAACCGGTGCCGTCGATGCCGGGCGTGGATCGCGTGTCCATCGATGGCTTGCTCAAGATCGCCGGCGAATGCGTGCGCCTGGGCATTCCGGCGCTGGCGCTGTTTCCGTCGCCGGGCGGAGCCGTGAAAAGCGAGGATGCGGCCGAAGCGTGGAATCCGCAGGGCCTGATGCAACGTGCCACGCGTGCGCTGAAAGCGAAGTATCCCGATCTTGGCTTGATCGGCGACGTGGCGCTCGATCCCTACACCACGCATGGCCAGGATGGCTTGATCGACGAGCACGGCTACGTGATGAACGAACCGACCGTCGAAGCGCTCATCAAGATGTCGCTGGCGCAAGCCGATGCAGGCATGGATTTCGTGGCGCCGTCGGACATGATGGACGGCCGCATCGGCGCCATTCGCGAAGCGCTGGAAAACGCCGGTCATATCCACACGCGCATTCTTGCCTATTCCGCCAAATACGCCTCCGCGTTCTACGGTCCATTCCGCGATGCGGTGGGTTCGGCGGCGAATCTTGGCAAGGGCAACAAGCACACCTACCAGATGGATATCGGCAACAGCGACGAAGCGCTGCGCGAAGTGGAACTGGATATCGCCGAAGGCGCCGACGCGGTGATGGTGAAGCCGGGCATGCCGTATTTGGACGTGCTGCGCCGCGTGAAGGACGCCTTCGGCGTGCCGACCTTCGTCTATCAGGTCAGCGGCGAATACGCCATGCTCAAAGCAGCGGCGCAGAACGGTTGGCTGGACGAACGCGCCGTGGTGCTCGAATCGCTCACCGCGTTCAAGCGCGCGGGCGCCGACGCCATCCTCACGTATTTTGCCATCGACGCCGCGCGCTGGCTGCGCGGCGAATGACACCCTGACGTCCGACACATCCGGCGCGCAGGTGCGCTGGATTATCGTGCGAGCCAGTCAGCCAGGACGCGCTCGCCATGACAGCTACTGCCCGTGCACCGGTCCTGATCGTTGGCGCAGGTCCTACGGGACTTGCCGCAGCGCTTTTTCTGGCGCATCGCGGCGTGGCAGTGCGCATCATCGATGCCGCGCCGGAACCGAGCACGACATCCAAGGCGTTGCTGGTGAATCCGCGCACGCTGGAAATTCTGCACGATAGCGGTGTAGCCGCACGCATCATGACCGAAGGCGTGCGCCTCGTTGGGGCGTGCATGCATCGTGGCGCAAAGGTCGTCGCCACGCTCGACGTGCTGAAACTGCTGCCGGGCCAGCCGCTGATCGGCCTGTCCCAGGCGCGCACCGAAACGTTGCTCAACAAGGCACTGGAAGAACGCGGCGTAACCGTCGAACGCGGGACATCGCTGCAGACGCTGCAGCAGGATACCGATCGTGTGTTGATGACCTTGCGGCATGCCGATGGACAGGAGGAGACCGCCACGGCTGCTCTCGCCTTCGGCGCGGACGGTGCGCGCAGCGCGGTGCGACAGCAATTGGGTCTGGCTTTCGAAGGCACCACGCTTCCGGAACCCTGGCAGTTGTGGGACATACAACTGCGTACGACGCTCGATCCGCAACGCGCGCATGTGGTTTTGCTGCCCGATGGTTTCATGTTCATGGTGGCGCTGCGCGACGACATCTGGCGTGTGATCGCCAACACCGCGGATCCCCTCGCGCAGTTGCCGGAAGGCTGCGTGACTGGCCGAGTGGAGTGGCAATCGACGTTCCGCATCGGGCATCGCCTCGCCAGCCGCGCGTGCGTCGGGCGCGTGGCGCTCGGCGGCGATGCCGCGCACATCCACTCGCCGCTGGGTGCGCGCGGCATGAATCTGGGGATCGAGGATGCGTGGGTGTTCGCGCACTGTGCAGCCGATGCGATGGAGGGAAGCCTGCAGCGTATGCGCGAGTACGCATTGCTGCGCGAACCGGTGCATCACGACATCGTGAAGAAAATTGCCGTGGTGACGCGTCTGATGCGCGGCAAGCCTGCAGCGCTTGCGCGAATCCGCAACGTGGTGGCACCGCAACTGGTGCAGTTGCCGGTGGTACAACGGATGATGGCAGCCACCATTTCCGGCATGGATCATCCGCTGCGCATCCACCCGTAGTGCACTAGACGTACTGCGCAATGCCGTTGCCGAACGACCAGTTTTCCTTGGCGGTTTCCAGCAGATTGATCAGCACGTCTTCCTTGCGTACGCCTGGGTTCGCCGCCAGTTTGTCGGCGACCGCGCGATAAAACGCCTGCTTTTGTTCGACGGTGCGCGTGTTGTTGCACGCGATCTGTACGATCACCAGATCGTCGGTGCGCGCGATGCCGAGATAGCCGGGGTCGTAATCGAATTCGTCGGCGTCGTGCTGGCTGACCAGGATGAAGCGATCGTTCTCCGGCACGCTGAAGGATTCGCGCATGGCATCGTAGATGCCGTTACGCAGCGCGGCGATGTAGGCCGGGGATTTGCCGCGGCGCAAAGCAATACGGACGAGAGGCATGGTCTTGCTCCTGCTTTTCAGTGGTTTGATGACGGTTGGGAGATATGGCCGACCTGATACACATCCACGTTGTCGCCGTCGGGTCGTTCCACAGCGCCGCGCCACAGTCGAAAGCGCAATACGTTCCATTGCGTGGGATCGTAGGCGCTGACGGCGGCGAGTGCGCCGCGATCGAGGTCGGTCTGCAGGCGAACTTGTTCCGCGTCGCGCAGATCGCCAAGTGTCGTGCGTGCGGAGACAGGCATGAGTTCGCGCGTTGCATGCGTGGCACTGGACAAATCCGCTGCCGTTTCCGCGCGCCACACCGACCAGGTTTGCACGATGGGTCGGCCGAATGACTCGACGACGCCGGCAAACCCAGCGCCGCCGAGAAAAGCGTTCATGCCTTCCGTGTGGTGCCACAGATAGAACGGTGCATAGAGATTTTCCCGCCCCTGGCCCGTGGCAGCGCTGCGATCGGAGAAGAGATAGGCCTTGAACGCGAGGTGCGGAAAGCGATCCGTCAGGTGCCCACGCTCGGCGATGCGCCGACGGATGATGCCCATGTCGTAGTCGGCGGGCAGGACAATGCGGTATTGCATCGCGATCATGGGCGGTCGGCTCCCGGTGACTTGACGGGCTCACCTTAGCGAGTCAGCATAATATTGAAAATCGGGAATTTATGTATCAACAATCCCGAAAATATGGATGGTTGTATGCAGCGAGTTACCTTCGATCTGGACGTCATGCGCAGTTTCGTCACCGGCGTCGAGCTTGGCAGCTTCGCCAAGGCGGCCGACCGGCTGGCGCGCTCCACGTCCGCCGTCAGTGCCCAGCTGAAGAAACTGGAGGATCAGGCTGGCACGCCGCTGCTGCGCAAGGCGGGGCGCGGCATGGTGCTGACCGAGGCTGGCGAGACGATGCTCGGCTATGCGCGACGCTTGCTGGAACTCAACGACGAAGCCGTCAGCGCCGTGCGCGGCGTGCAGCTCGAAGGGCGCGTGCGGCTGGGCATGCAGGAAGACTTCGGCGAAAGCGTGTTGCCCGAGGTGTTGGGACGCTTCAAACGCGCGCATCCGAAGTTGCGCGTCGAAGTTCATATCGCACGCAATACGGCGTTGCTCGATGCGCTGAATGCAGGGCGGCTCGATCTTGCACTGGCGTGGGAAGCCGGTTTGCACGCAGCGCACTCACAGCACGTGCAAACTTTGCCCATGCGCTGGATCGCCAGCCATGACGAACAGCCTGTGCGCGAAGCGGGCGAACCCTTGCCGCTGGTCGTGCTTGAAGCACCGTGCCTGTTGCGTTCGGCGGCGATCGATGCGCTGGATCGCGCTGGCATCCCGTGGCGCATTGCCTTCACCAGTGCAAGCCTGGCGGGTACGTGGGCTGCGGTGAAGGCGGGGTTGGGTATCAGTGTGCGTACGCCGTTCGGTTTGCCTGCGGATGTGCGAGCCCTCGACCCGCGGTCGGCGAACCTGCCCGCGTTGCCACAACTCGGCCTCGCGCTTTATCGCAGCGAGGCCGAAGCGGAACCGGCGGTGGAAAGGTTAGGCGAGTTGGTTTTGCTGAGCCTGCAAACGGCCTGACTTACTTGCTGCCTGTTTGCGGCGGCGTGAGTTGAATCTCGTAAATCAGCGGCCAGCGCTTGCCGGTGACGAACAGCCGATCGTGCTTGGCGTCGTAGGCAATGCCGTTGAGCACATCGTTGCTGGGATCCGTCAGATCGGCCGGATTGGGGCCCAGGCCCGTAAGGTTGATCACGCCGACCACCTTGCCCGTCGCGGGATCGATCTGCACGATCGCGTGAGTGAGCCACACGTTCGCGTAAATCTTGCCCTTCACCCACTCCAGCTCGTTGAGATTGACCAGAGGCTTGCCGTCGGCGGTGACGTCGATCTTGCCGGTCTGCTTGAGCGTGTTCGGATCGAGCACGCGGATCGTGGGCGTGCCATCGCTCATGTAGATGTGCTTGCTGTCCTCGGTAAGCGCCCAGCCTTCGCCGGGATAGTCGAACTTGCCGATCTGCTTGAACGTGTGCAGGTCGTAGATGAAACCGTGCTGCGACTGCCAGGTCAGTTCGATCAGCCGGTTCTTCCATGCCACGATACCCTCGCCGTAATCGGGCGGCGGCAAATCGACTTTCTGCAGCACCTTGCCGGTGTTGATGTCGACTTTGCGCACGCTCGAGTGGCCGACCTCGCCGGTGGCTTCGTAAAAGTTGCCGTCGAGGTAGAAGAAGCCTTCCGTGTAGGCGCCGGTGTCGTGCGGATAGGTGTGCACGACCTTGTAGCCGTAAACGGGGACGCTGTCCTGTGCGCTTGCGATGCTTGCACAACAGAGCAGGAGTAAGGCGAGGGAGAACGTGATGGGTTTCATAGGGTCGGATGATCCCATGTTCGATACGGATTCGTCAGCAGCACTTTTTTACGTTCCGGTCGGTCGGCGCGTGAAATAATCGTCCTCGTAGGACCAGTCCGATAGGTAGCTAGCGTGGATAGCCATCATTTCCTGCAAACAGCCGTGGTTTTCCTGCTGGCGACGGTGATCGCCGTACCGCTCGCCAAGCGGTTCCGCCTTGGTGCAGTGCTGGGTTACCTGGTGGCGGGCATCGTCATCGGGCCGGCGGAACTGGGATTGATCGCCAACCCCGGCGGCGTGGCGGCCATCTCCGAATTCGGCGTGGTGCTGATGCTTTTCGTCATCGGCCTGGAACTCTCGCCGCAACGTTTGTGGGTGATGCGCCGCGCGGTGTTCGGTACCGGCCTGTTGCAGGTGTTCGCGTGCAGCGCGGTGATCGGCGTGATTGCTTATGCGTGGTTTGGCCTGCCGTCGGGCGCGGCGGCGATCATCGGCGGCAGTCTCGCTTTGTCGTCGACCGCATTCGGCTTGCAGATCCTCGCCGAGCGCAAGGAGGCCGGAACGGCCTATGGGCGCCAATCGTTCGCCATCCTGCTGTTCCAGGACCTGGCCGCGATCCCCCTGATTGCCGCCGTACCGTTGCTGGTGGCCACGCCGAGCAGCCACGGTATCGAGGTGCTGGCCGTGCTTCGCACGGTGGCCGTGATCGTTGCCGTGGTGGTGGGCGGGCGTTACCTGTTGCGTCCGATCTTTCGCATCGTCGCGCGAACCGAGTCGGTGGAAGTATCGACCGCCACCGCCTTGCTGGTGGTGATGGGCACGGCCTTGCTGATGGAAGAGACCGGCGTGTCGGTCACGCTGGGCGCCTTCCTCGCGGGTGTGCTGCTCGCCGATTCGGAATATCGCCACGAACTGGAATCGAACATCGAGCCGTTCAAGGGGCTGCTGCTGGGGTTGTTCTTCATCAGCGTGGGCATGTCGATGCAGGTGCAGCTGTTGCTGCAGGCGCCGTTGCTGGTGATCGGGCTCACGCTTGCGCTGATGCTGGTCAAAGGCCTGTTGCTGTGGCCGTTGGGACTCACGGCGAGCGGATTGAATCGCGGCGATGCGTTGCGTTTGGCTGTGCTGCTGGCCAGCGGCGGCGAATTCGCGTTTGTCGTGCTGCGACAGGCGGCGGAACGCGGACTGATTGCCGAGCGGCAAAGCGGATTGCTGGTGCTGGCGATCACGCTGTCGATGGCGTTGACGCCCTTGCTGGTGGTCGTCACCGGCAAGCTGCTGGGCAAGCAGCACAAATCCGAGCCGCCCCGTCCTTACGACACCATCGTGGCCGATCAGCCGCGCGTGATCATCGCGGGCTACGGCCGCATGGGGCAGATCGTATCCCGTGTGCTGCGCGCGAGGCACATTCCGTTCGTCGCGCTGGATCACTCCGTCGAACAGGTGGATCTGGTGCAGCGCTTCAGCCGGACCAACGACATTTTCTACGGCGATCCGGCGCGCCCTGAATTGCTGCGTGCGGCGCAGGCCGACAAGGCGCACGTATTCGTGCTGGCTACCGACGATCCCGAAGAGAGTTTGCGTATCGCGCGCGTGGTGCGTCGCCACTACCCCGATCTGAAAATCATTGCGCGTGCGCGCAATCGCCAACACGTGTGGCGGCTGATGGATTTAGGCATCGACGAGCCGATTCGCGAAACGCTTTTTTCGAGCCTCAAGATGACGCGCAAGGCGCTCGAGGCATTGGGCTTGAGTTCGGAAGAGGCGATTGCCGAGGTCGAGAATTTCCGCCGCAAGGATGCCGAGCTGATGAAGATTCAATATCTGGTCTACGACGACGAAGCCAAGCTGGTGCAGACTACGCGCGAAGCCTTGGCCGATCTGGACAGGCTGTTCGAGGCCGATGCCGAAATCAAGGCGCCCTCCGACAACCGCCCCGATGCGGATACGCCGCTGGTCGGTGAGCGCTAGCGCTGTAGGACGTGGCCAACGTCTTCACGGTGTCATCCCTATAAGGGATCGTAAAGTAAGTTCCGCGCAAGAAAGCTGCGCGCATGGAATCGGCACGTCAATGGCGTAAACCAACATCGAGCACACCGCGTTTCACCTGCGCATGTCTACGTCCTCCTTACGCCCGCTTGTCATCCGCTTCGGTCGCCTTGGCGACACGCTGCTGTTGCAGCCCTTGCTGCGCAGGCTGCATGCCCGCTATGGGCAGCCCTGCCAGTTGTTCGCCATCGGCAAATACTCCATCGAGTTATATCGGGGGCAGCCCGATATGGCGGATGTGATCGCGCTCAAGGCGCATCATCGACCGTTTCTTTTGAGTCCCGAGCAATGGCGTGCCGTGCATGCGCTGCGTGCAATGCGGCAGGTGCCTGTCTATGTCTGCGAGCCGCAGCCGCGCTCGCTCGCGCGAATCCGGCTGCTGTTGAAGCTGGCCGGCATTCCCGACAATCACTGTGTGTTTCTCAACGACATTCCGTTGCAGCCGGGCGAGCATTGGATCGAGCATCTGCTGCAGTTGGCCGACACCACGCCGGCGGCGTTCCGCGCGTCATTCGGCGATGTCGCACGCGCGACCGCGGCGATGCCAGAGCTGCTGGTCAGCGCACAGGAGCGCGCGGAGTGCGATCGCTGGCTGGTGCGGCGCGAGTTGTTCGGGCACCCGCTGGTGCTGTTTCAGCCGGCAAACAAGCGCACCATCCGCTGGAACGGTGTGCGAGCGGCGAGCGACGACGACAAGCAGTGGCCGATCGCGCATTGGGCGCGTGTTGCCAGCGCGATTCACGCTCAGCTGCCCAATGCCAGGATCTTGTTGTGTGGTGCACCCAACGAGGCGGCGTATCTGGAAGGCATCCGCCAGGGAATGGCGCAGCCCGGTGTCGAAGTGGTCGCCACCGAATTGCCGCTGCCGAGATTGAAAGCGTTGCTGGCGATCGCGCACAGCATGATTTCGGTCGATACCGGGCCTGCGCATATCGCCGCGGCGATGGGCTGCCCGCTGGTGGTGATGTTCGGATCGGTGTCGCCCGCCCACTGGACGCCGCGTGGCCGTACGCCCGACGCCGTGCATGTGCTGGGCGGTCCGCCGTTCAATCGCGTGGATGCGATTGCGCCCGATGAAGTGATTGATGCGTGGCACGGATTGCCGGCGCGCACGTCGCTGGTGCGGCAAGCAGAGGCTGTGTCGGCATCCGCTCAGACGCGCGTCTAGAACGCGGTGATGCGTTGACGAAGCTCCTCCCCTGCAAGCAGGGGAGGGAGTGCTTGCGCGTTCTGCGAAGCGTTACGAATCCGACGGTTGTGCCGGTTGGCGCAGCGTTTGTCGCACGCTGGGAATCGCGCTGCCACGGGCCGCCAGTTCGTGCGCGATATCGACAAAGCCGATGTGTCGCGCCACATCCGCCGCGGTGCGGCCGAAGCTGTCCACAGCGTTGCGATCGGCACCGCGGGCGAGCAATACGCGAGCCGGCGGCAATAGGGCGTGCATGGCGCATGCATGCAGCGCGGTCACGCCGCGCTTGTCTGCGTGGTCGACGCGCGCGCCTGCATCCAGCAGCACTGGCAACAAGGCACCGATGTGTGTCGGGTCGCATTCGCTGCCTGGGCGCAGATGGGCGCCGAGCAGCAGTAGAAGCGGGGTTTTGCCTTCGCTGTCGACCAGATTCGGATCGGCCTTGCGCTTGAGCAACGCGTCGAACAGGCGGCGTGCGCGCAGGCTGTCGTTCTGTTCGAAGCCGAACTGCGATCCGGCGTGCAGAGCACTGTGTCCGCTTGCATCGATGGCGTTGGCGTCGGCACCGGCGTCCAGCAACTGCTCGGCAATTTCCGGATAACCCTGTACCGCGGCGATCATCAGCGCCGTCGCATCGCCGGGCAGGCGCTGGTTCACATCGACGCCACGTTCCAGCAGGAGTGCGACCAGTGCCTCGCGACGTGCCGCGACAGCCGCGGCGAGGGGCGTCATGCCGTTGCTTGCGCTGGCGGACAACTCGGCGCCTGCATCGATCAGTGTGGCCGCCACGTCGCGATGACCGGCACCGCAGGCATGCAGCAGCGGGGTGGCGCCTTGTGCGTCGCGCGCATCGACAGGAAAGCCCAGTTCCAGCAGGCGCCGCACGGCGATGTCGTGGCCCTGCTTGGCGGCTTGAATCAGGTCGTCACCGCGTAGCGGGCGGCGCGGGCGCTGCCAGCCGCTCCAGTCGAGCCAGCGTTCCAGCACGGGGTGTTCGAGCGCGAGGCCGAGCGGCGTTTCACCATTCACGTCGACCGCTTCGGCATCCGCACCGTGCGCGACGAGCGCGCGTACCAGCGGAAGCGCATCCGCGCCGTGTTCCAGTGCGGCGAACAGCGGCGTGCGTCCGTTGCTGTCGCGGCAATTCGGATCGCAACCGCGAGCCAGCAAGGCTTGCAGCAGATCGAGCTGGCCGTTGGTCGCGGCCAGATGCAGCGGCGCGCGCTCGCGTTCGTCGGTGCCGAAGGGATCGGCGCCACGCTCATGCAAGGCAAGCGGCAGGGCGGCACTCTGTGCGGCGTTATGCGTACGCGCCAGCGCTTGTGCCAGCAACCCCGCGCCGGCAGGACTGGCGCCTGCGTCGAGCAGATCCTCGACGGCTTCGGTGCTTTCGGGCAGCAGCGACAGCAGGGCGTCGAACAGGCGGCGACCCAGCGACGGCAGCGTGGGATGCTCGCTGTCGAGGTCGTCGATCAGTTGCGGCTGCAGGCGCGCTTCGGCTTGCAGGCCGTGATCGAGCAGCCAGCGTCGCGCGGTGCTGAGGCCGGGTTCGGTGAGATCCAGATAGAGCTGCGCCAGTTGCGCCTGCGACCACTCGCGCACGCGCGAGCTGAAGCTGGAGACGATGGCCCAGTGGCCGAAGCGCAGCGCGTCGAGAAGATGAGCCGGCGTATCGGCACCTTCGGAAATGCTGCCGAGATCGAGGGTGGTGGGCAGCGGCGTATCCGGATCGAGCAAGGCGACCAGATCCCAGCGTCCGCTGGCGGCGGCATGATCGAGCGCGCTGCGTCCGTCGCTGCCGGGCGTTTTCGGTTCGGCACCGAGTGCGAGCAGCGCGCGGATCGTTTCGGCTCTTGCGTGCGGCGACTGGCAGGCCAGCGTGAGTGCATCGCGGCCGTGATGATCGCGGGCGCTTGCATCGGCCTGTGCTTGAGCGAGTTGCTGCACGACGCCGTTGGCGCCGGCGCGCGAGGCTTCCATCAAGGCCGTGCTGCGGTGATGGTCGACCAGATTCACGTCCGCACCCGCGCCGATCAAGGTGCGCGCGATCTGCTCGTGCCCCTCGGCGG
Source organism: Dyella psychrodurans (assembly GCF_003363265.1). Lineage (GTDB taxonomy): Bacteria > Pseudomonadota > Gammaproteobacteria > Xanthomonadales > Rhodanobacteraceae > Dyella_B > Dyella_B psychrodurans. Next base: position 100,477 of record NZ_QRBF01000003.1, on the reverse strand, counting down.
CGGCGGCCATCAGGGCACTGCGTCCCTTGGCGTCGACGGTATTCACGGGAGCACGATGCTTCAGCAGCAACTTCACGCCCTTGACGTCGTCGTCGGCGATCCCGGCTGCGGCGACCAGCGCCGGTTCGCCCTTGGCCAGCGACGCCTTGGCGCCGCGCTCGAGCAGGAATTGCACCACCGGCCAGTTCGCGGCGCGGCAGGCGATCGACAGCGGGCTGGCGCCGGCCTTGTTGAGCGCGTCGGCCGATGCGCCCGCATCCAGCAACATCGCCGCCACCGTGGGTTCACCACTGAGCACGGCTCCGTGCAGCGGCGTATTGCCGTCGGCATCGGCGACGAGCGGATTGGCGCCGTTGGCGAGCAAGGTCATCACGGCATCGGCGCGGCCATGCCAGCTGTCGCGGGTGGCGGCGAGCAACGGTGTCAGGCCGCCGCTGGCGCGGTTGACGTCGGCGCCCTTGATGATCAGCGCGCGCAACAAGTGCGGATCGGGCAGCAGCGCGGCCAGCATCAGCACCGGACGCTGATCGCGGTCGCCCTCTTGCGGTGCGGTGTCCGGATCGGCGCCTGCCTCGACGAGCGCGAGCGCCCGCGCGATGTCGCCCTGGCGCGTCGCGGCCAGCAGCGCCTGTGCCTGTTCGGGCGCGCCGGCGGTACGTTCCTGCTCGCTCAACTGAAGCGTGGAGACGGATGCTTTCGCTCCCGCTGTTGCAGGTTGGGTCGATGCGTCCTTGCGGTGTCGCGGACGACGGCTTTCGCACAGCATCACGCGCAACGTGCGATTGGCGATCAGCAGGCAGCACAAGGGCAGCACCACCACGGCGTACAGCACCAGCGCCGCGGTGCGCATCTCCGAAGGCAGCACGCCATACAGGCCGCTCAACGAGATCGCGGAGAACGACAGAATCAGCAACGACAGCGCAGCAGGTAAAAAGTGGCTGAAAAAATGCTCTTCGCGCGAGAGGTGGCGACCGAAGGCAATGCTGCGCGCCATCGCGGTGAATAGCGACGAGCCGTCATGGCTTCCATGCGCGGGATAAGCGTCATCCCACACGAACACCAGCGCAAAGGCGGGCCACAATCGCCACAGCACCATCAGCGCCACCACCAGCGCCGCGGCCAACAACAGGGTGGCTCCCAGCGTCGGGTGCTGGGTGAGGTGCAGCATCGGCCACGCGATCAACATGAACACCAGCGCCACGTAGCACGTGAACATGGCCACGTGCGCGCCGCCGCGGCGCGATACGGTGGCCGAGAAATTCGGTTCAGGATCGAAGCCGATGGCGTGGCAGACCGCGGCCATCGTCAAGGTATTGGCCAGCAGCAGCGGGATCAGCGTGAGCGGATGCGCGCCGATGGCGGCGGCGATACCTGCCACGATCAATCCTGGTACGAACCAGACGAGGGAAGTGAGTGCGGAAGATGGGCGGCGCGATTTGATAGGTGGCATGTCGGCGAGTATAGGAACCATAGGCGCGTGAGACGGTAATCACTTGTTAACGACTATGCGTCCACATCTACTCTTCCTGGCGCTTGGGTGTTGCTTCCTGGTCTGCCGGGTTTGCCGATGCCAGTGCTTCTTGCGGTGGCAGTTGCAGGTGCCAGCCTTGGGCATGGAGATGGTCCATCACCACGTGTGCGTCTTCGTACGGCAAGCGTCGTTCCGCATGCAACTCCACTTCCAGGACAAAACGGAGATCGCCCAGCATCAGCGCCAACGGAGCGGGCAGCGCCTGGAAGTTGTCCTTGCGGTTCAACCACAGATAAGTGTCGGCCTTGCGCTGGCTGGCATAAACGAAACAATGCATGGCGGTGCCCGCGGAAAGACGTATGGGCCCGAAGGTTAACAGCCCAGGTCGCCAGCGTCGCCCGCGCAACGCGCGGCTGTGTTGCGCGTAGTCAGGTTTGGATGGCTGCGCCGATTGCTGCGACTGCACTTGCATGCCCCGACCCGAGTCGGCACAGTGCCCGCCTGGGGTATCAAACGCGCGTATGAATTTCTGTTCCGCTGGCCCCTGCCACACCCGATGCCGTCAACATAATAAGCAGGAGCCCTTGATGCACATGCTTTCCCGCAACACCCTCCGTGGTGCCCGTCCGCTTGCCCTGGGCGCGCTGGGCCTCGCCATCGCCGGTGCGCTTGTCGCTCCGCAGCAAGCCCACGCCAGCGCCTTTCAGTTGAAGGAAGACAGTGCGCAGGCCATGGGCCGCGCCTACGCCGGCTCGCTGACTGCGGGTGGCGATGTATCCGTGGTGGCCAACGGCCCGGCGGCGATGACCGACCTCAAGGGCACCTATTTCGAGGCGGACGTCACCGCCATCAATTTCAGCTCCCAGTTCTCGGGCAGCGCCCACGACGTGCTCGGCAATCCGATCAGCGGCAACAATGGTGGCGACGCTGGCACCACCATGCCGGTCCCGGCTTTCTTCTTTGAAACCCAGGTCAGCGATCGCTGGCACGTGGGCGCGGCCTTTACCGTGCCGTTCGGCTTCAAGACGGATTACAACAACGACTGGGTCGGTCGCTACAACGCCATTTACTCCAAATTCGAGTCGCTGGACGGCACGCTGTCGGCGTCGTTCGACGTCACCGACAACCTCAGCATCGGCGGCAGCGCCATCGCCCAGCGCACGACCGCCACGCTGACCAATGCGATCAACTTCGCCAGTGTCGGCCTCGCGCTCGCCGGCCCGGGCAGCAAGCTCAACCTGCCGCCGAGCTTCGTGTACGGCCTGATTCCGCCGGGCACCGACGGTTCCGCGCGCATTACCGGCAGCGACTGGGCCTGGGGCTGGCAGCTGGGTGCCTACTACAAGATCGATCCGAAGGATCGCCTTGCGGTGAACTACCGCTCCAAGATCAGCCATCGCCTGCAGGGCACGGCTGATTTCAACGTGCCGCAGAGCGTGTCCACGCTGATCAACCAGCTCGCGCCGGCACTGGGTCTGAATACCGCCAACCTGCCGTTCCAGAACACCAGCGGCACGGCCGATTTCACCACGCCGGCGGTGACGACGGTCAGCTACTGGCACCAGGAAGACAAGTTCGGCTTCGGCGCGGACGTGGCCTATACCCAGTGGGACGTGTTCAAGAACCTCACCGTGAACTACGGCAATCCGGTCCAGCCGTCCACCACGCAGGCGTTCGATTGGCACAACTCCTGGTACGCATCGTTCGGTGGCGAGTACTACCTCACCGACAAGCTGACCGCACGCGCCGGTATCGGTTTCGACAGTACGCCGACATCGGGCGCGACACGTGACGTGCGCGTGCCGGACGAGTCGCGCAAGCTGCTCTCCGTGGGCTTGGGCTACAAGGCGAGCGAACATCTCTCGCTCAATGCTTCGTACGCGCACATCTTTGTCAACCGTGCGGCGATCAGCAACGACATCAGTGCGACCGAAGACGTCATCACCGGTACCTCCGACGACTACGGCAACCTGTTCGCGTTGTCGGCTGTCTACAAGTTCTGATCGGTTGTCGCGTAGAACAAAAAAACCTCCCCGTTTGCGCGGGGAGGTTTTTTATTTGCAGTCGTGTCGATGTTACGCGTATGAATGAGCGTCTATGAATCAGCCTCGACGCAGCAGGATCTCCAGCATCTGCCGGAAACGCTTGCCATAAGGCGGATTGAGCAACCCAGTGCCATTGAGACGTGCCTGACGAAACACCGGCTTGAAGTGCGAGAACGTCCGGAAGCCTGCTTCTCCGTGATATCCGCCCATGCCCGAAGGTCCCACGCCGCCGAACGGCAGGCCATGTTGCGCGATGTGATACAGCGTGTCGTTGAGACTGACACCGCCCGCGTGCGTGCGCGACAGCACCTGATCGATTCGAGCCTGGTTTTCCTCGAACAGATATAGCGCCAGCGGGCGCGGGCGCGCGACAACGTAGTCGATCGCATCGCCGAAGTTGTCGTAAGGCACCAGCGGCAACAGCGGCCCGAAGATTTCTTCCTGCATCACCGCCATGTCGTCGTTCACGTCGGTCAGCAGCATCGGCGTAAGAAGGCGCTGCGTGGACTGATCGATGGCATCGCTCAAGCGTTCGCCGCGCGCGCCCGCGGCCACCGCGCTGTCGCGCAGGCCGGACAGGCGTTGATAGTGGCGGTCCGTGGCGATACTTGCGTATTGCTTGCTGCTGGCGATGTCCGGATACAGGCGCTTTACGGTGTCGCGCGCGGCGGCGGTAAAGCGGTCCACATCCGCGCGCGGCAGCAGCACGTAATCCGGCGCGATGCAGGTTTGCCCCGCATTGACCATCTTGCCGAAGACGATGCGTTCCACCGCATGTTCGAAACGCGCACCGGGGCCGATGATGGCCGGCGACTTGCCGCCCAGTTCCAGCGTGACGGGCGTGAGGTTCGCCGAGGCGGAGCGCATCACGTGATACCCCACCGCCGTAGAGCCCGTGAACAGCAGATGATCGAACGGCAGTCCGGCGAAGGTTTGACCTACTGACGCATCGCCGTTGACCACGATCACTTCGTCGGGCTGAAAATGGCGTGCGACGAGGTCGGCGAACAGCTCTGAAAAGCGCGGCGTGTATTCGCTCATCTTGACCATCACGCGGTTGCCGGCGGCGAGTGCGTCAACCATCGGACCCACGGCGAGGAGCAAGGGATAGTTCCACGGTACGATGATGCCGACCACGCCCAGCGGCTGTGGCCGCATCTCCGTTCGTGCGGGCAGAAACGCCAGGCTCGCCATCGAGCGCTGCGGCTTCATCCAGCGCCGGCCGTGACGCAAGGCATGGCGAATGCCCGAGACGCTGGGAAAGATCTCCAGCATCTCGGTTTCCTCGCGCGGGCGGCAGCCGAAATCCGCGTTGATCGCCTCGGCGATCTCGTCGCGGTGCTGGAGAACCACGGCTTCGAGCGCGCGCAGCCGCCGCTCGCGGGTCTGCCATCCCGGCAGCGGATCGCGCGATTGCACCTCGCGCAGGCGCTTGAGTTCACTGGGCAGGTCGAGCGTGTCTGGCTTGTTCATGGCGGCTCAGAATTTGGCCCTCAGTTCCACACCGTATACACGTGGTGGCGTAATGACTGCGTAAGGCGTACCAAAGTCGTTGGTGGCGTCGTTGCCGATGCTGACCACGTAGCGCTTGTTGAACATGTTGTTGACGTACAGCCCCACGCCCCAGCGCTGGTCAGGAGTATGCCAGTCGAGACGGGCATCGGTGCGTTGAGTGGAGGTCCCCACGCTGAACAGCGGCGTCGTAAGGCAGGTGCCCTGGAAACCCGAATCCGCGTTGCAGCGGGTGGGGCCGCGGTAGGCGTATTGCATGCTGAACTCGAGGTTGCCGTTGTGGACCCCGAACCAGGTGTAGTCAAAACCCGCGGTCGACGAGAAGAACGGTTCTCCGGTGGGCTGCCCCGCGAGATTCGCTCCCGAGGTGGAAATGCCCTTGATATAGGTGCTGTCGATGTACGCACTGGTGAAGTTCAGGCGCAGCGAGTCGGCCGGCTGCCACTGCGCTTCCACATCCAGGCCGTGCGCGTGCTGGTCGCTGGTCATCACGGTATAGAACGGCACGCCCGAACCGGTGTAGTTGGGATCGAGGACGGACGATTGCAGGTTCGTGTAGCGGTAGAAGTACGCCGATGCGTTGAAGATCAGGCCATACTCGGGCACCACGGTCTTGATGCCGCCTTCGTAGTTCCACACTTTTTCCGGCGCGTACAGCGAGCCTACTTGCAGGCTGTTGTAGCCGCCCGCCTTGTAACCCTTGGTGACGGACATGTACGCCATCACGTTCGGCGTGAACTTGTAGCTCAATACCGCGCGTGGGCTGAAGTCATGCCAGCTGTGATTGGCCTGCACCCATTGCCCCACGTCGTTGGGAAACACGATGTTCGTGCCGAATGCATTCAGCGCTTGCTGCGCATCGGGTGGCAGCAGGCCGAAGATGCCAGTGGATTTGAGCTCGGCGACGGTCTGGTCGAAGGCGGTGGCCGTGCGTAGTGGCGTGAGCCACGTGAAGTCCTTCTGATCTTCCGTGTAGCGCAGGCCGGTGGTGAGGTCCAGCTTGTCGCTGAGGTGCCAGATCACGTCGCCGAAAGCGGCATACGCCTTGAACCTGCCGACGTTGTTGATTTCCTCCTGCCACGGATCGCCCAGCAGGTTGTACGGCAGGCCGAACGACTGCAGTCCCTGGGTAATCTCGGTCAGCGGCAGGCCCTGGTTGTCTACGTTCTGCGCCAAGGTATCGAGGCTGTTGGTGTTGGTATTGACCACGCTGCTCTGGCGCGCCTGCTCCGAATAGAAGCTCACGCCCGACACCCAGTCCATCAGATCGTTGTCGCCGGCCAGCTTGAATTCCTGGTAGTAGCTGTTGTTGTGCTCGATGTTGGTGGTGGCCAGGTAGCTGACGACGTGATCGGTACCGTCGTTGTCTTCGGCGTTGTAGGTGTTGAAGTGACGCCACGCGGTGGTGGAGGTAAAGCTCCCCCATGGGAAGGAGTGATCGATGATCAGCGTGGAGCCGTCGAAGTGACGCCACTCGGCCGCACCGATCGCATCGTTGTAGAGCGGTGCGGTCAGCGGGTTGAGGTAGGTTTGCGGATTGGGCGGAAACGGCGGGCGCTGGTTGGTGTCGTTGGACAGCGCCACCAGCCCGATGGCCGGTCGAGGGGGCTGATCGAGCCGTTCGTGATCCCATGACCACAACAGGCGGGTATCCGGCGTGATGTTCCAGCGGTACACCATGCGGCTGCCCCAGTCGTCGTTCTTGCCGTAGTGCTGGCCGGTCGCCTGGTCCTTGATCCAGCCGTCGCTCTGGTTGTCCAGCACGCTGACGCGCAGCGCCATGTCCTTGTTGATCGGAATGTTGACCAGCGCGCTTTCGTAGCGTTCGCCATCGTTGCCGTAGCGCAGCACCGCCTTGCCTTCGAACGTATCGGTGGGTTCGTTGGTGACGATGGAGATCGCGCCGCCCGCCGCGTTGCGCCCGAACAGCGTACCCTGCGGACCTTTCAGCACTTCGATGCGGTCGATGTCGTTGAACGCCAGCAGCGCGCCGCCGGAGCGCGCGGCATAAACGCCATCGATATAGACGCCGACGGCCGATTCCGTGCCGATGCCGAAATCGCTCGTGCTGATGCCGCGCAGCGAATAATTCGGCTGTGTCGGCTGGCTGCCGTCCACGACGAGCCCGGGCACGAACAAGGAAATCTTGCTCAAGTCCGTGGCCGCCTGCGTGTCGATCTGCTTGGCCGTGAGGATCTGCAGCGGAATCGGCACCTGTTCCATCTGCTGCGTGCGGCTTTGCGCCGTGACCGTGATATTGCCCAGTTGCTTGGCCTGGCTTGCGTCAGGCGCAGACTTGTTCGCAGCGGGCTTGGTGGCAGGCGGATTGTTGCCCGTGTCCTGCGGCGCTCCGTGCGCGCCGGACGACCAGAATGCGCAAAGGAACAGCGCTGCACCACCGAACAGTGCTTGGTGCATGCAAGTGGAAAGCGTACGTTGCCGCATCGTCATGTTGTTCTCCCCTAAATTCTTCGAATGGCATCGCCCCTCAAAGTCGATGCATCGGGTTTATTTGATGTGCTCGCCCCCGGCCAAAACCCCTCTCCCATTGCCGGAAGGAGCGCGATACTTCACCAACAAAAGTGCCACTACCACGCACACCGCGAATCCCGCCGCGATCAGCGGTATGCGCTGAACATCGTCGCCGTGCACGCTAAAAGAAGCCGCCAGCGGCCCGAATCCGGAGCCCAACAACTGGGCCGGGGGCGCCAGCAGGGCGATGCGCCCGCGCGGATCGATATCGAACGCGAGCCGGATGTGAAACGGCAGCTGGAACAACCATACAAAACCCAACACGGCGCACAACGCCGTGAAACCCCATGGACTGGGCGAAGGAAGGCGATGGATGGCCATGCCGATGACCGCCACGATCGCAGCGCTGAACGCCAGGGCCGGCATGATGCGCCATCGGCGCACCGCCATCGCGGCGACGCTGCCGCCGACAACCTGCATCAGCAACACCAGCGCGACCAGCGTATCCGCATTGCGGCCGATGACGCCTGCGTTCCTGCTCAGCGGTTCCAGGTAAGCCCAAAGCGTACCGATCGCGCTCATATGCGCGAACGGCACCAGCAAGGCAAAAAAGCCGCGCAGGGAAACCACCGAAGGCATGATGGCATCGGTATGCGATCCAACTTGTCCGGGTAGACGGTAGCTGACCAGCAACGGCAGCAGACAGACCAGCGCCAGCACGACGAATCCCGCCTGCCAACCCAGGAAATGGAGCGGAAGCCGGGCGATCGCGAACATCACGAACGCCTGCGTAAGCGTCTGCACCGTGAGGAAGATGCCGGCCAGTCGATCCGGTTCGCGCGAGCGCACGATCACGATGGTGGTAATCCAGAACAGGCTCGCTTCAAGCAGGCCCGCCATCACGCGCACGGCGGTGCAGGCGGCATCGCCATGCACCCTCAGGGTCAGCAGATTGACTGCCGCCAGCAACACGCAGCCGACGATCGCGACCGGGCGAATGCGATGCAAAGGCAACAGCTTCTCGGCCAGTACGACGCCGATGCCGAGCGAGAAAATTTCGCCCATGGCGACGATGCCGACGCCTTCCATCGAAATGCGTCGCTGCTCGATCAACGTACCAAGCAAAGCAGGTTGCAGCCCGAGCATCATCAGCGCCACGCAGCCCATGGCGAGGGCCGCTACGACTTCGGAGCGACGAAAGCTGATCGAGACCGATGTCGTCATGGGCGTATCTCGCTGTTGTGCGCTCGGGGCCGTTGCATATCGCTCACCTCAGTAGCCTTTCACTTCTTCAGGTAGCAATCCTTGTGCGAAACGTTCGCCGGCACGCCGCTGGTCCTTCTTCAGGCGTCCGTTGGCGATGCGGCATACCCACCAGGGCAAGGTGTGGATCGGCGCGCCGGTTGCCGTGGCCAGCACATAAGCCTTTGCGCATTTCTCCAGCAGTTCGGCGTTGAGCACCAGACGTTGTGCGGTGCTGCCGAACACAAGCACGGTGTGCCCGCAAACCCATGCGTTGCCGCGCGTCGCCAGGCAGCGCTGCGCACTGGCTTCGGGATCGCCGGCCATCTGCGCCAGCGGCAACGATGCGCGCCCCAGATGCCGCGCCTGTTCGTCGAACACTTGCGGCAGGTCGCCGCCGAAGTCGCCAAGGCTGCGGCCATAGAAGCCGCCGCCCAAGGCAATCGCGCCGATGTCCGCGCGAGCGCGATAGGCGGCGGCATGCCATGCGTGTTCGGTGTTCTCGTTGCCGCTAGTAAGCGGTACGCGCGACGGCGTCTTTCCTGGCGCGCCCAGCAACATGTCCTGCGTGCCGGGCAGCCGCACGGATACGCTGGCATCGGCGCCGAGCAGATGCTTGCCGTCCAGGCGATGTATCGCGTCTTCGAGCAGGTTCGAGAGCGGCATCGGCGTCACACCAGTTTCAGCACGTCTTCGAAACGATTGAGCGCGTCGTCGATCACCGCATCGGTATCGGCGAGGCTCGTATAGATGCGGCTGCCTGCGAGCGTGATCAGGCCATGCGCCGCGTAGGCGGCACCCATCTCCTCCATCATGTGCTTGCGTTGCCTGGCTTCGTTCTTAAGGCGCACGAGCTTGAGCAGGTTGCTGGTGTCCAGCAGCATCACGCCGGATGTTTGCAGGTGCACGATCGAGCCCATGTTGTAGGCGACATAAGGCAGGCCGAGGCGCTCGATGATCTGCTCAAGACCCTGGCGCAGGCGATCGCCCGCGCGACCGGCTTTCGCTGCGGCATCCGTGCGCTGGATTTCCTGCAACGCGAAATAACCCGCTGCGCAAGACAGCGGATTGGCCGTGAGCGTGCCGCCGACGAACGCGCGCTTGGCGGTCGTGCCGATGCCGCCGACCAGCATCATCATGATCTCGCGCTTGCCACCGATCGCGCCGGCCATGGGATAACCGCCGGTAAGGCATTTGCCGAGAATGGTGAGGTCGGGCGTGACGCCGAAATACGCTTGCGCTCCGCCCATGCCGGCGCGGAAGCCGGTGACCACTTCGTCGAAAATCAGCAGCGCGTCGAACTCGTCGCACAACCGGCGAAGCTGCGCGTTGAAATCCTTGGTAACGGGCCGCGTGCCGCTTTCGGGGCCGAACGGCTCGACGATGATCGCCGCCGTGCCGCCGCGCAAACGGTTCCACTGCAATTTGCGCCGGATCGCCGCCAGATCGTTCGGCAGGCTTTCCTGCGTGGTGGCGGTTGCGCCGCGCGGAATGCCGATGGCTTCCATGCGCCCGGTATTGGGCAGGCGCATGCCGTAGACCATCTGATCGCTCCAGCCGTGATAGCCGCCACCGATCTTGATCACGCGTTTCTTGCCGGTATACGCACGCGCGAGACGAATCGCGCCCATCACCGCTTCGGTGCCCGAGCCCATCATGCGCAGCATGTCGACGCCGGGCATTGCGTCGCACACCAGTTCCGCGAGTTTGATCTCGTACTCGTGCAGCAGGCCGGTGACCGGGCCGCATTCCTCCAGCAGCGCGTGTACCTTCGCGCGCACGTCGGGATAGTTGGAGCCGAGCAGGGTAGGTCCGCCGGCTTGCAGAAAGTCGATGTAGCGATTGCCGTCCGCATCCGTCATATGCGCACCGCTGACCTGCGTGACCGCAAGCGGGAACGGATAGTTGAAGGCGAGGTTGTGTTGCACGCCGCCGGGAATGACGTGCTTGGCCTGCTCGGCCATGCGCTTGGAGGTCTGGCAGCGTTGCTCGAAATAGTTGAGCACCTGTTCCATCGCATCGCGCCGCAGCGGACGGATCGGTTGCTTCACCAGCGCATCGAAACGACGGTAGAGCGCGTCGGTGTCAGGCCATTGGGAAATGGCGCTGCTCGCCGGAAGGGTGTCGGAAGTCTGTTTGACGTTCATGCGATCAACTCCTGAACAGGATGCGCGTCAAGCGTGGCGATCAGTTTCCTGAGCGCGCCTTGCTCGGGCGTGGCGAGCGCGGCGCGGGCCGCGATGCGTTCGCGCAGATAGGCCGTGGCCAGTGCTTCGAGTGCGGCGATGGCTTGCAGCGCGCGTTCGGGGCTGGCGCCGCAGCAGATCGCGCCATGCGTGCGAAGCAGATAAGCGTTGACGTCCGGGCGCAGCACACGAGTAAGTTTGCTGGATAGCCAACGCGTGCCGGATGGCGCGTAGCCTGCGATCAGCACCTGCGGTCCAAGCAGTGCCTGGTGGTTCGCGCGTTGAACAGGCAGCGGCTGTCCAAGCAGGGTCAAGGCACTTGCCGCGGGTTGGTGCGTGTGGATGCTTGCGCAGCAATCCGTGCGCTTGCGTAGCAACTGCGCGTGCATGCCGGATTCCACCGAAGGCTTGCGCTCGCCGTCGACCTTGGACAGGTTGCGCAAACGCAGTACGCAGATGTCCTCCGGGCCCATCTGGTAATAATCGACGGCCGATGGCGTTACCACGATGTGTTCATCGTCCGCGCGCAAGGCCAGGTTGCCGCCGGTGGCGGCAAAGTAGCCGTGGTCGGCCAGCAGTACGCTCATCTCGACGACGCGACGACGAATGGACTCGAATTTCATCGCGGCGGACTCCGGTGCTGATTGAGGCGGCGATAGATCGGCGCGAGTTGCCGATGCAATTGCTTGAATGTCCCGAAGCAATCGTCGTAGAGGCCGCGCAGGGTTTGGCGCGGTTCGAAGCGTTGCCGGTGCCGGCATAGTGTCGGCACGTCGTGATACGTCAGTTCGCCCAGGCCGATGCCCGCAATGAAGGCCGCGCCCAGCGCATTGGCCTGGATCGGCGCATGTGGCTGCTGCACGACCATGCCGGTGACGTCGGCGATCATCTGGCACCACACATCCGACTGGCCGCCGCCGCCGACGATCGTCATGGCGCCGCCGCGTTCGCCGCCGATGAAGTCGAGCATCGGCTCCAGCATCCAGCGCGTATTCAGAGCCACGCCTTCCAGGAAAGCGCGAATCATGTCTTCGCGCGTGTGTTCCAGCGAAAGATTGAACAGGCCGGCGCGCAGATGGCGATCGTCCACCGGCGTGCGTTCGCCGAGCAGCCAGGGCATGTAGATCAGTCCGCGCGATCCCGGCGGTACGCGGTCGGCGATGCGATCGAGCAGCGGATAGACGTCCATGCGCTGGTCGTCGCCCAGCAGTTCATCTGCGTGAAACAGGATGCGATCGCGCAGGAACGAGAGATTGCCGCACGCCGTGGTCTGCATCGCCATGGCCAGATAGCGATCCGGTTGTGCGCAGGGAAGCGATGCGATGAACGCGTTGATGTCCGTGCGCTTTTTCGGCATGTGCGCGCCGAGCCAGGACGAGGTGCCCAGATACAGATGCAGTTCGCGATCGCGCACTGTTCCCGCGCCAATCGCCGCCGCGGAATTGTCGATGGCGCCCGCGACGACCTTGGTGTCTGGCGCAAGTCCCAGGGTTTCGGCGACGGTGGGCAGCAGATGACCGATCACTTCCGTTGAATGCACAAGCTCGGGCAGCTTGTCGCGCTCCACCCCCAGCATGCGCAGCAGGCGCGCGTCGTAACGCACCTGCGAGAGATCGCGGTTGTCCGTGGCCCAGGTGGTGAGTGCGGAATCGTAGGTTGCGCAAAACCGGCCCGTGAGACGCAGGTTCATGAAGTCGAGCGCATTGAGAAACTTGCCGGTGCGCTCGACCAGCGACGGTTGGTGATCGTAGAGCCAGGCGATGTGGCCGGCGGGATCCTTGCCCGACAGCGACGGCGCACCGCCGGTGAGTCGCAGCCAGCGCGCGAGCTTGAGCGGACCGTAACCCTGGATGTTCAAGCGCCCGCTGCGTGCGCGCCGACGGATCGCATCCGCTCCGCGCATGTCGACCCACAGCATCGCGCGCGACAGCGCGTTGCCTTCGTCGTCTACCGGAATCGTGCATTCGCCGAAGGTCGAGCAACAGACGGCGATGACCTGCTGACGACGGCGAGCATCCGCGGCGAGCAATTCCTGCGCACCATCGAGAAAGGCGTGCCACCAGTCTTGCGGGTCCTGTTCGACGCCCAGCTCATCCACCAGGTGCAGCGTGACGGCGCGGAAGGTCCAGGCCAGCACGCGGCCGTCCATGCCGATGAGCGCGCACTTGCAGCCGGACGTGCCCAGGTCGACCGCGAGAACGAGGCGGTCGTTGCCGGAAGCCGTGGTGGCCTGCGCCGTGCTGGGCATGAATGACTTGCTCCCCAAAAAGATAGTATTAGCTACAATATAGTTCTAGCTATAATTCACGCAAGCCCCAAAGCCAGGACCCACGTTCGTGCCAGCCCCGACCAAGAAGCGGCCCCGCCCCGGCGCCAAGCGCCCCAAGCTCGATCTGGCGCTCAAGGTGACGCCGGCACAGCCCCGCGCCGCCGAAACCTACGAACATTTGCTGGATGTCACGGCCCAGGCCCTGGCCGAGGTGGGCTTCGAGCAGCTCAGCACCAATCTGGTCTGCCAGCGTGCCGGCCTGTCGCCGCCCGCCCTGTATCGCTACTTCCCGAACAAGTACGCCATGCTGCATGAGCTGGGCTTGCGCCTGATGCACCAGCAGAATGCGTTGCTTGCGCAGTGGCTGACGCCCGCGGCGTTTGTCTCGGCCCGGCATCTGGAAGATGCGCTGACGGGGTTGCTGCTGGAAACCTACGAGATCACGCGCAAAACCACGGGCGGCATCTGGATCATGCGCGCGCTGCGCGCGATTCCCATGTTGCAGGATGTCCGGCTCGAATCGGCGACCGAGGTCGCGACTCAGGCCACAGCGCGTTTGATTGAAGCTTTTCCGGATATCCCGGTGGGCGAACTGCAACTCATCAGCCGCGTGGCGGACAGCATGGCCTTCGCGGCGCTGGAAATGCTGTTCGACGATCCCGCGCTCGATGCGCCATCCGTAATGCGCCTCGTCGCCGCGAGCCTGGCCAGCAACATCCAGCGCCTGCAGGGCAACGCGGCGCGCTGAGTCATATCGGCGCGTGTTTCCGCGCGCACGTTGTTGAGCCATGCGGGACATCGCGCACCGATTCACGCCGTGGCACCCGCGCGTTGTGCGGCCCAGCTGCGGTAGTGCTCATGCAGCGTTTGTTCGATCGGCCGATAGACGACGCCGAGTTCGTCGATGCTTCTGCGGTTGTCCACCTTGAAGCGAATCCCCAGGTGCTTGCGGATGTAATCCTGCGTCAATCCGAAGAACGGCCCGATCAGCCTGACCACCGTGTCCGGCACTTGATGCTTGGGCAGCAACCAGGGGCGCCGGTGAATCTTGCGGACGATCTTGGAGATCTCCGCGAAGGAAATCATGTCTTTCTCCGCAAGGATGTAGCGTCCTTGCGCCTGCGGCAGGCGCGCCGCGTGGATGTGCGCCGTGGCGACTTCGCGAACGTCGACCGTCGTCAGGCTCAAATTCGGCATGCCGTAAAAGAAGTAGCCCTTGAACATCTCGTCGAGCAGAAACAGGCTGCCCGACTCCGAAGCGGGCGTCAGCGACGGCCCGAGAATCATGCCGGGGTTGATGGTGACCAGGCTCCAGCGATCCTGCGCGCGGCACATGCGCCAGGCTTCTTTCTCGGCCTCGACCTTGGCGTAGTGGTAAGGATTGTTTTCGATCGTGCTGCTGGTGTTGAAGTAGCTTTCCGCAAGCGTCTGGTCCTTCATGCCCAGCACATCGATGTAATCGCCAAAGATGGCGCCGACCGTCGAGGTCATCACCACGCGTCGCACGTCCTTTGACCGGTTCACGCTGTCGAGCACGTTTTGGGTGCCGAACAGTGCGGGTTCCAGCATTTGCCGCTTGCCGTCCTTGATTTTTTCCGGCAGCAAAAAGGGCGATGCAATGTGGTGAACGACGGTGCAACCCTTCAGGGCGGTATCGAAAGAACCTGGCGCGAGAAGATCCGCCTCGAACAGCTGCAATTGATCGGGAAATTGCTGTCGCAGCTGACGCAGAGGGCGAATCTTGGCTTCGTTGGCAAGACTGCGCACCGTGGCGTGAACGGCGTCGCCGGCCTGGAGCAGCTGCTGAATCACATGGCTGGCCACGAAGCCGCTGCCGCCGGTGACCAATGCCGTTTCTTTCATGATGCTCCAGGGAAGGGACGATGATGGCGGTCGTTTTGCACTTCAGTCGCTCGGTTCAATGAAGCACCACGCACTCGCCGGGTAGCGATGCGATCCACGCCTTGATCAGCGCAACGCCTTCCTGATGCACGGTGCTGCGACCGAGCTCCGGCATCATCGTGCCGGGTGTGGCGGAGCTGAGCCGGTAAGGCAGGATCGAGTCGTCCGGATGACCCGGCACGATGTCGAAGTAGTGATCGCCCGTACCCTGGCCCGCAGCAGTCGGCGGTTTGCAGATGCCGATGTGGTGATCTTCGGGCGTGGCGATGTCCAGCGTCAGGCCGGTGGTATTCGCGGCGCCCTGCGGGTTGTGGCAATGACCGCAGTTGATGTCGAGATAGGCGCGTGCACGTGCATCGAGCGGTGCATGCTTGTCCATCCAGTTGGCATTGCGCGGCGCATCGGCCGGAGCAGGCGCGCCGGTGAGATAGCCCACGCGCATCAAATGCGCGAGTTCGTTCTCGTCGCCGTCCGCATAGCGGTAGTCGCGGTTGAGATGGCGCGCTTTGGGACCGATCGGCTGCAGCGCGCGCGTCGTCCAGTCGTGTGCGTGGCAGCTCACGCACTGGCTCTGGTCCGGCACGACGTAGTTGAAGTTTTCGCGCGCGCCGCTGTCGCTGACCAGCGTCAATGCCTGCACATCGCCGGTGCGGGCGAGCACGGCGTCGGTCTGGTCTGCGTTCCATACGTAAGGAATCGCCACCCAGCCGTCCTGGCGACGCACCAGAAGGCGCGTCTCGACCAGATGCACATGGGCGAGTTTCAAACCTTGCCCCGGGCCTGCGAAGTCGCGGCTGGTGTCGTACGTGCGAGCCAAGTCGGTGGCGTTGCGCGCCTCGCCTGTGGGGAGCGGATAGAAAAACGTCTTGCTGATGATCGTGCCGACCGGAAAATCGAAGGTGTCGGTCGGGTTGTACTTGGCCGATACGCCCTTGGGCATCCAGATCGTGCGCAGCTTGTGCGCGTAGTCGGTGAACAGCGGCGTGTTGAGTTCGTAGGGCACGACGCCGTCGTTCAACTGAAGGACGCCGTCGCGCGCTTCGACCACGTGCCAGTCGCTCAATTTTTGCGGATAGCCGCTGTCGTGAAACGCGACGGGATCCATCTCGCGATGACAGCCCGACAGGCACAACAGCGCAAGCAACATTCCCCCGCACAACCACATCTTCATCTGCATGGACAACGCTCTCAGACTTTCGGCTGCGGGTTCAACACGACCGGCGGCAGTTTGGGCAAGGTGCACTGATACGCTTTGGTGTCCGTGCTCGGGCTCTTGTAGCCATGCGGGCCGTCGATGTTCAGCACGCCATTCACATCCTGGATGCAGATGCGATCGTTCGGCGGCGGCAGGCCATCCACGACATCCTTCGGATCGGCATAGCCGTCCCAGACCACGTCTGGGAATTTGCCGGTGAGACCGTAGACGGCGGTCTTCAGTGTCTTCAACTTCAAACCGTCCGGCGAATCGCCGCCGCCGGTGATGCGGTTGCCGTAGACGTAGATGCCCTTCGGATACGGGTTGTAATCGGCCGCGACGCCGCGCGTGTTGTAGTAGTTGGTGGAGAAGTAGCTGGAGATGATGATGCTGGCCGTCTGGTTGTCGGCGATGTCGTTGTCGAAAATCTCCACCTTGTCGTTGGAGTTGACGACGATGCCCGAACCGGCCGGCACGCTGGCGACGGCCGCGCCCTTTTTCGCAAAATTGCCGGTGTTGTTGGCGAACACCTTGTTGTGGAACACGCGCGTGGCGTGACCGGCCTGCGACAGGTTGGGCATGTTGAAGACCAGCACGCCGCCGGTGTTCTTGGTGGCGGTGTTGTCGTAGACGTCTGCATTCACCGAGTTCTCGATCTCGATGCCGGCCACGTTCTGTTCAGCCCGATTGCGTCGTACGACGATGTCGTTCGACTGTCCGACATAGATGCCCGCATCCGAGGCGCCGATCACCACGGAATCTTCAATCAGCACGTTCTGCGTTTTCACCGGATACAGGCCGTATGCGCCGTTGGTGCTGCTGGGGCCGTCCGTCCACTCGATGCGGACGCCGTGGATCGTGATGTTCCTGCCCTGATTGATCTTCAGCGCATCGCCCATCGTGTCTTCGATGGCGAGGTTCGCGATGGTGAAGTCATTGGCGTTCACCAGCAGGCCTTCCGGGCCGACGACCTGGCCCTTGAAGGACAGCACCGTTTTGTCCATGCCGGCGCCGCGAATGGTCACGCCATCCGTGCGCAGGCTCAGGCCGCGCTTCAACGCGTAGTGTCCGGCGGGAATGTCGATGACGCTGCCGGGCTTGGCATCGAGCAACTGCTGCTCGAGCTTACTCTCGAACGATTGATCCGTCTGACTTTGCTGAGCGGACTCCTGGTGACTGCAGGCAGCCAGCAGCAGCGCGATGCCGATCAGCATGTGGGTCTTGCGCATGGCGAAATCCTCCCCTCGCACCCTACGGCGCGGTATGCACAGCACTGTCACGCAAGAGCGCGGCGACGGGGAGGGCAAACGGGACTCAGGCGGGGGGCAATTCGGCCAGCGTGTGGGTGATGTGGCCAAAGGCCGCTGACCATCCATGGCCTGGGATACCTCGCAGATCGCAGTGGCTAGCTTGATAAAAATTCAAGACTGAGTTGCACAGATATCGCTTTTAAGCGGTTTGTCAGTGCATTAACTTGATTCTCCATCAAGCATCCACGGAGGTCGTCATGCATTCGTCCTCGGTTCCGCAGTTTTTCCAGCAGGTGTTTGGCAGTGAGGCTGGCAAGGTGAGCGCTTTGTCCAGCAGTGTCGGAGTGTCGCAGCCTGAGCGAGGCACCACCCGGCGGATCGACCCGGTTCGTGCCGTAGCTCCCAAGCGGTTCGCACGTCTTTGCCTGGGTATCGGCGACGGCAGCGTGCATAGGCAATAAGAGTCGGTTTCCCAGCGCTCCGCGCTGCACCGTGCAAATCGATCCACTCAACTGTATCGACGCGCGTCGTCACTTGTCGTTTGTCGAGCGACGTCGCCGGTCATTCGTCGCGGTTTTCCCGAGAAGCATCGTTGCAAAGAGCGCAGGCTTTCGCCCTTGCTCGGCCATTTCGCCATGCCATAGTGTGGAACGTGCGCAGTCGACGTGAGTCGATGCACGTTTCCACACAAAAGGGACAGGGGGACACATGGCCGGTGCGACGCAGGACCTGGATCAGTTCGTGCGCGATGCGCTGATGCGCGGATGTTCGCGTCAAAGCATCGAAAAGGCGTTGTTTGAAGCAGGCTGGGCGCCGGAGCAGGCGCGAAGTGCGATGGCGGCGTATGCGGATGTGGATTTTTCCGTGCCCGTGCCGCGTCCGCGTGCTTATTTATCGGCGCGGGAGGCCTTTCTCTATCTGGTGCTGTTTACCACGCTTTATCTGAGCGCTTATCACCTTGGCACTCTTCTATTTGAGCTGATCAACCGCAGTTTCCCGGATGCAGCTTTGCCGTATGCCAACGGCGTTGAAGAAAATATCCGCTGGGCGGTTGCCACCATCGTCATCGCATTCCCGGTTTTTCTACTGCTATCCGCAAAAATCGGACGAGAACTCAAGCAACATGCGATAAAACGGCAATCGGCCGTTCGCCGGTGGCTTACGTATCTCACGCTTTTTGTCGCGGCCGTCGTCCTTATTTGTGATTTGATTACATTGGTTGATGGCTTTCTGGGTGGCGAAATCACCACCCGCTTCGCGCTCAAAGTGCTTGCTGCCGGCCTCATAGCAGGCGCGATATTCGGATATTACCTTTGGGATCTGCGCCGCGATGAGGGGGCGGCATGAATCCGCATATGGGTGTGCGCATACTTCTGGGGGTCGCCTCGATCATTATGATCGGCGCGGTGGCGGCTGGTTTGCGCGTGCTTGGGACACCTGGACATCAGCGCGCATTGCAACTGGACCAGCGTAGGGTTTCCGAGCTTGGGCGCGTGTCGCTCGGTATTCATATGTACTGGACGCAACACAAGTCGCTTCCATTGGATCTTGGCGATGTGGGCGTAAGTACGACGGATAGCAGGGATCCGGTTACCGGTACACCCTACATCTACAATCGCGGTGACGCAGATACGTACAGTCTCTGCGCAACCTTTGATGAAGCATCCAGCCAGTGGAGCGGTCGCAATATGCGGTCTTACTACATCCCCAATGCCTCGGACTGGAAGCATCCAGCCGGAAAGTACTGTTTTCGCTTTGTCGCCGAGAACATGGGTACTCCCGTGCAATAGCGTGATGGCTTGCGCTCAAATTGAACAAGGCCCCGCCTTTCGAGCGGGGCCTTGTCTATCAGGAGCAACCAATCAGCGCATGCCGCCAGCGGCGAACAAATGTTCGCCCGTCAACCAATACGAATCGTCGGAAGCCAGGAACACGGCGATCGACGCGATGTCGCGAGGCTGGCCGATACGGCCGAGCGGCGTCTGCGCGGTGGCATGGGTGTGGAAGTCCGAACCGATGAAGCCGGCCGAGTGGGTGCCTTCGGTTTCGACCATGCCCGGATTGAGCGCATTCACGCGAATCTTGCGCGGGCCGAGTTCGAGCGACAGCACGCCGGTGATGGCGTCGACCGCGCCCTTGGTGGCGGTGTAGACGGCGCTGCCGGGCGGAGTGAGGCGCGTGACCAGCGAGCCGATGTTGATGACGCTGGAACCTTCGCCTAGATGCTTTGCCGCGGCCTTGGTGGTCAGCAGCAGGCCGAGCACGTTGACGTTGAAGTGCTTGTTGAAGTGTTCCTCGGTGATCTCTTCCAGCGGCGCGAACTCGTAGACGCCGGAGTTGTTCACCAGGATGTCGAGGCGACCGAACTGCTTGACCGCGGCGTCGACCAGCGACTGCGCATCCGCAGCCTTGGACACATCGCCGCCCACGGCGACGGCCTTGCCGCCGGCCTTCGCGATCTCCGCGACCACCGCTTCGGCACCGGCCTTGCTGGATGCGTAGTTCACGACTACCGACGCGCCTTCTGCGGCCAACGCTTTGGCGATGGCGGCGCCGATGCCTTTGGATGCCCCGGTGACCAAGGCGACCTTACCCTTGAGCTTGCTCATGACGATTCTTGACCTGTGTGGGTGGGAAAGTTCTTTAATACCATAGTTCGCAACATATGAACTATGGAACTAGTTGTCAAGGCGCCTGTAAAATGCCGGTCATGAGACCGTTGATTCATCCATCGATCGAGGACATCACCGTAGAGGGCATTCTCCATGCTCTGTCCGATCCGGTTCGCGCGGCCATTTATGCGGAACTGGCGATCTCCAGCGGCGCCACGTGTTCGAACTTTCTGAAGATCAGCGACCGCGACATTCCCAAGTCTACGCTCTCGCAGCATTTTCGCGCGCTGCGCGAAGCGGGGCTGATTCGTAGCGAGCGGCAAGGCGTGGAGATGCGCAACACCACGCGTTGCGCAGAGATCGAGCAGCGTTTCCCGGGTCTGCTGCCAGCCATCATGACAGCCCATCAGGTGCAAGCTGCCGACCGGATGCGCGTAGCCAAACGAAGGCAAAAGGCCGCCGCGGGCTGACGCCAATTCGCAACGTCGTCAGGGCGACGTCACCGATAGATACGCAGAAGCCTCTCTAATTTCGGCATCGGTGAGTCGCGAAGCCACTTCGGTCATCGACCCCGGCTTGACGTTGCCGGCGCGGGCGCGCGCTTGGAATTCGTGCAAACGATTGACCACGAAAGCGGCAGGCTCGCCGGCGATACTGGGGAAGCGCTGACCGTTTCCGGTGCCCCCAGGGCCATGGCACGCGAAGCAGGCGGCCACGCCGTTTGAATCACCATGCATCGCCAACGTGCGACCGGCCGTAATCAACTGTGGCGAGGGCGCTTGCTGCGAGGCGGCGAGCGCCGGATGTTGCGACGAAAAGTACGTTGAGAGCGCGTCTATATCCGCATCAGAAAGTGTTCGTGCGATGGGCTGCATGATGTCGCTGCTACGCGTTCCTGCCTTGAACATGGCAAGTGCGTGCGCAAGATAACGCGGGTCCATGCCTGCGATGCGTGGCATGCCGGCCGCCGAGCCTGCTCCTTGCGGGCCGTGGCAACCCGTGCAAACCGCCACGGAGGCAGGCGCTGTGCGAGGCGCGGATGTGGCGGGAGGGTTGGCCGATGCGGACAGCGGGAATGACAGTGCAACCAGACATATCAGCCAGAACGGCATCGCGCAGCGCCACCAGGCAAGGTTCGCGGGCGACGATTCCAGAGCGAAGCCCGCCGAGGACACCTTGGCACAAATGCGGTGCAATGTTGCGCTCATCAGGGCAGCTCTGCGGATACGGAATGCTGCGGACAAGTATGCGTGTGCAGGTATCAGCTTGGAATTTGATTTTCCATATCAGCGCCATTGACAGCGACTATGGGTCAGGCCATCGCAGCCCTTGTGAGCGCTGAAAGTTCGGCGCGCGTTGCCTGAAAGGGCGCTCAGTCGGGCGCAGACAGATACTGCCTTCGATATTCCATGGGATCGATGCCGGTATGTATCAGGAAGGCATGCCGCGGCGCGCGAGCTGCGGCGGCATGCCTGTCCAGCGCTTGAAGGCGCGACGGAATTCGCGAGGATCGCTGAAGCCCAGCTCGATGCCGATTTCCGCCACGCTCATCTTGCCGGCGTGCAGCAACTCCAGCGCGCGTTCGGCGCGCACCCTGTCGTGGATTTCGCGGAAGATGCGACCGCTGTCGGCAAGTCTGCGACGTAGCGAGCGTTCGCTGAGATGAAGCGTGCGCGCCACTTCCGTGAGACGTGGATGTTCGCGCAGGCGACTGCGCAGCAGGCGTTCGACGGAACCGACGATTTCGTCGGAACCCGTGGCGCCGCGCAATTGTTGATGACATAGCGCCAGCGCCTGCTTGGAGGTCAGCGGGTTGTAGCCAGGCAGCGGATGTGCGAGCCAACTGGTGTCGACGAGAATGCGGTTGTATTGAGCGCCGAAGCGAACGTCGCATTGGAACGCCGCGCTGTATTCGCGAGCATAAGCCGGCGCCGGATAAGTGAGTTCCAGCCGCACCAGGGACAGGTTGGGGCCGATCAATTCGCGCGCGAGGGCGAAACTGCTGGCGAACATCTCTTCGCACAGGAACGGCAGCAGATCTACTTCGCCAAACCGAGGCCATGCCTGCAGCGCCACGGTTTGTTCGTCGATCACGACGAAATCCACGTCGAGCAGACTGCCACTGACTTTGTGGTTGGCGATGCCGACCGTCATGGCCTCGCCGAAATTGCGCGAGGTCATCATGGCAAGGCCGAGCAAGCCGAAGCTACCGACCGTCTGATTGCGGCCTATTTGCAATCCGAGCGTGGGGTCGCCCATGGCTTTCAGTCCGCGTGCGACCACCGTGCGCGCCTGACGATAGGAGATGCGCACACTGGGATCGTTGATCTGCTGCCGCGTGATGCCCAGTCCTACGAACCACGATTCGGACGCAATGCCGCGCCGCGCGGCGAGCTCAGTGAGGTGCACCAGCACATTGGGTGGGATGTTGGCAGTCAGCGCACGCGGATCCGGTTCGACCGACGACAACACGCGCCGCACATGCTGCATACCTGATGCGAATTCCGACATGCCCCACCATCCCCCGTGCCGACCCTCTTCGGCGCAGATACGGTGTTCTAGCACGTATGCATACGGGGTGGTTAGCGCGCTGCACAAGCAGAAGCGATACGTCTGTTAATGAAGGGCGCAGGTCATGTGCAGCGCGGGTGATGCTGCCCGTCGTCGACTCAGGAGCCGGGTGAAGATGTGGCCCGTTTCCATTGTTCGATCCAATGGGTGAGATAGGCCAGTCGTTGGGCTGGATCGTCGTTCATGGTCATGCCGACCGCGGCTCCCGCCACCCGGCCGGAAGGGTCGATCAGCATCAGGGTGGGGTAGATGCCCACGCCAAGCGTATCGGTCAATCCCTGGCCGTCGTGCAGCACGTTCCAGGTCAACCCGTGTTCGTTCACGAAGTCTTGCGCGGTTTCGCTATCTTCGAACGTCACGGCCAAGAAGTTCATGTCGTGGTGTTCGCTCGCGTACGCATTGAGCGTCGGCACCTCGGCGATGCACGGCGCGCATTCGGCGAAGAAGAAACTCACCAGCGTGTAGCGGCCATGAAAATCGTCGAGCCGCTGAACGCCGCCTTGCAGCGACGGCAGTTCGAACGGCGGAAATGCATCGCCGCGTCCGAACGCGAAGCGCCCGGGTTCGCCCGCGTGCGCGCCTGCCGGTCGCAGCCGCAGCATCGCCGCACCGGAGCGGTTGTCGCGGGTCATGCTGTAAGAGCGGCGATCGTGCAGTTGTTGCGCGAAGGCGGCGTAGTCCAGGGGCTTGCCGTTCGCGTCGAGGTAGCGGACTTGCGGTGTGGCGCCCAGTTGAAGCGAGGCGATGAAGTGTTGTTCCGCATTGCTCAAACCATTTGCGCAGGCTGGTGCGACGTGCAGTAACACCAATAGGGATGCAAGCAGCAGGATATGTCGCATATCGATTGGAAGCCCGAATCGCTAGATGCTTGCGGTAATACTCCCTCCCCTGCGTGCAGGGGAGGGATGGATGCGGCGCGCGATTACTCGCCGATCGTCAACAGCGAAGCGTTGCCGCCCGCTGCCGTGGTGTTGATGGTAAGCGTGCGCTCGCCCGCAAAACGTAGCAGGTAGTGCGGGCCGCCGGCCTTCGGACCGGTGCCCGAGAGGCTTTCGCCGCCGAACGGCTGTACGCCGACCACCGCGCCGATCTGATTGCGGTTCACATAGCAATTGCCCACGCGAGCGTGACTGCGGATGTATTCCACCGTGTCGTCGATGCGGCTGTGTACGCCGAGTGTGAGGCCATAGCCGGTGGCGTTGATGGCATCGATGACCTTGGGCAGGTCGCTGCCCTTCCAGCGGATGACGTGCAGCACGGGGCCGAACACCTCGCGCTTGAGAATGTCGAGCGAGGGAATTTCATACGCGCGCGGTGCGAAGAACGTGCCGTTCGACGTAGCGGCCGAATCGAGCTTGGCTTCGGCGATCTTTTTCGCTTCCTTGTCCATGCGCGCGGCATGGTCGTCGAGGATCTTCAGCGCGTCGTCGTCGATCACCGGGCCGACGTCGGTCGAAAGCTGGCCCGGGTCGCCGACTTTCAGTTCCGCCATCGCGCCGGCGAGCATGCCGATCACCTTGTCGGCGATATCTTCCTGCACGAACAGTACGCGCGCGGCGGAGCAGCGCTGGCCGGCGGACTGGAAAGCTGAAGCGATCACGTCTTTCACGATCTGCTCGGGCAGCGCCGACGAGTCGGCGATCATCGCGTTCTGGCCGCCGGTTTCGGCGATCAGCGCGGCGATCGGTGCGTTGCGTGCGGCGAGCGCGCGGTTGATGGCCCACGCGGTTTCGGTCGAGCCCGTGAACGCGACGCCGGCGACGCGCGGATCTTTGGTGAGTGCCGCGCCGACGACGGCACCATCGCCCGGCAGATACTGCAGCACGTTGGCCGGCACGCCGGCTTCATGCAGCAGCTTCACGGCTGCGTGGCCGATCAGGCTGGTCTGCTCGGCCGGCTTGGCGATCACGCTGTTGCCGGCGGCAAGTGCCGCGGAAATCTGGCCGAGGAAAATCGCCAGCGGGAAGTTCCACGGGCTGATGCACACGAACGCGCCGCGGCCGTTCAAAAACAACTGATTGCTTTCGCCGGTCGGGCCTGGCAGCTGTTCCGGATGGCCAAACAGGCGGCGCGCCATCGCGGCGTAGTAACGCAGGAAGTCGGCAGCCTCGCGGATTTCGGCAATCGAATCGGGCAGGCTCTTGCCGGCTTCGCGCACGCACAGTGCGATGAATTCGCCGCGACGCGCTTCGAGCAGTTCGGCGGCGTGCTCAAGGATGGCGGCACGGCTGGCGGCGGGCAGGCGATCCCAATCCTGCTGTGCGGCGACCGCGTTGGCGAGTGCCTTGTCGACGAGTGCCGCGTCGGCGCTGACGTAGCTGCCTACCACCTGCCGGCGATCGGATGGGTTGGTCACCTGCACGGTGGGACCGTCACCCTGCGCGCCGGCGACCAGCGGACCTGCGGTCCACGGACCGGACTTCGCGTTGACCGCCTCGGCGAGGGCCTTCAGTTCATTGTCGTTGGAGAAGTTGACGCCCATGGAATTCTTCCTGGATACCGAATTGGAATTCTGCGCAGGCGCAGAATTCTCACCAAACAGATTGACCGGCAGCGGAATGCGCGGATGCGCAAAGCTGGAGTGATTGGCCGAAGCGAAGCGACGCACCGTTTCGCAGGGATCGGCGACGAGATCGCGCACCGGCAGCGTTTCGTCGACCACGCGATTGACGAAGCTGGTGTTCGCACCGTTCTCGAGCAGGCGGCGCACCAGGTATGGCAGCAGATCTTCATGCGTGCCCACCGGTGCGTACACGCGGCATGGCACGTTGAGGTTCTGCTTGCCGATCACTTCGGCGTAGAGATCCGTGCCCATGCCGTGCAGGCGCTGGAATTCGAACGGCCGTCCACGCGCGATGTGATGCACGGCGGCAATCGTGTGCGCGTTGTGCGTGGCGAACTGCGGATAGATCAGATCGCTGCCTGCATCGAACAACTTGTGCGCGCAAGCCATGTACGACACGTCGGTGTTCGGCTTGCGCGTGTAGAGCGGATAACCGGAAAGGCCCAGTTCCTGCGCGCGCTTGATCTCGGCGTCCCAATAGGCGCCTTTCACAAGGCGCACGTACCAGCGACGGCCGGCGGCGCGCGCGGTTTCGATCAGCCAGTCGATCACGAACGGCGTGCGCTTGGAATACGCCTGCACGACGATGCCGAGGCCATTCCAGCCTTGCAGCGACGGATGGGCGAACACGTCGCCGATGATGTCGAGCGAGAGTTCGAGGCGATCGGCTTCTTCGGCGTCCACAGACAAAGCGATGCCTTGCTTCATCGCCAGCTGCGACAGTTCAAGCAGCTTGGCGGTGAGATCGCGACGGGCGCGCTCGCGGTTGGCCAACTCGTAGCGCGGATGCAGCGCGGAGAGCTTGACCGAAATCGACGGCGCATCCGTATGGTTGGCGAACGGGCCGCGTCCGCCGATGGCGGCGATCGCGTTGCGGTAATCCTGCTGATAACGCTCGGCGGTTTCGCCGGTGAGCGCCGATTCGCCGAGCATGTCGTAGGAATAGCGGTACACCGCGTACTCGGGTTTGGCGCAGCGGTCGAGCGCATCGCCTATGGTCTGGCCCATCACGAACTGGTGGCCCATGATGCGCATCGCCTGACGCACGGCTAGGCGAATGGCGGGTTCGCCCGCGCGGCCGACCAGGCGGCGCAGCGCGCCGGTGAAATCGTGGCGCGTTTCTTCCGCCAGGTTCACCAGCTTGCCGGTGAGCATCAGGCCCCAGGTGGAGGCATTGACGAACAGCGACTCGCTCTGGCCGAGATGCTTCTTCCAGTTCGCATCGCCGAGCTTGTCGCGGATCAGCTTGTCGGCCGTGGCCTTGTCCGGAATGCGCAGCAGCGCTTCGGCCACGCACATCAGCAGCACGCCTTCCTCGCTGGAGAGGTCGTACTGGCGCATGAAGGATTCGACGGCGCTCTGATCCTTGGCGCGCACGCGCACGCGGCTGACGAGCTCGGCGGCCAGATCGATCACCTTCTCGCGCTCGGCCGGCGGCAGCGTGGCCTGGGCAAGCAGATCGTTGACGGCTTCGGTCTCGTCGCGGAGCCAGGCCGCGGTGATGCGTGCGCGTGCCGGTTCGGTGCCGGTCGGCAATTCGGGGGTAAGAATGGGTTGGGTCACGATGGCGTGGCGCGGGGCAGGGATGGTGAGGAATTGAGAATTGTACGGTGGGGCGTGGTGGGGCGCATCCGTACTGTCGGGAAGGGCTGTGATGGTCGGGCGGGGCTTCCTTCGCACCGTCATTCCGGCGCAGGCCGGAATCCAGTGTCCTCACACCCCTGTCTTGCGTCTCCGTTCACACGCTCTTGCCACTGGATTCCGGCCTGCGCCGGAATGACGAGCGAGAGCGGATGGGCGATTTGGTACCAGCAAACAGTCGGCCGCGACAATTTGTAGCAACCGGCGAACGGACGCGCGTCGCACATCTCAAATCCGTGACAACGTTCGTGTGTGCGCTTGTGTTCGCAGAATTGGCGCATTTCTAGGCTTTTCGCAGCGCATGAGCAACGATTGATCACGTTTCGTGCACGTTGCGCCCATCCTTGCCCGATGTGGCGTCGCAGCCTATGATCGGGACGTTCCAGGCACGCCGGACTCTCATGATCGTGCTTCGACCAGCCCTCGGCGGCCTGCCGTGCGTGTTGTGGCTTCGGCCCAATCGCGTGCTAAGCCGACGCGGCCTGCGTCGCCTGATCCTGGTGCTGGCTGCTCTGGCGTTGATAACGGCAGGTCTGGGAGCGTGGCAGGGCGATGTATTCGCTCCGCTGTTCGCCCTGATCGAGGCTTCCGCCGTGGCCATCGCGCTTAGCGTGGCCTGGCGGGCCGGCGACCGCAGCGAACGCATCACCCTCGACTCTGAGTCGCTGGAGGTGCAAACCCTGCCAGGTCGCCGTTGCATGCGCTTCCAACCCTATTGGGTGCGCGTGCTGCTGGAGTCAGGGGAGGGGCGTTACCGATTGTTGTTGTCGTCGCACGGACGCAGGCTGGAAGTTGGGGCTTTCCTCGCCGAGGAGGAACGCACCGAGTTATTCCGGAAACTCAAGGTGCTGCTGGCCGATGTCCAATCCCAGCCGTACAGGTAGGTTCAACAAAGGTGCAAACATGACATCTGGCGGCATCGGGCGTTACGGCAGTAGACCAAAAGGTTTCAGGCACGTAGTCGGGGCGTTGGGAGTTCTAGCCCTTGGATTGTTCGGCGGTACCGTCCAGGCCAATCCGGAACCTGGGCAGTTGAATCTCACGCCAGGCGTGACGACCTATTCCCATGTGCCGTACGTGCTCAACAATGTGGCGCTCGGCGTCTGCGTTGTCATCGGCATCCTGGTGTTCGGCGCGATGTTCATCGCCATGTTCCGCTTCCGCAAATCGCGCGGTGCGGTGGCGGAGAAGTGGTCGCACAACACCACGGTCGAGATCATCTGGACCGTCATCCCCATCATCATTCTGATCACGCTGGCCTGGCTGGCGACCGACGGCCTGCGCCAGTTCTCCGATACCACCGGCGCGCAGATGACGGTGAAGGTCACCGGTTATCAGTGGAAATGGCGTTACGACTACGTCGATTACGAGGGCAAGGCGATCAGCAACGTGGGCTTCATGTCGAAGCTCGACGACCAGAGCAACGCCACCCGCCAGCTCAATTCCGGCCTCGATCCGTATGCGGTGAAGGTCGACGGCTACAACACCTATCTCTTGAACGTCGACCACCCGCTGGTGGTGCCGATCAACACCAAGATCCGTTTCGTGATCACCGCCGACGACGTGATCCACTCCTGGTTCGTGCCCGCATTGGGCTGGAAGATGGACGCGATTCCTGGCGTGGTGAATGCCACCTGGACCAACATCACCGAGCCGGGCATCTATCGCGGCCAGTGCGCCGAGTTGTGCGGCCAGGATCATGGCTTCATGCCGATCGTGGTCAAGGCCGTGTCGAAGGAAGACTTCGCGAAGTGGCTGGCCGATCAGCAGAAGCCTGTTGCGCCCGCTGTGCCGGCGCCGGCGTCCACCGCCGCGGCACCTGCGCAGGCGGCCGCCACCACGGCGCAGGTCGCACCCGCTCACGGAACACAAGGTTGATTCACCCGGCTGCTTACGCAGTTCACGACAACGCATTCATTAGGTAGAGGTTCAAGGTTATGGCCCAAGCAGCCGCCCACGACCACCATGATGAGCATCACGACGAGCATCACGAGCATCTGAATTTCTTTCAGCGCTGGGTGATGTCCACCAACCACAAGGACATCGGTACGCTGTATCTGGTGTTCTCGCTGCTGATGTTCTTCATCGGCGGCAGCTTCGCGATGGTGATCCGCGCGGAGCTGTTCAAGCCCGGCATGCAGCTGGTGCAACCGTACTTCTTCAATGAAATGACCACGATGCATGCGCTGGTCATGATCTTCGGCGCGGTCATGCCGGCCTTCGTGGGTCTCGGCAACTGGATGATCCCGATGATGGTCGGTGCGCCGGACATGGCGCTGCCGCGCATGAACAATCTGTCGTTCTGGATCCTGCCGTTCGCCTTCACGCTGCTGCTGTCCACGCTGTTTCTGCCGGGCGGCGGTCCTGCCGGCGGCTGGACGATGTATCCGCCGCTGTCGCTGCAGAGCGCTTCGCTCGCCTATGTGGTGTTCGCGGTGCACTTGATGGGTATCAGCTCCATCATGGGTGCGATCAACATCATCGCGACCATCCTCAACATGCGCGCGCCGGGCATGGATCTCCTGAAGATGCCGGTGTTCGTGTGGAGCTGGCTGATCACGGCCTTCCTGCTGATCGCGGTGATGCCGGTGCTGGCGGGCGCGGTGACGATGTTGCTCACCGACAAGTACTTCAGCACGCACTTTTTCGATGCCGCCGGTGGCGGTGACCCGGTGCTGTTCCAGCACGTGTTCTGGTTCTTCGGTCACCCCGAGGTGTACATCATGATCCTGCCTGCGTTCGGGATCATCTCGGAAATCATTCCGACCTTCTCGCGCAAGCCGATCTTCGGCTACAAGGCGATGGTGTTCGCGATCGCGTCGATCGCATTCCTGTCGTTCATCGTGTGGGCGCACCACATGTTCGCGGTGGGTTTGCCGTTGGGCGCCGAAATTTTCTTCATGTACGCGACGATGCTGATCGCGGTGCCGACGGGCGTGAAGGTGTTCAACTGGGTCGCCACCATGTGGGGCGGTTCGATGACGTTCGAAACGCCGATGCTGTTTGCGGTGGCGTTCGTCATCCTCTTCACCATCGGCGGGTTCTCGGGCCTGATGCTGGCGCTGGTGCCGGCGGACTTCCAGTATCACGACACCTACTTCGTGGTGGCGCACTTCCACTACGTGCTGGTGACCGGCGCGATCTTCGCGATCATCGCCGCGACGTATTACTGGATCCCGAAGTGGACCGGCAATATGTACAGCGAGTTCTGGGGCAAGATGCACTTCTGGAACTCGGTGATCTGGGTGAACGTGTTGTTCTTCCCGCAACACTTCCTCGGCCTTGCCGGCATGCCGCGCCGTATTCCGGATTACAACGTTGCGTTCGCCAACTTCAACATGATCAGCTCCATCGGCGGTTTCCTGTTCGGCGCCTCGCAGCTGATCTTCCTCGGCGTGGTGATCCATTGCGTGTGGTTCTCTAAGAAGAAAGCCACCGATCGCGTGTGGGAAGGCGCCAGGGGTCTGGAGTGGACGCTGTCCTCGCCGCCTCCGCACCACAGCTTCACCGTCGCGCCGGTGATTCACGACGAAGAACTCGCGCACGGTCACGTCGAGGATTGATCGCATGAAGCTCGATCATCGCGCGCTGGAAACAGGACAGGAACAGCGGTTGCGTCGCGCGCGACGCACCGCGGCGATCATCGGCATCGTCGCCTTTGTGGTGTTCGTGTTCTCCATCGGGCAGATGCTCTGGCTTCAGCATCACCCGCAGATTCATCAGCACCAAATCGATTCACTCATGCAGTAAGGCACGTAGGTCACCAGGAACGTCTACGGGAAACACACCATGGGTCAGCAGCACGATATCTACTACGTACCTAGCAAGAGCCAGTGGCCGATCGTGGCTGCGGTGGTCATGTTCCTCACCGTGTTCGGTGCGGCGCATTGGCTCAATGCGGAGCCCGGTGAAGCGAGCTTCGGCAAGACGCTGTTGCTGGTCGGCTTCATCGGCATCCTGCTCATGTTTTTCGGCTGGTTCCGCTCGGTGATTCACGAGTCGATGGCCGGCAGCTACAACAGCCAGGTGGATCGCTCGTTCCGCATGGGCATGATGTGGTTCATCTTCTCCGAGGTGATGTTCTTCGGCGCGTTCTTCGGTGCGCTGTTCTACATCCGCATGTTTTCGGTGCCTTGGCTGGGTGGTTATGGCCACGGTGTGCTGACGCATCAATTTCTGTGGAGCGATTACGCCGCATCATGGGGTTCGGGTGGCGGCAATGGACCAGCGCATGTCGGCGGTGCCTTCGAGACAGTGGGGCCATGGGGCCTGCCGCTGCTCAACACGCTGATCCTGCTTAGCTCCAGCGTCACCGTCACCATCGCTCACCATGCGCTGATCGCAGGTCATCGCAAGAAAGTTTTGGCCTTCCTGGGTTTTACCGTGCTGCTGGGCGCTTCGTTCCTGTTCTGCCAGGCGCACGAGTACATGGAGGCCTACAAGGAGCTGAACCTCACGCTCGGCACAGGCGTGTACGGCTGCACGTTCTTCATGCTCACCGGATTCCATGGCCTGCACGTGACGCTGGGCACGATCATGCTGGCGATCATCTGGCTGCGTGTGCTGGCGGGTCATTTCAGCAAGGATCACCATTTCGGCTTCGAGGCCGTGGCCTGGTACTGGCACTTTGTGGACGTGGTGTGGCTGGGCCTTTTCATGTTTGTCTACATTCTCTGAGCGCCTGGCGCCTGGAACAAAAAAGCCCGCCATTCGGCGGGCTTTTTGTTTTCTCCGTGTCCCGGAAACGTATGGAACGGGGCGCTAAATGTCGCGGGTGGGGCGCTAGGGCAGGCGGGTCGCTACAATGGCTCGTTTGCTCGTCATTCTGGTGCTGGAGTGACCGAGCAAGGCAGCTTATTGGCTCACGCCTTATTGACCCACGCTTTATTGACCCACGCCATGCGGGTGAATCCAGCCCAACTTGATGCCGACGATCACCATGGCGATCAACAGCAGGGAAAAGCTGATGCGCCGCGTCAACGCCCATGCCGTGCGCTTGCTGCCGTCCTTGTCGGTCATCATGAAATACAGAGCCTGGCCGAGATTGAACACCACCACCAGGAACATGATCACCAGCGCGATTTTATAGGCGGTTTCCACGTGACAGACCCGATCAGTGTCGACATTGCCAGTATAGCCATCTGCCGCGGAGTCACCGCGTGAGCTGGATGCGCAGGCCATCGTGGTGGTCCGTGGCGCTGACCGTGGCGGGCGCCCTTGTTTTTGTGCGTCTTGGCATCTGGCAGCTGCATCGCGCGGACTTCAAGGACGAACTTCTGCGACGGTATGCCGCAGCGGCCAGCGCGCCTGTACAGGCCTTCGATGCAGTGGCTCTCCATCCGCCGCAGGATGCTTATCCGCGCGTGCGTGTGGAGGGCCATTACCTCGTCGATCGCCTGTATTTGCTGGACAATCCCAAGCACGACAACATGGGTGGCGTCGAAGCGTACGTGCCGTTCCAGCCGAACGGACAGGGCCAGTTGCTGCTGGTCGATCTGGGTTTTCTTCCGGGCAATAGCACTGACACGCCTCCGCAACTGCCGCCGCTGCCGGATGGCAGGCAGGTCTTGCAGGGCCTTTATCAGCCCCCGCCGGGCACGGGTTTCGAGATGGGTGGCAACGCGCTGGCACAGCAGGCGCGGTGGCCCAAGACGTCGATCTACCTGGATATGAAGCAGGTCGCCGGGGATCTGCACACCACGCTCTATCCGCGCGTACTGACTTTGGATGCCGATCCGGCTTCCATATATGTGCGCGTGCATACGCTCGATCTTTCGTCGATGCCGCCGGCGCGGCATCGCGCCTATGCTTTTCAATGGTTCACCTTCGCCTTCGCGGCGGTGGTGATTTTTCTGGTCCTGCATCGGGCGAAGCGTCGTCCGAACAAGAACGCATCATGACTCAAACGACCGACCGCGCCTTGCGCACCAGCCGCCTGAAATTCCTGCTCGTGGTGCTTGTGTTCACCGCGCCGATCGTCGCGGCGGGCCTGCTCAATCTTGCCGGGTGGCAACCCACGGGCAAGGGTTATGGCCAGCCGATCGCGCCGCAGCGCAACTTCGGGCAAGAGCATGTTCAAGTACGGCTGGCCAAAGGCCAGATGTGGCCCTGGCGCGATACGTCTCCGCGCCTCACGCTGATTGCGCTGGCTGGTCCGGGTTGCGCGGCGCATTGCGTGGATACGCTGACCAAGATGGCCGCCGCACGCATCACGCTCAACAACAACATGGACCGTCTGCGCTTGCTGTATGTCGGTCAGCCGCCTGCGGAGGCCGCGACCGACGGCATGGAAAACTACTGGCAGCTCGGCACGGACGTGGACGGCCGGCTTGCGGTCTACGTGCCAAGCATCCCCGACAGCGTCACGGCATTACTTGTGGAATCCGACGGCACCGCGCTGACGCTGTATCCTGCCGGTTTCGATCCGAGCGGGTTGCGCAAGGATCTGCAGAAGGTGATTCACTGATGTCGTTGCGCGTCCGGAAAATCGTGCCCTATATCGCCTTGCTGGCGGCCGTGTTCGCCTTCGGCCTGGTGATGTTCGGTGGGTTTGTACGCCTCTCCAACGCCGGACTGTCCTGCCCGGATTGGCCTACCTGCTATGGCAAGGCCACCTGGCCGCATCACGAGCAGGCCGTGGCGCAGGCTGATGCGGCGTTTCCGGATCGGCCGTATGAAGCGGACAAGGCATGGCGCGAACAGGTGCATCGCATGCTGGCCGGAACGCTCGGTGTGCTGGTGCTGGTGCTTGCGCTGCTTGCGGCACGCAGAGATCGCTTGACGATGCTGACCATCGTGCTGGGTGCGATCTTCGCGGCATTGGGTGTAACGCTGTATCTGCATGGCGAGCGCGATTGGTCCTCGGGCCTGGCGTTGCTCGCGATCTTGCTACCCATGGCAGGCGCGTTCTGGTTGAGCGAGCGCGCCGCATTCAAGGTGAGCGTGCTGACCCTCGCGGTGATCGTGTTCCAGGCGATGCTCGGCATGTGGACGGTGACGCTGCTGCTCAAGCCCATCGTGGTGATGGGGCATCTGCTTGGCGGCATGGCGACGTTCGGTCTGCTCGCTTACACCGCGTTGCGCTTGAACGGTGTGGGTACGCCGGACAACCAGTTTGCATTACTGCGCAACGCGGTGGTGTTGGGCATCGTGTTGCTCGCTTTTCAGATTGCCTTGGGTGGATGGACGTCCGCCAACTATGCAGCGCTTGCCTGCGGCACCGATTTTCCGGAGTGCCTCGGACAATGGGCGCCGCCCACCGATTTTCATCAGGCCTTCGTGCTGTGGCGCGAGATCGGCGTGAACTACGAGGGCGGCATTCTGGACATGGCCGCACGCAGCGCGATCCAGATTACGCATCGCATCGGTGCGTTGGTGGTGTTCTGTTATCTCGGTTGGCTGTCGTATCGACTCGCGCGAAGCGGATTTCGCCTGGGTGGCATAGCCGTTGCCGTGGTGCTGGTGATCCAGGTATTGCTGGGTATCAGCAACGTGCACTTCGGTCTGCCGCTGCCCGTTGCGACCTTGCATAACGGTGGCGCCGCGTTGTTGTTGTTCACCTTGCTGGCGAACTTCGCGCGCCTGCAGCCGTGGCAGGCTCAGCCGGAGTCGATGCCATGAGTCTTGCCCGCGAATATCTGCAGCTGACCAAGCCGCGCGTCGTGGCGTTGCTGGTGTTCTGCGCGGTCATCGGCATGTTTCTCGCCGTGCCGGGCATTCCGCCGTGGCGTGCGCTGGTGTTCGGCACGCTCGGCATCTGGATGGCATCGGGCTCGGCCGCTGCGTTCAATCACCTGATCGACGAGCGCATCGACAAGCTGATGGCGCGTACCGCGCGTCGCCCACTGGCCACCGGCACGCTCACGGCGCACCAGGTGCTGATGTTCGCCATCGTGCTGGGCATCGTATCGATGCTGGTGCTTGGGTTCCTGGTCAATGTGCTCACTGCCGTGCTGACGTTCGGCGGCTTGATCGGTTATGCGCTGGTCTATACGGCGTACCTGAAGCGCGCCACGCCCCAGAACATCGTGATCGGCGGCCTCGCCGGTGCTATTCCGCCTGTGCTCGGCTGGACGGCCGTCACCGGCGCGCTGCATCCGTTCGCCTTGCAGCTGTGCATGATCATTTTCGTATGGACGCCGCCGCATTTCTGGGCTTTGGCTATCTTTCGCCGCGACGACTACGCGCGTGCCGAGATACCCATGCTGCCGGTCACACATGGCGTGCGCTACACCCGCTGGCAGATCCTGCTTTACACCGTGCTCCTGGTGCTGGTGAGTCTGCTGCCTTCGATTACCGGTTACAGCGGGCTGATCTATTTCGGCGGCGCGGTCGTGCTGGGCGCGGGCTTCCTCTACTACGCCATCCGCCTGATGAACCCGCCGGACGAATTTTTCGCAATGCGGGTCTTCAAGTATTCCATCGTCTACCTGATGGCCCTGTTCGCCTTCCTGTTGGCCGATCACTGGCTGGTGGCACCCATGTTCCAGCCAGGTATTGCGCTGCAGCACACGTTCTGAAGAGATTTATTTCAGAGGGTTGACAGTCCCGCACTGCAGCATGACAATGCACGCGCCCACCGGCGCGACATGGCCGGCCGGGCCTCTGTCCGAACTCAACCAAGGCATATGGACGTTTACCCTAGTCGCAACGTCGACATCCGCGAGCATCGGGTGCCGGCATTGCATAACAAGCTGATCGTTCGCGGCAACCGCCAGCGGTTGGCCGGCGCTTTCCTCGACTAGGGAAGTCCGGCCCGCTCCTAACGGTGCCGTGAGCACCGTTATTAAAGGAGATGGGCCCATGAAGCTCCTTCGCGACTTCTTTCGTTTTCGCACCGCGGACCGTTCCAGCCTGGGCGGTCGCCGTGACACCTCGAACCGTACCTGGACGATCACCGTGCCTCAGCCGCTGGTGACTCCGACCCCGTCCGCGGTCATCGACATGCACTGGGATGCCGATGCGGCCCGTGGCCGCCCGGTGGCTCATTGGCACGAACATGACGCGCGGAAATCTAACGGTCATCTAGAGCTGATATCCAGTCACTGATAGGTCATCAGTGATAACAGGCGCCGCTCTTCGCAAAGATTGGCCTCCGCCAGACCCCTGGCGCGGGCCGCATGGGCGGCCCTAGCGGTATCGGCGTCACCGCGGGGGGTCTACCCGCCGACTCGCTGGTCCAATCAGGCATCAACAAACCCACGGAAGCGAGTCATGAATCAGCACTCCACCCAGACCATCGCAGGCAAGGTGGCCGGTAAGGGCGCCGCACCGACGCGTGCGGTCGTCGCGCAGGAAGCGTTCCGCCCGAACGACGAACTGCTGGCGACCCTCGATACCAGCCTGGCGGGACTCAATGAGGACCAAATTGCCGAGCGGCTCGATCGCGATGGTGTGAACGAGGTTTCGCATGAGAAGCCGCCGCACTGGTTCCTTCAGCTGCTGCATGCCTTCAAGAACCCGTTCATCGTCGTGTTGCTGGTCCTGGCCTGCGTTCAGCTGGCGACCGATCCGACCACGCTGACCGGTCCGACCATCATCTCGATCATGGTGACGATCAGCGTCTCCCTGAGCTTCATCCAGGAGTACCGCTCGTCGCAGGCCGCCGAGAAACTCAAGGCGATGGTGCGCAACACCGCGACGGTGACCCGCCGCGCTTCCGACGGTCATAGCGAACGCATCGAAGTGCCGGTGGCGGAGCTGGTGTCGGGCGACATCGTGCATCTGGCCGCGGGCGACATGGTGCCCGCGGATATGCGCCTGTTGACCGCCAAGGACCTGTTCATCAGCCAGGCCATTCTGTCCGGCGAATCGCTGCCGGTGGAAAAGGCGGCGCCGCAGCAGATCGTCGATGCCGAGCAGGCCGCCCGCGAAGCCGCCGAAACGCCGCTCGATCTCTCGACGATCTGCTACATGGGCACCAACGTGGTGAGCGGTTCGGCCACGGCGGTGATCGTATCGACGGGGCCGCGCAGCTACCTGGGTTCGCTGGCGCGCACCGTCGTGGGCACGCGCGTGCAGACCAGCTTCGACCGCGGCGTGAAGAGCGTGAGCTGGCTGCTGATCCGCTTTATGGCGGTGATGGTGCCGATCGTCTTCCTCATCAATGGTCTGGACAAGCACGACTGGCTGCAGGCCTTCCTGTTCGCCATCTCGGTGGCGGTCGGCCTGACGCCGGAAATGCTGCCGCTGATCGTGACCGCGAACCTGGCCAAGGGCGCGATGGCGATGTCCAAGCGCAAGGTCGTGGTGAAGCGCCTCAACGCAATTCAGAACTTCGGCGCGATGGATGTGCTGTGCACGGACAAGACCGGCACGCTGACACTCGACAAGATCGTGCTGGAACGGCATCTGGATCTGTTCGGCGAAGAATCCGAGGAAGCGCTCGAATACGGCTATCTCAACAGCCGTTTCCAGACGGGTTTGAAGAACCTGATGGACAAGGCGGTGCTGACGCACCGCGATCTGGAGCCGATAGCAGCCAAATACCACATCGTCGACGAGATTCCGTTCGACTTCCAGCGCCGTCGCATGTCCGTGATCGTCAGCAACGGCGAAGGACAGGATCTGCTGGTGTGCAAAGGCGCCGTGGAAGAAATGCTGTCCATCTGCGCCTACGCCAAGGCCAGCGACGGTATTCGTCCGATGACCGACGAGCTGCGCGCCGAAATCAAGGCGATGACGCGCGAACTCAATGAAGATGGTCTGCGCGCGTTGATCGTTGCCATCAAGCAGCAGCCACCGACGAACCGTACCTACAGCGTTACCGACGAAAAGGACATGGTCGCGGTCGGCTGTCTGGCCTTCCTCGATCCGCCGAAAGATACGGCGGGCACGGCTATCGCCGCGCTCCATCATCATGGCGTGGAAGTGAAGGTGATCACGGGCGACAACGAGGCGGTGACGCGCAAGATCTGCCGCGAAGTGGGCCTCGACGTGGTGAACTCCGCGCAGGGCAAACACATCGAACCGCTGGAAGACGCCGAGCTGGACGAGCTGGTCAAGCGCACCACGGTGTTCGCCAAGATGTCGCCGCTGCAGAAAGCGCGCGTGGTGAAGTCGCTGCAGCGCCAGGGGCACACCGTTGGATTCCTGGGCGACGGCATCAACGACGCACCGGCGCTGCGCGAAGCGGACGTGGGTATTTCGGTCGATACGGCCACCGACATCGCGAAGGAGTCGGCGGACATCATCTTGCTCGAAAAGAACCTGATGGTGCTGGAAGAAGGCGTGATCGAAGGTCGCATCACCTTCGGCAACATCATCAAGTACATCAAGATGACCGCCAGCTCGAACTTCGGCAACATGTTCTCGGTGCTGGTGGCGAGCGCGTTTCTGCCGTTCCTGCCGATGCTTCCGCTGCAGCTGCTGGTGCTGGACATGCTCTATCACGGTTCGCAGCTGTCGATTCCGTTCGATCGCATGGACGAGGAATATCTGCGCAAGCCTCGCAAGTGGGATGCCAGCGACATCGGCCGCTTCATGATATGGATCGGGCCGGTCAGTTCGATTTTCGACATCACTACATACTGGTTGATGTGGCACGTGTTCGGCGCCAATTCGCCCGCGCATCAGGCCCTCTTCCAAACGGGCTGGTTCGTCGAAAGCCTGCTGACGCAGACACTGATCGTGCACATGATCCGCACGCGCAAGATTCCGTTCGTGCAGAGCATTGCGTCGGCGCCGGTGCTGGCTTTGACCACGGCGGTGATCGTCATCGGCATGGTCTTGCCTTTCTCGGGGATCGGTCCGAAGTTCGGCTTCGTACCATTGCCGATGGTTTACTTCGCCTGGGTTGCGGTGACGGTCTTCACCTACTGCGTGCTTACTCAGTTCGTGAAGGGCATTTACATCCGCCGCTATATCCGCTGGTTGTAAGCAAGCGCATAGCGAGGAGCGTGGGCTGGGCGTGTCGGCAAGCTGGATCGTTGCGGCACGCCGGTCCTTGCCTGGGATGCCGGGTGAGTTGGGTTCGGCGGACGGCGTGTCCACCGACCATTCGATTTGATTGGCGACGCGGGTCCGTCCGCATCGTGTTGTTTCGGGAGTCGTGTCATGAAAGGCACTTTCGCCTTGCTCGACATCGCGGGCTATGTCGCCCTGTTGTTGTGGGGCACGCACATGGTCACCAGCGGCGTGCTGCGCGGTTACGGCAGTGCGCTGCGACGTTGGCTGGGCCATTACCTGGGCCGGCGTCCCGCTGCTTTTGCATTTGGCGTCTGCATCACCGCGCTGCTTCAGAGCAGCACGGCCACAGGCATGATGGCCACGTCGTTCGCTGCAAGCGGCTTTCTCGGCCTGGCCTCCGGCCTGACCGTGATGCTGGGCGCGAATGTCGGTACCACGCTGATCGTACAGGTGATGTCGTTCAACATCGCGGTGGTGGCGCCGATCCTGGTGCTGCTCGGCTTCATCACGCATCGACGCAGCGACGACGCGCGCTACAAGAATCTCGCCCGCGTCAGCATCGGGCTCGGGCTGATGCTCTTGGCGCTGCATCTGCTCGTGTTGACGATGGCGCCGATCGAGAATGCCCAAGTCCTGCACACGTTGCTGAAGAGCCTTTCGGAAGAGCCGCTGTTGGCCGTGGTGGTCGCCGCGTTGCTTACGTGGGCCTGTCACTCCAGCGTTGCGGTCGTCTTGTTGATCGTCTCCTTCGCGACGGCTGGCGTGGTGGACGCCTCCGGCGCGCTCGCATTGGTGCTTGGCGCGAACCTGGGCAGCACCCTGCCGGCGTTGTTCGAAGCAAATACGCCGGTAGCGCGTCGCTTGCCGCTCGGCAATCTGCTGGTCCGCGCGTTCGGCTGCGTGGCGTGCCTGCCGTTCTTGCACCCCATCGCCGATGGGCTTGCGCACATCAGCGAGTCGCCGGCTCGCGTCGTGGTGAACTTTCACACGGCCTTCAATCTGGGGCTGGCGTTGATCTTCATCCTTCCCGTAGAGCGGCTCGAGCAGTTGCTCGTGCGCTTGCAGCCCGAGCCGCCGCGTCCCGCTGATCCGGGTCAGGCGTTGTATCTGGACGAAGCCGCGCTGGATAGCGCGAGCGTGGCATTGGTGAACGCCACGCGCGAATCCATGCGCATGGCCGACATGGTCGAGGGCATGCTCGCCAACCTGGTCGAAGTGTTCGGCAAGGACGACGCCGCGCGTGCGGCCTCGATCAGTCGCGTAGACCCGTGGCTGGACCGCCTTGGCATTGCCATTCGCCAGTATCTTGCCGATCTCGGCGGCGAAGCCTTGAACGAGGAAGATGGCGAACGCAGCCAGGAAATCCACGCGTTCGTGATGAACATCGAACACATCGGCGACATCACCGCCAACAACCTCGTGGAGTTCGCCGTCAAGAAAGCCGAACGCGGGCAGGATTTTTCGGCCGATGACATCCTGGATCTCGCGGCCATGCATGCGCATGTCATGGAGAGTCTGCGTCTGGGGATTACCGTGTTCATGCGTGGCGATCTGCGTGCGGCCCAACAGCTGGTCGAACGTAAAGAACTGTTATGGCGCTTGGAAAACGAGTCGTCGGACAGGCACATTCGTGCCATGCGCGAACAGCGCGATGGCGGTGGCGGCGATGTCTACCTGCGCATTCTGCGCGACCTAAGGCGCATTCATTCGCATCTGGCGGCCATTGCCTATCTGCCGCTGGAGCGCGCGGGCCTGTTGCAGGACAGATTGGTTCGCAATCCCCTTTCAAACCCTGTCGCACAAGGAAAAGCCTGAACTTGGACAGTCACACGCAAGCGGAACCTCCCACAATTAACCCGCCTTACTGACCCCGTCAGCGCGAGTGCTCCAGCAGGAGCTTTCCCGGAAGCGGTGGTTTTTCAGGCGGCCCAACCGCGGTCCGGGGGCGCGTCGGGTCGTTGCAAGCGCAGCGATTCGCCCTCCCTTCACCGTATTGCAACAGCGCTGTGGCCTTGTGGCTGCAGTGAACGCATTCGAGCGCCAAGCCGAAGGGAAATCCCTATGTTTCATCGTCTGAATAAAAATGGATTGCGAGTGTCCATCGCGATGGCCGTGGCACTGAGCGTGGCCGCCTGCTCACATGGCTCGAACGAGGATGCCGAGACGCCGCCGGCCTTTACGGTGGATCATGGCGTGCTGAAGGTTCCGGAGAATTCCCCGCTGCGCAAGGAACTGGTCATCCAGCCAGTAGACATGCGCGCCGCGCCGCACGCCATGATGTTTCCGGCGAACGTGGAAGCCGATCCGGCACGCACGGCGAATGTGTTGCCCGCGCTGACGGGCAAGGTGGTCGAGCTGAAGATTGGTTTGGGCGATCACGTCAATCGCGGGCAATTGCTTGCCGTGGTGGATTCGGGTGACCTGGCGCAGGCCAATGCCGATGTCGTCAAGGCACGCGACGCATTCGATCTGGCCAGGAAAACGCTGGATCGTGCACGCGGCGTGAAAGCGGCGGGTGGCAACGCCGTGAAGGATCTTGAAGCGACGCAGAGCGGTTTCAATCAGGCGCAGGCGGAATACGACCGTGCCCGCACGCGCCTGCAAGCGCTGAGCGGTTCGCCGGACGCGCAGACGTCGCGCCCGATGCAGGTGACCGCGCCCATCAGCGGTTACGTCACGGCGCTTTCGGTGTCACCGGGCACGTATGTCAACGATCCTACCGCAGCGATGATGACCGTCTCGAATCTGGATACGGTCTGGATCACCGCAAACGTGCCGGAAATCGACTCGGGATTGATCGCCAAGGGGCAGAAGGTGGACGCCACGCTCTCGGCGTATCCGGGCAAGGTGTTCCACGGCGATGTGAGTTTCGTCAGTCCCGTTCTGCAGCCGGATACGCGGCGCGATCTCGTGCGCGTGACCTTCCAGAATCCGGATGGCGAGCTCAAGCCCAACATGTTCGCTTCGGCGAGCATCGATATTCCGCAGCCGCCGCAAGTGTTCGTCCCCGAGTCGGCCCTCGTGATGAACAACGACAGCATCACGGTATTCGTCGAAGTCTCGCCATGGACGTTCGAGCGCCGCGCCGTCGACCTCAGCTATGACGAGACCGATGGCACGCGTGTGCTGAAAGGCTTGAAGGCGGGCGATCGCGTGATCGTCAGGGGCGGAGTGCTGCTCAATGATTAATCAGGCTTTCCGCTTCTGTTTCGAGAAGCGCATGCTGTTTATCGTGGTGACGTTTCTCGTCATCTGCTTCGGCTACTACTCGTGGACGCAGTTGTCGATCGAGGCCTATCCGGAGTTGAGCGACGTGACCGCTCAAGTCACCACGCAGGTGCCAGGCCTCGCCGCGGAAGAAATCGAACAGCAGATCACCACGCCGCTGGAACGCGGCCTGGCGAGCACGCAAGGCTTGGTGGGCATGCGCTCGAGCAGCACCTTTGGTCTCTCGCTCATCACGCTGGTGTTCAAGGATGGCGCCGACGACTACTGGGAACGCCAGCGCGTGATGGAGCACATCAGCCAGGTGATATTGCCGCCGGGCATCACGCCGGGACTGGATCCCGTGAGCGGTCCGGCGGGCGAAATCTATCGCTACACGCTCGAGTCCAAGACCAAGAACCTCATGCAGTTGTCGGAGATCCAGACCTGGATCGTGATTCCGGCGCTGCAACAGGTTCCGGGTGTGATCAACGTCGACAATTTCGGCGGCTTCACCAAGGAATTTCAGCTGGAGCTGGATCCCAAGCAGCTTCTGCACTACGGCGTCAGCGTCAATCAGGTGACTGCCGCGATCTCAGCCAATACATCCAACGCGGGCGGCGGGCGCATTACGCGCGGCGAGCAGTCCTACATTGTGCGCGGCATTGGCATGGTGCACTCGCTGAAGGATCTGGGCGACGTCGTCGTGACCCAGAACAACGGCGTGCCGGTACTGGTGCGCGATCTCGGCAAGCTTCGCTACGGTCATCAGGTACGCGAAGGCATTCTCGGCAAGGACA
Organism: Dyella psychrodurans; assembly: GCF_003363265.1. GTDB lineage: Bacteria > Pseudomonadota > Gammaproteobacteria > Xanthomonadales > Rhodanobacteraceae > Dyella_B > Dyella_B psychrodurans. The sequence continues at coordinate 57,635 of NZ_QRBF01000003.1, read as the reverse complement.
ATAACCCCGATACCATCGAGGGCATCTGCGACTTGCTCAAGTATGAGAATCCATCGAAAGTGCTCGATGGCATCCATGCCAAGGTAGATGAACTCAACAAACAGCTTGCCTCGCAAGATGTGCGCATCGTGCCGTACATCGATCGCGACGATCTGGTGAACGCCACCAAGGAAAAAGTCTTCCACACCGTGATGGAAGGCATCGGCCTGGTCTGCATCGTGTTGATCCTGTTCCTTGGAAGCCCGCGCTCGGCACTGGTCGCTGCCGTGGCGATCCCGATGTCGCTGGTGACCGTATTCATTTTGATGCAATTCACGCACATGTCGGCGAATCTCTTTTCGCTCGGTGCGATCGATTTCGGCGTGATCGTCGACGGCGCCATCGTGGTGACAGAGGCCATTCTTCGGCAGCGCGAACACAAGCCCACCGAAGTGCTCACCGAAGACGATGTGATGCTGGTGACGGGGCACGTCGGTCGTTCGATCTTCTTCGCCACCTTGATCATCATCACCGCGTATCTCCCGTTGTTCGCCTTCGAGCATGCCGAAGGGAAATTGTTTCGGCCGATGGCGTTCACGGTGGGCTATGCGCTGCTGGCGGCCCTGCTGTGCACGGTGACGCTGACGCCGGCGCTTGCTTATCTGGCGCTGCGCAAACCACGCAAGCTGTTCCATAACAAGCCGCTGGAAAAACTGCAGGACGCCTTTACGCATACCCTGGGCAAGTTGCTGCACAGGTTGCCTATCGCGTACTCGATTGCCATTGTCGCGTTTTGCGGCGTGCTGATTCTTGGCGCGACGATCGGCCGCGAATTCCTTCCCGATCTGGACGAAGGATCATTGTGGTTGCAGGTACAAATGCCGACTGGCCTGTCGCTGGATAAGGCCAGCGCCATGACGGCGCAACTTCGCAAGGCCGTGCGCGAGTTTCCCGAAGTCTCTTTCATCGTCACGCAGATGGGCCGCAACGACACCGGTACGGATCCGTGGACGCCCTCGCATGTGGAGTCCGCCGTGGGATTGAAGCCCTACAGTACCTGGGCCAACGGCGAGACCAAATCCGAATTCCTGCGCAAGTTCCGCGCGCGCCTGGATAAGATCCCGGGCATCAGCGTGGGTATCAGCCAGCCGATCGTCGACGGCGAAAACGACATGATAGGCGGCGCGCACAGCCCGCTGGTGCTGCGCATTTACGGCGACGATTTCAAGGAGCTGCGCCGTATCGGCGGAGAGATCGTGACCGTGCTGCAGGGCGTGCGCGGTACGGCCGAGGCATCCATCTTCCAGGAACCGCCGATTCCGCAGCTCTCCATTACCGCCGATCGCGATGCAGCGGCACGTTATGGGATCAACGTCGGCGACATCACCAACCTGGTCCAGACGGCTATCGGCGGTGCGCCGATTACGCAGGTCTACGTGGGCGACCGCATTTACAATGTCACGGCTCGCGTATCCAACGACGTGGCCAACAATCTCCAGGCGGTGGGCGAGTTGCCGTTGACGTCCGCCACGGGTGCGCAGGTGCCCCTCAAGCAGGTGGCGCATATCCAGCTGGCCATGGGCGAAAGCACCATTGCCCACGAAATGGGTCATCGACAGCTGACCATCCGTATCGACAATCGTGATCGCGCGCTGTCCGATTACCTTATCGACGCGCAGAAGCAGATCGCCGAGAAGGTCCGCTTCGATCAGGACAAGTATCGCCTGGAATGGGCCGGCAACTTCGAGAACGAGCAGCGTGCACAGGCGCGCCTGATCGTGGTGATGGGCATGGTGATGGCGCTCATGGCGGTGCTTCTGTTTGCCGAATTCGGCAAGTTCCATCAGGCCGTGCTCGTGCTTGGTGTGGTGCCGCTAGCTACCGTGGGCGGCCTGGTCGCGCTGCATGTGCGCGGCGAAACGCTGAACATCGCGACGGCCGTCGGCTTCATCGCCTTGTTCGGTGTGGCGGTGCAGAACGGCATCATCATGGTGTCGAACATCAACCGCGTTCGAAGAGAAGGTTTGTCGCTCAACGAGGCGGTGCTGGTCGGTGCGACGGAACGATTCCGTCCCGTGCTGATGACGGCGACGGTGGCCAGTATCGGCATGTTGCCCGCTGCGATGGCGACCGGCATCGGTACCGACGTGCAGCGCGGCCTGGCGACGGTCGTCGTAGGCGGTTTGCCGATCGCGACCTTGCTGACACTCTTCATTCTCCCGGCCCTTTACTACGGCCTTGAGAACTTCATCCAGAAGCGCTGGGGCCATGCGCCTTCGGCGGTGGAGATCTGACCATGCACGCTATTCATCGCATGACATCGTGGCGCGTCGGCCGCAGTTTGCTCGCCCTTGGCATCACCCTGGCGCTAGGCGCATGCGCGGTCGGGCCGGATTACCACCGGCCTGCGCCGCCGCCGGCAAAGGGCTATCTGGAACAGGGCCCGATATCGGCCACCGCCTCCGCGCCTGGTCCGGATGGCCAGGCACAGCACTTCAAGCAGATGGACATTCCCGGCCAGTGGTGGACGCTGTTCCACTCCGAGCCGTTGAATGGCTTGATCGACGCGTCGTTGAAAAACAATCCCGATGTCGCCGCCGCGCAAGCCGCGCTGAAGTCCGCCTGGGAAAACGTCTATGCACAGCGCGGTCTCTACTGGCCCCAGGTGGACGCCAATGTCAATTCGGCCCGGCAGAAGACCGCAGGAACGCTGGCCAGTCCCCTGTCCTCGAACGCGTACTTCGACACCTTTACCACGGCGCAGTTGAGCATCTCCTACTCACCGGATCTGTGGGGCGCCAACCGACGGCAGGTGGAATCGCTGGTGGCCCAGGCCGACGTGCAGCGCTTTCAGCTGGAGGCGACGTATCTCACGCTTACGACGAACGTCACCAATGCGGCGATCACCGAGGCGTCGCTGCGAGCACAGCTCGCGGCAACGCAGGACATGATCGACAGCGAGTCGAAGATTCTGGACACCACCAAGAAGCAGCTGGCGTTGGGCGATGCGTCGGACAACGACGTCGCCGCGCAGGAGGCCGTGCTTGAGCAGACGCGTGCCGGCCTGCCGCCCTTGCACAAGCAACTTGCGCTGGAGCGCGACGTGCTGGCGGTACTCAGCGGTCTCACCCCCGACCAGGATGTCAGTGCTCATTTCACCCTGGATGGTTTCCAGCTGCCACAGGATCTGCCGCTGACCTTGCCGGCGCGTCTGGTCGAGCAGCGTCCCGACGTACGCATGGCCGATGCCCAGCTGCATGCCGCTTGTGCGCAGGTCGGGGTGGCGTTCGCCGCGCGTTTGCCCAATATCCAGGTGACTGCCAACTGGGGTAGTTCCACCGACCAGATGCATAACCTGTTCGGCTCCGGCACGGGCTTCTGGAATATTGGCGCAGGCATCACGGCGCCAATATTCGACGGCGGTACTCTGAAGCATCGCCAGCGTGCCGCAGAGGCGGCGTATCGCCAGGCCGCCGAACAGTACCGCAGCACGGTGCTGTCTGCGCTGCAGAACGTGGCTGATACCTTGCATGCCATCCAGTCGGACTCCGATGCGATGGCGGCCGATGCGCGCGCGGAGCAGGCGGCTGCGCACAGCCTTGCGATTGCGCAGCGTCAATATGCGCTGGGCGATATCAGCCAGGTTGCGTTGCTGAACGCGCAGGTGACTTACCGGCAGGCTGAGCTCACCCTCATCCAGGCGCGCACCAATCGTTACTCCGACACGGTGGCGTTGTTCCAGGCGCTGGGTGGCGGCTGGTGGAATCGTCAGGACGTGGCGTCATCTTCGAAATAATTCTAAAAAGGCCATCCAGACGTCTGGATGGCCTTTCGCGTAGGGAGTGTGCGGTGCGCGCATGCCATCCTGGTGAAAGCCGGGATAAAATAGGAATGCACCAAAGAAGGAACTGCGATGTATTTGCTGGATCACCCCATTCATCTTTTTTTCGTCGCCACCGTCGTGCTGCTGTTGGCGCACGAGACTGGCTTTCGCTTGCGCGCTCTGACGAAGGATCGTGAAGAGAAGGAGTGGGAAAAGCAGGTGCATGAGACACGCAACCAAATCGCGGTCTTGTTGAGTCTGTTGCTCGGTTTTGCCATGACGATGGGGTTGAGCCGTTTCGATGAGCGCAAGCACCTGGTCATCGATGAGGCCAACGCCATTGGTACGGTCTATCTGCGTACGGCCACGCAAGCGGAGCCGGTGCGCAGCCATGCGCCGGCGTTGCTGCGCGAATATGTCGACTCACGTCTTTCGATCTTCGGCAGCAACGTGCGGGACGGGGAGCGCGAGAGTGCGGCCGGACGTTCCAAGCAGATCCAGGATGAGCTTTGGAATGAAGTGAGCGCCGAGGCACAGCAAACGCCGACGCCGATCGTTGCGCTCTACGAGTCCTCGCTGAACGACATGATCGATCTGGATGGCAAGCGTGTCGCTGCCGTGCTCAATCGAATTCCCCTGGATATATGGATCTTGCTGGGGGCGCTGTCGGTCATGACGTCGCTGGTCGTCGGCTACGGGCAACGGCATCGTGCGTGGATGTCGACCTTCATTCCCGTGTTGATGGTGGCGATTTCGATGAGCCTGATCGCTGACCTCGATACGCCGGCGAGCGGCTTTATCCAGGTCAGTCAACAGAGCATGCAAAGCTTGAGCGAAGACCTGCACATGCAGCTGCCTGGCGCGAACAGCTCAGGCAACCACTAGTACCCGAGTGCGATTGACAGCATGGGCCGAGCATCAGGGGCTAAGACGCGTTCCCGATCGCCCATGCGTGTCAGGAATGGGATTTACGCCCGCGCCGGTACCACCATAGCGCGAGCATGCTCAGGACAATGACGCCGCCCAGCACCCACAGGCTGCTTTGCCCGCGACGAATCCACATGCTCAGCCATTCGCGTCGATTCGCGCCGAAATAACCTAGATAAACCCAGAACGGCACGCTGATCAGCGCAGCCAGGCCGTCGAGCATCAGGAACCGGACAAACGTCACGCGATGCGTGGCGCCTGCGGTGATGTATACCGCGGTGCGCATGCCCGGCAGGAAGCGCGCGAAGAACATCAGGCGATTACCGTAGCGCTGGAACTTTTCCTGCATCTTCGCGTAGCGGCGCGGCGGCATCAGCAGTGCGATGGGTTTCCATTGCAGCATGTGCACGCCGTAGTGATGGCCCAGCAGAAACATGCCCGCATCGCCCACCAGTACGCCGACCATCGTCACGGCCGCCATGGTGTGCACGTTGGCGTAGCCAAGGCCGGCGATCACGCCGCCGGCAACCAGGGTGATGTCTTCGGGAATGGGTATGCCCGCACCGCAAAGCAGGAGCGCGAGGAACACCGCGACATAGCCGTTTTCGGCAAAGATCGTGATCAGACGCTCAAGGAGATCCATCCACGGTCCTTTTTGTCGAAGCAGGCGCGCATGACGTCGCATCCCGCGATACGCGGATCTTACTCATGAGGATGCCGTAGGTGCAGGTACGCGCGCCGCCAGCAGTTCGCGCAGCTCCGCTTTTTCGGCATCGCTGAGCGCGCCTTCGCGGTTCTTGTTGACGAGCGCATCGCGCCGTTGCGTGATGGCCTGTTGTTCCATCTTTGTCAGCGCATCGAAGAATTCGACACGCTGGATTTCGGGTTCGCCGACCACGGTGGCAGCCATCAGCTTTTGCAGCGCTGCATACTCCGATCGTCCGCTGAAGTGCTCCACCAGCATCGCCGGATTGATGCCGGGGCGGGTGCGTGCCGTGTCCAGCAGTTCTGCGAGCAGTTCCACGCCCGGTTTGTCGAAGCGCAGAAAGCCGTACGGCTTTTCGACCTGATCGGCGACCCCGGGTTGCGCCAGCAACAGTGCGATGGCGCTGCGGACAAGCGAGCGCTGCACGGCCACGGGTCGTTGCACGGCGCGGCGCGTGCCGGGATCGGGCTCGAGCACGGCGCGTGCGCCGCTGCGCTTTTCCAGTTCCTGCGCCATCAGGTCGCGGAAGGCGCCGTCGGGCAGACGCGCGATCAAGGGACGTGCGCGTTCGGCGAGCCGAGCGCGGCCGTCGAGGCTGGCCATGTCGACGTCGTGCGAGAGTTCGCCGAAGAAGTATTCCGAGAGCGGCGTGGCTTCGCGCAGGCGCTTCTCGAATCCTTCCTTGCCTTCCTTGCGCACTAGCGTATCCGGGTCCTCGCCTTCGGGCAGGAACAGGAAATACGCCTGGCGCCCGTCGCGCAAGCGGGGCAGGGCCGATTCCAGCGCCTTCCACGCCGCGGCGCGGCCGGCGCGGTCGCCGTCGAAACAGAACACCACGTCGGGCGCGGCGCGGAACAAGACTTCGGTGTGCTCGGGCGTGGTCGCGGTACCGAGCGTCGCCACGGCAATCGGCAAGCCGGCCTGATGCAGCGCGATGACATCCATGTAGCCTTCCACCACCACGATGCGCGCAAGGCTGCTGTTGGCCTGCTTCACCTGCCACAGCGCGAACAGTTCGCGGCCTTTGTGGAAGAGCGGCGTTTCCGGGGAGTTGAGGTACTTCGGTCCCGTGCTTTGTTGAGAAGTGCGGGCATGGATGCCCGCTTCTTGATCTTCGCGCGCAGGAGGCGCGCTGGAAATAATGCGGCCGCCGAACGCGATGACGCGCCCACGGCGATCCAGAATCGGAAACATCAGTCGTTCGCGGAAGCGATCGTATTTGCTGCCGCGCTCGCTGCTGGCGACCATGCCGGCTTCGGTCAGCAACTGCATGCGACGTTCGCTGGTGCCCAGCGAGCGAATCACGCCGTCGTAGCCAGCCGGTGCCCAGCCGATGCGGAAGCGCGTCATGGTTTCGGCATCGAGGCCGCGCTTGGTGCAGTACGCCTTGGCTTCCGCGCTTTTCGGCAGCTCGCCTTCGTACCAGCGTGCGGCGGCATCGAGCACCGCATAGAGATCGGTTTTGTCTTCGCGCGGCGCGTTGTCGCGCGTTCCTTCGTAAGGAACCTTGAGGCCGACGGCCTGTGCGAGTTCTTCCACGGCATCCGGAAATTCCAGCCGCTCGTAGTCCATCAGGAACTTGATCGCGCTGCCGTGCGCGCCGCAGCCGAAGCAGTGGAAAAACTGCTTGGCAGGACTGACGTAGAACGAGGGCGTGCGCTCGTTGTGGAACGGACAGCATGCCGTCCATTCGCGCCCGGCTTTCTTCAAGGGCACGCGCCGCTCGATCACGTCGACGATGTCGACGCGGGCTAGCAGTTCGTCAATGAAGCTGTCGGGGATGCGGCCGCGCATAGTCCGTTTAGTCTAGCCGGACGCCGCTCGGAAATCGGGTGTTGTCGTCCCTCAATGATTGCGGGGCGAGCAGGCCGAGGACAGTTACAGGAGATGGATCAGGCCGATGACCGCCAGGATCACGACAAGGAAGATGATCACGAAGATCGCGAACAGCACTTTGGCGATCGTGCCCGTCACGCCGGACAGGGTGCCGAAGCCCAGCCAGCCGGAGACGAGCGAGACAAGGCCGAAGATGACAGCCCATTTGATCAGATGCATGGGTGCTCCCTGTTGCGCGATGTCCTTGCTGACACCGTAGCCTAACGAAACGGGAGGCGATGTAAACATGGCGCCACGCGGACGTGCGGCGCCATGCGGATATTCATGGCGCTCAGCCGCCCAGGCGCGCCTTGATCCGTGCGGACACCTGACCCATGTCGGCGCGGCCGGCGGCCTTGTTCTTCACGACGCCGACCACCTTGCCCATGTCGCGCGCGCTGGTGGCGCCGGTTTCGGCAATCGCGGCAGTGATGATGGCATCGACTTCCTCGTCGCTCAGCTTGGCCGGCAGGTAGCCTTCGATCACCACCATTTCGGCGCGCTCGACATCCGCCAGGTCTTCGCGGCCTGCGGCGGCGTACTGGCTGACCGAATCCTTGCGCTGCTTGAGCATCTTTTCCAGCACGGTGAGGGTCTGGACGTCGTCCAGTTCGATCCGCTCGTCGACTTCGCGCTGCTTGATGGCGGCCAGGACCAGGCGGATCACGCCCAGGCGGTGTTTGTCACCGCCGCGCATGGCGGTCTTCATGTCTTCGGTGAGCTGCTGCTTGAGGGACATGGTGAGGCTCCTTCGGAAAGCACAAAGCCGACGTTGCGGGGCAACGTCGGCCAGTGCAAGTGCCTAGCTGGCAGCGGCTGCGAGTGGACGCGCCGGCTGCGTGCGATCTGCGAGTTCAGCGCTAAACGCGGCTGAACCTAAGGTCCGCCGGGGCGGACGGCGCTCAGTACAGGCGGGTCTTGCGCGAAACGTCGCGCGAGAGACGGCGCAGGTGACGCTTCACGGCGGCAGCGCGCTTGCGCTTGCGTTCCTGGGTCGGCTTTTCGTAGAACTCGCGCTTGCGGGTCTCGGCGAGGACGCCGGCCTTTTCGCAGGTACGCTTGAAGCGGCGCAGGGCGAGTTCGAACGGTTCGTTCTCGCGGACTTTTACGCTGGGCATGGAAACTCCGGATAGTAAACAAGCCCGTGCAGAGCGGGCGAGCCGCAAAGTATACCCTCAGAACCGTGAGGATTTCAAAGTGCCGGACGGTAAAAAATCAGGTCCTGCCCACCGTTGGGCCTGCCTCGCAGCGCGCGCGCATGCGGGTTTCCGGTTTTACCGATACCATTTCAAGCTGAATCGAGGTTCGGCACGGCGCGACTCCTTACCGAAAGAGCCCTGGCCAACTCGCCCATTGTCCCACACGGCAGCCCATGACCCCCGTCACCGCTCCCCGCCCCATTCTGGGTATCGAAACGTCCTGTGACGAAACGGGCGTCGCGCTGCTGCGCTGGGAGCCGGCAGCACCCGGGCAGGGATTGCTGGCGCATGCCCTCTACACCCAGATCAAGCTGCACGCCGACTACGGCGGCGTCGTGCCGGAACTGGCCAGCCGCGACCATGTGCGCAAGCTGCTGCCGCTGGTGCGCGAGGCATTGGCGCAGGCGGGACTGACGCCGGCCGATCTGGGCGGCGTGGCCTATACCGCCGGTCCCGGCCTGGTCGGGGCGTTGCTGGTTGGCGCGGCGACCGGGCGCGCGATGGCCTGGGCGCTGGGCGTGCCGGCCATCGGTGTTCATCACATGGAAGGGCATCTCCTGGCGCCGCTGCTGGAAGACGATCCACCGGAACCGCCGTTCGTGGCGCTTTTGGTGTCCGGCGGCCACTCGATGCTGGTGGAAGTGCAGGCGGTCGGGCATTACCGGATTCTGGGCGACACCCTGGACGACGCGGCGGGCGAAGCCTTCGACAAGACCGCCAAGCTGATGGGTCTGCCATACCCGGGCGGGCCCGCATTGGCGGCCCTGGCGGGTAGCGGCCGACCCGGCGTGTTCCGTTTCTCGCGCCCGATGACCGATCGCCCTGGCCTCGACTTCAGCTTCTCGGGTCTGAAGACCCAGGTGCTGCTGGCGTGGCAGCAATCGGATCAGAGCGAGCAAACCCGTGCCGACGTCGCGCGGGCCTTCGAGGAAGCCATCGTCGACACCTTGCTGATCAAATGCCGGCGCGCTCTTGCCGAAACCGGCGCCGGGCGTCTGGTGATCGCCGGCGGCGTCGGCGCCAATCGGCGCCTGCGCGAGGAACTGGCGGCGGCCGGCGCGAAGGATGGCTTCAAGACCTATTTTCCGCGTTTGCAGTTCTGCACGGACAATGGCGCGATGATCGCGCTTGCCGGCGCGATCCGCCTTGCGCATGGCCAGCACCAGGACGAATCGGTGCAGGTGTTTCCGCGCTGGGATCTGCAAACCCTGCCACCCGCGGCCTGACCGCATCGCACGCCAAAGCACGCATGGATATTGTTTTCATCGAAGACCTGCGCATCGACACCGTCATCGGCATCTACGACTGGGAGCGGCGCGTGCGCCAGACCTTGTCGTTCGACATCGAGATGGCGTTCGACAACACCGTACCTGCCGCCAGCGACGACATCGCGCATACGCTCAATTACAAGGACGTCTCCAAGCGTCTGATCGCTTATGTGAGCGAATCCAGCTTCGGCCTCGTGGAAACGCTGGCCGAACGCTGCGCCGCCATCATTCGCGATGAATTCGGCGTGTCATGGGTGCGGTTGAAACTCTCCAAGCCCGGCGCCGTGCGTGGCGCGAAAGCCGTGGGTGTCCGCATCGAACGCGGCAAGCGGCCTGGCTGATGGCTCGCGTGTATCTCAGCCTGGGCTCCAATCAGGAGCCGCATCGTTATCTATGCGCCGCGCTGGATGAATTGCGTGCGCGCTTCGGTGCAATTGATGTGTCGCCGGCCTATCGAAGCGCCGCCGTCGGTTTTAAAGGTGCCGACTTCATCAATCTCGCCGTGGGCATGGACACGGATCTATCGCCCATGGCACTCAACGACTGGTTGCATGCGTTGGAAGACCGCCATGGCCGCCGTCGCGATGTGCCGCGCTATGCCGATCGCACACTCGATGTGGATATCGTGCTTTATGACGATCTGGTGACTCAGGGGCCAGGGCATCTGGATATCCCGCGCAAGGAATTGAAACACGCGTTCGTCCTCAAGCCGATCGTCGACATCGCACCCCAATTGCGTCACCCGGTGAACGGACGCACGATGGCGGAATTGTGGGCGGCTTTTCCCGCTGAAAGCGAACCTCTTTTTGCAGAACCCTTGCAAGCGTAAGACTGGCGCAAGCTCTCGCAACACGGCAGCGCTGCTCGCGCTATGCTGGATAGCAGGGATCACACGGGGGAGGGATGAACATGGCGGGTAAGTTTGCGCGCAGTTGGGCACTGCTTAAGGCGAGCGCGGAAGTGTTGCGCTCCGATAAATCGCTGTTGGTGTTTCCGTTGATGTCCGGCATCTGCACGTTGATCGTGGCGGCGACGTTTCTCACGCCGGTGGGTTTCGAATATCTCAACGACGAACGCATACGCGCTTACGGCGTCGCGCACCACGTGGCTCCATCGCATTACGTGTTCCTGTTTCTGTTTTACCTGGCGCAGTACACGGTCATCATTTTCTTCAACACGGCGTTGGCCAGCGTGGCGACGGCGCGTCTGCGCGGAGACGAGGCCAGCGTGTCCGAAGGTCTGGCGGTGGCGCGCTCGCGCTTCGGGTCCATTCTCGGTTATGCGGTCATTGCCGCGACGGTGGGCACGCTGCTACGCAGCCTGCAGGAGCGGGCCGGTTGGCTCGGTCGCATAGTGATAGGCATGATCGGCCTGGCGTGGACGGTGGCGACGTTTCTTGTCGTGCCGGTGCTGGCGAACGAAGACGTGGGACCTTTGGAAGCGGTTCAACGCAGCGTGGATTTGCTCAGGCGAAGCTGGGGCGAAAACCTGATCGGCAACGCCGGCATCGGTTTCGCGTTCGGGTTCATCACCATGGCAGCTGTTCTTGCAGTGACATTGCTCGCCATCGCCGCCGCCACGGCGCATTCGATTCCGCTGCTGGTGATGGTGGTTGCCGTGGCGCTGATCGGTTTTGCGCTGCTGGGCATGATCCAGTCCTCCCTGCAGGTGGTTTACGCCGTCGCCTTGTATCGTTACGTGGACGAAGGCGAGGCCGGCGGTGGTTTCGATCAGGCCATGCTGAAAAACGCGTTCCGTTCCAGGACCTAGATCGACACGCTGCGCCCGCCGTCGACTCGGATGATCTGTCCGGTGACGAAGGGCGCATCGCGCAACAACCACAGCACCGTGCTGGCGACATCCTCGGGTGTGCCGGCACGTCCCAGCGGCGTGCGCGCCAGCATGGCCTGTTGATCGTCGTAAGGCTTGCCGTCGCTGGGCCACATCACCGCGCCGGGCGCCACACCGTTGACGCGAATCTCGGGCGCGAGGTCCAGCGCCAGCGTGCGCGTCATCGCAGCGAGTGCGCCTTTGGCCATGACGTAGATGGGATGATTGGCGATCGCGCGTTCCGCGTAGATGTCCACCAGATTCACGATGGCACCGTGAGACGCGCGCAACGCCGGCAATGCCGCTTGCGCGAGAAAGAACGGCGCCTGCGCGTTGGACGCGAACAACTCATTCCACTGCGCGGGATTGGCTTCGCCGATCGGTGTGGGATAGAAGCCCGACGCGTTGTTGATCAGCGCATCGAGCCGTCCGTAACGCGATAGCGTGGTCTCGACCAGTTTGGACAAGGCAGGTATGTCGGCCAGATCGGCTTGCATGACGAGCACGCTGTCCGCGCGTTGCGCGTGAAGCTCGGCGGCGAGCGCTTCGGCTTCAGCGACCGAATGGCGGCAATGCACAGCCAGGTCGTATCCGGCTGCATGCAGGGTGCGCGCGATCACTGCGCCCACGCGTTTGGCGCCGCCGGTGATCAGCGCGACAGGGCGCTCGTTGAACGAACTCATGCCAGGGCTCCTGCGCGATAGCGGTGTCGGCGCGCAGCTTGACGCAAACGGTTCGCGACGTCATCCCTGTACGCGATGTTCGCGCTGGGCCTGCACTTCTTGCGATGCCGCCGCTTCGCTACGCGCTTCGTCGTCCGCAACGCCCATCTCGCTCTTCAGCATGGCGATGGTGGTGGCGGCCACCTGGCGCGTGTCGTAATAGGCGTAACCACCCACGCCGATGGCGCCGATGACCGGCATCCAGCGGGACAGACCTTCGCCCAGCGCGCGCTGCGTGACTTTCACGCCGATCTGCTTGGCGACGCGCTCGATCACGCTGTAGGACACGCGCCGGAAAATCAGGCGATCGCCCAGCCGCACCACCAGATCGCGAAATGCCTGCGCAGAAGTGTGGCGGAACAGACACCACAGCATCTGCTCGCGTCCCAGCTCGGCGTGCCTGCCGTAAGCCGCGGCAATGTCGCTGACCAGTTGCGCCTGGATTTTCCAGATCGAGATCAGCTCCGGCAGGATCGTGAGCCAGCCGAGCGGTCCCGGAGGCAGTGCCAGCGTGCCGGCGGTGAGCGCGGCGCGTTGTGCGGCACGGCCTGTGAGGCGGCGCGCTTCCGCTACCGGATCGACAGCGCCGTGCACTTTGCTGTCCGGAATCTGGCTGATGAAGTCGAGAATCGCCCGGGTCACCCGGCTGCTGGCTTCATCCTGATTGACGACGGCGGGAAGGTTGGTGCGGGCTGAGGGCGGGTTGGGCTCGGTCATACCGTGCTCCTGATTAAAGCGCCCAGGGATCATAGACCGGGGGCGTTACCTTCCGATGAGAGCAGGGTAAATCCCTGAAAACCCGGGCTCCGGGCCTACCGTTTGTCACGGGCATGACTTCTGGTACAGGCGTTAGGTTGTAACGGAAATGTTATAACATATCGGACTTGATCCCCGACTACGCCGCCCGGAACCTCCCGAATGAAATTGTCTCCGCTTGCCCTTGGCCTCAGCCTCGCGTTGTACGCCGCGTCCGGTTACGCAGCTGCCGCAACCAACGCGACTCATGGAGCCGATTCGGCACCGGCGCCCGCTACATCGACAAGTTCTTCCCCTGCGCAGCCGACCGACAACGACGCCAGCGACGACAACGATTCACGCAATCGCCGCCCGAACAAGGTCAAGCAGTTGGGTGCGGTCGATGTGAATGCGGCCCTGGATCAGGCGCGCAATGCGTTGTCGCCGGACACCGGCAGCAGTCAGTACGTGATCACCGCGCAGAACATCCAGGCGCTGCCGCTGGGAGATTCCACGCCCTTGAATCAGGTACTGCTGCAGGCGCCTGGCGTCGTGCAGGATTCCTATGGCCAGTTGCACGTGCGCGGCGACCACGCCAACCTGCAGTACCGCATCGATGGCGTCCTGTTGCCGGAATCGATCTCCGGCTTCGGCCAGACCTTGGACGCGCGCTTGATCCAGAACGTGAAATTGCTCGACGGCGCGCTGCCGGCACAGTACGGCGATCGCACGGCCGCGGTGGTGGACATCACTACCAAGAGCGGTGCCGAAATGGGCAATGGTGGCTCGGTGGGCATCACCGGCGGTTCGTTCGGCACCATCAACCCGTATGCGTCGATCTGGGGCCACAGCGGCAATTGGAGTTACTTCTTTACCGGCAACTACATGGAAAACAACGTCGGCATCGAGAATCCGACGCGCAGCCGCGACCCCATTCACGACCGCACCAATCAGGTGAAAGGTTTCGGCGACATCTCCTACGTGGTCAACAATGACACGCGCCTGAGCTTCCTGTTCGGCGTCACCAACAATCGCTTCCAGATTCCGAACAATCCCAGCCAGACACCTAATTTCGGCTATCTGGATGTGACCCATTTCAACTCCGCCAACTTGAACGAGCGCCAGGACGAGCAGACACGTTTCGGCATGGTGACGTTGCAGAGCAAGTTCGGCGATACCTCCTATCAGGTGTCGGTGGGGCAGCGTTTCAGCGGCTTGCAGTATTACCCCGACGACATCGGCGATTTGATGTTCAATGGCGTGGCCGGTCAGATCAATCAGGGCGACCGCGCCTCGACCCTGCAGGCGGATTTCGCCACGCCGTGGGGCGGTTCGCACACCTTGCGCTATGGCCTGTACTACGAATTCGATCGCGCCACGACCAGCACCAATTCGCTGGTGTTTCCGACCAATCCCGACGGCAGTCAGGCCAGCACGGTACCGTTCAATATTTCCACGGGCGATCGCATTCTCGCGAAGACGGAGGCGCTCTATCTGCAGGATGAGTGGGACATCAGCGATACCCTCACCCTCAATTACGGCCTGCGTGGTGACCGCTATACCGCATTCCGCGAGGAGAGCCAGCTGAGCCCGCGCGTGGGTCTGCTATGGCAGGCTACCGACAGCACCACCGTGCATGCCGGCTATTCGCGCTACTTCACACCACCGCAGACTGAGCTGATCTCCACCGAGAACATCGAAGCCTTCGCGAACACCACCAACGCGGTGAAGAACTACGGCAACAATACGCCCCTGACCGAGCGCTCCAACTATTTCGACGTCGGTGTGCAGCAAAGTATCGGTTCGGACTGGACGCTGGGCCTGGATGAGTACTATCGCAAGGTGGATCGCCTGCAGGATCTTGGCCAGTTCGGCACCGCGCTGGTGTACTCCACGTTCAACTACAAGTACGGCCGCGTGCGCGGCACGGAGTTCACCCTTTCCTACAACCACGGCCCGCTGACCGCGTACTTCAACGGCGCCTACAGTCGTGCGATGGGCAAGGATGTGATCACCAGCCAATACAACTTCGGTGCGGCCGAGCTGGCCTACATCGCCGACAACTGGATTCACCTGGACCACGACCAGAAGCTGACGTCATCGGGTGGCGTGACCTATGCCATCACCGACAATACCAAGGTGGGTACCGACTATCTGTTCGGTAGCGGTCTGCGGCAGGAAGGCCTGGTACCCAATGGCCTCTCGTTGCCTTACTACTTCCAGCTCAACTTCGACGTGTCGCACGATTTCAACTTCGACAGCATCGGCAAGATCCACACGCAGCTTGCGCTGATCAACGCGCTGGATCGTTCATTCCGGCTGCGTAGCGGCACCGGTATCGGCGTGGGCGCGCCGCAGTACGGACCGCGGCGTGGCTTGTATCTGACGCTGCAGAAGGACTTCTGAGTTTGAACGCAATGCCCTCTCCTTTTAAGGAGAGGGCAGCGCACATGTCTGCATCCGAGGCGCGGGTCACTCGCGATGCGTTTCAATGCGCCGAAGCAGCGGGTGTTCCCGAATCGCGACGCAAGGCCAGGCCTTTAAGAATGTTCAGTGCCTGCGAAAGCGCGTAGTCGCTGGTGGCGAGTTTTTCGTTCTCGGCACTGCCGTCGTTGTTGATGTCGCTGCCTTTGGCGGTGGCTTCGTTGGCCAGATGATGCGGCAGGTCCGCTTCGGAGCTGATGGGCTCGCTGGAGTCGTCCACCTTGGCCACGGTCAAATCGCCCAGCGCGATATCGGGCTTGATGCCTTCGGCCTGGATCGATGTGCCATTGGGCGTGTAGTAGCGGGCGGTGGTCAGCTTCACCGCGTGCTCGGCATCCAGCGGCAACACCGTCTGCACCACGCCCTTGCCGAAGGTGCGCCGACCGACGATCAGGGCGCGGTGATTGTCTTTCAGTGCGCCGGAAACGATCTCGGCGGCCGACGCGGTGCCGTTGTCGGTCAGCAGCACCATCGGTGCACCGTTGAGCAGGTCGCCCGGGTGCGCGCTGAAAGTGAGGTTGGAATCCGGCAGGCGGCCGCGCGTGGTGACGATGGTGCCCGAGTCCAGGAAGTCGTCGCTGACGCTCACCGCGGCCGTCAGCAGGCCGCCGGGGTTGGAGCGCAGATCGAGTATCGCGCCCTTTTGCGCTCCGTTTTTATGCAGGAGATCGCCCAGTTTCTTTTCGAGGTCGCTGGCGGTGTCGTCCTGGAACTGGCTGATGCGGATATACGCATAGCCGGGTTCGAGCTCGCGCACTTTCACGCTGCTCATCGAGATGCGTTCGCGCGTCAGCGTCATGGAGACCGGCTGCTGCGCCTTTTCGTGCAGGATACCGAGCGTGATCTTGGTGCCGGGGTCGCCGCGCAGCGCGTCGAACATGTTGTCGATGTTGTCCGGGGTGATCGTCTTGCCGTTGATCGCGGTGATCACATCGCCTGGCTTGATGCCGGCGCGCGATGCGGGGGTGTCGTCGATCGGCGAGACGATGCGCAGCAGGCCGTTGTCTTCCATCACTTCGATGCCCAGGCCGCCGTACTGGCCGGTGGTGTCTTCGTCCAGTTCCTGCAGGCCCTCCTTGTCGAGGTAGGCGCTGTGCGGATCAAGGCCGGCGAGCATGCCCCTGATCGCATCGTTCATCAGGGTCTTGTTGTCGACCTTCTCGACATAGGCCTGGCGGATGATCTGGTAGACGTGCGCGAAGTTGCGCACGTCGTCCATGCTGACCTGGTCCGAGGATGCGGCGGCACTGCTCGATGCTTTCGCGGGACTGTCGGGTTGGGCTGTGGCCTGGGGCGCCGCTTCGGGCGCCGCCTGTGCGTGCAGCAGGGGAGCCGCCAGAATCAAGGCGAGCAGGCAATGGCGGGGAAGACGCATGGGGCAGCTCCACAGAAAAATCACGCGGCGGTAGGCGTGGGACCACTCCACACCGCCAGAATTCAGCATCAAAGAATACGCCGATCCCGGTTGTCTGGGCGTTTTCGGGTCCAGACCTCAGCGCTGCTGGCTCAGCCAGCTGCGCGGATCGACCGGCTTCCCGTCATGGCGCAGTTCGAAGTAGACGCCGGTGCTGTCGCTGGTGGTGAGCGAGGCGGTTCCCAGTGCCTCGCCGGCCGCGACGTCGTCGCCCACCCCGTGCAGCAGGGTTTCGTTGTTGCCGTACATGCTCAGCCAGCCGTTGCCGTGGTTGAGGATGATCAGTTGGCCGTAGCCGCGCATGAAATGGGCATACACCACCCGGCCGCGCGCCACCGCGTGCACCTCGCTGCCGCGGGGCGACGCAATCAGCACACCATTGCCGAAGTTGTGCACGGTGCCGGCCGAAGGCCAGGGCAGGTTGCCGCGGATATTGGCCAGTACCTTGCCGGGCTCCACGCCGGGCAGTGCCGGATTGGGGCGTGAACGGCGCGCTGCCTCGCGGGCGGCCTCGTCGATGGCTTTCTGCAACTTGACCATCAGGTCGTCCAGCGACTGCTCGTTCTGTTTCATGGCAGCCAGCCGCTGTGCCTCGCTCTTGTATTGCGCGTCGATCTGGCTGGCCAGCTTTTGCTGTTCCTTGCGTTGATCTTCCAGGGCACTGGCCTGTTGCAGGCGCTGGGCGCGCGTCGCTTCCAGCGCCTGCTGTTCGGCGGTGATCTGCGTTTCCAGATCCTGCAGCTTGGTCAGCTCGGTCATCAGCTGCTGCACTTTCTGCACGCGGTCCTGCTGGAAGTATTTGGAGTAGGCGAGCGAACGGGCGATGCGCGCGACGTCCTCGTCACCCAGCAGCAATCGCAGATCCGAACCGTGGCCGATCTCATACGTGGCGCGCAACAGGTCGGCGATGGCGGCGCGCTGGCTGTCCAGATTCTGATTGAGCGTCGTTCGTTGCATTTGCAACTGATCCAGCTGTTGTTGCTTGGCGGCGATCTGCGCATCGGTGTCGCGCACGGATTTGGCAGCGCTGGCGACTGCATCGGACTGCTTCGCAAGCGTCGCGTTGGCGCTGTCGCGTCGGGCGGCGGTGTCGGCTTGTTCCTTGGCCAGTGCCTGCATCTTGCTGCGCAGGTCAGCCAGCTGCTGTCGGGTCTGGGCCTGTGTGGCCTCCGTCTTGGCGTCCTGCGCCGCCTGGGCCGGGCCGGGCGGGAATGCTGAGAGTGAAATCGCGCAGGCGATCAAGACGAATAAGGGCGAGCGAAGGGCGCTGGAATGTGTCGGCATGCGCGGATTATGTCCGAGCTGGACTGTTCCCGCGAGACGGCCCGGATGGCGCCGCAAAGCGCCCCGGCGGCCCTCGATCGGGAAGTGGTCTGTTAGCGCGCGCTGTAACGGCTAACCCCGATTTTTCATTTGGACGTCTAGAAGGCTTTGACGCGACGCACAAGTTATGCGTAAAGTCGGGCTGCAAGCCCCATTCGCATCCGCCTGCCGCCTCGCTGCAGCAGGTCTTTTGCGCCCCAGCGAACCGGAGAAAGCCAAGAGGATTTTGATCATGTCGGTTGTGCCGCGTTTGTACGACGCCAGTTTTGAGCACGATAGCTGCGGCTTCGGTCTGGTTGCCCAGATCGACGGTCACGCCAGCAAATGGGTCGTCGACACGGCATTCGAGGCACTGGCCAAACTTTCCCACCGCGGCGGCGTCAATGCCGACGGCATCAGCGGCGACGGCTGCGGCGTGCTCATCCATCATCCGCATTCGTGGCTGCGAGCCCTGGCGGTGGAAGCCGGTATCGCCCTGGGCGAACGCTTCGCGGCCGGACTGGTGTTCCTCGAAGGCGTTGAGGACGAATCGATCAAGGTGCTGGAACGCCATCTCGCCGAAGAGGGAGCGCACGTCGCCGGCTGGCGCGAAGTGGGCGTGAATGCGGAAGCCTGCGGACCGCTGGCCGCTGCTGCGCGCCCGCATGTACGGCAGATTTTCGTGAACGCCGGCTCGGACATGGACGAGGCTGCGTTCGAGCGCGCGTTGTTCCGTGCGCGGCGTCGGGCCGAGCAAGCGTTGCACGACGATCCACAGTTCTATGTCGTTTCGCTGTCGGCGCAAGTCATCGGCTACAAGGCGATGGCGGCACCGGGGCGTCTGCGCGATGTGTTCGGCGACCTGCGTCATCCGGCCCTGACGGCGGATGCGGTGGTGTTCCATCAGCGCTTTTCCACCAACACCACGCCGCAGTGGCGACTGGCGCAGCCGTTCCGGTTGCTGGCGCACAACGGTGAGATCAACACCATTCGCGCGAATCGCCGCTGGATGCAGACGCGTGCGCAGATCTGGCGCTCGCCGCTGGTGGAACTCGGCGATATCGGGCCGTTCGTGCGCCAGACCGGTTCGGACTCGGAAAGCCTAGACAACGCGCTGGAACTGCTGCTCGCGGGCGGCCTGGATCTGCTCGCCAGCATGCGCGCGCTGGTGCCGCCGGCGTTCGCCGCGCGCGAAGGTATCGATGAAGACCTTGCCGCTTTTTACGAGTACTACGCACTGCATAGCGAACCGTGGGACGGTCCGGCAGGCCTGGTGATGTGCGATGGCCGCTATGCGGCGTGCACGCTCGATCGCAATGGTCTGCGTCCGGCTCGCTGGGCTTTGTCGGACGACAACCATCTGATCGTCGCTTCCGAAGCCGGTCTGTGGGACGTGCCGAGCGCGCGTGTCATCGCCAAGGGGCGTCTTGCGCCGGGCGAAATGATCGCGGTGGATTTCGCCACCCATCGTCTGCTGCGCGATGCCGATATCGATGACATCAACCGCAAGCGCGCACCTTATCGCGACTGGTTGCGCGCAGGCGTCAGCTATTTGGAATCGGATCTGATCGATCCTTCGCTCGCCGCCGAACCTCTGCCGGCCGAAGAACTGCGCTGTTACCAGAAGCTCTACGGCCTTTCGCGCGAAGAGCGCGAAACCGTGCTCAAGGTGATTGCCGAACTGGAGGCCGAAGCCACCGGCTCGATGGGCGACGACACGCCGATCGCCGCCATGTCGCGGCAGGTGCGTCCGCTGTTCGATCGCTTCCGCCAGGGCTTCGCGCAGGTGACCAATCCGCCGATCGATCCGCTGCGCGAAAAGCTCGTGATGTCGCTGGTGACGCAGATCGGGCCCGAAGGCAACGTCTTCGACCTCAAGCCCGAGAACGCCAAGCAGATTCTGATCAACTCGCCGATCCTTTCGCAGCGCAAACTGCGTCAGTTGCTGGCCATGCCGCAGTACGTCGGGGCACCACGCTTCGATCTGATGTATGCGCCGGAAGAAGGACTTGAAACGGCCCTGCGCCGCCTGTGTCGCCAGGTGGCGAAGACGGTGCGCGAGGGATGCGCGCTGGTGTTTCTCAGCGACCGCTATCCGCAGCGCGATCAGTTGCCGATCCACGCTTTGCTTGCCACCGGCGCGGTGCACGCGCATCTGATCGAAGAAGGTTTGCGCTGCCAGTGCAACATCGTCGTGGAGACGGCGACGCCGCGCGATCCGCATCAGTTCGCCTGCCTGATCGGCTTTGGCGCGACGGCGATCTATCCGTGGCTTGCCTACCAGAGCCTGTTCGAACTCGGTCGTGAAGGACATATCGAAGGCGACCGCCAGGAAATCGGGCGCAGTTACCGTCGCGGTATTCGCAAGGGACTGCTGAAGATCCTCTCCAAGATGGGTATCTCCACCGTTGCGGGTTACCGCGGTGCGCAGTTGTTCGAGATCGTGGGCCTGGCGCCGGAAGTGGTGGCGCTGTGTTTCCCCGGCACGCCATCGCGTATCGGTGGTGCGGGTTTCGCCGAACTCGAGCATGAACAGCGGCTGCTCGCCGCCGAAGCGTGGAACGAAGCGCTGCAGTTGCGCGCAGGCGGTTTGTACAAGTACGTGCACGGCGGCGAATACCACATGTACAACCCCGACGTGATCGGCAGCCTGCAGAAGGCCGTGCGCACGGGCAATCCATCCGACTATCGCGCGTACGCGGATTTTGTCGACCGACGTCCGCCGTCGGCGTTGCGCGATCTGCTGGCACTCAAGCCTTCCGGTGCGTCTATTTCGATCGATCAGGTCGAATCGGCGCAGTCCATTCTCAAGCGTTTCGACTCAGCCGGCATGTCGCTGGGCGCGTTGTCGCCAGAAGCGCACGAAGCCTTGGCGATTGCGATGAATCGCCTTGGCGCTCGCAGCAATTCCGGCGAGGGCGGCGAAGATCCCGCGCGCTACGGCACCGAGCGTGCATCGAAGATCAAGCAAGTGGCGTCGGGACGTTTTGGCGTCACACCTGCTTATCTCGTCAACGCCGAAGTGTTGCAGATCAAGATCGCACAAGGCGCCAAGCCGGGCGAAGGCGGACAGCTGCCCGGTCACAAGGTGGACGCCACCATTGCGCGTTTGCGTTATGCCAAGCCCGGCATCGGTCTGATCTCGCCGCCGCCGCATCACGACATCTATTCGATCGAAGACCTGGCCGAGCTGATCCACGACCTCAAGGAAGTGAATCCGGAAGCGCTGGTGTCGGTGAAGCTCGTTTCGCACGCGGGCGTCGGCACGGTGGCGGCGGGCGTGGTGAAGGCCGGCGCAGACCTGATCACGGTCAGCGGTCACGACGGCGGTACCGGCGCGAGTCCGTTGACGTCGATCAAATACGCCGGCACGCCGTGGGAGCTGGGGCTTGCCGAAACGCAGCAGACGCTACGGCGCAACGATCTGCGCGGCCGCGTGCGTCTGCAGACCGACGGAGGTTTGAAGACGGGCCTGGATGTGATCAAAGCCGCCTTGCTGGGTGCCGAAAGTTTCGGCTTCGGCACGGGCCCGATGGTGGCGCTCGGTTGCAAATACCTGCGCATCTGCCATCTGAACAATTGCGCGACGGGCGTGGCCACGCAGCATCCGGTGTTGCGCAAGGATCACTTCATCGGCCTGCCCGAGATGGTGATGAATTACTTCACGTTCGTTGCCGAAGACGTGCGTGCACATCTTGCGCGGCTGGGTGTGCGCACGCTGGGCGAAATCGTCGGCCGCACGGACCTGCTCGAACAGCTGGAAGGTTCCACGCCGGTGCAGCACAGGCTGGATCTCACGCCCCTGATCGATGGTGCGGGACTCAGCGCAAGCAGCGATTTCGCATGCACGCTGGCGCGCAATCCGATGCGCGACGATGCAGAGCTTGCCTCGCGCATCGCGCGCGACACGGCTGCGGTCGTGGCGGGTGCGACTGGCGGCAGCTTCTCGTATCGCATCGCCAATACGGACCGTGCGATCGGTGCGCGTCTGTCGGGCGATGTCGCGCGTCGCCATGGCGACCACGGCATGGATGCGCATCCGATCGAATTGAAGCTGGAAGGCGCGGCGGGCCAGAGTCTTGGTGCATGGAACGCGGGCGGCGTGCACATCGAATTGATCGGCGAGGCCAACGACGGCGTTGGCAAGGGTATGGCGGGTGGACGCATCGTGGTGCGTCCGCCGGCCGATGCGCCGTATGCCAGCCAGGATGCCGCGATCATCGGCAACACCTGCCTGTACGGCGCGACCGATGGCGAATTGTATGCGGCCGGTCGTGCCGGCGAGCGTTTTGCCGTGCGCAATTCCGGTGCGCTGGCGGTGGTCGAAGGCGCGGGCGATCACTGCTGCGAATACATGACCGGCGGCGTCGTTGCCGTGCTCGGCAAAGTCGGCCTCAACTTTGGCGCGGGCATGACGGGCGGCTTTGCCTACGTGCTCGACATCGAGCGCGATTTCGTCGACTGCTACAACCATGAGCTGGTCGACATCCTGCGCATTTCACCCGAGGGGATGGAAAACTACATGCAGCATCTGCGGAAACTGGTGACTCGTCACGTCGAATTGACCGGCAGCGATTGGGGCCGGCAGATCCTGCGCGACTTCCGCGGCCTGCAATACAAATTCTGGCTGGTGAAACCGAAAGCTGCGAGCCTCGCCGTGCTGGCCGAAGAACTGCGGAGGGCGGCATGAGCGCAAAGCTTTTCCAATTCCTCGACGTACCTCGACAGCCGCCGCGCACCGTCCCGGTGGCGGTGCGCGTGCTCGGTTACGGTGAAATCGGCGGCGACTTCGCAGCACCGCAAGCGGGTACGCAGGCGGAGCGTTGCATCGACTGCGGCAATCCCTATTGCGAGCATGCGTGTCCGGTTCACAACTACATTCCCAATTGGCTGAAGCTGGTGCAGCAAGGTCGCATTCTCGAAGCGGCCACGTTGATGCACGAGACCAATCCGCTGCCGGAAATCTGCGGCCGCGTGTGTCCGCAGGATCGTCTTTGCGAAGGCGCATGCACGCTGGAGCAAACCGACTTCGGCGCGGTGACCATCGGCAGCATCGAGCGATGGGTGACGGACGAGGCGCTGAGGCAAGGCTGGCGCCCGGATCTTTCCAACGTGCGCGAGACAGGTCATCGCGTGGCGGTGATCGGCGCCGGCCCGGCAGGTCTCGCGTGCGCGGATCGTCTGCGCCGCTCGGGTATCGCCGTGGATGTTTACGATCGTCAGCGCGAGATCGGTGGCTTGCTCACCTTCGGCATTCCGCCGTTCAAGCTCGACAAAGCCGTCGTGCGTGCGCGGCGCGACGTGCTCGAAGGCATGGGCGTGCGTTTCCTGCTCGGCATGGACGTCGGGCGCGATGTGGAATTCGGCACGCTGCTGGACGAATACGATGCGATCTTCATCGGCACCGGTGCCTACACGTTCGTGGATGCCAAGCTGCCGGGTCGTGATTTGCAAGGCGTGCACGATGCGCTGCCGTTCCTGATCGCCAATACCGAGCGGCTGCTGCGCGGCGAGCCTTCCTCCACATTCGATTTCCGCGACAAGCATGTGGTGGTGCTCGGCGGCGGCGACACGGGCATGGATTGCAATCGCACGGCGATACGCCTGGGTGCCGCATCGGTGACGTGCGTCTATCGTCGCGATGAAGCGAGCATGCCCGGTTCGGCGCGCGAAGTGGCTTACAGTCGCGAAGAAGGCGTGACCTTTTTGTTCCATCGCCAGCCTGTCTCCATTCTGGATGACGGGCATGGACAGGTGCGTGGTGTGCGCGTCGTCGAAACGCGCTTGGTGGATACTGGCGATGGACGTCCAAAGCCGCAAAACGTGCCGGGTACGGAATCCGACATCGTGGCGGATGTCGTCATTCAATCGTTCGGTTTTCTGCCCAGCCCGCCGGATTGGCTCGCCGCGCACGGGGTCGAATTGTCGCCGTCAGGAAAGGTGGTTACCGGCGCCCATGGCCGCTTGCCGCAGCAGACCAGCCATCCCCGTATTTTCGCCGGTGGCGACAACGTCAGGGGTGCCGACCTGGTCGTACGGGCCGTTTACGACGGGCGCGAAGCTGCCGTTGGAATTGCCGCCGAGCTGATGCGCAAATCGGAGAAAGAGGTCGCCCTGGCTCGTTAATTGGCCTTCACGATCTGCGTAAGATATTGCGATATTGTCACACGCCAGTAACCCTCGGTTACTGGCGTTTTCTTGCATGTCTTTTTAGAACAATTAGATGCGGTCGCAAAATTTAGGTGCCGCCTGACAAGATCTTCACGCAAGAAATTGCGCGATGTTAAGGACTTGTATGAAGACCGTGGGGTATGGAAAACTCCGGCGGTGTCCCCACACGCCCAACTTCCCCTAGTCATCACCCACAGCTAGTTGGGCTCATCACAATCAGTTGTACCTTTGGAGGGTATGAAAAATGACTCGGAATAAGCTTGCGCTTTCGTTGGCGGGTTTATTGCTGGCCCCTATTGCCGGCACCGCCTTCGCGCAGACCACCCCCGCAGCCTCGCAGGATCAGTCCCAGAGCCAGCCTGCTGCTTCCCAGAGCAACACCAAGCAGCTGCAGACCATCACCGTGACCGGTTCGGCTCTGCCGCGTGTGGACACGGAAACACCCTCGCCGGTGACTGTGATCACCGCCCAGGACATCGCACGCACGGGCTTCACCACCGTTTCCGACGTGGTGCGTTCGATCTCCGCTGACAACAGCGGCTCCATCCCGAATTCGTTCTACGCCGGTTTCGCGGCCGGTTCCTCGGGCGTCGCGCTGCGCGGCCTGACGGTCAACTCCACCCTGGTGCTGATCGACGGCAAGCGCTCGGCGAGCTACCCGCTGGTGGACGACGGCATCCGTTCGTTCGTCGACCTCAACACCATCCCGCTCGCAGCCGTCGAGCGCATCGAAGTGCTGAAGGACGGCGCCTCGTCGATCTACGGTTCCGATGCGATCGCGGGCGTGGTCAACATTATCCTCAAGCCCAGCTTCCAGGGCGTGGAAGGCAGCGCGGATGTCGGCAATTCGCAGCACGGCGGCGGCTTCACCAAGAAGGCGACGCTGGTGGCCGGTACCGGTGATCTGAATACCGACCACTACAACACCTACTTCAGCGTGGAATGGGAACAGGACCAGCCGATCCGCGCCAGCGATCGCAGCTATCCGTTCAACAGCCCGAACTGGACGAACATCGGCGGCCAGAACACCAGCTGGGGTAACCCGAACCTCAATGGCGTGGGCATCGGTTCGATCTGGGGTACGGTGGCACCGGCCGGGACTACGCCAGGCGGCACGGCTACCGGTCCATTCCAGCCGCTGCGTCCTTGCGGCACAGGCAGCCAGAGTGTCACGGTGCCGGGCAACGGCCCTGGCACGGGCACGTACTGCCAGCAGAACCAGATTTCCGACTACGGCTACTTCCAGCAGAAGCAGAACCGTGGCGGCATCTACGGTCGTTACACCTATAAGTTCAACGACAGCACCAAGGCTTATGCGTCGCTGAGCTACGACGAGAACAAGACGACCATTCTCGGTACGCCGCCGCAGATCCAGAACTCGGTGCCCGTCAACACCAACTTCATCGAGCTGCCGCCGACACTGGCGAATGGCCAGCTGAACCCGAACAATCCGTTCGCGGCTCAAGGCCAGTATGCGCTGATCAACTACGCCTTCGGCGATATCCCGCAGCAGACGATCACCGACGATCACAACCTGCGCGGCGTGCTCGACCTGCAGGGCACCTTCGGCGATTGGAACTATGAAGCTTCGGTGGTGGGCAACCACGAGTCCCTCGATTACCGTCAAGCCGGCTTCCTCAGCTACAACGGTCTGATCAACGCGATCCAGAACGGCACGTACAACTTCGTCAATCCGTCGGCGAACAGCAAGGCCGTGCTCAATTCGGTGGCGCCGCCGTATGCCGTGACCGATACGTCGGACATGGACGTGTTCGACTTCAACGTCAACCGCGAATTGTTCGACCTGCCCGGCGGCCCCGCGGGCTTCGCCGGTGGCGTTCAGTTCCGTCACGAGGCGCAGAACGAACTGCCGCTCAACCCGGGTGGCATCTATGAGAATCTGGGCTCCACGCGCATCATCGGTAACCGCAACGTAAGCGGTATCTACTCCGAGTTCGATGCGCCGCTGCTCGAGAACCTGGAAGTCGACGCTTCCGGCCGCTTCGACCATTACCCGGGCGTCGGCAACAACTTCTCGCCGAAGGTCGGCGTGAAGTGGAAGGCGACGGATTGGCTGGCGGTGCGTGGCACGTATTCGAAGGGCTTCCGTGCACCGGCCTTCGGTGAGAGCGCTGGCAGCTACAGCGCGGGCTTCGTGAACACGTCGGTCGCCGGACTGGGTGCGTCGCCCGCATTCCTCGCCGCGCACGGCAACGATGCGTACGTGACCAACCCGTACTCGATCGAAGAGGGCAGCTCGGGTAATCCCAACCTGAAGCCGGAGAAGTCGCAGAGCTTCACGTTCGGCGTGGTGGTGCAGCCGCTCAGCTGGCTGAACGCGTCGCTGGACTACTACAACATCAAGAAGAGCAACGTCATCCTGCCGGCCAACCCGGGTACCGCCCTGGCCCAGTACCTGACCGCCGGTACGATTCCGGCTGGCTACACGATGACCTTTGATGCGCCCGATCCGCTGCATCCGGGTGCGCCGCTGCGTCCGGTGTTCGTCGGCGCCGACTACATCAACGGCCAGTGGCTGAAGACCAGCGGTCTCGACCTGGATCTGCAGGCGCACTTCGAGTTCAGCAACGGCATCAAGTACATCAGCGAAGTGCAGGCCACGCAGATCTTCCAGTGGAAGGAAGATATCGGCGGTCAGGTCCAGAGCTACGTCGGTACGCAGGGTCCGTATGGCCTGTCCTCGGGTGCCGGTACGCCTCGCACGCGCGGCAACTGGGCGAACACCGTCGAGTACGGTCCGCTCAGCCTGACGGCCACGGTGTACTTCACCAGCCACGAATATGAGTCGGCCGAAGACATCACCGGCACCACCGCGTGCTACGACGCGCTGGGTGCGAACGGTGGCCCGCTGATTCCGAACTGCACGATGGCGTCGTTCACCTACGGCAACCTGGTGGGCAGCTACAAGTTGAACGACCACGTCACGCTGACGGCATCGGTGGACAACGTCACCGACCGCAAGCCGCCGCTGGATCCGATCAACTACGCCGGCAACGGCTACAACCCGACCTACGACTACGCCGGTATCATCGGCCGTTTCTGGAACGTCGGCGTGAAGGTGAAGTTCTAATCGTCCTACGTCACTGCCTGTCGTGTGATTTGCGGCAGGCAGTGAGCTGAAGCACGAAGAACCAAGGTTAGTGTTTGCGCAAAACGGCGCACCGGGAAATCGGTGCGCCGTTTTGTTTTCTGACGCAAGGTGGCGCGATGGCCCGTGGATGGAGTCGCATTCCTGCTAAAAATGCGTAGCCATGGCGGCGCAATAAATTACGACAGCTAAACAACTAGTTTGCGCCCCTTTTTTCCTAAAACGTTTACAAGCTTGCTGTGGCGCGCACTTGGAAGAGGAGGGGGCGAGTCCATAAATGCGCAACAACTTGCGCATTGTTAACTACTTGTCTATAGGAACCCGGTGTGGTAGACCCGGGACTCGGATCGGAGGGGTCCGAATTCACTTCCACCGTCGGATCGAACGGGTAACGCATAAGCGGTTAAACCTTTCGTGGTTCCACTTTGGAGGGGTAGAAATGAAACGTAATAAGCTTGCACTTTCGTTGGCAGGTTTGTTGCTAGGGCCTGCCGCCGGAGTCGCTTTCGCGCAGAGTGCGCCTGCTGCAGCCCCACTGGATCAGCAAACCCCCGCTCAGCAGCAACAAGCCGCTCCGGCACCATCCAACGCAAAACAACTGCAGACCATCACCGTGACGGGTTCTGCGCTGCCGCGTGTGGACACGGAAACACCATCGCCGGTGACGGTGATCACCGCACAGGACATCGCACGTTCGGGCTTTACCACCGTTTCCGACGTGGTGCGTGCTGTCTCGGCTGACAACAGCGGTACCATCCCGCCATCTTTCTATGCAGGCTTCGCGGCAGGTTCGGCGGGCGTCGCGTTGCGCGGCTTGACGGTCAACTCCACGTTGGTGTTGATCGATGGCAAGCGTGCAGCAAGCTATCCATTGGTGGACGACGGTATCCGCTCGTTCGTCGACCTGCAGACGATTCCGCTTGCCGCCGTAGAGCGCATCGAAGTACTGAAAGATGGTGCTTCATCGATTTACGGCTCCGACGCGATCGCGGGCGTTGTCAACGTCATCCTCAAGCCCAGCTTCCAGGGCGTTCAAGGCAGTGCCGAAGTCGGCAATTCGCAGCACGGCGGCGGCTTCCACAAAAACGCCACGTTGGTAGCCGGCATGGGTGATCTGGATACGGATCACTACAACGTCTACTTCAGTGCGGAATGGGAACAGGATCAGCCGATTCGCCTGCGCGATCGCGACTATCCCTTCAACAGCCAGAACTTGACCGGCATCGGTGGTCCGGATCTTCGCGTCGGCAATCCGCTCAACACCAATGGTTCCACGATCGGCACGGTAGCGCCGGCTACGTTGGGAACGCCGGGTAACCTGCTGACGGGTGTGGCCACGGGGCCCTTCCAGCCGCTGCGTCCGTGTACTGACGGTACTCAAGCCGTAACCGTCCCGGGCACGGGCCCTGGCACGGGCACGTACTGCGCGCAGGATAACGCGTATCAATATGGATTCGCCCAGCAGTACACGAATAGGGGAGGCCTCTATGCGCGCTATACCTTCAAGTTCAATGACACCACCAGAGCTTATGCGTCGTTGAGCTACTACGAGTCCCAGCTTCACGCCAATGGCACTCCGTCGCAGATTCAAAGTGGCGTACCCAACAACACCGACACCATCACGCTGCCGCCCGGCAACCCGTCCAACCCGTTCCCGGGTCAGTACGCACTGATCAACTATGCGTTTGGTGATATTCCGACCGCCACGGACACGGATACTCACAACCTACGCGCGGTGCTCGACCTGCAAGGCACCTTCGGCGATTGGAATTATGAAGCGTCGGTCGCAGGCAACCGCCAGTGGATGCAATACACGAACCTGGGCCTTATCAGCTATCAGGGTCTGCTCAACGCCATCACGAACGGCACGTACAACTTCGCCAACCCGGCGTCGAATAGTGCATCCGTACGCAATTCGGTTTCGCCGCCCGACATCGCGAACAATCACGCGGATATGGACGTGTTCGACTTCTCCGTCAACCGTGAGCTGTTCGACTTGGCCGGTGGTCCCGCAGGTTTCGCCAGCGGCGTCCAATTCCGTCACGAAGCGCAGTTGCAGCAGGAGCTCAATCCGGGCGGCATCTATCAGGGATTGGGCGATACGTTCATTACCGGCGCGCGCAACGTGAGCGGTATATACGCCGAATTCGACGCACCGTTGCTCGAGAACCTGGAAATGGATGCCTCGGGTCGTTTCGACCATTACCCGCGCGTCGGCAACAACTTCTCGCCGAAGGTTGGCCTGAAGTGGAAGCCGTTTGATTGGGTAGCCCTGCGTGCCACCTATTCGAAGGGTTTCCGCGCTCCGCAATTCGGTGAAAGTGCCGGCAGCTTCAGTGCCGGCTTCGTCAACAGTTCAGTTGAAGGCCAGGGCGCGCCAGCCTCATTCCTGGCAGCGCACGGCAACTCCAATTACGTGACCATACCGTATGCGCTCGAGGAGGGTAGTGCGGGTAATCCCAACCTGAAGCCGGAAAAGTCGCAGAGCTTTACCGCAGGCCTGGTGATACAGCCGGTCAGCTGGCTGAATGCATCGATCGACTACTACAACATCCGCAAGAGCAACGTGATCGTTCCAGCGGACCCGGGTGTGGCACTGTTGAACTACTACCAGACCGGTACGGTATTGCCGGGGTACACCATGCAGTTCGATACACCCGATCCGCTGCACCCCACGGCCCCACTGCGTCCGGTGTTCGTGGGTGCCGATTACATCAACGGTAACTGGCTGAAGACCACGGGTGTCGATCTGGACCTGCAAGCACACTTCACCTTCGGCAACGGCATCACATACATCAGCGAGTTGCAGGGCACGCAGATCTTCGAGTGGAAGGAAGACGTCGCTGGCGAGGTCGAGAGCTACGTCGGCACGCAGGGTCCATACAACCTGTCCTCGGGTGCTGGTACGCCCCGTACCCGCGCAAACTGGGCGAACACCGTCGAGTACGGCCCGTTCAGTCTGACGGCCACGATCTACTTCACGAGCAAGGAGTATGAATCGGCGGAGGACGTGACCGGCACCGTGAAATGCTTCGACGCCCTGGGTCCAAACGGTGGTCCGCTCGCCGGGAACTGCACGATGTCCTCGTTCACCTATGGCAACCTCGTAGGCAGCTACAAGTTCAACGACCACATCACGTTCACGGCGTCGGTGGACAACGTCACCGATCGCAAGCCACCGATTGATCCGCTGAACTATGCGGCCAACCTGTACAACCCGACCTATGACTTCGCCGGTATCGTCGGTCGCTTCTGGAACGTCGGCGTGAAGGTGAAGTTCTAAGCTAGGCCAAACATCGCACGGGAGCATCCGTGCCTACCCAGCGCGGCGTGCCGATAACCCGGCACGCCGCTTTTTTTTGTCGATGCATTGGCGCGAGAGGTAGCGAGCCACGGCGATGTCATCGACAATGCGGGCATGCCCATCCGATCCGCTTCCGGCCAACACGCATGCTAAGCCGACTGTGGTTCGGCTTTTTCATGGTGGCCGCGCTGGCGGCGCTTGCGCGCTGGTTGATCGGCGGCGACGAAACGGTTTTTGCGGCGATCGTCGGCGCGCTGTTCGACATGGCCGATCTTTCCGTCAAGCTCATGCTGATGCTGTTCGGCACGCTGACCCTGTGGCTGGGTTTTCTCGCCATCGCGGAACGTGCTGGATTGGTGGACGGGCTGGCACGCCTCCTGGGCCCTCTGTTCGCGCGATTGATGCCGGAAGTGCCGCGCGGGCATCCGGCGATCGGGCTGATCACGCTCAATTTCGCCGCCAATGCGCTGGGGCTTGATAACGCAGCTACACCGATCGGATTGCGCGCGATGCGCGAGTTGCAGACGCTCAATCCATCCGACAGCACGGCAAGCAATGCACAGATTCTGTTCCTGGTACTCAACGCATCGTCGCTGACGCTTTTGCCGGTGACGGTTTTTATGTATCGCGCGCAAGCCGGTGCGCACGATCCCACGCTGGTGTTCCTGCCGATACTGCTGGCTCACTTCGCCTCCAATCTCACCGGGCTGCTGTCGGTGGCGTACATGCAGCGCCTGCGCTTGTGGGACCCGGTGGTGCTGGCGTGGCTGGGCGGCGGCGGTTTGCTGCTGGCAGGGTTTCTGGCGTTTCTTGCTTCGCTGACATCGGCGGCGCTCGCGTCGCTGTCGTCTTTGCTCGGCAATCTGATGTTGTTCGGCGTGATCATCGTGTTTCTCTGCGCCGGTGCGTACAAGCGGGTGCCGTTGTTCGAAAGTTTCATCGACGGCGCCAAGCAAGGCTTTGAAGTCTCGAAAGAGATACTGCCGTATCTGGTCGCCATGCTCTGCATGGTGGGCGTGCTGCGCGCATCCGGCGCGATGGACTTCGCGCTGGATGGCGTGCGCTGGCTGGCGCAACATGCAGGCATGGATACGCGCTTCGTCGATGCGTTGCCCACTGCGCTGGTCAAGCCGTTTTCGGGAAGCGCGTCACGCGCGATGCTGATCGAGACCATGCATCACTCGGGCGTGGACAGTTTCCCGGCCTTGGCGGCGGCCACCGTGCAGGGAAGCACCGAGACGACGTTCTACGTGGTCGCCGTGTATTTCGGGGCAGTGGGTATCCGGCGGGTTCGCCACACGGTGGGCTGTGCGTTGCTCGCCGATCTGGCCGGGGTCGTGGCATCGATTGCGGTGTGCTATTGGTTCTTCGGGAAAATCACTTAGCGGGAGAAAGTTGCATGCGCATGGGTTTGGCGGCCAACGCCCTTCATCACGACCAGGACGACGCGGCGCTCTTTCGCTGGCTGCGCGCATCCGAGCGGGGTGTTCGCGAGCTCAATATCAGTCTGCACGCCGTAGGGCGCACATACGCCGCCATTGCCCGCGTCGGCTTGCTTGCGGATTACCCGGGCCTGGTGCGCTATCCCTACGGTCACGAAGGCGGTTTGATGAAGCTGGTTGCCGAAGTGGTGGGCATGCCGGAGTCCGGCCGCACGCTGGATGGTGCCATTTACCTCATCAACCCCGTCGATCCGTCCTCGACCTTTCCCGAGGCGGTGGCGCTGAAGCGCCAGTGCGTCATCCATCAAAAGCCCTTTATTTCGACCGTGGCGTCCGCCCGCGATTGGGTCGAAGTCGAACGCATCCATGCGGGACTTGCCCCCGATGCCGGCGCCGACGACCTGTTCGCGCTGGAATCCCAGACCCTTGCCCTGATCGCTCACGACGCCATGAAGCCGCAGATGATGGCGTACGCCTCCGACCACTTCGACGTTCTGTCACGTTTTGCGCGGCGCGTGGCGACCGGCACCACAGGCCAGCAATTGAACGAACTGGCCTGGAGCCGCGGCTGGCCGCAAGACAGGAACTGGGTGGAGCGCTTCCAGAGCGGCCCCATGGGCGGCGACGCACAAATCGCCGATTTGGTGCTGGAACGGCGCTGCCAGCGCGCGGTATTTTTCGAGGACCCGCACGTCGCGCGCCAGCACGAGGCGGACATCCAACTGCTGGAGCGCGCCGTCACCACGGTCACCGACGAGACGGTTTGCATGACGTCGCCGCGGGTCGCCACGCGCTGGGCCAGTGCGGTGAAGCAGCGCGCCACATACAACGCGTAGGAGTGCAGATATGTGCCTGATTGCGTTTGCCTGGCAGATCCACCCTCGCTGGCGCCTGCTGTTGGCGGGCAATCGCGACGAATTCCACGCGCGCCCCAGTGCGCCGCTGTCGCATTGGGACGATCTGCCCATCCTCGCCGGACGCGATCTGGAAGCGGGCGGTACCTGGCTTGGCGTGTCGGGCACGGGGCGATGCTGCGTCGTCACCAACGTGCGCGATCCGCGCGACCCGCAGCATGGAGTATCGCGCGGCCTGCTCGCCACGGACTATCTGAAAGGGCCTGACGACGCGACCGCGCATGCCGCGAAACTGCTCGGTGCCGCAGCCGACTATCGTCCCTTCAATCTGCTCACGTTCGATGCGACCCACGGGTTCTACATCGGCAATCGGCCGCAGCCGCGCGCGCAGCCGATCGAACCGGGCGTGCATGGTCTGTCCAATGCCGACTTCAATACGCCGTGGCCCAAGACGCGTGCATGGATGACCCGTCTGCAGGCATGGATGGATGCGGGCCACGAAGACGATTTTTCGCCGTTGTTCCGCGGGCTGGCCGATGAGCACCAGGCGCCGGACGAGACACTGCCGGACACCGGCGTGGGCCTGGAGCGCGAACGCTGGCTCTCGTCGGCGTTCATCCGTGGCGAGCGCTACGGCACGCGGGCAAGCACGATCGTAGCCATCGATTACCACGGCAAGGGGCGCGTGCTCGAACGTCGCTTCGGGCCGGAAGGACGCTTCGAAGGCGAGAGCGAATTGACCATCCACACCGTGTGACGGCGCGTTTCAACCTTCCGGAAACCGACCGTCCAGGTAGTACCAGCATCCCTGCTCGCGCACAAAGCTGCTGATCTCGTGCATGCGTTGCGCCTTGCCGCCGCCGTAGCGCAGGCGCGCGATGAATTCGACGATGGCGTGCTCGCCGTTTTCCTCATGCCGCTTCACATCCAGGCCAAGCCACGTGGGCGAGGGCTGCTGCGCAGCCAGCTTCAGGCTCGCAGGCCGCGTGCTGGGGTGCCATGTGGCGAGCAGGTAATCCTCGCGCTTCATCACATAGGCGCTGTAGCGGGAGCGCATCAGGATCTCGGCGGATGGCGCGATGGCGCCTTCATGCAGCGGTCCGCAGCAGCGCGCATATCCGGCGTCGTTGCCGCAGGGGCAGGGAGTGAGTGTGTCGATCGCTTGCAACGTACGAAGTCCCGCCGTGGTTCGGGCCCCATCCTCCACCTGCTGGCGACAAATGCAAGGGGGAACTGTGCAAAAAGTCATGCATGGCTTTCGGCGTGGATCGCGTACAGTCACCAGGCTGCCGGGAGAGCAGCGCCTTTCAGACATCGCATGCATCCGCCGCCATGGGTATGGGCGGCCGTTGCGGAGATCCCCCATGCACCCGATTCGTTCCTTCCTTGCCGTCACCGCGCTCGCGGCGGCGATGTTCGTGGCTGGCGCCCAGGCGCAAACCGCACCGCTTACGCCCGACATCCCTTCAGGCGGCTTCACCGCACCGACCACCGCCAACGATTACATCAAGCGCGTGGTGATGATTCCGATGCGCGATGGCGTCAAGCTTCACACCGTGATCGTGATTCCCAAAGGCGCAGCGCACGCACCGATCCTGCTGACGCGTACGCCGTATCACGCCGACATGCGTGCCGAACGCATGGTCTCGCCGCACATGCTCGACACCCTGCCGCAGGGCGATGAGGTGTTCGTGAAAGCGGGCTACATCCGCGTCTTCCAGGACATCCGCGGCAAATACGGTTCCGAAGGCGACTACGTGATGACGTTGCCGCTGCGCGGCCCGCTCAACAATGGCAAGGTCGACGAATCCACCGACGCCTACGACACCATCGACTGGCTGTCGAAAAACATTTCCGAATCGAACGGCAAGGTCGGCATGCTCGGCTCGTCGTACGAAGGCTTTACCGTGGTGATGGCGCTCATCAATCCCCATCCCGCGCTGAAAGTCGCAGCGCCGGAAAGTCCGATGGTGGATGGCTGGATGGGCGACGACTGGTTCCATTACGGCGCGTTCCGCCAGACCAACTTCGACTACATCACCTTCCAGACCACGCAGAAAGGCATGGGTTACGCGATCCCGCGCGAAGGACTGGACGATTACACCAACTTCCTTCGTGCCGGTTCCGCCGGCGATTACGCACGCGCGAACGGGCTCGAAGCGTTGCCGTTCTGGCGCAAGATTCGCGAGAACCCCGCTTACACGCTCTTTTGGTCAGCCCAGGCACTCGACAAGGTCCTGGCGCAGCAGCCGCTGAAAGTGCCGACCATGTGGGAGCAGGGCCTGTGGGATCAGGAAGACATGTGGGGCGCCATCCATAGTTACGAAGTGATGGAGCCGAAGGACAAGACCAACACCATGAACTACCTGGTGATGGGGCCGTGGCGCCACAGCCAGGTGAACTACAACGGCAGCGAACTCGGCCCGATGAAGTGGGGTGGCGACACTGCGCTGCAGTTTCGCCGCGACGTGCTGCTGCCGTTCTTCAATCAATACCTGAAGGACGGCGCGCCGAAAGCGAACACGCCGCCGGTGCTGATTTACAACACCGGCGAGAACCATTGGGATCGCTACGCGCACTGGCCGCTATCGTGCGACAAGGGCTGTGCGTCGAAGGCGAAGCCGCTTTATCTGGAAGCGGATGGACGTCTGTCGTTTGAGGCGCCGAGCGCAAGCGACGCCAAGTACGACGAATACGTTTCCGATCCGGCGAAGCCCGTTCCGTACCAGCCGCGTCCGGTGATCGGGTCCGACCACGAGGCCTGGACGCATTGGTTGTTGAACGACCAGCGCTTTGTGGATGGCCGTCCGGATGTCATCACTTATGTGAGCGAGCCGCTCACCGAGCCGATGCATGTGGGTGGCGCGCCGCAAGTGAATCTGGTTGCCTCGACCAGCGGCACGGATAGCGACTGGGTGGTGAAGATCATCGACGTCTATCCCGGTTCCGTGCCGTCGAATCCCGGCATGGGTGGCTATGAATTGCCGATTTCGCTCGATATCTTCCGCGGCCGCTATCGCACCAGCTTCGAGCATCCGGAGGCCGTCGAGCCGAACACGCCGCTGCTATACAGCTTCGGCCTGCCGACAGTGAATCACGTATTCCTGCCGGGGCACCGCATCATGGTGCAGGTGCAATCCAGCCTGTTCCCGTTGTATGACCGCAATCCGCAAACGTTCGTGCAGAACATCTTCGATGCCAAGCCGAGCGATTACGTGAAAGCCACGCAGCAAATCTGGCACACGCCGGACCACGCAAGCTTTATCAGCATGCCGGTGGTGTCCGAGAAGTAAGCAGCAAACGGCGCCGGGCGATTACGCCTGGCGCCGCTTCCACAAGCGCAAGCGGTTGTTCGCCGGCATCGCCACGTCATCGATCAGATCGAAGCCCTTGTCGGCGGCCAATGCGTCCACCGCCGCCGTATCGCGTATGCCCATGTGCGCGTTTCGCATCTTCAGGTCGCGGTCGAACGCCGCATTGCTTTCGCTGGTGAAGCGGTCGTCGATGTTGAACGGTCCATAGATCGCTACGCATGCGTCGGCGCTAGTCACCGAAGGTAGCGCGGCGAACATGCGCTCGACTTCCGGCCACGCCATGATGTGCAACGTATTGGCGCTGAAAATCGCATCGTAGCGATCGGCAGGCCACGCGCCCGTCACGTCCAGCTGCAAAGGCGGTGGCGTGTTGGACAATCCCGCCTCGTCGAGCCATTGACGTATGCCTGGCAAATTTTCCGCGCGGTCCGAACTCTGCCAGATGAGATGAGGCAGCGCGGCTGCGAAATGCACAGCATGCTGGCCGGTACCGCTGCCGATTTCCAGCACGTGCAGCCGATCGGCAAACCACGTGCGAAGTATCGCCAGAATCGGCTCGCGGTTGCGGTCGCTGGCAGGCGAGTAGGGTTTGCCAGTCATCTCGACTCGGCGCATTGACGCGCCGATAACATCAGACGGGCCGTCCGCGCAGCACCCGGGCAGGCAGCATCAGCAGCGCGGTGAGGAAGGCGAACACGGCGCTCACCGTGATGCCCACCAGACGCAGCGGCAGCAACAGCAGCCACACGATGGGATAGAGCACCAGCGCCAGCAGCGCCAGCGGCCAGCAGAAAATCAGCAGCAGCAACCAGAGCAGGAAACCGACCATGGCTATTACCCGAACGATGGGACCGCCTGAACTGTAGCGCAGGCGGCCCCGCAAGCGAAGATGACTGGCGACACCCCTCAGGCCATCGGGTTTACGCCGATAAGCAGCGTATGTAGCCAGAACGCGAAAAGCGCCCAGATCACCACGCCGATCACTACGATCATCACATCACCCTTGACGGTGCCGGGTGGATAAACCGCGCCCGCGCGTCGGTCGCGAGCACGCGAGACCATGTAAAGCGCCACGGACCAAACCAGGAAGGGTAAGAACAGCACCACGTCATGCAACATGCCGGTGGCCAGCAGATGGCCGAAGGACCAGATCTTCACCGCCAGCGTTTGCGGATGGCCGAACTTCGCCTTCAGATGATTGTTCGGTACGCGTGCGGCAGCAAAGAAGACGAAGGAGATCAGTACAAACAGTCCATTGAGATGGCGTAGCCACAACGGGGGTATGTAAAGCAGGACGGGATGCTGCCGTGCCAGTCCAAACCCCCAGATGATCAACAGCAGGCCGACGATGGCGAACGCCGAATGAATACCCTTCCAGCGGTTCAGGCCTATTCGTTCGATCTGACGCGTGCGCCAATCGTTGGCGAAGATGCGTACCGAGTGGATGCCAAGAAAAAGAATCAAGCCGAGGACCAGCACTAGCATGACGGTAACCTCACGGGCAGTAGTGTTATGAGTTGTACCTCAGTACATCGTCCTATCGTTCGTCATTCCGGCGCAGGCCGGAATCCAGTAGCGACAGCGTTCAGAAGTAAACGCACAGCTGCAGTATAGGGACACTGAATTCCGGCCTGCGCCGGAATGACGGGAAAAAAGTACGGCAGCTTTGGCAGGGTGCAATGGGTCGCCTCTGACAACTGCCTCAATTTCCGCGCGATTCAACGCGCGCGACAAGTGCCAATGTTCCCGAATCGAGCGTGACGCGACCGACGGATCGGATGGGGAGCCAGGCATCGCCGGGCTGAAGTCGCCCTTCTGCCGTGTCGACATGGCCCTGTGCGCAATAGATCAGCGCCACGGCATCATCCACCACCTGCCGGCCGGGCACATCCCACACCACCAACTCGCCTCGAACGCGCTCGCGGCGCAGCATGAGATTGAAATCGCGCGTCGGTCCACCGAGCAGATTCACCGTTACCTGTGCTTCACCGGGAAATGCGAACGGCGAGAACGGTGTCGTGAGTGCGTGAGTGCTCCCATCGTCGAGTGTCATCGTGAAGCCTGCGCCTTGCAGCAACGCGATGTAACGGTCGATACCGGCAAACGCGGAAAACGGCGCCGCGCTATCGACTTCCGCAACGCTCACGCGCCAGATGAAATCTTCCATGCCGGCGCCTTCGGGATACGCGGCAAGTTCGCGCGTTCGGCCCATGCCGTTCTTCCAGGGTGTGGCGCGGCAATCGCGCAGGCGGACGATGCTCATGCGGTGCGCTCGATGACACGTTGGAAAGGAGGCAGTGCTTTCAACATCTGGCTGCCGTAGTGTCGAGTCACGACGCGCCGGTCGAGCAATACGATGCGGCCGTGATCCGTTTCGCTGCGAATCAGGCGGCCGCAGTATTGCGTGAGCAGTCGCGTTGCTTCCGGTACGGCGACTTCCAGGAACGGATTGCGTCCGCGCGATTCCAGCCATTCGGCATAGGTGGCGCCCACGGGATCGGTGGGCACGGCGAACGGCAACTGTGTGATGACGACGGTTTCGCACAGTTTGCCGGGCAAATCGAGACCTTCGCCGAAGGATGCGAGACCGAACAACGTGCTGCCTTTGCCGGCTTCGATAGCCGCGACATGCTCGGCAATCAGCTGCGTCTTCCCGAGCGAACCTTGTGCGCGAACCTTGCGCACCTTATCGATCGGCAAGCGTTGCAACACCCGCTCGAGCTTGGCGCGCGAAGTGAAAAGCACGAGGTTGCCGGCATCCCAGTCCAGATGTTCGGCGAGCCAATCGGTGACGGCCTGTGCGTGTTGTTCGCGCGCATCGGGTAGTGCGTCTATCGCAGGCACTTCAAGGCGCGCCTGGGCGCCGAGATCGAACGGCGAGGGCAGGCTGATGGTGATGGCGTCGTCCGGCAAACCCACGGCATCGGCGAAGCCGCGGAAGTTGCCGCCGGCACTCAGGGTGGCGGAGGTCATGATCGCAGCACTGGCGTTGTCCCAGAGTATCGTGCGCAACAATGCGCCCGCGGACACGGCAGAAGCGTGACAGACAAGTTGCTGATCGTGGGAAAGCGTGACCCAGCGCGCGAGCGGCGGCGCATGTTCGGGATCGTCCGTGGACCATGCAAGCCAGGTGCGCACTTGCCGGTCGATGCGTTCCAGTGCCATCCCCAGCTCGCGCGACAAGGCTTCCTGAGTGGGACCGCCTTCGCTCATTTCGGTGACGGTGCGACGAACGGCGGTGAGCCAGCGCTGGACTTCGGCGGTGGCGATGTACAACAAGGACGCATGTTGCATCCACGTTTCCGGCAACTGCCCCAGCGAACCGCGATACATGGGCTCGGTTTCCGCGGGATCGGGCAGCCACGACTGGCGGATTTCCTTTTCGAGCTCTTCGAGCGCGTCGCTGAGCGCCTGCAGTTTCTCGTCGCCCGCATCGAGCGAGAGCTTGCCGATCACTTCCTTGTCGGTCAGTGAATAGGCGGCGTGCACCTGGCGCGTGAGGCGGCTGATCTGGCGCGTCGCCGTGCCGAGCGATACATCGGAGGCTCCGCGATCGATCGTCTTGCCTGGCATGTGGTGCGCTTCGTCGAACACGTATAGCGTGTCGTCCGGCTTGGGGAGAATCACGCCGCCCCAGTTGTCGTCGCCGCCCGGCATGGTGAGATCGGACAGCACCAGATCCTGATTGGCGACGATGATGTCCGCATCCGCCACCGCGCGGCGCGCGGCGAAGAACGGACAGGCCATGAATTGCGCGCAGCGCCGCCCGGTGCATCCGCCGGCGCTGGTGGTGATCATGCCGCGCAACATATCGCCGGGCGTTTCGGGCGCGGCATCCATGTCGCCGTTCCATTCGTTGCGATCGAAGGTGTCGGTGAGTTTGCGCAGCACTTGCTTGTCGCGTTCGGCCGGCGGCTTGCTCCACAGCGCAAGATCTGCGTCGAAACCGAGTCCCATCTGGCCGCTGTCGCCAAGACTGCCGCCCGCCATGCGCAGATTGCGCGGGCACAGATAACGGCCGCGTCCCTTCGCCAGCGCTACTTTCGCATGGCTGCCATTGAGTTTCAGATAAAGCGGAATGTCGCGCTCGACCAGCTGTTCCTGCAATGCGATCGTCGCGGTGGCGATCAATAATTTCTTTTTCTGCGCACGCGCCACTTCCATGCCTGCGATCAGATACGCCATCGACTTACCGGTGCCGGTGGGTGCTTCGATGGCAGCTGCGCCGCCCGACTGGGATAGCGCCCGTGCGACTTCCGCGATCATCCGCGTCTGCGCAGGGCGAGCGCGGAAGCCGGGCAGCCCGTCCTTGATGCGCGCGTAGGCATTGCGGATGTCGTCTTTGAGGGTGTCAGTGAGCATGCGACATCGGATGCATCGCAGCGATGCTCAAAGCCACTGCTTCCGCCACGCGGATGCCGTCCACACCTGCGGAGAGAATGCCACCTGCGTAACCTGCGCCTTCGCCGGCGGGGAACAGTCCGCGCGTATTGCGGCTCTGCAGGTCGTCATCGTTGCGGCGCACGCGCACAGGCGACGAGGTGCGTGTTTCCACACCGGTGAAGATGGCGTCGTGACGCGCAAAGCCCTTTATCTTCCGATCGAATGCGGGCATCGCTTCGCGGATGGCTTCGACCGCATAGTCGGGAATCGCGTGCGCGAGGTCGGTCAAATGCACGCCCGGCTTGTACGAGGGCAGGATGTCGCCGAACGCTTGCGAGGGACGTCCCGCGATGAAATCGCCGACCAGCTGTCCCGGTGCTTCATACGTGCCACCACCCAGTTCGAACGCGCGACTTTCCCAATGTCGCTGCAAGGCAATACCGGCAAGCGGACTGCCGCTGCCGTCATAGGGAGCGAAATCCGACGGCTCGATGCCCACGACGATCGCGGCATTCGCGTTGCGTTCGTTGCGCGAATACTGGCTCATGCCATTGGTGACGACACGCCCCGGCTCGCTGGCAGCCGCGACGACCGTGCCGCCCGGGCACATGCAGAAACTGTAGACCGAGCGTCCGTTGCGGCAGTGATGCACCAGCTTGTAATCGGCCGCGCCGAGCAGGGGATGACCTGCCTGCGGACCGAAGCGCGCGCGGTCGATCATCGATTGCGGATGTTCGACGCGAAAACCGATCGAGAACGGTTTGGCTTCCAGATAAACGCCGCGCTTGTGCAGCATCTCGAAGGTATCGCGCGCGCTATGGCCCAGCGCGAGTACGACATGATCGGTGCGGATTTCTTCGCCACTTGCCAACACGACGCCGCGAACATGTCGTACGCCATCCGCATCGGTTTCGACCTTGATGTCATCGACGCGATGCTCAAAGCGGATCTCGCCGCCCAGCGACTCGATGGTGTTGCGCATGTTCTCCACCATCGTCACCAGGCGAAAGGTGCCGATGTGGGGCTTGCTGACATAGATGATTTCTTCCGGCGCGCCGGCTTTGACGAACTCGGTCAGCACCTTGCGTCCGTAATGCTTCGAATCGGAAATCTGGCTGTAGAGCTTGCCGTCGGAGAACGTGCCCGCCCCACCTTCGCCGAACTGCACATTCGATTCCGGATGCAAGTTGCGCTTGCGCCAGAGATCCCAGGTGTCCTTGGTGCGCTCGCGCACGGCCTTGCCGCGCTCGAGGATGATCGGGCGAAAACCCATCTGCGCCAGGATCAAGCCGGCGAAGAGGCCGCAAGGCCCCAGGCCGATCACCACGGGCCGATGCGCCATGTTCGCGGGTGCCTGCGCCACGAATTGGTAATTCGTGTCCGGCGTAGGGCGCACATGCTGATCATCGGCGAAGCGCTGAAGCAGTTTCGCTTCGTCGGCGACATCCACATCCAGCGTGTAGATCAACTGGATGGCGCCGCGCCGGCGCGCATCGTGGCCGCGCCGGAATACCGTATAGCTGCGAATCGCCTGCGCACCGACGTGAAGCCGGTGACGGATGGCCGTCGCCAGTGCCTCTTCGGGGTGGTCCAGCGGAAGGGTGATATCGGTAAGTCGAAGCATGCGGCGCGGGGCGGAACGGGACGCGCCATTGTCTCACGTCGCCCGGCGCCGCTGCGGGCCGCGCCCGGCAGCGGCGGGTCCAAAGAGCCTGTTCAGGCCTCGGCCGCGATCTGCCGCAAGGTTTGCTCGAAGACTTCGGGAGGCTGGCCGCCCTGGATCAGGTAGCGCCCGTTGACGATGACCGACGGCACGGCCCGAATGCCCTGTTCCTGGAAGAAGCGCTCCTGCGCCCGGACTTCCTCCGCGTAGCGCCCGCTGTCGAGCACCTCGCGAGCCTTCGCGGCATCCAGGCCCACCTCGCCGGCGACCCGCGCCAGGACATCATGGGAGCCCACATCCTCGCCCTTGGCGAAATAGGCTTCCATCAGCGCCAGTTTCAGCGCGCCTTGCCGCCCTTCGAGTTCAGCCCAGTGCAGCAGGCGATGGGCATCGAAGGTGTTGTAGATGCGGCTGCGCTTGCCCATGTTGAAGGTAAAGCCGACCGACGCCCCGCGCTGGCGGATGCCCTCCTGGTTCTTGAGCATCTGCTCCGGCGTACTGCCGTATTTGCGAGTGAGGTGTTCGACCACGTCCTCGCCGCCTGGAATCATGTCGGGATTCAGCTCGAAGGGCTGGAAATGAAGATCGGCGGTGACCTGTCCATCCAGCCGCTGCAGCGCCTGCTCAAGTGACTTCAGGCCAATGGCGCACCAGGGGCAGACGACGTCGGAAACGAAATCGATTTTGAGATGTTTGGTGTCAGCCATATTTGGCCTCGGGTAGCTGGGTACGTGCTATATGCGGTTCAGTGAATTCTATGGCAAGCCCACCGCTGCGAAATGCAAGTCGCAGCAATAAAAAAAGGGGGCCGGCAATGCCGGCCCCAGGCTGGGTAAAAAACAACAATCTTATGCATTATTCAGCGTTAAAACGCTGGCTATCAGTTCAAGCCGCGGATTAGAAGTCGTACGTAGCCGAGAGTCGAACGTAGCGCGGGGCCTCCAGATACAACGGCATCCCATAGGTGTTGGAAACCGTATAGGGAGCGGTTTCGTAGGTTGCGTCGAGTACCGTGGGGTTGCGTTCGTTCAGCACATTGAAAACATCGAGGCTGAACGCGAGCTTCTTGTCCGCAAACGGTGGTCGATAGGTCACGCCCAGATTGAGCTGTTTCGTCCATGGCAACCTTCCCAGACTACCGAGCGGTGTTGGATTGCCAGCGCAGTAATGGTACGCGGAACCGTAAAGCACGGGATCGGACTCGTCAGTCCCGTAGTAACCCATGCACACTCTGGGTGCGCCAGACGCGATTTGCAGCGAACCGGAAATCATCCATTCTGGTGAGATTTGGTACGCACCTCGGGCTTTCAGCACATGGGTGCGATCGTTAGACAGAACCCCGTTGCTGTTTTCCATGAGCTGCCAGA
The DNA here is from genome assembly GCF_003363265.1 of Dyella psychrodurans. Classification (GTDB taxonomy): domain Bacteria; phylum Pseudomonadota; class Gammaproteobacteria; order Xanthomonadales; family Rhodanobacteraceae; genus Dyella_B; species Dyella_B psychrodurans. Next base: position 13,764 of record NZ_QRBF01000003.1, on the reverse strand, counting down.
AGTCCCAGTCCTGCGACTTGGCAACGTCATCCTGACCGATGGTGGAAAGCACCTGACCTTCCGTGTTGCCATAACTACGCGAGAATGTGTAGTCGATGCGGGCTTGCCACTTACCATCGAACGGATGCTCCAGGAACAGATCAAGCGCGTAGTACTTACGCTTTGCTCCTTCGGTGAAACCCCAATCTTGGGTCGTCATGGTGACTTTGGAGTAGCCATTTCCATCAGCATTGGCCAACAGGAATGTGTTGGTCTTGCCGGGATTGAAGATCAAGCAGCTGTTCGGAAATACGATGCTGTCCGGATTGATTCCCGACGCAACGGCCTTTCTTGCCACGGCATCATCGTCGCAAACGTCGTCAATGTCGGTTTGCAGCTTGCGCACGGTGACTTTGGCGCCATACATCCATTTGCTGCCAAGCATCTTGGTGAAACCTAAGATGGCTTCGTCCTGATATTGCGAGCGAAGATCGATCGCGGTGACCGTTTTGGGATCCGGCGTTTGTCCATACTCGCCATTGGAAGAGATTGGGCCTGGTCCGATAGCAGTTAGGCCAGTCGGTGCGCCGGTGGTCGGGTTAATGCCCGTATAGGTGAAATACTCATTGGTATAGGTGGAAGGGCCTGCAGCGCGTTCAGCCACGCTATTGGGCAATGCAAGGTAATAACGTCCCAGGTTGCCGAATACCTTGAACGTGGAATCGCCTAGTACGTCCCAGCTGAATCCAAGGCGCGGCGCCCATTGATTCGTGTTGTGCACGAATGCTTGATGGAGGTTGTTGTAGTTGCTGAACTGGTCGTTGCGAAGCCCGATGCTCAGCAACCAGCGGTCATTCACCTGCCAACGATCTTCCAGGTATTGTGCGGTTTGACCCACCGACATGCTGGTCGTTGTGGTGAAGATGTACCTGCGAACGTAATAACCGTTGCCTCCTGGTGCGCCAACGCCAAAAGCCGGATTCAGCGGGGTATTTGGCCTGCTGGCCTTGCCATAGAGCCATGCATAGGCAGGTCCGAATACCTGTTGGCCTTCGTCAGTCGATGAAGTGGTTATGTTGTCGATGCCCGCGGAAAGCGTGTGGTCTCCCAGTTTGTATTCGAGATCGAGGCGCAGTCCATGGCTGCTGCTTCCGGCATTAGGCGACTTTACATATGGCGTAGTGATGCCGTTGGTGATGGGGGCACCTCCGGTAATGCTCGGATCCTGATTCACCACACCGCCGAGATAAGGCAGCGTTGGGTCGGCACCTGGGATCTGGCTGTAATCCATGACCTTGGTCTTGCCGTAGGTGGCCGAAAAGGTCAGGTCATCGGTGATGTAACTGGTGTACTTGCCAATATAGATATCAGAACCCGTCTTGGTCGATGTGTCATAACCAAACAGCGGACCTTGCGAGCGGGTGTCGTAATCGTACGCATACAAGCTGCCACTATAGGATTCTTTGTTCGATATATTGGTGAACTCGAGAATATTGCTGTCGTTGATGTTCCAGTCCAGCTTGAGGTAGTGCTTGGGAAGGCTGTAACTGTAACGGTCATTGTAGGGTTGAGATGAAGCAGATGAAGAAGTCGACAAACCGTCTCTCTTCTCAGCTTCGGCCGATGCGAAAAGGAAAAGCTTGTCTTTGATCAGCGGGCCGCCGAGATAGAAGCTGTAAACCGTGTGCGTGGCCGTATTGTCCTTACGCGAACGGTACAGAGAGCCGGCTAGCGCGGGGTTTTGGTAACCATAACCTGCAGGAAGTGCCGCATTGGGGTAGTAGACGTTCCTGGGGTTGGACGCAAGGAAACTGGGCTCCCACAAGACCTGCGCACCGAAATGCCACTGATTGGTGCCACGCATGCCGACCTGGTTGATAACGCCGCCGTCCGAACGACCGTATTTGGCGCTGTAGCCACCAGTGAAAACTTCCTGCTGATCAATCGAACCGTAGGGCAGGCTGATGCCACCCATACCGGAAAGCGGGTCTGTCGTGTTGAAGCCATTAATGTAATAGGCATTTTCAGTGACTGATGCACCACCAAACGAAACAAGTGCATTGCCTGTCGGACCACTGAAGTAGCTGCTGCCACCAACAGCGCCCGGTGCCAACATGGCAATCGACTCTGCGGTGCGAGCGATCGGAAGCTGCGCGAGCTCTCTGGACGTTATAACTGTGCGCGAATCCACAGTCGTCACGTCAATGGGTGGGATTGCATTGGCGGAGACGCTGACCACACTAAGTGACTTCGCATTCGAAGCAGAAGCGAACGACACATCCGTGTTTGAGTTCACAACGATATTTACGTTGTCGCGCTTATCAACGACCACGCCGTCTCGCTGAAGCGAGACGCTGTAGGCACCAAGGGGTAGATTGGTAAAGCTATAGCGCCCCGAATTGTCCACGGTAGTTTTGCGAACCAAGCCGGTAGAGCTCGTGGCAGTGATTGTTGCGCCTGGTTGCGCCTGGCCACCGATGCTTCCGGTTGTGGACTGCGCAAAGACACTCGTGCTCGCCAGCGCGGTTGCACATGCCAACGCCAGCAATGAGTAGTTAAAAGTATTTCCTGTCTTCAAAGCGCTCTCTCCCTGGAATCGCCATTCGCCGCCTAGCGGTACAACGAACGACGGATGACAAAAGCGAAAGTCACCCCTGGCCATGACGCATGGCTGTCGAAGTGATCGTCGCGGATTCACGGCTCGCCCCCTGAAGGAAAATTTGTTGCGAACCGTAACGATCAAATAAGCGACCGACGTTTTTGCAACAATCGGACTGCGCCTAATTTGATGAGGAAGCGATGACCAGGAAATTTGAAGGACGCAAAAAAAGCCCGCTACTGCGCGATGCAGTGCGGACGAGTACGAGGTGTGCTGTGCTTGATGAGGGGCGGTTCGCCCGCTGCGCCTGCAACGGAGGCGACAGCTCAGAAGATGCTATGCAGGGCGATTGCCTCGCCCTGCACGCGAAGAAAAGCCTTACGCCTTACCAATGAAATCCGTCTTGCCAATGTTCGTGCCGGCGGCGCGCAGAATGTCGTACGCCGTGGTGCAGTGGAAGAACAGGTTCGGAATGACGAAGTGCAGCAGATAGGCATCGCCCTCGAAGTGCTGCTCGCCGTTGCGCGTCTTCAGCGTGATCGCACGCGTTTCACTGCCGTCGATCTGTTCCGGCTTGAAGCTCTTGATGTAGTCGATGGCGCGTTCGATGCGGTTGTGCAGCTCGTCGAACGACGTTTCGTTGTCTTCGAACTTCAACGGATCGACGCCGGCGAGGCGTGCAGCGCCGTTCTTGGCCATGTCGGTGGCGATCTGCACCTGCTTCACCAGGGGCAGCATGTCGGGGATCAGGCGCGTGTGCAGCATCACCGAATCTTCCACGCTCCTTTCCTTGGCATGCGCCTGGCCGAGCTTCAGCACGTGATGCAGGTTCGTGAGCGCGCGCAGGAATACCGGCACGGCGACTTGGTACATCGAAATACTCATGGTGATGACTCCGATTGATCGGTGGGGAGAGGTTCGTGGGCGACGGTCCCTGCCAGCGGCGAGAGTTCAGCGGCTAGTGCCGCTGCCCCGCCGTCGGCATGCGATGTCGCATGATGAGGGTGCATATGCCGTATCGCATAGTTGGCGATGAACGCGGCAACGACCAGCAGCAAGGCGGCGAGCACGAAAGAAATGCCCGGGAGATGCGCGGGTGCGTGATCGCTGATGAAGAGCGCAAAAAGATTCGCAAAAAGCGCCGGTCCGAAAATGCCGGCGAGGCTCGCCAGACTGGTGAGCGCACCTTGCAGTCGGCCTTGTTCGTGCGGATCGACTTGTTGCGTCATCAGGGCTTGCGCTGGCGGACCCGCCAGTCCACCCAGGCACAGGAAAGGAATGCCGAGCAGGAAAAGCCACGCTGTCGACGACAGACCAAAGAACATATAACCGGCCACGCACAACGGCAGGCCGATCATGATCAGTTTGCTCTCGCCCAGCTTTGGCATGAGCTGGCGCACCAACACCGCCTGCACCAGGCCGCTGCACAAGCCAACAAACGCGAGCGTGTAGCCCACGGCCTGCGGGCCCCAGCCGTAACGATAGTCGGTATAAAGCACGTAGGTGGAGTTGAGCGAGAACTGCGCGAGGTTCATCAGGAAGTAAACCGCGGCGAACGCGAATACCTGCGGATAGCGACGCAGCAACACCAGTGCACCGAACGGATTGGCATGGCTCCAATCAAAGCGCTTGGTGCGACGTTCCGGCGGCAGCGATTCCGGCAGCACGAAGAAGCCATAGCAGAAATTGAGCAGCGACAGACACGCCGCCACCCAGAAGGGCAGGCGGATGCTGAAGTGGCCAAGGAAGCCGCCCAGCGCGGGGCCCACGATGAAACCGATGCCGAACGCGGCGCCCAGTGCGCCAAAAGCCGCCGCGCGTTTTTCCTTCGGCACGATATCGGCGATATAGGCGTTCGCCGTGGAGAAGCTCGCCGCGCACATGCCGGAGACGCCACGGCCCAAAAACAGCAGCCACAAGACGGGCGTTATCGCCATCACGATGAAGTCGACGCCCAGTCCGAAGCTGGAAATCAGGATCACAGAGCGTCGGCCGAAGCGGTCCGACAACGTTCCCTGCACCGGCGAGCACACGAACTGCATCAGCATGTAGAGCGTGCCGAATGCGCTGGTCCACACTGCCGCGCGTGCAATGCTTCCGCCGATCAGCTGCACGATCAAGTGCGGGAGCACCGGGATGATGATGCCGAATGCCAGCATGTCCAGCATCACCGTCACAAAGATGAATGCGAAAGCGGCGTTGTTGCGCGACGTGGCGGTGTTCGATGCGGAGTCCATGCAGGGGCGCGAATAGCCAGCGAAGAGTGTCAAAGGCCCAACGATAGCCGATGGCGGGCGGCTTGGCATGGGTAGGAAGTGAGCAAAAGGTCGCGGAGGTCGACCCACCTTAGGATTTTGGGGCTTGCTCTAGGGTGCGGGTTCTCCCGATCGGCAGGGCGCCCGCTACTGCGGAGGCTGCATCAATTCCTGCTCAGTCAGGTAGCCGTGATGGTGGCGGTCCAGCTTGTGGAATTCGCGTCGCAGGTTGTCTTGCCATTCCTGCAGCGTGATCGGCTTGCCGTGGCCGCCTGGCAATTCGTCCTGCTCCAGGATGCCGTCGTGATTGCGATCCAGCCGATAGAAGCCCTGGCTCATGTACGCCACGTATTCCGCTTCGCTGATCCGGCCGTCGCCGTTGGCATCCATGGCCCGAAAAAGCGCCGACTCCGCGTTTTGTGCAAGCGCGGCGACAGGAAGCCAGAGCAGCAGGGCGGCAATCGATGCGCGCATCAGCGCTTGCCGCGGTTGATGCCGATGAAATCGAGGAACTCGGAGCGAGTGCGTGCGTCGTCGCGGAAGCTGCCGAGCATCTGGCTGGTGATCATCGATACGCCACGCTTGTGCACGCCACGCGTGGTCATGCACTCATGACTGGCGTCGATCACCACCGCCACGCCCACGGGTTGCAGGTTGTCCTGGATGCAGCGCGCGATTTCCGCGGTCATCTTCTCCTGCACCTGGAAACGGCGCGCATAGGCGTCCACCACGCGGGCGAGCTTGCTGATGCCCACCACACGGTTGGTTGGCAGATAGCCCACGTGGGCGCGTCCGATGATCGGTGCCATGTGATGTTCGCAATGGCTTTCGAATTCGATATCGCGTAGCACGACCATCTCGTCGTAGCCGGCTACTTCTTCGAACGTGCGGCGCAGGTATTCGCCCGGATCGATCTGGTAGCCGCTGAACCAGTCGCGGTAGGCCTTGACCACGCGGCGTGGCGTATCCAGCAGACCTTCGCGCTCAGGATTCTCGCCGGCCCAGCGCAGCAGGGTGCGTACGGCCTCTTCGGCCTGCTCGCGGGTGACGTCGTGGGGTTCGTGCTCGCTCATGCGGCTTCCTTGTTACGTACTCAGGCTGTCGATTGTAGCGCCCGCGTCAAGCCTTTTATTGATCCGGCCGAAGCGCCCTAATAAGGTTCTTGACAATCGCCCCGGCCATCGCCGGCCCGGAATGGGCCCCAACGGCGGGCCAAACGACACCGTTTGACATATAGGCAGAGTCATCGACATGTCCCTTTACATCAACCGTGACACCCGGCTTTGCATGTCCCTGTCCGCGCGGCCGGGCAACTTCGGCACGCGCTTTCAGAACTTTCTTTACGAAGCGCTTGGTCTCAATTACGTGTACAAGTCGTTCGCCACGCGCGATCTCCCTGCGGCGATCGGCGGCATCCGCGCGCTGGGCATTCGTGGATGCGCGATCTCGATGCCCTTCAAGGAAGCGGTCATTCCCTTGGTGGACGCTGTCGACGCATCGGCCGCCGCGATCGGGTCGATCAATACGATCGTCAACGACGATGGCTATCTACGCGCTTACAACACCGACTACATCGCGGTGCGGAAGTTGATCGAGCAGCATGGCATCGCGCCGGATACGCGCCTTGCGTTGCGCGGTAGCGGAGGCATGGCGAAGGCGGTGGCTTGTGCGTTTCGCGATGCGGGTTTCAGGCACGGGCATATCGTGGCGCGCAATGAGGCTACGGGGCGGAAGCTGGCCGAAGTGAGTGGCTTTTCGTGGGCGGCTGATATGTCAGGGTTGTCGGCGGAGTTGTTGATCAATGTGACGCCTGTCGGCATGGAAGGCGGTGCGGAGGCTGACGAGATCGCGTTTGATGTGCGCGATGTGGAGCGTGCGCGGGTGGTGTTTGATGTGGTGGCGTCGCCGCCTGAGACGCCGGTGATTCGCCTGGCGCGGTCGCTTGGCAAGCAGGCGGTGACGGGGGCGGAGGTGATTGTGTTGCAGGCGGTGGAGCAGTTTGTGTTGTATACGGGGGTGCGGCCGGATGATGATTTGATTGCGCAGGCTGCGGCGCATGCGTTGAGTTGACGCTCGCTTTCCTTTCGACTGATCGCTTCAATGCCTGTGCCACGTCTCATGGTCGTCATCCCGGCGTAGGCCGGGATCCAGTGGCGTTGGCTTTTGGCTGCGCCTGTGTCTGATCGCTAGGTTGCTCGCCTGCGCGGCGGGCGTTCCGACCGCCTGCCGGCGGCCGGGTCCAAGGGGCCCCGAAGGCAAGAGCAAAAGCGGCGCGCATGCGCGCGCACTTCTTGAAGAGCTTAGGAGCCGTTCGTTGCTTGCTTAATCGTCCGCGGCTTCTTCTTCGTTCGTCACAGAGTCGCCCAGCAATTGCTGGGTCTGTTCACCCGGCAACGATTCGACATTACGCAGCTTGCGTTCGATGGCGCGCGTGCGCACAGACGTGTTGTCGAGGTGCTTGCCGGCTTCGTCGAGTTTCTTGCGGACGGTGTTGAGCACATCGCCGAATTTGCTGAATTCGTTCTTCACGGCGCTTAGCAACTGCCACACTTCGCTGCTGCGTTGTTGAATCGCGAGCGTGCGGAAACCCATCTGCAGGCTGTTGAGCAGTGCGGCGAGGGTGGTGGGGCCGGCGATGGTGATGCGTTGTTCGCGCTGCAGGCTTTCGAACAGGCCCGGACGGCGAATGATTTCGGCGTAAAGGCCCTCGGTGGGCAGGAAAAGAATGGCGAAATCGGTCGTGGACGGCGGGGCGATGTATTTCGCGCGAATGGTTTTGGCTTCGTCGCGCACGCGACGCTCCAGTGCGGCAGCGGCGCGTTCGACCGCTTCCGCGTCGGCCTGCTGTTGTGCGTCTAGCAGGCGCTCGTAGTCTTCGCGCGGAAACTTGGCGTCGATGGGCAGCCAGACCTGGCTGTCGCGGTCGCTGCCAGGGAGGCGTATGGCGAATTCGACGCGCTCGTCGGAACCGGGCACGGTGGCGATGTTGGCGGCGTATTGCTCGGGGGTGAGCATCTGGTCCAGCAGGGCGCCGAGTTGCATTTCGCCGAGAATGCCTCGTGTTTTCACGTTGCTCAGCACGCGCTTGAGATCGCCCACGCCGCTGGCCAATGACTGCATTTCGCCCAGGCCGCGCTGCACGGCTTCGAGTCGCTCAGAGACGAGCTTGAAGGATTGGCCGAGTCGCGTTTCGAGTGTGGATTGGAGTTTTTCGTCGACCGTTGCGCGCATTTGTTCCAGCTTGGTCGCGTTGTCCTGCTGGATGGCGCTCAGTTTGGTTTCGAGCGTGGTGCGCACTTCGGTAAGGCGCTTTTCGTTGTCGGCGGCGATCGCAGCCAAACTCTGCTGCTGTTGTTCGCCGAGTCGGGTGAGTTGGGTGGCAAGTTCCTCGCGTCCGCGACGCGCGTCTTCGACAAGTCGCTGGTTAAGCGCCTGAATGCTGGTTTCGGTGCGTTCGGTGAGTGCTTCGAGGCGCTGACTGAACTGTTGGAAGGCCTGACTGAGCTCGCTGCGTCCGGCGCGCTGTTCCTGCGCCAGTGCTTCGCGCAGATGGCGGTTGTCGTCTTTCAGCGCGTCCAGGCGTGTATTCAATCCGGCGTCGTGGCGTCCGCGCAGCAGCGCAAACACCTGCAGGACGAGCAGGGCAACGAGCAGAATCAGCAGGATATCGATCACGGGCATGGAAGGTTCCGGTGGCAGCGGGACACAGTGTACGCGCTGGCGTATCAATGTCTGAGATCAGGGGGTTAGTATCGGCGTACCGCCATGCCGCGCAGGAGCCCCCATGAACGAACCGGTCGTCAAGGGGCGGTCATTGGCCGCGTTGATGGCGGTGCTCGGCTGGTTTGGCGTTCTCTTGCAGTTCTATCTATCGATACGGCTCGCCCTGACGAATGGAAGAACGGTTGCCTTTGGCGTAGTGCTTTATTTCGGCTTCTTCACCGTCTTGACCAACGTGCTGGTGTCGTTGGCCGCGACGTTGCCGCTGCTGGCGCGGCGTTCCGCGGCGGGACGATTTTTCGCGCGGCCCGAGGTCATCGGCTGGGTTGCGGTCAGCATCGTTTTTGTGGGCGTGGCGTATTACGTGCTGTTGCGGCATGTATGGGCGCCGCAAGGATGGCAATTGCTGGCCGATGTGCTGATGCACTACGTGATGCCGATCCTGTTTGTGCTCTATAGCCTGATCGCGCTGCGTGGCACGGCGTTGCGATGGTCGGCTCCGTTCCGGTGGAGCCTTTATCCCGTTGCTTACTTCGTTTACGCGCTGGTGCGCGGCGCCATCATCGGGAGCTATCCGTACGCATTCATCAACGCATCGACACTCGGTTATGTCGCGACGCTGCGCAACGCACTCCTGTTATGGGTGGCGTACCTGGTGATGGCGTATGTGTTGCTGCTGATTTGGCGAATCGGCGGGGCGCGTCAATCCACCCGGCAGAACACCGCCTTGAGGTAACGGCTTTCGGGCACATCGGTGCGCACCGGGTGATCGGCGCCTGCGCCGCGTACTTCCAGCACCTGGATTTCGCGTCCCGCGTTGAGCGCCACGCGACGCAGCATTTCCAGGAAATCCGCTTCGCTGACCAGTCCCGTGCATGAGCAGGTCAATAGCAGGCCGCCGGGTGGAATGACATCCAGGGCCAGGCGGTTCATCGCGAAGTACTTCTTCAGCGCATCGAGCACCTTGGTGCGGTCGCGCGTGAGTTTGGCGGGATCGAGAATCACCGCGTCATAGCGTTCGCCGCGCGCGACCGCCTGACGCAGCCAATCGAAAATATCGGCTTGTTCGAAGCGTGCCGGCAGGTTGTTGGCCGTGGCATTGGCGCGTGCGATTTCCAGAATGCCGGCATCCATGTCCACGCCCGTCACGCCTTTTGCGCCCGCCGCCATGGCGTGCACGGCAAAGCCGCCGGCGTTGCAGCACAGATCCAGCACGCGCCGGCCGCGCACGAGTTCGGCGAAGCGACGGCGGTTTTCGCGTTGATCGGCGAAGAAACCCGTCTTGTGACCGTAGCCCGGCGCGGCATGAAAACGCAGGCCGTGTTCGTGAACTTCCACGGGTGTGGGTGCTTCCATCGGGCGACAGTCGAACGACTCCTGCTTCTGCACGTGGCTTTCGGCAAACCAGTACAGGCGCGCGCCGGGGAAATGACGCAGCAGCGCGGCATGAATCGCGTCGCGGAATTTCCACATGCCCGCCGCAAAGTATTCGATCACCAGAATGTCAGCGTAGCGATCGACGATCAGCCCCGATAGTCCATCGCCTTCGCTGTGCACCACGCGCCATGCATCGGTGGTGTCGTCCAGTTTGAGCAGCTCGCGGCGAAGCGCGACGGCGCGATCGATGCGCAATGCGACCCACGCGGCGTCGATGGACTCGCCGGCATCGGCCGTGAGCAGGCGCAGCGCGATGCGAGCGTGACCGTTCCAGAACCCGCGCCCCACGAAGCGGTACTTCGCATCCATCACATCCACCACGCTGCCGGGCGGCAGGCGCGATTCGGGCTTGTGCACCTGTGCCGACCATACCCAGGGGTGGCCAGGGGCGCGGTCGGATTTGAGGCGGATGACGGGGAGTTCGGCGGAGGTAGTCATCCGCCTATGATAACCGGCAGCGGGCTTTGGCCCCTTCTCCCCGTTGGAGAGAAGGTTGGGATGAGGGGCAGCCTTGCGACGGCCTGCAATCTTTAAGCGGACTTCGGCAGTTTTAAAAGTCGAGGCAAGAGTGGCCCCTCACCCCAGCCCTCTCCCCGAAGGGGAGAGGGTGCCGCGCTTGTGCATCAGCGCAGCTTGAGGACCAGCCAGGACAGCAGTGCGAGCAGATTGATGCCCAGCCGCGAAGGGGAAGGTCCTCCAAAAGCCAATGCGAAGCCCTGACTGCCGAAGTGCCAGGTCAGACTCGGGTGCACGGGGGTGTGGAAGATCAAGGACAAGTTGATAAAGGCACCGCAATGCAATGCATAGCTGAAAATCGGCGTGGCGATCAGCGGCAGTTGCAATAGCTGCGCGACGCTGGAAAAGCGGACGCCGCGCTCGCTGTTTTCCAGCAGCAGCACGCCTGCGATCAATACAAACGCATAGAGCGCAAACTCGATCAACCCGATCGCCGCCGTGCGCAACGGACCGAATTCGAGCAGTCGCGGCAATACCGAGGCCATGCCGTAAAAGCCGCCGGCGACTTCCAGGATACCGATCAGGCGAAACAGAATCTGACGCATTCAACACCCCATCAAAAGAAAAATTATTCGAGTTCGTCCGCCTGCTCGTGCAGGTCCGTGATGTGTTGTTCCCACCACCGCGGTTCGGCGGCAAAGGGGAACGCAGCGGGAAACGCCGGGTCGTGCCAGCGCGCGGCGATCCAGCCTGCATAATGCACTTGTCGCATGGCGCGCAGCGCAGGGATCAAGGCAAGTTCTGCGTGATCGAAGTCACGCATTGAACCATAGCCTTCGAGCAATGCCTCCATCGCACGTTCGTCGTGCGCAAGCATCCACAAGTCTTGCACGGCCGGACCCGTGCGCGCATCGTCGAGGTCGACGAAATGCGGGCCGTCATCGGTCCATAGCACGTTACCGGGATGGCAATCGCCGTGCAGGCGCAAATTCCGCACGGGCCCGACGGCTTCGTAGCGCGCGGCGACGGCGCGGTCCACGCGCTCGACTGCGGCGCGATAGCGATCCGTCGACGAAGGAGGCAACAGGTTCGACGCAAGCACGGCCCGCATGGGTTGCGCGATCAAGGTCTCGCGATCCACATGGCCGCGATGCGCGAACGATGAGCGCGCACCGACACTGTGGATGCGCGCGATCAGGCGCCCCAGCCATTCCAGTTGATCGGCCGATTCGAGCGACGGCGCGCGACCGCCATGCCGTGGCGACAAGGCGTAGCGAAAGCCGTCGTGATGCAGCAGCGTGCGCCCGGTAAAGGCGAGTGCTGCGATCATGGGTATTTCGGCGTCGGCGAGTTCCCGCGCAAAGGCGTGTTCTTCCAGGATCGCCGCATCGCTCCACCGGCCAGGGCGATAGAACTTCGCCACCACGGGTTTGCCGTCTTCCAGACCCACCTGCCAGACGCGGTTTTCGTAGCTGTTCAGCGCAAGCAAACGACCGTCGGGCCAGAGGCCGCAGGTGGTCACCGCGTCCAGCACCAGGTCGGGCGTGAGCCGTGCATAAGGCGTTTCGTTCGACATCGATCAGCGCGGCAGCGGCATCAACGCGCGCCTACCGCGGCTGCCGGCACCACCGCCATGGTCAGGCGCGAGATGCACACCAGCTTGCCGGCCTCGTCTTCGATGCGAATCTCCCACACCTGCGTGGACCGGCCGGTATGCAGCGGCCGCGCCGTGCCCGTCACCGTGCCGCTGAGCACGCCGCGGATGTGGTTGGCGTTGATATCCAGGCCCACGGCGCGCTCCTTGGCGGGATCGAGCGTCAGCATGGCCGCCGTGCTGCCCAACGTTTCGGCCAGTGCCACCGAGGCGCCGCCATGCAGCAGGCCATAAGGCTGGTGCGTGCGGCGGTCCACCGGCATGGTGCCTTGCAGCCAATCGTCGCCGATCGCGGTGATGCGGATGCCGATGGCCTCCATCAGGGTGTTGGCGCTCCAGCCGTTGAGCTGTTCGACGTCGATGTCCTGTTTCCAGATGCGCATGGGCGGATGCTCGGTTGATACTTGTGTGGGAAGCCCGCATTGTCCGCCGACCACCCCAGCGACGACAATGCGCCCGTGTTTACCGTCACTCTCCATACGTCCGGCCGTCGTTTCGACGTCTTGCCCGGCGAAACCGTGCTGGAAGCTGCGCAGCGCGCCGGCATCGCCCTGCCGTATTCCTGCCGTGCGGGCGTTTGCGGCAGCTGCAAGGCGGCCTTGATCGAAGGCCGTTGCGAGTATCCACGCAATCCGCCGACGGCGCTGGACGTCCACGATCGTGCGCGTCACGCGGTGTTGCTGTGCCAGGCCGTTCCCGCCACCGATCTGTTGGTGGAGGCGCGCGAAGTCACGTCCGTCGAAGACATCGCGCGTCGCCAGCTCGACGTGCAGGTGAGTCGCAAATGGCAGCTCGCGCCCGATGTCATCGGGCTGCATCTGCAACCTGCGCGAGGCGAGCCGCGATTGAACTGGCTGCCGGGGCAGTACCTCGATGTGCTGCTCGACGAAGGCCGCCGCCGTCCGTTTTCGATTGCGAACGTACCGCAGCCGGATGGTGTGATCGAATTGCATGTCCGTCACGTCGCCGGCGGTGGTTTCACGTCATGGGTGAGCGATGTGCTGAAAGAGGGCGACACGCTTCGCATCGAAGGTCCGCTGGGTACGTTCGTGCCTCGCGAAGATTCCGAACGTCCCATCGTTTTCATGGCGGGCGGCACCGGTTTTGCGCCGGTGAAGGCGATCCTCGAGCATTTTCTGACGCTGGGTACGCGTCGTTCGATCGACGTGTACTGGGGCGCGCGCAGTGCGGCGGATCTTTATCTGCGCGCGCAGGCCGAGCAATGGGCCGCCGGTGCATCCAACGTGCGTTTTCACGCCGTGGTGTCCGATCCGGAGCAGGCGGGCATGGCCGGCATGCGTGCCGGCCTCGTGCACGAAGCGGTGCTCGACGATCATCCCGATCTGTCCGGCTTCGATGTCTACATGAGCGGACCGCCCGCGATGATCGACGCCGGGCGCAAGCTTTTCGTCGATGCCGGCCTGGCGGAAGACCGGCTGTATTACGACTCGTTCGATTACGCGCCCGATGTGCTGGCGCAGATTCTCGCCGGCCGTGCCGGCATCAACGAAGCCTAGGGATGCTCTGAACAAGTTTGCGCAGGCGTCACCGCCCCTGTCTGTCCGCAGACCACAGGGCCATCGGCGAAGGCAGACTGGCTGTCTGTTGAGACGATGGGCCGAAGGGATGCGGACAGACAGGACTGGCCCGAAGGGTGATGTCCA